>JACPDN010000009.1 GCA_016183985.1 Pseudomonadota bacterium | reverse complement strand
GGCCGTGGGTTTGAAACCGGCCTCCCGGACCGGGTGGATGAGCGGTCCCCCTAGAGCCATGGGGTCACAAGGGCTCTCTCGCGGGCTGTCGAGGAATCTCAGCCCCCGCCGGATCCGATGCGGTGACCGGATTCCCCTTCGATGCTGCAGGCAGCAGCATCCGTCACGGCCGAAACGCACGGCCGGCACATCTGCCCGAGCGGTGTCGCGTGGGGATCTTGAGGAAGAGAAAACAGAAACTGGATGGAGAAAGTCATCGCTCGCCCTGAAGGGAGAGGGCTTTCTCACCGAATTCGCACCGACTACCTCGTTCCAATTCCCTCTCCCTTCAGGGGGAGGGTTAGGGAGGGGGGCGCCAAGTGACGGATGAACGACGAAAATCTCTAAGACAGCAACGCCGCAATCGCGGCGATGGGGTCGGACTCCGCCCAGATTGTCGGCGCTGGTGCCAGGAAATCAGCGCCGGCTCCAATGAAGGCCTTGGCGCTTTCCGGCGTGAACTTGCCGGCAATGACGCTGGGGATCGTCATCATTTCGCTCCACCAGGCAATCAGTTCAATGTCTTCCGCCATGCCCGGCTGGAATTGGACGTAATCGGCGCCGGCCTCGCCGACCTCCATCGCCGTATGCCGTTCCAAGGGGCAGGCAACGCCGACGATGCCGTCCGTGCCGAGGGTGCGGCGTGCTTTGGCATAGAGCGCGGGGTCGGTGAGATGAACGCCATCGCCCCGCAGCTTGAGCGTGAGATCTGCATCATCGAACAGGACAGCGACGCCCTGGTCCTGGGCCAGCGGCAGCAGCGGCTTGGCAATTGTCGCGATGCGTGCCGCGTCATCGCCCGTGATCCGCAGGCAGGCGATATCCGCAGCAGCGATCGCCTTCGCCAGCAAATCGGCAAAGGCACTCACGGCAACGCCGCCCGAGACAAGCTCGGACGGCGTCGTGAGATAGAGCCGGCAGGTTGGAGTATCGGCAGAGATCGCTTTATTCCTTGCCCTGATAGATCTTGATGATGGTGTCGAGCATCTTCAGCGCGTCTTCGCGCGGGCGCTGGAAGGTGTTGCGACCGATGATCGAACCGTTGCCGCCGCCATCGCGGATGCCGCGGACTTCGTCGTAAAGGCCATCGAGACCTTTCGAAGCACCGCCCGAGAAGACGACGATGCGCTTGCCGTTGAAGCAGGCCTGCGTCACGTGGCGGATACGCGCCGCCATGGTGGCGATGTCGATCTTTTCCTTCTCGTAGACCTTCTTCGCTTCGCCCTGCTCGATGACGGCGGTCGGCGGCTTCACCTTGATGATATGGGCGCCGAGGAGGGCGGCCATGTGGGCTGCATAGGCGCAGATATCCATCGCCGTCTCGCCATCCTTGCTGATGGTGTCGCCGCGCGGATAGGACCAGACGACGACGGCGAGGCCGGCGGCCTTGGCTTCTTCCGCCATCTCGCGGATTTCTTCCATCATGTCGAAGGCATGATCGGAGCCCGGATAAATGGTGAAGCCGATGGCCGAGCAGCCGAGGCGCAGCGCATCGTTGACCGTGCCGGTGATGGCCTGGTCCTTCAGCGTCGCCAGGCTGTTGGAGCTGTTGACCTTCAGGATCGTCGGGATCTGGCCGGCGAAGGTATCGGCGCCGGCTTCGATGAAGCCAAGCGGCGCTGCATAGGCCGAGAGGCCGGCTTCGATTGCCAGATCGAAATGGTAATGGGGGTCATAGGCCGCCGGGTTCGCCGCAAAACTGCGCGCCGGGCCATGCTCGAAACCCTGGTCGACCGGCAGGATCACCAGGCGACCGGAACCGCCCAGGCGGCCATTCATCAGGATTCGGGCCAGATTGGCCTTGGTGCCCGGATTGTCGGATTCGTAATGGGAAAGGATCTTTTTAACTTTTTGCGTCGTTTTCATGGATTTAGCTCCCGAAAGGCGGGTCGCGGATTGTGCAGCCGCGAAAATGAAGGTCGGGGCAGGTTCATAGCCAGAATCGGGCGGCAGTTCAATCCGCCCACAGATTGATAGCGCTTACGTCACGGAAAAATAGGCCGGCCCGTCACAACACGCGCACCGCGGGCGGCGGCGATATCGGCGATCTTGGTCATGACGTCGGGGGCTGCGCGCAGCGCGACATGCTGCAGGCCGAGGCGTAACGCCTCGACGGCAAGATCGCCTCGGTTGCCGCAGTCGAGAACTAAGCGCGGTTCGCGGTCGGGAGCCGCTGCGCGCAGGGCCTGCTGCAGCATGCTGAACCACAGCACGCCATGGATCTGGGCAGCGTCTTCCGGTGACCAGAGTTCCAAATCGTCCGCCGGATGCCGGGCGATGGCGGCCTCAGCTTCGGCCAAGGTCGCAACCACCACGATCAAGGCTGGACCATCGGCGGCATGTTCGGAACCCAGGCGGTCGGATCCTTGGCATGAAAGGCAAAGGCGAGCTTGAAGCTTTCGGCAATGCGATGGGCGCGTTCAATGAAGGCCTCTGCCAAAGGCGCTTCGAAAAGATCGTGCGCGGTCTTGGCGAACAGTTTCAGCCATCGCGCAAAATGCTGCGGCTCGATCCCGGCGATCTTGATATGCGCGGGAATGGGCCGCCCCTTGTAGCGGCCCGACGTCAGCATGACCGGCGACCAGAAGCTGCACATTGTTTTGAGATGCGGTCCCCAATCGTCGCCGATCACACGCGTGAAGATCGGCCCCAGTTCAGCGTCACGACGGATGCGCGCATAAAACGTCGCGACCAGATCCTCGATCTGGCTTTCCGTCGGAACGGCCGGGTGGCCGGAAGCGGGGGCGGTCGACATCGGGTTCAGCTCTTAAAATTGACTGTAATATACATAAATTCTGTAGCGCCAGACGACAAGGGCAGGTGACATGCCTGCGACAAGGCGTGCAAGCCCCACCTCGCGGTGAAGTGATCACCGATGAAGGCGTTCTCGTGAGATATGGGAAGCGGGCGCCGGCGGCATTTTCTGGCGCCGTCACGAGGATCTCATGCGGTACTTATTCCTGGCATTGGCAGCTCTGCTGTCAGCTTGCACGGCCTATCAAAGCGGGCCCGGATATGCGCCTGGTTATTCGACGGGCTATTCGAGTGCCCCTGTCTATAGCGGCTGGACGTCACCCTATGGCTGGAACAATGGCTATGCCGGTGCGGATCGCTTTTCGCCGAAAAAGGGTCTGACCTGCGATCGCCGCCGCCATGTCTGCTATGACCGCTACGGTGTCGACTACTACGCGACCAATGAATATCTGGGCAAGAAATCAGCGAAATATGGTGCCAAGAAGTATGGCGACCAGGCCTTTATTTTCGCCCCTCAACAAGGCGTCCTCTGCGATCGGCGCAGCCAGTCTTGCTCGGACGGGAATGGTCTGAATGCAGTCCTGACGCGCAAGTATTTCAGCAAGGGCGACACGCGCCGCGTCGCCGGCTGGACGAACGCCGATATGTTCGCGCCGCAAGCGGGCGTTGCCTGCAATCGGACGACACAGGTTTGCAGCGATGGCGGCGGGCCGGATGTCGACCTGACGCAACTCTACTTTGGCCGCCAGGCAGCGGTCGATCTCGCCAACCAGCAGAGCCAGCCGATGGCACCGTCGGCACCCGAGCCTCAGGTGATGGAGCCGGTTTCAGCACCCTTGCCGGAGCCGGATGCCACTGCGCCGGATGCTGTGGCGGTTCCTTCCACGCAGCCTGTCGAAGCGCCAGCGGCAGTGGAGCCGGCTGCACCTATCTCAGTCGACCCGGCGCCCCAGTCGGAGCCCGCAGCGATCCCGCAAGCCGCCCCTGAGCCAACGGCGCCCGAGCCGACACCTGCACCGGAAGCGGCGCCGGCACCGGCGGCTTGTGAAGGGGAGGCATGTCCCTAGGCCTTGTGAGGAAATGTCGCAGGGAAAGTTAACGGCTTTTCTTGCTATTCAGAATAACTCGCAATATCGTTTGAAAATGCCTTCACGGCGACGCCATAAAGGCCCGAAATATGGGCGGGGCGCCGCGCTGTCGCGAGAGTTTGTCCTTTGGTCTCCATCGATACCGCTGCCGACGCGACGGGACGCCTTTCCCCCACCAAAATGCGCCGGCCGCGCCTCTGGACTATTGTGACCTGGGCGATCGCCCTTGCCGTTGCTTTCCCGATCCTCGCTGTCTTCTCGAGCATCTTCGCGGCAAGAGGCGATATCTGGCGGCATCTCGCTGAGACCGTGCTGTCCAGCTATGTGGCCAATTCGCTGCTGCTGGTGGGCGGGGTGGGCATTGGCGTTCTGCTGATGGGTGTGCCGGCGGCGTGGATGGTGACGCTCTGCCGTTTCCCGGGGCGCAAAGTCTTCGATTGGGCGCTGCTGCTGCCGATGGCGATGCCGGCCTATGTCATCGCCTACACCTATACCGGTTTGCTTGATTACGCGGGGCCGGCGCAGTCGGCGCTGCGAGACTTCTTAGGCATGGAAGGGGGATTGCGCTGGATCCCGGATATCCGTTCCCTGCCGGGCGCCGTCGTGATGCTGGTGTTGGTGCTTTATCCTTACGTCTACCTCCTCGCCCGTGCCGCCTTCCTTGAGCAATCCGCCTGTGTGCTGGAAGTCAGCCGGACCTTGGGCTGTTCGCCCTGGCGCGGTTTCTTCCGTGTCGCTTTGCCGTTGGCGCGGCCGGCGCTGGTGGCGGGCGTGGCCCTCGCCTTGATGGAAGCGCTCAACGATTTCGGCACGGTCCAGTATTTTGGCGTCGACACGTTGGCGACCGGCATCTACCGCGTCTGGCGCGGCATGGGCGACGCCACGGCCGGGTCGCAATTGGCAGCGCTTCTTCTGTCGATCGTCTTTGTGTTTCTCGCCTTGGAGCGCTGGTCCAGGGGACGTCGCAGTTTCGCCCATACGACGACGCGCTATCGTCCGTTGCCCCGCTATCGCCTGACCGGAATTCGGGCCGTCGGCGCGATTGCCGGTTGCGCGGTGCCCGTCACTTTTGGCTTCCTGCTGCCGGCATCGGTCCTGCTCTATTGGGCGATCACCAATCTCGATGCCTGGGCCGGAGAGAAGTTTCTGTTTCTTGTTCGCAACAGTTTCTTCATGGCCGGCTTTGCGGCCGTGCTGGCGGTTTGCCTGGCTTCGGTCCTCGCCTATGCGATGCGGCTGCATCCGACGCGCCCGACCCAATGGGCGGTGCGTGTGGCAAGCCTTGGCTATGCTATTCCGGGGCCAGTGCTGGCGATCGGAATCCTGCTGCCCTTTGCAGCGATAGATCACGGCATCAATGCCTGGGCGAAGGCGACATTCGGCATCACCTTTGGCCTGGTTCTGAGCGGCACGCTGGTCGCCGTGACCTTCGCCTATCTGGTGCGCTTTCTGACCGTCAGCCTCAATGTCGTGGAGACGAGCCTTGGCAAGGTCACGCGCTCGATGGATTTCGCCGCGCGTTCCCTGGGCCGCTCGCCATTCGGCACGCTGACCGATGTTCATTTGCCGATCATGCGCGGCAGCCTGCTCACCGCCGCGATCGTCGTCTTTGTCGATGTCTTGAAGGAATTGCCGGCGACCCTGGTGCTGCGCCCATTCAATTTCGACACCCTCGCCACCATGACCTACAACCTTGCCAGCGATGAACGCCTTGCCGAGGCGGCTGGGCCGGCCATCGCGATTGTGGCGGTCGGCATCATTCCGGTCTATTTGATGGCACGGGCCAGCGCCAAGGCCCGGCCCGGACATGATGCGCCGGCGATTGAGACATTCACCCGATGACGCCTTCATCCTCCAGCGCACTTGAACTTCACGATGTCAGCCATGCCTATGACAAAGTGAAGGCGGTCGAACATGTTTCGCTCCACGTCAATGAAGGCGAAGTCATCTGCCTGCTCGGGCCGTCCGGTTGCGGAAAGTCGACGATTTTGCGCCTGGCCGCCGGATTGGAGACGCTGCAGCAAGGCCGTGTCATCATGCAGGGGCAGACCATCGCTGACGGCGGTGCCCGGCTGAGCGTGCCGCCCGAACAGCGTGGGGTCGGGCTGGTCTTCCAGGACTTCGCCCTGTTTCCGCACCTCACCGTTGCGCGCAATATCGGCTTCGGCCTCACGGAGCTTGATGCGGGCCGGCGCGAAAAGCGGATCGCGGCGGTATTGGACCAGGTCGACATGATTGAATATGCCGGGGCATTTCCGCATGCCTTGTCGGGCGGCCAGCAGCAACGCATCGCCTTGGCCCGCGCATTGGCACCGCAGCCGGCAGTGTTGCTGCTCGATGAGCCGTTCTCCGGGCTCGATGCGCGGTTGCGCGAGCAGATCCGCGACGAGACGCTGCATGTCCTGAAGCGCAGCCGGACGGCGACGTTGATGGTGACGCATGATCCGGACGAGGCCATGTTCATGGCGGATCGGATCTATCTGATGGAAGCGGGCCGGATCGTCCAGAGCGGGTCGCCGGATGCGCTCTATCATCGCCCGGTCAGTCCATTTGTTACCCGGTTCTTCAGCAATACGAATGAGCTTACGGGCCGCGTTTCCGGCGGCATGCTCGCAACACCATTCGGCGCCTTGCCGGCGGCAGGCCTGGGCGACGGGACGGATGTGCAGGTGCTGATCCGGCCCGAGAGCCTCCAATGGGTCAGTGCCGGCAGCGGATCCCTGCCGACGGCAAGCGGCCGCGTGGAAGAAGTACGTTTCCTTGGCGGCAGCAAACTATTGGTGGTCCGTGTGGAGGGCGCCACCGGCGAGGGCATGCTCTTCCATGTGCGGCATAGTGGCCGGCATTTGCCCGAGGCCGGCAGCCGGATTCTCCTGCAACTCGATCCGGCTGACGCCCTGATCTTTCCCAGTCGCCGGGAAGAGGGGCGCAAGGACTTGGCCGCCGCGCGGTAGCGGTCCCGAATTTGCGGCCTTGTCAGCGGGTTAGCGCCGACTAAATGATAGTGACTGGCTATTGTAGCGAAGCGGCGGATTTGCCATAGTCCGCCCGGGTCCGGCGCCCACCGCCGGAGGGTTAAGATTTTGAGGAGAGGCCCAGATGGGTAGCTTCAGCATTTGGCATCTTCTGATCGTTTTGGTCGTTGTGCTCGTCCTTTTCGGCGGCGGCGGCAAACTGTCGAAGATCATGGGCGACCTTGGCGCCGGCATTAAGGACTTCAAGAAGAACATCAAGGACGGCAGCAAGGACGACGCGAACGTCAACGTCGCAAAATCCGAAGAGAAGCCGCGGGAAACCATCGTCGACCGCAGCTAAGGGCCGTCGCCCGGGATTTGGGCGGGCGAAACGATCAAGGGTTAAAAGGGTAAGGCTGGATGTTCGACATCGGCTGGAGCGAGATGTTGATCATCGGCGTGGTCGTCCTGGTGGTCTTAGGCCCCAAGGAACTGCCGCACGCCCTGAAGACTTTTTCGCATTGGATGCGCGCGGCGCGCAAGCTTGGCGCCGAGTTCCAAAGTGGCGTCAATGAGATCGTCCGCGAGGCGGAACTGGAAGACGCCAAGCGCGAATTGCAGAAGATCAGCTCGCACTCGATCAGCGACAAGATCGAAAAGGCGATTGATCCGTCGGGCGAGTTGAAGAAGGCGATCAACGAGCCGGTGACGGAAGCCAAGGCCGCCCTTTCAGCGCCTCTGCCGGACACCGAACCCGCCAAGCCCAGCATTTCTGAAATGACGGCAACAATGCCGTCGCTGACCGTGACGCCGGAAACGACGGGGGAAACGACGCGGGAAACGACACCGGCTCCGGCGCCGGTTGCCGCCAACGAGCCGAGCGGCGAGACGGCGCCGGCTCAGACCACCACCGATAAGAGCCTGTCAGCATGAGCGGCGCCGAAGAAGATAAGAAGATGCCCTTGCTGGAGCATCTCGTAGAGCTGCGGACGCGTCTGCTCTATGCAACGCTCGGCTTTTTCCTGGCCTTCATTGTCTGCTTCTATTTCGCGCAGCATATTCTTGAATTTCTGCAGCGACCGCTCGCCTTATTGCTGCCGGCCGGCCGGCCGATGATCTTCACGGATCTCACGGAACCGTTCTTCACGCAGCTTAAGGTCGCGGCCTTCGGGGCGCTTTGCGTGTCCTTTCCCATCATCGCCGCGCAGATCTGGGCCTTCATCGCGCCCGGCCTCTATAAGCATGAGAAGAGTGCGTTTCTGCCATTCCTCATTGCCACGCCGATTATGTTCGCGGTCGGCATGGCGTTCGTCTATTACGTCCTCATGCCGATGGCGTGGAAGTTCTTCCTCGGCTTCGAGACTGCTGGCGGCGAGGGGAAGTTGGCGATCGAGCTGCTGCCCAAGATCGGCGAGTATATCAATCTGATCATGAAGCTGATTTTCGCCTTCGGCTTCTGCTTCGAATTACCCGTGCTTTTGACGCTGCTCGCAAAGGTCGGCATCGTCGGCTCGCAGGGCTTGCGGGAAAAGCGCCGTTATGCGGTCGTTGCCATCGTCGTGGTGGCCGCAATCGTGACACCGCCTGATGCCCTCAGCATGATGTCGCTGGCTGTGCCGATGCTGGCGCTCTACGAGGTCTCCATTCTTATGGCGCGCTTGGTCGAGAAGAAGCGGGCCGAAGAGGAAGCCAAAGCGGAAGACGGCGAGCCCGGAACCGACGTCAAACCGGCCTAAGCGCACTTTGACCAGCCGCGGGTTCCGTCTTATAAGTTGAGCCGAATCGAGGATCTGGAGCTCGACGGCTAAATGTTTGACCCAAAATGGATTCGTGACAATCCCGACGCCTTCGATGCGGGGCGGGCACGGCGTGGCTTGCCGCCGTTGGCGGCGACCGTCATCGAGCTCGACGGCAGGCGCCGGGCGACCCAAACCGCCTGGCAGGAAATGCAGGCCAGGCGCAACGACCTCTCCAAGCAGGTTGGCCAGATCAAATCGAAGGGCGGCGATGCGGCCGCGCTGATGGCGGAGGTGGCGAGCCTCAAGGACCGGATGGCCGAGGCTGAGGTCGAAGAGCAGAAGGCCGCCGCCGAGCTGGATGCATTGCTGGCGCAGCAGCCCAACCTGCCGGTGGCCGATGTGCCCGACGGCGCTGACGAGACGGCGAACCGGATCGAGCGCGAAGTCGGTGCCCGTCGCAATTTTGCTTTCGCACCGAAGCAGCATTTCGAGCTCGGCGAGGCATTGGGGCTGATGGATTTTGCCGCCGCCGCGAAAATCTCCGGCGCGCGCTTCGTGGTGCTGAAGGGTGCGCTGGCGCGGCTCGAGCGGGCGCTCGGCCAGTTCATGCTGGACCTGCACACAAACGAGCATGGCTATACCGAAGTCAATCCGCCCTTCCTGGTGAAGGACGTTTCGCTCTACGGCACCGGCAATTTGCCGAAATTCGCCGAGGATCTCTTCAAGACGGAGCAGGGGCATTACCTCATCCCCACATCCGAAGTGCCGCTCACCAATCTCGCGGCCGATGAGATTGCGGACGAGACCAAGCTGCCGTTCCGCTACACGGCGTTGACGGCGTGCTTCCGGTCGGAAGCGGGCGCTGCCGGCCGCGATACGCGCGGCATGATCCGCCAGCATCAGTTCTGGAAAGTCGAGATGGTGTCGATCGCGCATCCGGATGACTCGGATGCGGAACACCAGCGCATGACCAAATGCGCCGAGAATGTTCTTTCAAAGCTCGGACTGCCGTATCGCGTCATGACGTTGTCGACGGGCGATATGGGCTTCTCATCGCAGAAGACCTTCGACATCGAAGTGTGGCTGCCAGGGCAGGGGATGTACCGCGAAATCTCAAGCTGCTCGAATTGCGGCGAGTTCCAGGCACGGCGCATGAAGGCGCGTTGCCGCAAGCCGGGCGAGAAGGGCACGCGCTTGGTGCACACGCTCAATGGTTCGGGTGTTGCCGTCGGGCGCGCGCTCATTGCGGTCTTGGAAAACTATCAGCAGGAAGACGGCTCGATCGTCGTGCCGGATGCCCTGCGGCCCTATATGAACGGTCTCGAGGTCATTCGCGCACATGCTTAAGACGCCTTTCAATCTGAAGAAGGCCCGCATCCTCGTCACCAATGACGACGGCATTCACGCGCCGGGCCTCAAAGTGCTTGAGAAGATCGCCAAGAGCCTCTCGCCCGATGTCTGGGTCGTGGCACCGGAGAGTGAGCATAGCGGCGCTTCGCATTCGCTGACGCTGCGGCGCCCTTTGCAGATCAGCAAGGTGGCGACGCGCAAGTTCGCCGTTTCCGGTACGCCCAGCGATTGCACCTTGATCGCGGTCAATCACCTAATGAAGGACCGCCGCCCGGATATCGTCCTGTCCGGAGTCAATCGCGGCGCCAATCTGGGTGAGGATGTTCTCTATTCGGGTACGGTGGCGGCGGCGATGGAAGGGGCCATGCTGGGCATTCCGGCCATCGCTTTCAGCCAGGTGCGTGTGCGTGCCAAGGACAAGCTGCATTGGGAAACCGCGGCGGCGTTCGGCCCGGAGGTCGTGCGCAAGCTGGTGTCGATCGCCTGGCCGAAGGGCGTTCTGATGAGCGTCAACTTCCCGCCCGTGCCGCCCAAGGATGTGACGGGTATCGAGGTCGGCCGCCAGGGGCGCCGCATGTCGCAGGTCGAGGTCGTGCATGCACGCGATCCGTTCGAGCGCGAAGTGACCTGGATCGGCGACTTCCCGACGGACGAGCCGGAGCATCCGGAAACCGACCTTGGCATCGTCATGACCAAGGCCGTGTCGGTGACGCCGCTCCATTTCGACCTGACGCATGCGACGATGTTGCGGCGGATGGAAGGTCTGTTTCCGAAGCCGAAAGCCTCGGCGAAGAAGAAACCGGGCAAGGTGGACGGCCTGCCTCGATGAGCCTGCATGCGCGCAAGATTCGCATGATCATGGGGCTGCGACGTGCCGGCTTGACCGACACGAACGTCCTCAATGCGATCGAGCGCATTCCGCGCGAGCTGTTCGTGCTGGATAGCTTTCATGACCAGGCCTATGAGGATCAGGCGCTGCCCATCAGCCATGGCCAGACGATCAGCCAGCCGCAGATCGTCGCCATGATGACGGAAGCGCTTGAGGTCAAGAAGACACATAAGGTGCTCGAGATCGGTACCGGCTCCGGCTATCAGGCCGCCGTGCTGTCGCGCCTTTGCCGGCGGCTCTATACCATCGAACGCTATAAATCCTTGCTGGTCGAGGCCGAGCAGCGCTTCCATCATTTGCGCCTGCACAACATCACCAGCCGCTGCAGCGACGGCTCACGCGGTTGGCGTGAGCAGGCGCCCTTCGATCGCATCATCGTGACGGCTGCCGCGGCAGAGATTCCGCAGACGCTGGTGGATCAGTTGGCGATCGGCGGCATCATGGTCATTCCCGTGGGGCCGGAGCGGGGCGATCAGGTCTTGGTCAAACTGACCAAGCAGGAGGATGGCTCGGTCACACCAAAGATCATTACCGACGTGCGCTTCGTGCCGCTGGTCGAGGGCGCCTTGCCGGAAGGTGACGGCCGGCCCACGCCGCGGCGGATGGAGAACTGATGATGCGGCGATTGCTCGGCGCTGTGACCGCCACCCTGTTGCTTACGGCATGCGGCAATATGGTCGCACCCAGCATGAATTCGACCTATTCGTCTGCCCCGAAGAATCCGAACATGGGGCAGGTCGTCAATGGCAGCTATGTCGTGGCGCCCGGAGATACGCTGGCGATCATCTCCAATCGGACGAATACGCCGATCCGCGCCCTGATCGACAACAATGGTCTGCAGCCACCCTATAATCTGCGGCCGGGTCGGGAGCTGCGCATCTCCGAGCGCCAGGCCTATGTCGTGAAAACGGGCGACACGCTGAGCGGTCTCGCCAGGCGCTTTCGCGTGCAACAGAGTGCGTTGGTCGAGCTCAATAATTTGAAGCCGCCTTATGCCCTGCGGGTCGGACAGTCTCTGACATTGCCGAGCGCAGTTGAAGCGACGCAGAGTGCTGCCGTAGCGCTGCCGAGTTCGACGCCCGCGACGCCGCCCGCACCCCAGGTGGATGTGGTGCCGTCAGCCGCAAATGCCGGCAGCGTTTCGGCAACGGCGCTGCCACCGCCGCCAGGGGCCAAATCGGCGCCGGTCGCGACGGCGGCACCGTCCTCGACATCCTCCGCCAAGGTGCAGCCGCTGCCGCCACCCGTGACGGTCCCGGCTGCCCCCACGCCGCAGGCAGCGCCGGCGGCCACAAAGCCCGCAGCGACTGAGCCTGATCTGACGGCTGCCGAAGAGGCCGTTGAAGGCGCCTATGAGCAGCAGACAAAAGCCAAGGCAGCACCCACTGCACCGGCACCAGCACCGGCACCTGCTGTGCAGCCGGTCCAGCAAGCAGCCGTGGTTTCGGCGCCGAGCAGTGCCGGCTTTGTCTGGCCGGCGCAGGGCAAGGTCATTTCGAAATTCGGCACGACGTCGGATGGCTTGCGCAACGATGGCATCAACATCGCGGCACCCGCTGGCGCCCCCGTCATGGCGGCGGCGGATGGAACGGTCGCCTATGCCGGCAACCAGTTACGCGGCTTCGGGAATCTGGTGCTCATTCGCCATTCGAACGGGCTGATTACGGCCTATGCGCATAACCAATCCCTGCTGGTGCAGAAGGGCGACAAGGTGAAGCGCGGGGCGGTCATCGCCCGCATCGGCCAGACCGGCAATGTGGCGAAGCCCCAGCTCCATTTCGAAATCCGCAAGGGCGAGGAACCGGTCGACCCGATGAAATATCTGGGTGGCGGCGCTTAAAGAACGATCTTCTTGCCAAGCCTGCCGGCGAGATCCTGGATGAACTGCCAGGCGACGCGACCGGATCTCGAGCCGCGCGTGACCGACCATTCGACAGCCTGGGCGTGGACCTCCTCGCGCGGGAGGTCGAGGCCGAAGCTGGCGCAATAGCCGTCGATGATGGCGAAGAAGGTTTCCTGGTCGCAATTGTGAAAGCCGAGCCACAGGCCGAAACGATCGGACAGCGATACCTTCTCTTCGACGGCCTCCGACGGGTTGATGGCGGTCGAGCGCTCGTTTTCGATCATGTCGCGCGGCATCAGGTGCCGGCGGTTCGAGGTCGCGTAAAAGAGGACATTGCCCGGCCGCCCTTCGAGGCCGCCTTCCAGCACGGCTTTCAATGACTTGTAGCTGGCATCATTGGCATCGAAGGAGAGGTCGTCGCAGAAGATGACGCTGCGATGCCGGGCGCTGCGCAGAAAATTGAGCAGGCGCGGCAGGGTCACCAGATCCTCGCGGTGGATCTCAATGAGCTTCAAGGGTGTCCCGTTTGGTGCCATCTGGGGATCGAGATTGATCGCGGCATGGACGGCCTTCACCAGCGAACTCTTGCCAGTGCCGCGAGCGCCCCACAGCAAGGCGTTGTTGGCGGGCAGGCCGATGGCAAAGCGGCGGGTATTGTCGAGCAGGATATCCTTGTTGCGGTCAATGCCCTGCAGGAGGTTGATATGAACGCGCGACACGCTGGGAACGGGCTCAAGCCAGCTGGTTTCAGCCTGCCAGACGAAGGCATCGGCGGCGTCCAGATCGACCTCCCTCGATGCTTGTGGCGCCAGGCGCTCCAGGCTGTCGGCGATACGCTGCAGCAGGGGAAGGATATCGTTGCTCATCTGCGAAGGCTTCCTTGACGGGATCGGCAGATGTCATAGCGGCTTTGAGGGCGGGACGCTAGGCCGCCCCGCCATCGATAGTCCCGGTATCAATCATCTGGGCGCGCTGGAAGGCCGGCCTTGCCGCGGCACGGCCGATGTAGGCGAGAAAGGCCGGCTTTTCAGGAACGATCCCCATGATCTTCATGCCGTAATAGAGGCTGGTCGCCACCAGGACGTCGGCGGCGCTGAAACGCTCACCGAGCAGCCAGTTGTGCTGCGAGACGGCGGCCTCGATGACGCCGATGCAACGGTCGAAACTGCCCCAGCCGGCCTGCGATTCCGGTATCTCCAGATTCATGGCCGCCTGGAAAAAGGCGGGCTCCATATTGCCGGCGGCGAAATACATCCATTGGAGATAGGGTCCGCGAAGTCGGTCGTCGAGCCTGGGGGCCAAGCCGGCTCCCGGAAATTTGTCGGCGAGATAAGCGCAGATCGCGGCGGATTCGGCGACGTGGACGCCGTCATCCTCGATGGCCGGCACTTTGCGCAGGGGATTGATCTTTTCAAATCCCGGCTTGTTCTGATCGCCTTGGCGGATATCGACCAGCACGCGCTCATATGGACTGCCGATTTCTTCGAGCAGCCACAGGACGCGGATCGAGCGGGTATGGGGGGACCAATAGAGTTTCATGCGCTTCATTCTCCCTGATCTGTGTCGGCAGCAGATCATCCGGGAGGACGCGTTGCAAGCATCCAGCGATGACTTATGACCGCGCCAGCGAATCCCAGAAGGCGGAGATTGTGCCGGCAATCAGCAGGCTGTTGTTCTCCGTGAGAACATGACCGGTCTGAGACAATTCGATGAAGCGTGTGTCGGGCAGCAGCTCGACGATGGCTGCTGCCTGCGCGAAGGCGACAACAGGATCTTGGCGGCCATGCATCATCAACAACGGCGCCGTGAGCCAGCGCAGGAGATCCTGGCGATCGCCCGTTGCCCGCATGGCGACCGATTGTCGCCAGATGCCGGCACTGTGGTGGCCGCGCGCCAGCGCATCGCGTATCGCCTGGTGCCGGTTCACGCGATCGGTGAGCTGGCTCGGACCGGCATAGATTTCCTCGGCGAGGAGCTGCAAGTCGATAAGGCTTGCCGGGTCAGGCTCGTTGACGATCGAATGCCGCATCATGCGATCGGCATCGGCGGTGCTTTCCAGCCAAGCTTGGCCGGCGCTCGTCATCAGGCCGGTGACGCTCAAGATCCTGTCGGCATGCCGCGCGCCGACGATCTGCGCAATCATACCGCCCATGGAGAATCCGACCAGGTGGGCGGCCGGAATCCCGAGCGCATCCAGCAGATGAACGGCGTCCGCCGCCATATCGAAAAGCGTGTAAGGCGGCTGGCCAACCGGTTCGTCCCAGCCGGGGAAGGCGTCTTCCCGCAGTTTGGCATCTTGCCGGGGGCCGAACAGCTGTGACAGGCCGGCATCCCGATTGTCGAACAGGATCAGCGGCCGCTTGCTGGCAAGCGACGACAGCAAGGCGGCGGGCCAATCGGTAGCCTGCATGCCGAGCCCCTGAATAAGCAAGGCTGGTGCAGCGTCGGCGCGCGGCGAGGGGACGGTGTCGTACCACAGGGAGACACCGTCCAAGTCGGCGTAAGGCAAGATGAACGCGTTCTAGAGGCCGAGCGCTTTCTTCACGGCGGCGGCTCCATCGCTGCCATCATGGGCGGTAACGCCTGCCAGCCATTTGTCGAGATATTCGGGATGCGCCTTCAGGGCCTTGGCCGCGGCGTCGGTAGCGCTCATGCCGTCATGGATCAGATAGCCCATGCCTTCATTTTCGAGCGGAACGTCGAAGGTGATGTTCTTGAGCAATGCAGCGACATTGGGGCATTCGTCGAGATAGCCCTTGCGTACCTGCGTGTGGACGGTGGCGGCGCCAAGATCAGGCCCGTAATAGGCGTCACCGCCGGTCAGGTAGGCGATCGGAAAGTCATTGTTCATCGGGTGTGGCGCCCAGCCTTGGAAGACGATCCAATCCTTATGGCGCACCGCCTTGTCGACCTGAGTGAGCATACCCTGTTCGCTCGATTCAACGACCTCCCAGTCCGCAAGCTTGAACTTGGCGTCCTTGGTGATGTCGAACATCAGCTGATTGGAGCCGGGCTCGATGCCGTACATCTTGTTGTCGAATTTGTCGGCCTGCGCCGCGAGATCGGCAATGTCGTGGACGCCGGCGTCATAGACGTATTGCGGCACGGCGAAGGTGTATTTGGCACCTTCCAGGTTCTGGTGCACCGTCTCAACCGATCCATCGGCCTTGTAGGATTGGTAATAGCTGACCATGGCCGGATCCCAGTAGCCCATGAAAACGTCGAGATCCTTGTTCTTGAGGCTCTGATAAATGATGTCGAGGCCGAGCAGGTTGCTCTCTGCCTTATAGCCAAGGCCGTCGAGAATGACTGTCGTAACGCCGGTGGTGAAGGTGAGATCATTCCAACCCGGTTCGGCGAGGCGCACCTTCGCGCAACTTTCCGGTTCGGCGGCGACAGCGAGGACGGGAACCAGGGACAGGCTGGTGGCAATCAGCAGAAACGTGCGACGCATCGAAATCTCCCCGAAAAAAGTGGATCCAGATTATTGACCGATTGGTTTGTTTATTGACCCGTGGGTCAATTTATAGTCCGAATGGACAACCGCTGCAAGGGCGGGGACAATGAGGGCCGAATGAATCAGGAGAATCAGCTTGGCCCGGTTGAGTATCGAGCAGCTGCGCCGGCAGGAATTGGCCGCTGCAGCCTATGAGATCCTGCAGGAGGAGGGGATCGCCGGCACGACCCTTGCCAAGGTGGCCGAACGCGCCGGCATGTCGAAGGGCATCGTGCTGCACTATTTCAAGGGCAAGGATGCGCTACTGGAAGCCGTGATGCGCCACGCCAACGCGCTGTTGCGCGACGAGGTCATCGCATTGATGGCCAAGGCCAGAACGCCGCGAGAGCGGATCGCGGCCATCGTTGCCGGCAATTTCTCGCCGAAATTTTTCAAGCCGGAGATCTGCAATGCCTGGCTTTCGCTTTGCGCCGAGGTACCGCGCAACCCGACCTTCGCCCGCATCCAGCGCGTCATCCATGCGCGGATGCGCAGCAACCTGCTGTCAGGTCTTGCCGAGCTTTTGCCGCCGGAAAGGCGCGAGGCAGCGGTCATCGGCATCACTGCCATGATCGACGGCCTGTGGCTGCGCTTTGGCCTCAATCAGGAGGGGCTCGGGCAGGAGGAGGCGATGGCGCAGATGGAAGCGGTCATGTCGCTTCACCTCGGCGCGCGCGGCGCCGGCCGTATCAAGCGCCATTCGGCGTGACGCGGCGCCAGTCGATAATTTCGACCGCGGGCGCATGCACGGCAATCGCGAGGTGCCGACCGGGCGCGAGAATCCGGTGGGTGAGATGCCAATCCTGCCAGCGCCAATCGCCCGTCACCGGCCCGGACTCCACCCGGTCCCGGCGATCGGCGGCCTCTATCAGGCCAATGCCATTTGCCTTGGCGATCGCCTCGCGCAAGGTCCAGATGCGGTAGAATCCATCAGCGCCTTCTTGGGCGATGCGGATCTGCTCGCGCGGGCCGAAGGCAAAGGCGGCAATGCCGGCGAGATCCCGATGCGGCCTGGCAATCTCGAGGTCGATCCCAATCGGGCCGATTTGGGTTGCCGCGCAGGCGAGACTCGCTTGGCTGTGACTGATGGAGATGAATATCTCCGGATGACCCGTCACGACAGGCTTGCCACTCGCTTCGGCGGCAATTTCGAAACTTGCCTTCGGCTGGCCGAGAATTATTCTAACCATTTGTATAACAACGGATTTTGCCGCAGAGCTCCGCTTCTGCCGCTCCATGCCATCGATCACGGTGAAATAAACCAGGGGCCTCAAGATATCGCTCTTGTCTGGTGCCGGACGGCCATATAACAACCATTGAATGATCCGGCGTCGTTAACCAATTCTCCCGCCCCGGTGGGATCTATTGCAAGTCATGATCGACCGTGAACTACCTCGTCAATCTGTGCGCCGCGACCTGCCGTTCCAGGTGCGCGATTGGTTTGCCTGGGCGCCCGGGCGCGAGAGCAAGAGCGCATGGCGCGCCTGGGCGGGGCAGCCTGATTCTGCGGCCGACGATCCGCCAGCGCCGACCTTGCCAATGATGCTGCGTCGCCGCGCGACACCTATAGGGCAGAAGGCCCTGGGTGCGGCGCTCGCCTGCAGCGGTGCCAAGGATGCGCGCTACATTCTCGCGTCCCGGCATGGCGAATTTGATCGGACGGTGCTGGTGCTGACATCCCTTGCTAAAGGCGAGCAGCCGTCGCCGGCGGAGTTCAGCATGTCGGTTCATCACGGGCTGGCGGGACTCCTGTCGATCCATACCGGCAACAAGGCTGGGCATACCGCCGTCGCCGGCTCATTGGACAGTTTTGGCTATGGCCTTATCGAGGCCACCGCTTGCCTGGCAGAGGCGCCCGGCAAACCGGTTCTATTGTTCTATTTCGATGCACCTTTGCCGGACGATTACGCGCCCTTTCGCCCCATGGCCGAGGAAGAGCTTCCATTGGTTCTCGCGATGACCCTGGTCGCTGCGGATGATGCCGGACTGAGCGTGTCCGCGACGATGGCCGATGGCGATGAAGGGCAAGAATGCATACCGCTGTCGTTTCTGCGCTTTCTGCTGGGCAACGCGCCCGCCGCCGCGGTACGGGGCGGGCGAATGATGTGGCGGTGGCACCGTGTTTAACAGCGTCAACTACATCTGGCGCTTGGCCGGGACCGGGTTTGCCTTCGCGACATTCTTTGGCGGTGGGTTGCTGCTGGCTGTCAGTGTTTTCCCATTGATTGCCTTGCTTGAGCGGGATGCGGTACGGCGTGTGCGCGCGACGCAGGCCATCATCCATTGGACCTTCCGTTTCTTCGTCGGCATGCTGGAATGGCTCGGCATCATCAAACTGGAAGTCCATGGGCGCGAGGCGCTGCAGAGCAGTTCCGGCCGGCTGATCATTGCCAATCATCCGACATTGCTCGATGTCGTGATCCTGATGTCGCTGATCCGGCACGCCCAATGCATCGTGAAGGCTGAGTTGTGGCGCAACCGCTATCTCGGCGGGGTGGTCCGCTGGGCGGGCTATATTCGGAACGATCTGGAACCCGAGGCGCTGCTGGATTCCTGCCGCACGGCGATGGCGGACGGCAAGGATCTGATCATTTTTCCCGAGGGAACCCGCTCACGGCCGGGGGAAAGCCTTCAATTCCGCCGCGGATTCGCCAATATCGCCTTGTTGGCCGAAGCGCAAATCCAGCTGGTCACCATTGATTGCCGGCCGGTCATGCTGAGCAAGGGGGATCCCTGGTGGAAAATCCCGGCCAGCCGCTCCCATTTCCGCATTCTGGTCGGGGATCGTCTGGACGCAGCGGATACCCTTGGCTATCAATACCGCTCATTGGCGGCGCGACATTTGGTACGGCGCCTGCAGAGCTATTTCACGGAACAGCTGAGGCTTGGATAACGGCGTATGGACGACCTCGAACACGACATTAAGGCCCTGATCATCGACGCGCTGAAGCTCGAGGACGTGCAGCCGGAAGACATCGATAGCGAAGAAATGCTGTTCGGGACCGGCCTTGGCCTCGATTCCATCGATGCGCTGGAACTCGGCGTTGCCTTGCGTCGCCGTTATGGCCTGAAAATCGAGACCATCACCGACGAGATCAAGGCCCACTTCGCGAACGTGCGCAGCCTGGCAAGCTTTGTCCGTGCCCAGGGCCAAGGCGGGAGTGAAGCCAATGCTGTCGCGTGAGCAGATCGAGGGCAAGCTGCGCAGCTATCTCGAAGACATGTTCGAGATTCCAGCCGAGAAGATCACCTTGCAGGCGCGGCTATATGAAGACCTCGATCTCGATTCAATCGATGCTGTCGACCTTGTCGTCAAATTGCAGGAATTGACGGGGCGCAAGCTCAAGGTCGACGAATTCAAATCGGTTCGCTCGGTCGGCGACGTGATTGATCGCGTGCATGCGGTCCTTGCTGAATAGATTCCGTCAGAATGCAGCTGGCCGCAAAGGCACCGCCGTCGCCGTGGTGATCGGGGCGGCCTATCCATTTCTGGTATATGCGCTGCATGAGCGCGTTTCGCCTTCGGTCTTTGCCATTGGCGCTTGCTTGCTGTTGTTTGCGCGCGCTTACTTTTCCTCAAGCGGCTTCATGCGCCTGTTGCGCGTACCGCTGCTGGCAGCGGTCGCGGCATTGGGCATGCTGTCAATCGTCGATGCCACTTTGGCGTCGAGAATCTATCCGGCACTCATCAGCCTGATGTTCGCAGCATTGTTCGGCAGCACACTAAGGCATCCGCCGAGCCTCGTCGAACGAATGGCGCGGGTGCGCGATCCAGATCTTTCGTCGGCAGGCCAGGATTATTGCCGCCGCCTGACATGGATCTGGACAGTTTGGTTGGTGACCAACGCGGCGATTGCCACGCTGTTGTCCGCGCTGCACAGCATCGAGCTTTGGCTGCTTTGGACCGGGCTCGTTTCCTATGTCTGCAGTGGCGTTCTCTTCCTCGGTGAAATGCTCATCCGCGACCGGTTATTGGCGGGTAACCGCCAGCGAGGCCGGGATGCATGATCTGTCGGATTTGCTCATCGGCAGTGGCGACGAGAGCAGCATTGTCGCCTACCGTCGCGGCCAGCCTTTGTTGCGTTCACAACTCCGGCATGATGTTGCGCATAACGCGGCACGTCTGGCAGCGTTGAATTGCCGGCGCGGCTTGGTGATTACCGAGGATACCTATTGGTGCGCCGTCGCCATGCTGGCGCTGTTCCAGATCGGCGCCGACGTCATCTTGCCACAGAACACGACGACGGGCGCCAGCAACGCTATCCAGGCCGAGTGGGATTTGATCGTGACCGATCAGCCGGCGGATGCTGCGACCAGTGTTTTCGAGCTTGGCGCGGGCGTCGGCCGTCCGATGGAATTGAAGGCCGTCGATGCGAAGGCATGCCGGCTTTCGCTCTTTACCTCGGGCTCCACGGGGGAGCCAAAGCGCGTCGATAAAACCCTGGCTCTCATGCAGCGGGAAGCCGTCGCGATCGAGCAGGTTCTGGGGGCGAGCGTTCCCAAAGATGGCCGTATTGTCGGAACCGTCACGCATCAGCATCTCTTCGGCCTCAGCTTCAAGCTCTTTTGGCCGCTTTGTACAGGCAGGCCGTTTGAAGCTGCGGTGCACGAATTCTGGGAAGAGCTGCTGGCCGAGGATCTCGGCCATGCAGCGGTGGTGGTAAGCCCGGCGCATTTGAAACGCCTTGGCGATCTGGAATTGGCCACCAACCACGTGCCGCCCTCCTGCTTGCTTTCCGCAGGGGCCGAGCTTGGCGACGACAGCGCGGCGACAGCGCAAAAAGCATTTCACGCGCCCTTATGTGAAATCTACGGCAGTACCGAAACCGGGATGATCGGTTGGCGCTGGCGGAGCGAGGCCAATGAGCCCTGGTCAGCGGCGCCTGGCGTCGTGCTGGATATTGGCGCCGACGGCGCCTTGCTGTTGCGCTCGCCTTTTGCGTCTGGCGACGCATGGGTCAGAACGGAAGATCGGGCCGAGCAGGTGCCGGGCGGCTTTCGATTGATCGGGCGGGCTGACCGCATCGTCAAGATCGAGGGAAAGCGCGTGAGCCTGCCCGAGATCGAGGCGGCGCTGGCAGGATCGCCGCTGATCGCGGCGGTCGCTCTCATAGCACTGGGGGATGACGAATTGGTGCTGGCGGCCGTTGTCGTGCCAAGCGTTGCGGGTTCTGCAGAACTTGCGCGGCTTGGCGCGTTTCGTTTCGGGAGGCTCCTCCGTCAGTGCCTGGCATCGCGGCATGAGGCAGCGGCGATGCCCCGCCGTTGGCGGTTTGTCGAGGAGCTGCCGGTGGGTCCGTTGGGAAAGATCAGGCAGGCGGCACTGCGTAGCCTTTTCAATCAGGGAAAGACCGAACCCGACCTATTGGCCATGCGCCGCAACGGCGATGCGTTGGAGCTGGACCTTTTCAACGCGCCGGAGCTGCTGCAACTCGACGGTCACTTTCCGAACATGCCGATTGTTCCGGGTGTGGCGCAGATCGACTGGGTCGTCAAATTCGCGGCGCGCCATCTCGATTTGCCGCTGGAAAGCGCACAAGACTATCAGGTCAAGTTCCATCGCCTCACGCTGCCGGAAACGACCGTCACGCTTGCCCTCACACATGACAGGGACAGGCAGCGCCTCAACTTCTCTTATCGTCGTGCCGATGTCGTGCTGACCTCGGGTGTCATTCGCCTGGCGCCGACATGAATATGGCATGGCGCCCCTGCGCCTTGATCCCCAGCCACAATCACAGCGGCGCGGTGCCCGAGATTGTTGATCGCCTGCGGGCGCATAACTTGGCCGTTTTCATTGTCGATGACGGCAGTGATGCTGTGCATGCTGAGAGATTGGCGGCGCTGGAAGACGTGGATCACGCAATCCACGCGGTTCGGCTCGATCCCAATCAAGGGAAGGGTGGCGCCGTTCTGCATGGATTTCAGCTGGCCATGGCTGCCGGCTTTACGCACGTCCTGCAGATCGACGCTGACGGGCAGCACGATCTGGGTGCCATAGGTCGGCTGTTGGAGCTGTCGCGTGGAAAGCCGCAGGCGTTGGTGACAGGCGTTCCGGTCTATGATCGGTCGGTTCCGCTCGGGCGGGCGATTGGCCGCTATGCAACGCATATATGGGTCTGGATCGAGACGCTGTCCTTGGCCATCAGCGACAGCATGTGCGGTTTGCGGGTCTATCCGCTGGCCGCCGTGGCAGCGCTCTGGGCGGATGGCGAGCATATCGGGCGGCGCATGGATTTCGATACCGAGATCATCGTGCGCCTTTTCTGGCGCGGTGTAGAGGTCGTCGAGCAACCCGTGGCGGTTACCTATCCAGAGGGGAATACATCCAATTTCGACCTGTGGCGTGACAATGTCCGTATCAGTCGAATGCATGCGCGGCTCTTTTTCGGCATGCTCAGGCGCTTGCCGCAGCTGCTTTCGAGGCAGCGTGCGACGTCGCGACATTGGGCGTGGATAGCCGAGCGTGGTGCCTATGCGGGGCTGAGGTTTTCGGGCGTGGCAGCAAGATTGCTCGGCCGGAGAGGTTGCCTCGTCGTCCTTGCCCCCATCGTTCTCTATTTCTATTTGACCGGGCGAGAGCAACGGCGAGCCTCCGCAGCGTTCTTGCGCCAAGCTGCGTCCCATGGCGCCAATGTTCGGGTACCCCAATCCTTCGGAACGGGCTTTCGCCACTTCATGTCCTTTGCCGCCCGCGCGGTAGATACGTTCATCGGTTGGACAGGCCGAATGGCCGCCGATGCGGTGCAGCCGGGACAGGTCAACGATTTGATCGAAGCGGAGCGGTCGCCCTATGGTGCGCTCTTTATCGTCGCGCATATTGGCAATGTGGATCTGGCGCGGGCACTGCTGGATGAGGAGACGCGCCGGCGTTTGCTTGTGCTGGTGCACACAAAGCATGCGGAGAACTATAACCGGCTGCTTAAGAGTTATCGGCCGGAAGCGGCGCTCAATACCTGGCAGGTGACGGATCTCGGACCGGCTGCTGCGATGGAGCTGAAGTCGCGGGTGGAGCAGGGCGCGTGGGTGGTCATCGCCGGCGACCGGATACCCGTCAACAGCGACCGGGTCAGTACCATTCCGTTTCTGGGGCGTCCGGCGCCCTTTTCGCAGGGACCGTACATACTGGCAGCACTGCTGGACTGTCCGGTCTACACGTTGTTTTGCCTGCGCCAGGGCGATCATCACGTGCTTGACGTCGAGAAGCTCGCGGATCGGATCGTCCTGCCGCGGCAGGCCCGTGACGCGGCGCTCGACAGCTATGCGGCGTCGTTTGCCGCGCGACTGGAGCGATATGCGATCGCCGAGCCGCTGCAGTGGTATAACTTCTTCGACTTCTGGAATCCCACGCCCAAGGAACCGCGCCCATGATCAGCGCAGAATGCGAAATCGTCGCGCAATTCTACGATGTCGACCCGATGCAGGTCGTGTGGCATGGCAATTATATACGCTATTTCGAGCAGGTGCGCGGACTGCTGCTGGATAAGATCGACTACAATTACCCGCAGATGGCGGCATCGGGATATCTGTGGCCGATCGTCGATATGCGAGTCAAATATGTGCGGCCGGTGCGCTACCGGCAGCGGGTTACCGTGCAGGCGACGCTGATCGAATATGAAAACCGCCTCAAGATCGACTACCGCTGCCGTGACACCCAAACCGGTGAGGTGCTGACGAAGGCGCATACGATCCAGGTCGCGGTCAGTTCGGCAACGCAGGAGCTGTGCCTGGAATCGCCGGTTATCCTGCTGGAAAATGTGAGGCGGGCGCTGTGCGCGGAAAACTGATCATTCTGGCCTTCCTGGCGCTGCTTGCGTCGGGGCCGGCTGTTGGAGAGGAGCCTCAGACACTCGCTCAAGGCGAGATCCTCCGCGGCAGGTTCATGCAGGAGCGTCTATTGCAGGGCTTTGACGGACCCTTGCGAAGCGAAGGAAGCTTTGTGTTGGCACCGGACAAGGGACTCATCTGGCGGACGGAGAAGCCCTTCATCGTCACGACGCTGATGACGGAAAAGGGGCTTGCCCAGCAGAGCAACGGTGCGACGACGCTGAATGTGCCGGCGACCCGCGCTCCGATCATGACCGGATTGTATGACATGCTGACCGCGGCTTTGGCTGGCGACTGGTCGGGGCTGGATAAGGACTTCACCGTCGAACGATCCGAAGACGGTGGCAAATGGCATTTGCGCCTGAAGGCGCGGGCTGGCGGGCCCACGGCAACGATGCCTGTCAGCGAAATTCGTGTGTCAGGTGGTGGCTTCGTGGACCAAGTTGAGATCGAAAAGCAGGGAGGAGATCTCGATCGTTTGACTTTCACCGATCAGAAGCGCGAGGCTGGCGCGCTGACGGGAGACGAGAAGGCCCTGCTTGATATTGCCGGCAAGCCATGACACGGCCCCGCACTGCTCGCCCACTTGCCATTTTCTGGTTACTGCTGGTCGTTGCGACGGCCGGTTACCTTGGCGTCAATGCGTGGTCCGGCATAGCGTTTCGAACGGATCTCCTGTCCCTCTTGCCGGCGGAGAAAGATAGACAAGACGCAAATGCCTTGGCGGGCCAGCTGATTGAAAACAGCAGCCGGCGCTTTGTCCTGCTCATCGGCCATTCCAGCCGGGAGGCGGCCAGATCGGCGGCTGCTGAAATCGAGAAGAGCCTGGCGTCTTCCGGGCTTGTGAGCCTCCAACAGATCGGTCCGGATCAGGTAAAGGCGATGGGGGCATTTTATCTGCCGCATCTTGGAGCGCTACTGGCACCGGCGGATCGTGAGGCGTTGTCGGCCGGAGGAGGGCAGGCGATTGCTCAGCGCGCGCTAGCCCAGATCTATGGTGTCGGTGGCTTTGCGGATGCGCACCTTCTGAAGCGTGATCCTTTCTTGTTGTTTCCTGCATTCCTGACGTCGCTTCCGGCGCCGCTTTCAAGGCTGGCACTGGATGATGGATACCTGTCGGTGAAGAGCGACGATAAGACATGGATCATGATCACGGGCAATATTGCCGGAGATCCCTATGCACTCGATACGCAAGACAAGTTCACAGACCTCATTGCGGATGTCGTCGGCCGTGAAGCGGGGAAGGCGCCAGACCTCGCCATAAAACGTGGCGGCGCGATCTTCTTCGCCGCAAAGGGATCGCAATCGGGGTTGCGAGAGACATCGACACTGGGCGCCATTGCCACCGTGGGCACGATGCTGCTCCTCATAGGCGCTTTCCGCCGTGTCGGGCCATTGCTCATGAATGTGATGGCGGTGATAATCGGGATCGGCGCCGGGCTTGCGGCCAATCTGGCGCTGTTTGGCGAAATCCACATCGCCACCTTGCTGTTTGGCGTCGGACTGACCGGTGTCGCCGTCGACTATGGGATACATTACTCGGCAACTGTCTTCGATCCATCGCGGCCGACCACGTGGCAGCGGCTCCATGAGGTATTACCCGGCATCAGCTTGGGTCTTGTGACGACCCTGATCGGCTATTTGATCCTGCTGTGGGCGCCGTTTCCAGCGCTTCGGCAGGTCGCCGTTTTCTCGATCGTGGGGCTCAGCGTCTCGTTTTTTACGGTGGTCTTCTGGTTCCCATTTCTTGATCGCGGCGAGGCGCCCGGCTATGGGCGGCATCTGCTGGGCCTTGCCAATGTCTTTTGGCGTATCTGGGAAGATCCTCGTCTGCGCCGGCTCTGCCGCATGGTTCTGCTCATTCTGATAGGGCTTGGTGCTGTCGGGGTACTGCAACTCGGCACCAGCGACGATGTGCGACGTATGCAGTCCCTCGATCCAACGCTTTTAGCCGAGCAGGCGGACTTGCAGGAACTCACCGGAACCGGTGGCGCCATTCAGTTTGTCACCGTAGAGGCCGCTGACGATGAGGCGGCGTTGCAACTGGGCGAAGACGTCGGGAGAACGCTGGATGAATTGCAGGCGCAAAACGCCCTTGCGGCACATCGCGGGCCAGCGGATTTTGTGCCGTCTTTGAAACGACAAGCCGAGAACAAGGCGTTGATCGAACGGCTCGATTGGACGGGGCAGGCCGAGGCGCTCGGGCTTTCCGTACCGGTCAAGCCTACCCCGACGCCGCTGACCCTACAGCAAGCATTGGATGACGGCGCGTTGCCATTTCTGAAGGAATGGGTGCTTGGGGTTGGCCGGCAGGTGATTGCGTTGGACGGGATCAGGGATGTGGCTGCCGTCCGGGCCGCCTTGGCAGGCCGGCCAGGGGTCCACTTCCTGGATCCGGCCGGCGACTTCAGCGAACGGCTCGGTACTTACCGTCATCGCGCCATGTGGCTTATCGGATTTTCGGCCTTGCTCATGATCCTGCCGCTGGCATGGCGATATGGTTTCAAAGGCGGACTGACCGTACTGTTGCCGTCGATGGCGGCTTTGCTGCTAACGCCCGCTCTCATTGCTCTGGGTGGGGAAGCCATCAGCTTTTTCCATGTCATGGGCCTTATTCTTGTTCTTGCGATGGGCGTCGACTATGCGACGTTCTGTGCGGAATCGGATTATGCGCGCCGCCCGGTAACGATGCTTGCGGTATTGTTGGATATGGTGACGACACTGCTTTCGTTCGGCGTCCTGGCATTCAGCAGCGTTTTTGCCGTGCATGCCTTTGGGCTGACGATGCTCCTTGGCATCCTCATTGCCTTCCTTCTTGCGCCGCTCGCAGGTGGCGTCAATCCGCGGTCGCGGGGGTCGGTATGAAGGCTTGGCGCCTTATTGCAGCTCTCCTGCTCGCTGCCTGTGCCGGGGTATCGACAGATCAACCCGACAACAAGCCGATGTTCGCTCCAGGGCGTGTTCTGGCATTGCCGTTGCCTGGCGATCTTGGACATAGTGTTGAGTGGCTGCAGCAGGTCACCGTACATCACGGCGCCGATGTCTTTGCCTACGAAGCCCGGATCAGCGTGACGCCCGATCGGTTTCAGCTTGTTGGTCTCGATGGTCTTGGCCGGCGAGCCATGACCATCACGTGGGACAAATCCGGGGCCGTCACGGCGACCCGCGCCGATTGGCTGCCGCCACAGGTCAAACCGGGACCGATGCTGGCCGACATCGTCCTGCTCTATTGGCCGCGCGATATTGTTCGCCATGCTTTGAAGCCGTCCGGCGGGACATTGCTGGAAGTCGGCCGGACCCGCGTCGTCAGTGTCGGTTCCGATGAGGTGCTGCTTATCGACAATCTGGGCGATGGGCGCATGACTTATCGGAATAGCGCCTGGGGATACACCATCGACGTGCAAACGGTGGAGGTGGCACCGTGAGGCTTGGCATTGCGGCCATGGGGTTGGCGACACCCATCGGTGTCGGCAAGGCGGCGGTAGCGGATGCCTTATTTGCCGGCACGCGGGCGGGCCTTGCGCATGAGATGATCGCTTATCCGGATCGTCGCGTTCGGGTTGGACGCATCGATGCCGTGCTTCCTACCGCGTTGACGCGCAATGATGGTTTGATCCGGCTTGTCCTTGAGCAAGTCGGCGATCAGGTAGCGCAGGCGAAAGCGCGCTATGGTGCCGATCGGATCGCGGTCATTCTCGGTACCAGCACCTCGGGGATCGCGGAGGGCGAGGCGGCCTTTGCGGCGAAGAAGAACCAGGGCGCATGGCCCAGCCGCTATCACTATCGGCAGCAGGAACTGGGATGTCTTGCAGAGGGAGCTGCGGCCCATCTTGGCTTGACTGGTCCTAGCTACACAATTGCCACCGCCTGTTCTTCGAGTGCCAAGGTTTTTGCGAGCGCCAGGCGATTGATGGCGGCCGGGCTGTGCGATGCCGCGGTTGTTGGCGGCGCCGATACCCTGTGCGCAACGACCGTCAATGGGTTTGCGTCGCTCGATGCCGTGTCGCGAGGCCTCTGCCAGCCGTTCAGCCGCAATCGCGATGGCATCAATATCGGGGAGGGTGCGGCGGTGTTTCTGTTGACACCGGAAGCATCCGAAGTGGCCGTGCTCGGGTTTGGCGAAAGCTCTGATGCCTATCATCTGAGCGCCCCGGAACCGAATGGCGCCGGTGCCGCCGAGGCGATGGCCGCAGCACTTGGGGATGCGAGGCTAGATCCGGCCGACATCGGTTATGTCAACCTCCACGGTACCGGGACGCAGCTCAATGACGCGATGGAAGCCATTGCCGTACATGGCGTTTTCGGCAATGAAACACCCTGCAGTTCGACCAAAGGAATGACCGGGCATATGTTGGGCGCTGCAGGCGCTTGCGAGGCGGCATTTCTTTACCTGGCTCTCCACCCTGAGCATGGTGCGGGGCGTCTACCGCCGCATTTATGGGACAACGCGCCAGATCCTGCTATTCCGGCGCTCAATTTTGTGAAAACCGGTATGTGCCTTGATATGGGTTCACGGCAGGCCATGCTGAGCAATTCCTTTGCCTTTGGCGGCAGCAATATGGCGCTGATCCTGGGGCAGGGAGATTGGTGATGGAAAGTTGCCCGTATCCAATTGCCGACCTGCTACCCCATGCCGGGCGGATGGTGCTGCTTGATCGTGTCCGGGGCTTTACAGATACGATGATCGAGGCAGATTTCCGCGTCGATCGCCGCAGCCCGTTTTTTGAGGCCGGGCAAGGCATAGCAGCGCATATCGCCATAGAGTGGATGGCACAGGCCTGCGGGGCGTTTGTTGGCCTGGAGGCACGCATGCAAGGCAAGCCGGTGCGCATCGGCTTTCTGCTGGGCAGCCGGAATTTCAAGGCCGAACGGCCCTGGTTTCGGGAAGGGGAACGATTGGTCGTCCGTGCCGAGCTCGTTTTCCGGGATGGCGAAACGGGTGTGTTCGATTGTACTTTGCACGACGCGAAGCCGCAGGCGCGGGCACAGCTGACATTGCATCAGCCGGCCGATCTTGCTGCGGTTCTGATCAGCCAAGGCGTTGATGTGACGAAGTTGGGTATTGGATGACGAAGACAATTCTGGTGACCGGCGCCAGTAAGGGCATCGGTCGGGCGATTGCCGAAAAGCTGAGCGCTGACGGGTTCACGATGGCCCTGCATTACGGTCGGGATCGGGCTGGTGCCGAGGCGACACTCGCGGCGATAGGCGGCCGTGGCCGCGTGCTGACTTTCGATCTAAAAGACCGCGAACAGGCGCGTGCCGTTCTGGAAGCCGACATCGCCGAGAACGGTGCCTATTGGGGTTTGGTCCTGAATGCCGGCATTGCGCGGGATGCAGCCTTTCCAGCCATGACCGACGAAGAATGGGACGATGTGCTGGAGACCGATCTAGGGGGTTTCTACAATGTCGTCAGGCCGGCCGTCATGCCGATGGTGAGCGCAAGGCTGGGCGGGCGCATTGTGACCATTGCTTCGGTGTCGGGCATTGCCGGCAATCGCGGGCAGGTGAATTACAGCGCAGCCAAAGCCGGTGTTATCGGTGCCACCAAGGCGCTCGCGATCGAACTCGCGAAGCGCAACATCACGGTGAATTGCGTGGCCCCCGGGATCATCGAGACTCAAATGATCGAGAATCTGCCCATGGAAGAGGTTCTCAAAATGGTGCCGATGCGGCGTGTGGGCCAACCGTCGGAGGTTGCTGCAGCCGTCTCCTATCTTTGCTCGGAAGGTGCTGCCTATGTGACGCGGCAGGTGCTCTCGGTAAACGGGGGCATGGTTTGATGCGTCGCGTTGTGGTCACGGGAATGGGCGGCATTACCGCCCTCGGCAACAATTGGCCGGAGATTCACGGGCATATGGTACGTGGTGAAACGGCCATCCGTCGTTTACCTGAATGGGACCGCTTTGTCGGCATCAATACTCGGCTGGCAGCACCCGTGACGGGGTTCTCGGTCGATGATGTCTATCCGCGGAAGAAAATCCGGACCATGGGGCCGGTTGCCAGGATGGCGGTGCGGGCGACGGAAATGGCGCTCGATGATGCTGGCTTGCTTGGCGACCCGATTGTTACTTCCGGACGGACGGGCATCGCCTATGGTTCTTCCTTCGGCAGCCCGACGCCCGTCATGGCCTTTGCAGAGTTGATGAAGGATGGACAGTCGAAGACGCTCAATGCGACGAGCTACATCCAAATGATGAGCCACACGGCGGCCGTCAATATTGGCCTCTTCTTCGGGATCACCGGCCGTGTCATACCAACATCCAGCGCTTGCACGTCAGGCAGCCAGGGCATTGGATATGCCTATGAGGCGATCCGTTGGGGCAAGGCCGATGTCATGGTGGCGGGTGGCGCGGATGAACTCGACGTCACGGAATCCGCTGTCTTCGATACACTCTATGCGACCAGCACGCGTAACGATCGGCCCGAAACGACCCCGCGACCCTATGACCGCGACCGTGACGGGTTGGTCATCGGCGAAGGCGCCGTGACGCTCCTGCTGGAAGAGCGCGACCGTGCCTTGGCGCGCGGCGCCAAGATCCATGCGGAGATCGTGGGATTTGCCTGCAATTCGGATGGCAATCACGTGACGCAGCCGTACGCGCCGACAATGCAAATCGCTTTGATCGAGGCGCTGACAGATGCCGGCTTGCCGGCAAGCGAGATCGGCTTCGTCAGCGGGCACGGAACGGCGACAGAATGGGGCGATATCGCCGAGACCGAGGCGACCCGTGCAGCTTTGGGGCGCGCGGCGCCGATACATTCGCTGAAATCCTATTTCGGCCACAGCCTTGGTGCGTGCGGCGCGATGGAAGCATGGCTTGGCATCGAAATGATGCGAGATCAGTGGTTCGCGCCGACTATCAATCTCGACAATATCGACCCGCGCTGCGCCGAACTTGACTATGTTATGAAAGAGCCTCGCAATTTGGACATCGGCCATCTCATGTCCAATAACTTTGCCTTCGGCGGCATAAACACCTCGCTGATCTTCAAGCGCGTGTAGATTTATGGCGTGGGATCTCGTCGAAACAGCCTCGGTTCCTGACGGTGAGTTGACGCTCTATCGGCAGGGAGAGATTTATATGATCCGTGCTAATGGCTACGAACTGATGAATGGGCTCGGCCATCAGTCGGAACTGGCGTTGGGGCGAATGGCGGTTGAGGTGGCAAAGACCGCGTCGCCGCACATCCTCATTGGCGGATTGGGTTTGGGGTATACGCTGGCGGCTGTATCCGACGCTCTTGGCGGGAGCGGGCACATCACCGTCGCCGAATTGTCGCCGCAGGTCATCGCTTGGTTCGATCGCTACGTCGCTGCAACGGTACTGCCACGACGGCCAGACGGCCTTTCAATCCTTCCCGGTGACATCGGCGCCCTGATGCGCCATGACGATTTCGGACCTTTCGACGTCATTGTCCTGGACGTTGATAATGGTCCCGAGGCCCTGGTCTCGCCGGGGAATGCGGCGTTGTATTCGGCGGAAGGTTTACGGGCCTTTGCCGCGAAACTGTCGCCCCATGGCGTCATTCTGCTGTGGTCGGCCTTCGAGGCGCCGGACTTTGTTTCACGTGCAGAGGGTGCCGGATTTGCGGTGTCGGCGCAGACCTTGGCGGCTGTAAGGCGACCGGATCTTTTGCATTATGCTTATGTTTTGACCCCTCGTTTCTAACTGAAGGGCGATTTCGTCTCTAGCGCGCCGGCGACTGCAGCTTCGCGTCGATGACGCACAGAAGCCTACGTGCTGCAGATTCATTTTCCGACAACGGCAAGTTGACCTGCTCAAAAGTAGCGTAGCCGCGGTCCTGCCACCACATTTTGCCGCGAAAGAAGACGGGCCGGCGGCTGGTGATGGCCCGTCGATAAGATTCGATGAAGGCCTCTTGTGAGTCCCCGAGAGTGACGGCGTCGGCATATTTGCCGGTGAGCTCTGCACCATTCAGATCCCGTACCTCGGTGCCACAGAGGCGAAAGAGAAAGCGATCGCCATCTTGCAGGTCGATGAGCAGGATCTTGCCGAGGTAGCTACGCATCTCTAGCGGATCGATTTCATCTGCGTCGGGCATTTCCCGGTTGGCGCGTTTGACGTTCCAGTAGGCGTGCGCGTCAGCGATTGCCGCCGATGTCGCGCTCGATAAATCCGCGTAGTCCCAACCGACCGCCATATCAGATGCCCTTGGGCTGCTCGTCCGCAGGATAGCCCTGGCTAGCCCATTTCGACATAGGAATAAGCGCGGCGATCCGCTGCCGTCGGCTGTGCCTATCTATTTGATGTATTTGGAAAACTGGTGCCGTCGAGAGGAATCGAACCTCCGACCCCGTCCTTACCAAGGACGTGCTCTACCCCTGAGCTACGACGGCGCCATTGACGCTTCTAAGATTGGGAGCTTGGGTGAGGCCCCTGTGAAGCGGCGCGGAACATGCCAGAAGGCGTTTACGATAGCAAGTGTCGTGACGCCTGTGGATAAATCGCATTGGGCAGCCCGCGAACAACCTTGGCGCGGTCGCAATTTGGCCCTAATTAAATACTATGAATTCAGCAGCTTGGCTTAGTCTTGGGAGCAATTGGAATGTCACCTCGGAATGAAAAAAGAGAGGAAGCGACGAAGGGCGGGCCGGCCGCGGACGCCAAGGCCGAGCGTCTTGCGACGGCGTTGCGGGCGAATCTCAAGCGCCGCAAAGGCCAAGCCCGGGAACGGGCAGAACAGGAAGGGAATGCCCCCGACGGGATCGCCAAAACACGCTAAACCTTGAGGCTTTCCTGGCCTTCCGATACAAACGGCGCGATCGGGAGCCGACGAATCCATGCCGTGGGATATCCCCCATTACCCCCATTCTTTGACGCTTGAAGGGATCTTTCTGCCTATGTCGATCATGCCCGATACCTGGATTCGCGAGATGTCGCAAAAGCACGGCATGATCGAGCCCTTCGTCGAGAGCCAAAAGCGCGATGGAGTCATCTCGTATGGTGTCTCGTCATATGGCTACGACGCGCGCGTCGCGCCGGAGTTCAAGATATTCACCAATGTGGACTCGGCGGTGGTAGACCCCAAAGAGTTCAACCCCAAGAGCTTCGTCGATCGCGACACGGACGTCTGCATCATCCCGCCGAATTCATTCGCCCTGGCGCGTACGGTCGAATATTTCCGCGTGCCGCGCGACGTTCTGGTCATCTGCCTTGGCAAGTCAACCTATGCGCGTTGCGGCATCATTGTGAACGTGACGCCGCTGGAGCCGGAATGGGAAGGGCATGTCACCCTGGAATTCTCCAACACAACGCCGCTGCCTGCAAAAATCTATGCCAATGAAGGCGCCTGCCAGTTCCTGTTCCTCAAGGGTGCCACCCCTTGCGAGACGTCCTATAAGGATCGCGCCGGCAAATATATGGGGCAGCGCGGCGTGACGCTGCCGCGGCTTTAACGAGATCGGATAAGAAGACCTATGGATCGTATTCGCATTCGCGGCGGCAACCCGCTCAAGGGCGAAATCAGGATTAGCGGTGCGAAGAACGCTGCTCTGCCGTTGATGTGCACGTGTCTGCTGACGGACGATGAAGTCCGCCTGGACAATGTACCCGACCTTGCCGACATCACGACGCTGACCAATCTGTTAGCGCATCTAGGTGTCGAGGTGACGACGCGCCAATCGCTCAAGGGCCGCTCGATCAGCTTCTCGGCCAAGGGGCTGGCCGTGACGACGGCTCCCTATGATCTTGTGCGCAAGATGCGCGCCAGCGTGCTGGTCTTGGGACCGCTCATCGCGCGCCATGGTCAGGCAAAAGTGTCGTTGCCCGGCGGCTGCGCGATCGGGACGCGCCCGGTTGATCTTCACATCAAGGGCCTGCAACAGATGGGCGCCGAAATCGAACTCGATTCCGGCTACATTATCGCGAAGGCGCCGAAGGGTCTGAGGGGCGGCGAAATTACCTTCCCGAAGGTATCGGTCGGTGCGACCGAGAACCTGCTGATGGCAGCAGCGCTTGCCAAGGGCGAAACGCATCTCATCAATGCAGCGCGCGAACCGGAAATTTCCGACCTTGCGGCCTGTCTTAATGCGATGGGTGCCAAGATCGAAGGGATCGGCACCGATCATCTCAAGATTCAAGGCGTCGACAGCTTGCATGGTTGCACCCATGGTGTCGTTGCCGATCGTATCGAGGCCGGCACCTATGCCATGGCGGCGGCGATCACCGGCGGTGAGGTCGAGCTTGTCGGCTTGCATCACGAGCTTATTGGCGCTGCGGCCGCCACCTTGTCTCAAGCGGGAGTGTTGTTGACGGAGACACCGCGCGGCCTGCTTGTGAAGCGCAGGAATGGCGCGCTGAACGGCGTCGACGTCATGACGGAGCCATTCCCTGGCTTTCCGACCGATCTGCAGGCGCAGATGATGGCGTTGATGACGACGGCCGAAGGTGCCTCGATGATCACCGAGACGATCTTCGAAAATCGCTTCATGCATGTGCCGGAACTGGCGCGCATGGGGGCCAGCATCAATGTGCACGGATCATCGGCCATGGTTCGCGGTGTCAAGAAATTGACGGGTGCGCCGGTCATGGCGACGGATCTGCGCGCGAGCGTGTCGCTGGTTCTGGCGGGGCTTACCGCCGACGGGGATACCTATCTCAATCGCGTCTATCACCTTGACCGTGGCTATGAGAGATTGACGGACAAGCTATCGGCCTGCGGGGCCGAAATTGAGCGATTGAGCGACGCAGCGGCGGAGTAGGGGATGGCGAAGCCGGCAGGTGCCAACGAAATGAGGCTGATGGCCAAGGATCCGGACGATCTGGCGATCGTTGCGGCATGCCTCCAGGATGCTTTGGTGCCGATTTCAGAAGTGCAGTATCTCAGCGATGAGCAGCGTTTCATCATGCTGCTCAATCGCTTTCGCTGGGAGCGTCAGCCGGCCGGCCGGCAAACGGTGACCGCGTCAAAGCAAGATGCCAGCTTCCACGATGCCGATGATTATCACGACACCGAGCAGCGGATTCACGCCGGCCTTTGTGTCGACAAGGTTCTGTCGGTGCGCAGTCGCGATATCGATCTCAAGCAAAGAGGCAAGTTTCTGTCGCTGCTGACGTTGCAGCAGGATGGCGACAAACTGAATCTGTTGTTCTCGGGCGGCGGTGTGATCCAATTGACAGTTGGCGAATTGAGCGTGTTCCTGAAGGACATGGGGGAAGGTTGGCCGACGCAATGGCGGCCAGACCATGACCGAGACGGTGTGAGTGTCGGCAAGGGGCGGGAATGAGCGATATTTTCGTCCTGGCATTACCGAAAGGGCGTATCCTTAAGGAAGTCTTGCCTGTCCTGAAGCGCGCCGGCATCGAGCCCGAAGCTGAGTTCGCGGACGAAAATTCGCGTGCACTTCGCTTTCGTACCAACGACCCGAAGTTGGAAATCATCCGCGTTCGCAGCTTCGACGTGGCGACGTTTGTTGCTTTTGGCGCGGCCCAGCTGGGGGTCGCGGGCAATGACGTGCTGCTTGAATTCGACTACCCGGAAATCTATGCGCCGGTCGACCTTAACATCGGGCATTGCCGATTGTCGGTCGCCGAGCCCAAGGATTTGTCTGAGACTGACGACCCAAGTCGCTGGTCGCATATCCGCGTTGCGACGAAGTACCCGAATGTCACCCAGAATCACTTCGCTGCCCGTGGCGTTCAAGCTGAGTGCATCAAGCTGTCGGGTGCCATGGAGCTTGCCCCCACGCTGGGTCTTTGCCGACGCATTGTCGATCTCGTTTCGAGCGGCGCCACGCTGAAGGCGAACAATCTCGTTGAGATCGAGAAGATCGCCGAGGTGACGTCGCGCCTTATCGTCAATCGCACGGCCATGAAAACCTTCCCGCGCGAGATCGACGATTACGTCGAACGTCTGCGCCAAGCCGTTTCCTGACCCCGGCTGCCCATGACGACAGGCCGGCTGATCCGTATCGACCTGGATGAAGAATCAACCGCCAGGCGCACGCCCGAAGTGGAGCGGGAGAGAGCGGTCGCTGTCTTCGATCTGCTGGAGGAAAACCAATTCCAGCCCTCCATCGAGCATCGCGGGCCATATCACCTGGCATTGTCAATCGAAGAGAACCGCCTCGTCTTTGATATCAAGGACGAGAAAAACGATCCGCTATACAAGTTCATCCTGTCGCTGTCGCCCTTCCGGCGCATCGTCAAAGAATATTTCGACATTTGCGAAAGCTATTATCAAGCCATCAAATCGGCATCGCCGTCGCAGATCGAGGCGATCGACATGGGGCGCCGCGGCCTCCACAACGAAGGTTCTGAAATTCTGCGCGAAAGGCTTGCTGGCAAGGTCGAGGTAGATTTCAACACCGCACGTCGGCTGTTCACGCTGATCTGCGCCTTGCACGTCAAGATGTGAGGGCGCATGCCGCAGGGCCTACCCGGCAGCGTCCTCTTCTGTTGCACCTACAATTCCGTGCGCTCTCCGATGGCCGAGGCGATTATGAAGTATCTTCACGGCAAGCAGGTCTATGTGGATTCGGTTGGGGTTCGCGCGCAGGATGTCGACGGATTTGTCATTGCCGTTATGGATGAGATCGGGATCGATGTGACCAAGCACCGACCCAAGACCTTCGACGATCTGGAAGACGATTCCTTCGATCTTATCATTTCATTGTCGCCGGAGGCGCAGCACAAGGCGGTCGACATGACGCGAACCATGGCGTGTGATGTGGAGTTCTGGAATACTCTGGATCCGACCATCGTGGAGGGCTCGCGAGAGGATCGCCTAGAGGCTTATCGATCGGTCCGGGACGGGTTGATGAAGCGCATCCGCGAGCGCTTTCCGATTACGGGCGCACCGCAAATTTGACTATGGAGGATACCGTGCCGTGTCTGCCATCTGCTCCAATGACAGTCTGAAAGGTTGATTCTTGTCTCTCGTTCTCGCCTCTGGCTCGCCGCGCCGCTTGGATCTGTTGCGCCAGATCGGTATTGCGCCGTCTGCGATCGACGCGCCGCATATCGATGAAGCTGCCTTGCCGCGTGAGTTGCCAGGCTCCTATGCCAAGCGTATCGCGATGGAAAAATTGAATGCGGTGACGCCGCGCCATGCGGAATCCTATGTGCTTGCGGCGGACACCGTGGTGGCGCTGGGCCGTCGTATTCTGCCCAAGGCCGAAGATGCTGCGACGGCGCGCAAATGTCTTGAGCTTCTGAGTGGCCGGCGGCACAAGGTCATCGGCGGCATAGCGATTGCAGCGCCATCGGGAAAGTGTGCATTGCGTGTGGTCAGGACGGATGTCATCTTCAAGCGCTTGGATGATGTTGAGGTCGACCGGTACATCGCGAGCGGTGAGTGGCACGGCAAGGCTGGTGGATATGCGGTGCAGGGTTTGGCCGCTGCCTTCATTCCACATATCGCCGGATCGTACAGCAATATTGTTGGCCTCAGCCTTAGCGATACGCACGCGATGCTGACGGGCCTCGGCTTTCAGGTATGATCATGGCGGACCAGATATTCATCAGCATATCGAGCGATCGCACGGAGTTCTTCCGCTGGTCGGACGATCGTCTGGCGCAGGCGTTGACGGAGAAACTGGGCGAAGGCAGCAAGGTCGGCGGCGTCTATCTCGGGCGGGTGATCGGCGTCGAACCGAGCCTCAATGCTGCCTTCGTCGAGATTGGATTGGACAGGCCGGGTTTGCTCCCGTTGAAGAAACAAGGCGGGCAGCCCACAGAGGGCGACGCTCTGGTGGTGCAGGTTCGCCGCGACGGTCGCGAAGAGAAGGGCGTTCGCTTAACCACCAGCATCAAGACAACCGTGGATATCAATGCCAAAGGCAGGCAAGCACCGGCCCTCCTTTTGGCGCCACCCAATCTATGGCAACGCGCTCTTGGGGCCTTGGAGGAAGTGGATAGCATTACATGCGACCGGCGCGTCGATGTACCGATTATCGAGACATGGTGCGCGCGGTACCGACCGGCCTTTGTCGGCAAAGTCGCTTTCCAGCCTGAACGCGACTGGGTTCCTTCGCGTGCGGATATCAAGGACGCAATCGCAGAAGGTCTGGACGAGGAGGTCGTGCTGCCTGGTGGTGGCAGGCTCCTTGTCGAGCCGGTGCGCACGCTCACGGCGATCGATGTGAACTCGGCTGGCGCCAATGCGGAGAAAGGGATCGAGCGGACGGCACTTTCGGTGAACATCGAAGCCGCCCGCGAAATTCCACGGCAACTCGCCTTGCGAAACCTCGGTGGTACGATCGTTGTCGACTTCATCGATCTTGAAAACCGCAACAAGAGAGAACAGGTGCTGGTGGCATTGCGCGAGGCGGCCGGGATCGATCCAGCCATTGAATGGGTCGGCAACATGTCGCGTCTTGGCCTTGTCGAGCTGTCGCGTCGGCGCAGCGGTCCGACCTTGGCGGAGATGTGGCATGGCTAAATGTCCGATCTGCGGCAAGCCAGTGGAGCAGGCCTACCGGCCGTTCTGCTCCGAACGCTGCAAGAAGATCGATCTCAATCGCTGGCTGAGCGATGTCTATAAGATTCCCGCGTCGGTCACGCCGCCGGATGAGGATGAGAATTCAAGCAGTTGATTTAGCGTGGATTTTTTCGTCAATTTGCGGCTGGACAAGTGTCCGCAAAGCCATTAAATATCCGCCCGTTCCGCGAGGGGCCCAGATAGCTCAGTTGGTAGAGCATGTGACTGAAAATCACAGTGTCGCTGGTTCGATTCCGGCTCTGGGCACCACTCCCCTTCCTTTTATGCACTATCCGCTCTGCGCCGGTCCTTATGGGGTCGCTTGGCATTTCCGTGCCAGCTACGCGGGACGGAATAGCTCAGCGTCTTCTGCGCTGGGGAGGCTGCCGAGGCTAGCGGCAATTCGCTCGGCGAGCGCCAGGCTGGCCGTGAGGCCGGGCGATTCGATGCCGTAGAGGCATACCAAGCCAGGTGCGCTATGATCCGCTTCGGTCTCTATGAGGAAGTCAGAATCGACACGCGGGTCGCGCGATAGCTTGGGGCGAATGCCGCTATAGGCTGGAACCAAGGCGCCATCGGCGAGGTCCGGATAATAGCGGCGAATAGCCGGGTAGAAGCGCTCGGCACGTTCGGGGTCCACCGCATAGTCGATTTTGTCGACCCATTCGACATCTGGCCCAAAGCGAACCCGCCCACCCAGATCGAGCGTGACATGAACGCCGAGACCACCCGGTTCCGGCATGGGATAGACCAGACGGGAAAAAGGTGGCTTGCCGCCCTGCAGCGTGAAGTAGTTGCCTTTGGCAAAATGGGTCGTGGGGACACGGTCCGGCGCCAATCCCAGCGCACGCGAAACGCTGCTGGCGGCCAGACCCGCAGCATTGATCACTGTCCGTACCGATATGTCGTCCGGCTGGTCGCCGCCTAGGCCTATCTGCCAGAAGTCGCTCTTGCGGGTGCCTCTGATCACCGGCGTGTGCAGCGACAGGACAGCGCCGGCATTCTCGGCATCCCCCAGATAGCTCAGCATCAATTGGTGGCTGTCGACGACGCCGGTCGACGGAGAAAGCAAAGCCGCGACACAGCTTAATGCTGGCTCCAACGATTTTGCGGCGCCTACGGAGAGGATCTGCAAATCCTCGACGCCGTTGGCGAGTGCCTTCTCCGATAGGGCCTGCAATGCGGCGCGCTGTGCCATATCGGTAGCAACCAGCAATTTGCCGCAGCGCCGATGCGGCACACCTCTGGCCGCGCAGTAGCGGTAGATTGCCTGCCTGCCACTCACGCAAAGCTGTGCCTTCAAGCTGCCGGTCGGATAGTAAATGCCGGCATGGATGACTTCGCTGTTGCGTGAGCTGGTCTCGGCGCCGATCGCAGCGCCAGAATCGACAATCACAACTTCACCACCGGCGCGCGCCAGTCGGCGTGCGATGGCAAGGCCCACGACGCCAGCGCCTATCACCAAAAAGTCGAGCATGGGCGTGACTTTATCAGCGTCACCGGCACGCGTCACCCATTGGCAAGACGCGCAATACGGCGTTCATTCTTCGGTCGCGATCGGTCCGGATGGTTTGGGTTGTTTGGTGGGCTCGGTGACAGGTGCGGGCGCCGCTGCTTCCGGCTTTGGCCGAATGACACTTGCCGTGTGCGCCATGTCAATTCCATGGGCCCTGAAGGCGTTATCGATCGCGAAGTTGAGATCCGACGTGACCTGATTGACATAGGCAGTGTCTATGACGAAGCAGCGCAGCTCGAATTCAAGGCCGATATCGACAAAACGCTTAAAGAGCACGGTTGGTGCCGGTTCCGCGCAGACACGGCGCTGCTGGCGCGCGCAGTCGAGCAGCAGGTCGCGAACCAGTTTGGTATCGGTGCCGGGTACGACCCGCATCGGTATGACGATCCGGACGATACGGTCCCGCAATGTCCAGTTGACGACGGAATTGGCGATCAGCTCGGAATTGGGAAAGATGACGCTGGCATTGTCGAAGGTCTCCACTTCGGTCGAACGCACCGAGATGCGCTTTACCGTGCCTTCCGTCCCACCGACAACGATCCAGTCACCGACCTTGATCGGCCGCTCGATCAGAATCAGGATGCCGGCAACGAAGTTCTCGACGATGGTCTTCAAGCCGAAACCGACACCGACCGACAAGGCACCGGCGATGATGGCGATATTTGAAAGGTCTATCCCCAATGTGACGACGGCGAGGGTAATGACGATGATGCTGCCGACATATCCAAAGCCCGCAGTCACCGAATTCTGCAGGCCGACGTCGAAACGCGACCGTGGCAATATCTGGTCCGAGAGCCACCGCTTGATGCGGCCGACGACGAAAAGGCCGGCGACCAGAACGAACAGGGCCAGAACAATCTCGGTCAGCGATAAGGTGACCTGACCGACCTGAATGCCGCTGACCGCGCGGTTGATGATCAGGTTGAGGAGCGACGGCGACAGTCCGTAAATGACAAGAAGCAGGTAGAACGCAGGCAGCCAGAGCACTGTTTCGACCAGCAATCTTGCCCAGAAGCTGAGACGCAATGCCTGCGTTTTGCCTGGCACGGTCGCAGCACCTTCATCGGTGACTTCCGAGCCCATCAAACGGGCAAGCCCCTCCAGCAGAGCTGAACGGAGCAGCCAAGCCAATCCCACGACAACCAGGGTCGCGCTGACCGCAATCAGGATGCGCTCGGAAAGATAGGCATATCCTGTCAGCGACAGCAGCGGTGAGGCGCAGGCCACCACAATGAGGAGGCGCCGGACAAGGCCCAGTATGCCTGTCAATCGAGCTTCCGGCGCTGCCCAATAGTCGCGCCGCAACAGCGAAAGTGCGATCGCACCGACGATGACATCACGCAGGAAAGTGACGCAGGCCGCGAAAGCCGCGGGAACATCGGGACCGTCCTTGGTCGCCATCAAGTAGACCATGTTGAAGACGACAACTGCGATCGTCAGCAATGTTACCTTATGGGCGATCTGAAGCGCACCCTGTGGCGTAACGGGAATGACGCGCCAAGTGGGCGTGTGTGGCGAGAGCATCGCCCGGGCGAGGCCGGATACCAGAAGAAAGACGATCAGGTTGGCCGTCGTACCGCCCACTAAAGTCCCGAAGAAGTCACTTTTGATCGGGATGATCTCTGTTACCAGCACGCCAAGGGCTGCCAGGAAGATGCAGGGCAGAAGAATGTCGGCAACGGCCATGGAGCCGGCGGCGAGAATGCGGCGCGCGTGGCTCGGCTCTTCAATGGTGGGGTTCGGTCCCCAGCGGCGACGCAGAAATACGTGCAACTGCCACCCGATGAGCAACGATGTGCTGATGAGCAGCAGGCCGCCGATGAGGATGATGGTCTCACTGCCTTGCGCAGCGACGGCGCGCCACCAGCGCTGCGGCGCCGCTACCGTATCATTGACCGCGGTGAGTAATTGTTGCCAAGCCTCCAGCCAGACAGCCGGCCGCAGGGGGGAGGGCAGGCGTTTGAACAATTTCGCGGTGAACTGGCCCTGCTCATGTACACCCATTGCCGCAACCAGATTCTGGGCCCGCACCGTCGTGAGCTGAGCCTGGCTGATATACCCGTCAAACTCGGCTAGGCGCTTGGCAAGGGCGGCGCGGGTTGCTGCGACCTTTTCGTCCTCGGGTGGCGCACCGTCTGCCGGTGCCGGCCCGAGGCTTTGCAATTCGGCTGAAACGGATTGTATCGCCTGCTGGCTGGCGGTTTTCAGCGCCTGGGCGCCTGCAATGACGCTGGCGAGTGCCTTGGTCGTCTCCTGGATCTCGGACTGAGCGAGGTCGTCCCTTTGTAGGGTGGTATCCGCCTCTTTAAGCGCGCGTTCCCAATCGACAATTCGTTCGGGCACATCGGCCAGCGGATTGGCAGCCGGCGGCGTCTGGGCTGTGGCAGCACCGATTGAGCTGAGCAGCAGATAAAGGATGGTGACGAGTGCAATGGGTAGGGAGCGGTTTGCCCGCATTCTGGCGGCCTGTAGTGTGAATTAAGAGCGTGGCGCCAGAGTAGTCCCCCGGACGGCGATGTCCAGGGTTAACCAATGGGCGCCGGCCCCTAACAATTGCCGCAGGGAATAGTTGCCATCCGGCCGGGACGATCAAATCCCGATAAATGGCTGCATCAGGCGTCCAAGCCAGCTATGGAAGCGCAGCGGCGCATCGGTCACCACGAGACAAACGCAAGCGCCTTTCATGCTGGCGACTGGGCGATGATGGACAGTCTCATCGGCAACCTCGATGTCCCCGCGAGTGAAGTGCTGACCTTGCGACGTATAGCTGCCATCAAGGACGACAGTGAGCTCGGTCCCACCATGCGTGTGATCAAATACAGATCTGCCGGGGCCGATCCGCAGCAGCCGTGCGGTCACGCTGTCGCCATTGATGAGCGGCATATGATGGATACCTGCACCGAGAGGGCGCCATTTGGCGGCATCAATGTCGCCTCCGACATAATGACGCAGCGGCGCCGGCAAAAGAGGGGCGGTGCCGTGGGCGGCAAGCGACGAGCGAGGCTGAGACGTTGCCGGCATTGCCTTGGCGCGCGCCAGTGTTTCAATCAAGGCGCCATCGGCCAGTGGAGCCGGTGGCAAATGATCCATCAGGCTGCCACCCAAGGTCTCATAGAGCGCCACAGCATCGCGGCAGACTGGACATAACGTCATGTGGCTGGCAATGGCCAGGGCATTCGCTTCGTCGAGCGCACCACTCGCATAAGCGACGATCAATTCTTCACCTGGATGATGGTCCGGTTGGGCGGAGCGGCGCGATGCAGGCGTTTGGGCATTCATGATGTTTGCTCTCCGAGCGCCTTGCGGAAACGTTGGAAGGCAAGGCGCATGCGTGACTTGACAGTGCCGAGTGGAATGCCGAGTTCGGTGGCAATTTGGGCGTGTGGCTTGTCCTCGAAGAAAGACAGATGGACGATCCGCGCCTGCTCGCGTGGCAGCGCTGCTAGGGCGGCTCTGATTGCGATGGCTTGCCGGTCTCGATCCAGCGCCACTTCCGGTGTAGCCGGTTCAGCCGAGACCAAGACCGGGTCATCGAAATCGATCTCAGGCCGATGCTGCCGGCGGAAAGCGTCAATGCGTAGGTTGCGCGCGATCGAGAAGATCCAGGTGCCGGCGCCTGCCCTCCCTGCATCGAATAAATGCGCCTTGCGCCAAACCGAGGCCATGGCTTCTTGCGCCAGTTCCTCGGCGATATCTTCCGCAGCGCCCAGCTTGCGCATGTAGGATTTCAGTCGCGGCGCATAATAGCGAAATAGCTCGGCGAAGATTGCCTCATCCCTTGCCGCCTGGAATGCAGACAGCAGAGTGGTCATGCGCGCCGCCTCGTTGCCGGTGCCGGTCGCTTCCTGTTTGGCGTCGCTGGGGATCATGGTCTGCGCGGCCACTCCTGTTTCAGCTCTCATGGCCGTTCTAGCGAGTTTCGCCATCTGCCGCACCTGTCCGGTCCCGTACGATCGGGAGGAGTCCAAACTGTCCTTGAAGGGGCTGAAGGCGGGCGCATTTTCCATACCCAATCTACGGCCTGGCCGTTTTGCCGGATCAGTGCCGGTTAAGGAATTTTTCGACCGATTCCAGGACAGTTGCCGCCGGGCGGGAGCAGCTTCACAAACGGCCCCGTTCCGCCGATACTAAATGTGAGATACCTGACATGAAGGGGGATGGGCATGGCGGGGGCGTCGGGGAAGCCAGAGCATGGGGGAGACGGGCGCGGCGTCGTGGCAGGGCTGTGGGAAAATGTCTTCAGCCGCACGCTTAACCACCTGAAGGTCGGGCAGCTGGCAGTGCTGTTTCCGGACGGGCGTCGGCACGCCGTCGAGGGCGTCGAGCCCGGCCCGGCTGCCGAACTGGAAATTCGTGACGTCAAAGGTATCCAGCGGCTCATTCGCGGCGGGGATATCGGCTTTGCCGAGGCTTATATGGCAGGGGAGGTGGACAGCCCCGACCTCACCGATCTCATCGAGCTTGCAGCCCGCAATGAGCACGCCATGGCAGCGGCCCTCTCAGGCAAGAAACTGATGCGCATGTGGCATCGCCTCATGCATATGATGCGCCCGAATACGCGCAAGGGCAGCAAGCGCAACATTGCCTATCACTATGATCTCGGGAACGAGTTCTATGGGCAATGGCTCGATCCGTCGATGACCTATTCCTCGGCCTATTTCGAGCGCGGTGCGAATGAGCTGCAGGCCGCACAGGCCGATAAATACCGGCGCGTCGCCGAATTGGCGGAATTGGCCCCGGGCAAGCACGTGCTGGAAATCGGTTGCGGCTGGGGCGGCTTTGCCGAAGTGGCGGCGAAGGAGTTCGGCTGCAACGTCACGGGTCTCACATTGTCGAAGGAGCAGCTCGCCTTTGCCGAGGCGCGGATGCGCCGCCAGGGCTTGTCGGGGCGCGTGGAGTTGCGGCTACAGGATTATCGCGACTGCCCCGGCAGGTTCGACAGCATCGTATCGATCGAGATGTTCGAGGCTGTGGGGGAAGCGCATTGGAAACGCTATTTCGATGTCTTGCGTGAGCGGCTGAACCAGGGCGGCACGGCGGTGCTGCAGATCATCACCATTGCCGAGGAGCGGTTTGAGGGCTATCGCCGCAACGCCGACTTCATTCAGCGCTACATCTTTCCTGGCGGAATGCTGCCGACCAGTTCGGTGCTGCAAAATCTCGCTCGAGATAGCGGCCTGCAGTTCCTCGGCGAGGATGGTTTTGCCGCTTCCTATGCGCGCACTCTGCGTGAGTGGCGGGAATCCTTCCTGCAGGCTTGGCCGAAGATTCAGCCCCTGGGCTTCGACGAACGATTTCGCCGCATGTGGACCTATTACCTTGCTTATTGCGAGGCTGGCTTCAAAGCCGGCTCGATCGATGTCGTGCACCTTAAGTTGCAGCGCTAGAACGCCGGCCCGGCACTCGCGGCACTAGCCCGCGAATTCTTCCAATCGCGCAAGGTCTTGATGTGGGCGCACACGACCGGCTGGGAAATGCAGTGTCATGCGGGTTCCCGTGCCGACCTTCGTGTCGACATGCACATCGCCGTCGTGCAGTCGGATGAGGCCGCGCGTGATCGATAAGCCGAGGCCGGTGCCACTTCGACCTTGTGCGCCGGTATCGGCGATGTGCGCCGCCTTAATGCCGAAAGGCGAAAAGAGGAGCGGCAACAGGCGGTCGGGAATGCCGCTGCCATTGTCGGAAATCGTGAGATCCAGGCCGCCATCGCTGCTTGGTTCTGTACTGACAGCGACCTGACCACCCGCAGGCGTGTGGCGGATAGCGTTGCTGAGTAGGTTCAGCAGCATCTGGTTTACCGCGCGGCGATCGCAGCTGATTACGATGGGGCTTGCGCTACTGGGCATTGATAGCTCCACGCCATGCGTATCCGCGGCAGGTTTGACCATTGCAATGCAGCTCTCGATCAATGGGCGAATGTCGTAGTCGTCATATTTGAGGACCATCTTGTCGGCTTCGATCTTCTCGAGATCGAGAATGTCATTGACGAGGTCAAGCAGGTGCTTGCCACTGTGGTGGATGTGGCCGACATACTCCACATAGCGCTTGTCGCCGAGTGGACCATAAAATTGCAGGTTGAGAATTTCCGAGAACCCCAGGATGGCATTGAGCGGGGTTCTGAGTTCATGGCTCATATTGGCGAGCACATTGGTCTTTGCTCGATTGGCCCGTTGCAATTCGATATTCCGGCTCTCCAGCTCCTGTCGCGCTTTTTCCAACTTGCGGCGCGATTTTCCGATGCGGACCGCCATCATGTTGAACGCAGCGGCAAGGCGGCCGATTTCGTCGTTCCTGCAGATCTCGGCGCGTGCGTGCTCTTCGCCGCGCTCCAAGCGCTGGACCGAACTGGCGAGCGCTTGAAGCGGCTGGATTACGCGCCGCTGCAGCAGACTATGGATGACTGCGGCGACCAGCAAGAACGCGATGAGGGTGACAATTGCAGAGCCGACGAAAGTATCGGAAATGCGACTGGCGACGCTGCGTTGCGGGACGATATGGATCAGCGTCCAATCCGGGCCGGCAATCCGGGCGGCTGCGGCGAGGACGGGTTCTTCACGGAATTGGGTTGCAACCACCACCGGGCTGGAAAACTGACCCAGGCTCTCTCGGACTGGCGCGAGAGCCGCGTCGATCGCGGCCTTGTCGTCGGGCCTGAAGGCGGCACTTTCGATCTCGTGTTGCCAATCGCCGGCCAGCATGTAATCGCCGCTGCCGTCTACCAGGAAGTCTTCGCTGGCGGCAAAGGTCGGGTTGCTCGAAAGGCGATCGAACAGTCCGGCAAGGAAGAAGTCATGACCAATGGTGCCGACCCACTCGCCGTCCACATCGAGTGGCTTCACGGCACTGACCATCCAGGACCGCGAAACGGTGTCGTAGGCGGGTTTGGTCCAATAGAGGCTTCGCTTCGGGTTAACAACGGGGTCACCACCCGTGATCCATTCCGTGATGTTGTAGTCATCGTCGGGCGTTGCGTCCCAAATGTAAGTCGGTACGCGTGGCATAAGGACGATCATGGAATGCCAGCGCGTGAGGAGCCACAACGTATCGAAGCGCGGAATGGTACCGGCACCGTAGAGATCGATGATGGGCTGCAAGCGGGCGTGAAAGGCGGCTACGGTATCGGTCCGAGGCGTGCGTGGATCAAGATACATGCCGGCATGTTGCCGACCGTCAAATTTCTTCGGATCAGGGCGCATTGATCCGTCAATGAAAGGTATGACCAGCTGTTTGAGGGCAATTTGATCCTCTGGGCCGGCGGGCGGGCTTAGGGCCGTCACGATATAGCCCTGTAGCTTCATCAGGCTTGGGTCCGCCATTGCCAAGGCGGCTTCGATTTCGCGCTGCTTGCTTTCCTGGATGCTGAGGACGATCCGCTTGGCGTCATCAATCGCCCAGCGTTCGCTGAGGTTGTAGAGCAGGAGGCCGGCCGGAGCGCCGATGACAAGCACGCTGATCGCCAATGCGGCGATCAACTGCCGAGACAGCCTACCCCCCAACCACCACCGGATCCGCGCCAGCATTGCCATCCTTCCAGGTCGATGCAGCAAAATGCCGGAGGAGCATTAATAAAGCATTGAAATATCAGGGTTGTTGGAATCGGTGCTAGCTAGCTTTTTATGGGTTAAGGGGTTGAAAATAGGGGGAAAGTCGCGCATTCTCCGGCCAGATATCGTGAAAATTTAGAGTGATTCAAAAGAATGAGCAGTCGCAACCTCGCTGCCCAGGCGGAGATTGGCGTTGCCGCAATGGCGGGGCGTTTGGAATTGGGAATCGATAAGGCCGCCGACGCTTTGCTGAAGCAACAGCGTGAGGATGGCCATTGGGCGTTCGAGCTGGAAGCAGACGCGACCATTCCGGCCGAATACGTTCTACTGAAGCATTTCCTGGACGAAATCGATACCGCGACTGAAGCCAAGATCGTCCGCTATCTGAAGGATATTCAAGGCGCGCATGGCGGCTGGCCGCTCTATCACGGCGGCGCTTTCAACATCTCGGCCTCGGTGAAGGCTTATTACGCGCTGAAATGCTGCGGCGAGGATATCAACGCCCCGCACATGGCGCGCGCGCGCAAGGCCATCCTCGATTTCGGCGGGGCAGCGAAGAGCAATGTTTTCACGCTGATCCAGTTGGCGCTGTTCGGCCAGATTCCGTGGCGCGGCGTGCCGAAGATGCCTGTCGAGATCATGCATCTGCCGCAATGGTTCCCGTTTCATCTGGACAAGGTGAGCTATTGGTCGCGCACGGTCATTGTGCCGCTACTGGTATTGATGTCGAAGCAGCCCCGTGCGCGAAACCCGAAGCAGGTCGATGTGCGCGAGCTCTTCCTGGTGCCGCCGGAGCAGGTCGCCAATTGGTACAACATGGACCGAAAAGGGCCGTGGGCGGTCTTTTTCCGGGTTGTCGACCGCATCCTGCAGCGGGTCGACGGCTTCTTCCCGAAGGGCCTGCGTCAAAAGGCGGTCGACAAGGCTGTGGCCTGGACCATCGAGCGCTTGAATGGTGAAGACGGCCTAGGTGCCATTTATCCGGCTATGGCCAACTCGGTGATGATGTTCGATGTTCTCGGCTTTCGGAAGGACGATCCCAATTTCGTGATTGCCAAGCAGTCGGTCGAAAGGCTGATGGTGTTCAAGGATGAGTTGGCCTATTGCCAGCCTTGCCTGTCGCCGGTCTGGGACACCGGTCTTGTCGCTCACGCTTTGCTGGAAGTCGGTGGCGAGGCGGCGCAGCGCGTCACCGCGGCGACGGACTGGCTGAAGGATCGTCAGATCCTCGACGTCGTGGGCGACTGGGCCGTGCGTGCGCCGGGCGTGCGTCCTGGTGGCTGGGCTTTCCAGTACAACAATGATCACTATCCGGATGTGGACGATACAGCTGTCGTGGTGATGGCGATGGATCGTCTCGATCACGACCGCTACAAGGAATCGATCGATCGCGCGGTCGAATGGATTCTAGGTCTCCAAAGCAAGAATGGCGGCTGGGGTGCGTTCGACGCCGACAACGAGTACTACTATCTCAATCACATTCCGTTCGCCGATCACGGCGCCTTGCTCGATCCGCCAACGGCCGACGTCTCGGCACGCTGCCTCTCGATGCTGGCGCAGCTCGGCTACAAGATCGACCATCCGAAGGTGAAAGCGGCCGTCGATTATCTGATACGCGAGCAGGAGGCTGATGGCGCCTGGTTCGGCCGTTGGGGCACCAATTACATCTATGGCACCTGGTCGGTGCTGTGCGCCCTCAATGCGATCGGCATTCCAGCCGACCATCCCGCGATGCGCAAAGGCGTGGCCTTCCTGATCAGCAAGCAACGCGCCGATGGCGGTTGGGGCGAAAGTGGGGACAGTTACTGGGCAGACAAGCCGCGCGGCGAGGGGCCGGAATCGACTCCGTCGCAGACCGCTTGGGCGGTTCTGGGTCTGATGGCTGCCGGCGAAGTCGACAATACGGCAGTCGCCGGTGGCATGGCGTATCTGACCGACACGCAAAAGGCCGACGGCACCTGGGACGAGCAGGAATACACCGCTGTCGGTTTCCCGCGCGTCTTCTATCTCCGCTATCACGGCTACAAAGCCTTCTTTCCAATTTGGGCGATGGCGCGCTATCGCAATCTGAAGCAGGGCAATTCCCAGCACGTCATGTACGGCATGTGATGTCGGTCGGAATCATCACCGGCATGCAGTCCGAGGCCAAGCTGCTCGACGGCCTTGGCTTCATCGTTGTTGCGGGCGGTGGGCACCCAGACCCCACCCGCCGAAAGGCGGAGGCGCTGGTGGCTGGCGGGGTGACGGCTCTGGTCAGTTTCGGTATTGCCGGTGCCCTCGACCCGGAGATGGAGCCGGGAGACCTCATCATCGCCGATGAGGTGGTTCTTGCGGACGGTCGACGTCTTCCTTGCGATCAATCATGGCGCCAGAGAGCCTTGCAGCGAGTTTCGGCGCAGGGTGGCACAATCGCCGGGAGATCGGCGGCCGCTGCGACGCGAGCGGAGAAGGGCGCTCTGTTCGATGAAACAGGTGCCGTCGCCATCGACATGGAGAGCCACCACGTGGCGGAAGTGGCGCTCCAGCATGGGCTGCCGTTTCTCATCATCCGCGCGATTGCGGATACGGCGGACGACGCATTGCCCGAAGCGGCGCTGAAGGGCCTCAATGAAGAAGGACGGCCCGCGATCGGTGCCGTCCTTCTGTCTCTTCTCATGAAGCCCTGGCAGTTGCCCGGGCTGATCCGCGTCGCCCTGCGCTCGCGGACCGCAATGAGCGCTTTACTCCGCGGCCGCGCGGCCCTGCTTTAAACGCTCTTTCTCTTCGTGGATTTCGGCCATCGCCTTCTCGACATGGCTTGAGAAGACGTATTCGGCCGAGCGCTGTTTTTCGAGCGAGATGTCGGCCACCATCGGCTTTTCCGTTTCGATACCCTTCAGCACGACCTTCAAGGCCTTCAGCGGGCTGCGGATGGTGTCTTTCACCGCGCTGCCTTCGAAGCCCGAATGGACCATGCAATCGGCGCACTTTTCATAATTGCCGACGCCGTATTTGTCCCAGTCCGTCGTCTCCATCAGCTCAGTGAAGGTCTTCGCGTAACCTTCGCCGAGGAGGTAGCACGGGCGCTGCCAGCCGAACACGTTGCGGGTCGGGTTGGCCCACGGCGTGCAGTGATAGGCCTGGTTGCCGGCAAGGAAGTCGAGGAACAGGGTCGACTGGCTGAATTGCCAGCGACGGCCGCGATCGCCCTTGCGGAAGATGGCGCGGAACAGATCCTTGGTCTTCTTCCGGTTGAGGAAGTGCTGCTGGTCGGGCGCGCGCTCATAGGCATAGCCCGGCGACACAGTGATGCCGTCAACGCCCATCGCCATTACGTCGTCGAAGAAGGCAGCTGCCCGATCGGCATTGGTGCCGTCAAAGAAGGTGCAATTGATGTTGACGTTGAAGCCGGCGGCCTTTGCTTTCTTGATCGCGGCCACGGCCTGCTCATAGACACCGTCCTGGCAGACCGACTTGTCGTGCTCTTCCTTCGAACCATCGAGATGGACCGACCAGGTGAAGTAGGGCGACGGCTTATAGAGATCCATCTTCTTCTCGAGAAGAAGGGCGTTGGTGCACAAATAGATCGAGCGCTTCTGCTCGTTGATCAGGCGATCGACGATCTCCGGCAGTTCCTTGTGCAGCAGCGGTTCGCCACCGGCGATGGAAACAACCGGCGCACCGCATTCATTGGCCGCATCGAGCGCTTCCTGAACCGAGATGCGCTTGTTCAGAATGTCGGCCGGATAATCGATCTTGCCACAGCCGGCGCAGGCGAGGTTGCAGCGGAACAAGGGTTCCAGCATGAGAACCAGCGGATAGCGCTTGCGGCCCAGGATGTGCTGTTTGACCACATAAGAGCCGACGCGAATAGCTTGGCGCAATGGAACGGACAAGGGGTGATCTCCTCTTCTTATTCTTACTGTGCCGCGGCCGACTGATCGGCAAGTTCAGGCGGCAAACGGAAGCGGACGTTCTCTTCGACGCCCGCCATCAATTCAACCTGGACATCCTTCAATTCCTGCAACCGGGCGACCAGATCCTGGACCAGGACGTCAGGTGCGGAAGCGCCGGCGCTGACGCCGACCGAGCGCACGTCAGCAAGCCATTCCGGCTTCAGCTGCGAGGCGTCTTCGATGAGATAGCTCTTAATGCCGAGTTCCTTGGCCAGTTCCTTCAGCCGGTTGGAATTCGACGAATTTGGAGCGCCGATCACAAGGACCAGATCGACCTGTTCGGCCAATTGCCGAACTGCCTGCTGACGGTTCTGCGTGGCGTAACAAATGTCCTTGGTGTTCGGACCGACGATCTCCGGGAAGCGCTCCTTGAGTGCCTCGATCACGGCCTTGGTATCGTCGACCGACAGGGTCGTTTGGGTGATGTAGGCCAGTTTCGCCGGATCGTTCACCTGAAGCTTTGCAACGTCGTCGGTGGTCGAGATGAGCAGGACGCCGCCAGGCACCTGACCCATCGTGCCTTCGACCTCCGGGTGACCGGCATGGCCGATCAGGATGACCTGACGACCCTGGTCCGCATAACGGGTGCCCTCCGTGTGGACCTTGGACACAAGCGGGCAGGTGGCATCGATTACATTCAGGCCACGCTCGCGGGCTGCCTCGACAACCGTCTTCGAAACGCCATGTGCGCTGAAGATCGCGTAACGGCCTTCGGGAATTTCGTCGAGCTCCTCGACGAAAACGGCGCCCTTGGCGCGCAAGCCCTCAACCACATGTCGGTTGTGGACAATCTCGTGCCGGACATAGACCGGCGGACCGAAGCGCTCGATAGCGCGCTCGACGATTTCAATCGCGCGTTCGACGCCGGCGCAGAAACCGCGCGGCTGAGCCAAAACTACCCGCATGCCAATCGATCCACTCTGGTCAACAGAAATAAGACAAATACCCTAGCTAAGCGCTCAGTCTTGGCGCCAGTTTGCTACGCACATGAAACGCTGTGAGAAGCCGGGACTAAAGGCACCGTTTACACAGAATTGCCTTCTGTTACCACTGAAAATACCCCATAGCTGGGTTCTGTCGGGCTGGGTTAAGGTGCAATGCGCAATAATCTATCGATTTGGTCAACCATTTCGGGGGTTTTGCTGCCGGTTCATGGTATTACCCCCGGGAAAGGGGTGGCACTTTGCCGGCGATTTGCCTATAAGCACCCGGATTCGGATAACCGTGAACCTGTCACATTTTCCGGCATTGAGTGCCGACTGCATTGAGTAGTTGGCCGATGCCGGCTCGTGACGCGTTCCCATAGGGTAAAAGGCTTATCTCTTGACCAGCAAAACCCCCTTGCTCGACCGCGTCGTCACGCCGGCTCAATTGCGCCAGCTCGACCCCTCGGATCTGCGCCAATTGGCGGATGAACTGCGTCAGGAGACCATCGATGCCGTCTCGGTTACCGGTGGGCATTTGGGCGCCGGCCTTGGCGTCGTCGAGCTGACGACGGCGATTCATTATGTTTTCGATACCCCTTATGACCGCCTTATTTGGGACGTGGGACATCAGGCCTATCCGCATAAAATTCTGACCGGTCGCCGCGATCGGATTCGGACGTTGCGCCAGGGTGGGGGCCTCTCCGGCTTCGTGAAGCGCTCCGAATCGGAATATGACCCGTTCGGCACCGCTCATTCCTCGACCTCGATCTCAGCGGCACTCGGCATGGCGGTCGGCAGCGAAATGCAGGGTCGCAAGCGCGCCTGCATCGCTGTGATCGGTGACGGCTCGATGTCGGCGGGCATGGCCTATGAGGCCATGAACAATGCCGGCTCGCTCGATACCAAGCTGATCGTCATCCTCAATGACAACAATATGTCGATTGCCCCGCCCGTTGGTGCGCTCTCGGCCTATCTCTCGCGCTCGCTGTCGTCGACTTCGTTCCGCTCGCTGCGGCACTTTGCCAAAGATGTGTCGCGCATCCTACCGAACCGTTTGCAGAAGATGGCGGCCCGGGCGGAGGAATATGCCCGTGGCATCATCTCGGGCGGCGGCACGCTGTTTGAGGAATTGGGCTTCTATTATGTTGGCCCGATCGACGGCCATAACATCGACCATCTGTTGCCTGTGCTGCAGAACCTTGCCAAGTCGGACGAGCCGGGCCCGGTCCTCGTCCATGTCGTGACCCAGAAGGGCAAGGGCTACGCCCCGGCCGAGAACTCCGCCGATCGCTATCATGGCGTGGTCAAATTCGACGTTGCGACTGGCGTGCAGCAGAAATCGGCCCCGAAGGCGCCCAGCTATACCGGCGTCTTCGCCAAGGCACTGATTGCCGAAGCCAAGGCCGACGACAGGATTGTGGCGGTCACCGCTGCCATGCCGTCAGGCACGGGCCTTGACGCTTTCGGCAAGGAATTCCCCGACCGCACCTTCGACGTTGCAATCGCCGAGCAGCATGCCGTGACCTTCTGCGCTGGCATGGCGACCGAAGGCATGAAGCCCTTCTGCACGATCTACTCGACCTTTCTGCAGCGCGGATATGACCAGGTCGTGCACGATGTTGCCATTCAAAGCCTGCCGGTTCGCTTTGCCATTGACCGCGCGGGCCTCGTTGGTGCCGACGGGCAGACCCATGCCGGTAATTACGACATCGCCTATCTGGGATGTCTGCCGAACTTCGTGTTGATGGCGCCGTCGGATGAGCTGGAATTGATGCATATGGTGGCAACAGCCGCCACGATCGATGATCGCCCCGTAGCCTTCCGTTATCCGCGTGGCGAAGGTATCGGTGTCGATCTGCCGGCTCGCGGCGAGGTGCTGCCGATCGGCAAGGGCCGGATCATCCGCGAAGGAACCAAGATTGCGATCCTGAATTACGGCACCAGGATGGTGGAAGTCCTGAAGGCTGCCGACGAGCTCGGCGCCAAGGGATTGAGCTGCACCGTTGCTGATGCCCGTTTCTGCAAGCCGCTCGACGAAGATCTGGTAAAGCGTCTTGCGCGTGAACACGAAGTGTTGATCACGATTGAAGAAGGCGCCATTGGCGGGTTCGCAGCTCATGTCCTACAGTTCCTGGCGAAATCCGGTGCCCTGGACAAAGGCCTGAAGATCCGACCCATGACGCTGCCCGATATCTGCATCGATCACGATGCGCCGCAGAAGCAATATGACGTGGCCTGCCTGAACGCGCGCCATATCGTCAGTGAAGCGCTTGCTGCGCTGGGTGTGGCCGAGGCGAGCGCGCGGGCATGAGCATGTTGCAGTTTTCGCGACGCCAGGCGTTGGCCATGGCTGGCGCAGCCACAATCTTGCGGCCGGGCCTGTCCTTTGCCCAGGCCGTCGAGCCCGCTGATCTTATCAAGGCATTCTACGCGACACTGCTGGATTGCATGCAGCATGGCACCGAGCTTGGTTTCGATGGCCGGTATCAGAAGATCGAGCCGGTTCTGAACAACACCTTCGATGTGGCGACCATGTGCAAGATCTCGGTCGGTCCGGAATGGACCAAGATGCCGGGTGACAAGAAGACTGCCGTGCTGGTGACGTTCAACAAGTACATGGTCACGACCTACGCCGCGCGATTCAAGTCGTTCAAGAACCAGAAGTTCGAAGTCGGTGAAGCGAAGCCGGCGGGTGATGACCGCCAGCTCGTGGAAAGCAAGCTGATCCGTTCCAATGGGGAACCGATAGCGCTCAACTATCTCTTCCGCTTCAGCAAAGATGTTTGGCGTGTGATCGACATCTATCTTTCGGGCTCAATTTCGCAGATGGCGCAGATGCGCTCCGACTTCTCGAAGGTCGTTGTCGAAGGTGGTGCCGATGCCCTTATTGCCTCGCTCGAACAGAAGATCGAGGATTTGAAGAAGGAAGCCTGAGCGAAGGCGCAATGAGAAAAAGAAGGGCGGGCAGCCAGACGGTGCCCGCCCTTTTTCTTATGCCTTTTGGGGTTCACTTGGTGGCTTGCCCATCAAGGCAGGCATGAAGGCGAAAATAACGACGATCAGCATGGTGAGAGCTATCAACAGCAACATCCCCATGCGTGCAGTTCCAGGATGACTGGACAGCGCCAGGCTTCCAAAGGATGAGCCCGTCGTCAGGGCGCTGAAGAGAACGGCGCGGGCCGTGCTGGTCGATAGCGGGTTGGTAACACCGCGCCGCCAGTTGACGACGAAGTAGATGTCGAAGGCAACGCCGATGCCCAGAAGCAGGGGCAGCGCAATGATGTTGGCGAAATCCAGCTTCAGCCCGAACGCCACGCATATAATGATGGTCCCGAGCGCCGTCATCAGCAGCGGCAGCATCACATAGGCAACGTCGCGCGGTCGCCGCAGGACGGCGGCAAGCAGAACAGCGATCGCCATGACGGCCGTCAAACTGGCCATTTGGAACGCTCGGGTGACGGCGCGGCCGGATTCATATATCTGCACGGCGGGACCGGTGGCCTCGGGTGCGACGCCGCGCACCGCGTTGACGAAGTTTGCCAGAACCGCGCTGTCATTGCTGTCGCCTTTGGGCATCACGGTAAGGCGCATTTCGCCGTCGGCGGCCACCCATTGCGACTTGATATCTGCGGGAAGTGTATCAAGCGTGACGCCTTCCGCCGTCAGGGCGGCAGCGAGCATCTTCATTCGCGGCATCAAACCATCGACAAGCATGCGCTGCAGCTCCGGATAAAGCGAAGGATCGGCAGTGGCAGCCTGATCAAGCAGGCGGGCGAGTTGCTGAGCCTTATCGGAGGATGGCAGGGCTTCGCGCAGCTTGGCCGCACAGTTTTTTAGCGAGGCGCGGATTTCCTCCGTGGTCGGCGCGGGTTTCGTCGCGACCGGCTCCAAAGTGACGCCCATGAGGAGTTGCAGATCCTGCAGGATTGCAAGCTTCGCATCCTGATCCTTCGGGACGAAACTGGACGCCGATATCACGGCATAGACCTCGCGCAACTTCGAGAGCTTTTCCTTTAGCGCGTCAGCGGATGCGGCGTCTTTCGTGACGATTTCGATGGCGTAGGGAGAGCGGATCGGATCCTTCATCAAGTCGATGATGGCCGCCATGGATTCAACTTTCGGATCCTTGAGGTGAAGGGGATGGAAGTCGAACTCAAGCCGCGGCGAGAGCGCGACACCGGCGATCGCAACAACGCCCCAGAAGGCGAGGACGTATTTCCGATTTCGCGCCAACCACGCGTCCGCAGGTCGACCCCAGGCAAAGCCCATGTCACCAGCCATGATTCGTGGCTTGAACAGTGCCAATAAGGCCGGAAGCAGGGTCACATTGAGGATCAAAGTGATGGCCATGCCGGCGGTAGCGATGCGGCCCAGTTCGGAGACGCCGCGATAATCGGTTGGTATGAAAGCAGCGAAACCGACCGCGATGGCGATGGCAGCCAGAGTCAGCGGCCGGGCCATGGCAGTTCCAGTTCGGACCAGTGCGCCGGCAAGCCCGCCTTCCGTTTTTTCCTGTCCGTAGCGCACGCCGAACTGAATGCCGAAATCGATCGACAGGCCGATGAACATGACAGCAAACGCGACTGAGATCAGGTTGAGTTTGCCGACCGCCAAGGTCGCGAATGCAAAGGTAAGGATAAGGCCGACGACCAATGTGATGAAGGTGGCGAGAATGAGTTTGACGGAACGCAGCGCCATGAACAGCCATAGAAGCACAAGGACCGTCGAAATCAGCAGCGCCCAACCCATGCCTTCGGCAACGGTGGCGAATTCGTCGTCATTGAGTGCAACTGGACCTGTTAGGCGAACCGTTACTCCGGTATCGGGCGTCAGCCCCAGTTCTTTGACCGTATCGCGGATGAAGCTTGTGGCCGCTTCGCCAGGCTTCAACGCTGCAAAGTCCCGGTTCGGCTGCGTCAGGATCAGGCGACGCAGGTCACGAGCTTCAGTCGGCCGGTCGAGAAGCAAGGTCTGCCAGGACATGGCTTGGCGGCCACCGGAAAGGGCGTCGCTGAGCGTACTTGAAATGGCAGAGAGTGGCTTTTCCAGCCGTTCGACGCTTGCTGCTTTCTGGATAATGCCATCCATCGCCAGCGAGAACACATCGAACAAGCCGCGCAAACTGGGATCTTGTGTCAGTGAACCGATAAAGGGCTGAGCCTCGATCACGGCATCGGCGATCTTCTGCACTTGATCGACAGGCAGGAAGAGAAGCCCGTATTTCTCGAAATAGGGGCCGCCATCGGCGCGCCGGGCCGTCGCGAACAGATCCTTTCGAGTTTCGATCTTGGCAAAGAGCGCTGCCGCGGCATCTTCGGCGGCATCCGGCGTCTTGCCGTCGATCATGACAACGAGCAGCCCGGTATTCTGCGGAAAAAGCGCGTTGAAATGCGCCAATTCCTTGCGCCACGGCAACTCAGGCGAAATCATATTCGCCGTATCGGTATCCATGCCGAGATGGCGGGCCGTGAAGATGCCGGCGGTCGCCGTCAGCAACAGCGAAAGTACAATCAGGAGCACAGCGCGACGCTCGCTCCAGCTCACAAGGCGGCCGATAAACCCTTCCAACATCCGATCAAATCTCGCGATAAAGAATAAGTACGATGCCGACCAAGCAGAAGAAGGTCGGCCACAGCCAGCCACATATGACGCGGCCTTTCCCGTCCAAGCGCAGCTCCAGCCAGCGCGTCCAGGCAGCCCAAATGCCGAGTATGGCAATCGGCATATGTGTCATCTCAATTAGCAGCAGTTCTTTCACATTGGCGATGGAGTGGGAGTGAGTCAGCAACATCATGCCGCCGACTGCACTCAGCAATGGAAAGACGTAGCTCGCCCAGCCGCGCGTTAATGCGCCAGTGCGGACGCTCCATTCGAAACCGGCAAAACCCGTGATCAGCACCATGAAGAGCTTATGCTGCACGAATTCCGGATCGCGCATACTTTCCGCGAGGCTAAGGGTGCCGATCGGCCATCCTTCCGCCTCAGACCTCAGGAATAGAAAGCCCGCCAAGCCGATGAAGAGCAGGGGCCAGTGCTTTGCCCAGGGTGCTCGACCGGTGCGCTCCAGCAGTGCCAGAATGCCGATCAGCAGGACGAAGAAGCCAGCCCAGTGATGGTTGTACTCCGACCAGGCAATATCCTCGGCATTGCGCGGCAGCGGCATGCCCGATCCAGGCACATAGACCTGCATATGGCTTGCCATGTCTTGGCCTGTCGCGGCGTTTGCAGGTCGCTGTTCCTCATAAAACGCCAGTGTGCTTTTGTCCGGACTGCGGAGCGACGGCCATTTCGGTTCCAACCGCTCTGCTATGTCGCTCAGCGTGGCGCGGCCGTCCGTCAGGTCGATCGCCGGCGGCAACGAAGTGATGGAGGCGGCGACGAAGAGGATCGTCATGCCGATACCGATCTCGACTTCGACAAAGCGTTTGAGGCGTAGGAGCGGGGCCGTGCCGCTGGCGAGCTGCCGTACGGCAAAGGAATTGAACGCACCAAGGACGAGAACGGTCAGGAACAGAATTATCTTCGTTCCAAGCATCATACCATAGGCCGTGCCATACATCGCACCGGTCGAGCCAACATAGTAGACCAGCATAATGACGCCGGAGATGGTGATGGCCAGTACCGACACCGCCGACGTCAACGAATAGCGACGGCCAACTTGCTCGAGGGTCGAACCGGCCGGAAGCCTATTAAGCGCGTATAAGAAGGCGGGAAGACCGCCAATCCATATGGCAGCACCTAAGTGGTGAAGGGTCGTGGCCAGGATGAGAATGTTCTGGCTGTCAAGCCGGGCCGCGGCGTGGCTGGTGGCGATACCGGCTGCGATGTCGGCGAGTGCGAGCAAGGGCAACAGGAAATCGCTGGGCCCACTCCGCCGGGCCAGCAAGGCCACCGTGACCAAGGCCGCGCCGAGACGCAACACCTGCGCCATCGCATATGTGCCGCCGAGGGCATTCAGATAGCTGCCATCCGTCGTGCCGGCGAGTATTGCGGTATGCGCCCATAAATTGGCCGCCAGGACCGCGAACATGGCGACGGCTGAATAAAGACCGATACGGCGCGTCATCGCGATGACGCGAATGCCGGCCTCATTTGCATGTTCACAAACGGGTCGTGCGATCAAAAACAGGAAGACGACACTGCCGACATAGACACATTGCGCCGACCGGGCGAAGCCGGAGAGCAACACACTGAGAAATCCGAAGATGTCGAGGAGGAAGGACAAGGCGGGCTCGGCCTCTTGGCTACAGTGACGTCACGGTGCGACAGTAAAATCGAGGTCGCCACGGGTGATATGACCGTCTGTCGCCAATACCTGCCAGCGCACCGAATAGGCGCCGGCCTTCAGCCCCGATAGATGGCCAGCCAGGACGGCCGGGCTATCCGCCGGCAAAATGGCGATATCGGATGAGCTGCCATCCGGACCGGTAAGGGTCAGCTTCGATCGACCGGCGTCGACCCGGACATTGAAGGTGAAGGCCAGGTCGATCTCAGGCCCCGACACCGTTGAGCCGGCAGCTGGTACGGCCGAAACGATAATGGCATGCGCCAGCGCCGGCTTCACCGATGGAGCGATCGACAATGCCAGGACGAAACCAGCCAAGGTCAGCTTCCTGACTAAATTAACGAGCCTGTTCAATGTCTTATCCATCCGATAGAAGAGGCGAAGATTGGCTCGCTAAATACCAGACCGGCGACCGGAAGTCATCATTTCGACGGAACCGGCATTTGATCGATCCGCAGCGGAAGGGCGCGGTCCAGCGCGCGTCGCCACTGGGCCAATATGCGATCCGCAGTCGGCGGCCCATCCTCGGCATTGGCTAGGCTGCGCAAGAAGATTCCCAACGATAGGCCAAGAAGCCGCATATCCGCCAACCGCAACTGCCCCGCAGCTTCTGCAACCTGCCAATCCACCCGCCATGGAGCTGAATCCGCCCGTTTCCGCACTTTGCTCGAGACCATCATCATCCCTTGGGGAGCCGGCGAAACGTCCCCCAACTCCATTTGCAGATTCGGATAGGCAATATGTAGCCGATTAACCGCCTCGATCGCTAAATGGCAGAAGCCGTCGGCAAAAAGCGGGCGCTCGGTCGGCGGTAACAATCGCCAGGATCGCCCGGCAGCAGACTTGCCCAACTGCGCGATGTGTTGGCAAAGGGCAGGAGCCGCCACGGCGCCCGTGCTTGTCTCGAACAGGGTGCGAATATAGGTTGCCGCTGATTCCGTCTGAATTTCGGCGCGTGATAGGCTCGGCATAGCCAAAAAGATGCTGAGACCGACAAGGATCGAAAAGAGGCGGCCAAGGGTCATCATGGAGCGGAAATATATATGCTAGCGGCGGAGTCGGGCGAAACGCGCCTTTCATTGGTAACAGGGGGTTGCGGCTTCATGGGCCGGCATCTCGTCTCCCTGCTCAGCGCGCGCGGCGAACGTGTCCGCGTTCTCGACCTCAGGGATTGGCCGCAATCGCCGGATCTGCCGGTTCCTGCAAATGTGGAATTGCGCCAGGGATCGATCCGGGACCGGGCAGTCCTGACCAGGGCGATGGCAGGGGTCGATCGGGTCTTTCACCTGGCCGCAAATCCCAACCTGTGGGCCGCCGATCCGGCGACGTTTCATGAAGTGAATTATGAAGGCACCTGCCGGGTATTGGACGCTGCGGCCGAGGCAAAGGTTGCCCGCTTCGTCTATACGTCGACAGAATCCATCCTGAAGAACATCAATGCGCCGCGTGCATCGCAGAACGCCCTGATTGACGAAAAGGTGCGCCATACCGTCAACGACGTGCCCGGCCCATATTGTCGTTCCAAGTTTCGGGCGGAGGAGGCTGCCCAGGCGGCAGCCAATGGGGGGATGCCTCTCGTCATTGTCAATCCGACCATGCCGATCGGCCCCGGTGATTTTCTGCTGACGCCGCCGACCAAGATGATTCTTGGCTTTCTCAACGGCACTACTCCCGCCTATCTCGATTGCGATTTCAATTTGGTCGATGGGCGGGACGCGGCGCTGGGTCATTTCCTGGCAGCCGAACACGGGCGCATCGGCGAGCGCTACATCCTGGGGCATGAGAATCTGAGCCTGGGTCGGCTGCTGAAGGAACTGGAAGGGCTTACCGGGCTTTCCATGCCGAAGCGCAAGGTTCCCTACTGGCTGGCCTACGTTTCCGCGCTGGTCAGCGAAGGTGCAGCCAATATCACCAAGAAGCCACCGATGGCCCCCCTTACTGGCGTCCGGTTGGCGCGTTCCTCCATGGCCTTCGACTGCAGCAAGGCGCAGCGAGAACTGCACTGGCAGTGCCGGCCGTTGATCCAGTCGTTGCGCGATACGGTGCTCGATCTGCAGCGCCGCGGCCTATTGCGGCGGCAGCCCCATTTGTCCGCTTGATGCCACAGGCGCCTGCGCCGCATTGGCAGCGACGTTGTAGATGAAGCCGTATGCCGGGTAGACGCTGCCATAGACGCCCGCTTCCGAATTGAAGAAGCGCGGCATCGTCCAATCATTGGCCGGCGAGACGTCATAGACGTGCTGCCCGTTGACGACCTGGCCGGGAATCCAATTAGCATGATCGACCAGGATTTCGCGGGAGCTGATGATCTGCCGGACGACTGCGACATGCCCGCTGCGCAAACGGTTGGTTTGCGCCAAGACCAGCACGGCACCCGGTGCCGGCGTCACCCCACGCTGATAGATGCCATCGGCGCCGTCCCACCAGGTGTAGGCATCACCGCGCAGATTGATGCCGGAAGCCAGTCGCGCGTAAGGCACGCAGGACATGCCATCGTAACTGATCGTCGGCGTGGGCACGGCCAAGGGCGCGATGCTGGCGCCGCTCGGCGTGGAAATCGGCAATTGTCTTTCTGCACAAGCGGTCAACAACAGCAGCAGCGACGCTGTTAGCGATGTCATCGCGGCGCGTCGATGAATTCGATTCAGAGGCGCTTCAGTCATATTGATGCATGCCAACGACTCGTGACGTTTTCGCAATCATGGTAGTCGAATCTGGGACAGTGAGAAAGGCACCCCCAGATAAAATGATCGTGGGTCGCTGGTAGCGCCCGGACGAATGATCGGACAAGTGCCGACAGGCACATTCAAGAAGTCGTCATCCCCTCATGCGACCAGAGTGATCGCATGCCGGATGCGGGGGTCGGAGAAAACTCCGGTCGCTTGGTCAATCGGCCTGCTGAACGCAGCAAGACATCGAGATCCATTCATCGCGCAAGAAAGCGCCACGGCCGAATTCGGCCTGCCGCCAGCGCACAGTCGATAGGGAGAGTCGGCGATGAACATTCATGAATACCAGGCCAAGCAATTGCTGCGACGTTTCGGCATCCCGGTGCCGCGGGGTGACGTTGCGCACAACCTTATTGAAGCCGAATCCATCGCCGAAGAGCTTGACGGCCCCACCTGGGTTGTTAAGGCACAGATCCATGCCGGCGGTCGCGGCAAGGCAGGCGGCGTCAAGGTCTGCAGGTCGATCAAGGAAGTGGTGGCGACTGCCGACCAGATGCTCGGCATGAAGCTGGTGACGCACCAGACCGGTCCCGAGGGACGTCTGGTTCGCAGAGTCTATATCGAACAGGCAAGCGATATCGCACGCGAGCTATACGTGGCGCAATTGATCAATCGCAAGACCGGCGGCGTCAGTCTCATCGCCTCGACCGAAGGTGGTATGGATATCGAGGAGGTTGCCGAGAAGCACCCTGAGAAGATCATTCGCCTCGACATGCAGCCGGCTACACCGATGCGCGCCTTCCAGGCGCGACAGGTGGCCTTCGAGCTCGGGCTCAAGGAGCGCGAAGTCCATAAGTTTGTGCGCCTCGTGATGGCAGTGAACAAGGCCTTCCGCAGCCTGGACGCCGTGATGATCGAGATCAATCCGCTCGTTGTCACGGGCGTCGGCCGCCTTGTTGCTCTCGATTGCAAGATGATCTTCGACGACAACGCGCTGTTCCGTCGTAATGACATCCAGGATTTGCGCGACGATAATGAAGTCGATCCGCTGGAGCTCGAAGCAGCGCGCCACGACCTCAACTATGTGAAGCTCGACGGCGATATCGGCTGCATGGTCAACGGTGCCGGTCTTGCCATGGCGACCATGGACATCATTCAGCATTTCGGTGGTCAGCCGGCGAATTTCATGGATATTGCCGGTGCCGCGACGAAAGAACGTGTCGCGCGCGCGTTCAAGCTGATCTTCAATGATCCCGGCGTGAAGGGCATCCTGGTCAACGTTTTCGGCGGCATGATGCGTTGCAATTCGATCGCCGAAGGTATTGTCGGTGCGGCACAGGAGGTCGGCCTCGACCGGCCGCTCGTTGTCCGCCTCGAAGGCACCAATGTCGAACTGGGGCGCGAGATTCTTGAGAAATCGGGTCTCCCCATCGTCACGGCGACGACCCTGTCGGATGCCGCCCAGAAGATCGTCGAAGCAACGCGCGGCAATGTCGCGCTCATGAAGAGGGCTTGAGCCATGGCCATTCTCATCGACAAGAACACCAAGGTTATCTGCCAGGGTTTCACTGGTACGCAGGGCACGTTCCATTCGGAGCAGGCGATCGCCTATGGCACGCAGATGGTGGGTGGGGTGACACCAGGGAAGGGTGGCAGCACGCATCTGAACCTGCCGGTCTTCAATACGGTGCACGAGGCGCGCGCCAAGACCGGCGCCAACGCGACGATGATCTATGTCCCGCCGATCTATGCCATGGATTCGATCATGGAGGCGATCGACGCCGGCATCGAAACCATCGTGGCGATCACCGATGGTATTCCGGTTCACGACATGGCGCGCGTTCGCAAGGAGCTAAAAGGTACCAACTCGCGCGTTATCGGCCCGAACTGCCCAGGGGTCATCACGCCCAATCAGTGCAAGATGGGTATCATGCCGGGCTATGTGCACAAGCCGGGCAAGGTCGGCATCGTTTCTCGGTCAGGAACGCTTTCTTATGAAGCGGCGACACAGACCACTGCCGTCGGCCTCGGTCAGACGACAGTCGTGGGTATCGGCGGTGACCCGGTGAATGGGTCGAGCTTCGTCGATATCCTGGAGCTCTTCCTCGGTGACGACGAGACCCAGGCGATCATCATGATCGGCGAGATCGGTGGTACGCCGGAAGTCGAAGCGGCGGAGTTCCTGAAGCACGAGAAGCGCAAGAAACCAGTCGTCGGGTTCATCGCCGGCAAGGCGGCGCCAGCGGGCCGTCGCATGGGTCATGCCGGTGCCATCGTGTCGGGCGGCGGCGAAAGCGCTGCTGAGAAGATCGAGGCCCTGCGCAGCGCCGGGATCAGCATTACGCCCAGCCCGGCTGAACTGGGAGAGACGGCCTTGGCGGCGCTCCGAGGCTAGGCAACGCAATCGTTTATTGCGCTGCACAATAGTTCTTTTGCAGCTGCGCCGAGCGGGGTAGTCTAACCCCATCGGCGCAGCGTTTTCTTGTGACCTGGAGGGATGGATGAGCACGGCGAAGCGGGCAACGTCGCGGGGTGGTGATGTGGCGGCCTTGCGCGTGAAACCGACCGTGCAGAACCCAACCAAGAGCTCCGCTCTGGAGCCGGGCCTGAAGGCGCTCGAACGCATGTTCGCGGCAGAGCGCGGCTTCGATCCGCTGAAGACCGAGCGTGAGCTGAAGTCTGTCTTTGGCGACCTTGCGGGCCTGCGCGAGCGCAACCCGTTCGGCAATTCGGTGAAACTCCTGGCGCTCGAGGTCGGCAAGCGGCTGGACCAGGGCAAACTCAGCCTCGGTGCCGTCGAGACGCTGATCCAGGAACTGACAGCGGGCGGCTTCGAGCATCGCGCCGAACGGCTGAACCGTTATCTCGGCGAAAGCGACCCCAAGCGCAACGAGCAACGCCTGCGCGCCGTCTTCCAGGCTCTCGCGGCGGGTTCTCGCCGTCCGGGCGGCAGCAAGGAAAAGGGTGCTCGCATTTCATTCCAGGCCTTCAAGGCTGCGGTCGAGCGCGAGCTGTTCGGGATCGTCATCACCGGCCACCCGACTTTCAGTCAGTCGCATGAGATGGTGCGCCTGCTGGCCGAGCTTGGCGTCGGCCGCACGGCCCTGGGTGAGAAGCTTGGTGCCGCGCGCCGACGCAAGATTCTGGCTGACACGCGCGCCGTGGAGCATCGCCCGCCGGAAAAGCTCGACCTCGCCTATGAATACGAAATGTCGGTTGCGGCGATCACTAATATTCATGGCGCACTGCATCGGGCCTATGAGATCGCTCTCGACGTCGCTGCCGAGCATTACCCGCAAGAATGGGAGCAACTGGCGCCCCGCCTTGTCACGGTGGCGAGCTGGGTCGGATATGATCTCGACGGCCGTTCCGATATCAAGTGGAGCGACACGCTCTTCACGCGCCTCAAGATCCAGGTTCTGCAGCTGCAGCGCTATGTGAAGATGGTCGAGGAATTGCGCGCCGGTGTAGATCAAAGGCGCGCCAATGTCGACCTCGTTCATCTGTTGGAGCTGCTGGAAAGCCGACTGGCCTTGGCCATCAAGGAAGCGGAAGACGAAATTGCCGTCTTCCAAGGCGGCAAGAAGGAAGGTGAGGCACCGCTTGCATGGGCAGAGGAGGTTCGCCGGATTGCCAAGCGGATGCATGATGGGCGTGACCTTCGCCTGATCGATTCCGCGCAGCTGTTGGAGCTCATCAACCGCGCCATCGCGCTTACCAAGACACCAGAACAGCGCCGCAAACTGATCGTCCTCCGCGCCGAGCTTGCCAACCATGGCTTGGGGTTGGCGCATACCCATGTCCGGCTGAATGCGGTGCAAATCCACAATGCGATCCGCAAGCTGATCGACATGGAGGCGGCCCCCGATGATCCGGCGCATAAACGCTCATACATCGCCAAGATCACCAAGCTGCTGCTGAATGTGAAGCCAGTTCAGATCAATTTCGCTTCCATATTGGCGGAACGCACGTCGGCCAAGCGGCTGTTCATGATCGTGGCGAAGATGCTGAAATATATCGATGCGACGGTGCCGGTGCGATTCCTTATCGCCGAGACGGAAACTCCGCTGACGCTGCTGGCAGCGCTCTATTTCGCCAAGCTCTTCGGGGTTGAAAGAAAGGTCGACATCTCGCCGCTCTTCGAGACGACGAAGGCCTTCGAGCGTGGCATTCGGGTCATTGACGAATGCCTGCAGAATCCGGCCTTCGCCGCCTATGTACGTCAGCGCGGTCGGCTCTGTATCCAGACCGGTTTTTCCGATGCCGGCCGGCACCTCGGCCAGACCGTGGCCGCGATTTCGGTCGAATGGCTGCGGCTGAAGCTCGCCGAATTGCTGCGCCAACGCGGGTTCGACGATGTCGAACTGGTCATCTTCGATACCCACGGTGAATCGATCGGCCGTGGTGGCCATCCGGAAGACTTTCGGGCCCGTCTCGAATACATCGCCTCGCCGGTCAGTCGGCAGAATTTTGCCCAGGCTGGAATTCGGGTGAAGGAGGAAGCGAGCTTCCAGGGGGGTGACGGATATCTTTACTTCATCACGCCGGATGTCGCCCTGGCCTCGGTCACGCGTATTCTTGAATATATGCTGCCGATCCCGACGGAGGATGTTGAATCCGACCCCGCCTATCGCCACGACGAAGATTATGTGAAGGAATTCTTCATCACCATCCGCCGCTTCAATGAGGACGTGATGAACGATCCGGCTTATGCGGCACTTCTCGACACATTCGGGGGCAATCTGCTTTTCACCAGCGGTTCGCGGCCGGTGAAACGCGAGCATGAGGGATTGGCGCAACGCGTCAATCTCATGCATCCCAGGGAAATGCGCGCTATCCCGCACAATGGTATCCTGCAGCAGCTCGGCATGCTGGCCAACACCGTCGGCGGCGTGGGGCAGGCGATCGCCCGCGACCCGGAACGCTTCCAGCGCCTCTATCAATCCTCACCGCGCTGCCGGCGCTTGCTCGGCATGGTCGATTGGGCTCTGGCCTTCACCGATCTCGAAGCCTTGAAATGCTATGTTGATCTCTTCGATCCTGGGCAATGGCTTTCCCGTGCTTATCAGGCGAAGGATCCTGCGGCGGCTATCGAGCTACGTCACGTCGCAGAGCATCTTGAAGGTGACCGGGTCTACGAAAAACTTGCCAAGATCTATCGCGTCTTCCAGCGCGACATGCTGGACCTGCGTGAGGGGCTCGCCCTGGTAGGTCTCCCGCAAGCCAAGATCAGCGACGAGACGCGGATGAACCTGCGCCTCATGCATGGGCTTCGCATTGCACTGATCATGCGCATCTTCACATTGACGGCCCATATCCCGGACTTCTCGGATCAGCACAACATCACGCGCCAGCAACTCGTCTCGAAGATCTTCCACCTGGAGATCGACGATGCGATGCGCAAGCTCAACACCATCTTCCCCAAGGTGGAGCAGCTGAAATTCGAGGGCGATTTCGGCGAGGCCGCAACCTATGTCGGCGATTGGCACCAGACCTATGAGCGTGAGCATCAGGCGATCTTCAGCCCAATTGCCGGTCTCTATACCCTGGTCCGGCGCCTGAGTTCCGGTATCATCCATACCGTGGGCGCTCTGGGCTAGGACGCCCGAAAACGCGCGGGAAACCGACCGGATTGTCGGAAGGGGCCGAGTTTGGCTATGCTCGGCCCTCTTTTCGTTCATTTCCCAGTCCCGAGGGTTTTTCATGAAGATCGATTTCGTCGCCAAGCCGGCAGCGAATGCCGCTGTTCTCGTCGTGCTCATTGCCGAGGGCGGCAAGCTAGGCCCGCGTGGCGAGGCGCTGGATAAGGTGCTTTCTGGTGCACTGCAGCGCAGCCTGTCCTTGCCACGTTTCAAGGGTAAGAAGGGTGAGGTGGCCGATATCCTGGTGCCGGCCGGCACCTCGGCGCGGCGCGTCATTCTGCTGGGCCTGGGTGCGCCGAAGGATATTGACGCCCTGTCGTTGCGAGAGGCCGGCGGCTCCCTGGCGTCACATCTCCTGGCTGAATTCGAAAGCGGTGCCACCGTGCTGGTCGATCCGGTGAAGGGCGCCAAGCCCGATGAGGCGGATATTGCCGGTGAAATCGCGCTGGGCGTGAGCTTGCGCAATTACCGCTTCGACCGTTTCCTCACCAAGCCCAAGGCCGATAAAGCACCGGCACTCAGCAGCCTGGCGCTGGTGGTTGCAAAGGCAGCCGAGGCGCAGAAGGTGTCCGCACGATTGCAGGCCCTGGCCAACGGCGTCAATCTCGCCCGCGATCTCACCAACGAGCCGCCCAATGAGCTCTACCCGGAGAGCTTCGTGATGCGTGCCAAGGCGCTGAGCAAACTTGGTGTCAAGGTTGAGGCGCTGAATGAGAAGGAGATGGCCAAGCTCGGCCTCAATGCACTGCTTTCGGTCGGCAAGGGCTCGGTCAATCCACCGCGTCTCCTGGTGCTGCAATACCAGGGCGCGCCGGGGAAGAAGGGCGACGGGCCACTGGCTTTTGTCGGCAAGGGCGTCTGCTTCGATTCCGGTGGCCTGTGCATCAAGCGTTCCGGCGGGATGTATGAGATGAAGGGCGACATGGCCGGCGGCGCAGCTGTGATGGGGCTCATCCGCGCGCTGGCCGAACGCAAGGCGAAAGTGAACGTGGTGGGCGTCGTTGGCCTCGTCGAGAATATGCCGTCCGGCACCGCTTTCAAGCCGGGCGACATCGTGAAGACACTGGCCGGCCGGACGATCGAGATGATCGATACCGACGCGGAAGGGCGCCTGGTATTGATCGACGCGCTCTATTACACCGCGTCCCGTTTCAAGCCGAAATCGATCGTCGACATGGCGACGCTCACCTATTCGATCCAGCAGGCGTTGGGCACCGTCTTTGCCGGCATCTTTGCCAACAATGACGACCTTGCCAAGGAACTCACTGCGGCGGGGCAGGCGGTGGGCGAGCGCCTGTGGCGCATGCCGCTCGATAAGGCCTATGACGAGCACCTCGAATCCCGCATCGCTGACATCAAGCACCATGCCGACGATGCGGAATCCGGCGACGCGCCGCATGCGGCCGCCTTGTTGAAGCAGTTCGTCGAGGATCGGCCCTGGGCACATCTCGACATTGCCGGCCGCGAATTCGCTGGCAAAGACCGCGTGACCTGCCCGGCGGGCGGCACTGGCTATGCCGTTCAACTGCTGGAGCAATTTGTCGCCAAGGCTGAAGGCATTCTGTGATCTGATTGTCATCTGGGCGGGTCGAGCTTCGGCTCGCCCGCCTTCTATTCATCGAAATTATCTATATAGGCCATAGGGAAAGCCCTGTTTGACCTATAGACGTCATAAATCCTTCATCATAGATGCGTGGTTCCCCCGCCAATTTCCTGCCCGCCGTATTCGGCAATCGCACACCAGGAGATTGGGGAAATGAAAAATTGGATCTCGCGCCGCCAGATGGCGCTGATGGGGGCTGCTGTCTTGGCGACTGCCGCCACCATGTTCGTCGCGCCGCAGGCGAGCCTTGCCGACGATGTCGTGCTGAAGGTTTATACGGCGCTCGAAGAAGAGCAATTGCCGGTCTACAAGGAGGCCTTCGAGAAGGCCAATCCCGGCATCACCATTGAATGGCAGCGTGACTCCACCGGTGTGATCGCCGCGCGCCTTCTGGCCGAGAAGCAAAATCGCCAGGCTGACGTGGTCTGGGGGCTTGCCGCCACCAGCCTGATGGTGCTCGACAAGGAAGGCATGCTGGAGCGTTATAGCCCGCAGGGCTTCGACCAGATTAAGGACGATTTCAAGGACACGCGTAACGGCTGGCCGACCTGGGTCGGCATGGACGCTTGGGCCTCCGCCATCTGCTACAACAAGGTCGAAGCGGAAAAGCTCGGCCTGCCGAAGCCCACATCCTGGAAGGATCTGCTGGATCCCGTGTACAAGGACCAGATTGTGATGCCGAACCCCGGCTCGTCGGGCACCGGCTTCCTCACCGTTTCGGCTTGGCTGCAGCTCTTTGGTGACAAGGGCGGCTGGGACTATATGGGCAAGCTGCACGAGAACATCAAAACCTACCTGCATTCGGGTTCGAAGCCCTGCAAGGCGGCTGGCGCCGGCGAATACCCCATCGGCATCTCTTTCGCCTATCCGGGTGTCAAGCTGATCAATGACGGCGCGCCGGTTGAGGTCATCCTGCCTAAGGATGGCATCGGCTGGGACATGGAAGCGACCGCGATCATGAAGGGCACCAAGAATCTGGAAGCCGCGAAGAAGCTTGCTGATTTCGCAGCCAGCGCCGATGCCAACAAGCTCTATAACGAGAGCTATCAGGTATTGGCGCGTAAGGATGTGACGCCGACCCTCCCGGCCAATTACCCGGCCGATGAGGAAAAGCTGATGATCACGCCAAACAATTTCTATGAGATGGCGGATCGTCGTCAGGCCATTCTCGACGAGTGGCAGCGTAGCTTCGGCTCGAAGGACGCGCCGAAGTAAGGCGCATCAACGGAAGCAAATTTGGTAAAGGGCGATCCCGCCGCAGACGCGGCGGGATCGCCTCATTTTTCAAGGCGGCAAGTCATGTCGGGCAGGCATCCCTATCTGCGTATCGAATTTGTGAGCAAGAATTTCGGCGACTTCCAGGCGCTGAAAAGCATCTCGCTCGACATCTACCCGGGTGAGTTCGTCTGCTTTCTTGGCCCGTCTGGATGTGGCAAGACGACATTGCTGCGGGCCATCGCCGGCCTCGACATCCAGACCAGCGGCCGTATCCTCCAGGCGGGCGGCGATATTTCGGGGCTGCCGCCATCGCAGCGCGATTTCGGAATCGTCTTCCAATCCTACGCGCTGTTCCCGAACCTGACGGTGGCAGCCAATGTCGGTTATGGCCTTGCGGGCGGGAAGATGCCACGCGCGGACATCGACAAGCGAGTTTCGGAGCTGCTCGCGATGGTTGGGCTCTCCGGTCAAGAGCTGAAATATCCAGCGCAGCTTTCTGGCGGTCAGCAGCAGCGTGTCGCCTTGGCGCGTGCGCTCGCCATGTCGCCGGGCCTCCTTTTGCTCGACGAGCCTTTGTCGGCCCTCGATGCGCGGGTAAGGCAGCATCTGCGCGCCGAACTCAAGCAATTGCAGCGCCGCATCAATGTCACCACCATCATGGTCACTCACGACCAGGAAGAAGCATTGGCCATCGCCGACCGGATCGTCGTCATGAATGAAGGGCGCATTGAGCAGGTGGGCACGCCGATAGAGATCTATCGCCAGCCGGCGGCCGCGTTTGTCGCCGATTTCGTCGGGCAGATGAATTTCTTAACTGTCGACATTGAAGCGCCCGGTTTGATCCGGCTGGGGCAAGCCGTACTGGAGGCGCCGGACGCCAACTTGGCTGCTGGCCACGGTGTAACACTTTGCATCCGGCCCGAAGACATCCAGGTTCGCGGCATTGCCGATGGAAAAGGGAACACGCTTCTCACGAAGATCGAGCACATGGAGTTCCTGGGCTCGTTCTGTCGTGCGGAACTGCGCCTTGCGTGCGGCCGTGCGCTGCACGCCGATTTCTCGATCAATGCCATGCGCGACCTCGGGTTGGTGCCGGGCCAAGAGCTGCAAGTCGCCCTGCCGCCCGAGCGCATACGTCTTTTCCCTGGCGAAGAGAAGGCCGCGCGCCATGGCTGATATTGCCCTTGCCGGCACTGCAACGGCACCGCGGATCAAAGCAAAGGTCAGTGGCGAGGAATGGGGCGCTCGGGCGGCACTTCTCGTGTTGGGCGCCTATCTCGTCATTACCCTCGCTCTGCCACTCTACACATTGCTGACCAAGAGTGTGCAGGACAAGAACGGGCAATTCATCGGCCTTGCCAATTTCGCCCGCTACTTCGATGACCCGGCGATGCTTCAGTCCTTGGGGAATACGGTTTATGTTTCGATCCTCGGTACCGTCATCACGATCACGCTGGCATTTATCTACGCCTATGCATTGACGCGCACCTGCCTTCGTGGCCGCGGCCTTTTTCGCGCTATTGCCCTCATTCCTCTGCTCGCGCCATCGCTGCTGCCGGGGCTGGCGCTGATCTATCTCTTTGGCAATCAGGGCATTCTGAAGTTTGTATTATTGGGGCATGAAGTCTACGGTCCCATCGGCATCGTGATCGGCGAAGTCTTCTTTGCTTTCCCCCATGCCCTTATGATCCTCATCACGGCGCTCGCCGTGGCGGACGCGCGCCTCTATGAAGCGGCCGAATCCCTGCGCGCCAAACCGGCTCGCATCTTCTTCACGGTGACGTTGCCGGGTTGCCGCTACGGATTGGTAAGCGCTGCTTTAGTCGTCTTCACTTTGATCTTCACCGATTTCGGTGTCCCCAAGGTGATCGGCGGCTCCTACAACGTACTGGCGACCGATGTTTATCGCCAGGTGATCGGCCAGTTCAATTTCCAGATGGGGGCGGTCGTCGGCCTCATTCTGTTGCTGCCGGCAGTGCTCTCTTTTGCTGTCGACCGCATGGTGCAGCGCAAGCAGGTCGCCTTGCTCTCGGCGCGCGCCGTCCCATTGCAGCCCAAACCGCGTCAGACGATCGACCGCTTGTTCTTGGTGCTGGTCGCTCTGGTGGCGGGTTTCCTGTTATTGGTGCTCGGCATGGCCGTATTCGGTTCGCTCGCCAAACTCTGGCCGTACAATCTGAGCCTGACCCTGAAATGGTATGACTTTTCCCGTGTCGGGACGGATGGCTGGGGGCCTTACTTCAACAGCCTGCGGCTGGCCGCTTGTGTCGCCTTGATCGGGACGACGATCATTTTCAGCGGCGCTTATCTGATCGAGAAGAGCAGGGGAGCGACACGGTTACGGATGGTCCTCCATTTTCTGGCCATGATTCCTCTGGCGGTGCCTGGAATCGTGCTGGGCCTTTCCTATATTTTCTTCTTCAACGCCCCCGACAATCCGCTCAACTTTATCTACGGGACCATGGCTGTGCTCGTGGTCAACACGGTTTGTCATTTCTATACCGTCAGCCATCTCACGGCCGTCACAGCCCTGAAGCAGGTGGATGCCGAGTTCGAGGCGGTTGGCGCCTCTCTGAAAGTGCCGTTCTATCGGACGTTCTGGCGGGTGACGGTGCCGATCTGTCTACCGGCGGTCCTCGACATCGCCGTCTATCTCTTCATCAACGCCATGACCACGGTCTCTGCCGTGATCTTCCTCTATTCGGCGGAAACCAAGCTGATGTCGATCAACGCCATCAACACCGACGATGCCGGCAACACGGCAACTGCCTGCGCCATGGGTATCGTCATTGTCGCGACCTCTGCTATCGTCAAAGGGCTGCAGGTGTTGGTTGTCGGCGGCCTCGAGCGGCGGACCCAAGCGTGGCGCAAGCGCTGATCTAAGCGTCGGTCTCAGGCTGCCATCGCCTGCAATCTCTGTCATATGTTACAGTTTCGTGACAATGCGGGACGGTTCCCCGAGTCGAGGCGATGGATAGATGATTTTCTTGCTCAACCTGTTCGGCGCAGCCGCGTTGCTTTTGTGGGGCCTGCGCATGGTGCGTACCGGCGTTCTGAGGGCCTATGGCGCTCAGCTTCGCCAGAGTCTCAGCAAGGCGACTGGCAACCGCTTCACGGCATTTCTCTCCGGGCTCGGCATTACCTGCCTGTTGCAGTCTTCGAGCGCCACCGCGCTGTTGTCGGCATCCTTTGCCTCGCGCGGGCTCGTCACAACGGGCGGGGCGCTCGCTGTTATGCTGGGCGCCGATCTGGGTACCAGCTTGGTTGCGCAGGCCTATTCATTCAAAGTGGGCTGGATCTCGCCACTGCTGATCATCGTCGGCTGGATCATGTTCAACAAATTCGAGGACTCGAAGGTTAAAGATCTGGGCCGGGCCATCGTCGGCCTTGGCATCGCACTGCTGGGCCTTCATCTCATCACGGAGGCGGCAGAGCCGGTGCGCGACGCACCACTTTTGCCACAGATCCTGCAGGTCATGAGTGACGCCCCGGCTTTCGGCGTGCTGGTTGGGGCGGCACTCACGGTGCTTTCGACCTCCAGCCTGGCCGTCGTGCTACTGGTGATCAGCTTTATGGCGAAGGCCCTGGTCCCGGTCGATCTAGGGCTGGCGCTGATCCTGGGTGCCAATCTCGGCAGTGCTGTCATGCCGGTTCTGGCGACGGCGGGCGAGCCGCCGGAGGCACGCCGGGTGCCGGTCGGCAATCTCATTTTCCGTGTCATCGGCGTTGCGCTCGCAGTGCCACTTATCGGCTTGGTGCAGCCCTATCTCGCCTTGCTGGAAGCGGCACCGGCACGCCAGGCGCTGAACTACCATGTGGCATTCAATCTGGCGCTTGCTGTGATCTTCATCTGGTTTACCGCGCCGATTGCCAGGCTCACGGCGCGATTGCTGCCTGATCAGGTGATGACGGATGATCCCGGCAAACCGCGCTATCTCTCGCAAGGTCCTGTGGATCAGCCGACGATCGCCCTTGCGAATGCCGGCCGCGAGGCGCTCCGGATGGGCGATCTGGTGGGTCAAATGCTGCGCCAATCGCTGGCGGTCTTCCGTTCTGACGACCGGCGTCTGATCAAGCAGGTCAGCGATATCGACACCCAGGTCGATCGTCTCAACGAGGCGATCAAACTCTATCTCACCGGCGTCAGCCGCGAACTGATGGACCCCAACGACCAGAAACGGGTTGTCGACCTCATCACTTTCATCACCAATCTCGAACACATCGGCGACATCGTTGACAAGAACCTGATGGAATTGGCCGCCAAGAAGGTGAAGTATCAGCTCAAATTCTCGCCCGAGGGCACGCGCGAACTCGACGAGATCCACGAGCGCCTGACCCACAATCTGGAACTGGCGATGAATGTCTTCATGTCGGGTGACATCAAGCTGGCGCGCCAGCTATTCGCCGAGAAGCAGATTTTTCGGGAACTCGAACGCAATGCCGCGGAGAATCACCTGGAACGACTGCGTTCAGGCCGTATCGAGAGCATGCAGACGAGCGGCCTGCATCTCGACATTCTGCGCGATCTGAAGCGCATCAACTCGCATCTTGCCATCGTCGCCCAGCCGCTTTTGGAAGCGGCCGGAGAACTTAGCCCGAGCCGCTTGCGCTAGAGCAGCCTTACTTGCCAGTCCGGCGATCGCCGGACGGCAGTCGAACAGGGCGACGAAGGAAAGCCGGCAGGTGATCGCCAAAGCCGTGGCCGGCGATCATTGCATCTTCTTCATGCTGCGGCTTGGAGTGGGCGCGGCGCTGATGGCGATTTTCGTGCGGCTGCACAGGCAGGTGGGGCTTTTGCGCCTCAGGCTGCGTTACTTCCACCATGACCGGCAGGGCCGTACTGGCCTCCAGCAAATCATGGCGATGCAGTGATTCGCTTGGATGCGGAATCGCGGCATCGATTACCGCTTCTGTTGCAACGATGGAGGCCGCATCCTTGCGGCCACCACGACGGCGACGGCGGGACTTGCCCTCAGCAGCGGGGGCTTCGGAGGCGTCAACGGTCGGCGCTGCCGCCATTTCCTGAATCACCGCCACCGGCTGATCGGCATGTTCCGAACGCGGTGTTCGGCTGCGGTCGCGACCCCGGCCACGCGACGGGGCTCCGCGGCTGCGGCCACGGCCGCGACGGCCATCACCCTCTTCGAAGGGTAGCGAATCGATGCCCTCAATCGTAACGGCCGGGATTTCCTTGCCGATCAGTTTCACGATCGCCGCGACATGCTTGCCGTCATAGGGCGTGGCAAAGGTGAACGCGCGACCCTCGCGGCCGGCACGACCGGTGCGGCCGATGCGATGCACGTAATCCTCGGCATGGATCGGCGTATCGAAATTGAAGACGTGGCTCAGGCCCGCGATATCGATGCCACGTGCCGCGACGTCGCTGCAGACCATCAGTGAAGCTTCGCCGCGCTTGAACAGCTCCAGCGTTTCACTCCGCGCTGATTGCGGCATGTCGCCATGCAGGCGGACTGCCTTGAAGCCATGCTTGGTCAGCGACTTATAGAGGATATCGACGTCGACCTTGCGATTGCAGAAGATGAGCGCATTGCCGACATCTTCCGCGCGGATGAGGCGGCGCAACGCTTCGCGCTTGTCCATCTCATCGACGACAATCATGCCCTGGGTGACGGTGGTCGCCGTGCTGGCCGGCGCCGAAACCGTAACTTCCTTCGGGTTCATCAGGAAGGCGTCTGCCAGGCGTTTCACTTCCGGTGCCATGGTGGCGGAGAAGAACAGCGTCTGGCGAATCTTAGGCAGCAGGCTGACGATGCGCTCGACATCGGGGATGAAACCCATGTCCAGCATGCGATCGGCTTCGTCGATGACGAGGATCTTCACATCGATGAGCAGGATCTTGCCGCGCTCGAAGAGGTCGAGCAGGCGGCCCGGTGTCGCGATCAGCACGTCGACGCCGCTCATCAGCCTGGCTTCCTGCTCAGCGAAACCTTCGCCGCCAATGATCAGGGCATGCTTCAGATTGTGATACTTGCCGTATTTCTCGAAGTTCTGCGCGACTTGTGCCGCGAGCTCGCGCGTCGGTTCGACGATCAGCGAACGGGGCATGCGCGCCTTCGCGCGCCCGTTCGCCAAGATGTCGATCATCGGCAGCGTGAAGGAGGCCGTCTTGCCAGTGCCGGTTTGTGCACAGCCCAGTACGTCGCGGCCCATCAGCACCGTCGGTATGGCCTGCGCCTGGATCGGCGTCGGCTCGTTATAGCCGGATTCGGAAACGGCGCGGAGAAGCTCGGGGCTGAGCCCCAGTTCGGGAAAACCCATTTTGTCTCGAAAATAAGGGGGCCGATCATACAAGCAAAACGGCCGCCCTCGGCTCCCGTGGCGACCGCCGCATTTGTGGCCGGACTATAAGCAGAAGCTTGCTTTTGTCAATCTCAAGCGGCGGTTATGCTTGCGGAAATGCCGTCAAATCCGCGTGTTTTTGGAGATTGCGATGTTGATCGAACGAGCCGGATCTCAACTATTGGTCGTTGACGCCCAGGAACGGCTGGCTCCGGCGATTGCGGATATCGCCCTGGTCGAGCACCAGATCGGCATTCTGCTCGACGCCGCCCGGGAACTGTCCGTGCCGGTCCTTGTCTCGGAGCAATATCGAAAAGGGCTGGGTGTCACGCTGCCCGGCCTCATGGAGCGGGCCGAGGGTACTCAACCGATTGAGAAGATGGAGTTCTCATGCTTTGCAAATGATGCTTTGCGTGCGGCGCTGACGTCGGATTCGCGGTGCAGCACGATTATCTGTGGCATGGAGGCGCATGTTTGCGTGCTGCAAACGGCCGTCGAAATGCGCCAGGCAGGACTCACGGTTCACGTCGTTGCGGACGCCGTCGGCTCGCGCCACCCGGAAAGTCGTCAATTGGCATTGGATCGGATGCGCGCGGCCGGCATTGACGTGGTAACGACCGAGATGGTGTTGTTCGAATGGCTGCGAACGGCGGTCGCCCCGGAATTCAAGGCGGTCTCCAAGCTGATTCGCTGATTTCCTCAATCTCCCATCACGATTCTCGACGAGCATGACGGTCCATCTGGTGAAACTCTGCGTCGGCGTCGACAGCGTCGCCGAATTGATCCGCTACCGCGAAGAGCTGCAGCGAAAGCGCCGCGCTTCAAAAAAACCTCTGGAAGACAGCCATTGGACACGTTCCTTCCCGAAACGGGCGGAAGAAGTACTCGATGGCGGCTCGCTCTATTGGGTCATTCGCGGGCGTATCGCCGCGCGCCATCGGATTCTGCGCCTGGACGAAGTCGAGGACGAGCAGGGCAAGCCCTATTGCGCCATAGTTTATGATCCCACGGTGATCGTGACCGAAAATCGCCCACGCCGGGCGTTTCAGGGCTGGCGCTATTTGGAGGCAGATGATGCCCCGGCGGATCTCGCCGATCAGCGGGTCGCGCTGCGCCAGGCGATGGCGGAAGAGGGCCTGCCTGAGGATTTGCGCGAAGAGCTGCGTTCCCTGGGGCTTCTTTAGGGGCGGTTTGAGACAGTCTTTGGGTTGGTTTTGGTACTTTTTTGAGACGGCGAAATTTTTGTGCTTGCAACTCTCAATCCGACTCGCCTATAAGCCGCCCACCGAACGGGGCCGACTGGTTCGTCGGTTACCGGTTCGAACCGGCGGCTGAAACGCCCCGGCAAGATCTGGCGAAGCAGGTAGAGGCGAAAGCCTCATACGACTTGTAACGCCATCCCGGCATCGCTATATTGCACGGCTTCACCGGCCGAGTCTGGCTGGTGGGTTCCCGTGTGTGACTGCGGGGCCAAGCTATTTGACATTGTAGAAGAGAAGAAGGGATACGCGGACGGCGGGTCTTAATGACCTGATTGCGACGATGAAGTTGCAAAGCTGTTTCCGTGTTTCTCGGATTTCGGATCTAGGGCTTGGCCGGGTGACTGGCTGGGTT
>JACPDN010000008.1 GCA_016183985.1 Pseudomonadota bacterium | reverse complement strand
CGAAGGGGAATCCGGTCACCGCATCGGATCCGGCGGGGGCTGAGATTCCTCGACAGCCCGCGAGAGAGCCCTTGTGACCCCATGGCTCTAGGGGGACCGCTCATCCACCCGGTCCGGGAGGCCGGTTTCAAACCCACGGCCTGGGTTGCTCCCATGAAAGGAAGCCGATATGGCGGCCTGCGCCCAAAGGGGCTTGCGCCGAGACAACCGAGCGGTTCCGGCTGGGGACCGGAGGTGATGTGTGCACAGATCTACTAGTATCAAATTCCTAGTGTCTTGTCAAGAACAAATAGGGAATATCTTGGATAATGCCCGGACTGAAGCCATTTTTCGCTGCACCGCAGCGTCGAATAGCCATTGACTCAACGGCATCCTGGTGTGAGCGTATGCTCAATATCGGAGCATATGCTCACGATAGGCTCTGGGAGGAAAAAATGAACAAGCTTTTAGCGGGCCTCATCGGGGCCGCTTCGATCTTTGCCACCAGCACGGCGTTTGCCGAAACGACCCTGACGATCGCCACCGTGAATAACGGCGACATGATCCGCATGCAGGGCCTCACTGAAGAATTCACCAAGGCAAATCCCGACATCGCGGTGAAATGGGTGACGTTGGAAGAGAACGTGCTGCGCCAAAAGGTGACGACCGACATCGCCACCAAGGGCGGGCAGTTCGACGTGCTCACCATCGGCACCTATGAAGTGCCGATCTGGGCCGGCAAGGAATGGCTGGTGCCGCTCGATAATCTCGGGGCCGATTACGATGTCGACGATCTGCTGCCCAAGATCCGCGCCGCCCTCTCGACCGAGGGCAAGCTCTATGCCGCACCCTTCTACGGCGAGAGCTCGATGGTCATGTACCGCACCGACCTGATGGAGAAGGCCGGGCTGAAGATGCCGGAAGCGCCCACCTGGGACTTCATCGTCGACGCCGCCAAGAAGATGACCGACAAGTCGACCGAGACATACGGCATTTGCCTGCGCGGCAAGGCCGGTTGGGGCGAGAACATGGCGTTCCTCACTGCCATGTCGAATTCCTTCGGCGCCCGCTGGTTCGATGAGAAATGGCATCCGCAATTCGACAGTCCCGAGTGGAAAGACACGCTCACGACTTATGTCAATCTGATGAAGGATGCCGGCCCTCCGGGCGCGAGCTCCAACGGCTTCAACGAAAATCTCGCGCTGTTCAACGCCGGTAAATGCGGCATGTGGATCGACGCCACGGTCGCCGCCTCCTTCGTGACCAACCCGAAGGATTCGAAGGTCGCGGACAAGGTCGGCTTCGCGCTGGCGCCCAACAAGGGCCTCGGCAAGAACGCCAACTGGCTCTGGGCCTGGAGCTTGGCAATCCCGTCGGGTTCGCAGAAGGTCGAAGCCGCCGAGAAGTTCATCGCCTGGGCGACAAGCAAGAAGTACACGGAACTCGTGGCCTCGAAAGAAGGCTGGGCCAACGTGCCGCCGGGAACCCGTACCTCGCTCTACAACAACCCGGAATATCTGAAGGCCGCACCGTTCGCCAAGCCGACCATCGACTCGATCAACTCGGCTGACCCGGATCATCCGACGGTGAAGCCGGTGCCCTATGTCGGCGTGCAATATGCCGCCATCCCTGAATTCCAGGGCCTGGGCACCACGGTCGGTCAGCAGTTCTCGGCAGCCCTTGCCGGCACCACCAGCGTCGACGACGCGCTGGCCGCCGCCCAAGCCGCTGTTGAGCGTGAAATGACCCGCGCTGGTTATATTAAGTAACCTCCGTATGGCGGCGGTGATCTAGCATCACTGCCGCCACTTCTTTCTCGTCATCGCCTCGGTCGGGGAGGGCGTCATGGCCACGCAACAAACCAAGACCATCGGCCGTCTGCTGCTCTCGCCTGCGGTGGCGCTGCTGCTGTTCTGGATGATCGTCCCGCTGGCGATGACGATCTACTTCTCGACGCTCAACTACAATCTCTTGAACCCGGGCATGGAGACCTTTGTCTGGTTCGAGAACTTCACCTACTTCGTCACCGACCCGGCCTTCATGGCTTCGGTCCAGAACACGCTGGTCCTGGTCGGCTCGGTCCTTGCCATCACCATCATCCTCGGCGTCGCCGTGGCGCTCCTCCTCGATCAGGACATGTTCGGCCAAGGTTTCGTGCGCATCATGGTGATCGCACCCTTCTTCGTCATGCCGACGGTGAGTGCGCTCGTATGGAAGAACCTGCTGATGCACCCGGTCTCCGGCCTCTTCGCCTGGATCGCCGGGATCTTCGGTGTGACGCCGATCGACTGGTTCACCGACATGCCGCTCTTCTCGATCATCCTGATCGTGTCCTGGCAATGGCTGCCCTTCGCGGCGCTCATTCTGCTCACCGCGCTTCAATCGCTTGACGAGGAGCAGAAGGAAGCGGCGGTGATGGACGGCGCTGGCCCCGTCTCGATCTTCTTCTACATCACGCTGCCGCATCTCGCGCGCCCGATCACGGTGGTGATCCTCATCGAAACCATCTTCCTGCTCACCGTCTTCGCCGAGATATTTGTCACCACCGGCGGCGGCCCTGGCACGCAGACGACCAATCTGGCCTTCCTCATTTATTCCAAGGCGTTGCTGCAATACGATGTCGGCGGGGCGTCGGCCGGCGGCCTCATCGCCGTGGTCATCGCCAATATCGTCGCCTTCTTCCTGGTCCGCATCGTCGGCCGCAATCTGGAGGCGTGAGCGATGGCACAGCGCGTCACCACCAGCCGGAAAATCATCAATACCCTCGCTGCCTGGCTCGTCGGCTTCATCATCTTCTTCCCCATCCTCTGGATGGTGCTGGCGAGCTTCAAGACCGAGCTCGAAGCCTTCGCCATGCCGCCGAGCTTCCTGTTCTTCGACTGGACGACCGAGAATTACAGCATCGTGCAGGAGCGCAGCGACTATCTCCACCACGCGATGAACTCGGTCATCATCGCCGGCGGTTCGACCCTCATTGCCATGCTGATCGCCATCCCCGCCGCCTGGTCGATGGCGTTCGCGCCGAGCCACCGCACAAAAGATATCCTGCTGTGGATGCTCTCCACCAAGATGATGCCGTCGGTGGGCGTGCTGGTGCCCATCTATCTCATCTTCCGCGATTTCGGCTTGCTCGATTCCCGCGCCGGCCTGGTCTTCATCCTGTGCCTCGGCAATCTGCCGATCGTGGTCTGGATGCTGTTCACCTATTTCAAGGAAATCCCCAAGGACATCCTGGAAGCCGCGCGCATGGACGGCGCCACCACGCTCAAGGAGCTGGTCTATGTCCTGACACCCATGGCGATCCCGGGCCTTGCCTCGACCTTGCTCTTGAACGTCATCCTCGCCTGGAACGAGGCGTTCTGGACCTTGAACCTCACCACCTCGGAAGCGGCACCGCTCACCACCTTCATCGCCTCTTATTCCAGCCCAGAAGGCTTGTTCTGGGCGAAGCTCTCGGCGGCCTCGACACTCGCCATCGCGCCCATTCTGGTCTTGGGCTGGTTCAGCCAGAAGCAATTGGTCCGCGGCCTCACCTTCGGAGCCGTCAAATGAAAAAAGTGATCGGGGGACATTGATATGGGCAGCATCACCCTCAAAGGCGTGCGCAAATCCTTCGGCGCCCATGACATCATCAAAGGCGCTGATCTCGAGATCAAGGACGGCTCCTTCGTCGTCTTCGTCGGCCCCTCGGGCTGTGGCAAGACCACGCTCTTGCGCATGATCGCGGGGCTCGAGGATGTCTCGGGCGGCGCCATCATGATCGACGGCGCCAATGTCGTCGACGTGCCGCCGGCCAAGCGCGGCCTTTCCATGGTGTTCCAATCCTACGCGCTCTATCCGCATATGTCGGTGCGCGGCAACATCGCCTTCGGCCTCAAGATGGCTGGCCTTCCGAAGGCCGAGATCGACAAGAAGGTCGAGGATGCGGCAGCGATCCTCAACCTCACCAATTATCTGGAGCGCAAGCCTCGCGAGCTTTCCGGCGGCCAGCGCCAGCGCGTCGCCATCGGCCGCGCCATCGTGCGCGAGCCCAAGGCGTTCCTGTTCGACGAGCCGCTCTCCAATCTCGACGCCGCCTTGCGCGTGCAGATGCGCCTGGAGTTGACGCGCCTGCAGCGCCAGCTCGGCACCACGGCGATCTATGTGACGCATGACCAGGTCGAAGCCATGACCATGGCCGACCAGATCGTGGTCTTGAGCGCCGGCAAGATCGAGCAATCCGGCTCGCCGCTCGATCTCTATGAGCGCCCCGATAATCTCTTCGTTGCCGGCTTCATCGGCTCGCCCAAGATGAACTTCATCACCGGTCGTCTGGCCGAAGAGAAGGGTGCCAAGACCATCGGCATCCGGCCGGAACATCTTGGCGTCAACAAGCAATCCCAAGGCTGGGTCGGCAAGGTCGCCGTCGCCGAGCATCTTGGTGCCGACACGTTTCTTTATGTCGACGTGCCGGAGATCGGCACGCCCACCGCCCGCTGCTCCGGCGAGATGGCGGTGAAGGTCGGCGACAGTGTCGGCCTCGTGCCGGATGAAACGCGCCTCCACCGATTCGATGGCGACGGAAAGGCGATCCGCTGATGAAGCTTGCCGGCAAGATCGCCGTGGTGACGGGTGGTGCGCGCGGCATCGGCGCTGCCATCGTCGAGGCTTATGTGGGTGAAGGGGCAACCGTCGCCATCGCCGATCTTGCCAAGGATGACGGTGAGGCTCTGGCAAAGAATCTTGGGCCCAAGGCCTTCTTCGTGACGCTTGATGTCACCAGACAAGACTCCATCGATGCCATGGTCGAGACCGTCGTGGCAAAAGGCGGCGGCATCGACATCCTGGTCAACAACGCCGCCGTCTTCGATCTGGCGCCCATTGTCGAGGTGACAGCCAAGAGCTGGGATCTTCTATTCGACGTCAATGTGAAGGGCCTGTTCTTCACGCTTCAGGCCGTGGCGAGGCAGATGATCGCGCAAGGGCGCGGCGGCAAGATCATCAACATGGCGAGCCAGGCAGGAAGGCGCGGCGAGGCCTTGGTCTCGGTCTATTGTGCCACCAAGGCCGCCGTCATCAGCCTCACCCAATCGGCTGGGCTCGATCTCATCAAGCACAAAATCAACGTCAACGGCATCGCGCCGGGCGTGGTCGACACGCCGATGTGGGGCGAGGTCGATGCGCTCTTCGCAAAGTATGAAAAAAGACCGCTCGGCGAGAAGAAGCGGCTTGTCGGGGAAGCCGTCCCGTTCGGCCGCATGGGGACGCCGGAGGACCACAAAGGTGCCGCATTGTTCCTGGCCTCGACGGATTCGGATTATGTCGTCGCCCAGACGCTCAACGTCGATGGCGGCAATTGGATGAGCTGAGCCCGAAAGAGGCCGGCTCCATTAGCATCAGAGAGAAGCAGCATGTATCTTCAGAAGTTCAAGCTCGACAACCGCGTGGCCCTGGTGACCGGCGGCGGCCGCGCCATCGGCCTCGCCTGTGTCGAGGCGCTCGCCGAAGCCGGCGCCAAGGTGATTATTGCCGACAATGACCTCAAGGTAGCGAATGAAGGCCAGGCGGAGATGAAGAAGAAGGGCTATGACGTCGATGTCGTGGCGATGGACGTCACTAAGACGGCTGAGGTCAACAAGGCCGCCGACGATGTGGTGAAGAAGTTTGGCAAGATCGACATCCTGGTCAACAATGCCGGCATCGCCCGCTCCGAGACCCCGGCGGAGACGGTCACCGATGAGCATTGGCTGAACGTCATCGACGTCAATCTCAACGGCACCTTCTGGTGCTGCCGCGCTTTCGGCAATCACATGCTGAAGGCGAAGTCGGGCAACATTATCAATATCGGCTCGATGTCGGGCTTCATCGTCAACAAGCCGCAGGAACAGGCCTTCTACAACGCGTCGAAGGCCGGCGTGCATCATCTGACGAAGTCATTGGCCGCCGAATGGGGCGCGCGGGGTGTCCGCGTCAATGCGGTGGCGCCGACCTATATCAATACGCCCTTGAATGCTTTCGTGAAGTCGAAGCCCGCCATGTATGACGCCTGGATCGGCGGCACGCCGATGGCGCGGTTGGGTGAAGTGGAGGAGATCGCCTCGGTCGTCCTCTTCCTCGCCGGCGACGCCGCCAGCCTCATGACCGGCAGCGTCGTCGTCGTGGATGGCGGGTATACGTGTTGGTGATGCTGCTCCGATTGTAATTCGTCATGCCCGGGCTTGTCCCGGGCATGACGAAGAAACAAAAACCCCTCTCCGGGCTTCAACCGGGAGAGGGGTTGGGGTGAGGGGGGCTTACTCGGCCGGCTGACGCGTCACTGTCGCCGCCGGCTTTCGCCCTTCGCCGATCTTCTTGATCAGCGAGTAGAAGACCGGGGTCAGCAGCAGGCCGAAGAAGGTGACGCCGAGCATGCCGGAGAACACGGCGACACCCATGGCGTGACGCATCTCGGCACCGGCACCGGTCGAGGTGACCAGCGGCACGACACCCATGATGAACGCGATCGAGGTCATCAGGATCGGGCGCAGTCGCAATTTGCAGGCTTCCAGCACGGCGGCCAGCCGATCCATGCCTTCCTCCTGCTTGTCCTTGGCGAACTCGACGATGAGGATGGCGTTCTTACATGCGAGACCCACAAGGACGATGAGGCCGATCTGGGTGAAGATGTTGTTATCGCCACCCGTCCAGATCACACCGGCGATCGCCGAGACCAGCGTCATCGGCACGATCAGGATCACGGCGAGCGGCAGGCCCCAGCTTTCGTACTGCGCCGCCAGGACCAGGAAGGCCAATAGCACGCAGAGCGGGAAGACGAAGAGGGCGGTGTTGCCAGCCAGGATCTGCTGGTAGGTCAGTTCCGTCCACTCATAGGTCATGCCGTTGGGGAGTTCCTGCGCCAGCAGCTTCTCCATCGCCGCCTGCGCCTGGCCGGAGGAATAGCCGGGTGCGGCGGCGCCGTTGATTTCGGCGGTGATGAAGCCGTTGTAATGGCTGACACGGTCGGGGCCGGCGCTGTCCTTGACCTTCACGAAGGTCGAGAGCGGCACCATTCCGCCCTGGTCGTTCCGGACCTTCAACTGGCCGATCTGTTCCGGCTCCAGGCGGTATTGCTGGTCGGCCTGGACGTTGACCTGGAAGGTACGGCCAAACCGGTTGAAGTCGTTGACATAGAGCGAGCCGAGATAGGCCTGCAGCGTGTCGAAGATATCGCTGATCGCCACACCATGGGTCTTTGCCTTCTCGCGATCGATATCCGCGTCGATCTGCGGCACATTGATCTGGTAGGAGGAGAAGAGGCCGGCAAGCTCAGGCACTGTTTGCGCCTTGGCAAGGATGTTCTGGGTCTCCTTGAAGAGCTCCTCATAACCCAGCTGCGAGCGGTCTTCGATCTGGACGCGGAAGCCGCCGATCGTGCCCAGGCCTTGCACCGGGGGCGGTGGGAAGATGGCGATGAACGCATCCTGGATCGCGGCGAACTGGCCGTTCAAGGCACCGGCAATGGCGCCGGCAGACATCGATGGATCGCGCCGCTCGTCGAAAGGCTTCAACGAGACGAAGACGATGCCGCTATTGGGGCTGTTGGTGAATCCGTTGATCGAGAGGCCCGGGAAGGCCACGGTGTCGAGCACGCCCGGATATTTGAGGGCCATGTCCGACATCTTCTTGATCACGTCCTCGGTGCGGTCGAGGGTCGCGGCATCGGGAAGCTGTGCGAAGGCCACCAGATATTGCTTGTCCTGCTGTGGGACGAAGCCGGTCGGCGTGTTGGCAAAGCCGGTCCAACCCAGGGCCACCAGGCCGACATAGACGAAGAGGGCCACGGCGGAACCGCGCAGCACGCGGCGCACCACGCCGACATAGCCGAAGCTCAACTTCTCGAAGACCTTGTTGAAGGGGCGGAACAACCAGCGGCCGAAGAGGAAATCCAAGAGGCGCGAGAAGCCGTCCTTCTTCTCGCCATGCGCCTTCAAGAGGAAGGCCGACAAGGCAGGCGAGAGCGTGAGAGAGTTGAAGGCCGAAATCACCGTCGAGATCGCGATGGTAAGCGCGAACTGGCGGAAGAATTGGCCGGTGAGGCCGGAGATAAAGGCGGTGGGCACGAAGACTGCGCACAAAACCAAGGCTGTGGCGATGATCGGGCCGGTCACTTCCTTCATGGCGCGCTTGGTCGCCTCAATGGGTTTCAAGCCCAACGCGATGTTGCGCTCGACGTTCTCGACGACGACGATGGCGTCATCGACGACGATGCCGATCGCCAGCACCAGGCCAAAGAGCGACAAGGCATTGAGCGAGAAGCCGAAGAAATGCATCACGGCGAAGGTGCCGATCAGCGATACCGGCACGGCCGCCAGCGGGATGATCGAGGCACGCCACGTCTGCAGGAAGAGGATCACCACCAGCACGACGAGGGCGATGGCTTCGAGGAGCGTGTGAACGACTGCCTCGATCGACCCGCGCACGAAGATGGTCGGATCGTAGACGATTGAATAATCGACGCCTTCCGGGAATTTCTCTTTGAGCTCGGCCATCTTGGCGCGGACCGCATCAGACAAGGCGATGGCGTTGGAACCCGGGCGCTGGAAGACGGGAATTGCGATCGCCGGCTTGTTATTGAGGAGCGAGCGTAAGGCGTATTGGTTCGAGCCTAGCTCGACGCGGGCGATATCGCGAAGCCGCGTGATTTCGCCATTGTCACCGACATGGATGACGATGTTCTGGAACTCCTCCTCGGTGACGAGGCGGCCTTGGGTATTGATCGAGAGCTGGAAGGAATTGTCGCCGGGCGAGGGTGGGGCGCCCAGGGAGCCGGCCGCCACCTGGCGGTTTTGCTCGCGAATCGCGCGGATGACGTCGCTGGCAGTGAGGCCGCGGCTCGCCACCTTCGCGGGATCGAGCCAGACACGCAGCGAATATTCGCCAAGACCGAAGAGCTGCACGTCTCCAACACCGTCAAGGCGGCTGAGCTCGTCCTTCACATTGAGGAGCGCGTAGTTCGACAGATAGAGCATGTCATAGCGGTTATCCGGCGACAGCAGATGCACGACCATGGTGAGGTCGGGCGAGGCTTTGTCGACGGTGATGCCGATGCGCTGCACTTCTTCCGGCAACTTAGGGAGCGTGCGCGTGACGCGGTTCTGCACCTGGACCTGGGCGGTGTCGAGATCGGTGCCCAGAGCCAGCGTGACCGTGAGAGTCATTTTACCATCGGCGGTCGATTGCGAGGACATATAGAGCATGTTCTCGACGCCGTTGATCGCCTGTTCGAGCGGTGCAGCGACGGTTTCGCCGATGACCTTCGGGTTGGCGCCGGGGAAGGTCGCGCGCACGACGACGGTCGGCGGCACCACTTCCGGGTATTCGCTGATCGGCAATTGGAACAACGAGATGGCGCCGCCGATCAGGATGATCAGCGACAGCACCGCGGCAAAGATCGGCCGCTGGATGAAGAATTGCGAGAAGCTCATGGGGTGAGTTTCCTTAGTTCGCCGTATCTGCCGGTTCGGCGGGCTTTTCAGCGACCTGTGTGCTGCCGGCGGCGGTATTGAGATTGCTCAGCGTCTTGTCGTCAGCCATTGGCACGGTTTCGGCATTGACGGCCGAGCCGGGGCGGGCGCGCTGCAGTCCGTTGACGACGATCTTCTCGCCGGCCTTGATACCCGAACGGATGATGCGCAGGCCGTCAAGCTTCGGCCCCAATTCGACGCTGCGATAGGCGACCTTGTTGTCAGGCCCCAGTACGAGCACGAACTTCTTGCCGAGATCGGTGCCGATGGCGGAATCGTTGACGAGGCTCGCCATGTAATTGGCCGAACCCACCAGCTTCAGGCGCACATAGAGGCCGGGTGTGAAGATGCCGTCCTTGTTGTCGAAGATGGCACGGCCGCGCATGGTGCCGGTCTGCGGATTGACCTGGTTGTCGAGGAAATCCATGCGGCCCTGATGCGGATGGCCTTCTTCATTGCTCAAGGCCATCTGTACGGGTGCCGCCTGGCCGATGGCGCCGGCGCGGGTGAGATCCTCGTATTTCAGGTAGATGCTCTCGTCGATGTCGAAATAGGCATAGACCTTGTCGGTCGACACCACGCTGGTGAGGCGGCTCTGATCGGCCTGAACGAGGTTGCCGACCGTCATGTCGGCGCGGCTGACGCGGCCGTCGATCGGCGAGCGGATCTCGGTGAAGCCGAGGTTGAGCCGCGCGATGTCGAGCTGGGCCTGTGTGGCACCGACGATGGCGCGGGCTTCGGCCGCCGTGCTGTTGCGGGCATCGGCTTCTTCGGTGCCGATGATCTTGCCGGCGCGCAAGGCCTCGCCGCGCTTGGCTTCGTTCTGGGCGCGATCGAGGCTGGCACGGGCCTGTGCCAGCTGTGCTTCAAGCCGCTTCACTTCAGCGGCGAAGGGGCGGGGATCGATCTGGACGAGGAGATCGCCCTTTTTCACCATGGCGCCTTCTTCGAAGGCGATTTTATCGATATAGCCGGAGACGCGGGCGCGGATGACGACCGATTCCGGGGCCTCGAGGCGACCCGTCACCTCATCCCATTCATTGACCTGGCGTTGAATGACCTCGGCGACGCTGACCTGGGGCAGCGGGCGGTCCTGCACGGCTGCCTGGGGCTTTTCGCAGGCATTGAGGGCGAGGAGGGCCAAAAGGCCAACAGCGATATACCCAGATTTTTTAGGGAAATACATACCCGGCTCCAAAGACTATGAGGTCCAATATCCGGGCAATGTGCGGACCAATCGCCGCAGGTGCGAATAGAACGGGGTGAAGATGATTATCGACAGGAGTGATGGGATAAGAAAAACAGAAGCCTAGCCCGATGTTTCCTCATCGCCGACAAACATGGAGATGCGCGAGCGCAGCCATTTCTCTGCCGGATCATTGTCTTGGGCGCCGCGCCAAGCCATGGAGAGCGAACCCGGCGGCAGTTCCATCGGGTGTTCCTCGATGCGCAAGCCCCCGCTCGCCGCGAGGATCTGGGCGGTATAATCCGGAACCGTTGTGAGGATATCGGTGCCGGCCAGCAGGCTGCCGAGGCCATTGAATTGCGGGACGGCCAGCACCACCTGGCGCGAGCGGCCGATCTTGGCGAGCTCGTTATCGACATAACCGTTGAGATCGCCGGCGAAGGAGACGATGGCATGCGGGCGCTGGCAATATTCATCGAGCGTCAGCTTGCCGGGCTTGGCATCGGCACGCAGCAACTTGGCGCGGATGCGGCGCACGGTCTTCTTCTTGGCATTGGCCGGCAGCTCGTCGAGAAAGCTCACCGCCACCGAGATTTCCCCTGAGGAGAGCATGCCGGGGGCGAGCAGGTAATTGACGCGGCGAACGACCAGGATGACGCCCGGTGCCTCGGCCCGGATGCGGCGCAAAAGCTGCGGCAGCAGGCTGAACTCGACATCGTCGGAAAGGCCGAGGCGGAAGACATTTGTGGCGGTCGCCGGGTCGAATTCCTGCGAGGCGCTCAAGGCCGTCGAGATGGAATCGAGGGCGGGCGACAGCATCGCGAAAATCTCGGTCGCGCGGGCGGTCGGCTCCATGGCGCGGCCGGTGCGCACGAAGAGTTCGTCATTGAAGAGGGTACGCAACCGCACCAGCGCCGCGCTGATCGCAGGCTGCCCCAGGAACAATTTCTCGGCCGTTTTGGTGACACTGCGCTCGTGCATCAGTGTTTCAAAGACGACCAGTAGATTGAAATCGACACGCCGCAGATCGTTACGGTTCATGGAATGTCCAGCATTTGCACTGCAAAATAATGACCGGATCGCCGCGTACTGCCAATATTCTCATCAGAATCGCGCATGTGCACTATCGACCGGGGTGAATAGTTATGGCTCTTTGTCGGTATTAGATATGAACTGCATCATAATGGCACCCCAGGCCTGTCCTTAGGCGCCGATAGAGGTTTCAGCATGTCCCGAATGATCCGCTTCCACCAGTTTGGGGAGGCAGATGTCTTAGAGATGGAAGAGATCCCGACGCCCAAGCCGGGCGCTGGTGAAATCCTCATCCGATCGGAAGCAATTGGTGTCAGTTGGGATGACATCTTGTGGCGTCAGAATTTGGGAGCCGAACAAACGCAGCTGCCGGCCGGAATCGGATCGGAGGTCGCGGGCGTTGTTGCGGAAAGGGGCGAGGGTGTAACCGACCTCGAGATAGGTGACAAGGTTGCGACCTTCAAGGCGCACACGCCTAATAAGTACCCGGCCTATGGCGATTTTGTTCTGATGCCGCGCGAGGCGGTGACGACCTATCCGGCCAGCAACACCTTCACCGCGCCGGAAGCAGCCGTCCACTACACGCCGCTGCTTTCGGCCTATTTCGCGCTGGCGCATCTTGCCAACCTGCAATCCGGCCAGACCGTGCTGGTGACCGAGGCCGGCCGTTGCATCGGCGGTGCCATGGTACAGATGGCCAAGGCCTTCGGTGCCCATGTGGTGGCAGCGACCAAGAGTGCCGAGCCGCATGACATTCTTTTGAAACTCGGCGCCGACAAGGTTGTCTTGACCGAGGAGCAGGATCTCTCGCTTGCCGTCGGCAATTTCACCCATACCAAGGGTGTCGAGGTGGTGGTCGATGGCTGTGGCGGCAACCAGATGGCGCTCTTGGGCGATGTTGCGGCACCGTGCGGCAAGCTGATCCTTTACGGCCTTGACGGCGGCAACGGGGCGGCCTTTCCGGCCTGGGCGGCATTTCGCAAGCATCTGCAGTTCCATCGCTTTTCACTGCTTGATTTCACCGGCCATGCCGAGCTTGGCATCAAGCCGAACTGGCCGGCGGTCAACGCGGCCCTGAAGGAGATCAACGAAATGACGGCCAAGGGTCAGCTGCGGCCGATCATCAACCGCAAATTCGCCTTCACCGATTTTGTTGAGGCGCACCGGCATGTGGAAGCCTTCCCCTATCAAGGCCGCGTGGTCCTGGAGATATAGGCAAGCCTCTCGGGGAATACCTCATCCGATCCTGCTCGATTCTTTCCCGATCCTCTCAATTCGCCGCTTTTGGAGGTCATTCATGTCTTTCTCGATCTATCGCGCCTCGGTCCCCGTGCTTATCCGTGGCTTGGAGAGTCTCACCGCCATCCTGAAGAAGGGCGAAGCCTTCGCCGCCGAGAAGGGCTTGGCGCCGGCCGAGCTGCTGGAGGCGCGGCTTTACGACGACATGTATAACTTGATCCGCCAGGTGCAACTTGCTTCTGACAGCGCTAAGGGCTGCGCGGCGCGGCTATCGGCCAAGGAGAATCCAAGCTTTCCCGATACCGAGACCAGTTTCGCCGAGCTTTATGCGCGCATCGACAAGACCATCGCCTTCGCGAAAAGTGTCACCGAGGCCGATCTTGCCAGCGCTGAAGCGCGCACGGTCGTCCTGAAGCTCCGATCGCGGGAGGTCACATTCACTGGTGCCGATTACCTGCTGAACTTCGCTCTGCCGAATTATTTCTTCCACGTGACAACTGCCTACGACATCCTGCGCCATAAAGGCGTTCCTCTGGGAAAGCCCGATTATATCGGCACGCTCTGAGGCATTGCCCCTTACACGGTCTTGCATAAGCGTGAGCCCCGGGCTTGGGGGCGCATTCCTCCCTCCCACTTACCCGCAATCGGAATATGGAATTGCTGCATGGCGTTGACGAAAGCGCTGTCGGCTTGAGATGATGCGGGCAATCAATAAGACAAGGTGGGGACGGGATGACTGATCCAGCGAGTCCGCCAGAGTCCGCGTCGGAACCTTCGACGGCAAATGTCTCACAAGCGCCGCATCAGCCGCGACAGCATCATCCGCGCTGGATCGTCGGCATCCTGTTGGTGGGTGCTGTCGTCTTTGCCGGCGGTTACTACTACTTCCAGCATTACCAAGGGACCGGCATGGCGCAGGCGGCGGCACCTGCCGCCCCGGCGCCAGTCACCGTTGCGAAGCCGCTTGTCAAAGAGATCACGGAATGGGACGAATTCACCGGCCAGTTCGAGCCGGTCGATTCCGTCGAGATCCGTGCGCGTGTCAGCGGCTATCTGGAATCGATCCACTTCACCGACGGCCAGATGGTGAAGGAGGGCGATCTTCTTTTCGTCGTCGATCCCAGGCCCTTCGAGATCACGCTCACTTCGGCTCAGGCGGCGCTCAATTCCGCTCAGGCGCGTTTCGATCTTGCCAAGCAGCAGCTGGCGCGCGCCGACAAGTTGAAGAAAAGCGATTTCGTCTCGCAGAGCACGTTCGACGAGCGGCAGCAGGAAATGCTGTCCGCCGCGGCCGATGCGGAGGTCGCCAAGGCCGCCATCGCTTCGGCCAAGCTCAATCTCAGCTTCACCCGCGTGCTCGCCCCCATGTCGGGGCGTATCGGCAATCACCAGGTGAGCGTCGGCAATCTGATCACCGGCGGCGATGGCGGCGGTGCCATGCCACTCGCCTCGATCGTGTCGCTCGACCCCATCCATTTCAGCTTCGATGTGAGCGAGGCGGATTTCCTGGCCTATCAGCGCGCCGCCGCTTCCGGCAGGCTCACCTCCGCCCGCGATGAAAAGCTGAAGGTCGCCGCCCATCTCACCGACGAAAAGGACTGGCCGCTCGAGGGCCGCATGGATTTCGTCAACAATCAGGTCGACCGCACGACAGGCACGATCCGCGCCCGCGCCGTTTTCCCCAATGAGAAGCTCCTGATCACGCCGGGCCAGTTCGGTCGCATCCGCATTCCGGGCTCGGATCCTTATGACGCAGTGCTGATCCCCGATACGGCGATCCTCTCCGACCAATCGCAGAAGATCGTCATGACGGTGAAGGAAGATGGCACGGTGGAGCCGCGCGTGGTGCGCCCCGGCCCGCTGATCGAGGGGCTGCGCGTGGTCCGCGAGGGCCTGACCGGCGATGAGCAGATCATCATCGACGGTCTGCTCAGGGCGCGCCCCGGTGCCAAGGTGGCACCGTCGCCCGGCAAGATCGAAGCAAAGCCGCAGAATTAAGGAGCGCCGACACCCATGCGCTTCTCGCATTTTTTCATCGACCGCCCGATCTTTGCGACTGTGCTGTCGGTCTTCGTCACCCTGGTGGGTGCCGCTGCCTATTTCACCTTGCCGGTCGCGCAATACCCGGAGATCGCGCCGCCGACGATCGAAATCCGTGCCTCCTATCCCGGTGCCTCGGCTGAAGTGGTCAGCAACACCGTGGCGACGCCGCTGGAGCAGGAGGTGAACGGCGTCGAGAACATGCTGTACCTCACGTCGCAGGCGACCGGCGACGGCAATCTGGTGGTGACGGCGACCTTCAAGCTTGGCACCAATCTCGACATCGCCCAGGTGCTGGTGCAGAACCGCGTCTCGGCGGCGGAGCCGAGGCTGCCGGAAGAAGTGCGGCGCATCGGTGTCACCGTGCGCAAGAATTCGCCGGATCTGATGATGGTGATCCATCTCACCTCGCCGGATAAGACGCGCGACCAGCTCTATATGTCGAACTATGCCACCTTGCAGATCAAGGATGTGCTGGCGCGCCTCGACGGCGTGGGCGACGTGCGCATCTTCGGTGCGCGCGATTATTCGATGCGCGTCTGGCTGGACCCGGAAAAGATCGCCGCGCGCAATCTGACGGCGAGCGAAGTGGTGACGGCGCTGCAGGCGCAGAACGTGCAGGTGGCAGCCGGTGCCCTCAACCAGCCGCCAGTGCCGGTGCCAGGCGCCTTCCAGCTCAATATCGAGACGCTGGGACGGCTCTCCGACACGCGGCAATTCGGCAACATCGTGGTGAAGTCGGAACCCAACGGCGCCATCACCCGCATCCGCGATATCGGCCGCGTCGAGATCGGCGCGCAGGATTACAGCACCAATTCCTATCTCGACGACCGGCAGGCGGTCGCCCTGCTGATCTTCCAGCGGCCCGGATCGAACGCGCTGGCCACCGCCGAAACCGTGCTGAAGACGATGGACGAGCTCGCCAAGAGCTTCCCCACGGGGCTGAAGCACAGCATCGTCTACAACCCCACCGAATTCATCGCCGAATCGGTGCATGAGGTGATCAAGACGATCTACGAAGCCGTCATCCTGGTGGTGATCGTCGTCATCTTGTTCCTGCAGAGCTGGCGCGCCTCGCTCATTCCGATCGTCGCCATTCCGGTCTCGCTCGTGGGCACCTTCGTGGTGCTGGCGGCGATGGGCTATTCGCTCAACAATTTGTCGCTGTTCGGTCTGGTGCTCGCGGTCGGCATCGTCGTCGATGACGCCATCGTCGTCGTCGAGAATGTCGAGCGCAATCTGCGCTTGGGGCTCGCCCCCCGCGAGGCTACCAAGCGCACCATGGATGAAGTGGGTGGCGCCCTCATCGCCATTGCCTTGGTGCTCACGGCGGTCTTCGTGCCGGCCGCCTTCATCACCGGCATTTCTGGCCAGTTCTTCCGGCAGTTTGCCGTCACCATTGCGGCCGCGACCGTCATCTCCTGCTTTGTTTCGCTGACATTGTCGCCGGCGCTTTGCGCAGTGCTGTTCAAGCCGCATGACCACAGCCCGCCGCGCGGCAACATCATCACCCGTGGTATCCGTGGTTTCTTCGGCGGCTTCAACAATGTCTTCGACCGGCTCTCGGGCGGCTATGGCTCCCTCACGCGGCGCCTGGTGCGGCTCTCCATCGTGATGCTCGTGGTCTATGCCGGCCTCATTGCCCTCACCGGCTGGCAGTTCAACCGCGCGCCCACCGGTTTCATCCCGCAGCAGGATCAGGGCTATCTCATCACCGTCCTGCAATTGCCGCCGGGGTCATCGCTGGAACGGACCGATGCGTTGATCCGGCAGGCGGCGAAGATCATCCAGGGGACCGAAGGTGTGGCGCATGCCGTGCAGTTCGCCGGCTTCGACGGCGCCACTTTCACCAACGCCCCCAATGCCGGCGCCATCTTCGTGCCGATGCTGCCCTTCCCGGAACGCGCGGCACGGGGCTTGAGCGCCGATGCGATGATCCAGAAGCTGCAGAAGAATTTGAGCGCCGTGCAGGGCGCCTTCATCATCGTCATCGCACCGCCGCCGGTGCGCGGCATCGGCAATGCCGGCGGCTTCAAGATGATGCTGCAAGACCGTCGCGGGCGTGGGCTGCATGCGCTGGAAGAGGCGATGCACGGCATCATCGCCAGCGCCAATCAGGATCCGGGATTGATGGGCGTGTTCTCGCTCTTCAACACCAAGACGCCGAAGATCTTTGCCGATATCGACCGCGCGAAAGCCGAGATGCTGGGCGTCTCGGCCGATCAGGTGTTCAAGACGCTCGAGGTCTATGTCGGTTCCAGCTTCGTCAACGAGTTCAATTACCTCGGCCGCACCTACCGTGTGACCGCGCAAGCCGATGGCGCCTTCCGGCAGGATCTGCACGACATTGCGAATTTGAAGACGCGCAATGCCAATGGCGACATGGTGCCGCTGGGCTCGGTCGCTGCTTTCAACGACGTGACCGGGCCCTATCGCGTGCCGCGCTACAATCTCTATCAGGCGGTCGAAGTGCAGGGCAGCACCAAGCCCGGCTTCTCGGCGGGCTATGGCCTGCAGCGCATGGAGGAGATCGCGGCCGAAAACCTGCCGGATGGTTTCGGCTTCGAATGGACCGAGCTTGCCTATCAGCAGAAGCTTGCCGGCAATACCGGTCTACTGGTCTTCGCGGCGGCCGTGGTCTTCGTCTTCCTGGTGCTCGCCGCGCAATATGAGAGCTGGTCGCTGCCGCTCTCGGTCGTGCTGATCGTACCCATGTGCCTGCTGGCCGCGGTGAGCGGGCTGCTCTTCCGGCACATCGAGGTCAATATCCTGGCGCAGGTCGGCTTCGTCGTGCTGATCGGCTTGGCCGCCAAGAACGCCATCCTCATCGTCGAATTTGCCAAGCAGGCGGAAGAGGACGGCGCCGATCGCTTCAGGGCCGCGACCGATGCCGCGCAGACGCGCCTCAGGCCGATCTTGATGACCTCCTTCGCTTTCATCCTCGGCGTGTTGCCGCTGGTAATTGCCAAGGGGGCGGGCGCCGAGATGCGCCAGTCGCTCGGTACTGCCGTCTTCTATGGCATGATCGGCGTCACCTTCTTCGGCCTCATCTTCACGCCGGCCTTCTATGTGGTGGTGCGGAAATTCGCCAAGAAGGATACGGTGCATCATTCGGCACCTTTGGTGCAGTCGCCGCATGCCGAGTGACCGCTGGGATCGCAACACATTGACGTGATTTGCTTTTCAGCCTGGCTCGCCGTTTTCTTGACAGGCAGCTGACGGATTGCGCGGAACTTTCGAAGGGGCGCGCATGTTTCCGCTGCCAGTTCGATTCCGTTCGGAAAATCATGTTCAATAAGCTTTCCGCGCTCTGCCGCATCCTGCCGCCGCTCAGTCTCTCGATCGCCGCCGCACCGGCCTTGGCGGACGATCTCGGGCGCGTCACGCTGACCGAAGAGAATGATTCGATCTATTCCGACGACGATCAGGCCTACACGCAGGGTTTCGAATTCAATTATCTAGGGCCCGATGTGGCGCCGGAGAGCGGCTGGGCCGCCCCCTTCGACGGCATGTCCGCGATCGGCCTGTTCGATACCGGGGCCGAGGTTTCGCGGCGCTATCAGGTGATCTTCGGGCAGAGCATCTTCACCCCCGAGGATACCAGCACCGAGGATCCCGATCCTGATGACCGGCCCTATGCCGGTTGGGCCTATGGCGGCGTCAGCCTCATCCAGGACACCGACCGGCGGCGGCTCGATCATCTGGAACTCCTCGCCGGCATCGTCGGTCCCGCGGCGCAAGGGCGCCCCGTTCAGAATGACTGGCATCAGTTCATCGGCATCGATTCCGCGAATGGCTGGGACCGGCAGATCCATAACGAGCCCGGCATCATGCTGACCTATGAGCGCAAATACCGCTTCATCCAGCCGCTCGGCAGCGGCTTCGCGGTCGACGCCATCCCGGAAGCGGGGGTGACGCTCGGCAATGTCATGACCTATGGCGAGGTCGGCACCATGCTGCGCTTCGGGCGCAACTTAGAGGCCGATTACGGCCCCAACCGCATCCGCCCCTCGCTTTCCGGTACCAGCTATTTCAACGCCGATTATCTCGAAGATCCGTTCGGCTTCTATTTCTATGTCGGCGCGCAAGGCCGCGCGGTGGCACAAAACATCTTCCTCGACGGCAATACCTGGCGCGACAGCCGCAGCGTCGACAAGGAACACTTCGTCGGCGATCTCGTCGGCGGCGTTTCCCTGTTCTGGTCGGGCAATGTGAAACTCGACGCCGGTTTCACCTACCGCACGGAAGAATTCGAAGGCCAGGACGACGACACGGAATTCGCCAATATCAACCTGACGGTCGGCTTCTAAGCGCGGCGTCTGCCGACGCTGCCCCTGAGTTCCAGGGTGTAGCCCACATCGATTTTATTGTTTGGTGGCCGTTCGCCGGATTCGATGATCTTGCGCACGATTTCGGCCGCCATCCGGCCCATTTCGTAGCGGGGCGTTGCGACGGTGGCGAGCGGCGGTTCGGCACTCGCCGCGAATTCCAGGTTGTTGTAGCCGATGATCGACATCTGGTTCGGCACCTTGATGCCGCGACGCTGGCATTCGAAGAGCACGCCCAGGGCCAGCAGGTCGTCACAGCAGAAGACGGCTTCGGGCTGGTTGCCGGCCTTGATGAGGTCGCCGAGCAGTCTGCTGCCGGCCATCACCGTGGTCTGTTCCGGCGTCGTCGCGCGCCATTTCGTGTCGTCGAGGCCAGCTTCGCGCATGGCGTGGGAATAGCCTTCGAGACGGGCACGGGCGCGGGCATCGAGGCGGGAGGCGATGACACCGACGCGTGTGTGGCCGAGATCGATCAGCGCCTTGGTCGCTTCATAGGCACCCTGTTCCTGATCAAGACCCAGATTGATATCGATCGGGTTGTCGGTGAGCTGGAAGGTCTGCACCACCGGCACGCCGGAGCTTTCCAACAGGCGGCGCGCATGTTCCGATTGATCGACGCCGACGATGATGATCGCTTCCGGGTGCTGGCCGAGCAGGGTGGCGATCGCCTTTTCTTCCTCGGCTTCGGAATAGCGCGTCGAGAGAATGAGCACCTGATAGCCCGCTGGCAGCAGGTTGTCATGCAGCGCGTTGATGTAATCGGCAAACACACCGTTGGTGAGCGACGAGACGATGACGCCAATCGTATGCGTGCGATTGGATGCGAGGCGGCTCGCTGCGACATCGGGCACGTAAGCCAATTCGCGCACGGCCGCTTGAATGCGGTCATGCAGTTTTGCCGAGACCATATCCGGACGTCGCAACGCACGCGACACCGTTACAGCACTGACACCGGCTAGGCTGGCGACATCGGCCAGCGTGCTGCGCTTTCTGCGCATGAAAACCTCCCCTGCGACGGCTTGGTTACGCGCGGCTTCTTGTGGCCGAATCGTTCCGTCTTCTGCCGCGGCAACCTAGCCTCCCGCCCAATTACTAGGCAATCGGGCCAATTGACAGCGCTGTCATTTCCTATTATCCATAGATTGCCGGCGTGGACCAGGAAAATCGGGCGACATGATCGCCCCCATCCGCCCGGGTTTGGGAATTCAATCACGAATGACCATTGGGAGGTTCAAATGTTCGCGCCGAAATTCCGGCGGTCGCGCCTTCGGCATGCGCTGAAGCTGCTGGCCGCTACCGCTCTCACCACATCTTTTGCTACCGCTACCATCGCCCAGGAAGTCGTCTCCGGTCCCGGAGCCGAGCCGGAATGCTTTGCTCCCTGGACCAAGGACACGAAATACTTCCAGTTCCCGAAGAAGGAAGGCCCGTACCGCATCGCGCTGGCGAACGGCTTCATCGGCAATACCTGGCGTATCCAGATGATCAAGACCGCCAAGGCCTATGCCGAGCAGCCGGACGTCAAGGCGAAGCTGAAGGAATTCAAGGTCGTCTCGACCGGTGAAGACCTCGCGGCGCAGCTGGCGGCGGTCGATAATTTTATCGCCTCGGGTTACGACGCCATCGTCGTCAATGCGCAGAACCCGGCGGCCTTCACCCCGGTGATCAAGCGCGCGAAAAAGGCCGGCGTCGTGCTGGTCGCCTTCGATAACACGCTCGACACCGACGAGGCGATCAACGTCAACGTCGACCAGAAGGGCCTTGGCGAGTATTGGGCCAACTGGCTGGTGAAGAACATTCCGGACGGCGGCAAGGTGCTGGAAGTCCGCGGTGTCGAAGGCACCTCGGTCGACCGCGACCGCCATGACGGCATCCAGGAAGTCTTGAAAGCCTCGGGCAAGAATTGGGAAACCGTCGAAGTGGTCGGCAAATGGGATGACGGCACCGCGCAGAAAGTGGCGGCCGACGCCATCGCGGTCCACAAGAAGTTCGTCGGCGTGACGGTGCAGGGCGGTTCGACCGGCACCGTGCGCGCGCTGATGGATGCGGGTCATCCCTTCGTGCCGGTTGGCGGCGAAACGGAAAACGGCTTCCGCAAACTCTGTGCGGAACATGCCGGTGATGGTCTGAAATGCGCCTCCGGCGGCACGGGTCCGGCCCAGGTGGCGGTCGCCATCAAGACCGCGATCGCGGCGCTCGAAGGCGAGATCGTGCCGCAATCGGTGCGCCTGCCACTTGCCACGGCCGAAGATCCGAACTTCAAGGATGGCGAGAACTTCTACAAGGATCAGTCCGACAATTTCTTCGTCGGCAATTCCTTCCCGACCTGCGGCATCAACTTCTCGGCGCAGGAAATCATGGGTCAGTCGGAAACGGATCAGTAACCGATTGACGATTGTTGGGACCGCTATCCGATTCCGGTCGGATAGCGGTCGCCTTTTCGGGGAAGCTAACCAATGAGTGACGGCATCCCGCTGTTCGAGATGCGCAACATCGCCAAGGCTTACGGCGGTGTGCGGGCGCTTGAGGATGCGCAGCTCACGGTCGAATCCGGGCGCATCCATGCGGTGCTGGGCGAGAATGGGGCGGGGAAGTCGACGCTCATCAAGATCATGTCGGGCGTGGTGCAGCCGGATCACGGCATCATGCGCCTCGACGGGACTGAGATGCGGTTTGCGACACCGAAGGCTGCGAATGCCGCGGGCATCGTCTGCATCTTCCAGGAACTGTCGCTCATTCCCGATCTGTCGGTCGCGGATAACATCGCGATCAGCGGGGCGCCCAAGCGCTTCGGCCTCATCGACCGCAAGGCGCAGCGGCGTTTTGCCGAAGAGGCGCTGGCGCGGGCCGGTGCAGAAGACATTCATCCATTGGCACTGGTGAAGGATCTGCCGCTGTCGCGCCGGCAGATGGTGGAGATCGCAAAGGCCCTGGGGCGCAAGCCCCGCATCCTCATTCTCGACGAGGCGACCTCGGCCCTGACCGCCGGCGATGTCGCCAAGGTCTTCACGGTGCTGAAGCGGTTGCGCAGCGAAGGGCTGGCGCTGCTCTATATCTCGCACCGCATGCAGGAAATCGACGAGCTCGCCGACGATTGCTCGGTCTTTCGCAACGGGCGGCATGTGGCGAGCTACCTCCAAGGCTCGAAGTCGCGGGGCGAGGTCATCGAGATGATGATCGGGCGCGAATACAGCCACGTCTTTCCAGCGAAACCTGCAGATGGGAAGGCGGGGGCGCCGTCACTGGAAGTGACAAACCTCGCCTGGAGCCAGCGACTTAACGATATTTCCTTCAAGGCGCGGCCGGGCGAAATTGTGGGGCTAGGCGGCCTCGACGGGCAGGGGCAGCGCGAATTGCTCCTGGCGCTCTTTGGCGTGTTGCGTGGTGTCAGCGGCGATATCGCTGTGGGTGGCGAGGTGCGGAACCTTAAGAACCCGCGCGCCGCCAAGGCAGGGGCCACGGGCATGGCGCTCATCCCGGAGGATCGCAAGACAGAGGGGCTGATGCTGCCCATGTCGGTCAAGGACAATCTCACGCTGCCGGCGCTCGATTCGCTGGCCAAGGCTGGGATCATCGACCGGCAGCGCGAGAAGGATGAAGTCGACCGGATGGTCAAACTGCTCGCCATCAAGGCGGCCAATCTCGACATTCCGGTGGGGGCACTTTCGGGCGGCAATCAGCAGAAGGTCGTGATCGCCAAATGGCTCATGATCGGGCCGAAGATTATCCTGCTCAATGACCCGACGCGCGGCATCGATGTCGGCACCAAGCAGGAAATCTATCAGCTGCTCAGGAAGCTTGCCGACGAAGGCGCCACGATCCTGTTTTATTCGACCGATTACGACGAGCTGATCGGCTGCTGCGACCGGGTGCTGGTGATGTATGATGGCAGCATCGTGCGTGAGCTGAAAGGCGCCGAGATCACCGAGCATGCGCTGGTGAGCAGCGCCTTCAGCATCAATGAGACGCAAGCAGGGGAGCGGCAAATTGGGTGATTTCCGCTATTGGCTGGCCGAGCACAAGGGCACGCTGCTGGCCTTCGCCGTCTTCGTCATCATGTTCGGCGTCTATACCGGCAATCACAGTGCCGGCTTCAGCCCCATGGTGGTGATGACCGCCGCCAATAAGGGTGTGCTGCTGGCCCTCGTCGCCATGGCGCAGACTCTCGTTGTGCTGACCGCCGGCATCGATCTCTCCGTCGGCATGATCTTCGTGCTGGCCAATTGCCTTGCTTCACAGGTGGTGGTGGGCGATACGGGCCAGACGACGCTTGGCATCATCTGCGTGCTGGGTGCAGGCGTGCTGTGTGGCGCACTCAATGGCGCCATCGTCATCTATGGGCGGTTGCAGCCGATCGTCACGACGCTGGCGACCGGCGCCATGTTCTATGGCGTGGCGCTGTGGCTGCGGCCCGTGCCCGGCGGCGACGTCAATTCTGACCTTGCCGATGCGCTGACTGACCAAGTGGGGGGCGTGCCGACATCCTTGCTGGTGCTGCTCGGCATCGTGGCTCTCGTCTGGGTGCCGCTGCGGCGCTCGGAAGTGGGCCGGGCCATCTATGCCATCGGCTCATCGGAACCGGCGGCGTACATGTCCGGTGTTTCCATCGACAAGGCGCGCTTCACCGCCTATGCGGTTTCCGGCTTGCTCTCGGCTTGCGGCGGCCTGATGCTGACCTTCATCACCTATTCCGGCGAAGCCTCGGCGTCGATCGGTGGATCTTACACGCTGAACTCGATTGCTGCCGTGGTCATCGGCGGCGTCTCGCTGTTCGGCGGGGCGGGCAGCGCCATCGGCGCCATCTTCGGCGCCTTCGTGCTGCGCACGATCGGCGATCTGCTCTTCGTCTTCGATTTCGACCCGCTGTGGCAGCCCTTGTTCCAGGGGGTCATCTTGCTCCTTGCGGTGACCCTGGGTTCGTTCAGGTTGCTGCGCCTCAAAAACCGCCTCGATCTTTTCGGCTGACGCTCACATGACCCGTACCTTGCCCGATTTCGTGACGCGTCTCGACAAGCCGGTGCTGGCTGCTTTCGGCTGCATCATCCTGCTGCTGCTGCTCGGCAGCCTCTATTCGTCGAGCTTTCTGTCGCCGGAATACCTGCTGCAGCAATTGCAGGTGGCGTCGTTCTTGGGGCTGATCGCCACCGGCATGATGCTGGTCATTCTGCTCGGGCAGATTGATCTCTCCGTGCCATGGGTGGTGACGGTGGGCGGCATGATGTCGACGGCCGCTGCCGGCTGGGGTCCGATGGGGGCGGCACTCGCCATTCCCTTCGGCATCCTGTGTGGCATGGGCATGGGGCTGGTGAGCGGCATCGGCATCGCTTATCTGCGCGTCCCTTCGATGATCTTCACGCTGGGCGTCAATGCGGTGGCGCAAGGCCTGATGGTGCTGTGGACCGGCGGCTTCGCGCCGCAGGATCATGCGACCGACACGATGCATTTCATCGCCACGGGCCGCACCATCCTAAACATCCCCAACGCGCTGTTCGTCTGGGGCGTGGTCGCGGCGATTGCCATCTTTATCCTCACGCGCACGACCTTCGGCCGCGCCGTCTATGCCATCGGCAACCGCGAGCGGGCGGCCTATCTATCGGGCCTGCCCACGCAGCGGGTGATGATGCTGGCTTTCATGGCGTCGGGCGGGCTTTCGGCTGCAGCCGGCGTGCTGCTCGCCGGCTATTCGACCAAGGCCTATCAGGGCATGGGCGATCCCTATCTGCTGCCGGCTGTTGCCGCGGTGGTTCTTGGCGGCACCAATATCCTGGGCGGGCGCGGTTCCTATGTGGGCACCATCGCCGGGGTCATCCTCATCACCCTGCTGCAATCCATGCTATCGGTGATGAAGATCGACGAAGCCGGGCGGCAGCTGATCTATGGCGCCGTCATCATCTCGATGCTGCTGGTCTATGGGCGGCAGAAGAAGGCGGGTTAGGTAGCTGTCTCGTCGTGACGACGAAATTGATGCAATACCCCCTCTCCCTAACCCTCCCCCACGTTGGGGGGAGGGGACTCTAGCCAGTCTGGCCCACCTGTCATTGCGCACTCGGTAAGACCCCCTCCCCCCAACGTGGGGGAGGGTGGGGGAGAGGGGGCGCGTTAGCGAGACAGCCGCGCCAATATCTCCTCCAGAATCTCCTCGGGCTCCTGGGCGATGTCGATGATGATCGCCTCATCGGGCGCTTCCAATGTGGCGAATTGGCTGGGGAGGAGAGCGGGGGGCATGTAATGGCCGGTGCGGCCGGATAGCCTGCCGCCGATGAGGCCAGCATCGCCTTTCAAGAAGACGACCCGTCCCTGGCGTCGCCCAATCGGCAGCAATCTTTCGCGGTAGCTGGCTTTGAGGGCGGAGCAGGCGAGCACGACGGAGCGGTTTTCCATGACCGAACGGTCAAGTGCGCCGCCGATGGCGTCGAGCCAGGGCCAGCGATCGGCATCCTCAAGTGGGATACCGCTTTTCATCTTGGCGATATTGGCGGGGGAGTGGAAGCTGTCGGCCTCGAGAAAGTCGGCGCCGAGGGCCGCAGCCAAGGCGGCGCCGATGGTACTCTTGCCACTGCCGCTCACGCCCATGACCAGAACGATCATTCCGCTCCCTTGCGTCTCGAAAAACCTGCCAAAACATTGGCCGATGCTTTTTTTTGAGCTTACCCAAGACGCATGTGCCGCACCAGCGACTTTGCTGCGCAAATAAAGGATTTCTGCAGCATTCCCCCGTGTTTCGGAGGGGTCATTTCCAAAAGGCATTCAACTCCAGGGGTATTGTGCAAAGGTGCTTCGGCGGAGTAGATCGGATGTGCCATCCAAGCCAAAGGAAGCCAGGAATGAGATACGAGCGTCCTACAACCCTCAAGGCGGCTGCGCAGTTGCTCGCCAAGGAAAAAGGCCAGGCCTTTATCCTCGCCGGCGGTACTGATCTGCTGGTGCGCCTGCGGACCGGTTTCATCGAGCCCGACCTGCTGGTCGACATCAAGGGCGTCAGCGGCGCCAAGGAAATCAAGAAGTCCGCAAGCGGGTTCAAGATCGGCGCGGCCGTGTCCGGTGCCGAGCTCGGTGAGCACGCGGCGCTGAAGAAGGCCTGGCCCGGCGTGGTCGAGGCCGCCAATCTCATCGGCTCCAAGCAGGTCCAGGGTCGCTGCACCGTTTCGGGCAATCTGTGCAACGCCTCGCCGGCCGCTGATTCGGTTCCGGCGCTGGTTGCTGCCGGTGCCAAGGCGGTGATCGTCGGCCCCAAGGGCAAGCGCACCGTGGCGGTCGAAGAAATCCCGGTCGGCCCGGGCCGCACCTCGCTCAAGAAAGGCGAGATCATCGAGAGCATCAATCTGCCGGCGCGTCCGGCGAAGTCGGGCGATGCTTACCTGCGCTTCATCCCGCGTACGGAAATGGACATTGCAGTCGTCGGCTGCGCCGTGAGCATCACGCTCGATGGCAAGGGCGTCGTCACCAAGGCGCGCGTGGCGCTGGGTGCCGTGGCCCCGACCGTGCGGTTGGTGCCGGCTGCCGCCAAGGCGCTCATCGGCACGAAGATGGACAAGGCCGCACTCGATGCGCTGGCCGAAGCCTGTTCGGCTGCCTGCAGCCCGATCGACGACAAGCGCGGCACGCGCGAATTCCGCATCAAAGTTGCCGGCGTGCTCGCACGCCGTGCGGCCGTCATCGCGCGTAAACGCGCTGGTGGCAAGTAAGGACAGGGGAAATCTAGATGTCCGGCATTACAGTCAATACCAAGATCAACGGCGATCCCGTCGAATTCATCTGCGAAGCGGATGAGACATTGCTCGACGTGCTGCGTAACCGTTTGGGCCTTACGGGCGCCAAGGAAGGTTGCAGCACGGGCGATTGCGGCGCCTGTTCGGTGACCGTCGATGGCCGCCTCACCTGCTCGTGCCTCGTGCTCGGGGCGGAAGCCGAGGGTCACAACATCGGCACGATCGAAGGCATGGCGCATGGCGAGAGCCTGCATCCGTTGCAGTCGAAATTCCTGGAACACGCAGCCTTGCAGTGTGGCATCTGTACCCCAGGCATCCTCGTTGCCGCAAAATCGCTGCTCGAGAAGAATCCGGATCCGACCGAGACGGAGATCCGCTTCGGCCTCGCCGGCAACCTCTGCCGCTGCACGGGTTACGACAAGATCGTCCGCGCGGTCCAAGATGCCGCCAAGGAAATGCGGTCCGGCAAGTCAGCCAAATCCAAAGCCACAGCGAAGAAGAGGGCCTGAACCATGCCGCTCGATAACGCACCCGAATCCAAGCGCAAATTCAACGTCGTCGGCACGCGTCCCTTGCGTCCCGACGGTATCGACAAGGTGACCGGTCGTGCCCGGTTCGGCGCCGATGCTTCGGCCCCGGGCCAGCTGGTGGGCCGCATCCTGCGCTCGCCGCATGCTCATGCGATCATCAAGAAGATCGACACATCGAAGGCGGAAAAGCTGGCCGGCGTCAAAGCCGTCATCACCCGCGATGACTTCCCCGATCATACCGGTGGCAGCGGCGGTCTCTATGACACGCTGTGCAACGTCATGGCGCGCGAGAAGGCGTTCTATGAAGGCCATGCCGTGGCGGCCGTCGCCGCGACCTCGGCCTCGATCGCGCGGGCTGCCTTGAAGCTGATCAAGGTCGATTACGAAGTCTTGCCCCATGTCACCGACGTCGACGAGGCGATGAAGCCGAATGCGCCGTTGCTGCATAAGGACATGTTCACCGACGGCGTCGATCCCAAGCCGAAGAAGCCCTCCAACGTCGCCCGCCGCTTCGAATTCGGCCATGGCGATGTCGAGGAAGGCTTCAAAAAGGCCGACATCATCGTCGAGCGCAGCTTCAAGACGGAAGCGGCGCATCAGGGCTATATCGAGCCGCATGCGGCCTTGGCCAGCATGGGCCCGGATGGCAGCGCCGAACTGTGGTGCTGCACCCAGGGCCATTACATGGTGCGTGACGTCTGCTCACAGCTGCTCGGCATCGACATCGCGCGTCTGCGTGTCACGCAGTCGGAAATCGGCGGCGGCTTCGGCGGCAAGACGACCGTCTTCATCGAACCGGTGGCCCTGGCGCTCGCGCGCAAGGCCAACCGCCCGGTGAAGGTCGTCATGACCCGCGAGGAAGTCTTCAAGGCTTCCGGCCCCACGGCCTCGACCTCGATCGACATCAAGATCGGCGTCACCAAGGATGGCATGATCACCGCGGCCGACGGTACGTTCCGCTACCAGGGTGGCCCGTTCCAGGGTTGCTCGCCGGCGGAATTCGGCGGCATGAGCGCCTTCGCGCAGTTCCACCTCGATAACGTCCGGGCCGTTGCCTATGACGTGGTGGCGAACCGCCCGAAGACGATCTCCTATCGTGCGCCGGGCGCGCCGATGGCGAACTTCGCCGTCGAAAGCGTCATCGAGGAACTGGCCCACAAGCTCGGCATGGCGCCCATCGACTTCCGCATCAAGAATGCGGCGCGCGAGGGCACCAAATCGTCCTACGGCCCGACTTATGGCCCGATCGGCCTGGGTGCGACGCTGGAAGCCGCCAAGAATCATCCGCATTTCAAGGCGCCGCTCGGCCCCAACCAGGGTCGCGGCATGGCGGCGGGTTTCTGGTTCAATTTCGGCGGCCAGTCCTGCGTCACCCTCAATATCCCGATCGACGGCTCGATCACCGTCTCGGTGGGCTCGCCGGATATCGGTGGCTCGCGCGCTTCGATGTGCATGATGGTGGCTGAGGAGCTGGGCATCGGCTACGACCAGGTCCGTGCCATCATCGCCGACACCTCGTCGCTGGGTTACAACGACGTCACCGACGGCAGCCGCACGACGTTTGCGACCGGCATGGCCTGCATCCTCGCCGCCCGCGACGCCATGAAGAAGCTCTGCGCCCGCGCAGCAGCGACTTGGGGCATTCCGGAAGACGCCGTGACCTGGGAGAAGGGCTATGCCAAGCCCGCCGGCGCCAATGCCGGCAACTTCGCGCCGCTCTCCTTGAAGGAAATCGCCGCGGCCTCGCCGGGGACCGGCGGTCCGATTGCCGGCCATCACGAGTACTCGGCCGATGGCGCCGGTGTCAGCTTTGCCACGCATATCTGTGATGTCGAGATCGATCCGGAAACCGGCCGGTCGCAGATCGTGCGCTACACGGTCATCCAGGACGCCGGCAAGGCGGTGCATCCGTCTTACGTCGAAGGGCAGTTCCAGGGCGGTGCCGTGCAGGGCATCGGCTGGGCGCTCAACGAGGAATACATCTATGGCAAGGATGGCCGTTTGCAGAATGCGGGCTTCCTCGACTACCGCATCCCGGTCTGTTCGGATTTGCCGATGATCGACACGCAGATCTTGGAAATCCCCAACCCCGGCCACCCCTACGGTGTCCGTGGTGTGGGCGAAACCTCGATCGTGCCTCCGCTTGCCGCCATCGCCAACGCAGTGGCGGATGCGACGGGTGTTCGCTTCACGCAGATCCCGCTCTCGCCGCCGCGCGTCCTCAAGGGTATCGAGGAAGCGAAGAAAGCGGGCGGCAAGAAGGCTGCTTGAGGTAAGGCATGGCGCGCGTCGTCCTCTGGGGTTCTTTGAAGCCGCATACCGGCGGCAAGCTGGAGGTCGATATCGAGGCCAGGAACGTTGGTGAATTGCTGGCCCGGCTAGGTGAGACCTATCCGGGCCTGCAAAACCAGATCAAGCGGGGTGTCTCCGTCTCCATCGACGGGCTCATCTATCGTGAAGGGTGGCTCGAGCCCCTGAGGCCCGACAGCGAGGTCTTTCTGCTGCCGCGCATGACGGGTGGATAAACACCGACAATCAATCGCTTAATCGGAACGAGCAAGCGCGCGCCGGAACCTTCGGCGCGCGCTTTCGTTTGTTTTACCAATTCCTTGAGTGAGGAGAACGGAGATGCCGACAAAGAATCCGAACCAGACACCGCCTGAAGCGACACCGATGGAAGTGCCGGGTGAGAAGCACGAGCAGGGCCACACCGTGGGCGATCCCCAAAAGCAGCAGGGACAGCAGCAGGGCAGTGGGAACCGGCAGCGCCAGCAGGGCAGCGGGCAGCGGAACGAAGGCGAGGGCAATCGGACCGCGGCGCGCCAATACAATGCAGGTGCGCAGCAATCAGCCCAGAATCAGAGGCGGACGGAGCGCCAGGCGCGGGATGCCAAGCGCGCGATCGACAGCCCGGAAGGCGAAGAATTGGAACGGGCAGAAGAGGTTGGCAAGAAGCCGGCGCGCCATTGAGCCCTCCAAAAAATACCCGGAACCAAATGCCGGGTAGAGGGTTTTGTCCCCGTGGTCGCCATATAACCGGAGCGACCCCGCGATCGCCGCAGTGACCCTTCCCCCAAACGGTCACTGTTTGTCAGCCATGTGATCCGATGGCTGGCGCTCTTGACCCCGGCGATCGTCCTTCCGGTTACGTGGCAGCCCGGGTTCCGCCGGGTCGCCCGCCAAGAGTCTGCTGCTCCCTGTTGCAGAAGCGAGGCGGTGCGACCCGCGGACCCAACGGCGGAGCTCCAAAGGGAACTCCCGGGGGACGGGCGCCTGTTTCCACCAATCGCAAATCATCGAGCCAGCGCGCGCCGCGAGCGAGCGTGCCTGTCTGGGTGTGGTCTATCGGCAGGAGGAAAAACAGCATGCTTTATTGGGCCGTGATCTTTCTCGTGGTCGCCATCATCGCCGGCATTTTCGGCTTCGGCGGCATTTCGCAGGCCGCGACCGGAATCGCGAAGATCCTGTTTCTGATCTTCATCGTGCTGTTCCTGGTCTCGCTGGTCGCTGGTTACGTCTAGAGCAGAAAGGAATCCGTCAATCATGAAGGAAGGAAATGTCGCTATGGCCGATCGCAGCCTGGAAAAGGAATTCGACGTCCTCAAGAACGACCTCGGCACCCTCAAAGAAGATGTCTCCACCATTGCGAAGCTCCTGGCCAAGAAAGGCCAGACGCAGCTCAACGATGCGGTGGATACGGGCAAGGCCCGCATAGGCGCCGGCGTCGATGTGCTGGAAGACCAGATCACCGCAAGGCCGCTCACCAGCCTGCTGGTGGCGTTTGGAATCGGCATTCTGCTGGGCAAACTCACACAGCGCTGACACTGCAGGTCGTAGGTATGGGGGCCGAGACATGTTGGGATCCATCGATCGCCTGACGGATAGAGTGACCGATCGCGTCGTCCGGCGGGTCGTGCTCCTCGCGTTGGTTGGCTGCCTCGGCCTCGCCGCCTTCGGCGTTGCCCTCGCGGCACTCCATTACTGGCTCGTGCTGTGGATGTCGCAGCCGGCCGCGCTGCTCATCGTTGCTTTGCTGCTCACCATCGCCGCCTTGGGCTGCGCGCGCCTTGCCATGGGTGCAAGATCTGCGAAAACGACTCCCGGGAAAACGACTCTGGAATCGGCAGAAACCGATGCCCTGGCCCCCAGCCTGGTCGCTGCCGCCAGCGACCTGGCCGGCGAGGCGGTGCGGGCCGACCCCCTCGGCGCCATGCTGGGCGCCGGTGCCGCCGGCTTCATCCTCGAGACCCGGCCCGATCTCGACCACGCCCTCATCCAACAGGTGTTGCGCCAATTCATCGCCCGCCCGTGATTTCTGCGGCGCTGCGGCACTTTGCGGGAATAAGTGCGGAACTCGCCGCAGCAACCGCTCGTTAGCAATTCCATGACACATTTCTTAAGACGCGGATCTGAAGGCTGGGGTCTGCAGATGCGGGTGGATCGTGAGATTTCAGATCGGGCGCCCCGGATTGGACGTTCGGGATCCTAAATAGAGGGAATTCACGTCGATTATGAAGGACGGTCGCAAGGGGATGGGGATGAATGGCAACGGCGAGGCCGCGGCCAACGATGCCTCACCCGCGGCCGAATCGTCGGCCGCCATGCTGTCTTCCAATGAAAAAGTCCTGACTTCTCCGGCATTTGACCGCTGGCTCGAACGCCAGGTCCAGACCCTGTTTGCGGCTTGCGAAGAGCCGGCCGATCCCAAGCTGATCGAGCTCATCCGCCAGGCGTTCCCGTCAGGCCGGGGCAAAGTCACCGATTAATCTCAGATCAGCACGATATTCCTAAAACAAAAGTCGGAGGTCACAGCTTCTCCTCCGTCTTGTCGCTCGGCTTGTCACCCCGACCGGCCCATCCTTTGCCCATGCATTACTCGAAAGCGGGCGCCGTCCGTTTTTGGGCGGTGCTGACGTCACGTTCTTTTTGAAACGACGTTTGGACCCCGACTGAATCGACCGAAAGGACAACCGATGGCCGATACTTTCCAAAACCAACTCGTCGCATTGCTGCCGGCCATGAAGGCTTTTGCGGTCATGCTGACTCGCAATCGCCAGACGGCAGACGATCTGGTGAACGACACGGTGCTGCGCGCTTTGCGCAAGCAGGATCTCTATACCATGGGCACCAACCTGAAGGCTTGGCTGTTCACCATTATGCGCAATATCCATGTCAACAACCTCAGGGCCGGGCAGCGTAGCCGCCTGGTGGAGGTCGATGACGACCTGCTGCCCAATCTTGCCAGCGTGGCGCCGGGGCAGGAGCATGTCCTGGTGCTGAAAGAACTGTTCCGCGCCATGGATGGGCTCAATGCCGACCAGCGCGAAGTGCTGTTGCTGGTGGTGGGCCAGGATCTCTCCTATGAAGAGACGGCCAGGATCTGCGGCTGTCCGATCGGTACCGTGCGTTCGCGCCTGGCGCGCGCGCGCCGCGAGCTTGAACGCATGCTTTCCGGTGAAACCGCGATGCCGGTGCCAGATGATGGCGCCGCCCGCACGGTGAAGCGCGGCTTGGCGGCACGCAGGCCGAATGCGGAGCCGGCACGGCTCGCCAGCTGATACCCCTCAAGAAGGGTCCATGAAGAACGGCGGTGCCATCGGCACCGCCGTTTTTCTTTTCCGGCCATTGCTATTGCTGTCCGGATCGTCACAATCGGACGCACCCGTCCGCCCCCATTTGCCCCATTTGCCTAGGTCCAAGGAATCGCAATGTCCGCTGCCGAACCGCAATGCGTCGTCCAAACTCCCGCCGTTCTGGGTGAATCGGTCCTCTGGCATCCGGTCGACAGGCGCGTCTATTGGCTCGACCTCAAAGGTCCGGACGTCCATGTCTACGATCCGGCGACCAAGGCGGCGGAGCGGTGGCACCTCGATCTCGACGTGCCGATGGGTACGCTGGTGCGCGCCAAGGAAGGTTTCGTCCTCACCGGCCGCGAAGGTGCTTTCAAGGTCGACGTGAAGGCGCGCAAGCTCACCAAATGGCTCGATCCCAACGACCGGCCGACCCTCACCATGTTCAATGACGGCAAGGTCGACCGCCAGGGGCGGCTGTGGCTCTGCACCTCGGACACCAGGGAGACCGAGCCCATCGGCGGCATCTATCGGATGGGTGCCGATGGCGAGACCCAGGTACAGGATCGCGGCTTTGCCTGCGGCAACGGTCCGGGCTTCAGCCCCGACGGACGTGTCTTCTATTTCTCGGACACGATGATCCGCAAGGTCTATGCCTATGACCTCGATACCAAAACCGGCGCCCTCACCAATCAGCGCCTCTTCACCGAGTTCTCGGAAGAGCAGGGCATGCCGGACGGCATGACGGTCGATTCCCAAGGCGGCGTCTGGATCTGCCATTGGGAAGGGTGGCGCGTGACCCGCTTCCTGCCCAACGGCAAGATCGATCGCGAGATTCGCCTGCCGGTGCCGCTCGTCACCTCCTGCGCCTTCGCCGGCGATGCACTCGACACGCTCTACATCACGACGGCGACGGTGGGGCTCGATGCGGCGACGCTACGGAAAGCGCCGCTGGCCGGTAGCCTCTTTGCCGTGAAGACCGGTCATACCGGCATCCTGGAGCCAGTCTTCGGGGCGGCCTGACGGCTATCTTACAATCGTCTGACGGCCCAAATTGCCGATAAAATCAGGGCGCAGCAGCTTGCCACGGCAGGTTGACAGGGTGACGGGGCTGCTGTTACCCCCCTGCAACAGTCTGGCAATGAGCTTGGGATGCTGGCTATTTCAGCGGCATTTTTGTAACTTATTGATCTGTAATGTGATTTTTCGCGAGGAGATCGACTCCACCGCGATTTTCTTTGGGGCGTGAGCACGATGTTTGATACGGAACTTCCCGATCTGAACGGGAAATCGATCCTGGTGACGGGCGGGACGGGTTCGTTTGGGAAGGCGTTCATCCGGCGGGTGCTGAAGGACTGGAAGCCGAAGCGGCTGATCGTCTTTTCGCGCGACGAGCTGAAGCAGTGGGAGATGCAGCAGGAACTCTCGCCTGAGAAGTATCCGGCGCTGCGCTACTTCATCGGCGATGTG
>JACPDN010000007.1 GCA_016183985.1 Pseudomonadota bacterium | reverse complement strand
GAGAAAGTCATCGCTACCCCCCTCCCTAACCCTCCCCCTGAAGGGAGAGGGAATTGGAACGAGGTGGTCGGTGCGAGTTCGGTGAGAAAGCCCTCTCCCTTCAGGGGGAGGGTTGGGAGGGGGGCGCCAAGTGACGGGTGCCGTCACAGCCTTTCGCGGTGCGGGCTCCTATCTTTCTAAACAATCCCCGCCGACTGCCGCGCCGCCGCCGGGCGTTCATTCTGCTTATGTCGCCGATATTGCGACCAGCGATAGAGGCCGACCGGATCGATGGCGCCGCCCTTCCTCTGCCGCGCCATGCCGAGGATCGGTGACACATCGGTGTTGAAGGCTGCCTTCAAGGTTTCGAGGGCCATCAGCGCGTCATTCTCCGCCTGCGCCTGTTCCAGGCGCGCGCGGTCGATCAGCATGGCTTGCGCGTAGCGGCGCTGCAATTCCATGGCGCTCGACATCAGGCTTTCAATGGGATCGGTGACGTTGTGTGACTGGTCCAGCATATAGGCCGGCGCCACATCGAAGGCACCGCGATCGGCGGCGTCGACCAGCTCGTTGAAGATCAGGAACAACTGGAACGGATTGACCGAGCCGCTGTCGAGATCATCGTCGCCATATTTGCTGTCGTTGAAATGGAAGCCGCCCAGCTTCCCGAACTGGATGAGCCGCGCCACGATCATCTCGATATTGGTATTGGGCGCATGATGGCCGAGATCGACCAGGCAGCGCGCCTTCGGTCCCAATTGCGTGGCCGCCAGATAATTCGTGCCCCAATCGGCGATCACGGTCGAATAGAAGGCCGGCTCATAGAGCTTGTGCTCGATATACATGTGCCAATCGGCGGGCAGGGCGGCATAGATCGCCTTGGCACTCTCGAGGTAGCGCTCCAGCGCCCGCGTGAAATGCTGCTGGCCGGCGAAGTTGGAGCCGTCGCCGACCCAGACGGTGAGCGCCTTCGAGCCCAGCGCCTTGCCGAGTTCGATGCAGTCGATGTTGTGTGCCACCGCCTGCGCACGCGTCGCCGCATCGGTGTGGCTGAGGCTGCCGAATTTGTAGGAAAGCTTCTGCCCGGCGGCGTCCTGGAAGGTGTTCGAGTTGACCGCATCGAAGCCAAGGCCCAGCTCCTCGGCGAATTGCCGCGTCGCCTTGATGTCGCTGGGCTTGTCCCAGGGGAAGTGCAGCGAGACGGTGGGGGTGGCACGCGTCAGTCGGTTGATGACGGCACAATCCTCAAGCTTGTCGAAGAGGTGGCGCGGCTCGCCGATCCCGGGATAGCGGGCAAAGCGCGTGCCGCCGGTGCCGACACCCCAGCTCGGCAAGGCGACGCCGAAAGCAGCCACCGCGTTGGTGATCGTTTCGATATCATTGCCGCCACGTGAGAGGCGCCGGCGCAGGGCATCGTAATCTTCTTCCAAAGCAGGCAGCGCCTTGGTGTTCTGCGCAGTGATATCGGAATCCTGGATGCGATAGATCTCGGTCATGCGACGTCTCCCTGGATCTCAGCGCGTGAACGCCACGGCATTGCCGGCATCCACATTGAGGATGTTGCCCGTCGATTTCGGCGCATCGGTGCAGAAGAAGCGGACGGCCGCGGCGATATCCTCAGGGTAAACCGACAATTTGAGCAGGCTCCTTTGCCGGTAATGCTCCTCCAGCTGATCGGTCTCGATCTTATACGCCTCCGCCCGTTCCTGCAGCCAGTTGCCGCTCCAGATATTGGAGCCGCGCAGCACGGCATCTGGATTGACGACATTGACCCGGATGCCAAGCGGCGCGCCCTCCAAAGCGAGGCAGCGCGCCAGATGCACTTCGGCGGCCTTCGCCGTGCAATAGGCCGAGGCATTGACCGAGGCCGCCATGGCATTCTTCGAGGCGATGAACACCATGCCGCCGCCGGCATTCTGCGCCTTCATCAGGCGGAAGGCCTCGCGGCTGACCAGGAAATAGCCGGTGGCCAGCACCGCGATGTTCTTCTGCCACAGATCGAGGCTGGTTTCCTCGATCGGCGAGGCCGAGGCGATGCCGGCATTCGAGACCAGGATGTCGAGCCCGCCGAATTGCCGCGCCGTTGCGGCGAAAGCGCCGATCACCGCATCCTCGGAGGTCACGTCGAGGGTCGTGCCCCAGACGCGGTCCTTGCCATGCTTGCCGCCCAATTCGCTGACCGTCTGCTCGAGCCGGCCGGCATCGATATCGGCGAGCGCCACGCAGGCGCCTTCGCTGAGCAACGCCTCGGCCGTGGCGCGGCCGATGCCGCCGGCACCGCCGGTGATGAAAGCAATCTGCCCGGCAAGGCTCTTGGCCTTGGGCATGCGCTGCAGCTTGGCTTCCTCGAGCAACCAGTATTCGATGTCGAAGGCTTCCTGCTCATCGAGGCCGACGTAAGTGTCGACCGTGCTGGCGCCGCGCATGACATTGATCGCATTCACATAGAACTCGCCAGCGATGCGGGCCGTCGCCTTGTCGGTGGCGAAGGTCACCATGCCGATGCCGGGGATGAGATAGACGATCGGATTAGGATCGCGCTGCGCCGGGCTGTTCGCATGTTTGCAGCGGTCGTAATAGGCGCCGTATTCGGCCCGATACGCCTTCAACGCATCGTCGAGGCCGGCGATCGTCTTTTCGATATCGCCATCGAAACCCAGCACCAGCGGCCGGATCTTGGTGCGCAGGAAATGATCGGGGCAGGAGGTGCCGAGCTCGGCCAGTTTTTTGAGATCCTTGGCGCAGACAAATTCCAAGACGGCGGGGGAATCGTTGAAATGCCCGACCTTGAGCTTCCCCGCCGCGATGCGGCCGCGGATGGCCGGCATCAGTTCCGCCACAATCTCGCGCCGCCGCGCCGGATCGAATGCCGACAGCGCAGGCCCACCGAAGATCGCGGCCTTTGCCGTGCGTTCCTTCAGCCACGCATCCGCGATGCGGATGACGCGCAATGTGTTGTCGTAGCAGGCCTTCGATGTATCGCCCCAGGTGAAGAGGCCGTGACCCGCCAGCACGATGCCCTTGAGCTGCGGGTGCTTCGTCGCCATCTCACCGAGCTTCAAGCCGAGGTCGAAGCCGGGGCGCTGCCAGGGCAGCCAGCCGATCTCCGGCCCGAAGACTTCCGCCGTCAACTCCTTGCTGCGCGCGGCGGCGGCAATGGCGATCACCGCATCGGGATGCATGTGGTCGACATGTGTGTAAGGGATGAAGGCATGGAGCGGCGTGTCGATGCTGGCGGCACGCGGATTCATGTTGAAGGTGCAATGGGGCAGGTAACCCACCATCTCGTCTTCCGCATCGAGCCCGCGATAGAGCCGCTTCAATCCTTCGAGCTTCTCCAGATAGAGCGTCGAGAAGCCATCGAGCTTCATCGAGCCCAGATCGCCGCCCGACCCCTTGACCCAGAGTACGGTCACTGTTTCGCCGGTCAGGGGATCCTTGGCCTGCACCTTGGCCGAGGTGTTGCCACCGCCGTAATTGGTGATGCGCAGATCGGCGCCGAGCAGGTTGGAGCGGTAGAGCAGCAGTTCCGGCTCACCCATCCCCTTGGCTTTCGCGTCGTCCCAGAGGGAGGGAATGAGAGAAGGCATGACAGTTTCTGATGTCACCGGCGGCTCCCTTGCGAAATCGTCAAAATCGCTCATCCTCTGCCAGCGAGCGAGATTCAGGTCTCTGAATTAGGCCTCAAATGGCGCCGTCGTCAAATGAATCTCTCACTTTGCGTCGCAACAGGGAGGTTTTTGCGATGCAAAATGATTAATACGTGAGCGAATTTGATTATTTCCATTTGACGCTGATAGACGAATCCGGCTATTCGGAGATAGCCACTTTTGAGGCCGTCCATGATCCAGAAGCAGCGCCATCATCTGATCTGCGAGATCGTCGCCGCCGAGGGCTTTGCGTCGGTGCCGGATCTGATGGCACGCCTCGGTGCCTCGCGCGCCACGATCGCCCGCGACATCCAGGATCTCGCCATGGCCGGCCGCATCAAGCGTGTGCGTGGCGGCGCACAGGCGACGCATGGGGCTCCGGAATTGGCCGAGCCGAAATTCGATGCCAATCAATTGCGCCACCGCGAGACCAAGCGAGCGATCGCGCGTGCGGCGGCCGAGCTTTGTCATGCCGGCGATTCCATCATCATCGATGGCGGCACGACGACCTATGCCATGACCGAGTTCATGGGCGGGCGCGACCTGCAGGTCCTCACCAATTCCTTCCCGATCGCGGAATATCTCATCAAGCGCGGCCAGGCCCGCGTGATCTTACCGGGTGGCGAGATCTTCCGCGAGCAAGGCCTGATTTTGAGCCCGTTCGAAGACGATGCGATCGAGCGCTTTGTGGCGTCAAAGGTCTTTCTCGGTGCACGGGCGATCACGCAGCACGGGCTGATGCAGACCGATCCCTTACTCATCCGCGCCGAACAGAAACTCATCCGCCAGGCGGAAAAGGTGATCGTCCTGGTCGACAGCAGCAAGTTCCGCAACCGCGGCAGCCTCATTCTCTGCCCGCTGGAGCGGATCAATACCTTGATCACCGACGACGGTATCGAATCCGGCACGAAAAAGATGCTGGAAGATGCCGGTATTGAGGTCATCGTTACGCACGCATTGAAGGCTGCCTCGGTCGCCTGACCAGGGGTCTTCGATGCTGCGGTGACGCCGGCCTGAATTCGACAGGGGAGGCCACAATGAAGATGCTTCGCGACGTCGCCGGCAATCAGGCGGCTTTGCATTCCATTCGAGAGATCAATCGGTATCGCGGGCGCTGAGGGTCAGCGGCGCCATGGCCATTGCGGTCTTTGATATCGGCAAGACCAATCTGAAGCTGTCGCTGGTCGAAAACGGCGAGATCCGGCAAACCGTGTCCGCGCCGGATCGGGCCGTGGCCGGCGGCCTTTATCCGCATATCGATGTCGATGGCATCTGGTCGTTTCTGATGCGGGGCCTGCGTGATCTCACGCGGCAGGCAAGGATCGGCGATATCGTCGTGGTCGCCCATGGCGCCGCCGGTGCCTTGGTCGATGCTGCCGGCGCACTTGCCTTGCCGGTGCTCGATTATGAGATGCCGATCGAAGGCAGCGGTTACGATGACGTGGCCTCGCCCTTCACCGAGACTTTCTCGCCGCCGATGGCGGGCGGGCTCAATCTGGGGCGCCAGATCTATTGGCAGGCAACGACGTTCCCCGATCAGTTCGCGCATGTTCGGTACATCCTCCCTTATGCGCAATATTGGAGCTATCGCCTCAGCGGTGTTGCCAGCAGTGAAGTGACGTCCTTGGGATGTCATACCGGGCTTTGGCAACCGGCCGCCGGCGATTTCAGCGGCTTTGTCGACCGCATGGGATGGCGGCATCTCTTCGCGCCGCTTCGCAAGGCTGAGGATGTGCTGGGGCCGGTCCTGCCGGAGATTTGTGCTGCGACCGGCTTGCCGGCCGATTGCCGGGTGCGCGTTGGAATCCATGACAGCAGCGCCTCTTTCCTGCGCCATCGCCTGTCGCGCACGACCCCCTTTGCGGTTGCGTCGACCGGAACCTGGGTCGTCTGCATGGCTGCCGGCGCGCCCGTCGATGGCCTGCCGGAGAATAGCTGTCTTGCCAATGTCGATGTCCTGGGGAAGCCGGTTCCCGTCTGCACGTTCATGGGTGGCCGGGAATATGCGGGCCTGACGAATGGTGCGGCGGCTTTGCGGCCGGCACTTGCCGATGCAGCGGCCGTGATCGCCGATGGCGACATGCTGGTCCCGCCGGTCGGAAAATTCGGCGGGCCGTTCGCCGGCAAAGGCACCCATGCGACCCTGCCACGGCGAGCGGGGGAAAATGCGGCCCGCGCCAGTCTCTATCTCGCTCTCATGACCGATTATTGCCTCGACCTCATCAAGGCGCAGGGGCCGGTGGTGATCGAAGGCAGCCTGACCGGCAATGAGCTCTATTTGGGTGCCCTTGCCGCCCTGCGCGCGCCGGCTGAGTTGCTGGTATCGGAGGACGCCACCGGAACGGTCAGCGGCGCGGCGCAACTTGCCGGCGAGAAGATGACGCCGCTCAGCCGCCCTGTGCCGGCGATTGACCTGCCGCTCGGTACCTACCGTCAAAAATGGCGTGAGGCGCTGCCGGCATGACAGCCATCGTCGAACTCCGCCAAGTTTCGAAATCCTTCGGCAATCTCAAGGTGCTGAAGGATGTCAGCTTCGACGTGCAGCCGGGCGAAGTTCATGCCTTGCTCGGTGAAAACGGCGCCGGCAAATCGACGCTGATCAAGATCATCTCCGGCGTGCTGCATCCGGATGAAGGCGAGCTCCGCGTGGTGGGGGAAGCCGTTCGGCTGGCATCGCCGCGCGAAGCGCGTGGCCGCGGCATCGCCACCGTCTATCAGGAACTGCTGCTGTTTCCGGAACTCAGTGTTGCCGAGAACATCTATCTGGGGCACGCCCCGCGCACGCGCTGGGGTGCCATCGACTGGCCGAAGATGCGGTCCGGTGCCAGGGCGTTGCTCGATTCCTTGGACAGCCATGATCTCGATGTCGATACCAAGGTCGGCCTGCTGTCGGTCGCCAACCGGCAGCGTGTCGAGATCGCCAAGGCCTTGTCGCAAGAAGCGCGCCTGCTGATCATGGATGAGCCGACGGCGGCGCTGGCGGATTCCGATGCGAGGAAGCTCCTTACCATCGTGCGTCGTTTGCGCGACCGGGGGGTCGGCATCATCTATGTCAGCCACCGCATGCAGGAGATCTTCGCGCTGGCGGACCGCGTCACCGTTCTGCGGGATGGCGCTTTCATCGCCACCAAGCCGATTGGCGAGGTGACGGAAGGCTCGCTCGTTTCCATGATGGTTGGCCGCTCGATCGACCAGCTGTTTCCGAAAACCGAGACGGCGCGCGGGGCGACGGTACTGGAGTTGCGCAATGTCAGCCATCGCGAGATCGTGCGGAATGTCAGCTTGACACTGCGCGCAGGTGAGATTCTCGGCATCGCCGGGCTGATCGGCTCGGGCCGAACCGAGACGGCGCTCACCATCTTCGGTATCACGCCGGCAACGTCCGGCGAGATTCTGGTGGACGGCAAGCCCGTCGTGATCGACAGTCCCGCCGCCGCCCGCGCATTGGGCATCGCCTATGTGCCGGAAGATCGCGGCCTGCAGGGGCTGGTGAAGCCACAGACCATTCGCGAGAACATCTCGCTCGCGATCATCGACCGTCTCGCCAGATTGCTGTTGATCGATCGCCGGCGCGAAGGCCAGCTGGCTAGAGAATCCATCGCGCGCTTTGGCATTCGCGCGCGCGGGCCGGAGCAATTGGTGCGGCAGCTCTCCGGCGGTAATCAGCAGAAGGTGGTGCTGGCGAAATGGATCGCCACGGAGCCGCGCGTCCTCATCATGGATGAGCCGACGCGCGGCATCGATGTCGGCGCCAAGGCGGAGATCCATGCCTTGATGAGCAAGCTTGCCGGGCAAGGCCTGGCGGTACTGATGATTTCCAGCGAACTTCCCGAAGTGCTCGGCATGAGCGACCGGGTGCTGGTCATGCGCGGCGGCGCTGTCGTGGCGGAATTCGACCGTGCCGATGCAACGCCGGATGCCGTGGGCAGCGCGATGACGGCCGCCGGCCAATCGAGCTTGGAGGGAGCGGCATGAGCTTCGACGTCATGCAAAGTCGTCCCTCTTTTCCGCGCCGCCTGCTCGGCTTCGTTGAAGCCAATGGGCAGGAGGCCATCATCCTTGCTGCCATCATTCTGCTTTTCGTCGTGGTTGGCGTCGTCAATCCGCGCTTCCTTGGCAATTCCAATCTCACCAGCATCTTTTCCGGCAACGCCTATATCGCCGTCGCCGCCATCGGCATGGCGTTGGTCATCATCTCCGGCAATATCGATGTCTCGGTGGGCTCGTTGATCGGCGTGCTGGCGACGATTGCCGGGACGCTGGCGGTCAATGGCTATCCGATCATCGTCTGCTGGCTGGCGCCCCTTGCGGTCGGCGTCGCGATCAACGCCTTTGTCGGCTTCCTCGTTGCCTATGTGCGTATTCCATCGATCGTGGTGACGCTCGGCATGCTTTCGGTCCTCAAGGGCGGCCTCATCAGTGCGACGGCCGGGGCCTGGATCAACAATCTGCCGCCGGAATTCATGCTGGCTCAGTTCCGCCCCTTCGGGGTGCCGGCCCCGATCTATTTCATGGTGACGCTCACGCTCCTGGCCGCCCTGTGGATGCGGTATAGCGGTTTTGGCCGGACCATCTATGCCATTGGCGGCAACCCGGATGCGGCGCGGGTGACCGGCATCCGGATCGAACGGTCCATCGTCTGCGTCTTCATGATTCACGGCTTCTTCGCCGGGATCGCGGCTGTGCTGTTTGCGACGCAGCTGCAGGTCATCCAGTCGACCGTGCCGCCCAATCTTGAGCTCACCGTCATCACGGCCGCCGTTGTGGGAGGGGTCAGCATCCTAGGCGGCACGGGGACGGTCATCGGGTCGACATTGGCCGCCATTCTCTTTGCCGCGATCGGCTCGGCGCTCATTTTCACCAATGTTTCCGCCTATTGGCTGCGCGCCGTGCAGGGACTTTTCATTCTGGCGACGGTGCTGGCCGACATGGCCCGGCGCCGGCGGCTGCGTTGAGCGGGGAAGGGAAATGACGATCCGTTCCTTCCTGCGCCATGAAACGATCCTGCTTCTGCTACTGGTGATCGCGCTCATCGTGCTGGCGCAACAATCCGACCGGTTCTTCACGACGGATAATCTGCTCAACCAGGCGCGACTGATGGCGGAGGTCGGGTTGCTAGCCTTGCCGATGACCTTCGTCATCGTCACGGGCGGTATCGATCTCTCCGTCGGATCGATCTTCGGCCTCGCCGCGATTTTGCTGGGCGTCTTCTGGCACGGGCTCGGCCTGCCTTTGCCGCTGGCCATGGCACTGGCCGTGCTGGTGGGTGGCATCGCGGGCCTCGGCAACGGCCTCATCATCACGCGGTTCAATGTGCCGCCGCTCATCGCCACATTGGCCACGCTGGCACTCTATCGCGGTCTTGCCGAAGGCATCAGCCAGGCACGCTCCGTGCGTGGCTATCCTGAGTGGTTCTTCGTGCTGGGGCAGGGCGAGGTGCTGGGGCTGCCCACGCAATTGTGGTTCCTGCTCGCCATCGCCATTGCGGCGGCGATTGTGCTGGGCCTCACCACATTCGGCCGGACCACTTATGCCATCGGCGCCAATGAAGTGGCGGCGCGCTTCTCGGGCCTCAATGTCGCTCGCACCAAGCTCCTCATCTATACCGGCTCTGGCCTTGTCGCTGGACTTGCCGCCGTCATCTTCGTCTCGCGCGTCTCGACGACGCGTTCCGACATGGGCACCGGGCTGGAGCTTGACGTCATCACCGCCGTGGTGCTCGGCGGCACCTCCATCTTCGGCGGCAGGGGCACGATCATCGGCACCCTTCTGGGCCTCATCCTGATGCAGGCCCTCAAAAGCGGCCTGGCACTTGGCGGGGTCAAGGGCGACGGAACCATTGTCGTGATCGGTGTTGTGCTGATCGCGGCCATTCTATTGGGAAATCTACTGAGCCGAAACGGCGACGGCTGAGACCGGGAGGAAAAGGCATGGATCTCGCCGTCGAGATAACCACCATGCCAAGACAAGGAGAGCCAAACATGTATAAGACCATGATACTGGCGTTGGGGTTGGCCGTGGGGAGCGGCGGTGTCGCGATGGCGCAATCGGCCTGGACCGGCGGCGACGATCTGCCGACAAGTCCCTTGGCTTGTGATGGTGCGGCGGGTGCCGCTGCCGCCATGCCTTATGATGGCGGCCAGCCCACGGCTGCGCCGGACCTCAAAGGACAGAAGATCACTGTGGTCGACGTGCCGAAACTGATCGGCATCGGCTATTTCAACGCGACGTCGAAGGGGATTGCGGACGCAGCCACAGAGCTTGGTTCGGTCGACGCCAAGACCGATGGCCCGACCAAGGCCAATATCGATGAGCAGATCACCTTCCTCGACAATTACATCACCAGCGGCGTCAACGGCATCCTCTTTGCTGCCAACGACCCGGTGGCGATTGCGCCGGTGTTGAAGAAGGCGCTCTCCAAGGGCATCCATGTGGTTGGCTATGACGCCAACTCGACGCCCGATGCCCGCGAATGGTTCGTCAACCAGGCGCAGTTCAACGGCATTGCCAAGTCGATGATCGACAACATGGCCAAGGAAGCGGGCGAAGAAGCCGCGTTTGCCATCGTCACCTCGACCTTCACCACGCCGAACCAGGCGCGCTGGATTGCCGAGATGGCCGCCTATCAGGCCCAATGCCACCCCAAGATGAAGTGGCTGGAGACGGTCGAGGCGCAAGAAGACAACGTGCTCTCCTTCAACCAGGCGACGACGCTCATCAACAAATACGGCGATGAGCTCAAGGGCATCTTCGGCATGACCAGCGTCGCGACCCCGGCCTCGGCCGAAGCAGTCAGCCAAGGCGGCAAATGCGGCAGCATCGCGGTCGTGGGTCTCGCGACACCGAATGCGATGAAGCCCTATGTCGAGAAGGATTGCGTGAAATCGGTCGTGCTGTGGAACCCGGTCGATCTGGGTTACGCCGCGATGTATGTGCTGCGTGCGGCGATCGATGGCGATCTCAAACCCGGCGCCACCTCGGTCAAGGCCGGCAAGCTGGGCGAGCTGCAGGTGATCAACGGCAGCGAAGTGCTGCTCGGCCAGCCCTATACCTTCACCAAGGAAAACATTGGCAATTTCGACTTCTAAGGCGTTTCGAGGATTCTCGGCATATCCGAACCTTCAATGTCATCCCCGGGCTTGACCCGGGCATGACGAGTGGAGAGTGCACTACCTCAGCCCTGCCTCCGGCCCGGGACCGTTTCAGGTCCCGGGCCTTTCTTTTTTCGGCGGGTTGGCGGTAGTCTCTGTTCTCCTTCCACGGGGCGGTGGCATGACTTCCTCTGAACAGCTTTGGCTTGAGATCGACCGATTTCTGGCGACGCTCGACAAGACGCATGCAGGCGTCGCCAAGGTGCGGTCGCGTATGGCGGGCCTGCGTGATCGGCGCGGCAGCTCGTTGCAACGACCGGCCAACGCGCCGCTCTGCGGTGGCCTCGCTGAAGCGCTGGCGGCCATCGAGATCGATACGGCGGCACCGCTAGCCCGCGCACTCGCTAACGCCGGTCTGCATTGGGAGAGTTACCGGGGTTATGCCGCCGACACCATCGGCCCGCATTTTCCGAAAGCCCATGCCTATGCCAGTCTGATGGCGGGCGCCGATCCGGATTGGGCATGCGATTTCGATCTTGGTTTCTTTTTGATCACGCCGGGGACGCTCTACCGCGATCACCATCATCCGGCGCCCGAGCTCTATGTGCCGTTGACCGGTCCCAGCCAGTGGCGTTTCGGCAGCGGCAATGGTTGGGCCGAAAGGCAAGCCGGCGCCATCGTCTGGAATCCACCCAACCAGGTGCATGCGACCTTGGTGGGCGCGGTGCCGTTCCTGTGCCTCTATGCCTGGACCGAGCAGGTGCATGTGCCGGCCAAGGTTGATTTCTCCGAAGATTGGAAAGTGATCGAGGCGGCGTCCTAGAACCTGGCGCGCAGCTCGGCGACCTGCTCGGGGGTAAGAGGCCGCAGCTTATGACCCTGCAGCATCAGGAAGATGCGTGCGGTCTCTTCCAACTCCTCGGTCGCATATTGCGCCTCGGCCAAGGATTTGCCGGCGACGACGGGGCCGTGGTTGGCGAGCAGGACCGCATGCGCTCTGCCGGCTTCAACTTCGACAGCCTTGGCCAGTGCCTGATCGCCCGGCGCGAAATAGGGAATGAGCGGCAACTTGCCGACGCGCATGACGTAATAGGCGGTGAGCGGCGGCAGCACGTCTGCCGGATCGACATCGGCGAGGATGCTCACCGCCACCGAATGCGTCGAGTGGAGATGCACGACAGCCCCGGCGTCGCCGCGCGCGCAATAGACGCATTGATGCAGGAAAGCCTCCTTGGTCGGCTTGTCGCCGGAGAGATGCTCGCCTTGCGGATCGAGATGCGAAAGCCGCGCCGGATCGAGATCGCCCAGCGACGCATTGGTCGGCGTGGCGAGGATGCTGCCATCATCCAGCTTCACGCTGATATTGCCGGTGGAGCCGAAAGTGAGGCCGCGATCGAAGATCGATTTGCCGACCCTGACGATGGCATCGCGCTGACGGGTTTCTTCGCTGATGATTGCGGTCATGGCAGCTTGTTCCAGGCTTTGAGGAAGAAATCAGGCGCACCGAAATTGCCCGATTTCAGGGCCAAGGCCAAGCCGCGGCCGGTGAGCGAGGTGGTCCAGGGCACGCCGGGGTCGATTTCAGGCCCGATACGCAACGCTTCGACGCCAAGGGCTGCGACGACGGCGCCCGATGTTTCGCCGCCGGCGACCAGGAAGCGGGTGAAGCCCTGGTCGGCGAGCTGGGCGGCGACGGCACCCAGCAGATGCTCGATACTCTCGCCGACAGCGGCGCGGCCGAGTTTCTCCTGGACGGTCGCGACATCGGCAGGATCGGCACTGGAATAGACCAGCGGTGTCTTGGCGTCCTGGCTTGCGACCCATTCAACGACATCGTCCGGTGACAGCTTGCCCGCAGCGATGGCCAGAGGATCGATCTGGAACGAGGGCAAGCCGGCGGTCTTGGCCGCCGCCACCTGCTGGCGCGTCATGGCCGAGCAGGAGCCGGCGAGGATGATCGCGCGGCCGGCCGGTGCCGGTGTCCGCATTCCGCCGGTATTGTCTTGCAACAGGCCCAGTGCGCGGAAATTCTGCGGCAGGCCGAGGGCGACACCGGATCCACCGGTGATCAACGCTAGATCGGCCGATGCGGTACCGATGGCCAGCAGATCGGCATCGCTGATCGCATCGACGACGAGATAGCTGATGCCGTCGCTTTGCGCTTGGGCGTAGGCGGCCTTGACGGCAGCGGCACCTTGCGCCACGACCGCCTGCGGCACGAGGCCGACCTTGCGTTTGGTCTGTGCGCCCAGCACGCGAACGAGGTTGGCGTCGCGCATGGGCGTCAGCGGATGATCCTTCATCGGGCTGTCGGAGAGGAGCTGATCGCCGACGAAGAGATGCCCCTGATAGATCGTGCGCTTGTTGGTGGGGAAGGCGGGGCAGACGATGGTGAGCGGGGCGTCGGCAAAATCGAGCAGCGCATCGGCGACCGGCCCGATATTGCCGTCCTTCGTCGAATCGAAGGTCGAGCAGTATTTGAAGAAGAGCTGCCTGGCGCCCAGATCGCGCAATGCATGGGCTGCGGTCAGCGATTGCGCGACAGCCTCACCGGCCGGAATGGTGCGCGATTTCAGGGCGATGACCAGGGCGTCAACCTCCCGCAAATCGACCTGGCCCTGGGGCACGCCGGTCCATTGCACCACCCGCATCCCACCGCGCGAGAGGGTCAGGGCGAGGTCGGTGGCGCCGGTCAGATCGTCGGCGATCGCTCCCAGAAGCATGTGTCTCGATCTTTCTTATTTATTTGATTTATAACGGGTTATTTCCGTTCTTCCAAGAATCTTGCGGGCTGCCTTGACAGGTCGTCCACCCAGCCTCTAGGTTCAACTGGTCTGGTTATTGGACCAGCAATACAGTTTAAAGATGGCGAGATCAATCGCCGCCGAAGGCCTCTCTGGGAAGACAACTGCGATGATGACGTTCGATAGCAACCGGCTGTTGTTGGCTGAGGCGAAGGATCTGCGCCGCAGTCTCACCAAGCGCACGGCCAAGGACATCATCAGCGATAAGATCGCGGCGCTCATCGCCTCCGGCGTGCTCAACATCGACGACGAATTGCCGAGCGAGCGGGAGCTGGCGACGGCGCTCGATGTCAGCCGCGAAACCGTGCGCGGCGCCATCCAGATTCTCGCGGCCCGCGGCGTGATCGAGGTGAGCCAAGGCGCGCGCACGCGCATCATCAGCACCGATCTCAGCGGATTTCATGTTGGCGTCGCGCGCCATGCGGTCATTAACAGTTATGATCTCGAGACCGTCCATGCGACGCGCATGCTGATCGAGCGCCAGGTCGTCAGCGACGCGGCCGAGTACATCACCGACGAGGCGCTGGAGCGCTTGCGCAACTCCCTCGCGGCGCAAGCGAACTGCGCGGACGATCCGGTGCAGTTCCTGATCTGCGACCGTGAATTTCACGTCACCATCTACCGGGCGTGCGGCAACCCCTTGCTCGCTGATTTGGTGACCGACCTCTACACCTACATGATGGATTATCGCCGCCGCGTCATGGCGCGGTCGGGCGCAATCAAGAAGAGCTATCAAGAACACGTCGCTATCGTCGAGGCGCTGGAGCGCCACGACCGTGCGGCAACCTTGGCGGCTTTCGGTCTTCACCTCGACCGGATCTACACCACCACGCGTTCCATTCTGTCGACCTCGGCCAATGCCTCGCGCAAACCGGCCCGTGGGGCGGGAGGTGGCGACGACGCGTGAGCCAAGCGACCGAACCATCAGTTTCATCAAGCAAACGCCGCAATCACTTCAACGCGGCATATCCGGGAGGAGTTGAGTTATGAAACGTCGTTCATTCATCGGCATCGCTGCAGCCGCAGCCGTTGCCGCCACCGCGACCTTCGGCGCTTCGGTGCCGGCCTTCGCCGAGAGCAAGGAAATTGTCTATCTGACGCCGGGTCTCGACCTGCCGTTCTGGCGCTATCTGTCGAAGGGCGTCGAGAAGGTCGCCAAGGACAAGGGCTACGGCTTCCAGGCGCTCGATTCGCATAACAGCGCGCAGGAGCAGCTGAAGAACGCGCAGGATTCGATCGCGCGTGGCGTCGCCGGCATCGTCATCTCGCCGACCGACAGCTCGACGGCGCCCAGCGTGCTGCAGCTCGCCAAGGCCGCCAACATTCCGGTCGTCATTGCCGATATTGGCACCAATAGCGGCGACTATGTCTCGTTCATCAGCTCGGACAATTATGAAGGCGCCAGCGGCGTCGGCAAGGCGCTCGCCGAAATCCTCACCGAAAAGGGTTGGAAGGACGGCACCGTCGGTATCGTCTCGATTTCCCAGGCGCGCAAGAACGGCCAGGCCCGGACCAAGGGCTTCCGCGATGCGATGGTTGCCGGCGGCGTGCCGGGCGATGCCGGCCTGCAGCAGATGCAATCCTACACGGCGGACGAGACCTTCAAGTTCAGCCAGGACATGCTGACGGCCAACCCCAACATGCGGGGCATGTTCATCCAGACCGATCAGCCGGCGATCGGCGCGCTGCGCGCCATCAAGGCCGCGCGTCGCACCGGTGAAGTGGCTGTTGCGGCCTTCGACGGCATTCCGGAATTCGTGCCGCTGTTGAAGTCGGGCGAATTGGTGGTGTCCGGCATGCAGCAGCCCTATTTGATGGGCGTGCGTTCGGCCGAAGCCATGTTCACGCATCTTGAAGGTGGCACCCCGGAAAAGGCCGTGACCGTGCCGATCCTGGTGGTCACCAGCAAGAACATCGATGAATTGCTGCCGACGGTGAAGGAAACAGTCTTCGCCAACGAAGTGCAGTGAACACCCCATGCTGTAATTAATGGGCCTCCCTTCAAGACCGGTTCGGGAGCAATCCCGGCCGGTCTTGATCTCTTTTTCTGCTTGTCCCACCATTCCTTTCCTGCCGGCCCGGAAATATCGATTTGACCAGCGAACAGCCGATATCCACCGACATCGTTCTGGAAGCGCGCGGCGTCGCCAAGACCTTTGGCAAAACGCGCGCGCTGGTGGATGCACAGCTGGAACTGCGCGCCGGCGAGGTACATGGATTGCTCGGTGCCAATGGCGCCGGCAAATCGACCCTGTCACGCGTGATCACCTGCCATATCCGCCGCGACGCGGGCGAGATCACCTATCGCGGCGCATCCTTCGACGCCGGATCGACCCGCGACGCCTTGCGCGCCGGCATTGCCCTGGTGGCACAGGAAACCAGCCTCGCTCCGGACATGTCGGTGCTGGAAAACATCTTCCTGCCGGAACTGGGCCGCGCCGGGCGCCTCTCTTATGGGTCATTGCGGCGCCGGGCGAGCGATATTCTCGGCCGTCTGGGGCATGAACATGCGCTGCCGCTCGACCTTGAGGTGCGCCGGCTTTCCGCCGCCCAGCGCCAGCTGGTCGAAATCGCCAAGGCGCTGGCGCTCGATGCCAATCTGCTGATCTTCGATGAACCGACGGCCTCTTTGAGTCCCAGCGAAGTCGAACGCCTGTTCGACATCATGGCGCGCCTCCGCAATGACGGCCGCGCCCTGGTCTTCGTCTCGCACCGCCTGGAAGAGGTCTTCGCGATCACTGACCGCGTCACCATCATGCGCGAAGGCCGCACCGTGGCGAGCGCCTTGCCGACATCGAGCCTCACGCAATCCGATATCATCCGCCACATGGTCGGCCAGGACATCGGCAGCGTCTACGCGCGCGCCGATCGGCAAGGTGTCTCAAGCGATGCGCCGGTCGTGTTCGAGGTATCGCATCTGTCGGCGCCGCCAGCCGTGCGCGACATTTCCTTTTCCGTCCGGCAAGGCGAGATTCTGGGCCTTGGCGGCCTGGTCGGCGCCGGTCGTTCCGAAGCGGCCGAGGCCATTTTCGGCCTGCGTCCCCGCGCCAAAGGTACGATCAAGGTCGATGGCCGCGAGATCAGCCCGCAGAAGCCGGCCGACGCGGTGCGGGCCGGCATCGGCCTTGTCGCCGAGGACCGCCGCGTACAGAGCATCGTGCCGGATCTCACCGTGCGCGAGAATCTGCTCCTCGCCCATATCGGCCAGCATAAGGGCTTCGGCCTCGGCTATGCCGCGCGCAATGCCCGGATGAAGCATCTGATCCAGAGTCTCGACCTGCCGGCCGATCGGCTGGATGCCAATCTGCTGACCTTTTCCGGCGGCATGCAGCAGAAGGTCGTCATCGCCCGCTGGCTGCTGCTGGAGCCCAAGATCCTCATTCTCGACGAGCCGACCAAGGGCGTCGATATCGGCACGCGTGCCTCAATCTATGCGATCCTGCGCGAGATCGCGGCCGGCGGTGTCGCGGTTGTCGTGATCTCGTCGGATTTCGAGGAATTGCTGGGCCTCAGCGACCGCATCGTGGTGGTGAGCGATGGCCTCAGCATTGCCGATCTGCCGGCCTCGGTGCTGGATGAGGAGAAGCTGACACTGCTCGCTGCCCCCCGGACATCGACCGCGCGCAATACGGATTTCCTCAAGCAGCTCACCCATGATTACGGCGGCGCAGGTGTCTGGGCGCTGCTGGAGCAGGATGAGGTGATCTGCCTCGGCGCCGTGCAGGCGAAGGATGCCTTGGAAACGGGCCTCCAACCCGGCAAGGCGAGCGCCATCGGCGCGACGCGCATTCCAGTCGCCCTGCAACAACGCGCGCCGCATTTCGTCACCGAAGAAGCGGGGGATCGCGCCACCCTGCTGCTGCCGATGCGCAGCCGGCGCGGCAATGACCTCGGCTGGATCGGCCTTACCTTGCCGACCAGCGCCGATTTGCCACCACCCGAACTCATTGCCGCGCGTGTCGCAGCCCTCCATGCCGCCGACTGATCAGATTCGAGGAACGATGTCGACCAACGCCCTCTCAGCCAGAAGCATCATGAACGGTCTCACGCGTCGGCTCGAGATCCGGATGCTGGGCCTCGCTCTGGTGATCGCCATCAGCCTGTCGCTGCTGTCGCCCTATTTCCTCACCGCCAACAACATCTTCAACATCCTCGATCAATCCGTCGTCGTCGGCATCGTCGCTGTCGGCATGACCCTGGTCATCCTGACCGGCGGCATCGATCTGTCGGTGGGATCGGTCGCCGGCATGACCGGTATCGTGCTGGGCCTGGCCTTGCAGCAGATGCCGATCCCGCTCGCCATTCTCTGCGCGGTGCTGACGGGCGCCGGGGTCGGTCTCGTCTCCGGCATTCTCACCGCCTATTTCGGCCTGGCCGCTTTCGTGGTCACCCTTGGTGTCATGGCGATCGCGCGGAGCCTTGCCTACATCTTCTCAGGCCAGACGGCGATTTCGAACATTCCGGAGGCGATGTCGAACATCGTCTATACCGATGTCTTCGGCATTCCCAGCAATGTCCTGTTCCTGGTGGGGCTTTATGCCGTGGCCTGGGCCTATCTCACCTATACCAAGGGCGGCCGTACCATCTATGCGATCGGGTCGAACAAGGAAGCGGCGCGGGCGGCGGGCCTCAACGTGCTCTTTTATTCGGTGCTGCCCTATATCCTGTCCGGGGCACTCGCGGCCGTCGCCGTCACGTTTTCGATCTCGCAGCTTCTGTCCGCCGATCCCTTGATGGGCAACCAGATGGAGCTTGATGCGATTGCTGCCGTGGTGATCGGTGGGGCGAGCCTCTTCGGCGGCCGCGGTACCATCATCGGCACCTTGATCGGCGTTCTCATCATGGTGATGATCCGCAACGGACTCAATCTGCTCGGCGTCTCGCCCTTCTGGCAGGGGTCGGCGATCGGCTCGATCATCATCCTGGCGCTGCTGGTCGAACGCCTGATCAACTGGCGTTCCGGTCGCTGACAAGAGGGGAAGGACATGGCCGCGCAGCCGTCTTTGGGGATTCGTTACTTCGGCACGGAAGAGGATGTGGTTCCGCCGCGCCTTCTGAAAGCAGGCCCGCTCTCCGCCGAGTTCGAAGCCGGCAATCTGCGCTATATCCGCTATGACGGTGTCGAGGTCATGCGCGCGGTCTCCTTCATCGTGCGCGACAAGGATTGGGGCACCTACAATCCCGAACTCAGCAATCTGTCGGTCAGCGAAAACGCGGACTGTTTCCGCATCACTTATGATGCGATGGCCGGCGATGCGGCCCAGAGCTTTCGGTACCAGGCGGTGATCGAGGGCAGCAGCAAGGGCGTGTTGCGATTCTCCGGCAAAGGCGAAGCCGCGACCGACTTCCTCACGAACCGCACCGGCTTTGTCGTGCTGCATCCGATTGAGCGCGTGGCCGGGGAGGCCGTGACGATCCGCCATGTCGACGGGGGTGTGGTCGAAAGCGAATTCCCGCTGGTGATCGATCCCGTGCAGCCGATGATGGACCTCCGCGCCCTCACCCATGAGGCGGCACCGGGCCTCAAGGTCGAATGCCTGATGGAGGGCGACACTTTCGAGATGGAGGACCAGCGCAACTGGACCGACGCCTCCTATAAGACCTATGTGCGGCCGTTGGCTTTGCCTTGGCCCTATACGCTGAAGCAGGGTGAACGGCTCGACCAGGCGGTGACGCTGACGATCACAGGCAAGCTCGCCAATGCCACCAAGGGCGATGCCGTCTCGGTATCGCTTGGCGGCGCGGCGGGAAAGGTGCCGTCGCTGGGCGCCGGCCTCGATCCCGACGATGTCGATGCGGTGCTGAGCCATGCGCCGGCCTTGCGACAGCTGGGACTCGACCACCTCATCTGCCATCACGATCCGCGCCGTGGGCATGATGCGACGACGCTGCAGCGGCAGGTGGCAGCAGCAAAGTTGATCGGGGCCACACCTTGGTTGGAGGCCGTCATCACCTCGGTCGATGCCGCCGACAAGGAGATCGCCGCCTTGGGTGAAGTCGTGGCGAAGCTGGGTGCGCCCTTTGCCACCGTGCTGGTCTCGCCGGCGCCTGACATGAAATGCACCTTGCCCGGCAGCGTCTGGCCGCCTTGCGCGCCGCTGGATGTCGTCTATCGCGCGGCCCGCCAAGCCTTCCCACAAGTGCGCCTCGGCGGTGGCATGTTCAGTTACTTCACAGAACTGAACCGCAAGCGGCCGCCGGTCGATCTACTGGATGTGGTGAGCTTCACGACCTCAGCCATGGTGCATGCCGGCGACGACCGCTCGGTCACCGAGACCCTGCAGGCGCTGCCCGCGATCGCCACCAGTGTGGCAGCGATTGCCAAGTCCAAACCGTTCGTGGTCGGCCCGTCGGCGATCGGCATGCGCGATAATCCCTATGGCGACAAGCCAAAGCCGAATCCCCGCAATATCCGTCAGGCGATGAACTGGAACGATCCGCGCCAGCGCGGTCTGCTGGGTTCGGCCTGGGATCTTGGCTATGTCGCGCGCTTTGCCTATGGCGGCGCCGGCGCCATTGCCTTGGGCGGTGTTGCAGGGCCGTTCGGTGTGTTGCATGTGGAGGCCGGCTATCCACAGCCCTGGTATGATGGCCGTGGCGGGCTCTTCCCCGTGTTCCATGTGCTGCGAGGCCTGGCGAAATTGAAGGGCCGGACCTTGCGCGCCCTCGATATCTCGCGCGGCGGCGACATCCAGGGGCTTGCCGCGGAGATGGAGGAGGGCACGGAAATCTGGCTCGCCAACCTCACCGGCCAGCCCCAGAATGTTGCCGTGGATGCGGATATCGCGGCGGTTGCCCGGCTCGATGCGGAAGGCTATGTGAAGGCGGCGGAAGATCCAGCGCTGCTCGACCATTTCCAGCCCCATACCGGCCGCCGGATCGATCTGTCACCCTATGCTGTCTTGCGCTTGCGCCTGTCCCGCTAAATAAGAAAAAGAGGTCTCGACTTCATGCATATTCTCATCATCGGTGCCGCCGGCATGGTCGGCCGCAAATTGACGGATCGGCTGGTGGCAAGCGGCCTCGATGGCAAGGCGGTTGAAAAGCTGACCCTGGTCGATGTCGTGCCGCCGGCCGCACCGACGGGCTTCAAGGGCAAGGCCGAGACGCTGACGGCCGATCTGTCGCAGCCGGGTGCTTCGGAAAAGCTGGTCGCCGGCCGGCCAGATGTCATCTTCCATCTGGCAGCCATCGTCTCGGGCGAGGCGGAGGCGGATTTCGACAAGGGCTATCGCATCAATCTCGACGGCACGCGCTTCCTCTTCGAGGCCATCCGGCAGGAAGGCTTGCGGGCAGCCTATAAGCCCCGCGTCGTCTTCACATCGTCGATCGCGGTCTTTGGCGCACCCTTCGGCGACAAGATCGAGGATACCTTCCTCAGCGCGCCGCTGACCTCATACGGCACGCAGAAGGCGATCGGCGAATTGCTGCTCTCCGACTATTCGCGCAAAGGTTTCTTTGACGGCATCGGCATCCGCCTACCCACGATCTGCATCCGCCCGGGCAAGCCGAACAAGGCAGCCTCCGGCTTCTTCTCCAACATCCTGCGCGAGCCGCTCTCGGGGCAGGAAGCGGTGTTGCCAGTTGCCGAAAATGTCCGCCATTGGCACGCGAGCCCCCGTGCCGCCGTCGGCTTTCTGCTGCATGCCGCGACCTTGGACCTGGAGAAAGTAGGGGCCCGCCGCAATCTGAGCCTGCCCGGCCTGTCCGCCACCGTCGGCGAGCAGATCGAGGCGCTGCGCCGCGTCGCTGGCGAGAAGGCGGTGAAGCTCATCCGCCGCGAGCCGGATGCCGTGATCCAGAAAATCGTTGCCGGTTGGCCGAGCGATTTCAACCCGGCGCGCGCCATTGCCCTTGGCTTTCGTGCCGAAAGCTCGTTTGATGACATCATCCGCGTCCATATCGAGGATGAATTGGGCGGCAAGATCGGCTGAGCTGGGAGCACGGACGTTATGACCATCAAGACCGCCATCGTCACCGGCGCCGGCACGGGTGTCGGCAAAGCGATCGTCAAGGCGCTGCTGGCAGAAGGATTCAAAGTGGCGTTGATCGGCCGTCGCCGCGAGCCGATCGAAGCGGCAGCCAAGGAACTCGATCTCTCGGGCGCCAATACCCTAGCCATTCCAACCGATATCGGCGATCCGGCCGCCGTCGCTGCCGCCTTCGACAAGGTGAAGGCGAAATGGGGGCGGCTCGACGTGCTGGTCAACAATGCCGGCGTCGGCGCACCCGCGATTCCGATGGAAGAATTGACGCCTGAGCAGTGGCATGCGGTGGTGGCGTCTAATCTCAGCGGCGCCTTCTTCTGCACGCAGCAGGCCTTCAAGATGATGAAGGCGCAATCGCCCCAGGGTGGACGCATCATCAACAATGGCTCGGTCTCGGCGACGACACCGCGGCCCTATTCGGCACCCTATACCGCGACCAAGCATGCGATCACGGGGCTCACCAAATCGACGGCACTGGATGGCAGGCCCTTCAATATCGCCTGCGGCCAGATCGATATCGGCAATGCCAGCACCGAGATGACGCAGTTTATCGAGGCTGGCGCCTTGCAGGCCGACGGTTCAAAGAAACCGGAAGCGACGATGCATGCGCGCCATGTCGGCGAGGCGGTCGCCTATATGGCGAATCTGCCCTTGAGCGCCAATGTGCTGACCATGACGGTGATGGCGACGCAAATGCCCTTCGTCGGCCGCGGCTAGAGCTTCTCGCGCCAGGCCAAGCCAGCGAGCGTTCCCGCCGCCGGCCGGTATTCGCAGCCGACGAAGCCGGTATAGCCCAGCGCATCAAGCTCCTTCAGCACACGGAAATCGTCCAGCTCGCCGGTACCGGGTTCATTTCGCGCCGGCACGCTGGCGATCTGCACGTGTGAGATCAAGGGCAAGAGGGTCTTCAATCCCGTCAACACGTCGCCATGCAGGATCTGGCGGTGATAGATGTCGAATTGCAGGCGCAGATTGGGCAGATTCAATTCCGTGATCAAATCCGCCGCGAAGGCAAAATCGTTCATGAAATAGCCGGGCATGTCGCGCCCGTTGATCGGCTCGATGAGGATGTCGATGCCGGCCGGTCCCGCTTGCTCGCAGGCAAAGCGCAGCGCGTCGACATAACTGGCGCGCGCCGCCTTGTCGTCGCGAAGCCCGTGGCCGCTCATCGCGTGCAGGCGCTTGACGCCGGTCGCGGCCGCATAGGTGAGCGCGGTTTTCACGCCGGCACGGAATTCGTCTTTCCGCGCCGGAAGGGCGGCGATACCACGATCGCCTGCCGCCCAATTGCCCGGCGGCAGGTTGAAGAGCGCCTGGGTCAGGCCATTGCCGTGGAGGGCGGCACCGATCGCCTCCGCCGGATGCTCATAGGGGAAGAGATATTCGACCGCCGTGAAGCCAGCCGCCTTCGCTTTCCCGAAGCGTTCCAGGAACGGCCATTCGTTGAACATCATGGAGAGGTTGGCGGCAAGGCGCGGCATGGAGGAAAGACCCTTAAAATAAGCTCAAATCGCGTGTCGCCAGGACTATAGCAATGCGACCCGAGGATGCGCAGGTGAAAAGCGATGCGGGGCCGATTTTATGTCGCTTGTGGCACGATAATCACCCTATCGCGCCAGGGAAATCCAACGCTAAGATCGGCGCATGCTGATCGAAACCAAATTGCGCCCGCCGGAACTGAAGCGTGATCTCGTCGCGCGGCAGCGTTTGTTGCGGCAGCTTGATGGCGCCTTGGCGGCGCGTCTGGTGGTGATGTCGGCGCCGCCCGGCTTTGGCAAGAGCACCTTGCTCGGGCAATGGATCGCCAGTCTGAAGGCGCGCGATGCGGCGGTCGGTTGGCTGGCGCTCGACCGCGACGATGACGAGATCGGTCGCTTCTTGAGCTATCTGGTGGCGGCCTTGCGGCGCGCCGATCCGCAGATCGCACCCCATGTGCCGGCATTGCTGCAATCCAGCCCAGTCTTGCCGGTCGATTCGGTGCTGACCTCGATCGTCAACGACCTCAGCCACCGCAGCCAGCCGCTCTTTCTGATCCTCGATGACTGCCAGTTCCTATCTTCGCCCGAGATCTGCCGCTTCCTCGACGCGCTGCTCGCTTATGCGCCGGCCAGCCTGCATCTCGTTGTGGCGACGCGCGGGCCATTGCCGTTTGGACTCGCGCATATGCGGGTCAAAGGCCAGTTGATCAATCTCGACGACATGCAATTGCGCTTCTCGCTTGAGGAAACGGAAAGCCTGTTCCAGGCGGCGGAACTGCATGATCTGCCCTTGAGCGATGTGGTGACGCTGCAGCACCGGACGGAGGGCTGGGTTGCGGGTCTGCAGCTGGCGTCGCTGTCGCTTGAAGAGCCCACGGGGCGCGCGGCCTTCATCCGCAATTTCTCCGGCAGTCATCGCGATGTGGCCGAGTTCCTGACACAGGATGTCCTGGCGCGCCAATCGCCGGATCTGCGGGGCTTCCTGGTCAAGACGTCGATCTTAAGCCGGATATCGGCACCACTGGCTGATGCGATCCTGAGGCGTTCGGACAGTGTGGCGATGCTGCAGGCGATCGAGGCGGCCAATCTCTTCCTCATCCCCCTCGACCGGGAACGGCATTGGTTCCGCTATCACCACCTCTTTGCCGAATTCCTGCAGGCGCAATTGCAGGCGATGGGGCGGGACGAGATCGCGACGCTGCATAGCCGGGCAGCCGATTGGCTTTCTGCCAATGATCTGACGTCGGAAGCGGTCTCACACGCGCTGGCATCCGGTGATGCCGATCGGGCGGCGGTGCTGGTCGAGGATTGCGCCATGCCGCTCATCATGGCGAGCCATCTCAATACCGTGCGCGCCTGGCTGGGGCAGCTGCCGCCGGATCTCATCGCGCGGCGACCGCAGCTCCAGTTGGCGGAGGTCTGGATCCAGTTTCATATGAGCCGCCCGCAGGAAGCGGCACGGACGCTGAAATCTGCCAAGCAATCCATCGTCGCGGCGCGTGTCGCCGGCAAGCTCGATCGTGAGGCGCAAGCGGCCCTGCAGGCGGAGCTGTGCACGCTGACGGTGGGCGTCATTTCAGCGGCCGATCGCTCGCGCACCGCGGCACGCCTGGCCGATGGCTGGGCCGAGGCGATTCCGGAGAACAAGCCGTTCTTCAAGGGAACGCTCGGCAACATCAATGCCTTCTGCCATTTCTCCCTGGGCGATCTCGACGGCGCGCGCATCCTGAGCCTCAAGGCGCGCGACAGTCATGGGCTCGCGCAATCGGTTTTCGGCGTGGTCTATTCGGATCTCATTCTGGGCCTGGTCGAAAAGGCGGCGGGAAATTTGACCGGTGCCGCACAATTCTTCGCGCGCGCCATTGCGGCGGCCAGGCGCGAGCTCGGCGCCGGTTCCTATGCCGAGGCGATGGTGGCGATCTTCGAGGTCGAGCTGCTTTACGAATGGTGCGACCTCGCCGGTGCCGAACGCCTGCTGCATACGCATCGGCAGATCATCGAGGAATGCGGGTTGGTCGTGCACGAAATGGCGTGCAAGCTGCATCTTGCCCGCATCGCGGCAGCGCGCGGCCGACATGATGAAGCGATGGCGGTCTTGGAACGCGCCGAACGGCTCGGCATCGAGAAGCGTTATCATCGCTTGACCGCCAGTGCCTTGAACGATCGCGTCCGCCTGCTGCTGCAGCGGGGGGACGCGCAGGCGGCGCGCTTTGCCTTGCTCGCCCGCGGTGTCGGCGGCGAGGGCAAGAAGAATGATCTCGGCCCGCTGACGCCGGCGACCGAGCCGGAATTCATGGCGCAGGCGCGCGTGCTCATCGCGTCGGCAAAGCCTGAGGCAGCGCTGAAATTGCTCGACCGGGTGGCGGAGAATGTGCGGCGCGACGGGCGCCTGCGGCGTCTTGCCCAGGTGCGGGCGCTGGCGGCGATCGCGTCCTACCAGGCGGGCGATGCACTTTCCGCTTTGGCGGCGGCCGTCGATGCCATCTCCATCTGCGCTCCCCAAAAGGCGCTGCGGATGCTGGTCGACGAGGGCCAGGCCCTGCGCGAGGTGATCGATTTTTCGCGCAAGCGCATGCCGAGCTGGTCAGGCGAAACACCGACCGGCCTCTTCCTCGATCGGCTGATGGCGGAATTCGGCAAGCCGGAGCGGGCGCCAGCGCAAGTTGGGCATCTCAGAAAGGGTGATCCCGGATTCAGCCCGCGCGAGATCGACGTGGTGCAGCTGCTCGGCATCGGTCACAGCAATCGCGACATGGCCCAGGCTCTCGGGATGGCGCCGGACACGGTCAAATGGCACCTCAAGAACATCTTTGGGAAGCTGGGCGTCGCCAATCGCACTCAAGCCGTGCTGCGCCTGCAGGAAATCGGCCTCACTTTTCCCCAGCAATCCAGCCGCTGAGTCTATTACCCGTTCGGGTGGGCTGAAACACCCCCACCTTACCCGTCCGGGGCGGGACAAGACCCGAATCATCCGCCACAAATGTGTCAACGAGCCCGTCGATCCGTAAGGAAGGGCCGGCGTAACGAGGCATTTTGGGAGCGCTTACGATGGCGACGGGTTTCGTCTTCCATGAACTTTACATGTGGCACAACACCTGGAACTACGCCCAGGTGTTCCAGCCGAGCCTGCATGTGCAGCCGGGCGAACATGCCGAAAATCCCGAAACCAAGCGGCGCCTGCGTAACCTACTCGAAGTGAGCGGCCTGCTTGATCATCTCACCACCATCAAGCCGCGCTACGCGACCGAGGACGAGATCGCGCGCTTCCATACCCGCACCTATATCGAGCGCATCAAGAAGCTCTCCGCCGAGAATGGCGGCGAGGCAAGCCCCTTGACCCCGTTCGGCAAGGGCAGCTTCGAGATCGCGCAGCTCTCGGCCGGCGGCACGATGGCGGCGCTCGATGCCATCCTGGACGGCAAGGTCAAGAACGCCTATGTGCTGTGCCGCCCGCCGGGACATCACGCCGAAGCCGATCTCGGCATGGGTTTCTGCCTGTTCGGTAATGTCGCCATCGCGATCATGCATGCGCAGGCAACGCGGGGCGTGGGGCGCGTGGCGACGGTCGATTGGGACGTCCATCACGGCAACGGCACGCAGGCCGCGTTCTATGGCAGCAAGGATGTGCTGACCATTTCGCTGCATCAGGACGGCCTCTATCCGCCCAATTCGGGCCATGTGACCGAACGCGGGCAAGGTGCGGGGTTGAATTACAATCTCAACATTCCTTTGCCGCCGGGCTGCGGCAACGGTGCCTATATCGCCGCCTTCGAGCATGTCGTGCTGCCGGCCCTCCGGCGTTACAAGCCGGAAATGATCGTGGTGCCGTCGGGTTTCGATGCCTCGGGCGTCGATCCCCTGGGCCGCATGATGGTGAGCGCCGACGGCTATCGCCAGATGACGCGTATGCTGATGCAGACGGCCGACGAACTCTGCGGCGGACGGTTGCTGATGTCGCATGAAGGCGGCTACTCGCCGATGTACGTGCCCTATTGCGGCCTCGCTGTGATGGAGGAGCTGACCGGCATCAAGACGCATATCAGGGATCCCTGGGCCGAGCCGATGTCGAGCTGGGGGCAGCAGGATCTGCAGCCGCATCAGTGGACAGCGATCACGGCCGCAGCCAATCTCATCGCCGACATTCACTAACGAGAACAGGTCCGCGCCGGGGAAGCCGCGCCGGCAGCGACCAACCAAGCACAAGGCGGCTGTTTAGGGAGAGCTCCGGATATGTCTGAAGAGATCAAGAAGCCCAACGTCATACCCAGCCGCCGCCACTTCCTCAAAGGGGCTGCCGCCCTGGGGACCGGCGCCGCGGTTCTTGCCGGCATCAATGACGGTGCGCGCGCCGATGGCGATCCCATTCCGGTCGGCCAGGCGGCGCCGCTGACTGATTTCGCCGCCGCCGACGGTGTCGAATTCAGGAACGGCCTGACGCTCGCCTGTGAAGAAATCAACGCGCTGGGCGGAATTTTGGGCCGACCGCTGGAGCCCTACTTCGAAGATACCAAGCAGATGGGTGATCCGACCAATGTCCAGGCGGCGCAGCGCCTCATCGACCGACATTCGGTTCATGCGCTGATCAATGGCTACAACATTGGTTCTGGCGCTGCCATCCAGGACCCGGTCGCCGATGCCGGCATCATCTATGTCCACTACGACACAACGATCGGTCACAACAACCTGATCAAGTCGAATCCCGACCGCTATTTCGGCTCGTTCCAGGGGGATCCGGCCGAGTACTGGTATGGCCCGGGTTTCTTGAAATTCCTGCAGCAGCTGGAAGAGAACGGCCAGTTCAAGCGCGCCAACAACAAGATGGCGGTGATCCTGTCGGCCGGCGTCTATGCCGCCAACATCGCCAACGCCATCAAGGAAAAGGGCGCCGACTATGGCTGGGAGATCAGCCTGTTCGAGACCGTGAACGTGCCGATCTCGGAATGGGGGCCGACGCTCGCCAAGATCCGCCAGGATCCGCCGGCCGTCATCGCCGTCACCCATTTCCTGCCCGCCGATCTGGCGCAGTTCATGGTGCAGTTCGTGCCGAACCCGACGCAGAGCCTTATCTACATGCAATACGGCCCGTCGATCCCGGCCTTCCGCGATATCGCCAAGGAAGCCTCGGTGGGCGTGCTCTATGCGACCGTCGTCGGTGCCTTGCAGGATGAAATCGGTTCGGCTTTCGAGAAGCGCTACAAGGCGAAGTTCGGCGAGAATGCCGGGCACAATTCCGGCGCGCAACCCTATGACGGCGCCTATGTCTGGGCCACCGCCGCGGCTCTTGCCGGCGGCACGGGTGAACCGGGCAATGAGGAGCAGAACCGCAAGGTGGCTTCGCGCATGCGCAGCCTGATCTATCGCGGTGTCACCGGCACCACCCGCTTCATGGCGGATGAGCAGGCGGCCTATACCTATCCGACCCAGGTCAATGATTCCTCCCTTGGCATGCCGCACCAGTTCCTGCAGATTCAGGACCAGAGCAAGAGCGGCGGGCTTATTGCCCCGGCGCCCTATGGTACGGAAGGCTTCAAGCTGCCGCCCTGGATCAAAGGTTGACCTGGGTCTGATCCGGCAACAACTCGAGGGAATGATTGAATGGGGACGGCCGCCACGGAACCTTTGCTTGTCTGCCGCGAGGTGACCAAGCAATTCGGCGCGCTGACGGCCGTCAACAAGATGAGCTTCACGCTGATGCCGGGCGAAGTGCTCGGCATCGGCGGGCCGAACGGGGCCGGCAAGACGACGCTGTTCGAGGCCATTTCGGGGCTTAATCCGGCGACGTCCGGCGAGATCATCTTTCAGGGGCGCAACATCACCAGCCTGCCGCCGGAGGCCTTGTGCCATGCCGGCATCGCCCGGACTTTTCAGTTGAATGCCGGTTTCGACAGCCTGACTGTGCGCGGCAATGTCGAAATCGCCGCCTATTTCGGGCGGCAGAATCGCCTGATTCCGGGCCTGCGCATTGGGCGCGATGTGGCGCGCCATGTCGACGAGGCGCTCGCCGCGGTGGGACTGACGGGAAAAGATGACGAGATCGTCGGGCGCCTGCCCGTGCTCGATCGCAAACTGCTGATGCTGGCGGGTGCGCTGGCCAGCAACCCGACCTTGCTGTTGATGGACGAGCCGGTGGGTGGGCTCAACCCGAAGGAAATCGATCATGTGATGGCAGTGGTGCGCAACATTGCGGCACGCGGCATCACCATCATCCTCATCGAACACGTCATGCGTTTCCTGGTGCAGCTCTCGAGCCGCGTCCTCATCATGCATCATGGCGAGAAGATCTATGAGGGCCGGCCGCAGGGCCTCATTGAGGATCGCAACGTCGTCGATGTCTATCTCGGCGAAGGCGCTTCGCAGCGCCTTGGCAATCTGCTGAAAGAGCAGGCCTCGGCATGAGTGCGCTTCTCAGCCTCGAGAACATCACCACCGGCTATGGCGCGCAGAACGTGCTTCACGGTGTATCGTTGGAGATCGCGGAGGGTGGCCTCACCGCGATCATCGGCCCCAATGGTCACGGCAAGACAACCTTGCTGCGGGCGATTTCGGGATTGATGCCGCTGCGATCGGGCAGCATTTCGCTGGGCGGGCTATCAATCGGCGGCTTGCGGCCGGATGAGGTCGTCGACGCCGGGATCGTGCATGTGCCGCAAGGCGACATGCTGTTTCCGGAAATGACCGTGCTCGAGAATTTGCAGATGGGCGCTTATCTGCCGGCAGCTGCCGCGGAGGCACCGCGTCGGCTGGAGCAGGTCTTTGCGCTGCTGCCCAAGCTCAAGGATCGCCGGGCACAGATCGCCAGCACGCTCTCCGGCGGCGAGCGGCGCATGGTGGGGATCGGGCGCGGGTTGATGGCCGGCGGGCGGTTGCTGATGCTCGATGAGCCGTCGCTGGGCCTTGCCCCCATCGTCATCGACCAGATCTATGACGTGGTGTCCGAACTTGCCGCCGCGGGGCAGTCCATTTTGGTGGTGGAAGAGAACGCCGCGCGTGTCGCCGACAAGGCGGCGCTGATCGCGCTCCTCGATAACGGTGAACTGGTCTGGTCGGGTGCCGGGCCTGAATTGATGGCGCGGCCCGAAATCCTCGAAACCTATCTCGGAGCCTGAGCGCCCCATGGATGTCGTTATCCAGATCCTTGCTTCCGGCCTCACCATGGGGGCGATGTATGCCATTTCGACGATCGGCCTGGCGCTGGTCTATGGCTCGCTCAACATGCTCAATATGTCCCATGGCGCGCTGTTGGCGCTGGGCGGCTATGTCTGCTATTTCGCGATGAGCCATCTGGGGCTGCACCCGGCCTTGGGGCTTGCCGCCGCCATGCTGGTCTGCGGCGTGGTCGGGCTTGGCATCTATTACGTCGCGGCACAGCCGATGCTGAAATCGGCCAATTTCGAAACGCAGATTTTCATCGCTACGATCGGCATCGGCGCCATTATCGAGAACGTCATCCTGCGCCTGTTCGGACCGCAGCCGACGCCGCAGCCTTTGAATCTCTCGGGCGCCGTCGTTATCGGCACGGTGCATATCCCCAATCAGAACCTGCTGATCCTGGGTGTGGCGCTGGCACTCATGGCGGCCCTCGCCTATCTCCTGCAGAGAACGCGCCTGGGGCGCGCGATCCGGGCCACGGCGCAGAACCGGGAAGCGGCACAGTTGATGGGGGTCCGCGTCGGCATCGTCTATGCACAGGTCTTGGCGCTCTCAGGGGCGCTCGCGGCCATTTCCGGCGTGATGGTGAGCTCGCTCTCCAGTCTTCTTCCCAATATGGGCGGCGACCCGATGTTGAAAGCCTTCATCATCTGTGTCGTGGCTGGCTTGGGCAATGTCTACGGCGCCGTCGGTGCCGCCATCGTGCTCGGCATCCTCGAGGCTCTTGCCGCCTATGTCCTCGGCGTGCGCTACAGCTTTGCCATCCTGCTGCTGCTGGTGATCGCGGTGCTGATCTGGCGGCCCTATGGCCTGTTCGGTCGCCGCCAGGTGGTGCGCCTCTAATGAGCATGCGTCGCGATTTTATCGTCGGTCTGGTGCTGATCGCGCTGTGTGCGACGTTGCCGCTGTTCATCGGCATGCGTTACTTCGTGACGCAAGCGACCTTGTTCTTCATCTGGGGCATCGTCGTCCTGCAATGGAACCTGGTGTTGGGTGTGGGCGGCATTTTCTCGCTGGCCCAGATGGCGCTGTTTGCCGTCGGTGCCTATGCGACGGCGATGTTCGGTTACTACTTCCAGATGCCGATGGTCCTCGCCATGCCCTTGGCGGCGCTGCTGACCGTTGTGGTGAGCACCTTGGTTGGCCTCGCCTGCCTGCGCCTCAAAGGCCCCTATGTCGCGCTGCTGACATTGGCGGTGGCTCAGGTGCTCTATCTGCTCATCGTCAACGATACCGAATGCTTCACCAATCCGCCATCCGGCTGCATGCCGTTGTTCGGTGGCGTGCGCGGATTCACGCGGTTCGGCGATCTGGGGTTTCGCGATCTCTTCGGTTCGAAATGGTATATCGCCGATTATTATGTAGGGTTGGGCCTGCTGGCGCTGGCAGCGGCGTTCTCGATCGCCATCATTCGCGGGCCGATGGGGCTTGCCTTCCAGGCGCTGCGCGACAATCCGGGCTGCGCCATGGCGCGCGGCGTCAGCCGGTTCAAGTATCAGCTCTGGGTCTTTGCCCTCTCCGCATTCTTCACCGGATTGGCGGGCTCGTTCTACGCGGTCCATTTTGCGGCGGTCGGTCCCACGGCGTTCTCTTTCTCGACCCTGCTGTTTCTGCTCTCCATGATCGTGGTGGGCGGCATGGGGACGCTGTGGGGACCGCTGCTCGGTGCCCTGCTGCTGATGGGCGCCGATGAGGCGATGCGCGAATTCGGCGATTGGCGCGATATCGGCTTAGGTCTGTTGCTCGCCGGCTTCGTCATCCTGCTGCCGAAGGGTGTCCTCGGCAGTCTGCAGGCGCTGGTGCAAAAGCTCCGCGCGAAGGCCTAGCCGCGGCTGAGCATGCGCTGGCGAAAGACCGGGGCGGTCGTCGTCTGCTGGCGGTCGGAACTGGGGCTCAAGCCGAAATAGCGCCGATAGGTGCGCGAGAAACTCTCCAGCGAGCCGAAGCCGCAGGTGACGGCAATCTCGGTCACCGGCAATTCCGTCTGCTGCAGCAGCTTATGCGCCTTGGCGAGGCGATAGGAGAGATATTGTCTTGCGATGCTGACGCCGAGATGCCGCTGGAAATGCCGCTGCAATTGGCGTTGCGACAGGTCGATGCGGTCGGCGATCTCGCGGCAGGAGAGCGGTTCCTCCAGCGTTTCCTGCATGATCTTCAAGGTCGCTTCCACTTTCTGGTTGGCGGCGGCATGGGAATCCTGCAACGGCTCGTTCTGGCCCTCGCTCGGTGGGCGCAGGCGCGGCATCAGGAAATGCTGCGCCACTTCGGCGGCGAGATCGGTATCCACAGTTTCGCCGACCCAGCGCAGCATCATGTCGAGCGTCGCCGTGGCACCCGCACAGGTCATGCGGTCGCGTGTGATGGTGTAAAGCTGCGCAGTTGCGTCGACGGTCGGATAGCGTTCGCTGAAGCCATCGAGATTGTCCCAATGCACGGCGGCCGTCTGATCGTCGAGCAGGCGTGCCGCCGCCAGAATTTCGCTCCCCGTTTCGATGGCGCCGATCGTGGCACCGAACCGCGCCATCTTGCGCAGCCAGTTGAGCAACCGCTGATCGCCTGCATGAATCTTGGCTTCGAAGCTGGCGGTCACGATGACTGTCTGGAAACCGCCGGTCTCGCCCAGGGCACCGTCGACCGGCAGGTGCTGGCCGCTGCTCGTCCGCACCGACAAGCCATCGAGCGACAGCGTCGTCCAGCGAAAGAGCTGTTTCTGCGCCAGCCAATTGGCGACGAAGAGCGGTTCGATCGCCAACGCCAGGCCCATATGCGAGAACTCGGGAAGCACCACGAAGGCGATATGATGTGGGCTGGTATTCAAAGCTTTGGCTCCCTTGTTGGAATTATTCGAACTCAACAAAGGGTCTACAGCCAGCTAAAAATGGACGTCATGCGGCTGAAATTATCAATTTTTGTAAGGCATGCCGAGGTGAACTAGCCCACATGCTACATAAGATCAAATTAAATCAATCGGTTAATTTGATGCGACGTGATCAAGAAAACGACAATGACGCGACCGTTTCTATCTGACCGGAGAGCGCCAGGATCAGCACCATCAGGCATCACGTTTTGACGCCAGGGAGTTCTTCGATGCCGAGCCAAGTGATGCCGTGGGATCACAGCGACCCGACCACGGGTCATTCCATGCCAGCTGCGTATTTTTACGATGCGCAGGTCTTCGAGGATGAGAAGCAGGACATCTTCATGAAGTGCTGGCATGTCGTCGGCCATGTGAACGAGTTCAAGGAGCCGGGCTCCTATATCGTGCAGGATATCTTCGAGCAGAGCGTGCTCGTCATGTCGCATAAGGACGGGCAGATCCGCGCCTTCCACAATGCCTGTCGCCATCGCGGCAACCGCCTGCTGAACGAGCGGCGCGGCAAGATCCCGGCGGTGCTGCGTTGCGGCTATCACTCCTGGTGCTATGGTCCGGATGGCGCCTTGCGCTCGGCACCGCGCACCGAATGCCTCAAGGATTTCGACAAGACGCTTTACGGGCTGAAGCCCGTGCGGCTCGAGATATTCGCCGGCTTCGTCTATGTGACGCTCGACAATGACGCCAAGCCGGTCGCCGAGATAGCGCCGGGGGCGGAAGCCGAAATGCGGCGCTTTCTGCCCGATCTCGACAATGTGCGCCTGGTCGAGGAAGTGGACGTCGTCGTCGCCGCCAACTGGAAAGTCATCCAGGAGAACTCGATCGAGGGCTATCACTTCGATCTCTCCGGCCCGGTGCACAAGCATCTGGCCTCGCTCATTGATTTCAGCCAATACCGACTGACGCCCCATGGCGAATGGTGGACCTATATGGCGCCGCCCAATGCCGGCGCCAAAAAGGCCTATGGTCTGCCGATCGAGGGCGCCACCTGGCAGACAGATTGGTTCTTCAATATCGGCCTGTGGCCGAACACGACCTTCTATTGCTTCCCCTTCACCGACATGATCGGCACCTTCGTGATGATCCCGCTGGAGCCGGAAAAATCGTTGCTGCGCTTTGGCTATTACGCACCGATCGGGCGCGAGACGCCGGCACTCACCACGGCGGCGATCGCCTGGATGAACCAGGAATTGGGGCCGGAAGATATCGCGCTCAATGTCAGCAACCAGAAGGGCCTGCATTCGCAGGGCTATGTCCAGGGGCGCTATATCATCGACACCGAGCACCCCAATCAGAGCGAGCATCTGGTGCATCACTTCCACAAGCTCTGCTACCAGGCCATTCGCGCATAATGTCAGGTCAATTCGACTACATCATCATCGGGGCGGGTTCGGCCGGCTGCGTGCTGGCCAACCGCCTCACCGAGGATCAAGCCTGCAAGGTGCTGCTGCTGGAAGCGGGGCCGGAGGACAATAACTGGGCGATCCACATGCCGTCCGGCATGGGGCAGCTGCTCTCCTCGACTCGTTTCAACTGGTCCTATGCGGCCGAGCCGGAGCCTTATCTCGACAACCGGCGTCTCACACATCCGCGCGGGCGGGTGCTCGGCGGGTCGTCTTCGATCAATGGCATGGTCTATATCCGCGGTCATGCGCGCGACTATGACTACTGGTCGCAATCGGGGGCGCGTGGCTGGAGCTATGCGGAGTTGCTGCCATACTTCAAGCGCGCGGAAAGTCATCAGACCGGCGGCGACACCTATCACGGCGGCGACGGGCCTTTGCATGTGGCTCGGCCGGATCTTGCACGTTCGCCGTTGACCCAGGCCTTCATCGACGCCGCCGTCGAGGCCGGCTATCCGGCCACAAAGGATGTCAACGGCTATCAGCAGGAAGGCTTCGGCATCATCGACCGGACGACCCGTGACGGTCGCCGCTGGTCGACGGCGAAGGGTTATCTGCGGCCCGTGCTTAACCGGCCGAACCTCACCGTCGCCACCGGCGCGCTGGTGCAGAAGATCAATCTGGTAGGGACCAGCGCCCGCAGCATCGCCTATGCGGTGGGGCGCGATATCCGGACGGCCGAGGCGACGCGCGAGATCATCCTCTCGGGTGGTGCCATCAACTCGCCGCAGCTGCTGCAGCTGTCCGGCATCGGCGACCCCGATCATCTGGCATCGATCGGCGTCAAGGCGCTGCATGGCTTGCCGGGGGTCGGTGCCAATCTCAACGATCACCCGGATATCGTCATCCAGCATCGCTGCAAACAGCCGGCGACGATCTATCCGGTGACCAAGGGTATCCGGAAATATTTGACCGGCCTGCAATGGTTCCTCAATGGGACGGGTGCTGCCTCGACCAATCATTTCGAGGCGGGCGGATTCATCCGCAGCCGCGCCGGCATCGAGCATCCGGATCTGCAGCTGACCTTCATGCCGCTGGCGGTCATTCCCGGCACAGTCGATTCAGTCCCAGATCATGCCTTCCAAGTGCATATTGATCTGATGCGCCCGAAGAGCCTGGGCTATGTGAAGGCCCGCTCAGACGATCCCAAGGCGCCGCCGTCGATTCTTTTCAACTATCTGAAGGATCCGGCCGACCGCGCCGATCTGCGTGCCTCGGTGAAGCTGACGCGCGAGATCCTGGCACAGAAGGCCATGGCGCCTTTTGCCGGCGATGAATTGTTCCCCGGCATCGACGTGCAATCGGATGACGCGATCGACGCCTGGGTGCGGCGTGCGATCGAGACTTGTTATCACCCGGTCGGTACTTGCAAGATGGGTGCTGCCACCGAGACGCTGGCGGTGGTCGACGATCAGTTGAAGGTCCACGGGATCGATGGCTTGCGCGTGGTCGATGCCTCGATCATGCCGCGCATCGTCAGCGGCAACACCAATGCGCCCACCATCATGATCGCGGAAAAAGCCAGCGACATGATCCGCGGGCGGGCACCTTTGCCGGCGAGCGATGCGCCGGTCTGGCTGCACCCCAATTGGGAACGCGCACAGCGCTAGGCTGATCAGCCTTTGCCAGAACGCCCGATCACACTCCCCAATACCTCATCGATCCGGTCGCGGGCGCGTTCGCATTCCTTCCGCGTGCCGGCGATGAACAGGCGGCCGCTGGCACCGATCATCTGCACGTCGACCAGGGTGATGCCGGGTGCCACCTTCTCGGCCTCATTGGCGGCCACTGAGGCGAAGAGGGCCGGCTCCAGCTCGTAGACGAGCAGGCATTTGCCCGGCAGCAGCATCGACGCTTCGCGCGTGCGGTTGAGGATGATGGCGTGCTGGTCAGACACATTGTCGATGATGTCGGCGTAAAGTGTCCGCGGTTTCAGCTGGTCCTCGGCCTTTTGACCGATGCCTTTGAGGATCGCGTTGCCGGCGAAGTTCAATTGGCCGAGATCGGCGGCGTGCAGTTCCAGGATGCCGTATTGCCGCTCGGTATAGAGCAGGCCCGGCTCCATATCGGGCGCGGTTTTGAGCGCCAGATCGCAGATGCGATGGATGGCAAGGGCCGGCGCTACCTCGATGATGAGAGAGTGCTCCCCCTGCATCGGCGGATAGCCGCGCGCGCGTGTCGGCGTCGACATATAGGCCGCAAACTGGCGGGCGAGATCCTTCACCAGCAGATAGACGCGAAGTTCGGTCATGCATTCACCACTTGATCGTCATCCCCGGGCCTCGTCGGCGAATGCCGACATGCGTCGGCGGGGCCAGGGGATCCACCAGTTCGCCCACAATTGAAGAAACTCTTGGATGCCCGCACCAAGTGCGGGCATGACGGATACTGATCGAACAGCACTCACTTCCCGCTGGCGGTCGAGAAATGCTTGCCGAGGTCGGGATGTGGGCGCGGGATGACGTGGACCGAGACCAGCGTGCCGACGCTGCTGGCGGCTTCGGCACCGGCTTCGGTCGCGGCCTTCACGGCACCGACATCGCCATTGATGATGACGGCGACCAGGCCGTCACCGACTTCCTCGCGGCCGACCACGGTCACATTGGCAGCCTTTACCATGGCATCGGCCGCGGCCAGGGCCGCGACGAAACCCTTGGTCTCGATCATTCCGATTGCGTTCGACATGGTTCTCTCCTTGCTTGCGAATTGAGTTGGTTACTTGGATTTCGGTTTCGTCGTCTCGTCGAGCGAGCCGATGATGAGGGCGTCGATGGGAATCTTGCCGCCGCCGAGCCATGAGGCGGCAGTGGAGCCGGTGACGATGAGGACGTCTTCACCCTCGCCGCAGCCCAGCACGTCAAAAGCGATCATGCGACCGCCGCCGGGACTTTCCACTTCGAGGAACGCGCCCGACGGAATGTGCTCAATGCGTTTGGTGGCCCAATAACGGCCTACGACCCGACCGCGAATCATTGCCCGATCCTTTCGACGCTGATGTTGCGCGCCTTGGCCTTGTCGCGGGCCAAGGGGGTGATGCTGACGCCGGGCCCCAGCACCAGGCGTGAAACGCCCTTGGCGAGCTTGGCGATGACGGTCTCGGTAACGACGCCTTTGTCGATACGATGCACCTGTCCGCTGGGCGTGGTGGCCTGCGGCGATGTTGCTGCCTGGGTGGCACCGGCAAGATGGAACGGATGCCGGCCAGCCTCAATCGCGGCGCGGGTCGCCGGATCCTGGGCGAGGCGCAACACGTCCTTGGCGAAGGCCGCGAGGTCGGCATCGCTGGCGACACGCACGGCCGCCGCCGTCGCGGCCGGTGATTTGCCGGCCTTCATCGCCTTCACTTCCTCGGCGATGACGTCACGGATGAGCGTGCGGATGAGATCCTTGTCCATGGCACTCATCCTTCCAGCGCGGCCAGGGCCGCCTCGGCGCCCATGCGCACATTGGACTCCTCGCCGGAGAGATAGACACGACCCGTGGCGCCGAACATGCGGTAGTCGATCACCTTGATGTCCGCCGTCTTCTCCGCCTCATTGGTGGCGAGGATGGCGTAAGAGGCCGGCTGCATTTCCAGCACGAACAGCGATTCACCGGGGAGGATCATGGAGCCCGATTTGTTGCGATTGATGAGGAAGGCGTGGCCGTTATCGATCCGGGTCACGATCTTGGAGGCAAGGATCTGCGGCTTCATGGCCTGCTCCCGGCGCGCATCAAGCTCGTCCAGTACGGCATCGGCGGCGGATTTCACGGCGGCGGTCGAGCGCGAATGGAATTCGAGATAGCCGAATTGGCGCTCGACGACGAGCATGCCGCCGCTCACCTCGGCATGTTTCAGCGCCGTATCGGTCAAGGCCTCGATATCGAGGCCTGGCGCCACTTCGATGATCTGGGCCGCCATCTGGGTGCGGGGCAGGCGGCCGCGCATGCCGCTCGCCATGTAGCACAGCGTCTGCGGCTGCAGCTGGTCGATGAAGATGAAGGAACGCAAATCGGCCATGATGTCAGATGTTCCTCATGACCGCAGCGCGCCGCGAAGTTCTTCGAGCACCATGCGGCGGATTTCTTCGCGCATGATGTTGATCTCGCTGGCATTGCCGACATTTGACTGCGGCTGGGGCAGGGGATCCTGCGCCGCGTCGGCGCCTTCCTGCAGGCGCCCAAGCGTTATTGGTGCTTCAAGGCCGAGGGCGAGAGCCGGGCCGCCGGTATTGGCATCAAGGCCGCCGAATTCACCGAACGCTTCCTTGGGGTCGTCGTTATAGGCGATGCGGGTCCAGTTCACGAGGTGCTGGGGCCCCACATTCTCGCCGATCGAGGATGAGCCGAAGAAACCGGTGCCGATGGTGAAGGCGGGGGCGAGATGCGTGCCATAGCCGGCGGCGCCTAAGCTACAGGGTGCGTTGACCGCGACGCGCAGCGCCTTCACAGCGGCACCGTATTTCAGGATCGTCGCCGCGTTCTTGCTGTGGATCGCCGCCGAATGACCGGCACCGGAGAGGCGGATCAGCGCGCGGGCCTGGGTAATGCCGGCATCGGCATGCGGCACGCGCAGGAAGCCGAGCACGGGGCAGAGCTTTTCCTTGGAGAGCGGCTCGTCGATGCCGACCCGGTCTATCTCGGTGAGGATGATTTGCGTGTTCGACGGCACGCGGATATTGGCCATGCCGGCGATCTCAACCGCCGATTTGCCGAGCACCGCGATATTGAAGGTGCCCATGCCGAAGAGAAGCTCGCGCAAGGCGGACACCTCTTCCGGCTTGGCGACATAGGCACCGGCGGATTTCAGTGCCTGCAGCAGCCGGTCGGCGATGCTCTCGACCGCCAGGACGACGCTCTCATTCGTGCAGAGGATCGAATTGTCGAAGCTCTTCGAGGTGACGATACGCTTGGCGGCCTCGTTGAGGTTGGCGTTGTCATCGACCAGAGCCGGTGCATTGCCGGGCCCGACGCCGATCGCTGGATTGCCCGAGCTATAGGCCGCGCGCACCATGGGCGTGCCGCCGGTTGCCAGGATCACGCCGACGCGCGGGCTTTTCATGACGTATTCGATGAGTGGCAAATTCGGCTGCTCGATGATCTGGATGATGCCAATGGGGGCCCCCGCCTTTTCGGCAGCTTCGACCATCAGTTTTGCAGCCCGGATGGAGCAGTTCTTCGCCATCGGATGCGGCGAGAGGATGATGGCGTTGCGGGTCATCAGCGCCATCAGAACCTTGTAATAGACGCTGCAGACGGGATTGGTCGATGGGGTGAGGGCGAAGACGATTCCGGCGGGACGCGGCAGTTCCACCATCTTCAGTTCCGCCTTGATGCGGGCGGAGCAGTAATCGTCCTTGGAATAGAGATCAAAGAGGCCACGCGAGGTGAGCTCGTTCTTGATCTTCTTATGAGCGGCGACACCGAAGCCTGTCTCCTTGACGGCCGCCTCAGCCAGTTCGCCGGCATGGGCATAAGCGGCATCCGCTGCTGCCCGCGCAATCTTTTCGACGCGTGCGCGGTCGAAACGGGCAAAGGCCGCCGCAGCCCATTCCGCCATCTGCAGCATGAGATCGGCGGTACCGGTGGCGCGCTTTTCGCCTGCCAAGATTTCTTCGACGATGGCCGTCATTTCAATTTGCCTCCTTAGGCCGCGCGATAGCCACGCTTGCCGGAACCCATGCATTCGGCGTAGGCGAGGCCCACGGCGCGCTCGACGCGCTCGAGCACCTCGGCGCAGAGATCTGCCGTCATCAGCACGCCGGGCTTGAACTGCAGCACGCGGGGATCGAGCGTCGAGAAGATCGCCCAAACGCCGTTTTCGTAGAGATGCTTCATCACCGGCTTGGCGCCCTCGGGGAAGTCGAATTCCAGGCCCATCACCAGCCCGCATTGGCGGATGCCGACGAAGAAGCTGGGGTAAAGGCGCATGATCTCGTGCAGGCCATTGCGGAAGGTCTCCGAGATGTAATTGACCATCGGCTTCATCATCGGCCGTTCGAGGATTTCCAGCGTCTTCATGGCGACAAGGCAGCCAAGTTCGGCGCCGCCCATGGTCGACATATGGGCAAAGCCGTCCTGTTTCAGCCAGCCGGCATAGGGTTCGCGCACGACGACGCAGGCGATTGGGTACATGCCGCCGGAAATGCCCTTGCCGGTCACCATGATGTCCGGCTGGATGCCGTAGCGCTGATACCCCCACATTTCGCCACAACGCATCAGGCCGGTCTGCACCTCATCGGCGACATAAAGTGCGCCGTAGCGCTCGCACAGCTTCTTCACCTCGGCGAGATAGCCGGGGAGAGGCATGGGGAAACCGTAGGTCGCCGGGATCGTTTCCATGATCAGGCAGGCGACGTCCTTGCCTTTAAGGGCATCTTCCATGGTATTCAGGTCGTTGAACGGTACGTGGACGAAATCTTCCGGCTGGTCAGAGAGAAAGATCTTCTTGAAGCGATCGGCACCGGCGGCAACGGCCAACCCCGTATGCCCGTGATAGGCATTGACGATCGAGACGATCTTGCGACGCTGCGTCGCGTGACGCGCGGTCTTTAGCGCGATATCGATCGCCTCGGCACCACCCGAAGCATACATGGTGTAATGCATATCACCGCCGCAGATGCGCGCTAGGCGCTCGGCTAGGGCGGTGCGACCCATATTCGGGAAATGGTGATTGCCCATGTCGAAGCGCTGCATGCCGCGATTGAGCACTTCAATGAGTTCCGGATGCCGGTGGCCGATATTGTAGGTGCCGCCATTCAAATGCAGATCGATGAGGCGGCGGCCATCCATGTCCCACAGCAGATAGCCTTCACGCCGGTCGATGACGAGATCGACGCCCATATCCTGCCAGGCCTGGGTCTTGCCCGGATTCCAGAATTCCTTCGATTTGGCGATGAACTCGCGCTTCTCGGGACTTTGCTGTAGGTCTGCCATGATAATCTCCTGACCCGCGGGTGGGTTCAGCTGTATTGGCTCAAATAGCGTTCGGCGAGGTCGCAGGTGCCGGTGCTGTAACCGGGCCCTTCGGTGCGCGCGAGGTCGGTTTCGGCATGGCTGCCCATCCAGGCGAAGAGCGTCATGCGCCTGAGCAGGATGAAGGTCCACATTTCGTGATCGTCTTCCTTGGGCAGCTCCCGCTGGCGGCGATAGCCTTCCTTCCAGGCTTCCATCAGTTCCGGCACGTCGGCGCGGTCCTCGAAGAAACTCACTGCCGTGGCGCCGTCATAGAGGAACCAGCCCAAGCCACAATCGTCGAAATCGATGACACGCACGTCGCCATCGTGGACCAGCAGATTGGCGAGGCGGAAATCGGCGTGGATGAGGCCGTAGCGATTGCGCGCATGGCCGAAGGCGTGCAAGCGCTTTTCCATGAGATCGACGGCGCGCTGCAGCAGCTTGGCGCGGTCCGGCGTGCAATCCGGGCCTTCCTGCCAGGCGCCCCAGTTGGCGGTCTTGCCGAGGGAATGCTCGAAATCCCAGGACAAGCGTTCGAAATAAGGAGGCCGAGCCCAAGTTTCGCTGTGATTGTGGCACCGCGCCGTCACTTCTCCCAATTGGCGGAAGGGCGGAATGAGATTGTCTTGCGGCGGTTCGATGCCGTCGATGAATTCGAAGAGGACGCAGTTGCGCGGTGAGCTAAGGGCCGGATGCGCCACCGTCTGGATATCGGCTCCGTCCTTGCCCGGAATGGCTTGCGGTGTCTTCACCTGGGCCTCGGCCTGCAGGGCACGCATCCAGGCAAGTTCGCTGCGGATGCCATCGACGCTGTGATAGCCGTCGCGGTGCACGCGCAAGATGACCGGCCGCGCGGCGCCCTTGGGCATGACGCGATAGGTCCAGTTTTCGGAGTGGTTGATGAGTGTCAACGCGGCGCCGTCCAGTCCCCAGCGAGGCAGGGACGCGGCCGCCAATTCGTCGATCGCGTGCAACAATTGTTCCGTCGTGAGCATACCGCTCATGCTTCGTCCTTGCTCCCACGGTATGGATACGCGCTCTTGCGCCCGCGTTAACCTAAGCAGGCCATGCCGTTGGACGCGGCTGACGCTTTTCCATCCATGGGCAGGCTAGAAGGAGCAGGTCATCGTCGCTTGACCCGTGACGGCGCGATCTTGACAGCTGATGAAGGCGGTCAACACTGGTGGCTTGAAGCTGGCTCCCAGGCCGTGCCATCATCCCGACTTATCTGCAGTCTGGTTCTTGAACTTTGGCTGGGGACGAAAATGACGACTGCCTTGGCAAATCACAGAAATGACGCGCCTGTCGTGCTTGCCGCGGCCGCGACAGGCGTGGTCGATTTCATCTCGGCCCGGGGTGGTGATGTCGATTCCATTTTCGGTAATTCCGGTATCGCCCCGGACATGGCCGGTGCACCGACGCTGAAGTTGAAGCTTGCTGCTTATTGTCGTCTTTTTGAGCAGGCGGCGCGCCAGATTGCCGGCGACAAGACCAGCCCGGGAAATTTCGGTCTGCATTTCGGCCAGCAATTCCAGCCACGAGATCTCGGCATGTGGGGGTATGCGGCGATCTCCTCACCAAATCTGGGGTCGGCTCTCGACAATCTGGTGCGGCTGTTTCATTTCCACCAGGAATCGTCCGTAATGCAGCTGGTGAAGGGTGCCGACGGGCTGATGCGCCTCGAGTACCAGATCTATTCCTCCGAGATCGTCGAGCGGCGCCAGGATGCGGAGCTCTCGCTCGGCATGTTCACCAACGTGATCCGGGATTGCTGCGGGTCGAAATGGGCACCGGTTGAGGTCCATTTCGAGCATCCGCGGCCGGAATTCTGGAAAGACCATGAAGCAGCCTTCGACGCGCCGGTCTATTTCAGCCAGCCGACCAACGCCCTGCTGTTCCGCCCCGAACTGCTCCAACGCTCGATGCCGGGGCGCGATCTGCAGCTGCTCACCATGATGCAGACCTGCCTGGAATCACTGGGCTCGCACCGGCCGGGTGACGATGGGCTGGTAGACCGGGTGAAGACGGCGATCCGTGTCAGCCTGCCGGGCGGATATCCCAGCCTGGATCAGATCGCCATGTCGCTGCGCGTGCCGGCGGCGACAATCCAGCGCGAATTGTCGGCGGCCGGACTCACCTATAAGGATGCCGTCGAGACGACCCGCCAGAGCCTCGCCCGCATGTATCTCGACCAGCGGCAATTGCCGCTGACCGAGATTGCCCTGCTTCTGGGCTATTCTGAACTTTCAGCCTTCACCCGCGCCTTCACCCGCTGGACCGGCGCCAGCCCGCGCGCCTATCGCAAGCTGGCGCACTGACCTCACATCTGTGACAGCGCGTCCTGGCTTTCAGGCAGGATCTGGCCGCCATCGACGATGATCGTCTGGCCGGTGATGTAGCCGGCCTCGCGCGAGGCGAAGAAGAGGGCGGCGTGGCCGATATCCTCGACTTCGCCGAGCTTGCCGAGCGGCACGGCTGCAGCCATGCCCTTCATGTAGCTGTCGCCAAGCTCAATCAGACCTTCGGTCTTGATATTGCCGGGCAGCACGGCGTTGACGGTGATGCCGTATTTGGCCAGTTCCATGCAGGCGGTGCGCATGAAGCCGAGCTGGCCGGCCTTCGTCGCACCATAATGCGTCCAGCCCGGAAAGCCCGTGACCGGCCCGGTGATGGAGGAGGTGATGACGATGCGGCCTTCGCCGGATTTCTTGAGATGCGGGATGCAGGCCTTCACCGACAGGAAGGTACCCTTGAGGTTGGTCGCCATGACCTCGTCCCAGGTCTCGGGCGACATGTCTTCCATCTTCACCTGCGGGAAGACGCCGGCATTGGCGCACAGCACGTCGACGCTGCCGTAGCGATCGGCGGCGGTCTTCGCCATCTTCTCCATATCGGCCAGCTTGGTCACATCGGCGGAGAAACCGCTCGCCGTGCCACCTGCCTGCTCAAATTCCTTGGCGGTCGCTTCTGCTTGGCTAAGGTCACGCCCGACCACCAGAACCTTGGCACCATGCTGCGCGAAGACCCGTGCGATGCCTTTGCCGATGCCCTTGCTGGCGCCAGTGACGATGACGGATTTCCCCTTGATCGATTGCCCCAACATGGCGCGTTGCCTCCGCTGTTTTTTGGATTATCAGGTATCCGAGGGTGCGCTGGCGCGGCGCCGGCGCAGGATGAGGATGAGCCCGTAGCCGATGAGCAGCAAGGCGGCGGCACCCACGGTCGAGACCGTGCCGAGAACCGGCACCCCCGGCGTATAGCCCGCGACCATTTTGGCATAGAGATATTCCGGGATCGTCGTGTCAGCACCCGTCGTATAGAGCGAGAGCGGGAAATTGCCCCAGCTCAATAGGAAGGCAAAGAGGGCGCCGGAGAAGATGCCGGGGAACAGCACCGGCAAGGTCACTTCCTTGAACACCTGCCAGCGCGTGGCGCCGAGGTCGAAGGCGGCTTCCTCCAAAGCCGGATCGAAGGAATAGACCTGGATCGAAATGACCAGGGTGCAGACCGGGATGATCCAGACCAGATGCGCAAAGACCGCCGTCTGCCAGGACATGGTGAGGCCCAGCGCGTTGAACCACAGCAGCAGAGCGAGGCCCAGAACCGATTGCGGGAAGAAGATCGGCAGCAGCACGATCTTCTGATAGATCGAGCGCCCCTTCCAGTCATAACGCGCGAAAGCCAGCGCGCCGAACAGCGCGATCACGACGGCGATCACGGTGACGCAGAGCGCAATGGTGATCGAGGTCTTGAAGAGCTGGTGGATTTCGAGCGACGAGAACGTCTTTTCCCACCAGGCCACACCCCATTTATTGATGGGGAAAACGAAATAGCGGCTGGAAGTGAGTGAGGCCAGGAGCAGACACAGGCCCGGCAGATACATGAAGACGACGATCACCGCGGTCCAGGCCCAGATCAGCGACGTGCGCCAGCGTGGGGTCAATCCGTCCATCGCTTACCTCCGCCCCAGAATGGCGTCGAGGTCGAAGCGACGCAGGACGAAGAGGACCAAAGTGCCCACCACCAGCATCAGCAGTACCGCGAGTGCGGCACCCAATGGCCAGTTCTGGGCGTAGGTGAAGGCGATTTCGATATCATGGCTGATCGGGATGATCTGCTGACCGCCCAGCACCTTGGCCTCGGCAATGGCACCCACCGCCAGCACGAAGGAGAGCAGGAAGCCGATCATGATGCCCGGCATGGAAAGCGGCAGTTCAACCTCCTTGAAGACCTGCCAGCGCGTGGCGCCAAGGTCGAAGGCGGCATCGCGCGTTTGATCCGGCACCATCGAGACGCCGAGCGTCATCGGGAACAGCATGAAGGGCAGATAGACATAAACCATGCCGAAAACGATGATGCCACTGGTGAAGAGCCAGCTGTCCGGCTCGATACCGAACCAGGCCTTCAGCGTGCCGAGCAAGACACCGTTCTTGATGAAGAACAGCACCCAGCCATAGAGGCGGACGTTCTCGGAAACGAAGAGCGGGATGGTGAAGAGCAGCGTCACCAGGGTCGAATACTTGCCGAAGACGCGCGCCAGTCCATAGGCGATCGGGTAGCAGATGATGGCGAGAATCAGCACCGTGATGGCGGCGAGACCCAGCGACCACAGGAAGGAGAGGTAGCTGGTCGAATTGAAGATCTCGATATAATTGTCGAGACTCCAGCTTTGCCACAGCTCGAAGGTCCGGGCCGGGATGAAGCTGAAGCCGATGACGGCGAGGAGGGGTGCCGCGAAGCCGATCAGCAGGAAGACGATGAGCGGTACTGCGTGGCGCGTGCCGGGGCCGAAGATTTTGCCAAGGGTCGTCATCGCGGGCCCGTTCAATCCGTCACCAGGATGCTGTCCTTGGCATCCCAGCCGATGAGAACCTGATCATCGAGACTGCCGGCGAAGGCTTGCTGGCGCAGTTTCTCGACGATGAAGACATGCTCGCCGACGCGCACCTGATATTGGATGCGCGAACCCAGCACATATTCGTTATAGACACGGCCTTCCAGGCAGTTCTGTGCCTCTGATCGGCTGCCCAGGAAGCGCAGAGATTCTGGACGCACCACCAGATGTCCCTCGCCGAAGCCTGCCGGTACCGGCTGGGTCACAAAATCGACGCCGAATTCCGCTGCGTGGACGCCGGTGGTGGCTGTAGCCCTCACTCCGATCACATTCACGTCGCCGATGAATTCCGAAACGAACTTGGTTCCCGGCGAGGAATAGATCTGCTGAGGTGAACCGACCTGGACCAACTGCCCGCTGCGCATGACGCCGATGCGGTCGCTCATCACCATGGCCTCTTCCAGGCTGTGGGTGATGTAGATGAAGGTCTTGCCGGTCTCGCGGTGGATGTCCTTCAATTCTTTTTCGAGCGTCTTCCTGAGCTTGTAATCGATCGCCGAGAGCGGCTCATCGAAGAAGAGGATGTCCGGGTCATAGGCCAGAGCGCGGGCCAGCGCCACGCGCTGCCGCTCACCACCCGAACATTTCGTGACACTCTTGTCGTAGTAGTTCTCAGGCAGGCGCAACTGCGCCATCAACTGCAAGGCGCGTGCCTTGCGCTTGGCGGGCTCGACGCCCTTGATCTTCTGCGAGAATTCGATGTTCTGACCGACGGTCCGGTGCGGGAACAAGGCCAGCGACTGGAACACCATGCAGGTCGGCCGCTTGTTGGCCGGTAAATCGTTGATCCGCGCGCCGCGCAGCAGAATGTCGCCGCTGGTGGCACTCTCCATGCCCGTCAGCATGCGCAGCAAGGTGGTCTTGCCGCTGCCCGATGGGCCGACGATGGTGAAGAATTCGCCTTCCGAAATATCGAGGCTGATGCCTTTGACGGCCGTGAAGCTGCCGAACGTCTTGGTGAGGTTGTGCAGTTGCAGAATGGGCGATCGGCCGTTCATGGTCCCTTGGTATCCAGATCGTATGCCAATGAATGATCTATAAGACAGGATCGCCCGGCAGGTGTCAGCGCCGGGCGATCCTTGTCCTGACGTGGACGCGCCTGGATCAGCCGCCCGAAGCTTCGCGCTTCGCGGCCGTCATGATGTCGAGGAGCTTGTCGTAATCCGGCACGATGTCGTATTCGACCGAGCGCGCCATCTCTTCTTCGAGGCTGTCATATTGGATGGCATCCAGCTCTTCCTTGGTGAAGAGGCTGAAGCATTCCGGGTTGCCCATCTGGGCTACTGGGTTGAAGGTGCCCTCGGCGAAGGCAACCGTGTGGGCGACCTTGGGGTCCTGCACATATTGCAGGAACTGCACGGCGAGCGGCGAGACATCCGGGTTGTTGACCACCGAGGTGATCTCGATCCACGAAATGCCGCCTTTGCCGCCTTCCATCGGGCCTTTATTCGGGGTAATGGCGCGGATGTTGGCAGCACCATCGGCGCGGGCGGGTGACGCGGAATAGGTGCCGCCGGTCATGTGGAAGTCGATTTCGCCAGAGACCAGCGCCTGGTTCATGGTGGCGATATCACCCACGACTTTGGCGCCCTTGAAGACGCGCTTGGCGGTCTCGGTGAATTTTGTGACTTCTTCCGGGGTGTGTTCGCGGAAGGGATCGAAGCCGGCGATGCAACACAGGTTGAACACGTTCCAATCGTCGGATTCGAGGATGCCATATTTCTTATCGTTCTTAGGATCGTTCCACAGATCCCAGCCTTGATCCTCGGCGGTGGCGCGGCTGACCTTGTCGGTGTTGACGACAAAGCTGTAGGGGCCATAGCGCTGCGCCATGCCGATCAACTGCTCGCCGCTGTCATCCATCGCCCATTTGTAGGGCGGCTTGAAGTCCGGGGCCATCTTCGCGAAATAAGGCTCCATCGCGGCTCGGTCGAGCGGGCGGATGAGCTTTTCCGGGAACATGATCTTGCGTGCCCAGGGATTGTTGACGTTGATGAGATCCCAGACATTTGTTTCTCCCGCGCGCAGGCGGTTGATCATGGTCGGATCGTTGGTGAGCGATTCCGCCTTCACCGTAGCGCCGCTCGATTCGCGGAACGGGTCCAACACCTGGGCGGAGTTATAGCCCTCCCAACACAGGATATTGAGTTCCTTGGAGCGATCGGCAAAAGCTTGGCGGAGACCCGCAACACCGGTGGTGGCGAAGGCTGCGGCCATCAGGGCCGAATTTTGCATGAAATTGCGACGCGACTGCTTGAAGCTGTTCATCTGTCCCTCTCCGTTGGCCCGGCTGCTTATGCCCGGTGCCGCTTCCCTGTTGACCAAGCTGAACCGCCCGCACGCGATTTTAGGGGCGGATGCTCTACGCGCATTCACTGCTTGCTTGTCGCAAGTCGTTCTAAAAATCGGTCACGTTAAGGACGATAGGGCGCACCTACCACCCGGTCTTGACATTTAGGCCGTTAATCTTGACAGCCCCGCCAAGCTTCGCGGGCCGGGGCCGGCGGGTGGGTCAGGTTAAGGCCAGCCAATTCCGCGTGAGCGTGTTGCAGACCTGCATGTAGTCCGGAAAATGTAGTGCGAACTGCCGGTCGAGATCGGTCAGCAGTCTTGGCTCATCGCGACAGAAATCGCTCCCGAAGACGCGAATCCAATCACGGATGATGTCGATCGTCACTTCGACATGAAACTGCACGCCATAGGTCTTGGCCCCGATGCGGAAGGCCTGGACGGGGCAGGCACCACCGGTGACCAGCGGCACGGCACCCGGCGTATTGCGGGTCGCCTCGTAATGGTTTTCGAAGGTCGTGATCGAAGGTGGGACGTCGCGGAGCAGCGGGTCGGCACGGCCTTCCGGTGTCAAATCCAGCTGATAGAAACCGGATTCCAGCTTGCCCATGCGATAGATCTCGCCGCCGAAGGCATGGGCAATGATCTGGGCACCCAGGCACACCCCCAGGATCGGGCGGTCCGTTGCGGCAAAGGCGCGGATCAGTGCCATGGTTTCTGTGAGGAACGGAAAGGCATGCTCGTCCTTGGCGCTCATCGGCCCGCCCATGACGATGAGCCCCGCGTAATCGCCGGGCCCGCCGGGCAGGCCCGGATACTGCATCGGTGCTTGGCTGGCGAATTTGGCGACCGGGAATACGGCGTCGTAGCGCACGCCTTGTGCGATGAGCGCCTGGCCGAGGATGCCGGGAGGGGCCACCAGTTCGGGGACGATGATCAGGATTCGTTTCATGGCCGTTTCAGCATGGCTTTCAATTCATCGGCCCGCATCACATGGCAATAGATCATGTTGATGATCGCCAGCTCCTGCTCATGGAGTGCATCGCTGCCGGCGGCGCAACAATCCTCGACCACGACAACCTGGAAGCTTTCATCAGCCAGGCTGCGCACGGTCGAAGCGACACATTGATCGGTGAAGATGCCGGTGCAGATGATGTTCCTGATGCCAAGATTATGGAGGATCAGGCGCAGATTGGTGCCGGTGAGGGCGCTGTCTGTCGTCTTGGTCACCGTGATCTCGTCGCCTTGCGCCGCGAGCTGCGGCACGATCTGCGAGGCGTGTTCGTCCTTGGGCAGCAGCAGATTGTTCCAGCCCGGCATCTTCTGGCTCAAGGATCGGTCGCGACCATCCTGGGTCTGGCAGGCAATGCGGGCGAAGAGGCATTCGATGCCGTGTTTGCGCGCCCAAGCGAGCAGATCGGCCGTGCGTGGGATGACGATCTTGTTCATCCGGTCGTGAAAAGGTGTCCAGGCGTCGTAATTGGCTTGATCCGCCGCATCCAAGGACGCGCGGTCGGGACGCGTGAGATAGGTATTCTGGACGTCGATCACCAGCAGCGCCGTTTCGGCAGGCTTGAAGGCGAGATCGCCAGGCTCCGGCGCGCCTTGGTAATAGAAGGAGCGGTTGCGTGTCTTCCAACTCATTGGGTCAGAACCTGGGGCTAGAACCTGGGGGCTAGAACCTGAAGGTGAATAGGCCGCGCTTTTCGTAAACCTCCGCCGCTTCCTCGACGAAGGCCGCCATTTTTGTCGCGCTGTAGGTCTCGCGCAAGGTCTTTGCTGCTTCGAGGAGATCGGCCTTGGTCTTGGCTCGGCCGGGCCGCAGCAATTCATACACTTTCAGGAGGTAATCCTGCGGCACGGCGATGAGTTCGGCTGCGCGTTCGAAATTGCGGCCCAGAGTTGGACGCCCGGCCAGGGCTGCGATGCGCGCCTGATCGAGCAGCGCCTGCGGGGTGATGCGCAGATCCTCCAGCGTGACCTCACCGGCCATGACGGCATCCAGGGTCAGTTCCTGCAGGGCCTTGCCGCGGGCGGTCTTGACCAAGTCCGGGCGGTTTTCGGCCAGCGGGTAGTCGGCAACACTCTCGATGCGGGCCATCTAAGCGGTCTCCAGGAAATCGATCTTGATGTCTTCGGGCTTGGCGCCGTCCTCGGTGAGCGAGGTTTCGATGGCATAGATGAGCGCCACCTGGGCGTGGAAGCGGGCGCCCATGGCCTCGCCGTCATTCGTCACCACGACCGGCTCCGGCATCTCGCTCGCGGCGTAGGTGGCCGCGTTCGCGCCCATGCGGCGATAGTGATCGAGTGTCGTGATCGGCGCGTTGGAGAAAAGCTCCAGATTGTGATGCGGCAGGCGATCGGCTTGATGAATCACGGCCGTTCCTTTGGCCTGCAGGCCGATCCCGACGCCGGAGCCGGCGAGGCGCGCGGCGCTGAGGCCCAGGAAAGACGTGTCGGCTGTGTGCCGCATGCGGACGATGCGGGGAATGCCGCCTTTTTCGGCGATGCCGTCGCTCAGTGCTTTGAGAACCGCGGACAAGGGATGGCCGGCCAGCGTGCGGAACAACTTCAACCCGAAGGCAGGGCTGACGCCGATGACGATCTCGGTCTTCGGGCCGGTCGCCCTGGCGTCGCCCAGCGCGTGATAGCGGATGCGTCGCGCTTCCGGACCGGCATAGGTGGCCTCAGTACGCAGTACTTCCTCGCGCGTCAGTACATCGCGAATGGCCGCCAACTCGCTGCGCCGCTGTTCATTGAGGCGGTAGCCAGAGCCGGGCCCGCCATAATCATTGGGGTCATTGACCGCGCTGATGACATGGCCCTGCCGCACCACCGCCGCCGTCTGCAAATAATCGCCGGAGACACGCAGCCGCACGACATTGAGCAGGTTCTGCGCCTCCTCCTTATAGCCCCGCTTGGTCAATGCTTTGATCACATCGAGCACATTGATGCCGCGCGCCTTGATTTCCTCGCTGATGAAGCTCACGTCGCGGGGCAGGTAGCTTTCCGTCTCATTGGAGCCGGAAGCGACGATGACACTGCGCTTCATGGCTTCGCTGGGTTGGCCCAGACCCAGCTCTTCCAACACGGCACCCAGCGCATCGGTGGCGCGCCGGCGCAGTTCCAGCGCGCGGGTCTCGCCGACCGAGGTCAATCCGCCATCGGCTTCGTAATCACGCTGCAGGACCAGGAAATCCTCCATCTCCTCGCCGTTGAAGGAGGATGGATTGAAGGAATTGTCATAGGCGAGGATCGAGCCCATGCCGGAACAGATGAAATCCGATCCGGCAATGAGATAAGGCAGGATCTTGGCACCGACGCGGATTTCGGATTCCGAATGCCGCGCGTCGTTGCCGGTCGCGCATTCGAGATCGAGCCAGACCGCGATCAGGTTTTCGGCCAGCAGCTCGCGCACGCCGCCCGGCATGGTGGAGGCAAGCGGCGCGCCATCGATGCCGCCATTCTGCGTCCCTTGCACGCCCATCGCCCGCTGCAGGCACAGGCATCGCGCCTCGAGATAAAGCAGCGATTTCGATTCATGAAATCCCATCAGCAATTCGGAAGCGGCACCCGAGGTGCAGCGCATCTTGATGCCGCGGCTGGCATAAGCGGCGGCGAGGAAGGCCTTGGACCAGGGCGTGTCGTCGCCGTCGGTAAAGGCCTTCTCGGTGCCATAGACCGAAACGGTTTCGGCATAGGAGGTGAAGCCCGCCATGCCGATCTGCAATTCTTCCGCCTCTTCGCTGGAACATTGAAAGAGGGTGCCCCAGCGGCCGACCGCAGCACCGACGGCACAGGCCAGTGCATTCGACCAGGCGTTGCGGGCGACGCGCATCGTCGTCTCGACCTCGTCGAAGCCGAAGGCGACGGCGATAGCCGCATCTGCAGCGAGCTGCAGCGGATCGTCCTTCGCATTCGTCACATGGCCCTGATTGCCGGGCGTCTTGCGTGTGCGCATCTTGGAAAAGGCGAAGGCGAGCTCGATCGAGGAGAGCTGTGCCACGACTTCGGCGAGTTTTGCGGGCGTCAGGCCATGCGCCAAACGGGCGAGTTCGGCGCGCGGCACGGCGATATCGACCAGCATGCGGGCGATCTGGGTCGACGGGATCGCCATGGCGGTTTCCGCCAAGGCGATGTCCAGGTGATGTCGGGCAATATAGGTATCGATCATGTCGAACTCGGCGGCGGCAATTCCGTCCATCGCGGCTACTTTGCCGTCGGCGATCACCAGACCGGGTTTCGGATCTTTGGCGCCGTTGAAGGCGGCAAAGCCATTGGCGGGGTCTTCGACCGCGAACCGATCCAGCCGCAAAGGCCGCTCGTCCCAGTCGCTGAAACGGCGCCAGCGATTGGCGCTCTGATGCGATGGCTCGCTCATGATTGTCTCCTGGTCAATTCCGCTCCGATCAATTTTGGGGCAGAATTTGGCGAATTTGCCCGCAGATTAATCAGTCGACGCCCGCTGGGCTTGACCGAAAGGGCGATGTGTTTGACAGAGATGCCTTGTTGCCTTGCAGCATCTACGGGGGCATGCCATCATTCCTGACCCATTCCGATGATCTTCCAAGGCCATGGCGGACGGTGTCGCATGATCCATCCAAGCGGTCGACCCATTTCTCAAAATGATGCGGCGCCGATCGTTCTGTCGGCGGCGGCCTCGGGCCTCGTCAATTTCATCGAGCGCCAAGGCGGCGATGTCGATTCCATTTTCGGCAATTGCGGCGTGGCACCCGAAATGACCGTGGCTCCTGCCTTGCAGCTGCGCCTTTCCGCCTATTGTGCCCTGTTTGAGGAATCTGCGCGCCAGACGCGACATGACAATTTCGGCCTGTGGTTCGGACAGCAGTTCAGCCCGCGCGATCTGGGTATGTGGGGCTATGCCTCACTCTCCTCGCCGACCTTGGGCAGTGCCTTGGAAAATCTCGTCGGGCTCTTCCGATACCAGCAGAGCTCCTCTGTCATGGCGCTGAAACCCGACGGGGTGGGGCGCATGCGCCTCGAATACCAGATTCTCTCGCCCTCGATCATCGCGCGGCGCCAGGATGCGGAATTGTCGCTCGGCCAGTTCACCAACATCATCCGCGAGTGCTGCGGCCGACATTGGGCGCCGGATGAGATCCAGTTCGAGCATCCGCGGCCGGCAGAATGGCGCCAGCATGAAATGGCTTTCGGGTCGCCGGTCTTCTTCGGCTGCGCCACCAATGCCATCGTCTTTGATGCCGGCTTGCTCAAGCGGCCGATGCCGGGGCGCGATCCGAAGCTCTTGGCCATGATGCAATCCTGCCTGGAATCGCTGGGCTCGCGGGAACGGCCGGAAAGCCTGGTCGACCGCGTGCGTGGTGCCGTGCGCCTGCGCCTCGCCGATGGTGCGCCGACCTTGGAACAGGTGGCGCATGCTTTGCGTCTCTCTCCCAACGCCATTCAGCGCGCCCTGAACGATGCCGGAATGGGGTTCAGGGATGCCGTTGAAGCGACCCGTTTTGACCTTTCGCGGCATTACCTGCAGCAAAGCCAATTGCCTTTGAGCGAAATTGCGCTGCTGCTCGGCTATTCCGAGCTGTCGGCCTTCACCCGCGCTTTCACGCGCTGGGCGGGCGTTAGTCCCCGCAGCTATCGTCAGACAATTTCGCGTCACTGATCCGCCCGTTATTGGGCCTTACCAGCCGTCACTCCGCTCGCTATGTTGCGCGGAGTTTTGGGGCCGTTTCCGGCTCTAATTGTTTGACGATTGGAAGAGATTTCATGGCGACTTGTGGCGAACTCCTCGTGCATCTTCTTGAGGCTTACGGCGTCGAGATGGTGTTCGGCATTCCGGGCGTGCATACGGTCGAGCTTTATCGTGGCCTTCCCTCAACCAAGATCCGGCATATCACACCGCGGCATGAGCAAGGTGCCGGTTTCATGGCCGACGGCTATGCGCGGGTGAGCGGCAAGCCAGGTGTCTGCTTCATCGTCACCGGGCCGGGCATGACCAACATCCTCACCGCCATGGGCCAGGCCTATGCCGATTCCGTCCCCATGCTGGTGATCTCGGCGGTCAATCGCACCGAACAACTGGGCATGGGTGACGGCCGGCTTCATGAATTGCCGTCGCAGCGCAATGTCGTGGCGGGCGTCGCTGCGTTCAGCCACACGCTGCTCTCGCCTGAGCAATTGCCGCAGGTTCTTGCGCGCGCCTTCGCCATCTTCAACGGTGCCCGGCCGCGCCCCGTCCATATCGAGATTCCAATCGACGTCATCGCCATGCCCGCCGATCCCAAGATCGTGGCAAAACGCGTGCTGCCCAAGCGACCGGCGCCACAGCCGGCCGATATCGCCCAAGCGGCCACATGGCTACGTGCCGCCAAGGCACCGCTCGTGGTCCTGGGCGGTGGCGCCGCCGATGCGGCCCCCGCCATTCGTCGCCTTGTGGCGCATCTCGATGCGCCGGTCGTCAATACAGTCAATGCCAAGGGCATTCTGCCGCCGGGCCATCCCTTGCGCATCGGCGAGAATATGGCCTTCCCCAGCGTGCACCGGGCGATCGCCGAAGCCGATGTGGTGCTGGCGATCGGCACTGAATTCGGCGAGACGGAAATGTATCCCGATCCGCAGCCGCTTATTTTCCGCGACAAACTGATCCGCATCGATATCGATCCAGAACAGCTGGTACGCGGCGTCTCCGCCCATCTCCCGATTCTGGCAGATGCGGGCCTTGCGGTGACGGCCCTCAACGCCGCGCTCGATGTGCCGGAAAAGGCCCTGGCCAGCGCGGACAGTGCCGGGGCAAAGCGTGCGGCGGCGGTGCGTGCCGCAACGCCCAAGCATTGGTGGCCGGCGGTGAGTCTGCACCAGCGCCTTGGCAAGATTGTGCTGGACGCGCTTCCCGACGTCATCATCGCCGGTGATTCCACCGAGCCGGTCTATGCCATGAATCAGTGTTACGAGGCGCCGACTCCACGCGCCTATTTCAATTCCAGCACGGGTTACGGCACGCTGGGTTACGGTCTTCCTGCGGGCATCGGCGCCAAGCTTGCGGCACCGGGACGCCCGGTTGTCGTCCTGATCGGCGATGGCGGCCTGCAATTCACCATCGGCGAGTTGGCCTCGGCGGTCGAGGCGGGCGTGCCGCTGGTCATCCTGCTGTGGAACAATGACGGCTATGGCGAGATCAAGACCTATATGATCGACCGCCAGATCCATCCGATCGGCGTCGATATCTATACGCCCGATTTCCTCACCATCGCCAAGGGGTTCGGCTGCGAAGCGGTGCGGCCCGACAGTGTCGCTAGCTTGACGACTGCCTTGCAGCAGGCTGCCAGCGGCAAGTGCCCGACCATTATCGAAGTGCGCGCCGATGCGCCTTACGTGGAAGCGCTGCGCAAGGCTTGATTTATCGTCATCCCCGGGCTTGACCCGGGGATGACGGGTTGTATTGGCAGGCTCTAGCCGAGTGTGACCTGCAGTGATGTCGGTGCCCGGAACTCCCAACCGCGGAAAACCGGTGGGTTCTCAGGCACCAGCGTGATCTCGCGGCAATTCTCCAGCAGCACCCGCAGCGCCGCGATCACCTGGTCGCGCGCGAACCAGCGGCCGGAACAGAAATGCTGCCCGAAGCCGAAGGCAGCATGGGGGCCTTCGCGGCGGTGGATATTGAAGCTGTCGGGATCGCTGAAACGGCTTTCGTCGCGGCTGGCGGAAGAGACGAATGCGCCCACCATGGCGCCTGCCGGAATGACCGCTCCGCCAAGCTCGATATCGCTTCTGGCTTGGCGCGTCTGCGTGCCGATGGGCGCCACCCAACGCAGGCCCTCATCGACAGCCAAGGGTAGCAGCGCGGCCAAGTCTTCCCGCACATCCCGCATCTGATCGGGGTGCGTGAGCAGCCCGACGAGAACCGACCCGGCACCATGTCCGGGCTCCTGCATGCCGCCCAGCAGCGTTACCTTCACGGTCGGCAGGAGAAATGCACGCGGCCGCGTCTGCCCGTCCGGCATGCCGTCATGCAGCATGTGGGAGAGGGCGGAATCGTCTGGCTCGCGTTCCAGCCGGGCGAAGATCGCTTCGGCCTTCTCGCTGATCTCGGCACTCACCGCATCGCCGATTGCCTGACGGGTAGGGTCGTTCTCGAAATTGATAGCACCCTGGGCGAGGCCATAGAACCAGCGCCGCAAGGTCGGCATGTCGATGTCGTGAAAGCCGAAGGAGCGTGCGAGAGCCAGCGTCGAGATCGGCTCGAAATACTCGGCCATCAGATCGCCGCCGCCACGTTTGAGGAGGGAGCTGAGATATTCTTCCGCGATCGGCCGCACCAGGCCGTCGATATAAGCTGCAACCGGCTTGGGCTTGTATTTGGGGTCGATACCGGCGCGCAATTCCTTATGCACGGGCCCATCGGTCGTGAGGATGGTCGGCTTGCCGAAGGTGCGCTCGACCGGTGAAGCGGTGACTTCGGCACTGAACAGGTCTGGCATCTTGGCCACGAATTCGACATCGGCCCAACGCGTCACCATCCAGAGATTGACGGCGGGCACGAAGCAGACCGGCGCCTCACGCCGGAGATGCGCATAGAAGGGATAGGGATCGGCTTCCAACGCCTCGACACTGATCCGGTCGGCCGGGGACATGATCACGCTCCACAGCGCAAGAAATTGAGATGGAGAAAGAAAAGGGGGCGGAGTGGCTGCCTGCCGCTCCGCCCGTTCGAGGGGTCGTTACTGCCCGGCGCCCAGCTGGGCAAACCGGGAATTGCTCGATTTTTTCAACTGGTAGGCCACGAGCGCGCCGAGCAATCCGGCGATCGGGACCAGGATCGGCAGGCCGATCGCAAGTGCCGGCGAGGCGCCGGTCAGTACGTCGAAATGCGTCACGACCTGATAGGCGATGATGGCGAGCAGCACGGCGGCCACCAGCGGGGCTATCAGGGTCTTGAACGCATTGGGCGCTAACTGGCCATTGCGCCGGAAGAAAACCACCACCGCGAAGGAGACGATGGCCATCAAGGTGATGACGCCCAAGGTGGCGAGGTTGGTGAGCCAGGCAAAGAGACCCAACACCGGATCCTGCGCCGTGATGATGAAGATGGCGAGGATGACGACACCCAGAACCGTCTGCAGGACGGAGCCCACATGCGGGCTCTTATGCTCGTCATGGGTCCGCCCGAGACCCGCCGGCAGCAGGCCTTCGCGGCCGAGCACGTAGAAGTAACGCGCAGCGGCGTTGTGGAAGGCGAGCAGGGCGGCGAACACGCTGGAGATCAGCAGCAGGCTGATGACGGTGGTGAGCCAGCTGCCGACATATTGATCGGAGAGGACGAAGATGAAGGTGGTCGGGTCGGCGAGGCCGCCCAGGGTTTCCATCAGCTTCGATGCACCGGTGCCGATCACCATGCACCAGGTCGAAAACGCATAGAAGATGCCGATAACGAGGACCGAGAGATAGGTCGCCCGCGGCACGGTACGTTCCGGATCGCGCGCTTCTTCGCTGTAGATCGTCGTCGCTTCGAAGCCCATGAAGGCAGCAAAACAGAGCAGCATGCCGATGATGGGCTCGCCAGTCGCGAAGGCGGTCGGCGTGAAGCTCACCGTGCTGACCCCTTCCGGCCCGCCATTGCCGATAATGGCAAGGTCGAGCACGACGACGATGATGTATTCGGCGCAGACCAGGATAGCGAGCACCTTGGCCGAAAGATCGATCTTCATATAACCGAAGATGCCGACCAGCACCCAGGAGGCTAGCGACCAGACCCACCAGGGCAGGTCAACGGAGCCGCCGCTCAATGCCGCAACAGTACCGGCCGCGACCGCGCCGAACAGGCCATAGAGGCCGACTTGCATGGCGTTATAGGCGAGGACGGCGATATAGGCGGCGGCACCGCCCATGACGCCGCCGAGACCCCGGGTCGTGAAAGCATAGAACGAGCCGGCATTGGAGATGTGCCGCGCCATGGTCGTATAGCCGACCGAGAAGATGAGCAGGATCGCCATCACCAGCAGCACGGCCAAGGGCACGCCGACGCCGTTGCCGAGCAGCATGGCGATCGGATAGCCGCCTGCGACCGCCGTGAGCGGCGCCGCAGCGGAGACGACGAAGAAAGTCACGGCAGCAACGCCAAGGGCGTCACGCTGCAGTTTATTGGTGGAACTAGTGTCGGTCATGCTTCCCCTCCTGATGACGCCGGCCGGCCGAGATATCTCAGCTGGCCCAGACTCCCTTGTGATCGCGGGTCGTTGCCCGCGGGCCGAACTCAACCGCTTCCGCATAACGGGTGTCATGCGCGACGGCTTTGGTAATTCATTCGATGTCGAACGATAACGCGAATGAAAATCCGTGGCAAGGGAGCAGACCAGAAAATCGCCGCGCGTCGATTGGGCGCTTAAAGTGGGCCGCAAGAGGATGCTATAACCTGGCCCTGACGCCCTTAGAACCTGACCGAATGATCGGAGTTGCTGCTTGACCAAAGACCGACGACTGCCAGCCCGTGCTGCTGCACCCGCGAAGGGAGCCGCCGTTCCCCAATCAAAATCGCCTGCTGGCTCTGCTGCACCGCGTAAAGCGCCTGCGAAGCGCCAAGCGAAACCATTGGCCGAGGTGTTGGGCGAAAAGCGGGTCGCGGGCTTGCGCGTCAATCTCGAATCGATGGCGCTGGTCTCCAACATCCACCGCGCCTCCGGCTTCATCCGCGACCATTTCGAACGTGCGATCCTGAAAGATGCCGATTTGCACTGGTCTGCCTTCGTGACGCTGTGGTGCCTGTGGATCTATGGCGAGCTGGAAACCCGGCGACTCGCGGCGGAAGCGGGCGTTGCCAAGAGCACGCTCTCCTCGATCCTTAACATGCTGGAGGCGCGCAAACTGGTCCGACGGCGCACCAATGAATTGGAACGCCGCCTCGTCATCGTCAATCTGACCGCGAGCGGGGCGGAGGTCATCAGCGGCCTCTTCCCGAAATTCAATGCGGAGGAAACACGCATCGTCGAGCGTCTGTCGCCCAAGCAGATTCAGGCCGCGACCGAGGCTATCCGCCTGATCCTTGCCACCATCATCGAGCTCGACGGCATCGCGGAAGACGAATAAGCGGCGGTCGGTCGCGGCCCGCGCTTGACTTGCCGAGAGTGCTTCGCATAATTATTCGACGTCGAACGATTTATGCGGGGAGCACCCAAGATGAGGTCGCTGGTCGAAGGTGTCGAAATCGATGGCCGCCATTGGATTGGCGGCGCTCGGGTCGGCAGCGCCGAGAGCTTCAAGAGTATTTCTCCGATCGACGAGCAGCCGATTGCCGAACTGGCGGCGGGCGGCGAAGGGGAAGTCGACGCGGCGGTGAATGCCGCCCACAAGGCCTTTCAGACCTGGCGCCGCACCAGCCCGGCCGAACGGGCCGCCTATCTTCATAAGATTGCCGATCTCATTGAGGCTAAGGTCGAACAGCTGGCCGTGGTCGAGACGCGCGACAATGGCTCGCTGTTGCGCTCGCACCGGCGTGGGGTCATGCCGCGCGTTGCCATGAATTTCCGCTTTTTTGCCGATTGGCTGACGCAGCTCGATCATCCCGATTTCGATGTGCGTGGCCATCGCAACCACATCTCTTACGACCCAAGCGGCGTTGCCGGCATCATTACGCCATGGAATGCGCCCCTGATGCTGGGCACTTGGCGCATCGCGCCGGCCCTGGCCGCAGGCTGCACCGTTGTCTATAAACCGCCGGAATGGGCGCCGCTCACGGCGTCGCTCCTCGCTGACATTACCGCGGAAGCGGGCCTTCCGGCAGGTGTTTTCAATGTCGTGCAGGGTCTGGGCCGCAATGCGGGTGCCGCCCTGACGCGTAACCCTAAGGTCCGGCGCCTGAGTTTTACCGGTTCGGTGCCGACGGCGCGCACGATCGCCGCTGCGGCCGCCCCCAATCTGGTGCCGCTTTCCTTTGAGCTTGGTGGCAAATCGCCTTTCATCGTCTTTGCCGACAGCGATTTCGACCTCGCGGTCAATACGGCGATCGGCCAATACGACAATGCGGGCCAGGTTTGCCTTGCCGGCAGCCGTATCCTGGTCGAGGAAAGTATCCGCGCGAAATTCCAGGAGGCCTTCATCGAGAAGGCCAAGAATATCCGCCAAGGCGATCCGCGCGACGAGGCCAATGATATCGGTCCCCAGATCAGCCGGCCGCATTTTGAACGCGTTGCCGGCTTTGTCGAGCGTGCCAAGGCATCGGGGCTGAAGCCGCTGATCGGCGGCGGACCCAATGCGGATCTCGGCGGCCTCTACTTCCGCCCCACGCTCTTCGCAGATCCCGGCAATGAGTCGGAGATTTTACGTGAGGAAGTATTCGGTCCGGTGCTTTGCATGCAATCCTTCAAGGACGAGGCGCAGGCGATCGCCATGGCGAATGACACCGAATACGGCCTGGCTGCCGTCGTCATGACCGGCGATGAGACGCGCGCCGAGCGCGTGACGGCCCAGGTCAATGCGGGCTTGGTGTGGAACAACTGCTTCTTCGTGCGCGACCTGCGGCAGGCCTTCGGCGGCAACGGCAAATCAGGGATCGGTCGCGAGGGCGGGACGTGGTCGTTCGACTTCTACTGTGACGTCAAGAACGCGGTCTTTGCGCCGCATGGCTGGAGGAAGTGATGGGCGAAGTTGTCGGCTGCGGGCTCATCGCCCATGTGCCCACCATCATGCTGCCGGAAAAGATCCGGCACGAGCTCAATGAAGGCAAGGATTTCAGCCTGGTCGAAGGCCTGCATCGGCTGAAGCGCGAGGTGCTGGAGAAGCTCGATTACGACGTCGTCGTGGTGCTGGATTCACACTGGTTCACGACGGTCGAATTCGTGATCACGTCAGCCGAGCGGCGCAGCGGCAAGTATACGTCGGACGAATTGCCACGCGGCATGAGCCAGGTTCCTTATGATTTGCCTGGCGATCCCGATTTTGCCGAGTTGGTGGCGAGCAAGGCTGCGAAGAACGGCACCTGGATCACGCCCATCGCCGATCCATGCCTGCCGATCCAATATGCGACCGTCAACGTCGCGCACTATTTGCAGAAAAGCAAAGAGGCCTGGCTGTCGATGAGTTGCGCTCAGACCGGCGAGACCGAGGACTTCCTGCGCGTCGGCCGGGCGCTGGGTGAGGCGATCGCCGACAGTGGAAAGAAAGTGCTGCTGCTGGCTTCCGGTGCCATGAGCCATAAATTCTGGCCGCTGCAGAAACTGCGGGCCCATGAAGCGGCCGGTGTTCAGCATATCTTCAGCTCGGAACACGCCGCCGCGGACCTCGAGCGCATCGACTGGCTCAAGGCCGGGGATCATGCGCGTGTCCTCAATGCGATGCCGGAATTCCTGAAGTTCAAGCCGGAAGCCAATTTCGGCCATTACGTGATGATGGCGGCGGCATTGGGCGAGCGCGACTTTACCGCTGCCGGTCGCCTCTTCAGCGATTACGAAAATTCGATCGGCACCGGTCAGGTGCATATCTGGTTCGACCGCCCGGCCGGTGGCTGGACGAAGCGAAACAAGGCCGCCGAGTAAACGGACGCGCGCCACAGGGGAGAAGAACATGACCGAATATCGCCGCATTCTGCTGGGTGGCGCCGTCGTTGAGACCGAGCGTCAGGGCGAAGAATTGGTGGCGCGCGATGGCCGCCGTGTCGCGATCAAGGACGCCATCCATCTGCCGCCCGTGCAGCCGGGCAAGATCATCGCCGTGCACCTCAACCATGTGAGCCGCGTGCATGAATTCCAGATCAAGCTCTCGGCGACACCGACCTATTTCCAGAAGCCTACCTCATCACTCAATTCCCATTGGGGCGAGATCGTGCGCCCGAAGAACTGCAAATGGCTGAATTATGAGGGCGAGGTTGCCATCGTCATCGGCAAGCGCGCTCGCAATATCAGCCAGGCCGAAGCCGGCGCCTATATCGCCGGCTATACGGTCGCCAATGATTTCGGCCTGCATGATTTCCGCGACACCGATGCCGGTTCCATGCTGCGCGTGAAGGGCAGCGATACGCTCTGTCCGCTCGGGCCGGGTTTCGTCACGGGGTGGGATTTCCACAACAAATACCTGCGCACCTATGTGAACGGCGTCTTGCGCCAAGATGGCAACACGTCCGAGATGACCTGGGACATGAACTATCTGGTGGCCGACATCGCCCGCAACATCACGCTGGAGCCGGGCGACGTGCTGCTCTCCGGCACGCCGGCCAATTCGCGCCCCGTGCAGCCCGGCGATCTGGTCGAGGTCGAGGTCGAGGGTTTGGGGCGTCTTTCCAATCGTGTCGTCGAAGGTCCGGCGGAAATCCGCACCGAGCTTGGCGCGCAGCCGACAGAATCCGAGGAAGTTCTTTCGACCGCACTCGGTGGCGATTGGGAATTCCGCGGTATTCGCGCGCCGAAGAAGCCTGGCGCCTGAGCAGAGAGAGGGAAGCAAGGTCATGACCCAGCAAAAAGGCTTCTTCTACCCTCGCTCGGTGACGGGCAGTGCCAGCTTATTGCCACCGCCACCCTGGTATTACGCCGGCGATCTCTTGACCGTCGAATATCGCACCGACCCGAAGCTCATCGCCGACATCCTGCCGGCCCCACTCACACTGGCGGCGGAAGACCCCGGTGCCGTGGCGCTTATCTGGGCCGATTGGCAATCCTGCGGTGGCGCCTATGAGGAAATGCTCGATCCGGTGCGTGCGCAATACAAGGAGGCCTTCGCCGTCGTGCGCTGCAGCTTCGAAGGCCGCACCTATTCGCGCTGCATCTATATTTGGGTCGACAAGGATTTCGCGATGCTGCGCGGCATCCACCAGGGCTATCCGAAGAAATTCGGCTCGATCCATATGACGCGCCCGCATCCTTTTGCACCGGCGCCGCAGGTGGCGGCCGGCGGCAAGTTCGGGGCGACCCTGGCGGCGGCCGACCGGCGCCTCGCCGAAGCGACCATCACCTTGAAGGGCCCGGCCGAGAAGAACGGCTTCGTCAATGGCCATCCGATGGCGCATCACCGCTGGCTGCCGGCCATTGATGGTAAGGGCGATGCCCATGCCGAGCTTATCGAATCGTCAGGCGCCAAATTCGAGGGCGGCCAGCCCTTCGCCGCCTCGGTCGATCACTTCGCCTTGTTCGATTCGCCCACCGAGGAACTATCGCATCTGAAGCCGAAGGAGATCATCGGCGGCTATTACCGGCAGATCGGCGTCGTCTGGAACGGCGGCAAGTCATTGGTACCGGTAATCAAATGACGCCCGAGGAATTCCGCAAACTGGGTCATCGATTGATCGACTGGGTCGCGGATTACCGGACCCGGGCGCCTGGCCAATCGATTACGACCCAAGCCAAACCCGGCGAGATCAAGGCCGGATTTCCGATCGATCCGCCACAGCGGGCGGAATCCATCGACAATCTCCTTGCCGACGTCGAAAAGCTGATCATGCCGGGCATCACCCATTGGCAGCATCCGCGCTTCTTCGCCTACTTTCCATCAAACAGCCTGCTGTCGAGTGTTCTTGGCGATTACCTAGCGACGGGGCTTGGCGTGCTGGGTCTTTCCTGGGCGTCGAGTCCGGCCTTGACCGAAGTCGAGGAAGTGGTGACCGATTGGATGCGTCGCATGCTGGGCTTAAGCGACGCCTGGTCCGGCGTCATCCAGGATACAGCATCGAGCTGCACGCTGGTGGCGCTGCTCTCTGCCCGCGAACGTAGCACCGGTTACGGTGCCAATAAGGGCGGCTTGCAGGCGGAAGAAAAGCCGCTCATCGTCTACGGTTCCGCGCAGAGCCATTCCTCGGTCGACAAGGCGGCGCTGCTGGCCGGCTTCGGCCGGGACAACATCCGCCATGTCGCGACCGATGCCGCCTTTGCCATGCAGCCGGCGGCCCTGCGTACGGCGATCGAGGCCGATCTGGTGGCGGGCCGCAAGCCCTGTGCCGTCGTTGCTACTGTCGGTACCACTGCGACCACCGCGATCGACCCGGTGAAGGAGATCGCGAAGATCGCACAGGAGTTCGGCCTCTGGCTTCACATCGATGCCGCCATGGCTGGCTCGGCCATGATCCTGCCGGAATGCCGCTGGATGTGGGATGGCGTCGAGGCCGCTGATTCCATCGTCACCAATCCCCATAAATGGCTCGGCGTTGCCTTCGATTGCTCGCTCTATTACGTGCGCGATCCGCAGCATCTGGTGCGGGTCATGTCGACCAATCCTTCTTATCTGCGCAGCAATGCCGATGCCGAGGTGAAGAACTATCGCGATTGGGGCCTGCCGCTGGGGCGCAAATTCCGCGCTCTCAAGCTGTGGATTCTGATCCGCGAACAGGGTGTCGAAGGCCTACAGACGCGCCTGCGCCGTGATCTTGCCCAGGCACAATGGCTGCTGAAGGCAATCGAAGCCGCGCCGGGCTGGCGCGTGCTGGCACCCGTGCCGCTACAGACGATCTGCGTGCGCCATGAGCCTGCGGGCCTCAGCGGTGAAGCGCTTGATCGTCATACCCTGGAATGGTCCGAAAAAGTCAACCTCAGCGGCGAGGCATATGTCACACCCGCGCAACTGGACGGGCGCTGGATGGTCCGCCTGTCGCTGGGGGCACATTTGACCGAACAACAGGATGTCGAGGCCTTGTGGCGGGCTTTGCGCCATAGCGCCGAGGCCTGAAAAAAGAAACGAATGGGAGTCTAACGTCTATGACCAGCTTCAAGCCAGTAGATGACGGCCATGCCGATCTCTCCAGCCACGATGCATTTCTGAGCGGCGCGCCGCACAATACCTTTGCGCGTCTCCGGCGCGAGGATCCCATGTCCTGGAGCGAGATGCAGGGTGGCAAGGGTTTCTGGTCCATCACCCGCCATGCCGACATCATGGATCTCAACAAGAATTTCGAACTGTTGAGTTCCGCCCGGGGCATCCGCATGGAGGATCAGACCTACGAGGAATACCTCGCCCGCCGTACATTCCAGGAAACCGATCCGCCCGAGCACTCGCGCACCCGCGTGCTGGTGGCCAAGGCCTTCTCGAAGCCCGTTGTTGCGCAATTCGACCAGCAGATCCGTACCATCTGCGACAGCATCCTGGACGACGTGCTGGCACGCGGTTCCTTCGACGCCACCAAGGACATTGCGCGGCAGTTGCCGATGCGCATGCTGGGGCAGATCCTCGGCACCCCGGATGAAGATCTCGATTGGCTGGTGGAAAAGGGCGATCAGCTCATCGCCAATACCGACCCGGAATTCACCAGCCTGGTGCTCGACAAGGTCGATACCGACGCTTACCGCCTGATGCCGTTCCGCTCACCGGCGGGCGCCGAGCTTTATGAATACGCCAAGAAGCTGATGCGCGACAAGCAGGCCAAGGGCGACACGACCGGGGTTCTGCATCTCATCCTGCAGCCCGACGCCCATGGCAATGTCATCAGCGAGACGGAATTCCGCAACTTCTTCTGCCTGCTGGTGGCCGCCGGCAACGACACGACGCGGTATTCGATTGCCGCTTCGCTCTATGCCCTTTGCCAACGCCCACAATTGATGGAGCAACTCAAAGCCGGCGACAACAATGTGTGGGAAACATCACCTGACGAGTTCATCCGCTGGGCGTCACCTACCATGCATTTCCGTCGCACGGCGACGCGTGATTTCGAATTGCACGGCAAAGAGGTGAAAGCCGGCGACAAGGTCATCATGTGGTTCATCTCCGCCAATCGCGACGATGAGGTGTTCCAGAATCCCTTCGAGCTTGACCTGTTGCGCACGCCGAACCGGCATGTGGCGTTCGGCCAAGGCGGGCCGCATGTCTGTCTCGGCATGTGGCTGGCGCGGCTCGAGGTGCGCATCCTGCTGCAGGAGTTGGTGAAGCGCGTAAAGTCGATCGAACAGGCCGGCGAACACGAATTCCTGCGCTCGAACTTCATCGGCGGCATCAAGCGCCTGCCGGTCACCATCAAGGCACATTAAGAAATAACGCTTAGTCTGGGAGACTTCATCATGGCGAGCGGCGAAAGGCTGCGACTTCTCTTCTGCGACCACCTCAACCTGGCGCGCGGCAAATATCTGCCGGCGTCGAAGATGGTCGACAGTTCTTCCCGCTTCTGTATCGGCATCTACGCAGTGAGCTATGCCAAGGATCTCATCCCGGCACCCGGTTCCAAGATGCTGGAAGGATTGCCGGATTACGATGCCGTCTATAAGGCGGCGGACATTCGCGAAGGTTGGCAACCCGGCACCAAGGTCGTCATCGCCGATCAATATGACGGGCAGGGCAATCCGTTGCCGCTCTGCGGCCGTGGCGCCTTGAAGCGGGCGATTGCCGATTGGAATAAGCTGGGCTTCAGCCCGAAGGTCGGCATTGAGCTTGAGGCCTATGCCTTCGTGCGCAATGCGGAAGGGAAATGGGTGCCCTATGACACGCCGGGCGCCTTCGTCTATTCGACCGGCCCCTTCACCGATCCGGTGGGTTTTACCGACAGGATCTGGGAGAAGGCCACGGCGGCCGGCTTCCGCATCGACTGCTTCACCTCGGAATATGACTCGCCACAATTCGAGTTCACGCTCACTTATGATGAGGCCTTGAAGGCGGTCGACGACATTTTCCTGTTTCGCTTGCTGGCGCGCGAAGTGGCCTTGGAGCATGGCGTGCTATTGACCTTCATGCCCAAGCCGATCCTGAATCTGGCCGGCAATGGCATGCACGTCAATTTCAGCTTTGCCGATAAGGCCGGCAAGAATGCCGTGGGCGACGCGACGGTTCCGGAACAAATGCCGGCGCTGACGCGCGGTTGCATCGCTGGCCTGATGCAGCATCATGCCGGCATGGCCGGACTGATCGCCCCGACTGTGAATTCCTATGACCGCCTGAAACCAGCAAGTCTTTCAGGGTTCTGGCGCAATTGGGGTGTGGATCACCGTGGCGTTACCACGCGGCTCTCTGCGGAAGGTGGCGCCAAATCCCGCATCGAACACCGTATGGCGGATGGTGCCGCCAATCCCTATACGACCGTCGCCGCCATCCTGCAGGCTGCTCGCTTGGGGTTTGTCGGGAACTATGATCTGGCCCCGGCCGAGACGGCGGACTGTCTGGAAACGCATGACGCCAAGGACGGTGTCTCGGAAAATCTGGGCGGTGCTCTTGACGCGCTGGAAGCGGACAAGGCACTTGTCGCGGCAGTGAGCGAAGGGCTGGTCGAAAACCATGTTTTCGTGAAGCGTCACGAAATCGAACGCGTGGCGGGCCTCGATGGCGATGCCCTGCGCGACTATTATATCAACTTCATCTAGGCAGCGAGTGGGGAAGGCGAAATGCCCAAAGTCACCTGGATCCTGGCGGACGGGCGCGAAATCAGCGCCCAAGTTGCCGTCGGTCATAATCTGATGGAGGCGGCGGTCGCCAACAACGTGCCGAACGTCATCGGCGAATGCGGCGGCTGCCTTTCCTGTGCCACCTGCCATGTCTATGTAGAGCCAGATTGGGCCGCCAAGACCGGCAAGCCTGGCGAGATGGAAAACGACATGCTCGAGATCACGACGGCCGAACGCAAGGAGAGCAGCCGCCTTTCCTGCCAGATCGTGGCGACCGAGGAATTGGACGGCATCGTCCTGCGCGTCCCGCAGATATAAGGGCGTAGTACCATGAGCGAACCGATCGTCATCGTCGGTGCTGGCCAGGCTAGCGCGTCTTGTGCGGCGAAGCTTCGGGCGCTCGGCTATGACGGTCCGCTCGTCATCATCGGGGAAGAGAAGGCCGTGCCCTACCAGCGTCCGCCGCTCTCCAAGAAATACGTTTCCGGCGAATTGGCGCTGGAACGCCTCTTCGTGCGGCCACTCAGCTGGTATCAGGAAGAAAAGATCGATCTGATGCTGGGGGCGCGGGTGGCTTCGATCCACCCGGAGACGCGCGAGGTGGCACTGGGCGACGGCGCGCGGCTGCACTATCGGGATCTTGTGCTCACCACCGGGTCGCGGCCGCGTCGCCTGCCGGCTTCGATCGGCGGTGATCTTGCCGGTGTCCATACCGTGCGTGATCTTGCCGATGCCGATGCGATCGCACCGACGCTGAAACCGGGGGCGAAGCTCCTGGTGATCGGCGGCGGCTATATCGGCCTCGAGGCTGCAGCGGTGGCGGCGCAGAAGGGCTTGGGCGTCACCGTCATTGAGATGGCCGACCGCATCTTGCAGCGCGTTGCAGCAGCACCCACGTCGGACTTCTTCCGCAACCTGCACCAATCCCACGGCGTTATCATTCGCGAGAAGACGGGATTGGCCAAACTCGTCGGCGAAAGCGGCCGCCTGACCGGCGCCGAGTTGAGCGACGGCAGTTTCCTGCCGGCGGATGTCGCCATCGTCGGCATCGGAATCCTGCCCAATGACGATTTGGCGAAAGACGCGGGCATTGCTGTCGATGCCGGTATCTGGGTGGACGGCCAGGGCCGCACGAGCGATCCCCATGTCTTTGCGGCTGGTGATTGTGCGAACTTCCCGTGGCGCGGTGAGCGCACGCGGCTTGAATCGGTGCAGAACGCCATCGACCAGGCCGAGCATGTGGCGGCTGCCATCATGGGCGAGACCAAGGATTACGACCCGAAGCCCTGGTTTTGGTCCGATCAATACGACATCAAGCTGCAGATCGCCGGCCTCAATCGCGGCTATGACAGCACGGTCTTCCGCCCCGGCAAGCGGCCGGGCACCCAATCGATCTGGTATTTCAAGGCCGGGCGCCTTATCGCTATCGATGCGATGAACGAGGCCCTGGCCTATGCGCTCGGCAAGAAAGCCCTCGAAGCGGGGAAAAGCGCCGATCCGGCCGTCGTCGCCGACCCCAATTCGGATTTGAAGGCCATATTCGTCTAAGGTTCCAAGCCTTTACGAACCGGCCCGAATGTCACATTGTCGCCAACCGCGGCAACCAGCGGGCGACTCGAGGCGATGGATCAGCAAACGACCGGGGCAAAGCACGGCCCCTCGATCGAGACCTTTTCGGCGGGGCTGCTGGCCTCCTTTGTCGGCTTTGCTTCTTCTTTCGCCGTCATCATCCAGGGCCTGACCGCCGTTGGCGCCAGCCAGATTGAGGCGGCTTCCGGCCTGATGGCGCTTTCGATCGCCATGGGTGTCTGCGGCATCGTTCTCTCGTTGAAGAAGCGCCAGCCGATCAGCATTGCCTGGTCGACGCCGGGTGCGGCTCTTTTGGCATCGACCGCGGCACCGGCTGGCGGGTTCGCGAGTGCCGTTGGCGCTTTCCTCATTTCCAGCCTGCTCATCGTCATCGCCGGATTATGGAAACCCCTGGGCCGGGCAGTCGCTGCCATTCCGGCACCACTCGCCAACGCCATGCTGGCGGGTGTTCTGCTGACGCTCTGCTTCGCCCCGGTAAAGGCGATTGCCGCTGAACCTCACTATTACGGCCTTGCGATTGTCGTGACCTGGGCGCTGGTCGCCAAATGGAAGCGCCTGCTGGCGGTGCCGGCCGCGGTGATCGTGACAGTCGGCATTATTGCCGTAACGACCGATGTCAGCCATCTCGACATGAATGCGCTATGGCCGCAGCCGGTGTTTATTGCGCCGCAATTCGATTTCTCGGCCATGATCGGCATTGCCTTGCCGCTCTTCATCGTGACCATGGCCTCGCAGAACATTCCCGGCATCGCCGTCCTCAACGTCAACGGTTACCGACCGGATCCGGGGCCACTCTTCAGTGTCACGGGCGTCTTCAGCCTTCTATCGGCGCCTTTTGGCGGTCATGCCGTAAATCTCGCCGCTATCACAGCGGCTCTCTGCGCCGGGCCCGATGCACATCACGATCCCGATCGTCGCTACTGGGCCGCGATCATCTGTGGCATTTTCTACGTGATCTTCGGTCTCTGTGCCGGTGCCGCCACCGCTTTTATCAGCGCGGCACCGCCGGTCCTAATTCAGGCCGTGGCCGGACTGGCGCTGCTGGGGGCGCTTGGTTCGTCGCTTCTTGGTGCTGTTACGGACCTCAAAGACCGCGAAGCGGCGATCATCACCTTCATCGTCACCGCATCCGGCCTCACCTTCTTCGGGATCAGCGGGGCGTTCTGGGGCTTGCTGGCAGGCGGCGCCATCTATGCACTCACGCACTGGCGTCGCGCATATCGGGCCTGAGAGCTGGTTGGCGAAGGCTTGCTGGACGAAGGCAGACGTCGTTGCCCAACGGAAGGCGGTGCTCCGATCTGCCATGAAAATCAGCGGCAGCTAAACGGCTCTAATGTTTGCGGGCCTGGACCAGGTTTGCGATGACCGTGGTCTCGCCTAGCGCTCGGCAAGCTTCCATGCGATGGAGGCCGCTTACCAGCACATAGCGGTCCTTGTCCGGGCGGACCAGGATCGGCTCCTGTTGTCCCTGGTCGGCGATGCTGAGCGCCAATGCTTCGACCTTGGCCGCATCGATCGGCGCGCGCAGGGCAGTGGGGACATAGATGTCGGCGATCTTGACTTTGACGGGCCTCATTCGTGGATCGCTCCTGCATGTCGATTTGGACCAAGCGTTACTGTGCAACATAACGCCAAGCGGCGCCGGAAACAAAACGTCATAAACCGGGCGCGTGCCGCGCGACGAAAGGCCTGCCACAAGTTTGTCGACGTGTGTCTTTTCAATTGGCAGACATATCGGGACATATATATCGCATGCGCCCGTGGCGCTTCCGCATGGTCCTCTGCGCGCCGATCCCAATGAATGCAATCCGTTAGCGCTGCAGATGTATTTTTGTTTCTCTTGCGCCCGGAAATGCCTGCTAACACGTTGAAATAATGATGGCATGTTTCCTGCGAAATGTGCGGGTGGATGCCGGAAGGTGCGGCGATGGACGCATCGTCACTCCCATGTCGGCGTCCCTAACCCGAAAGGAGGATTCACTCCATGATCTCAACCAGCTATGGCGCAGCGGGGTCAAGTACGGCCGCGCTGAGCCAAATGCGCCAACAGCTCTTTGCCAAGATCGATACCGACAAAGACGGCGGTATCGACAAGGCGGAGTTCCTGAAGGGTGCCGGGGTCAGCTCGACCGACAGCACCAAGGAAAAGCTGGCAACGCAGCTTTTCGAAAACTTCGACAGCGACAGTGACGGCAAGCTTAGCCAAGACGAACTGGAGACAGGTTTCCAGAAGTTGAGTGACGCGATGCGTGCCACACTGATCCAGCAGCAGGAGGCATCGCGCCCCCAGCCGCCATCGTCTGAAGACATGTTCGCCAAACTCGACAGCAACAGTGACGGTGGCGTCGATGAAGCCGAATTCATCGCCGGCGCCCCACAAGATGGTCGCGGCCCCAGCGAATCCCAGCTGAAGGAAATGTTCGCGTCGTTCGATTCCGACGGGGACGGTTCCCTCACCTCGGATGAACTGGAGACGGGGTTCAAGAGCCACCAGCCGGATGGTCCGCCGCCGAATGGCGGTCCGGGCGGCCCCGGTGGCCCGCCGCCATCGGCTGCTTCCGATGAGGATGATGACGACGAGGCCGATGCCTTGCTGGCGATGCTCCAAAAGAGCACCGAAAGCAGTGCGTCCGGCAGCGTCAACAAGGAGGATCTTGCCAGCATCCTGGAGAGCTTCTTCAAGCTGCAGCAAGGTCAGGTCAGCCAGAGCTATACGGCAACGGCCTGACTTCTCCCAAGAGATTGCCGGCAGATCTTGCCGCTGATCCGGGGTCCAGCCTTTACCGGTAGGCTGGACCCCAACGCTCCTGCCGTTGTTTTCAAGCGGCAATTTTTCCGTGGTTGGCGACAATCCGCGTCATGACAGGCGACGCTCGCCATGTCAGGATCGGCGCCGACTTTTTCGGCAATGTTCATAGGTTCCCATCGAATGCTCGCCATGACGGCAAACCCGACACCCCAATCTTCCCATCTGCCGCATCTTCTCATCGTCGATGACGATCGCGACCACCGGCTGCTCTTGGGGCGCCTGTTCGGCGAACACGGATTCCGCGTTTCGCTGGCACCCGATGGGGGGACGATGCTGAAGATGTTGGAAACGGCGGCGCCTGACTTGGTGATTCTAGACCTGATGCTGCCGGACGAGGACGGGCTTTCGCTTTGCCGTCGGATTCGGGCGGAATCGGATCTGCCGATCATCATGCTGAGTGCCTTGGGGCGCGGGCCACATAAGCTCGCCGGCTTCGATATGGGCGCTGACGACTACATCGCCAAGCCGTTCGAATCCGCCGAGCTGGTGGCGCGTACGAAGGCCGTGCTGCGCCGCGCGCGCCGCAATGGCGAGGCGGCACCCATCCTGGCGCCACGCAAAGGCGTCAAACGCATCTATCAATTCGAAGGATGGCGGGTCGACGCTGCCAAACGCGAAGTCCATTCGCCGGAGAATGTGCTCATCACCCTGACATCGGGTGAGATCGATCTGTTACTGGCCTTCGCCGAGCATCCCCAGACCGTGCTGACGCGCGACCATCTTGTGGAGTTGACGCGCAACCGCGGCAGTGACGGCAGCGACCGCAGCGTCGACATTCTGGTTAGCCGCATCCGCCGCAAGATCGAGCGCAATCCGCGGGCACCACGCTTCATCAAGACAGTGCGCAGCGGCGGCTATCTGTTTGCACCTCATGTAACCCTGGAATAGGGCCATGTCCCGGGCGCACAAAGTGGCCCAACTGGCGCGTCGACTGTGGCCGGACCGGATCGCGACACGGATCGCCCTCATCATGGTGGCGGCGATGCTGCTCACCCAGATCGTCGGCTATCTCATTTTCCTCGGCGACCGGAATGGCTGGTGGCCGCAATCCCGGCTCGATCCCCCGGTCGAACGATTGCGTGGGCCGATAGAAGCAGCATCAACGATGCCCTATGACGAGCGCGTGGCTTTTCTGGCGGGTATTTCGGCCATGAAGCTCACCGTGCATCGATCCTTCGCCCCGCAGGCCGTTATCCGCATCGCGCCGCCGCTCGATCGCCTACGCGATCACTTCCTGCGCCGTCTGCCTGGCCTGGTCGACCAGGTGCTGGTTGAGGCTGAAATGCAGGAGCCTGGGCCGGGTCCGATGCCTGGTCCGGTGCCGGGCTTCATGCCGGGACCGCCCTTGATCGGTTTTCCGCCGCCGATGCAGGAGCCTGTCACCCTGTGGCTGCGGCTGGCCGACGGGACATGGCTTACCGCGACAATGCCGCTTGGCGAATTGCTGCCGCCGCCGCCATTCCATCGCTGGATACCTTGGCTCATCGGCATTTCGACGATCATCCTCATCTCGTTTGTGGCGGCGCATGGCATCTCGCGTCCATTGCGACGCCTTGCCGGGGCCGCCGAGCAGCTTGGGATCAACATGGCAGGACAGCCGCTGGCCGAGACCGGGCCACAGGAAGTTCGCTCGGTCACGCGCGCATTCAACGAGATGCAGAGGCGCTTGCAACGCTTCGTCGAAGACCGCACGCGTATGCTGGCCGCCATATCGCATGATCTGCGTACGCCGCTTTCGCGCCTGCGCCTACGGGCGGAAAACCTCCCGTCCGAAGCCGAGAAGGGCAAGATCGTCGCCGATCTCGACCTGATGGACCGGATGATCGCGGCCACCCTGACCTTCGCGCGCGACGATGTCGCCGGCGAAAAGCGCGTGAAACTCGATCTCGCTTCTTTGTTGCAGGCGGTTTGCGACGAAACCATCGATGCTGGTGGGCGGGCGAGCTATCACGGGCCGGACTATCTCGCGGTCGAGGCGGCACCCTTATCTCTGATGCGCGCGATCACCAATGTGACCGAAAATGCCATCAAATATGGCGGCGTTGCCGATATCAGCCTGCAGGAGACGGCGACGGTCGTGGAAATCCGGGTCTGTGACGCCGGTCCCGGCATTCCGGCCGGTGAACTTGAACATGTCTTTGAACCTTTCTACCGACTGGATCCAGCACGCTCGTCCAATGAAATGAGCGGTAGCGGATTGGGCCTAGCTATCGCTCGTCATGTCTTCCGTGCACATGGCGGCGACGTGGAACTCGCCAACGCGCCGAATGGCGGCCTCGTCGTGCAAATGACCCTGCCCCGGATTCTGGCCTAGGTGCTGCTGCGCCGCGGCACAGGAATTCGTTTCGCGAGCCTCGGGTTTCGTGCTTTGCTACAGTTTATGGAGCTTGAATCATCGGTGCCGCGCCGCACGTGGCTGGTTGATGGCTGGCCGCTCGTCGGTTGGAGCCTGTTCTATGCCGTGATTGTTGCGGCATGGCTGGCGCTCGCCGGGGCGGGTGGGGTGGATATCTCTGGGTTGTTGGCCCGGTGCCTGGCGCCGGCTTCCGAGAATGCCTGGCTGCAATTGGCTACGATGTGGTCTCTGATGTCGCTCGGCATGATGCTGCCAACCTCGCTGCCGACGCTTGCCCGGCTCTATATACTCGTGCAGCACGGCGCACAGCCGGCCTTGCGTTTCTCGGCATTCCTCCTCGGCTATGTTGTTGTCTGGCTGGGCTTTGCGCTGGCAATAGGCTCGCTGCAGCTGGTACTTGCGCGGCAAATGCCCGTGTCGTTCGAGCCCTGGTTCGTCATCGGCCTGCTGTCGGCGGCTGGCTTCTATCAGTTCAGCCGGTTGAAGCAGGCGTGCCTTACGCGCTGCCGGCATCCCATGACCTTCTTCATGGCGCATTGGCGCCATGGCGTCGATGGCGCGATCGCCATGGGCTTGCGCCACGGGCGCGACTGCCTGGGCTGCTGCTGGGCTTTGATGTCGCTGGCGCTCGTTGGCGGCATCATGAACCTCGCCTGGATGGCGCTTGGCATGGGGCTAATGATCTTAGAAAAACTCGCTGGCACCGGCCGCTTCGTGACCGCACCCTTGGGGCTGATCCTCATCGCCGGTGCCTTTTATCGATTAGGTTTGATTGTCTTCGCCGCCTGATCGGCGGGGTGGGATTCTGGGAGTGAAAAAAATGGGAAAATGGGCCCTGCGTGGCGAGCTGATTCTCAATTGTTCCTGTACCGTCTTTTGCCCTTGTGTGATCTCACTGGGCAAGCACCCGCCGACCGAGGGCAATTGCCAGGGTTGGGCCGGCATCCGCATCGATACCGGCTACAGCGGCGATACCAATCTCTCTGGCCTCAATGTCGCCTTGCTGCTCGATATTCCTGGCCAGATGGCGCGCGGCAATTGGACGGCTGCCGCTTTCATCGACGAGCGGGCGTCGGATGACGCCTTCGAGAAGCTCTGCAACATTTTCAGCGGCAAGGCACGGGGCACGACCGGGCTCTTTTCGGTTCTGGTCGGCAATTTTCTCGGTGCCGAGAAGGCTCCGGTGAGCTTCGAGCGCGACGGCGAAAAGCGCCGCCTGGTGGTGCCGAAGAAGATCATCGGTGAGGTCGAGCCGGTCGAGGGCAAACAGGAAGGCGGCGTTGTTGTGAAGAACAGCGGCTATTGGATCGCGCCCGATATCATCGTGGCGAAAGCCAATCAGGGGCGGGTGCGCGCCTTCGGCCGCGTTTGGGATTTCGACGGGCGCAGCGCCGAAATCTGCGAGATCAACTGGCGCGGCCCCTGACGAGACAGCTCCTGAAGAGCAGCCACATGGACGAAGCCTTTCTCGCCCCAAACGCCGCCAATTTCGTGCCGCTTTCACCCCTGTCACATCTGGCGCGGGCGGCAGATCTCTATCCGTATCGGGCGGCCGTCATCTATGGCGACCGTCGCTACACCTGGAGCGACGTGCGCGAGCGCGCCAGACGCCTTGCCTCGGCACTGGCGGCCCATGGTGTCACCCGCAATGTTGTCGTCGCGGTGATGGCTGCGAACACGCCGGAAATTTTTGAGGCCCATTTCGGTGTGCCGCTGTCGGGCGGTATCCTCAACACGATCAACACCCGTCTCGATCCGGATACCATCGCCTATATCCTGGATCATGGCGGCGCCAAGGTGCTGATTGCCGATACCGAATTCGCCCCCGCGATGCGGGAGGCCTTGAAGCGCATGAGCGGGGAAAAGCCGCTTGTCATCGATATCGTCGACCCGCAGGCGCGCAGCGGCGGCAAGCCGGAGGACCGACTAGGCCCACGCACCTATGACGAATTCCTCGCCAGTGGTGACCCGGATTATCCCTGGCGGCTACCGGACGATGAGTGGCAGAGCCTCTCTTTGAATTACACCTCCGGCACCAGTGGGCGGCCCAAGGGCGTGCTTTATCATCATCGCGGCGCCTATCTGATGAGCCTGGGCACCGTCGCCGGTTGGAACGTGCCGGCGCATCCCAGCTACCTCTATACCGTGCCGCTATTCCATTGTAATGGCTGGGGCCATGCCTGGACGCTGGCGATCGTTGGCGGTACGGCGGTCATGTGCCGCTATGTCGGTGCCAAGGCGATCTTCGATCTGATTGCGACCCATGGCATTACGCATCTCGGTGGCGCGCCCGTGGTCCTCGGCATGCTGGTCAATGCGCCGGCGGAAGAGCGGCGACCATTGCCGCACAAGGTCCAGGTCATGACCGCTGGCGCCCCGCCGCCCTCTGCCGTGCTTGCCAAGATGGCCGAGCTCGGCTTCGATGTGATGCAGGTCTATGGCCTCACCGAAACCTATGGCCATGTGGTGCATTGTGCCTGGCAGCCCGAATGGGATGATCTACCCTTCGCCGAGCAGGCGGAGATGAAGGCGCGCCAGGGCGTGCGCTTTCCGATTACCGAGGCGATGGAACTGCGCGATCCCGAGACCGGTGCCGTGCCGCCGGCTGATGGCGTCGCGATGGGTGAGATTGTGATCCGCGGCAATACGGTCATGAAAGGGTATCACAAAGACCCTGATGCGACCGAAAAGGCCTTCAAGCAGGGCTATTTCCATTCCGGCGACATCGCCGTGCGGCATCCCAACGGCTATGTCGAGGTGAAAGACCGGCTGAAGGATGTCATCATCTCAGGTGGCGAGAACGTTTCCTCGATCGAGATCGAAAGCCGGCTCTACAAGCATGCCGCTGTTGCCAATGCCGCCGTGGTGGCGAAGCCAGATCCGAAATGGGGCGAAGTGCCATGCGCTTTCGTGGAGCTGAAGCCGAACGTCACTGTGACCGAGGCCGAGCTTATCGCCTTCTGTCGCGAAGCCTTGGCCGGCTTCAAGACGCCAAAGAAGGTGATTTTCGGAGAGCTGCCGAAAACCTCCACGGGTAAAATCCAAAAATTCATCCTGCGGGAGCAGGCAAGGGCGCTCTGATCCCGTTCGCCTCACACTTCGGAGCCGATTATGTTTGATCACGTCGTCTTCGGCGTAAGCGACTATGACGCGAGCAAGGCCTTCTTCCTCAAGGCGCTCGCACCGCTCGGCATAGAAATTGTCCTGGAAGGGCCGCTGGGCATCGAGCTTAGCGCCGATGGAAAATCCTCCTTGTGCCTGTTCCAAACTGAGGAAAAGCCGGCGCATCTTCATTTAGCGTTCGTGGCTGGGAATCGCGGGCAGGTCGACGCTTTCCACCGTGCAGCGCTTGATGCGGGCGGCAAAGACCATGGTGCGCCTGGCCTCCGCCCGCGCTACCACGCGAACTACTATGCGGCCTTCATCATTGGTCCGGATGGGCACAATATCGAAGTAGTTTGCCACACGCCCGCAGCCTAACGAGCGGCAAAAGAAAATGCCCGGGACCAGGCCCGGGCATCTCCAACGCAAAGCGCTCTGACGTCTTACTCGGCGTAATCCGGTTGCTTGACATCCAGGATGGCGCGGATCTCGTCGAGATGGGCATCCATCATGTTGGAGGGATATTCCTCCCACTGACGCGCCGTCTTTTCGGCCACTTCCGCCGTCGCAATATTGAGTTCGCGGCCGGTCGAATAGGCAGTGAGCAAAGTCTCGGCTGCGCGCTCGAAGTAATAGAGTGTGTCGAAAGCCTCGGAAACAGTGCCGGCGGCGGTCAGCACGCCGTGATTGCCCATCACCATGACCTTGTTCTTGCCGAGGCAGGCCGACAAGCGCTCGGCCTCATCGCCGAGACCCATGCCGTCAAAGCCCATGTCGAACGAGATGCGGTTGTAGAAACGCATCGTGTTCTGATCGATCGGTGGCATGCTCGGATCCTTGAGGCAGGCCAGGGCGAGCGCATATTTCGAATGGACATGGAGAACGCAGCGCGCATGCGGCGCGTTGCGGTGAATGGCGCCATGGATCGCCCAGGCAGTGGGGTCAGGCGCATTCGGCTGGTCCATCGTGGTGGGGTCGTTGGCATCGAGCAGCAGCAGGTCGCTCGCCTTGATGCGTGAAAAATGCTTGCCGCAGGGATTGACCAGGAACTGGCTGCCGTCATCCGAGACCGCCAGGCTGAAATGGTTGGCGACACCCTCGTGCATATTGAGTTCGGCCGTCCAACGGAAGGCCGCGGCCAATTGGCAGCGCTCCTCGTAATGCGAGTTATCGAGCCGGGCTTTTGTCGGCCCGATTTTGCTGGAAATGCGCGCAACCGACGTCATCATCTGCTCCGTCAAATGGCAAAGGGGCGGAATTCAATTGTCAGACGTTACTATGGCGTAAGGACAGGGGATTGGTCAATTTTGGTCATATTCATGACCGATATCGACCTATGCGCTTTTGGCATCGCTGCGAGTGTGGCGCCGGCGCTAGAGTTTGCTCTAGCGAAACAGTCTTCATGGGGAAAGACATGTCGGCGGATATGGCAGCGGCGCCTGTCTTCAAGGACGCTCGAAAGCAGGCCTATCTCAATCCGGACGGAGCCGACAGGCCGCTCAAATCTCCTTTGCCGAAAGCGACGCTGGTCAAGGCGCGCGGCTATCGCAAGCAGCGCCTGGTCGCGCAGGTTATCAAGAAGGATTGCGCGGCGATCCTGCTCTACGATCCGATCAATATCCGCTATGCCCTCGACCTCTCCAACATGCAGCTCTGGGCGACGCACAATCCCTTTCACTACGTGATGGTCTTTGCTGACGGCCATGCGATCGAATTCGCCTATCGCGGCGCCGAGCATCTGGCTGACGGCTTCGAAACGGTGAATGAGGTTCGCCCCGGCAATGCCTGGTTCTATATGTACACGGCCGATCGGCTGCAGGAGCGGGTTGACGCCTGGGCCGACGAGTTGGTATCGGTCCTCAAGGAGCGGAGCGGTGGCAATATGCGCCTCGCGATTGACAAGCTGGACCCACCGGGTGTCGATGCTTTGCGCAGGCGCGGTGTCACGGTGGTCGAAGGCCAGGCCCTCACCGAGATCGCAAGGTCGATCAAGAGCGCCGAAGAATTGGAACTGATGCGCTGGACCATCCGCGTCTGCGAGGCTGGCATGGCGCGGCTTTATGACTATTCGCTGCCCGGCAAGACCGAGCAGGAAATCTGGGCCGAGCTCCATTACGAAAATATCCGCTCCGGCGGCGAGTGGTTGGAGACGCGCCTCCTCACGGTCGGGCGGCGGACCAACCCTTGGTTTCAGGAATGTTCGGATCATATTGCGGAACTGGGCGAAATGCTCGGCTTCGATACCGACATGATCGGCCCCTACGGCTATTGCGCCGATCTCTCCCGTTCCTGGACCGTCGGCCATTCCAAGATGTCGCCGCACCAGCGCGATCTCTATTTCGCCGCCCGCGACCAGATCGAACATAATATGGCCCTGTTGAAGGCGGGCTTGAGCTTCGATGAGTTCAATGAGCGATCCTGGCGCATCCCCGACAAGTATGTCGCCTGCCGATATTCGGTGGCGATGCATGGCGTGGGGCTTGCCGACGAATATCCCTCGATCCCGCTCCATCCCGATTGGAAGGCGTCCTATCGGGGGCATTTCCAGGAAAACATGACGGTCTGCGTCGAAAGCCTGATCGGCGAGGAGGGCAGGGGCGAATGTGTCAAGCTGGAGACACAGGTCGTCATCAAGCCAAATGGCGCCGAGCGTCTCGACAGCTTCCCCTGGGAGGAAGCTTAAGTAAATTGCCATCCATCAGCGCTGATTGAGCCTGCTAGCATTCGCTGCCGCCGGTCGGTATCTTCGCCCCATGAGCGTTTGGGGAAAGATCATCGGCGGGGCCGCCGGTTTTTTTGCATTGGGCGGGCCTTTGGGCGCCCTGCTGGGTGCGCTTGCCGGTCACGCCATCGATAAGCAATTGGAGAACGGGGCACTCCCGGCCGCGCATGACGATCGGCGCGCCACGCGCGAGATCGCCTTTACCATCGCCGTCATCGCCTTGGGTGCCAAAATGGCGAAGGCCGACGGCACGGTCACGCGGTCCGAGGTAGCTGCCTTCAAGCAGGTCTTCAAAGTGCCGCCCGACGAGCTCAACAATGTGGCCCGTGTCTTCGACCAGGCTAAACGAGACGTCGCCGGGTTCGACGCCTATGCCCGCCAACTAGCCAGTATGTTCAACGAGCGGCATCCGGTGCTTGAGGAGTTGATCGACGGCTTGTTTCACATCTCGCGCGCCGATGGTGAAGTGCACGAGAACGAAATTACTTATATCCGCGAGGTTGCCCGCATCTTTGGCTTCACGGACGCCGATTTCGCCCGCATGCGCGAGGTTAATGTCGGACCGGATCAGGCCGACCCCTATACGGTGCTGGGCGTCCGGCGCGAACAGACGGATGACGAGATCAAGGCCGCTTGGCGCCAGTTGATGCGCGAGAACCACCCGGACAAGCTGGTCGCGCAAGGTCTGCCGGCCGAATTCGTGGCGCTCGCCAACGAGAAAGTGGCGACGCTCAACGCCGCTTATGACAGGATTGCCAAGGAGCGCGGCATCAAGTAGGTCAGCCAGCAGGTTTTTTTTGATGAGATCGCCCACCTGCCATGCCGCCCGCCCCACCGCTCATTGCCCTTCGCGACGCCGCCGTCACATTCGGCGGAAAGCCGCTTTTTTCCGGTATCACCCTGACCTTGGGAAAGGGTGAGCGCGTTGCCCTGGTTGGCGCCAATGGTTCTGGAAAATCGACCATTCTCAAGACCTTAGCTGGTATCGTCGAGCTTGACGGTGGTGTGCGTTTCGTCCAGCCGGGCACCCGCATCGGCTATCTGATGCAGAATCCGGATCTCTCCGGCGGTGGCACGGTGGCGGATTTTGTCGCTAAGGCCGTGCCGGGCCTCGAAACGGACGACTACCGCGTCCTGCGTGTACTCGATCATCTCGACCTGGCGCCGGATCGCGATACGGCCACCTTGTCGGGCGGAGAAGGCCGCCGTGCGGCCCTCGCCCATGCCCTGGTCGCAGAGCCGGAAATCCTGCTTCTCGACGAGCCGACCAACCATCTGGATCTACCGACCATTGAATGGCTGGAGCAGGAACTGGCCCAGTTCCAGGGTGGCATTCTGATGATCAGCCACGACCGCACCTTCCTCAATGCGCTGTCGAAGCGCGTGCTGTGGCTCGACCGCGGCCGCATGTTCGAAATGGATGGCAGTTTCGCCGGTTTCGAGGAATGGTCGGCCGGCATCATGTCGCAGGAAGCGGCCGAGGCCCGCCGGCTCGAGAAGAAGATCGAACAGGAAGAATACTGGATGGCGCGTGGCGTCACGGCACGCCGCTCGCGTAATGAAGGCCGTCGCCGTGGCCTGTTGGCGCTGCGCAAACAGCGCGCTGAGCAGCTGCGGGCCATCGGTCGGGCGAAGCTGGAACTTGGCGAGGCGGTGCAGGGCGGCCAGCTCGTCGTTGAAGCTGAGAAGATCACCAAGAATTTCACGCGACCTGACGGCAGCGTACGCGTTATCGCCAAGGATTTCTCGACACGCATTCAGCGCGGCGACCGCATCGGGATCATCGGTCCCAATGGCGCCGGTAAGACGACTTTGATCAAGATGTTGACCGGCGATCTAGCGCCCGATACCGGCAATATCAAGCTTGGTACCAATGTGACGCGACTCTATCTCGATCAGAAACGCGAGAGCTTCGATCTCGATAAGACGCTGTGGCAGACCCTCGCATCTGGCGGCGGCGATTCCATTGTCGCGCAAGGGCGTTCGCGCCATGTCGTGGCTTACCTGCGCGATTTCCTCTTCGACGAGAAGCAGGCGACCATGCCGGTACGCGCCCTTTCCGGCGGCGAGCGCGCCCGCCTGCTGCTGGCGAAACTTTTCGCACAGCCAGCCAATCTCATCATCCTCGATGAACCGACCAATGATCTCGATATGGACACCCTGGACCTGTTGCAGGATGTCCTTGGCGATTTCGACGGTACCGTGATCGTCGTCAGCCATGACCGCGATTTCCTCGACCGGTTGGCCACCTCGATTATTGCCGTCGAGGGTGACGGTGTCGTTGAGGAATATCCCGGCGGCTATTCCGACTATCTCGACCAGCGGAGAGTTGCCGAGCGTCACGCCGTCGAGGCAAAGCCGAAATCCTCGCTCAAGCCAGCTGCAGCGGCCCCCACGGCCGAACGCTGGTCATCGAAAGATCAGCGCGCGCTCGATCAGGTGGCCGATCGCATGACGACGCTGGAAGCGGAAATCAAGACGATCGAAACTGCTTTGGCCGATCCCAATCTTTATGCTCGCGATCCCGGAAAGTTCGAAAAAGCCTCTGCGCTGCTGGCCGCAAAGAGGGATGAGCTCGAAGCGGCCGAGTTGAAGTGGCTGGAACTTGAAGAGCGGCGTGCCAATCTCGAGGGGTGATGGAATGGCGGGTTATATCGACACCTATTATCGCCGGTCGCTTGCCAATGACGCGGCGCATGCACCTCTTGCCCGCGATATCGCGGTCGATGTCTGCATCATCGGCGGTGGCCTTGCCGGCCTGACAACGGCGCTGGAATGCGCACGCGCCGGCCGCAAGGTGGCGGTCATCGAGCGCAACCGGATCGCCTGGGGCGCCTCGGGGCGCAATGGCGGCTTCGTCACCGCCGGCTATGCGACGGGCCTCGAGAACATGGAGCGCCGCGTCAACCGCGAGGATGCCGAAACACTCTATCGCATGTCGATCGAAGGCGTCGACATCGTCCGGGGCAATATTGCAGCACTCGCCATTGCCGGCGCCGACGTGACACCCGGGATCCTGCGCTGCATCCGTTATGACGGTGCCGACGGCCTCAAAGCCTATCGCGATGAGATGAATACCCGGTTCGGCGAGCATCTCGAATTCCGCGACCGTGCGGCCGTGCAGGCGGATCTCAGCAGCTCTTCCTATCATCAGGGACTCTATGATCCTGATGGATTTCACTTCCATCCGCTCAATTATGCCTGCGCCGTCGGGGCGGAGATCGTGCGGTTGGGTGGCAGCATTCATGAAGAAACACCAGCGATCACGCTGTCGCCACAAGGTGCTGGCCACGTCGTCGTGACACCGGCGGCCAAGGTGACGGCACAGCATGTGGTGCTGGCCGGTGGCGGATACACCGACGGCATCGAGCGGGGCCTTGCACGTTCCTTCTTGCCCATTGCCACCTATGTGCTTCTGACCGAAAGGCTCGGCAGCTTGCTGCAGCAGACAATCCGCACGAAGGCCGCGATCGGCGATGACCGCCGCGCCGGGGATTATTACCGCGTGGTGGATGGCGATCGGATTCTCTGGGGCGGCCGCATCACGACACGTACGGCGGATCCACAGGATATTGCCGGATTGCTGCGGCGGGAAATGGTCGGCACCTATCCTCAGCTGAAGGACGTAAAGGTCGAACTCGCCTGGTCCGGCCTCATGTCCTACGCCAAGCATCTGATGCCCCAGATCGGCAAGCTCGGCGAAGGGCTGTGGCATTGCACGGCCTTTGGCGGGCACGGCATGAACACGACCGCTATCGGCGGCAAGGTGATCGCGGAAGGCATCACCGGTGCCACCGATCGCTACCGGCTCTTTGCACCTTTCGGTCTCGATTGGAACGGCGGGCCCTTCGGCCGTATCGCTGTGCAGCTCACCTATTGGAGCCTGCAAGCGCAGGACGCTTGGCGGGAGCGCGGCAATAAAAAGCCCGGCCGGTAGCATCCGGCCGGGCTTTTTGTCGCTGGTGATACGGCAGGCGTCAGATCGCGGCCGTCATCATGATCTCGACCTTCCACTTCGCGTCGGCGAGCTTAGCTTCGACTGTGGCGCGGGCCGGGGCTTCGCCCTTCACGACCCATTCCTTCCAGGCCTTGTTCATGTCCTGGAAGGTCGAGATGTCCGAGAGCCAGATATTGGTCTTGATGATCTTGGTCTTGTCGGTGCCGGCCTGCTTCAGGAGGGCGTCGATCTGGGCCAGGATGTTCTTGGTTTGCTCATAAACCGAGGGCGAAACGGGGTCTTCCGCCACCTGGCCGGCCAGATAGACGATGTTGTTGTGAATGACGGCATCGCTGATGACCGACGGATCGCCCAGACGCTTCAGTGACATGATGACCTCTAAGATATTGGAAAGTTATAGGATTTCCGGCCAGGATCGGATTTTCCCCAGGATTTTCAAGGGCGGCCGGGCGGCGCATTATGACGGCCGAGGCCGGTCTCTTAAAGAGGCATCCGAGAATAGGACCGAGGGGGCGCATTCCACCGTTGCAATCCGTTGCCTCAGCGGCTAAAAGGCCCCCGCACAGCCCAAGACGTCCCCATCGTCTAGGGGCCTAGGACATCACCCTTTCACGGTGAAGACACGGGTTCGAATCCCGTTGGGGACGCCATCGATACAGTACAAAGTCCAGCTGTACATCGGGCCGAAGCCAGCTTATCTGGCTCCCAGTCCCAGTCCCAGTCCCAGTCCCAGTCCCAGTCCCAGTCCCAGTCCAATCCTATCATTCTTGGCCACTTTCGCCTTCTTGGTGATGAGGTTGGCGCTGATCGTTCGCGCATGTGTCCAGCGCTATCCGGACGCCGACCTGGGAACCGTACCGTCGATGAGGCATGCAATGCGTCGGATTTGGCGACCAGCTATAAGTGCTCATTGGGCGGCGGACGTTTGATTCGCGGAAGCGCGTTGCCGGTTCTGCAAGGCAACGGTCCCGGGTTCCGGCGGGTCGATGCACGCTGCGACGGGGATGCGCTGCCGAATCATGTTCTGAAATTGCCGCACGCGGGCCTCTTTGCGCGAGAGGAGCCCAACTTGAAAACTGCTCGATCCCAGACCGGCCTGAACGCCTTCGATCAATTTGACATCTTCGAACGACACTTGCTGGTTGATCCGCATATTGAGATATCGAGCGGCACGCATCTCCGGCCGCGCGTCCGGGAGGGCGAAGCTGCGGGAACGACTTATGCTCTTGCCGGGCGCCGATGGCAGGATCTGAAAGCAATCGATCATGTCCGGATAGGTGTCGAAAGCTAGGCTCGGAAACATGTTGTAGTAGAGCCAGGATCGCTTGCGATCGCTCGGCGGGTGCGCGATATCTGGCAGCAACTTTTGATAGTGTCGCTCACTTCAATTCGTCGATGTCTTGTCACGGAGCGGACCGCCTCCGCAAGATACACCGGGGCCTTTGACTTCAAAGCTATAGGTGGGTCTGTAGAGTCTCTGGAGGCCGGGATGACCCATGGCCACGTGATATGCTTCTATGTTGTTATCGACCGCGACCTTCCAGTCCGCACGGATATCCGTTGTGCTGCGCTGGCCAAATGGTTCCATCTCCGCAATCCGATACAACGACAGGGCGTCATGGAACGGCGCAAACTGCTCAGCAACGGATGGTCCGCTATCATCGATGAAACGGATGAAGACGAAGCCCAGATAGGTGTCCAATTCGATCGATATCAGCCCGGTCTTGTCTCTCTCGAGATCCTCGAATTCCGCCTCGCCGGGCACCGCAACCAGCGCTCCGCTGAAATCGTAGGCGAAGCCGTGGTATTTACACCTGAACCACCTTTCGCAATGTCCCGCCGGCTCACTTCAGCTCGCTGATATATCCAACGAGCTGCCAGGTGCGCAGGAAGATGGCCTCCTTCTCAAGCGCAAGGAATTCTGAACTGTTGTACGTCCACGCGGGCAGTGTCGCCCAATTCATGGTGCACCATTTGTTGATCATACGCCCGCAAGAGCGACATGCGGCTCATAGCGAAGGATATTGGACTCCCGAGTGTCCGTCATCAAAGTGTTTGAGACACGGGGCGTGAATTAGCAGAGGGCTTGGCTCATCAGTGTTGAGTTTAAGCGGCGGCGTTGAGGTGTCGCAAGCGTCGTTGGGGGATGGTGTTGCATTTGCCCCATTCCCGTTGTTCGATGGCTGGCAGCTTCGAGATGTTGAGTGAGGCGTCCAAAATCATCGCGGTTAGATGGCGCGGTTTTGGATCAATAGTTATGGGGATAGAGTGTCATTCTCTTGTGCGTTGAGTTTTGACTTTGATGCGAGGTCGGTCTGGATTGGCTCCTAAAAAGCGCGGAATCCGAGCGCGATTTCGCGTGGCGAGCTCTGCGCCGTAGCTGTCCCACGGATCCTCGAATTGCTGAGAAAGCACAATGTACCGGGCAGCTTCTGCATTCCCGGCCATACCGCGCTTGCTTATCCTGGCTTGGTTAAGCGGATCCACGACGAAGGGCGCGAAATCGCTCATCACGGCTGGGTTCATGAAAATCCAACCGATTTCGACGAGGCTGGCGAGCGTGAAGTGCATGAGCACGGATTGAAGGCTCTGAAGCGCGTGGCCGGAGTGACACCGCGGGGATATCGCTCACCGTCCTGGGACTTCAGCGAAAATGCGCTCAAGATCCTGCTGGACTACGGTTTTCTTTATGACTCAAGTTTGATGGGTAGCGATTTCCTGCCCTATTTCCCGCGCGTTGGCGATCAATTCAACGACAACTCTCCCTACGTATTCGGAACCAACGTTGATTTGGTTGAACTGCCGGTGACATGGTTTCTGGATGATTATCCCCATTTCGAGTTCAGCTCCGATACCCAAGGTCTCTCTGCGCCCTCAAAGACCGAGGAAATTTGGCGAGACGAATTTGACTACGGATGGAAGAATGTTCCAGGTGGGTTGTTCAATCTGACCATGCATCCTCAGGTTATCGGCCGAGGACATCGAATGATGATGCTCGAGCGTCTCATCGAATATTACAAGAGCAAGCCGGGCGTAACATTCACACCTCTGGGTGACTATGCCGCCAAGTGGCGCGACGCCAATCCATTGGCGATGTGGCGGCGATCCGGTGCAATTCATGCTCAGCCACTGTAGTTGCGCGGCAGGTAGCACATGTACTGCCGCTTAATGATTGCCCGGCAATGATTGTCCGGCGGGGCGGTCATTCCTAAAGAACTTAGGTGCCCGTTGCTGCCCGCAAGGCGGTGATGAGATTGCTCTTGGCCTCGAAGCCGATCCCAGGAATTGCCGGCAAGGCTACACGGCCGTTCTCGACCCGGATGCCGTCTGCGAAACCACCGAAGGGAGCGAAGAGGCCGGGATACGATTCATTGCCGCCCAGCTTCAGGCCCGCTGCAATGTTGAGCGATAGCTGATGTCCGCCGTGGGGCACGCAATTGCGCGATGAAAAGCCGTAGTCACCCAGCAGAGCCAGCGTGCGCATATATTCAACCAGCCCGTAGGAAAGCGCGCAGTCGAATTGCAGCCAGTCGCGATCTGGCCGCATGCCGCCATGGCGCAGCAGATTGCGCGCATCCTGATGCGAGAACAGATTCTCGCCCGTCGCCATCGGATTGGCGTAATGCTCGGCCAGTTCCGCCTGCAGCGCATAATCGAGTGGATCGCCTGCCTCCTCATACCAGAAGAGGTCGTAAGGCTGCAGGGCCTTGGCATAGGCGATCGCGGTCGCGAGGTCGAAACGGCCATTGGCATCGACCGCCAGCGCCTTGCCCTTGCCGACGACTTTCAGCACCGCCTCGATACGGCGCTGATCTTCGGCCAGGCTATCGCCACCGATCTTCATCTTGACGACGTTGTAGCCGAGGTCGAGATAGCTTCGCATCTCGTCCTGCAGCGCTTTGAGGTCTTTCCCCGGATAATAATAACCGCCGGCGGCGTAGACGAAGACGTCCTTGTCCGGATTGTTGTCGCCATAATTCTTGGCGAGATAGCGGTAGAGCGGCTCTTCCGCCATCTTGGCGACCGCATCCCAGACCGCCATGTCGATGACGCCGACCGCGACCGACCTTTCGCCATGGCCGCCGGGCTTCTCATTGGTCATGGCAGTCTGCCAGATCTTGGCGGGATCGAGATTGTCGCCGGCTGCGTTGAGGAAGCTCTCAGGGCTAGCCTCCAGCACGCGCGGCATGAAACGCTCTTTGAGGAGGCCGCTCGCGGCATAGCGCCCGTTGGAGTTGAAGCCGTAACCGACGACCGGCTTGCCGTCGCGCATGACGTCGGTCACCACGGCGACGACGCTCACTGTCATCTTGCTGAAATCGATATAGGCGTTGCGGATATCCGACACGATCGGCAGCACCGCCTCGCGAATGTCGACAATCCTCATCTTTTTACCCTCTAAAGAACGATTGGCATCGCGTCAGGCCCCTCGCCCCGATTGCGGGGAGAGGAGTTGGGGTGAGGGGCCTTGCTTCAAACAGCTACCCGCGTATCCCGCCACGCATCACGATCCAGCGTCAGGCCCAATCCCGGGCGCTCCGGAATCGTCAGCATGCCACCCACCGGCTTCGGCGCGTCGGTGAACAGCGTCTCACCGACGGCGACCATGCCGAGATGCCATTCGACGAACCAGCCGTTCATCATGCCGGCCATCAGATGCATGTTGAAGATCGGCCAGCCGCCGCCATTGGCGATCGGCATGTTATAGGTCTGGGCGAGATGTGCAGCCTTGCGCGCCTCCGTGTAACCGCCGCAATAGGTGACGTTGGGCTGCAGGATGTCGACGGCGTGATTGTGCACCAATTCGCGCAAGCGCCAGCGATGCCCTTCCATCTGCCCGGCAGCCAGAGGGATCTTTGTCGATTGCCGCAGATCCGCCAAAGCCCGCGCATCGTTCTGCTGTAGCGGCTCCTCGAACCAGGTGAGATTGAGATTCTCGATCTCGCGGCACAGCATCTTGGCTTCGACCGGACTAAAGAGGTAATTGGCATCGATCATCAGATCGATATCCGGCCCGATCGCCTCGCGGATGAGGCGGGTACGGATCGCATCCTCGCGCCAACCCTTCTTGTCGACGGCGACCACGGATTTCAGCGCCTTGAAACCGTTGCCGACATGGAGCTTCGCGGCCTCGGCGAGTTGATCGCGGTCGTATTGTGGGAAGCCGAAGGTGATATAGGCCGGCACCTCCTTGCGTGCATTGCCGAGGAGCGCGGCGATGGAGCGGCCTTCCTTCTTGCCTTGAATATCCCATAGCGCGATGTCGAGGCAGGAAAGCGCCATCGAGATCGTGCCGGTCATGGCGCGCGGATTGAGCTTTGCCCAGATGGTCTTGTGGATGAGCTCTATATCGCGTGGGTCCATGTCGCGTACCACAGGAAGCACGTGCTTCTCGAGAGCGACGATCACCGATTGCGCCAGGAAATGCCCTGTGAGGCCATAGCCGACGATGCCCTCATCCGTTTCGACCTCGCAGAAGACGAAATGGGTCTGCTCCTCGCGGCCATAACCCTTGACCTTGCCGTGAAGCAGCGGGATTTCGATGGAGAAGCCATGGAGGCTGGCGCGAATATCCTTGATCTTCATGCATTCGCTCCCCGAACGGCGGCGATGACGGCGTCTGTCACTTGAACGGTGGTCGCCTTGCCGCCGAGATCGGGCGGGACGACTTCGCGGCGTGCCGTCACAGTTTCGATGGCAGCCATCAGGCGCTGTGCGGCTTTCGCCTCGCCGAGATGCTCCAGCAGCATGCTCGCGGTCCAGAACGAGGCGAGCGGATTGGCGACGCCTTTGCCGGTGATGTCGAAGGCCGAGCCATGGATCGGCTCGAACATGGAAGGGTGCTTGCGCGACGGATCGACATTGGCCGTGGCGCCGAGTCCGAGTGAACCGGATAACGCCGCGGCGAGATCAGTGAGGATGTCGGCATGGAGATTGGTCGCAACCACCGTGTCGATGGTGCCGGGCTTTGCCACCATGCGCTGGGTCATGGCATCGACCAGCATCCAGTCGACGGTGAGATCGCTGTAGTCGCGGATGACCTCGCGGCACACTTCGTCCCACAGCACCATGCCATGGCGCTGGGCATTCGACTTGGTGACGACGGTGAGCTTCTTGCGCGGTCGGCTGCGCGCGGTCTCGCACGCATAGCGCGCGATGCGCTCGACACCGGCGCGGGTGAAGACCGCCACATCCATGCCGACCTCGATGGGCAAGCCCCGATGCGCACGGCCACCGACGCCGGCATATTCTCCTTCCGAATTCTCGCGCACGATCACCCAGTCGATCGCCTGGCCCAATTCGGGACGCAAGGGGCCGACGACGCCCGGCAACAGCTTGGACGGCCGCACATTGGCGAATTGATCGAAGCCCTGGCAGATGGCAAGGCGCAGGCCCCACAAGGTCAGGTCGTCCGGAAGATTGGGATCGCCGACCGCGCCGAAATAGATCGCATCGAAGCCTTCCAGCTGCGCAAGCCCGTCCTTCGGCATCATCACGCCGTTGCGGCGATAGTAGTCAGAGCCCCAGTCGAAGCGCGTGAAATCGAACGCGAGATCCTTCTGCGTCTCAGCCAGCACCTCGAGCACGCGGCACCCCGCCTCGATGACTTCCGGACCGATCCCGTCGCCGCCGATGACGGCGATTCTGTGCTTTGCCACATCAGACTCCCGCAGCAATGGCGGCCAGAATGCCGCGCGTCATATCCGCCGTCCCGCCGGTGCCGCGGATATCCTTGGTCCGCGTCGCCGGATCGGAGAGGGCCTTCTCGATGCCCCTGTTCATGGTCGCGGCCATGTCGACGGCCTGTTTGATGCCGCGATTATGACCGAGCCAGTCGAACATCATGCGCGTCGATTCGATCATGGCAAAGGGGTTGGCGATACCCTTGCCGGCAATATCGGGTGCCGAGCCATGGGTCGCCTGCGCCATGGCGATATTGCCTTCGCCGATGCAAAGGCCCGGTGCCATGCCGAGACCACCGACCAGGCCCGCCGCCTCATCGGTCAGGATGTCGCCGAACATGTTGGTGGTGACGATGACATCAAAGCTCTGCGGATCGCGGATCAGGCGCATCGCCATCGTGTCGACGATCACCTCGTTCAAGACGACGTCGGGGAATTCCTTGGCGACCTTCTTGCATTCCTCGACGAACATGCCGCAGCCCAGCTTGAAGACCGTGTTCTTATGGACGGTGGTGAGGCGCTTCTTGCGCTGGCGGGCAAGCTCGAACGCCGCGCGCGCCACGCGGGCGCTTCCCGTCCGGGTGATGACGCGAACCGAGATGGTCATCTCCTCGGTCGGGCGGAACTCGCCGGAGCCAGCGACGACATTGCGGTCCGGCTGGAAGCCCTCATTGTTCTCGCGCACGATGATGAGGTCGATATCGTCATAGATGGCGCCGAGGCCGGGATAGGAGCGAGTCGGACGGATATTGGCGAAGAGGTTGAAATGCTTGCGCAGGATCGGGTGCGGATTGATGGCGCCCGGCCCCTTGGGATATTCGCGGTGACCGATCGGGCCCAGGATGAAGCCGTCCATTTTGCTTAAGGAGTCGAGCGTCCCCTCCGGCATGGTGGAGCCGAGATCATCGAGCGCCTTGCGGCCGATCGGCGTCGGGCGCCAATCGATGTTGAGGCCGTGGCGTGCGGCCGCTGCCTTCGCGATCTCGACCGAGGCCGGCACGATCTCATGGCCGATATCGTCGCCGTTCAGGATGCCGATCACCAGAAGCGGCTTGGTCATGATTTTACCCCTGGAATGGACGGATGGACGGTGTGCGTTGGCCGCCGTCTTTGTGCATGAAGAGAAACGGGCGCTCGCTGGCGCCCGTCTCCCGCAGTGGATCTACCGGCCGACCTTCATCAGCAGCCGGGTAATTTCGTCGATGGATTTGATGGTTTCGAGATTCCTCACCTGGTCGACCACCTGGTTGTAGACCGCCTTGTCGACACTGGCGTAATCGGCGTTCTCACGGAACTTGTCGGCGACTTCGTCATAGCTCATCGGGTTAGCTGGGCTGCCCTTGCCGAAATCGGCGCGACCGGAGATCTTCTTGCCGTTGGTGAGCTCGATGTCGATGATCGTGGTCATCAGGTGATAACCCGCCTTCTCGGCCACATCGTCGATCGCGAAATCCACCTTCTCGATCATCGCCTTCACATCCGGCTGGCGCACCACCTCGTCAGTGAACTCGGCCAATCCGGCGCGACCTTTCAGCAGCAGGATTGCCATGCAGAATTCCATCGAGAATTTCGCCTGCAATTCGTCCTGCGGGCGGTGGTGGATGAGGGCATTCGGCATGTTGGAATTGGTCCCGACGCGGACCCGCTTCACGTCGGTGGCCTTGATACTGTGCTCCTCGATCAGGCGCGCCATCTCGGTCATGCCGGGATGGGTGAGCGAGCCGGAGGGGTGCGGTTTGATGGAAACGCCGGGATCGGCGAAGGTCCAGGGCGCACCGAGCTTCTGATAGATGGCACCGTCATCGTAACCGCCGCCAGCTGCGCGGAAGAAGCCGCGTGGCGCTTCCAAAAGCGTGCCCGCCGCGGTCCAGCCGCTTTGCGCGAATTGCGCCGCGGCAACGCCGCTCTCCGAAGAACGCCCGGCATGAAACGGCTTGGTCATCGTGCCGAAGTTCTCACGCAGACCCGCCGATTGGCTCCCCGCGATCGACAGCGCCCGCTGTGTCGTCTCGACATCGAGCTTCATCAACTTTGCCGTCGCCGCCGCGGCCGCGAAAGTCCCGCAAGTCGCAGTCGTGTGGAAGCCGGTCTGATAGTGCCTGGGGTTGATTGCCTCGGCGATCTTGCACTCCACTTCGACGCCGAGATGATAGGCCAGCATCACGTCGCGCCCGCTCGCATTCACCATCTCGCCCATCGCGATCGCCGCCGGCAGCGCCGGGGCGGTGGGGTGGGTGAGGAGGCCGTAGACCCGGTCCTTGGCGACGGCGAGCTGGGTGTCGTCATAGTCGTCGGCATGGATGCCGACACCGTTGGCGAAGGCCGCAAAGCGCGGCGCCACTTTGCGGTTGGCCCCGATCACCGTCGCCGGGCCGCTCCCTAAATTCAGCGAATCCAGATGTTTGCGCACGAGTTCGCCGCTATGCGCGACGGCGCCGGACAGGGCGAGGCCGATACCGTCCAGGATCGACTTCTTGCCGAGCTCGACCACATTGGCGGGCAGGTCTGCAGCACTGGTGCCGGTGATGAATTCGGCGACGTATTTGGTGAGTTTGATATCCGTTTGGGCGGAATCTGCCATGGATCTTCCCCTGACTTGAGCCGTGTTTTCTCGTTGGGCCATGATCGCCGTTTAATCTGTAGATTGTCAACAATAATTCGCCGACAATGTGCTTGCGTGTGCCAAGTTGTTCTTTGTTTATCGGGCTTTCTACGGGTTTTGTCGTAAATGCGACGTATGACGGCCCAGGTCGCCGCTTTGGGCAGCTAAACGTTTAGCTAATCGATTAGCTGGCGCTTTTTTGCGCCCTTTTGGGCGGTCTTGAGAGCTGACTTCTCTTTATTGTTCTCTTTGCGACGCGCGAGCGGTCGCCCCGCCTTATGGGTGCGGACGATGCCGTTGAGGATATGTGCCTGCGCTGCCCGGAAGGCCGCGACCGAGTCATGGGCGGCGATCGCGTTGAGGATCGCGCGGTGCTCGGCATTGGAGACGTGCAGCACGTCGCCGCTGGAGAGGGCGCGGTAGCGCTGGATGTTGAGCTCGCGCGCAAGGCCCAGATAAATCTGCCCCAAACGCTTATTGCCGCACATGCGGGCGAGCTGTTCGTGGAATTCAAGATTGACCGGGTAATAAATGCTGACTTCGCCGCTCGGCACGATCTCGTCCATGCGATCGACGAGGCCGCGCAGAATCGCGATTTGCGCGTCGGTCGCGCGCTCGGCGAGCAGCATTGCCATGCAGGCGAAGATGCCGGCGCGAGCCTGCGAGACTTCGAGCGCTTCCTCATCACTCAAGGCGCGTACGAAGAAACCGCGATTGGGAATGATCTCGATGAGGCCCATGGCCGCCAGCGCGCTGCAGGCCTCGCGGATCGGGCCGCGGCTGACGCGCAATTCCTGGGCAAGGGCGTTCTCGTTCACGCGTTCATTGGGCGTGAGCTCACCATCGACGATCATGCGCTCGATCTCGGCCTGAACGACACTCGCCAGCGAGCGCGTGCGCAAGAAATCGAGGGCGGAAAAATCAGTCGGAAGATCGGTCGGTTTCGCCATGGCGGTAGTCGCTGTTGTCTGGTCCCCAATGCGCAGCCGGCGGCTCTAAAGAGAATCACCGATACTACACTCAACCGTACCATAAATGCCGTTATGGCAATCGAAAATCGTCGACTGTCAACGCCGTTTGAGCCCGGTTTCCGGCCTTTGGCGGTTAACCTTCCTATCCGCGCGGCTGCAACCGGCCGGCACCCAAGGGCATCTTGCTGGCGATATAGACGACGAAGAAGGAGACGACCATCAGCATCAGCCCCAAGACCGAAATGGCGCCAAGATCGCCGCTTTCATTGAGGTCATAGATGATGACCGAGACCAGCTTGGTATTGGCGGTGGTGAGCAGGATGGTCGCCGACAATTCGCGGATCGTGCCGATGAAGACGAAGCACCAGGTGGCGACGACGCTGGTGCGGAGCATCGGCGCCGTAATCTGCCAGAGTGCCTTCAAGCGCGAGGCGCCGAGGATGCGGCTTGCCTCCTCAAGCTCGGGATGGACACCTTGGAAGGCGGAGGAGAGCTGCTGGTAACCTGCCGGCATCTCGATCGTCATGAAGGCGATGAGCAGGATCCAGAGGGTGCCGTAGAGTTTGAAGGTCGGGTTGGCGTAGCTCAGGAACAAGCCGACGCCGAGCACGATGCCAGGAATGGCGACCGGTGCCGTCGCCAGCACGCCGAGAATGCCGGCCCCCATGACCGACTTTCGCGCCACCAGATAGGAAACGACGAGGGAGATCGCCGTGCAGACGGTGGCGGTGAGGACGCCAAGCAGCAGCGTGTTGAAAAGAGCGAGACGCGTCGCCGAGAAATCGAATAGCACGAAGTTGAGATGCTTCAGCGTGAAGGAATCCCAGCTGATCGAGGCATCGATCGTCTCCGTGAACGCGGTCTTGATCAGCGCCGCATAGGGGAAGATCACGGTAAGACAGAGAATGCCGAAGACGAAGAGGAGGGCGAGCGGCTTGAACTTGCCGAGCTCGGTCACGCGCGGTGCACCGCTCTTGCCGCCCAAGACGGTGTATCCCTTGCGCCCCAGGATCCATTTCTGGCCGCGCAGCAGCAGGATGGTGAGGATCAGCAGCGGAATGGCGGCCGCCGCGGCCAGCTCCAGTTTCGGCGGGAACTGGAAGAGGCTCCAGATCTTCGTGGTGATGACATGGAAGCCGGCGGGCAAAGCGAGGATTGCCGGTGAGCCGAACATGGTGAGCGCCTGCAGGATCGCGATGAGCGCGCCCGCCAGCATGGCGGGCACCACCATCGGCAACGTGACCCGCGACAGGGTAGTCAGCCATTTCGCGCCGAGGATCGCCGAGGCGTCTTCAAGATCCGAGGGAACGCGGTCGAGTGCGTTCGCGACCAGCGTGAAGACGTAAGGGAAGGTGTAGCAGGCGATCGCGAAGACGAGGCCGGCGAAGCTGTAGATGTTGAAGAGGTAATCGTCGGTCGGCCGGTCGAACAGGACGCGGTAGAGAATGTTGAAGATGCCGCTATTGGGCGCTGCCAGGATTTCCCAGGCGATGGCCCCCAGAAAAGGCGGTGTGACGAAGGAGGCGGTCACCAGAATGCGCACGAAGCGCGCGTAAGGGAGATCGGTGCGGGCCACCAGCCAGGCCATCGGCGTGGCGATCGCGCAAGCCAGCACGCCGACCAGGGCCGCCATGCCGATCGCGAGGCCGAAGGAGCGGCGCATCGCCGGATCGCTGACCAGCTTGACGAAATTCATGAGGGTGAACTGGCGCGCCGGATCGGTGAAGGCGTAGAGCAGCAGCCAGAAGAGCGGGAAGAGGACGAGCACCGCCAGGATCGCCGCCAACAGGATGAAGACGGGCTTCGAGAAGTCGATACCGCGGTTGAAAGGGGTCGCGTAAGCGCTGCTGGCCATGTTCCCGGATCTCGAAAGTTATCGGTGATCGGCGGATCCGCATCGCATCACTCCCTCAGGCGTGGGGTGGATGCGATGCGGTGTCCAGCTTACATCAGGTGCCGAAATACTCCTCGTACTTGGCCTTGATGTTTTCGAGTTCAGCTTCCTGTCCGGCCACATCGGGCATCAACAGCTTGATGTCCTTCAGCGGCGTACGGCCGGCCTTTTCCTTGACGCCCGGATGGAAGGAGCGCAGGCCGCCGAAATCGCTGTTGAGCTGCTGCGCCTTCAACGAGAAGAGGAAGGAATAGAACAGCTTCGCCGCGTTGGGATGCGGTGCTTTCGCGAGAATTGCCGCATTGCCGACGGTGAGCGGCGTGCCTTCTGTGGCGTAGACGATCTTCACCGGCACGCCGTCGTCGATCAGGCGGAAGACGTTGTATTCGTTGCCGTCAGCCTCGAGCGGACGCTCACCTTGCGCCAGCTTCTTCGGCGGTTCGGTCGAAGACTGGACCTGCATCACTTCCTGCTTGCCCAGCTTCTCGAAATATTCCCAGCCCAGCAATTTGCTGATGGCATAGGTCGCCGTCATGATGGTGCCGCTGTAGCCGGGATGCGCCTTCACCATCTTGCCCTTCCATTTCGGGTCGAGCAGATCGGCAAGGCCCTTCGGGGCGTCCTCTTCCTTGATCATGTCGCTGCGATAGGCGATGACCGAGAGATGGGCGCGGTAGGCGGCGAACTGGCCGTCGGGATCGTATTCTTCCTTCGGCCATTCCTTGATCACTTCCTCGGGCAGGCCGCTGGCGAGCCAGCTCTGCTTCTTGAACATCTGGAAGTGGACGGCGTCGGAGGTCTCGACGACGTCGGCATTGTAGACGCCGGTCGACAGTTCCTGGCCGATACGCTGGAAGACGCGTTCGGAGCCGGCGCGTTCGACCTGCACCTTAATGCCCGGATATTCTTCTTCGAAAGTCTTGCCGAGCTTTTCGGCGACGGCGACGTCGGTTGCCGTGTAGAACACGACAGTACCTTCCTTCCTCGCCGCTTCGATCAGTTCGGGTGTTACCTTATAGCCGTCTTGCGCATAGGCAAGATTGGCACTCCATGCGACCGCGCTCGTCAAAGCGATGATCGCCGCTCTCTTTCCCCACATGCTTTCCTCCTGCTAACGCGCGAGTGCCCGGCAGTTTTCCGGCGGGAAGTTCAACCAGACTTGCTGGCCTACCGGGATCGCAACACTTACCGGTGCAACCGTTCGCACCGTTTCCCCGCCCGGAATGGTCACGAGATAGTCGCGGTGCGAGCCGAGATAGATCTGCCTGGCGACAGTGCCGGCGATCGCATTCGTGTCGCTTGCCGTTGGCTTATGCTCGGAGAGAAGGATGTCGTGATGGCGCACGGAAACCGCCGTGTCGCCTTGCGCAGCGAAGGAGCCGCTGCCGCAGCGAAGATTGAGGCCGCCCTCACAGGCGACGGTGTCGGCGCTGATCTTCTTGCCGCGGAAAATGTTGGTGCCGCCGATGAAGCGCGCCACGAATTCGGATTCTGGGCGTTGATAGATGTCTTCGGGCGATCCGGCCTGTTCGATGCCGCCCTGGTTCATGACCACGATGAGATCGGCCGTCGTCATCGCTTCCGACTGGTCGTGCGTCACATAGACCGTCGTGTAGCGGAAGGCATCGTGCAGGCGCCGGATCTCGAAACGCATCTCTTCGCGCAAATTGGCGTCGAGATTGGAGAGCGGCTCGTCGAGCAGCAGCGTTTCCGGCTTGATGACGAGAGCGCGGGCGAGCGACACGCGCTGTTGTTGACCGCCGGAGAGCTCCGCCGGATAGCGCTCGGCGAGGGCCGAGAGCTTTGTAATGGAAAGAATCTCGTCGACGCGGACGCGGATCTCGTCCTTCGACAATTTGCGCAGCCGCAGACCGTAAGCGACGTTCTCATACACCGTCATATGCGGCCACAGCGCGTAGCTCTGGAAGATCATCGACATGTTGCGGGCTTCGGGCGGGGCACTGGCGCCAGGCGCCGAGATACGCTTGCCGCCGACGCGGATTTCGCCGCCGCTCGGCTCGATGAACCCGGCAATAAGGCGCAAGGTGGTGGTCTTGCCGCAGCCCGAGGGCCCCAGCAGGCACACCAATGAGCCTTTCTCGATGTTGAGGTTGACCTGATTGACCACGGCAAGACTGCCGAACTGCTTGGTCAGGCCAACGAGCTCCACGAACGCCATTAAGCCTCCCCTGATCTCGGATTCTTTTGATCCGTTCTTAGCAAAATGTGATGTCGTCTGAAGATTGTCAACAATAAACCAATTATCAAGTTCCGGGCGGGGTGACTTTCCGGTTCAGGCCGTCGCCGCCTCGGTGTAAGGCGTGAGCTTTTCGCCGCGAAAGAACTGCCAAAGAGCCGGATAGACGAGGTCGGGCCGGTGCTCGGCTGGGTAATGACCGGTCGGAATGGCCCAGCCTTGGAGATCCGGCGCCCATTCGGACCAGGCTTCGATCGGCTTCAGATGCCGGCCGACATGGCTGTTGGAGCCCCACAACACAAGGGTGGGACATTGGATCTTCTTCTTGCCGAAATCGGCGGTGTCCATCGCAAGATCGAGGGTCACCGTGGCACGGTAATCCTCGCACACCGCATGGATCTGCTCGGGCGTCGTGCAGCGCGCGTATTCGGCAAAGGCGTCGGGCGTGAAGATCTGCAGGCCGACGCCTTTCTTGTTGAGCTTGTACAGGATGTAATAGTCGAGATCGGCGCAGATGAGCTTTTCCGGGAAGGGCGCCTTCTGCGCCATGAAGAACCAGTGATAGCTTTCCAAGCCCCATCCCAGCGTGACATTCGTCAGCAGATGGTGCGTCGGAATGATGTCGAGCGCGCAAAACCGGGTGACGCGTTGCGGCCGATCCAATGCCATGCGAAAGCCGACGCGCGCACCGCGGTCATGCCCGGCCAGCCCGAACGAGTCGAAGCCGAAGGCGTCCATGACATCGAACGCATCCTCACCCATGGCGCGGAAACTGTAGGCAGCATGGTCAGGCCCGCCGTCGGGCTTCGAGCTGTCGCCGTAACCCCTGAGGTCGGGCGCGACCACGGTGAACGACCTGGCAAGGGTCGGGGCGATGCAATGCCAACTCACATGAGTGAGCGGATTGCCGTGCAGCAGCAGCAGAGGCGGACCGTCGCCGGCGACGGCGACGTTGATCTTCGCGCCCCGCGTCTTGATCCGCTGGTAGGAGAACCCCTCCATAAGCTTGTTGTGCTTCACGAGAGGCGGCATCGGCATGCACAAACTCCTTCCCAATTTGCGCCGGCAGATTTTCCTCAATTCTGATGATTGTCAACAATAATCAATTGACCAAAACGTCGAGATTGCCGAGATTGCGTGGCGCGTGCCGGTGATATGCCACTGCATGCAGTGCTCGCCGCGTGTTATGCGAGGCGCCCTCGAGACGAGGGCAAAGGAAGTCGGCGCGATGAGTTCGATCATTTGGCAATTGCCGATCCTGGAGCTTGCCATCGTCGCAGTGTCCGCCTTTGCGGCCGGAATCTGCAGCGGCATGACTGGCTTTGGCGGTGGATTGTTGCTGCCACCGATCCTGGCACCGCTGCTCGGCGTGCAGAACGTCATGCCCGTCCTCAGCGTGGCGATGCTGATGACCAACTGCCACCGCTTCTGGCTTTACCACCGCTATCTCGACAAGCGCCTGACGCTCATCGTCCTGGCGGCGATGATTCCGGCGGTCGTGTTGGGCACGATGATCTATCTCAGCCTCCCGCATGACGCGATTGCCCTGGTTCTTGGGGGTTTCCTGCTGTTGTCGATTCCGCTCGGCCGCATGCTTGCCGCGCGCGAGATCCGCCTACGGCCCGTGGGCCTGGCGGGTTTCGGTGCGGCGTTCGGCGTGATCGCGGGAACGACATCGGGAAGCGGCGTGCTGATTGTCCCGGTGCTGTTGGGGGCGGGGCTCGCGGGGACGGCATTCCTGGCAACCGATGCGGCGATCTCCATCGCCGTCAACCTGACGCGGGCCGGCATGTTCGGCCACGCCGGCGACCTGCAGCTGGATATCCTGTCGGCAGCGCTCATGATCGGCCTGTGCACGGTCCCCGGCAATTATGTCGCCCGCTGGATTCTGCGCCGGACCAGCCTGCGCCTGCATAGCAGAATCATGGAATGCGTGGTCTTCATTGGCGGTGTCACCCTCCTGTGGTGGCCGCTTCGCAGCCTCTTGGCGGGGTTGTCCGCCGGCTGACAAATCGCTGCCGACCGACGTTCGTCCCTGCGATTGACACTCATCAAGTTTTATATCTTATATAAGACTTAGATTGAAGCTTGATCAACGGCAGTGCGTGTTATGAGTTCCAGCTTGGAAAACAAGGCTTTTCCTTTCATCCGGGTAGCGCCGCGGCCAGCCAAACCGCGCGTGACGGGGCTGACCATCATGGCGGATCGGGGCATGGGCGTTAACCGGCTCGACGATCTGCTGGCGACGGCCGGGGACTATATCGACATTGCCAAGATGGGGATCGGCGCGTGGCGGTTGCTGCCCGAAGACCTGTTGCGGCGCAAGATCGGGCTATATCATCAGGCCGGCATCCAGGTGTTCCTGGCCGGCGACGCCACCGAAGCGGCGTTCATTCAGGGCCAGTCGCCCCGCTTTTATGCGGCGGCGAAGGCTCTTGGGGTGGACGCGGTCGAAGTTTCCAGCGCCCAGGCGATCATGTCACTGGCCGACAAGTGCGAACTGATCCGGCTGGCGCGTGCTGCCGGGCTGGCAGTCGTTGCCGAGGCCGGGCAGAAAGCACAGGAGGATTGGACGAAGAGCCTCTCATACGTTCTGCGCCAGATCGAAAGCTATCAGGATGCCGGCGCCTGGAAGGTGCTCATCCAGGCCGAAGGGGTGTCTGAGGATGTCGACCGTTTCAAGAGCGAGTTTATCCTGGGGATTGCGGCGAAGTATGACGTAGAGAACCTGATCTTCCAGGCGAAGGATGCCAGTGCCCAGCTCTGGTACCTTTCGGCCTTCGGCAATGTCGTCAACCTCGATGTGGACGATCATCAGGTGTTGGATCTGGAATTGCTGCGCCGGGGCATTCGCAAGCGCGGCGTGTTCGGCCTGCTCGGAGCGCTGGGATGATGGCGACGAACATTCCTGCGGCCGGTGCTGCCGCGGCAAGCGTCACCGAGACTTTTCTCGACCAACTGATGGTGCGCGAGCTTGCCGATCTGCCGTCCAAGGCGCGGGAGGTCGCGGTGAACGATCTTTTCGACATGGCCGGAAATTGCCTCTCCGCCCGACAGACGGACTATATGCGGGCTCTCGTCGGCAGCTGCGAAGACACCGGCAGCTGCTCGGCGATCGGCCATCCCGTCCCGTTGCGCGCGGCGGATGCCGCTGTCGTCAACGGAACCGGCACCCATGGCGAGGATTTCGACGACACGCTGGAAGGGGCGCCAATCCGCGTCGGCGCCATGGTGATCCCGGCTGCACTCGCGGCAGGGGAACGTTTCGGGCGCAGCGGTGCCGATACGTTGCGTGGCATTATTTTCGGCCTCGAGGCCATCTGCCGACTGAATCACGTGGCGCCGGGCGCCATTCACAAGGCCGGCTTTCATCCGGTGGGTGTGATCGGCGCTTTGGGTGCCGCGGTTGCCGCTGGCACCGTCTTGCGCCTCACCCGCCCGCAGATGGTGGATGCGATCGGCATCGCCGGCAGCCTCTCTTCCGGCATTCTCGAATATCTGACCGATGGTGCCTGGACCAAGCGGCTGCATCCCGGCTGGGCGGCGCAATCCGGTTTGCGCGCGGCATTGCTGGCGTGCGCGGGCTATAACGGACCGCGCACCGTGCTCGAAGGGCCGCATGGCTTCTTTCGTGCTTTCGCCCACGGTGCCACGCCGCGCTTTGAATATCTGCGCGACGGGGTCGGCGAGAAGTGGCTGATGGTGGATATCGCCTTCAAGCCTTATGCCTGCGGCACGATGATCCATCCCTATATCGATTGCATGATCCGTCTGGCGCAGAGCGGTATCGCCGCCGACGACATTGCTTCCATTCTGTGTGAGACCGGCGAAGGCCTGGTCGACCGGCTGTGGGAGCCGCTCGCCGCCAAGCATCGGCCGCCCTCGGGCTATGCCGCGAAGTTCAGCATGCCCTTCTGCATGGCGGTCGGCTTCTTCGACCAGGCGGCGGGGCTCGAGCAATTCACCGATGCCAAGGCGCGCGAGCACCGCACGCTCGATCTCGCGCGGCGCATCACCTATGTGATCGATCCCGACAATGAGTATCCGGTAAATTATTCGGGCCACATCAAGGTGACGCTGACCGACGGCCGGATAATCGAATTGCGGCAGCCGCATATGCGGGGTGGCCGCTGCGAACCGCTCTCGCGGGACGAACTCATCCGTAAATATCACGACAACGCCCAGTACGGCGGCTGGCAGCGGCCGGACGCCGAGCGGCTACTCGATTTCTGCCTTGCCATCGAACGCCGGGCCGATCTCGCCGGACTGAACTGCGCCCGAATCTGAATTCATCTACCTGACGAAGAGTATTGATACCATGACCGTGATGACGCCGACGAATGTGACCCGCGCCGCCTGCGCCTTCATCGAGGCAAGCCGCTTTGAGAACCTGCCGCAGGAGGCGATTCGCGTCGGCCGCCGCTGCATTCTGGACGGCCTGGCCCTCTACGTGGCGGGCAGCGACGAGGAATCGGTCCAGGTACTGATCGAGGACGCGAAGGAGATCGGCGGCAAGCCGGAGGCGCTGCTGCTGGGCGGCGGCGACATCAGGATCCCCGCGGCCCTCGCCGCGCGCGTGCTTGGCACTGCGGGCCACGCCCACGATTGGGACGATACCCAGGTCTCGCGCGACCCAGCGCATGTCTATGGCCTCCTCACGCATCCCACCATCCCACCGCTCACCGCCGCCCTGGTCATGAGCCAGAAGCTGGGCCATGTCAGCGGTCGCGACTTTCTCAATGCCTTCGTCACGGGCGTCGAGGTGGAGAGCAAGATTTCGGAATGGATGCAACCCGACCACTATAAACGTGGCCTGCATTCCAGCGGCACGGTCGGCACCTTCGGCGCCGCGACGGCGGCGGCCAAGCTGATGGGCCTCTCCGGCACGAAGCTTGCGCATGCGATCGGCATCGCGGCGAGCTTTGCCTCTGGCATCCGATGCAATTTCGGCACCATGACCAAGCCACTGCATGTCGGGCGCGCGGCGGAAAACGGCGTCACCGCGGCGCTGCTCGCGGCACGCGGCTTCACCGCCGATCCGGAAGCGCTCGACGGGCGTTGGGGTTTCATGACCGTGCAATCCGGCGGTGCGACGGAGGAGAAGCTGGCGCAGGGCTTCGGCAAGACCTGGTCGATCATGGAGCCGGGCGTCAGCATCAAGCCGTACCCATCCGGGATCGTGACGCACCAGTCCATGGATGCGATGCTCAAGCTGGTGACCGAGAAGAATGTCGACCCGAAGACGGTTGCCAAGATCGACTTCTTCGCCGGCTCCAACATCCTCAACCCGATCCGCTATCCGGTGGCGCAGAATCACCTGCAGGCAAAATTCAGCATGGCGGCGCTCCTGGCCATGATCGTGCTGAAGCGTCAGGCTGGCCGCCAGGAATTCACCAACGCCTTCATCCAGTCGCCCGAAACGCAGGATATGCAGCGGCGGATCACGACCCAGCTCGATCCGGAGATCGAGGCCAAGGGCTGGGACATCATCCGCTCGCGCATCGAGATCACGCTCAAAGATGGGAGCAAGCTCACCGAATGGGCCAACGAGCGGTACCGCGGTGGCCCCGACAACCCGATGAGCGACACAGATCTCGAAGCCAAGGTGGCGGCCTGCACCGCCGGACTCCTCGATACCGCACGGCGCGACGCTCTGATCAAAGCCGCCTGGGGCGTCGAGAAGACGGCCGATGCCGGCGACCTCGCCAAACTCGTCCAGCCATAAGGGGCCGCCGATGACCAAGACCGTTTCCGAACATCTGGCTGCATGGGTCGCGGGCCTGACGCCCGACCAGCTTGATGCCGGCATGGAACGCGCGGCACTCGATACGGTGGTCGACGTGCTGGGGCTCTGCGTCTCGGCGCGCGCCAATGACTACACGCAATCGACGCTTGCCGCCTGCGACGAGGCCGGCAACGCAACTGTCATCGCCCATGGCAGGCGCCTGGCGCCGATCGGTGCTGCGCTCGTCAACGGCACGGCCGCCCACGGCGAGGATTTCGACAACACCTTTGAAGGCTGTCCGGTGCATTCGGGCGCGGTGATCGTGCCGGCGACCCTGGCGCTCGCGGAGCAACGCGGCCTCGACGGCGCGCGCACGCTGCTCGCCATTGCCTCCGGCATCGAGATCATGTGCCGCTTGGGGCTGGTCTCGAACAAATCGGTGCATCAGGCGGGCTTTCACCCGACTGCCGTGCTCGGCACCTTGGCCGCCACCGTCTCGGCGGCGATCGTCGACCGGCTGGCCGGACCGGCCATCGTCAACAGTCTCGGCGTTGCCGGAAGCCTCGCGTCGGGCATCATCGAATATCTGGCGGATGGCTCCTCGACGAAGCGGCTTCATGCCGGCTGGGCGGCGCAGTCGGGCCTGCGGGCAGCGGCACTCGGCAAAGCGGGTTTCACCGGCCCGGTCAGCGTATTCGAGGGCGTGCACGGATTCTTCTCCGCCTTCGCGCCGTCGCTGAAACCGGATTTCTCGTTCCTGCTCGATGATCTGGGGCGGCGCTGGGTCGGCAGCCAGCTTGCCTTCAAGCCCTACGCCTGCGGCACCATGGTGCAGCCCTATATCGATTGCGCGCTGGCCCTGCGGAAGAAGGGTATCGTAGCCGACCAGATCGCGGAGATCTCTTGTGCGGTGGGCGAGGGGACCGTGCATCGCCTGTGGGAGCCGCTCGCCCTGAAGCAGCAGCCGCCGACCGCCTATGCGGCGAAGTTCAGCACGCCCTATTGCATGGCGGTGGCCTTCCTGGAAGGCGATGCCGGCCTGGCCCAGTTCACCGAGGCGAAGATCAAGGATCCTGCCGTGCTGAAGCTGGCGGCCAAGATCAGTTTCGAGATTGATCCCCAGAACGAATATCCCAAGAATTACACGGGTGACGTGCGGGCGCGCCTCGCCGACGGCAGCATCGTTGAATTGCACCAGCCGCATCTGCGCGGTGGCAGCCGCGATCGCCTGTCGCAGGAGGAGCTTGATACCAAGTTCCGCCGCAATGTCGACTTCGGCGGCTGGTCCAGCGCTCGCGCCGAGGCATTGCTGGCCTTCGGGCGCAATCTAGGGCGGGCGAAGTCGATGGCCGCCTTCGGCGACGTCGCAGCGTGATGAGGAGGGATCGACATGTCGCGTGAACTGGAAGGCAAGGTCGCCCTCGTCACGGGTGCCGCCCGCAATATCGGCCGCGCCATCTGTGTGGCTTTGGCAGAGGCGGGCGCCAATATTGTGGTCAATGTGAAGAACTCGGTCGACCTTGCGCAGGAGACCGCGAAACTGGTCGACGCGGCCGGTGCCAGGGCGATCGTGGTCGCTGCGGATGTGACCGACGAAGCCTCCGTCACCAAGATGTTGGCGACGGCCAAGGACGCCTTCGGCGGCGTCGACATCCTGGTGAACAACGCGGCCGTCCGCAAGGAAGCACCTTTCGATAGCATCACCTTTGCCGAATGGCAGCAGGTGCTGGGAATCATGCTCAACGGCGCCTTTCTGTGCACCAAGGCCTGCGTTCCCAGCATGAAGGCACGGGGGGGCGGGCGGGTGATCAATATCGGCGGCCTCACCGGCCATAGCGGCGCCAAACAACGCGTCCATGTGGTGACGGGCAAGGCCGGCCTCGCCGGCTTCACCAAGGCCATCGCCCAGGATCTCGCGGCCGACGGCATCACTGCCAATTGTGTCGTACCCGGCATGATCGACACCGAACGCGGTGCCGATGCCCCGCAGGCGCCCAAGCATCATGCCGAGCGACCGCGCCTCATCGAGCCGCTGGGCCGGCCCTCGGAAATCGCGGCTCTGGTGCGCCATCTGGCCGGGCCGCAATCCCGCTATATCACCGGGCAGAGCATTCACATCAACGGCGGTGTCTTTATGCCCTGAAGGGAAGCTTTCTTCTCGCAATAGCTGGCAATTGCAGCTGAACCCCGTGTTATATTTGCGCCTAATGAATATCGGTGCGCGGCCCGGATCGGCTGTGCCAGCATGGGGAACCAGATGTCGACAGGGAATGCCGAAATCGAGGCGCGGCCCGAGTTTCAGCCGCTTTATCTGCAGATCAAGCAACTCCTCATTCGCCGTGTACTGAGCGGCGAGTGGAAGCCGGCCCAATTGCTGCCGAGCGAAATGCGCCTGGCGGAAGAGTACAATGTCAGCCAGGGCACGGTACGCAAGGCGATCGAGGAAATGGCGGCCGAGAACCTGGTTGTGCGGCAGCAGGGGAAGGGCACATTCGTCGCCACCCATCGCAGCAGCGTTCGCCCCTTCCGCTTCATTCGCCTTAAAAGCGACACCAGCGACGAATCGCACCCCCATACTCGCTTCGTATCGATCAAGACCGGTGCTGCGACCACTGCCGAACGAGAGCGCCTGGGCCTGCCCGCCGGCGAACGCGTCCTGCGCACCGAACGTCTGCGAAGCTTTGCGGGGCATGACTGTATCGTCGAGCGCATTGTCCTGCGTCTGGATCGCTTTCCCGGTCTGGAGGACATTCTGGGGCGCCTGCAGCCGGATTCGATCTATTCGCTGCTTGAGCAGGAATTCCGCGTCATGATCGTGCGTGTCGCAGAGCAGCTACGGGCGGTCTCGGCGGATAAGACGGATGCCAAGCTGCTGGGTATCGACCTGGGCCTGCCGCTGCTCGAGATCGACCGCATCGCCTTCAGCCTCGATCAGCAGGCAATCGAATGGCGCGTAAGTCATTGCGATTCCCGCTTTCTTCACTACGCCGTCGAAAACACCTGAGTGCTGTTTGACTCTCTCCCGGTATTCTTATATCTTATATAAGACTCAAAATAACAAATATGCCTTGGGAGGGGTAGATGGGTCAGGTCATGAAGGGCGCCCTAGCGGCGCTGGCAATGTTGATCGTCACGAGTTTCAGCACGGCCGCATGGGCGCAAGACGCCTATCCCGTAGACACGGTCACGATCTATACGCATTCGAAGCCCGGTTCCGGTTCGGATCTGTTCCTGCGGGCGATCAGCCAACCACTGTCGAAATATCTCGGCGCCAAGGTGGTAATTGATTACTGGACCGGTGGCTCAGGTGCCAAGGCGATGGCGAACCTTGCCAACGCGCCCGCCGACGGGTCGACTTTCTACGCCACCACGCCGACCCACATCACGACATCGCTTCTCAGCAAGCCGGAAAAGACGTTCAAGGACATCGATTACGTCGTGAACTTCTTCTACGACCCCGAGATCTTCTACGCCAAGGCGGACAGCCCCTTCAAAACGATCAAGGACGCTGTCGACTATGCCGTTGCCAATCCAGGCAAGGCGAGATGGGGTGGCGCCAGCGCCGGCTCGCTGGAGCGCCAGATCCTGGAAAAGATCAAGAAGCAGGCGGGCGCCGATGTGGCGATCATTCCTCATGAGGACGGGGCCGGCCTGCTCATCAATGTGCTCAACGGCACCGTCGACATTGGTGTCGGCGAACTCGGCGAGCTGGCGGGCCAGATCGCCGGCGGCGAGCTGAAGCCGCTTGGCGTCTACATGCCCGAGCGCCTGCCGACTCTAACGGATGTTCCGACGGCGAAGGAACTGGGTGTGGACGATGAAGTTATCATCAAATTCCGCGGCCTCGCCGGCCCCAAGGGCATTCCCGCCGAAACGATCAAGCTGATCGAGGCGGCGGCACAAAAGGTTCTGGCGGACCCGGAATTCAAGAGAGAGTATGAAGCCCTGAACCTTATCCCCGGCTATATGGGCCAGGAAGAGTATCGAGCCTATGTCGCGAAATTCGTTGATGCGCAGGCCAAGTTCTACGCCGATTTTGGCGTGCCGGCCGAATAACCACCAGCCAGGGGATGGAACGCCGTGACTGTCGCAAAAAATGACCTGATGGTCGGCGTCGTTCTCATCGCCCTGGCGATACTCTATTGGCTCGGCGCCGATCATATCCCGAACAGCATTCTCGAGGGAAGTATCGGCGCTGACGCCTTGCCCAAGATGCTGGGCGTGGCACTCGGCATCCTGTCGCTTGTGCTGGTCCTCGAATCCTTTCTGGCGGCACGGGCCGCATCCGCTGAGGGCAGCCACGAAAGCCCGCGCGAGGGCGGCTGGCGCACGCATCGCTATGCGTTGGGCATGCTGTGCATCGGCATCGGCTATGTCGCATTGGTCGAAAGCATCGGCTACATCTGCGCCATCGCCTATCTGCTGGCGGCCGTAACGCTCCTGGCTGGCGGTGCTTCGCGCAAAGTCGTCATTGGCTTTGCTGTAATCGGCGCAATCTTCTTCTGGGCGCTCTTCGTCTACGTCTTGGAAATCCGCCAGCCCAAGGGGTTCTGGCCCGATCTCTGGATGAGTTTCCGCAGCACTCCCGCGCAGTCCCAATCCCTGCTGCAGTTACCCTCGCCGCACTCAGCCTCCTAAAGGCGGACAGTCAATCATGGAAGCCATCAATATCGCGCTCGGTGTCCTATTCGGAACGCCGGCAATTCTCGCCGCTTTTGCCGGCGTGGCCTATGGCATCGTCGGCGGTGCCATGCCCGGCATCTCACCCTCCGTGGCCATGGCGCTACTGGTGCCGTTCACCTTCACCATGGATCCGACGACGGCGATCATCATGCTGGCATCCGTCTATGTCGGCGCAGAATATGGCGGCTCCATCCCGGCCATCCTGATCAACACGCCAGGTACCAACGCGGCGGCGGCCACGACGATCGACGGCTATGCCCTGCACCAGCAGGGTCGAGGTGGGGAGGCGCTCGGCATCTCCCTGATGGCCGGCGTGGTCGGCGGCCTGGTCGGCGTGATTGTGCTGGTGGCACTCACCGGCCCGCTGGCGAAGATCGCGCTGGCCTTCACCCCGGCCGCCTATTTCTCGCTCGGAATCTTGAGCCTCAGCGTCATCGCCAGCCTGACGGAAGGCTCGCTGGTGAAGGGCCTCATCATGGGCGTCCTGGGCCTCATGATCGCGACGATCGGGTCCGACCCCATTTCTGGCGTTACTCGGTTCACCTTCGGTTTTCCGGAGCTTTTCGGAGGTATCCATTTCGTACTGGTCATGATGGGTGTATTCGCCGTTAGCGAACTGCTGAAGCAGATTGGCCACCGTGACGAAGAGCAGGTCGAGCGCGATTCTCGCATCCGCCTGCCCAAGCTGCGAGATTGGAAGCGGCTGTGGTTTCCGGTTTCGCTGGGCTCGGCGCTCGGCACCTTTGAAGGCATTACGCCCGGCGGTGGCGGCGCGGTGGCGTCCTTCCTCAGCTATAACGAGGCACGGCGCTGGTCAAAACATCCGGAGGAATTCGGCAAAGGGTCGATCGAAGGTATCGCTGCGCCAGAAGCCGCCAATAACACAGTCGCTGGCACGGCTCTCATCCCGACGCTTTCCTTCGGTATCCCGGGCTCGAATTCGACGGCCGTCCTCCTGGGCGCACTCCTGGTGCACGGCATGCAGCCCGGACCGATGCTGTTCGCGCAGAACCCGAAGGTCATGTACGGCCTGTATGGCGGCCTGTTCGTTGCCAACATCGCGCAGTTGATCATCGGCCTCCTGATCATGACGCCTTGCATCTGGCTGGTGAACCGCCCGAAACGCTATCGACTTGCAGCGATCTATGCGCTGGTTCTCTCCGGCGTCTATTCCATCGATAGCAGCGTGCTCGATCTTATTGTGGTGCTGCTGGCCGGTGTCTTCGGCTATGTCATGAAGCGCCTGAAATTCCCGATGCTGCCCTTGGTGCTGGGCCTCATGCTGGGCTACATGGTGGAGTCGAATTTCCGGCGCGCCTTGCTGGTCTCTGCCGACGATCCGATGATATTCATTCAAGACAGGATCTCGCTGAGCCTGCTGGCTTTGTCAGCATTAATGATATTCGGTTCAGCAATCTGGCCATCCATCAAAACGATTGTCCTTCAACGCCGCCGACAACCAAAATAATCGAGAGGCAATACCGGCGCCGGACGACTTCGGCACATTGCTGGAATGACCCAGGGCTTGGCAGTCATGTCAATGTGTTCGATGTACCGCGGCGACGCCGTGAGCCAAGGTCCAGTTATCGGTTTCATCACGGCCAGGACGCCACTCATCGATAAGAGCAGAATCCAAATCACCGGCGCCATTGGGCGCCGCTGGTGAGATTTGTGACGCAAGTGGGGCGAATCGGGCGAACGGCAAGCGTCCGCCCGATTCATGCTGAACGTTAGAACAGCCGCAGAATGGCCTGCTGGGCCTGGTTGGCCAGCGACAGGGAGATGGTCCCCAATTGCTGCCTTGTCTGCAGGGTCAGAATATTCGCACCCTCCTCATTCTGGTCCGCCTGCACGAGTTTGCCGGCGCCTTCGGTAAGGACGTCCGTAAACTCCTTGGTGAATGACTCGCGCGACTGAATGATATTCAGATTCGTGCTGAGTGCCGTGGAAGCGGAGCGCAGCTTCAGTTTGGCGGCATCGAGTTGCTTCACGGCATTCTCGATGTCGGATCGATCATTCCAGGCGTTCTGAGCAAAATCGAGCCTCAGACCCTGTCCATCTGTCTGGACGTTCTGGCTGACGACCTGCACCTGACTGGTATTCGTTTCATTGAACTGAACCGTGAGGTCATTGGCGTCGCTCCCATCGACCACCTGCTTGGTGTTGATGGCGGCCGAAGCTTGAGTCTGCCCCTCCCGGACCGAGAATTGTGCCGGCGAGGATTGCCCGGTAAATGCACCGCGGACGTTGAAGCTGACGGTTCCCTTGGTACCAGCCGCAACGGCGGCGGACACGTCCATCTGCAGGACGGCCCCGTCATTGGCGCCGCCTGAAACCACGAAGCGCAAATCTGTCGCCGCTGCAGAAAGATCGACGTTGTTGAGCACGGCCGTGCCGCCAACGCCGTCGGAGAGCTTCAGCGTGACATTGGTGTCGTCCGTCGCATCGATATCGATCGAAACGCGGGTCACACCATTGCTCGCGAAACCCGTAACGGTATCGGTGACAAAATTGGTCGCCGTCAACCCACCCGTCGCCGTTGCCGTGGCTGCCACTTGCGCAGCGGTTGCGGCTGCGGCGGTGGTTATGGTGTTCATCGAGCCGTAGTTGAAATTGACGCTATTGCTGTTGGTGTTGGTCGCGTTCGCGACGGCGACAGCGGTGGCGGCATTGGCGCTCGTGACAGTATAGGTTGCCGCACCATTGATGGTGATGGCATTCCCGCTGCTGCCAGCCACCGAGACGGTGTAGTTGTTGAACCTCCCCGTGGTGTAGTCGAAGTCGGCTTCAACCGCAGATGCCTGGAGCGTATAGGTCTCATCGGCGGCGATGGTTTGGGCCGTCACACCACCGAGCGCCAACGCGCCGGCGCCAAATGGCGCACCGGCCGAATCTGCGAAGTTCGATGCCCGTACCAGCTGCCGCTGATCGATGGAGAGACGAACCGTTCCTGAATCAAAGGCAAAGGCATTTTCACCATTTGCCAGCTTCGACAGGCCCAGGTCATTCATGCCATCGCGAACGATCGCTTCGCCATTGCCATTCGTGACCGCGATGCGCAGGTCGACATTCTTCTCGATCGTCGAAGTGCCTATGCCGGCAGTGTCCGGCACATCCTCGATCTTCTCGAAATCGACCTCGAACGAGACATTCGTGCCGCTTTTGAAGGACGTCGCCACATGAAGTGTGCTGCCGACCGCGTTCGCATCCTTCCACTGATCCTGGGTTAACGTGAAAGACTGCGTTTCATTGCCTTCCGAGATCGTAAACGTCTTGTCCTTGCCCTTGCCGCCGCTGACTTTGATCTGGATCGGATCGAAGTTCCCAGCGGTGCTGCTGACATAGCCAGAGACATCGATGTTGCTGAGGCCATTCCGCAGCTCGGCGTCGGCAATATCGCGGCTATTGCCGCCGATCGCGCCATTGCCGTTGACCTCGATCTTGTAATTGTCAGCCGTCGTCACATTTGTGGCGCGCGCGCCCGAAAGACCTTCCAAGGCATTGGTTGCGGTCTTTGAGGAATCTGTTGCGTCCAGCCTCAGGCCGGATCCAACCAGCAAGTTCTTGCCCTGATAGCCGCTGTCCTGAGATAGCTTGTCAATCTGGCGCAAGACCGTGTTGTATGAATCCGCCAATGACTTCCGCAACTTGACGGAGTTGCTGTCATTGCCGAGATTGCCGAGTGCCTGTGTGGTGAGGCCCCGTGCCTGCTCAGCCAGGTCCTCGATCTGCGTGATGGCCTTGTCCGCAGCACTGATCGTGCTGATCGCCTGACCGATACCATTCTTCAGACCGTTTAGATCACTGGCGCGTTGATTGAGACCCTTGGCAGCAAAGAATTGTGCTGGCCCATCCAGAGCCGAATTCACCTTATTGCCTGTGGCCAGGCGAAGCTGGGTTGCTTGAAGCTGCGCCGTCGTCTTCTGAAGCAGCAATAGATTCGATCGCGTCCCGGACGCGAGTTGGATGTCGTTCATCGCCATTTGCGAATGCTCCTGTGTCTTTCTAACACTGCCCGACTTCTCATCGGGGAACCGACGCCGCATTGCGTCGGCGCGGCAGCATCGACGCATGCGCCAAGCCAATGCGCGTGATCGACGATGTAAAATGGCAAGGATGAGACGTCAGAACGCATCTCAGCGAGAGAAGAAAATGAATCCCTCTTATGTCGTTGTTTCGAAGAATTCGAATGTGCGTGGAGAGTGTCGCGGCGATCGATTGTCGATGCGCAAGCCATCGCGACTTTTCTATGCAACGGAGCGATGCGAACGGACGACGGCACAGAGCGCATCGAAAAAAAATGACGCACGAACACGTCGAGATAAAAATGAGTTAGGTCATCTCAAAAGAACCAGACCAATTTTAAAGTGATGAAGCGATCGCGAGCGATAGCATCGCGATGAACTCATATCCAATCACTCCACTTCGCGAGCCGTACGCGTTGTCGTGGTATGTGCCACGAGATACCAGCGATGGAAAAAAATGGCCGATGAGAAATGCGTGCCGGACCATTGATGCGCGTCAGAATGACGCGTCCTGTTTTGACTGAAATTTTGGGGCCGCTACCGCCCTCGTGGTGTCGGCATAATTTTCCGGAAGGGAAGAATTTGCCGGCAAATATTGCCGACCATCGTGACCGGATCCATCCGCTAAATGACTGAATAGAAAAGAAAGTATGAAATTTCTCAAGGCGCCGATCGGAAATGTTGCTGCGCACTCGTGCCGAACATCAAGGCCGACGGATGCAAATGCCAATACCCGTAGCTGCTGCCCTCTACGCAGCGTTCTGAACGCTCAGAATGACTGCCATCGACCTCTACATGCGAAGTGATCCGCGCAAGAGCGAGAGCCGCGCTGCGCTCGCAAACATCAGAGACGATTGGTGCGTCAGTAGGTCACCTTTGCTGTTTCTTCATCATCGTGATCCTGCTGATAGAAGTGGGCTTCGCAGGAAATAGACACCCGAAGCGGCTACCATTAGGCGGAGAGAAAAATATCGTGAGCGCTATCTATCAAACGGCAACTGATTCCGCGCTGTCTCCGTCTCGCATATTGGAAACCGTGACGTCCGCAGACAAATCAGTGAATTCCGCCGGCCATGGCCTGATCGAAAGCATTGTTGCGCGCGACGCGATTATCGGTGTCGTTGGGCTAGGTTATGTTGGGTTGCCGTTGGCCTGCCTCTTTGCCGAGCGCGGGTTTCAGGTTCTCGGCTTCGACGTTGACGTCACAAAGACCGACACGCTCAATCTCGGTGCGTCATATATAGAGCACATCCCGGATGACAGAATTTCTGCGATGCGCGATAGCGGAAAGTTTGTTGCGAGCACAGATTTTGCCAAACTACGCGAGCCCTCAGTCCTGATCATTTGCGTGCCAACGCCTCTCACGAAACATCGTGAGCCGGATCTCCAATACATTGAAAAAACCGGTGCAGCCATTGGAAGCACGCTACGGCCAGGACAGATTGTGATCCTCGAATCCAGCACCTATCCGGGCACAACACGCGATGTGCTGAAGCCGCTGCTCGAAGCAGGCGGTCTACGGTCCGGAACAGACTTCTTCCTTGCCTATTCGCCGGAGAGAGAAGATCCAGCCAACGTATGCTACTCGACATCCAGGATTCCAAAGATCGTCGGTGGCGACTGTCAAACTGCCTGCGATATTGCTACCATTCTTTATGACCAGATTGTGGTCGGGGCTGTCGCCGTCCGAAACCCGGAGACGGCAGAATTCGTCAAGCTGGCCGAGAATATTTTTCGCGCAGTCAACATCGCATTGGTCAACGAACTCAAGGTCATCTGCATGGCCATGGGTGTCGATGTGTGGGAAGTCATCGAAGCGGCCGCAACAAAACCGTTTGGATTCATGCCATTCTATCCCGGCCCCGGCCTCGGTGGACATTGCATACCGGTCGATCCCTTCTATCTGACCTGGAAGGCGCGGGAATTCGGGATTCATACGAAATTCATCGAGCTGGCCGGTGAGGTGAATGCAGCCATGCCGGAATTCGTCATCAATCAGCTGACCCAGCAGCTGAGCGCGCGACAGGGGATTGCTCTCCGCGGCGCCAAAATTCTGATGCTGGGCATCGCCTATAAGAAGAACGTCGATGATCTGCGGGAGAGCCCGGCCCTCGTTATCTACGAGATGCTGCTAAAGCGTGGCGCGATCGTGTCGTATCACGATCCACATATTGGAGCCATCAAGCCAACACGCGATCACCCAGCACTTTCGGGTCATTGCTCGAAAGAACTAACGGCCGAAGAGATTGCCGGTGCTGACGCCGTACTGATTGTTACCGATCATGATCAGATTGACTATGACATGGTCGTCCAGAACGCCCGCCTCGTCGTGGATACCCGGAATGCAGTGGCCCGGGCGGGGATCGACGCCGCTAACGTATTTAAGGCCTGATCAGCCGCCATACCATGCCAGATCCCAACCTGCCCCAAGCCAGTTTTGCCAACCGCAACAAGACCGATCCGGAAGAGCGACTGGAGTTTTCCTTACTATCGCTTGTCGGCCCGGCGCTGCGGCCGCTACCACTATGGCCATTGCAGCACGCTGCGAACATGGCCTTGCGCAGCATGGTACACCGCCAGCCTGAAGTGTTTGCTCGATTGCGCCAACTTGGTGGCGCCTGCTTTATCGTCGATACCATCGATCTGCCATTCATGATGGCGATCTGGCCCGGCATCGACAGCCCGCGGCTGATCTTGGTCGAGAGACGGAACGCGCCGCCGCCGGCCATTGCCACAATCCGAGGCAAACTCGCTTCCTTCTTGGCTTTGATTGAAGGCAAGAAGGATGGCGACGCCTTGTTCTTTTCGCGCGAACTGCTGATCGAAGGCGACATGACGGCGGTGCTGTATCTTCGCAACGCCATCGATGGCGCCGAGATCGATATTGCTCGGGATCTTTCTGCTGGTAGCGGCTTCTTGCCGAAGATGTTGAACGGGATCTTCCATTTGCATTGCCGCGCGATGCGTCAGGTGGCGAGTGCCGTCACGGACTGTCAAAGAGCCTTCGCAGCGCCTCTCGAAAGAAAATTGGCACATCACGAGGCGGCTCTTGAAGCGCTGCAGATAAAAATCGCCAAACTCGGCAGGGACGTGCAAAAGGCCGAGCGGCGGAGGCTCGGATGAGAGGCGACGGATTGAGAGGTGCAACTGCATCGCTCGAGCTTGTTTGTCCGGCCGGAACTCCTGCCGCCCTACGTGCGGCAGTAACCGCAGGCGCCGACGCCGTCTACTGCGGCTTCAGCGATGCGACGAATGCGCGCAATTTCCCCGGCTTGAATTTCAGCCCGGATGAAATGCGGGTGGCGATAGAATTTGCTCACACTCGCGCTGTAAAGGTGCTCATTGCAATCAACACCTACCCGCAAGCTGGAAAGCTCCAGTTGTGGCATCAAGCCATCGATCACGCCGCCGAATTCGGGGCTGATGCGGTCATTCTTGCGGATATGGGTCTGCTGGCATATGCGGCCGACCGCCACCCGACGCTGCGGCGGCATCTGTCGGTGCAGGCATCGGCAAGTAATCGCGAATCCATTTCCTTCTTCGTTCGTGAGTTTGGCGTGAAGCGCGTCGTTCTGCCGCGCGTCCTGACTGTCGAAGAGATTGCCGAGTTGAACAGCGAAATCAGCGTCGAGACGGAAGTGTTCGTGTTTGGTGGTCTTTGCGTCATGGCTGAGGGCAGGTGCGCCTTGTCGTCATATGTCACCGGCCAGTCGCCGAATATGAATGGCGTATGCTCTCCCGCTTGTGCCGTCGGCTATGAGATGCGGGGCGATGAGATGGTTTCCCGCCTTGGTGACGTCACGATAGATATCTATCCCGCACATGCGCCAGCAGGCTATCCAACGATATGCAAGGGGCAGTACCTCGTACGCGGTGAAAGGCAGTATTTGTTCGAGGAGCCGACGAGCCTCAGCGCCCTGGGCATTCTGCCACATCTGCAACGTGCCGGTGTCACGGCTATAAAGATCGAAGGACGGCAACGGGGCAAGGCCTATATCACCGATGTCGTGGCGAGCTTCCGTCAGGCGATCGATACTCTCGGTCACGGCGGAGAGAAGCGCGCCGCAGCACTTGCACACTTGACCGAAGGTGGCCAAGTGACCAAGGGCGCCTATCAGAAATCCTGGCGGTAGGCCTGAATGGGAAACATGAAGGCGACATATTTACAACCGGTGCTGACCGCAGCGCGGCCAACGACCCCACCGGCATGCCTCACCATGGGACCGGTTGTCTTCAATTGGGCGCCGCAAAAATGGCGCGATTTCTATTTCAGGATCGCAGATGAAGCGCCTGTGGATATGGTCTATATCGGCGAGGTTGTCTGCGCCAAGCGACTGCCGTTTCTAGCACCTGTCTTGCCGGATGTGATGGCGCGCCTGGCCGCGGCGGGCAAGGAAGTTGTCCTGTCGACGCTTGCCCTTAACATGAATCGGCGGGAACTGAACCTGTTGCGGGAGATGGCGAGCGAAGAGGCTGTGCTGGTCGAAGCGAATGACATCGCCGCTCTATCCTTGCTAAACGGCCGTCCTCATATCGTGGGGCCATACGTCAATGTCTATAACGAGGGCACGTTGGATCTGCTGGCAAAAGGCGGTGCCATACGGGTCGTTCTCCCCGCCGAACTACCAGGCAGTTCCATTGCCCTACTCATCGAGACTGGGGTTCCACTCGAAATTCAGGTATTCGGGCGCATGCCGCTAGCCATCTCCGCCCGCTGCTATCATGCCCGCGCCGAGAATCTGCATAAGGATGGTTGCCGCTTTGTTTGTGAGCGGGATCCGGATGGACTGAGTGTTGACACGCTCGATGGCGAGCCATTTCTCGCGGTGAATGGCCTGCAAACACTCTCGCATGGTTGTCTCAATCTCGGCCAGCACATGATGGACCTTGTGTGCAAAGGCATTCGGCACTTCCGGCTGCAGCCACACATGATGGATATGGTTGAGGTTGCGCGCCTCTATCGCAACCTTCTGGATGGGCATCTATCGGCTGACGAACTTGCAGCCACCCTTCCACGTCCCGACGGCGCGGCATTCGTCGATGGCTTCTACCGCGGCATCCCTGGTCTTTCGGCGATGGAGATGTAATCGCATGACGTGGCTTTCCGATCCCCGCCCAGGCGCTGCCTGTGCAATCGTCGCTGAGGTTGCACAAGCGCATGACGGCAGCCTTGGGATGGCGCATGCCTACATAGACGCCGCTGCTCAGGCGGGCGCGACGGCAATCAAATTCCAAACCCATATTGCGGATGCTGAAAGTACACCGGCCGAACCCTGGCGGCGCCGCTTCTCCTATCAGGATGCCAGCCGATATGATTATTGGCGTCGGATGGAATTCACGCCGGAACAATGGGCGGGTCTGAAGGCACATGCAGATGAGCGGTCGCTGATATTCCTCAGCTCTCCCTTTTCGCTCGAAGCGGTGGAACTGCTTCGGGATATCGGTATGCCGGCCTGGAAGATCGCTTCGGGTGAGCTATCCAATTCGCCCTTGATCGAGGCGATTGTCGAAACCGGGCAGCCAATCATGCTGTCGTCCGGGATGAGCGACTTTGCCGAGATAGACGCGGTGGTCGCCCAGATCACAAAGGCCGGATGTCCGTTGGCAGTCATGCAATGCAGCTCCATTTACCCTTGCCCGGCCGAACAGATTGGGATCAATGTCCTTGATGAGTTTCGCCGACGTTACGGCACGGCGGTGGGGCTATCTGATCACTCGGGCACTATTTTTCCGGGGCTGGCGGCAGCGGCATTTGGTGCCGAGGTGTTGGAGGTTCATATCACCCTCTGCCGCGAAATGTTCGGCCCGGATGTCAGTTCCTCCGTCACCGCAGCGGAGTTCAAGACATTGGTCGACGGGATCCGGTTTATCGAAAGAATGAACCGCTGCCCGATCGATCGCACATCCATATTGCCGGCAGTAGAACCGCTGCGCGCAACTTTCATGAAAAGCGTGGTTGCGTGCCACGATCTGAATGCCGGCACGATGCTGACAGCTGCCATGGTCGCGGCCAAGAAGCCTGGCGGCGGAATTCCGGCTGGGAAGTTGCACGAGCTTTACGGGCGTCGGCTCGCCCGGGATGTTTGCCGCAATGAACAATTGCAATTGACCGATCTGGAGTGAAATGAAATGCGCAAAGTATGTGTCGTTATCACGGCACGGCCAAGTTATTCGCGCATCAAGGCGGCCTTGGCCGCGATCAAGGCGGATCCGCGTTTGGAGCTTCAACTCGTTGTTGCGGCATCGGCTTTGCTTGACCGGTATGGCGCAACTGACAAGATCATCGAAGCAGAGGGATTCAAGGTAGACCGTCGCGTCTACATGATCGTCGAGGGGGAAAATCTCGTTACGTCTGCCAAGTCAACTGGCCTCGGACTCTCCGAACTCGCGACTGTGCTCGACGAATTGAAGCCAGATATGGTGGTGTCGATCGCCGATCGGTTCGAGACGATGGCGACCGCAGTTGCTGCCGCCTATCTGCATCTCCCGCTGGTGCATGTGCAGGGCGGCGAGATTACAGGGTCGATTGACGAAAAAGTCCGGCACGCCGTGACGAAGCTTGCAGATATTCATCTTGTTGCATCGGACCGTGCGGCGGGTCGCGTCATTCGCATGGGCGAAAATGCCTCCCGCGTTCACGTGACCGGCTGTCCTTCCATCGACGTAGCCAGGGCCGCCATTGCCGAGCCGATGACGACGGATGATCTGTTTTCGACCTATGGCGGCGTTGGCCCAAGGCTCGATATGTCCAATGGATATATTGTGGTCATGCAGCATCCGGTAACGCAGGAGCATGAATTGGCTCGTTGGCAGGTCGATCAGACGCTGGCAGCCATCCGTGCCATGGATATGCCAACATTGTGGCTTTGGCCGAATGTCGATGCCGGTTCGGCTTTGACGGCCCGCGGACTCAGGGCTGGGCGCGAACGCGGGGAGCTATCCAATATTCACTTTTTCAAGAATCTGCCGCCGGAAGAATTCTTGCGTGTTCTGAAGCGAAGCGCCTGCATCGTTGGCAATTCGAGCGTTGGGATCCGCGAATGCGCCTATCTTGGCGTCCCTGCGGTGAATATTGGGAGCCGCCAGTCCGGTCGTGACCGGGGCCGGAACGTCGTCGATGTTGGGTACTGTAGCGACGATATCCTCAATGCGCTGAAGAGCTGCGTCGCTGGGGGCCATAGCGAAAAGGACACGCTCTATGGTGATGGATATGCGGGAACTCGCATGGCCGATGTATTGGCGACGGCACCGCTCAGCATCGACAAGCGACTACCGTATTGAGGCCGCGGGTCTGGCCGGAAAATGTCATGACCGGACGCACTCTAATAATTCCGTCGGAAAGTCGCCACCGCGAGTTTGACGCCAAGCTTCTGCTGGGTTGTGCTGCTGCGGAAGCAGGCTTTCGCGTTATCGTGGGCAGTCGTCACGATATCCATGCCTGGATCGGGCAGCTGCCGCCGTCGATCTATTTGGCGAAGGATGTGCGATCGAGCAGCGCCGTCATCAGCCGAATTCTTCGTCAACTGGGTCATGCGATCGTCGCATGGGATGAAGAAGCCTTGGTGTATCATTCGCCATCTCAATATCTTGCTGCGCGCGTTGCTCCAGAAGTTCTGAACGCGGCCGATATGCTCTTCGCCTGGGGGCCGGACAATGCCCAAATATGGCGCGGGTTTCCGGAATATGGCGGCGCGCCGATCCACGAAGTTGGAAATCCGCGCTTGGATCTGCTGCGACCAGCCCTGCGTCCGTATCATGAACAGCAGCGGCGCATGCTCAAGGTAGATTTCGGCGACTACATTCTGATCAACAGCAATTTTGGCAGCGTCAATCATATACTGCCTGGTGCAGCTGCGACGATCACCAGCAGATTTAGCGACGATGCTGCTGCCAAGCGTCACATCGATATGCTGGCTTATCGGAAAATGCTATTCACGCATTTCCTTGATGCCGCGGTAGTGCTGGCGCGCACACACCCGACGACATCCATCATTGTTCGGCCGCATCCGGCAGAGAATCCGGAGCCGTGGCATCAGATCGCACGAGATCATGCAAACCTGCATGTAAGGCATGATGGCGGTATCGTTCCATGGCTTCTTGGGGCCAAGGCCATCGTCCATAATGGATGCACGACAGCCATAGAGGCCGCCATCATGGAACGCTCGGCCATCGCCTATATGCCGATCGAGGAGCCACGCTTTGACATCCGGCTGCCCAACGCGCTGAGCCGAAGGGCGGCTTCCATTGAAGAGCTGATCCATCAAATAGACGCCGGTCCCGCCGAAAGCACGCTGTCCGCGCATGCCGACATTCTCAAAAAGCATCTGTGCGCGCTTGACGGGGCCTTGTCCTGTGATCGTATCGTCAAGAAGCTGCTGGAATTCAATATGGCATCTGCCCGTCCTCCCTTCGGATCGATACTGAGTAGAACGCGGGGCCGAATCCAGGCATCCATTCGTCGCTGGCGGAAATCAGCACATCTCGACAGTGCTGATCACAAGAACGGAGCAAGATACAACGCCCATCGCTTTCCGCCGATCTCCGAGAAGGATGTTCACGCGAGCATTGCCGTATTGCAGTGCTGTCTTGACCGCTTTGGGAGAGTATCGGTGGTCGAACTCAAGCCAAATATCTTCGAGTTGCGGCTGGCATCATGATCGAAGCGCCCCCGACATGTCGGACACCGCTCATTATCCCGGTGGAAATCGCGGCGCGCGAACTGGATGCCAAGCTGCTGCTGGCCTGTCTAGCGACGAAGCGGAGCTTTCCGACCATCCTTGGATGTCGGTTCGATCTCGATTTGCGGGCAGACCAATTGCCACGAGGAATCCGATTGGAAAAGGGTGTTACCGACGCAAGCTACAAGATGTTCCGTAATCTCGATGATCTTGGCTATGCGTTGGCTGCATGTGACGAAGAGGCGCTGGTATACTACAGCGACCCCATATACTGGGAAACGCGGCTGTCGGAGCGAAGCCTCAGGCTCGTGCGTCATTTGATGGCGTGGGGACCGGACAATGTCCGCCTTTGGTCCGCTTGGCCCGGAAAGATGCAGGTGCCAGTGACCGCGACCGGCAACGCTCGCATGGATTTATTGCGGACAGAGTTTCGCGGACTTCACAGGAAAGCAGCAGAAGAAATCAGGGGAGCTTTTGGAGATTTCATTCTTCTGAACAGCAATTTTGGCAGCGTGAACTTCTATGACCGCGCCAAAAAAACGAAACTTGAACGATACATAGAAAAGCATAATGCAACGACCTTTCAGGCCCATCGACAATCGCTCTTCCATGCTTTTCTCAGCATTGTGCCCGAAATTGCGCATGCCTTTCCTGACGTAACGATCATCGTTCGGCCGCATCCGGCGGAGGATCATCGGGCCTGGACAGCCGCAAGTGCAGCACTGCCCAACGTTCAGGTGATCTATAGCGGCAGCGTCCTGCCGTGGCTGGCTGGGGCGGCAGCGGTTCTGCACAATGGTTGTACAACGGCCGTCGAAGCGTTCTTGCTGGGGACTCCAGCGATTGCCTATCGCCCAATTGTCTCCAGCGATTGGGATATCGCCCTGCCCAATCAGTTGAGCCATGAAGCTTCAAGCGTAGAAGGCCTGATATCCCTCTTGCGCGACCGTCTCAGCGGAAGACTGGACGATGAGGCGGTACAACAACGTGGCAATCGCCTTCTGGCAAATGTCCTCGCGCCACGGACAGGCCGCTTGGCCAGCGAGCGAATCCTGGATGCGATCGAGAATATATCGCTCCCGGCCACGGGGGGCCTGAAGACGACAATCCGGCGCCATTTGCGGGCGATCAACATGCGCCGGCGCAGAGCGCATAAATTGGCCAAAATGAAGGCCGAAGATGAGTCGCTGCTGCGGGCGATGCGGAAAAGGAGCTTTCCACGCCTCTCGGTAGAAGACGTACAGGCGAGAGCCGATGCCTTGCGGGCGGCCAGTGACCAGGTGCCTGCGGTCACCGTCAGAGAGATCTTTGAGAATATCTTCGAAATCAAAGCGCAATTGGCAGGGTAGATCAATGGCTCGTCAAGGCAGGAGCGTGCTGGCCGTCATCCCGGCCCGCGGTGGCAGTAAAGGCATTCCCCGCAAGAACCTATGCAAAGTAGCAGGGAAATCGCTGATAGAGCGCGCGGCGGATGTCGTTCGTGCACTGCCGTGGTTGGATGCGGCGGTGCTTTCGACCGATGATGCGGAAATTGCGGACGAGGGTCGCCGCTGTGGCCTCACTGTGCCGTTCTTGCGACCAACGGAGCTTGCCAGCGACACGGCTACAGGTGTTGATGCCTGGCGTCACGCATGGGAAGAAAGCGAGGCGGCTTTCGGGCGACGGTTCGACTGCTCGGTCTTGCTTCAGCCGACGAGCCCCTTGCGGTGCCCGGATGACGTAACAATGACCATTGATGCCATGTTGACTGGAGAGCATCGTGCTGCTGCGACGGTAAGCCGTGTGCCTGGTCATTACGTACCGGAAAAACTGCTGCTGGAACGCGACGGTCGCTTGAACTTTCTCCATCCAGAAGGAGCGCGGCACAGCAACCGCCAAGGCGTGCGGCCGTATTATTCGCGCAACGGCCTGTGCTATGCCGCAACGCGACTGGCGGTGGTTGATTGTCGTCAGATCGTTGAAACGGATTGTGCCGCGGTCATCAGCTCAGGATATGTTGCCAATATCGACGACCCTATCGATCTTGAGATCGCCGAGTTCTTGGCAACACGTAACCGGTAACGTTTCAGCGACTGCGCGCGATTCTCGTTGCCAGGGCGCCTGTCGATACTGGATTTGCCTGTTTTCCACCGGTGGTGAAGGACTTACCATTGCGTTCGGCGTAGAGACGATGGATGCGATTAACAACGGCCGACCGCTCGGAATACATTACATGCGCAGCTATCGGTGCGCCAGCGACGTCCGATTCAAGTGGCTTGATGGCACCCAGGCGCTCGAGCCTGGTAAACACGATTGGAATGTTCCGCGGTGGCCGCACGATTCCAGTCCGCGTCAGCCATGTATAGAGATGATCAATCGCTGTAGCGGGGCGGCCGGCTTCCTGACGCTGCGCCAGCCAATTGCAGACTGCCCGAATTAACGGTCGAAATGGCTTCGTTTTTCTTTTCATTGTCTTGGGCGGGAGAGCATAGACCAATAATGGCTTGGCATGTGCGGCTGCATCCGCAACCATTGAGACGCTGTCGTTGGTGACGATGACTGTGTCGGCATCAGCGACCATGGCGCTGTATGGATTCTCTGTCCCCGCTGTCCAACGATAAAGAAAATGCGGGACGCCTACTAGATCGCGCTTCAGAAGCTGCTCCAGATGAGAACCAGCCGTCACCGGTGTCCGTGGGCTTGTCGTGAGGAGAAGGGATCCGCCATGCGTCTCCTGATACCGGGTGAGCGCCTTGACGATGTCGCCAATGACGGCTCTATCAAGTCGAAGACGGGCATTCTTCCCGCCGATGAGAACGGTTGTCCACGGTTTCGGCAAATGCGCGAAGCGAGAGTGCCAGTCATGCCTTGCTTTTTCAACTTCGTCCCGCTCGTGTCGCGTGAACGGCAAAGTCAACATCATCGTACGGGCTGATTTTGAGAGGCCATATTGCAAGGTAGAGATGACCAAATCGAAGTATCGCAAGCTCGTGCGAGGCCGCCCCAAACGAATGTTGATGGCACGGCCGCCCGTCTGGTTCTTGATCCAGCGTGAGGCCGATGCCGATCGCTGGCCGATTCCGATGATGATGTCAGGCCAGGGTTCGCTCAAGGGGCTGCTCTTGGCCTGATCCAAACCGTCCAAGCTCGCGCCACGCTTCCGATAAGGCACGCGATAGGGTTGATCGAAGTGCAATTGCTTTTCGACGACCGCCCATCCCGTTGCGCGGCCGAGGGCCAGGACTTGTGCGTTGTCGCCGCGCTTGTCGCCCAATAGGAGCCATACAAGGGGACGAGCAACTGATTCGCTCGCTGTACCGGTCATAGCGGCATTTGTTGTCACTGGAAGCTCTCTGCTATGGCTGCCATTGCTATCGCTATCTGAAAAGAGAGCGCGCTAGAGCACGACCAGTTGTCGCATCGGCTAGGCAGATGCTGGCCGAAAGGCTTGAATGACAGCGGGATCAGTCTCGAGGCGCGGACCGCCGGCGAGATCGATGCAATAGGGGACGGCCGGCATGACGGCCATCAGGCAGTCTCGGATTGCGGACGGTTTGCCGGGCAGGTTGATGATCAGCGCCGTCCCTCGAATGCCAGCGGTTTGGCGCGACAGAATGGCCGTCGGAACCTTCTTTAGACTGATGGACCGCATCAATTCACCGAAGCCAGGTAGCATCTTGTGACAGACGGCCTCGGTAGCTTCGGGCGTCACATCCCTCGGTGCTGGTCCTGTACCGCCCGTCGTGACGACGAGGCAGCAATGCTCGCGATCAATGAGGTCGGCTAGGGTCTTCTGGATCAGCGCGGCATCATCGGGTATCAGCTTTGGGCACGCCTTCCAAGAGACGGCGAGCATTTCCTTAAGAGCGTCGATGATGGCGGGTCCACCGAGGTCAGTATAAATGCCTGCGCTGGCTCGATCGGAGACGGTGACGATCCCTATCTTGATGGCCTGTCCATTCTTGGTGACGCCGGTCATTGTGGCACCACCAGAGGTTTACACTTGTCGGAAATCTGCACCGCCAGGCGATTGGTGATCCGCTCGGCTTCTGCTTCATCGAAGTCCAAGTGGAATCTCTTCTTGACGCCGAGATTGCTGAGCACGACATGGACGTCCGCCGGAATGGCGTGTCGGCACAGTGTACTCTTGACACAGACCAAAGGGCAGCCATCGACGGCGACGATAGGCCTGTTGGATTTCGCCAGCTTGACAAGGCTCGGCACATCTCCGCCCAGCCCAGCGATACAGGACATTTCTGCCACGCCGCGCCGGTCAAGCAGCAAGGCGATATGATTCGCCATCTGTGCTGCGCTGGAGCAGCCTGAACATGAATAGACCAATGGCAATGTCAGGTCGGGTTTAGTCATTTTATGCTGTCCTTGTTCATTCAGAAATCAGTCTGCGGAGACGGACTTGCTTGACACGGTGGCACTGGCGGGTGGGACCGCTCGCAATCGGTTCTCGGCCGCCGCACGTAGCATGGCGATGCCACGAAAGGGGCCGTGAAGAAAATGTCCGTATGGCAGTGAGAGGAAGAAGCCGGCAACTGCCCCCAGATGCAGCGTCAAAAGCAATGTCATTGAGCGGCTTTCCCGAAGCAGAAGAAGCAACAGGCCTGTCGCAGCGACCAGGCTCAAAGACGGCAGGAGGCTCTGATCGGTCTTAATGCCGGGATGGGTATGATCCTGCGTTGTCGCCATACCAATAGTGCCGAGCACAACGGCGCCGCCGCCGACAGCGCCCAAGATGACGGGCAAACTCAAATAGGGGTAAGGAGCGATCTCCCCCAGAGCATGATGGTAAATGGTGGCGATCAAGGTTGAGGCAAAGCAACTCATGCAGCCGTAAAATAGGCTCCAATGGAAGTATTTGCGCCACCTCGCGCTGCCAGTGCAGCCATGGCTTAACGCGCCGAAATGACGCCAGGTCAAAATGTCGCGCAATGTGCCAAGGATGAGAGCCAAATTGGGGCGCTTCACAGAGTCGGCTGCGATGTCACGCCAAAAGGACGCGACGCTTCCCATAGCTGCTACAAATGACCACATGGCAGGAAGTCCACCAATCAGCACCATGGTTTGCCAAGAAACGATGTCGTAAAAGGCAGGAGCGACCGCTCCCGAGCTGGATATTCTCGGTGACACGGCCGGAAGAAGGAATGAGGCAGATAGCAGCATCACGGACAGAACCAAGATGAGGCCGCCATATCTCGACTGCCCCAGGAATCGTGCAACGACCCGCGGGCGTGCATAAATCCTGTAGGTATGCTGCCGCAATGCTTTCAGGCTGCCTGGAACATCAATCTCGAACGCATGCGGGGGCGCGTATTGGCAGGCATCCAGGCAAGCACCACAGTCATAGCAAAGACTGGCAAGATAGCTGAGGTCGTTCTCGGTAAAGCTCGCATAGTGGTGCGACAGGTTGAAGACTTGGCAGTAGCCGCGGCAATAGCCGCAGGCATTGCATGCCGTCATCACATGCCGTGCTGCGTCGAACGGGTCAGCTGAGGGCATATTGAGCGGCCTCTCGGCCTGCAATGCGGCCAAGGACGATACCGATCGTGGTGCCAAGGCCGGACAGATATTTTCCACGGAAGAAGTTGCCGGCAATGATCATGCCCGCAGCAAAAATACCGGCGCGGCCTACGGAACGCCAGATCGGTCGGGCCAGCGGATCGACTTTCAGCCCTAAGCCTGTAAATGAAATACCGGGGCGAAGTGGAGTCACAATGCCGGTACCGGTCCGGACAATATCCGACTGTCGAATACCGGCAGGAATGAGCGAGGTCGCCGCCGCTGCTGATGCCGTATCGATCGGTGGAAAGAAGGATGCATGTCGTGATGCCAGCACGTCGCGATTCTGCACCAGGTAGGCGCATTGACCGGGGCTGGCTGCGATCACGCGACCCCATATGGAGAACTGTCGCGGTGTATCAGCAGGAAGACCGCTGTACAGCTGTCGGCCAAATCCATCCAGGACGACGCCGTCCGCCAATCCATCTACCCGGGTAACGATTCCGCCGTCGAATTGCGGGGACCGTGCATCCACCGGGACGAGATGGCAGTCCGCGGGATCCCCCGCCGGTTCTGCGCCGGCTGACCACAATTGCGCGAGGATGCGGCCCGTGGCATAGCGCGAGCCACGAACGATAAAATTGTCTGCCGCATGTCCCCAATATTCCCGGAGCCGGCCGACATTCGCCTGATAGCCGCCGCTGCAGGCGACAATCGACCGTGATGCGATCCTTTCTATCTGGCTATCATGATCGACTGTCACTTCATGTAATGCACTATTGCCAAAGTGCAATGACAGAACTTCGCTGTCATAGATGACGTCGATGCCGGCTTTCCTGGCCGCGGCATAGAGCGCGTTCAGAAGCGTCTTTCCCCCTCCTAAAAAGAAAGCGGTCTTGCGAGACCAGGGTATCTGGCCGCCGGCCCAGGGCTGCAGAAGAGCGCCGTGCGCCGATAGCCAAGCCGGAATCTCCGCGGAGCCGGCTGCAAGAATGTTGGCCATCTCTTGACTGATGCGACCGTTTGCGGCCGACAGCAGGTCGGTCGCGAATTCGCTGATCGGGTAATGTGCGCGAACAAACGATGATTCTTGCGAATGCGCCAGGCGGCAGTTCCTTGCGTGCCGCGTGTTGCCGCCGCGAAAATCTTTTGGGGATGCCTCGATCACGAGAACGGTTGCGCCTCGTTGTCTCGCCGTAAGCGCAGCGGCGAGACCCGCAAGTCCACCGCCGATCACGGTGACATCCCATTGACGCCTATTGGGAAACATGGCTGGAGTGTTCTGGCGCTAGCTGGCGGCGCCGCAATTGACTTGGCCGGTCTGGCCCGCTGCCAGGGCTGTCGTAGTCCTCATCGCCAGCGTCATCAATCGGGAAATCTCTTCGTTCAGCTTGGTAAGGCGATAGCTTGATGCCATTGCCTCAGCCGCCATAAGACCGATGCCCTCGTCAAGGGGAAGATGCTTGACGCGTTCAGCAACAAGATTCTCTACGTTCTTGCCGCGCCGCGGCGAGGATATGGCGACCAATGCGGTGAGTTGTCCGAGCTCTTCCGGGGACAGGTCGGCTCGATCGAGCAGAATCTCGACCATATCGACGACAAGAGTGGCATTCTGGGATGCCATAGCGAGGGCCGCCTGCAATTGCGCCAGAATGTGTGGTGATGGCCCCATTGTCGCGATATCGCGCTGATAGATGCGAGAGAGCTGCGTGAGATGCACGGTGACTTGGCGGCAGATATCAGCAGCCGCCTTAATCAGGCTTGCGCTGTCATCGGAAAGCTGTTCCGCGAGGGAAAATGTCCCCATGATGCTTCTCCATAGACGATGCGCCGCCCAACAGCCTCGCGTTAGGCCATAGCGACGGCAGGTGCCACGACATCTATTTTTTCATATGGCGGAACACTGTGCGCTTGTACGAATGCACAGATAGCCGGCACGTCTTCCATGCGGAAACATGGCAATTCTGTCGCGAGGTCGGTGTCGCAGACGACGCCGATAATGGATGAATCGTCACGAAAGCTCGGACGCCGATCCTGTTTGCTTCGAATGAGCTCGATCTTCGGATATGGCGACAAGTGAAAGCCCTCAAGCAACACGAGATCGGTCGGCCCCAGTCGCGCAAGCAATTCGTCGATATCCGGTTCGTTTGGCAGTGCATTTTCCCGCATCAGTGCCCAACGAAAGGAGTTGGCGATCAGTATCTCGCAAGCACCTGCTTGACGTTGCTCGTAACTGCCCTTGCCGGGCCGGTCGAGATCGACGTCATCGCTGACGCGCTTGATCACGGATGTAACGACATCGGCGGATGCCAATTGACCTATCACCTGCGGGACCAAACGACGCTTGCTCTGGCAGTCGCCGACAATACCGAAGACTCTCAACGTTCAATCTCCATGATGCAGACGCGAGGCAATCAGCCACCGCAGCTGCCGCAGCAGCATGAATGTTGCGGCGCTTGTGGCGCCAGTTTGTCGAACTGCACGAACAGAATATTGTTCTCGATATGGATATGCTCAATCAGGTCATCGACCAGCTTGGAAAGGCCGAGATAGAGCGCCTGCCAGGAACGGCATGCCCCCTCCGGCGCCCGGAAACCCTGGGCAATTTCCTCCAGCCGACTGAGATGCTGACCATGCCTTTCATGCTCAATCCGCATCTGCGCGATCGGATGGATGACAGAGATCTGCCCACCGCGCCGCAGCATGGGAAAGAGGACGGCCTCCTCCTTCATCATATGCATTTCCAGATCGTCGAGAACTTCGGCCAGCATGTCAGCGAGCCCTCTGGGTGCATCTGGATGCTCGGCATGCACCGACTCAACTTTACGCGACAGCCGGATCAGTTCCGGAATTTCCCGGCGATGCGTGTCGTGATATCGCGACTGGATGTAGTCAATGAGATTGTCGGCGGCTTCCGGCAGTGGATGGTCAGCGCTTTGGTCCAGCGAGCGCAGGGCGTCCAGAACCGGCAGAAGATCGACGCCGCGTTTTGTAACGGCATCGGCCAGCGTGACATTGCCGCCACAGCAAAAGTCGAGCTTGAAGGATCTGAATACACCCGTGGCGCCAGGCAGAGCCGCAGCGATTTCGCCGATCGTGCCCCGATCGATCAGGTGATTGACTGAGATGTTCATGACGGGTGCCTTTCTGCCTACGCTTTGCTCTCGTCTCGCAGGTATCATTTAAAGAGGTATTTAGAATGATACTTTGAGGCGATGATGCGCAGTCTGGCAACCGCTTTATTGAGAAGCGACGATACGTCTCACTATGGCCGAAAGCGTTCGCCGATATTGCATGGCGACAAATTCAGGTTCGCAGAACGGCGCGGCATAGATGTCAGCGCAGCCCATCTTCCAGACAGAATGCCCGGACCTGCGCGATATCATTGATATGTGCGGCCCGCCCATTTGCAGTAACCCCGATGGGCTTGAGCTGCGCAAGGGATCTGGACAGATTCTCAACAGACATACCGAGCCAGCTCGCCATCGTTCTGCGATCGAGCGGCAGCGCGATGTCCGCCGGGCCACTCATGCGCCCTTCCGTCAAGGTGAGGAGATAGGTGCCAAGGCGCTGAGTTCCCGAACGGAGCTTTTGATCCTTGAGTTGGCGTGAAAGCAGGCGCCAGTGCTTGGCAAGCATGACGGTGGTTGCACGGGCAAAGCTTGCATCGTCCTGCAGCAAATCGCGAATAATGTCAGCGGGAATCAACGCGATACGCGCTGCTTCAAGAACCCTGGCGGACATCAGATAAGGGAGATTCAGGACAATGGCGGCAATGGTAACGACTTCATTGGGTCCGAAAATCTCAATAATCGCTTCCCGGTCATGCCCAGCGCACCCGGCCTCATCCTTCGTATGTTCTTCCTGAAGATCCTCGGCAGGCGCCTTGGATGATCCCACCAATGCCACCCGCCCGCTGAGGATGACGCATAGAAATCTAGCTGAATCGCCCTGTTCGAACAGGACCGCTTCTGAGGGCTGCTGTTGAACGAAGCTCTTCTCCTCCAATTCGTCGAGCTTCGCGATTGGCAGGTCGGCGAAGAGAGGAATCTTGGCAAGGGCCATCAGATCGGCGTGGTTCATAGATGCGGTCAGTCCAGCTGTTTCAGGTTTGCGGGCAACGGAACATCTCGATCATCGGGTCGTATGGCATGCCTGGTGTTGACAAAACTGACATCGACATTTGACTCATTAAGCTCGCGCAGCCGTAGCTGTGTCGACAATAGGATCGGTCAGGTCCGGTCGCCGCCGTGGTCAAATGCCGCGACCGATGCTGTATTTCGGCCTCCACTCATCTTCGTTATCATAATGCCAGTAGAATCACTGAGGTCATCTTGACATACGTCAAGTTGGAATTTGACCGCGATCAAAATGCTCAATTTGTCGCATCTGAAGCGCTCCTGGCGGGCATTTCTGATTGATCTGGGTCAAACGGACCCCCTCGAGCGCGCCGGAGGATGATTTCCGTAACGAAAAGGGAATCACCCGGTGTCGACAATCGCAGTGCAAGGACAGGCTGACGCACGCGGACTTACGCGAGCGGTGACACTCAGCACCTTCAGTTTCACCATCTGCTTCGCGGTCTGGACCATCTTCTCCATCATCGGCGTGCAGATCAAAGCCAACCTCAATCTTAACGATACTGAGTTCGGCTTCCTGGTCGGCGTGCCGATCCTGGTCGGCTCCCTGACGCGGCTTTTCCTAGGTATCTGGGCCGCGCAATTCGGCGGACGCCGAATTATGTTCGTGATCATGACTGCCGCTTCGGTGGCGACATGGCTACTCTCCTATGCGACGACCTATCCCGGATTTATCGCGGCGGCGCTGGGTGTCGGCCTTGCCGGCGGCGCCTTTGCAGTTGGCGTCGCATATGTTGCCGATTTCGCGCCACCGTCACGCAAAGGCACCGTGCTCGGTATCTTCGGCATGGGGAATGTGGGCGCGGCCGTTACCAAGTTCATTGCGCCTTTCGTCATGATCGCCTTCGGCTGGACGATGGTTGCGCAGATTTGGGCCGTCGTCTTATTCGCGACCGCGGTGGGCTTCTACTTCCTCTCCGAAGACGAGCCGACCCTTGCGGCGCGGCGCATCGGCGCCATGCCGGAACAAGGATTCATGGCTCAATTGCAGCCACTTAAGGAGCTGCAGGTCTGGCGCTTCTCGCTCTATTACTTCTTCGTCTTCGGCGCTTTCGTCGCCTTGGCCCTGTGGCTGCCGCGCTACTATGTCGGCGTCTATGGCCTTGATATCCGGGTCGCCGGTATGCTTGGCGCAGCTTACTCCATCCCAGGGTCCATATTCCGGGTGCTGGGCGGCGTTCTCTCTGACAAATATGGCGCGCGCCGGGTCATGTATTGGACCTTTGCGGTCAGCGTCATCTGCACATTTTTCCTCAGCTATCCGGCAACAGAATACCTGGTCCACGGTATCAAGCAGGATATCTCATTCAGCCTGCAGATCGGCATCGTACCGTTCACCATTCTAACCTTCGTCCTCGGCTTCTTCATGTCGCTGGGCAAGGCAGCCGTCTACAAACACATTCCCGTCTACTTTCCGAACAATGTTGGATCCGTGGGCGGCGTCGTGGGCATGATCGGCGGGCTCGGAGGCTTCGTTCTGCCGTTTGCCTTCGGCTTCATGAACGATGTCACGGGCGTGTGGACGAGCTGTTTCATGCTGCTCTTCGTTCTGGTCGCGATGGCATTTCTCTGGATGCATCTCGCAATTCGACGGATCGAGCGACGCCAAAATCCGGAACTGACAGGCCCGAAATACTTCCCTGAGCTTGCCGAGACACCAGCACAACATTGACCCCGGAACAACGTTGATCAAGGTCATGACGGAGACATCCATGACAACCGAAGCACTCGATCGTATGTCCGAAAAGCGGAGCCGCAGCTGGTTGTCGCGCTGGGCGCCGGAGGATCCCGAATTCTGGGAAAGAGAAGGCCGTGCCCGCGCCTGGATATCCCTTTGGATTACAACCGCAAACCTCACCATGGCCTTCATCGTCTGGTTCATGGTGAGCGCGTTGATCGTGCGCATGCCGGGCATGGGCTTCAAGCTGACGACAGATGAGCTTTTCTGGCTCGCGGCAATGCCGGGGCTCGCCGGCGGGACGTTCCGGCTGATCCACAATCTGCTGACGCCGATTTATGGCGGCCGGCATGTCGTGACATTTTCAAGCCTGGCGCTTCTCGTGCCGGCGATCGGCTGGACCGTCGTCGTGCAGGATCCAACGACACCCTATTGGGTTCTGCTCATTCTGGCATTTTTGGCGGGGCTCGGTGGCGGCAACTTCTCAAGCTTTATGCCGTCAACCAGCCTGTTCTTTCCCAAGCGGCTGCAAGGCACCGCGCTCGCGATCCAGGCCGGCATCGGCAATCTCGGCGTCAGCATCGTTCAATTCCTGACGCCGTGGATCATCGGAGCCGCCATGTTTGGCAGCCTCGCCGGTGAGCCGCAGACCTTTAAGAAGGGCGACGTCGTCAGCAGCATCTGGCTGCAGAACGCGACGTTGGTCTACATCCCGTTCATTCTGGTCTTTGCGATCGCTGCCTGGTGCGTTCTGCGTTCTGTGCCGATCCGCGCCAGCTTCAAGGAGCAGTTCGACATCAACCGGAACAAGCATACCTGGTTGATGACCAGCTTGTACCTGACGACATTTGGCTCCTTTGCCGGTTTTTCAGCGACCTTCCCGCTCCTCATCAAGCAGCTTTTCGGTGGTTTCGAAGGGGCACCGGACCCGCTCGCCTACGCGTTCTATGGTCCGCTGGTTGGATCTATCATGCGCGTCCTCGCCGGCCCCTTGGCAGACAAATGCGGCGGCGCACGAGTCACCCAGATCTCCACGCTGGGACTTATCGCAAGCACGATCGGTGTCGCACTCTATGCAACGCCGGCAAGCCTGGACGACTTCCCTTACTTCGTCGGATTCATGCTCGCGATCTTTTTCTTCGCCGGAATCGGCAACGCATCCACGTTCAAACAGATACCGATGATTTTCCAATCGCGTCAGGCGGGTGGTGTCATTGGGTTTACCGGAGCTATCGCGGCTTATGGGCCATTCGCGATCAGCATGATGATCGGTCAATCGATCGCATTCACCGGTGGTGTGACGGCATTCTTCGTTGCCGCCGTCGCATTCTACATCGTCAATTTCGCGATCAACTGGTGGTACTACGCCCGGCGTAACGCCGAAGTGAACTGCTGAGAGTAAGGAGCACGAGCTATGAGTCATTTTCTTGATCGCCTGATGTTTTTCAGGCAGCGGCAAGAAGGGTTCTCCGGCGGGCATGGAATCGTTACGACCGAAGACCGGCAATGGGAAGATACCTATCGCCAGCGCTGGGCGCATGACCGCATCGTCCGCTCGACGCATGGTGTCAATTGCACCGGGTCCTGTAGCTGGAAGATCTATGTGAAAGGTGGCATCGTCACCTGGGAAACCCAACAGACGGACTATCCGCGCACGCGCCCGGACTTGCCGAACCACGAGCCGCGCGGTTGCGCGCGCGGTGCCAGCTATTCCTGGTATCTCTACAGCGCCAATCGGCTGAAATACCCGATGGTGCGTGGCAGATTGATCCGGCTGTGGCGGGCCGCAAAGGCAAAACACAAGGATCCCGTTGCTGCCTGGGCGTCAATCGTCGACGATCCCGTGGCGAGCCAGGATTATAAGACCGTCCGCGGGCAGGGTGGCTTTATCCGCGCATCCTGGGATGAAGTAAATGAGATCATCGCGGCGGCCAATGTGCACACGGCCAAGGTCTGGGGCCCGGATCGCATCGTCGGATTTTCGCCAATCCCGGCGATGTCGATGGTCTCCTATGCCGCGGGCACGCGCTATCTCAGTCTGATTGGCGGCGTGGCGCTCAGCTTCTACGACTGGTATTGCGACCTGCCGCCGTCGAGCCCGCAAACCTGGGGCGAGCAGACCGACGTGCCTGAATCGGCCGATTGGTATAATTCCGGTTTCATCATGCTCTGGGGCTCCAACGTTCCGCAGACACGCACGCCTGATGCACATTTCTTCACCGAGGCGCGTTACAAGGGCACCAAGGCCGTCGTCGTCACACCGGATTTCAGCGAAGCCTCGAAATTTGCCGACCTTTGGCTGCATCCCAAACAGGGAACCGACGCCGCACTCGCGATGGCAATGGGGCATGTCATTCTGAAGGAATGGCATCTCGGTCGGAAAAGCGACTACTTCGACGATTACTGCCGCAAGTATACCGACATGCCGACGCTCGTGCGCCTGGTCAAGCAGGCTGGACGGCTGGTGCCGGACCGGTTCCTGCGCGCATCCGATTTGGATGGGGCCTTGGGTGAATCCAATAATCCCGATTGGAAGACACTGGCGGTCGACGAGCCGACCGGCCGCATCATCGTGCCGAACGGTTCGATCGGCTTCCGTTGGGGGCAGAACGGCAAATGGAATCTGGAGGAAAAAGAAGGTGCCGGCGGTACGGCGGTGAAGCCACGGCTGAGCTTCATCGACCACAACGATAGCATCGAACCGGTTGCCTTCCCATATTTCGGCAATCTTCAGCACGAACATTTTCAGCACACCGACCATGACGAGGTGCTGATGCGCAATGTGCCTATCCGCAAGATCGCTACCACGGAAGGCGAGGCGATCGTCGCGACCGTGTTCGATCTGCTCGTCGCCAATTACGGCATCGATCGCGGTCTTGGCGGGGGCAATGTCGCATCCGACTATGATGATGACCAACCCTATAGCCCTGCCTGGCAGGAGCGAATCACGGGTGTGCCGCGGGCACAAGTCATCACGACTGCCCGCGAATTCGCTGAGAATGCTCACAAGACCAAGGGTCGCTCCATGGTCATCCTGGGTGCCGGCGTCAATCACTGGTATCACGGTGACATGATCTATCGCGGCATCATCAATCTGTTGGTGATGTGCGGTTGTATCGGGCAGCCAGGGGGCGGTTGGTCCCATTATGTCGGACAGGAAAAGCTGCGCCCTCAAACGGGCTGGACGCCACTCGCCTTCGCTCTCGATTGGCATCGCCCATCGCGGCAGATGAACGGCACTTCCTTCTTCTACGCGCATACCGATCAGTGGCGGTATGAGAAGCTGCAAGCCGAGCACATCCTTTCACCCCTCGCTGACCCGGCCCTGGTCAATAATGGCCTGAAAGGCAGCCTCATCGACTTCAACGTGCGTGCCGAACGCATGGGTTGGCTGCCGTCGGCGCCGCAATTGATGACCAATCCACTGCAGGTGACGCGGGATGCCGCGGCGGCAAATCAAGACGCGGTCGGCTATACCGTCGATCAACTGAAGTCCGGCAAGCTCGAATTGGCTTGCAACAATCCTGACGATCCCCGGGCCTATCCCAGAAACATGTTCGTCTGGCGCTCCAATATTCTGGGTTCCAGCGGCAAGGGCCATGAATACTTCCTCAAACACTTGCTGGGGGCCCAGCACGGGGTCCAAGGCAAGGACCTTGGCGAGATCGGATTGCAGAAGCCATCGGAGATTCCGTGGGTCGAGCAGGCACCGGAAGGGAAGCTCGATCTGCTGGTAACCCTCGATTTCCGCATGTCAACAACATGCCTCTATTCGGACATCGTATTGCCGACGGCGACCTGGTACGAGAAGCACGACCTCAATACGTCGGACATGCATCCGTTCATCCATCCGCTATCGGCTGCCGTCGATCCGGCTTGGGAGGCCCGCAGCGACTGGCAGATCTTCAAAGGTGTGGCGAAGCGGTTCTCGGAACTTGTCGTTGGGCATCTCGGGGTCGAACGCGATCTGGTGACGACGCCGATCATGCACGACACCCCCGCGGAACTTGCACAGCCTTTCGCGCCGAAAGACTGGCGCAAGGGCGAGTGCGACCCCATTCCCGGCAAGACCATGCCGGCGATGACCGTGGTCGAGCGCGACTATCCCAATACCTACTGCAAATTCACAGCGCTCGGGCCGCTGCTGACGAAGATCGGCAATGGCGGCAAGGGGATCGCCTGGAATACGGAACATGAAGTGGCGTTCCTCAAGCAGCTCAATGGCGAGGTGCGGGAGGAGGGTGTCGCCAAGGGCCTGGCCAAAATCGACACCGACATCGACGCGGCCGAGGTCATTCTGGCACTGGCACCGGAGACCAATGGTGAGGTTTCCGTCAAGGCGTGGGAGGCACTCAGCAAGATTACCGGATTGGATCACACGCATCTCGCCCTGCCGCGTGAGGACGACAAGATGCGGTTCCGCGACCTGCAGGCTCAGCCACGCAAGATCCTGTCGTCGCCGACCTGGAGCGGCATCGAATCCGAGCACGTCACCTACAATGCCGGGTACACCAATGTCCACGAGCTGATCCCGTGGCGCACCCTGACCGGGCGCCAGCAATTCTACCAGGATCACGCCTGGATGCTGGCTTTCGGCGAAGGCCTCTGCGTCTATAAGCCGCCGGTCGACACCCGAACGATCAAACCGATGCTGAACATGAAGCCGAACGGCAACAAGGAAATTGCCCTCAACTTCATTACCCCGCACCAGAAATGGGGCATTCATTCGACCTATACCGACAACCTCATCATGCTGACGCTGTCGCGCGGTGGGCCGATCGTGTGGATCAGTGAAGTCGATGCCGCCAAGGTTGGCATCGAGGATAACGATTGGATCGAGGCGTTCAACATCAATGGCGCCCTGGTGGCACGTGCTGTGGTCAGTCAACGTGTACCGGAAGGGATGGTGCTGATGTACCACGCCCAGGAGAAGATCGTGAATGTGCCGGGCAGCGAGATCACGGGCGCTCGTGGCGGTATCCACAATTCAGTCACCCGGGCGAGCGTGAAGCCGACGCATATGATCGGTGGCTATGCCCAGTTGAGCTGGGGCTTCAACTACTACGGCACCATCGGCACGAACCGAGACGAATTCGTCATCGTGCGCAAGATGGACAAGGTCGATTGGCTTGATGAGCCGCTGGCTCAAACCAAAGCAGCGGAATAGAGAGGGCAATTCCATGAAAATACGAGCTCAAATCGCCATGGTGTTGAACCTCGACAAGTGCATCGGCTGCCATACCTGCTCGGTTACCTGCAAGAACGTATGGACCAGCCGTGAAGGCGTCGAATATGCCTGGTTCAACAATGTCGAGACCAAGCCAGGTATCGGCTACCCGAAGCAATGGGAGAACCAGGACAAATGGAAAGGCGGGTGGCGCCGCCATGCGAATGGCCACATCGAACCGCGGATCGGCGGCAAGTGGCGCTTGCTGGCCAAGATTTTTGCAAATCCGCATCTGCCGGAAATCGATGACTATTACGAGCCCTTCACCTTCGATTACGAACATCTGCAGAAGGCGCCTGAAATGCGCGCCGCGCCGGTCGCTCGCCCGCGTTCATTGATCAGCGGGCAGCGAATGGAGAAGATCGAATGGGGCCCCAACTGGGAAGAGATCCTCGGTACTGAGTTCCGCAAGCGCAGCCTCGACAAGAACTTCGACAATGTTCAGAAGGAAATCTACGGGCAGTTCGAGAACACCTTCATGTTCTACCTGCCGCGTCTGTGCGAGCACTGCCTAAATCCCGCCTGCGTTGCAGCCTGCCCTTCAGGCTCGATCTATAAGCGTGAGGAAGACGGCATCGTCCTGGTGGATCAGGATAAGTGCCGCGGCTGGCGCATGTGTGTCTCCGCCTGCCCCTATAAGAAGATTTACTACAACTGGCAAAGCGGCAAGGCGGAGAAGTGCACCTTCTGCTATCCGCGCATTGAAGTCGGTGAACCGACGGTCTGCTCGGAAACCTGCGTCGGGCGTATTCGCTATCTTGGCGTCCTTCTTTACGATGCCGATCGGATCGAAGAAGCCGCCTGCGCGCCGTCGGAAACCGACCTCTATAACGCCCAACTCGATATCTTCCTCAACCCGAACGACCCCGCGATCATCGCGCAAGCCCGCAAGGACGGTGTGCCGGAGGCCTGGCTCGAGGCCGCCCGCAAGTCGCCGACCTACAAGATGGCGATCGAATGGAAGATCGCCTTCCCGCTGCACCCGGAATATCGCACCTTGCCCATGGTTTGGTACGTGCCTCCGCTTTCTCCGATCCAGGGGGCTGCGGAAGCCGGCAAGATCGGCTGGGATGGAGATCTGCCGGATCTTTCCAAACTCCGGATCCCGATGAAGTATTTGGCCAATCTGCTGACCGCCGGTGATGAGAAACCGGTCGAACGGGCGCTTCAGCGCATGATGGCGATGCGTGCCTTCATGCGCGGCCGGCATGTGGACGGGATCGAGAACAAGGAGGTGCTTGATCGCACCGGTCTGACGGTGAGCGAAGTGGACGATATGTACCGCTATCTCGCCATCGCCAATTATGAGGACCGGTTCGTCATCCCCTCGACCCACCGGGAATACGCCGAAAGTGCCTTCGATCTGCGGGGTGGCTGCGGTTTCACCTTCGGCAACGGTTGCTCCGACGGCAGCTCGACGGCAAGTCTCTTCGGGCAGAAGCCGAAGGCAAAAGCACCGAAAGAGAGGGTCTGATGTCCATGCTGCAAACGCCGGTTTTCAAAGCTGTTGCATGGCTTCTGTCCTATCCCGATGAAGTGATGGTGACGGCGCTGCCCGATGTGATCGATGCCGTCGCCGATCAGGAGTTGCTCGCCTCGTCTCGGGTTGATGACCTCCGCCGTTTCGGTGAGACGTTAAAGGCACAGGATCTGATCGACGCCCAGGAATATTATGTCGGTCTCTTCGATCGCTCGCGGCAGGTATCGCTGCATCTCTTCGAGCACGTCCACGGCGAGTCGCGTGATCGCGGCATGGCGATGGTAAACTTGCGCGATATATATGTCGAAGCGGGGCTCCTGCCAAATCCGTCGGAGCTGCCCGACTACCTGCCGATGTATCTGGAGTATCTGTCACTGTTGCCGTTCGCCAAGGCGCGACAGGGTCTGTGCGACGTCGGCCCCATATTGCAGGCCGTCCATAAGCGCTTGGCGGCGCGACAAAGCCATTATGCCGTTCCCTTCGTGGCCTTGCTGGATCTGGCCGGGCTGGATGTTCTCACCGACCAATCCGATGCCGAGCCGGCCGACGACACACCGGAGGCCATTGATCGCGCTTGGGAGGAGCAGGCTGTCGCCTTCGGTCCGGAAAGCGATCCTCAAAAAGACGCGGATTGCGGACGGGCGAGCGCCATGGTCGACAGAATGAACGCGTATAAGAGCACCACCAAGGTCGCGGAGGCCGCGAAATGACCGAGTATCTCTACAAGCTGGGTTTCGGTATCTACCCTTATGTCGCATTGAGTGTGTTCTTGCTGGGCAGCTTGATCAGATTCGACCGCGAGCAGTATTCCTGGCGGTCAGGGTCCAGCCAGTTGCTGCGCACGCGCCAGCTGCGATGGGGCTCTAACATGTTCCACGTCGGCATTCTGCTCCTGCTCATGGGGCATTTCGCCGGACTCCTCACCCCGCACGAAATTTACACGCAGTTCGTCACGGTCGAGCAGAAGCAGCTTATCGCGATGACCGCTGGCGGCATCTTCGGAACGATCTGCTTCATCGGCTTGACGATCCTCATCCATCGTCGCCTCACCGACGCCCGTATCCGTGCCACCAGTGCTACGATGGATATCGCCATTGTGCTGCTGATCTGGGCGCAACTCGTGCTGGGACTCATCTCCATCTACGCGTCAGCTCATCATTTGGACGGCGGCGTGATGTTGATCCTGGCCGAATACTGCCAGCGCCTGATCACCTTCCGTGAAGTCGATGTGACCGCGATTGCCGGCATTTCCTGGGTCTATCAAGCCCACCTGCTGTTGGGGTTCACCTTGTTCCTGGTCTTCCCCTTTAGTCGATTGGTTCACATCTGGAGCGCGCCGGTCCTCTACGTCCTGCGCCCGTATCAGGTGGTCCGTCGCCGCGCGGCCAAGCGGGTGTCATGATGGAAGCGCGCGAGCAGGTTCGGAACGCCCCGGCTGCCATGGAGATGCCGGTGCGGGTCGACGGTGTCGAAATATCCGAGGCGGAAATTGCACGGGAAATGCAGCTACATCCGGCGCCGTCACGTGATGAAGCGCGCCGGCTGGCGACTGAGGCATTGGTCATCCGGGCATTATTGCTGCAGGAGGCGCATCGCCAAGGCTTGCACATGCAGTTTGGCGATGGCGATCAGGCCGATGATCCGGCGATCGCACAGTTGATCGAAAAGGAAATACGCTGCCCCGAACCGGATGCAGAGAGTTGTCGCCGCTATTTCGACAACAACCGCGGCCAGTTCCGGTCGCCCGATCTCTACGATGCGCGGCATATCCTGCTGGCGTCACCGCCTGATGACGATGAGGCACGGGCAGCTGGCAAGAGCGTCGCTCAAGAGATCATCGCCGCTCTCCGGGCGGAGCCGGATCGCTTTGCCGAAATGGCCGCGGTCCACTCGGCGTGCCCGTCACGCGCTGACGGCGGCTCTCTCGGCTGGGTCGCCCGAGGCGAGACGGTCTCCGAATTCGAAACCTATCTCTTCAGCCTCTTGCCAGGCGAGCTTTGCCAAGTGCCGATCGAGACCAGATATGGCGTGCACGTCATCAAGCTCGACGGAAAGACGACCGGCGAGGCGCTGGAATTCGAGGATTGTCAGCAGGAGATCGCCGAATTCCTGCAGGCGCGATCTTTCCAGACGGCGATCCGCCAGTATCTCATGCTGTTGGCGGGGCAAGCGGTCATTGACGGCTTCGACATGAAAGCCGCGCATTCTCCCCTCGTGCAGTGACGCGCTAGCATCGTCCTGCAGTCGAAGCAGCACCGTCATTGGCGCGGCCAATCGCGCGCGCCTCATCGAATGTGCGTTCACGACCCAACGTTTCTGCTGATGCGTCGGCATGTCACGTCCCCACCCACAATTGCGAGTGATAGGCAAGATCAACTGATGCGCGGGCGCTAGGCAAACATCGTTCCACAATTCTGGAGATCGCTTCATGTTGCGCCTTTGCATTCCTGTCGTTCTTGGCATGGCACTCATATCCGGCATGGCCCGGGCCGCCGAATATCCAATCGGCACGCCGGTCATCCAGCAAGGTATGGAAGTGGGTGCTGTCTTCTTGCAGCCGATCGAGATGGATCCGCCCGGCATGATGCGTGCCGTCGCAGATGCGGATATTCATCTCGAGGCGGATCTCCATGCCGTCGCCGGCAACCCAAATGGGTTTGACGAAGGTTCTTGGATTCCGCATCTCGCCGTCAGCTATGTCCTCGTCAAAGCCGACAGCAAGGAGCGCTTCGCCGGGCATCTGATGCCCATGGTGGCCAGCGACGGACCGCATTACGGCGACAATGTCAAACTGGCCGGGCCCGGCAATTATCTACTGACTCTAACGGTCGCTCCGCCGGATGGGCATGGCGAAGGTCATTTCGGCCGCCATGTCGATAAAGAAACGGGCGTGGCGCCCTGGTTCAAGCCGTTCGATCTCACCTATGAGTTCGTCTTTGCCGGCATCGGCAAGAAGGGTGGGTACTGAAGAGCCGAACTTATGGCAATCGAGGCAATCGGCTATCAAATGCACGGAGACGGCTTTCTCCTGCGTCTTGGTCATTGGATGCGCCGCCGGCGCGATATCATCCAAATCGTTCAATGGACGATGGTCGTTCTCTATCTCTTGATGTTGGTCGTGCCAGCCGTGTTGCCCCTGCCGGGCAACACGGCGCATATCCTCGACAACATAACGCTGTTTGCGCAATTCATCTTCTGGGGCCTGTGGTGGCCCTTCGTGCTGGTATCTGCCGTCCTGCTGGGTCGCTTTTGGTGCGGCATATTCTGTCCCGAAGGTACGCTGACCGAGTTTGCCAGTCGTCATGGGCGCCATCGCGCCATACCCAAATGGATCCGCTGGCGAGGTTGGCCGGTCGTGGCATTCATGATGACGACGATCTATGGTCAACTCATCAGCGTTTACCAATATCCCAAGGCCACATTGCTGTTGCTGGGCGGCTCAACCGTTGCGGCGGTCGTCATCGGATTTCTGTACGGTCGCGAAAAGCGCGTCTGGTGCCGCTATCTTTGTCCGGTCAGCGGCGTGTTTCATCTGCTCGCCAAGCTGGCGCCGCTTCACTACCGGGTTGATTCCGTTCAATGGCTTAAAGGCGGCCAGCGGCAGGAGAAATTCAACTGCGCACCGCTTGTCGCCGTACGCGTGATGAAAGGCGGTGCCGATTGCCATATGTGCGGCCGCTGCAGCGGTTATCGCGATGCCGTCGCCCTTTGCGGCCGCTCGCCCAATCGGGAAATCGTGGCGTTGGGGGCGGAGCTCGGCTCGATGTGGGAGCAGCGGCTGCTGATCTACGGCGTCATTGGGGTGGCGATGGGGGCGTTTCATTGGAATGCCTCGCCCTGGTTCGTCGCCATAAAGCAGCATTTGGCATCCTTTCTGCTGTCCCATGACCTGCTTTGGCCGCTCACCTCGCCGGGCGCATGGTGGATGCTGACGGACTATCCGGCCCAGAGCGACGTCTTCAACTGGCTCGATGGCGCCATGATCGTCTCCTATATATTGACGACTGCGATTCTTCTCGGAGCAACCATTGAAGGTCTGTTGCGTGGGGCCGCCAAGATCCTGCGGCGGCAGGATCCTGGCCAGCGGATATTTCTGCACCTCGGCCAGAGTCTGGTGCCGATCGGCGCCTGCGGGCTGTTTCTGGGGCTTTCCGGATTGACGGTCACGATGCTACGGGCCGAGCATGTTTACCTCGCCTGGGTGCCCGTCCTGCGCATGCTCCTGTTGGATGGCGCTTGCATCTGGTCGGCCATGATGGCTTGGCGCATTGCGGGGCAGCATGCTGGCGCCTGGCCGCGTCTTCTCGCCATGTTGCCTGTCGCCATGGCGCTTGGCGCCATCGCCACGGGCTGGGTCTGCCTCTACGTCATCTGGTGACAGCTTCGGCTATTGCTGCGGGGCGAGGGGTGCGGCGTTTCGACATCTGGGCGAGCTGTCCTTCAATGATAAGACCGATCACATTGGGTCATGCCAGCGAGTGGCGAAAGGTGGTACCCCGTGTCGATCAGGGCGCATCCGGGTGCGGATATGAGAGTTTCGCCTAGCGGCCAAATGAACGGCACCACCTCGGCGGCGTGGCTGCAATCATTCGAGCAGGAAACGGCCCTTGCTGCCAAATCGAAGCAGCAAGCCGGCCACGACGTTGTACAGCTGATATCGGATGCCGAGCGGTTGCTTCGAACCGTTCGCGACCATGTCGAACATGCGGTCCTACAGGAGGCGGATCTCCATTGGTCGGCTTTCTTGGCGCTTCACTGCCTCTGGAGCCATGGCACGCTGGAAACGCGGCGCCTCGCCGCTAAGGCGGGCATGGCCAAAAGCACGCTTTCCGGCATTCTGAATGGATTGGAACGGCGCGGGCTGCTGCGGCGGCGAACCGATGCGGATGATTGCCGTCTCGTGCTGGTCAATTTAACGGCGCCCGGCAAAAAACTGATGCGCAGTCTCATGCAAAGCTTTGCCGCCGAAGAGGCACACGTGATGTCGCTGCTTGTGCCGGGCCAGCCATCTGATCGTCATCGGCTGACGACGACGCGGACAGGACCGTTTGCTGCCACAATCGAGCGCGTCTAGTTCTTGCCTTCCTGGCCGGCATTCGGATCGATCCGATATCCGACGCCGGGCACGGTCAGGATAAGCACTGGGCGTTGCGGATCTGCTTCGATCTTCTGCCGCAGCTGCCGCACATAAACGCGCAGATATTCGATATATTCGCCGTGCCCCGGCCCCCAGACATGAGTGAGGGCCTGCTGATGCGTAATGACCTTGCCGGCATGCTCCGCGAGATAGGCGAGCAGGTCGAATTCGCGCCGAGACAGTTTGATGGGCTGGCCGCCGCGTTTCACCTCGCGCGCCAATACGTCGATGCTGAGATCGCCGACCTGTAAATTGGCATGCTGCCCCTGCTGCTGCAGGCGGTGGCGCAAGGCCGCGCGCACCCGCGCCATGAATTCCTCGATGCCGAAGGGCTTCGTCACGTAATCGTCGGCCCCGTCATCGAGCGCCGCAACCTTGCCAGCTTCGTCGTCGCGCACCGACAATACCACGATCGGCACCTGCGAGCGTTGGCGAATGGCGCGTATCACCTCATGCCCGTCCATATCCGGCAGGCCCAAATCGACGACCACCAGCGCCAGGTGCTTGCTGCCGAGAGCGGCGAGACCCGCTTTGCCGGTCGCCGCTTCGACCACCTCGAAATCATGAGCCAGAAGGCTGCTCTTCAAGAAGCGGCGGATGGCCGGCTCGTCGTCGATGATGAGGATTTCTTGGGGCGAGCTCACGCATGCACCTGGAGGCTGAGGGGAAAACTGAGGGTGAAGACGGCGCCGGCGCGGTCAGTTCGATTGGCGGCGTGAATGCTGCCGCCCATGGCCTCCGCAAAGCCGCGGCAGATGGCAAGGCCAAGGCCCGTACCGGCGCGGCGGCGGTCGGCGCCGCTGACGCGGAAGAAGCGGTCGAAGATGCGATCGAGATCACCCGGCGGAATGCCTGGGCCCTCGTCTTGCACGACGATATCGATCGATTGTGCCTGCCGTGTGACATAGAGGGCAATCTCGCTCCCCTGTGGAGCATATTTTGCAGCATTGTCGAGCAAATTGACGAGAATCTGCCCCGTCAGCGTGGCATCGATCGTCAGGAGCGGCAGGTCGGATGCCATGTCGACCTTGAGGCGATGCTGCGCCAGGATCGGCTTCGCTTGTGCGAGTGCCGTATCCGCCACCTCGGCCAAATCGGCAGGTAGCCGCGCCGGCGTGAGGGCACCGGCTTCCAGCCGCGTCATATCGAGAATATTGCCGATGAAACGATTGAGCCGCTCGGCTTCTTCCTGCGTTGTGCGCAGCAGGTCTTCCCGGGTCGCATCGGGAAATTTGTGCCACAGCGAGCGCAGGCTGGAGGCAGAGCCGATGATCGACGCAAGCGGCGTGCGGAAATCGTGCGAGATCGACGTGAGAAGGGCTGTCCTTAACTGTTCCGTCTCGCTCACCACGCGCGCCTTGTCGACATCCTGCATCAGCGTGATGCGTTCGATGGCGACCGCTGCCTGATCGCAAAGCGCATCGAGCAGGCGTTTCTGATCCGGCGCGAACATCGGCCCGGCTTCCTCCCGGTCGAGGCCCATGACGCCGATCTTGCCGCGTTCCGTGGCGAGCGGCAGGAACAGGCGCCGCGCGCCCGGCAACGTCTCGGCGCCGCGGCCGGCTGGTTTGCCGTGATCCCAGGCCCAGCGTGCGGCGGCGAGATCGGCGGCATTAAGCTCATCATCGGGCGGATAGCCGATCCGCACCGTGATCTCGCCATTCTCCTCCGGCAACAATAGGATGACATGGACCCGCAGCATGAGCGCGATCTGATGTGCTACCGCCCATAGCAGATCGTCCATCTCGCCGATCGCCGCCACCTTGCGGCTGAAGTTATAGAGTGCCGTCGTCGACGCGGCCCGCTGGCGCGAGGCGCGAGCCTCGGCGCGGACCTTGGCGGTCAAGTTGCTGGTGAGGATTGCAACCATCAGAAAGAAGAAAAGGGCAATGACGTTCGACGGATCGGCAACCGTGAAGGTGTGGATGGGGTCGAGGAAGAAATAATTGTAGGCCAGCGTGCTGAGAATCGATGCGAAAAGGGAAGGCAGCAGCCCATATTGCACGGCCGAGAACAGCACGGCTGCCAGAAACATCATCGAGATATTGGGCAGATCGATGAAGTGGTCGATGGCGAGACTTGCAAGCAGCGCGAGGCTCACGGTGACGGCGCTACCGAGATAAGGTGTTATGCTGAAAGGGACCGCCGCTTCAACTGTCTCCCCGGCCGTGTCTCCTTCCTTGATCTGCTGTCCGGCGACGACATGAATACCGATACTGCCCGACGCCCGCACCAGATCGCGCACGACTGATCCGTGCAGCAGCTCAAACCAGCGCGACCGGGTGGATTTGCCGATGATGATCTGGGTGATGTTATTGGCGCGGGCATAATCGATGAGATCGGTCGCAATCGTGCTGCCGGGCAAGGTGATGGCATCACCGCCCAGGCGCTCGGCCAGGCGCAGGGCTTCGTCGATCCGGTCGCGTTCTTTCTCCGACAGATGATGATAGCGCGCGGTCTCGACATGGATAGCCGCCCAGCGCGCTTGCGACCGATCGGCCGCGCGCTTGGCATATCGCACCAGGCCGAAGGAAGCCGGGTGCTCATTGATGCAAACCAGCAGGCGCTCACCTGCCGCCCAGGGACCGGCGATGGCGTGGGCCTGCATGTAATTGAGCATCTGATCGTCGACTCGCTGCGCCGTGCGCCGCAGGGCGAGTTCACGTAGAGCCGTGAGATTGCCTTCGGCGAAGTAATGCTGCAGGGCGCGGTCGGCGGCATCGCCCAGATAGACCTTGCCTTCCTTCAGGCGCTGGATGAGATCCTTCGGCGTGAGGTCGATCAGCTCCACTTCGTCGGCACGGTCGACAACGCGGTCGGGCAGGGTCTCGCGCACGCGCACATGGGTGATCTGCGCCACGACATCGTTGAGGCTTTCAAGGTGCTGGATGTTCAACGTCGAATAGACGTCGATGCCTTGTGCCAGCAACTCCTCGACATCCTGATAGCGCTTGGTATGCCGGCTGCCATCGGCGTTGGTATGCGCCAGTTCGTCGACCAGAACCAGCTGCGGCCGGCGCGCCAGGATGGCATCGATGTCCATCTCCGGCAACTCGCGGCCGCGATAGGCGACCGCTTTGCGCGGGATCAGTTCCAGATCGCCAACCAGCGCCTCGGTCTCGGCGCGGCCATGGGTCTCGACGACACCGATGACCACATCGGTACCCTCGTCGCGGCGCTTGCGCCCCGAGAGCAACATTTCATAGGTCTTGCCAACGCCAGGGGCCGCCCCAAGAAAAATCTTGAGGCGGCCCTGATGTTCGCTCCCAGCCGATTGCAACAGGGCGTCGGCCGAAGGCCTGTTCAGCGGATCGGGCACCGGGGCCATCTTATCGTGCAGTCCGTCATTGGGCAGCAGCTCCGTCCAGTGCGAGATTGAGCGTTAGCACATTGACCCGCGGCTCGCCAAGGAAACCAAAGACGCGCCCGGTGATATGAGTATCGACCAGCGCCTTGACCACATCTTCCGATAGGTTCCGCGCCGCCGCCACGCGGCTGACCTGGAAATAGGCCGCCGCCGGCGTGATATCCGGATCGAGGCCGCTGCCTGAAGCGGTCACCAGATCCACCGGCACCGGGGTTCCGTTACCTGCTTCGGCCTTGGCGGCAGCGCTGATCCGGTCGATCAATGCCTTCGAGGTCGGCCCCAAATTGGAGCCCGACGATGCCGCCGCATCATAGCCGTCGGCACCGGCTGCAGAGGGGCGGCCGTGAAAGTACTTGGCCGCCGTGAATTTCTGTCCGATCAGGCTGGAGCCGATCACCTTGCCGCCTTCCGTCAGAAGACTGCCATGTGCCTGCTGCGGGAAGGCCAGCTCGGCAATGCCGGTGACGGCCAATGGATAGGCAAGGCCCGTGATCACGGTAAGGAAGACCAGCATCAACAGAGCAGGTCGCAATTGGGACAACATAACGGTCTCCGTCAGATGATATGGAGGGCGGTGATGGCAAGGTCGATGAGCTTGATGCCGACGAACGGCACCACCAATCCGCCCAAGCCATAGATGGCGAGGTTGCTGGCGAGCAGAGAGCCGGCACTTTTCGCCTTATAGGCGACACCCTTGAGCGACAGCGGAATGAGCGCCACGATGATCAGCGCGTTGAAGATCGTGGCCGACAGGATGGCGCTCTCAGGCGTGGCCAGTCCCATGACGTTGAGCACCCCCAGCTGGGGATAGAAGGCCGCGAATATCGCCGGGATGATGGCAAAATACTTTGCCACGTCGTTGGCGATCGAGAAGGTGGTGAGCGCACCGCGCGTCATCAGCAATTGCTTGCCGATCATGACGATCTCGATGAGCTTCGTTGGATTGCTGTCGAGATCCACCATGTTGCCGGCCTCGCGGGCCGCCTGCGTACCCGTTTGCATGGCAACACCGACATCGGCCTGGGCAAGAGCCGGCGCGTCATTGGTGCCGTCGCCGCACATGGCGACCAGCTTGCCTTTGGCCTGCTCGTCGCGGATGAGCTTCAACTTGGTTTCCGGTGTCGCCTGCGCCAGGAAGTCGTCGACACCCGCCTCGGCCGCGATGGCCGCGGCAGTCAGCGGATTGTCACCGGTGATCATGACGGTACGGATACCCATACGGCGCAATTCCTGGAAGCGCTCACGAATGCCGCCTTTCACCACGTCCTTCAGGTGAATGACGCCAAGGATGCGATCGCCGTCAGCCACGGCCAGCGGCGTGCCGCCGGATTTGGCGATCCGGTCGCTGATTTCCGTGAGCTCCGGCGTGACACCGCCGGCGCCTTTCTGGGCCTTCACGAAATCGAGCACGGCATCGACGGCACCCTTGCGGATACGGTGGCCGTCGACGTCGATGCCGCTCATGCGGGTCTGTGCGGTAAAGGGTACAAAGCTTGCGTGCATCGGCGCCATCTCGCGGCCTCGTAAGGCGTATTTCTCCTTGGCGAGGACCACGATCGAGCGGCCCTCCGGCGTCTCGTCGCTGAAGGAGGAAAGCTGCGCGGCGCTGGCGAGCTCTTCGGCGGTGACACCGGAGACCGGCATGAATTCCGCCGCCAGGCGATTGCCCAGCGTGATCGTGCCGGTCTTGTCGAGCAGCAGCGTATCGACATCGCCCGCTGCTTCGACGGCGCGGCCCGACATTGAGAGCACGTTGAACTTCACCAGCCGGTCCATGCCGGCGATGCCGATCGCCGAGAGCAGTGCGCCGATCGTGGTCGGAATGAGGGTCACGAAGAGCGCGATCAACACGACAATCGAAACCGCACCGCCCGCATAATGGGCAAAGCTCGGGATCGAAGCCACGGCAAAGAGGAAGATCAGCGTCATGCCCGCAAGCAGGATGTTGAGCGCGATTTCGTTGGGCGTCTTCTGGCGCTTGGCGCCCTCGACCAGCCCGATCATGCGATCGAGGAAGGTCGAGCCTTGCGCCGCCGTGATCTTCACCTTGATCTCGTCGGAAAGGACGCGTGTGCCGCCAGTGACGGCCGAACGGTCGCCGCCGCTTTCGCGGATGACGGGTGCCGATTCACCGGTGATCGCCGATTCATCGACTGAAGCGATGCCTTCGATCACTTCACCGTCGCCGGGGATGAGGTCGCCGGTTTCCACCAGCACGACATCGCCAAGCCGCAGCGACAGAGCCGAGACGATCTCATAGCCCTGGACCTTGGCGCCAAGCTTTTTTGCCGTCGCATTGATGCGCGACTTGCGCAAAGCATCCGCCTGCGCCTTGCCACGGCCTTCGGCCACGGCCTCAGCGAAATTGGCAAAGAGCACGGTGATCCACAGCCAGGCCACGATCTGTCCGGCAAAGGAAGTGCCGGCGCCGTCGATGAGGTCGCGGACGAAGAGGATGGTGGCGATGACCGCCACCAATTCGACCGCCAGCATCACCGGGTTGGTATAGAGCTTGCGCGGATCCAGCTTCGCGAATGCCGCTTTCGCGGCACTGCCAAGAATCTGGCCGTCAAGGAGAGTCGCTTTACGCGATGAGGTCGTCATTTTCTCGTATCCTTAGAACAATTGGCCGGCTTGCATCATCAGATGCTCGACCACCGGACCGAGGGCGAGGGCCGGGAAGTAGGTGAGACCACCCACGATCAGGACCACGCCCACCAGCAGCACAATGAAGAGCAGGCCGTGCGTCGGAAAGGTGCCGACACTGGCTGCAGCCGACTTCTTGGCGGCAAGCGAACCGGCAATCGCCATGGTGGGCAGGATCACGAAGAACCGCCCGATGAACATCGCCATGGCGCCAGTCACGTTGTAGAAGGGCGTGTTGCCGGTGAAGCCGGCGAAGGCGCTGCCGTTATTGGCGGCACTCGAGGTGAAGAGATAGAGAATCTCCGAGAAACCGTGCGGCCCGCCGTCCTGGACGCTTTTCAGTGCTTCCGGCAGCACGGTCGCCACCGCGCTGAAGCCCAGCACCACCAGCGGAATGCAGAGGATCGCGAGCACGGTCATCTTGATCTCGCGCGCTTCGATCTTCTTGCCGACATATTCCGGCGTACGGCCCACCATCAGGCCGGCGATGAACACCGCCATGATGCAGAAGAGCAGCATGCCGTAAAGGCCGGCACCGACACCGCCGATGATCACTTCGCCGAGCAGCATGTTGACCATGGGGATCATGCCGCCCAGGGCCGTAAAGCTGTCATGCATGGCATTGACGGCGCCGCAGGAGGCGGCCGTCGTTATCACGGCAAAAAGCGAGGAATTGGCGATGCCGAAGCGCACCTCCTTGCCTTCCATGTTGCCGCCGCTCTGCAGATGGCCGGCTGATTGGTCGATGTTGAAGGCCGCGAACGCCGGGTTGCCTTGGGCCTCCGCCCAATAGCAGATGCCGACACCGATCAGAAACAGAACGCCCATGGCGGTGAAGATCGCCCAGCCCTGGCGCTGGTCGCCGACCATGCGGCCAAAGACATTGGTGAGGCCGGCGCCGATCGCAAAGATCGCCACCATCTGCACGAAGTTCGACAGCGCCGTCGGGTTCTCATAGGGATGCGCCGCATTGGCATTGAAGAAGCCGCCGCCATTGGTGCCCAGCATCTTGATCGCAACCTGGCTTGCCACGGGGCCTTGGGCGATCGTCTGATTGACACCTTCCAAGGTCGTTGCCTGGACATAGGCGTCGAGATTCTGTGGCATGCCCTGGGCGACCAGGAAGAGCGCGATGACGAAGGCGATCGGCAGCAGGACATAGAGTGTCGCCCGGGTCATATCGACCCAGAAATTGCCGATCCCGCTCGCCGAGCGCCGCGAAAAGCCGCGAATGAGGGCGACTGCGAGAGCGATACCGGTCGCAGCAGAGAGGAAGTTCTGCACGGTGAGGCCCGCCATCTGCGTCAGATAGCTCATCGTCGACTCGCCGCCGTAATTCTGCCAGTTCGTGTTGGTGACGAAGGAGATCGCCGTGTTGAGGCTGAGATCCGCCGCTACCGGACCGAATCCTTGCGGATTGAGCGGCAGCAGATCCTGCAATCGCATCAGGCCATAGAGCAGCGCAAAGCCCGCACCGTTGAAGAGCAGCATGCCGATGGCATAGACCGACCAATGCTGGTCCTCGCGCGGGTTGACGCCGCTCAAGCGATAGATGAGGCGCTCAACCGGGCGCAGAACGGGCGAAAGGAATGTGGTTTCGCCGGCAAAGAGCCGGGTCATGTAGGCGCCGAGCGGTTTCGTCAACAGGATGATGACGACGCAGAACAGCGCGATCTGCAGCAGACCGTTGGCAGTCATTTTGTCACCGGATCAAGGTTTTCCAGGTCAGAGCTTTTCCGGCCAGATGACCGCAAAGGTCATGTAGCCGAGAAGGATGAGGACGGCCGCGCCGCCAAGCAGATAGTCGAAAGTCATGGCGGGGCTTCTCGTCAGATATGTGCGCAAGCGCGCGCATAGAAGCCGGCGGCAAGGAAAAGTCCTGCCGCAACCGCAGCGTAAATGAGGTCAGTCATGGATCATCCCATTCGTTATGTGGCCGTAATCAGCCTCCCAATGAAATACGGAAGATGGCCGTAAATTTTCGAGACGGGATTGGGGGAGAGGACATAAAGGGAGCATAAAAAAGGACATTTATGGCCCTTTTCATGGCGATCAATGGTCAAATCTTAAGACCGCAATCCTCGCATTCGGTCATTGCCTGCCTGGCAGCGGCAGGCTCACTCGTCGAGCCGACCGATCGCGCGCAAGGCGTCCACCAACATCGCGCGGCAATCCGATACCAGTCCAGCCTGCCCATTTTCGATAACCGAGGTGATGGCCGAATGCGCGTTCATGACTTCCGGCGTAATGGCCTCGGACCGGCGCAGGACCAGATTAAGATAGTCGAGTCCGGTTTCCAGGAAGCTGAGACAGCGCCCATCGCTGGTCATGACCGGCGGGATCAACTGATGGTCCTTGCCGAATGGCATGCCGAGGTTTCAATTGGTGACAGGAATGAGGGTGGCACGTGCCTTTTCCAGCTGCGCAATCATGAGCAGCAGGCGGTCACCTTCCGTGACGAAGGGCCGCAGAAAGACGCGCTCCGGCTCGGAAGGATCGGCAACACTGTCGATCTTCACCTGGACCTCGTCCCAGAGTTTCTGCAACCGGGCAATTTCCCGCTCGATCGCCGCGCGGCGCTCGGCTGCCAGTATGGGCTGGTCCGTGACGCCGTTCTTGCCGGATCGTTTCAATCCGGATGGTCTGACGTCACTGAACACCCCCATGGCGAAAGCCTCCTTGGCCATGGGATAGAATGCTGTGACGGAGCCGAAAGTTCCGTGTGCGATCGGGCGTGGGATGGAACCGGCGTTGTTTCGTACTTATTCCCCGGCTTTTGCAGACTTAGAGCGTCTGCCAGCTGCCAGTGCGTGCCGAGGCGACGATGGCATGGAGCACCTTTTCGATCTCCAGTGCCGCCGGAATTGTCGGATGAAGCGCATGCTTGCCGGCAAGGCCATCGAGCAGATGTGCCACTTCGATGATTTTGAGATCATTGAAGCCGATGCCATGGCCCTTTGCGGGCGTGAACTTGCCATAGAAGGGATGTTCCGGTCCGATCGGGATGCGGCGATATCCGTTGGCGGCGGGATCGTCGCTGCGCTTGGTATAAAGCTGCAATTCGTTCATGCGCTCGTGGTCGAGCAGGATGGAGCCCTCGCTGCCGAATATCTCGAACGCGAGATGCGCCTTGCGCCCCCAATGCGAGCGGCTGGTGATGAGCGTACCCATGGCGCCGTTCTTGAACTGCACCAGCGCATGCGCCGTGTCCTCGTTCTCGACTTTGCGCAATTCGCCGGTCACGGCGGAGGCTGAGCCGTCGCGCTTCTCCGTGCCGTCGCCGGCGGCAGGCACCGGGCGCTTCTCGATGAAGGTCTTCTGATCCGCCACGACCCGCGCGACGGGCCCGACAAGATCCATGGCAACGCTCACCAGATGCGAGGCGAGATCGCCGAGCGCCCCAAATCCCGCCGCATCCTGCCGGCAGCGCCAGGAAAAGGGCGTCGCGGCATCGGCCATGTAATCCTCATCGCAGATGCCATGAAAATAGGTCACATGGCCAATGGCACCGTCGCGGATCAGCCGCTGCGCATAAGCGATGGCGGGCGAGCGCAGATAATTGTAGCCGACCAGGCTTTTGCCGGCCGATTTGCCCGCGGCATCGGCCATCGCTTCCGCCGATTTGAGATCGGCCGAGAGCGGCTTCTCGCAATAGACATGCTTGCCGGCTTGGGCAGCGGCGATGGCGATATCGGCATGAAGTGCATTGGGCGTGGTGATTGCAACCAGATCCACCTCCCCATCCGCAACCAGCTCCTGCCAGGAACCATAGGATCTCGCAAAACCGAAGCGCGCGGCGGTGGCTTTCGCGGCGCCGGCGTTGATATCGGCAATGGCAATTAGGCGCGCACCGATTTCGGTTCCGAAGATCAGCGGCGCCGACTGGAACGCCATGGCATGGGCCTGCCCCATGAACCCGGTGCCGACGATGCCGATGCCGATCGCGCGAGACATGATGATCTTCCCTTTAGTCCAGAAAAAACCGGCGGGCGAAATCGGCCCGCCGGTCACGACAAGTCAGATGGTCTGTTAGCGGATGCCCTGCTTGGACAGATCCAGCACCTTGGCGGCATCCGCCTTGGTGACGAAAGCCGGCCCGGTGCGCACGGCATCGGTCGGGAAGGTGCCGTACATCGCCTTGGTGGTCAGGAACACGACCGGCAGATAGCCCATCATGTATTGCTGGTTATCGATGCCGAACATCATCTCGCCCTTGTCGACGGCGGTGAGCACGTCCGGCGACAAATCGAAGGTGCCGACCTTCATCTTGGAGAGCGTGCCGAGATCGCGCAGGCGGTTGAGGATCGGCGAGGCGACGGTTGGGCCAAGGGTCAGCAGGCCGGTGGTATCCGGATGCGCCGAGAGATAAGCCTCGACACGGCCGGCGGATTCCGTGGGATCCATGGTGGCCGCCACGACTTCGACCTTGCCGCCGCTCTCCGCGAGGCCGTCGGTGAAGCCCTGGCAGCGTTTGTCGAGGCTGACATTGCCGACTTCGTGGTTGACGCAGATGCCGGCCTTGACGCCGTCGGCACCCATCATCTCGCCGGCCTTCTTGCCGTTGTCATATTCCGAGCCGCCGCCGACCCAGAGGTCGAGGCCCCATTCCTTGATCTGCTCTTCACCCGTATCGATGACGACGACCGGAATGCCGGCATCCTTGGCGCTGGTGATCGACTTCTTCAGTGCCGCGGAATCCGGGATCGAGACGACGAGGCCGTCCGGCTTCGAGGCGACGGCGGCATCGATCATCTGCGACATCTGCACCACGTCCCAGACTTCCGGGGCATGGTATTCGACTTTGGCACCAATGGCCTTTGCAGCCGCCTGCAACCCGTTCTTCACCACCGACCAATAAACGTCATTGGCCTGGCCGTGCGTCACGAAGACGATACGCACGTCCTTGGCCTCCTTGGCCTGGGCGAAGGCATCGCCCGCCCACAGCAAGGATGCAGCCATCGACGCTGCGGTAATGATGGATCTCAATCCAAACCTTTTCATTCCAGCCTCCCTCTTGGTCATTGATTGTCGTTACGCTGTTTGGTCTCCCGGTATTCAAATCGGCGCGCAAATCAGCTCAGTGTCGGGTCGCCGACTGCTTCGGCGCAGTTCCCCGCAACCCGTCACGGAATCCCCGCATGCCGAGCAGTTCGCAATCGGCCAGCAGTGGTCCGGTGAAGTTCTGGTCCTGGAAGAGCGCGAATTCCTCTGTGCGGATATGTGCCGAACCCGGCTCTATCGCCTCGATCTCACCCGGCGCGTTGAAATGGAGGGCGAGGAAATTGAGTCCTGGCTTCATGCGCGCCATCAGCGCCGCATAGGCGGCTTGCGGCGTGCCGCTGCGCACCCAGGGCGTTTCCAGCACCTGCGTCGCCAGGGCAATACCGGCCGCCTCCACCTTGGTAACGGCACGGTTCAAGGGCGCCGTGTCGCTGAGGTCGCCGAGGTTATGGCGCGGGTCGTAATCGGCATAGGATCGCGTCAGCAGCACCGGCAGCCGATAGTCAAGCGCCACCCGGGCATAGATCTCGACAAATTCCGGGCAGAGCAGCGCGCCCATATGGCTATCGACATGGGTGACGTCGATGCCGGCCGCCAGCGCCGCATCGATCTGGGCGCGGAGTTCCGCCTCGACTGCTTCGGGGGCGGCATTGCGCCGCAATTGGCCGACCGTCTTCCAGCAATAGCCATCGCCATCGGCCAAGCCCGCGGCCCGGCTCGCTTTGGTGATCGGCCGCCAGCGATAGAATGATTTTTCCGCGTTGAGCGTCAGATGCACGCCGATATCGAGATCCCGGTGCCCAGCCTGCATGTCGGCCATTTCCAGGAACCAGGGGCAGGGCACCATGACAGAGCCCGATGTACAGACGCCACGCTGCGACAGATCCAGGAACGCCACATTGGCGCCATGACACATGCCGAGATCGTCTTCATGGACGACGACTTGTTTCGCTGCTGCTTGTTGTGCCGTTACTTGTTGCACAGGCATGATCGTTACGGTCTCCCTCCGCAGCGCCGCCAACTTCCGGTTTTTCGCAGCGGGTCTTCTGCCGCACTTGCGAAAACTTATTCTGTTGGCTGGACGATACAGAAATTTTGTTCCATTATCAACAGAGCTTTTGAGTATTCATTCCGACCGAGATTCCACGCGAATTCCGCGCGGATTCCGGGCCTTCATTGCAGACAAGACCTTGATTTTAGGCTGGGCGCACGGCACTAAGCCCCGCGAACGTGCCAGGAGCATCGAGTGGAACGGACCTACGAATCGCTGAAGCAGGAGATTGCGGAACGGCACGACCAGTTGCCCAAACGCCTGTTGCAGATCGCCGAATTCACCATGGAACAGCCGGATTTCGTGGCACTGGAAACGGTCGCCAACATCGCCGACAAGGCAAAGGTGCAGCCCTCCAGCCTCATCCGCTTTGCCAAGCTCTTCGGCTTCGACGGCTTTTCCGATATGCAGCAGGTGTTCCGCTCGCGCCTCATCGACCGGGTGGTGAGCTATGGCGAACGCATCCGTGCCGCTGAAAGCGCCGATGTCGCCGGTGCTGCGTCAACCGGTGTGCTGGCGCAATTGATCGGTGCCGATTCCGCCTCGCTCGACCGCCTGGGCCGCGACGTGCCGGCAGCCGATCTCGAACGCGTGGCCGACATGCTGGCCGGCGCCCGTATCATCGGCGTGACTGCGCAGCGGCGCTCCTTCCCCGTGGCCGCTTATCTTTCCTACGCGCTCTCGCATCTTGGTCAGCGCGCCGTGCTGCTCGACAGCATCGGGGGTATGAGCGGCGAGCAGGCGCGCCTGCTTTCCGGCGACGATGCGCTGATTGCGGTGAGCTTTACACCCTATGCACCCGAAACGCTCTCGGTCGTTGCCCAGGCCAAGGCGCAAGGGGCGAAGATCATCGCCATTACCGATAAGGGTTTAAGTCCTCTGGTCTCGCTTGCCGACATCCGCTTCGAGGTGGAAGAGGCGCAGATCAAAGGCATCCGGTCACTCACCGCCACCACCTGCCTTGCGGTGGCCCTCGTGCTTGCCCTCGGCCACCGTCTCGAAGCCGCGGCCCTCAAGCGGCAGCCAGCTTCCCGATCGAAGCGATAAGCGTCATATCCTTGGCGGCATGGGCGATGCCGGTCTTGACGGTTTCGCCCCTTGTTACCGCTGCGTGGAAGCCTTCGAGTTCGGCAATATAAGGCTCGGTGAAGCCGTCGCGAATCTCCGTCGTCTCGTAACGATGCCCATTCGAGCGCTGCAGGATGAGCCGCGTCGGCAGGTGGTTGAGATAGGGGGCCGGGAAGATGAGCTCGACAATGCGGTCGTCGAAATGGAGCGCCACGCGCTCGCGATATTCCGCGAGATGCGGCACGTTGATATGCACCATCTGCCACAGCGCCTGGTCGCCACCTACGCGCATCGTGGCACTCGCCCCCTCGGCGGCGGCAAAGACATGCGCGGCGCTGGCCTCGACCCTGCCGATCCCCATATGGTCCAGGAAGCCGTGCACCAGATTGACGTCATGCACCAGGCTGGAGCAGAAGGCGCCGGTATAGCCGCGGAACACGGCGCCGCTGATCTCCTTGCCGAGCGCCGCCGTGACCTGCCGTTGCGTCTCGGCGCGGCCTTGCGTGATCATCTCCTGCGTCACGTCATCGCTGGCGCGATAAAAATGATGCCCCATCTGATAGCCGGCATCGGGCTCCGACTTCTCGACCGAGATATAGCGCAGCTTGGCGCCCAGACCTTCGATGAGACCCAGCGCCGCCGCATAGCTCGGATCGAAGCGCTTCATATAGGCAACCTGCACGACCTTGCCCGCCGCCTTCTGTATTTCCGCCAGACGCTCGGCATCCTTGGGGTCATAGCAGAGCGGTTTTTCGGCGAGCACATGAAGTCCCGCCTTCAGCGCGTTCTCGACGGCGCTCACATGCGCGAAATCGGGTGCCGCGATCAGCACGGCATCGAGCTTGCGCGCGAGCAAGGCATCGAGATTGGGATCGGTCGCGACACCGAAACGCGTCGCTATGAAGTCGCGCGCCTTGGCCGATGGATCAGCGACCGCCACCAGTTCGAACTTCTCCCGCAGATGCACCAGATTCGGCACATGCTCGACCTGCGCCACCATGCCGGCACCGAAAACCCCGATCCGCAAACGACTCATCGACCGCCATCCTCCCCAAGACCCGCATTCACCCCGCTTCGCAAAACGCGGCGTGCGATTTTTGTTGAAATCTAGAAATTTTGTTCCATCATGGCCAGTAAATAGAAACGACCGCCTCAAATCAAGCGATACGTCGATTTAAGCCAAAGGGCGGCAGGGAAGGAAAGACGAAGGGGAGTGGAGGCAATGAACCACCAGGACGTGCCCGCGACGCCGGCCGTGCCGATCGAATCGAGCACCTCGGCGGCCATGCTGGCGCGACGCGATGAGCGGGTCCGCAAAGTCTCGCGCTGGCGCCAGTTGATGGTGCGGCCGGAAATGGGCGCCATCGCCGGCACCATCCTCGTCTTCATCTTCTTCCTCATCGTCGCCGGCGATTCCGGCATGTTCAGCGCCAAGGGCATGGTGAACTTCCTCGAGGTTTCCGCCCAGCTCGGCATTCTGGCGGCGATTGCGGCACTCCTGATGATCGGTGGCGAATTCGACCTCTCCGTGGGCTCGATGATCGCCTTCTCCAGCATGGTCATCGCTATCCCCTCCATCGTCTGGGGCTGGCCGCTTTGGGCCTGCATCCTGCTCGCCTTCGCCCTTTCGGCCCTGGTCGGCTTCATCAACGGCCTCATCGTCGTACGCACGGGCCTCCCTTCCTTCATCGTGACATTGGCCGGCCTCTTCGTCTTGCGCGGCCTCACCCTTGCCCTGACGCGCGGTATCACCAACCGCACCCAGGTTTCCGGCATCAACGAATTGGTGGCGACCGATCCCATCGGTCATTTCTTCTCCGGCGTCGTGTTCGAGAATTTCTTCCAATGGATGGGCAAGATGGGCTGGATCGCGACCCGGCCTGACGGATTGCCGCTCGCTCAAGGCATGCCGGTCTCGGTCCTCTGGTGGATCGGCCTCACCGCATTCGCCACCTGGATCCTGCTGCGCACGCGCTTTGGCAATTGGATCTTCGCGACGGGCGGCGATCCCGTGGCCGCCCGCAATGTCGGCGTGCCCGTGGCGCGCGTCAAAATCCTGCTCTTCATGGCGATGGCCATGACCGGCACGCTCTTTGCGGCGATCCAGGTCTTGGATTCCGGCTCCGCCGACACGCTCCGCGGCACGCAGAAGGAATTCGAGGCGATCATCGCCGTGGTTGTCGGCGGCACGCTTCTGACCGGCGGCTATGGCTCGGCGGTCGGTGCCTCTTTCGGCGCGCTCATCTTCGGCACGGTGCAGATGGGCATCTTCTATACCGGCGTCGATACCGATTGGTTCAAGGTTTTTCTCGGCATCATGGTGCTGGTGGCGGTGCTCTTCAACAATTACGTCCGCAAGCGCGTGACGGGATCGCGGTGAGGTGAATCATGACTGAAGCCGTCCTCGCGCTCGAGCATGTCAGCAAATTCTTCGGCACTGTCATCGCCTTGCGCGATGTGTCCATCGCCGCCAAGGCAGGGGAGGTTCTCTGCCTTCTCGGCGATAACGGTGCGGGAAAATCGACGCTGATCAAGACCTTGTCCGGCGTGCACAAGCCCAGCGAAGGCAAGATCCTGATCGACGGCACGCCGGTCATCCTCGATTCGCCGCGCGATGCCTTGGACCGTGGCATCGCGACCGTGTTCCAGGATCTCGCCACCGTGCCGCTGATGAGCATCGCCCGCAATTTCTTCATGGGACGCGAGCCGACGACAGGGAAGGGCCCCTTCCGCCGCCTCGACTGGGATTACATGTGCGAGACGACGCGAAAGGAAATGAAGGATCTCGGCATCGATGTGCGTGATCCGACGCAAGCCGTAGGCACCTTGTCGGGCGGCGAGCGGCAATGCCTGGCCATTGCCCGCGCCGTTCATTTCGGTGCCCGCGTCCTCATCCTCGACGAGCCCACCTCGGCGCTGGGCGTCCATCAGGCCTCGGTGGTCCTGCGCATCATCGTGCGTGCCCGGGCGCGGGGGCTTGCCGTCATCTTCATCACCCACAATGTCCATCACGCCTATCCGGTGGCGGATGAGTTCACCATCCTCAACCGTGGCCGCTCCATCGGCACCTTCCATAAATCCGATGTGTCACGCGATGCGGTGCTGGAAATGATGGCGGGCGGCAAGGAACTGGTCGATCTCGAAGCGGAATTGAAGGCCGCGAGTGCTGCATGAAGTTCCCGCCGAAGAACGAACGCAAGCTCGACATCATCACCATCGGGCGTTCCTCCGTCGACCTCTACGGCCAGCAGGCCGGGGGGCGGCTCGAAGACATGGCGAGCTTTGCCAAATATGTCGGCGGCTGCCCCACCAACATCGCCGTGGGGGCGGCGCGCCTCGGCCTCCAATCCGCTGTGATCACGCGCGTGGGCGATGAGCATATGGGCCGCTTCATCCGCGAGCAATTGGCAGTAGAAGGCGTCGACACGCGCGGTGTCGCGACCGATCCGACGCGCCTCACCGCCCTCGTCATCCTCGGCATCCGCGACAAGGAACATTTCCCGCTCATCTTCTACCGCGAGAATTGCGCTGACATGGCGCTGGAACCGGGCCACATCGACCCCGCTTTCATCAACGAGGCGCGAGCCGTGCTGGTGACCGGCACGCATCTGTCGAAACCCAATCTCGCCGCCGCCAGCCGCTGCGCGATGCAGCTGGCGCGCGCCAACAAGGCGGTGACGATCCTCGACATCGATTACCGCCCGGTCCTCTGGGGCATCGGCGGGCATGGCACCGGCGAGATCCGCTTCGTCGATAGTGCGGCCGTGACCGAGCATCTCCAATCCATCCTGCCCGATTGCGACATCGTCGTGGGGACGGAGGAGGAAGTGCACATCGCCGGCGGTTCCACCGACACACTTATCGCCTTGCGCAACATCCGCGCCAAAACACCCGCCCTCATCGTCATGAAGCGCGGGCCCTTGGGCTGCGTCGCCTATCCGGAGGCGATCCCCGCGACCATCGACGGCGCCCTGGTCGATAACGGTTTCCCGGTCGAGGTCTATAATGTGCTCGGCGCTGGCGACGGCTTCATGAGCGGCTTCCTGCGCGGCCTGCTCGGCGGCGAGACACTGGAAAATGCCATGCGCATGGCCAATGCCTGCGGCGCGCTCGTCGTCTCGCGCCATGGCTGTGCGCCAGCGAGCCCCACCTGGCGCGAACTCAAGCACTTCCTTGAGAACGGCAGCAATGAACACGCCTTGCGCAAGGATGCAGCGCTCAACGATCTCCATTGGGCGACGACGCGCCGTCCCGTCTCGCCGGAAATCTGCGCCCTCGCTTTCGATCATCGCGTGCAATTGGAACGCCTCGCCAAGCGCGTGGGCGCTTCGCAAACACGCATCCCGGTCTTGAAGCGCCTCATCTATGATGCTGCCGACAATGCCTTCGGCGCGGACCCAGCCTTCGGCATCATCCTCGACGATCGCTTCGGCGGCGATGTTCTCGCCCATGCCACGGGCCGCGGCCATTGGATCGCGCGCCCCGTCGAGCTTCCCGAACAGATCCCCCTCATCTTCGAAGGCGGTCGCGATATCGGCGGCGTCTTGCGCGAATGGCCGGTCGAGCACACGGTGAAATGCCTCGTCTATCAAAAGCCCAGCGACGGGCCTGAGATCAGCGCGCCGCAGGAAGACCGCTTGCTGGCGCTCTTTGCCGCCTGCCGGCAGAGCGGGCACGAGCTGCTGCTGGAGATCATCCCCGACAAGACCAGGCCGGGCGATGGCCAGACCGTCGCCGCCATGATCCGCCGCTATTACGATCTGGGCCTGAAACCCGATTGGTGGAAGCTCGCCGCGCCCGACGACCAGGCTGGCTGGAACGCGATCTCCGACATCGTCCGCGCCCGCGATCCCGATTGCCGGGGTGTCCTGCTTTTGGGCCTCGATGCGCCGGAACCGGACCTGGTGAAGACCCTCACCGCTGCCGCGACACAGCCGATCTGCAAGGGCTTTGCCATCGGCCGCTCGGTCTTTTCCCAGCCAGCGGAACAATGGCTGCAGGACCGCCTCACAGATTCCGAATTCGTCACTGAGGTCGCCGCGCGCTATCGTCGCCTGATCGATGTCTGGCGCGGCGCTCGGGGCGGCCGGGCCGTGGCTTGAAGGAACAACCGTCATGAAGACCATCCGACTGACCATGGCCCAGGCCCTGCTGCGTTATTTTCGCGCGCAGGAGATCGAGATCGACGGGGTGCGGCAACCGATCCTTGCGGGCATGTTCGCGATCTTCGGCCACGGCAATGTGGCCGGGCTCGGCGAAGCCTTGGCCGACGTCGCCGACGACTTTCCAACCTATCGCGCCCAGAACGAACAGGCCATGGCGCATGCCGCCGTGGCGTTTGCCAAGGCGCATCACCGCCGCCGCATCTTAGGCTGCACCACCTCGGTCGGTCCCGGCGCCACCAACATGGTGACCGCCGCCGCTGTCGCCCATGTCAACCGCCTGCCGTTGCTGCTGCTCCCCGGTGATATCTTCGCCAGCCGCCGCCCGGATCCGGTGCTGCAGCAGATCGAAAGCTTCCAGGACGCGACACTCTCGGCCAATGATTGCTTCAAGCCCGTCTCGCGCTATTGGGACCGCGTCACGCGCGCCGACCAGCTCCTCACCAGCCTGCCGCAAGCCATGCGCATCCTCACCGACCCGGTGGAATGCGGGCCCGTGACGCTCTGCCTGCCGCAAGATGTGCAGACCGAGGCCTTCGACTACCCGGAAAGCTTTTTCGAGAAGAAGCTCCATCACTGGCGTCGCCCGGCGCCCGATGCCACCGAACTGGTCCGTGCGGTCGATGCGCTGCGCGCCGCGAAGGCACCGCTCATCATCGCCGGTGGTGGTGTCAAATACAGCAAAGCGGGTGAGGCGCTCGCACAATTCGCGGACAGTCATGGCGTTCCAGTCACGGAAACGCAGGCGGGAAAGGGCACGCTCCCCTGGAATCATCCGCTGCAGATGGGTGGCATTGGCGTCACCGGCACCACCGCTGCCAACGACCTCGCGCGTGCCGCCGATTGCATCCTTGCCATCGGCACGCGCCTGCAGGATTTCACCACTGGCTCGCATATCCTCTGGGGCACGAATGCGAAACTCATCCAGCTCAACACCGCAAGCTTCGATGCCGTGAAGCAGAATGCCATGCCGCTGGTGGCCGATGCCCGCGCCGGCCTCTATTCGCTGCAGGGCGCGCTTTCAGGCTGGAAAGTGCCCCAGGGCTGGACGGCCAAGGCGAAAGAAGGTGTCAAGGCGTGGAATGCTGTCGTCGATGCGCGCACCTCACCCAAGGCCAATGCCGCCAACGCGCTTCCGTCCGATGCGCAGGTGCTGGGCGCCGTCAACCGGTCGGCCACCCCTGAGGATATCATGATCAACGCGGCCGGCGGCATGCCGGGTGAGCTCCACAAACTGTGGCGGGCGCATAGGCCTGAAGGCTATCACCTCGAATACGGCTATTCCTGCATGGGCTATGAGATCGCGGGCGGTCTCGGGATAAAGCTCGCGCACCCCGACCGCCGCGTCATCGTGTTCGTGGGCGACGGCTCCTATCTGATGATGAATTCCGAGATCGTCTCCTCGGTCATGATGGGAGCGAAGCTCGACATCGTCGTCACCGATAACAGCGGCTTCGGTTGCATCAACCGCCTGCAGCAGGCTTGCGGCGGCAGGCCGTTCAACAATCTCTTTGAAGACGTGAAGCGCGTGCGCGATGTGAAAATCGATTTCGCGGCGCATGCCCGCGCCATGGGTGCGATCGCCGAGAAAGTGGCGAGCATCGCCGATCTCGAAGCGGCTCTCGAACGCGCCAAGAAGAGCGACCGCACCAGCGTCATCGTCATCGATACCGACCCGCTCGAGTCGACGTCCGATGGCGGCGCCTGGTGGGATGTACCGGTGCCGGAGGTATCGACGCGGAGCCAAGTGGACGCCGCTCGCGCCAAATACGAAAAGGCCCTGACGGGTCAAAAATGAAACAGCAACATAACGGAAGCATCAGATCATGACCGTCACTCTCGGCATCAACCCGATCGGCTGGACCAATGATTGCATGGGCTGGCTCGGCGACCTCATCCCGCTCAACACGCTGCTCTCCGAAGCGCGCGAAGCCGGCTTCAGCGGCGTCGAATTGGGGCGCAAATACCCCAAGCAACCGAAGAAGCTCAAAAGCCTCCTCGACAGGCACGATTTGAAGCTCGTTTCCGGCTGGTACTCGGCGCGGCTCCTCGCCCGCGATACCAAGGAAGAAATCGCGGCGATGCAGGATCATCTCACCCTCATGAAGGGCTGCGGCGCCAAGGTCATGGTCTTTGCCGAAACGACCGGCGATATCGTGCTCAATGTCGGCGCCGGTTTTTCGCAGCGCCCGAAGGTCACCAGTGCCGCCGAATGGAAGAAACTCGGCATCCGCATGACCGAGGTGGCCGATTACATGTTGGAGCAGGGCGTGCAGATGGCGGTCCATCATCACATGGGTACGCCGATCGAAAGCCAGCAGGATGTCGACCGCCTGATGGAAAACACCGGCTATGAAGTGGGCCTTCTGCTCGACACCGGTCACATGACCGTGGCGGGCGGCGATCCCGTGGCCGTCGCCAAGAAGCATGCCAGTCGCATCAAGCATGTCCATTGCAAGGACGTGCGCCGCTATGCGCTCGAAGCCTGCCGGCGCCGCGACACCAGCTTCTCCGAAGCCGTGCTCTGCGGCCTCTTCACCGCGCCCGGTGACGGCATCGTCGAGTATGCAAAGGTGCTGGGCCATCTCGCCAAGGCCGGTTACAAAGGCTGGCTGGTGCAGGAGGCCGAGCAGGATCCCCGCCTTTTCAATCCGAAGATCTATGCCGAACTCGGCAACGCCCATTTGCGTAGCGTCGCCAAGGCTGCCAAGCTGAAAGTCGTTGGCTGAAGGATAGAGGTCCGAGCATGGCCCAGCGCGATCTATTGGTGAAGTCGAAGGCGCCCGACGCCACTGGCCTCGTGCATCACATCACGCCGCAGAGTGCGGGCTGGGGCCATGTCGGCTTCGATCTCTTTCATCTGAAAGACGGCCAGAAGATCGACGTGCCAGCCGATGGGCGCGAGCATTGCCTCGTGCTCGTCGCCGGCCGTGCCGATATCGCCGCCGGCAATGAAACCTTCCGCAATATCGGCGAACGCAACTCGCCCTTCGAGGGAAAGGCGCCTTATTCCGTCTACGCGCCCGCCGGCATTCCCTGTCACGCAACGGCGATCGGCGATGTCGAACTCGCAATCTGTTCGGCGCCGGGCGGCAAGGGGAGTTCACCTGTGCGTCTCATTGCGCCGAAGGATGTGGGCTATGAGGAACGCGGCAAGGGCAGCAATGTCCGCCATGTCTATAACATCCTCCCCGAAACGGCGCCCGCCGACAGCCTGCTGGTGGTGGAGGTCGTGACACCCGGCGGCAATTGGTCCTCCTATCCGCCGCATAAGCACGACACGTCAGCCGCTCCCGCTGAGACGAAACTCGAGGAGACCTATTATCACCGTCTCAACCCGTCACAAGGCTTCGCCTTCCAGCGCGTCTATACCGACAACCGCTCCATCGATCAGACCATGGCGGTGGAAGACGGCGATGTGGTGATGGTGCCCGAAGGCTATCACCCGGTAGGCGCCCCGCACGGCTACGACCTCTATTACCTTAACGTGATGGCCGGCCCCGAGCGCCGCTGGTGCTTCAAGAACGATCCACAGCACGAATGGATCGTGAAGAAATAGCGCCTCACCATTTCCCGGGATCGAGCAGGGATTCGTTGAAGGCCGGCCGCGTGCGGTCGATTTCGGCAACGGCATCGGCGCTCAGAGGGGCGGCGTCGAAGAGCCTGAGATTGTCCGCGAGTTGCGCCTCACTCTCGACGCCCACCACCAATCCGTCGAGCCAGCCCAGACCCCTGAGATAGCTCACCGCCAGTTGCGCCACATTCCCACCCGTAAAGCGGCGCGCGGCCTCGTCGAGCCAGGCGATCAGCGCCGGCACTTCCGCGGCCTTGGGCGGCCAGCCGCTGACCGCCTTTTCGAACAGCACACCCTGCAGGAAGATCGAGCGGGCATGCACGGTGATGTCAGGCCGCGTCGCAAATTTTTCGGCGGCACCCAGCTGCGCCCAGCGCGGATCGAGGATGTTGATCGGCACCTGCATGTGCTTGATGAGCGGATCGTCGAGGAAACTGATCGCCTCTTCGGGCGTCACGGCCGAGAGGCCGAGCTCCCCGATCGCCCCTTCCGCCTTGAGCTCCAGCAGCCGCGCCCAGGCGGCCCCGTTCCAGGCGTGGCGCAGATAGGCAAGATGCAGCATGACGATGGGCAGCCGCTCCATCCGGAGCGACCGGCGCGAAGCGGCGATGCTGTCATCGACCGCCTTGCGTGCCTCGCTTTCACTCAGATCGGCCGGCAGCTGCTGCATCGGATGCAGCTTGGTGACGATGCGGGCGCCTGCGGGCAAGGGATGCGTCGCCGGGTCGAAAGCCGCGCCCAGCCGCACCTCCGCTTCGCCGTAATTGCGCGCCGTGTCGAATTCGCGGACACCCCACGCGGCGGCACGCCGCATCAGCGCCACCGCCTCGTCATGAGTCGGGAAATTGAACTTGCGCAGCTTGCCGTATTGGGCGCCGAGCTGGACCGAGCCTAGGACGAAATGGGCGGGTGCCCTTTGGCCAGCGGCGCCGGCACTGTTGTTCATTGACAAACTCTGACCTGAATGGGTTATTAGGCCCGGATTTGACAGGAATTCGCATTTGCCCGCAACAGTCGCGTGATACGCGATCGGCTTGGGGCTCGGGCGCCGGTGGCATGTCGCAAATTGTTCCAAATATCGAGCCCAATATCCTGCGGCTCGGGATCGTCGGCAGCAGTCCCGGGAACGGCCATCCCTTCTCCTGGGCCGCGATCTGCAACGGCTATGACGCCGCCGCGATGGCAGACTGCCCCTATCCCGGCATTCCCGCTTATCTCAGCCAACGCCACTTCCCCGAGGATCGCTTGGCCGGCGCCACCGTCACGCATGTCTGGAGCCAGGACGCGGCGGAGGCGAAAGCTATCGCCGCGGCGAGCCTCATCCCCAATATCGTGGCCGAGCCCGAAGAAATGATCGGCCAAATCGACGGCCTGCTCCTTGCCCGCGACGATGCCGAGAATCATGCACGCTTCGCACTGCCGTTTCTGAAGGCAGGCCTTCCCGTCTATATCGACAAGCCACTGGCACTCAATCGCGCTGCCGCCGAGCGGATCCTGTCGGCGGAAATCTATCCCGGCCAGATCTTCACCGGCACGGCGGTCGTCTGGGCGGCGGAGATGAAGCCGACGCCGGCAGAAGCCGCACGGCTCGGCCGCATCCGTCATATTCGCGGCGTCACGCCCAAATACTGGGATACCTACGCCGTCCATGTCATCGAGCCGGCGTTGCAGCTCCTGGGACTGACTCGCGCCCCCGATGAGGTGGCGGCGCTCACGCAAGGGAACGAGCACCTTGTCTCCGTCGCCTGGAAAGCGGAGGGCCTCAGCGCTCAGTTTGCGGCCCTCGGCGCGCTCTCGGCGCCGATCGCTCTCACCCTCCATGGTGAGAGTGGCTTCACCCATCTCACCTTCAGCGATTCCTTCACCGCTTTCCGCACGGCGCTCGGCGAATTCTGTGCCGGTGTCCGCAAACGTGAGCGGCGCTTCGACCTTGCCCGCACCCTCGCCGTCACCGACATCATCGAGCGGGGCCGCGCTGCATGAGTGCCATCCCCAACAGCATCGCCATCATTCCGGCCCGTGGCGGCTCGCGCCGCATCCCCAGGAAGAACGTGGTCGACTTTCTCGGAAAACCCCTCATCGCCTGGTCGATCGCGGCGGCGAAGGAGAGCGGCCTGTTCGAGACCGTCCTTGTCGGCACCGACGATCCTGAGATCGCCGAGATCGCGCGCGCCCATGGTGCGGAGGTGCCGTTCTTACGTCAGAGGACCGGCGACGATCATTCGCCCGTCTCGCTCGCCACCATCGAAGCACTGGAGCAATTCGCGGCGCATCGCGGGAAGCCCGCCGATCTGGTGATGCAGCTCCTTCCCACCTGTCCCTTGCGCAACGCCACCCATGTGCGCGATTGCGTCGCGTCCTTCCAACAGGTCAACAGTGATTTCCAGCTGACCTGTACCGATTACGGGCCGCTCAATCCGTGGTGGGCGATCTCGATCGGCAAGGATGGAACGCCCAGCCCCCTGCATCCACACGCCATGACCATGCGCTCGCAGGATCTGGAAACCGTCTATTGCCCGTCGGGTGCCATCTGGCTCGCCCGCGTTGCACCGCTGATGAAATCGAAAACCTTCTACGGACCCGGCCACCGTTTCTGGCCAATGGATTGGCGCGCCGCCATCGATATCGACACGCCAGAGGATCTGGCGTTGGCGAAGGCGATGGCCCAAGCTCAGGGCCTGATCCAAGCCCAGGGCCTGACCCAAGCCCGCGCGACGTGAACAGATAAGGATCTTCGCGACATGTCTCTTTCCAAAAAGACCGCCAAGAAGGTCTATCGCTTCGCCCAGCGCCTCGGCGAGGCGGCGACGGCGAAGCTCGATGCCGCCACCTATCCTGCCCATGGCACGCGCCTGCCGCCGATCCTGCTTTTCGCGCAGCCGAAATCCGGCAGCACTTTCCTCCACCGCGCTTTCCGCAAGACGCTGCAGGTGCCGTTCACGCGCATCGGTGCCGGCGGCGTCTTTGATGCGGCGATCCGCTATAAGGAGCTCAAAGCCTTCGCCCAAGGGAATGCTGTCTGCCGCGAACATCTGCCGGCGCGTCGCCATCTGCTCGATTCCATCGCGGGCGTCGGCATCAAGAAGGTCGTGCTGCATATCCGTGACCCGCGCTATTCGATCGTGTCCTGGACCAAGATGGTCGACCGCTTCATCGAGACCCGCGGTATGCCGGGGGCACTTCTCACTTGCGAGATGCCGATGCCGGCGGATTACGCGACGCGCCCGTTCCAGGACCGCCTTGCCTGGCAGGTAGAGAACTATCTGCCGCGCCAGGTCTCCTGGATCGAAAGCTGGCTGGCGCTTGCTGCTGACAACCCGCCGCTCGACATCCTCATCACGAAATATGAAGAATTCTCCGGGGATCCGAAGGCCTATATCCGCCGCGTCCTTACCTTCCACGACGTTCCGTTCAAGGAATCGTGGATCAAGTTGCCCGATGATTCCGTCGGCAAGAACAACATCTTCAGCGAGAAGTCGGCCGACAAGTGGGCTGATATCGATCCCGCCATCAAGGCGGCCGCTGGTGCCCAGGTGTCGGCGGAACTGTGCCGGCGCTTCGACTGGAAGCAGTCGATCTAGTTGCATGTCCGTCGCTGCCCTCATCGTTCGCTTCGATAGCTGGACCGGCGGCTTTGCCCGCGCCGGCCGCGCTCTTGTGCGTCACATCGAATGGGGCGAGACGCGCCCCGATCGGCCGACGGTGCTGTGCCTGAAGCGCGCTTTGTTCGCCAAGGATATCGCCGAACTGCAGAAGCGCGCCGATCTCAACTTTCCATGCATCCATGTCGTGCCGGTGAAACGCGCGCAAGAGAAATGGGTGGCGCCGCGATGGCAGCGGCAATCGCATCTCTGGTACGACCTGCAACACGATCTCCTGGCGCTGAAGCCGCATCTCGAAGCCTTCGGCGTAGCCTTTCTCCAAGCGGCGTCGAAGATCCATCGCATCGATGCGGTCGCCGCCGCCAATACCGATTACTGGCAGGATGAATCCCTGCGTCTGGCTTGCCGCAAGCTCGGCATTCCCTTCATTGCTCTCTCCCGTGAAAGCTACGGTATCGGTCGTGGGCGCGAATATGTGAACGACGTCTACGCCAAAGGTCACTTCTATTTCAACGGCGCCGGCTGCGCCGTCGCGTCGCCGATCTGCCGCGAGTTTCTCAGCGCGCAACCGGCGCTACGCGATGCCGAAGTACGCGTGACCGGTTGGCCGCGCTACGACGCCTGGCGCGACTATGCGCTGGCGCCCTTGAACGAGCGCCGCTGGGTGACCCTGATGGCCTATGGCGATCCGGCCCAGGTGCAATATGCGGCGGAAAACTTCCGCGACGTGCTGCGCGTGGTCGCCAAGGCGGCGGCCGCCCAGCAGAAGCTGCCAGCGGCGCAGCGTCTTCATTTCATCATCAAGATCAAGAAGCGCAACGAGGACGGCTATATCCACGCCATCGAGCCGAATCTCGCTGCCCTCGGCATCGAGATCACGGCCGACACGCCATTGCCGGAAATCGTCAGCAAATCGCGGCTCATCATCGGCTTCAACACACTTGCCGTGCTGGAAGGCCTGCTCGGTCATTGCGCGGTGGCGGTGCCGGTCTGGGCTGATTCAGATCGCGATCCGTCGGCGACCCTGCTGCATCCCGATAAGCCGGACGATGCCGCAGTCTGCTATTTCCCGGGCTCGCCGCAGGATCTTGCTGGCCTTCTCGACCGCGCGCTCGCCGGCGAGCTGCCCGCCAAGGGAACCGAGGAGCAGCGGCTCGCGCGCTTCAGTCGCCATTCGCTGGTCGAAAAGGATGTCACCGCGTCGGCCCGCTTCGAGCAATTCGTGCGCGATCTCGTGGCCAAGCGGCCTGCGGCTTAGACGGGCAGCTTAGGCTGTCTGCTCACCAGATCGACCAGCCACCGTCGACGACGAGGTTGTGGCCGACGATGCCGCCGGCGGCGTCGCTGAGCAGGAACTCGATCGGTGCCGCCGCTTCGTCGACGCTCAGCATGCGGCCCTGCGGGCAAAGCTGGCGATAGCGCCGCTTGAAGGCGGCCCCTGTGCGGCCTTCGATCCCACCGATCGAGACGGCATTGACATTGATGCCGCGCGCCGCAAGCGGCACGGCGAGTTCCTTGGTGAGGTGCACCATCGCCGCCTTCGTGACTCCGTAATGCAAGGGCGGCGGTGTCATGCCCTTGGGGTAGAGATGTGGCGAGACGGCGACGACACCGTACATCGATCCCACCAGCACCACGCGCCGCAGCTTTGTCTCCGGCAATGCCGCCATCTCGTAAACCAGCTCATGCGCAACGCTTACGCCGAGCTCGAACTCGTTCGACCATTGCTCGCGCGTCGGCAGCCGGTCGATGGCAAGGTTGGTGCGGCTGCGTGCGCAATGCACGATGCCGGTGACGTCGCAGCGCATCTTGGCGAGCGTCGCGATGAGCCTGGCGACACCGCCTTTCTTCGTTAGGTCGAGTGTTACGGGATGGAGCCTTGCGCCGGTTGTGCTCGGCAAATCGGCGGGTTTGCTGCGATAGACGGCGACGACGTCGCGACCAGATAGCAGCAGGCGCTCGACGAGCCGTCGGCCCAGCAGCCCGCCGGCACCGGTTACCAGGATCGTCTCTACCGGTCGGCGCGGGCTTGTCTTCGCCTGCGCATTCTTCTTCGTCATTCTTGCCCCGCCATCGTGTCGGTAAATTGAATCGACCTTGCCCCACCCTGCCAAAGCCCGGCTATCGTCACAAGCCCGCCAGTCGCGAGCCCGCCTGCTGTCGTTGGAGCTGAGCGATTGTTCACGCCGCTGCGCTATGCTCTAATGGATAAGAACATAGAAAGAACGTGCGACACCGGCCACAGCCATGGCGGCATTCGACCTGATCATCTTCGATTGCGACGGCGTGTTGATCGACAGCGAAGTGCTGGCCTGCGGTGCCGTGCAGCGGCAACTCGTTGGCCACGGCATCGAGATCGATTTGGCTAGCGTCATGCAACGCTTCTTAGGGCGCAGTCTCGCCGAGGTCGCACGCCATTACGAAGCCAGGCTCGGCCGGGCGATGCCGGAAAGCTTCGTCACCGATCTCAAAACCGATATCCGCAACGCGTTTGCCTCCGATCTTGCCGCCATGCCGCATATCGAAACGCTCCTGAAGACACTCGATATTCCGCATTGCCTTGCTTCTTCGAGCGATATCGGGCGCATCGAATTCTCCTTGAACTTGGTCGGACTTTACCCCTACTTCGAGAACCGCATCTTCACGGCCGGCATGGTTGTCCATGCCAAACCGGCGCCGGATCTCTTCCTGCTGGCGGCCAAGACGATGCAGCGCGAGCCAAGGGCGTGTCTGGTGATCGAGGACAGCGCCAGCGGCGTCACGGCGGGGAAGGCGGCGGGGATGAGTGTCTGGGGGTTTGTCGGCGGCAGCCATTACCGGGATCGCGACGGTGCAGCCCACCTGCGCGCGGCGGGTGCCGATCGTGTCTTTCAGCATATGAGCGAGATCGAGCGGGCTCTGAGAACCGTCGCGGGTGTGGGTCATGGCCAATGACGGCGAAAGCTCGCGCCTTGACGATGCCGCGCGTGCCGGTTGGCTCTATTACATCGCCGGCCATACGCAGGACGAGATTGCAAAGAAACTGAAAGTCTCGCGCGCCACGGCGCAACGTCTCGTCTCGCTCTGCCTCTCGGAACGGCTCATCACCTTCCGCCTCGAACATCCCATCGCCGCCTGCATGGAACTGGCGAGGCGCCTGAAGGATCTCTACGGCCTTCAATATTGCGAAGTAGCGCCGACCGATCTTGCCAATCCGCTGAACGTTGCGGGCCTCGCCGAGCGCGCCGCCGCCTTGCTCGAACAGACCCTGCGCTCGGAAAAGCCGGTCATCATCGCCATCGGTACCGGCCGCGTCATGCGTGCGGCGGTCGAGCAATTGGCGCCGATGGATTGCCCCAATCATCAGGTCGTCTCGCTGGTCGGCAACATCTCGCCCGACGGCTCGGCGAGCTTCTTCGATCCGCTGGCGCGCCTTGCCGATCTCACCAAGGCGCGGCATTACCCGATGCCGCTGCCCGTTTTTGTGTCTTCCGAAACCGAGCGCGAGCAGCTCCTGCGCATCGCCGCGGTGACACGCGTGCGCACGATAGCGGAGAATGCGGATCTCCGTCTCGTCGGCATCGGCCAGATCGATCAGGGTGCGCAGGTTCATGTCGACGGCTTCATCACGCGTGACGAACTCCTCGAACTGATGCGCCTCGGTGCCGTGGGCGAAGTGACTGCCTGGGCCTTCGATGCCGAGGGGCGCGTCATCGACGCCGGCACCAACAAGCGCGTGACCTCCGTTCCACATCGTGTCCCTGCCGAGACCTTGACCGTCGGCGCCGCCCTTGGCCCCGCCAAGGTCATAGCCATCCGCGCTGCGTTAAAGGGCGGCATCCTCAACGGCCTCATCACCGACGAAGCGACGGCGAAGGCGTTGCTGGGGTAGGCGCGTGCCAGGCACCCGCCCCTTGGCGCCCCCCTCCCAACCCTCTCCCTGAAGGGAGAGGGCTTTCTCACCGAACTCGCACCGACCACCTCGTTCCAATTCCCTCTCCCCACAGTCGGCGCATGCCGACATGCGTCGGCGTGGGGGAGGGTTAGGGAGAGGGGGGTAGCGATGACTTTCTCCATCCAGTTTCCTCTTTCTCTTTTAGATCCCCACGCGACACCGCTCGGGCAGATGTGCCGGCCGTGCGTTTCGGCCGTGACGGGTGCTGCTGCCTGCAGCACCGAAGGGGAATCCGGTCACCGCATCGGATCCGGCGGGGGCTGAGATTCCTCGACAGCCCGCGAGAGAGCCCTTGTGACCCCATGGCTCTAGG
>JACPDN010000006.1 GCA_016183985.1 Pseudomonadota bacterium | reverse complement strand
CCCGCAACCTGGGTTGCTCCCATTAAAAGGAAGCCGATATGGCGGCCTGCGCCCAAAGGGGCTTGCGCCGAGACAACCGAGCGGTTCCGGCTGGGGACCGGAGGTGATGTGTGCACAGCTCTACTAGTATCAAATTCCTAGTGACTTGTCAAGAACATTCTAAGAACATACTCTTCCTAACCGTCATCCCCGGGCGAAGTCGCGGGGATCCAGGGGTGCCGCTTGCGAGAGTGGATGCCCGGGACAAGCCCGGGCATGACGGAGGTAGGACAAGCCCGGGCATGACGGAGGTAGGACGGGCCCGGGCATGACGGAGGTAGGACGAGCCCGGGCATGACGGAGGTGGGACGAGCCCGGGCGTGACGGAGGTAGGACGTTGATAGCCGCGGTGACGGTCCCGTCCGGTACCGTGCCGAAGCCGAAGGGGGCAGCCGCAGGTGGGGCAGAAATGGTGGTCGATGACGCGGCGGTTGAACTTGTAGGTGCTCATGGCGCTTTCCGGCGTCGCAAGCTTCAGCTGGTCCTTCGACACGAACCACAGCAGGTAGCCTTTGCGCCGGTAGTGGCTGCAATTGCACTCGATGAGGTCGCCATAAGTCCCCTCGACCTCGAATTTGATGCCGCCGCAATGACAGCTGCCGTTTTGCGTCACCTTGTCCATGATTTGTTCCTGTCGTGGATTTGTTGTACTGCGCCTTCTTCTGTCGGTCCAGTGCTTGACGCCGGGCCACGACCTGGGCTCTAAGCGCCGCACTCTATTTCCCAAAGATCTCCCACCTGATCTCCCAAAGGAGGCAAACCTGATGCGCGCTTTCGTGTTCCCGGGCCAGGGGTCGCAGGCTGTCGGCATGGGCAAGGCTTTGGCCGAGGCCTTCGGCGCCGCCCGTCTCGTGTTCGAAGAAGTCGATGACGCGCTGGGGCAGAAGCTCTCCAAATTGATGTTCGAGGGGCCGGAAGGCGAACTCACCTTGACCGAGAATGCGCAGCCGGCGCTGATGGCGGTCAGCCTTGCGGTGCTGCGTGTGCTGGAGACGGAAGGGAAATTCCGCTTGGCCGACAAAGCGAGTTTCGTCGCCGGTCATTCTCTGGGTGAATATTCGGCGCTGGCCGCTGCCGGTGCCTTCACGCTCGCCGATACCGCGCGCCTCTTGAAGCTGCGCGGCCAGGCGATGCAGAAAGCTGTGCCGGTCGGCGAGGGGGCGATGGCAGCGCTCCTCAATTTCGATCTGACGCGCGCGCAGAAAGTGGCGGCGCAGGCCGCGGAAGAAACCAAGCTGGTTTGCGCGGTCGCCAATGACAATGATCCCTCCCAGGTCGTCATCTCCGGCGCCAAGGCTGCGGTCGAGCGCGGTGGCGCGCTGGCGCTCGAAGCTGGTGCCAAGCGTTCGGTGATGCTGCCGGTCTCCGCACCCTTCCATTGCCCGCTGATGCAGCCGGCGGCGGAGGCGATGGCCGAAGCTTTGGCCAAGACCGATATCAAGATGCCGGTCGTGCCCGTCATCGCCAATGTGACGGCGGCACCCGTCTCGGATCCCGCCACCATTCGCCAGCTGCTGGTCGATCAGGTGACCGGCACCGTGCGCTGGCGCGAGAGTGTGCAGAAGATGAAGGCATTGGGCGTTTCCCACGTCTTCGAACTGGGCGCCGGCAAGGTGCTGGCCGGCCTGGCGAAGCGCATCGACAAGGAAATCGAGGCGCAATCGGTCGGCCTTCCGGCCGATATCGAAGCGGCGCTGAAGGTGCTCGTTTGAATTAATACGTCATGCCCGCACTTGGTGCGGGCATCCACGAGTTTGGTGCGGCCGGATAGAAACTCGTGGATGGCCGGGCCAAGCCCGGCCATGACGGTTAGCGTTACGTTGCCTTCGACGATAAGAAGGCGAAGGCATTGTTTAGGAGATCAGACATGTTCGACTTGAGCGGCAAGACCGCGCTCGTGACGGGCGCTTCGGGTGGCATCGGCGGTTCGATCGCCAAGGCGCTGCACAGCCAAGGCGCGACGGTGGCATTGGCCGGCACGCGGCGCGATGCGTTGGATAAGCTCGCAGGCGAACTCAAGGACCGGGTCCATGTCTTCGCCGCCGATCTCGGCGACGCGGCTTCGACCGAGGCGTTGCTGAAGGATGCGGAAGCCGCCATGGGCAAGCTCGACATCCTCGTCAACAATGCGGGCCTCACGCGCGACAACATCGCGATGCGGATGAAGGACGAGGAATGGCAGAAGGTGATCGACGTCAACCTCACCGCCGGCTTCCGCCTGGCGCGTGCCGCCATGCGCGGCATGATGAAGCGCCGCTTCGGCCGCATCATCGGCATCACCTCGGTGGTGGGTGTGACCGGCAATCCGGGCCAGGCCAATTACGCCGCCGCCAAGGCCGGCATGATCGGCATGTCGAAGGCACTGGCCCAGGAGCTGGCTTCGCGCTCCATCACGGTCAATTGCGTGGCGCCGGGCTTCATCGAAACGGCGATGACCGACGCCCTCACGGACGACCAGCGCAACCAGATCCTGCCCAAGGTTCCGGCCGGGCGCCTGGGCCATGCGGATGAAATCGCTGCCGCCGTGGTGTATCTCGCCAGCGACGAGGCGGCCTATGTGACTGGCCAGACGCTCCATGTGAACGGCGGTATGGCCATGATCTGATTACATTTTTATGTGATCGGGTCGACTCGCATTGGGGCTACTGGTCAAGTCCCCGAGAGTTGTGTTAAGTGACCGCTGACTGACACTTTCTGATTCATCCGACAGCCGGGACGGAACCGTTAATCGGGTGCGGAATTCGGGTATCAACTGCAAGGACCGTCGGCCGAATAAAACGGCCGGCTCAAACAAGGGAAGACATAGAGATGAGCGACGTTGCTGAGCGCGTGAAGAAGATCGTGATCGAGCACCTCGGCGTGGAAGAAGCCAAGGTCACTGAAGGTGCCAACTTCATCGACGATCTGGGCGCGGACAGCCTCGATACGGTCGAGCTGGTGATGGCTTTCGAAGAGGAATTCGGCTGCGAAATCCCCGACGATGCGGCTGAGAAGATCCTGACCGTCAAGGACGCCATCGACTACATCAAGTCGAAGTCTGCTTGAAGAACATCCTTTCGGCCGATGCTGTTGATCAAGTCCTTGATCGTCGTCACTGGCCGGAAAGACTGGAAATTCCGTGCGGGCCCCGGTTTCGGGGCCCAAACGATTTGTGGACCGTCTATATTTCGCCTCGAGACATGCCGGTCTACCGCTAAGAATGTAACTGCAAGAGAGTGAGCGAGGACATCATGCGTCGCGTGGTCGTCACGGGTATGGGTATCGTGTCGCCCCTGGGTGTGGGCGTCGAATATGTTTGGAAGCGGCTCTTGAATGCCGAATCCGGCATCAGCGGCATCCAGAGCTTCGATGTCTCGGATCTCCCTTGCAAGATCGGCGGCCAGGTGCCGCTCGGCGACAAATCGTCCGGCAAGTACAACCCGGATGAATACGTCTCCACCAAAGACCAGAAGAAGATGGAGCCGTTCATCGTCATGGGCATCGCCGCGGCGACCGAAGCGGTGGCCGATTCCGGCTGGGCGCCGACCGATCAGGAATCGCTCGACCGGACCGGTGTCCTCATCGGCTCGGGCATCGGCGGCCTCAATGGCATTTACGACACCTCGCTGATCCTCAAGGAAAAGGGTCCGCGCCGCGTCAGCCCGTTCTTCGTGCCGTCCTGCCTCATCAATCTGGTTTCCGGCCACGTCTCGATCAAATACGGCTTCCGGGGGCCCAACCATTCCGTGGTGACGGCCTGCGCCACCGGTACGCATGCCATCGGTGACGCCGCGCGCATGATCGCGCTCGACGATGCCGATGTGATGGTGGCCGGCGGTGCCGAAGCCACGATCGGCCGCATCGGCTATGCCGGCTTCTGCTCGGCGCGCGCCATGTCGACCAATTTCAACGACGATCCGACCGCGGCCTCGCGCCCGTGGGACAAGGATCGCGACGGCTTCGTCATGGGCGAAGGCGCCGGCATGGTGGTGCTGGAAGAATACGAGCACGCCAAGAAGCGCGGCGCCAAGATTTATGCCGAGGTCGTGGGCTATGGCCTTTCCGGCGATGCCTATCACATCACGGCGCCGTCGGAAGACGGCAATGGCGGCTTCCGCGCCATGACCGCCGCCTTGAAGCGCGCCAAGATGAATCCCGAGGACATCGACTATATCAACGCCCATGGCACCTCGACGCCGCTCGGTGACGAGATCGAGCTGGGCGCCGTGAAGCGCCTCTTCGGCGATGCCGCCTATAAGCTCACCATGTCGTCGACCAAATCGGCGACCGGGCATCTGCTGGGGGCTGCCGGCGCGGTCGAAGGCATCTTCTCGATCCTTGCCTTGCGCGACCAGGTGGCGCCGCCGACCCTCAATCTCAACAATCCGTCGGAAGGCTGCGACATCGATCTGGCGCCCAAGCAAGCCAGGCAGCGCAAGATCCGCGCCGCACTCTCCAATTCCTTCGGTTTCGGCGGCACCAATGCCTGCGTCATCTTCACGGGCGTGAACTGACGGCAAGGAACCGAGCGGCGCCCGCGCCATGACCGGTCACCTTCCCATGCTGGCACCCGTCATCATCCTGGTGATGATGATGCTGTCGGTGCTGTCATGAAATTGAGCGGCAAGACGCTGGCGGAAATCGTCGGCGGCCTGCTGTTCCTCATCCTGCTGGTGGGCGGGGGCGGCGCTGCCTGGTTCTGGAACGCCTTCAACGCCAACGGTCCCCTGAAGGACGAGACCGTGCTGGTGATTCCGAAGGGCAGCGGTGTCGGGGCCATTGCCGATCTCCTTGCCAAGGAAGGCGTCATCGATAGCGCGCTGGTCTTCAAGATCGGCGTGAAGTTCTTTTCGAAGGAGCAGCCGCTCCATGCCGGTGAATTCCGTTTTCCGACGGCGGCCTCGCCCCGCGGCGCCATGCAGGTGCTCATTGAAGGCAAGTCGGTCCTCCACCGCATCACCTTGGCGGAAGGCTGGACGGTCAAGGAGATCTTCGATGCTCTTGGCCAGTCGCCGCTGCTCGACGGGCCGCTGCCGCCGATGCCGGCCGAAGGCACGTTGCTGCCGGAGACTTACTTTTTCGTGCGCGGTGACAGCCGCGGGGCGCTCATCGAGCGCATGAAGACCAATATGGCCGAGACGCTGGCAGCCCTTTGGGCGAAGCGCGACACGGATATCGCGGTCGAAACGCCCGGCCAGGCCGTGACGTTGGCCTCGATCGTGGAGAAGGAAACGGGGCAGAGGGATGAGCGCGCGCGCGTCGCCGCCGTCTTCCACAACCGCCTGAAGAAGGGCATGTCGCTGCAATCGGACCCGACCGTGATCTATGCGGTGACGCTGGGGAAAGCGCCCTTGGGACGCGACCTCACCTATGCGGATCTGAAGCTCGACAGCCCCTATAACACTTATGTCGTTGCCGGCCTGCCGCCATCGCCGATTGCCAATCCGGGCATTGCGGCCTTGACCGCCGTGCTGCACCCGAAGAAGACCAAAGAGCTTTACTTCGTGGCCGACGGCACGGGCGGCCATGCCTTTGCCGAGACCATGGACGGCCATGTCAAGAACGTCGCCAAATGGCGCAAGATCCAGAAACAGAACAAGCAGGCCAATTGAATGTCGCCCGCCACTCACGATGAGCAAGACCCTGCCGCCAATCGCGACGGGCAGAACCCTGTCGCCAATCGCATGGAGCCGGTCATGAATGTCGGCAAGCAATGCGCGCTTTATCTGGGTATCGTCGCGGCGCTCGCAGGTGGGGTTGCCTTCTTCGGTCCTTTCGATCATGTGCCGGCCATCGCCCAGGAGCAGACATCGAGCACGCTCAAAGGCGAGTTCGACATGCTGGCGCCGCTCGATGCACCCGACGGCGCTCCCAAGGATATCGCCGTTTTCTACGTGACGGGCGATGCGGCGCAGCGGATGTGGGATGCCTTCCCCATGGAGCCCATCGAGGACGAATGCGTGGGGAGGCTTTCCAAATACGGTAACGGGATCGTCTGCTATGGCGCCAATGGCGACGGCTCGGCGCCGGAACATCCTTACGAATGCAGCTTCGGCATCGACATGAAAAAGCAGAGCCTGACCCTGCCGCAGGATTGCTGAGCTTCAGGCGACCGGGATCATGATCTTCGGCGCGATCAGCAGCACGATGAGCAGGCTCTGCGCCACGATGTAATCGATGACGGCCAGCAAGCCGGCGCCGAAATAACCGATACCGGTCAGCGTATTGAGCAGGAACGCCTCATAGACGAGCGAGGCGAGGACCAATGCCATCAGCAGAAAATCCGCAATCTCGCGCAAAGCCTCGCTGAGGCCGAGAAGGGCCAGCACGAAAGCGGCGATCGACAGCGTGAAGCCGAGCCAGTTATAGGCGCTCAGGGCGCCGATGGCCTGAGGTTCGCGCTCGAGCGCGCGGCCGACGAGAATGAGCAGCAGCGGAAAGGCGATCCAGCCCAGGACGTAATAGGTGACGACGCTGGTGGCGACGATGATCGGGCTGACATCGGGTGCGGCATCGACCACCATGAACAGGCGGGCAATGGTGAGCGGCAGCAGTGGCAGCATCAGGCGGAAGGAGCGCCTGGCGCCGGCGGGACTGCGGTCGAACCAGTTCACGAACCCGGCATCGAAGCGCAGCAGCAGGAAGAGCCCTTTGAGGGCTGCGCGAATTTCGACAGCACTAAGCATCGAGATAGGCGTCGAGGACGCGTTCATAGATCCGGCTCAACGTCTCGATATCGGCGACCGGCACATGTTCGTCGACCTTATGCATGGTGGCCCCGGCGAGGCCGAACTCGATCACCGGGCAGTAGTTCTTGATGAAGCGTGCGTCGGAGGTGCCGCCAGTGGTCGAGAGCTCCGGTGTCAGGCCGGTCTCGGCTTTCACGGCCGCGACCAGCAAGTCGGAGAGTGCACCCGGCGGCGTCAGGAAGGATTCGCCCGAGCATTCGCAGGTAAGGTCGTAGCGCCCACCCACGGTGTCGAGACGGCGGCGAATCTCCGCCTCCAGGCTCTTGGCGGTATAGAGATCGTTGAAGCGGGAGTTGAAGACCGCCTTTGCTTCCGCCGGGATGACATTGGTCGCCGGATTGCCGACATCGACGGTGACGAATTGCAGGCTGGTCGCCGGAAAATGCGCCGAGCCGTCGTCGAGCGGCACAGTGAGGGCCGCGATCATGGCACTCAAGCGATGGATCGGGTTGTCGGCCAGATGCGGATAGGCCGAATGGCCCTGGATGCCGTGGACGGTCAAGCGCCCGGTGAAGGATCCCCGCCGGCCGATCTTCGCCATCTCGCCAAGCTTGGTGGGATTGGTCGGCTCGCCGACGATGCAGGCGTCGAGCTTCCAGCCCTTTCCGGCCAGCCAATCCAGCACCGGCTTCGTGCCGTTGACCGCCGGCCCTTCCTCGTCACCGGTGATGAGGAGCGAGATGGCGCCGGCGAACTTGCCCTGGCGCTTGGCCGTGAAACGGGCGGCAGCCGCGGCAAAGGCCGCGATGGCGCTCTTCATGTCGGAAGCGCCACGGCCATAGAGCTTGCCGTTCTGGATCTCGGCCGCGAAGGGATCGATGCTCCAGCTCTCCAAGTGGCCCACGGGCACGACATCCGTGTGCCCGGCAAAGCAGATGTTCCTGCCCGGCCGGTCGCCTTTGGTGACGGCATAGAGGTTCTGGATCTCCGCCGTGCCGGGGGCCGCGAAGGGGAGACGATGATTGGTGAACCCCGCCGACTTCAAGGCCGCTTCCAGCACGCCGATGGCGCCTTCATCCTTCGGGGTGACGGAAGGACGGCGGATGAGATCCTGAGAAAGCCTGACGGGGTCCACGATCATTCAGTCCCTCAGCAGATCGTTGATCGAGGTCTTGGAGCGGGTCTTTTCGTCGACGCGCTTGATGATGACCGCGCAATAGAGGCTGGGGCCAGGCGTACCGTCGGGCAGCGGCTTGCCCGGCAGCGAGCCGGGGACGACGACCGAATAGGCCGGCACGCGGCCGTAATGCACTTCGCCGGTGGCACGGTCGATGATCTTGGTCGAGGCGCCGATGAAGACGCCCATCGAAATGACCGAGCCGGTTTCGACGACGACGCCCTCGACCACTTCCGAGCGGGCGCCGACGAAGCAATCATCCTCGATGATGACGGGACCGGCCTGCAACGGCTCCAGCACGCCGCCCAATCCGACGCCGCCGGAGATGTGGCAGTTCTTCCCCACCTGCGCGCAGGAACCCACCGTCACCCAGGTATCGACCATGGTGCCGCTATCGACATAGGCACCGACATTGATGAAGCTCGGCATCACGACGACGCTGGGGGCCACATAGGCGCTCTGGCGCACGACGGCGCCGGGTACTGCGCGGAAGCCAGCGGCCTTGAAGCGCGCCTCGTCCCAGCCGGCGAATTTCGAGGGCACCTTGTCGAACCAGGCGGCGTCCCCGCCCGGGAAGTCACCGCCGCCGGGGACGACATACGAATCGTTCAAGCGGAAGGAGAGCAGCACGGCCTTCTTGAGCCATTGATTGGTCTGCCATTTGCCGTCGATCTTTTCGGCGACACGGCGCTTGCCGGCATCGAGATCGGCCAAAGCCTGGTTCACCGCATCGCGCACGTCGCCCTTGGTGGCGGCGCCGACCTCGCTGCGCTTTTCCCAGGCGGCGTCGATGATTTGGACGAGATCACTCATTGCATTTTCCCCTTGGATACGGTGGTGCCGAAGGGGGCGAGGAAGCCCGCCAGATCCTCGGTCACGTGATGGATATAGGTTGGATCGCCGGCTGGCCCTGCCCAGTCGAAGCTGTCTTTGGCCTCATCGGTCTTGACCAGCACCGTGGTCATGCCGAGTTCATGGGCCGGCACCAGATTGCGCGGCATGTCGTCGATCATGACCGCATCGCCGGCGTCGATTTTGTAGGTCTCGCACAGGCGCCGATAGACGCCGATATCGGGCTTCGGTACGAAGTCCGAGGCGACGATGTCGAAGACCCCCTCGAAATGATGCCCGATGCCGACCTTGGCCATGACCCGCTCGGCATGCGGCACGGAGCCGTTGGTGAAGATCACCTTGCGGCCCGGCAAGGCCGCGATGGCGGCATCCAGCGCCGGGTTGGCCGCGAGGCCAGAGAGATCGATCTCATGGACGAAATCCAGGAAATGATGCGGGTCGATCCCGTCATTGACGATGAGGCCGCGCAAGGTCGTCATGTGCTCTTGAAAATAGCGCTTCTGCAGGGCCAGGGCTTCTGCTTCCGAAAGCCCCAGATTCTCGCGGATATACCGCCGGATGCGGATCTGCACCTGGTCGAACAGCCGACAGGAGGCAGGATAGAGCGTGTTATCGAGGTCGAAAATCCAGGTACCGACCGCTTTTGACCCCTGTAACGACATGACACCGAGGACTTTCCGAGAGGAATTGGCGCGTGAGGATTTGGGGGCATCTTGCGCCCGGGTCGGACCTTATGTCCTGGGCGGTCCGGCTGCAAGCGCTGGGGCTTAACACCGTATTAATCCGAAACACGGCAATCTGCCGGCCATCATGCCCACCGTTCCAGTTCCACATTCCGACCACGCCCCCGCGCCTTTCGCCGCGGCATTGATTCTCTTCGCGCCGGGTGGTCCCCTGGCCCTTGATCGCAACCCGGCCCTGTTGATCGGGAAGGATGGTGCCGTTGCCGCGTCCAATGTGGCGGCGGCGCCCCTGCGAACGATGCTGGCCGGCACCCCAGGTGCCGATCTCAAGGCGGCGATCGCGGCGGCTGTCGCCGGCAATCCGGGCCGGGTCGCTGCACTGGAACTCGTCGCACTCGACGGCAAGCCGCAATCCCTTGATTTGACCCTGCTGCCCTGCGCGGCGATGGACGGCATGGGCGCGCTGGTGCTGGGGCGCGACATCAGCCTGGAGCGAGCCTTGCGTGGCGCCCTCATCGATTCCCGCCAGCGCTTCAAGGAACTGATCGACGCGGCGGCCGATTTCACCTGGGAGGTCGATGCGGAAGGGAAATTCGCCTTCATCTCCGGCCCACTGGCCCTGGGCTATGCGCCCAGCGATCTCATCGGCCGCCCGCCCCAGGATTTCGCCCTGGCGGAAGGGGCGGATCTCGTCTTCAGCGGCAGCGGTCCCCATGGCGGGGCCGAGCTTTGGATGCGCGATGCCGCAGGGCGACCGCTTTGCCTGCTGGTGCAGGGACAGCCGCTGAACCCAAGCGGACCGTTCCGTGGCGCAAGGGGCCTCGCACGCGATATCACCGCGCAGAAGGCGCGGGAAACGGAACTGGCCGAAGCGCGGCACCGCGAGCGCCTGGTGGTGCATCTCTTGCGCTCGCTCAGGCGCGCGATCGATCCGGCAGAGGCCATCGCCATGGCCCTCGACACGGCGATACAGGCCGTTGGGGCCGATATCGGCCGCGTCTCCCGCTTTGCCGCCGACGGCAAAGTGGAGGGGCTGGGCGGTGAGGCGACACTGGCCGATCCCATCCTGATCCAGGCCGCTGGCGCAGCACCCGAAGGTGTCGCTATCGCCCAGGACGGTCAGCGACTTGGCCTCGCCTTTCTCTGCCAGCATGACGGCCGGCGCGTCGGGCTCCTGATCCTGTGGCGCGATGTGGCGCGTGGCGATTGGCTGGCGGATGATCTCTTCCTGCTGGGGGAACTCGCCGAACAATTGGCCGTGTTGATCGAGCAATTGAAGGGCCATGAGGCGCTGAAGCACCTCTCCACCACCGATGCGCTGACGGGCCTTCTCAATCGGCGCGGCTTCGAGGCGACCCTTGCCCGCGTCGTCGAGCGCGCGCGGCACGAGCATCATGGCGGTGCCTTGGTCTATGTCGACCTCGATAATTTCAAACAGATCAACGACCATTTCGGCCATGCCCAGGGCGACGCCGCCTTGATGGCCACCGCCGACATCCTGCGCGGACAGCTGCGCGTGCGCGATCCGGTGGGGCGCCTGGGCGGCGATGAATTCGTGGCTTGGCTCGACGGCATCGACCGTGATGAAGCCATTGCCCGCGCCAAGGCCCTGCAGGAAGCCGGCAAGAGCCTCGCGCGTTTTGCGCCGGGAACCCACGAGCCGCTCGGCTTTTCCATCGGCATCGCCATGCTGCGCCGGGATGCGGCGGATTCAATCGACGCGTTGATGGCGCGTGCCGACGAGGCGATGTATCGCATCAAGCATGCCGGCAAGGGCAGTTACGTGGTAGTGGATTAGGCGATGGATTACGAAGAGGCAAAGCGCCTGGCCGCCGCCGGCAGCGACTCACAACGCCGGGCGCTTGCCGCGCGCAACGACATTCGGCCCGAGATTCTCTATTTCCTCGCCGAGGACAAATCGGCCGACGTGCGCCGGGCCATTGCCGGCAACGACGCAACCCCGCGCCAGGCCGATCTGCTGCTGGCCCGCGATATGGATCTCAGCGTGCGCGAATTGCTGGCGCAGAAGATCGCGCGCCTTGCCCCGCAGCTGTCGCAGGAAGCGCGCACCCAGATTCGCGATCTCACCATCGAGGTGCTGGAGACGCTGGCGCGCGACCAGGCGATGAAAGTCCGGCGCATCGTTGCCGAGGCCCTGAAGGATCTCACCGACGCGCCAGCGCACATCATCCAGGAGCTGGCGCGCGATCTCGAGATCAAAGTCGCCGGCCCGGTGCTGCAATATTCGCCGATCCTCACCGATGACGATCTATTGGAGATCATCAGCAGCGGGCCGATCCGCGGCGCGCTCACCGCCATCGCCAAGCGCCGACGGGTGGGCGATCGCCTCGCCGATGCCATCGTATCCGCTGCCGTCGAGGCGCCGGAGGAAACCGACACGATCACCGACCTCCTCAACAACCGCTCGGCGCAGATCCGCGAGGAAACGTTGGATCTCATTCTTGAAAAGGCGCCGGCCATCGAAGAATGGCAGGAGCCGCTGGTCAATCGTCCGCTGCTGCCGATGAATGCGGTGAAGCGCCTGGCGGAGTTCGTCTCATCCTCGCTGTTCGATCTGCTGACCTCGCGCCCCGATCTTGATAAATCGACAGCGAAGGCGGTGGCGAAGGCCGTGAAGAAACGCCTTGCCGCTGAGGCCAAGCAGAAGGAAGCGGGTGACAGTCCCGCGCCGCCGCCGCCCGGCGACGAGGACGCGATGAACGCCGCCATCGCCGGCGGCAAGCGCGAGCAGGTGACGGAAGCGCTGGGCCGCGATGCCAAGCTCGACGGTGTGATCGTCAAGAAGATCATGACGTCGATGAGCGCCAAGGCCGTGACGGCGCTCGCCTGGAAGGCGAAGCTCAGCATGCGCCAGGCCCTGCAATTGCAGCTGAAGATCGCCGGCATACCACCTCATCAGGTGCTCAACCCGCGCGGCGGATCGGACTATCCGCTGACCGAGCGCGAGATGGAGTGGCAGCTGGAGCTCTTTACCGGCTGACGGGCCAGGGCATTACCAATATTCCAAATCGTGCCACGCCCCTCACCCCGCTTGCAGCGAGAGGGGTTGGGGTGAGGGGCACCTTGGCGCGAAACACCCCAAGCCTCTTTTGGGGTCGGGACTTCTTTCAGGATCGGGGCTTCTTTCAGGATCGGGGTGGGCTTTTTGCCGGCATCAGGAAACGCGCCAGATCCGGTGCTTTGGCATCGGCCGGCATTTTGCCGTCGATATAGAGATGGGCAAAGCCATGGGCATTGGCCCAGACCAGGCGCTGCAGTTCCGCACGGTCGGCCTCGCTTGCGAGCCCCAGCTGATCGGCAAAGGGGGCCGTGATCTCGACCAGTTGCTGGAAGCTTGCCGTGGCCGCTTCTTTCAGGGCGGCATCTGACCAATCGAGCTGGCTTTCCACGAACATCAGGCGGAAGAGGGCAGGGTTCTCGCGCGCGAAGGTGAGATAGCCCTCGCCCGCGGCGCTGATCTGTGCTGCCGCATCATTGGCGGCTGCCGCGCGCGCTGTCGCCATGGCATCGCGGAAGCGCTCGAAGGCGATGGTGGCCAGGGCCGTTTCCAGTGCCTTGAGCGTCGGGAAATGATGTGCCGGTGCCGCATGGGAAACGCGGGCCCTGGCCGCCACCTTGCGCAAGGTGAGACCGGCAAGCCCCTCCCGCTCCAGAATCTCCAAAGCGGCCTTGAGCAAGGCCGCCCGCAGATTGCCGTGATGATAGCTGGTTTTCCTGGCCATGATCCTCCCCGTCCCATCCGACATAGCGCGCGCTGCGGATTCCGGTCAAACGGTATCTTGACAGTGACTAGATATCGCGATAGATAATCTAGTCACTGTCAACATTACAGTGGAGGCGAGGATGGATTGGGACGCGTTGTTTCAGGCAGCCAGCACCGCAGCCCTCATCGCCTGGGCCGCGCTGATCCTGTTGCCGCGCTGGGCGATGCTGATCGGCACCCTCCGTTATGGCCTGTTGGGCGCCCTGGCACTGCTCTATGTGACGCTGATTTTCGGCTATTTCTTCACGGTCGAAGGGGGCGGCTTCAATTCGATCACCGAAGTGCGGGCGCTGTTTGCCAGCGACGCCGTGCTCATTGCGGGCTGGGTGCATTACCTTGCCTTCGATCTCTTCGTCGGCCTCTGGATCGCGGAGCGCACCGACGCCATGTGCCTCAGCCGCCTGGTGCAAGCGCCGATCCTGGCTGCCACCTTCATGTTCGGGCCGCTGGGCCTGCTGCTGTTCTACGCCATCCTTGCCGCCGGCCGTCTCAGCCGGCGCGCCGCGTCCACAGCGCTTTAGGGAGTAGCCTTGTGATGATCGCGATGCTCGCTGCACCCGCGCCGGCTCTGCCCGCCCGACCGGTACCTTCATCCGATGCCCAGCGCCTTGCCTTCCAGGGCGTCGCCCTGATGCTGGTCTTTCTGCCGCCGGCCTTGATCCTGCAATCCCTCGATCCGCGCACGCTCAACGACGTCAGTGTCTGGGTGAAGCCGACGAAGTTCGCGCTCTCCCTCGCCCTTCATTATGCGACGCTCGCCTGGGCCATGGGCCTCCTGGCGCCGGAATGGCGGCAGGGTATCTATATGCGGCGCAGTTTCCTGCTGGCGCTGGGAGCGGGCTTTTTTGAGATCGCCTATATCAGCCTGCAGGCCGCCCGCGGCCGCGCCTCGCATTTCAACGGGGCGACCATGATGGAAACGGTGCTCTATGCAATCATGGGGGTGGGGGCCGTGCTGCTGGTGGTGCAAAGCTTCGATCTCGGCCGCCATATTCTCAAATTCCCGCGCCGGGACGTCGCTGCCGGTGTGCGTCTGGGGGCCGGCCTCGGCCTCACCCTGGGATCCGTGGCGACCTTGGTGACGGCCGGCATCATGAGCGCGGGCGCCATTCCCGCAGCGCTGGGCTATCCGGCGGGGCATTGGGTGGGGGGCGCCTTCAGCGATGCCGGCGGCCTGCCGCTCCTCGGCTGGTCGACGACCGGCGGCGATCTGCGGGTTTCCCATTTCTTCTCCACCCATATCATGCAGGCTTTGCCGCTTCTGGGCTGGCTTGCCGACCGGTTCCGGCCAAAGCAGGCGCGTGTCCTGGTGCTGGCGGGCGCTGTCCTGCTGGTCGCACTGGTCATGGCAACTTTCCTGCAGGCGGTGTCGGGTCAGCCCTTTCTCCGTATCTTATAGTGTGCGTTAAAAAGGAATGCCGTCTCCACACACCATGATATAGCGGCGTTAATCTCTGATTCAGATTCTGCTGCCTATAAAGCGAGAGCCGATTTTTTCCGATCGGACAGATTCGCTTTTTGGGAAGCCCTGAACAGGCCAAGCATGTCGCCGCTTTTTGAGACGATAGCTGCCGAACCTCTGGTTCCGGCCCTCTGCCTAACGATCGCCATCGCCTTGGGCGTGGCGGGCTGCCTGCTCGTTCATTTCATGCCGCGTTCGGCGCGGGTGAGGGCTGAAACGGCCGCCTTGCGCGAGAGCGAGGCGCGCCTTCGCACCAGTGAAGCGCGGTTCCGCCAATTGGCCGATGCGACCTTCGAAGGCCTCATCATCCATCGCAACGGCATCGTGCTCGACGCCAATACGGCGCTGGCCGCCATTCTCGGCTGGCCGCAGGAACTGCTCATCGGCCGCAGCCTCTATGATCTCTGCGCGCCCTCGGGCCACAATCTGCTGCGCGCTCAGCTGGAAGAGATCAACAAGGGTGCCGCCAACGAAGTGGGCGACACGCCGGTCGAGTTCCAATTGCGCCATGCCGATGGCAGCACGATCCCGGTCGAAGTGCATGCCCGCACCATGCCGTTCGAAAATGGCGACGCCCGCGTCGTCGCCGTGCGTGACATCCGCGAGCGCAAGGCGGCCGAAGAGCGCATCCTGCATCTCGCGCATCACGATGCCCTCACGGGCCTCCCCAACCGCAATCTCTTCCGCGACCGCCTCGCCCAAGCCATGGCGCGGGCGCGGCGCAGCGGCTCGACGGTCGCCGTCCTCTGTCTCGATCTCGACCGCTTCAAGCCGGTGAATGATCTGCTGGGGCCCGAGATCGGCGATGAATTGCTGCGTCAGGTCTCGCTCCGCCTCACGCAAACGACCCGTGCCGATGATACCGTGGCGCGCCTCGGCGCCGACGAATTCGCGTTCATCCAAGTGGGGCTTGCTCATCCCGACGGTCCCGCCTTCATGGCCGATCGTCTGGTAAAGGCTTTGTCCGAACCCTTCACGATCTGCGGTCATCATATCAATATCGGCACCAGCATCGGTATCGCGCTCTTCCCCAGCGACGGCATCAATGGCGACGAATTGCTGCGTGCCGCCGATACGGCGCTGGGCCGGGCGAAAGAAGCGGGCGGCAATGCCTATCGCTTCTTCGAATCGGAAATGGATATGCGCTTGCAGGAGCGCCGCCGCCTTGAGCGCGATCTGCGCCAGGCGCTGAGCTCCAATCAGCTCGAACTTCATTACCAGCCGCTGGTCGATTGTGAACACCTGACCGTGACCGGCTGCGAGGCGCTGTTGCGCTGGCATCATCCCGAACGCGGCAATGTCTCACCCACCGAGTTCATCCCGCTCGCCGAAGAATGCGGCCTGATCATGCAGCTTGGCGATTGGGTGCTGCACACGGCCTGTCGTGAAGCGGCGAGCTGGCCGGCCGACAAGACCGTTGCCGTCAATCTGTCGCCGCTCCAATTCCGCCAACCCGATCTTGCCGAACGGATTCTCGCCATTCTGGATGAAACGGGCCTGTGCCCGCGCCAGCTGGAATTGGAAATCACCGAAGGTGTGCTGATCGAAGATACCGAGCGGACATTGGCGACGCTGAAAGCGTTGAAGGCCCATGGCATCCGCATTTCGCTCGACGATTTCGGCACCGGCTTCTCGTCCTTGAGCTATCTGCACCGCTTCCCCTTCGACAAGATCAAGATCGACCGGTCCTTCATCTGGGCGATGGAGGAAAATCCGGATTCGATGTCGATCGTGCGCGCGGTCATCGCGCTCGGCCGGTCGCTGCGCATCACCGTGACGGCCGAAGGCGTCGAGACGGCGGCCCAGCTTGCCTGGCTGCAGAACGAGGATTGCGACCAGGCGCAGGGCTATCTGCTCGGCAAGCCGATGTCGCGCACCGCCATCGCCCATCTTTGGGCCAATGCACAGGGCCGGGCCCAATCCGAGCTTCCGCTTATTCCCGCCAAGGCGGCGGAATAGTCGGTACGACAAAAGCAGCCCGGGCGGCCTTTGCCGACCCGGGCATTTTTGTTCCTCAGGCAGCGACCTGATCGAGGAAGCCGGTGACGTGCGCGATCCTGCCGTCAGCGCCGAGCGTCACGAAATCCGTGCCATGCGCGATGGCTGGCATCTGCGGCGCATTGTTGTCATCCAGGCTCCAGGAAAAGCGGATGCGCCCGTTATGCCCTTCGGTACCCTCCTTCAGCGTGAAGCTGTGGCCGGGAAAGCGCGCCTGCACGGCGGCGATGAGGGCTTCGATTTCCAGCAAATTGGCGCCAGCCATCAACGGGTCGACATAATCCGCCTGCGCCTGCCAATGCGTTTCGAGGAGCGCGCGACGGCGGTCGATATCGATCTCGTTCCAGCAGGCGATGTAGTTTCGGGCGATTTCCAGGGCGTTCTTTTCTGGGGCGTTCATGGTCATGCTTCTCTCCATCGGTTGTGCGTTGACGAGGGAGAAGATGTGCCGCCTGGCGCCGCGGGTCGATTACGTGAGAGGTAATGGCGACGATTATTTTTGCCCGCTATGATCCGGCCCATGGAGACACAGCAACAGAGCCGGCCGCGCAAGCCCGGCGACCATCTCAGGCATTGGCGCCAGCAGCGGCGTTTGAGCCAGCTCGACCTGGCGCTCGATGCGGAAATCTCGACCCGGCATCTCTCTTTCATCGAAACCGGCCGCGCCAGCGCCAGCCGCGACATGCTGCTGCGCCTAGCCGAGCGGCTGGAGATCCCCTTGCGGGAGCGCAATCATCTGCTGCTGGCGGCGGGGTTCGCGCCGCTCTATCCGGAACGCGGCCTCGACGATCCGGCGATGGCATCGGTACGCATGGCGATCGAGGCACTACTGAAGGCCCATGCGCCGTTTCCGGCCCTTGCTATCGATCGTCACTGGCGCATGGTGATGGCGAACGATGCGGTGACACCGCTCCTTGCCAGTGTCGCGCCGCATCTCCTCAACGGGCCCGTCAATGCGCTGCGCGTCAGCCTGCATCCGGAAGGCCTTGCCCCGCGCATCCTCAATCTGGGGGAATGGCGGCATCATTTGCTGGAACGCCTCAAACACCAGATCGCCGAAACGGGCGATCCGACTTTAAGCGACCTGCTTGTTGAACTCACCGCCTATCCAGCGCCGGTCCTTGATGCGGGCCCCGTATCGGCTGATGGCGCTATCGCGGTGCCGCTGCGCTTGCAATCCGATACCGGTGTTCTTTCCTTTCTCAGTACGACCATGGTCTTCGGCACGCCGCGCGACGTGACCTTGTCGGAGCTGGCGGTCGAGACGTTTCTGCCGGCAGATGCGGCGACGGCGGGCGCTTTACGCAGGCTCATCCCGGCCTAGGCACCATGCAGCTTCAGCCCTTTGATCACCTTGTCGACCTCTTTCCTGTCGGCATGGATGGCAAGGCCTACCAGGTTCAAGGCTTCAGTCGGTACGGCGGCAACAGCGGCGCGGTTGTCGGCATCGTTGCCGGTCGCGAACAGTTCCTCGGTATAGATCGAAACCTGCAGGTTTCGATCGGCAGCACGCTGGCGTGTGCGGACGAGTTCCGCCGTGTCGGCCGCAAAGATCAGGATCGGCTGGCGGATGAGCTTGCCGTAATGCCTGCCCGATGCGTCCCGGTAGAACTCACCCGGGAGTTCCGGGTATGATCCAGGGAGGCCACCCGCCAGGAAGGCGGTGACATTGAGCTTCTGCCAGGCAGCGAGATCCTCGCGCACCACGATGGCGATCTTGGTCTCGAAGCGGAAAGGTGTTTCGGTCATGGGTTCCTCGGCACTGGACCGAAAGATAGGGAAAGAGCCCGCCCGGCGTCTTGTACGATCCGGCGGAAAGGGCGATGCCGGCGGCTGGCTGCGTTTCGCCCCGCCGGCGCCGGGGCTCGACCGCCTCGATGCCTTCTTCACCGGCCATGCCTATGACGACCACCGGCACGATACCTATGCGCTGGGCCTCACCTTGAGCGGCGTGCAATGCTTCGACTATCGCGGCGCAAGGCGCGACAGCGTCGAGGGACAGGTCATCGTGCTCTATCCGGACGAATCCCATAACGGCCGTGCCGGCGTGCCGGAGGGATTCCGCTATCGCATGATCTATGTGGCGCCGCACCGGATTTCGGCAGCACTTGAGGGGCGGGCCCGGCATCTGCCGTTCCTGCGCAATGTCGTCTCACGCGATCCGCGCCTGATGATGGCGATCGGCCTGGCCTTGCGCGATATGGACCGGCCGCTCGACGATCTGGAACAGGTGGAGATTGTATCGGCCCTCGCGGATGCGATGGCGGCCAACGATCCCGGTGCCACGATGGGGCGCACCGGCCGCCCGCCGAAACTCGCCCGCCGCGAGGCGGAGTTGGCGCGGCTCTATCTGGAAGCGGCGACCGGCCAAGTCAGCGCCGACGATCTCGAGGCGGTGAGCGGGCTCGACCGCTTCACGCTCAACCGGCATTTCCGCCAGCTCTATGGCACATCGCCCTATAATTACCTGGTCATGCGCCGCCTCGACCGGGCCCGCGGCCTGCTTGTCCTTGGCACCGATCTTGCCGAGATCGCCGCGGCGACCGGCTTTGCAGATCAGAGCCATTTCACCCGGCAGTTCAAACGCGCCTATGGCCGCACGCCCGCCGCCTGGGCGGCGATGCTCACGAGCTAAACGGCGCCGATACTGCCGGAATCACAGGGGGAAGCGGAGCCGTTCCCGTATGGCCGCCGGGAGCGAATGCGTTAGCGGCGGGCGGCGCTGATATAGGCGCGCGTCGCGGCATCGAGTGCCTGCCATTCCGGGAGCAGGGCGCGCGGGAAGAAGATCCGATAGCCGAAATCGGCACCGGCTTCCGGCCGCAACGCGCAATATTCGCCGACATTCTTCGATGGCGGCACATCGCTGCGACATTCGATGACGCGGTCGACCACGCCGCCGTCAAGATGCAGGAAGAAACGCGGCGACGCGTCGGTGCCGCTTGCGGGTTCCAGGGCCACCAGGCCGGCCGGTGCCAGGGCCGATCGATAATGACTCCTGCCGCCATCGGGCAGCAGCTTGGAATGCGGGTCGTATAGATAGTTGCTGCCGGCCGGCGCCGTCTCCCGGCCAGCCCAATCGGTGAAATTGGCCGCGAGGATGCCGGCGGGACGGGGGCTCTGCTGGGGCGCCAGCACGTCGATTTGGATCCGGCCCTTGGACGGCAAATCGGGGCTGAGCGCCTGCGGTGTCATCTGTAGTGCCACACGGGCGAAATGCAGCGGCGTCTGCTTGGCGATCACGGGCCAGGTCTGCAGCACCACGTCATCGGCAAAGACAAAGTCCGTCTCGCCGATGCGATAGGTCGTGCTGGTCGCTTGCGGCATCGGCACCTGGCTGCATCCCAGCAGCAGGGTGATGAGGGCGGCGAGGGCGATCGGCTGATGCAGGCGCATGATGGAGCCTCCCATGTCGCGAGTGGCTCCAGTGTAGCACGTCTTGACCGGCGCTGTTAGAAGCCGCGATAGCGCTCCAACCCCAGGCCGCCGATGTCGACCTCGGGCCGGCGGCCGGAGAGGAGATCGGCCATGATGCGGCCCGAGCCGCAGGCCATGGTCCAGCCCAGCGTGCCGTGGCCGGTGTTGAGATAGAGGTTCTGATAGCGCGTGCCGCCGATGACGGGTGGGCCGTCCGGCGTCATGGGGCGGAGACCGCACCAGAAGGCGGCCTCGGCGGCATTGCCACCTTGCGGGAAGAGATCGCTCACCACATGGGCGAGGGTCTCGCGCCGGCCATCGCGTAAATTCAGATTGAAGCCGGCCAGTTCCGCCGTGCCGCCGACGCGGATACGGTCGCCAAGGCGAGTGATCGCGACCTTATGCGTTTCGTCCATCACAGTGGATTGCGGCGCGCCGTCATCCGATGTGACGGGCAGGGTCAGCGAATAACCCTTCACCGGATAGACCGGAAGTTTGAGGCCCAAGGGGCGCAGCAGGCGGGGCGAATAGCTGCCCATGGCGACAACATAGGCATCGCCCGTCACCAACCCGCCTGTGGTGTCGACGGCCGTGACGCGGCTTCCGTCATGAACCAGGCCGTTGATGGTCACCTGATAGCAGAAGACGGCGCCGGCCGCTTCGGCGAGCTGGCGCAGGCTCTGTGTGAACTTGAAGCAATCGCCGGTCTCGTCCATCGGCAGGCGCAGCCCGCCCACGAATTTCTCCTGCACATGCTTGAGACCTGGCTCGACCTTCAGACAACCTTCGACGTCGAGTACTTCGTAAGGGATGCCGGTCTGCGCCAGAACGGCCGTGTCGGCGGCAATGCCGTCCATCTGTTTCTCTAGACGGAAGAGCTGCAAGGTACCCTGCATGCGCTGGTCATAGGCGATGCCGGTATCGCGGCGCAGTTCGGCGAGCACGTCGCGGCTGTAATGCGCGATGGGCAGCATCAGGCCCTTGTTATGGGCGTAGCGCTCGGCAGTGCAGTTCCTGAGCATGCGCAGGCCCCAGAGCCACATGGCGGGATCGAGCTTGGGCCAGATCACCAGCGGCCGGTGGCGCATAAACAGCCATTTCAGCGCCTTCAAGGGAATGCCGGGCGCTGCCCAGGGAGCGGAATAGCCGGGCGAGACTTCGCCGGCATTGGCAAAGCTCGTTTCGAGGGCCGGGCCCTCCTGGCGATCCAGGACGATGACGTCGTGACCGGCGCGCGCCAGAAAGTAAGCATTGGCCACGCCGATGACGCCGCTGCCCAAAATGACGATCTTCACGGATGGAACTCCAACGAATACCCCTGCGTCCTGGCCGCTCTTTTAGCCGATCGATGGCACGAGGCCCAGAACTAGTATCGGTGCGGTGCCTCACGTCGCGGCATGACAGGCATGCCGCAGCGCCAATTGTGGCAAGGCGTCGCATCCGCTACCAAGATCGACAAAAATGCCCAAACCCCAAAGCGGTTGGGAAGTTCGATCTGGTGGGGAATCAAAGAACATGAGTACCGGCTATGACAGCCGCTATGACAGCCGTCATGCCTGGGGCCGCCTGCTTGCGGCCCTGGTGATCGCCACCATCGGCGGTATCGGCCTGTGGTCGCCGGTTGCGGTCCTTCCGACCATCGAAGCGGAATTCGGTCTCGGGCGCGGTGGGGCTTCGCTGCCCTATACCATGACGATGATCGGCTTTGCGGCCGGCGGCGTGTTGATGGGGCGTCTTGCCGATCGGCGTGGCATCATGGTGCCGCTGGTGTTCGGCAGTTTCATGCTGGCACTCGGTTTCGTCGCCGCGGCCTTGTCGCAAAACTACTGGCAGTTCATCCTCGCCCAGTCTGTCCTCATCGGCATGCTGGGGTCATCGGGCACCTTCGGGCCGATGGTCGCCGATATCTCGCTCTGGTTCGTGCGCCGGCGCGGCGTTGCGGTCGCCATCGTCGCCAGCGGCAATTATCTCGCCGGGGCGATCTGGCCGCCTTTGCTCTTGAAGGCGATCGATGCCTTCGGCTGGCGTGCATCCTATGCCGCCATCGGCATCATCTGCCTCGTCACCATGCTGCCGCTTTGCTATCTGCTGCGCCGGCGGCCGCCCTTTGCCGATGTGCCACGCGAAACAGTGAAGGCCAAGCCGGCCGGCCCCAAAAGCGAGGCGCCGTTCTATCTGCAAGGCCTGCTGATGTTTGCGGGCATCGCCTGTTGTGTCGCCATGTCGATGCCGCAGGTCCATATGATCGCCTATTGCGGCGATCTCGGCTATGGCGCGGCGGCAGGTGCCGAGATGCTGCGCATCATGCTCTTTACCGGTGTCGTCAGCCGGCTGATTTCGGGCGTCATTGCCGACCGCATCGGCGGGATCGGGACGCTCATTCTGGGTTCCACCCTGCAATGTCTGGCGCTCATCTTCTACCTGCCCTTTGACGGGCTGATGTCGCTCTACGTCGTTTCGGCCCTTTTCGGCCTGTCACAGGGCGGCATCGTGCCGAGTTACGCCCTGATCGTCCGCGACAATTTCCCGGCCCATCAGGCGGGTGTCCGCGTCAGCCTGGTGCTGATGGCGACAGTCGTCGGCATGGCGCTGGGCGGCTGGATGTCGGGGGTCATTTTCGACCTGACCGGCTCCTATCACATGGCCTTCCTCAATGGGATTGCCTGGAATGTGGTCAATATGGCGATCGCCCTCTGGCTGTTGATGCGCCGCTCGCCAGGGCGGCTCAGGAAGGCATAGGATAATTCCCAAGCGACCGAGTTAAATGGGGGTGCCGCGATGGCGACTGAACTGTTCGATTTCCGCAGTGCCGATGGGCATCATCTGTCGGGCCGGCTCGACTTGCCGGATGGGCGCCCGCGCGCCTACGCGCTCTTTGCCCATTGCTTTACCTGCACCAAGCAATCGATTGCGGCGGTCCGCATCGCCCGCGCCCTGACGCAGCGCGGCATCGGCGTCCTGCGTTTCGATTTCACCGGCCTTGGCGAAAGCGAAGGCGATTTCGCCGACAGCACCTTCAGCGGCAATGTGCGCGATGTCGTGGCGGCGGCCACTGGCATGGCGGGGAAGGGCATGGCGCCGCGCCTCCTCATCGGCCACAGCCTGGGGGGTGCCGCCGTGCTGGCAGCGGCGGGAGATATTGAGAGTGTCGCAGCCGTCGCGGTGATCGGCGCCCCTTTCGACGTCAAGCATGTGACCCTGCAATTCGGCGACCGGCTGCCGGAACTGATGGAGAAGGGCGAGGCGGAAGTCGATCTCGGCGGCAGGCCGTTCAATATGCGGCGTTCCTTCATCGACGACCTGGAACGGCATGACCAGAAGTCCCGCATCAGCGATCTGCGTCGTGCCCTGCTGGTTCTGCATTCGCCGATCGATCAGACCGTGGGTGCGGAAAATGCCGGCGCCATCTTCCAGGCCGCCAAGCATCCCAAGAGCTTCGTGTCGCTCGACAATGCCGATCATCTGCTGACCAAGCCCAGCGATGCCGCTTATACCGCCGATGTGATATCCGCCTGGTCCTCGCGCTATCTTGGTGCCGATCTCGCCACCGGCTCCGAGTGGGCCGAGGAAATGCCGGAAAAACATGTGGTGGTGGAGGAGACCGGCGGCGGCAAGTATCAGGTTGCCGTGAAATCCGGCCATGCCCGCTTCGTCGCCGATGAACCGAAAGATGTCGGTGGCCTTGGTTCCGGCCCGACACCGCATCAGCTTGTGGCGGCGGGGCTCGGCGCCTGTACCACGATGACCTTGCGCATGTATGTCGAACGGAAAGGCTGGCCGGTCGCCCATATCCGCACCGAGGTCGAGCATGTGAATGAGAAGGGGGCGACGCCGCCCGATCACTTCACCCGCAGCATCACCATCAGCGGCGACCTTGATGCGGAGATGCGACAGCGTCTCATCGAGATCGCCGAAAAATGCCCGGTTCACAAGACGCTCACCGCTGGCGCCCGCATCACCACGCAAGAAGCGAGGCAGGGCCGATGAGCGATCCGCGTCAATCCGCGCCGGCGGCACAGCGCAACCGCGATCCCATCCTCGACATCCTGCGGCGCACGCTGCCCGAGAGCGGCACGGTGTTGGAGATCGCCAGCGGCAGCGGTGAGCATGTCATTCATTTTGCGCGCGCCTTGCCGGATCTCACGTTCCAGCCCAGCGATGCGCATGTCGACAGTTTGAAGAGTGTTGCGGCCTGGATCGCCTCAAGCGGAACGCCCAATATCCTGCCGCCGCTGCATCTCGACGTCATGGCGGATAAATGGCCGATCGCCGCGGCGGATGCGGTCATCTGCATCAACATGATCCATATTTCACCCTGGGATGCCACAAAGGCGCTGATGTGCGGCGCGGCAGACTGCCTGGTGTCCGGCGCGCCGCTTTATCTCTATGGTCCCTATAAGCGCCACCAGCAGCACACGGCGCCCAGCAACGCGGCGTTCGACGCGCAATTGCGCGCAAGAAATCCGGATTGGGGCGTGCGGGATCTGGGCGATGTTGCAGCTTGTGCCGCGGCGGCCGGCTTTTCAGCGCCGGAAGCATTCGAGATGCCGGCCAATAATCTCAGCGTCGTGTTCCGACGCCGTTAGAGATTTGCTGGCCGGTCCAGGCGATAGAGCACATGCGGGCGCAGCCAATGGCCCGCGGCGAAGCGCGGATCCTCAAAATCGCCCGCCAAATCGCGCTGCATGCCGAGCTTTTCCATGACGCGGTGCGACGCGGTATTTGCGATATGCGCCGCAGCGACGACCTCGGGGATGTCCGCTTGCGACCAGCTTGCCGCCAGGCAGGCGCCGGCCGCCTCGGTGGCATAGCCTTGCCCCCAATAGGCGCGGCCGATGGTCCAACCAGCTTCGAGCAAGGGGGCGCCGCGCATGATGGCGCGGCTGTCGTCGTCGACGAAGCCCACACCGGCATCGCCGATAAGTGCGCCGTCCGATTTGCGGACGACCGCGCGCCAGCCGAGGCCGGTTGTGTTCAAGGTATCGATATAGCCATCGATCCAGTTGGAGGCGGTGACCGGGTCGACTACACCGCGGAAGAATTTGCGCAAGATGGGATCGGCGAGGAAGGCAGCGTAGGGCACGCGGTCACTGTCCTGCCAGTTTCGCAGCACGAGCCGCGCGGTTTCGATCGGCTCGACACTCATTGTCTTCAGCGTGCTTCGGCGATCAGCTTCTCGACCGAGGTGAGCACCATCAGCGAACGGCGATGCATCTTCCAATCGCCTTCGCCTTCGAACTGAGCGACGCGATTCTTCGCGATCATCAGCGCGCTGTCGCGGTAGCGGGCGATCAGTTCGGCAGCCGCCTTGTCATAGGTCTCGACGGTATCGATCGTCATCATATCCCTACCCCTTGTCGGTCGCTTCAGGCGGCCGGTCATCCCCTACCGGTTCTTCGCCGTGAGCTCTTATCGTTCAGTTGTTATCGTTGCCGGCATTTGGCCGGACGTTCCGGCGGAACGCACGGTCCCGCTTCAGATGCCATTCTCGACTCATGGCCTCGCGTCGTGTCGCATATTGTTCGTGATAGAGCAATGTCCAAACGCGACCACGTGTCGACTTGGCGCCGCTGCCGTTATTATGTTGCGCTAGGCGGCGCTCCAAATTCAGCGTCCATCCCACATAGGTGCGATAGCCTTGCGGCGTCTCGCAGCCTAGAATGTAGACGAAACAAGGCGATGGCTCTTTGGTAGCAACCATGATGCAATCTGCGGACCTTGACCTGTGGATAACATCTAGCGCGTTTTGCATGGCCTGCACCAGCTTGATGCATGGCTTATCGGAACGGCGCATGGGCCGCGCCGTTATGTCGACGGTGCAGCAAGGATGACCCGTCTCATGGCAGATTCGGCAGGACCACGGCGCCTGTCACAAATTGAAGAAGCGGCGCGCGCGGAGCGAAACATAGAGCAGCTGTTGGCGAGGCTGCCGTCATGGATGGCGCGCTTGATCCGCACGCTGCGCCGACCGCGCGCACGCTGGGTACGCTTGCCGGTCGCAGCGTTGCTCATTCCCGGTGGCTTTTTTAGCTTTCTTCCCGTCCTTGGGTTCTGGATGCTGCCTTTGGGATTGCTGCTGCTCGCCGTCGACATTCCGCCGCTGAAGCATCTCGTCAATCGTTTCATCAACTGGCTCTTCGCGAAACGTCCGCAATGGTTCCAATGAACGAGCAGATTTTCCGCAGCATGGGCGAATGGCTCTCGGTCGTTCATGTGCCGCTGGCGATCGTCGTCAGCTTTCACGTGTTGCTCTATAAACGCGATGTGCGATCGGCCGTTGGATGGATGGGGCTTGCCTGGCTCTCGCCCATCGTCGGTTGCGTGCTCTATGCGCTCTTCGGCATCAACCGCGTGCAGCGCAAAGCCTTCCGCATCAAGCGCCGGCGCCGCCGTTCGTTGCACAGGCACCCTTATCTTGAAATGCCGCCGCGCCGCGATTACCTCGCCCCGCTGCAGATGGCGGTTGAGCGCATTACCGAGCGTCCGGTCCAATCTGGCAATGATATCAAGCTCTTAAGGAATGGCGACGAAGCCTATCCAGCAATGCTGGCAGCCATCAAGGGGGCCGCCAGCAGCATTGCGCTTTCCAGCTATATCTTCGATGACGACGCGACCGGCCGCGACTTCATCGCTGCTCTCGTCGATGCCCACAAGCGCAAGGTCGAGGTGCGCGTCATCGTCGACGGTATCGGTGGCGGCTATCTTTTTTCACCCGCTTACCGCCGCATGCATGCCGAAGGTGTGAAGGTCGCGCGCTTCCTTCATTCCTTCGTGCCTTGGCGTATGACCTTCCTCAATTTGAGGAGCCACAAGAAGATCCTCGTCATCGACGGCCGCCGCGCCTTCATCGGCGGTATCAATATCAGCAGCGACAATGTGCAGGCTCACCGCACGGCCAATCCGGTGCGCGACGAGCATTTCTCTATCGAAGGCCCGGTGGTCACGCAGATCATGGAGGCCTTTGCAACGGATTGGATCTTCACCACCGGCGAGGAATTGAGAGGGCCGCTTTGGTTTCCCGTCATCGATCCTGCCGGGCGGGCAGAGGCGCGCATCGTGACCTCGGGCCCGGATCAGGATATCGACAAGATCGAATTCATGTTCCAGCAGGCGATCGGTACGGCGCGCGCCTCGATCAAGATCGTGACGCCCTATTTCCTGCCTGAAGACCGCCTCATCACGGCGCTGTCGCTCGCCGCCATGCGCGGTGTTGCGGTCGATGTCGTCATCCCGGCCGAATCCGACCACGCCTTCATCGACTGGGCGACGCGGGCCCATGTGGAACCCTTGCTGGCCTCCGGCGGGCGCTTATGGCGCGCTCCCAAACCCTTTGAACATTCTAAGCTGCTCACCATCGATGGCCGCTGGTCGCTGATCGGCAGCGCCAATTGGGATGCCCGTTCGATGCGCCTCAATTTCGAGATCAATCTCGAAGTCTATGACCGCATCTTTGCCCGCCAGATCGAGGCGGAATTCGAACGCAAGCGCGGCAAAGGCTTCACCTTGAAGCAATTGCGCCGCCGGCCGTTCCTCATCCGCCTGAGAGACAGGGCGGCAAGGTTGCTGCTGCCTTATCTCTAGGCCCGTCACGCGGGCTCGAGCTACGCCCGGCTCACCAGCACCTCGATTGGGTGATGGTCGGAGGGGCCGCGCCCCAGGACGCGGGCCTGGCTGCAATGGAGGTCGCGGATGAGGCAGCGGTCGAGTCGGGTCTTCAGCTTATGCGTGGGATCGCGCGGTCCGACCTCGGAAAAGCCGCCAAGGCCGATCGGTCCCACGGCATTGCAATCGCCAATGATGATGGTGGGGCCCTGCGTCCCATCAGCCACCGCGCGGAGCTGCCGGCGGTTGAGCATCTGTCCATGGGAGAGGTGCACATTGGCGATGGAAATGCCGTCAAGCTTCAGGATCTGAGCGAGGCGCGGCGGTACCCGGATGGGGAAGGGCGAAATGGGCAAGGGGATGGAATAGCCCTCGGCCAGTTCATGTGGTGACCAGAAAGCCAGGCCATAGACGCGCTTCTGCATTTCCTGCCAATGGAAATGGCCACCGACCAGTTGCGGCAGGGTCTCCAGCGGCCGCTTGGCCTCCTGCATCAGCAACAGGTCCGGTCGTTCGGCCTCGATGAGGCTGGCGAGATCGCCGACCAGCGCACCGCCGCGGTGCCACAGGTTCCAGCTGATGACCTTGATGGGCGTGGACATTCTTTGGATGGTTTCCCTTCTTGGGGTGATTTTATCAAGGAATGCGCCAGAAGGAATGCGTTGGGCGCGACCCCGTTCCGTCAGGCTCGAGGGTCGCCTTGGGCCGGATTCTGTTCTAGAAGATGGGCTGTTCTAGATCCTGGAGCCCTCCATGACCCCCATGGCGCTGCTGATTTTTGCCGGCGTTTATGCCCTGGCCGTTCTGTCGCCAGGACCAGGCGTTGCCGCGGTGGTGGCACGGGCGCTGGCGACGGGCCATCGCCGCACCATGCCCTTCATCGCCGGCATCGTCTGTGGCGATCTGTTCTGGTTTGGCCTGGTGGTCAGCGGCCTGACGGTATTGGCGCACAATTTCTATTATGTTTTCGCCGCTATCAAATATGCCGGTGCCGCCTATCTTCTTTATCTTGCCTGGAAACTGTGGCGGGCACCCGCGACCGCGCCGGAGGAACAGGATTACGCCAAGGGCGACGGTCTGCGCCTGGCACTCTCCGGCTTCTCGATGACGGTCGGCAATCCGAAGACCATGGTCTTCTTCCTCGCCATCCTGCCCCAGGTCGTGGTGCTGGAGGCCATGCGCTGGCCGGCCATCATCGAGCTCTGCGTGCTGATGGCCGTCATCCTCTTTGCCGTGATGATGCTCTATGCCGTGCTGGCGGCAAAGGCGCGGAGCTTTATTGCGTCGCCTAAGCAGATGAAGATGGTGAACCGCGCGACGGGTGGCGTCATGGCCGGCGTTGCCGTGGCGGTGGCGACGCGCTGATCATGAATCCGCGCAAGATCGCCGAAATCGCCAGCTATCACGCCCATATCTATTTCGACGGGGCGGAGCAGCGCGCGATCGCCATGGATCTGCGCGAGCGTATCGCCGAGCGGTTCACGGTGGCGCTGGGGCGCGTGCATGACCGCTTGGTCGGCCCCCATGCGCGGTCGATGTATCAGGTGAGTTTCGACGTGCCGAGCTTCGCCACCTTCGTGCCCTGGCTGATGCTCAATCGGCGCGGGCTCGCGATACTCGTTCACCCCAATACGGGCCGTGAGCTCAGCGATCACATCGACCAGGGGCTGTGGCTGGGCGAAATCCTGCCGATCGTCAATCAGGACATGCTGCGGGATGAGACGGAAGCGGAAGAGGTGCGGGAGCCCAATACCGCGCCCACACTGCTTCCTTAATAATCGCGCATCTCGTAATCCACCACGATCTCATCGCGCGCGGCGAAGATCACGCAATCGCGGCTGGGCGGCGAAACATCCTCACACCGCTTCAGCGCGGCCTCACGCGTGGCGCCCGCCTTGCCCATGGCGTTGGGTAGGCATTTGGTCAACTCGCAGCCTGATGGGGCGCCGCCCAGGCCGTCCTGGGTCACGGCGTAATAGGCCTCTTCGCCGCCCAGATTATGCAAATAGAGCTGATAGTCGGCCCAGATGGCAGGGGCTAGGTCGATTCGTCTGTCACCGGCATCGGCCGGTAGGGCGGCGATCCCTACAGCGATGGGTGAGAACCACAACAAGGCGATAATGCTTTCGGCAATCCAGCGCATGACCGACCTCCCTGGAGGTGAGGCCCGGATTCGGGGGCCGCGCCAATTAACACGGGCAGTCCCGCCCGGTTCCCGCGTCCTCCAAATGATTATGTCGTTTCCAGCAAGGGTGCCTTCCGACCGGTGCCGCTACACCAGCGGGGCCACTCACCCCTATCTCTCCGGCACACCACCACCCATCCAAAGGAGATGTATCATGAGTGAGAAAGTCATTGTCGTTACAGGCGCTTCGCAGGGCATCGGGGCCGCTCTTGTGAAGGGCTTTCGTGCCCAGGGCCACCGTGTGGTGGCCAATTCACGCAAGCTGCAGCCGGTGAACGATCCCAATATCCTCAGCGTTGTCGGCGACATTGCCGATCCGGCCGTTGCGGACCGCCTGGTTGCCGCGACCCTGGAACGCTGGGGCCGTATCGACACGCTGGTTAACAATGCCGGCATCTTCATCGGCAAGCCCTTCGTCGACTACACCGCCGAGGATTTCGCCAATGTGATGTCGACCAATGTCGCGGGCTTCTTCTATGTGACGCAGCGCGTGGCGCGTCAGATGCTGCGCCAGGGCAACGGCCATATCGTCAATGTCACGACCTCGCTGGTCGATCAGCCGATCGGTGCTGTGCCCACGGGTCTTGCCGCCTTGAGCAAGGGCGGTCTCGCTTCCATCACGAAGTCGCTTGCCACCGAATACGCCGCCAAGGGAATCCGGGTGAATGCGGTTTCGCCGGGCATCATCAAGACGCCGATGAACGAGGGCGAGGATCGCAATTTCCTCGCGAAACTGCAGCCGATGGGCCGCCTTGGTGAGACAGAGGAGATCGTCGATGCCGTGCTCTATCTCGACCGCGCCGCTTTCGTGACCGGCGAGATCATCCACGTCGATGGCGGCGCTCACGCCGGCCAGTGGCAGATTGCCAGCTAAAAGCGAAGGAGAGATCAAATGCCATACGTCAACGTCAAGATCACGCGCGAGGGTGGCACCACGCGCGAACAGAAAGCCCAGGTGATCAAGGGCGTCAGCGAATTGCTGCGCGATGTGCTGGGAAAACCGCTGGGCGACACCTTCGTCGTGATCAACGAGGTGGAACTCGAAGATTGGGGCGTGGGTGGCCTGCCGGTCCAGGAATACCGCAAGCAGGTTGCCGACAAGACCTGACGCAATTGTCAGAGCTTTGAAATCCGCGCCAGTTCCGCCTTCAGCCTCGGCACGGCGAAATCGAAGAAGGCGCGGACTTTGGGTACGCCCAAGCGACCCTCCGGTGTCAAGAGATGCACCGGCAGGGCCGCTTCCGGCGGATCGATCAGGACATTGACCAGCCTGCCCGCGCGCACCTCTTCGGCGACCTGGTAGGAGAAGACCCGCGTCAGCCCATGCCCTTCGGCGGCGGAAGCGACTGCCGCCTCAACCGTGTTGACCATCAGGCGTGGCGCAATGTCGACGGTTTCGGCAGCAGGCCCGGCCTTGCCATTGGGGAAGGTCCAATTGTCCGGACCGAAGACGTTCATGGCGATGCATTGATGGTCGACAAGATCCTTTGGCGAGCGGATTTTCGGCCGGCCTTTGAGATAAGCGGGTGACGCCGCCACAACCCGGCGCACTTCGCCAAGCCGGATCGCGATCAGGCTCGAATCCGGCAGATGCGCTATGCGCAATGCAATGTCGATGCCCTCTTCGACCAGGGATACCTTGCGGTCCATCAGATGCAGGCGTGCCCGGACCTCGGGATGCCCATCCAGGAAGGCATCGAGTATCGGCCGCAGCACGGTGCAGCCGCTGGAGAGCGGGCCGGTCAGGGTCAACATTCCCCGTGGTGCCGCACTCTCGCCGGCGGCCAGCAGATCCGCTTCCTCCAGCTCGGCCAGTACCCGGCGACAGGCGGCCGCGTAACGCTCTCCGGCCTCGCTCAAGCGGATCGAGCGGGTCGTGCGGTGCAGCAACTGTGTTCCCACATGGCTTTCCAGAAAGCTGATGGCGCGCGTCACGGCCGCCGCCGAATGGCCGAGCTTGCGCGCGGCGCCGGCAAGGCTGCCTTCATCGAGCGTGGTCACGAAGACCCGCATCGCGTCGATCCTGTCCATCTGTCTTCCTCAGCTTGCATGCCCTGTGTGGAACGCTCGATGACTGTCCGGCATTCTTGCAGTGGCTGCAAGACCGCGCTGTCGGCGCAAGAAGCGGAGTGCGCGAACATGACTTGCCCACCAGATTGAGTGGCAGCAGAACACTTTCCAGGAAAGGATAAGCGATGACTCGTTCCGAGAAAGCCGCCCTTGCCGCGGCGACCATCCGCGATCCGCGTTGGGCTGCCGTTTGTGCCCGGGATGCGGCATTTGACGGCCGCTTTTTCTATTCGGTGCGGACCAGCGGGGTCTATTGCCGGCCCGGCTGCAAGGCGCGGCCGGCGCGGCCCGAAAACGTGGCCTTTCACGATAGCCGGGCCGCGGCCGAAGCCGCGGGTTTTCGGCCCTGCAAACGCTGCAAGCCGGCGACGGCGCGCGCTGTCATCCGCTACGGCGTCGGCAGCGTGGCGCTCGGCAGCGGGGCGCTCAGCTGGGCCTTGGTGGCAGAGGGTGCAAAGGGCGTGTGCTGTCTGCTACTTGGCGATGATACGGCAGCGCTCATCACCGAACTGCAGCAGCGCTTCCCAAAGGCCATGCTGGTGGCGGAACCGGGCCTTTCTGCCATTGCGGAGGCGCAGGCGCTGCTGGCCGACCCCTCGCGGCAACCCGCGTGGAAGCTGGATCCCCATGGGACGGATTTCCAGCGCGATGTCTGGCGAGCCTTGCGCCGCATCTCCGCGGGGCGCACGGCAAGCTATGCGGAACTGGCAGCGATGATCGGCCGGCCGCGTTCCGTGCGGGCCGTGGCCCAGGCTTGCGGCGCCAACCCCATCGCCGTTGCCATACCCTGCCACCGGATCATCGGCAGTAAGGGTGCGATCACCGGCTATCGTTGGGGCGTCGCACGCAAACAGGCACTCCTTGCCCAAGAGGCACGCCTGTGACGGCGCATGACCCCATGAGAGCACTTAACTGGGCGGCCATTGGCGACGCTTTGGACACCGATGGCCATGCGCTGCTGCCGGGTTTCTTAGACGCCGGTGATTGCGCGGCGCTGATCGCCGGCTATGGGGACGAAACGCGTTATCGCAGCCGCGTGGTGATGGAGCGGCACGGCTTCGGCAAGGGCGAGTACAAATATTTCAGCTATCCGTTGCCGCCGCTGATCGCGGATCTGAGAACATCGCTCTATCCCCATCTCGTCCCCATCGCCAATCGCTGGCATGCGGCGATGGGGCTGGCGGAGCGTTACCCGGCGAACCATGCCGATTTCATCGCCGCTTGCCACAAAGCGGGGCAGGAGCGGCCGACGCCGCTTATCCTGCGTTACAAAGCGGGCGACTATAATTGCCTGCATCAGGATCTCTATGGAGCCCTCGCTTTTCCGTTGCAGATCGCGATTCTGCTGTCATCGCCGGGCGCCGATTTTGACGGCGGTGCATTCGTGCTCACCGAACAGCGACCGCGCCAGCAATCGCGGCCCATGGTGGTGCCGCTGCAAAGGGGTGACGCCGTGCTCTTTGCCGTGCATCATCGGCCGGTTGCCGGTACGCGCGGCACTTACCGCGTCAATCTGCGCCACGGTGTCAGCCGGGTGACGCGCGGTGAGCGGTATACGATGGGTATCATTTTTCACGATGCGACATGACGCAGGATCTCTTCGCAGAAGCCACTGAACAGCTCGACGAGGGCGCCTGGCTGCTGCGCGGCCTGGCCACTTCACAGGCCGCGGCGCTGGTGGATGCCATTGGCGGAGTGACGCGGATTTCGCCTTTTCGCCATCTCATCACGCCGGGGGGCTTTCGCATGTCGGTCGCCATGACCAATTGCGGATCCTTCGGCTGGGTCTCCGACCGGCGCGGCTATCGCTACGACCCCATCGACCCGGAAAGCGGGCAGCCCTGGCCCGCCATGCCGAAGCTTTTCCTGAACCTTGCAACGGAAGCCGCTGCCGCCGCGGGTTATGGCAGGTTCGACGCCGATGTCTGCCTCATCAATCGCTATGAGCCGGGAACGCGCCTCACCTTGCATCAGGACCGGGATGAGGGCGACTTTGCCCATCCCATCGTCTCGATCTCCCTGGGGTTGCCGGCGACTTTCCTGTGGGGCGGCCTGGCGCGGGGCGACAGGGTGCGGCGCTATCCTCTCCATCATGGCGATGTCGTGGTCTGGGGCGGGCCTTCGCGGCTGCGCTATCATGGTATTGCGCCCTTGAAGGACGGCCATCATCCCTTGACCGGCAATATCCGCCTCAATCTGACCTTTCGCCGGGCCCAATAGAAAATTATCGGCAGAAAAATGCCGGGCCGATGTCACATTCGGCATCGCCCGCTCGTCTTGTTGTCGCAACCCCCTCGAACGACAGGATATGAGCATCATGAAAGCCCATCTCAACGCCTTCCAGGCCGATCCGCAATCCATGCAGGCCATGTTGGCGATCAGCGACTATGTGCAGAAATGCGGCCTCGACCACACGCTTCTCGAATTGGTGAAGATCCGCGCCTCGCAGATCAATGGCTGCGCCTTCTGTCTTCACATGCATACCCGCGATGCCCGCAAGACTGGCGAAACGGAGGATCGGCTGAATTTGCTGAGTGCCTGGCGCGAATCTTCTTTCTATAGTGAGCGCGAACGCGCTGCCCTCGGCTGGACCGAAGCCTTGACCGTTCTCGACGGCAAGCCGGTACCGGACGGAGAGTATCAAACCATGGCAGCGCTATTCTCGCCGCAGGAGCAGGTTCAGTTGACGCTCGCCATCACCGTCATCAATTCATGGAACCGCATCAATGTCGGTTTCCGCACGCCGCATCCGGTAAAATGATGGAGGCTGAGACCGCCGCCGGTTTTGCAAGCCATCGGCCGCGCCTTGCCCGCATCGCCTATCGCATGCTGGGCTCGGTGGCTGAGGCCGAGGATATCGTGCAGGACGCTTACCTGCGCTGGCATAACGTCGACCGCAGCACGGTGGAGAATGCAGGTGCCTTTCTTGCCCGCATGGTGACGAGGCTGTGCCTCGATCACCTGAAATCGGCCCGTGTGCAGCGAGAGACCTATTTCGGTCCCTGGCTGCCGGAGCCGGTGGTGGAGCCGGAAGCAGGCGAGGCGGAGGAGGCGGAAACGCTGACCCTTGCGCTGATGATGACGCTCGAGCGGCTCTCGCCGCTCGAGCGTGCCGCCTTCCTGCTGCATGACGTCTTCGGCATGGGTTTCGACGACATCGCCGAGGCCATCGACCGCGATGCGGCGGCCTGCCGGCAATTGGCGAGCCGGGCACGCGCCCATGTCCAGGCGGCAAAGCCGCGCTTTCCCGTGTCGGCTGAACAGGGGCGCGATATTGCCGCGGCGTTCTTCACGGCGGCACGCCAGGGTGACCTGACGGCCCTGCGCGGCGTCCTCGCCTCCGATGTGGTGCTTTACGCCGATGGTGGCGGCAAGAAGCAGGCGGCGAGCAAGCCGGTCGAAGGTGTCGAGCGTATTCTGCATCTCTTTGGCAGCCTGGCGCTGAAGCCCGGTTTCGCTGCGCCCGACATTCTCTATCGGGGCATGATCGACGGCCTGCCGGGCTATATCACCCGCGAAGCCGACGATACCGTGCAGAGCACCGCCTTCGAGATCGAGAACGGCCGCATCAAGGCGATCTATGTGATGCGCAACCCCGACAAGCTGCGGCATCTCACCTTCTAAAGACTCCGCAGCGCCCAGATGAACATCGCACTCGCTGCGAGGGACGCGGCGGTGCGCAGATGGTTCCATTTGACCCAGGCTTTCTGGTAGCGCGTCCAGAGGCTGCCGGCGTCGGCACTCAAAGGGTCAAGCCGTGCCAAGGCGTCATTGAGCGGCACATTGCCGAAAATGGTGACGCCGAAGCAGCCAATGACATAAAGCAGGCTGCCGGCCAGCGCCTGGCCCATGCCGGGGAGCGAGAGCTGGAACAATGCATAGACGGCGACCGCAAACCCCAAGAGCGCGGTGCCGACGAACACGCCGAGAAAGACGGGGTTGATGACGACCAGGTTGATCGACTGCATCGCGGCAATGCCTTGGGCCGCAGGCAACCGGCCGAGTGCGCCCATGACGAAACTTGAAAAGGCGAAGAAAGCACCGGCGATGAGTCCGGAACCCAGGGCCAGAATGCAGATGACGGGTGCAGTGAGAGCTTCCAGCATGATCCTTGCTCAAGACGTCACCGGATGGGCGGTTCATGAATTCAGAATCGGGATGATTTGACAATCGGTCAATATGTTGATATCAACCTTTGAGCCAGCGGCGGGCCTCCGACCTCGGACGCGCAGATAGCCGCACTATACGAAAAGTCGGAGGAGACGATGCGTTACATCGATGCTTTCGTGCTGCCCGTACCGAAGAAAAACCTCGCCGCTTATCAGCGCCTGGCGCGCAAGGCCGGCAAGGTCTTTCGCGCCCATGGCGCGCTTGAATTCCGGGAATTTGCCGGCGACGCCCTCGACAGCAAATTCGGCATTCCCTTTCCGAAGCTCGCCAAAGTGAAGAAGGGCGAGACGGTGATCTTTTCCTGGATTGTCTTCAAATCGAAGGCGCACCGCGACAAGGTCAATGCCAAGGTCATGAAGGATCCGTTCATGGCCAATACGGACATGTCAGAGCTACCCTTCGACGTCAAACGCATGTCCATGGGCGGCTTCAAGCTGCTCGTCGCCGGTTGATCCGGCGGCCAGCCACTTCACAATGCTGCTGCTTCTGAGCGCCGCCGCTGCGCGGCAATCCGTCAACGATATGAAGACATGGGAGATGATGATGAAGCTTAACCCCTATCTCACCTTCAACGGCAATGCCCGCACGGCATTCGAATTCTATGCCAAGGTGCTGCGCGGCAAGATCGCCATGATGCTGACCAATGGTGAAACGCCGATGCGGGATCAATGCTCGCCCGGTGGCCTCGACCGCATCGCCCATACGCGGCTTGTCATCGGCGATCAGGTGTTGATGGCGTCCGACTCACCCGAAGGCATGAATTGCGACACGCAAGGCATGATGGTCTCGCTGGTCGTCGACACGCCCACCGAAGCCGAGCGCATCTATAAGGAGCTCGGCGATGGCGGCAAGGTCACCATGCCGATGGCCGAGACCTTCTGGGCGCAGCGCTTCGGCATGTTCACCGACAAATTCGGCATCCCTTGGATGGTGAATTGCGAAAAGCCGATGTGAGATTGGCCGGATAAAGACTGGCTGGATAAGGACTGGCCCGGTCAAAATAAGACGCCCATTCAGAAAACGAACGCCCAGCGCCCCCCGGCCTGGGCGTTTTTTGTGTCCGCCGCCAGTGGCGCCGCACAAAAAATTAACATATTTGTCAGCTTCTCGTCAGATTCCATCTTGTCAGCTTCCTGTAAGGAAAGCTATTGGAATGCCCCATGGGCAGACGATGGCGTGAGCTTCCATCATCTATCCAACTGTAAAATTTAGCGATTTTCGGACTCGCTGGGACGGAGCGCGTCGCATCGTTCCATGGGGGAGAGACTGAGAATGCCGAATTCCACCCCGCTCAAGCGCAAAATGCTGGCGGGCAATGCCTGTCTCGGGGCTTGGCTGTTAACCAACTCGGCCGATGTGGCGGAGATTCTCGCCTTCGGTGGCCTCGATTTCGTGCTGATGGATCACGAGCACGGCCAGGGCGATATCGGCGGTGCCATTGCCCAGATGCGCGCGATCAAGGGGCATGACTGCGCCGGCATCCTCCGCGTGCCCAGCCATGACCCCGTCTATATCAAGCGCGTACTCGACGCCGGCGTCGATGGCCTTCTGGTCCCCAATGTCGGCTCGGGGGAGGAAGCGCGCCAGATCGTAGCCGCCTGCCGCTATCCCGCACCGGGCTTCCGCGGTGCTTTCGGCGGCATGCGTGCCATGGATTACGGCTTCAATCCCGGCTATTACGCCGCTGCCGCCGACAATCTCTTGATCGCCGTCCAGGTCGAAAGCGCTGCCGCCATCGACCATATCGATGAGATCGCGGCGGTCGAGGGCATCGATCTCATCTTCATTGGGCCGCGCGACCTCTCAGCGACGATGGGCAAGCTCAATCAGTTTGACGACCCGGACGTGAAACGCGAGATCGCACGCGCTGAAGAAGCCATCCTGAAAAGCGGCAAGCTCCTCGGCAGTACCGCCATCAACGGCAAGGTCGCCAAGGATATGGCCGGACGCGGCTATCGCTTCATCATTCCTGGCAGCGATGTGACCCTGTTGGGTCTCGGCGTTCGCAGCGTTCTGGCGGAGGCCCGCTGATGGCCTATCTACGCCTGCCTTTCTGTTCACCCTATAAACTGGTCTGGCCGCTGCTTTCGACGCCGAAGACCCCCGCCGAGGTGATTCACCGCTCCTATGCGCGTTATGTCTGGAAGATGAATGCGCGCGACGTCCTGGGGCGGGTGCTGTTTTACGGCATCATCTGGCCGCTACCCTTCGCCTATCTTTCCTGGAAGCACACCACGCGTCTGGGTGACAAAGTCCAGGCCGCCACGGGGAAAAGTCGCTGGCGGCAAGTGGCCGATCAATTCTCGATCGCCTTGCGCCATTCGATCTCGCCGAAGAAATACTACGTCTTCGAGCTCTTCCGGCCCGAACGCCTGTGCCACGCCGGTGCCTATGTCGCCCGGTACGAATTCAAGGGCGGGCTTCACACCTTTCTTGAATCCCGCATCGAGGCGCCGACGCGCCGCATCCTCAACGACAAGGCGGCTTTCTTCCGTCATTGCCAGGCCCATGGCATTGCCACCATGCCGACCTATCTGCTGGTCACCCAGGATGGGCGCCTGGAAAAACTGATGCCGTTCGAGGGTGAGCTGCCCGCTTGCGATCTCTTCGTGAAGCCCTTAAACGGCCGCGGTGGGCGTGGTTGCGAACGTTGGCAATATCGCGTCGATGGCCTCTACTGCGACCAGAACGGCATTACGCGCAATGCCGGCGAACTTCTCGCCCATCTGCGCGATTTGGCGGCCAAGCGGCCCATGCTGGTGCAGCAGGCGATGCAGGCGCATCCGGAACTGAAGAAGCTCTCGGTCAATGTGCTCACCTCCGCCCGTATGATGACGGTGAAGAACGAGCTGGGTGGCTTCGAAGCGACTCACGCCGTCTTCAAGTCCTCAACCAAGCCGGAGGCGATTGTCGATAATTTTCACAAGGGCGGTATCGTGTCGCGCGTTGACATCAGGACTGGCGAATTGGGGCCGGCATCGGATGCCGGAATCGGCCAGCCCTGCGTCTGGTATGAAACCCATCCGTTGACGGGGGCCGAGATCAAAGGACGCATTCTGCCGCTTTGGGCAGAAACGGTGGCGCTGGTCACCAAGGCCCATGCCGCCTTCCCCGACCGCATCACCATCGGCTGGGATGTCGCCATCAGCGACCAAGGCCCCGTCGTCATCGAAGGCAATGTGCAATCGGGCTGCGACATGATCCAGCGCACCCATGACATTCCGGCAGGTATCGGGCGATTGGCCGAATGCTACGCCTATCATGTCACCCGCGCCTTCGAGCGCGGTATGTCGCAGGCCTGGAAGAAGCGCAAGGGACTCGCTTAAGTGCTCTGAAGGCCACCGCCCAGCAGGTGCCAATCCATCAGCGCCCCGTAGCGCGAAAGGCCCAGCGGCGTTCCGTGCGGGCGCTGGATGTTGTCGACGTCCGGCGCGCCATTGCCTTCGACCAGCAGCATGCCCGATGCCGTGATGGCGATATCCCAGCCGATCACGACCCGGTCGGCGAAAGCGGCATGGGCGCGCCGCGCCAGCGCCGCTATCTCGTCCCATTGCGGCAGCACGCGGCCGGTGATGCGGGCGCCCGTCGCCGGATGGATGTCGACCCAGCCCAGCGATGGCGCCAGGCCGAAATCCGTGGCGCGACCCAACGCGCCCGTTGCCAGGTCCACTGGTGCTGCGACGCCGCCGGCATGGAAATTGTCGACGATGCTCTTCTCGCTCGTCCCCATGCGGAAGACGGCGCGTACCACTTCGAATCCGCCCTTCTCGTCGATGAGCGTCACGACGCGCACGGTGGCCAGCGCGCCCGGCGACAGATCGGCGATCAGCGGGTGATTGATGTGGCGCCGCTGTACGATATAGGGCTCGCGCTGCGACAGGTCGATGAGGCGGTCGATCAGTGCCGGCCCATCCAGTTCGCCGCCGCCGCGCATGTGGTATCGGCCGTTCTCGTAAAGCCATAGTTCCGACCGCGCTCCGCCCCGGCCGCGCGTACGCTTGACGAAGAGATCGGCCGCGGGCAGGGGTGCCGATCCGCTTTCGATCTTGCCATCGACCAAGGACATCTCCAGTGCAGCCGCCGGCAGCTCATGTGCTTTGCAGAAGCGGGCGAAGCCTACCTTGTCGGTGAGGGGCGAGACGATCTTGCGTTTAATGCGGCGATAGAGCCCATCCTTCACGACATAGCGATGGATGTAGTCGCCAGCTTGGGCTGCGCGTTCGGGACGGAAGAATTCCATCGTGTAATAGGCCTGCGGGCGAAAGCCGAAGCGCGCCGCCAGCCACATCTGTTCGGACATCTGGCGCGCCAGGCTCTTGCCGGTCCGCGCCTTGACCATTGCGCCGTTGCGGCGTGTCATCTCGATGATGCGGGGCATCAGCAGGAAAGGCCAGCACAGCAGCAGAAAGGCCATCTCCAAGCATCGGGGCGCACTAAGGCTCCGCCAGATCGCCCGGTAATGCAGCTTATGGAGGCGCGCCGCATGGCCAGGGCCGGGCGGCAGGAGGGCCCAGGCGAGGGGCAAGGGTGGCGGGAACTTCTGCACCGAGATCTTCGGTGCCTTGCGGCGGCTCATCTCCGGCAACCCTTCCTAGAGCCTTCCGAGGCGTTCGAGATGCCAATGCATCAGGTCCGGATAGCGCGTTTCGCTCAACGGGGCGCGATGGCAGCGCTGGATGATGTCGGTGTCGGAGGCGGCATTGCCCTCGACGATGGCGAGGCCCTCATCGGTAAGCGCTATGTCCCAGCCGATGATGGCGCGATCGGCGAAAAGATCGTGGGCCCGCAGGACATAGACCAGCATCTCCGGCCATTGCGGCAACACCCGCCCCTTGATCTGCCCGCCGGAAACCGGATGCCGCTCGACCCAGCCGACGCTGGGGACAAGGCCCATATCCGTGGCCGGCCCCAGCGTGCCAGTTGCAAGATCAACCGCCGCGGCGATGCCGCCGGCATGGTAATTGTCGACGATGCTGTCCTTGCGGCTCGGCATGCGGAAGACGGCGCGGATCGGTTCCGCCTTTCCCTGCTCGTTGACGGCCGTCACCACGCGCACGGTGGCAAGCGCCCCTTGCGCGAGGTCGGCGAGGGCCGGGTCGTTCACCAGCCGTGGCTGCACCAGATAAGGTTCATTTTTCGACAGCTCGGCAAGACGCGTCATCAGGGCCGTTTCGTCGAGGGTGACACCGTCACGCTGCTGATAACGGCCATCGGCATAGGACCACAATTCGGCCCCGCTGCCGCCGCGCCCGCGCGTGCGCTTGACGAAAAGATCGCGCGGCGGCAGCCCAACGAAGTCGCCGACGACCTTTCCCTTATCGAATGCCGCCACGACCGGCACTACGCTGAGGCCGCGTTGGGCGGCATAACGCGCAAAGCCCACCTTGTCGGTCAGCGGCGCCAGTCCCACGCCTGCGGGCTTCAGCAGCCGATAGAGCGAATCCTTGGTGGCGTAGCGATGCACATAGCCGCCGGCCACCCCGTAATGCGCCGGCAGATAGAGCTCCATCTTGTAATAGTAATCGGGGCGGAAGCCGAAGCGCGCTGCCAACACCAATTGTTCCCAGGCTTGCCGCAAGACACCTTTGCCGGTGGCGGCCTTCGCCATCGCCGCGTTGCGCTGCGTCGCTTGGATGATGCGCAGCAGGATGAGAAGGGGCCACAGCAGGAAGAGCGCCATCATCTCCAACCCGCCGAGAACGCCCTGGCTGCGCCAGATCGCGCGATAATGCACCTTGTGAATCCGCGCGACGGCATTCTCTGCGTCGTTGAGGTGCGCCCAGGCAAGTGGCAAGGGCGGCGGCACCATCTGCGCGGTAATCTTCACGCCATTCAGCAATTTGGTCGACATGGCACTCCCAGCGGTGAAGCCCGATCGGAAGGCGACGTCCGATCACACCCTTCCGGCTCTAGCAGAATCGAGCCGCCAGGTCATCATGAAGCTGGGAATGTCACATTTTAGGTGGCTTGCCGGTGCCGCCGGTTTCAGAGTTTGCTTGCACCGAGGATCGGCCCGCCGGCACCCGCTTGCACCAGGACCGCCCGCGCGAGGCCCTCTTCGGCCGGCGGCAAATCGAAGCTCTGCGCCGGACCCGACCATTGGCCGAGACGCGTCAGGCTCCGCACCGCATGTCCGATCTTCAGGACACGGCGCCGGTTCTCGCCGCGCGCCACCGGTATCTCGGCGATATCCGGCGCGTAGGCCACCAGCCACACATCGGCTGCCCGGGCCGGCACGGCCCCAGCGCCGATCTCGATCCTGTCCGTGGTCGCCTCGATCGCCGGCCCACCTGCCGCGGCTGCCGCGGCCTCGGCGATCAGTGCTTCGACCTCGGCAAGGTCATGTCCCACCGCGTCATGGGCACCGTCGATCACCATCTGCGGGGTAAAGGCGCCGGCATGCCCCAGCGGTCCTTCATAAGCGAATTGCCGGTCGGTGAATTCCTGCTTTGAGAATGTGTCGTCCCAGCCCAGATAATTCCAATAGGTGACGCCGAAGCTCAGCGCCAGCACGTCGGCCCGGTCCATCAATTCGATCAGATTGGCGTCGGCCGGGGGACAGGATGAGCAGCCCTGGCTGGTGAACAATTCCACGACGACCGGTCGCGTCTGGGCGCTGGCCGGCATCGCGAACAACCCCATCAGGACCAGGGCTAAAAACCCGCTTGAGCGTAACATGAATGAATCTCCGCAACCGCTCTCTCGTCATATCTACGCGCCTTGCGCGCCCGTTGTTACAGGGGTGCGCTGCCCGCGGGTTGATCCTCATACGCATTCACTCCTAGAATGCGGCCGCCCGTCCTTGGCGACCGCGCCTCTCTCTCCCCTATTTTTCATGTGATCTTCCGTGACCGACACGATTTTAGAGAACGGCCATGCCAAACCCGGCCGGCCCGAACAGCTGGCGACGCGCCTGTCCTTCTTCTTCATCGGCGTGACGCTCGCCAATTGGGCGGCGCTGGTGCCTTTCGCCAAGGTACGCACGGGGCTTGATGATACCTGGCTGGGCTTCCTGCTGCTGTGCCTGGGTGCCGGCTCGATCATCGCCATGCCTCTCTCCGGCGCGCTCTCGACCAGGTTCGGCTGCCGGACGGTGATCCTCGCTTGCGGCCTCGTCGTGGCGCTGCTGCTCCTGCCGCTCAGCTTCCTGAACAGCGGCATTCTGATGGCCGTCTCGCTCTTTGTATTCGGTGCCACCATCGGCGCCTGCGAGGTCGCCATGAATATCCAGGCCGTGATCGTCGAGAAAGGCGGGGGGCGTCCGCTGATGTCCGGCTTCCATGGCTGCTTTAGCCTCGGCGGCTTTGCCGGTGCCGGCGGCATGAGCGTGCTGCTCTCGCTGGGGGTGAGCCCCGTCGCCGCGACACTCGTCATCGTCATCGCCCTTATTCTCATCCTGCTCGCCGCCAGTCGCCGCAATCTCGCCTATGGCAATGAAGGCGGTGCGCGGTCGCCGCTCTTCGTCATGCCGCACGGCATCGTTGTCTTCATCGGTTTCCTCTGCTTCGTCATCTTCCTCGCCGAAGGGGCGATGCTGGATTGGAGCGGCCAGTTCCTGGTCAGCCAGCGCGGTTTCGATCCCACCACCGCCGGCACCGGCTACAGCGCCTTCGCCATCGCCATGACGGTGGGACGCTTTGCCGGCGATTGGATCGTGGCGCATCTCGGGCGCGCCCGCGTCATGGCTCTGGGCGGGCTCGGCGTAACGCTTGGCTTCCTGGCCGCGGTGCTGGCGCCGGTCGATGCGGCGTCGCTGCTCGGCTTCATCCTCATCGGGCTCGGCGCCTCCAATATCGTTCCCGTGCTTTACACGGCAACCGGGGCACAGAAGGTCATGTCGCCCAGCCATGCGGTCGCCGCCATCACCACCATCGGCTATGCCGGTATCCTGCTGGGGCCGGCGGTGATCGGCCCCGTATCCGACTGGACCAGCCTCAGCTTCGCTTTTGGACTCATCGGCGCGCTGGTTCTCGTGATTCCGCTCAGCGCCCGTTTCATCGCCGGCCAGAAGTCTTGAAATACCTCTTTCTGCGCAGCTGCAGGGAACTTGAGTTCGTCAGAAAAGCTGAATTCGAAATAACAATTTAATAAAGTATCCCGCACATTCCTTGTTGTACGCTGGAATTATTCCAGTGAGACAGCAGGGGAGGTTGTCGTGCGGATTACCAACAAGATGTTGGCTGGGTTCGGGGCCATCTGTGCCGTTGTCGCCATTTTGGGCGGCAGCATGGTGTGGAGCCTGACATCCGTGGCCGATAATGCGGGCCTGGTCATCGGCCAGCGCGTGCCCGTGGTGAACAGTGCCAACGAGATCAAGACGGCGATCAACGGCGCCCTTGCCGCTTTGCGCGGTTATATGCTGACCGGCCAGCCGGAGCAGCGCGACCTGCGCGCCCGCGCCTGGGAGAAGATCGCCACCGCCATCACTGCGATCGACGGCGAATTGCCGGTGACCGCCGACGCCGCCGACCAGGCGAAATGGGCGGAAGTGAAAACCGTGCTCGACGAGCTCAAGGCCGTGCAGGACCGGGTGGAAGCGATTGTCGCCACGCCGGATGCCATGCCCGCCACCACTCTGCTGGTCACCGAAGGTTCGCCCCGCGTCGATGCGATGCTTGCCGCCCTCACGGCCATGATCGAGGCCGAGCAGGCCGAACTGGCGACGCCGGAACGCAAGACGCTCCTCGTCGCCATGGCCAATGCGCGCGGTCGTCTGACCGCAGCTGTCGCCGATCTGCGCGGTTTTCTCGCGACCGGCGAGGCGCAGTTCAAGGACGGCTTCACCGCGAAATGGCAAAGCGCCACCGAGGCGGCGGATAGGGTCAAGCAATCGGCAGCATTGCTGACCTCCGCCCAGGCACAGTCTTTTGAGAGCTTCACCAAGACGGCCGACACATTTCACGAGATTGCCGGCCGCATCGTCACCTTGCGCAGCGGTGCCGATTGGAATGTGCCCCTGGCAACCTTGAAGGCCGAGGCCCTGCCCCGCGTCGCCCGTCTCTTTCTGTTGATCGACGGCTCGGCCGACGGCGCGGAACCGGGCATCGCCACCAGGCAGCAATCCCTGATGCGTTCCGACACGGCTGCCCTCATGCAGCTCTCGACCTTCATGAAAGACCTTGCGTGGTTCATGCTGGTAGGCGGTGTCATCGCCGGTATCGCGATCGCACTCTTCACGGCGCGTTCGATCGTGAAGCCGCTCGGCCTCCTCAACCGCATCATGCAGCGCCTGGCCGCGCGCGATCTCACCATCGCCGTAGAAGGCCAGGGGCGTGGCGACGAGATCGGTGATATGGCCAAGACCGTTCAGGTCTTCAAGGACAGCATGATCGAGACCGACCGGCTCAACGCCGCACAAGCCGCCGAACAGGCGCGCCAGCTGGAGCGCAGCCGCAAGATGGACGAAGCGATCGGCGTCTTCGACACCGTCATCACCGATGTGGTGACCTCGGTGAGCTCCGCCGCAAGCCAGCTGCAGACCACGGCGCAGTCGCTCGCGGCCAACGCCGCCCAGACCTCGCAACAGGCCGGTGCCGTTGCGGCGGCCTCCGAGGAGATGAGCCAGAATGTCCAGACCGTCGCGTCGGCGACCGAGGAGCTATCGGCCTCGATCACCGAGATCAGCAGCCAGGTCGCCGAATCCAACCGCATCATCGGCAACGCGGTGACAGAAGCGGAATCGACCAATGCCCAGGTGGTGGCCCTGGCCGGTGCCGCGCAGAAGATCGGCGACGTGGTGACGCTCATCAACGACATTGCCAGCCAGACCAATCTGCTGGCGCTCAATGCCACGATCGAAGCCGCGCGCGCCGGCGAGGCAGGGAAGGGCTTTGCCGTGGTGGCCTCCGAGGTCAAGAACCTCGCCATGCAGACAGCCCGCGCCACGGAGGAGATCGGTGGCCAGGTGCGCTCGATCCAGGAATCGACCGAAGGTTCCGCCGCCGCCATCCGGGCGATCGGCGAGACCATCAACCGGGTGAGCGAGATCGCGACCTCGATCGCATCGGCCGTCGAGGAGCAGGGGGCGGCGACCCAGGAAATCTCGCGCAATGTGCAGCAGGCGGCGTCCGGCACCAGCGAAGTTTCCGGCAATATCGTCGGTGTCACGGAAGCCTCGCACGCAACCACGACCGGCTCCACTGAGGTTCTGGGGGCGGCCAACGAGCTTGCGCGCAGTGGTGCCCGCCTCAAGCTCGAGGTCGATTCCTTCCTCAGCACGGTGCGCAGCCTTTAGGGCGTATCGTCGGTTGGCGGAACCACCCCTCACCCCAGCCCCTCGCCCCGCTTGCGGGGAGGTGGGTCGGGGTGAGGGGGCTTCAAGTTCAGGTGTTTCCATCAAAGCATGAAACGCTCTAGGCTGAGCGGCATCCACCGTCCCTCAGCCTGAGGCCGCCTGACGTGTCCACCGAAGCCATCCCTGCGCCGGCCTGGCGCATCGTGCTGCTGACGATCGTCGCCATGCTGGCCTTCGCCGCCAATTCGCTGCTGTGCCGGCTGGCGCTGGGGGCGGGCACCATCGATGCAGCGAGCTTTGCCAGCCTGCGCATGATCTCAGGCGCAATGATGCTGGCACTCATCCTGCGCGCGCGTGGGGTCTGGGTGGTTGCGGGCGGTGTGGCGGCGCTATCGGGTGCGGCGAAGCCGGCGCTGATGCTCTTTTTCTACATGGCGTGCTTTTCCTTTGCCTATCTGTCGCTGGGGGCCGGCACCGGCGCGCTGATCCTCTTCGGCGCCGTGCAGCTCACCATGTTCGCCGTGGCGCTGCTGGGTGGCGAGCGGTTCTCACTTCTCTCCTGGGCGGGGCTTTCACTGGCGTTCGCGGGGCTTGTCTATCTGGTGCTGCCCGGCCTCCATGCGCCGGATCCGTTGGGTGCGCTGTTGATGACCATTGCAGGCCTGGCCTGGGGCTTCTATTCGCTGCTGGGGCGGCGATCCGCCGATCCGCTCTTTGCCACCGCGCGCAATTTCCTCCTCGCCGTACCGCTCGTTCTTGCCGTCAGCCTCGCCACCGTTTTGCTGGCCCCCGGCGCCACGCATGCGGCACCGGCGGGCATCCTGCTCGCTTTGGCCTCGGGCGCGCTCGCCTCGGGCTGCGGCTATGTTGTCTGGTATGCACTCCTCCCCCATCTCTCCGCCATGCGTGCCGCGACGATGCAGCTTTCGGTGCCGGCCATCGCTGCCTTGGGCGGCGTCCTTTTCATCGGTGAGGCGCTGACATTGCGCCTCATCCTCGCGGCCGTTGCGACATTGGGTGGTGTTGCCATTGTCCTCGTCCAGCGCGGCCGACCGCGCCGCTGACAGATCGGCGCTGCCACCCCGTCACGGCATGGCTTGCACGCGTCATCGGTATGGCCGCCGCCCACCGACTTGCCCTAGGATGCTGCCCTGCGAAAGATAGGGAGCATGACGGCATGAGCAAGGGTTCTGATCTGCTGGTGGCGGCGCTGGAGAATGAGGGCGTCGATCGCATCTTCGGCGTGCCGGGCGAAGAAAATCTCGACGTCGTGGAATCGCTCCGTAAGTCCAAGATCCAGCTGATCCTCACGCGCCACGAACAGGCGGCGGCCTTCATGGCGGCGACCTATGGGCGCCTGACCGGGAAGCCCGGCGTCTGTATCGCAACGCTCGGCCCAGGCGCCCTCAATTTCACCACCGCTGCCGCCTATGCGCTTCTGGGCGGCATGCCGCTCGTCCTCATCACCGGCCAGAAGGGCGTCAAATCCTCGCGCCAGGCCCGTTTCCAGATCGTCGATGTGGTGGCGGCGATGCGGCCTTTGACCAAGCTCACCCGTCAGATCGTCTCGGCCCGCATGATCCCCACCACGGTGCGCGAAGCCTTCCGCGTGGCGCAGGAAGAACGCCCTGGCCCGGTCCATCTCGAACTCCCCGAAGACGTCGCGGCGGAGATGGCGGAAAGTGCAGCCCTCATCCCGCCCCATGCCCTGGAATTTCCCGTGGCCGGCAATGATGCCCTCGACCGTGCCGCCGCCATGGTGCTGGCGTCGAAGCGCCCGCTGGTCATGCTGGGTGCTGCCGCCTCGCGCCCGCGTGCCACATCGGATCTTGCGCAATTCGTCATCCGCACGCGCATCCCCTTCTTCACGACGCAGATGGGGAAGGGCACGGTACCCGGCGGGACAGAGCTTTACATGGGCACGGCGGCCCTCTCCGAACGCGACTATGTGCATGACGCCATCGACCGCGCCGACCTCATCATCACCATCGGCCATGACACGATTGAAAAGCCGCCCTTCATCATGGGGCCGCAGGGGCCGCAGGTGATTCATATCGGCTATCAGCCGGCAACGGTCGAGCAGGTCTATTTCCCGCAGGCCGAAGTGGTGGGCGATATCGGCCCCAGCCTGCGGCTCCTCGCTGACCGGCTGGAGGGCAAGCTGCCGCAGGCCGGCGCGCTTCTGCCCTTGCGCCAGACCATCCTCGCCCGCCTTGCCGACCGTGCCACCGAAGACCGCTTCACGCCGCAGCGCATCGTCCACGACATCCGCCAGGTGATCCCCGCGGACGGCATCGTGGCGCTCGACAATGGCATGTATAAAATCTGGTTCGCGCGCAATTACCGCACGCAGATGGCCAACACGCTGCTGCTCGACAATGCACTTGCCACCATGGGGGCGGGGCTCCCATCGGCGATGATGGCGGCGATTCTCTATCCCAAACGCCGCGTGCTCGCCGTGTGCGGTGATGGCGGCTTCATGATGAACAGCCAGGAGATGGAAACGGCGGTCAGGCTCAAGCTCAACCTCGTCGTCCTCATCCTCGAAGACGGCGCCTATGGCATGATCCGCTGGAAACAGGCGGTCGACGACTTCCCCGATTTCGGCATGACCTTCGGCAATCCGGAATTCGTCAAATACGCCGAAAGCTACGGTGCCACCGGCCACCGCGTAAAAGCCATCGCCGACTTCGCCCCGACGCTCGAAGCCGCCTTCAATTCCGGCGGCGTGCATCTAATCACGGTGCCCATCGATTATAGCGAAAACACCCGCGTGCTGGTCGAGGAGCTCGCCAATCATGTACCGGCCGCGCTGGCGTGACGGCCTGGACAAAGGAATCTGAAACCATGACTCACCCGGCCCTCACCAAGGATTCCGTGGCCGTCATCACCGGGGGTGCTGCCGGCATCGGCCTTGCCATCGCCAAGAGCTTTGCCCGCCTTGGCCCGCGTGTCGTCATCGCCGATCTCGGCGCCGATAGATTGGCGCGGGCCGTCGCGGCCATCGCCGCCGAATCGCCGCAAGGTATTGCGGCTGTCCTCGGCGTCGAAACCGACGTCTCGCAACTTGTTGAAGTGCAGCGCCTCGAGGCCCGCGTGAAAGACGCCTTCGGCGGCACGGATGTACTCGTCAACAATGCCGGCATCCAGCCCGGCAGCACGATCCTCGAAGGCGCCGACAATTGGGCGCGCGTGCTCGGCGTCAATCTCTGGGGTGTCATTCACGGCGTGCAGGCCTTCGTGCCGAACATGATCGCAAGGGGCCGCCCCGGCCTCATCATCAATACCGGCTCGAAGCAGGGCATCACCACGCCGCCGGGCGATCCCGCCTACAACACCTCGAAAGCCGGGGTGAAAGTAGTGACGGAAAGCCTGCAACATCAATTGCGCAACACGCCGGGCTGCCGTCTCTCGGCACACCTGCTCATTCCTGGCTTCGTCTTCACCGAGCTCGCCGCGCAAGGCCGCACCGAAAAACCGGCCGGCGCCTGGACCGCCGACCAGACGGCCGAGTTCATGCTGACGCGCCTCGCCGCCGGCGATTTCTACATCCTCTGCCCCGATAACGATGTGCCCCGCGCGCTGGATGAACGCCGCATCCTCTGGGCCGCCGGCGACATCGTCGAAAATCGCCCGCCACTCTCTCGCTGGCACGCCGATTACGGTGCGGCGTTTGCAGCGTTTGCAAAGGCAAAGGGGTGACAGCCAGGAGGGCTGGGCAGGACGGAGTTGAAGGGCGAGAGGTCTATCGCTGCCGGCGACGGCAAACGAACCACCCACGACCCGTCTTATCCCTTCAACGCCTCATCGAACAGCGCCAGCATCGAGCCCCAAGAGCGGGCATCGGCAGCCGCATCATAGCGGATCGCTTCCGGCATCTGGCGCCTGGCGGCATCGCGGCTGGTGAAACTGTGGACAGTCTTGCCATAATAATGGATCTGCCAATCGGCACCGGATGCCCGCATCTCGGCTTCGAAATTGCTACGGTCGCCCTGCGGGATGAAGGGATCGTCAGCGCCGATGAGGGCCAGCACGCGGGCCTTGACGGCGCCGGGCTTGGCCGGTGCCTTGGTCTTCAACCCGCTGTGGAAGCCGATTGCTGCCTTGATCGCCGCCCCGCCGCGCGCCAGTTCCAGTGACATGGTGCCGCCGAAGCAGAAGCCGATGGCGGCAATGCGCGCCGGATCGACTTCCGGACGCGCCGCCAAGGCCTGCAAGGCGCCGAGACCCACACCGCGCATATGCTCGGCACTGTCATAGAGCGGCTGCAGCCGCGCGAGCGCTTGGCTGAGATCGTCGATGAGCTCGCCCTGCCCGTGAATGTCGCAGGCCATCGCCACATAGCTCAGCGCGGCAAGACGCTCAGCCTTCTCCCGCGCATTGTCATTGAGGCCGAAAGCCTCCGGGAATACCAGCACGGCCGCTTTCTTGGGCGCACCACCCGCCGGCAGGAAGAGCTCGCTTTTCAAGGTGAGCCCGCTGCCCTGATACGTCACGATCTCACTCAGCATCTGGGTATTTCCTCAAGCCATGGATGATTGGACCGACTGAGCACTATTCTAGATGTGGCAGTGCGACGGGGAAATGTCGTTTTTGCCGTGCCGCTAGCTCACCAGCGTCACCAGCACGGCCGGGCTGCCGACCATGAAGGCACCATCGGCGAAATTGGCCTGCACGATGCCGCTGTTCTGCCCGGCGTAATATTGCAGCTCCGCCGACATGACGAGACCGACCGATGTGCGTGGCGGTACCAGGATCAGTTCCTGCGACAGGTCGTAGCCGCGGAAGATGTCGGCCATGTCCTCGGCGGCATCGTCCCATACCGTTCCCGTATCCGTTCGGATCTCAAGCGCCGTGGTATCGGTGCGGGCAAGCTGCAGATAGGGCTCGTTGGTCCAATCGTTCACCGTCAGCGTCGGCTTGATCGTGATGCCGGCCGTGCGATCGCCGCCGAAGATGCCGCCATCGCTCCAGACATAACAATGCCCATGCAGGATCAGATAGCCGTGGACATTGATGACGGCATATTTGTCGCCGGCATTCTGCCAGATGAATTTGAACACCACCGAGCCATAGCGCCGCTGCGACGTGTTCTTCTTCTCCATGCGGAATTTCGCCCAGCTGTTCGACGGCACGGCGGCAAAGGATGACAGATTAAGCCCGCTGCCGGCGATCTCGAAGGGCGTGTTGACCAGATAGCGCGGTGCGTTCGGCACATCGACCGCCGCCAAGGCCTCGAAGGCGGCGACGCGCTGGCGGGTGATGGCGGCAAGGGCTGCCTTGCGGCCGCGACTCGTCTTGATAGCGAGCTTTGCACGTTTTGCTTCGGCAGCGGCGCTTTTGGTGGCTTGCCGCACCTGCAGGGCCGCGATCTCCCGCCGCAAGGGCGCGATGCCGCTTAAATGCGTGGTGATGGCGGCGGCGACGGCTTTGCGATGGACGCTCTGATCGGTGGTGACGGTGAGTGCGGCGTTCGCGCTGGCTTCGCGAACCTCGCGGACAGCATTGCGTGTGACTGCTTTCTTCACGCGGGCATCGATCTTGGGCTTCACAGCTCTGCGCTTGGGCATCGGATGTCTCCTTGGCATCGTTGGTGAAAGATGCGTGGTCAGCCGTTACCGTCCCCCGAGGCTTGAGAGCTTAGGCGCAAGCGAAGGCGACAGTCATCCGGCATCGCCAGCGCTGGTGCAGAATCAGATGGGGGTATGTCGATGGCGGCGGATTGGTGAATCCGCGTGCGGTATTCAGGCCGCGAGCTTATCGGCAGGCGCTTCAGTTTCTGTAGCGGCTTCCGGCTCGTATTCTTCAGGCTCGGCAATGCTCTGGCGCTTGGCGAGCCAGATCGAGAAAATGCCGACCAAGGCGGCCGCGAAGGCAAGTGCCGCGCCGACCCAGGGCACGTTGTGGTAGCCCCAGCCTTGCGCAATCGGGATACCGCCGAGAAAGGCGCCCGAGGCGCAGCCGATGTTGAAGCCGGCATGGTTCAAGACCGAGACGAGATTAGGGGCACCCTTCGCCTCGACCACCACATGCATCTGCAAGGGCGCCACCACCGCGAAACCGGCGATGCCCCAGACGATCAGCGTCGCGATCGCTGTGGCGGGGGTCGAGACGGTGATCGTGAAGAGCGCCAGCAATCCGGCGATGCCGAAGAAGAGCGCTATCAGCGAGGGCATCAGCTTCCAATCTGCAAGGCGCCCGCCGACGAGGTTGCCGAAAGTGAGGCCAAGGCCGAACACCACCAGCACATATGTAACCGAGGTGGCGGCGATGCCGGTGACATCGGTGAGGAGCGGACGGATATAGGTGTAGACCGAGAACATGGCGGCAGCGGAAAGCGCGCTCATGCCCATGCCGATCACGACTTGCGGGCGCTTCAAGATGCGGAACTCGCCGATCATCGAATGCGCCTTGCGGGCGACGGGAAGGCGGGGGACCATCAACGCCACCGCGATCGCCGCGATGCCGCCGATGACGGCGACGGCGACGAAAGTGAAGCGCCAGCCGAAGGCCTGGCCGAAAGCCGTGCCACCGGGAACGCCCAGCACATTGGCGACGGTGAGGCCCGCCATGGTGAGTGCCATCGCCTGCGCGCGCTGGTGTTTGGGGGCCAGATCCGCCGCCACCACCGCGCCGATCCCCATGAAGGCCGCATGTGCAAAGGCAGTGAAGATTCGGGCCGCCATCATCAACTCGTAAGTGGGGGCGACAGCGCAAAAAAGATTCCCCAGCATGAAGATGCCCATGAGGCCCAGGAGGGCACCCTTCCGGGGCAAATTCGCGGTGAGGATGGCAAGGATCGGGGCGCCGATGATGACGCCCACCGCATAGCCGGTGACCAGCAGCCCCGCTTGCGGAATGTCGACCTGAAGATCGCGGGCGACGTCGGGCAGCAGCCCCATTACCACGAATTCGGTCGTGCCGATGCCGAAGCAGCCGGCGGAAAGGGCAAGGATGGAGCGCGGCAGGGCCATGGCGGGTCGGGCATCTCGGCGGCTGGATCAGAACATAGATTTCGCACATGCAGCAAAATCGGAAAAGTTAATTCGTCATACCAAAGCCGCGGGGCACTCTGCAGAGCCTGCAAGCTGTTAGCTAACCAGATGTGATTTGCCAGGTCGGAAAGGGCCAGCTAAACGTTTAGCTAATCGATTAGCTAAACGTTTAGCTGGCGGAAATCAGCCATTTCTGGAGAGACATGGGATGTACACCAAAAGGGCCCTCCACACCCTCGGCGTGACCGGGGCGGATTTCACGGATTCGGAACGCCGGCAGCTCGACGAGCAGGGATTTTACCTGCGCACCAACATGTTCACTCCCGCTACATGCCGCGAGATGGCGGAGGCCTTCGACAAGCTCTCGAACATCGAGGGCGAGCAGGGCGGGCACGAGGTTCATATCGAACCCGGCGCCCCCCGCGTCTCGAATATCTTCAACAAATCAAAGGCCTTCGACCGCTGCCTCGAGATCAAGCCGGTGCTGGCATCGGCCGCCTATCTCCTCGGCGAGATCAAGGTGCATGGGGCGAACTTGCGCGAACCCCTGAAGGGCAAGGGCCAGCAGGATCTCCATGTCGACGTGCCCAAGCATTTCGACGGCGATTGGTGGGTCTTGAACGCCATCATCTGCTTCGACGACATGACGCTGGAGAACGGCCCCACCCGCGTGGTCCCAGGCTCGCATCACTGGGCGCCCTACAATTGCTCGATCGTCAACCGCTTCGACTGGCAGCCGCAACCCTTGAGCGCCGCTGACCAAGCGCGCGTGCCGCAGGATGCCGGCGCACCCTATCCCGGCGAGGTGCTGGTGACGGCGCCGGCGGGATCGGTGATCATCTGCAATTCGTCGATCTGGCATTCGGGCACGCGCAACAACGATGGCGCGCGCCGGCGCGTGCTGCATCTCACCTATACGCGCCGCGACCTGCCGCAGCAGCTGGTGCAGCGCGAGCATCTGTTGCCTGCGACCTATGAACGGATGAGCGACGTGCATCGCTATCTCCTGGACATCGAACCGATGGCGCCCGGTGCCATCACTCAATCAGCGCGGGCGCCGGGCGCTTCGAAGGATTGGTGGGCCTGATCCCGACATGACGACGATGCGCGATGTGGCCGAAGAGGCCGGCGTTTCCGTGGCGACGGTCTCGGCCTGTCTTTCAGGGCGACGTTTCGTCAGTGCCGAACTCAAGGCGCGTATCGCCGATGCCATTGCCACTTTGGGCTACCAGCCCGACGGCGTGGCGCGGTCATTGAAGACCGGCAGCACGGATCTCCTCGGCCTGGTCATTCCCGATATCAGCAACCCCTTCTTCACCGAATTTGTGCGCGAAGTGGAGCTGATGGCCAAGAGCTATGGCTATGCGACGATCCTGGGCGACAGCGGCTATGACGTGGCAACTGAGCGCAAGATGCTGGATTTGATGCGCCAGCAACGCGTCGACGGCGTCGTGCTGTGCCCCGCCGGCACGCGGCGCGACTATCGCTTCGACGAATGGCCGGAGAACATTCCCCTGGTCGTCGTCGACAATGCCTGGGAGGACACGCCCTTCGACACGATCGAGCTCGACAATGTCGGCGCCGGCCTTGCCATCACGCACCACATCATGGGCCTGGGCCATACCAAGATTGCGATCATCGCCGGGCCGGAAGGCAATCACACCAGCGACCAGCGCCTCGACGGTTTCATGCGCGCGTTGCGCAACGAGGATATCGTTCCACCCGACGATTTCATCCGCCATGGCGATTTCCGCGAAAGCGGCGGCTATCAGCAAGCCAATGCCCTGCTCGATCTGCCGCGGCGCCCCAGTGCCATCTTCGTTGCCAACAACAACATGCTGATCGGCGTGATGCGCGCCCTCCACGACCGGCACCTCAAGGTGCCGGATGATATTTCCGTAGCCAGCATCGACGATTTTCCCTGGGCCGGGGCCTTCCGTCCCGGTCTCACCGTGGCACGCCAGCCGGTCGGCGTATTCGCGCAACACGCCCTGCGCCTCATCCGCAAGCGCTTCTTCGAGGAAGAAGAAACCCCGCGCGAACAGATCATGCTCGACGCCGAACTGGTGATCCGCGAATCCGTGCGCAAACGCTAGCCTTGCGCTAGGATCCGTCCCCGGTTCTGGGCATCATCGACCAAGGGGACATCATGACGAGAAGATTGGAGAACAAGGTCGCGCTGATCACGGGCGCCACCTCGGGCATCGGCTTTGCCATTGCCGAGAGATTTGCAGCGGAAGGTGCGCGGCTCATCCTCACCGGACGCAATGCCGAAGCAGGTAGCACGCTCGCGCAAAAGACCGGCGGCGATTTTGTGATGGGCGACGTCATGGAAAAGGGGCTGGCGGAACGTTTGGTGGCGCGTGCGGTCGAACGGCATGGGCGGCTGGATATCCTGGTCAACAATGCGGGCATCATCCATCGCGGCAATATCCTGGAAACCAGTGACGATGATTTCGCCCGCGTCATGGGTGTCAATATCGATGCCGTTTTCCGTTTCTCCCGCGCCGCGGTGAAGCAGATGGTGCAGCAGTTCGAGAAGAGTGGCAAAGGCGGCGCGATCGTCAACATCGCCTCTGACTGGGCCTTTGTGGCGGGAAAGCGTGAACTTGCCTATTGCACCTCGAAAGGGGCGGTGGTGATGCTGACCAAGGCCCTGGCGATCGATCACGCGCGCCAGGGCATCCGCGTCAATGCCGTCTGTCCCGGCGATGTCGAGACGCCGATGCTGGTCGGCGGAATTCTCTATCGCGGCGACGATAAAGCGGCGGGTCTGAAGAAAAACGGCGAGGCCATGCCCATGGGCCGTGTCGGCCAACCCGATGAGATCGCCCAGGCGGTGGCCTTCGTCGCCTCCGATGAGGCCAGCTTCATGACCGGCCACGCCATGCTGGTGGATGGCGGGAACACGGCGCAATAGGCCAGGGCAGTAAGTCGGCGTCAGTTTAGATCGGATTTGTCTGCGACGCCCCCCTCCCTGCCCTCCCCCTGAAGGGGGAGGGAGAAACGAGAGAGGTGCGTCTCCTTAAGTAACCCTCCCCCTTTAGGGGGAGGGTAGGGAGGGGGGTGTTTCAGCTTCCGTGTCCTTGATAGCGTCAGCAATTCTTGTCAGAGCAAATCATGCCGTCTCATCTTCACGCCACAACGAAGGCCCGCGGCCAAGCGCGTCGACTTCGTGGTGATATGACAGAGGCAGAGAAACTCCTGTGGAGCAAGCTCCGGCGCAATCAGCTTGATGGGCATTACTTTCGCCGTCAGATGCCAATCGGTCACTTCATCGCCGATTTCTGCTGTGCGAAGATGATGTTGATTGTTGAGGTTGACGGCGGTCAGCATGCCGAAAACGCCCGCGATCTGGCACGCACAGCGTGGCTGAAAGAGCACGGGTATAGCGTCTTGCGGTTTTGGAATAACGAAGTCTTAGGAAACATCGATGGCGTCGTAGCGTCGATACTGATGGAACATGCGGCGGCAAGGCCCCCCTCCCAACCCTCCCCCTGAAGGGAGAGGGCTTTTTATTCGTGGCTCTGGGCGCAGGATTTTGGATTCCGGTCCGTGAGATCGTTCAAGTCGTATCACTTATCAAACCGGAGACGGGGTTCATGAAGCGGCTCTGTTTTGCGTTCTGCGCGGCGTTGCTGGGATTCGCTGTTCAGGCTGTGGCGGATAATCTGCCGGCCGGCGCGACGCTTCAGAAGAACGTCGCTTATGGCACGGACTCGGCGCAGAAGTTCGATGTCTATCTGCCGGCCAGTCCCGCCCATGCGCCGATCCTGTTCATGGTGCATGGCGGTGGCTGGCGCCATGGTGACAAGGATATGGGCCGCGTCGTCGACAACAAGGTCGCGCGCTGGATCCCCAAGGGGATCATCTTCGTCAGCGTCAATTACCGCATGGACGACGCCGTGACGCCGGTGATGGAAGCCGATGATGTCGCCACCGCTTTGGTGAAGGTGCAGCAACTGGCGCCTTCCTGGGGCGGCGATCCCGACAATGTCATTCTGATGGGACACTCCGCCGGTGCCCATCTGGTGACGCTCATCAACAGCGCGCCGGAGATTGCGACCGCCAAGGGTGCGCATCCATGGAAGGGCACGATCTCGCTCGACAGCGGCGCCATGAGCGTGCCGCAGATCATGAAGGCGCGGCATCTGAGGCTCTATGACGATGCCTTCGGCAAGGATCCGGCCGCGTGGGAAGCGGCCTCCCCCTATCACCGCTTGAAGGGGCCAACGCCGCCGCTGCTCGGCATCTGCCGGCAGCGATCGCTGGAATCGTGCCCGCAGAACCGCGCGCTCGCCCGCAAGGTCGCCGAATTCGGCGCCAAGATGGAGGTGCAGCCGGAGGCCATGAGCCATGGGGAGATCAACAGCGAGCTTGGCCTGCCATCGGCCTATACCGAGCGCGTCGAAGCTTTCATGCGCGAGCTTGGTTGGCGGGTCTAAGACTTGCTGCAGCCGGCCTCCCTCCTTATGCTTGCTGGCGATATTTGGGGAGGCCGCCGGGCGCAGGTATGGCCGCATTCGATGCTGACACGTTTGCCAGAACGATTCGTCATCCGTATCTGCAGCGGTTCTTCGCCTATTGGCGTGCGAAGGCTGGCAGGCGCGAGATGCCGATGCGCGCCGATCTCGATCCGCTCGATTTCCGCTATGTGCTGGGCTATGTGATTCTGGTCGACGTCGAGTACACCGATCCGGCGCGCTCGCCGCGTTTTCGCTTCCGGCTCTATGGCAGCGGCCTGGTGAATTATTTCGGCGATGGCGATTACACCGGCAAATATGCCGACCAGTTGTTGCCGGACGAATATGCGCCCTTCGTCGTCCAGGCCTATACCACGGCAGTGGATGGGCGCGTGCCGCGTTATGCCGAGCGCGATCTGGTGATGAACCGCCAGCGTCTTATCTATGACGTGCTGACGCTACCGCTCGCCGATCCGACCGACCCGCTTAAGATCGGCATGCTGGCTATTGCCATGCTACCCATCGAACGCAAGGCGTTGAGCTGATCGCGGCGCGCGCAAGGACATTGTCCGCTGCGCGCAAGGCGCGTTGCCCATTGCGAGCAACGGTCGCTGAGCAGTTGCGAGGCGTGAGAACGGCACTGCACAATAAAACATGGCGGAACATGCTCCTGTCGCAATTGGGGCTGAAGGCGTGCATGATGATGCCAGCAGAAACAACGAGGCTCCTGGGCGCCGCCTGCCATTTGGGTGGGGTGTGCGGCGAACGGGGAGAGGAGCCAGGCTTGGAGCAAGTGTCGCGGGACGGATTCCTGCGCGAGGCAATCGTCGCGCATGGGCGCTGGCTGAAGAATCATCGCGACGGCCAGCGCGCCGATCTCACGTTGCGCACCTATCGGGAGCTGGATTTTAGCGGCGTCGATCTCAGTGGCGCCAAGCTGACCGGTGCGCAATTCTTGCGCTGCAATTTCACACTGGCGAAACTCGCCGAGGCCGATCTCTTCGGCGCCAATCTGGTGGGTTCGGATTTCGTGCGCGCCGATTGCCGCAAGGCCGATTTTCGTGGCGCGCAGCTTGCCGGCGCCGATTTCACCGAGGCGCGGTTGGCGCAGGCTGATTTTCGCGACGGCTCGTTGATGGTGAGCTTCGGCGGCGTGGTGGCGCCGGCGCAGCTCAGAATCGAGCCGGGGATGGATGAGCGGCTCAGCATGAAGCGCGCGGATCTTGCGGGCGCCAAACTGCATCACGCGCTCATCCGTCGGACGGATCTGTCCGGGGCGGTCTTGCGCCAGGCCGATCTTTCCGAGGCCGACCTTACTGGCTGCTCGCTCAAAGATGCCGATCTGCGCGGGGCGAATCTGCGTCGCTGCAACCTGACCGGGGCGCTGCTCAATCGGGCATTGCTTGAGAAGGCGCAACTGGCCGGCGCCATTCTGAAGGACGCCAATATCTTCGGTGTCGACCTGACGCGCGCGGTCTTCGATCAGCTCGACGTGACCGATACGATCAATGTCGACGATTCGGCGGAGGCCGCGGCTTCATTGCAGGCGATGATCAAGGCGCATGAGGTCTGGGTCGAGACCTCGGGCGCCAAGGGCGCACGCGCCGACTTCACCGAGAAGGACCTGTCGGGGAGCGATTTCTCGGGCCACAATCTGACCGGTGCCGTCTTTGCCCGCGCCAAGCTTCGGGCGGCGCGCTTTGAAAAGACGCTGCTGTCGCTGGCAAACTTCAATCGCGCCGACATGACCGGTGCCCGTTTCGACGGTGCCGATCTCAAGGGTGGCGATTTGGGCGAGATCATCGCCCGGCGGGCGAGCTTCCGCGATGCCGATCTTGGCAAGCAATCGGCGGTCTTGCCGGATGGCAGCACGCGCGAATGGCCGACCCGCATGACCCAGGCGCGGCTGGAAGAGGCCGACTTCACCGGTGCCAATCTCGACGGCACGCTGCTGGAAGGTGCCACCATCTCGCGGGCGATGAAGAAGCCTAAAGCCTAGCGCCGCTTTTCCGTTGCGAAATAGAGGGCGGCGGCGAGTGGCAGGGCAAAGCCGATCCAGGCGGTGAGGGTCCAGCCGCCTTGGGCGAAGGCCCAGGCACCGATGGCCGATCCGGCAGCACCGCCCATGAAGAAGGTCGCCATGTAGAGGCCGTTGAGGCGGCTGCGATATTCGGCACCCAGGCTATAGATGGCGCGCTGGCCAAGCACGACATTGGCGGTGACGCCGAAATCGAGCACCAGGGCCGCCACCACCAGCAGGGCCAGCGACAAGGTCGAGCCGGGCGCAACGACCAGCGTCATCAGGAACGAGAGCGCTGCCATGCCCATGGCGAGCGCCGATGCGAGGCGCGTCATGCCGCGATCGGCCAGGCGACCGGCTATGGGTGCCGCAATGGTCCCGGCGACACCGGCCAGCGCAAAGAGCGCGATGCCGGCCTGGCTGATGCCGAAGGCGGGACTGGCCAGCAGCAAGGGGGTCGCCGTCCAAAACAGGCTGAAGGCGCCGAACATCGCCGCCTGATAGAGCGCGCGGCGCTGCAGGACCGGGGTCTTCAAGGCAAGACGCGCCATGGAGAAGAGCAGGTCGCCATACTTCATGTGCGAGGTTGGGAAACGCTGCGGCAGCGCGCGCGACAAGACGATCCCCAGCACCAACATGACAGCGATCGAATAGAAATAGACCACATGCCAGGAACTCAGTTCGGTGATGAAGCTGGCAATGGGACGCGCCATCATGATGCCAAACATCAGACCGCTCATGACATTGCCGACGACCTGGCCGCGCTTGGCTTCGGGGGCGAGATGTGCCGCGAAAGGCACCAGAATCTGCACCGCGCAGGAGCCGATGCCGATGAAGAGGGCGGCGGGCAGGAACATCGCAGCATGGGTCGAGAAGGCCGCCGTGACCAATGCCGCGGTCGCCAGCCCCATCACGCTGAGGATGAGGCGGCGATTCTCGATGAGATCGCCGAGGGGCACGATGAGAAGCAGGCCGATGCCATAGCCGATCTGCGTCATGGTGACGAGAAAGCCGGCAATGTTCGGCGAAAGCCCTAGGCTCTCGCTGATCGGTTTCACCAATGGTTGGGCGTAATAGAGATTGGCGGCAATGAGGCCGCAGGCTGCCGCCATCAGGAAGGTCGTGGCGCGGGAGATGCCGCCCGTGTCCTTCCCTGAAGTAAGGTCATTGGTTTCGTGCCGCCGCGGTTCAGGGCGCATCCGGGTCTGCTTCCATGGTGATAGGTGCGATGCAACATAAGGTCGCCTTGTGACAGCCGGTAGAGGCCGCCCGCGCATCGCATGCATGTCGAAATGGGGGAACGCGGCGCGTATCGGTGTGAAATCGGCGCGCGCGAATCAGGGCCTAGGATTTGGTGAGGTTGGGTGCTTTCGGCAATGGATCCTCGAACGGTATGCCGTCATCGGCAATCTCCGGCGGGAAGCCGGAATAGTCTTCGATGGCCAGGCATTGCTCGACCCGCTCGCCGATGCGCAAGGGGAACATGCCGAAGCGCACTTCCAGTTTGTAGCCAGCGCGCGTCGGCCAGGTATAGGTGCCGAACACGGGTGCCGCGGTTTCGAAGGCGCGGGCATAGGCGTCGAGCAGGATGCGATTGGCGCCGTGGAGGTCGACCTTCAGGAACTCGTCGATATAGCGGCCGGTCAGGCTGAAACCGTTCCAGCGGTCGGCCTCGGTGCCGGTCAGGACGTAGCGGACGCGAAAGGGGTCACGTTCGAATCTCACGATATAGAGGAAGGGCAGCAGCGGCTTGATATCGGCCGGCTCGATGTCATTGCGCTGCGGGGCCAGGCCGCCGGCGCGGCTGTGCCAATACCGATGCAGGGCTTCGATGCTGCCTTTTGACCCGTGCCAGCTCGCCATGGTGTGAGCTTGTCTTGGGCCTGACATGCCTGTCCAGGCAAATTTTCGGCTGCAGCAAATTCCCTGCCTCGCGGAATGCCTGTATACTGCTACTCGCGGGTTGCCGAGTGCCGAGAGCCGCCATATGAACGCTTGGTCTCAGTTGCGCCATTTGCCAAGGACTGTGCTGGTCGCAGCCGTTTTTTTGTGCGCGTTCGGCAATGCCACCTTAGCGCAGGCGGATACCGTCGCCGTGCAATTCGACTGGTCCGGCGTTGACGGGGCGATGCGTCAGAGGATTGCCGACCTGCAGGCAAGCGGTGCGCTGCCGGTGCCGCTGATTTTTGTCCGCGGCCGGCCTGTCGGCATGTTGGGCGATCCGATCGAGATCGACCGCGATGCCATGCCAGAGACAATGGATGTCGGCATTTCCAGCCTGCAGGAGCGGCCGCTCTACAGCGTGGCACTGCCGGCCGGCGCCAGCGCGGGTGAGGCGCAGGTAACCTGGTCGCGCCTCGTCGCCCATGATCATGCGATGCCTGACAAGCTGACGCTGGTACTTGAGGGCGTCACCGAGCCGACCGGCGTGCCCATCACTGTCGCAGATGGTGTTGCCACGATCAGCCTGCCGCCGCAGGCCTATTTGATGCTGGCCGATGCTGTCGGTGCGCAGCAGCATCTGACGCGCTGGCTGACCTGGGCCGGAGTCGACGTCTATCAGCGAGACCCTGCCAATGGCGCGACGATGGCGCCGATCTTTACGATTTTCGGCACGCCGGGCGATGTGCTGCGGGCACAAAGGCAGGGCGATCTTTCGCAGCCTTATGCCAAGAATATCGATGCGAACTGGCTCGGCGATCAATGGCGCAACTTCTTCCTGCCGGAACCGCCGACAATGCTCCTCATCCGCTCGTCGCCGAGTGCCGCCGAGGTCCATATCGCCGGCGTCAAGCAATCGGCGACGACCGAAGCCATATTCCCGGTTCTTCGGTCGCTGTGGCCGGAGATATTCATCCGCAAGGAAGCGTATCGGCCTTGCCAAGTCGATCCGCAGAAAGTGGTGCCGCCCAATCGCACCGGCGAGCCGTCAATCTTCGTCTGCAAGCTGCAGAAGATGAAATAGGGTGCGGGTGGCGCGAGGTCCGGTGTTTCTTCTTCAGCGGTCCGGGGTCATCTGGTCGAGGATCGTCTCGGCAACCAGATGGCCGGCCTTGGCTCGGAAAGCAGCCAGGGCGGGCGCCTTCATATGGTCCTGCCACAAATCGAAGCTTTCCCAACTCTCGACGAAGACGACACGGCCCTTTTTCTCGTTGGAGACATGGAGCTCATAGCGGATGCAGCCCGGCTCCTTGACGACGCCCGCCACCAATTCCCGCTGGGCGGCAAGGAGTTCGTCTTCCTTGCCGGGATGGGCCTGGACCTGGGCGATGATGGTAAGGGGCTTGGCTGCCATACGCATTCACTCCGCGTAGAGTTTGGAAAGTTTGTCGTAACCCCAATCGATATCGGCGATCTGCCAGCCCTTGGCAGTCTTCTGCAGCATGAGGGTCAGTTTCTTCTCTTCGCCATAGCTCTTGAAATGAACCATCGCCGTGGTGGCATCGGGGGTCGCGGATTTCGCTACAGCCGTCGCCAGTTCGGTGATCTCCCAATCCTGGGAATCGACAAAGGGGTCGCCGTCGAGCGCCGGAATCTCATTGGCGGCTGCCGCCTTGGCATCATCGGCCGCGATCTTGGCTGCCATCTCCGGCGTGAAATATTTTTCGATCACCTTCTGGTCGCCGAGATCGACGCCGCTGCCGGCGGGCTTGCCAGCGTAATGGCCGTAAAGTTCTTCGAGCAGCGCCTGCGGGCTCGAGAAACCCTCCTCGGCGACACTCGCCGCACAACCGGCGATGAGGAAAGCAGCGGCAATGAAAAGCGGACGCAGGCTGATCGGCATGGCGGATCCTTGCGGCTAGGGGGCGAATCGGCGCCATTCTAGCGGGAGCAATGCGGGAAACACTAGGGCGCGTGCGAAGTCGTTTGCGTTGCTGGTGACAGCCGTCACGCCCGGCGGATCTTCGTTTACCGCCCGATCTTTGCCAGCGCCTCGGCTGCCAGCTTCCGCGTCAACTCGGCCGAGGTGAGAATGCGGCTGCCCCCCATCGCCACTGCCTGGCCCGCCCAGAGCGAACCGAAATCGCCGGAACCTGCCGCCTCCGCCTTCGACTTCAAGGGCGAGAGCGCCCCGCCGGCGAGCGGAAAGGCCGGAACCTCGCGGCTCAAGGGGCCCAGCTCGCGCATCGCGCGGTTCATCAGGCCACGCGCCGGCCTGCCGGTGAAGATGTTGGTCAGTGCCGTCTGGCCGTCCTTGGCTGTCTTGAGTGTCGCGCGATGCGGGCCGCTGATACGCGCCTCCGGCGTGAAGAGATAGGCCGTGCCGATCTGGACGCCCGCGGCACCAAGTGCGAAGGCGGCAGCGATGCCGCGGGCATCGGCGATGCCACCGGCCGCGATCACCGGCACCTTCACCGCATCGACCACCTGCGGCACCAGCGCCATGGTGCCCGATTGCGTAAGCGCCACGTCGAGCGGGTCGCCGTTCAGGAACATGCCGCGATGGCCGCCGGCCTCGGCACCTTGCGCGATGATGGCATCGGCGCCGTGTGCTTCAAGCCAGATCGCTTCATCGACCGAGGTGGCGGAGGAGATGACCTTGGCGCCGGTTGCCCTGACGCGGTCCATCAGTGCTTTCTCGGGCAGACCGAAATGAAAGCTCACCACTGCGGGGCGGAACGCCTCGACCATGCGGCAGAGGCCGTCATCGAAAGGCGTGCGATTGCTGGTGGGAATGGGGCCGTCGGGATCGATGCCGAACGCGCGGTAATAGGGCTCCAGCCGTTTGCGCCAGGCACGCTCGCGCGCCTCATCGACCTTCGCCGGGGTGTGGCAGAAGAAATTGAGGTTGATGGGTCTCGATGTCTGTTGGCGGATGATCTGCCACTGCTCGCGCACCTGATCGGCATTGAAGGTCGCGGTGGGAAGCGCACCGAGTCCGCCGGCTTCCGCCACGGCAATCGCCATGTCGGCATAGCACGGCCCGGCCATCGGCCCCTGCAGGATCGGGTGGGCAATGCCGAACAGATCGGTGATGCGGCTGTCAGGCCAGTGCTTGCTCATGTCACGCAGCCTTCTCCGGTTTCAAATCGAAGTGAAACACCTTCGACATGATCTGCCAACGCCCGTCGAGCTTCACGAAGGTGAGGAGGTCTGTGAAATGTTTCGATCCGATGGCGCAATTGACGGTCGCGATCGCCGTCACGGGGCCGGCAAATTGGATCGAGACAATGCGATCGGCGCGCGGCGCGTTGCTGGCGGCTGGTGCTGGCCGTGCAGCGACGATCGGGAAATAACTTGCCATGGTGTGATAGGTGAGCGTGCCGTCGGTCGCACAGGCATAGATCGCCTGGGGGTGAAAGACCTCGCCCAATCGTTCGATGTCGGAATGATATAGGCCGTCGAAATAGGTCTGCAGCGCGGCGACGACTTCCTGATAGCGCGGATCCATGGGCCGGAACTCCAATGCGGGGGGAGAGGGCGGTTGCGGAAAGGGAGCTTAGAGGGATATGGTAACCGATGTATACTACGTCACCGGCGAGGCACTCATTTTCAGGTAACCGCCCGGTAACTGCCGACGTAACCGAGGTCGCAGCATGGCTTTGAAACAACGCCGTAACATGGCCGGCGGCTTGCCGGAAAAATGCGCGGTCGGCGAATGCATGGCCCTCTTGGGTGGCGCCTGGACGCCCAATGTGGTGTGGCATCTCTCCGGCGGCCCGCGCCGCTTCGGCGAGCTCAGGCGCGACATGCCGCCGATCTCGCCGAAGATGCTGAGTGCCCGCCTCAGGGCTCTCGAAGCCAAGGGCGTGGTGGCGCGGATCGCGCGGCCCACCTCGCCGCCATCGGTCGATTACACGCTCACGGATCTCGGGCGCGAATTGGTGCCGGCGATCGAGGCGATCGTCGCTGTCGGCCACAAGTTGAAAGCGCGCGGGCACGCCCTGCGCCGGGCGGCGGAATGAAACGCACGGCGCTCCTGGCGGCGTTGATGCTGGCCGTGCTGTCCGCAGCAGCGCAGGCGCGCATGTATCCGCCGATCTTCAATTCCAAGGAATTCGCCAATCAGGGAATCAAGAAGTTTCCCAAATGGGGCGATATGCTGAAGCGCTGGAACGATGCCAGCCCCTGCGACGACGACGAATGCACGACTGATGGCTGGGCGGATCTGCTCGCGGAATTGAAGGGCAAGGACCGCATGACCCAGATCAAGGAGGTCAATCGCTTCTTCAACAGCGAGCGTTACATCATCGACAAGAAGAACTGGGGCATCGAGGATTACTGGGCGACACCCTACCAATTCCTCAAAATGGACGGCGATTGCGAGGATTACGCCATCGCCAAATTCATGGCCCTGAAGGCGCTCGGCATTCCACTCGAAGACATGCGGGTCGTCGCCTTGCGCGACCTCAATCTCGATGTCGGGCACGCCGTGCTCATCGTCTATGACGGCGACACGCCGCTGCTGCTCGACAACCAGATCAAGACCGTGGTGCCGGCCAACAGCGTGAAACACTACATGCCGATCTTCTCGTTGAGCGAGACTGGATGGTGGCTGCATCGGAAGTGATGCCTGTCACCGCGCCGATGCCACCAACTCCATTAGTCGGTCCACTTCCGCTTCCGTGTTGTAGTAATGCGGGCTTGCGCGCACCAGCATGGGGAGCTGGCGGCGTTCGGCGTCGATGCGGGTGCTGGCCGGGTCAGAGGCGCCGATGATGACGTTTTTCTCAGCCGCCGCCTTGACGATATCGGTCGCTGCGATCTTGTCATGGGTGAAGCTGACGATGGCCGAGGGATTCGGCCCGAGGTCGCGCACCGTGACATGCGGGATGGCCCGCAAGCCGTCGCGCAGGCGCGTGCTCAAGAGCCGGCAACGCTTTTCGATATTGCCCAAGCCGATCTCCAGCGCGTAATCGATGGCGAGGCCAAGGCCGAGCCTCGCGGCATAATTGTTTTCCCAATTCTCGAACCGGCGCGCATCGGGGCGCAATTCGTAGCGGTCGTGTGCTACCCAATCGGCGGCGAAGTGGTCGAGCATCGGCGGCTCGAACCGGGCCATGAACTCGCGCCGCACATAGAGAAAGCCCGAGCCACGCGATCCGCGCAGGAATTTGCGGCCCGTCGCGGAAAGCATGTCGCAGCCCAGGGCCGCAACATCGACCGGCATTTGCCCCACCGCCTGACAGGCGTCGAGCAGATAGGGAATGTTGTGGGCCTTGGCGATTCGGCCGATGGCTGCCGCCGGGTTGGCCAAGCCGCCATTGGTGGGCACCCAGGTGACGGCGATGAGCTTGACGCGCCCATCGATCATCTGCTCAAGCGCTGTGATATCGAGTGCGCCGCTCGCATCGGAAGGCACAACGTCGATCACGACGCCTTTTCGTTTGGCGATCTGCAGGAAGGCCACGTAATTGGCGCCGTATTCCGCCTCGGCAGTGAGGATGCGGTCGCCGGGCTTGAATGTCTCTGCCAGCCCATAGAAAGCCATCTGCCAAGCGACAGTCGCGTTTTCGACCAGGGCAATCTCGTCGGCCGCGGCGTTGAGGAGGCGGGCGACCGAATGATAGACGCCGTCGAGCCTTGCCGCTTCGCGTGCCGCCGCCGCATAGCCGCCGATCTCCGCTTCGAGATCGAGATAATCCTTCATGGCGGCGACGATGGGGGCGGGGGTCAAGGCGGCGCCGGCATTGTGGAGATAGGCGCGGCGTTCTGTGGCCGGCGTTTCAGCGCGGATGTGGTCGAGATCGATCATGGGATTTCCGTCCAAGGTCGTTTCTGATTGGCATTCTTCTTAGCGACGCATCCGCGGCTTGCATATTCGGATTTTCCGGCGCGCGCGGTTAACGTCTTGGCAAGTGGCCTCCCCCGACAATTGGCTTCAGACATTTGGCTTCAGACATTTGGCCCAACGGCGTTCTCGTCTCGGTCATTTTCGAGGGAAGGATGCGTGTATACAGTCGATTGGCAGTGGCGGTACTCCTTGCCGGCGTGGCATCGCTGCCGCTGGCCGAAGGCCGCTTATACCCATCGCTCTTCGGCTCGCAGGAATATCAGGGGCCAGATCTTGGGAAGTTTCCCAAATGGGTGTCCATGCTGTCCCGCTGGCATCAAGAAACGTGCAAAACGCCCGATTGTGCCGTGGCCGCTTGGGATGCGGTGATCACGACCCTCAAAGCACAAGACCGGGCGACACAGCTGAGCACCGTCAACGCCACCTTCAACAAGCAACGCTATGTCGGCGATACCAAGAATTGGGGCAAGGACGACTATTGGGAAACGCCCTATGAGTTCCTCGCCCGCAACGGCGACTGCGAGGATTACGCCATCGCCAAATTCATGGCGCTGAAGGCCGCCGGCGTGCCGTCATCGGAAATGCGGATCGTGGCGGTGCGCAATCTGGCCCTCGATGGGCAGGGCCATGCCGTGCTTGTCGTCTATGACGGCGGCACTGCCTATCTGCTCGACAACCAGATCCCCGATGTGGTGCCGGCGGACTCCATTGCAACCTATCAGCCGGTCTATTCCATCAATGACCAGGCATGGTGGCGACACCAGAATGGAGCCATGCCCGCTCTCAAGCCGGCACAAGTGCTCCCGGCAGCGCCTTGAGGCGGTTGGCGTCGCGCAAGGGTGGTGCCCCGAAGAGGCGGCTGTATTCGCGACTGAATTGCGAAGGCGATTCATAGCCGACCAAGTGCCCGGCACTCGCGGCATCCGATCCCTGGATGAGGATGAGCCGCCGGGCTTCCTGCAGGCGCAGCTGCTTTTGGTATTGCAGCGGACTCATCGCCGTCACCTGTTTGAAATGATGATGCAGCGCCGACGTGCTCATGCGCGCCTCGGATGCCAGGAGCTCGATCGAGAACGGCTCGGTGAAATGCTGCTTGATCCAGCTGATGGCGCGCGTCACACGCTGCAGCTTGCTGTCGACCTGGGCGATCTGCCGCAGACGCGCGGCGTCGGGGCCATTGAGGAGCCGATAGAGGATCTCACGTTCCGCCAAGGGGCCCAGCACGGCGATGTCACGCGGGCTCTCCAGGAGGCGCAGCATCCGGATAACTGCGTCGAGCAGTTCCGGCGTCACCGTGGCAAGGCTCAATGATGTGCTGGGCGCCTCGCGCTCCACATCGTCGGTGAGGCCGGTCTCCAGGATCAATTCGCTGATGAGATGCGGGTCGAGGTTGAGCTTGAAGCTCAAATAAGGCCTTTCCGGCGTCGCCTCGATCACCTGGCCCACCACGGGGACATCGACCGAGGCCACCAGATATTGGCTGGCGTCGTAGAAATAGATGCTGTCGCCGAGGATCACCTGCTTGCGCCCCTGGGCGATGATGCACAGCGCCGGCTGGTGGACGCCATGCATCGGCTCGGAAGGCTTGCTCAATTTGGCCAGGGAAACCCGCGGCAAGGCGGTATCCAGCATCCCGTCGCCATTGGTGTATTGTTCAATCAGGGCGGCAAACTCGGCCTGTCGGTCCATGAAAATGGTCCTCTTAGATGTAAGAATTCCGCAAAAAATCAGTGGGTAAGAGCCAGGCGGCTCCAAAAACCATATAGGCCGCAGCTACGGCCAGAAAAGTGACAATTTGCAGTCATGGAGGATTAGGCAAGAACGAAGCAGTTCTGGTCTACCGCTTGGCGCCTTGCAGCCCCCATCTTCCCATCCATAGGGCGAGCCTGAACCCGGTTCGGCGCCCTATCCCCGAAAAGATGGTCCGGATCCGAAGGAGAACAAGATGGCTGGCAAAGAGAATGTGCCCGGCAAGGAAAATGTATTGGGCAAGGTGGTCCTGATCACGGGGGCGAGCAGCGGTATCGGCGAAGTGACGGCCCGCCAGCTTGGTGCTGAAGGGGCCAAACTGGTCTTAGGCGCCCGGCGTACCGACCGGCTGGAAAAACGCGCGGCCGAAATCCGAGCCAATGGCGGCACGGTGGAATGGCGCAAGCTCGACGTCACCAATCGCGCCGATGTGGCGGCCTTTGTCGATTTCGCCAAAGCCAAATTCGGCCGGGTCGATGTCATCGTCAACAATGCGGGATTGATGCCGCTGTCCCCCTTCACCGCCCTCAAGGTCGATGAATGGGACCGCATGATCGACGTCAATCTGAAGGGCGTGCTCTACGGGATCGCGGCGAGCTTGCCCATCATGAAGGCGCAAGGAAAGGGCCACATCATCAACATCTCGTCCATGGCGGGACGCCGGGTGATGGCGACGGCCGGTGTCTATTGCGCCACCAAATTCGGTGTGCATGCGCTTTCCGAGGCCTTGCGCATGGAAAACAACGACATCCGCGTCACGGTCATCTCGCCCGGTGCGACTGAATCGGAACTGGCCGACACCATCACGGATGAGAATACCAAGGTCATGGTTGCCGGCATCCGCAAGCAGGCCATGGGGGCCGACGCCGTGGCGCGGGCGATATCCTTTGCCATCGCCCAGCCGGATGAAATCGATGTCGGCGAGATCATGGTGCGGCCGACTGCAACAACGCATTGAGGGACATGCCGGATCGACCGTCCGGTCATTACGCAAACTGAAGGAGAATCACATGGCAGTTCATGCTGAAGCTCGATTTGAACTGATGCCCACACCCTTGCTCGAAAACCCCGCAGTGGAAGCGAGCGGTGAATGGGTCAGCCTGCGCAATACCGGCGTGCGGCTGTTCCTGACCAGCGACGGCCGCTATGCCAAGCATCAAGGTGTGCGCATGGCGACCCATAGTGGCCGCTACAGCCGCCGCGGCCGCGAAATCCGCTTCGTCGACGAATTCGATTTCGTCATGGTGGGCGAGATCAGCAACGATACGCTGAAGATCGGCGAATACACCTATCGCCGTGCGTGAGGAGAGGGGCAGGCGGCGGAAGCGCCGCTCTCCCCAGAGGGGCGAGGGGCCTAGATGCGGAGCGCGCTAGAAACTCCCTCGCCCCACGAAGTGGGGAGAGGGGCGGGGTGAGGGGTTGCTTCCGCTAAACGACGGCTGCCTAATCCGCACGTGGCGTTTCCTCGGCGCTTGGATGTGTCGCCACGAAATGACTGAGGACCGCCGCCAGCACGGCGGCATGTCGATGGTCGCCGCGGGCCTTGGCCGCGGCGATGTCGTCAAGGATATAGCGGCGGATGCAACGCTCGCCCGCCTCGTTCTCGCACAGATAATTGGCGAGCTCCGCCGCCGCCATTTCGGGAATATGTTCATGCTCGGCGATGGCCGAGACCACGCCGCGGCTGGCACCGCATAGCGCCTGGCAATCTTCGAAGGTCAGCATGTCTACCTTCCTTTCCGCCAGAACCAACCAAGCTAGGCCAAACCAGGGTCGATGGAAATTCCTCAGCGGATCGATACTACCCTGAATGGCCGCGTGACACCGTCATGTTCGGTGATCGAGACATATTCGCCGACGGCAAAGCGATGCTTGTCGAATTTAAAGGCGGGCTCGTCGTCATCGGTTCCCGGCGCATAGGAAAAAACCCATCGATCGGGGCCAAGATGTTTCAATACGCCCTGCTCGAACTTCTCGCCAGTCCAGAAACGCCGCACGCGGCAATCGGCCTTGGCCGCCTTGAAACCGTCGGCGTCGAGATGCCCATCGGCGGTAAGCGGTGCCGTGAATTCATAGCCGCAGCCGGGGTCGCCCTCGGGGCGTTCCTTCGTGCGGCCGAGTTCGAGGCGGATCGTTTTCAAGCTGCCCATCGCGTCAACCATTCGCGGCGCGGGGCGAACTGTAGCCGGGCTCCATGGCCGCGACATTCTTGTGATAGACGGTGTAGATGAAGACCGGTATGCCGAGCCCGCCCAGATGCTTCTCGACAAGGAGCTTCACATCACTCCAATCGAGGCCGCCGACGCCGGTGGCGAGGCGCGGCAAAGCGAGGCTCTGAATGTTCTCCTTCACCACCAGCTTGGCCAGCGCCTTCAAGGCATGATGCACGTTCTCAAGTGTCGCCTTGCCGGGTTTGTCGCCATGGCGCATGGCGGGTTCCTGTACCATCAGGTTGATGATGGCGGGACCGCCGGCACCGGCCCAGAACCAGACCTCGCCCGCTTCCGGATTGGTCGTCTGGCAGTAATGGCGGAAGTCCTTCACCATCGCCGGCCAGCGCTCACGCAAAGCAAGGGCGAGGCCGCTGTCGAAGTGGTCGCCTGGCGCAACGCCATGAGCCATGACCTGGGCTTTGGTGAGCAGGATATCGCCTTCGACGTCGCGGATCATAATGTCTCGTCCTTCACGCAGCCTGAACGGGAAAAGTCTCAATCAAAGCCTAGACCCGTGACGGCCGCCGTCCTTGATTTAGGTCAATATCCGGTGAAGGCGCGTTTCCCCGTTTCGCGCCGTGCCGATTTGTGATCCGCTGCACAGCAGCAATTGGCGACCGGCTTTATGAAAGAGCGGCTTGGTCCTGTCCGGGGAGATGGCGATGATATGGCTGCTGGCGGGTCGGCCCCGCGGATTGCATATCCTCATGGCGCTTGCGACGCTGTGGCCTTTGCCGGCTGTGGCCGAGACAGATTGCGTGCCGGCGCCGGGTATCGCCGGTGAAGTGGCAACTTTCCTGACGGATTCGGCGGCTGCGCAGGCGGCGGGCACCGGCACCATGCCGATCCGCGAAGTTTTGTTCGGCGTTACCGATATCGACGATGAGGATCAGGGGAAGCTGGATACGCGTGAAAAGGTGCAACTCACGCGCCGCATCGCGACGGGCGGCGATTACGTCAATCTCGGGCCCAAGAAGATCACGGTCGAGGGCATATTTGCGGGCCGCGAAACCTTGTTCCGCTTGCCCAAGCGCATTGAGGGCAGTTACCGGCTCGATGACAAGGGTGCGCTCCTCACCTACGATCCGGCTCATGCCGTCGAAGTCGGCGAGCATATCCTCGGCATCCCGTTTTTCATGACCGTGCACCGGATGAGCGTCACGCCCGAGAAGCTGGCCTTCTATTTCGCCGGCAATGACGGCGCGGATCCGGACCGGTGCTATCTGGTGCAATAAAGAAACAAATGGGGGGACCATGACTATGTGGGGAAAGATCGTCGGAGCACTGCTGCTGTGCCTGTCGTGTGCCACGGCCATCGCGGAAGATGCCAAGCCGATCACCGTGACGCCAATCATGGTGACGCAGGCCACGGCAAGCGGCCAACCGATCGTGCTGCCGCAAGGCGAGATCGAATTGACGGCCGCCACCTACAATATCGCGCCAGGCGCGGTCTTGCCGGAGCACAAGCATCCCTATCCGCGCTATGCCTATGTGGTGGCCGGCACCATCGCCGTCGCCAATCTGGAGACGGGCAAAACGGTCACCTATCACGCCGGCGATGTCATCGTCGAGGCAGTGGACCAATGGCACAAGGGCAGCAATGTCGGCACCGACGCCGTCAAACTCATCGTCTACGACTTCGCCCCCAAGGGTGCGCAGAACATGGTGAAAAAGTAGGGGCGGGTTGAACAGCCATGAACATCGGCATGAAAAAGACTTTTATAGGCTGATCGCGCCACCCGGCCGGATAATGCTGCTGCAACGACTTTACTTGGAGCAGCACAGATGGCCGACCTGCAGATCGTCAGCAACGAACTTTGCCCCTACACACAGCGCGCCGCGATCGCGCTGATCGAACGGGGCATACCGTTCGAGCGCATCTATATCGATCTGGCAAAGAAACCAGACTGGTTCCTGGCGCTTTCGCCGCTCGGCAAGGTGCCGATGCTGAAAACGGGGCCGGGCGCCATTTTCGAGACCGTGGCGATCTGCGAATACATCAATGAATTGGCGGCGCGGCCGCTCCACCCGTCGGATCCATTGGAGAGGGCACGCCATCGTGGCTGGAGCGAATTCGCCTCGGCCATGATTGCCGATATCTACGCATTTTATACCGCGCCCGATGAGCCGTCTTTCCTGCGCGTCGCCGGCAATCTGCGGAGCAAGGTGGCTTGGCTTGAGCGGCATCTCGGCAACGGCCCCTATTTTTCCGGCGCCGAGTTCCTTTTGGTCGATGCGGCCTTTGCGCCGATCTTCCGGCTGTTCGAGACGTTCGACCGGATTGGCGATTTCGGCATTTTCGAGAATTCTCCACGCGTCATCGACTATCGCGCCGGCCTGCAGGCGCGGGCCAGTGTCAAAGACGCCGTGCTGCCCGATTATGCGGAGATCTTCGTGCGTTACCTCATGCGCCAGAATTCATACATGGCAGAATTGGCAACGGAGACGTTCGCCACCGATCAGGCGGTCTCCGCCATGGCCTGATATGCGTCAGCCGCCGCGCCGCGTCCAGCGATCGCGTCCCGCAAGGGCCCGATCTCGGCAGCAAGCGCCTCGCGGATACGCCGCATGCGCGGCAGATCGGCGATCTCGGGATGGACGAGGAGCCATAGGCCCGTCTCCAGATCCACAATCGGTGATGTCAGGCGCACGACATCCGGCAGTGTGCTGCCGATGAAACAAGGCAGCACGCCGATGCCAATCCCCTGTGCCACGGCCTTGGCGGCACCCAGCAATGTGTTGGCGCTGAAGCGTATCTGTGCCGGCGTTACGTGGCGTTCGAGCCATTTCCCAGGCGCTGAACAAGCGAGCCCCGCCTCGAATCCAATCCAGGGCTCTTGTGCAATCGGATCGGCTCGGGAAGCGAGCGAACGATGCGCATAAACCGCCATGCCGATCGCGGCCACCTGCCTGCCCTTGAGCGCCGGATCGGGCCGGTCCGTCACGCGCAGGGCGATATCGGCCTCACGCTGCGCCAGCGACAATGGCTGATTGCTCACCACCAATTCGACGGTGATACCGGGCGTTGCCTTGGCAATCTTGTTGAGAACGCGCGACAGCAGATATTCGGCAACGGCATCCGGTGCCGTAAGACGCACCAGTCCCGCCTCGCCATCATCGCGCCCCAGCAGGCGCCGTTCCAGTTCGGCGATTTCGCCCGCCATGCGCCGCGCCAGGGCAAGCGCCTCTTGCCCGGCCGGTGTCAGTATCGTGCGTTGCGCGCTGGTTTCGATCAAGCGGCAGCCCAGGCGCCGCTCGGTATCGCGGAGGCGCCGCGACACAGTGGGGTGGCTGATTCCCAACGTGGTGGCCGCCGCGGCCAGCGAGCCGGCATCGGCCAAAGCCAATATGAGGCGCAGATCGTCCCAGGCCAGCGCCTGTCGCGAGGATGTTGCGGGCGTTTTCATGCCGGCATTCTATCGCATGCCGGGGGCGCCGTCACATCGGTGGTCGCAGGTGGTCGAGCGTCTTGGTGAGGGAGAAATCGTAATGGCCGCCCTTGCCGTGATGCGAGAAGGATTTGAAATCGATCCGGCGCCAGTCGCGGTCGCCCAGCTTGGCGATGAATTCCTGCACGTTGCGCTGGTCGATCGGTGCCATGGAGAAGGTGGCCTCGCGTTGCATCGCCGGCCGGCCGGTCGCGTCGGCCGCCATCAGATCGTGCAGCATGACGATGGCCCAGCCGCCGGCGAGGAAATGGCCGCCATGGGTCATCACCATTTCGCCTTTCGCAACGAGGTCCACGGCCTCGGGCGACCAATTGAGGCCGACGGTGCAGAAATCCCTGCCCGCCGTCAGTTGCCGCTCCGCAGCGGCGGCAATGGCGCCCAAAGCGACCGCATCGTTGGCGGCCCAGATGCCAGCCAACGGGATCGCCTGCTTTTGCGACCAGTCGAGGAAATTGGCGGTGAGGTCATGGCCCTTGCCCGTCTGCCAATTGGTGGCAAGCATGCGCTCGAGCACGATATCGGGCCGTGCCGCAACGGCTTCTTCGAGCCCCGCCGTGCGATCGATCGAAGCGGGCGTCGTTGAATCGCCCAAGAGGCCCAGCAGGTGATACTTGCCGTCCTTGCCCTTCTGCGCCTTCTCGCGCACGCAGGTGATGAGTGCCTCGGCCATGCGCTTCCCCGCGGCCTTGTTGTCGGGGATGAGGCTGCCCAGCCAATGCCGGTAGCGCGTCGCGGGCGCCCCCATGCTCTGCGCGTCCTGGCCATAGAAGCTGTTGAGCAGCATGAAGGTCTTGATGCCCCTGGAATCGGCTTCCTTCAGCAAGGCGGTGCCGGCCTGGAATTCGTTGACCAGGATGAGGACGTCCGGCGGGGATTTGCGATTGATGATCTCGCGGCCCAGTACGCCGATCGCCTGCGCGTCGCGCTCGGCATAGACGATCTCCAATGTGTCGCCGAACTGGTCGGCGGCGGCACTCATGGCGGCGCTGACCGCCGGCCAGAAGAACTCGTCATGCTTGCCGGGGTTGAGGAAGGCGATGCGCAGCGGCCCCGTGCTGTCCGCGGCGGCAGGGCGAATGGCGGCAAGCGTCAGCGATACCAAAACCGGGAGCGCCAGCGATACCAGAAGGAGAGCCAATAGGCTGTGCACGCGATCCTGGCGCCACATCGGCGAACACATCCCCTGAATTGACGCCGGAAAAGAAAAACGGCCCGCTAAGGGGCCGTTTCGGTCGCCGTCTTCTTTCCAAACTGGAGCGGGCGAAGGGATTCGAACCCTCGACCCCAACCTTGGCAAGGTTGTGCTCTACCCCTGAGCTACGCCCGCATCCGTTTGGTCCGCTCGTGCCGCCTTAGCCTCACGAGCGCGGCGCATCATACGCATCACCGCTGCATTTGCAAGTGGGCATATTATCGATTTCGAACAAAATCTTAAGCGGAAAATGACATTTTGCCGGGAAGGCAGAATCGGCGGTTCTCACCCCTTCCCATTGCCGCGCAGGGGCTTCCCCGGCTATATCCGGCGCCGACCTTGTTAACGAAAGATGCGCCCATGCCTGCCGATACTGCGACCCCCGATATCGAAGCCGCCCTCGCCGCCCAGGCCAATCTGCCGACCAGCCCTGACCAGCTTCTGGCACGCCTTGCCGAATTGGGCTTGGCGACGGAGACCAAGGACCATGTGCCGGTCTTCACCGTCGAGGAAAGCCAGGCTTTGCGCGGGGAATTGCCCGGCGGGCATATCAAGAACCTGTTCCTGCGCAATCGTAAGGAAGATATGTGGCTGGTGACGGTCGAGGAAAGCCGTCGCGTGGATTTGAAAGCGCTCGGCGAAAAGCTCACCGGCGAGACCGGCGGGGCGGCAAAGCTCTCCTTCGGCTCGGCGGACAGGCTCATGACCTATCTCGGCGTCGTGCCGGGTGCGGTGACGCCCTTTGCGGTCATCAATGACAAGAATCGCAAGGTGAAGATGGTGCTGGATACGCATCTCCTCGATTGCAATCCCGTGAACGCGCATCCGCTGGTGAATTTCAAGACCACCGCTATCGCACCGCAGGATCTCTTGAAATTCCTCGAAGCCGAGGGGCACAAGCCGCAGCTCCTGGATTTTGCCTAAGACCTTGTGGCATTGGGGGCTTTGGCGGGAACGCCCATGCGCCGCCGCTGTTGATTTGATCGCCGGAAAGGCCCATCTATAGGGCTAAATACGGGCATTTGGGAGTTCTAGAACATGGACAATCTGATCGGCGCCAGCCTGGCGGCCAATCCGGTTCCGGCCGACCTGGTGAAGGACGGCAACCAGCAGACCTTCAAGGCCGATGTCATCGACCCCTCGATGGAGGTGCCGGTCATCGTCGATTTCTGGGCGCCCTGGTGCGGACCGTGCAAGCAGCTGGGCCCGTTGCTCGAGAAGGTCGTCAAGGAAGCGCGCGGCGCCGTGCGCATGGTGAAGATCAATGTCGACGAGAACCAGCAGCTCGCCGGCCAGCTGCGCATCCAGTCGATCCCGGCGGTTTTTGCATTCTTCCAGGGCCGCCCCGTCGATGCCTTCCAGGGCGCGCAGCCGGAAGGCCAGTTGAAGCAGTTCGTGGCCCGCCTCACCAAGCTTGGTGGCGAAGCCCCGGCGAACCCCATCGATGAAGCGCTGGAACATGCCGAAGCCGCCCTTGAGGCTGGCGATCATGCGACCGCGGCCGATATCTTCGGCCAGATCCTGGAGCATGAGCCCGGCAATGTGAAATCGGTCGCCGGCATGGTGCGCTGCCTCATAGCACTTGGTGAACTCGACCAGGCGGCGGAGTTTCTGGGCCAGGCGCCCAAGGACAAGCAGAACGACCCGGCCATCGCCGCGGCCAAGGCACAGCTCGACGTCGCCCTTTCCGGCAAGAAGGCCGCTGGCCAGTCGGATGCCCTGAAGGCCCGGGTCGACGCCAATCCGAAAGACCATGAAGCCCGTATCGAACTCGCCCAGGCCCTGTTCGCCACCGGCGACAAGGAGGGGGCGATCGACCAGCTCTTGGAGAGCATCCGCATCAACCGCGCGCATAACGAGGAAGCGGCCAGGAAGCAGCTCGTCACCTTTTTCGAGGCGATGGGCCCCATGGATCCGCTGACCTTGAGCGCCCGGCGCCGGCTTTCCTCGCTGCTCTTCTCGTAAAGATCTTCGAGAGAGGTACCGCATCATGCGCTCAGGCCCCAGCCATCTTGGTCCCTTCGATCCCGGCTTTGCAGAACTCCCCGCGGAACTGCCGATCTTCCCGCTGACCAATGCGCTGCTGCTGCCGGGTGGGCGCCTGCCGCTCAATGTCTTCGAGCCGCGCTATCTCGCCATGATCCGCGCGGCGCTCGCGACGCCGGAACGTCTCATCGGCATGGTGCAGCCGATCGACGCCAATGCCGATCGAAACCTGCAGGCCGATGTTGTGCCGGCGGTGCATCAAATCGGCTGCGCCGGCCGCATCGTCTCCTTCGAGGAAACGCCGGACGGCCGCTATCAGGTGATTCTCTCGGGCCTCATCCGGTTCCGTATCCGAAAGGAACTGCCGCTCGAAAAAGGCGGCTTCCGTCGTGTCGTGCCGGATTACAACGTGTTCGCCCATGACATGGCCGAGCATGAATTCCAATTGGCCGACCGGCCACGCTTCCTTGCGGTCCTGCAGGAATATCTGAAGACGCGCCAGGCACGGCTCGACTGGAAAGGCATCGAGGAAGTGGCCGATGACGAGTTGGTCGTCGCCATGGCGCAGATGTCACCGCTCGATCCGGAAGAAAAGCAGTCGCTGCTCGAATGCGAAGACCTCGATGCCGTGGTCGAAATGATGACGGCGATGTTCGAGGTGCATGGCGCCACCGCCGCCGGCGGCGAGCACCGCCTGCATTGAGCTCTAGGGGGATTCACGTGAGCGACAACGACATCCTGATCGATCCGAAACTCCTGGAAATCCTGGTCTGCCCGATCAGCAAGACGACGCTGATCTATGACCGGCAGAAGCAGGAATTGGTGAGCAAGGCGGCGGGCCTTGCCTTCCCGATCCGCGACGGCATCCCGATCATGCTGGTCGACGAAGCCCGCCCGCTCGAGGTCGACGAATGAGCACCGAGACACTCGGTACCGAACACTGGCCGGTCGAGATCCGCCACAAACAGGCGGAAAAGCTGCTCGAGATCGAGTTCGATGACGGCAAGACCTTCCGCTATCCGGCGGAACTCCTGCGTGTCGAAAGCCCGTCCGCGGAAGTGCAGGGCCATGGGCCGGGCCAGAAGACCATCGTGCCGGGCCGGCAGCATGTCGGCATCATGAAGATCGAACCGGTCGGCCATTACGCCATCCGCATCGAATTCGACGATATGCACGACACCGGCATCTTTTCGTGGCGCTATCTCTACGAACTCGGCCGCGACCAGAATCAGATCTGGCAGGGCTATCTCGACGCGCTCAAACAGCATGGCCTCAGCCGCGACCCCCGCGCCGCAAAGGCGCCGAAGCCCCACAGCCATGGCAGCGGTGGCTGCGGCTCCGGCGGCTGCGGCTGTCATTGATCTCCCGCAAAACCTACCCGTGCACCGCCTTGCTGTCGCCCGGGGCTTCCGCGCGTTCGTTCATGCCGTAGTCGCGCAGGATCGACGCCACGCGCAGGCGGTAGTTCGCAAAGATCCCACCCCGGCCTTCTTGCCCGCGCCCCGCTTCCTGGGCGCGGCGATGGCTTTCCAGATTGCGCCAGGCCTCGACCGCCGTCTCGTCGCGGAAGAAGGAGAGCGAGAGCATCTTCTCCGGATTGGTGAGGCTCTGGAACCGCTCCACCGAGATGAAGCCGTCGATCTTCTCCAGTTCCGGCTTCAGCTTGGCGGCGATAGCGAGATAGGCGTCGCGGTGTTCGGCGACCGGTTCCACTTCGAAGATGATGGCGATCATCGGGCTAGCTCTCCAGAAGACTGACCGGTGTGCGCCGGCGGCTGTTCCCGCGTACCGGAAACGTCGCTCAAGAATGTCCGTTCCTCGCGCAGGATGAAACGCTTTTCCTGCGCCATCTGGAAATTCGCCTTTCCTGCCTCGTCCGATCGGAGCCGGGCGCGATAGGCTTCATATGCCCCAAGGCTCGGAAACGAGATCAGTCCCCAGGCGATATCGTTGGTGCCCTCATGGGGCAGGAAATAACCGACGAGATGCCCGCCACAAGCCGGAATGATACGGCCCCAATTCTCGGCATATTCGCGAAAGGCGGCGAGTTGGAACGGGTCGATCTGGTAGCGGATGAAAACGGTGACGGACATGGATATCTCTCCCAAATTGCCGCCCAGTTCTAGCGCGGCACCTGAGATCGATGCTTCGTTCCACGTCGAAATATGCCATGTTGGCGCCTATCAAGTGCTACAGGGGGAGCGTTTCGATGATCAGCGCCGATCTTTCCGGCAAGGTGGCTTTCGTGACCGGCGGTGCCTCCGGCATCGGCCTCGCCGTTGTCGAGCGCTTGGTCGCCAACAAATGCAAGGTGGCGATCAACGATCTCGCCAGCAGTCCGCGCCTGACCGTTGAGGTCGAGCGCTTGCGCAAGGCCGGCCACGATGTAGCGCCCTTCACGGGTGATGTCTCGAAGCAGGAAGATGTCGATGCAGCGGTCGAGGCCGCGGTGAAGCATTTCGGGCGCCTCGACTATCTCGTCAACAATGCCGGCACGCCGGGGACCGCGGCGCCCATCCCGGTCGACGATTTCGCGCGCATGGACGAGGCGTTCTGGCAGAAGCTGGTCAGCATCAACCAGATCGGCCCCTATCGTTGCCTGAAGGCCGCGGCACCGCATCTGAGGAAGGCAAAGGGTGCCGTCGTCAACGTCGCCTCCACCGCGGGCCTCGGCTATGGCGGCTCATCCAGCGTCTATGCCTCGACCAAGGCCGCGATCATTCTCCTCACCACCGAATGGTCCTATGCCATGGGCCCGGAGGTGCGAGTCAACGCCATCGCCCCGAACGTTGTCGACGGCTCCGGCTGGGATTGCAAATTCGATCCCGCGCAGCTCAAGGAATATGTCGCCAAACTGCCGCTGAAGCGCCCCGGCAAGCCTGAAGACTATGCCGAGGCGATCTTCTATCTCCTCGCTGGCGCTCCCTACATCACCGGCCAGACCATCGTCATGGATGGCGGCGGGGCGAGGTAGAGTCTTCGCTCCATACCGTCATCCCCCGGGCGAAGTCCCGGGGATCCAGTGTCAGCCTTGATGGACTGGATGCCCGGGTCAAGCCCGGGCATGACGATGATTGATTGGGGATACTAATCCCGCTCGCTGTCATACGGATTGTCGGTGCGGCGCATGATGAGGCGGATCGGGGTGCCGGGCAGGTTGAAGACGTCGCGCAAGCTCTTCACCAGATAGCGGTGATAGGAATCCGGCAGTTCATCGGCCTTTGAGGCGAAGAGCGCGAAGGTGGGGGGCCTGGTCTTGATCTGCGTGATGTAGCGGATCTTGATGCGGCGGCCGGAGACGAGGGGCGGCGGATGCATCGCCGTCACTTCCGAGAGCCAGCGGTTGAGCTTGGCGGTCGAGACGCGGCGGTTCCAGGTCGCATAGATATCGAGCACCGTCGCCATCAGTTTGTCGAGGCCTCGCTCGGTCATGGCGCTCACCGTCATCACGGGAATGCCCTTGGCCTGCGGCAGCGACCAGTCGATGCGCTCGTTGAGCTTCTTGATCGCGGCATTCTTGTCCTCGATCGAATCCCATTTATTGGCGGCGATGATGAGGGCGCGGCCTTCCTCCACCACTTGCCTCGCGATGGTGAGATCCTGCTTTTCCAGCATGTCATTGGCATCGAGCACCAGCACGACGACATGGGCGTATTGAATGGCGCGGCGCGTATCGGCACCCGACAGCCGTTCGAGCTTCTCGGTGACACGCGAATGGCGGCGCAGGCCCGCCGTGTCGATGAGGCGGATCGCCTGGCCTTTCCATGACCAGTCGATGGCGATGGAATCGCGCGTGATGCCGGCTTCCGGTCCGGTCAGCAGCCGGTTTTCACCGAGCAGCGCATTGACCAGCGTCGACTTGCCCACATTCGGGCGCCCGACGATGGCCAGCTGCAGATGCTTGGGCGCCGGCGGCGCCTCGACGACATCCTCGTCGCCATCGCCTTCCTGCCACTTGTCCTCCTCGAGGTCGAGCGGCGCCACTTCCTCAAGCTCGGCATCGAGATGGGCAGCCGATTTCTGGCCGGCCTTTTTCACCGCAATGGGTTCGAGGGCATCGTAGAGATCACCCAAGCCCTCGCCATGCTCCGCCGACAGCGGCAGGGGCGTGCCGAGGCCGAGCGAAAAGCCTTCCTGGGCCGCGGCGAGACCGGCGCGGCCTTCGGCCTTGTTGGCGATGAGGATGACGGGCCGCTTCGCCTTCCGCACGATGCGGGCGAAATGTTCGTCCATCGGCGTGATGCCGGCGCGCGCATCGAACACCAGCAGCGTCACGTCGGATTCCGCGATCGCCGCCTCGGTCTGCTGGCGCATGCGCCCTTCCAGGCTGTCGTCGATACCCTCTTCGAGACCGGCGGTGTCGATCACGGTGAAGGTCAGGTTGCCCAGATGCGCTTCCCCGTAACGACGGTCGCGCGTCACCCCCGGCGTGTCGTCGACAATGGCGAGACGCTTGCGGATGAGACGATTGAAAAGCGTCGACTTCCCCACATTGGGGCGGCCGACGATGGCGACAGTCAAAGACATCGTTGGTTCAAACCAGTTATGGGCGGAGCATGCATGCCCCGCCGTTCGTTATTTCAGGGCGATCAGGTCAGCGTCATCCGACAGCATATAGACCATCTCGTTCGCCACGATCGGCGGCAGATGCGAGCGGTCAGGCAGTTCCTGCTTGCCGAGCAGCGCACCGGTATAGGGTGAGATCGACAGCGCCAAGCCATTGGAACCGGTCACCAGCAGGCGGTCGCCCACCAGCACCGGCCCGGACCAATAGATCGGATCCTCGCGCGATTCCATGTCCTCGAACGGCGGCAGCGGCGTCAGCCACTTGATCTTGCCTTCATCGCGGGTGAGGCACACGACCTCGCTCTGCGAGGTGACGACATAGATGTAATCGCCGGCGGCCCAGGGCATCTGCGTGCCACCCAGATCCTTGTCCCAATAACGTTCGCCGCGGCGCAGTTCGATCGCCGCCATCACGCCACCATTGCCGATGGCGATGACACGGTCGCGGTCCATGACCGGCTTGCCGCGGATATCGGTGAGTGCCGCGACGGATGAGGTGCGCGCTTTGCCGGCCAAGCTGTCGGTCCAGAGCGAATGGCCGTTGACGACATCGAACGCCAACAGTTCGCCCGAGGTATAGGCGGCGACGACGACATTGCCGAGCACGGCTGGCGTGGAGCCGCCGAGCAGGCCCGCGGCTTCTTCGACGCCCGCGTTCGACCACAGCCGGCGCCCGTCATCGACGGCGAAGGCCACCAGCTGGTTGTCGATGGTGGTGGCAAAGACGCGCCCGTCGCTCACGGCGGGGGCGGCGCGCATCGGTGCCGGGGCCTTTGCCTCCCAGATGAAATTGCCGGTCTTGGCGTCGAGCGCATAAACCTTGGCGTAAGGTGTCGTGACGAAGATCTTGCCCTCAGCCACGGCCATGCCGCCGCCGAAGAGATCGTCATCTTCATCATCCGGGGTGAAATCGGCCTGCCACAGGCGTTGGCCCGTATTCGCATCGAAGGCGCGCACCAGCGATTCGGCATCGAGCGTATAGATGATGCCATCGGCAACAACCGGCTCGGCGAGCAGGCGGTTGGCGGAATCGGCCGAGGAACCGATATCGGCGGACCATACCTCGGTGAGCACGTCGGAGCTCACCTGCAGATGATACATCGCATGGGCCTGGTTGCCGCCGACCTGCGCCCAATCCTTGTTCACATAGGGCTTGGGCAGGCGCACCGCCATTTCCGACAAGGTCGGGTCGGCCGCGTTTTCGCTGCTCTGCTGCAACACCGAAACACGCTCACCGGGCAGCGGTATCTTGGTCTTGTCGCAGGCGGCGATCAGCACCAGCGCTGCGGCACCGAGCAAAGCGCCGGCGCGCCGCACGGTGACCAAACTCGTTTGGGTGCGGATACCGCTCTTCGCCATCATTTCCTCAAGACTGTCCTTTGGCATGACTTAATCGCCCGGATTCGCTGATGCTTACCCGGCCAGGCGGTCGAGCATGATGGAGACACGGTTCTGCAGATTGGCCGGCACGCTGGTGCTCCCGGCTTCGGCCGCCTTCTTCAGCTCGTCGTCGAGCTTGGTGAAAATCTCTTTGGCCTTGGCCTTGTCGCCGCCGGCGTAAGCGGCGAGGCCGGTGATCTCGGCAGCCGACAGGCGATAGGGCCGGCCATCGCCGATGAGCGGCGTCGCCAGCGCGTTGGCAGCGTCCGCCTTGCCGAGGTCGAGGGCGACATAACCGCCCATCAGGGCCGCAGCGCCTTTCAGCGGTGCCGCAAGCTTGGCGTCGTTCGCCATTTCCGTGAGCAGCTCCAGCGCCTTCGCCTTGTCGTTGGCCTTCAGCGAGGCATGGACGAGATCGAAGCGCGCCAGGCCCGCGAACGGGCCGTCTTCATGAACGACGGCACCGAGGACTTCGCCCGCGGCCTTCGGATCCTGGTCGGCACGCTGCAGGGCCTGGAGATATTCGATCCCCGCCTTTTCCCGCGCATTGCGATCATAAATCTGCCAGCCGGTCACACCCGCCGTGCCGAGGATGATCAGCGCCACCGCGCCGTAAACCAGATTCTGGTACTTTGCCCACAAGGCAGCCGCGCTGTCTCGGCGTAGATCCTCGTCGACTTCTTCAAAAATATCAGCCACTTATGACCCCTGGAGCCCGTCCGGCAATTTTGTTCGCGCCCGGCTTTGATGGCGCCGGACGGTCGATTGCGCGCTAACATACAGGCAAGCCCCGCGCCTTGCCAACCAAGCCTTTATCCCGGCTTTCAGGGTGCTTTCAAGGTGTTGGAACGGGAATTGCTAGTATCCGGTCAGGTGGGTCCGGGTAACCGAGGTCGATGATGAGCGCGATGTGGATAAAGCAATGCCCCAAGCTAGCGCGGGGGATCGCATGGGCGGCAGCCGCCTTGGCTTTGGCCGGGTGCAATACCACCGTGATTCCCAGCTGGATTTCCGGCACCACGGCCTATGCGGCGGTTGAGGGTGTCTCGCTTAACCAGACCGGCAAGACGGCCTCGGATCATCTGGCGTCGCTGGCGACCGGCGACGATTGCTCCATCCTGGACTACACCAAGACCGGCAAATACTGCCGGACCGCAGCTGAAATCGCCCAGGAACAGGCCGAAAAGAACCGTCCCTATCCGGGCTATTGCTACCGCCAGCGGGCGAGCGTCGTTTGCTACAAGACCCAGGATCCGACGGCGACCGACCCGATCGAAATCTATCCCGAGGCCGGCGGTTACTAAGTTGTTTCCAGGATCCGTCCTTTACGGATTCACGAAGTTGCGCGACACTTTCCTTAAGGCTCCGGGTTACCCCGAGTCGCCCCACGTGATCATAGGACCGAATGGCGCAGCTCGTTCTTCTTAATGATTACCGCCGTCAAGGCCGCCGGGTCTATTTCAACCGCGACGAACTCAATCTTCTGCTCGGGATTTACAGCCGCAAGGTGGCGCATGCCGTCTGGCGCGACTATGCCATCGACCACCGCTCCAATATGGCGGTTTTCTCGGTCTATCGCCGGGCCCAGGAGCAGCCAACCTTCGCCGTGACCAAGGTTCTGCTACGGGGCGAGAAGGATCCCAATTACATCCTCCTTGCCGGCAAGCGGCAGATCAAATCGTCCCGGCGCCTGCCGGAGCTCATCGACTTCCTCGACCGGCAACTCAATCTGGTCGATTAGCAGCCCACCCAGCACCCGGGCCCAGCGCCCGGGCCCAGCACTTGGGTGCTGATGTCGCGGCGCCACCCGATAATGTGCATGAACACTATATGTTCCGATAGAATCTGCTGTTATCCACAATATTTTGAGTTTTCCCCGTTGCATCCCCGCATCTTGTAGGGTGAAATATTCCTCACTCAACATCTTGAGCTGGAGCGGCCTTTGTGGCTTATGGCGCCAGCAAAATCGCCAGCAAAGAACCGGTGGGGAGAACACACCATGGAATGGACCGAACAGCGGATTGAAATGCTGCGCAAGCTCTGGGGCCAGGGCCAGACGGCGAGCCAGATCGCGACCCTTTTGGGGGGCGTCACCCGCAATGCCGTGATCGGCAAGGCGCATCGGCTGGGCCTCACGGGTCGCCCGTCGCCCATCAAGCGCGAAGGGACCGAGGCCGCAGCGCCCCGCCGTAAGCCCGCCGCTCAGCGTCGGCAACAGCCGGCTGTGGCTGCCATGCCGGCGCCGCGCCATGTCGTCGCCCAGGCGCCAGTCGCCACGGCAGCGATCGAACCGCGCTACAGCGCACCCGCCACGGAACTGACCGAGACCCGGCCGGAACCCCAGGTGGCCCAGGTCAAGGTGCCGAGCGCACCGCGCGTCGCCGCCCAGGCCGGATCCAAATCCTGCTCCTGGCCGGTGGGTGATCCCAAGCAGCCGGGCTTCCATTTCTGCGGCGATGCAGCCGAACCGGGCCGTCCCTATTGCGCCCATCACTGCGGCATCGCCTATCACCGCAAATCCGAAGCGGCTTAAGACACAACGACGCCATCAAGGGGGCGGCAGCCGGCAACAGGCGCCGATCCGGTGGGGGCCAGACTGGGGCGGTTCGCGCAGAGCGAGCCGCCCCTTTTGCTTGGTCGTTCAGAAACCGGCCCGCTGCGATACACTATGGTGAATGCGTGCAACTGCCTGCGGGGTACCTTGCCGCCCCGTGGCCACCACGCTTATGTAACATCATGCTTTGGATGCGAATTAGCCGGTCCTTTGCCGCATCTTTTAAGAATATTTGCCGAAAGCACGCTAACTATCATTATTATGTAAGTTTTTGTACATGAATTAATAGGTCAGCAACCTGGTTGCTCTTATCTCGTGTCCATGACGAACGCGTCGGGCGAACCGCCGATGCGACTTTCGAAGGGACCAACGAAACATGGTAAGCGTAACGACCAACATCCCGGGCAACGGCACCATCAATCTCCCCGAGGGCAATTCCACTACCCGCGTTCAGGTGGTGCCCGGCGCCACGATCGATCTGCCCTTCGCGTCGGACGAACTGGCGGCCAAGCTCGGCGAGAACGGTAACCTTGCCATCCGCGCCAATGGCCAGACGATCATTTTCTTGGGCTATGCCGAGGCGAACCAGGCAACACCGGTCACGCTGCACGCCGACGGCCGCTCGCTCGATATCGCCGACATCCTGGCCGCGACCGATCCGGCCCTCGACATCCAGACCGCCGCCGGTCCCGCTGCGGGCGCCCAGGGCGCCGAAGGGGTCGACAACAATGGCGGTCTCTTCACAAGCTTTGCTCCGGTAACGGGCGTTGGTGGCCTCAATGCGGTGGGTGGTCTGCAGGGTACGGCTCTTACCTACAACACGCTGCAGCGCTCGAACCCCCTCCTGATCGAAGAAGACCAAGCGACCCTCGCTGGTCCCACCGGTGAAACCGGTCCCACGGGCGAAACCGGCCCGACCGGTCCCACGGGTGAGACCGGTGAGACAGGTCATACCGGCCCGACCGGCCCAACGGGTGAGACAGGTCATACTGGCCCGACTGGCCCCACGGGTGAAACCGGTCCCACCGGTGAGACAGGTCATACTGGCCCGACTGGTCCCACGGGCGAAACCGGTCCCACCGGTGAAACGGGTCATACTGGCCCGACTGGTCCCACGGGCGAAACCGGTCCCACCGGCCCGACCGGCCCGACCGGCGAGACCGGCCACACGGGCGAAACTGGTGGTCCGACTGGCGAGACTGGCCACACGGGTGAAACCGGCGGCCCGACCGGCGAAACTGGCCATACAGGGTCGGATCTGCATCTGCCGTCCGGCGTCTGCGAAGGCAGCATGCCCACGCATCTGCATGTGATCGACGGCGACCAGCACGTCAATCAACTGGTCGGTGGTGACGGCAATGACCTGATCCATGGCTACCAGCAAGGCGATCATCTCGTCGGTGGCAAGGGAGACGATGCCATCTATGGCGATCAGGGCGTCGACGCGCTCTATGGCGAGACGGGCAATGACTGGCTCGACGGCGGCGAAGGCAACGACGCCCTCTATGGCGGCGAAGGCAACGACATGCTGTTCGGCGACAAGGGCGCCGATACGCTCTTTGGCGGCGAGGGCAATGACTGCCTGTGGGGTGGCGATGGTGCCGACAGCTTCGATGGCGGTGCGGGCAACGATATCTTCCACGATATCGACAATTCCGACCTTCACGGCAACCTGCCGGTCATCATTGGCGGTGACGGCGACGACATCGCGATGATGGGTGGGTTGCACAATTTCCGCGCCGATAACGCCAACAATGACGACCAGTATGTGCGCGAGATCGAAGTGCTGAACTTCGACGGCAAGCAGGGCGATTCCAGCGACGACGGTGTCGGCACGACGATCACCCTCGATGCGGCAAGCGTTCTCGACATGACCGATGACCGCAACACCCTGTTTGTCCAGGGCGACAGCCAGGATCACCTGACCATGCAGGGAAGCTGGTCACAGGATGCCGGCACGCATGCGGGCGATGATGGCCGGACCTATATCGGCTTCACCACCGAGGCCGGTGGTCAGACGATCCATGTCTATGTGGACACGGACATCACCGTCACGCCCTGACCCGGCCACCCGGGGATTACACCCAATCGCGCGGCAGGCGCCCCTTTAACGGGGGCGCCTGTTTCGTTTCTGCGCCCGTCGCCGCTGGCCGGCAGAATCTGGGGGCGCCACGATCCGGCCAGCCCTCTATTCCGTCCGCCACGAAATATTTCATCTCGAGGACAGGAACGTGAGCCTAAAATGGCTTTACCCACATCTATGTGTGACAAAAGCTCACACCCCGAGGCAGCTGGCAAGGATTAACACGCTCCATGTTCCGTTTTCGGAGCAGATGCGCGTGGTCGAGGGTGTCACAGCCCAAGAACCACGCCTCACCATCAACTCAGAAGGGTACGGCCGACCATGGCGAGCATTGAAACCAATATTCCGGGGAACGGCAGCATCACCCTGCCTGAAGGCAATTCGACCACCCGCGTCCAGGTCGTCCCGGGCGCCGAGATCAATTTGCCCTTCGCCCCCGGCGACATGGTCGCCAAGCTTGGCGACAACGGCAATCTCGCCGTCCAGGCCAATGGCCAGACCATCATCTTCCTCGGCTATGCCGACGCGAACCAGGCAGCCCCGGTTGTCCTGAAGGCTGGCGGACAGTCCCTCGATATCGCCGAGTTGCTCGCCTCGACCGACCCGAGCCTCGACATCCAGACGGCGGCCGGTCCGGCAGCTGGCGATCAGGGGCCAGGCGGCGCCGACAACAATGGCGGCCTCTTCTCGCCCTTCGCTCCGGGCGCAGGTATCGGGGGTCTCAACGCCATCGGTGGTCTCGATCCGACCGCCCTCCAATACGGCCTCATTCAGCGCCAGAACATCGACATCGAGGAAGACGATGCTGAGGTCGTGCTGACGGACGTGCCGAACCCGGAACCGACTCCCACGCCGGAGCCGACTCCCACGCCGGAACCCACGCCGACGCCTGAACCGACTCCCACGCCGGAGCCGACTCCCACGCCTGAGCCGACTCCCACGCCGGAGCCGACCCCGACACCGGAACCCACACCGACACCTGAGCCGACTCCCACACCTGAGCCGACCCCGACACCGGAACCCACGCCGACACCCGAGCCGACCCCGACACCGGAACCGACTCCTTCGCCGGAACCGATCAACGTGCCTGGTACGCTGTGTGTCGATACTGACATTACGGTGGGCGATCCGACCAATTCCATCATCGGCACGAAGGATGGGGAGACCTTGGCTGGCCAGGGTGACAACGACGCCATCTACGGCCTTGGCGGCGATGACAACATCAGCGGTGGCGATGGCGAAGACCATCTCTATGGCGATGGCAAGTTCGACAAGGACAATAATTTCGATCCCAGTGCCGACCATGGCGATGACCTCATCCATGGCGGCGGCGGCAACGATTTCATCGACGGCGGCAACGGCAAGGACGATCTCTATGGCGATGCCGGCGATGATCAGGTCTTCGGTGGCAATGGCGAAGACACGCTGCATGGTGGCGACGGCAACGATCTCGTCAGCGGCGGTACCAATGACCCCGGCGACAAGGACAATTCCGTCGACCACATCTATGGCGATGCCGGCGATGACGAATTGCTGGGCCTCGGCGGTGCCGATGACCTGCATGGCGGTGACGGCAATGACTGCTTGCATGGCGGTGCTGGCGCCGATGTCTTCGACGGCGGTGCCGGCAATGACGTCTTCGGCGATATCGAGAACGAGGATCTGAAGTCCGGCAGCCTGGACGGTGGAACCGGTGACGACATCGCGGTGATGCGCTTGTTGTCGGACTTCCACGGTGACAAGGGCGATGCCGTGAATGTCCACAACATGGAAGTGCTGGACTTTACCGGCGACCAGAATGAGAGCGCGCCCGGCACACAAGGCACGGTCATCTCGCTCGATGCCGACAGCGTGTTCGACATGACCGATGGCGACAATGTCCTGTTCATCCAGGGCGACGATCAGGACAGCCTCAGCCTGGTCGGCAGCTGGACACCGGGCGGTACGAACCTCCTCGGTTCCGACGGCCAGCATTACGATATTTATACCGCGACGGCGACTGGCGGGCAGACGGTGACGCTCTATGTCGACACCGACATCCCGACCACGTGAACTTGGTCAAAACGGAACAGAAGCGACGGGCACCCATCGGGTGCCCGTTCGTTTTTGTAGGGCCTGCCGGTCGCGCCTCCTGCCATCCTGACATGGACCGTGCTAGCTTCGGCCGTGCTAGCATCGGTGGGTTCGGCGGTATCGAGGGATAGGCATGAGCGCGGCAGGACAGCCCAGAATCTTCGTCCAGATTGCCAGCTATCGCGATCTGGATTGCCAATATACGGTTCAGGATCTCTTTGCCCGTGCCGCTCATCCCGGGCGGATCTTCGTCGGCATCTGCTGGCAGTTCGATGCGGTAGAAGACCGCGATTGCTTCCAGCTTGTGACCCGCCCCGACCAGGTGCGCGTCGTCGAATATGATGCGCGGGCGGCGCGGGGCGTAGGCTTTGCGCGCCGCGAAGCGCAGAAATTATTGGGCGACGAGGATTATGTCCTGCAGATCGATGCCCATCACCGCTTCGTCGACAATTGGGACGAGCGCATGCTGGGCTGGCTCGCGCGTTGCCCCAGCGACAAGCCGATCTTGACAACCTTCCCCCAGGGCTTTGTGCCACCGCGCAGCATTCCGGAGGCCGGGCCGCTTGGCATCACGGTCAAGGATTTTGCGGACAACGCCTTTCCGATCATGGGCAGCCGGATTTTGACGCCGCAGGAACGGGGTGGCGATCCATTGCCGACCGCTTTCGTCGCTTCGAACTTCATCTTTTCGCCGGCGGCCGCCGTGCGCGAGGTGCCGATCGACCCCCATCACTATTTCGATGGCGATGACATCTCGATGGCGACACGCTATTGGACGTCTGGTTGGGACATGTTCTCACCGGTCGAGCATTTGATCTGGCATGACTGGAACCGGCAGGGCCGTCGCTCGCATTGGGACGACGATAAGGACTGGTACAAGCTGAAACTCGGTTCCAACCGGCGTCTGCGGCATCTCCTGGGGATTGAGCCGACAAGCGATGGGCAGGCATTGCACGAGATCGAAGCCTATGGCCTTGGCAAGGCACGCAGCCTCGCGCAATACCAGGCCTATGCCGGGATCGACTTCGCTGCGCGCCGATTGTCGCCGGCAGCGCGTGAGGGCAGGCCCTGCCCTTTGCTACCGCCAGCGTCGCCAAGCGTCACGGTGCCGTCCAAGAATGTTCTCAACCTGAAGCAGTTGAAGAAAATGAACGAGCAGGCCCCCCAAAAGCACCAGCCGCGCAAGGTTCTCGTCACCGAGCAGTTCGAAGTCTATGACGACTTCCTCCCCGAAGACGTCCTTGCCGAACTCTATCGTTCGGTGATCTATGCCGATCACAAGCACATCAATACCGGCGAGAAGATCAGTCGCTCCTGGCGACCCCATGACGGCTTCCCGATGCGCAGCGACCTCAGCGTTTTCTGGTACCACCAGCCGGCGGGCGAAGCTGAGAAGAAGCCGCGCTGGGTCTATCCTTCCGGTACCGGTTTCGATCTTTTCGCCGATGGCGTCAGCGGCTTCGCGCCGCAGGTCGCACATATGGTGGGCGAGCAGGGGCGGGACTGGCAGGCCTTTTCGATCAGTTCCTTCATCTATCCGGCCCATACCGGCCTGTCGCTGCATAAGGATGGACGGCAGATCTATTCCGGCGCCTATACCTTCTTCCTGTCGCCCTATTGGGACATCCATTGGGGCGGCTTGCTCATCGTGCTCGATCCGGCGACACAGCTCGGTAACGAGGAGATCAAGGTCCATGGCCAGAACACGGCGAGCTTTGCCAATGTCTGGCTCGACCGCGAGCGCGAGAACCCGCATGTCTACACGCCGGGCCTGGGCCAGGTCGTGCTGCCCAAGCGCAACCGCATGGTCTTCATCAATCCCGATTGCCTGCATATGGTGACGCATGTGAACGAACATGCCGGCGACCATGTGCGCATGGCGCTATCTGGTTTCTTCCACGCCAAGCCGCCTAAATGGTGACGTCTAGGCGCTGCCGGGAAGGGGTGCGCCTTACGCTTCGCCCGGCTGCGTCTGCGGCAGGATCCAGCCGCCGTTCTTGATGAGGCGCGGGTTTTCCGGCTCCATCTCCAGCGCCTTCGTCAGCCATTCGCGCGCGAGGTCCGGCTGGCGGTTGTAATAGGCGCAGATGCTGCCGATGTCGTAGGGACCGATACCCCAGGCCTTGGCATCGCGGGTGTGGTCGGTGGGTACGACGGTGATGGCCAATGCGCGCGTCACCGCCCAGATGCCGCCCGTCCAGTCCCGCTCATCCATGCAGAATTTGGCAAGGTCGTGCCAAGGTTCACGGGCGTCCGGCATTTCGGCACAGGCCTGCAGATAGGCGCTGCGTGCCTCACTTTTGCGCCCCAATGATTTCTGGCAGCGGCCGATGAAGCGCATCGATGCCGATCTCTCGGCCTTCCAGATCGCGCGCGGCAGGCTGAGATGACGGCGCAATTCGGCGATTGCCGCTTCATACTCGCCCCGAAACATCAACTCGCGGCCATAGTAATGCGCCAGCCGGTCGTCATTGGGATCCTCTGCCGCCGCCGTGGCCAGCATCGGCAGATATTGGCCGCGTGATTTCTCATCGTCGGGCAGGTGGCGGATGCGCAGGCGCTCGGAAAGGACGGTCTTCTCCGTCGTTCCCGGTGCCGCCGCCAGAACCTCGTGAATCGGGTATTTCCACTGATACCCGAAACGCTGATGGATGCGGCTGGTATGAAAATAGCGCCGCGCCGCGCCGTCCGCGCCGATATCGATCTCCAGCGGGTTGCGCAGGCGCGTGGTGCCGGGAACCCAAGCCTCGATCAGCGCGTCGCGCCAGCCCGGCTGCAGCACTTCGTCCATGTCGACCGAAATGCAGATGTCGATATCCGCCGGCAGCAACGCCAGCGCGGCATTGCGCGCATGGTCGAAGCGCCAGGGCTTGATGGCGATGCTGCGAACCTCGACACCGGCCGAGCGCAACCTCTCCACCGTGTCGTCGGTGGAGCCGGTATCGGCCACAAGGCGATAATCCGCCGGTGCCGCGGCTTCGGCCCAGCGCTCGACAAACTGTGCCTCATTGAGGGCGATGGTATAGACGGCGATTTTCATGGCGCTCAATCTACCCAGCGGCGGCGGCACTGGCAAAGGAAACGCGGAGACGTGTTGAGCGAGGCGGCGCAGAGACGGCCGGAAATGGCGCGAGTATTGAGTATCGATGGTCTCTGTATTGTCGCGCACGGCTAGGGTGAGGGCGGGATTGATGGCTCCCGCTCTCTACTTCCCCTCGTCCATCTCCAGCAGCCATTCGGCGTGGCGGATCAGGGTGGCGATGGGGCGGCTTTCATGGCCGATGGTCTGCAGCGAGACGCCGGCGCCGTCGAGCAGCAGCAGCAGCTGTTCGCCAATCATCTCGGCCCGCTTCAAGCCGGCTTTCCGGGCATTCTCGGCAAAGCGGCGGCGCATGCCGCGCTTATGCGCCTCGATCACCTGGCGCCCGGGATGCGTCTCATCGGGAAGCTCGATGGCGGCATTGGTGATGGGGCAGCCGCGGCTCTCCGGGCGTTCCATCTGGCGGCCCATGTCTTTCAGCCAGGCGATGATGTGGCCCTTTGGATCATCCGGGTGGAGCCGGCCGATGCGCTCCCAGCTCGCCTCGATCCCGGCCGCCACCTCACGCAAATACGCCGCCACCAATTCGTCCTTCGACGTGAAGTGGCGATAGAGCGTCATCTTATTGGTATCGGCCGCTGCCGCCACGGCGTCGACCCCGACCCCGCGGATGCCCTGGCCATAGAACAGCTCATGCGCCGATTTGAGGATGCGGGCACGTGGCGGCAGTTCCGCTTTCGCCTCGGCGGCATCGATCCTGGTTGCGGGTGCGCGCGTTTTTCTCGGGCTCATGAAATGTCACTTGACGGGATGTTACCGGTCGGTAACATGGCAACGTTACCGACCGGTAACATACACTGGATGCGCGGCAAGGCGAAGCCTTTTTCCGCGCCCAATTTTGGAGAGACAGGATGACTATCGGCGTCACGGGTGCGGGCGGGCAATTGGGCGGCCAGGTGCTGGACAATCTGCTGGCCGGCGGCGTTCCCGCTAAGGAGATCGTGGCGCTGACCCGCGATCCGGCGAAACTTGCGTCTTATGCCGCCAAGGGCGTCGCGGTGAAGGCCGGCGATTTCGACAAGCCGGCGGAACTTGCGACGGCGCTCCAGGGTATCGAGCGTCTGCTCATCATTCCGGCCTCGGATCTGCGCCCCGGCATCCGCGCGCCGCAGCACCGCAATGCCGTGAACGCCGCCAAGGCAGCAGGCGTGAAGCATGTCATCTATATCTCGACCGCCGGCACCCATCGCGGACAGGATCTCTTCACCTCTCATCTCGAAACCGAGCAAGCGATCTACGCCTCGGGCCTTGCCTGGACCATCCTGCGCATGGGCATGTATTACGACAATCTGTGGATGGGCAGCATCGCCTACGCCCTGTCGGCCGGTGCCTATCCGGCGACGGCTGGAACTGCCGAGGGCAAGGTCGCGCGCAGCGACGTGGCTGCGGCGGCCGCGGCACTCCTTGCCGCCAAGGGCCATGACGGCTTCCTTTATCACGTGACCGGCCCTGTGGCACTGACGCCCGCTGATGTTGCCAAAGCGATCGGCGATGCCTTCGGCAAGAAGGTGGAGGCCGTTATCGTGACCCAGGATCAATATAATGGCGGGCTGAAAGCCGCCGGCCTGCCGGACTTCGTGGTGGATGCCATCGGCGCCATCGAAGCGGTGCGCGCCAAGGGCCAGCTCGATATCGTGACGCACGATGTCGAGCATCTCACCGGCAGGAAGGCCCTGACGCTTGGCGAATACCTCGCCTCAACCAGGCATCTCGCCGCGGCGAAGGCGGCGGCGCATTAAGCGCCGGCTTCGACCCTTGCTTTGAGATTGGCAAGGCCGGCTGCGAAATCCTTGCCGATCATCTCATCGAGATCGAAGAAGACCGACATCACTTTGGAAATGAGCGGCGCCGGCATGACCATGGTCCAGGTTACGTCGGTGCCCTCGCCACCCGGCGCCAGGGTGAATTCCGCCGTGCCGCGATTGGTCATCGGCTTCAGGAAGGTGAGGTCGATGAGAACGCGCGAGGGCGCTGTCGCCTCCAAGATCTCCATCCGTCCCTCGCCTACGTCCTTATTGCCCACCCAGGCATAGGCAGCGCCCTTGCCGCTCGCCGGCCCGCTGAGCTCGCGTTTCATCGCCGGATCTTTCGCTTCATAAGGCGACCAGGATTGCCAGGCCCGGAAATCATTGATGAGCGGGAAAATCCGCTCTGCCGGCGCCTTGATAAAGGCCTGCCGCTGCACGCGGATCTCGCCCGGCTTGGTCGATGCATAGACAACGAGGCCGCCGATCAGGACGACGGCGATGCCAACGGCGATGGCGAAGAATTTCAGCATGGCGGCTCCTGCCTGTCAGCTATTGTGGACGGTGTACACAATTCGATAACACAAGAAATGGACGCTGTCCACATGCTAGATTGAACCCGCCCGCTCAGGGGCCATGGACGTGATCGAACCGCATGCCGACCAAAACCGCGCCGAAGAAGCCCAAGCCGCGCAGCAGCTACCGCCATGGCGACCTTGCCCGTGCCTTGCTCGCGGCCGGGCTCGACCTTGCCCGCGAAGGCGGCCCGGATGCCGTCGTCCTGCGCGAGGCGACGCGGCGCGTGGGTGTCGTGCCCAATGCCGCCTATCGCCATTTCGAAAGCCGCGAGGCCTGGCTTCTCGCCATCCGCTCCGGTGCGCTTGCGGCCCTTGCCGATGCCATTGAGGCGCGCCTCGCCACGCTCTCGCCCAAGCTCGGGGCTGCCGCGCGGGCGCGGGCCGGGCTCGAAGCCGTGGGAGCCGCCTATATCGATTTCGCGCTGGCGGAGCCGGGGCTTTTCCGCACCGCCTTTGCGCCTTGCGACGACAATTTGAGCGAGGCCGATCTCGCCCGCTCGACCATCGGCCGCACCAATCCCTTCCAGCTCCTCGGCCGGGAACTCGATCGCATGGTGGCAGCGGGCCTCCTTCCCGCGGCTGGGCGGCCAGGCGCCGAATTTCTCGCCTGGTCCGCCGTTCATGGCCTTGCCATGCTGCTCATCGATGGGCCGATGCGCGGGCATTCGCGCGACATCGCGGCGATGATCGCACCGCGCCTCCTCGCGATGATCGAAAAGGGCCTGACTGTTTAGGCCGACCGTCTAGCCCTTCTGCACCGCACGCCAGGCGGCGACGATGGCATCGGCCGCGATCTCGGCTTCTGCTTCCGTCGTGTACCAGGAGATGACGGAAAGGCGCATCACCTGCATATCACGCCAGGCGGCACCGCCGGCAAAGCAGACACCATCGGCTTGCAGGCGTGCGATGGTGCGGCGGGTGAGGTCATCGGCCGGCGCGCCCTCGCCACCGAAGCGCAACAGCATCTGATTGAGCGTCACCTCATGGAGCACCGCGATGCCGGGCTCGGTCGCGACGCGCGCGGCGATGAGCCGGGCGACCCGGCAATGGCGCGCGACCATCGCCGCAACACCCGCCCGGCCGAGATGCCGCAGGATGGCATAAGTGGCAAAGCCGCGGGCGCGGCGCGACAATTCCGGCACGTAATGGCTGGGGTCGCGTTCGCCCTCCTGCGTCGCTGGCAGATAGCTCGCGGCGATGGTCATGGCGCGGCGATGCGCGTCAGCGTGCCGCACGATGGCATAGCCGCATTCATATGGTGTCTGCAGCCATTTATGCCCGTCCGTCGCCCAGGAATCGGCAAGCTCGATGCCGGCGGTCTGCGCTTTCAAGCCCGGCTCCGCGCGCGCCCACAGGCCGAAGGCGCCGTCGACATGGACCCAGGCACCTTTGGCATGGGCGAGGGGGATGATCTCGGCGAAAGGGTCGAAGGCGCCGGTATTGATCTGTCCCGCCTGCATCACGACGATGGCGGGGCCATCCACCTTGTCGATGGCGGCACGAAAATCCGGCAACAGCATGCGCCCCAATGCATCGGTCTTGATGCGCGTGACGCGGCCATGGCCTAGCCCCAAGAACTGCAACGCCGAAAAGACCGTGGTATGGGCATCGTCACCGATCAGCACCGTGATCGGCGGTGCGCCGAAAAGCCCTTCCGCCTCGACATCCCAGCCGACGCGGCGCAACACTTCATGGCGCGCGGCGGCGAGGCCGACGAAATTGGCGATCGTGGCGCCGGTGACGAGACCGACGGAGGCGCTGCGCGGCAGGTCGAGAATGTCGAGCAGCCAGTCGGCCGCCACGGCTTCGACGGCGGCAGCAGCCGGCGCTGCCACATGGTTGGCAGCGTTCTGGCCCCAGGCGCTTGCCAGCCAGTCGGCGGCAACGCCCACCGGATGCGAGGCGCCGATGACCCAGCCGAAGAAGCGCGGGCCGGTCATGGCATGAAGGCCCGGCTCCGCATCCTCTACCAGGCGATCGATGATCGCCTCGCCTTCGGCGCCGGTCTCGGGCAAGGGTGCCTCGAAGGTTGCCAGCATCTCCGTGAAATTGCGGCTGGGTCGCTGCAGACCGTCGGCAACATTGCTGCGGTAGCGGATCGCATGTGCTGCCGCCTGCTGCAGCAAGCGCGCCAAGGCGGTGTCGTCCATGGCGATTGAAGGTGAAATACCGGTGTCCATACCTGATCCTCATCGAAGAGCGCGTTCCCAAGATGATCTTGGCTAGCTCCGATGATGCCGGCAAGAAAGTCTAAAAACTGTAGTAAGCGCGCCAAGTAGCAGCCAGTTTGCTGATTCGTTTGATATCGGCCACGAGCGCGCGATGGGCCTCGGCCTTGGCTCTCGTATCGGGAATGCGCAGCAGATAGGAAGGATACATCGTCCCATAGCCGGGCCAATCTTCAAACGCGGTGACGACGTGTTCGCGCGTCTCCGACACGGCGCGGCCAAGGCCGCTGCCGCCATGCCGCCCAGCGCCATGATGAGATGCGGCTTGATGATCTCCAATTCCTTCATCAGCCGCCAACGGCAATGCTTCACCGGCTTGGTGAGATAGACCCCGTCGCGGCAAGGCTGGTGGGAGTTTTGTGCGTCCAGGGACGTTCCCCCTTAAAAAAAGAAATCGGCCGGCCTGTGCGTCGGCCGGCCTGTGCGTCGGCCGGCCTGTCCGTTCTGGGGCGGGCATATTTCCCCTTGCCATCCCGCATATGTGTGTGCAAATTAAAACTGGTTTCAAAATAAAACTAGTTTATGGGAGCTAAAAATGGCCCTGTCGCTCTTCGCCCACCCGCTTTCCTCCTATTGCCAGAAGGTGCTGACCGCTCTTTATGAAACCGGCACGCCCTTCACCTATCGCCAGCTCTCCTTCGACGACACTGAGACCGGTGCCGAATTCGCCAGGCTTTGGCCGATCCAGCGCATGCCCTTGCTGCGCGACAACGACACCAGCGTCATGGAATCGACCGTCATCATCGAACATCTCGACCTTCATCACGGTGGAAAGACACGGCTCGTCCCGGCGGATGCCAAGACGGCATTGGAGGTGCGTTTCCTCGACCGCGTCTTCGACTGCTATGTCATGACGCCGATGCAGAAGATCGTCTTCAATGCCATCCGACCGGCCGAAAGCCGCGACGTCTATGGCGAGACCGAGGCACGCGCCTTGATCGAGAAGTCCTATGCCTGGCTCGAAGAGAGGCTGAAAGGCCGTGCCTGGGCGGCGGGCGGCGAGTTCACTTTGGCCGATTGCGCCGCGGCACCTTCTCTCTTCTACGCCGACTGGGTGCAGGAAATCGGTGACCGCTTCCCCACGCTGAAAGCCTATCGCCAGAAGCTCCTCGCCCGGCCGAGCTTTGCCCGCGCCGTCGACGAAGCGCGACCGTTCCGGCATCTCTATCCGCTGGGCGCACCGGATCGCGATTGAGGCGCTATTTCAGCACCGCCGCATATTCCTCGGGCTTGAAGCCGGCCAGCAGCGTCTTGCCCGTATCGAGGATCGGCCGCTTGATCATGGCGGGCTGCTTCTGCATCAAGGCAATCGCCTTGGCCTCGGTGAGGTTCGCCTTCTCGGCATCGGCCAGCGCGCGGAAGGTGGTACCGGCACGGTTGAGCACCTTCTCCCAGCCAAGCTTTCCGCACCAGGCGGCAAGATGCGCCTTATCGATGCCCGCTACCTTATAGTCGTGAAAGCGATAGGCGACGCCCTTCGCGTCCAGCCAGACTCGTGCCTTCTTCATCGTGTCGCAATTCTTGATGCCATAGATGGTGATGCTCACGTCCGACCTCGCTGATGCCGCTCTGACTGGGTTCTAAAGTATTTTGCGTGCCGACGGAATTACCCCCCAGCCCTTATCCTCGCAAAGGCCAGCGGGCGACGATTTCATGGCCGCCATCGCTATGAATCAGCACGAACTCCTGCGCGTTCCAGTGAATGGGCGCCTCAAGCGCCAAATGTTCCGGCGCAGCGTTGTCATAGAGCAGGGTGATATGCGGCAGGAAGAGCGCGGGCGATATCGGCGGCGTGACACCCATCGCCTGGTAAAACTTGGCATAGAGAGTCTGCAGCGCCTCGGGCTCCTGCACGGCGAGCACCAGCGGTGCCGGATCGCCGCCGAACCGCGCAATCCCACCCAGCGTCACCTCGACGGCCGGCGCCCAGATGCTGGACCCGATCTCGATCGCCCGAGTGAGGTGGGTCGTGCTGAACGGCCCCATGCCGGCCAGCGAGAGATGCAGCCGATCGGTGGGTTGCGGTGGCGCAAGATCGTATTCAAAGGCGATCCGTTCGGCGAGATCGGCGATCTGCTCGGCGGCATCGGCATCCGGTTGCAGGGCGAAATAGAGCGTCCCCATCGTTAGCCTTGGGCGTCAGGCCGGCGCGATGAAAGGCTGCTGGATGGCCTGAAAGACCGGCATTGCCTCGCATCGCGCGGCATGGGCTTTAAGGGCCGGATAGGCGTTCATGTCGACAAGCCCCGGATGTGCCTCAATGACGAAGCGCAGCACGGCAGCAATGGCGATATCCGCATGGCCGATGGCGGCACCGAACCAATAGGCACTGGGCGGCCGCTCACGCTCCAGCACATCGAGCACGGCGCCGATCTGCGCGCGGCAGCGTGCCACCCAGACATCGGAGGCCACATCATGCAGCCGCTTTTCATAGAAGAGGCTGACGGCCTTGTCCCCGAGGCCACAGGCGAGGGCGGCAATCTTCAGCGCCCGGTGCCGTGCCGGCTCGGCGCGCGGGAAGAGGGCATCTTCCGCCGGCACGAGGCTGTCGAGATAATCGAGGATGATATGGCTGTCGACCAGCGCCTCCCCGTCATCCAGCACCAGCGTCGGCACGCGGATCAGCGGGTTATGGCTGCCAATTTTCTCGGCATCGCCAAAGGCCGACCAAGGCCGGTGCTCGAAGGCAAGCCCGTAAAGGGTGAGGGCGATGCCGACACGCCGCACAAAGGGCGAATCGTATTGGCCGATGAGAATCATGGGTGACCGCCTCCGCGCTTGTGCCCTATCCGCATAGCGCAAGCCCGGGCCTCTTGTCATCCGGTCCGGATTCCGTACCGCCGGAATTGCCCCGCCATGCTAGACTGGCGCCATGACCGGTTACGGACAATTCTGCGCCATCGCACGGGCGCATGAGGTGCTGGGCGGGCGCTGGACGCTGCTCATCGTGCGCGAGCTCTTGATGGGCAGCCGTCGCTTCAACGATATCCGCCGCGGCATTCCGCGCATCTCACGCACGGTCCTCTCCGAACGGCTGCAGGATCTGGTCCATGTCGGCGCCGTGACGCGCCTCGAGGGGGCTCACGGTCCCGAATACGATCTCACCCCGGCAGGGCATGAACTCTTCGAAATCATTGCGGCCCTGGGCAAATGGGGCCAGCGCTGGCTGTCGCGCCTGGCGGCGCAGGAAGATATCGATCTCGACCCGCTCATCCATGATATGGCGCGACGCGTCGAGATGAAGCGTCTGCCCACGGAACCGATGGTGATCCGCTTTGCCCTTGACCGCCAACCCTTGCGCTTCCTGCTGCTGAAATCGGGCGAGGTCTCGGCTTGCGGGGAAAATCCGGGATTTCCCGAAGCGCTTGCTGTGCGCGGCAAGCTCTCGGGCCTGGCCGCCTGGTGGCGCGGCGATTGCGACTTTGCCGCAGCCAAACGCGCCGGCCTGCGCCTCGAAGGAACCAAGGCCGCGATCCGCGCCTTCCCGACCTGGTTCCAGCTTTATCTTTTGGCCGGAATCAAGCCGGCCCCGTCACGGTGAGGTTCTCCATGAGCGTCCATATCGTCCGCCTCGGCACACCGCGCCTTAAAAATGAGGGCACCCGCATCGGCACCGTGCGGCGCCCGCCGCGTGGCGTCGCCAAGGCGCGCTTCGCCGCCGACAATTGGTACGACGTCTGGTATCCCGAGCTTTCACCCAGCGCCGATCTCGTCACCAAGGCATTGAAGGCGGAGACGCCCAAGGAATGGGCGGTTTTTGAGCGCGCCTATCGCGCGGAAATGAAAGAGCCGGCGGCCAACCGCACGCTGGAACTCCTCGCCGCCCTCTCGCAACACGCCGATTTTTCCGTCGGCTGCTATTGTGAAGACGAAGCCCGCTGCCACCGCTCCATCCTGCGCGCACTCTTGAAGGAGCACGGCGCGAAGATGGCGTGAGGATCAGCCGAAGGTGAAGGCATAGGCCTTGGCGCCCGGTTCCTCGAACTCGATCCGGAAGGTGCGATCCTCCACCTCACGCGATTGCCGCACCAGCTGATAGAGCCGGTCTTCCGTCAAGATGCCCCAGCCATCCGCATCGGTGTCGGCGCCGTGATCGGCCCCCGGTGCCTTGCCGTCGAGCGTGATGCGGAAGCGGATCGGGCGATCCAGCGATGCCGGCGCCATCACCAGATGCAGATCGCGCGCATGGAAACGGTAGCCGATGCTGCTCTTGATGCCTGACGTGGTGGCGAATTCCCGACCCACGATCCAATCGCCGCCAAGGCCCCATTCGTTGAGCCCCCATCCACTAAGCCAGGATTTGTCGGGGAGGGTATAGCTGCGCGCCTTGTCGCCGGCGATGCTTTGGGGTGAGGCAAAGCCGCTCGCCTGGCCATAACCGATATAGGTCTCGCCCGAGCCGAGGGCCGCGAGATCGGGCGCCGCCTGCGCGCCGCTGCCGGCGATCGGGCCGATCGGCTCGGGCGTCTTCATGCTGCCGGCTTCTTTCAGCAGATCCTGTATCCGCTCTTCCGTTCCTTCCCAATCGCCCTCGCCGAGCTGCGCATGCGCGATTTCGCCATCGGCGCCGATGAAATAGAAGGCTGGCCAGCCGCGATTGCCGAAGGCATGCCACAAGCGGAAATCATTGTCCTGTGCCACGGGGTAGGGCACGTCGAGCTGGTGCAGCGCCCGCACGACATTGTCCGGGATCTTCTCGAAGGCGAATTCCGGCGTGTGCACGCTCACCACGACCAGCCCCTGGTCGCGATACTTCTGCGCCCAGGCACGCAGGTAAGGCAGGGTGCGCACGCAATTGATGCAGGAATAGGTCCAGAAATTGACCAGCACGACCTTGCCGCGCAGATCCGCTGCGGTCAGCGGCGGCGTGTTGAGCCATTGCGTCGTCTCAACCAGGGCCTTGAGCTGCGGCGAAAGTGTTGCCACATCCGTGCTGGCGATGGCATTGGGCAGCGAAAAACGCCCTGGGTTTCCGTCCATCAGATTGACGGCTAAAGCGGCGCCGGCCGCGACCGCCGCGACACCCGCCAGATATCTGAGATCGAGGCGCTTCATCGTCACCCTCATATTGCCTTTTGCATTCGTATTCGATTAGATCGGATGAGATTTAAATAAGATGCACGCCAACCCCTGTCAAGGTCTTCCGATTTAATCGTATGCGATATATATTAAGGGAAAGAGGCAGAAATGAGGACAAGGACCATGCGCGCCAAGGAAAACGCCGCCACCAAGAACCCGCCCGGCGATCCGCGCCCCAGTGATCCGCGCCCCGGTGATCCAAGATTGGCGGACTTCCTGTGCTTTGCGATCTATTCGGCGAACCTCGCTTACGGCAAGGCCTATAAGCCGATCCTTGAGGAGCTCGGCCTCACCTACACGCAATACATCGCCATCGTGGCGCTCTGGGAGAACGACCGCCAGACGGTGAGCGGCCTTGGCGAAAAGCTGTTCCTCGAATCCAATACGCTGACGCCCATCCTCAAGAAGCTCGAAGGCCTCGGCTATCTCACGCGCCAGCGCGATCCCGCCGATGAGCGCCAGGTGGTGGTGAGCCTCACCGATGCCGGCAGGGCCTTGCGCGAAAAAGCGCTGCCGATGAATCTGGTGAAGGAATCGGGCCTCCCCCCTGAGGAGTTCAGGAAAGTGCAGAAGGCGATCGCCACCTTGCGTGACAACCTGCTCCGCGCGGCACGCGACCAGAAATAAAACGGCAGGCCCCACTCCCCCGCAATTGGGTCCGGCCGCCATCCGCGAAAGCGCCCCCGGCAAGAATGCCCGGGTGAGGCGGTCCGGATTTCGGACCGCCCCTCTTTCCGCACCTGCGCTAATTCTCTCCCGTTCATTCGCGTCATCCCCGGGCTTGGCCCGGGGATCCACGAGTTTGTGCGCAACTGAAAGCAATTCGTGGATGCCCGGCCAGAAGGGGTCAACGCTGGGTCCGGGCATGACGAATGAGAACATGTGAGGACTCTCCCCATGCCCAACATCCTCGACCATATCGGCAGCACCCGCCTGCTGCCCCTCAACGCGATCCCCAGCGGCGCCCGCATCTCCCTGAAACTCGAATCTGAGAACCCGACCGGCAGCATGAAGGACCGCATGGCCCTTGCCATGATCGAAGCGGCCGAAGCGCGTGGGGCGCTGAAGCCCGGCGGCACCGTCATCGAATATACCGGCGGCTCCACCGGCATCTCGCTGGCCCTCGTTTGCGCGGTGAAGCGCTACAAATGCCACATCGTCACCGCCGACGCCTTCGCCCCCGACAAGCTCGCCCACATGCGGGCGCTGGGCGCCGAACTGACCGTGCTCAAAAGCGATAACGGCCGCCAGACCGCCGCACTCGTCAAGGCGATGATCGCCCGCGCGCATGAGATCGCCGGTGCGACCGGCGGCTACCTCACCCACCAGATGGAAAACCACGACCAGCTCAGCGCCTACACGAAAATGGCCGACGAGATCTGGGCGCAGACGAATGGCCGCATCGACGCCCTGGTGCAAGCCGTCGGCACCGCCGCCAGTATAAGGGGCTTGAGCACGCGTCTCCGCGCACTCAAACCCGACATCCAGATCATCGCCGTCGAACCGGCGGAAAGCGCCGTCCTCTCCGGTGGCGCCACCGGCGCCCACAGAATCGACGGCATCGGCGCCGGCTACATCACCCCGCTGTGGCAGGCGGGGATCGCCGATAGCATCGAATGCGTCACCACAGCCGACGCCAAGGCCATGGCCGCAAGGCTCGCAAGAGAAGAAGGCTTGCTCCCCGGCCCCTCCACCGGCGCCAATGTCGTGGCAGCGCTCCGCGTGGCTGAGCGCTTAGGTGCCGGCGCAGAGATCGTCACGGTGATGTGCGATAGTGGAGCGAAGTATTTGAGCAAGCACTGAGCCCCAGGCCTTCCACCGCATCCCGCCATTGTTGTCACCGTCATGCCCGGGCTTGGCCCGGGCATCCACGAGTTTGCATCTGCCGGAATGAAAGTAAGTCGTGGATCCCCGGGCCAAGCCCGGGGATGACGAGAATGAACCACCAACATCGCTCCCATCTCCTCCCACCTTCAGGGGGGAGGCCGGGAGGGGGGCGCCAAGTGACGGGTCCCACCTGTACACGCTCCATCCCCTCTCCCTTCAAGGGGGGGCTGCCCAAGTGACGGGTCTATCCCGTCTTGGCAACTGCCTTATGCCCGGCTATATTACCGGGCATAGGGAGCGTAATGCCATGACATCCTCGCAAAAGAAAGCCGTCGAAACCTATCGCAACCGCCTCACCGAAAAAGGCCTCGCTCGTTTCGAGGTGGTCGGCCGCGATGCCGATCGCGACCTCATTCGCGCTCTGGCAAAGCGCCTGGCGGAGGGCGGGAAGGAAGCAGCACATCTGCGCAAGACCGTGCAGAGTTCCATGACGGGCACATCGCCCACGCGCGGTGCCATCCTCGAAGCGCTGCGCCGCTCGCCCTTGGTCGGTGCCGATCTCGATCTCAAGCGCCCGCGCGCGCCAGGTCGTAAAGTCTCGCTCTGATGCGCTATCTGCTCGACACCAACATCATCAGCAATCTGGTGAAGCCCGCGCCATCGCCAACCCTCGTTGCCTGGATGGCGGAACGCGAGGACCGGGAACTTTACATCTCGGCCCTCACCATTGCCGAAATCTGCCGTGGCGTATTGGAAAAACCCGCCGGCAAACGGCGCGACGCATTGGAAAAATGGTTCAGCGGCGGCCAGGGCCCGCAAGCCCTCTTCGCCGGCCGCATCCTCCCCTTCGACGAACCCGCCGCCCTCATCTGGGGCCGCCTGATGGCCGCCGGCCAAACCAAAGGCAAACCCCGCAGCGCCCTCGACATGATGATCGCCGCCATCGCCGAGGCCAATGACTGCACGCTCGTGACGGATAATGAAAAGGATTTCGCAGGGATCGAGATACTGAATCCGGTAAGAGGCGGATTGTCGTGAAGGACGACCGGTGCGATATCGGGCGGGTGTATCAAAGAACAGGAGGCTAGGCGGAGCGGATGACTTCCAACGCGCGAATGCGATTGGTTTGGCTCGTAGCAGCAATTCTCTGCCTTACCGCTACTGGCTATTATGCAAATTATTGGATGCGCCTCACCGATCTACGAGAATCGGCGGAAAAGAGCAGCAGATTCTATCGGCTGAAAGCCAGCTATGTGACAGCCGGCGAAAGCGTGGTTTTTAACATCGTCGTTGGCTGTTCGGTCACGGTGACCAGGTACGGGGACAATAGCACCTCTTACGATGCTTTTCGCGATCCGGTGGTGTTTGCAAAACCGACGAAAGCTGGGGGAGCAGTCATGCAGCTCTTTCCAAACATCTGTAACGGTGCAACAACCGCCAATGGACGCATTCCGCAAGACTTTCTGCCCGGTGCCGTTCTTTTTGACAATAAGAATGACCTGTCATTTGGCGTTGGCTATTTCACGGAGGATGCATTTGAGAGCCCCAACTCCAAACTGACTTTTCTTGGGGCGACCGTCGAAGCGGCTTCCAAAAAGGAGTGGATGGAATTTCAGCCGACCGCGGCCGAGAATCTCGTGAATCCCTCACGCTTCTTCATGACGCCTCAGGGGCTTCCATCGAAAGCGGAAATCGCCAGCCATCTGTGGAACAGAGAGTTTCTAAACGACGTCTTTCTAGGTAGCCTTGGCTGCAGGGGTATTGCGCGATTCAAGATCGATCGAGAGCCAAAAGTTCTCGCACGGATCCATAGCATCTGGCCTCAGGACAAGCCTCAATTCTGGCGGCCGCGAGGCGCGTCATCACATGAACTCAGCCCGCTTCTATCGGACCCTGCTCAATCGATATCCTCGAACGGGGTATCAATTACCCAATACTTTCACAAGCAGATGGGGCTCGTCGGATTTCCCACGCGAGCGGGCGGTGGCGGAGAGGCTAACGCGAAGCACTGGCACCTGATTCCGTCGCCCATTTTCCCCGTGAAGAGCACGGACGGCGTCCCTTGGGCTGGCCCCGAACTATCTGATCCCACTCACCCGATTGTTCGAGATCTTGAAATCGACGGCGGCCGCAATCTTGGGCTCACCTATTGCTACCCCCGAATTCTCGGTTATGGAGATGTCGGCGAAATGCACATTCCGGGAGGCATGAAACGAGCCGTCGAGTTGCGTATCGACGGGATGTCGGCGCTCAAGAGCGCAATCGGCGAAGGAGGTGTCTCATTCCCGCCAGTTTTCTTTGAGCGAGATGAGTACATCTTCGTGCCGCTAAGCTTCACATTTGAGTGAGAAGATGGTCGACTTGAGGTCTTGTCAAGAAGCTCTATCTCGCCCCACAAACCGCCCTTACCACCCCCCTTAACCACCGATGCGCGGGGTCGGCATCCTGCCGCGGGTGCCAGAGCATCGAGATCGTCAGCTCCGGTGCCTTAAACGGCAGCGCGAAGGTGATGAGGCCTTTGGCCAAGGTTGCCGTGTAGCGTTCGGGCACGGTGGCGACGAGGTCGGTGTGGCGGGCGAGGGCCAGGGCGGCGCTGAAGCCGCCGACGATGGTGGCGATGTCGCGGGTGATCCCGATCTCTTCCAATATGTCGTCGATGGGGCCGCGTTCCAGCACGCGGCGGGAGACGAAGATGTGTGACTCCGCCGCATAGCGCGCTGGCGTCACTTTTCCCTTCGTGAGCGCATGGCCCTTCCGCACCACGCCGACCAGGCGGTCGCGGAAGAGGGCTTGGACGCGGAGCTCCGGGCCTTGCGCCGCACCCACCACGCCGGTCTCAAGATCGACCGAGCCGTCGCGTAAAGGGCCGGAGTCCTTGGCGATCTTGGGGATGAATTGCAGGCGCACACCCGGCGCCTGTTTCCGCGCACGCGCGATGAGGGCGGGGCCGAAATTTTCCACGAACCCGTCGGAGGCGCGCAGCGTGAAGCTGCGCGTGAGTGCCTTGATGTCGAGCACAACGGCCGGACGCAGCAGGCTCTGCGCGCTGGCCACCAGGGGGGCGACTTGCCCCTTCAGTTCTTCGGCGCGCGGTGTCGGCACCAGGCCGCGCCCGGCACGCACCAGCAGCGGATCGCCGGTGGCCTCCCGGAGGCGCGCCAATTGCCGGCTCATGGCGGATGGGCTGAGGCGCAGGCGCCGTGCCGCCGCCGCGACGGAGCCTTCGGCCAGCAGCACGTCGAGCGTCACCAGCAGATTGAGATCGGGCAGGTGGGGCAGCGGGTTCGACATGGCGCCATGCTAGCACTATGGGACATGGCGTTAAATGCACGAATAACATGCAAACGCTGCGTCTTCCGCCATGGCTGGGTTAAGGGCACGCTGGGGGCAACTCAGATAAACCCCGAGGTTATGCCATGAACCAGATCATCCCCCCGCGCGGCGGCATCGTCTCCGGACCGGCCCCCTACCCAACCCTCCCTCCTGAAGGTGGGAGGGCGTTAGAACGAGGTGATCGCAGCAAAGGCTCCTCCCACCTTCAGGGGGGAGGTCGGGAGGGGGGCCGCAGCGAGTCAGATGTTGCCAAGCGAGCCTCCCGCCCCACCCCCCCCCGCCTCGCCCTCGTCGCCCTCTCCCTTTCCATGCTGATGCCCTCGCTCGATGCCTCCATCGCCAATATCGGCCTCCCCGCGCTGAGCAGTGCCTTCGCGGCACCCTTCCAGACCGTGCAATGGGTGGTGCTCGCCTATCTTCTCGCCATCACCTGCCTCATCGTCAGCGCGGGGAGGCTCGGCGATCTCATCGGGCGACGGCAGCTGCTGCTCATCGGTATCGCCCTCTTCACCCTCGCATCGCTCGCCTGCGGTTTGGCACCCACGCTCCCCTTCCTCATCGTCGCTCGCGCGGTGCAGGGTGTCGGTGCCGCCATCATGATGGCCCTCACCATCGCACTGGTGAGCGGCACGGTGCCCAAGGAGCGCGTGGGGAGCGCCATGGGCCTCCTTGGCACCATGTCGGCGATCGGCACGGCGTTGGGGCCGACGCTGGGCGGCCTCTTGATCGCGGCCTTCGACTGGCGCCTCATTTTCCTGGTCAACGTGCCGGTGGGGCTGATCAATTGGGGCCTCGCTTATGCCGCGCTTCCCGCTGATCGCCCGCAACCGATCGCCGATAAAAAGGCCGCGCGTTTCGATCCCATCGGCACCGTGCTGATGGCGCTGACACTTGCCGCCTATGCCCTCGCCATGACCTGGGGTGAGGGGCATTTCGGCGCGCTGAACATCGGCCTGCTCGCGGCGGCCCTCGTCGGCGGCGTCGCCTTCATCGCCACCGAGCGCCGGGTCGCCGCACCCATGCTGCGCCTTGGCGTTTTCCAGCGCCCGGGCCTCAGCTTGAGCCTCACCTTGAGCGTCGCCGTCGCCGCGACTGTGATGGGCGTCTTCGTCGTCGGCCCGTTCTATCTCGGCCACGGGCTCGGTCTCTCGGCGGGTGCCGTGGGGTTGGCGCTCTCGGCGGGACCGATGGTATCGGCGCTGAGCGGCGTTCCGGCCGGCCGGCTGGTCGATCGCTTCGGCACGCGGCGCATCATGCTGATGGGGCTCGCCGGCATGGTGCTGGGCCTCATCGGCCTCTGCGTCTTGCCGATGCTCTTCGGTGTCGCCGGTTATGTGGGGCCCTTGATGCTCCTCACCTCGCATTACGCCTTGTTCCAGGCCGCCAACAACACCGGCATCATGCAGGGGATCGGCGCCGATGAACGCGGCGTCGTCTCCGGCATGCTCTCGCTCTCGCGCAATCTCGGTCTCGTCACGGGTGCCGCCCTGCTCGGCGCCGTCTTTGCCTATGGTGCCGGCGGCGTGGGTGAGGGTGTGGATCCCGCCGCCATCGCGCATGGCATGCGTCTCACCTACGGCCTCATCGGCGGCGTGCTGTCCGTGGGCCTCGTTGCGGCCCTGCGCCGGATGCCGGGAAAGGCATGAAGTTCCTGTTTTGTTCTTGACGAAAGCCAGTCCATCTGCTAGGATGAAAATTGGGCGCGTACATCGCCGACAACGGGGCAACCGGGACGCCGGTCTCGTCGGTTGCGTTGGGGGAAATCCCGGGCGCCATATCTGCAATCGCTTGGCTGCCTATCGGCGCAGGCTCCCATTATTGGGGGCGCGGGTCCGGTGGGTCGCGTGGAGAGCGCGTCGTCTCCGCGTCGACCTCGTCTGGCTGGCAACGACATGCCGGCTCCCCGGATCGCACAGGGTGACGCGATCCTCGCCTGGATGGGGCGGTTGAAGCCATCTCCCGCGCGCCGTCTTTGGGGACACACGGCGCCCCTCGATGGCTGGGTGACGCCGTCCCTGCGATCGGCGAGGTAAGCCGATCGGCGCCCATCGGGTGGTTCGTTGCGCCTAAATCCACCCTTTGCTGCTCAAGCGATTGCAGATGTGGCGCTGAAGCCCGAACGACGGAACGGTTTGAAGGTGAAGGCCATCAAGGTAGCCCCGATCCCCATGCCCCAGGCACCGATATAGAGCCAGCTATAGCTCGCAAACGTATCGTAGATGAGCCCGCCGGCAATCGGCCCCAGCGCCATGCCGAGGCTGCCTGCCATCGCCGTGCCGCCGATGACGGTGCCCATCATTTTCAAGGGGAAGTTCTCGCGCGCCAGCACCGCATAGAGCGGCATGACGCCCGCATAGATGAAGCCGAAGATCGCGGCCACCACGTAAAAGGCCGCGAGCTGGCTGACGAACACATAAGCCAGAGCCCCGAAGGCTTGCGCCAGGAGGCCGCCCACCAGCACGCGCTTGGCGCCGAGCTTGTCGCCCAAGATGCCAAAGACGATTCGCCCGCCCATGCCGGCAAGGCCTTCGACGCTGTAGATCGAGACCGCCATCAGCAGCGGAATGCCGCAGGTCACCGCATAGCTCACGGTGTGGATGATCGGTCCGGAATGCGTGGCGCAGCAGAAGAAATTGGTGAGGAGCAGGATGATGAATTGCGGCGATTTCAGCGCCTCTTTCATCGACATCTCCTCCTGCGGCGCGGCTTGGGCGGCGGCCATCGAGGCTTGCGCCGCCAAGGCCGGCGCCCGTTTCACCAGGAAGGAAACCGGGATCATCACGGCGGCGGTGATGCCGGCCACGATCATCATGGATGTGCGCCAGTCATGCCGCTCGACCAGCCAGGCGGCCAAGGGCGCCATGGTCATCGGCGCCATGCCCATGCCGGCGGAGACGAGCGAGACGGCAAGGCTCCTCTGCGTCTCGAACCAGCCGGTGACGCAGGCCATCATCGGCGCAAAGATCGCGGCGACACCGGCACCGACAAGCAAACCGAAAGTCACCTGGAAGACGATGAGCGAGCTCGCGTGTGCCGCGAGGGCGAGGCTCCCCGACAGCAGGACCGAGCCGATCAGCACCACGGGCCGTGGCCCCAATCGGTCGGAGAGATTGCCCCAGGCCATGCTGGCCAAGGCCATGGCGAGGAAGCCGATGGTCATGGCGCTCGAAATACCGGTGACCGACCAGCCGGTCTCTTCCGCGATATGGCGCAGGAAGACGGGGAGGGCGAACATGCCGCCGATGGCCATGCACCCCAGCAGGCCGCCTGCAGCAACGATTACCCAGCGATATCGTGGTTCGGTCCCACTTGCGTTTGTCACGGCCGCCCTCCCTTCCTACTTGCAATTCGCAATCAGTTTATGTTGATATCAACCGAAAGGTCAACCCGGCATTTTCGGGAAGCCCTGCAAGGCCGGATCGATCCCGTCCCAGGCGACACCCCGCGACCGATAGGTCACGGCCTGCGGCTTGAAGCGCTCGGGCTCATCGAGGCTCGCCGCATGCACGGTGAAGATGTCCGGCATGGCGGCGAAGGTGAGGTAGACCGGCGACCCGCAAGCAGGGCAGAAGCCCCGCGTCTTCTGCTGGCCGCTATCGGCGATGCTGCTCCACAAGGTCGCCTCGCCCTTCAAGGTCACGGCTTGCTTGCTGGGAAAGGTCAGATACGAGCCATGCCCGGTGCCGCTCACCGCCTGGCAATCCAGGCATTGGCAATGGTTCATGAACATCGGTTCGCCCGCGATCTCATAGCGGATGCGCCCGCAGGCGCAGCCGCCGGTATAGGGTTTCGTCATCTCGTAATTCCTCAAGTTGGTCAGGCACAGCACACACATGATGCGGGATCAGTTCGCGCCGTATTCGTCATGACGCCGGAACCAGGCGCCGGTCTCATTGCGCCCCAGCGGCGCGCGGTCGAGCCATTGATAGCTCGCCCACAACACGTCGAGCCCACGGGCATAGGTCGAATAGGTGTGATAGATGGCACCGTCCCGCATCACGAACGCACTCATGCCCGGCCGGTCGCGTGCGTAGGAAGGCCCGCTGGTGCCGCAGGATTCGGCAAATTGCACCACGGGCCCGGGCAGCGGCTCCATGTCCATGGCATGGCCCTTCTTCAGGTAGTTGTACTCGACCCCCTGGCGCTGCTGTTCCTCGGTGAAGGAGACGTTGAAATCGTAATTGAAGGCCCCATCGCCCGACGACGCCCAGGGAAACGTCCAGCCCATGCGCTGTTTGTAGGCATCGAGCTTCCCCAGCCGCGCCCGCGACACCGCCATCAAGGTGACGTCGTGATTGGCGAGATGCACATGAAACCCGTTGAAGCTGTCGGCGATCATCGAGCAGGAGGGACAACCCGCCTGCCAATCGGGCCCGAACATGAAGTGATAGACGATGAGCTGCGAGCGCCCTTGGAAGAGATCGCCAAGCGCCGCAACGCCGTTCTCGGTTTCGAAGCGGTATTCCTTCTCGATCCGGACCCAGGGCAACGCCTGGCGCTGTGCCGCGAGTTCGTCGCTGCGCCGCGTCAATTCCTTCTCGGCCTGATAGAGGGCAAGGCGCGCTTTCAGCCATTCATCGCGCGAGGCCACGGCATGGCCCAATGCCTGGTCATCCGACTTCTCTTTGAAAACTGCCGGCATGTCACTTCCTTCCTTCATATGTGGTTGGCGGCTAGGCTCGGATGCCTGCCCTGGGTTAGATTGGCGCCGGTCCCGCCTCGGGTGGGAGTGACAAGTGTGTCGGGATTTCGATGGACTCGCTGATCACGGCAGCAGCACAGGCACTCGGACGGGGCGATCCCTTAGGCGCCCTCAACCGCGTCGCCTTGCGCGAGGATGCGCCGGCGCTGGCCCTTCGCGGCATCGCCATGGCGCAGCTCGGCGATCTGCCGCGCGCCAAGCTGCTGCTCCGTCGCGCGGGGCGTGCCTTCGGCCCGAAGGAGACGCTGGCCCGCGCCCGCTGCGTGGTGGCGGAGGCCGAGGTGGCGCTGGCCGCCCGCGATCTCACCTGGCCCGCCAAGGCTCTCGATGCCGCGCGCGTGATTCTTGAAGACCATGGCGACCGTGTGAACGCAGCACATGCGCGCTATCTCGAACTCCGGCGCCATTTGTTGCTCGGACGTCTTGACGATGCCGAGCGCATGTTGGCGGCATTGGATCCAGCCCTCCTGCCGCCAGCCTTGCGTGCGGCGCATGAATTGCTGGTGGCCGGCATCGCGATGCGCCGCCTGCAAAGCCGCTTGGCCCGCGAAGCTCTCACCCGCGCCGCACACGCGGCAAAGGAAGCCCGCATTCCAGCCCTGGCGGCGGAGGTTGAGAGTGTCGCCGCGATGCTCGCGGCGCCGGCAGCACGGCAAGTGGCGCCACTGCCGGAACGCCTGCTCGATCTCGCGGCCGTCGAAGCCCTGCTCGCCTCGAAGGCGCTGGTTATCGACGCCTGCCGCCTTGTGGTGACGCAAGGGAAGACACAAGTAGCACTCGCCCGCCGCCCGGTTCTCTTTGCATTGCTGCAGGCACTCGGCGAAGCATCACCTGGCGATGTCGCGCGCGACGTGCTGGTGGCGCGCGCCTTCGGCGGCAAGCATGCCGATGAATCGCACCGCGCGCGACTCCGGGTCGAGATCGGGCGCCTGCGCGCCTTGCTCAGGGATCTCGCCGGCATCAACGCGACGGCGGATGGCTTTGCCCTGGCACCCCGCGCGCGCGACGTGATCGTACTGGCGCGGCCCGTCGCGGAGAAACACGCCGCGGTGCTCGCCTTCCTCGCCGACGGTGAATCCTGGTCGAGCTCGGCCCTGGCGCTTGCCATGGGTGCCAGCCAGCGCACGGTGCAGCGCGCCCTCGATGCGCTGACGCAAGGCGGCAAGGTGCAGTTCTTCGGCCATGGCCGCGCGCGGCGCTGGATGACACCGCCGATCCCCGGTTTCACGACAACCTTGTTACTCCCGGCGCCGCTGCCCGGTGATTAGCTTGGGGTCATGAGATCGAGGTCATGACACACCCGCAAGGATGGACAAGATGAAACGCAACCACGCCACCGTCACCCACGAATACGGCCCTTTCCCGGGCGTCAAGCAGATCGGCGGCGTCTCTTATGACGGCAAGCATGTCTGGTTCGCGGCCGGCGACAGCCTGCAATCCTTCGACCCAGAAAACGGCAAGCCGGTCGCCACGATCAACATGCCGGCCCATGCCGGCACGGCGTTCGATGGCAAGCACCTCTTTCAGATTTCCGAAAGCCGCATCCAGAAGATCGATCCCGCGACGGGGAAGGTGCTGCATACGATTCCTTCGCCCGGCTATGGCGGCGATTCCGGCCTCACCTGGGCCGAAGGCACGCTCTGGGTCGGCCATCACCGCGAGCGCAAAATCCACCAGATCGACCCCGAGACGGGAAAGATTCTGCGCACCATCGAGAGCAACCGCTTCGTCACCGGCGTCACCTGGGCCGATGGCGAACTGTGGCATGCTACCTGGGAAAACGACGAAAGCACCATCCGCCGCATCAACCCGGAGACCGGCGAAGTGCTGGAACAACTCGACATGCCCGAAGGCATCCTCGTCTCTGGCCTAGAAGCCGGTGGCGACCACTTCTACTGCGGCAGCGGGCCGACGGGAAAAGTGCGGCAGGTGAAGAGGCCGAAGTGAAATTAAACTCGAGCGGAAACATTTAGCTGGATCAAATTTTGAACAGTGTTCTTAAGGCGGGCTGATCCAAGTTCAATCGATTCACTTCTTTCGCTAGAAAGGGATACCGGCGCTGAAGGAAGCCCATAGACACATCGCCACGGCTATAGTCCATAAGGATGTTGCATCGTTCTTGAACATAATTGTCGTCTTGATTGAGCCTCAGTGCATTAATCGTGTTGTTAATTTTTTTCCGAAGATCCCTAATCAGCGCCGGATTGGGCCGTAGAAGGCATGTGGGAATATCCATGAAGAACCAATTGTTCTGAACCTGAAAAGGATCCACAATATCTGTAAGGTCTGCTTTGGAGCTATTCACCTTGGCACTCGCCAACCGGAAGTTGCTCCATTCGTACGCGAGATGAGGGTGTAACGACTTCGGCAGAAAATGATCTACAGATCCCTGTGCAATTAGGTACATGGCGGTGTAAGCACAAATACCGGCATATGCCGAATGAAGTTCATTGGCCGCTCTAGCCCAATAGTTCTTCGTTTTGAATTGTTTTGACGTTGGCTTCGGACAACCTGCCAAGAAATTGGCCCCGGGTATGCGGACGTCGGAATTGAAGGTCGCATACTCGGGTTGAGGCGTTACCTGAATCATATTTCGACCCCATGCTGCTCAGCGAAGTACAACCACCGAGGCCAAAATTTGTCGTCGCTTGAGAGATAGCGCTTCAGCCTTTCCGACACATTTCTAACGTCTATTGTGCTGGGCTCTGCTTCCAGCTGCAGCGCCTTAGCAGCTTCTATAGCCGATTCCGCGTCCTGCGAACGAGCATGGCGCAACCCAAATAGCGGTGACGTGAGCCAAGCCGAAGCATCCCCGTATTTGATAAATGGCACCTCCTCGAGCGAGACCATTGGGCCATCGACGTACAGGTGGTACAGCAAATCATCGGTGGCGCTAAACGTGGTTTCCATCGAAGCAAGAATCATCGGGGAGTGAGTGGCGGCAATTGTTTGGAGAGCTAAGTCACTGCTCAGAAGGTCGCCAACTCCCATCAAGGCAGGAAGCACAATTCGTTGCCACTTTGGATGAAGGTGAGCTTCCAATTCATCAACGATGAGAAGCATTCTGCGTAGCGGAGATCGGCCGAGGCTGCGTGCCGCAAGCTCGTGCTCCCGCCAAGACCAAATGATCAAGTATGATAGGAGAAGCACGCGCTGCACACCCGACGACGCCTGGGTTACGGGGACAGTTCCGTATCGGTGTTTTATCGTTGGAATCTCACGCGGCTCGCCAGGCAATCGGATCGGATCACCGGGTGTAAGTTCCCCGAGGTCGTCCGGAGACAGTCGCTTCAAAATTAATGAAAACTGATCAAAAGCCTTTCGGTCATTTGAAGTTTGCCATCGAAGCCAGTCTCGGATGAGGCCTTCTAAAAAGCCATCCCGTCCATTCCAGACTTCGTGCGCACTGAGCTTGCCAGTTGAGGTGGTGTCCTGATTAAATTTGCTGCGGACGGGATCTGAAACTGCAAAGGAACCATCGGCTCGAGAGAAGACTGCGACAGCCTCAACGGTCATGGCGTCGTGGGGGCGGCGCCACAATAAATTACTCCAATCATACTTTGCCGAGAAGTTGGAGAGCCGACCTGAAGCGCCGGTCAAAGTATAGTCAATGGTAGGTATAGTCTTAGTGTCACGGTGCGACGGTATCATCGGCCGATCGGGCCAATGGCCGATCGCCGCCCACCACGCGAAATCAAGTAGGAAAGATTTTCCTAATCCATTGTCGCCCGTTACGATAGTCAGTCTACGCCCGAAATCGAGTCTCATTTCACGCGCCGGGCCAGCATTCCTTAAATGCAACGTAGTAATCGTTCGGCCTCCTTCCGCCTCGGCATCCGGAGGAGGAGGCAAACTGCTAGTGACCACAGTCATTTCTAACGGTTCGGCGACAAATGCCATATTGGCGGGGGTATATTTCTCCATCGCTCTCGCAGAGAAGATTAGCGATCGCTCTTTGACAGTGATGTTATATTCAGAGAAGAACTTCTCGACCAAATCTTCATAGTTCGAGATATCTTCTAGATTGGCACTCTTGAATACCCAAACCGCCAGCGCATCGGCAGGAATGCGGAATGCAGCATTATCTTGCTGCAGGATATCTCTCATGCGTTCAAGATAAGAGACCTCGAAGCCCCATTTCTGAGTTTTCCGAGGGTGAATGAAAACCGATTTAAAGGTCTGTGTGTTTGAAGTTTGCAGGCCGCTAGATGGGTACTTTTGACTGACCCACCACGACGAGCTTTTGAAAGGCTGAAAGTAGTGAGAGCTTCTGCGGTCTATTCGATGATGAGTATCCAAGTGAACGCGTGTAAGGCTGTCTACGCTTACGTCGTCAGTTGTACCGATACTCAAGCCAGCATGTTTGCAGGCCAAAAAAGTGATGCCGACAAATGGATGGACCTCTTCGCGAAGAATTTGTATGGCCTTCAAAATGGCAGGCGCTGAAAGATACATAAATTTGTCTCCATCCGGCTGCGCTCGCCGGTTTATTCCTGGTCTGCATATTCTTCTTCCGCAAGCTTCTGGAGTTGTTGAACCATGAGGTCGCAATAGTCCTGCTTTGCGTCAATGCCAATTGCTCGAAAACCGTGCTTTCGAGCAAAAAGGAGGGAAGTTCCGCTTCCTGCAAATGGATCCAGAACGACGCCACGTGGTGGCGTGGTCGAAAGTATCGGGATGCGGACTAACTCCTCTGAAAATCGAGCCTTATGAAGACCGGCCTTCCCGCGAACAGGGGCAATCTCCCATGTATCAGCAGGCGGAAGTACGGTGCCACTCTCGGTAGAGCGCCCTACGGCATTCTTGTCAAAGTAGTACCATCTTTCTTTGACAAAGTGAAAAACATATTCGTGCGATATGGAGCATCTATCCCTTACCTGATCTGGAATCGGATTGGGCTTTACCCACACGTTATCATTGCGAACTAGCCAATCTCGATCTTGCATTTCTATGGCAAAGCGGTGCGGAATGAGCAGTAGTTGCTTAGGTATGCACCACCGCCCATCACCTTTTTTGTCTTGGGGACGAACGCCGAATCGTCGGGCAGATTGCTTTGACTCTCCGCTACGATGCTCGCCCTTTCCGCTCCAATAGGTATCCCCAATATTGACCCACAGGCTGCCGTTGTCCGCGAGCACAGAACGTGCGCTATCAAAGACAGTTGCAAGTGTGGAGATAAACTCCGACGGATGAGATTCCAGTCCAATTTGGCCGTCGACCTGATAATCGCGCTGCCCATAGAACGGCGGTGACGTGACTATGCAATTTACCTGCACGCCGCACTCAGCAAGCAACGTCAGGCCCTCACGGACATCCATATGCAATACCAAGGCTGTATTGTCCGAGTAATAAGCGGCATGCTTCAGTCGGGTCGAAGCAAATTCTGCTTCTGACATAACTTTTGGATGCATGGCCTCGTTGGCCCTCGTCGAAGGCCGTTTCTGATCTAATATACTGCTCACGATCGGCGGCTTGAGGTAGCGGATAGGTCGGGGCATGTGGATCTCGGTAAAGTACTGTAAACTTGGTACTGAATGGCAGAAACTTGGCAGAAGATCGGCAACGAGGCACCTTAATGCTATACCAAGCTGGCCGTCTTGAACACAATGGCCGAGGTGTCCGCAAGAGTCTCCCTCACTCTACCATCTTTGCCAGCTGTGCCGCCACCGTGCCCCAGCCTTCAAGGAAGCCCATATCGTTGTGTTGGCCGCGGTCTTTCGCGTCTTTGTGCATGACGTGGGCGGCGTATTCTGTGCCGCCGTCTTGGTCTGACAAGGTAATGATCGCGGTGATGGCGGTAGGGTAGTAGTGCTCCGCCGGGCGCCAGCCGCCTAGCAATGCGTTGGTGAAGATGATCTTCTTCTCTCGTTCGATGTCGAGGAAGCAGGCGTTGATGTGGGGGGTGAAGGTTTTGCCGTCTTGGCTCATCTCTGTCACGAAGGCGCCGCCGGGCTTGAGGTCCATTTCGATGACGCGGCAGAGATAGGGTGCTGGGAGCCACCATTGTTCGAAGGCGCGCGGGTCAGCGAAGGCGTTCCAGATCTTGGCGCGCGGTGCCTTGATGAAGCGCGTGAGGGTGAGGTCGAGATCGGGCTTCACATGTTTGTTCATCTTTCCCAGTCCTTACTCTTATCTGGCCTTCTCTTATCTGGCTTTCTCTCACTTGGCCTTCTTCGAGCGCCCATGACTTGCCGAACGTTTCGTGACGAATTGTTCCAGCCGGTCGGCGCGGCCGTCCCAGACGGCGCGCTGGGTGGCGAGCCAGGCATCGGCGGCGCCCAGCGCCTTTTTCTGGATCGCACAGGTGCGCACGCGACCTTCCTTCCGGGTCGCGATCCAGCCGCTCTCCTCAAGCTGGCGGATATGCTTCATGAAGGAGGGCAGCGCCATGTCGAAGGGCGCTGCCAGCTCGCTGATGCTGATCGGGCCCTTGGCAAGACGCCCCAGCACCGCGCGGCGCGTGGGGTCGGCGAGGGCCTGGAAGATGTCGTCGAGACGGTGCGGATACTGTTCCATAAGGCTAAGTATTACCGATCCAGATACTGAGCGCAATGGCTAAGTATTTCGGGTTAAGTGTTTTGCTCACATGCGCATGCCGGGGAGATGGCTTGCCTGTTTCACCCAATCGGTGATCTGCGCCTCATCGATCGTGTCGTCTTCGTGGATGTCGAGATAGCGGACCTCCTTCTGCTTCGAGACGCCGGGCGGCAAGGGCGTCAAAGAAGCGCCGTTGAAGAAGGCGACTTTCACGTATCTGGCATAGCAGTGGAAGCTCAGAAACCAGTGTTTCTCCGCCATGCCGTAGAAGGGCGAGTTCCACTTCACCGCCTTGCGCGCATTGGGGGCTGCTTTCGTCACCAGCGCATCAATGCGCCGGCCGACATCCTTTTTCCAGCCCGGCATGGCGGCGATATAGGCCTCAACCGGTGCCGCGCCATCGCCCTTGGCGATCTGCGGATTGCCGCCGGAAAGGAGCACGGGCTCACCGGCCGCCTTGCGCGGCGCCTTCTTTGCGACTTTCTTGGCTGTCTTTTCCGCGCTCATCTCTTATCCCCCTTCCCGGTTCGAAGGCGACTCTAAGTATCGCCTGACCCGGGATCAATTCGCCGGTGGCTGCTCCGGTATATCGGGCGGCTTGATCATAGGCGTCTTGCCGCCTTCAGGTGGCGGCGCCGTCATATCCGTGTCGCCGGTGGGTGGCGGTTTCAGCACGCCGCGGCACTCTTCGAGTGTCTGGGTGAGCGGCGTTTGTTGGCCTGCCGCGTCGCCGGATGGCTCGGCATTGCCGTTTTCATCCGGCGCCGCGCGGCATTTCTCCTGCGCATCCGGGGCCTGATCGTCGGTTGTTTGCGCGAAAGCGGGGCCGGAGAGAAGCGCATATGTCATGATCCAGGGAAGGATGGAAAAGCGCATGCCTTCCTCCTCAAAACAGGTTGACCTGTCTCATAAAAAGAACGGACCTGACCGAGGCATGTTCCTTATCAGATGATCCGATTGGTATCGCCGTCAGAAGCGGAGAAAGCGGCCCGGTGCGTTGACATTCGCAGACTCCTCTTGCAGGCGAGACGTCTTCCGTGCTACATACTGAACCATATGGTTCAGTATAATCAAACCCGCCTCGATACTTCTTTTGCGGCACTTTCGGATGCCACCCGACGCGGCGTCCTGGAGCAACTGGGGTGTGCGGACGCGTCGATCACGGAGCTTGCCGAGAAGTTCCACATGACCCTCACAGGCATGAAGAAGCATGTCGGCGTTCTGGAGCAGGCGGGGCTCGTCACCACCGAGAAGGTCGGGCGCGTGCGAACCTGCAAGCTCAGCCTGCGTGGCTTGGGCGATGAGGCGGCATGGATCGAGGGGTACCGCCAGCTCTGGGCCGTCCGCTTCGACGCATTGGATAGGGTTGTCGAGGAACTGAAACGGAAGGAAAAGGCCAATGGCCGCAAGAGACGAGCGTGATCCCACCGCCGGACAGAACCACACGAATGCGGAACGCAAGTCCGACCGCGAGCTTGTCATCACACGTATCTTTGACGCACCGGCACGCCTCGTGTTCGAGGCCTGGACCAGGCCGGCGCTCTTCATGCAGTGGTGGGCGCCGAAATCGATGGGCGTGCCGCTACTGTCCTGCGAGATGGATGTGCGGATCGGCGGCACGTACCGCGTCGTGTTCGGTCGCGACCTTTCAGAGTCCGCAGCATTCGTCGGTAGGTATCTCGACGTGGTGCCGAATACGCGCCTCGTCTGGACGAATGAAGAAAGTGATGACGGCGCCGTCACCACGGTGACCTTCGAGGAAAAAGGCAGTCGGACGCTGCTGACCTTGCACGAGCTCTACCCCACGAAGGAAGCGCTCGACGAAGCCCTCGCCGGAATGGAGGAGGGGATGCCCGAGCAATTTGCGCAGCTCGATGAGCTTCTCCTCACGCTGGCCACGCGCGCAAGCGGCGCGTGACGCTATCCCAGCAAGAAAAAAAAGGGCCGGGCAATGCGCCCGGCCTTTGGCGTTCCCCTCACTCCCACTCGATCGTTCCCGGTGGCTTCGAGGTGTAGTCGTAGACGACGCGGTTGATGCCCTTCACCTCGTTGACGATGCGTGTCGCGACGCGGCCGAGGAAGGCGGGCTCGAAGGGGTAGAAATCGGCGGTCATGCCGTCGGTCGAGGTGACGGCACGGAGCGCGCAGACGAAGTCGTAGGTGCGGCCGTCGCCCATGACGCCTACCGTGCGCACGGGCAGCAGCACCGCGAAGGCCTGCCAGATCTTTTCGTAGAGGCCGGCCTTGTCGATCTCCTCGAGATAGATCGTGTCGGCCTTCCTGAGGATGTCGCATTTCTCGCGTGAGACGGCGCCGGGAATGCGGATGGCGAGACCAGGGCCGGGGAAGGGATGGCGGCGGATCATCTTTTCCGGCAGGCCCAGCTCGCGGCCGAGCACGCGGACTTCATCCTTGAAGAGCTCGCGCAAGGGTTCGACCAGCTGCATGCGCATGCGGTCGGGCAGGCCGCCGACATTGTGGTGACTCTTGATGGTGACGGAAGGGCCGCCAGTAAAGGAGACGCTTTCGATCACATCCGGATAGAGCGTCCCTTGCGCCAGGAAATCGGCGCCACCCAGTTTCTTCGCTTCCTCCTCGAACACCTCGATGAAGAGGCGGCCGATGGTCTTGCGCTTCGTCTCGGGATCGGAGACGCCGTCGAGTTCGCCGAGGAACAAGGCCGAGGCGTCGCGATGCACCAGCGGGATGTTGTAATGATCGCGGAAGAGGGCCACGACCTGGTCGGCTTCGCCGGCACGCAGCAGGCCGTGATCGACGAAGATGCAGGTGAGCTGATCGCCGATCGCCTGATGAATGAGCACCGCGGCGACCGCTGAATCGACGCCGCCGGAAAGGCCGCAGATGACGCGGCCGGAGCCCACCTGGGCGCGGATCTTGGCGATCTCGGCATCGCGGAAGGCCGCCATGGTCCAGTCGCCCTTGCAGCCGCAGACGTTATGGATGAAGTTTGAAATGAGCTTGGCGCCGTCCGGCGTGTGCACGACTTCCGGGTGGAACTGCACCGCGTAGCGCTTGTCCTTGATGTTGGCGATGGCGGCAAAGGGCGCACCATCGGACACCGCCACCACCTCGAAGCCGGCAGGCAGGGCCACGACGCGGTCGCCATGGCTCATCCACACCTGGTACTCGCCGCCCTGCTGCCAGACGCCCTCGAACAGCGGCGTCTCCTTCTTGACCGTGATGAGGGCGCGGCCGAACTCGCGGTGGTCGGAGCCGGCGACTTCACCGCCGAGCTGCGCGCACATGGTCTGTTCGCCATAGCAGATGCCAAAGACCGGCTGCTTCGATTCCCAGACGATGGCGGGTGCCCTGGGGCCATCCGCCGTCGTCACCGAATGCGGCGAACCGGAGAGGATGATGCCCTTGGGGTCAAACTCCTTGATGCGCGCCGGATCGACGTTGAACGGGAAGATCTCGCAATAGACCCCAGCCTCGCGCACACGCCGCGCGATCAGCTGTGTCACCTGCGAGCCGAAATCGAGAATAAGGATGCGGTCGGTCATTCGGTCTCCTTAGGTCGTCTGCCGCAGGGGCGGATAAATTGCCGTTGAGTTCACGCGGGTGCCTTCTGTGCAAATAGTGCACGCCGCCGCTCGATCGCGCTGTGCAGCTGCTCGGCAGTAGTGCCGAGAAATCCAGGCATGACACTAAATGTCGCCTTCTTTAGGCCGTAGCGCTCTCTGTTGTCGACGCTGACGTTGATCCAGCGGCTGCCGAACCGCTCGACCAATTTGATCTCGCGAATATCGCTCCAGGCGATCAAACCAGCTTTGGACGGCGTGATCTTCAGTCCTGCTGGGGATAACTCTAAACATAACAGGCGGCGCATCAAAGCGGCGCCACTCGCCGCGACCATGAGAACGAAGAAGGCGGGCGAGAACCATCCAAATAAATCGGATGTGTCGCCACCTGAGGCGACCCATTTCACAAAGATTGCAACGCCGATTGACCACACGCTGACGACGTTCAGCATGCGACACTCTGGAGTTTCAGAAAATGTCGTGGTGCCGCCTTCGTCAGCATCGGACAATTGACGGGGTAGCCGGATACGCACCAAGAAGGCCATGTAAAGAGGGCACAGTGCGGCGAACAAAACAAACGTGCCGATGCTCTCTGTTGTAGGTGCGATGCCGGCATAGGCATTCTGAATGAAGGTCCAGGCCTGTTCCGCAAGAAGAAGAACCGTGCCGATCAGCGCGAAGACGGTGACATATTTGAAGATCGACCGCTGCACCAAGGCTTCAAGAAACATGCTGCATTCCCGTTTGAACGTTTAGCGCGGTCAAATCCCGCCAGCCATAAGCGACGTCGGGGATGCCGTCGTCGATGCCTTCGGCGATGAGGTCGCCGCCGATCTTTTCGTAGAACTTCCTGTAGGCGTTGTCGCTATAGGCCCAGAGCATCAAGGCGCTCTTGCCAGCGGCGGCCCAATGGGTGGCGGCGGCGCTGATGAGGGCGCGGCCGAGACCCTTGCCTTGCACGCGCTCGCGGGTGTGGAGCGAGTAGATCTCGCAATCGAAGCCGGTAAGGCTGCCCTTGCGGATGTCGTGGTCCTTGACCGGGCCGCCGAGCATGAAGCCGTCGATCTCGCTCCCGACAGAGCCTACCAGGATCAGTTTCTTGGGATCGGCGAGCCAGCCTTGCCACAGCGGCAGGCGCTTTGCCGGCTGCATGGCGGCCAGTTGATCGGCGGGGAGGAAAGCGCCATAGGCGAGCTCCCAGCCTTTCAAATGAATCTCGGCGATCACCGGCAGATCGGCTTCGGTCGCGGGGCGGATCGTCGTCATGGCTTCTTCCCCCACAGCGTCACCAGGCGGTGCGGTACGGGGATGGGATCGCCAGGGAAGTCACGCGCCAGCAAGGCGCCAAGCTCGGCGTCGAACTTTTCTACTTCGGTGGTGCCGAGGCTCGCTGCAATGCCGGCCGAGCCGCGGATGCGGCCCCGCCAGGCTTCCGGGCTGTAGGGGATGTCGTAATCGACCGAGGCGCTCTCGCGATGGCTGAAGCCGCCATTGATGAGGTCGAGCTGCTGGTTGGCGCTGTGGCCCTGCCAGCCGCCCAGATGCCAGTTGGGATTGTGTGCCTCGATGAGCGCTTCCGTTCTTGCCACCACATTGCCGGGCAAGGGCAGCCAGACGAGGTTGGCGATGACCAGATGCCCGCCTGGTTTCAATAGGCGCATGGCCTCCGCCATCACCTTGGGCGCATCGAACCAATGCCAGCAGGTGCCGGCGGTAACGAGATCGAAGCTGGATGGGGGCAGGCCGGTCGCCTCGGCTGGGGCGGTGACGTACTCGGTGGTGAGGCCCGCCGCACGGTCGAGGTCGCGGGCCGCGTCCATCATGCCGGTGGCGACATCGAGGCCGGTGACGTGCGCGCCGCGCTGAGCAAAGCCGCGCCCCAGGAAGCCGGTGCCGGTGCCGATATCGAGGATCTGGGAACCAGGCCGGAACAGCCCGCGTTCAGCCATCCGGTCGTAGAACCAGCCAGGGAAGCCGGCCCGGTGGCGGGCGTAATCGGCGGCGGTCCTGTTCCAATCGGGGGCCAGTTTCATGCGGCCTTATAGCCGCTGGACATAAGCGCCGTAAACCGGGATTGTGCCAGCCATGACAGACTCGCATACCACGCCGAATGAGCCTGCAAACGCAGGCACTTACCCGTCAAATACCGGCGGGCCGAAGCTCGTTGCGCTTTCGGCTGCCGGGCCACGCGAAACCGAAATCCTGATTGTCGGCGGCGGGCTGGTCGGCATGGCGATGGCGGCAGCACTCGGCGGGGCGGGAATCGCGGTGACGCTGGTCGAATCGGAAAAGCTGCCGGACCTTACCGGGGAGGCTTTCGATGGCCGCTCCTCGGCCATCGCCTATGGTTCGCAGCAGGTGCTCGCCGGCATCGGCGCCTGGGATTACATGGCCCATGCCGCCGAGCCCATCCGCGATATCCGCGTCTCCGATGGCGGCTGGCAGTACCGGGAGGCGAGCCCGTTCTTCGTCCATTACCATTTCGCCGATCTCAACCCCGATGCGGTGCCGGGTGCCAAAGGCGCGCAGCCGCCCTTCGGCTGGATCATCGAGAACCGCGCCGTGCGCGTGGGGCTCTTGAAACGCCTCGCCGAGATTCCGGCCGTCACCCACATCCCCGGGACGCGGGTGCGCGAGATCGCGTTTGAGGGAATCGGCAATGTCGTGGCGCTGGATGACGGCACGGAGATCCGCGCCCGCCTCGTCATCGGTGCCGACGGCCGCGCCTCCGCCGTGCGCCGCATGGCCGGGATCGCGACCCAGGAACTGGGCTATAAGCACAGCGCCATTGTCTGCACGGTGACGCATGAGCTGCCGCATAATGGTGTCGCGCATGAGCATTTCCTGCCCGTCGGGCCGTTTGCGATGTTGCCGATGACCGATGACGAGGAAGGGCGGCATCGCTCCTCCATCGTCTGGACCGAGGATCCGCGCATCATCCCGATGCTGCTGGGCCTGAGCGATGCCGATCTCGGCCGCGAGATCGAGCGCCGCTTCGGCCCGACCTTGGGTGCCATTCGCCCGGTGGGTCCGCGCTTCAACTATCCGCTCAAGATGATTCTTGCCGCCACCTATATCAAAGACGGCCTGGCGCTTGCCGGCGATGCCGCGCATGGCATGCATCCGATCGCGGGGCAGGGATTCAATATGGGTGTGCGCGATGTTGCGGCCTTGTCGGAAGTGCTGGTCGATGCCTGGCGTGGCGGCGGCGATCTCGGCAGTCTCAATGTGCTGGAGCATTACGCGCGCTGGCGGCGCTTTGACAATCTGATGATGCTGGTGGTGACCGACGGGCTCACGCGCCTCTTCTCCAACGATATCGGCCCACTTCGCCTGGCGCGCGATATCGGCTTCTTCCTCTTCAACAAGGCAAAGCCCCTGAAGCGCCTCGCCATGCGCCATGCCATGGGTGTGGTGGGCACCTTGCCGCGCCTGGTGCGCGGCGAGAAGCTCTGACAAGCGCGCTGCCCATGACACCCAATCTCGTCATCTTCGATTGCGACGGCGTCCTCATCGACAGCGAGCATCTGGGCTGCATCGCCGAGACGCGCGTCTTCCGCCGCCACGGCCTCGACATGGCCGATGACTTCATCGTCAATCATTGCATCGGCTTGAGCTTCAAGAGCAGCATGAAACTGGTCGAGGACCATTTCAACTGGACCGTCACGGAAGCCTGCATCGCCGACATCGTCGCCGAGACGAAGCATGTCTTCGAGACCGAACTCACCGCGATCAGCGGCATCGCCGATCTGCTCGACGCGCTCACGCTGCCGCGCTGCGTCGCCTCGTCGAGCGCGCCGGAGCGGCTGCAGCACAGCCTCGGCCTGGTCGGCCTCTATGACCGGCTTGCCCCCCATATCTTCAGCGCCACGATGGTGGAGAACGGCAAGCCCGCGCCGGACCTCTTCCTCTATGCCGCCAGACGCATGGGCCACGCGCCCGGTTCTTGCGTGGTTATCGAGGACAGCATCGCCGGAGTCACAGCGGCAAAGGCCGCCGGCATGCATGTCATCGGCTTTACCGGCGGCAGCCATGTGCTCCCTGGCCTCGGGGCGCGGTTGCGGCAAACCGGCGCCGATGCCGTGGTCGGCGACATGCAGGAAGTCGCAAGGATTTTAGGGGCTTAACGCAGAACCCAGGTTCTGTGGTGGCTTGGCAGGAGCGGAGTCGGTTTCATATCCTTGCGATTAGCCCGCCCTCCGGCGGATGCCAGCGAGCGGACCGCTTCGGGGCCGCAGCAGACAGGGGACCAGCCATGGCTCTCAGCTCCCAACTCAACCCCTGGGCACCCAAAGTGCTCAGCATCGTCCGCATCGTTGCCGGCCTCGTCTTCCTGGTGCATGCGCCGCAAAGCTTCTTCCCGGCAGTCAACCAGGGCGATGCCGCGATCCTCTATTGCTTCCTGTTCTTCTATTTCTTCTTCGCCGGCCCCGGCCCGTGGAGCGTCGATGCGAAGATGGGGCGGGAGTAAGGGGACGCCCGCTCTTTCTTATCTGTCATCTCCCGCTTCAGGCGGGGGATGACAAGTAGAGAGGGCCGGTCTCTTCAAACCATCTGGAACACGCCGGTCTCGCGAAAGCGCAGATAGGCGGCGACCGTCGCCGGCGTCGAGGGCATGATCTCCGCCGGCAATGCATCCGGCTTGAACCAGGCGAATTCGAGCGATTCCTCGGATGTCACCGGCGCGGCGCCGGCCGGCCAATCGGCGTAGAACAGCATCACGAAATACTGGCAGCGATGGCCGTTGGGATAGACGATGGTCTTCGTCTTGGGGTCTGAGGCGAAGCCATAGGGAATGACGCGCGCTGGCTCGACACCGGTCTCCTCCAGCATCTCGCGCCGGATCGAGGTGGCGATATCCTCGCCGGGTTCCGGCGAACCTGCGGGCACGCCCCAGATCCTGAAATCGCTACGCCGCTCGAGCAGCACCTCGCTTGCCGCATTGACGAAGAGGCAGGAGGCGCCGGGCAAGAGCAGGAGGTCGGTGCCGACCTTCTGCCGGATCGGGTAGAGATAGCTGTCGCGGAAGCTCATCGCTCAGGTGCTCCAAAAAAACGTCATCCCCGGGCGAAGTCCCGGGGATCCACGATAGCGGCGGATGGACTGGATGCCCGGGACAAGCCCGGGCATGACGATAATATTGGGACTGGGAGGCGACTAGGCCCTGGGGGCATACTTGGCAAGAATGCGCTGCAGGGTGCGGCGGTGCATGCGCAGGCGCCTGGCGGTCTCCGAGACGTTGCGGTCGCATTGTTCGTAGACGCGCTGGATATGCTCCCAGCGCACGCGGTCGGCGGTCATCGGCTGCTCGGGCGGCGGCGGCAGGGCGTCGCGATGTTCGAGGAGCGCTGCCTCCACCTGGTCCGCATCGGCGGGCTTGGGGAGGTAATCGATAGCGCCGGATTTGATGGCGGCGACGGCGGTGGCGATGTTGCCGTAGCCGGTGAGGATGACGACGCGGCAATCGGGCCGGCTCTTCTTGATCTCCGGCACGACGTCGAGGCCGCTGCCATCGGCAAGCCTCAAATCGACCACGGCATAGCGCGGCGGATGCGCCTTGGCGGCGGCCATGCCGGCTTCGACGCTCTCGGCCTGGTTGACCTGGAAGCCGCGCTTCTCCAGCGCCATCGCCAGACGCTGGCGATAGGGGGCGTCGTCATCGATGATGAGCAGCGTCTTCTCGCTGCTAGCGACCTGCTGTGCTTGATCGTTCATGTCCTCTTTACTCCTTATGCGCTTCATTGAGCGCGCTCCTGGGCCAGATCACCTTGACCTCGGCGCCGCCGAATTCGTTGTTACCGAAATGGACATTCCCGCCCGATCGTTCCAGCAGATTCTGGGCGATGAAGATGCCAAGGCCCATATGATCGCCCTGGCGCCGGTCCGGTCCGCTCTTGGGGCCACCCACGGCGCTGCGCACCAGCTTGCCAGCATAGCGCCCGAGGGCTGCTGAAATATAGGGGTCGCCGAGCCGCGCCAGAAGCTCCGGCGGAAAGCCCTGGCCGTCATCGGTGATGGTGATGGCAAGTTCGGCCCGCGACCAGCTGATCACCACCTGCACTTCTTCCTTGGCGAATTCGATGGCGTTCTGCAGCAGGTTGCCGAGGCCGTGCATGATCTCAGGCCGGCGCGGCATCACCGGTGGATCCTGCTCGCCGCCTTCGGATTTCGCCTCGATGCGCAAAGCGACCGAGGGGCGCCGGAAAGGCTCGGCGGCAAGCTCGATGAGGAGCGGGGCCGCCAGCACATGGAAATGGTCCTTCGAGGATTGCTCGGGCCGCGCCGCGATCTCGGCCAGAATATGCCGGCAGCGTTCCGCCTGGCTCAGCAGTAGTTCCGCATCGGGCCGATAGGGCGAGTCCGCCGGCAAGTCGCGCGTCAGCTCCTTGGCGATGAGGGAGATGGTGCCCAAAGGCGAGCCCAGCTCATGGGCGGCGGCGGCGGCGAGGGCCCCCACCGAATTGATGCGCTGCTCGGTATCGAGCGCCGATTGCACCGCCATCAGCGCGTCGGTGACACGGCGCGATTCCTCGGCCACCTTGAAGACATAGGCGGAGATGAAAACGACTGCGAGACCGAGTGCCACGGCGACGCCGAAGACGAAGATCGGCGGCAGGCTGAAGACATCGCCCGGCCAGGGCAAAGGCAGGTGGAAGAAGGCGAGGACGTTGACGCAGGTGATGGCGAGCGCCGTCAGGCCCAAGGTCGAGCGATAGCTCAAGGCGGCGGCCGAGACCGTGACGGGGGCAAGGAGCAGCAGCGAGAAGGGGTTGTGCAGGCCCCCGGTGAGGCCCAGCAGTACCGTGAGCTGCACCATATCGAAGGCGAAATAGAGTGCTGATTGCCGGTCGGTCAAACGCGCATTGGCCTTGCGCTTCACCTGCGGTACCAGGGTCGCTATGGCGAGTGCCGCAATGACGAGGGCTGCCGGTATCAGCGGGGTCGGATAGCCCAGGACGATATCGACGAAGAAGACCGAGGCCGCCTGGCCCGTCACCGCCACCCAGCGGATGGCGAGCAGCGTGCGCAGCCGCACCTGGCCGCGCGCCGGACGGCGGGCGGGCTTCAAATGGGGCCGGATACCGGCCGCAGGGGCTGCAACTTCAGTCATCAAGAACCATTCAAGACATTAAGCCCCGCTTTGCAACCGGCCCATTCGCCGGGGCTGTTCTACGGGGGTTGTTTTACAGGGGCAGTCTAAATCGGCTATCAAGGTGCTGAAAGTCATACCGAATCTATGCCTTCCCATCTTGTCGCACCTTGAGCCTTAGCATGCTTTCAGAGCCCATCATTGACGTGGATCAGCTTCAGAAGAGCTTTGGCGATCTCAAAGCCGTCGATGGCCTCACTTTCGGCGTCAAAGCGGGGCAAACCGCGGCTTTGCTGGGGGGCAACGGGGCGGGGAAGACCACCACCATCTCGATGCTGCTGGGATTGCTGGTGCCCACCGCCGGGCGCATCCGGCTTTTCGGCCTCGATATCGCGCGCCAGCGGCACAAGGTACTGGGGCGTATGAATTTTTCCTCCCCCTATGTGGATCTGCCGCACCGCCTGTCGGCGCGGGAGAACCTCACGGTCTTCGGGAAACTCTACGGCATTAAGGATGTGGCCGGCCGGATCAAGGAAGTGGCGGCGGCACTCGATCTTGACGCGCTGCTGGACCGGCGCACCGGTTCGCTCTCGGCCGGGCAGAAGACCCGCGTGGCGCTGGGGAAGGCGCTCCTCAACCGGCCGGAACTGCTGTTGCTTGATGAGCCCACGGCCTCCCTCGACCCCGACACCGCCGATTGGGTGCGCCACTACCTCGAAAACTATCAGCGCGAATCCGGGGCCGCGATCCTGCTCGCCTCGCACAACATGAACGAGGTCGAGCGGCTGGCGCATGAGGTGCTGATGATGCGCAAGGGCAAGATCGTCGATCGCGGCACGCCGGACGATCTCATCTACCGCTTCGGCCGCCAGAATCTCGAAGAAGTCTTCCTCGATATCGCCAGGGATCGCCGCAGCGGCGAGCCGGCCGAGGTGAGGGGCCTTCTGCCATGACCTTCTCCTTCGCCCGCGTCGGCGCCATGTGCCAGCGGCATTTCTATGTCATGCGGCGGTCCTGGCCGCGCATTGTCGAGATGGCGTATTGGCCGACCATGCAGATGGTGATCTGGGGGTTCCTCTCCCAGTTCCTTGCCACCAACTCGTCTTACGTCGCCGGGGCTTTCGGCGTGCTCATCGCCGGTGTCATGCTATGGGACGTGCTGTTTCGCGGGCAGCTCGGTTTCTCGCTCTCCTTCTTGGAAGAGCTGTGGTCGCGCAATCTGGCCAATCTCTATTGCTCGCCGCTGACACCGCTTGAGCACATCGTCTCGCTCGTCGCCATGTCCTTCGTGCGTGCCGTCATCGGCGTGCTGCCGGCGATGTTGCTTGCCATCCCGTTCTACGATTTCTCGATCTTCACCCTCGGCGTGCCTTTGCTCGCCTTCTTCTTCAACCTGTTGATCATGGGCTGTGCGCTGGGCCTCATCGTCACGGCGATGATCCTGCGCTACGGCCTCGCCGCCGAGAACATGGCGTGGTTCCTGGTTTTCCTGCTGGCGCCGTTTTCCTGCGTCTATTACCCCATCACCGTCCTGCCCGGCTGGGCGCAGGCCATTTCACTGGCGCTGCCCTCGACCCATGTGTTCGAGGGCATGCGCGAGATGCTGTTCCACAACGTCTTCCGCTGGGATCATTTCATGGCAGCGCTGGGCCTCAATGCCCTGCTCTGCCTGGTGGGGATCGGGATCTATCTCTTCAGCTTTGCGAAAGCGCGCAAACTGGGTCTGCTGCTTCAGGTCGGAGAATAACCGCCGGCAGCTCAATGGGCTGGCCGTCGATCAGTACCTGCGGCGGCAGGGTCATCACCGCCGTGGTGCCGGCACCCGGCACCGATTCGAGATGCAACGTGCCGCCATGGAGGGTCATGATCTGGCGTGAGAGCGGCAGGCCCAGGCCCGTCCCCTCATTCTTGCGGTTCAAATGGCTTTCCACCTGGACGAAGGGTTCGAAGATGCGCTCGATATCGGCGGGCGCGATGCCGACGCCCTGATCGACGATCTCGATCACGGGTGAACCGGCAAGGTCGCATTGCGCGCGCAAGGTGACGGTACCGCCGGCTTGCGAAAACTTGATCGCGTTGGAAATGAGGTTGATCACGACCTGGCGCAGGCGCCGCTCATCGGCCATCATCTGCATCAGCGGCATCGGCGCCAGTTCGAGGCGGATATCGCGCGCCGCCGCCTGGCCGCGGGCGACGCCGATCGCCGAATGCAGCATCGCGCCCAAATCGAATTCGTGGGCGTTGAGCGTCAGGGCGCCGGCCTCGAGCTTCGAATAATCGAGGATGTCGTTGATCAAGCCTAAAAGGTGCTGCCCGCTCTGGCGGATGTCGCCGATGTAATCGGGAAGCTGCGGCGCCTCGCGCCCCGCCCCCGGCAAGCCCAGCAGCAATTCCGAAAAGCCGATGATGGCATTCAAGGGTGTGCGGAGTTCATGGCTCATCGTGGCAAGGAAGCGGGCGCGAGAGCTTGCCGCGAATTCGGCGGCATGGCGCGCCTCATCGAGCTGCACCATGCGCCGCTGGTTCTGCTCGACCGTGAGCTCCAGCAATTTCGACATGGTGCCGATACCACTGAAGCGGCCGTTTTTCGTCACCAGGAACCCGGCCTGGATGGCATCGGGGTAATCGACGGTGATGAGGCGCTTGATCTCGTCGAGCGGTGTCGTCTCGTCGATCACCAGCGGCTGCCGGTTCATCAGCGCCAGGATCGGGCGCTTGAAATAGACGTCGAACCACAAGGGCTGGGCAAAGACGGAGAGCAGCCGGTCGCGCTCCACGGCGCCATAGACGATCCCGTCGGCATCGGTGACGGCGACCAGCGGCAGGGCGCTGTCGGAACGGAAAAGGTCCAGCACCTTGGCGCCGGTCGTCGCCGGGCGGATGGTCGGAGCACGGGTCACGAGATCGCGCGCCAGCAGCGTGAAGGCGTGCATGCTCGCCTCCGCTTCCGCCACCGCGATTTCCGCCGGGCGTAGCTCTGCTTCGCTCCGTTCCTGCGGCTCGGGCCTCATATCCACCTTCGTCTGCAACATGGGCGGTTATGTGCCATGCAATCTGTGACAGGCGGATGACAGGCTAGGCGGGAAGTCACATCATAGGATGCGTTGCCCGGCATTTCGTCAATCGCAGCAGGAATTCTTTGCTTCCGGGTCGCTGAGCTGGCCGATGACCGAGCCCCGCTGCGGACCGTCTTTGGCGGGTGCCGCCACCGGGACCAGATCGAGTGGCCCGGCTCCGCCGCCGGGGGCCGCGGTATAGCGGCCGTCGCGCTGCCAGCGACAGGTACCCACCATCGGCACATGGCCGGTGATGGTGCCGTCACCGTCGACAGAAAGATCCGTCGCCGCCCGCCGGTCGCGGGTGCGTACGGGTTTGCCGGCCTTGATGAGGGCGGCGATGTCGTCGCTCATGTGCAAGCTCCCGTCACTTGGCACCCCCCATGGCCTCGGTCGTCATGCCCACACAAGCCCAGGCATGACGGTGAAAGTTCAACGCTCCACCTTCCCCAGCAACGCGGTGCGCTGCGCTTTGGTGAGCCCTGGCGCCGCGACGATCTTTTCGCAAGCAGCGATGCGGGCGAAGCGGTGCACGGCGGTACGCAGATGTTCGAGCGGCAGGTCGTGATAGAGCTCGAGGCCCGTGATGCGCCAGGCACCTTCTTCCTTGCGGCCGTCGATCAGTCCCACCGCCCGGTCGCGATAAAGGATCGGCATCGCGAAATAGAAGCGGCGCTGGTCTTCCGGCGTATAGGCCTCGAATTTGTAGGTGAAGCCGAAGAGCTCGGTGAAACGCCTGCGGTTGAACATCAGATTGTCGAGCGGCGGGACGAGACGCACCGTATCGTCCTGCACCGGGACACCCTTCATGAAGCGGTCGAGATCGGAGCGCAGCGCCAGGTAACGGTGCTGTTTCTCGCCCTCGATCGATTCAATCCAATCGATCAGCTGATGATCGAGCGCATCGTCGATCAGCCGCTTCGCGACCGCCATGCCGCCGCGCCAGGTGCCGACATGGTGCGAGACGCGTTCAGCCAATTGCCGCGGCGTCGCGAGCTTCAGGACCGACAATGCCGAATGCACGAAGAAGGGTTTGTGCGTTGTCCGGTAATCGGCGATCGGTGTCAGCAGCTCGGGTGCCACGCGCTCGGTCAAATCGAACAGGCGGTGGAAATTCTTCGACCGGCCGCTGATCTGCACCTGACCCGTGTGATAGAGATATTCCAGCGCCCGCGTCGTCGCCTTGATGGTGTTGAAGCCGCCGACGACACGCTCAGAGTCGAGATCGGCCGGCGAGACCGGGCCGTTTTCGGCAATATGCTTCTTCACCTTGCGCATCAAGGGCCGCACTTCCTTGAGGCGGTCCTGATTGACGGCTTTCGAGAAGTCTTTCAGGAAGAACGGCACCCAATCGCGGCGCGTGGCGAAGAGCGGATAATGAGTCTCCAGCATCGCGCGGTCGCGGTAATAGAGATCGTAAAGCGCCTGGATCGGCGCGTCGGTGCGCGTGATCCAGGCGATCTCGTGATTGCGCAGGCCGGTGGAGCGGATGCTGTCTATCTGCATCATCCCCAAGCCCACCGCCCGCAACGGCGCTTCCTCGGCCGTCCAATGGGCACCGCGAAGGCCAAGACGATCGAGCAGAAAGGCGCGGGCGAGTTCCTGGGACATGACTCTCTTTCAAACCGTCATGCCCGGACTTGATCTGGGCATCTGTCAACAACTGAAAGACAGAGCCCAGTCGAGCCTGATCCCCGGGTCAAGCCCGGGGATGACGAAGGGGAGAGAGCTCAGTCCTTATCGCTCACGCCAGCTTCGGCGAAGGTTGCCATGCCGCTGTGGCAGAGGGCCGCCGCACGCAGAATCGGGATGCACAGGGCAGCGCCGGAAGCCTCCCCTAAGCGCATGCCGAAATCAAGCAGCGGCTTTTTCGCAATTTTTTCCAAAAGCCGGCGATGGCCGGGCTCGGCCGAGCAATGGGCGACGACGCAATGATCGAGCGCATGCGGATCGAGCTTCTGCAACACGGAAGCGGCGACCGTGGTCGCAAAGCCGTCGAGCAGCACCGGCACACGCGCGACACGCGCGGCAATGACGGCGCCGGTGATGGCGGCCAGTTCATGGCCGCCGAGTGCCGCCATGATGGCGAAGGGGTCGTCGAACACGGCGCGGTGTTTCGCGAGACCCATATCGATGACTTCAGCTTTGCGCGACAGCTGCGCGCCATGGACGCCGGTCCCCGGTCCCGCCCAATCGGTGCCGGTACCGCCGAAGAGGGCGGCGGCGATGGCGGAAGCGGCCGTGGTGTTGGCGATGCCCATCTCGCCGACGCAGAGCAGATCGACGCCGGGCTCGACCGCCATCATGCCATAGGCCATGGCGCGCGCGGCTTCAGCTTCACTGAGCGCGGCACCTTTCGTGAAATCCTGGGTCGGCTGGTCGAGCGACATTTCGTAAACGCGCAGATCGGCATCGGCGTTCTTGCAGAGCTGATTCACCGCGGCGCCGCCATGGGTGAAGTTCAATACCATCTGCCGCGTCACTTCCGGGGGGAAGGCCGAAACACCGAGCGCCGCCACGCCGTGATTGCCAGCAAAGACGGCGACGCGTGGATGATTGACGGCAGGCGACTTCCCCTGCCAAGTGGCGAGCCAGGCCGAAAGCTCCTCAAGGCGTCCCAGCGCGCCGGCGGGTTTGGTCAGCTGCCCCTCGCGCGCGGCGGCTTCTCGTGCCGCTTCGAGGTCCGGTCCCGGAAACTCCGAGACAATGCGCCGCATCTCGGCAAAACTGGCAATCGACTGGCTATCCAACATAATCTTAACTCCACTGGCCCTGCTTAAGAGGGCGATTCGACCGTCCCTATATCCCAGGCACGGTTCTTGTTACAACGACACCAAAATCCCGGCCGACAACCGGCACTCCAGGATCCGTTCATGAGCGAAGCCAACCAGCCCCTTCCAGCCGACGAATTGTCCCAGGTGCCCAACTTATCCCAGGCGCCCAATCCGGAGGCGGCGCCCGAAACCGAACCGCCGGCCGACGCCCGGAAGCACGGATTCGGCGCGGCGCTGGCCGATTGGCGGCGCGACGTCTTCCTGGCCCTGGGATTCTTCACCCGGCTGCCGATTCCCGCCGCTTCCGGTCATCTGGGAGCTGCTGCCCGCGCCTTTCCGTTCGCTGGCCTCTGCGTCGGGCTGATCGGCGCCCTGGTCTATTTTGTGGCGATGGAGATCGGCCTCTCTGGCCTGCTCGCGGCATTGCTTGCCGTGGCCGCGACCGGGATAGTGACCGGGGCCCTGCATGAGGATGGCTGGGCCGATTTCTGCGACGCGCTGGGCGCCCGGGGCGGGGTGGAGCGGCGGCTGGAAGTTCTGCGGGACAGCCGTTTGGGGTCTTACGGCGGCCTGGCCCTCATTTTCTCGACCTCGATCAAGGTGGCGGCCATCGCCAATCTGGGCGCCCCGGAACTGGTGGCGGGCGCCCTCATCGCCGCTCATACGCTGGCGCGCGGCGTGCTGCCCCTCGTCATGGCGCGGATGCCCTTGGCGCGGTCGAACGGCCTTGCGGTCGATGCCGGGAAACCCAGCATCACCGCCGCCAACTGGTCGCTCATCATCGCGCTCATCATTGCAGTGATCGCCGTGGCGCCCGTCGCAGCTTTGGTGGCCTTGCTCGCGGCACTCGCCGCCACCTGGATGGTCGCCAAGCTGGCGCAGGCAAAGTTCGGCGGCTATACCGGCGACGTGCTGGGCGCCGTCGAGCAGGTGGCGGAGATGGCGATCCTGGTCAACCTCATCACGCTCACCTAAGCGCAAAGACAACATGCCGACCGACCATACCGAAACCAGATTGTGGCTGGTGCGCCACGCACCGGTCATCGGCGCCTTGGGCCGCATCTATGGCCAGGACGATCTCGAAGCCGATTGCAGCGACGACAAGGCTTTCGCAGCGCTGGCTGGCTTCCTGCCGGTCTCACCGGTCTGGGTGGCGACGCAGCTTAAACGCACGCATCAGACCCTGGCGGCCGTCCATCGCGGACGCGGGCTCGAACCCCTGGTCCCACTCATCGAACAGGGTCTTGTCGAGCAGCATTTCGGCGATTGGCAGGGCCTTACCTATGCCGAGCTCGATGCCAGCCGCGACGGTGCCTATCACCGCTTCTGGCACGCCCCCGCGACCGAACGTCCACCGAACGGCGAGAGCTTTGCCGATGTGGTGGCGCGCGTCGAGAAGGCGCTGCTGCGTTTGACACTTGCCCATGCCGGCAACGATATCGTGGTGGTGGCTCATGGCGGCTCGATCCGCGCGGCCCTTGCCGCCGCCCTCGACATCGAACCCGAACGCGCCCTCGGCTTCTCGGTCGACAATCTCTCCGTGACGCGCCTCGATCACATCGAAGGCCAAAGCTTCGGCGCCGCCTGGCGCGTAGCGTTTGTGAATAGAAGGCTGTGAGGTCAGTACTTTCTCGATTGTCATCCCCCGCGAAGGCGGGGGATCTACGAGTTTGTCGTCATGCGATGAAAGTAACTCGTGGATGCCCCGGCCACGCCGGGGCATGACAAGTTGGTTAGGTGATCGCGCTGCCTCACGCCACCGCGAAGACCTGCGCCGGGTCTTCGAAGGATTTGAACTCCAGCGCATTGCCGCTGGGATCCTTGAAGAACATGGTTGCCTGTTCGCCAACTTCGCCCTTGAAGCGCACATGCGGCTCGATGATGAAGGCGATATCCGCCGCCTTGAGGCGGTCGGCGAGGCGATGCCAGTCGGCCCAGGGCAGGATGGCGCCGAAATGCCGGACCGGCACGTTATCGCCATCGACCTGATTGGTAGAGGCCGCCGCCATCTCTTCAGGCTTCAAATGTGCCGAGATCTGGTGGCCGAAGAAGTCGAAATCGATCCATTTCGGCGCGCGGCGCCCAATCTTGCAGCCCAGCAATCCGGCATAAAAGGCCTCGGTGGCCGCGATATCGTTGACCGGGAAAGCGAGGTGGAAGGGCGGGATGGTCATGGAAGGCCGGGCTCCTTGGGGGCGATCGTCTGACATCAACCTGTCAGGCTAGCCTGACAGAAACCTGACAACTCAAGCGGGCCCCAGCAAGGTGAGGGTCGCATCGTCGAGCTTGCCCGCGAAATATTTCGCCAATGCGGCCGCGAAGGGCGATTTTTCCGGGGCGATGGCGGCAAAGAGGGTCATGGAGGAGTGGAATTTGAGGTCGTCCGGGCTGCCGAAGACGGCATGGGCGTCGCGGCCGGGCAGGCCGCCCAGGATCAGCGTGCACTCGATGAGCCGCTGGCCGAGGATCGGATGGGCAAGATAGGCAGCGGCCTCCGCGCGCCCGGCAAGGGCGAAGAACCGCGCCGTGGACGACCGCCCGAGACCCTGGAGCTGCGGGAAGACGAACCACATCCAATGGCTGGTCTTATGCCCGGATTTGAGCTCGGAGAGGACCGCCGGATAGACCGCATCCTGCGCCTCGACGAAACGCTGCAGATTGAAGGGATCGGCCATGGCGATGCTCCCCGATCAGGTTATCCTGGCAGCCGGTTATCCAAGTGACTGGCGCAAGACCCGGATAGCGGGCGCCGCTGCGTCACTCTATCTCCTTATGGCAGGATGAGATGTCAGGAAAGCGGTCGAAAATGCCAGAGGGAAGGATGCCTGAAGGAAGGATGCCAGAGCGAAGCATCATGCCGCGCGGCGACAACACGGCTTTGGTGAAGCGCGCCGCCGCCTATATCGAGGCGCGGCAGGAAAGCGAGGCGGACGGGCCGATCACGCTCGACGAACTGGCGCGCCATTGCGGCCTTTCGCCCTGGCACCTGCAGCGCCAGTTCAAGCGCGTGATGGGCGTCTCCCCCCGCGATTACGAGGAAAGCCTGCGCCTGGCGCGGTTCAAGAAGGGCCTGCGGACCGGCGCCGGGGTCGCCGCCGCGACCTTCGATGCGGGGTTCGGGTCGTCGAGCCGCGTCTATGAGCGTGCCGGCACGGCCCTGGGGATGACACCGGCATCCTATGCCAGCGGTGGCAGGGGTGCCGATATCCGCTATGCGCTGACCAGTTCGGCCTTGGGCCGCATTCTGGTGGCGGCGACGGAGAAGGGCCTCTGCCGGGTCGAGATGGGTGAAGATGACGAGACGCTGGTCGACGATCTCCACGCCGAGTTTCCCGGGGCCGACAGCATCGCCGCCGATGAGGTGGCCCTCGGCCCCTATGTGAGCGAAATCCTGCATCGCATTTCCGGCAAGGCGCCCCGGTCCGACCTGCCGCTCGACATCCGCATGACCGCCTTCCAGCGCCAGGTTTGGGCGGCGCTCAGCCAGATCCCGGCCGGCGAGACCCGGACCTATGGCGAGGTCGCGGCGGCCATCGGCCAGCCCTCGGCCGCCCGCGCCGTCGGTAATACCTGCGGTCGCAACCCGGTCGCGGTCGCCATTCCATGTCACCGTGTTTTGCGTAATGATGGGGCAATCGGCGGCTATGCCTGGGGTCCTGAACGAAAACAGGCCCTTATCCGGGCAGAATCCCAATCGTTAACGACGCATAGCGGGTCTGCTGGCAAAAAAAGAGTAAGCGGTTGAAGTCGCCGCGAGCCGCGCCGTAAAGTGGTCGCCAGGGGATTTTGGGTAACCCTGGGGATATGTGGATTGTTTTTGACCACCATGCGGAAAGTCGCGAAAAACCTAGCTAAGTCGTTAAGCCCGGCGCGCCCTGCCGCGGTTGATAAGCCGCGTGCCAAGCGCCGCTCGATGCCGGAAGCGAGCGACATTCACATGCTCAATTTCTCGACCCGCAAGGTGCCGCTGGTCTTCAAGCAGAACAAGCGCGCACAACGCATCATCCTGCGCTTGGATCATGGCAATTCGTCGATCATCGTCGTGCTGCCGAAACGCACTTCGCGCGATGAAGGCAAGCGATTTGCGTTAAGCAATAAGGATTGGATCGAGCAGCGTCTCGATCAACTGCACGAGCCGGTGCCCTTTCTGCACAACAACATCATCCCCATTCTGGGGACGCCGCATCGCATCCGCTACAAGCCCAATGCGCGCGGTGTGGTGTGGTGTGAATCGGAAGAGATCCATGTGGCCGGGCATGAAGAGCATGTCTCGCGCCGCGTCCAGGATTGGCTGAAGCTCGAAGCCAAGCGCGAGATCGAGACCCGCGCCTATCAGAAGGCCGAGGCGATCGGCAAGAAGATCAAGAAGATCACGATCCGCGACACCAAGAGCCGTTGGGGCTCCTGCACCAGCGAGGGGGAGCTTGCCTTCTCCTGGCGGCTCATCTTCGCGCCGCGCCATGTCATGGATTACGTCATCGCCCATGAGGTGGCGCATCTCAAGGAGATGAACCACGGCCCGCGCTTCTGGAAACTCTGCGGCGAGATTTGCCGCCAGATGGATCCGGCGCGCCTGTGGCTCGAAAACCACGGCACCGATCTTTATCGCTACGGGCGGTTCTGAGTTTCCTCCAAGAGTCGTCACTTGCGCCCCCCACCCTACCCTCCCCCTGAAGGGAGAGGGGTTGGGGGTGAGGGCGCAAGTGACGACTCTGGCCTTAGCGTGGCGCCGCGGCCCGTGCCAGGCGGTCATTGATTGCGATGCCAAGGCCCGACATCGGGATCGGCATCACCGCGATGCCGGTGACTTCCGGACGGTCGAGGGCGCGCAGCATGGCAAAGAGATTGGCGGCAGCTTCGTTGAGATCGCCGCTTTCGCTCAAATTCAGCACCGTTTTTGCGACCGGCACCTGCGGGCCGAAGGCCAGGAGCGCCTCGTCCGGTTCGGCATCCATGGCATTCAGCCGTACGGGGCGATCCGGGGCGTAATGGCTGAGCAAGCGGCCTGGGCCGTGAAGCCCTGCCTCAACATCGCCCACGGGCGCGGCGATTTCGACCGGCTTGCCGATGGCGGCCGTGATTTCTTCGGGCGAGACGCCACCTGGGCGCAGCAGAGCAGGCTTCTCGTCCAGCAAACTCAGCACCGTCGATTCAACGCCGATGCGGCAGGGGCCGCCATCGAGGATCATGGCAACCTTGTCGCCGAGGCCTTCTTCGACATGGGCGGCCGTGGTCGGGCTGATGCGGCCTGACGGATTGGCGCTGGGACCGGCCAGGGCCAGGCCGCTGGCGGTGAGAAGCGCGCGCGCAACGGGGTGCGCCGGGATACGCAAGGCGACGCTGTCCATGCCGGCACTCACCAGCAATGAAAGCGGACATTTGCGCGAACGTTTGACCACCAGCGTCAGCGGGCCGGGCCAGAATTTCCGCGCGAGGTTCTGTGCGTCGTCGCTGAACGCGCCGAGCTCCATCGCGGCGGCGAGGCTGGGTACATGGACGATCAGCGGGTTGAAGCTCGGGCGCCCTTTGGCGGCGTAGATCGCGGCGACGGCGCGGTCATTGGCGGCGTCACCGCCTAAGCCATAGACGGTCTCGGTCGGGAAGCTCACCAACTCGCCGCGGCGCAAGGCGCCGGCGGCAAGGGCGATATTGGCATCCTCGGCCGGGACGATCTTTGACATCACCCCGCCCCTGGTCAACGCCGGCCGCGGGCAATGAAATGGGGATTCCTGAGGCCGGGCTTGCCATAGGCAAGCGGTGCGCCGTCAAGGGTCGCGACCGAGCCGCCTGCTGCCGACAGCACGGCATGCCCGGCCGCCGTATCCCATTCCATGGTCGGGCCGAAGCGCGGATAGAGATCGGCAATTCCTTCGGCGATCCGGCAGAATTTCAGCGACGAGCCGGCAACGATGGTGCCGGCAACGTGTTCGCCGAGTTCCTCGGCCTTCACCAATTCCTTGGCGGCATGCGAGCGGCTGATAGTCATGACGGCACCGGTGGCCGGCAAGGCGCGCGCGTGGATCGCGCTCTCTTCCGCCCCACGCCGGCGGATGGCGCGGGTGCCGTGGCCGGCATACATCTCATCGAGCGCCGGCAGGTAGACGATGCCGAGGATGGGGCGGCCATCTTCGACCAGGGCGATGTTGACGGTGAACTCCCCATTGCGGGCGACAAATTCCTTGGTCCCGTCGAGCGGATCGACCAGGAAAAAGCGGCGCGCGACATGATCCGGCACGCCCTCGGCCGCGGCCTGTTCCTCCGCCACCACGGGGATCGTCGGCGCGCATTTCCGCAACGCCGCCAGGATCAATTTCTCAGCCGCCACATCGGCCTCGGTCACGGGGGAATGGTCGGCCTTGCGCGCTGCCGAGAAGTCGCTGCCATAGACCTTCATGATGGCGGCGCCCGCCTCATAGGCGGCGGCAATCAGATGGTCACGCAGGGCGGTGAGATCGGTTGGCATTGGGATCCTGGAGCAACGGGCTTTTCGGGCCGCGTTCTAGCCTGTTTGGCTGCAAAAGGCCACCTGCAGCCGAGCTTGGCCGCGTCAGGTGCTGGCTTTATCGGGCTCTGCCGGGGCGGAGTTGGGTTGGGCCGGGCGGGGCTGGCCAGGGTTGGCCGGCGGGGTCGGGTCGTTGGCGGTGGCCGATTCCAACGTGGAAAGCAGGCTGGCCAGCGCATCCTGCTGTTCCATGGAGAGAGCGGCGATCGCCGGCTCTGCCTCATGCTCGGCGGCGCTGAGGCGCGCTGCGTCGCCGCCGATGAGATCGACCTTGGCGTGGAGGGCGATCTTCTGGATGAGGTCGTTGGCGTCGATGGGCTTGGCCATGAAATCGTTCATGCCGGCCTCGAGGCAGCGGCGACGGTCTTCCTGGGTCGCATTGGCGGTGAGCGCGATGATGGGGACGCGCGAGGGCGCGCCACCCAGTTCGCGGATGCGTCGCGTCGCTTCCAGCCCATCGAGATCGGGCATGCGCATATCCATCAGCACGATGTCATAGGCGCGAGAACGCATCGCCTCGATCGCCTCAAGGCCGTTGCCGGCGATGTCGGCGCGGGCGCCGGCGCGGGCGAGGATCGCCGTCACCAGCATCTGGTTCACCTGGTTGTCCTCGGCGAGGAGAATGCGCAAGGCGGAGCCGTCGGCAAAGACTGCTGGGCCGTCATGATGGCCGGCGCGCCGCAGCGAGGCATGGCGCGAACCTTCGATGAGTGCCATCATGCAGGCAAGGAAGGAGGAACGGCGCACGGGCTTGGGCAATTGCGCGTCGATCCCTTCATGGACCTCATGCTGGTCGATGAAGAGGGCGGAGGAAGAGAGAACGACATTCTCCACCGTGACGCCGGGCAACGCCTTGAGGCGCCGGGCGAAATCGACCCCGGGCATGGTCGGCATGACCTGATCGACGATGGCCAGCGCGATGGGCTCCAACGGCGGATGATCCTTGAGATCGTCGAGCACGATCTCAGGCTCGCTGGCGATCATCGGGCGGGCGCCGATGCTGATCACATAGCGTTCGAAGATCTCGCGGTTGATGGGATTGTCGTCGACGATGAGAACGAGGCGATTCTTGAAGGCTGCGGTGATCACGGCCTGATCCGGCACCGCGATCTGCTGCGTGCCCGTGAGCGGGCCGAACCAGGCCGTGAACCAGAAGGTGGAACCGTTGCGCTCGCCGGTATGGGAATCGACGCCGATCGCGCCATGCATCAGATCGACCAGCTGTTTGCAGATGGCAAGACCCAGCCCCGTGCCGCCGAAGCGGCGCGTGGTCGAGGCATCGACCTGGCTGAAATGATGGAACAGGCGGCTCTGCGCCTCGACCGGAATGCCGATGCCGGTATCGCGCACGGCAAAGCGCAGCTTGGTCCCGTTCTCGCCCTGGTCGGCCAATTCGACGATGAGGGAGACGCCACCGCGCTCGGTGAACTTCACCGCGTTGCTCAGCAGATTGAGCAGAATCTGGCGCAGGCGTCCCGGATCGCCGTTGAGTTTCGCCGGCACGTCGGGCGCTATGAAGGATGCAAGCTCGATGCCCTTGGCATGGGCGCGACTTACCACCAGCTCGAGGACGGAATCGATCTCTGTCACGATATCAAAATCGATATGCTCGATTTCGAGCTTGCCGGTCTCGGCTTTGGCGAAGTCGAGGATGTCGTTGATGATGGCGAGCAGCGCCTCGCCCGATTGATGCAGCACATCGACATAATGCCGCTGGCGCTGGTCGAGCGAGGTATCGGCCAGCAGCCCCGCCATGCCAAGGACGCCATTCATCGGCGTGCGGATCTCGTGGCTCATCATGGCCAGGAACTGCGTCTTGGCGATCGAGGCCTGTTCGGCCACGTCCTTGGCGGATCTCAGATCGCTGGTCATGGACCGTGCAATCGCTTCGGCGCGGTAGCGTGCGGCGACCATGAACCAGAGTGCGGCACCCAGCAGGATCGAGGTGAGCGACCCACCCAGCATGACGAGGATGGGCAGGGTCTGAGCGCCGGTCGGCTTCAGTGAGGAGTGCGAGCGGTATTCCAGCGCGAAACTCTGGCCGGCCAGGATCATGGTATGGCTGCGGCGATAGATATTGCCGTCGCGTACCGCGCGGCGCACGGCGGGGTCGATGGTGTCGCGGCGGCGACTGTCAAAAACGAGGCGGTTGGAATCGACATTAGCGCCGAGATAAAGCACGACGTCGAGCTCGTTGCCGATGTCGAGCACCGCATCCTCGACCGCGACGCCGACGGCGATCGGCATGATGACCCAGCCTTTGAGGTTCTCTTTGCGCTCCAAATAGCTCAACGGCGCCGAATCGCGCGTGTAGACCGGCGCAATCAGCAGCAACCCCGGTTGGCTCTGCTTGTTGATGATGAGAGGGATGATGCTGCTCATCGTTACTTCGCCATTCAGCATCGCCCAATCGAGCACGCGTTTGCGCACCGGCTCGCTGGCAAGGTCGACGCCGAGATTGCTGAAGTCCTTGTTCACCGATTCCGCGAGGCGCACGATGTAGAGCTCGTCATTCCCCTTGTTGGCGAGCGAACGGATCTTCAGCGGTTCGCCGTTGAGCATGCTGGAACGCGAGACGTAGCGGTCGAGGTCCACACGCTTGACGCGTTCGACATAGGAGAGGCCCATGGCCCCGGACATCTCCCGCCAATCCAGGCCGGAGACCAGGCGCTGCCAATCGCGGCGCGTGATGGCGTCGGTCAGCGTCGCCATGCCGGTGCCCATGTTGACGACCAGGCTGTAGGAGGAGAAACGATCGCTGAAACGCTTCTCGAATCGTTCGATGAGGAAGTTGAAGCGCTGCAGGGCCGCCTCTTCGGATTGCTGGTAGAGCAGCACGGCGACGTAGAAGCAGAACAGGATGCCGACTAGGCCGACGACGACGCTCCAGGCCCAGGCGCGACCGCGCGCAAAGACGATGCCGTGCCCGGCAAGGCCTTGGACGGTCGCTCTCGCCTTACGCGTTGTGGTCTTGCGCTTCAATGGGGCCTCTGTCCAGGTAAGCCGCATTGTCGCTCAAGGATGGTGAAGCAATAGTTAAGTGACTATTTTTTGCACACAGGTAAGGCATTGGAATTGTGTGATAATTGCCGGTGCGTTGCCTGCCGGCCCAGTTCCATGGCGAAAGTTCCCTTGGTCCCGCGACGTGAGAGGGGGCTCTACGGCAGCAATGAATCCAGCTCTTTCTTGAGCTCGGCGCGCTGCGGGGCGTCGGGCGGGAGGCGGTCGAGGACTTCGCTCCAGAGCTTCCGCGCTTCGGCATTGTTGCCGGCAACGCGGGCGACGAGACCGCCGTAATAGAGGCCGAGCGGATTGCGGGGATCGAGCGTGCGCACGCGGCCCACCGCTTCGACGAATTCCGGCGGCAGGTAGCGGTCGAGGTCCGAACGGCCGGCGATGATGGAATCGGCGTAGTCGAGCTGCACGTCGAGGCGGGCGGGAGCGAGGGAAGCGGCCTTCGCCCAGGCGTCGCGCGCGTCATCGCTTCGCTGCAGCACCTGATAGGAGCGGGCAAGGCGCACCCAGCCATCGAGATCGTCCGGGTTGCTTTTGAGCTTCTCGGCGAGACCCGTCACCATCTGATTGATGAAGGCCTGCTGCTGCTCCGGGGTCATCGATTGGGCAGCTGCCATGTCTTCGCTACTCGGCCCGGGCGCTGGGTTAGATGCCGCATCCGAGGTGCCGGTGGGCGCCGGCTTGCCGAGGCGTTCGGCGGCCTTGGCGATATGCGCCTCGAGCGTGGCGCGCCAGGGGGCGTCCTTGGGCGTGTCCTTTTCCAGTGCCATCCAATCGGTGAGGGCCGCTTCGATATCGCCGGCCTGCGCCTTACCAAGCGCCAGGAAGAAGCGCGCCGTGGGGTTGGTGGGATCGACGGCGAGCGCCCGGTGGAAGGTCGCAGCCGCTGCGTCATTCATCTCGCCGCGATTGGCGATGAGCTGCGCCTGGCCGTAGGCTGCCAGTGTCGCGGCATCCTGTGCCCCTAAGGCCACGGCCTTGCCGTAAGCGGTGGCGGCATCCTGGGCGCGGCCCTCGGCGTCATAGCCGGCGGCAAGCGCCACCCAGGCCTTGGCATCGGTGGGCTTGGCGGCGACGCCGGCTTCGAGTGCCTGCAATTCCGGACTGGCGATCGCAGGCTGCGCATGCGCGGCGACGAAGGGTTGGGCCGGCAGATCGGGGGCGCCGATCAGGAGATAGAGGCCGAAGCCCAACAGCGGCAGGACGACGGCCGCCACGATGAGGAGGCCATGCGAGGGCGCGCGGCCCGGCTGCCATTGCGGGTTGTCGGTGAGGGCCAGCACGCGGCGTTCGATTTCAATCTGCGCCAGGCGCGCCTGGTCGGGGGCGATGAGACCCGCTTCGGCATCGCGGCCGAGCTCGACCATCTGGTCGCGATAGACGGCCAGCGCAAAGGCCGCTTCGTTCTTGACCTTGCGCGTATAGAACAGCGGCAGCGCCAGCAATACCGCCGTCGCCAATGTCATCACCGCAAAGACCAGCCAGACCAGAATCATGCATCCCTCCGCTCGGTGGAGGCTGTTGCCTCCCTCCGCTCGGTGGGGGTTGTCGCCTCTGGCGCCGGCGATGGCAAGCCTTCCGCGTCGAGTGCCGCATGGATGCGGTCAAGCTCGGCGCTGCTCAGGGCATTTGCGGTGGCCGTGGGACGGCGGCGGAAGAAGAAGACGATGATGAGACCGCCGATTGCGAGCAGCACGAAGGGTCCGGCCCAGAGCAAGGCGGTCGCTGCCTTGAGGGGCGGCTTGAACAGCACGAAATCGCCATAGCGATCGGAAAGGTATTTGAGGATCGCGGCGTCGCTCTCACCCGCCGCGATCTGCTGGCGGATGAGGCGGCGCATGTCGCTGGCGATACCGGCATCGGATTCGTCGATCGATTGCGCCTGGCAGACGACGCAACGCACTTCCTTCATCAGCGCCCGGGCGCGCATCTCAAGCGCGGTATCGGCGAGCGGTTCGTCGGCGACCTGCGTCTGCGCCATCGCCATCTGCGGCAGAAGGAGACCGCCGAGGCCGAGGCCCAGCGCGGTCAGCAATGCTGCGATGTGGACGCGCAGATTCACTTGGTGAGATCCGCGAGGAGCGGCTTCAGCTCCTTCTCAAGCCGGCCGGGATCCAGAGGCTGCGCCAGGCGGTAGCGGATGATGCCGTCTTTATCGATGACATAGGTCTCAGGCACGCCGCTCAAGCCGAATTCGATGCCGGCGCGGCCTTCATTGTCCGTGCCGATCGCCTGGTAGGGATCGCCCAGTTCCGCGAGGTATTTCAGGGAATCGGCCGGCGCATCCTTGAAGGTGATGCCGACGACGCGGATGCCGGGCACGTCGCGCAAGGATTTGATCAGCGGATGCTCGGCACGGCAGGGCGCGCACCACGAGGCGAAGAAATTGAGGACGGTGATCTGACCTGTGAAATCAGACGTCTTCACGCCGGGCCGGCCACCGAGGCCAGGCAGGTCGATCTCCGCCATCTTCTTGCCGATGAGGGCCGAGGGAATCGCTGCCGGGTTGCGCTGCGGGTCAAGACCGCGCCAGAAGAGCGCGATGAGGGCTGCGAGAATGAGGGCCGGAACGACGAAGAGAAGACGGCGCATGGGTCGAGACGCTTTCGTTATTCGGCGACAGCGGGCTGCGCGGCGGTGGCACGGCTGGGCGCGCCGACGCGGTAGCGGCGGTCGCTCAACGAGACGATGCCGCCCAAGGCCATCAGTGCGGCACCCGTCCAGATCCACGGCACCAGCGGTTCCTCATAGATGCGCACGGTCCAGGAGCCCTTGCCGTCGCCCTCGCCGATCACGGCATAGAGATCGCCGAAGATATGGGATTGGATCGCCGCCTCGGTGGTCGGCATCGGCTGCACCATGTATTGGCGCCGCTCGGGGTAAAGATCGGTATAGGGCTGCCCGTCTTTCAGCACTCTGAAATGCGCGCGCTCGGCGATGTAGTTCTGCCCGCGCTCCGGGCCGACACTTTCCAGCACATAAGTGAACGAGCCCACCGTGATGCTGTCGCTGGGCTTCAACTGGCGCACTTCCTCAGCCTTCCAGGCACTGGCCGCCGTGACGCCGATGATGGCGATGGCGAGACCCGCATGGGCAAGGCTCATGCCATAGGCCGCACGCGGCAGATGCACCGCACGTCGCAGGCTGTCGATAGGGCCGATGCGGAACAGCTTCACGCGCTCGGCCCATTCGATGAAGGTGGCGGTGAAGAGCCAGGCACCGATGCCGATGCCGGCGGCGGCCAGCGTTTGCTTGCCGAAATCCACCCACAGGGCCACACCAAGGGCTGCCACGGCGATGAGGCCGGCAGCCCACAGGCGCTGCAATGCGCCTTTCAAATCGCCGCGCTTCCAGCCCAGCAGCGGGCCGAGTGCGGTGAGGGCGATGAGCGGCATGACGATGGGGATGAAGGTCGCGGTGTAATAAGGTGTGCCCACCGAGACCGACCCGCCGCCCAGGATGTCGAGGATGAGCGGATAGAGCGTGCCGAGGAGCACGGTGGCGGTCGCCGTGGCGAGCAGCAGATTGTTGAGCATCAACGCACCCTCGCGGCTCACGGGTGCGAAGAGGCCGCCGGCCTTCAAGGTGGGCGCCCGCCAGGCAAAGAGCGTCAATGAACCGCCCAGCGCCAGCGCGAGAATGCCGAGGATGAAGAGGCCGCGTGCCGGATCCTGGGCAAAGGCATGGACCGAGGTGATGACACCGGAGCGCACCAGGAAGGTGCCGAGCAGTGAGAAGCCGAAGGTGAGGATGGCGAGCAGCAGGGTCCAGGCTTTGAGCGCGTCACGCTTCTCGACCACGATGGCGGAATGCAGCAGGGCCGTGCCCATCAGCCAGGGCATGAAGCTGGCATTTTCGACCGGATCCCAGAACCACCAGCCGCCCCAGCCGAGTTCGTAATAGGCCCAGCGCGCGCCGAGCGCGATGCCGGCGGTGAGACAAATCCAGGAGAGCAGCGTCCAGGGCCTGACCCAGCGCGCCCAGGCGGCGTCGACCTTGCCTTCGATGAGGGCGGCGACCGCGAAGGAGAAGGCCATCGAGAAGCCGACATAGCCGACATAGAGCATCGGCGGATGGAAGGCGAGGCCGGGATCCTGCAGCAGCGGGTTGAGTTCCTGCCCCTCGATCGGCGCCGGGAACAGGCGCGCGAAAGGATTGGAGGTGAGGAGCGTGAAGAGAATGAAGCAGATGCCGATCATCGCCTGCACGGCCAGGGCCCGCGCCTTCAAACGCGGCGGCAGGTTATCGCCGAAGAGCGCCACCAGGGCGCCGAAGAAGGCGAGGATCACGACCCAGAGCAGCAGCGAACCTTCATGCTGGCCCCAGGCGGCGGAGATTTTGTAGATGAGGGGCGTCTGCGAATGCGAATGCTGATAGACGACGGCGACCGAAAAATCGCTGACCACGAAAGCGTGGACGAGGGCCGCGAAGGAGAGCAGCAGAAAGACGAACTGGCCGACGGCGGCGGGCTTGGCGAGCGCCATCCAGGCGCGGACACCCAGTTGCGCACCAATGAGCGGCAGCGTTGCTTGCGCCACGGCAAGGACGAGGGCGAGGACGAGGGCGTAATGGCCGATCTCGGTGATCACTGGCTCGCTCCGCTGGTGGCCGATGAATTTGCCGGCATGGCGGCCGGTGTCGCTTCGGTGCCGGCACCTTCCTGCCAGCGGCCGGAGGCTTTCAAGGCTTTCGCGACTTCCGGCGGCAGGTAGTTCTCGTCATGCTTGGCCAGTACCTGGCTCGCCACGAAATTGCCGCTGTCATTGAAAGCGCCCTCGACGACAACGCCCTGGCCCTCGCGGAAGAGGTCGGGCAGTACGCCTCGATAGGCGATTTCAGTCGCGGCTTTCAAATCGGTCACCTTGAAGCTCACCGTGGCGCCGTCATCGAGTTTCTTCACGCTGCCGGTCTCGACCAATCCGCCGAGGCGAATGACACGGCCGGGCACGGGCCTTTCCGCCGCGATCTCGCTGGGGCTGAAGAAGAACACGATCTCGCGGTCGAAGGCGTTGAGGACCAGCATGGTCGCGGTGCCGAGCAACGCCAGGCTGATGAGCACCAGATAGAGTCGCAGCGTCTTGCGCTTCATGACTTAACGTTCGCTGTTGCGCTGCTGTTCGAGACGGTGGAGTGCCTGGTCGACGGCGCGGCGCCGGCGCGATCCGTCGATCCAGATCGCCAGCAGAATGACCAGGGCCGCCCCGTAGGCCGGCCAGACATAGGCAGCGTAGCCGCCCATTGCAAGGAAACTGCCGAAATCCATCATGCACCTGGCCTCATTCGCTGGCCCTCGCCTGGGTGCCGACACGCTCGAAGGCGGCAAGGCGCTGGTTCCGCAGGCGCGCCTCCAGCAGCAGCGTGCGCATGCGTTCGATGACGGCAGCCAGCATGAAGAGATGGAAGGTGATCGCCATGGCGAAGAGCGGCCATTGCATCGATGAATCGATCGAAATCCCGCCCATGCGCACGATCGAGGCTGGCTGGTGGAGCGTGTTCCACCAATCGACGGAGAATTTGATCACCGGCAGATTGACCAGGCCGACAATGGCAAGGACCGCCGCCGAACGCTGGCCACGGGCGCGGTCATCGAAGGCGCCAAGCAGCGCCATGTGGCCGAGATAGAGGAAGAACAGCAGCAGGAACGAGGTCAGACGCGCGTCCCAGACCCAGTAAGTGCCCCACATGGGCTTGCCCCAGAGCGAGCCGGTGATGAGGGCGATGAGCGTAAAGGCGGCACCCACCGGCGACATGGCCTCGGCCGCGACATCGGCCAAGGGGTGGCGCCAGATGAGAGAGGAGGCGGAAGCGAGCCCCACCAGCAGATAGGCGAAGAGCGCCATCCAGGCCGCCGGGACATGGACATACATGATGCGGACCGTCTCGCCCTGCTGATAATCGGGCGGCGAGCCCCACAGAGCGAGATACAGACCGATAATAAAACCCAATACCGTCAAGGCCTTAAGCCACGGCTGGATCCTGTTGGCCAAGCGCAGAAAGCGGCCGGGATTGGCGAAGCGATGCATGGGGCAGGGTTATACAAGGCCGGCTCCAAAGGTGCCAGTGGCACTGTGAAGCGGCCGGGTCAGGGAAAACCCTTACGGGGAAACGCTTATCCCGCCACTTGGAATATCCCTCCCCCTTCAGGGGGAGGCTAGGAGGGGGGCGGGTGACCCGGTGCAGGCGAGACAGAAACGGCCCCCCTCCCCAGCCCTCCCCCTAAAGGGAGAGGGGGCATCAGAAAGGGTGGGAGGGCTCTGCACCATTCAGCCCCCCCCCCGCAAACGCCAAGGGCGCCGACCTTGCGGTCGACGCCCTTGGTTTGACTGAAGTAACCGAATGACCGGAAATCGGTCGGTCGGACCCTCGTCCGCTTACATGCCCTTGTTATAGGTACCATGCGGCTGGACGATGATGTCGACGCGACGGTTTTCCTGGCTCTCGGTGTTATCCGCGCCATCGGCTTCGCCAACGGCCTTGACCGAGACGTCGGCCGCGAGCGGCACGCCGGCTTCGGACATGGCAGCCATGACGGCCTTCGCACGACGCTGCGCCAACGCCTTGTTGGAGTTGGTCGAACCGACGGTGTCGGTGTAGGCGTCGATCTGGACGTGAGCGATCGGATACTGGCTGAGGAAGTTGCCGGCATCGGTCATCGCAGCGGCTTCGCTCTCGCGAATCTTGGCGCTACCGGTGTCGAAGTAGACCGAGGTCTTCTGCGGGCCGACATCCTGCGGGACGTGGAGCGACTCGAGATAGGCGAGACGCGCACGGATCGGGTCGAGGAAGCGGTTCAGAGCGGCTTCGGCCTTGGCGCGATGCTCGGCGGCTTCTTCCGCGAGCTTCACGCCTTCCTGGCGCAGCGGCAGGTTGGTGTAGAGATACGGCGCATCGGCATCGATGCTGGCCTTAATCTCCTCAGCGCGAGCCGCCTTATCGGCGCCAGCATTGAGGTTATAAAGCAGATCGCCGAAGTCACCTTCGTAGGTCTTGTCGACGTTCGCCTGGATGTTCGAAAGGTCCGGCTCACGATTCGGCGCGGCGCAAGCAGTCACGGCCAACAGAGCCGAACCCAGCAACGCGAGTTTGAAATAACGGTTCATGGTATGAAACCCCCTGGGACGTTCACGTGAAGAGGTGCGATGACAGCGGATCGCGACCGCCCGGCATTTCAGGTGCCGGATGATTAAGCATATGCCGATTCAACTTTGGGAATCCATGTTGATTCGGGGTGTTTACGCGACCTGTGTCAAAATGCCCGCAGCCTGTTGCATGGATGCCACAGCGCGGATCATTCGGCTATTTCGTCGTTTCTTAGACGTTTTGGTTCAGCCAAGACAGCAATCCTGTGCTTTCGATCACACGGAACGCGCGGCGCCGTGACGGGGAAAGCGGCGGGGATCATGACCCTGACTCTTTTTAGCGTAGAACCTGCCTTAACGCCGTCGCCATGGCCCAAGGGACCAGAGCAAGAAGGCCCAGATCGAGCGCCACCAGCAATTCCAGGGCACCCAGGGCACTCCGCCCTTCAGCTACCGCTGCCACCGCCCCCATGCCGAGAATGAGGATAGGAATAAATAGCGGAAGAATCAGGAAAGCGAGAAGCAGCCCGCCCCGCCGGGCTCCCAAAGTGAGGGCCGCCCCCAGCCCGCCCAGCAGCGAGAGGGCCGGCGTCACCAGGACCAAGGCGAGGAGCAGGATCGGGTACCCGCCCGGGGCGAGGTTGAGGAGAAGGCCCAGCACGGGGGCCGCGGCCAGCAGCGGCAGGCCGGTCATCAGCCAATGGGTTGCCACCTTGGCAAGCGCCACCAGTTCCAGCGACAGGGGCGAGAGGGCGAGGCCGTCGAGGCTGCCATCCTCGTAATCGGCGGTGAATAGCCGGTCGAGGGAGAGGAGCGAGGCCAAGGCCGCCATGGTCATGACGATGCCGGCGGCGATGCGGGCCAGCAATGCCGGCTCCGGGCCGAGTGCGAAGGGGAAAAGGGCCCCGGCGGCCAGGAAGAACAGTACGACCACCAGCGCATCGATGCCCTGGCGGAGGCCCAGGCCCAGGTCGCGTTTCAACAGGGCGCGGAAGGCTCTCATGCGGCGCCTCCCAGTTGCAGTGTCGTCACCTGGCCCACCGCCAGATCGTCATGGCTGGAGATGATGGCGATGCCGCCCGCCGCCCGGTGCCTTGCGATGAGGTCGAGGGCAAGCTTCTGCCCATTGGCATCGAGCGCCGTCGAGGGTTCATCGAGCAGCCAGATCGGCACGGGTTTCAACAGCAGCCGCGCCAGGCCAAAACGGCGGCGTTGCCCGGCCGAAAGATGCTGTGCCGGAAAATCGGCGCAAGGGGCGAGGCCAACCTTGGCCAGCGCATTGTCGACCGGTACCGTTGCGCCGATGAGATCGGCCCAGAACTGCAGGTTCTCGCGCACCAGCAATTGCGGCTTCAACGCATCGAGATGGCCGAGATAAGCGAGATCGGCACGGTAGGCGGCGCGATCCTCGTCCACCGGCCGGCCGCACCAGCTGAGCGCCCCTTCCGCCATGGGAAGGAGGCCGGCCAGCAACCGCAAGAGGCTCGATTTGCCGCTGCCATTGGGCCCGCGCAGCATCAACGCCTGTCCCGGGGTCAGCGTGAAATTGAGTTCGCGGAACAGCATGCGCTCCGACCGGCGGCAGGCAATGCCGCTGGCGGTGAGGGATTGGTCGGGAGATTTGAGGGTTACTGGGTTCATGCCCAACTATCCTCGTCATGCCCGGGCTTGACCCGGGCATCCAGTCTTTCCAGGCAATCGGTGGATCCCCGGGTCAAGCCCGGGGATGACGATTCAATAGAACACTGAAATCGAATGAGCATCCGCGCTTCCCCCGCGCGCATCATATCATCTTTACGCGCCGGCGAGGGTCATGCCGTCGATGCGCAGAGTTGGCGCGTTGGTGCCGTATTTGAAGGTCAAATCGTCGGCCGGCGTCACCTTCTTGAACATCTCTTTCAAGTTGCCGGCGATGGTCACTTCGGAAACCGGATAGGTGAGTTCGCCTTTCTCGATCCAAAAGCCGGCGGCGCCGCGGCTGTAATCGCCGGTGACACCATTGACGCCGGAGCCGATCATCTCGGTCACATAGAGGCCTTGGTCGATTTCCTTGATCATCTGGGCGCGGCCGATCTTGCCTGCCGCCATATGCACATTGCTGGGGGCAGGCGATGGCGGGCTCGATGTGCCGCGCGAGGCGTGACCGTTGGAGACGAGGCCCAATTGCCGCGCGGAGCGGCAATCAAGCAGCCACATGGTGAGGCGGCCATTGTCGATGAGCTTGGCGGCGCTGGTGGCCAGGCCTTCGCCGTCGAAGGGGCGCGAGCGCAGGCCGCGCTGGCGGTGCGGATCGTCGATGATATCGATGCCCGGTGCGAACACGTCCTTGTCCAGGAAGTCCTTCAGGAACGACGTGCCGCGCGCAATGCCGGCGCCATTGATGGCACCCACCAGATGGCCGACGATGGAATTGCTGATGCGCGGATCCAAGACGATCGGCACCACGGCGGTCTTGGCCTTCTTCGGGTTGAGGCGCCTGACGGCACGCTCGCCAGCGGATTTGCCAAGCTTCACCGGATCGTCGAGATCGGCGAGATAGACGGTCGAGCTGTAATCATAATCGCGCTCCATGCCAGTGCCTTCGCCGGCCAGCACCGAGACCGAGAGGCCGAAATGCGAGCTCGCATAGGCGCCCTGGAAGCCGTTGGTGGCGGCGATGGCGACGTCGGAGCGGCCATAGCCGGCTTCGGCACCTTCGGAATTGGTGACACCCTTGACGCTGCGGGCGGCATCTTCCGCCGCGCGGACGAGATCGGTGAGCAAGCCTTCCGAGGGTTCGGTCGCGTCACAGAGGTCGAGCTTGGGCCAGGATTTGGCGAGTTGATTGGCGTTCGCCAAGCCGCAGAACGGGTCTTCCGGCACCGCCTTGGCCATGGCGACGGCGCGGGTCGTGAGTTCCTCAAGCGACGCCTTGGCGAAATCGCTGGTCGAGACGATCGCCTGGCGTTTGCCCACAAAGACGCGCAGGCCCAGGTCCTGGCTTTCGGCGCGTTCCAGCTTTTCCTTGGCGCCCAAGCGCTCGCCCAGCGACAGCGAGATGCTGGTGCCGATGACGGCATCGGCGGCATCCGCGCCGGCGGATTTGGCCTTGGAAAGCACGGTGTCGAGAAGGGCGAGCTGGTCGGTGCTGTTCATGCTGGCTTTCGGTATCTGGGATGAGGACGAGAACCAAAGGTGGTCGCCGCCGCAAGGTTCCGCAAGCTGGGACAAAGCGCTCAAAAAAACAAGTCCGGCAAAAGCGTGCGGAGCGGGCCGGCAACTGAGGCAAAGCCGCGCAGAATGCGGCGCGTGGTTGCCAGGATGGTGGTTGCCCGGGTTAAAGTCGTTCCAAGATCCGCCGATTGCCAACGGGAAGAAGCCGCCACGTGCACAGCGATGCCATGACCGACATCCTGATCGTCCTCACCGGCGCGCTGGTTCTGGTGCCGCTGCTGCACCGTTTTCGCGTTTCCTCGGTGCTCGGCTATCTCGCCGTGGGTGTCGTGCTGGGGCCGTCGGGCTTCGGTGCCATCGACGACCCGGAGGAGGCAGGCTGGCTTGCTGAACTCGGCGTCGTCTTCATGTTGTTCGCGATCGGGCTTGAACTGCCGCTCGAGCGCCTCAAAACCATGCGCTATTACGTCTTCGGTCTCGGCACCGCGCAGATGCTGGCCAGCATGGTGGCGATCGGCGCAGTGGCGTTCTTTCGTGGCAACAGCCTGGCCGCTGCCATCGTCATCGGCGGAACGCTGGCCCTATCGTCGACCGCCACGGTCCTGAAGCTGCTGGTCGATCGCGGCGAGGCGGCGGCGCGTTTCGGCCGCATCGCGGTTGCCATCCTGCTGCTGCAGGATCTCTCCGTCGTGCCAATGCTGGCGCTCATCCCGCTTTTGGGGAATGCCGACAGCGCCAGCCCGTGGCTCGCTTTGGGGATCGCCCTGGGCAAGGCTGCGGTGGCGCTGGGTTTCATCACTTTGGCGGGGCGTTTCTTCATCCGGCCGCTCTTCCGCCAGATCGCCGCCACCGGCAATTCGGAGCTTTTCACGGCGGCGAGCCTCTTCATCCTGCTGGGCCTCGGCTGGGTGACGCAGGCGGCCGGCATGTCGATGAGTCTTGGCGCCTTCCTTGCCGGCATGCTGCTCGCCGGAACGCCTTATCGCCACCAGATCGAGGCCGACATCCAGCCCTTCCGCGGCCTGCTGCTGGGGCTCTTCTTCGTCACCGTCGGCATGACCTTCGATATCGCGGCCCTGCTCAAGGATATCGCGCCGATCCTGCTGCTGACCTTGGCTTTCGTCGCCGGCAAGGTTCTTATCACCGGGCTGGTGGCGCGGGCCTTCAAGCTTAAATCCGATACCGCCTGGCGTGCGGCCCTGCTGCTGGCCCAAGGGAGCGAGTTCGGCTTCGTGCTGACGGGCCTTGCGCGGGCCGGCGGTATCCTGGAGCCACACGTGGTGCTGCGCGTCAATGCAGCGATCGTGGTCAGCATCGCACTCACGCCGCTGCTCGCTTTCCTCGGCAAGAAGCTCGCCGCCCGCATCCGCGACCGGCGCGGCGACAAGATCAGCTCGCTCGAGGAAGAAGCGCAGCAGCTGGGGGCACATGTCCTGGTAGCCGGTTTTGGCCGCGTGGGGCAGGCGATCTGCCGTCTACTCGACAATGCCGAGATCGGCTATGTGGCTCTCGATCTCAACGTGCAGCGCGTGCTGCGCGCAAGAAGCAGGGGCCTCCCCGTCTATTTCGGCGATGCCGGCCGCATCGACGTGCTGCGCGCGGCCGGTGCCGAACGCGCGCAGCTTGCCGTCATCGCCATCGACAATCCGGCGATGGCCGAGCGCATGGCGGAAGCCCTGCATGATACGGCGCCAAGTCTCCCCATCGTCGCCCGGGCCTGGGACAGCGGCCACGCGGCAAGGCTGGCGCGGCGCGGCGTCAGCGAGGCGGTGCCGGAGGATATCGAGATCGGCTTGGGATTGGGCGAGGCCATGCTGCGCCGTCTCGGTCACGGGCAGAACAGGGTTGATGGCTTCATCGCCGCCTTCCGCGCCGAACAGCAGGCCTATGGCAGCGCCGAGCCGGACAAGACGGCCGAGCGCATGACGAAGGACTAAAAGCTCCATCCTGTTCCAGACTCCTCCGGCAAAGCGCCCGATAACGAGGCCGTCAGGGATTATGCCCAGCGGCGGATACGTTCTCGATAGGCGGGCCAATCAGGCTTTGGGAACGCAGAGGGCCCGTGTCCTGTTGTGATCCCCGCATAAGGTTGGAGTCATTGCCATGACCCGGCCCCTGGCCTGTCTTGTTGTTTGCTGTCTTTTGCTGGCTGCCTGCGCCGTGCCGGATGCCGATCGCGCCATTCAGCAGGCGCCGGCGCAGCCGACGCAGATCGAGGCGGCGCGCGGTCCTTTGAGCGTTGCGGAGAGCCGGCGCCTGCTGGCGCGGATCGGCGGATCGAGGCCTGAGGATATTCTGCGCCGGCATCTCGCCATCGAAGAAGCGGTGACCGGCAGTCCACTGACCGCCGACAACAAGGTCACCGTGTTGCATGACGGGCCGGAAACGTTTCGCGCCATCGCATCCACGATCAAAGGTGCCAAACGCAGCCTGAATCTCGAATACTATGCGATCGAGGATGTGCGGCTGGACGTTGAGGGCCCGCATCTTCGCCAATTGTTGATCGAGAAGGTGCGGCAAGGCGTTGCCGTCAACATCCTTTATGACGGTTACGGGTCGAGCGGGACGCCGCCGGATTTCTTTGCGACGCTGGAAAAGGCCGGTGTGAAACTGCTCGCCTATCATCCCTTGGGCCCCAATCCGGTCGACACGCTGGAGATCAACGACCGCGACCACCGCAAGATTCTGGTGGCGGATGGAAGGGTCGGCATCGTCGGTGGAGTCAATCTATCGAAAAGCTATGAGAGCAAATCGCCGGGCAGCGATCGCGATGAGCCGATCGTGAAGAAGGCACCAATGGCACCAGCCGATCCGCTCGCCAACGCCGAATGGCGCGATACCGCGATCCGCATCGAGGGTCCGGCGGTGCTGGAGCTGCAATCGCTCTTCCGCGATCATTGGCGGCGCGAGAAGGGGCCCAAGATCGACGAGACGGGCTTCTTCCCCGAGACCAGCTCCAAGGGCCACGATGTCGTGCGCATCATCGGCAGCTCGCCCGATGACGAAATCCCCCGCTATTACGTGACGCTGATATCCGCCCTGCGCAATGCCGAGAGCCGTGCCTGGATCAGCGCCGCCTATTTTGTGCCCACGCCGGAACAGGAGGAGGCGTTGATGGCGGCGACGGCACGCGGCGTCGATGTGCGGCTGCTTCTTGCCGGCGACAGCGATTCACCGCCGGCGATCGAGGCGGCGCGGGCGCGCTATGCGGATCTGCTGGGAGCGGGTATTCGCATTTTCGAAACCCATGGTATCGTGCTCCACGCTAAATCCGCCACCATCGACGGCGTCTGGTCGGCGGTCGGTTCGTCGAATTTCGACCACCGCTCGGTGCTCTACAATGACGAGGTGGATGCCATCGTGCTCGGAGCCAAGACAGCGCGGGAGTTGGAGACGATCTTCACAGAGGGCATGAGGATTGCCACAGAGATCGACCCGGCGACATGGGAAGATACGCGCGGATTGCCGGAGCGGATGAAGGGTTTCTTTGTCGGGCTGTGGGAACAATTGCTGTGAAGCGGCTGGTATTGCCGGCTGCCCTGTTCCTGGCATTCTCGGCCGGCTGCGCCTTGGCCGACAGCAGGGCTGAGATCGCAGCGCTCATTGATGCGGTGCGTGTCTCGCCGTGCCAGTTCCTGCGCAACGGCGATCCGCATAACGGGATCGAAGCCGCCGATCACATCGCCGCCAAATATCGTCATTTCGAAGACGAGATCGCGAGCGCCGAGGATTTCATCGACCGTGCCGCCAGCCGCTCCCTGATCAGCGGCAAGCCTTATGAAATCGCCTGTCCGGGACAGCCGGTCGTGGCGGCGGCGGATTGGCTGCGCGCAAGGCTGCGGGAATGGCGGCAACTGCACAAGTGACGCCTGCCGCGCCGAACCCGGACAAGACCGCCGCAAGCGTGGTCAAGGATTGGGCGTTCAATCCGCCAAGGCAAGCAAGCCATCGAGATCGGCAACGAGATCGTCGGCGGCTTCGAGACCGACTGACAGGCGGAACACGCCCTCGCCGGCGAAGCGCCGGTAGTCGGCATCGGCTGCCCCCTCGAGATGGAAGGTCGATTGCATCATCTCGGCCGTGTCGAGATAGACGATGATGCTGCGTTGATGGCCGAGCGAGAAGGCATAGTGAATGTAGCGCAGCTTATCCGGCATCAGGGCTGCGAGGCGCCGGGGATGCCGCGTCCGGAACGAGAGCAATCCGCCCTTGAACGCCATCTGGCGCTGCGCCAACGCCGCCTGCGGATGGTCGGGAAGGCCAGGGTAGTTCACCTGCAGGACCGCGGGATGTCGTGCCAGGAATTCGGCGATAATCTGGGCGCTGGCCCCGATCTGCGCCATCCGTGGAAAGAGCGTGTCGATGCCGCGCAGGATCAGCCAGGCGTTGCTGGCACTCATGGCGGCACCCAGATAGACGCCGCTGCGAGAACGGATTGCCGCCAGATCGGCCTTGCGGCCGCACAATATGCCACCCAAGGCATCGCCATGGCCGTTGATGAACTTGGTCAGCGAATGAATGACGTAATCGGCGCCGTGATCGAGCGGTCGCGTGCCGACCGGGGTCGCCAAGGTTGAATCGACCGAGAGCTTGGCTCCATGCGCATGGACGATCTCGGCCAGTGCCGCAAGATCGGTGAGGCGTAACAGCGGATTGCACGGCGTCTCGGCATGGATAAGGCGCGTATTGGGTCGCAAGGCGGCGCGCAGGGCATCGAGGTCGGTGAGGTTGACCGCGCTCACGGCAATACCGAAGCCGGGCAGCAACCGATCCGCCATCTCGCGAGCGCCGGCATAGCACACGTCACTGATGACGAGGTGGTCGCCGGCCTTGAGCGAGCCCAGGAACAATGCCGCAATGGCGGCGACGCCGGTCGCCGTCGCCATCGCTTCCTCGGCATTCTCCAGCGCCGCCATGCGCTGTTCCAGCTGCCGCACGGTGGGATTGGTCCAGCGTGCATAGAGGAACGGCAGGTCCACAAGATCGCCTGCTTCCGCCGCGGAAAAGGCGCCGTCGCCGGGGCGGAAGGCATTGTTGACCGACATGCTGATATTGGGCGCGATGGCCCCCGTCGTCGGATCGATGCCGAGCCCGGCATGGACCGCCGCCGTGGCCGGTTGCGGCTGTCGGCGGTCCGTGGTCATGCGTTGAGCTTCCCCTCAAGCGCCTTGCGGATGAGGGCGATTGAGTTCTTGCGGCCGTAGAGGGCGAAGAAGGAACCCATGCGGGGGCCGGTTTCCTGGCCGAGCAATGTCTCGTAAAGCGCTTTGAACCAGGCACGCAATTCCGCGAAGGGGTGCTTCTTGCCAACCTCAAAAACGATGTTCTGCAGCTCGGCGGCGTCCGCCGTCTCAGGCGCTGCTTCAAGCGCGGCAAGGAGATCGGCGAGGGCAGCGCGCTCCATCTCGTCCGGCGCCTTGTACTTCTTATGGGGCTTCACATGGTCGCGGTAATAGTTGATGGCATAGCCCACCAGCCTGTCGAGGAAGGGCGCCGTTGTGGGCGTCGCTTCCGGCTGGTACTTGCTGATGAAGCCCCAGAGCGTGTCCTTGGTCTCGGCATTGGCAACCGAGGCGAGGTTGAGGAGAATGCCATAGGTGAGCGCCGAGGCGGCCTTGGGCGGCTGGCCGTTATGGATGTGCCAGGCCGGATTCTCGAGCTTCTGGGCCGGATTTTCGGCGTCGAACTTCTCGACGAAGGTCAGATAGTCGTCGACGGCGCGCGGGATGACGTCGAAATAGAGGCGCTTGGCCGCACGCGGCTTCTGATACATGAACAAGGCTAGGCTCTCGGGCGGCGCGTATTCCAGCCACTCTTCGACCGAAAGGCCGTTGCCCTTGGACTTCGAGATCTTCTGGCCCTTCTCGTCGAGGAAGAGTTCGTAATTGAAGCCTTCCGGCGGCGTCGAGCCGAGGATCTTGCAGATCTTGTTGCCGAGCTGGACCGAGGGGATGAGATCCTTGCCGGACATTTCGTAATCGACGCCCAGCACATGCCAGCGCATCGCCCAATCGGGCTTCCATTGCAGCTTGCAATGACCGCCGGTCACGGGCGTTTCGACCTTCGAGCCGTCCTCGTCCTGATAGACGATGGTGCCGGCTTCCGCATTGGTCTCCAGCACCGGGACCTGCAGCACGCGCCCCGTTTTGCGGCAGACGGGCAGGAAGGGCGAATAGCTGGCCGCGCGTTCCTCGCGCAGAGACGGCAGCATGACGTCCATGATCGCCTGGTAGTGCTTCAGCACGTCGAGGAGACCCTGGTCGAAGACGCCGGCCTTATAGAGCTCGGTCGAGGATTTGAACTCGTACTCGAAGCCGAAGCCGTCGAGGAAGCCGCGCAGCATGGCGTTGTTGTGATGGCCGAAGCTCTCATGCGTGCCGAAGGGATCCGGCACCTTGGTCAGCGGCATGCCGATGAATTTCTGCAGCATCTCCTGATTGGGCACATTGGTCGGCACCTTGCGCAGACCGTCCATGTCGTCGGAGAAGGCGAAGAGACGCGTCGGGATATCCGAGAGACGCTGGAAGGCCTGGCGCACCATGGTGCAGCGCACGACCTCGCCAAAGGTGCCGATATGCGGCAGGCCGGAGGGGCCGTAACCGGTCCCGAACAGCACATAGCCTTTTTTCGGCGCACCGGCTTTGTAGCGGTCGACCAGCTTCCTGGCCTCCTCAAACGGCCAGGCACGCGCGGCTTGGGCATAGGTGCGATCGTCAGTCATTTCGTCTCTCGGGTGTGAAAAAAGGGGCTGAAAGCCGCCGGAGACTAGGGATTTGACGGGGCTCCCGCAAGCGCGAAAGGATCCCGCATGGCTTCCATGCGGGGCGGAAATGGCCCGTTGACGCGCCAGGCTATCTCGGGGGAAGCGCGATGGTGGCGACCAAAGGCAGGTGGACCGAGCCCAGATAAGGGCCGGTTTCCAGCGACACGATCTGCAGGCCCCCGTTCACCCGGACCTGGTCGATGGCGAGTTTCACGGGCGATTTGGCCGGGAAAGTGCCGGTCCATTGCGCATTGTCGGCGGCCATGGCGCTGCTGAGGTTTTGCAAGGCCTTCGACCAGGGCAGCGCGTTGAAATCGCCGGCGAGGATGATCGGGCGGGGGATTTCCGCGAGCTGGCCGCCCAAGCGCTCGGCCTGCGCCACCTGGCGGCCGAAGCCGGCGAGCGGGAAGGGGCGGCTGAGATGGACCATGGCAAGCGTCAGTTCCGTGCCGGAGAGGTTCGCATCCACCACCAGCGCATAGGAGCCGACCTGCGCCTCGCGCACGCGGATGCTGTCGATATCGGTGGCGCCTTGCCTGATGAACAGCCCCATGCCGTCATTGGTTTTCAGCAGCCAGGGACGATAAAGATCGCTGAGTTCGGGCAAGGCGGCCATCAGTTGCGGCTCCTCGGCGGGTGCCGCATGGATGATCTTCTTCTGTGACCCGAGCGCCCGATCCGTCTTATTGCTGAAATCCGGAATGAAGATGAGATCCGGCTTCTCCTCAACCGCGTAGCGCAGGGCCTTGCCGCTTGAGCTTGGCAGGATGATGAGCTTGATCTGCCGCATGTCCTGCGGGATCGGCAGGCTGCCGCTGGCGAGCCAGGGCAATGAAAGGCTGACCAGCCCCAGCACAAGGCCGCCCCCGATCCGCCAGTGCCGGCGCCACAACAGGAGGACGGCAATGATGACGCCCAGCAGGATCACCGGCTGGCGCAGGCTGTCGATGAGGCTGAGGTGAAGCGAATAGGGCGCCAGCAGCACGGCGATGGCGAGGATGATCCAAAGGAGGATCAACGCCAGGTAACGGCGCCGCATCATTCGCCGGTGAGGGCGATGATGGCCTCGACCGGGCGATGGTCGGAACCGACATCGGGCCCCGCCGCGAGTTCCAGGATCTGCGGATTGCCCCGCGTCATGACGTGGTCGATGGGCAGGCGCAGGAAGGACGGCGCCCAAGCCGGCCAGGAGGGCACAAGCGCGCCCTTATTGTCGAGCCCGGTCGCCCGGCGCAGGTATTGCTGGGTGCGGCTCCAGGGCGTCATGTTGAAATCCCCCATCAGGACGAGATTGCTGCTCAAACGATCGAGAGCGCCGGTGAGTTTCAAAGCCTGCTCGGTTTGTACCAGCCGCGGCAAGCCTTTGGGCAGGGACTGGTGCTGTGGATCGAGGGCGGGTTCGGCGGGGGCGCGGATTTTCTTGAAAGGCCAGGCGAGATGGGTGACGGCAATGGTAATCGGCGGCGCCTGCGGCATCGGCCGGATCTCGCCCCAGACCAGCACCGGCAGCTCGCCATCGATGCGCCCCTTCCCCGACGCGGTGAAGGGATATTTGGAAAGCAGCAATTCCTGGCAGATCCGCGCGACGGACACGCATTCCAGGCGGTAGGGATAAAGATCGTTGAGGACAGCCAATTCCGGCAGCATGCGGTCGCGCACTTCGACGAGGCCCACAACATCGGCATTGGTGTCGCGCAGATAGTCGATGACGGCCGGCATGTTCTGATTGTGGTACCAGACATTGAGCGAGACCAGCTTCAGCCGCGCTTCGCCAACGGCAGGCGCTGCCAATGCCGTGGTGCTGGGCCAATAGGGATGGATGGTCCAGGCCTGGATGAAGGCGATGCCGCCGATAATGCTGAGCCAGCGCCAGCGCCGCAGAGCAACCGCCAGGGCGCCGAGAAACGCCGACGCCATCAAGACCTGCAGCGCGAAATGCTCGGCCACATCGGCCAAGGGCCAATAGGGATGCAGCAAGGGCAGGAAGGTTGCAAAAAGAAGAGCAACGCAGCCGGCGACCAGCCCAGCATGAAGGCCTTTCAGGAAGGCGCCGCGTTTTCTGGGGCCAGCTTCTTCGGCCATGCCGTCGCCGGCTGGCAAATCCGTCACGTAATCTTCGGGCAAGACCACCTCAGGCGCCGGATTCTCCGGCTCTCATCAAGATATCGCATCATGTGCCGATGCTTATGCCGGGAACCCGTGGCGATATTGTGGCACGAGGCGTGCAAACCTTGGGCAAATCATGTCATTCTGCCGGGCGAAACAAAGGGGCTGGAGAGCCGATGCGGGCGTGGCGGCGGATGACCATTCTGGGAACGGTGGCGGTCGCATTGACTGCGCCTGGGAGCAGCGCTGCCGAGATCGACGACGACGTGATCTTAGGCGCGCTGGTGGCCGAGTTCCATATCAGCGTCGCTACCTCGCTTCTCCCCGAGACGCCGGCGCCGACCGATATCTTGCCGGAAGAGGCGATCGTCGGCGCCGCCCAATTGGTGGCACTGACCGGTATCGCCGAGAAGCCGCAGAGTGCCGCCGATGCCGACCTCGGCAAGGCGCTCGATGCCTTCCTTGCTTTCGCAGCGACCCTCGACAAGGCCAAGGCAGCGCCGTTGCCCCCCAAGCTTGCCAAGCTCTTTGCCTGCCAGTTGATCGGACAGGATGCCGATGCGCATGCGGCGCTCGGTGCCACGCTGAGGATTGACGCCAAGGCGGCCAAGGCCTGTTCGGCCGACGCTGCCAGAGCCGAGGCGCAATGGAACGGGCGCCTCGCGCCCTATCGGCGCGGGCCAGGCCTCACACCGCCCGAGGGGGCAGGACCGCTTTATGTCGAAATCGCCCCGGTGATCGACGAGGCCAATGAGGCGATTGCCGAAAGCCTGCGCCAGAACGGGCTCTTCGACGGGCTGGCGGAACGACTCAATGCCGAACTGGCGCTGCCCTATGGCCGCATGCTGCTGGTTACCGAATGCGGTGGGCCCAATTCCTTCTTCAATCCCGACCGGCGCGAAATCGTGTTGTGCGACGAACGCATCGCCGCCTGGATCGCGGCGCAAGGGAAGGGGACGTAGCGTCTTATCTTTCGGCACCCGTCACTAGCGCCCCCCTCCCTACCCTCCCCCTGAAGGGCGATTGTATACTTGACTGAACACGGTATAATGCCTATGTTCTCTCTCAAGGAGACATGCAATGACCGACCTTACCAACCCGATCTACAACGACGAAACCGCCGCTCGCGAGCATCTTGAGGCTATCCGCTGGGTCGATGGCGTTTCTTGCCCGCTGTGTGGTGGTCTGGATCGGGTAAAGGCTCTCGGCGGCACGTCGATGGGTGACGGCTGGTATCATTGTGGCGATTGCCGCCGTAAATTCACGGTTCGCACGGGTACCATTTACGAGCGCTCGCACATTCCGCTCTATAAGTGGGTTCTGGCGACGCACCTCATGTCGGCCAGCAAGAAGGGCATGAGCGCCCATCAGCTTCACCGCATGCTCGGCATCACCTATAAATCGGCTTGGTTCATGGCCATGCGCATTCGCGAGGCTATGCGTCCGCTCAATTCCTCTGAGCCCATGGGCGGCTCTGGCAAGGTTGTTGAGGCTGACGAGACCTATATCGGCGGCAAAGAGACCAATAAGCACGTCAGCAAGCGCAAGCGCGGCAATCTGGGCGGTAAGGGCAAGGAAGTCGCGTTCGCTCTTGTTGAGCGTGGCGGCAAGGTCCGCTCATTCCACGTTGCCGATGTTACCGGTAAGACATTGCGTCCGATCTTGGTCACCCAGATCAGCCGTGACACCACGCTTATTACCGATGAAGCTGGTCAGTATCGCAATGTCGGCAAGGAATTTGCCGACCACCAGAAGGTCAATCACGGCATTGACGAATACGTGCGCGGCGAAGCTCACACGAATACGGTTGAGGGCTATTTCTCGATCTTGAAGCGCAGCATTAACGGCACTTACCACCATGTGAGCAGCGAACATCTCAAGCGCTATCTTGGTGAATTTGATTTCCGCTACAACACCCGCGCCAGCCTCAATATTGACGACAACATGCGCGCTATCGAAGCCATCAAAGGTGCGGAAGGCAAGCGCCTGACCTATCGGCGGACTAACCAAGCCTAAGACTTGGAAACAGGCCCTTCGCCAATATAACAGCAAAAAAGCTTGACTAAGCTATTGGCCCGACTCGGAAAAGTGTGCTGGGGTTCCAGTTGACTACGAAAAAGGCCGGGGGTTTAGCGCCCCGGCCTAATCGAAATCCGCACAACCGGAGGGCCGCGCGGAAGCAGTGAATCAACTTCGTAACGGTATGTTACGTTGCCATTGTCGTCAAGCGGCCCTCCAGCACTAGTTAGATAGGAGGGCCACATGGCCTGCTACTTAGTCACCTATGATCTCAACGCTGAGGTCAAGCGACCGCCCATTGTGAAGACCATCAAATCCTTTGGCGCATGGGCGAAACTTTCCGAATCTTCTTACGCAATCGTGTCCAGCGGCACCGCTGAGCAAGTTTATAACTCCTTGGTTCACCTCATCGATCAGAACGATGAACTGCGGGTGATACCAATCCGCCAGAACTGGTTTGGGTGGGGTTACAAGACAGTGAATGACTGGCTCGATAAAAACCTACCTCAGCGCTGAACGCTAAGTGGCCGCCCTCGTCAGCTATCATGTCGAGCATGTGTTGTTCGGTATCGGTTTCTGGAACGATGACAAAATCAGAATGAGCGCGGACAAGTTTCATCGAATGCTTGCGCGGACCGCCTAACTAACGGTCCGCGTCCCTTTCTTTACAGATACTTTTTTCTTCGGCTTCGCTTTGCTTTCATGCGGCTTACGCGGCGTATTCAACATCCGTTTTAGTATCTCATCGCGCTTCTTGTCTTCTGGGGACTTTGCCATGTCTGTTCTGCCGTCCGATAATATTGAGCCTTATGCAAAACCATTGGGCGCGCTTGTTATCGCGTGTTCAAAACTCGAAAGCCAGCTTACAAACCTGATAGCCGCCGTCACCGAGATGAACATCTTCCATGCCGTCACTACGGTTCATCATCAGCAGTTTGCAAGCAAAGCTGATACTCTTCTCGCCCTTCTTCGTACGATCTTTGCCGATGACAAGAAATTTGACCCGATTGTTGCCCTCATAAACGATGCAAAAGTCGTTTCCGATTACAGAAACAGTTTAGTTCACGCCATCTGGACATTTGACGACAAAGGGCAAGCGACAACAGTCAAGTTTTCTGCTCGCGGAAAGCTTTCCCGTTCTCGCAGTCTAGTGGATATCCCAAAAATCGAGAAAAACTGTGCCTTAGCCTTTGAGATCGCGGCGAAGATAGAAGATCTGACAAGGCACGTTCGGACAGAACAAGAGTCTGCCCGTTCGCAACCCTGATCTCAATTTCAGCGTCGGCCTGTCCGTTGTTATCTGGTGTCATTTTCTGTTCAGCCAAGTATACAATCCTCCTCTAAAGGGAGAGGGTTTTCTGCCTGAGTTCGTGCCAACACCTCGCTCCAAAGCCCCTCTCCCTTCAGGGGGAGGGGTTGGGGCGGGGGATGGTTCCGCTACGCCGAGCGCCGCTACTCTGCCGCCGCTTGTGTCAAGCCATCCATCGACCGCAGCGCCTCGCCGACGCGGCGGATGCGGGTGCTGGCGTCTTCATCGTCCGGTGACAGTGAGGTCGCGTCCCAGCCGGGCACGCCTTCCATATTCGGCAGGCGGTGGGCGATGCCCTTGTGGCAGTCGATGCAGGTCTTCTCGCCGGATGCGAGATAGGTGCTATGCGCCTTTGCGGCACGGGTGTTCTGCTTGGTGAAGTCCATATATTCGAAATTGTGACAGTTGCGGCATTCCAGGGAATCATTGGCCTTCAGCCGCGCCCATTCATGGCCGGCGAGTTCCCGGCGCTTTTCCAGGAATTTGTCGCGGGTGTTGATGGTGCCGAAGATCTTGCCCCAGACCTCTTTCGAGGCCTGCATCTTCCTCGCGATCTTGTCGGTCCATTTATGCGGCACGTGGCAATCGGGGCAGGTGGCGCGCACGCCGGAGCGGTTGGTAAAGTGGATCGTGGTCTTCAATTCCTCATACACATTGTCGCGCATCTCATGGCAGGAGATGCAGAACGTCTCGGTATTGGTCAGTTCCAGCGCGGTGTTGAAAGCGCCCCAGAACATGACGCCGCCGACAAAGCCGCCGATGGTGAGGAAGCCGAGGCTGAAATGGACGCTGGGCTTCCGGAGCACGAACCAGATATCGAGGGTGAGGGCGAAGGCGCGCTTGATGAGCGCCGTCATGGCGTCTGCTCCCCGCTGCCACCCTGCTTCTCCTGCTGGATGATCTTTTCGATCGGCATGAAGGTGCTCTCGACCAGATCCGGCGCATCGGCCTGGGTCACATGGCATTGTGTGCAGAAGAAGCGGCGCGGGGTGACACCCGCCAGCACCTGGCCGTCGCGATCCATGAAATGGGTGATGCTGATCATCGGCGCCAGCGATTCCGCCGTGAACTCCCGCGTGTGGCAGGTGAGGCAGCGATTGGCGTTGAGCGTGATCGGATAGTCGCGGATGTTGTGCGGGATGACCGGAGGCTGTTCCGGATAGTTCCGCGCGCGGCGCTTGTCGTCGTTGATCTCGTTATAGATCGGCGGCGGCGCCACTTCTTCGGTGGGCGGTACCGCTCCGCGCAGATCCGTTACTTCCTGCGCGTAGCTGAGCGAAATGAAACCGAGGACGAGGGCGATCGCGCCCAATCCCAGTTTGAGGCCAAATTTCTCTCTCATCACGCCACCTTTTCGATTTTGACGGCGCATTTCTTGAAGTCGGTCTGCTTCGAGATCGGATCGGTGGCGTCGAGCGTCACCTTGTTGATGAGGCGCCCCTCGTCGAACCAGGGCACGAAGACGAGGCCGATGGGTGGCCGGTTGCGGCCGCGTGTCTCGACACGGACGCGGATCTCGCCGCGCCGGGAGATGACGCGCACCTCGTCGCCACGCCGCAGGTTGCGCTTCTTGGCATCGTCCGGGTGCATGAAGCAGAGCGCGTTGGGGACGGCGCGATTGAGTTCCGGCACGCGCCTGGTCATCGAGCCGGAATGCCAGTGCTCCAGCACGCGACCCGTCGAAAGCCACATATCGTATTCGTCATCCGGCGATTCTGCCGGCGCCTCATAGGGCAGGGCAAAGATGATCGCCTTCTTGTCCTTGTTGCCATAGAACTGCAATCCGCTCCCGGCCGCGACATAAGGATCGTAGCCTTCGCGGTAGCGCCAGCGCGTTTCCTTGCCGTCGACCACCGGCCAGCGCAGGCCGCGCACCTGGTGATAGGTGTCGAAGGGGGCGAGGTCGTGGCCATGGCCGCGGCCGAAGCTCGCATATTCCTCGAACAGGCCTTTCTGCACATAGAAGCCGAAATATTCGGATTCGTAATTACTGTAGCCTTTTTCGATGTCGCTCACAGGGAACTTGTTCACCTTGCCATTGGCAAAGAGCACATCGAAGAGCGTCTTGCCCTTGAATTCGGGGTGTGCCGCCAGCGTTTCCGGGGCCCAGACCTCGTCGGTGGTGAAGCGCTTGGAAAATTCCATCAGCTGCCACAGATCCGAGCGCGCATCGCCCGGCGCACTCACCAATTGGTGCCAGAAATGTGTGCGCCGCTCTGCATTCCCATAGGCGCCTTCCTTCTCGACCCACATGGCGGTGGGCAGGATGAGGTCGGCTGCCAGAGTCGTGACCGTTGGATAGGGATCCGAGACGGTGATGAAATTGTCCGGGTTGCGATAGCCGGGCCAGCCCTCCTGGTTCATGTTGGGGCCGGCCTGCATGTTGTTGTTGACCTGAACCCAATAGGCATTGAGCTTGCCGTCTTTCAGCATGCGGTTCTGCTGCACGGCGTGATAGCCGGGCTTCTCCGGGATGGTGCCTTCCGGGATTTGCCAGATCTCCTCGGCATGCTTCCGATGCTCGGGGTTCGTCACCACCATGTCAGCCGGCAGGCGGTGGCTGAAGGTGCCCACCTCGCGCGCGGTGCCGCAGGCCGAGGGCTGGCCGGTGAGCGAGAAGGGCGAATTACCGGGCTCGGCGATTTTGCCGGTCAGCAGATGGATGTTGTAGATCATGTTGTTGCACCAGACACCGCGCGTGTGCTGGTTGAAGCCCATGGTCCAGAACGAGACGACCTTGGTGGCCGGATCGGCGTAAAGCTCGGCCAGGGCGGTGAGACGTTCGGGCGACACGCCGCTCATCTCCGCCGTCTTCTCCAACGTGTAGTCGGCCACAAAAGCCGCGAACTCGTCGAAGGTCATCGGCGTCGAGTCATTGGCGTTGGTGGCGTTCTTCGCCGCCGTTTCCAGCGGATTGTCGGGCCGCAGGCCGTAGCCGATATCGACGGCACCGCGCTTGAAATTGGCGTGCTGGTCGACGAAGGCGCGGTTGACGCGCCCGGTCGAGATGATGTGGTGGGCGATGAAGTTGAGGATGGCCAGATCGCTCTGTGGCGTGAACACGATCGGAATGTCGGCGAGGTCGAAGCTCCTGTGCTCGAAGGTCGACATGACGCAGACCTTCACATGCGGGTTCGAAAGCCGCCGGTCGGCAACACGCGTCCACAGGATGGGGTGCATCTCCGCCATGTTGGAGCCCCACAATACAAATGCGTCGGTGGCTTCGATGTCGTCATAGCAGCCCATCGGCTCGTCCATGCCGAAGGTGCGCATGAAACCGACCGCGGCCGAGGCCATGCAATGGCGTGCATTGGGGTCGAGATTGTTGGAGCGGAAGCCGGCTTTCATCAGCTTCAGCCCGGCATAGCCTTCCCAGACCGTCCATTGGCCGGAGCCGAACATGCCGACCGCCGTCGGGCCTTTTTCCTTCAGCACGCGCTTCCATTGCGCGGCCATTTCGTCGAAGGCCCGGTCCCAGGTGACGGGCGCAAATTCGCCATCCTTGGCGTATTTCCCGTCCTTCATGCGCAGCAGCGGCTGCGTCAGACGGTCGGCGCCATACATGATCTTGGAGAGGAAATAGCCTTTGACGCAGTTGAGGCCGCGATTGACCTCGGCATTGATGTCGCCATGGGTGGCGACGACCCTGTTGTCGCGTACCGCCACCATGACGCCGCAGCCGGTGCCGCAGAAGCGGCACGGCGCCTTCGACCAGGTGAGGCGCGCTTCGTCGCCGGGGATGATGCCGTTGGCGGCTTCGGCCACGGGTATGCCGGCGACGCTCGCCGCAATGGCCGCTGCCTTGGCTTTCAGCACCTGGCGTCGGGTCAGTTGCGCCATGTCAGTTCTCCTCAACGGCTAAGCTGTCTATTTCATGGTAGATGAGCGACGCGGTGATGACGCCCGGCATGTCGTGGATGAGGGCAATGGTGCCAAGGATCTCAGCCTCGTCGGCCGTATCCAGCACGACGACCAGCTTGCCGCTGGCGTCCTCGCCATGAATCTCGGCGCCCGGCAGAACGGCGATGGCGAGGCGCGCCGGTGCCAGCGCCTCGGGACGTACCTGAACGACCAGGCTGGAAATGTGGCGGATGTCGGCGCCCTCAGACATGGGACGCCTCGAATTTGCCAAGGGTGATCGCGGCGGCCGGGCAAGGCGCCACGCAGCCGCCACAGCCATCGCACTGCACGAGCGCCAGTTCAGGTTTGGCGACGCCGCCCAACTGATAGCGGAAGGTGATGGCGCCGGTCTGGCAGGCATCCTTGCAGCTTTGGCACATGATGCCTTGCTGAGCGAGGCAGGCATTGCCGATTACGGCGCGCCAGGCCCAGGCCGCGCTGCTACATCGTTCGTCCTGCGACAGGAACGCATCGTCATGGCAAGCATCGGCGCAGGCGCCACAGAAGGTGCACAGGCCCTCGCCTCGACGAAAATCGATCGCCGCCAGCTTGTCGGCGTCGATGATGACGATGCCTTCGGCACAAGCATCGACGCAATCGCCGCAGCCCGAGCAACGGGCCGCGAAATCAGCTTCGCTGAGTGTCCAGGGTGGGCGAATGGCTGGGGGTGTCTTCGCGGACCCGCGCTTTCCCAACAGGAAGGCGCGCCGCGACGGATCGGTGACGGAATGGCTCATCCGCCGCTCCCGTCAATGTCCCGGACCCGGCGGGCCGTTGAACATCTGATAGATCCAGATGACCAGCCCATAGCTGCCGACGAAGGCGACCGCGATGATGGGCGCCAGCACGACGGCAAGGAAGGTGAAGCTCAAGAACTCGCGCCGACGGCGTGTGGGGTCTGTCGGCATAGACGAGGCGGACTCTGGAACCGTCATTGGCTCTCCTGGTGACCAGGGTGGCGCGGATCGAGCGTCGCGATCTTGAAGCAGTATATAAAACGATTCTAATGAGTAAAGAGCCGCGACAACGAATCTGGATTTACTAAAAAATCTCACCTAGACGGTAGATTAGCCGTTTTGGCCGCCAATGCGCTGTCATGGATTTTTCATGAAGGAACCTCGCGCCGACATGGTGTTCTGACCCTCAATGGAGGTGCTTGGAAATGTTCGTCGACGGCCGTCAGGTTCCTTCGGGAACCGTTCTCGAAACGGATATCGCCATTATCGGCGCCGGTGCGGCCGGCATCACGCTGGCGCGCGAGCTCATCGGCGATTCCCGGCGGGTGATGCTCATCGAGAGCGGCGGCTTCGACCTCGATACCGACACGCAGGCGCTCTATGAAGGTGAATCGCAAGGCGTCGATTATGCGCTGGATGCGGCGAGGCTTCGATATTTCGGCGGCAGCACCAATCATTGGGGCGGTTTCTGCCGGCCGCTCGCGGAGATCGATTTCGAGACGCGGGATTGGGTACCCCATTCCGGTTGGCCGCTGAGCCGGGCCGATCTCGATCCCTATTACACGCGGGCGCAGGCGGTCTGCCAATTGGGGCGCGACCTCACCGCCGCCGATTTCGACGACACGGCGGCTTGGGCGAAACGGGGATTGGGGGCGCCGCTCCCTTTTGCCGATGACGCTTTTGTGACGCGCTTTTTCATCTACAGCGCACCCTTGCGCTTCGGCGAGGCCTACCGTGATGAGGTCGGGCGGGCGCCCAATATCGTGACCTATCTCAACAGCAATGTCCTGGAGATTGTGCCGGATGCCATGGCGCGTCAGGTCGAATTGCTGCGTATCGGCACGCTGGGCGGCCATACGTTCGATATCCGCCCCAAAATCTGCGTGCTCGCCTGCGGTGGGATCGAGAATGCGCGGCTGCTGCTGCTTTCGAGCAGCGTGCAGCCGGCGGGGCTCGGCAATGGCAATGATCTGGTCGGACGCTTCTTCATGGAGCATGTCCATGTGCCGGGGCAGATCGCGCTCATCGCGATGGATGACAAGGCGGCGATCCCGGCCGGCTACAATGAGCCGAAGGAAATCAACGGCGCCCTTGTGCGGGCCATCCTGATGCCGTCGGATGCCTATCTGCGACGCGAGAAACGCCTTGGCCTCAACATCGCCATCTATCCGATGCGGGCGCCCGGCGCCGAGGGCACGCCGGAGGCGGAACGGCCGAGCGAGGCCGGCATTGCCCAGCTCCTGCAACTGCAATCGGCGGGCGCGAGCGCCACGATCTTCGGGGCTTCTTGTGCGGCCGAGCCGATCCCGACACCGGGTAACCGCGTGCTGCTCGCGGCGTCGCGCGATGCCCTGGGACAGAACCGGGCGAAGCTCGTCTGGCGCCCGACCATCGAGGAACATCGGGATCTTGCGCGCAATGTCGATGCGCTGGGGCAGAGTTTCGGCCGCTGGGGTCGCGGTCTGGTCAAGGCGCTCTTCACCGAGAAGCCGGCCTGGGGCGAGGACGAAATTGGCTGGGGCAATCACCATGTGGGCACGACACGCATGGCGATCGACCCCAAACAGGGTGTCGTCGATGCCGATGCACGGGTGCATGGCCTGGGCAATCTCTATGTCGCCGGCAGCTCGGTCTTTCCGACCGGCGGCCCGGTCAATCCGACGCTCACCATTGTGGCGCTCACCTTGCGCCTCGCTGACCACATCAAATCGATCAATCTCACGGGGCGGGTGTGATGGATATTGCGCGACGGGAGATATTGGCGGGCGCCGCCGCAATGGCGGTGGTGGCTTTTGCGGGCGTCAGCGGCGGATTCCTGCTGCGATCCGGTTTCGATCGTGCCGGGATCGCCGATCTTCTGGCCTTGCTGCCGGACAAGCACGCCGCCGCCAGAATCGGCGCTGCCTGGCTTGGCCGCCACAACGAACTTGCCAGTTCCTGGGATACATTGCCGCGACTGGTGGCCGAACGCCTCGCGAAGTCCGGTTGGCGGGGCGGCGATATCGACGCATTGCGCGCGCTGGTCGCCAGCCTTGTCCGCACCGATTTTGAGACAGGCGCCATCGAGGATGTCGACGGCTGGCGCATCAGCCGCTTCCAGGCAGAGCTTTGTGGCCTCGCTTGCCTTGACGCTTCACGGCCGAAGGCGAGGGGCTAAGTTGCGTGCGATAGCCTGATTATGTTCACGCCCGCTTAGCCAGATACGCGTCGCAAAGCTCGACCAACCGCTCGCGGCCGAAGCTCGGGTCATGGCCGGCATGGACGACGCGGACAGGCAGTTCGCGCAGGCGTTTCATGGTCGTTACATAGGTCGGAATGTCGGCGCCGTCGATCTCGTCGAGGAGCGGCCCGTCATAGAGCGCATCGCCGGAAAAGAGCGTGCCGGTGGCCGCTTCCCAGAGACCCAGCGATCCTGGTGAATGGCCGGGGAGATGCAGCACCTCGAAGCGGCGGTTGCCGATGTCGACCGTGTCGCCTTCCTCGACAATTTCAGTCACCGGGGCCGGCTTGATCTTGTAGCTCCTCAAATCATACCCGGCATGGGGCAAAGCGGTGATGAGGTCGCCGTCGATGGCGTAGCCGGCGACGCGAATCTTGATCACTTCCTCATTGCTGAAATCGGAATAGAGGAGGGTGCCCTTTTCGCTCGGTTTCTTGAGATTATGCGCTTCGTCCCTGTGCACCAGGCAATTTTCGAACTCGCAATGGCCGCCGATATGGTCGGCATGGGTATGCGTAGCCACCGCCGTCACAGGTTTGTCGAGCAAATGCTTGGCGGCTTCTTTCAAGCTCGCGATACCCATGCCGGTGTCGATCATGAGATCGCGGTCACGGCCACGGACATGCCAGATGTTGCAGCGCATGAGCGGGATGACATGCGGCTCCCATAACAGGGTGATGTCGTCATCGATCTTCTGGATCTCGAACCAGCGGTCGGCAATGGGCAGCATGATCTTCTAAAGCCCTTTGAATTTCGGTGCGCGCTTGCCGAGGAAGGCAGCGAGGCCCTCCTGGAAGTCCTCGGTATCGGCAGCCTGCGACTGCAATTCGGCCTCCAGCGCCAATTGCTGTTCCAGGCTATGATGGCCGCCGGCGTTGAAGGCCCTCTTCATCAACGCGATGGCTTTGGTCGGCGCCGTGGCGAGGCGTGCCGCCAATGCATCCACCTCACTGCGGAAATCGGCATCCGGCACGGAACGCCAAATGAGGCCCATATCCGCCGCTTGCCTCGCGCCGATCTTCTCGCCGAGAATTGCAAGGCCCAGTGCTCGCGCTGGGCCCAAGATGCGCTGCAACGTGTAGGTACCGCCGGCATCGGGAATGAGGCCGATGCGCGCGAAGGCAAGGTCGAAGACGGCGCTTTCGGTGGCCAGCGTGATGTCGGCCGAGAGTGCCAGCGACATACCGGCGCCGGCAGCGATGCCGTTGACCGCTGCGATCACGGGCAAGTCGAGGCTTCTGAGCTGCCGCACGACCGGATTGTAATAGCGTTCCACAGTGTCGCGCACGACGCGGCCATCCTCGACGGCACCCTTATCGGTGAGATCCTGGCCGGCGCAAAAGCCGCGGCCCGATCCGGTGAGGACCAGCACGCGTGCCTCGTCATCGGCGGCGATATCGGCCAGTGCGTCGGACAGATTGCCGAGCAGGCCCCTTGTCAGCGCATTCAGGCGTTGCGGGCGATTGAGGGTGATGCGGCGGATGGCGCCTTCCTTGGCGACGAGGATGTCAGCTTCGCTCATGATTCCATCGGTGCTCTTGAATTGGGCAATGGGTCGCAGACCGGGGATGATGCCATATCACGCGGGCCATGCGATAGTTCCCGAAAATGACCAGGAAAATGGGGAGCGCGATGCGCAAATTTCTGTCGGCGGCGGGCTTTCACGGTGCCATGGCCGTCGGTTTCGGTGCCTGGGCCGCCCATGGTGCCCAGGCCGTGTTGCCACCGCAGGCGATCGACTGGGTGAAGACGGGCGCCTCCTATCAATTGTGGCATGCCTTGGCGCTTCTCGGCATTGCGGCCCTGGCAGGATCGCGTCAGCCTGTGCGTCTTGTCACAATCTCGGGCCTCGTCTTCTGCCTGGGCGCGCTGCTATTTTCTGGTAGTCTCTATGTACTGGCGCTCGTACCCTTGGACGGAGAGGTGGCGCCATCCTGGGTGTTCTATCTGACGCCGCTTGGTGGTGCCCTGCTTATTTTCGGCTGGGTGCTGCTGTTCCTGGCGGGTTTCAAGAAAGGGTCCGTCTGATGTTTCGTTTCCCGCTCGCCGTCGCATCTCTGCTGCTAGTTATGAGTCTGCCGGCAGTGGCGCAGGACGCGCAGCCGAGTTTCGACTGTGCCAAGGCGAGTGCGCCGGTCGAGCACGCGATCTGCGGCGATGCGACGCTTGCCAAGCTCGATGGCGATCTTGCCACCCGCTATACCGAGGAACTGGCCAGGGCGGGTGATCCCGACGCGCTGCGCAATGAACAGCGTGCCTGGGCCGGCGAGCGCGCCAATGCCTGCGGCATCCTGCCAGGCGCCGACGATGAAGTGCCGGATTTCAGCGCCGATCAGATCGGCTGCCTCAAAGATCTCTATAACGCGCGCCTCTCTGCCTTGAGCGCCGCGGCGCCCGCTGAAGGTGCGGTGCCCGATGCCGCGCAGATGCTGAACGGGCTGTGGCAACTCACCGAGATGGTGGATGCCGCCGACCCCGCTCTGAAGGATGCCGCGCAGCAAGGCCGCCTCATCCGTCTTGACCGGCACGGCCTTACCAGCCTTGGCGGGCAGGGCTGTGCCGGACCGACTTTGGAATCGATCGCGGAAGTGCGTGCCCGGCCGCTCGATGCCGATGAACGGGCCTTGATCGCGAAAGCCGACAAGCTTGGCGCGGCGGCGGAAGGGAAGGATGGCATTGCCGGTTTCTGCCTCGGACGCTTGTTCGCTCTTTATGTGCCGGCCCAGGACGGTTCGCTGTTGGTTGCCGACGCCAGTGCCGTCTATCGCCTGCAACGCCTGACCGCGAAGCCCTGAGTCAATGACGACGGGGCTCTATACGCATCCAGCCTGCCTTGCCCACGATACTGGGCACGGCCATCCCGAGCGGATCCAGCGCCTCGTCTCCATCCTGCGCCTGCTCGACGATCCGATCTATGCAGCCCTCGACCGGCGCGAGGCGCCGGCCGCCACGCGCGAACAGCTCGCGCGCGTTCATGCCGAAAACTATATCAACGAGGTGTTCGACGCGGTTCCTGCCGTGGGCTTTGGCGAACTCGACGGCGATACCGTGCTCTCGCCCGGTTCCGGCGAGGCGGCCCTGCGCGCAGCCGGCGCCATGACAGCGGCCGTGGGCGCGGTTATCAAGGGTGAACTCAAGAACGCTTTCTGCGCCGTGCGCCCGCCCGGACATCACGCCGAGCGCGACCTCGCCATGGGTTTCTGCATCTTCAACAATGTCGCGGTGGGTGCCGCCGAGGCGATGGCGGCCCATGGATTGAAGCGTGTCGCCATCTTCGATTTCGACGTCCATCATGGCAATGGCACGCAGCACATTTTCGCCGCCGATCCGCGCGTGCTTTATGCCTCGACCCATCAGAGCCCGCTTTATCCCGGAACCGGTGCCAAATCGGAAAAAGGTGTCGGCAATATCGTCAACGCGCCCTTGGCGCCCTATGCCGGTTCGGAAGAATTCCGCGATGCCTGCGAGAACGTGATCCTGCCGGCGATCGAGAAATTCCGCCCGGAATTGCTGCTGATCTCGGCCGGCTTCGACGCCCACCGCGCCGACCCGCTGGCGAGCCTCGAATTCGAGACCGAGGACTATGCCTGGATCACCGATGAACTGGTGAAGCTCGCCGCCGAGCATTGCGATGGCCGCATCGTCTCGACGCTCGAAGGCGGCTACGACCTCAATGCGCTGGCGGAGTCGGCGACGGCGCATGTCTATGCGCTGCAAAGGGCCTAGCAGTCGGCAGGTGCGCTTCTATTCAATGAGGAAGAGTTCTTCGTCGGCCATCTTACGCAGTATCAAGCAGGTCGTTTGATAATCTCCTGCCCGATAGGCGTCATTGGCACTCGTAAAGCCGCCGATCAATTGAGCGTCATGCAATAGGGCGGCGGTGCTTCTTTGCGGCAGGCTTTCTTTGTACGCCTGCGGATCGTCAAGTTGCAGCACGTGCGCCATACTTGCCAAAAGATTCTTTGCGTGCGCTGGGGTGCAGGCCGGCAGCATGTCTGTCTGGGCAGTGGCGGAATTGGCGATGACAATGCCAACGGCTAGGCACAGCGCGAAGAAGCGTTCGCTCCCGGTGCGCATGCTGCCCCTACGCCTTCAGCGCTTCCGATGCGAGTTGGTTGCGGCGGCGTTCCATGCGCTTTTCGCGCAAGTTGCGATAGGCGTTGATCACTTTCAGGCTCCAGCGATAGCCAAGCCAGCCGCAGAGGACGCCCCAGGGGATGAAGCCCACCCACATGGCGACGGCCCAATCGAGGAAGAGCAGGCGCGAGATCATCTTGATCTGGTCCCAGAGACCCAGATTCTCGTTCACCAGGTCGCGCGAGAGGGAGACGAAACGGTCGAAGCCGGAAAGATCGTCCCAATGCCCCATCATCACCTGGCCGGTGACATAGAAGCCATAGAACATCGGCGCGGTGGTGAGCGGGTTGCTGATGAAGGTCCACAGCGCTGCCACCACGACGTTGAAGCCCCAATTGAAGCGCCGCCCGACCAGCCAGACGGCCAGCACGATGGTCGACTGGCCGATGATCGGCATCAGGCCGCACACCACACCGACCAGCACCGCGCGCGCGGAATATTCCGCCGGGTGCTTGGCGCGCAGCATCGGCGTGATCAGGCGATAGCGGATATAGCGGCTGGCTCGTCGCAGGAACCCGGCCGGCTTCTGCCGGAGGGGTGAATGTGGTGCTGGGTTCTGACGCGCGACGTTCATCTTTATTTGTCTTACTTCCCTGTTGTCCGCATTTGGCAAGATCGGGCCTTAAATTGCAACGACGAGACTTCCGCCCTCGACCAAGGTCTGGGGTGGCGATTCGCCGGGCTGCTTTTGCCAACTATCTGAATCATCACACTTCCCGCCTATTGTCCGGGGGCAAACCCCTCAGTAGAATGCGCGCGATCGGCGCCGCGCGGCCGCCTTGCGACAGAAGGCCGCGCCGGCGCCATTTTGATTGGTAAAGGTAGGCGCGCCGATCGCTGCCCATGCTGGCATGCAATCGATGACGAAAGTCTTACCGAGGGCACAGTCCTGTTGAAGGTTGGCCTGTCGAAGGTTGGGGGAAACGCCGTATGGCTGAGAACAAAGCGGAGAATGCGAAGCTTGCACCCATTGCCGGGATGAGCTTCGAGGAGGCCTTGGCCGAACTCCAGGATCTGGTGAAGCGCCTCGAGCGCGGCGACAACAAGCTCGACGAGGCGATCAGCGCCTATGAGCGTGGCGCTGCCTTGAAACAGCATTGCGAGATGAAACTGAAAGAGGCACAGCTCAAGGTCGAGAAGATCGTCCTGGGCGCCGATGGGAAGCCCAGTGCCGTTCCCGCCGATATCGACTGACAGACAAGAAAATCCAGATCATGCAAGCCGAGGTTAAAGTGTCCATCGAGACAGCCCTGAATGATGCCGCCATGTCGGTCAACCGCAAGCTCACCGAGCTGATCAAGCCGGTGGAAGGTGCCGAAGCGCGCGTCATCGAGGCCATGCGCTATGCCACCATGGTGGGCGGCAAGCGTATCCGCCCCTATCTGCTGATGAACAGCGCCGCGATCTTCGACGTGCATGACGAATACGCCCTGCGCGCGGCGGCGGCGATCGAGATGCTGCATTGCTACAGCCTGGTGCATGACGATCTCCCGGCCATGGACAACAGTGATTTGCGTCGCGGCAAGCCCACCACGCACAAGCAGTTCGACGAGGCGACGGCGATCTTGGCTGGCGACGGCCTGCTCACCATGGCGTTCGAAGTGCTCTCGCATCCCGATACGCATCCCGATGGCGATGTGCGCGCCCAGCTTTGCTATGCGCTGGCGGTTTCGGGCGGGGCCAACGGCATGGTCGGCGGCCAGATGATCGATCTCTGGGCCGAGAACCAGCAGCTCGATATCGGCGCCATCACCCGCCTGCAGCGCATGAAGACCGGCGACATCATTGCCTTCTCCTGCGAAGCCGGCGCCATCCTCGGCCATGCCTCGAAGGACCAGCGCCACGCCCTCATCGGCTATGCCCATGATCTGGGCCTCGCCTTCCAGATCGTCGACGATCTCCTGGATGCCGAGGGCGATGCAGCCGAAACCGGCAAGCCCACTGGGGCCGATGCGGCGGCGGGGAAAGCGACCTTCGTCTCGATCCTTGGGCTTGAGCGCGCGCGCCAGCAGGCGAAGCTGCTCGGCGAACAGGCCAATGCCCATCTCGAAACCTTCGGCCACAAGGCCGATCCCTTGCGCTGGATGACAGACTTCGTCATCAACCGTAAAAGCTGACGAATCAGAGATAGCTACATGACGATCCTTTCCGCTGGCCCCCGGAAGGGCGCCGCGGAAAGCCGGTTGCCCTTGATCCAGGATATTTTTGCTACCATCGGTTTGGCGGCGCCCATTGCCGTTGCGCTGCTGGTTGAAATGGCCATGGGCGTCAGCGAATACGTGATGTCGGGCATGCTCGGCACGGATGCGCTGGCAAGCGGCGGTTTCGGCGCGCAGTTTCTCTATGTGCCGAAGATCCTCGCCATGGGTGCGCTCTATTCCGTGGCGGCGATGGGTTCCCATGCCCATGGCGCGGACAAGCCCGACGAGCTGCTGCGCATTCTGCGCCAGGGACTGCGCCTCGGTGCCATTCTCGCCGTTCCGGTCATGCTGGTGATGCTGGGCCTCGGCCCGGTCCTGCGCTTCTTTGCTGCGCGCTATCCGGATTTCTCGCTGGATATCGATGTCATCGAACAGCTGATGTGGTGGGCGCTCCCCTCGGTGGCGCCGTTCCTGTGGTTCCAGGTGATCCGCAGTTTCGTCACCATTCTGGGCCGGCCTGTGGCGATCACCGTCATCGGCCTTTCTATCCTGCCGGTCTTTGTCGGCATCCTCTATCTGCTGATGTTCGGCTTCGGCGGCTGGAAGGGCATGGGCGTTCCGGCCATCGGCCTGGCTACGACGATCATCTGCTGGATGCAGTTTGCGCTCGGCGTCTTCTATGTGCGCCGGGCGCGGCCTTTCACCAATTATCCGATCTTCCGGCATCTCTTCCAGGGTGATGCCAAGCTGATGAAGGAAATGCTGGTGGTGGGTGCCCCCATCGCCGGCGCCTATCTCTTCGAATCCGGCATGTTCTTCGCTTCCACCACGGCCATGAGCGGCTTTGGCGAAGACACGCTGGCCGCACACAACATCGTGCTCAACATCACCAGCATCACCTTCATGATCCCTTATGCCATGGGCCAGGCGGGGACCGTGCGTGTCGGCTATGCGCTGGGTGCCGGGCGGGTAGCCGACGCCCGGCAGGCAGGCTTCACCGCCATCAGCCTGGCGCTGACCTGGATGCTGCTGGCCGCCATCGTCATGTGGCTGGCGCCGCGCTGGCTGGCAGGCTTCTATCTCGATCTCGACGATGTTGCCAACGCGGCCGCCATCGCAGTCGCCATGACGCTCTTTCCCATTGCCGCCATCTTCCAGTTCTTCGACGGGCTGCAGGTGTCGGCGCTGGGTGCCTTGCGCGGCTATAAGGACACCAAGATGCCGATGCTGATCGCCTTCATCGGCTATTGGGTGGTCGGCATCGGCGGTGGCATCCTGCTCGCCTATGTGCTCGATGTGAAAGGGCCTGGTGTCTGGTGGGGACTCGCCGTGGGCCTAGCTGCTTCGGGCACCATGCTGCTCCTGCGCTTCCTCTATCTTTCGCGCCGCCGCCTCGTGCTAGATTGACGTGATGGCAAAGGAACGCGTCGATAAGCTCCTGGTCGATCGGGGGCTGGTGGAAAGCCGCGCCAAGGCGCAGGCGCTGATTCTGGCCGGCCTCGTCTATAGCGACACCAAGCGCATCAATAAGGCCGGCGACCAGATCCAGCTCGAAGCGCCCTTGAATGTGAAGGGCCAGGATCACCCCTGGGTCAGTCGGGGTGGATTGAAGCTTGCCAAGGGCATTGAGGCCTTCGGGCTTGAGATCGCGGGCCGCATCGGCGCCGATATCGGTGCCTCGACCGGCGGCTTTACCGACGTGCTGCTGCATCATGGCGCTGCCAAGGTCTATGCGGTTGATGTCGGCCATGGCCAGCTTGCTTGGAAGCTGCGGCAGGACAGCCGTGTCGTCGTCCTCGAAAAAACCAATGCGCGGCATTTGACGGCCGCGCAGATTCCCGATCCGCTCGACATGGTCGTCTGCGATGCGAGCTTCATCGGTCTGGAAACGGTGTTGCCGGCGCCACTCGCTTTGACCAATGAGCAAGCCTGGTGTGTCGCCCTCATCAAGCCGCAATTCGAAGTCGGCCCCGACCGGGTGGGCAAGGGTGGTGTCGTGCGCGATGCGGCGTTGCATGAAGAAGTCTGCGCCCGCATCCGCAACTGGTTCGAGAATCTGCCGGGCTGGTCGGTGCTGGGCATCGTCGAAAGCCCGATCCTGGGGCCCGAGGGCAATAAGGAATTCCTGATCGCGGCCAGGAAAGGTGTGGCATGAGCGAGCCCTTGACCGTCGATCTCGATATCCAGTCGCTTGGGGCCCAAGGGGACGGCATCGGTCGTCATGACGGCGCCGTCGTCTTCGTGCCCTATGCTTTGCCTGGCGAGCGTGTCCGCGTGCGGCTGCAGGAGAGGGGTCACAATGCCTTTTCCGGGCGGCTGATCGAGGTGCTGGCGGCGGCACCCAACCGCGTCGTGCCGCCATGCCCGGTCTTCACACGCTGCGGCGGCTGCGCCATGCAGCATGTGTCGATGGAAGAATACGGCGCCTGGAAGAAGGCCCAGGTCGCAGCCACTCTGGCAACGCGTGGGCTGTCGATGCCCGAGAAGACCGAGATCGTCAGCACGGCGCCCGGCGAGCGCCGCCGCGCGGTCTTTGCCGCGCATAAGGAAAAGGACCAGGTGACGCTCGGCTTTCATGCCGCGATGAGCCACGAGATCGTGCCGCTTGAGGATTGCCTGCTGCTCACCCCGGCCTTACGTGCCAGCCTGCCGCAGTTCAACGCGCTTGCGATGGTGGCGCTCCACAACAAGCAATCGGCGGATCTGCAGGTGACGGAGACCTTGTCCGGTCTCGATATCCTCATGCAATCGGGTGACGATTTGCCGGAAGCCCGGCGCCAGCCGCTCATCGCCGTCGCGCGTCAAGCTGGTTTCGCGCGCGTTTCCTGGGCGCATGGCAAACGCCAGCCTGAGCCCATCGTCATGGAACACGTGCCGCAGGTGCGCTTTGCCGATATCCTGGTCGATCTGCCGATCGGCGCCTTCCTGCAGCCGAGTCTTTCAGGGGAGGCGGCGCTGGTTGCCGCCGTCACCAAGGGCGTTGGCAAGGCAAAGCGCGTCGCCGACCTCTATGGCGGCTGCGGAACCTTCAGTTTCCCACTGGCAAAACAGGCGCGGGTCTTGAGTGTCGACAGCGCCCGGCCGACAGTGGCCGCACTTACCGCCGCGATCAACCGTGCGCGGCTGTCGGGGCGTGTCGAAGGTCTCGCCCGCGATCTCGATCAATCGCCTTTGCCGCCGCAGGATCTGAAACCCTTCGATGCGGTGGTGTTCGATCCGCCACGTGCCGGGGCGGAAATGCAATCGCGCATGCTGGCAAAATCGATCGTCAAGCGCGTGGTCGCCGTCTCCTGCAACCCGGCAAGCTTCGCCCGCGATGCGCGCATTCTGATGGATGCCGGTTTTGCGATGACGAGCCTCACCGTCCTCGACCAGTTCCTGTGGTCGCATCACGCGGAACTGGTCGCCGTCTTCACCCGGAAATGAGTTCACGCGTCGCGCTTTACCAGCGACATGGCGAAGGCGAATAGGAGCGAATCCAGCCGGGCGCCGTCGGTGGTGAAGGGCAACACGCACATTTCGAACTGTGTGAAGGGAAAATTGTTGAGATAAGGTGCGCCGAGAAAGCTGCAGCAATCGCGTTGCGCCAGTACGGCGTCCGCCACATTGAACCATCTTTCGGTAAACGGCGCGCCGATGGCACTTACTTTCATGCGCTGGCCATGATCGGCCGAAAAGTATTGCGCGAAGGCCGAGCCGATAAAGCGGGTTTCGATATCATAGTCCCTTGTGCCTTCGGTACCGGGAATGACGTCGGCGAGCACGATCCATGGCATAAGATCGGTCACGCTTTGCGGCTCAAAACGGCTGGTGGGCGCTAGCGTCTCCGTCCCGCGCCAAATCAGCCACAGGTCGCGAAGCCCTTTGAGCTTGGCGTCGAGGGGGCCGTCAATCCGGTGCCAGCGCGAATCTTCCTGCTGCATGGAACAGCCAGCATAGAGCGGGTCGTGCGCCGATCAATCGGTGAAGAATCCTAGGCGATTTCAAGCCGCGCAAAGGCGAAGAGTACGAAACCGATATCGGGCGTATCGATCTTGGCGAGCGGCAAGGCCAGCATCTCCAGCGGCAGATACTCATAGCCGGTGCCAAATGGCGCGCCGGTGAAATAAAGCGGACGCTGCTTGGCGATGACCGCGTCATAAACCGCGAACCAGCGCTCGGTATAGGGCGCACCGACATCGCTGATATGGATCCGCGTCAGACTGCCGGCCTTGAAATAGCGCTCGAACTCGCTGCCGAGATAACGCAGCAGGATGTCGTAGCCGCGCATCGTCTTGGCGGCCGGCGGCACGACCTCGCCCAGGACCATCCAAGGCAGCAGATCGGGAAAATCCATCGGATCGAAAAGTGCACGCGACGGCAAACGGCCGCCTTGTCCCCAGCCGGCCCAAGCCGCCTCGAGTCCCCTAAGCGCCGTACTTTCGGCGCCCTGTGCCGCTTGCCAATGCACCTGCTGCTGCATGTCCCGGATTTCCCCAGAATGGCGCCAATGGGCCAATTCCGCCGATCATGCTAGGAATAATTAGCTAACATAAGATGAAGATCGGGCCGATGTCTTTAGCCCATCTGGCCGCGATGGCGGAGCAGATGGTCGGCGAGCACAATGGCCATCATCGCCTCGCCCACCGGCACGGCGCGGATGCCGACGCAGGGGTCGTGGCGTCCGGTCGTCACCACATCGACATCCTCGCCCCTGGTGGTGACACCTTGGCGCGGCGTGTTGATGGAGGAGGTGGGCTTCACGGCAAAGCGAACGACGACATCCTGGCCCGTCGAAATGCCGCCAAGAATCCCGCCTGCTTTGTTGGAGAGGAACGAGACCTTGCCATCCTTCATACGCATCTCATCGGCATTGTCTTCGCCGGAAAGGCTGGCTGAGTCGAAGCCGGCACCGATTTCGACACCCTTCACCGCATTGATGCTCATCATCGCTGCGGCGAGGTCGGCATCGAGCTTGCCATAGAGCGGTGCGCCCAGGCCCACCGGCACGTTCTTCGCCACCACTTCGATGACGGCGCCGGTCGAGGAGCCGGATTTGCGCACGCCATCCAGGAACTCTTCCCACACGATGGCGGTCGCAGCATCGGGGGACCAGAAGGGATTGTTCTCGACCTCCGCCCAATCCCAGGCACTGCGATCGATCTTCAAATGCCCCATCTGCACCAGGGCGCCTTTGATCTCGATGCCACCGGGCACGATGTGGTCAAGCACCTTGCGCGCCACTGCCCCGGCAGCAACGCGTGCCGCTGTCTCGCGTGCCGAGGATCGCCCGCCGCCGCGATAGTCGCGAATGCCCTGATATTTGGCCCAATAGGTGTAATCGGCATGCCCCGGGCGGAACTGATCCGCGATCTTGCCGTAATCCTTGCTGCGCTGATCCTCGTTGCGGATCATCAGCGAGATGGGCGTGCCCGTGGTCTTGCCCTCGAACATGCCGGAGAGGATTTCGACCGTGTCCGGCTCGCGCCGCTGCGTCACGAAACGCGACTGGCCCGGCTTGCGGCGATCGAGCCAATGCTGGATCTCCGCAGTGTCGATGGCGATGCCGGGGGGTGTGCCGTCGACCACGCAGCCCAAGGCAGGGCCGTGGCTTTCACCCCAGGTCGTGAAGCGGAAGAGATGCCCGAAACTGTTATGCGACATGCCTTAAGATTCGGTCTTCGAAAAATTGCGCAGCATCTCGGTCAGTTCCGGCGCCGATTCCGGGCGCAGCATGCCGACGACGTTATAGCCGCTGTCGACATGATGCAGTTCGCCGGTCACGCCTCTGGAAAGATCGGAGACGAGATAGAGGCCGGCACCGCCGACATCTTCGATGGTGACGTTGCGGGTGAGCGGTGCGTTGAGTTCGTTCCAGCGCAGGATCTGGCGGAAATCGCCGATGCCGGAGGCGGCCAAGGTCTTGATTGGGCCGGCCGAGATCGAATTGACGCGGATGCCAAGCTCGCCGAGATCGGCGGCGAGGTAGCGCACCGAGCATTCGAGCGCTGCCTTGGCGACACCCATCACGTTGTAATGCGGCATGACGCGTTCGGCGCCGAGGTAAGTGAGCGTCACCAGCGAGCCGCCATTGGGCATCAGATCCTTGGCACGATCGGCGACCGCGGTGAAGCTGAAGCAGGAGATGTCCAGCGTGCGCGCGAAATTGCCCCGCGTCGTGTTGACGTATTTGCCCTTCAGTTCCTCCTTATCGGAGAAGGCGATGGCATGGACGACGAAATCGAGGCTGCCCCAACGCTGTTTCAGCGTGGCGAAGGTGGCATCGATACTGGCATCATCGGTCACGTCGCAGGGCACGACGATATCCGCGCCGATCGACTGCGCAAGCGGCTTCACGCGGCGCTCCAGCGCCTCGCCCTGATAGGTGAAGGCAAGTTCGCCACCCTGGGCGGCGACGGCTTTGGCGATACCCCAGGCGATCGACCGGTCATTGGCGACACCCATGACCAGGCCGCGCTTACCCGCCATCAAGCCTTTCACATCACTCATATATTGACCCCAATTACTTGATTAACAAAGGTTATGGCCGGCATCCTACACCATAACGCGTATCGGTCAATTCGGTGGAACAGCATGCCCGGCGCGCGCAAATGAGGTGGCGCGGATAAAGGATCCTGGACTGCGGTGGCCCTTCAGCCGGCCGTCAGCATCCCCCCTTACGGTGCCGCCGCTGCGGGTGGCTGGCTTCCTGGCAGCTGCGGCATAGCGGCGCCTTGACGGGTCGCACCGCATCCTTCATCTGTGCTGGCAGCCAATGGGATACGGCCCTTTTTCGAAGGCTTCAAACGATCCCGCCAGCCCTACCTGCAACAGGTGCCACGCCCTTTTTCCGCAAAGGAAGGGCGTGCCGTGTCGTCTGAGGCTTACTATGGCTGTCGCATTTCTGAATCGGTTGCCCGACCTTGGGGAAAGGCCGGCCCTCGTCTTCGCCAATGGGGTTGAAATCACCTATGCCGGGCTCGCTGCGCGAATCGAAGAGCGCCGGGCGGAATTGGGCTCGGGGCGCCGGCTCATCTTCTGGGCGGCAGAACCGACGCCGGATGCGATCGTCACCTATCTCGCGGCCCTCCAGGCCGGACATCCGATCCTGCCGCTGCCGCCTTGCGATGCGGGCAATAGCGCACGCCTGGCGGAGCTTGCCGCATGCTATCGCCCGGATATCCACGCGGCGGGCGGCGCGCTTGATCTCAAGCCGGCGCCTGCGGCGGCGAATGACTGTCATCCCGATCTCTCTTTGCTGCTTTCCACCTCCGGCAGTACGGGGGCCGCGAAGCTCGTGCGGCTGTCGCGCCGCAATGTCGAGAGCAATGCCGCGGCGATTGCCGAATATCTGGCTCTAACACCCCAGGACCGCAGCGCGCTCATTCTGCCGCTCCATTATTCCTATGGGCTGTCCGTGCTGCATGCGCATCTTGCCGCCGGTGCCAGCCTCTATTTTCCGGGCGGCTCGATCCTCAGTCCCGGTTTCATCGCGCGCATCCATGCGGCCGGCTGCACCAATCTTTCCGGCGTCCCTCATTCCTTCGAATTGCTGGAGCAGATCGGTTTCCGGGATGCCTGCCTGCCTGCCTTGCGCTTCATGACCGTGGCCGGTGGCCGCCTCAGCGCGGAGATGGTGCGGCGCTATGCCCTACATATGAAATCGCAAGGTGGCGAATTTTTTGTCATGTACGGCCAGACGGAGGCGACCGCGCGCATGGCTTATCTGCCGCCTGGCGATGCCTTGGCGCATGCGGATTGCATCGGTGGCGCCATACCCGGCGGTGCCTTCCGCCTGGTCGATGAGGACGGGATCGAGATTGCCGAAACAGGTGTGATGGGCGAACTCGTCTATTGCGGACCCAACGTGATGATGGGCTATGCGCAAAGCCGCGCCGATCTCGCAGGCGGGGCCGAGTGTGCGGAACTTGCGACCGGCGATTTCGCCTTGCGCGATCCTTCCGGTCATTTCCGCCTCGTCGGCCGGCGGCAGCGTTTCTCGAAGATCGCCGGCCTGCGCATCGCCCATGATGCTGTCGAAGCCGATCTCCAGCGGGTTGGCTTGGCGGCAACGGTCACAGGCGATGACCGCCATATCCTGATCGCCGTCACGGCCGCAGCCGATATCGAACCGGCACTGGCCCGTACGCGCCAGCTGACGCGGCTTCCCGCCAGCTGCCTGAAGGCGCTGGTCGTGCTGCATCTCCCGCGTGGGAGCAGCGGCAAGATCGACTACCGTGCCTTGGCGGCGCTCTTTGTTGATGCCGCGACTACGCCGCCGCCGCGCTCGCCGGTGGGTGCCGCTTTTGCCGAGATCTTCGCGCCGCGCCATATCGAGGATGTCGACAGCTTTGCCAGCCTCGGTGGCGATTCCTTGAGCTTCGTCGAATTATCCCTGGCCCTGAAGCCGCATATCGACCCGCTACCGCGAGGGTGGGAGCATTGGTCGGTCGGGGATCTTGCGGCCCTTGCCGCACAAGTGCAGCCCCAGCGTGCGCGTCGCTTCGTGCTGCCACTCGGCAGCATCGATACCGATCTTGCTTTGCGTGGCAGTGCCATCCTTCTGGTCGTGCTGCATCACGCGACGATGTGGCCGATGGCAGGCGGTGCCGCCGTCCTGCTGATGCTGGTGGGCTACAATCTTGCGCGCCATCATGGGCGGCGGCTCTTTGCCGGCGATGTCATGGGCATGCTGCAGCCTTGTCTGCGCCCGGTCATTCTCTATTACCCGCTGCTGCTGGCACTCTGCCTCGTCCTCGGCGATTTTCCCTGGCAGAGCCTCCTCCTGGTCGGCAATCTGGGGCTTGACGGGTACAGCACCGAAGGTTCGCCACTCATCACATTCTGGTTCGTCGAAGCCTATGCGCAGATCCTGGTTCTGACAGCGGCGCTCTTCACCTGGGGGCGTCTGCGCCGCGCTGCCTTGCGAAGGCCTTTCGCGACGGGCCTGCTGGGGCTGGCTTTGGCCGTGGCCTCGCGGCCATTGGCCGATCATTTCCTCGATCTTGGCGAAATGCGCTATTTCTTCACGCCGCGCATTCTCTATGTGCCGCTCCTTGGTTGGTGCCTCTATTTCGCCGATACGCCGCAGCGCAAGGCGATTATGAGTGTCGTCGTCCCTGCCGTCGTCATCGGTTTGATGGCGGGGGAGGGCACGCTTGGCTTCACGATCGTCTGGGTCCGCGCCCTGCTCCTGCTGCTGGGCGCCGCTTTGCTGCTGTGGTCGACGCGGCTCTATTTGCCGAGCGTATTGGCAAAGCCGTTGACTGTTTTCGCCGCGGCGAGTTTCAGCATCTATCTCTTCCATACGCTCCCTTATTTCGCCTGGCTGAGCGATTTCGACTTGCCGACCCGATGGCGGGCGCCGATCTATATCGCGCTGGGTTTGAGCGCCGGACTCGCGGCCCATGCGGTGCTGCAACGCGTCGAACCGCTTTGCCGTGCCGTTCTTGGCGCGGGCCTGCCGCGTTGGCGCGATTTCCTACGGCAAGGGACCGCTCTCAGATCAGTGCGGCGAAAAAAGATTGTTCAATACGCATCTGTCCGCGCGCGACAGCCGTAGCAAGCGTCAGTGAAGCGGAACAGCTTCACGGCAACCCTTTTCAAAGAGGCGTTCGATGAAAGCGAAGATGCTCGGCACGCTGCTGGCGTGCGTGATCGCGGCCGGCTGCGCGGCCCAGGCCGACAATACTAACCCGATGGTGGGCGGCGCTCCGATGTATCAATCGAAGAACATCATCGATAATGCGGTGAATTCGAAGGACCACACCACCCTGGTCGCGGCGGTGAAGGCAGCAGGCCTGGTCGAAACGCTGCAGGGCCCGGGCCCATTCACGGTCTTTGCACCGACCAATGCCGCCTTCGCGAAATTGCCGGCCGGCACGGTGGAGAGCCTGGTGCAGCCCGAAAACAAGACAACGCTCACCTCCATCCTCACCTATCACGTGGTGCCCGGCACGCTGGATGCCAAGACATTGATGGCCGACATCGCCAAGGGGAACGGCAAGGCGATGCTCAAGACGGTGAATGGCGAGGATCTGACGCTCGAACAGACCGCAAAAGGCATCGTCGTCAGCGATATGAAGGGCGATAAATCCATGGTGACGATCGCCGATGTGCGCCAGTCGAACGGCATCATTCACGTCGTCGATACAGTGCTGCTGCCCTGAAACAGCTCCCGCAAAATCGAAATCTCCGAAACGACGCGCCGCGGCCGGATTATCCGCCGCGGCGCGGAACGTCCGTCTTCATTGCGGCATTCATCCGTCAAGTCGTCCAGCTCTTGACCAAGACGGAGATTAGCCATGACCCGGACCGTAAGCGCGCTTTACGACCGTTATGACGAGGCCGCGGCCGCCGTGCGGGCGCTGGAAGATGCCGGTATTCCCGCGGCCGATATCAGTCTGGTCTCCAACAATGTCGACCGGCATTACGCCGTCGGCGTTGACAAGGAAACTGCGGGCGACATCGCGGCTGACGGTGCCGGAGCCGGCTCGCTGATAGGCGGCGGCGCCGGTCTTCTTGCCGGCCTCGGTATCATCGCCATTCCAGGAATTGGGCCGGTCGCCGCAGCGGGCTGGCTCGCCGCCACGGCCGTCGGTGCGGCGGCCGGTGCCATAGCCGGTGCCATTGGCGGCGGCATCGTCGGCGCGCTCACACGTTCCGGCGTTTCCGAGGAGGATGCCCATCTCTACGCTGAAGGCGTCCGGCGCGGCGGCAGCCTGGTCTCGGTGCGCGTGGTCGAAGACCGCGTCGGCGTCGTTGATGACATCCTCCATGCCCATGACCATGTCGATGTCGAAGAGCGGCGCGACATGTTTCGCGACAATGGCTGGCGCCAGTTCGACGAGCGTGGTCGCGCCTTTTCGGAAGAAGAGATCGCCCGCGCCCGCCAGGATCCACGCCTGCCGATGATTTGACGGGCGCATGATCTGACCCCGAAAGTTCGGCCATCGCCTATGTGCAGTGCGGGTCCAAGCGTTTCTTAGATCGCGTCCCGCGATGTGAGCGACGTGACGGTGCTGCCTGAGGCGACGGGATGAGGGCGTCCTTCGGGGCGCCCTCATTGCTTATGTCCCCGCAGTCGACGGGGAACGGCAGGAATTTCAGCGTGTTGGGTGACTATGCAGACACTTCTCGTTCATAACAAATCGGCGGGTACAGGGCATATCAGCCCTGACGAGCTCACCACGGCGCTTGAAGCCGGCGGCCTCAAGGTGCATCATTGTGCGTCGCATGATCCGGAACTCGACCGCTGCCTTGCCGGCCCTAGCGACATGGTGGTACTGGCGGGCGGCGACGGCACGGTCGCGCGTATTCTGGCCAAGCTCCCGTTCCAGAAGCGCGCCATCGCCATCGTGCCGCTCGGCACAGCGAACAATATCGCGCAATCGCTAGGCATCGTTGATCCGGCACAGCCGGGATCAGGGAACGAGATCGTCACGGCCTGGCGTCATGCCGAGCACCGTCAGCTCGATATCGGCCGCGTCAGCGGACCCTGGGGCGAGACGCGCTTCGTCGAAGCGGTGGGCCTCGGCCCCCTTGCCAAGACCATCCTGCAATTCAAGACCGATGGCGTTTCCCCCGCCGACAGCATCCGCTTGGGGCGCGAGGCCTTTCGTCATGCGCTCCTCCATGCCGAGCCGCTGCACTCGCGCATCTGGCTCGACGGCGCCCAATGCCCGGGGCCGCTGCTGCTGATGGAAGCGATGAATATCCAGCATGCCGGCTCGCGCCTGTGCCTGGCACCGGGTGCAGATCTCGGCGATGGATATTTCGACGTGGTGACGATCGCTCCCGACCAGCGCGCGGCGGTGCTCAATTGGATCGATGCCGGTGCGAGCGAGGTTCCGCCACTTAAGGCGACGCGTGCGCGGCGGATCGAGATCGACTGGCGGGACGATCCGCTGCGCATCGACGATTTCGCGCCGGAGACGCCAAGCCATGCCGGCGATCGTGCTGGCGTCGTCAGCGTTGAGCTTCTGGCCGAGCGGCTGGATATATTGGTGCCGTCTGACCGCGACCGCGCAGCACCTTCCCCACCAACCAATCTAGACCCGGAACAATCGGAGATACGGCCATGAGCATCCATCTGGTGCGTGGCGATCCGGGCGTCGATCCCGTCGCTGCGGCGGCGGATGGCATCCCGGATCTCGACGCGGAATTATTGCGCAAGATCGAACAGATGGCGGTCGATTTGGCGCATCTTGCCGGTAGCGAAATTGTGCAGCAATTGGGCCGCGCCGTCACCATCCGCTACAAGGCGGTGGACCCGGTGAAGGTGGTCGAGCAGGCGGCAAAAACGGTGCGGCCGATCAATCTCTTCCGCGATCCGGTCTCTGAGGTCGACCAGAATGTCGAGCGCATGATCCGCATGCGTCTTGCCGAAACCTTCCCCACCCATGACATTCTGGGTGAGGAGATCAGGGATTCCTCGGGCCGCGAAAGCGATTTCCTCTGGGCGATCGATCCGATCGACGGCACCACGAATTTCATCAACGGCTTTCCACTTTTCGCCGCCTCGATCGGCGTCCTGCATCGCGGCCGGCCGATCGCGGGGGCGATCTGGTGCTCGGCCAGCCACGCGCTCTATGCCGGCATCTATCATGCCTGCCTCGGCGGCGATGTCTGTTTCGATGGCGAAGCCTTGCGTCCGCGCCTCAATCCCGGCATTCGCCGGCGCCTGGCGGGTGAGCCGCAAGCGGTGCCGGATGTGGATTTGCCATGGGAGGTCAGGAAGACCGGCTCGGCCGCGATCGAATGCGCCTTCGTGGCGGCGGGATTGCTGCGCGTAGCGCGCTTCGAACGGCCGAACATCTGGGATATTGCCGGCGGCCTCGCCTTGGTGGCGGCCGCCAGGGGTGAGATTCTCACCTATGCCGATCGGCGATGGCAGCCCTTCAGTCATTTCGAACCACCTGCGGCGCCGGAGGGCCGCATACCCGAACTGCGGCAATGGCACCGTCCGGTCATTATCGGCGATGCCGAAGGGACCAGCTTGCTCGGTGCGCATCATCCGCATCGATCAGACGACACCCTTTCTCACTGATGCTGTTTCTTCAGAATCGGTGGCGGTACGGTGTTTGATATTTTGGGATTGGTCGGAAAGGCATCTTGCCCCAGGGACTGCGCCTTTGGTGGTGTCACGGCTTTTGACGGCGGCCGGTTGATGGTCTCGCGCGGGTTGGGGCGCGGATCGAAGGCATCCTTGCAAGCAGAACGTCGCGGCTCGATGAGGTCGCCGCATTTGGTGCCGCTGGGATAGCCCGTATTGTTTTGTGCGAAAGCTGCTGCGGGCGAAAACAGAAACGGCAGCAGAGCGGCGGCGAGCCAAACCCGCCACCTCGATTTTCTATTCTTTGACGCCCAGCACATTGCCGGCGGAATCCACCACCACGTCATATGTGTCGCCATTCGACAGCGCCGTGCCCTGATAGATGCCGGGGCCGACCGCCACTAAGCCGGATACCTGATCATAGCCGGAATTGAGAATCCAAAGCTTTGCTTCCTGCTCCGAAACCGATGGTGTGACGGCGGCATTGGCCCGGGCGCTTATATTGAGAACATGGGCGGCGTCGAGCTCGCCATCAGCGGCGGCGGCATTTGTATTCAGGCCACCCAGCAGCAACATCGTTCCGATCACGAGATGTCGCATTCGCATCACGAAACCTCCACCGAAAATCGCCCTTCGAGCGTCGGGCGCCTCAATGGAAGAAACGGGGTTGCTGCGGGGCCGGTTCCAGGGTGATGCCGCTATCTTCTGACCAATTAAGGTTAACGCACGGGGTCAGTGCCCGACCGATTTCCTGCGCGGATATTGCGTGATGCCGGTGGAACCCTTGTCGAGGCCTGTGGAACCCGGTGAATCGAGATTGCGTTGCAGACCCTCGCTCGGCAGTGGCGACGTATGCATCAGGCTCGGCCTGTCTTTGAGCCTATGCCGGGGCTCGCTCGATGGCCCGCGCGGCTCATTGCGCCGCGTGTCGTTCCCCATGGGCGGCAGCTTGGTGCAATTGGCGGGGCCGGTCCCGCACCGTGTTGGATCGCGCAGCTGGCCACTATCGGCGAAAGCCGGTCCAAGTGCGCCCAGCGCCGCCAAAAGGGCGGCAAGGACAATGTATCTGGCTGATCGCTTCATACTGCCCGCCTTTCTCGCTTGTGGCTGAAATGACGCGGGGGGATTTGGTCGGTTGCAGGTCTGCCTTAGATTTAGGTGAAAACGGCCACGCTTCAAGCATCGGCACCGGGCAGGGCAGGCGCTCCCGGAATTTGCGCTGGCTGGCTACGCTTGGCGGGCGAGGCGCAGACGCCCGATATCCATGCCTTCCTTGGCGACATAATCCTCCAGGACCAGGCATTGCGATATCTCGCTCGCGGCATTGGCGAGCGGGCAGATCACATATTCGACATCCAGCGCCGTCTGGTGATTGAGCTGGGCAAAGGCCATGCCGATACCGGGCTGCCGCTTGTCGCAGACGATGCGGTAGGCATCGACCAGATCCTGCGTGGCGCAGATGTCGAAGGCCAGTTCGTCAAGGAAGGTGCCGGTGAAATCCAGCCCTGAGAAATGCACGACGGCCGTGCCGACCAGCCGGTAATAGATGCGGAATGGGTTGCGATGAATGTCGACGATCAGCACATAAGGCAGCAGCGATTTGATCTCGGCCGGGTCGATATCTGCGCGCGTCGGCAACGCGTCCTCGCGGCGCGACTGCCAATAACGGTAAAGCGCATCGGCGCGCAACGAACGGAAGCTCGGCGCTTCCGTATCGATCAGCTTGAACGACGCTCGATCCGGTTTGACGAAATCGGCACCCATTTTGGCCGTCACCTTTTCGCTCACCCTGGAACCGGCGCTGTCCCGATCTTAACCCCCTCCAATCTTAACCATAGATCAATTGGGGGTTGCGCCAGTGCCGTCACCAACACGCGGAAGTGTGGCAAGCGAAGTGTTAACGGGTGGTGAAGATTGGCTGTGTTGAAGCTGTTGCCTGGGGTTTGGCCGGCCCTTTTCGGGACTTTCCACCAGCAACGTCACCATACGCCGGACAATCGGCATCATCGGCCGCGCGGCTGGAAAGGCGATCGTGCAGGAAATGCCCCGGGCCTGCAGCAGCAGCCGCAAGGTCACCTCGGCGATTGCATGCCGCAGGAAAGGGCGGGGTAGCGCAAGACCGCTTAGCCCACCAATTCCGGCCCTTCGTTCTTCACATTATTGACCAGCGTCGAAACCACGCGTTCCTTCAGCGCACCTTCCGCTGCCGCGTGCATCAGGGGTGCCGCTTCATTCGGCGTACCTTTGAGCCAGGTATCGAAATCTGCGGCTTCCAGAATCACCGGCATGCGCTCGTGATAGAAGGACATCCAGCGATTGGCGGCGGTGACGACGATGGTGAAGGATTGAATCTGCTCCTTGCCGTCCTTTGAGCGCCAGGTCTCATGGAGACCGGCAAGGGCCAGCGGCGCGCCATCCACGCGTTCGAAAAGATGCGGAACCTTGGCACCTTTCGGTCCGGTCCATTCGTAGAAGCCGTCGGCCGGCACGATGCAGCGACGCTGCTGAAAGGCTCGGGCGTAGGTGGGTTTCTCCCGCACCGATTCCGCCCGCGCATTGAAGGTGGCGAATTCCGCCTTGCCCTCTTTCGACCAGGCGGGGATGAGGCCCCATTTCTTGATTGCGATCTGGCGGTGCAACGGCCCCATCACGACGACCGCCACCTCTTGCGTCGGTGCCACGTTGTAGCGTGGCTCGAAATTGGGCAGCGGGCCTTTGATGTCGAAGAAGCTCTCCAGCTCGCTGACCGGCTTCTTCTGCACGAATCGCCCGCACATGATGCGACCGCTCCCAAATGGCGTCGGTGTTGATTTTGCAGCGGAGATATCTTTGAAGGGTGCCGCTTCTTTAGGCAAGAAGGGCGTCAAAACCAAAAGTGCTGGACAGCCGCTTACCGCGGCGGCCGCTTTCGGCCCGCGCGCGGAAGGCTATGCCGGCCAAGATCTTGCCGGTGGTTGCTATCGAGATCGTTTCCTTGCCTCGTCCCGTGCCCTTTTTAGAGCGCGAAGACGCTGAGGGCGAGTAATCCGCCACCCAGGAAAAGCAGAGAAGCGACCCAGAATGCCACCATGGTCACATTGGTCATGGTCTTTCCCTATCGCCCCTGACGGTTGTCCAATTCTGCGGCAGAAAATTTCTGCCTCGTCCCATCCATCCTTGCCGCCATCTGCTTCCGACGTTTCTTGCGAACGAATTTTCGGAATAAACGCGTGCTCTGTGCCGTTGTGCCTAATCGCGCTTCATGCGATTTGTTCCCGGCAATTTCTCCGATACCTCACAAACATCTCACCGCGCTAGTGCATTTCTTTCAGGCTTCGCACTTTTCACATCGATATGTGACATGCGGGGAAAAGCGCTTACGAATTGTGCTGAAAGTTGCCGCTGCTGCCCAAACGCATAGCAGTTCAACGCGCGTCGTTGACGAATCCTGCGATCACATCCGCGCCGAGCCCCGCCTCGTGGCCGATGCGCCGTGCAAGCGCGCGCGCGGCATCGCGCATCGCGCCATGCGGGCGGTCCAGCCAATAGGATGACGGGTTGATGACCGTGCGCTTGTCGAGGGCGACGAGTTTTCCTTGCTTGACGAGGCTTTCTGCGAGTGGCGGCCGGGCCAGCGCGATGCCGAGCCCGCTCATGGCCGCGTCGAGAACAAGGTTATAATCTTCGAAGCGCCGGTCATGCGCGCGCGGGCGAAAATCGAGGCCCTGTGCGCTGAACCAGGCGCGCCAACCAGTGGCGTCCGAATCATGGATCAGCGTGTGATCGAGGAGGCGCGCCGCATCGCCATGGGGCGCGATTTCGCGTGCCAGTTCCGGCGAGGCGAGCGGGTAGCATTGCTCCTCGAACAGCTGCATCGAGATACGATCGGGAATGGCACCCCGCCCGCAGCGGATCGCAAGGTCGATGCCTTCATCCGCGAGATCGACATGGCGATGCTCGACCGACAATGTGATGCGCAAGGATGGCTTGCCGCCCTCGAAGCGCTTCAACCGCGGCATCAGCCACAATCCGCAGACCGATGGGATGGAGGAGAGGCGCACCACCGCTGACCCACGCTGCTCGGTCCACCGCTCTGACGTGTCGGCGATGAGCGCGAAGGCCTCGTTGGTCCGCAAGTAAAGCCGCTGGCCCTCAGGCGTCAGGCTGACGCCGCGCGCCTGGCGGTCGAAGACCCTGAGACCCAACCAGTGTTCGAGCTTGGCGATCTGCCGGCTGATGGCGCCATGGGTGAGGTTGAGGGTGCTGGCGGCGGCCGAAAAGGAGCCGCCGCGGGCCGCCGCCTCGAAGGCGCGCAGGGTGTCGAGAGGGGGAAGAGAGCTGTGATACATGCTCACAGCTGAAGGGTGAAATGTTCGTTTGTCAAGGAGCTCGCACTCCGCGAGAGTGTCCGGACGACAGGCATCAGGATGGGTTTTGAGATGACGAACACCGCAATTTCGGCTGGAAAACCGCCCGCTTTGGGGGCCGAAACGGGCCTCTCCCGGGGCACTTTCGGCGCCCTTTTCGTGACCATCCTTGCCTGGGCCTCGGCCTTTCCAGCGATCCGCGCCGGCCTCACCGGTTTCGGCCCGGTGGAACTTGGTGCCGCGCGCTTTGCCATCGCCGCCTTGCCGGCAGCCCTCTTCCTCATCGCGACCCGCCCGGCGCTCCCAAAGCTCGGCGAAATCTGGCGCTTTGCGACCGGCGGCCTGTTCTTCGTCTTCCTCTACACGATCCTCCTCAATATCGGTGAGCAGACGGTCTCGGCGGGACCGGCGAGCTTCATCATCAACGTCAACCCGATCATCACCGCCTTGTTCGCGATCGTTTTCTTAAGCGAGCGTTTCGGAAAATGGGCCTGGGCCGGGACGTTCCTCTCCTTCGCCGGCATCGGGCTCATCGCGCTGGGCGAAGGGTCGGAGATGAAGATCGATCTCGGTGCCCTGCTGATCCTGGGCTCGGCTTTCTGCAATTCGATCTCGACCATCGTGCAGAAACCCTTGTTCCAGCGGCACAGGCCGCTCACCGTTTCGGCCTGGAACATGATCATCGGCGCGGTGCTGCTGGCGCCGGCTTTGCCTGGCGTGCTCGAACAGGCGCCGCTGGCCACCAACGAGGCGATCTGGTCGGCGGTTTATCTGGGGATCGTGCCGAGCCTCGTCGCCTATGGCACCTGGGCGATCGTGCTGTCGAAAATGCCGGCGAGCCGCGCCTCCAATTTCATGTACTGCGTGCCGCCGGTGGCGACCCTCATCGGCTTCCTGTGGCTCGGCGAAACACCGAGCTTGCTCGGGATCGTCGGCGGCGTGCTGGCCCTTGGCGGCGTCGCTCTCGTGAATCTCAAGAAGTGAACTTCGCCCGCACATCGTAGCTGTGCTGCTTCGCCCACTCGCGGATCGCCTTTTCGAGATCGGCATCGACATTCTTAGGCAGGGTCACGACGAAGCGCACATATTGATCGCCACGCTGCTTGGTCTTGGCGTTGGTGAGCCCCTTGCCCTTCAGGCGCAATTGGGTGCCGGAATTGCTGCCCACGGGTACTTTCAAGGCGACGCGGCCGTCGATGGTCGGCACTTCAATGGTGCCGCCCAGCACCGCCTCCTGCAAGCTGATCGGGCATTCGAGCAGAATGTCGAACCCGTCGCGCTCGAAATAGGGATGCGCCTTGACGCTGACCTCGACGAAGGCATCGCCATTGGCGGCGCCGCCCTGGCCGGGCATGCCCTGGCCCTTGAGGCGCAGCTGCGCGCCGTCCTCAGTTCCTGCCGGCAGCGTCACGTCGATCGTCTTGCCGTCGGTGAGGTTGACGCGCTTCTTTGCCCCTAACGCCGCGTCGAGGAAATCGACTTCCAGCCGATAGGTGACGTCGGCGCCGCGCATCTTGAAATTGGCGCGACCGCGGCCGAAGCCGAAAAAGTCCTTGAAGATCTCGTCATTGTCTTCTTCGTCTAGCCCAAAGTCCTTGGCCGTGCGGGCGCGGCCTTGTTGCCCGCCGGTACCGCGTGCGGCACCCCAGGGATTGCCGGCATGGAAGCCCGCACCCGGGCGCGGATTGCCGTTATCGTCGAGCTCACCGCGATCATATTTCCGGCGCTTCTCGGCATCCGAGAGCATGTCATAGGCGGCCGTGATCTCCTTGAACTGGGTCTCGACCTTCTTGTCGCCGGGATTGACGTCGGGATGCAGCTTCTTCGCCAGCTTGCGATAAGCCTTCTTGATCTCGTCCGCCGTGGCGAGGCGGCCGACGCCGAGCGTCTTATAGGGATCCGGCATGAAATTTTCCGCCACGAGAAATGATCATCATGGCGAAAAATAGGGGTTAGCGGATGATTTTCCAAGTGCCATCAGGCTGGCGACAGGCCGTGCCGGTACCGGTGCTGCTTTGTCCCTGCGCTGTCACACCGGTCTGGAACTCGCGGCAGGTCTGGCCCGAAGCGGTTTTTGTCGTCTCTATGGGCTTCGTGTAACCGCTCGTTTGGTTCTGCGGATTGGACCAGGTCGCCTTCTGCCCATCCGGCACCTTGTTGAGCGCGTAATTGGCGTTCTGGTACGAGCGCTGCTGGTCTCGGGCGTCGAGATAGGCGCCGACCTGGTTGCCGACGACACCGCCCGCAAGCGCGCCGAGGCCCGCCGCCCACCACCAATTATCCTTGCCGCCGATCGCGGCACCCGCCGCTGCGCCGCCCAGCGCCCCCAGCACCGTGCCGGTATTCTGCGACGATCCGCCATAGGAATTGGACGAACAGGCGCCAAGCGGCAAGGCAAGGCTTGCCACCAGCAACAGGCTGATCGGTTTGGCAATAGAACGGGTAAGGCTTTGCGTCGGCATCTGGGAACCTGTGTCAAAATGGCACGTGAATCGGCACCGCAATCGCAACGAAAATGGCGTCAACCCGTTCCGAATTCAATGCTATAGAATGCAGTCAACGTATTGTGATGGAAGCAAGATCATGACCGACAGTGTTGTTGACGAGGCCGGCGGCGCCTTGGACACGGAAGCCCGCCATCCCTGGGGTGAGCCGTTTCAGAAATTTGCCGCCTGGTTCAAGGAGGCCGAGGCCACCGAGCCCAACGACCCCAACGGCATGGCCTTGGCGACCGTCGGCACCGACGGCATGCCCTCGGTGCGCATGGTTCTCTTGAAGGATTGGGACGAGCAGGGCTTCGTCTTCTACACCAATTTCGAAAGCAAGAAGGGCACGCAGATATTGGCGACGAAGAAGGCCGCCATCGTGCTGCATTGGAAGTCCTTGCGCCGTCAGATACGTGTCGAGGGCCATGTCGAGGTGGTGAGCGACCAGGAGGCCGACGACTATTACCATTCGCGCCCGCGCTCCAGCCAGCTCGGCGCCTGGGCTTCGATCCAGTCCCGCCCGATGCAGAACCGCTTCGACCTCGAAAAGCGCGTGGCGCTCTTCACGGCAAAGCACCCCATCGGTACCATCCCGCGCCCGCCGCATTGGTCGGGCCTGCGCATCAGGCCCACTTACATCGAATTCTGGGAAGACCGCCCCTTCCGCCTCCACGACCGGCTCGTCTACACGCCGGCGCCGGGAACGACATGGGGCAGCGCCTGGGTGACGGAGAAGCTTTATCCGTGAGGAACGGTGTGGTGAGAACGAGACTGGCACCGCCCCCCACCCGGGAGCCGAATGCCGACCTTCGTCGGCTGGCCCTCCCCCTAAAGGGAGAGGGAATTAGAGCGAGGTTGTTGTGGCGAACCGGGCCAAAAAACCCTCTCCCTTTAGGGGGAGGGTTGGGTGGGGGGCGAGGCGATGACTCTCGCCCGGAGAGCCACCCATGACCACAGCCCCCATCACCCGAGAACACGCGGCCAAGCTGATGCGCCTTGCCTCGACGGCGGCGGTGGTGGCGGCCTTTGTGATGATCGGCCTCAAATTCTATGCCTATCTAGCGACCGGGTCGGTCAGCCTCTTGTCGACGCTGTTCGATTCCGCGCTCGACATGGCGGCGTCCTTCGTCAATCTCCTCGCCGTGCGCCACGCGCTGCAGCCGGCCGATGCCGAACACCGCTTCGGCCATGGCAAGGCGGAGCCGCTCGCCGGCCTCATGCAGGTGGCCTTCATTCTCGGCTCCTCGCTCCTGCTGCTGCTCGAGGTCTATGACCATTTCCTGCATCCCAAACCGGTCGAGAAGCCGGGCCTCGGCATCGCCGTCATGGTATTGTCGATCGCGGTCACGGGCGCCCTCATCCTGCTGCAGCGCCATGTGGTGAAGAAGACCGGCTCGGTCGCCATCCAGGCGGATTCGACGCATTACACCAGCGACTTCCTGGTCAATATCAGCGTCATCGCGGCCCTGCTGATTTCGGCGCAATTCGGCTTGTGGTGGACCGATCCCCTGTTCGGCCTGATCGTCGCCTTCTATATCGCCTGGACGGCGATCTCGATCGGGCGGCAGAGCTTCGACATGCTGATGGACCGCGAGATGGACAACGATGCGCGCCGCCGCATCATGGAAATCGTGCGGGCGCATCCCGACGCGGTGAACCTCCATGACCTGCGCACCCGCATCGCCGGCCAGGACCGCTTCATCCAGTTCCACCTCGAACTCCCCGACGACATCTCGCTCATCGAGGCGCATCGCATTTCGGATGCGGTCGAGGACAGGCTGCACGATGCCTTCCCCGGCGCCGAGATCATCATCCACCAGGATCCGCATTCCGTGGTGACACGCCGTCAGGATATCAAGGCGCGCATGGACCAGACGCGGCCGGATGCCAGGGAAGCGGCCCGCGTCGAGCTCTTGGATGCCGACGAGAAGCGGGCGTGAGCGGCAAATTCCAACAAGGATCAAGAAGAACATGACCGACAGAAAGACCGTGATTCTGACCGGCGCCAGCCGCGGCATCGGCCACGCCACCGTGCAACGCTTCTCGTCGGAAGGCTGGCGCATCATCACCTGCTCGCGCGAAGCGGTGCCGGAGGAATGCAAGCGCGACCCCAACTGGGCGCATCACATCACGGTGGATCTCGCCAAGCCCGAGGACGCGCCGCGCTTCGTCGAGGAAGCCTTGAAGGTGCTGGACGGCGCCCCCGTGCACGCCCTTATCAACAACGCGGCCATATCGCCTAAGACCTCGTTCAAGGAACGCCTCGGCACATTGAACGGCGAAATCGCCGCCTGGCGCGAGGTCTACGAGCTCAACCTCTTCGCCCCCGTGCAACTCGCCAAGGGCTTCGCCAAGCCGCTCGCCAAGGGCAAGGGTTCGATCGTCAACATCACCTCGATTGCCGGGCACTCGATCCACCCCTTCGCAGGCTCCGCTTACTCAACCTCGAAAGCGGCACTCTCAGGCCTCACCCGCGAAATGGCCGGCGAATTCGCGCCGCTGGGTGTGCGCGTCAATGCCATCGCCCCCGGCGAAATCGAAACCGCCATGATCGGCCCCGAATACGAAGCCCTCATCCCCAGGATTCCCATGGGCCGCATGGGCACCCCGGCCGAAGTCGCCGGCGTCATCTTCCAACTCTGCGGCCCTGATTTCGCTTATGTGACGGGGACCGAGATCTTCCTCACCGGGGGGCAGCATTTGGTGTAGGGCCTATTGAACTGCAGGTCTTGGGTACGCCATCTGTACAGATCTGCCAACACGACGGCATGTTCAGTCTCCCGCGCATTTTTTAAGCGGTATAGCGCAGCACGTCGACCCGCATGCGTCCCGTTGCGGGTATATAAAAGTCGTAATTTCCAGGTAATCAGCTATTTTTACGTTTTAGTTGCTCATGTTTCCGATAAGCTATTATTCGGGCCATTTGTGGCCAGCACTGCATGGGGGCGTCCATGATGCTACAGGAAAATTTGCCACAGAAGATTGGGATTGAAGCGATTCTCGATTTGCAAGGAGCTGATCGAGAAGCAAAGGCGTATGCATTTCTTTACGCGGCTTTCAAGCAGACGGAGATCAGTTCAAATCCGATCCGAGATGCGTTGGACTGCTTGACTCCATTTATCGCCCCCTACCTCAACACAATTGTAGGGAGCCAAGTGACAGTAGACGGCATACAGCATAGCCTGAAGGCCAGCTTTGGCTTCGATATCCCATTGTATGCGATTGAGCAATTGCTGCCGGCCTTAAAGAATGCCGGCTATGTTGAATACAATCGGAACGTCCGCGCTTACTTTGCAAAACAGCAAGAGAACCGCTTCGATGTACTGAAAAGTGAAATAGAAACCGAATTTGATGAAGTTAGTGCAGAGCTATCTGCATATGCGAAAGAAGTTGGATTCACCATTGAACCTCCGTCGGGCAATTGGGACGATGCATTGGTTTCGTTCCTAAAAACTCGAACTGCAAAGACAGACTCAAAGTTTGCAAATGTAAAGGGTGTTCTGCTCGATCCTGCAAAGGTGGAGCACGCAATTGTCGGTGCGTTTGTCAAGAGCCTGCACGACAAGAACCCAATTTCATTTAGAAAGATCCTCAATATCTTTATGGGTGTGCTCGTTGAGGAGTTCATATCCTCCGTGTCAGAGATTGGCGCCATTGAACTAAAGAACCCGGTCATCGTTTTTTACGACACCGCAGTCCTACTTAGATTACTCGGGTGTTCTGGTCGCCTTTTTAAAACTGCAACAGATGAATTGACTAGGTATCTGCAGGATCTAGGCTTTCAAATCTACTACTTCTCTGGCAATGAAACAGAGGTAGCAGGAATATTGGACACGCTTATCCACATCAAAGACACGGGCCGCGAGCTAGAGGGAGAGACAGCTGAGGCGATCAGTAATGGCGACGTTACGATGACGCATATCAGAATGTTGCAGAACTCCTTCCCCGACCGATTGGCCGCGCAGAATGTTTTTCCAGCCGAGAACCTCGAGAAAGATGCGCTGGATAACGCGAAATATCAGATTGATGAACGGGGATTCGCCGAGCATCTAAAGCAGCAAGCCCTGGCAAATCGACGCAACTACGGTTTTCACAATCGCGAAAATGACGCGAAGTATCTTGGCACGGTAATGCGCCTAAGAAAGCGCCTTCATACGCGCGATCTTGCCGCCTGTGGTTTCGTTTTTGTAACTACTAACAAATTCCTGGCGCAAAGTTCTCGCAGATACCTAATTCAGCAAGGTGTGATTCAGCCGCATCACTGCCCTCCAGTATTGAGCGTCGGGCAAATCGCGACCATCGCGTGGTTGATGAAAGATCAGGGACTAGAACCTGACAAAGCGGGAAGAGAACTATTGTCTAACTGCTACGCCGCATTTCGACCTGATCAAGAATGGTTTAGGCACTTTCGCGAGGGAATTGAAAAGGTCACAGGCGATATCGAGGAGTTTGGAAAAAATTCGCGCAATGCGTTTGTTTTGCAAGCCGCGCGAAGGATCGCACAAGAGGAAAGTTTCGGAGACTCGGCGATTGTTCGCGAACTCAATATGGTCGAAATCCTACAGCGTGCGGAGCAAGAGAATACGCGAGCGCTAGATGAGAAGGATGCGCAAATTGAGGTCGAACGAGCAGCGGCCGCACTTGAATATAGTAAGCTAGCGCAAGAAGCCGAACAGGCTCGTGCCAACTATGAGGCCGAAAAGCAAAGGGCGATTGAGAGTGCGATTCAGCAGGCACGAAACGAAGCCGCGAGAGAAACCGAAGATCGCCTGCGGCTAGATCGGGAGACTTCAGCTTACGCCAAGGCAGACAGGATGGTTTTTTGGGGTAAGTTGATTTCGGTACTGCTATTTTTGTCAGCGACTTCTTGTGCGCTTTATCTGCAATGGCGGAATGAGCCATCAAATTCTTTTTGGGCAATATCTATTATATTGGCGTTGGTGAACGTAGCATCGTTCATGGAGTTAGTTCGATTTCGTCCGGCTTCGCAATTGGGGCGGAGAATCCGAAATAGATTGGCGAGAATATGGCTTTAAGCGTGAGGTACGCCATGATCCTCGTCGGCCAATATGATTCCCCCTATGTCCGCCGCGTGGCGATTTCGCTGCGGGAGTTGGGGTTCGATTACCGTCACGACCGGCGCTCGGTGTTTGGGGATTTCGATGACATGCGCAAGACCAATCCGTTGGCGCGCATTCCCTCGCTCATTCTGGGTGGCGGTGAGGTGCTGATCGATTCTGCGGCCATTCTCGATTGGTTGGATGAAGAGGTGGGTGCCGACCGTGCGCTGCTGGCGCCACGGGGTGCAGCACGGCGGCGGGAGCTGCAGGTGATTGCCCTGGCCTGCGGCGCCATCGACAAGGCTGGGGCCGTCGCCTATGAACGCATCATCCGGCCCGAGGCCTATCGCTGGCCGGAATGGATGGCGCGGCTGCGGATACAGGCCGAGGGCGCCATTGCCGCCTTGGCGGATATCGATTGGGCGGCTTTGCGGGCGGCGCGCGCGGTGGAGCCGGGGGCGGATGCGCCGATTCAGGCCGAGATCACCACCGGTTGCCTGCTCCGCTATCTCAAAATGACCAATGCCGATCTGCTGCCTGACGGGCGTTATCCGGCACTCGACGCCTTGCATCGGCGGCTCGAGGCAAGACCTGCCTTCGTCGCCACACATCTGCCGGACGTCGTCTATCCGAAAGGGTGAGGCGCGCCGCTCAGCGCTCGGCGAAAGCGAGCTTGGCGCCCAGGGCCACGAAGGCGGCGGCGAAGGTCCGGCGCATCCAGGCCATGACTCTGGGGCGGCTGAGGATGTGGTCGCGGGCGGCGGCGGCGGCGATGCCATAGAGCGCGAAGACGACGAAGGTCATCGCCATGAAGATCCCGGAGAGCTCCAGCATCGCCGCCATCGGCTGCGCCGCATCGGCGGCGATGAATTGCGGCAGGAAGGCGAAGAAGAAGATCGAGAGCTTCGGGTTGAGGATGTTGATCAGCACCGCTTCGACCGTCACTTGAAGCGCCGAGCGCGCGCCGATCTCGCGGGTGAGGTTCAAGCTCCCTCGTTCCCGCCAGGTCATCCAGGCCATGTAGAGCAGATAGGCCACACCCAGATATTTCACCGCGTTGAAGGCCAGCGCACTGGTATGGAGCAGGGCGGCAAGCCCCAGGATCGCTGCGGCGAGATGCGGCACGATGCCGAGCGTGCAACCGAAGGCCGCCACGACACTCGCCCGCCGACCGCGTGAGAGCCCAGCCGCCAGCGTGTAGATGACGCCCGTCCCCGGCGAAGCGACGATGATGAGCGAGGTGAGCAGGAATTCGGGTGTCACAGCTTGGTTGCTCCTAAACGACGCGGATGCTCGGCACGGCACAGGTTTTCAGGCCCGCCAGGCAGCTGGCAAGTTTTTCAGGCCCGCCAGCCAGCTGGCAAGGTCTTTTCCCATTCGGAGATTTTTCCAATTGACGAAAGTACCGACCAGTTGGTATGTATCATCTCGATCAAGCGGGCAGCCAGGAAGAAACCCATGCGCGAGCCAAAAAAATCAAACGAGAATAGCCGCTTAACGCGGGGCGAGGCGCGCACCCGGCTGCTCGATGCCGCCATGATGGTGATCCGCGAGCAGGGATATGCCGCCTCGACGGTCGACGACATCTGCCGCGCGGCGGGCGTCACCAAGGGTGCCTTTTTCCACCATTTCGCCAGCAAGGAAGAGTTGGCCGTGGCCGCCGCTGATCATTTCGCCGCGATGGCCGACGGGATTTTTTCGGTGGCGCCATATCGCTCCCTGCCGCGCGCGCGCGACCGGGTCATCGGCTATGTCCGCTTCCGCCAGGCGATCATGAGCGGTGCCTTGGCCGAATATACCTGCCTGCTCGGGACCATGGTGCAGGAGGCTTATGACTCGCACCCCGTTATTCGGACAGCGTGCGACCGGCATATGAGCGATCATGCGCGGATGGTGCAGCGGGATATCGAGGCTGCGATCGCCGAAGAAGGGCTCCATCCGCAATGGTCGGCCGAGAGCCTCGCCTTTCATACCCAGGCGGTGATCCAGGGCTCGTTCATCTTCGCCAAGGCCAAGCATGGTGCCGCCATTGCCCACGGCAATCTCGATCACCTCATCAATTATCTCGAATGCCTTTTCCCAACGAAGAAACCCTGACGGAGGAAGTTCATGAGTGCCCAACCGAAGAAAATCGAGACCAACGACCGCGAGCTGGTGCTCGACCGCCTGCTCGACGCGCCGCGCGAGAAGCTGTTCAAGCTCTGGACCGATGGCAGTACCTATCCTGAATGGTTCTGCCCCAAACCCTGGACTGTGGCCGATGTCGAAATCGACGTGCGGCCGGGCGGCAAATCCTATTTCCTGATCAAGGGGCCGGAGGGGCAGGAATTCCCCAATCGCGGCATCTTCCTCGAGATCGTGCCCAACGAGAAGATCGTCTTCACCGACGCCTTCGTCGATGCCTGGACCCCGTCCGAGCGGCCCTTCATGGTGGCGACCGTCACCTTCGCCGACGAAGGTGGCAAGACCCGCTACCGCGCCGTGGCTCGCCACTGGTCGCCGGAAGCGCGTGCCGAGCACGAGAAGATGGGGTTCCACGATGGCTGGGGCATCGTCGCCACCCAGCTTGAGGCCCTGGCAAAGAAGATGTGAGGCAGCGCCTTACCCCCAACCGTCATGCCCGGGCCCAGTCGGCGAATGCCGACATGCGTCGGCTGGCCGGCATCCAGTCTCTCAACGGCACCAGTGGATCCCCGGGACTTCGCCCGGGGATGATGGAATTAGGTAAAGAGAAAACCCAGGAGAATCTCCCATGGCCAGTTCGCAGAAGGTCACCACGCATCTGTGGTTCGATGACAATGCCGAGGAAGCGGTGACGTTCTACACCGCCCTCATTCCGAACTCGAAGATCGACAGCATCATGCATTTCGACCGCGCGAAAAATCTCTATGGCATTCTCTTCACGCTGGACGGCCAGCAATATCGCGCACTGAATGCCGGCCCAACCTTCAAGCTCACCGAAGCCGTCTCGCTTTGGGTCAGGTGCGAAGACCAGAAGGAGATCGACCGCGTCTGGAATACGATTCTGAAAAACGGTGGCAGGGAACAGGCTTGCGGCTGGGTGAAGGATAAATGGGGCCTCTCCTGGCAGGTTGTCCCGGCGGCACTCGAAGACATGCTGAACGACCCGGACGAGGCCAGGCGCAACCGCGTGCTGCAAGCGGTTTGGGGCATGATCAAGCTCGATCTGCCCACCATCGAGGCGGCCTATCGGGGTGCGGCAGCTTGACACGCCGCCGCCGCCACCCTTAGTCTCCAACGCCATGAGCCAGATGCGTAAACATCAACAAGTAACCACTACCTGGACCGCCGACCGGCGGCCGAGGGGTGTTGGCTTGTGCTGATTTAACGCGCGATCTGACGACTACCCAAGGCCCCGCCGGTTCCGGACGGGGCTTTTTCATTATGCCTCCGTCCGTCTGTTCCAGAGTTCAAGACGCACGGAGACTGACATGGACGCGTTCGATCATCGAAGTATTGGCCAGAGGCTGGACCTCTTCCACTTCCAGGAAGAAGGGCCGGGCATGGTCTTCTGGCATCCCAGGGGTTGGGCGCTCTACCGCCTGATCGAGGATTACATCCGCCGCCGCATGAAAGCCGCCGGCTTCCAGGAGATCAAGACGCCGCAGATCCTGGCGCGTGGCCTATGGGAGAAGAGCGGCCATTGGCAGAAATTCGGCCCCAATATGTTTGCACTCGAGGATGGCGAGCGGCAATTCGCGGTGAAGCCGATGAGCTGCCCGGGGCATCTGCAGGTGTTCAACGCGCGCCTGCGGTCCTATCGCGATCTGCCCTTGCGGTACGCCGAGTTTGGCGCCTGCCATCGCAACGAGCCTTCGGGCGCGCTGATGGGCCTCATGCGCACGCGCGCCTTCGTGCAGGACGATGCGCATGTGCTCTGCCGCATGGACCAGATCATTGACGAGGTGAAGCGCTTTTCGCAGCTGTTGCGCGCAGTTTATCGCGATTTCGGTTTTGCCAATTTCGGCGTCGCCTTCTCGACGCGGCCGGCAGAGCGCGAGGGCAGCGAGGAATTATGGGATACGGCCGAACGCGTGCTGCAGAACGCGGCGCGCGGTGCCGGCCTCGATTTCGTCGCTCAACCGGGCGAGGGCGCGTTCTATGGGCCGAAGCTCGAATTCAGCCTGGAAGATCGCTTGGGGCGCCGCTGGCAATGCGGCACGGTGCAGCTCGATTTGGTGCTGCCGGAAAAACTCGGCGCCCATTACATCGACGAAGACGGCAATCGCGCGGTGCCGATCATGGTCCATCACGCGGTGCTCGGCAGTCTTGAGCGCTTCATAGGCATGCTGCTGGAGCATTGCCAGGGGCGTTTGCCGCTGTGGCTGGCGCCTGACCAGGTCTTGATCGCCGCCGTCTCGGATCAGTACCTGGGCTATGCCGAGGAGGCGGCGATCCAGCTTGAATCCGAAGGCTACCGGGTCGCCATCGACGCCAGCAACGAAACGCTGCCGCGGAAGATCGTCAGCTGGCGCGAACGTGGCGTGCCGGTCCTGGGCGTCGTCGGCGCGCGGGAAGCGGAGAAGTGCCGCGTCAGCCTGCGGACACTTGCCGACGATGTGCGCACCGATCTCCCCTTGCGCGAAGCCGGCGCCTGGATCAAGCGGGTTGCCGCGCGGCATTGCGCAGTAACAGCCATGTCGTCATGACGGCAAGGAGCGGCAGGAGGAGCGACCAGAAACCGACATGCACATAACCCAAGCCGCCGGCCAGGGCGCCGATTGCGAAAGCCAGGACCGGCGGCAGCATTTTCTTCAACCGCGCCTTGGCGTCGGTAGCCTTGGCCGGCGTGGTGATCAGGTCGACCGTGTCGATGACGATCTGCGTCACATTGCCGGTCATCACCGTGGTGGGTGCAAGCGCCGCAAAGACCGATCGCGCGCCGGCGTTCTGGATCGCCATGGCGGCAACACCCAGCATGCCGGTGGCGATTGCCGGCAGGCTGTCGGCATGATCGTCCGGTGTCAGCGACAGACCGGCTGCCATGAAGGCCGCGAGGAAAAGGCCCTCGAACAGCGTAATGGAGGCGACCGGACCAGCCGTTCGGCGCTGGCGCTGCATCACGTAAAGATGAGTCAGCGCGACGACGATGATGAAGACCGGCAAGGCGATCAGCTTGGCGATGATTCCGCCATGAAACTCGGCAATCGACGCGCCGATTAGCACGAAGTTGCCGGTCACATGCGCGGTGAACAGACCGAACAAGGCGACGAAGCCGGTGGTATCGACAAAGCCCGCCGTGAAAGCCCGCAAAGGGCCAAGATAGGGGGACATGGTTTGGTCTCCGTCCTTTCTATTTCGTCATCCCCGGGCTTGACCCGGGGATCGGGTTCGACTGGGCGCTGTCCTTCAGTTGCGGACCGATGCCCGGGTCAAGCCCGGGCATGACGAAAAATAAAACCGGGCAACCTCACACCGCCCAACATCCGCACCCCAACGCGCCCCAGAACTCGTTGCCCGAGACCGGCACGTTGGCGGCCCAAGCCTGGGCGTGGTCGTGGCCGTGGACGTTGCAATTGTTGGCGCAACCGCAGCTGACTGACACTTTCTGGAATTTGGGCGCGGCTCGATCCTGATAGCCGCCGAAGAGTTTCACCGGCGACCAGTCCGGCGTCGGCGCCGGCAAAGCGGGGGCAAGCTTCGAGAAATCGCCGGCACCGTGCACGATCTTGCCGCCGAGCAAGGTGAGGACGGATGAGAGATGCGCGATGTCATCCTCGGCTACGGTGAGGAAATCACCCGACAGCACGGCAAGATCGGCGAGCGCGCCCACTTCGATGCGGCCCTTCTTGCCTTCCTCGCGGGAGAACCAGGTGTTGGCCTCGGTCCACAGGCGCAACGCCTCCAGCCGGTCCATGCGGTTGGCCGTGGGGTAGAGCCGCAACCCGCCCACGGTCTTCCCCGTCACCAGCCAGGAGAGCGACACCCAGGGGTTATAGGAGGCAACACGCGTCGCATCGGTGCCGGCACCGACCGGCACACCCGCCGCCAGCATGCGCTTGATCGGCGGTGTCGCTTCGGCTGCCTTGGCGCCATAGCGCTCAACGAAGTATTCGCCCTGAAACGCCATGCGGTGCTGCACGGCGATGCCGCCGCCCAGTTTCGCGATGCGGTCGATATTGCGGTCGGTGATGGTCTCGGCATGGTCGAAGAACCAGTGCAGCTTGTCGATCGGCGTGTCGCGATGAACCTTCTCGAACACATCGAGCGCGCGGTCGATGGTCTCGTTATAGGTGGCATGCAGGCGCCAGGGGAAGTTGCGCTCAGCGAGCAGCCGCACGACGCGTTCCAATTCGCCTTCCATACCGGCATCGAGGTCTGGCCGCGCCTCGCGGAAATCCTCGAAATCGGCCGCCGAGAACACCAGCATCTCGCCCGCCCCATTGACGCGGTAGAGATCGTCGCCCTGGTCCGCCTTGACCATCTTGGTCCAGCGGTCGAAATCGGCGACTTCCTCGCCCTTCTTCTGGGTGAAGAGATTATAGGCGATGCGCAGGGTCATCTCGCCGTTTTTGTGCAGCTTCTCGATGACGTCGTAATCATCCGGATAGTTCTGGAAGCCGCCGCCCGCATCGATGACGCTGGTGACACCCAGCCGGTTGAGCTCGCGCATGAAATGCCGTGTCGAGTTGATCTGTTGCTCGGGTGCGAGCTTCGGTCCCTTGGCGAGCGTCGCATAGAGGATCATCGCATTCGGCTTGGCGAGCAGCAGGCCGGTGGGATTGCCTTGTGCGTCCCGCTGGATCTCGCCGCCCGGCGGGTTCGGCGTGTCCTTGGTATAGCCGACGGCCCGCAAGGCGGCCGCATTGAGCAGCGCCCGATCATAAAGATGCAGGATGAAGACCGGTGTGTCAGGTGCGGCGGCATTTATCTCGGCGATGGTGGGCAGGCGCTTCTCGGCGAATTGATGCTCGGTGAAGCCACCCACCACGCGCACCCAATGCGGCGGCGGTGTCACCTCCGCCTGGCGCTTCAGCATCGCCATGGCATCGGCCAAGGACGGCACGCCGTCCCAGCGCAGTTCCATATTGTAATTGAGGCCGCCGCGGATGATGTGGAGATGGCTGTCGATGAGCCCCGGAATGGCGCGGCGCCCGCCGAGATCGATCACCTCCGTCTTCGGGCCTTTCGTCGCCATGATGTCTTTTGCATCGCCAACCGCGCTGAATTTGCCGTCCGTGATGGCGACGGCCTCCGGATTCGGATTGGCGCGGTCGAGGGTTGAGAACTTGCCGTTAAGGAGGATGAGATCGGGCTGCATGGCGGGGTTCCTGTCGGTTCGGTTTATTCTTGGCTTTGGCTGGCGCTGCTGTTGGCTTCGTCGGCGCTTGCAGGGGGCAGTATATAGCGCAAGGTGAGGGGAAGAAGCTGCTCGCCGATCAGCATGCCAAGCAGGCCGATGAGCGCGATGGCCGGCGGTGCGGGAGAGCGGACCTTGAGCGCCGCATAGAGAACGCCCACAGCCAGACCAATTGCGAGGGAGATGAGATAGGGTTTCATGGGTGGGCTCCGCGGCGTTTGAGAGACACCCCCCTCTCTAACTCTCCCCCTCAAGGGGGGAGAGGATTAAGAGCGAGGTTGGCGCAGATTACTCGGTAGAAACTCCCTCCCCCCTTGAGGGGGAGGGGCGGGGAGGGGGGTAAGGCCTTGGCTCAGTGCCCCGCACCCGCTTCGCTGGCATGTTCGCCCAGCATCGCCTTGGCGTAGGTGATGCCGATGCCATAGGCGCCACCATATTTCTGCGCGGTCTTCGTCGTCTGGTCGTAGGTCTCGGTGCGGGCCCAGTCGCGCTGCAATTCGAGGAGGTATTGGAGCGCCGTCATGGGCCTCGCACCGGCCTGGATCATGCGGGCGACGGCCTGGTTATGCGCTTCCTCGGTGATATCGCCACTGGCATCCGTGATCACATAGACCTCGAAGCCTTGGTCGAGTGCAGAGAGCGCCGGGCCGACGATGCAGACGCTGGTCCAGAGACCCGCGAGAACGATGCGGCCCTTGCCGATCTTGTTCACGCGTTCGGCGATGCGCGGGTCTTCCCAGGTGTTCATGCTGGTGCGGTCGATGATCTCGGCGCCGGGGAAGGCGTCCTTGATTTCCTGGAACATCGGGCCGGAAAAGCTCTTCTCGGCGACGGTGGTGAGAATGGTGGGCACCTTGAACTCGGCGGCGGCATGGGCAACCAGCGCGGCGTTGTTGCGCAGGAGCGTGGTGTCGATCGACTTGGTGGCGAAGGTCATCTGTGACTGATGGTCGATCATGATCAGGGTGTGGTCGGCACCGTTGATCAGAGTCTTGGCCGGAACGGGGCGGGCGGTCGGCACATTCTGGTTCGTCATCGTAAATTCTCCATGTTTTTCAGTCGGTTGGGTTTGTTTCGAGAACCGTGTCGGCTCTGGAGGGAAACTTACGCTTGACCTGCTGGTGCAACAATCATGTATCATTTCAAAAGACTGTTGCAGAAGGAGCGACAATGGATCGGCTGGCTACCATGGAGGCCTTCGTCAAGGTGGCGGAGACCAAATCCTTTTCCGAAGCGGCGCGGCGCCTGCGCAGCTCGAAATCGCTAGTAAGCCGCCAGATCTCCGATCTCGAGGCCCATCTCGGCGTGCGCCTGCTGCAGCGGACGACGCGCTCCCTTACCCTCACCGAAGAGGGCCGCGCCTATCATGAGCAGGTGACGCGCATCTTGAGCGAGATCGACGAAGCAAATGCGGCAGTCAGCCAAAGCACCGTGGCGCCACGCGGGCGCTTGCGCGTCAGTGCGCCGATGAGCTTCGGCATCCTGCATGTCGCCCCCGCTGTCGGTCGCTTCCTCGCGCGCTTTCCGGAGGTGGAGCTCGATCTCTCCTTGAACGACCGCTATGTCGATCTCATCGACGAAGGCTTCGATGTCTCGATCCGCGTCGGACGACTTGCCGAATCGAGCCTGGTCGCGCGCAAGATCGCGCCCTTCCGCATGATCCTCTGTGCCAGCCCCTCATATCTCGAAAAACGCGGCACGCCGAACACGCCGGAGGAGCTGAAGCAGCACAATTGCCTCTGCTATTCGACCAACAGCCTCACCCCCGAATGGCGCCTGCAGAAGCCCGATGGCTCACCTTGGCCCGTGCAGATCGCGGGGCATCTCCACGCCAATAATGGCGACGTGCTGCGCACCGCCGCCCTCGACGGCGTCGGCATCACCTATCTACCGAGCTTCATCGTCGGTGCCGATCTGCAGAATGCGGGTCTGGTTTCGATCTTGAGTGACTACGTGCCGACGGATGCCGCGATCTATGCGGTCTATCCGCATTCACGGCATCTCTCGCCCAAGGTCAGGGCCTTCATCGACTTCATGCTGGAGCATTTCGGCCCCCGCCCACGCTGGGATCTGGTGGGGTAGGCTTTCTCTTTTGCCGTCATGGCCCGCGAAGGCGGGCCATCTACTGTGTTTGCCGGCAACATTACGAAAGCAATTCGTGGATCCCCCGGCCAAGCCGGGGGATGACGCATGAGACAACGCTCAGTTCTGCATGTCTTCCTGGACATTCTCGGCGCCGTTCTGGATCGCCTCGCCGCCCTTCTCGATATCCTTGCCGGCGCCCTTCACGGTGTTGCAGGCGGCAAGTGCCGGAATCATCAAAGCGGCACAAAGGGCAAGCACGAGCTGTCGCGAAACCGCGTTCTTGTCGGTCATGACAATTCTCCCGAATGGATGTGGCCCGCTGACGGGCGTTCGGTTGGCATAACGCGGCAATCCCGACTTTGGTTCCGGCGGAGAAAAGGAGAGGGCGTGACTGTAGGCATCGACCGGATTAGGCTCGGCCGCCGCTTCACGCAGGGGACATCATGAACGACGCCGCCACCAATCTTGTCTGGGACAGCCATGCCGGCTTTGCCTTCATGCAGCCAGGGGATCTCGACGAGCTGTCGCGCTGGGCCAAATCCGGCGTGGATTTCGTCTCGGTCAACATCGGCTATGACGTCGAGCCCTGGACCAAATCGGTCGAGGCCTTGTCCGGCTATCGCCACTGGCTGCGCCAGAACACCGACCGTTTTGTGCTGGTGAATGATTTTGCCGACGTCGTCGCGGCGAAGAAGGGCGGCAAGCTCGCGGTCTCCTTCGACATCGAAGGCGCCGATTCCCTCAACGGCGATCTCGGCATGGTCGATTTCTATTACCGCCTCGGCGTGCGGCAGATGCTGTTCGTCTACAACCGCAACAATCTGGTGGGTGGCGGCTGCCATGACGGCAATCAGGGCCTCACCGCTTTCGGTCGTGCCGTGGTGAATGAGATGAACCGCGTCGGCATGGTGGTCGATGCCAGCCATTGCAGCCACCGGACCAGCATGGAGTTGATGGAACGCTCATCGGCGCCCGTCGTCTTCTCGCATTCGAATGCCAGGGCGCTGCACGATCACGAGCGCAATATCCAGGACGATCAGATCAAGGCCTGTGCCGAACAGGGCGGCGTCATCGGCATCAATGGCGTGGGACTGTTCTTAGGGGATGGCGATACCGCCGAGCGCATCCTTGCCCATGTCGATTACATGTGCGAGCGCGTCGGCGCGCGCCATGTCGGCCTCGGCCTCGACAGCATTCTCGATTGTCAGCCGGACGATGCGCTGTCGGAAGAAGCGCTCGGCCCCCGCGCCAAGCAATACTGGCCGCCTCGCCAATATCCCGGCGCACCGATGGCCTTCGCACCGATTGAGGTCATCCCGTCCCTTGTCGCCGGCATGAAAGCCCGCGGCTACAGCGCTGCCGACATCGCCGGCATCACCGGCGGCAATTTCGCCCGCATCGCGGCCGATGTTTGGAAGCCGGTCCAAGTCTGAAAACGAAACGGGGCGGCGATTTGCATCGCCGCCCCGCTTGCATCCGATATCCTTGCCGGCTCAGTTGCCGTCGAAGGTGTAGGCCGTCTTCACCGTCGTGTAGAATTCGGCGGCGTAGCGGCCCTGTTCGCGCGGGCCGTAGCTGGAGCCCTTACGGCCGCCGAACGGCACGTGATAGTCGACGCCGGCGGTCGGCAGATTGACCATCACCATGCCGGCTTCGGCATTGCGCTTGAAGTGGTTGGCGTATTTCAGCGAGCTGGTGCAGATGCCGGACGACAGGCCGAATTCGGTGTCGTTGGCGGTGGCCAGCGCCGTCTCGTAATCCTTCACGCGCGTCACGGTGGCGACGGGGCCGAAGATTTCTTCGCGCGCGATGCGCATGTTGTTGCCGACCTCGGTGAAGAGGGCGGGCGACAGATAGAAGCCAGGTGTCGCGCGGTTGAGGAGCTCACCGCCCGCCACCAGCTTGGCACCTTCATCACGGCCGATCTTGATGTAGTTGAGATCCTGGTCGAGCTGCGACTGGTCGACCACCGGGCCGATATGCGTGCCGTCCTTCAGCGCGTCGTCGATCACCAGGCCCTTCATCCGCTCAGTCATCGCATTCACGAACTTGTCGTGGATGCCTTCCGTGACGATGAAGCGCGAGGAGGCGGTGCAGCGTTGGCCGGTCGAGAAGAAGGCGCCGTTGACGCAGGCCTCGACGGCGATCTTCAAATCGGCGTCATCGAGAACCACCATCGGATTCTTGCCGCCCATTTCCAACTGGATCTTCTTCATCGGATCGGTGCCGACGCAGGTCGCGGCGATCTTGCGGCCGGTGCCGACCGAGCCGGTGAAGGAGATGGCGTTCACATCCTTATGCTTCAGCATCGCCTCGCCGACGACCGAACCGCGACCCATGACCAGGTTGAAGACGCCAGCGGGGAGGCCGGCGCGCGCGATGATCTCGGAAAGCGCATGGGCCGAGCCCGGCACCAGATCGGCCGGCTTGAAGACGACGCAATTGCCATAGGCCAAGGCCGGCGCGATCTTCCAGGCCGGAATGGCGATCGGGAAATTCCACGGCGTGATGAGGCCGATGACACCCAGCGGCTCGCGCGTGATCTCGACATCGACGCCCGGGCGCACCGAGCCCAGCTTCTCACCGGCCTGGCGCAGGCACTCGCCGGCGAAGAACAGGAAGATCTGGCCGGCGCGCGCCGTCTCGCCGATGCCCTCGACCAGGGTCTTGCCTTCCTCGCGCGACAGCAGGCGGCCCAGCTCGTCCTTGCGGGCCATGATCTCGTCGCCGATCTTCTTCAAGACGTCATGGCGCTGCTGCACGGTCGAGCGCGACCAGGCGGGGAAGGCGGCCTTTGCCGCGGCGATCGCCGTCTCGGCATCGGCGGCCGAGGCTTGCGGGAACTCGCCCACCACGTCGCCGGTGTTGGAGGGGTTGATGTCCTTGGATGCGTTGGCCGCTTTGCTCCAGGCGCCGGCGATGAAGTTCTGGGCATGGATCATGGGGGAGGTCTCCTGAGAATTTGCTCGTGAAATCGGGGGCGCGAATGGCCGCCTCGGGCCGGACCTTATCAGCTTCGCATTTGTCCGACAAAATATTCTTGAGCGCGTAAAAATCCCTTATCGCTCAATGCGTTTGCAGCAAATGGCGGGCGATGATCGTGCGCTGAATCTCCGACGACCCCTCATAGATGCGCATGATCCTGAGATCCCGCGCATGCCGCTCCAAAGGCAGCCCGCGCGTATAGCCGTAGCCGCCATGAATCTGCAAAGCGAGATCGGCGACCTTGCCGGCGGTCTCCGAGGCAAAGAGCTTCGCCATGGCGGCCTCAAGCGAGAAGCGCACACCGCTCGCCCGCTTCGCTGCCGCGTCTTGCGTGAGCAGCCGTGCCGCCCGCAACTGCGTCGCCATATCGGCAATCATCCATTGGATGCCCTGATACTCGGCAAGAGGCATCCCGCCCACCTGCCGCTCGCCGGCCCAGTGGGTGGCGGCATCGAGCGCTGCCTGCGCGATCCCCAGGCACATCGCCGAGACCTCGACGCGGCCATTGTCCAAGACCTTCATCGCCGTGCGGAAACCGCTCCCCTCGGCGCCGATGCGATTGGCTTCCGGCACCTGGGTATCGAAATTGAGTTCGAACACATGCCCGCCTTTAAGCCCCATGGTCTTTTCCGGCGGTGACGCGGTGAAGCCCATGCCCTTCTCGACCACGAAAGCGGAAATGCCTTTATGGGCGGCGGTTGGGTCGGTCACCGCAAAGACGACGATGAAATCGGCAATCCCGCCATTCGAAATGAAATGCTTGGTCCCGCTGAGGTGATAGGAGTGGCCCTCCCGCACTGCCCGGCAGCGCATGTCGGCGGGGTTCGACCCGGCGCGCGGCTCGGTCAGCGCAAAGGCGCCGAGCTTGCGGCCGGTGGCAGCCTCGGGCAGGAAGCGCCGCCGCAAATCATCATCGCCACCGATGAGGATGGCATCGGTCGCAAGATAATGCGCGGTGAGCGCCGAGGCCGTGCTGGCGCAAGAGCCGGCAACCGCTTCAACTCCGGCCGCAAGCGCCATGGCCGACAGGCCCGGCCCACCCCAAGCGTCCGGCAGATTGAGCCCCCACACGCCGAGCTCCGCCAGTGCTGCCAATTGCGCTTGGGGGAAAGAGGATGTCTCGTCGACCTCCGCTGCCGCCGGTGCCAAGACATCGGCACAAACGCGGCGGATGGAGTCGCATGCCGCAGCCTCATCCGCGTTCAAGGTCCTACTCATGCGCGCACCTCTTCCTTTCCCAGCCAGCGTTCCAGTATCTCCGCATTGTGCTGACCCAGCGATGGCGCCGGCTGCTGCGCTCCACGCGCCAGGCCGCTGAAATGCACCGGTTGTTCCATCACCGGGATCGGCCCGAGTGTCGGATGCATCACCTGCGGCATCAGCCCGCGCAGGGCGACATGGGCGCCGTTGAAGACATCGGCTGCCGCCTCAATGCCAGAGGCCGGAATGCCGGCGGCACTCAGCGTCGCCACCGCAGCGGCCACATCGATATGTGCCAGCCATGCCTCGATCGCCTGCCGCAGCACTGGCTCGTTCTCGGTTCGCAAAGCATCGCTGGCAAAACGCGGATCGGTCGCGAATGCCGGCTGGCCGATGCAGCCGGCAAGCCTGGCGAACTGTCCATTGTTGAGCACGCAGATGACGAGATGCCCATCGCGCGCCGGAAACGCACCGAAGGGTGTCGACAAGGGATGCCGGTTGCCGCTGCGCATCGGCGGCGTTTTTCCGAACATGAACTGCGCCATGGCGGTCGGCAGCAGTGCCACCAGGCTGTCCACCATGGCGATGTCAAGGCGCCGCCCCTTGCCATTGCGTTGCCGCTCCACCAACGCGGCGAGGATCGACCAGGACGCAAACAGCCCGGCGGCAAGATCGCCGAAGGAATCGCCGGCCTTGGTGGGCGGGCCATCGGCGCTGCCCGTCATCGCCATCAGGCCGGACATCGCCTGCGCCACCAGATCGAAAGCGGGGAGGTCGGCCTTGGTCCCCTTCTGCCCAAAACCGGAGATGCTGGCATAGATGAGACCCGGATTGTCGCGGGCGAGATCCTCATAGCCAAGGCCCAACCGGGCCGCGACCCCGGGCCGGAAATTCTCCACCACGACATCCGCCTTGACTGCCAACGCCCGCGCCAGGTGCTGATCTGCGGGATCTTTGAGGTCCAGCATCAAGCCCAGCTTGTTGCGGTTGACCAATTGGAACAAAGCGCTCTCCCCGTCACGGAAGGGACCGACATGGCGGTAGTCATCGCCGCCTGGGCTCTCCAGCTTCACCACCTCGGCGCCGAGATCGGCGAGGAGCGCCGTGCAATAGGGGCCGGACAGCACGCGGGTGAGGTCGAGGATGCGGATACCGCTTAAGGGACCGGGTTTCATATCGACACCGTCAGGAGGCTTATTCACCTCGTCATGATCGGCGGAACGGGATATAAGGAAAAATACTGCTTTCTAATTTTCAGTATAGGCATCAGCTATATCTATCTCGCTGCGTCATATCCGGGCCTATCTCGCGGTGGCCGAGGCCGGCAGCACGGCGGGCGCCGCCCGCGTGCTCAACCTCTCGCAGCCGTCAGTCTCGATCGCCGTGAAGGCGCTTGAGGAAATCCTTGGCCAGCCACTGTTCCAGCGCCAGCCGGCCAAGGGCCTCGTGCTCACCCCCTTCGGCCAGCGCAAGCTGGGCGAGGCGCGCGGGCTTGTGGCACGCCTCGCGGCTTTCGAGGCAGCCCCCGGCGGTGGCGAACCTGCGGGCCATGTCGCCTTCGGCTATTTCACGACCTTGGGCCCGCAATATGTGCCGGGGATCCTGAAGCGCATGGCGCGGGATTACCCGCGCGTCACCGTGCAGCCGGTTGAGGCGGATCTCAACGAAATGAACCAACATCTCGCCGCCGGCCGGATCGAACTCGCCCTTTCCTATGACGTCGAGATGGGCGCCCGCATCGCCACGGAAACGGTGGCGGAACTGAAGCCCTACGCGCTGCTCCCCGCCGGCCATCGCCTGGCGAAGGCGAAATCGGTATCGGTCGCGGCCCTCGCCAGTGAGCCCTTCATCCTGGTCGATCTTCCTTTGAGCCGCGACTTCCTGCTCTCCGTCTTTCGCGCCGAGGGGATCGAGCCGCGCATCGCCCATCGCACGCGGTCGCTGGAAATGGTATTGGGCCTCGTCGCCAACGGTCACGGCATCTCGGTGCTGGTGACGCGGCCGGCTTCCGACCTCGCCTATGACGGCAAGAAGATCGCCCGCGTCGCGTTGAAGGATACCCGCGTGCGCCAGCGCGTGGTTCTTGCCCGGCCGGAGGTGGCGCCGCTCACCGCCCCGGCCCAGGCCCTGGCCGCCTGTATCCGCGCCGAGCTTGCCGCGGCGAGGTCGTCTTGAGCGAATTGCCGCAGGCTGAGCGAAGGCAAGCGGCGGCCGCGAGGCCAAGCTAGACTGCTGCCAGGATCGAAAGAAAGTCAGGATCGGAACATGCCGCGTTCGCTTCTCGTCTTCATCTGGCAGGCCAGCGGCAGGCGGCAGATCCTGCTCTGCGGGCTCACCATCTTCGTCTCGCTGCTCACCACCCTGCCGCTCGAATTGCAGCGCCGCATCGTCGATGATGCCATCCACAGCCGCGCCGTGAATCTCCTGCTCTTGCTCGCCGCCGCCTATCTCGGCGTCCTGTTGTTGCAGGGCGGGCTCAAATACCTCCTCAACGTCTATCGCGGCTATATGGTGGAGGAGGTGGCGCGGCATCTGCGCCATGTCATTTTCGACGGCACGCAGAAGCTGAATGGCGATCACCCGGTCAAGCAGGGCGCCGTGGTCTCGATTGTGGCGGCCGAGGTCGAGGATCTCGCGGGCTTCGTCGGCGACAGCGTCTCCTTCCCCTTGCTGCAGGTCGGCACAGCCTTTTCCGCCATGGGCTATCTCATCTGGGTCGAGCCGCGCATCGCCCTTTTTGCCATTGTGCTCTATCTGCCGCAGCTCTTCGTGGTGCCGCTGGGGCAGCGGCGCATCAACCGCTGGGGCAATATCCATGCGCGGCTCCTGCGCAAGATGGGCGACACCATTGTCGCCAGCGATTTCGACCGGCATGGCGAGCCGAGATTCCGGCGCCGCTTCCATCGCCTCGTCACCGGCGCTTTCCGCACGCGGCTCGCCGTCTACCGGGTGAAGTTCTTCCTCACCTTCTTCGGCAATTTTCTCGATGCGCTGGCGCCGCTCATCGTTCTCTCGGTCGGCGGCTGGCTGGTGATCAAGGGCGAGGTGGAGGTTTCCACATTGATCGTCTTCATCACCGGCTTCCAGAAGGTGGCCGATCCCTGGGACCAGTTGCTCACCTTCTATCGCACCGCCTCCAACGCCAATGTGAAATACCACCTCATCGCCGATGCCCTGCCGCACTTGTCTCGTTCGGCGCAGCCGGCCTGAAGGCGAAGCCCGCCCGGCGTAACGCGCCGCCGACCCGCTGCCATAGGCTCTGGCCGCCGGGATAGACCCGGTGCGTCGGGTCTTCGGCCAAGGCGAGGCCGCCATCGATGGTGCGGACCAGGCCGATATCGGCCAGCAGGTGCTTCTCATGGGGCTGCTGGTCGGCATGGGGCCGGTAGGTGAAAAACAATGAATCCCAATCGCTCTGCATGATGGCTCTCCTAAAGTCGGGTTAAGGGTCGCTTCACGCTGTTGCCGGTTCCGAAACGACCTGATACTGGCTATATTGGGCAAGAAGGCCGATAAGTCAGCTTAGACTCCGTACCAAGCGGATTAAGCTAGAATTAACAGGAGCTGGAATGGTCGAAAGGATGCCGATGCTGCCCGCCTTGCGCGCCTTCGAGGCGGTGGCGCGGTTGGGCAGCGTGCGCGCGGCTGCTGCCGAGCTGCATGTGACGCCGGCCGCCGTGAGCCAGCAGGTGAAGGCGCTCGAAGCCGATCTCGGGCGCCCGCTCATCCGCCGGCGCGGCAACGCGCTGGAACTCACCGAAACGGGCGAGGCGGGCAGCGACACCTTGCAAGCGGCCTTCCGGCTGCTCGCCGAGGCCGTGAAACAGATGCGCGAGCACCAGGCCACCCCGCAGATCCGCTTGAGTGTCGATCCCACGCTCGCCGCCAGCTGGCTCATCGGCCGCCTGCCGCGCTACCGGGCGCTGCCAGGCAGCGTCGATCTGCTGCTCGATGCCAATCGCCGCTACAGCGATTTCGCCCGCGACCAGGTCGATGCGGCTTTGCGCTTTGGCATCGGCAAATTCCCGGGCCTCGATGCGCATTTCCTGCTGTCGGAAGAACTCTTCCCCGTCTGCAGTCCCAAATTGCTGCGGGGCCCGCATCCGCTCAAAGTGCCGGACGATCTCAAGCATCACACCTTGCTGCACAATGATTGGTCGACCAGGCTTGGCAGCTGGCCCAATTGGCAGGACTGGCTGACGGCTGCCGGTGCCCGCGCGGTCGACGCCAAGAGCGGCCTTCATTTCAACGACAGCCTCGTCGTGCTCGAAGCAGCACTCTCCGGCCAGGGCGTTTTCTTAGGGAACACCACCGCCGTGCAGGATCTCGTCGCCGCCCGGAAACTGGTGGCGCCTTTCCCGCTGCGCCTCAAAAGCGATCTCGGCTATTATTTCGTCTGCCCGGAACACATGGCCCGGCGGCGCGAGATCGCGATCTTGCGCGATTGGTTGAAGAGCGAAGCCGCCGCCGACAAGAACAAGGAGAACGCATGACCCAACCGGCCCCCATCCAGAACATCGTCGTGCCGCGTCTGCGCGATATCGGCGATTTCTCGGTCATGCGCGTGCTGCCCGTGGCCGAGCGGCGCATGGTCGGCCCCTTCGTCTTCCTCGACCAGTTCGGTCCGGTGACGCTGCCGGCGGGAAAGGGCATGGATGTGCGCCCGCATCCCCATATCGGGCTCTCGACCGTGACCTATCTCTTGAAGGGCTCGATCGTGCATCGCGATTCGCTGGGGACGGAGCTTGCGATCAATCCTGGCGACGTCAATTGGATGACCGCGGGCCGTGGCATCGTGCATTCCGAACGCTCGGATGCCGACTTGCGCAAACGCCCGCAGGATCTTTACGGCCTGCAATCCTGGGTCGCTCTGCCGAAAAAAGACGAGGAGGTCGAGCCCGCCTTCGCCCATTACGGCACGGCGCAACTTCCGGAAATGTCGGGCGAGGGCATCGGCCTCAAGGTCATCGCCGGCACCATCGACGATCTCGTCTCGCCGGTCGCCACGCACTCGCCGCTCTTTTATGGCGATGTCACCCTGAAAGCCGGCGCCACCTATTGCCTCGATGCCGCCTACGAGGAACGCGCCGCCTATTTCATCGAAGGCACGGTCGAGATCGATGGGGCGGCCTATGAGCAGGGCCGTCTGCTGGCCTTCGGCCCCGGCGAGATCGTCATCAAGGCGTTGACGCCAGCGCGCTTCGTGGTGCTGGGCGGCGAGCCGCTCGACGGCCCGCGCCACATCTATTGGAACTTCGTCTCCTCCTCGCAGGAGCGCATCGAACAGGCCAAGGCGGATTGGCGCCGCAACCAGTTCGGCCTGCCCATCCGGGGCGAGCACGAATTCATCCCGCTGCCGGAATAAGGCGGGCACCATCCCGGCCGTGCCCATTTGCCGCCTTGGCTTTTGCCTGATATTGAGGGCGTCAACCTCCCTCACGTGAAAGCCCTTATTCTATGGTCAAGCTCGACGGTCCCTCGCATCCGCCCCTCAATGGCTCGAAGCCGGAGCAGGTGGTGGTGTTCCTGCATGGCTACGGCTCCAATGGCGACGACCTCATCAGCCTCGCACCCTATCTGGCGCCAGCCTTGCCGGAGGCCGAGTTCCTCTCGCCCAATGCGCCTTACCCTTGCGAGATCAACCCGTTCGGTGGCTATCAATGGTTCGGCCTCGAGGAACGCAGTGCCGCCAACCGTCTGAAGGGCGCCCGTGAAGCCGCGCCCATCCTCGACGCCTATCTTGACGAGGTTCTCTCGTCCCGCGGCCTCACCGAGGCGGATCTGGCGCTGGTGGGTTTCAGCCAGGGCACCATGATGGCGCTCCATGTGGGCCTCCGCCGCGCCAATCCGGTGGCCGGCATCGTCGGCTATTCCGGCATGCTGGTGGCGCCTGAATTGCTCGGCGCCGAATTGAAGTCTAAGCCGCCGGTGCTCCTCGTTCATGGCATGGCCGACGAGGTTCTGCCGTTCCAGGCGATGGGCGAGGCTGAGGCGGCCCTGAAGGCCCAGGGCGTCCAGGTCCATGCCGAAGGCCGCCCGGGCCTGCCGCATTCCATCGACCAGCGCGGCCTCGAACTCTGCGCCTCGATGCTGCATCAACTGATGTGCAAACATCACGACCACGGGCATCATCATCACTGAGACCCACATCGTCATCCCCGGGCGAAGTCCCGGGGATGACGGCATAGTTTGCGTATGAACGGGGGCGGAATGACAAGATCGTGAAAGATCACACCCGTTCAACCGCTACATCTTGAGTTTTCTCTCCGTCCCAGCTATTCCTTAATCGTTGGCGTGCGGGTTCCCGCATGATCGCGGAGACCCGTTAGGCCTTTAGGCAATGCGGGAGTTGGCATGATGATGGCCTCGCCCGAGGCATGTCCGGCCCTTGTACTCAACGCCGATTTCCGGCCGTTGAGCTACTTCCCGCTGTCTCTGTGGCCCTGGCAGGAAGTGGTCAAGGCCGTGTTCCTGGAGCGCGTGAACATCCTTTCCGAATATGACGAGATGGTGCACAGCCCCAGCCTCGCCATGCGGCTACCTTCCGTTATTTCGCTCAAAGAATATGTGCCGCAGGAACGGCGTCCCGCCTTCACCCGGTTCAACGTTTTCCTGCGCGATCGTTTCCGCTGCCAGTATTGTGGACGGCATTCGGCGGCCCATGATCTGACCTTCGACCATGTCGTGCCGCGCGCCCGTGGTGGGCGCACCTCCTGGCAGAACGTCGTCGCGGCCTGCCAGGGCTGCAACCTTCGTAAGGGAAGCAAATTGCCGCATCAGGTCGGCATGTTCCCGAAAAGGCGGCCGATCCAACCTACGACATTCGAGCTTCAGGAAAACGGCCGCGCCTTCCCGCCAAACTATCTCCACCAGAGTTGGCGGGATTTTCTTTACTGGGACAGCGAACTCGAAACCGGCTGAGTTTCGCTCGCGTCCATCTGCCGATTGTTGCCAGACATTGCGGGCTGCATGAGGGGGTTGCGCACATCCCCGGTTGCCAGTTGCCTCGACCTCTCCTAAGCAGAGGAGGAATATCAGGGGCTCCGACCATCACATGACCGACCTGTTGCTGAAGCGACTTCTGCCGCTCCTTATCGGCTTCGTCATCTGGGGCCTGGCCGTGGCCTTGCAGGTGCGGGCCGATCTCGGCCTCTCGCCCTGGGATGTCTTCCACCAGGGCCTAGGGTTTCACCTCGGGATCGGCATCGGCTGGGCGGGGCTCGTGACCTCGATCGGTGTCTTGCTGCTGTGGATTCCGCTGCGCATGAAGCCCGGTATCGGCACCATCCTCAATGCGCTGGTGATCGGCCCCTCGGCCGAGTTCTTCCTCAAGATCATCGAGACGCCGGACAATATCGTCATCCGCTGGAGCTTCATGCTGGGCGGCATCGTCCTGATGGCGGTGGGCAGCGCGCTTTATCTGCCGGCGCGCCTCGGCACGGGGCCCCGCGACGGCGTGATGGTGGGCCTCAATAAGAAGTTTGAATTCTCGATCCGCCTCTCGCGCACCATCGTCGAAGTGGCAGCGCTCGTCATCGGCTTCTTCCTCGGTGGCACGGTCGGCTTCGGCACGCTCGTCATTGCCCTCGCCCTCGGCCCCACCGTGCAGGCCCTGCTGCAATTCCGCCGCTGGCTGATGGAACGCATGACCGGCGTCCCGCAGAGCGTGCTATAGCCCCCATCTCCATCGGCGCCTAATTGGCCTTGCAATAACAGCTGCGCAAAGCGGTATGCGAATCGTCGCCTGCCGGGCAAAGCCGATAGCCTGCTCGGGCCAGGCCGTCCGGCTCCAGGCGCTTCTGAATGGCAGTCCATTCGGCCGGGTTCGATTGCAAACGGCTGTGCTGACGCAAGACGGAAGTCAGCGGCGCGCTGAGATCGACGATCATGTCGTGCGAACCTGCTGCCATCCAAAGCGCCGACAAATCCTGGCCCAGCGCATAAATGGGGTCGGTTATCGGCGGATAGTTGGGTGACGCGCAGCCGCTCCCCGGATCCTCATCCGCGGCGCAAATCGGCACGCCGACACTGCGGCTGTTGAGGCAAATGCGATTGCGCGCCGGCAGGTAGTCGATCGTTCCGGGCAGCAGAAAGTAGGTGAGGTCCGTTTTGCCTGATGGCGCAAGCCTGAAGGACGCATACCATCGATAGGCCGGATCGGCCGGCGGGCGATTTTCAAAGACCCGTTGAAACAGGACCGGCTTCAGCAGCGTGAGGTCGCCCAGCGGCTGCGGCAGATAATAATTCTTCAGGTAGCCGCTGCCACCGGTCAGTGTCGCGCTCAAATTGTCGCCTGGGACTTCCGGCAAAGGGCCGAAATGCAGCTCCGGCGCCAAGAGAATGGCATCGATGCCAACCGCATGATGCAGTTCCAGCGAAACTTCCATGCCGACCGGACCGTCGAAACCCGGCCAATTGATCGGCTGTTCCCGATAGTTTTCGATCCTGACGGAACTGGCGAACTGCCGGCCTTCGATCCGCGCCATTGCCAGCAGGATCGCGGTAGATCCGTGCGCCGCCAGCGGCGGCAGGAGGATCATCCAGCCGATCATCGCGCGCCCGAGCCTGCGGCCGGACGCCCACCACCAGAGATAGGCCAGAACCAACGCCACACCAACGAAGCCAGCGAAGATCGGCAGATCACTCCAGGAGGCACCCTCCTTGGCGAAGGGGATATAGATCAACAGACCAAGAATGGCGACGCACGCGATCACCACCAGCAGAATGATGCGCAAGATGCTTTGCATCCATCCCCCACAGCGCGACGCCGACGCCTAGGCATTCACTCCCTCTTCCCCGTCGTCACGCCCGGGCATGACGACGGGGAAGGAAGGAACCGCTTTATCCCAGCTCTTTGTAGAACACGACATTATCTTCGAGCACACCTTGGCCATTCCTGGCATAGCGCGGAACGATGCCGACCTCGACAAAGCCGAGACTGCCATAGAGATCGACGACCGGATCGCCGCGCCGCGCATCGAGGGTGATGAGCGTGCGGCCAAGGCGCTTGGCTTGCACTTCCGCGGCCAGCATCAGCGCACGGCCCAGGCCGTGCCGCCGATGCGCATTATGCACCAGCAGCTTTGCGATCTCGGCCCTGTGCAGCTGGCTCGGCCACAAGGACGGAATGAGCTGCACGGCGCCGAGGATGCGGCCCACCTCATCGCGGGCCACCAGAACTGTGCGATGACCGAGATCGGCAATGGCCTTGTCCCAGAACGCGCCGGCCTCACCCTCGGTCAAGGGCGGCACGAAACCCACCGCCGCCCCGCCATCCACCGCATCGATCAGCAACTCGATGAGCGCAAAGCGATCCTTCGCCGAAACGGGAGCCAAGAGACTGTCGATCTGGGCCATCGTTCCACCTATCGGGCGGGGTTCAGCTCAAACGAATCTGACAAGCCTTCCGGCACAATGCAACGTGACGAAACGCCGTCTTTTGCCTCACCGATGCATCGTGCTCAAGGGACTGGTGGCGAGCGACGCAAAGGCCGCTGCCGTCACCAGCTCGTTGACCGTGGCACCCGTCTGGACGATCTGCACCGGTTTCGAAAGGCCAACGAGGACTGGTCCGAAGGAGGTGCCGCCCAATTCCTGCATCAGCTTCGCCGCGATGTTCGCCGAATGCAGCGCCGGCATGATCAGGATATTGGCTGGGCCTGAAAGCCTGGTGAAGGGATAGAGCTCCTTCATCAGGCCATAATTCAGGGCGACATTCGCCTGCATCTCGCCTTCATATTCGAAATCGACGCGGCGCTGGTCGAGGACCAGCACAGCTTCGCGGATGCGCACCGCCTTCTCGCGCGGCGGGTTGCCGAAATTGGAGAAGGAGAGGAGGGCGACGCGCGGCTCATGGCCCAATTGCCGGGCGATCGCCGCCGTCTGCACGGCGAAATCGGCGAGCTGCTCGGCCGAAGGCAATTCGTGGACGTTGGTATCGGCCAGCAGCACGGTACGGCCGCCGGCCACCAGGATGGTGAGGCCCATCAGGGTCTGGCCCGGCCGCGGATCGATCACGCGCAAGGTGTCGTCGAGGCAGACATTGAAGCTGCGCGTCACACCCGTCACCATCGCATCGGCATGCCCGGCGGCCACCATGGAGGCTGCAAAGACGTTGCGATCCTGATTGACCATGCGCTGCACGTCGCGGCTCAAGATGCCTTTGCGTTGCAGGCGCTCATAGAGCATGTCGTGATAATGCTGGCGGTGCGGCGTGGTCGCGGCGCTCACCACCTCCAGCCCTTCGGCGTCGTGCAGGCTTTGGCTCTTGATCACTTCGGCGATGCGGTCGCCGCGGCCGACCAGGACCGGCGTGCCGTAGCCGGCCGAGCGATAGGCGATGGCGGCGCGGATGACTTTCTCCTCCGCGCCTTCCGCGAACACGACGCGCTTGGGGTTATGGCGCACACGCTCGAAGATGAGCTGCAGGGAATTTGCCGCAGGGTCGAGACGACCGGCCAGTGACGCCACATAGGCATCCATATCGATGATGGGTTTCCGGGCGACGCCGCTATCCATCGCGGCCTTGGCGACGGCCGGCGGCACATGGGTGATGAGGCGCGGATCGAACGGCACGGGAATGATGTATTCCGGGCCGAAGCGCAGGCGGCGCCCGGAATAGGCGGCGTCGACCTCATCCGGCACGTCCTCGCGCGCCAGTGCCGCGATGGAATGGGCGGCGGCGATCTTCATCGCATCGTTGATGGTCGATGCCCGCACGTCGAGGGCCCCACGGAAGATATAGGGGAAACCCAGCACGTTATTGACCTGGTTCGCATAATCGCTGCGGCCCGTCGCCACGATGGCGTCGGAGCGCACCGCATAGACTTCCTCCGGCGTGATCTCGGGGTCGGGATTCGCCATCGCGAAGATGATCGGCTTCGCCGCCATCGCCTTCACCATGGCCGGGGTTACGGCGCCCTTGGCGGACAAGCCGAGGAAGACATCGGCGCCGTTCATCGCCTCGTCCAGCGATCGCGCCTTGGTCCTGACCGCATGGGCCGATTTCCACTGGTTCATGCCCTCGGTGCGGCCCTGATAGATGACACCCTTGGTGTCGCACAGGATGGCATTCTCATGCGGCAGGCCCATGGCCTTCACCAGTTCGACGCAGGCGATCGAGGCGGCGCCGGCGCCGTTCACCACCAGCTTCACGTCCTTGATGTCACGGCCCGTGAGGTGGAGCGCGTTGAGGAGGCCGGCCGCAGCGATGATCGCGGTGCCGTGCTGGTCGTCATGGAAGACGGGGATGTCCATCATCTCGCGCAGCTGCTGCTCGATGATGAAGCATTCCGGTGCCTTGATGTCTTCGAGGTTAATGCCGCCGAAGCTGGGGCCGAGATAGCGCACCGAATTGACGAACTCGGTCACATCTTTGGTATCGACCTCAAGGTCGATGGAATCGATATCGGCGAAGCGCTTGAAGAGGACCGATTTCCCTTCCATCACCGGCTTCGAGGCCAAGGCACCCAGATCGCCGAGGCCCAGCACCGCCGTGCCGTTCGAGATGACCGCCACCAGATTGCCCTTGGCCGTATAGTCATAGGCCGTGTTGGGATCCTTGGCGATGTGGAGGCAGGGATAGGCGACACCGGGCGAGTAGGCGAGGCTCAGATCGCGCTGGGTGGTCAGCGGCTTCGAGGCGATGATCTCGATCTTGCCCGGGCGCCCGTTCACATGGAACTGCAGCGCATCTTCCTCGGTGATCGTCGGCTTCTTCGTACTCATGACCCGGCAAACTCCCTGACCTATTTCAGGAGAGGCTCGCACGAAACGCCGCGAAATTAAAGAGGAACGCCGCTGAGAACAAAGATGTGAGCGCTCAGGGGATAGATGCGGAATGAGGTGTGGAACGCGGCGACCCACCTCAGCCTACCTACTCATCCGTCATGCCCGGGCTTGACCCGGGCATCCACTCTCTCAACTGCCGCAGTGGATCCCCGGGTCTTCGCCCGGGGATGACGGCATTTTGTGACGATGAACGCGTCTATCGCCCTTACGCGATATCCAGCACCATGCGGCCGACGATCTTGCCGCGGCGCATGTCATTGAAGATCTTGTTGATCTGGGTCAGCGGCGCCTTCTGGATCTTGGCCTTCACCAATCCGTTCAAGGCGAACGCCACCGCTTCGTTGAGGTCGAGGCGCGTGCCGACATTGGAGCCGGTCACGGTCAATTCCCAATTGGTGATCTGCGAGATCGAGGCGCGGATCTGGTCGGACTTGCCACCGGGCAGGCCGATATAGGCAACGGTGCCCGCCGGGCGCAGCACGCCGATCGCCTGCTCGAAAGCCTGCGGGGCGACGGCGGTGACGACCGCGCCATGGCTACCGCCGATCTTCTCCTGGATCTCGGCAACGGGGTCGACCTTCTTGGCGTTCACCACCATCTCGGCGCCGAGGCGCTTGGCGAGCTTCAGCTTCGCATCGTCGACATCGACCGCGATGACGCGCATGCCCATCGCCACAGCGTATTGCACGGCAATATGACCGAGGCCGCCAATGCCGAAGATTGTCATCCACTTGCCCGGCCGCGTCCTGGTGCGCTTCAGGCCGCGATAGGTGGTAACACCGGCACAGAGGATGGGTGCTATCTCATAGAGGTTGGCGGTCTTGGGCAATTTCGCCACGAACTTCGCATCGGCCACCATGAACTCGGCATAGCCGCCGGGCTTGGTGTAGCCGCTGGCCTCGCCGGCCTTGCAGATCGTTTCCATGCCGGCCTGGCAGAATTCGCATTGGCCGCAGGCGCTGTACATCCATGGCACGCCGACGGCGTCGCCCAGGCGGAAACCCTTCACACCGGCGCCGATGGCCGCGACATGGCCGGCCACTTCATGGCCGGGAATGAGCGGCAGGACGGGACCGGGAGTCCAGTCGCCATCAACAGCGTGGAGGTCGGAATGGCACACGCCACAGGCCGTCACCTTGATCAGGATCTCGCCGGGGCCGGCCTGCGGGATCGGCAGTGTCTCGATCTTCAATGGTGTGCCGGCCTTGCGCTGGATGGCGGCCTTCATGGTCCCTTGCATGTTCCCCTCCGGAAATTTTCGTCACATTGACAGCCTTCCGCGGCGCTGGGCATTCTCACAGCCCGGCGGCGGACACTTTCGCTGCATGACCCGGAGTATAGACCCTGACTCTCGCGCGACCCCATATCTCCAAAGCAATAGCGCCGGAATCCACGACCGTAGCGTCGCGCCGCGTGCCCATGACACGCTCGACCCAGCTCCTCGAACAGTGGAACCGCGGCATCGCCGATATGCTCGTCTACCTGGATCAGGAGAGCTTCGGGCCGCGTCTCCTGCAATCGGTGACGCGCCTCATCCATTTCGATTTCCTGATGGTCTTTGCCTATCGTGGCGCCGGCCGGCCGCTCGCCTTGGGCGACACACTCCCCGATCCACAGCGCCAGGTGGTCATCAATGCCTATTGCGCGGCGCCTTACGTGCTCGACCCCTTCTTCCAGCGGGTGGCGGCGGGCGTGCAATCGGGCTGCTATCGCCTCCGTGATATCGCCCCTGACCGCTTCCGCCAGAGCGAATATTTCCGCACCCATTACAGCCTCACCGGCATCCGCGAGGAGGTGGGCTTTTACTTTCCCTTGGGCGATGCCACGGGCGTTCTGTCGCTGGCGCGCTGGGAGGCGAGTCCCGCCTTGGGGCGTTCCGACATGGATCTTTTGGAAGCCTTGGCGCCGGCGATTTCCGGCCTCTGCACCCGTCATTGGGCGAGCGTTGCCGCACCTGCGAGCCTGGTGCGCCCGCGCAGCCGTGATGCCGCGCAGGTGAATGCCGCTTATACCGAATTCGGTGCCAAGCAGCTTTCGGACCGCGAACGCCAGATCGTCTCATTGATCCTGCAGGGCCATTCCACCGGCTCGGTGGCCCACCTGCTGGATATCTCTGCCGGAACGGTGAAGGTGCACCGCAAAAACATCTACCGGAAGTTAGGCCTCTCGACCCAGGCCGAGCTGTTTGCCGCGTTTCTGAGCTTCGTGGGGTAAGGCCCCCCTCTCCCTAACCCTCCCCCACGTTGGGGGGAGGGGACTAAATCCAGGTTGATCTCGGTATCGCGTTCGCACGCGCTCGAACTCCCTCCCCCCAACGTGGGGGAGGGTGGGGGAGAGGGGGCGCGTAGCGAACATCCTGAAACCGCTATCACCCCGGGGATATCGCCAGATGTGCGGAAAGGGGCCAGTATGCGTTCGGCTTCGCGGGGGCACATGAAGTCGCATGCATGCGGCATGCGCAAAAAATCCAGCCGCCCGCAACTCACCTAAGGGAGGTTGGGATGTCCTGGTATAGCGATCTACCGAAATTCTATCAGAACCAGATCAAGGCGATGGGCCTTGACGATGAAGGCATGTCGCGTCGCCGCCTGCTGAAGACGGCGGGTGCCGCGGCCGGTGCCGCCGCGATGAGCGGCCTCACCTTCGGCCGCTCGGCGCGCGCCGCTTCGCAGATGAGCTATATGTGCTGGGAAGGTTATAACGACCCGCGCATCATCGATCCGTTCAAGGCCGCGAATGACGTCGACATCGCCTTCGACCTGATCGTGGACTCGCCGGGCGGTTTTGCGAAACTACAGGCCGGCGCCTCGCGCGAGATCGATCTGGTTTCCAGCGACATGCCCTGGGTGACGCGCATGGGTCCGGCGGGCCTGGCGCTCGAACTCAACCCGGATGATTATGCCGACGTCTATGCAACCTTCTACGACCAATTCAAGCCGCCCTTCGAGCCCTTGATGAGCGAGGGCAAGACCATCGGCGTCGCCACGCGCTGGGGCTGGGTCGGCGGGTGCATCAACACCGATATCACCGATCCCGATACCTGGCGTTCCTACGATCCGGTCTTTGATGCCAAGAACAAGGACAAGATCTGCGTCATGGATTGGGGCGATTGGCCGATCCTGCCCATGGCGCTCCATGCCGGCATCGACCCCTATCAGGAACTGGATGCGGCGGCGCTCGAGGAAGTGCGCAAGGTGCTGCGCGCCATGTTCAAGAACACGCGCACGCTGGTCGCCGATCTCACGCAGGCGCAGAAGGGCCTGCTCGACGGTTCGCTGCTGGGCTGCATCGGTGCCGGTTCCTACCTCACTTCCGCCGTGCGCAAGCAGGGTCACAAGAACATCATTGCGACCGTGCCCGACCCCAAGAACGGCCTGAAGCAGGGCATCATCTGGGTCGAAGCCACGGCGATCGTGAAGGAAACCGATCAGCCGGAGCTTGCCCAGAAGCTCCTGAAGCATGTCGTTTCCAAGGAAGCCGGTCACATCCTGTCGCTGCTCGACACCACCTGCAACGTGGTGACGAACAAGGCGGTGGAAGCGCTCTACACGGATGAGGAAAAGAGCATCCTGCAGACCGATTACATGTGGCACGCCTGGGATAATTCCCAGATGCACCGCATCGCCCCCAACATCGATGAGATGCTGGCGATCTGGCAGGAAGAACTGGCCGCGGCGCAGTAAGTCCGCACCGGTCGATTAATGCCTCACCCCCGGATTCAGGCCTTTCCCAGGCCGTCCGGGGGTGATTATCTTCTAACGAACACCCTGACAAATTTGTCATGCCCCGGCTTGGCCGGGGCATCTACGAATTGCCTTTCTTCATTGGCACGCAAACGCGTGGATGGCTCGCCTGAAGCGGGCCATGACAACAGTTGAGATAAAGCGACGGACAATGGCTGGCGAACCGATCCTTGAAATCCGCGACATCCGGAAGAACTTCGGTGCCTATCAGGCGCTGAAAGGGGTATCGCTCAGCGTGCAACAAGGCGAGTTCATCGCCCTGGTCGGCCCGTCTGGTTGCGGCAAGACAACGCTTTTGAAACAGATCGCCGGCTTCGAAGAGCCGGATAGCGGCAGTCTTTCCATCGCCGGCCAGCCGATGCTGGGCGTGCCCGCCGCCGCGCGTCCCACTTCGATGGTATTCCAGAAGCTGGCACTGTTCCCGCATATGACGGTCGCCGACAATATCGGCTTTCCGCTAAAGCTGCGCAAAGTCGATCCCGCCATCATCGCCAAACGCGTCGAGGCGATGATTGAGCTGATGCAGTTGAAGCGCGAATATCTCACGCGCTATCCCCGCCAGCTCTCCGGCGGCGAGCAGCAGCGCGTAGCACTCGCCCGCTCGATGATTTCGGAACCAAAGCTCCTCCTCCTCGATGAACCGCTCTCGGCGCTCGATGTGAAATTGAAGAAGGTGCTGCAGGCGGAACTGAAGCGCCTCCACCGCAGCGTCGGCGTCACCTTCGTGCACGTCACCCATGATCTTGAAGAAGCGATCATGCTGGCCGATCGCATCTGCGTCATGCGCTCCGGCGAGATCCTGCAGGTGGGCGGTCCCAACGACATCTATTATCGCCCGGCCGATTCATTCGTGGCGGGCTTCATCGGCGATACCAATCTGCTGGCCGTCACTGTGAAGGGCAATGCGGTGAGCGCACCCGGCCTCACCGCCGCGGATCCGACCGTGCCGGCGCAATATGTGGCGCCGGGTCTTGGCGACGGCCCGGCCTTGCTGATGGTGCGCCCCGAACTCATCACGCCGCTGGAAAGCGGGCAGGTGGCCGACTTCACCATCGACGTCACCATCACCGAGATCTTCTGCAAGGGCGGCACGGTGCAGTTCCGCAGCAATACGGAGGGCGGCGCGCCGCTGATCTTCGAACTGCCGGGTGCCTCGAAGCAGCCGGCCGATATCGGCGACAAGCTGCGCCTCGGCTTCCCCAAGCGCGACATCTATCTCTTCCGTGAGCGAGTGGCGGCATGAACGGCGAGATCGATCGTTCCTGGCGCGATCCGGAACTGCTGGTAAAGGCGCTGCCCAGCGTCATCCTGCAGACGGCGTTCTTCCTGGCGCCGCTCCTGATGACGGTGGCGCTGACCTTCCAGCGCACGAAGAATTTCCAGTTGACCTGGACCTGGTCGCTCGACACCTGGACCGACATCTTCACCAAGCCGCATTACTGGACGATCCTCGGCCATACCCTTTTCATGGCGATCACCTGCGTCATCCTGTGCCTGGTCATCGCCTTTCCCGTCGCTTATGCGCTGGCGACGCGCCTGCGTGCCTTCCAGGATCATGTGAAGGTGCTGATCACCTTCGCCTTCCTGACCGACGCGACGCTGAAGACTTTCGGCTGGGTGCTGTTCCTCGACAAGAACGGTGCCGCCAATTACCTGCTGCAGCAGGTGGGCTTTCCACCGGCGACAATCGATATCCTCTTCACCGATTGGGCGACGATGCTGGGCATGGTCTATAACCTGCTCTCCTTTGCGATCTTCACCATCTATCTGTCGATCGATGCCATCGACCGCTCGCTGATCCTCGCCGCCTATGATGCGGGTGCCAGCAAGTTCCGCACCTTCTGGGAAGTGACCTTGCCCTTGGCCAGGCCCGGTATTTGGGCCGCCTCGGTCCTCATCTTCCTGCTCGCGGTCGGCGTGTTCCTGGAACCCAAGGTACTGGGCGGCGGCAAGTCGCCAATGTCGGCCGAGCTCATCCGCCAGACCTTCGAGACACGCGTCAACTGGCCCTTGGGTGCCGCCTTGACGCTGGTGTTGATGACGGTTGCGGTCTTCGTCGTCCTCCTCTTCAACCGGGTCTATTCCCTGAAGCGGCATATGGGGCCGGTCTGAGCCATGGCATATCCGACACCCACACCCTGGATGAATGCCAAGACCGAAGCGCAGCTTGCCGGCGTGCTGCTTTATGGCTCGGTCGCCGCAGTCCTCATCTTCTTCTACGTGCCGATCTTCACGCTCATCGCCTTCTCGTTCCAGGAAGGGCGCTATCCGACCCTGCCGTTCGAGGGCGTGTCGCTGAAATGGTATGGCGCCCTCTTCGAGAATTCGGGTGCGCGCGATGCCTTGTGGAACTCGACCATCATCGCCGTGGTGGCGACCGTGTTCGCGACCGTGATCGGTTCGGCCGCCGCCATCGTCGCCGTGCGCTACAAATTCCGCTTTCGCCTGCCCTTTACCGGCCTGAGTGCGGCACCGCTCGCCTTCCCGCAGCTGTTGCTCGGCATCGTTCTGCTGCTGTGGTTCTCCGTGCTCGGCCGCGCCTTCGATTTCAATACCGGCCTCGTCACCGCGATCATCGGGCATGTCGTCTACATCACGCCCTTCGCGCTGGTGATCGTGGCGGTGCAGGTGTTCAATTTCGACGCCACCCTGGAAGATGCGGCGCGCGATTGCGGTGCGACGACCTTCGAGGTCTATCGCTATGTGACCCTGCCGCTGCTCTGGCCCGGCATCTTCTCCGCCGGCATCTTCGCCTTCCTGCTCAGCTGGGGCAATTTCTACCTCACCTACAGCCTCGCGGGTTCCACGCGGACGCTGCCGACCTTCGTCTTCTCCGGCATCGCCACGGGTTCCTCGCCGCTCTATCCGGCGATCGCCACGGTGGTCTTCATTCCGGGCATCCTGCTGGTCATTCTCGCCGACCGGATGCGGCGGAAGGCGGCCTGAACCCTCACATCCCCCTCTCCCTAACCCTCCCCCACGTAGGGGGGAGGGAACTCTATCCAGTTTGAACGCGATCTGAATTGCGAACTCGGCGGGACCCCCTCCCCCCTACGTGGGGGAGGGTGGGGGTGAGGGGGCCTCTCGCCGCCCTAGCGAATCCCCCGGGCCGGTGGTAAGCCTCAGCGCCATGGACAGCCAGGTCACAACTGAGACCCCGATGTGGGCGCGCGAATCGGCGGATGCGACGCCGATGATGGCGCAGTATCTGGCTGCCAAGCGCGAACATCAGGACGCGCTGCTGTTCTATCGCATGGGCGATTTCTACGAGATGTTCTTCGAGGATGCGGTGAAGGCAGCCGCCGCTCTCGACATCGCGCTCACCAAGCGCGGGCGGCATGCTGGCGAAGAAATCCCGATGTGCGGCGTGCCCGTGCATGCCCATGACGCCTATATGTCGAAGCTGGTGCGCCAGGGTTTCAAGGTCGCGGTCTGCGAGCAGATCGAGGATCCGGCGGAAGCCAAGAAGCGCGGTTCGAAATCGGTGGTGAAGCGCGCGGTGACGCGCATCGTGACGCCGGGTACTTTGACCGAGGACGCGCTCCTCGACGCAAGACGGCACAATTTCCTTGCCGCCGTCACCGAAGCGGGCGGCGAGCTGGGCCTTGCCTGGGTCGATATCTCCACGGGGAGTTTCTTCGTCCAGAAGGTTTCCGAGCGCGATCTGGCCGCCGCCATGGCGCGGCTTGATCCCACGGAGATTCTGATCGCCGACCGGCTGCTGGCGCGGCCCGAGCTCTTTGAATTCTTCGCCGATTACAAGAAGCGCCTGTCGCCGCTCCCTTCCGCGCGCTTCGACAGCGACAATGCCAGGAAGCGCCTGACCAATTTTCTCGGCACCGCGACCTTGGATGCCTTCGGTGCCTTCACCCGCGCCGAAGTGGCTGCCGCCGGCGCCGTGCTGGATTACGTGGAACTCACGCAGCAGGGCAAGATCCCGCGCCTCTCGGCGCCGCGCCAGGTGGTCGACGGCGCGCTCATGGAGATCGACGCGGCGACGCGGCGCAATCTCGAACTCATCCGCAGCTTGAATGGCGAGCGGCAGGGATCGCTGCTGGCCACCATCGACCGCAGCCTCACGGGTGCCGGCGGGCGCTTGCTGGGCGATTGGCTGTCGGCGCCTTTGACGGATGCTGAGGCGATCCTCGCCCGGCTCGACCTTATCCAATATCTCGTGAGCGAAGACGATCTCCGCGACCGGTTGCGCGACGCGCTGCGGCGGGTGCCGGATCTCGAGCGCGCCTTGTCGCGCTTGACGGCGGGTCGCGGCGGGCCGCGCGATCTGGCCAGCATCCGCGACGGCTTGAAGGCGACGGCGGATTTCCGGGCATCGATCGACGGCAAGAGCGCCGGCATTCCGGCCTTGCTGAGTGCCGCGGCCAATGATCTCGGCCATCACGTGGAATTGGTGGATCGTCTGGCGCGGTCGCTCGCCGAAGATCTGCCACTGCTGACGCGCGACGGCGGTTTCATCGCCAAGGGCTATCACGCCGAGCTCGACGAATACCGATCCTTGCGCGAGGATTCGCGGACACTGATTCTGGAACTGGAGGCGCGTCTCAAGAACGAGACCGGCATTCCGGCCTTGAAGATCCGGCATAACAACGTCATCGGCTATTACATCGAGGTGACGCCGGTCCATGCCGACAAGCTGAAAGGTGATGCGCGCTACATCCACCGCCAGAGCATGGCAAATGCGATGCGCTTCTCGACCGGGGAACTGGCCGAACTGGAGAGCAAGATCGTCCATGCCGGCGACCGCGCGATAGCTTTGGAGCAGCGCCTGTTTGACGATCTCGTTGCCGAGACGACTGGGCGCGCCGAGCCGATCGCGAAGGCGGCCGGCGCCTTGGCCCTCATTGATGTCGGTGCCGCCTTGGCGGAACTTGCGCGCGAAGGCGATTGGGTGCGGCCCGAGATCGATGACGGCGCCGAGTTCGTCATCAGCGGCGGCCGGCATCCGGTGGTCGAGGCAGCACTCGCGAAGACCCAAGGTGGCAGCTTCGTTGCCAATGATTGCGACCTCTCCACGGACCGGCGGCTGTGGCTGGTGACCGGTCCGAACATGGCCGGTAAATCGACGTTTCTCAGGCAAAACGCCCTCATCGCGATCCTGGCGCAGATGGGGAGTTTCGTGCCGGCGAAGGCTGCCAAGATCGGCGTCGTCGACCGGCTGTTCAGCCGTGTCGGCGCCGCTGACGATCTGGCTCGGGGCCGCTCGACCTTCATGGTCGAGATGGTGGAGACGGCGGCGATCCTCAACCGCGCCACGCCGCGCTCGCTGGTCATCCTTGATGAAATCGGTCGCGGGACCGCGACCTTCGACGGCCTCTCCATCGCCTGGGCCTGCCTTGAGCATATCCACGAGATCAATCAATGCCGGGCCCTGTTCGCGACGCATTACCATGAACTCACACATCTTGCCGGCACATTGCCCGCATTGAAGCCGCATACGATGCGGGTGATGGAATGGCAGGGCGAAGTGAAGTTCCTGCACGAGATCGGCCCGGGGGCTGCCGACCGCTCCTATGGCATTCATGTGGCCAAGCTTGCGGGGCTCCCGGCGGCCGCTCTCCACCGCGCCGAGGAAGTGCTGGGCGTCTTGGAAAAAGGCGAGCAGGCGGGTGCGCTCTCACGCCTTGCCGACGATCTGCCGCTGTTCTCGGTGCAAGCACCGGCAGCGCCGGCGCTTTTCAAAGGAAGCGCGGTCGAGGAGAGGCTGAAAGCGGTCAATCCGGATGAGCTTTCTCCGCGCGCGGCGCTCGAGGAGCTTTATCGGTTACGCGGGCTTTTGAACGAATAGCCGTCACTTGGCGCCCCCTCTCCCTAACCCTCCCCCTGAAGGGAGAGGGCTTTCTCACCGAACTCGCACCGACCACCTCGTTCCAATTCCCTCTCCCTTCAGGGGGAGGGTTAGGGAGGGGGGTAGCGATGACTTTCTCCATCCAATTTCCGTTTTTTTCTTCCTCTCAAGATCCCCACGCGACACCGCTCGGGCAGTTGTGCCGGCCGTGCGTTTCGGCCGTGACGGGTGCTGCTGCCTGCAGCATCGAAGGGGAATCCGGTCACCGCATCGGATCCGGCGGGGGCTGCGAACCGCTGCAGCCCAAGGGGAGCGCCCTGTGACCCGGGACTCGCGGGGGACCGCTCATCCATCCGGTCCGGGAGGCTGCTTTCACCCGCAACCTGGGTTGCTCCGTATGAAGGAGCCGATATGGCGGCCTGCGCCCAAACGGGCTTGCGCCGAGACAACCGAGCGGCTCCGGCTGGGGACCGGAGGTGATGTGTGCACAGACTTACTAGTATCAAATTCCTAGCGTCTTGTCAAGAACAAATTAGGAACTCATATGTCCGCTGGCCCATGGATGCCCCAGCACGATCGGGATCGATGGCGAGAAAGAAATTGGCGCATATATTTATGTTAAATATACGAGTAACAGGCCTTCATTATTATTATATATAATTCATATAGTTAATCGGCAAATCGATCCCATGCGTGAGAATTTTTAACAGCGAGTCGAGATATTATCGCCCATTTAGCGGCAGGATTAAGTTGAATATGCCGGGTTGGGTGATTATCCATTGTGTAATTCAGTTTCGGAGATTTACACTATGACACTGCGAAATTTAGCGCGGCTCGGACTGGGGCTGTTGTTGCTGACGGGACTGCTGGCGAGCGGCGTGAAGGCGCATGCGGAGGAGCCGGCCGAGATTCTCAACGTCTCTTATGACGTGGGGCGCGAGCTCTTTGCCGATCTCAATCCTGTCTTCCAGCAGGAATGGCAGGCGAAGTCGGGCCAGACCATCACGGTCAATCAATCCCATGGGGGCACATCGAAGCAGGCGCGTTCGATCCTGGAAGGGTTGAAGGCGGATGTCGTCACCTTCAACCAGGTGACCGATGTCGAGACGCTGCACAAGAAGGGCGACCTGGTCGTCGCCGATTGGCAGTCGAAATTTCCGAACAGCGCATCGCCCTTCTATTCGCTGCCCTCGTTCCTGGTGCGCGCCGGCAATCCGAAGAACATCAAGGATTGGGATGATCTCACCCGCGACGATGTGAGGGTGATCTTCCCGAACCCGAAGACCTCAGGCAATGCGCGCTATACCTATCTCGCGGCGACCGCCTATGCGCTCGACAAGTTCGGCGGCGATCAGGCGAAGGCGACCGAGTTCGTCAAAAAGATTTTTGCGAACGTGCCGGTGTTCGATACCGGCGGTCGTGCCGCCACGACGACCTTTGTCGAGCGTGGCATCGGTGACGTGCTCATCACCTTCGAAGCGGAAGTGCAGGGGGCACGCAAGGAATTCGGGCCCGACAAGTTCGATGCGGTGACACCGAGCCTGTCGCTGCTGGCGGAATTCCCGGTGGCGGTGGTCGACAAGGTCGCCGACGCGCGCGGCAGCCGCGAGGTTTCGACCGCCTATCTCAATTTCCTCTATACGCCTGAAGCGCAGGAAATCATCGCGCGCCACGCCTATCGCGCAACCGATGAAGCGGTCTCCAAGAAACACGCGGCGGAGTTTCCGGCGGTGAAACTGGTCAAGGTGGAAGATGTCTTCGGCGGCTGGGACAAGGTCGCCAAGGAGCATTTCGCCAGCGGCGGTCTGCTGGACCAGGTGTTCGTGAATCAGTAAGAGGTGAGGGGCCTTTAATGCGAACCACGCCTTCTATAGAACGTGTCGCAGGCGTCATCTTCTTCGAGTAGTCGCATGACAGAGATCCCCATGACGCCGCCGAGGTCGTATCGGCGGCGTCATGTCATTCCGGGTTTCGGGCTTACCATGGGCATCACCATCGCTTATCTCGGCGTGGTGGTGTTGTTGCCGATTCTGGCGCTCATCCTCAAAGCGGCGGGCCTCAGTGCCGCCGAATACTGGGCCGTCATCTCAAGTGCGCGGGCCGTTGCGACCTATAAGATTACGGTGGGATCGGCGCTGATGGCAGCCCTGGCCAATGCGGCGATCGGCCTGCTGCTGGCCTGGGTGCTGGTGAGTTATGAATTCCCCGGGCGGCGCGTGCTCGATGCACTGGTCGATCTGCCTTTCGCGCTGCCGACGGCGGTGGCCGGCATCAGCTTGACGGCACTTCTCGGTCCCAATGGCTGGGTCGGGCAGTTCTTCGAAAGCGCGGGAATCAGACTGGCCTATGCGCAGCCAGGCATCGTCATCGCCATGGCTTTCACCAGCCTGCCCTTCGTCGTGCGCACGGTGCAGCCGGTCCTCGAAGAATTCGACCCGGAAGCGGAAGAGGCGGGCGTGATGCTCGGCGCCAATGACTGGCAGATCTTCGCCCGCGTCATCTTCCCCAGCATCCTGCCGGCCTTCATCGCCGGCTGCGCGCTCAGCTTCGCGCGGTCCCTAGGCGAGTTCGGGGCCGTGATCTTCATCGCCGGCAATCTGCCGATGGAAACGGAGATCACGGCGCTGCTGGCGGTCATCCGGCTTGAGGAGTTCGAATACCCCGCAGCCGCTGCCTTGGCGTCCGTCATGCTGCTCGCCGCCTTTGTCATGCTGTTCATCACCAATGCCATCCAGCTGTGGCATTTGCGCTATGTGCGGGGGGATTGATGGCGGGGTTCCCATCGCCGATCGGCTCGGCCGTCGTCACGGATCTGCCGGCCCCGCATGCCGCAGCCGATGAGAATGCGCGCAAGCATCGGCGCCGCGTGGGCCAAGGGCCGGTCATCCGGCGCGTTCTCATCGGCCTTGCGGTGTTGGTGGGGGCCGTCTTCCTGTTGCTGCCGGTCGCGGTGATCTTCGCGCATGCCTTCCGCTTGGGCCTTGGCCCCTATTGGGAGGCGATCTCGGAAAGCAGCACGGCGCATGCGATCTGGCTGACCGTGCTGACGGCCGTGGTCGTGGTGCCGATCAATACCGGATTCGGCATCGCCGCCGCCTGGGCGATCACGCGCTTTTCGTTCAAGGGCAAGAAGCTGCTCATCACGATCATCGAGATTCCGTTCTCGATCTCGCCGATCGTGGCCGGTGTCGCCTATCTCTTCCTCTATGGCAGCCAGGGATTGCTGGGGCCGCTGCTCAAGGCCGCCGATGTGCAGATCATGTTCACAGTGCCGGCGATTTTACTCGCGTCGCTCTTCGTCACCTCGCCCTTCGTCGCGCGCGAGCTCATCGCGGTGATGCAGATGCAGGGGAATGAATATGAGGAGGCAGCGCTCTCGCTCGGGGCCAGCGGGTTCAAGACCTTCCTGACCGTGACGCTCCCCAACATGAAATGGGGCCTCCTCTATGGCGCTATTTTGTGCAACGCACGCGTTATGGGCGAATTCGGCGCCGTCTCCGTCGTCTCAGGGAACATCCGCGGCGAGACCAATACCTTGCCGCTGCAGATTGAACTGTTGTTCAACGACTTCAGTTCGGTCGGCGCCTTTGCCGCCGCCACCATCCTGACCCTCCTGGCGCTGGTCAGCCTCTGTGGCAAGCTGTGGCTGGAGCGGCAGCGTTAGGCCTTGTTGGTAATATCTTCGACCCCTACGAAGTGTTGATGGCCTCGATTGTTGACCGAGGAGTTTTTGACTGTAATGTTGCCGTCAAGGCGATGCGGCGGGGAGAGCGCCCGCATTGACCGAACGTAAAAATAAGCAGCGGGCTGCTTGGGGAAGCGGCCCGATATGCTTGGACAATACATTCGGGAGGAATCCATGAACGAACTTTCGCGCCGCCAGGTTCTGAAGACCGGTGCCGCTCTCGCTGCCGTCACCGCTTTCGGCATCGGCACCCTGCTGTCGCGCGACGCGTTCGCCGCGATCGAGCAATTGACCCTCGTGGCGCCGGCCAAGCCCGGCGGCGGCTGGGACCAGACCGCGCGCTCGATGCAGGAAGTGCTGCAGGGGGCGGGCATCGTTTCGGCCGTGCAGGTCGAGAACGTGGCCGGCGCCGGTGGCACCGTGGGCCTCGCGCAATTTGCCAATCGGAAGGGCGATGCGTCGGCCGTGCTCGTGGGCGGTCTCGTCATGCTGGGCGCCATCCTCACCAACAAGTCGCCGGTCTCCTTGAAGGACGTGACGCCGCTGGCGCGCCTCACCGGCGAATATGAAGTGATCGTCGTGCCGGCCGCGTCCGATCTGAAGACGATGGCCGATCTCTCGGCGAAATTGAAGGCCGATACCGGCGCCGTCTCTTGGGGCGGCGGTTCGGCGGGCGGCACCGACCATATCCTTGCCGGCCTCGTCGCCAAGGCGGTGGGTGCCGATGTGACCAAGCTCAACTACGTCGCCTTCTCGGGCGGCGGCGAGGCCCTGGCGGCCATTGTCGGTGGCCATGTCACCTGCGGCGTCAGTGGTCTCGGTGAATTCGAAGCGCAGATCAAGGCGGGCGAGCTGCGTGCGCTTGCCATTTCGTCGCCGGAACGCCTTGCCGGCCTCGACGCGCCGACGCTCAAGGAAGCGGGTGTCGATGTCGAGCTTGCCAATTGGCGCGGCGTCTTTGGTGCCGGCGAGCTCGCCGATGCCGACAAGAAGACCCTGCTCGATGCCGTCGATGCGATGGTGAAATCCGACGGCTGGAAGAAAACGCTGGAGACCAAAGGCTGGATGGATACCTATCTCGCCGGCGATGCGTTCAGCTCCTTCCTCGGGGAAGAAGAAACCCGCGTGACCGCCGTGCTCAAGGAAATCGGTCTGGTTTCGTGAACACTGAAAACAAGGCGCAACGCTGGCAGGGTTGGGGCGTCGGCCTCGTCCTGCTGGCGCTGGGCGCCGGTATCATCTTTGGCACGTTCAGCGTCAGCACGCTCCCCGGGCAAGACAGCCTGGGGCCGCGCCTCTTTCCGGCGCTGATCGGCGGTGGGCTCATCCTGCTGGGCCTCGCGCATTTCAGGCCGAACCGCGCCAGCAATCTGGAAGGCCATGCCGATGAAGGCCATTGGCCGAGCTTGGCATGGATGGTGGCGGGCCTCGCCATCGGCGCCTTCACCTATAAGCTGCTCGGTTTCATTCCGGCGGCGCTGGCGATCTTCGTGCTCACGGCACGCGGCTTTGCCGGCAAATGGGATTGGCGCCATGTCGCGGTGGGGCTTGCCGTCGCCTTGATCGCCTTCTTCGGTTTCACCAAGGGGCTGGGGCTCAACCTGCCGACCGGTATTTTCAAGTTCATCCTTGGGGGGCATTGACCCGATGGGTACTCTGGACGCCCTTCTTCAGGGCTTTGCCGTCGCGTTCACGCCGGCGCATCTGATGTGGTCGCTGGTCGGTGTGACACTCGGCACCGCGATCGGCGTGTTGCCGGGGATCGGCCCGGCGCTCACCATCGCGCTGCTGCTCCCCGTCACCTATCACCTCGACCCGACCGCCGCCTTCATCATTTTCGGCGGCATTTATTACGGCGCGATGTATGGAAGCTCGACCACCTCGATCCTCCTCAACGTGCCGGGCGAGACGGGTTCCATCGTCACCGCCATCGACGGGCATGTGATGGCGAAGAAGGGGCGCGCGGCGGCGGCCTTGGCGACCGCCGCCATCGGCTCCTTCGTCGCAGGCACGCTGGCGACCATCGGCCTCAGCTTCGTCTCGCCGATCATGGTGAAGATCGCGCTGCTGTTCGGCCCGGCGGAATATTTCAGCCTGATGCTGCTCGCTTTCGTGACGGTCTCGGCCCTCTTGGGCTCATCGATCCTGCGGGGCATGACCTCGCTCTTCATCGGCCTTGCCATCGGCCTTGTCGGCATCGACACGCAGACGGGCCAGGCGCGCTTCACCTTCGGCCTGCTGCCGCTGCTCGACGGTATCGACGTGGTGGTCGTGGCGGTGGGGCTCTTTGCGCTCGGCGAGGCGTTCCATGTGGCCTTCCGCGAGGCGCGGCGACCGGAGGAGATCTCCAGCGTCACAGGTAGCCTCTGGATGTCGAAGGAGGATTGGAGCCGGTCGTGGAAGCCGTGGCTGCGCGGCACGGTGCTGGGCTTCCCGCTGGGTGCGCTGCCGGCCGGCGGCACCGAGATTCCGACCTTCCTCTCTTACCTCATCGAGAAGCGGCTTTCGAAGCGCCCGCAGGAATTCGGGCAAGGCGCCATCGAAGCGGTGGCCGGGCCGGAAGCTGCCAACAACGCGGCGGTCGCGGGCGTGCTGGTGCCGCTGCTTTCCTTCGGCCTGCCGACTTCGGCGACGGCCGCCATTCTGCTGGCGGCCTTCCAGCAATACGGCATCCAGCCGGGGCCGCTGCTCTTCACCAGCAACAGCACCCTCGTTTGGGCGCTGATCGCCAGCCTCTATCTCGGCAATCTGATGTTGCTGGTCTTGAATCTGCCGCTGGTGGGTTTGTGGGCGAAGCTGCTGCTGATCCCGCGGCCCATGCTCTATGGCGGCATCATGGTCTTGTCGATGCTGGGCGTCTATTCGTTGAAGAATTCGATCTTCGACCTATGGCTCCTCATCGGCATCGGTGGTGTCGGCTTCCTGATGCGGCAGTTCGAATATCCGGTGGCGCCCTTGGTCGTGGGCCTCATCCTGGGGCCGATGGCGGAGGAACAATTCCGCCGTGCCTATGCCATCGCGCAAGGGGATATGAGCGTCTTCGTGACCCATCCCATTTCGCTGCTGCTGCTCATCCTCACCGCGGCCTGCGTCATCGGCCCGGCGGTCCTGAGGCGGCGGAAAGTGGCGGCGGCTTAGTTTCCGGCGGCCTTTTTCCCATCCCGTCATCCCCGGCCTTGTCCCGGGGATGACGGGTTTTTTGGGAATTATCGAGGCGCCGGTGGGATCATCTGGAAGGAACGGCGATTGACGCCGTCGTCGAGATCGACGGCGAGCGTGTAATGCTGCCAGCCCAGGCGATAGGCCGCCATGTCGGCAATGCGCAGGCGGATCTGGCTCTCGGTGATGCGGTGGGTCGCCGTGCCGCTGCCCGAACCGAAGAGCGGGAAGCCGATGCCGATGCCGGTCGAGACGCCGCCATTCGACCCACCCGTGACACCGACGCCGACATTGGGTTGCATGCCGCTGCCGCCGGAATAGGTGGCACGGTCGGTATCGATGGCGAAGGCCTCGGTGGCCTTGCCGGCGGGGTCGATCAATTGCGCGGATTTCACCGGCAGCGGATCGCGCACGTGGACGACGATGACGTCCTGATCCTCGGCGCTGATGGCAGCCGTGACGGATTCGTCGATGCCGCCAGGCTTTGCGGAATTATAACCGCAGGCGGCAAGGGTGAGGAGGCTGAGCGCCAGGAGTGTCTTCTTCATCGGCAGATCGTGGCGCAGAAAATTCCGCGAGCCTAGGGCGGACACGAAAATGTGACTGAGAAATCGCTCCGCCGGGTCGCCTCCTCGCCCTCCGGAGAGAGCGGTTGGGGTGAGGGGCCGCATTGCACGCGCTATCCCGCTGTGATCCACTGCGGGCCGATTTGGGTGAGACGAGGCGGGAAAATGCGGCTGATCGGGCTTATCGGCGGGCTTTCGTGGGAATCGACCGCGGAATATTACCGCATCCTCAATCGCGGGGCGCAAGCGCGTCTCGGCGGTGTGCATTCAGCGCGTTCGTTGATCTATTCCTTCGATTTCGGCGAGATCGAGGCCTTGCAACATGCCGGGCGTTGGGATGCGGCGGAAGCGGCGATGATCGATGCGGCGCGGCGGCTGGAGAAGGGTGGCGCCGATTTCCTGGTGATCTGTTCCAACACCATGCACCGGATGGCGGGCGCCATCGAGGCGGCGGTGACGCCGCCCTTGCTCCATATCGCCGACCCCACGGGTGCTGCGATCAAAGCCGCGGGCTTCGCGCGCATCGGCCTGCTCGGCACCGGCTTCACCATGGAGCAGCCCTTCTATCGCCAGCGCCTCATCGACAAATTCGACCTCGACGTGCTGGTTCCCGACGCGGCGGGACGCAAGATTGTGCACGACATCATCTATTCGGAACTGGTGAAGGGCATCGTGCGGGCAGAATCGCGCGCGGCCTACCGGGGCGTGATGGCAAAGCTCATCGCCGAGGGGGCGCAAGCGATCATTCTGGGCTGTACCGAGATTATGCTGCTGGTGGATGAGAACGATTCCGCTGTGCCATTGTTCGACACCACCACGATTCATGCCGAGGCGGCACTCGCGCGCGCCCTCCAGCAATAACGAAAGAAGGGACAAGCCATGAAACCGGTCAAATGGGGCATCATCAGCACCGCCGATATCGGCGTGAAGAAAGTGATTCCGGCGATGCTGCGCGCGAAGGGCGTCGAGATCGTGGGCCTGGCGTCGCGCGATGAAGCGCGCGCCAAGGAGGTGGCGGCGAAGCTCGGCATCCCGAAGGCCTATGGCAGTTATGAGGCGCTGCTCGCCGATAGGGAGATCGAGGCGGTCTATAACCCGCTGCCCAACCATCTCCATGTGCCGGTGACGTTGCAGGCGCTCGGCGCCGGCAAGCATGTCTTGTGCGAGAAACCCATTGCGATGAATGCGGCGGAAGCGGGGCAGCTGACCGAGGCGGCCAAGAAAGCCGGCAAGCTCGTCACCGAGGCCTTCATGGTACGCTATCACCCGCAATGGCGCCGCGCGCGGGAACTCGCGCAATCGGGTGCGTTGGGGGAGGTGAGCCTCATTGCCTCGGTCTTCTCCTATTACAATGTCGACCCGGGCAATGTGCGCAATATGGGCGATATCGGCGGCGGCGCGCTCTATGATATCGGCTGCTACCCGATCGTCACCTCGCGCTTCGTCTTCGGCGCCGAGCCGGTGCGGGTGAGCGCCGCGATCGATTGGGATCCGAAATTCAAGACCGATCGCTTGAGTTCGGCGCTGGCCGAATATCCGGGCGGCAAGCATCTCGTTTTCTCGACCGCGACGCAATTGGTGCCGCGCCAGCATGTGCAGATCCTGGGGACCAAGGCGCGGGCCGAGGTGATGATCCCTTTCAACGCACCACCCAATCAGACGACGACCTTGCGCGTCGATGACGGCACGGATTTGACTGGCGCCAATATCGTGACCGAGGTTATGCCTGCCTGCGATCAATACACGCTGCAGGGCGAGGTGTTCTCGAAAGCCATTCGCGGCGAGACGCAATTGGAATTCGGGATCGAGGATGCGATCAAGAACATGCGCGTGGTCGATGCGATGTTCAAAGCGGCCAAGAGCGGGAAATGGGAGAGCGTGTGAGGGGATAGGCCCCCTTGTATTAAGTTGTCATGCCCCGGCTTGGCCGGGGCATCCACGAGTTGCTTTCTTCAGTTGCCGGCAAACTCGTGGATCCCCCGCCTTCGCGGTGGATGACATGTTAGAGCGGTGGATGACATGTTAGAGCGGTGGATGACAAATAAGTCAGTGCCGCCGCTCCAGCCTTTTGAGATGCTGCCGCAGCAAGGGCGCCAGCGGACTTTGCCCGATCGGTTCGCGGTGTACGCGTTGCAGGAAGGCGACGTCGGGCGTGGCGTTGCCTTCGACGATGACAATGCCGTCCGGCGTCACGGCGATGTCCCAACCCAAAAGGATGCGATCGGTGAAGGCGCGGTGGGCGGCAAGGGCTGCTGCCCGCACTGCCGGCCATTGGTTGAACAGGCGGCCGTTGACGGGGGCGCCGGTCAAGGGATGGCGATCGTGCCAGGTAAGGGCGCCGTCGAGCTTGTCACCCGTCATGGCACCCATGCGCCCGGAGTCGAGATCGATGGGAGCTGCATATTCTGTGCTGTCGTGCCAGGAACGCTCCAGCTTGCCGATGACGCGCAGCATGCCGTGGGTGACCTTTGGTTCGCCCGCCGCATCGAGACAGGTGATGACGCGGATGACGATGAGCGAGTCGGTGGCGAGGTCGGCGATATCGGGATGATTGACGAGACGCGGCTGCAGCAGATAGTCGCGGCGGCGTGACCTGTTTGCGAGCTCGGCGAGATAGGCGTCGAGGGTGAGGCTGCGCCCATCGTCCAAGCGATACGTGCCGTCGCCTGCATAACGCAGCAAGGTCGTGCCGCGAGCCCCCTTGCCGCGGCGCGGCTTCACGAAGAGATCGCGGTCCCCGCCGAGGCCTTCATCCAGTAATGCGAGATGGCCGCGGATGGCGCTCAAATAGACCGGTGCCGTCGGCACCTGGTGCTGGCGGCAGCGGGCGTGAAAGGCGAGCTTGTCGCCGAGCGGGTGACGTTCGGTGGCATGGCGGGGTGCCAGGCGTTTGAGTGCGGTGAAGAGGCCATTCTTGGTCTCGAACCGGGTCAATGTCTGGGTTGCGCGCCCGGCACCGCCGGCCTTGTAGAGTTCCTGCATGTAATAGGTCTGGGCGTCGATCCCCTCATGCCAGGCAAGCCGGGCGATGTCGGCTACCTGCTGCCATGGCGAGCGGCCGTGCTTCAGCGCCACCGCATGGCTCAAGCGCGCGAGGCAATAGCCGGCATGGGCCGCGAGTGCCAATTGCCTCAGTACCGGCCAGTGAAGCATCGGCACCGCGGGGTGGCGCGGCTGATCGTAGAGCGAGAGGGTATGGAAGAGGCGACGCGCCTCGCTGCCCAGGCCTTCCGACGGCGCCGTGATGAGGCGCGCGCGCTCGCTGGCGATGAAATCGCGCCAGGCATCGGCTGGGCGGCCGATGCGGCCGTCGTGATCGATGACGAGGCGGCGAAGCAGGGGCGCGTTCATTGCGCGGCCTCCGCATCCTTCAGGATACTGCCGTCATAGGGATTGAGCGTCAGTTCGATCTCGGCGCCGTGCTTGTCCGTGCCGGAGAGTTCATAGCAGCCATGTTCGGTTTCGATCTTGGCGATGCGGTAGCCCAGCGTCTCACCGAACTTCGTCGCCGCTTCATGCGACATGGCGGCAACACCCTGCGGCGCGCGGCAGACATGATCGTCGCTGGCGACGGCAAGGCCGACCGCCACGGGAAGCGAGCTGAGGCCGAAGAAAATGGCGGCCGAGCTGATGGTTTTCCACATGATGCTCTCCCTCATATTGTGCCGCCGACGTGGAATCAGCGGCGCGATGCGGGAGAAACTAGCGGGGCGGGGCTGACAGCCGGGTAACCGGGGCTGTCAGCGATCTGTCAGCTTGGTTTTGCCATCAAGGGCTTCAAATGCTACCGATATTTCCATGAGCCCGCCTATCATGCCGCTGTTGCCGATAACATTGCGCTTGCTGGCCCCAGGGATTGTGCTGGGCCTGTCGCTTTTGACGGCGCCGGCACTCCATGCCCTTGCGCAAGGCACGGAAGATGAGGCCGACGACCAGGAGGTCGCGCGCCAGGCTTTGGAGAAGAAGGAAATCCTGCCTTTGAGCGCAGTTCTCGCCAAGGTCGAGGGGAATGTCCCCGGCGACATCGTCGAGATCGAGTTGGAGCGCAAGAAGGGGCAGTGGATCTATGAGATCGAGGTGATCGGCGAGGATGGCCGCGTGCGCGATGTCGATGTCGACGCCAAGACGGGCGATGTGATCAACGTGGCATTCGACGAATGAAAGTGCTGCTGGTCGAGGACGACGCCCGCATCGCCGCCGAGGTTGCCGAGGCATTGCAAGGGGCAGGCTATATCGTCGATGCGGAGAGGCAAGGCGAGGAGGCCTGGTTCAAGGGCGACACCGAGGAATATGACGCGGTGGTGCTGGACCTTGGTCTTCCCGGCATGGACGGCCTCTCCATCTTGAAGAAGTGGCGCGCCAATGGCCGGCGCTTTCCGATCCTGATCCTCTCCGCGCGCGGCAGCTGGAGCGAGCGCGTCGAGGGCATCGACAGCGGTGCCGATGAATATCTGCCCAAGCCCTTCCATATGGCGGAATTGCTGGCGCGGCTGAGGGCCATCATCCGCCGTTCGGCGGGAAATGCGAATACTGTGATCACCATTGGCACGCTCTGTCTCGATCCGCGGCAGATGCGGGTGACACAGGACGAGCAGCCGATCAATCTGTCGCCGCAGGAATACCGGCTGCTTTCATATCTGATGCATCATGCGGGACGCGTGGTGACGCAGATCGAGTTGACCGAGCACCTCTATGCGCAGGATTTCGAGCGCGACAGCAATGCGATCGAAGTGCTGGTCGGGCGCGTGCGCAAGAAACTCAAAGCCGACATCATCGAAACGCGGCGTGGCTTCGGCTACATCGTCGGCGGTCCGGCGGCATGAAGCGCCGCTCGTTGCGCCTGCGGCTGCTGGTGGCGGCGGCGGTCTCGGTGGGCCTTGCGCTGGTGCTGGCAGGGTTTGGCCTCGTCACCCTGTTCGACCGTCACGTCGAACGGCGCGTGAATGCCGAGCTGCATACTTTCGTCAACCAGATCGCGGCGGGGATCGCGTTCGATGGCGATGGTGCGCCGGCACTCAATCGCGCTTTGGCCGATCCGCGTTTCGACCGGCCCTATAGCGGGCTTTATTGGCAGATCGTCGACGCGGAGGGACATGCGCAGCGCTCGCGTTCGCTCTGGGATTACGTGCTCGATTTGCCGGCGCCGGAAGGTGCGATCGGCCATCCGCAGCGTTATGCGCTTACCGGGCCGCAAGGCAAGATGCTCCATGCCTATGAGCGGCGGATCGTCTTTCCGGTAACGGGCGGAGATCGGACTTTACGCATCGTCGTCGCGGTCGATCAGCACGAGCTTGATAATGCGCGTGACGATTTCGTCGAAGATATTGCGCCAGCCTTGTCGGTGCTGGCGCTCATCCTGGTGGCGGCGGCCTGGGTGCAGGTCAATGTCGGGTTGAAGCCCCTGGAAGCGGTACGCCAGGGCGTTGCCGCCATCAGCACGCGGCGCGCGCACCGGCTGGAACGCGATTTCCCCGACGAGATCATGCCGCTGGTGGCGGAGGTCAACGATCTCCTCGATGTGCAGGATCAGGCGGTGGAGCGGGCACGCATGCGGGCCGCCGATCTGGCCCATGGCCTGAAGACGCCGCTCACGATCCTTGCGCACGATGCCGAGAAGCTGCGCCGCAAGGGCGAGGCGGAGATGGCGGGCGAGATCGACGGGCTGGTGAAGGCCATGCAGCGCCATGTCGATCATGAACTGGCCCGCGTGCGTGTTGCCGCCAACAGCCGGCGCCAGGAAGCGACGGCCGATCTTGTGAAGGTGCTGAAGGGCATTGTCGAGGCGATCAAACGCTCGCCCCAAGGCGAGAAATGCACCTGGGATGTGGCTGCGACAACGCTGCCGCCTGCGGCAATCGATGCCCATGACCTTGCCGAACTGCTGGGCAATCTCGTCGACAATGCGGCGAAATGGGCGTCGGGCGACGTGCGCATTCGCGCAGCACAGGACGGCGCCATGGCGTTGGTCACGGTGGAGGATGACGGTCCAGGCGTGCCGCCGGAAGCGCTCGCCGAATTGGGAAAGCGCGGCGTGCGGCTCGACGAACGCGTCGCTGGAACAGGTCTGGGCCTTGCGATCGTGCGGGAACTTATCGAGGCCTATGGCGGATCTCTGACACTGGCCAACCGCGACACAGGTGGCTTTCGCGCCGAGATCCGCTTGAGGATTGCCTGACTATTCCGCCGGTTGTTTGATGCGGCCCTGTTGGGCAAGGCTGGGCACCACCATCGGGCCGCGGCCGAAGGTGGCGATGAGCAGCACATTGGCGAAGAACAGGACGGCGCCCAGCCACATGGCGCTTGGCACGCCGAGGTGATCGACGAAGAGACCACCGACCAGCGCGCCGCCGGCCAGGGCTACCTGTGCCGCCGAGACGAAGATGGCGGCGCCGGTCTCGAGTTCTTCAGGCGCTGCACGGAACATCCAGGTCTGGATGCTGATGGGGAGGGCGCCGAAAGCGAGGCCCCAGACGGCAACTGTGACGGAGGCTGCAATCTTGTCGGCGCCGAAGAGCGGCAGCGAGAGGATGGCAAGACCCAGCAAAGCGGAAGTGCCGATCAGCCCGAGGCGTACGTCGCGCGCCGCCACCCAGCCACCGCCGATATTGCCGATGAAGCCGGTGAGGCCATAGACCAGCAGCAGGGCAGTGACGTTGCCGATGCTGATGCCGGAAATATCGATCAGGAAGGGCGAGATATAGGTATAGGCCGCGAATTGCCCGGTGAAGAGCAGCAAGGTAGCGATGAGACCGATGCGCGCCTTGGGCACCTTGATGAGGACCGGCAGGTCGCGCATGCGCGTCGCCTTCGCGGTGGGGAGTTGCGGCAGGAAGAAGAATTGCGCGGCGAAGACCAGGACCGCGATTCCCGCTGCCGCCTGGAAGGCCGTGCGCCAGCCCATCAACTCACCCACCAGCGACCCCGCCGGCACACCGGCGACGGTGCCGAGTGAGACGCCGGCGAAAATGAGCGAGGTCGCGCGCACCGCCGCCCAGGGCATCAGGCGCGGCCCCACCGCGACACCGATGACCCAGAAGCCGCCGACACCGATGCCGAGCAGCAGACGGCCGATGAGGAGGGCTAGGAAACTGTCGGCGAAGGCGACGGCGATATTGGAGATGAAGAGCAGCGTCATGAAGCCGAGCAGCACATAGCGCCGGTCGAGCCTGCCGGCGGCGACGGTCACGGCCGGGGCGGCGAAGGCGGCGAGGATGCCGGGCATGGTGACCATCAGCCCTGCCTGCCCATCGGTGATGCCGAGATCGGCGGCGATGGCGGGCAGCAGGCCTACGGGCAGGAATTCGGTGGTGACGAGCGCGAAGGCGCCGATGGCGACGGAGAGGACGGCGAGCCAGGCCGCGAGGGTGGAGGCGGGCTTTCCCGCCGGGTCATGGCCGGCGGTGGATGGGGTGAGGCTTGCCATTTCTTGTTTCCCACACTAAGTTTGTGATTATGGAACGACCGTTCCGATAATTCGCTGAGAGTTAATCGGCGGCCTGTCGTGCGTCAAGGTATTTTTGGAACGACCGTTATGGAAAAAACTCAAGGGTCACTTGAGCAGATGCCGAAGCGGGGCCGGGGCCGGCCGAAATGCTTCGATCCGGAGGCGGCGCTTGAGAAAGCGATGATGCTGTTCTGGGAGCGCGGCTATGAGGGCGCGTCGATGGACGACCTCAGCGCCGCCATGGACCTCAATCCATCCAGCATCTATGCGACCTATGGCGACAAACAGCGCCTGTTCCAGGCGGCGATCGACCGGTATCGCGATGGGCCCGGCGCCTATACGGCGGCGATTCTCGACCGTGCGCCCTCAGCCTATGCGGCCATCGAAGAAGTTTTGATGACGGCGGCCGATGAACTGACCCGCGAGGGGCGCCCCACGGGCTGCATGCTGGCCAATGCGGTGACCCATTGCGCGCCCCAGGCCGAGCATCTGCAGCAGCTCATCGCCGAGCGGCGGTTCATGTCGCTTGGCCTCATCAAGCAGCGCTTCGATCGCGCTATTGCGGAAGGGGAGCTCCCTGCCGGCACGGATACCTGCGCCCTGGCGCGCTTTTTCGGGACCGTATTGCAGGGAATGACCATCCAGGCGCGCGATAAGGTCGCGGCGGCGGAATTGAAAGGTGTCGCAGCGGCGGCGCTTCGGGCGTGGCCGGTAGCGGTCCAGCAGTAATAAGGCTGTCGCATCAATGGCCTGGATCGGCCGGCGGCACAAAGGGCGATCCTCCGCGATGCGGCGAATCTCCTTGCATCCATCCTTGAAATCCCTATATTCCGGGCAAATCCCAGGGTCCAATGAGACCCAATTCAAAAGGGTGGGCCCAACGGCCCGCCTTTTTTGTTGGGCGGGCTTAGGGCGATTTCTCGCCGGGGCCACTGGATTGCAACCTTCGATCATAAGATACGCCGCCGCCCGAACGCATGAGTCTGACCGATAACATCGCCGATTTGATCGCCCCCAGCATCGATGCGCTGGGCTATGAAGTGGTGCGCGTGACTCTTGCCGGGTCGCAGCGCAAGGTGCTGCAGATCATGGCCGAGCCCAAGGATGGGCGCGTGATGGCGGTCGAGGATTGCGCGCGCGTTTCCCGCGCCGTTTCCGCGATCCTCGATGTCGAGGACCCGATTTCCGGCGCCTATTCGCTGGAGGTTTCGTCGCCCGGTATCGACCGGCCGCTGACGCGACCCAAGGATTACGACCGCTTCAAGGGTCACGAAGCGAAGATCGAAACGCATGAACCGGTCGAGGGCCGCAAGCGCTTCAAGGGCATCCTGAAGGGCGTCGCGGACGAAGCCGTGAAGATCGACAGCGAAGGGGCCGAAATTGCCCTGCCGCTCTCGCAGATTGCCAAGGCCAAACTGGTGCTGACCGATGCGCTCATTGCGGCGCATGAGGCGGCGCTCGACACCGAACAGAATTGATTTCCGCCAACCGAGGACAACATGGAAACGATCGCCATTCCCCGTATGGAGCTCCTGCAAGTCGCCGACGCGGTCGCCCGCGAAAAGGGCATCGACCGCGACGACGTGCTGACGGCCATGGAGCAGGCCATTCAAAAGGCCGGCCGCTCGAAATACGGTCATGAGCATGACATCCGCGCCCAGATCGACCGCAAGACCGGCGAGATCAAGCTGATCCGCGTCCAGGAAGTGGTCGACGTGGTCGAGAACGAAGTGACGCAGATTCCGGTGAAGGCCGCGGCCCGCCGCAAGCCCGACGCCAAGGCCGGCGATTTCCTGATCGACGAATTGCCGCCGATCGATTTCGGCCGCATCGCCGCCCAGACCGCCAAGCAGGTCATCGTCCAGAAAGTCCGTGAATCCGAGCGCAAGCGCCAGTTCGACGAGTTCAAGGATAGGAAGGGCGAGGTCATCAACGGCCTGGTGAAGCGCGTCGAATTCGGCAACATCACGGTCGATCTCGGCCGCGGCGAAGCCATGCTGCGCCGTGACGAATTGCTGCCGCGCGAAACCTTCCGCACCGGCGACCGTGTGCGCGCCATCATCTTCGACGTGCGCGAAGAGCAGCGCGGGCCCCAGATTTTCCTCAGCCGTACCCATCCTGACTTCATGGCGAAGCTGTTTGCCCAGGAAGTCCCGGAAGTCTATGACGGCATCATCGAGATCAAATCGGTCGCCCGCGACCCCGGCAGCCGCGCCAAGATCGCCGTCATGTCGAATGACAGCGGCATCGACCCGGTCGGCGCCTGCGTCGGTATGCGCGGCAGCCGCGTCCAGGCGGTCGTCCAGGAACTCCAGGGCGAAAAGATCGACATTATTCCCTGGAGCCAGGACCAGGCGACGTTCGTGGTGAACGCGCTGGCTCCGGCCGAAGTCTCCAAGGTCGTCATCGACGAAGACACCGGCCGTATTGAAGTTGTGGTACCGGATGACCAATTAAGCCTGGCGATCGGCCGTCGCGGCCAGAACGTGCGCCTAGCTTCCCAGCTCACCGGCTTCGACATCGACATCCTCACCGACGCGCAGGAATCGGAGCGTCGCCAGGAAGAGTTCAAGTCGCGCTCGCAGACCTTCATGGATGCGCTCGACGTCGACGACGTCATCGCCCACCTGCTGGTGACCGAAGGCTTCGCGTCGGTCGAGGAAGTCGCTTTCGTGCCGACCGAGGATCTGGCCGGGATCGAAGGCTTCGACGCCGACGTGGCGGAAGAGCTGAAAGCCCGCGCCCAGGCCTGGATCGAGGCGGAATCGGAGCGTTCGACCGCCAAGCGTAAGGAAATGGGTGTCACCGACGAGGTGGCCGCCATCGACAAGCTGACGCCGCCGATGCTGGTGGCTCTGGGTGAAAAGGGCGTCAAGACCCTCGACGACCTCGCCGACCTCGCGGCCGACGAGTTGGTCGACCCGAAGGACGGCATCCTCAAGGAATTCGACCTCACGGCCGATGACGCCAACGCCATCATCATGGCGGCGCGCGCGCATTGGTTCGAGGACGGGAAGTAAACGAGGTCGCATGGATCTCGCGGGACGGCAGGACAGCGTCATGGCATCCTCGGACGATATCGATCCGATGGCGGCTGAAGACGGCCTCGCGGGCACGAAAGCGCCCGAGCGGACCTGCATTGTCACAAGGCAGATCCGCGACAAGGAGCGGATGATCCGCTTCGTGGCGGCGCCTGATGGCGCGATCGTCCCCGATCTCAAGGGCGATCTGCCGGGGCGGGGCCTCTGGGTCACGGCCGAGCGCGCGATTTTGGACGAGGCGATCAGACGACACGCCTTCACCAAGGTCACGAAGGGCAAGGCCAAGGCCGATGCGGGATTGACGGACCGGGTGGCGGAATTGCTGGAAAAGCAGCTCCTCGACCAGCTGGGCCTCGCCAAGAAATCGGGCCATCTGGTCGCAGGTTTCGACAAGGTCGAGGCGGCGCTTCGGGCGGGACAGGTGAAATTCCTGCTCGAGGCCAGTGACGGCACCGCCGATGGGCGGGGCAAGCTGGCCAGACTGGCCGGTCCTGGAGTAGAGATATGGTCCCCGCTGCCTTCGGAGGCGCTGGCGCCGGCTCTTGGCCGGCAGCATGCGATCCATGTGGCGGTGAAGCCTGGCGGCATGGCCGAGCGCTTGAGCGTCACCTTGCGACGCCTTGCTGGATTTACCGGGGCGGGAATTGCCCAAAGCGGCCAAAAGCTATAGACAGACGACGACTTTACGAACGGAAACACGCGCAGCATGTCCAGTGATACCGATACGCCGACCCGCAAACCGCTGAAGCTTTCTTCGCCCGGCAAGCTCGAGCTGAAGAAGACAGTGGATGGCGGCCAGGTGCGCCAGAGCTTCCCGCATGGCCGTTCGAAGACGGTCGCGGTCGAGGTGAAGAAGAAGCGCACCTACACCGCCGGTGCCAGCGGCAAGCTGGCCGAGATGCCACCCGAAGTGGAGCCGAAGGTTCATACCCCGGCCCCGCCGCCGCCCGTGGTTGAGGTCGACGAGCGCGCACCCCATCACACGCTGACCGATCAGGAGCGCCAGAACCGCCTAAAGGTGCTGGAGCAGGCCAAGAAGGACGAGGACGTCCGCAAGCTCTCGGAAGCCGAGGAAGCCCGCCGCGCCGCCGAACGTGCCGAGCGCGAAAAGGCCGAGGTCGAACGCCGCCGTCGTGAAGAAGAAGAGCGCAAGGTCGCCGAGGAAGCCGCCAAGAAGGTGCGCGAAACCGTCGAGGTTGCCGCCAAGGCTCAGCCCGAAGCTGCGCCGAAGGCCGAGGCAACGCCGGCTGCCGCCGTGCCGCATACCGGCCGGATGCATCTTTCCAAGGCAGCGACGAACGAGGCCGAGGAAAGCGAAGAGAGCCGTCGTCGTGCCACGACTGGCCATCGGCCTCCGGCACCGAAGCCCACCACGACCCGCGGTCGCGGCGACCAGCGCCGCGGTGGCGGCAAGATGTCGGTGACCCAGGCGCTCGATACCGAGGGAGCCGAGCGCCAGCGTTCGGTCGCAGCCTTCCGTCGTCGTACCGAAAAAGAAAAGCGCGCCATGATGGGCAGCGCTCAGTCACAGGCAAAAGTCTTGCGCGAAGTAACACTACCCGAAGCCATTACCGTCCAGGAACTTGCCAGCCGTATGGCCGAGCGCGGCGCCGATGTGATCAAGACGCTGATGAAGATGGGCGTCATGGCGACCATCAACCAGACCATCGATGCCGACACGGCCGAGCTGATCATCGGCGAATTCGGTCACACCGTGCGCCGCGTGTCGGCGGCGGACGTCGAAGTGGGTCTCGAAGGCGATACCGATACGGACGAGACCTTGGTGTCGCGCCCGCCGGTCGTCACCATCATGGGCCATGTCGACCACGGCAAGACATCGCTGCTCGATGCCCTGCGTCAGACCGACGTTGCGGCCCATGAAGCCGGCGGCATTACGCAGCATATCGGCGCCTATCAGGTGAACCTGCCCACGGGCAAGAAGATCACCTTCATCGACACGCCGGGCCACGCCGCCTTCACCGAGATGCGCGCGCGCGGTGCCAACGTGACCGATATCGTCGTGCTGGTGGTGGCGGCGGATGACGGCATCATGCCGCAGACGATCGAAGCCATCCATCACGCCAAAGCGGCGAAGGTGCCGATCATCGTGGCCATCAACAAGATGGACAAGCCGGGTGCGGATTCTGCCCGCGTGCGCCGCGAGCTCTTGAACCACGAACTCGTCACCGAAGATCTCGGCGGCGATATCCTGGCGGTGGAAGTCTCGGCCAAGGCCAAGACCAATCTCGACAAGCTCGAGGAAACGCTGCTGCTGCAGGCTGAAATCCTCGACCTCAAGGCCAATCCGGACCGTCAGGCGGCCGGTGCCGTCGTCGAGGCCAAGGTCGAGCGCGGCCGCGGCACCGTCGCCACATTGCTGGTCCAGAAGGGCACGCTGAAGGTCGGCGACATCTTTGTGGCCGGCGCCGAATGGGGCCGCGTCCGTGCGCTCCTCGACGATCGCGGCCGGACCATCGACAGTGCTGGCCCCGCGACCCCGGTCGAAGTGCTGGGTCTCCAAGGAACACCGCTCGCCGGTGACGTCTTCGTCGTCGTCGACAGTGAAGCGCGTGCCCGCGAGATCACCGAGTTCCGCCTGCATCGTCAGCGCGAGAAGCTGGCGGCCGCCGCCGGCCGCTCGACGCTGGAGCAGATGTTCTCGAAGATCCAGGCCGGCGAAGCCAAGGAAGTGCCCGTGGTCATCAAGGCCGACGTGCAGGGCTCGGTGGAAGCCATTTCCGGCAGCCTCCGCCAGCTCGGCAACGAAGAGGTCAAGGTCCGCATCCTTCACGCGGCGGTGGGCGGTATCAACGAAAGCGATATCACGCTGGCCCGTGCCTCGGGCGGCATGATCATCGGCTTCAACGTTCGTGCCAACCCGCAGGCGCGCGAGATGGCGCGGCGCGACCATGTCGACATCCGCTACTACTCGATCATCTACAATGTGGTCGACGACATTAAGGCGGCGATGTCGGGCATGCTGGCGCCGACCTTGCGCGAAAAGTTCCTGGGCAATGCCGAGATCCGCGAGATCTTCAACATCACCAAGACCGGCAAGGTCGCCGGTTGCATGGTCACGGAAGGCATGGTCAAGCGCGGCGGCAAGGTTCGCCTGTTGCGCGACAACGTGGTGATCCACGAGGGCACGCTGAAGACCCTCCGCCGCTTCAAGGACGAAGTCCGCGAAGTGAAGGAAGGTTTCGAATGCGGCATGGCCTTCGAGAATTACGACAACATCGCCGCGGGCGATGTGATCGAGTGCTTCGAGATGGAAGAGATCGCGCGCGAATTGGCGTAAGGCGTCTTTTGCCGGCCGACAGTGGATCCCCGGGTCGTTGCCCGGGGATGACGCTATTTCCCGTTCGGCATTGCTCGCTTCTCACGCCGTCATGCCCGGGCTTGACCCGGGCATCCACTTTTTGATCGTAAGACGCTATGCCACGCAAGAAAACCATCACACCCAAGGCCGGTCAGCGGCAATTGCGCATTGGCGAGGAACTCCGCCATGCGCTGGCCGAGATTATTGCCGATAACAGCCTGTCCGATCCGGACCTTGCCGGCCGGATGGTCACGGTGACGTCGGTCAAGATCAGTCCGGACCTGCGCAACGCCACGATCTTCATCCTGCCCTTTGGCGGGGGCGACGCAGAAACGGTCGTGCGCGCCCTCAATCGTGCCGCCGGCTATTTCCGTGGCGAGATCGCCCGCGCGGTCGACATGCGCGTCAGCCCGCAGCTCCGCTTCAAGATCGACGACAGCTTCGACGAAGCGAGCCGCATCGAGGAATTGCTGCATGATCCGGTCGTGCGCAGCGATATTGCGAAGAAGCCGGAACCTGAAACCGAAGAATGAGCCGGCGCAAAAAAGGCCAGAAGGTCGATGGCTGGCTGATCCTCGACAAGCCACTCGACATCACCTCGACGCAAGCGGTCAACGTGGTGCGGCGCATCTTCGACGCGCAGAAGGCCGGACATGGCGGGACGCTCGATCCGCTGGCGACCGGCATCCTGCCGATTGCCCTTGGCGAGGCGACGAAGACCGTGCCTTACGTCATGGACGGCGCCAAGACCTATCGCTTCACGCTGAAATTCGGCGAGGCGCGCACGACCGACGATGCCGAGGGCGAGGTCATCGCCCGTTCCGACAAGCGTCCGAGTGCTGCTGAGATCGAGGCGGCGCTGCCCACTTTCATCGGCGACATCAGCCAAGTCCCGCCGCAGTTCTCGGCGATCAAGGTCGCCGGCGAGCGGGCCTATGATCTGGCGCGCGACGGTGAAAAGGTCGACCTCGCCCCGCGGCAGATCCGCATCGACGACTTCCGCCTGACCGAAATCCTCAGCGCCGACGAGGCCGTTTTCGAGGTCCGCTCGGGCAAGGGCGCCTATATGCGGAGCCTGGGGCGCGATCTGGCTCAACATCTTGGGTCCCAAGGCCATATTTCGGCCCTCCGGCGTCTATCTGTTGGGGGTTTCACGGAAAAACAAGCGATTTCGCTGGACGCCCTGAAGGCATTGGGGCATATTCCGGCCGCTTTTGAGCATTTACTGCCGATAGAGACCGCGCTGGACGACATCCCGGCGCTGGCCTTATCGGCCACCGAGGCGATACGCCTTCGGTCCGGGCAACCGGTTGGATTACTCCACCGCCAAGACCGCGATCGATTTCGGGAGTTCACTCCCGGCGGCATGGTTTGCGCCATGTCGGAAGGCAAGCTCCTGGCTCTCACGCGTTATGAGGCAGGTGAACTCGTCCCGGTGCGCGTCATCAACCATTAGGACCATAAAGGAGAAGGTCGATGTCGATCACTGCCGATCGTAAGCAGGAAGTTTTGAAGGAATTCGCCCAGGCCGCCAACGACACCGGCTCGCCCGAGGTACAGGTCGCGCTCCTCACCGAGCGGATCAAGAATCTGACCGAGCATCTGCAGAGCCATGACAAGGATTTCCATTCGCGTCGCGGCCTGCTGGTCATGGTCGGCCAGCGTCGCCGACTGCTCGACTATCTCAAGAAGAAGAGCAATAAGCGCTACACGGAAATCGTCGCTAAGCTGGGTCTGCGCCGCTAACCCCACCGGGGATCCCGCCCAGGGCTGATGCCCGGGGCGGGATTGTCGTATTGGGGCCATTGTTACAATCCCGATACGCAATCCCCATCCATCCCAACGGCCGGCGCGGTTCATCGACCACCACGCCATCAGCCGCAACGCGCCGGGCCGACGCAAGCAACGCCATCCTTTGACAAGATCGCGTTGCTTTCGCGGGTCCGGCATCCCATCGGTCGAAGATGTGTGGCCGCCGCCAAATGAAGGCGGGGCCGGAAAGGACCATTGATATGTTTAAGATCTATCGCAAGGAACTGATGTGGGGCGGGCGCAAGCTGACGCTCGAGACCGGCCGCATCGCGCGCCAGGCTGACGGTGCCGTGCTCGCCACCTATGGCGAAACCGTCGTTCTGTGCACCGCCGTCGGCGCCAAGGCCCCCAAGCCCGGTGTCGACTTCTTCCCGCTCACCGTGAACTACCAGGAAAAGGCGTTCGCCGCCGGCAAGATCCCGGGCGGCTTCTTCAAGCGCGAAGGCCGTCCGACCGAGAAGGAAGTGCTGACCAGCCGCCTGATCGACCGCCCGATCCGCCCGCTGTTCCACGAGACCTATCGCAACGAGACGCAGGTCGTCTGCACGACCTTGTCCCATGATCTCGAGAACGATCCCGACATCGTCGCTTTGATCGGTGCCTCGGCTGCCCTCACCATCTCCGGCATCCCCTTCCTGGGCCCGATCGGTGCGGCGCGCGTCGGCTACGTCAACGGCGAATATGTGCTCAATCCGAAGCGTTCGGACCTCCCGAACTCGAAGCTCGACCTGGTCGTCGCCGGCACCGCCGAAGGCGTGCTGATGGTTGAGTCGGAAGCGCAGGAGCTTTCCGAAGACGTCATGCTGGGTGCCGTGAATTACGGCCATAAGGAATTCCAGCACGTCATCAACGCGATCATCGAACTGGCCGAGCAATGTGCGAAGGATCCGCGCGAGCTCACCCCGGCCGACGCGGCTGCGGTTGAAGTGTTCGACGCCCTCAAGGCCCAGTTCAGCGACAAGCTCGCTGAAGCCTATCGCGAGACCGCCAAGCAGGCGCGCACCGACAAGGTCGCCCTGGTGAAGACGGAAGCGAAGGCAGCCATCGGCACCGACGACAAGAAGGCCGAGCTCGTCGGCAAGCTTTTCAAGGAACTCGAGAAGGACATCGTCCGCGGCAACATCCTGAAGACGGGCCTGCGCATCGACGGCCGCGACACGAAGACCGTCCGCCCGATCACGGCGGAAGTCGGCGTCCTGCCGCGCGCCCATGGTTCGGCGCTCTTCACCCGCGGCGAAACCCAGGCCCTCGTCGTGACGACGCTCGGCACCGGCGACGATGAGCAGATCATCGACGCGCTGGACGGCGAGTTCCGCGAGACCTTCATGTTGCATTACAACTTCCCGCCCTATTCGACCGGTGAAGCCGGCCGCATGGGTTCGCCGGGCCGCCGCGAAATCGGCCATGGCAAGCTCGCCTGGCGCGCGGTGCATCCGCTGCTCCCGGGCAAGGAAGGCTTCCCCTACACGATCCGCGTCGTCTCCGAGATCACGGAATCGAACGGCTCGTCGTCGATGGCGACCGTTTGCGGTTCGTCGCTCGCCATGATGGATGCCGGCGTGCCGCTCAGCCGTCCGATCGCCGGTATCGCCATGGGCCTCATCAAAGAGAAGGAAGGTTTCGCCGTTCTCTCCGACATTCTCGGCGATGAAGATCACCTCGGCGACATGGACTTCAAGGTGGCCGGTACCAGTGAGGGCATCACCGCCCTGCAGATGGACATCAAGATCACCTCGATCACGGCCGAGATCATGAAGATCGCGCTCGGCCAGGCGAAGGACGGTCGTCTCCATATCCTCGGCGAGATGGCCAAGGGCCTGACCGGCGCTCGCGAAGGCGTCAACGAGAACGCCCCGCGCATCACCGTGATCAACATCCCGAAGGATAAGATCCGCGAAGTCATCGGCCAGGGCGGCAAGGTCATCCGCGAAATCTGCGAAGTGACCGGCGCCAAGGTCGACATCGAGGACGATGGCACCATCAAGGTCGCGGCGGTCGACGCCAAGGCCGGCGAAGCCGCCATCAACTGGATCAAGGGCATCGTCGCCGAGCCGGAAGCCGGCGTCATCTATGACGGCAAGGTCGTCAAGCTGATGGATTTCGGTGCCTTCGTGAATTTCCTGGGTTCGAAGGACGGTCTCGTCCATATCAGCGAACTCGCCGCGCACCGCGTGAAGCAGACTTCCGACGTCGTCGAAGTCGGCCAGGCCGTGAAGGTGAAGGTGCTGGGCATGGACGATCGCGGCAAGGTGAAGCTCTCCATGCGCGTCGTCGACCAGGCCACTGGTGCGGACATCTCGGAAGAGATCGCCAAAGCCGATGCCGAGCGCCGCGCCCAGCGCGATGCCGAGCGCGGCCCGCGCACTGAGCGTGCAGAATCGTAAGGCCATAAGGGGATGGCGGTGTCTGCCGCCGTCCCCGCCTTCGCTTCTGATAGACTAGCCAGATGCCAATACGCGCTCTGTCACTGCCAAAGGTGATCGGCCATCGCGGTGCTGCCGAGGCGGCGCCCGAGAACACGTTGGCAAGTTTCCGCGAAGCCAAGCGCCAGGGTGCGCTGTGGGTCGAATTCGACGCCAAGCTCTCGGCGGATGATCGCGCCTTTCTGCTTCATGACGATAATATCGACCGCACCAGCAATTCAGCCGGGCCCGCGCGGGCGCTTTCCTATGACGAGATCCGCCAGCTCGATTCCGGCAGCTGGAAAGGCAGCCAGTTTGCGGGCGAGAAGATGCCGCTCCTGGCCGAGGCGCTGTCTCTCTTTGCCCAGGAAGGCATCCAGTTCAATCTCGAATTGAAGCCCTGCCCGGGCCGGGCGCGCGAGACAGCCAGGATCATTCTGGACGAGCTCGGCCATCTGTGGCCGGCCGCAAAGCCCAGGCCGCTGATTTCGAGCTTCGTTCTCGAATGCCTGGAAATTGCCCGCGACACGGCGCCCGACTATCTCCGCGGCCTGCTGCTGGAGGATCACCCGGCCAATTGGCTGGATCTGGCGCAGAATCTTAAAGTCGATACGGTCAATATCTGGGACCAGATGGCGACCCCGGAATGGGTTTCGGAGATCAAGGGGGCGGGCTACGGCCTTCTCGTCTATACGGTTAATGACGCGGCACGTGCCAAGCAGCTGATCGAATGGGGCGTTGACGGAGTTTTCACCGATGCGCCGGCCCGCATCTTGGCGGCGGTCGGCCAATAATTATATAAATCAGGATATCGCCGCAGGCTGGGCCAGCGGTCATGGGAGGGTTGGGTGAAAGCACTGAAGCCGCTGCTGATTTCGGGTCGCGAAGTCCTGCCGCTGATTGAAGGCGGCAAGGGTATTTCCGTCTCGAACGGTCAATCCTCGGGCGCCTGGGCGCTTGCCGGCGGCGTCGGCACCTTCTCCGGCGTCAATGCCGATTCCTATGACGAGAACGGCAAGCCCATCCCGCAGCTTTATCACGGCAAGACGCGGCGCGAGCGCCATGAGGAATTGCTGAACTATGCCATCAAGGGCGGTATCGCCCAGGCGAAGATCGCCCATGACTGCATGAGCGGCGATAACGGCCGCCTGCACATGAATGTGCTGTGGGAGATGGGCGGTGCCGAGCGGGTGCTGCATGGCGTGCTCGAAGGTGCCAAGGGTCTCATCCACGGCGTCACCTGCGGCGCCGGCATGCCCTATCGCATCGCCGAGATCTGCGCGCAGTACAACATTCACTATTATCCGATCGTCTCTTCGGCCCGCGCCTTCCGCGCCTTGTGGAAGCGCGCCTATCACAAATTCAGCCATCTGCTGGGCGGCGTGGTCTACGAAGACCCGTGGCTGGCGGGCGGCCATAACGGCCTTTCCAATGTCGAAGACCCGACCAAGCCGCAGCCACCCTATGAGCGGGTCCGCGAGCTTCGGCAGACGATGAAGGATGAATGCGGCCTCGCCGAGACGCCGATCATCATGGCGGGTGGCGTCTGGAACTTGCGCGAATGGGAAGACTGGATCGGCAATCCGGAGCTTGGCCCCATCGGCTTCCAGTTCGGTACGCGCCCGCTGCTCACCCAGGAAAGTCCGATTTCGGATGCCTGGAAGAAGCGGCTCGTGACCCTGAAGAAAGGCGACGTGTTCCTCAATCGCTTCAGCCCGACCGGCTTCTATTCGTCGGCCGTGAATAACGATTTCATCCAGGAACTGCGCGACCGCTCCGACCGTCAGATTGCCTATTCGCAGCACAAGGTGGGCGAGCACGACTGGCCGCTTGCCATCGGCGCGCGCGGCCGCGAAGTCTTCGTGACGGCGGCTGACAAGCTGCGCGCGGAAGGGTGGATTGCCGAAGGTTTCCGCGAAGCCCTGCGCACGCCGGAATCGACCTTGATTTTCGTCACCCGCGAAAAGGCCGACGAGATTTTGAAGGACCAGATCGATTGCATGGGCTGCCTGTCTGCCTGCAATTTCTCGAACTGGGCCCAGAACGAGGCCGGGACGACGGGTCACAAGGCCGACCCCAGGAGCTTCTGCATCCAGAAGACGCTGCAGGAAATCAGCCATTCCGACAGGTTCGAGGATCAGCTGATGTTTGCCGGCCACAACGCCTATCGCTTCCGCGACGATCCGTTCTATGCGAATGGCTTCGTGCCGACGGTGAAGCAACTGGTCGAGCGCCTCGTCACTGGGGATTGAGTTCAAGTTTTTATGTGCGGTCATGCCCGGGCCCAGCGTTGATTCCACGGGCCGGGCATCCGCCAGGGCGGCGGATAGACTGGATCCCCGGGACAAGCCCCGGGGATGACGCGAAAGAAGTCAGCGATGCGTCTTACGCAACGCTTGCGGTTGAAATTGGGGAACGCAATTCGCGGCGGGAGCGGTTAGTCTTCCGTTCGCATGACTGAGACGTCTCCCCTTCCTCCCAAATCCTTGCCGCGCTGGCAGGCTCTTGCGCTCATTGCCACCTTGTCGCTCATCTGGGGCTATAACTGGGTGATGATGAAGGTCGCGGTGACTTATGCGCCGCCATTTGCCTTTGCCGCTTTGCGTTTTCTCGGCGGTGCCATTGTTTTGATGGCGACATTGAAGCTGATGGGCCGCTCGCTAAGGGCGCGCGAGCTGCGGTCGCGCTGGCGCGTCATCACGCTTATCGGCCTGCTGCAGACGGCGTTGTGCTTCGGCCTTGTCACCTGGGCGCTCTCGACCGGTGCAGCCGGCCGGAGCGCCGTGCTCAATTATACCATGCCGCTCTGGGTGCTGGTCTTCTCGGTCCTCATCCTCAAGGAGAGGGTGCCGGGGGCGCAATGGGGAGCGGCCGGCATTGCCCTTATCGGCATCGTGCTCATCTCAGTGGCAGGCGGGCGCTCCGGATCGCTGCCGGCAGTGATGCTGGCCTTGGGGGCAGGGCTCGCCTGGGGGCTCGGTGTCGTCGTCACCAAGCGGGCGACACGCGTGGCACCGATTGACCCCCTGGCACTCACGGCCTGGCAGATGCTGGCCGGCGCCGTCATGATGTGCGTCGTGGCACTCGTCGTGCCGGAAGGGCCGATCGATTGGTCCCCGGGCTTCATCGCGGCACTGCTCTACAATATCGGCCCGGCAACGCCCTTGGCCTATGTCATCTGGTTCACGCTGCTCAACCGGCTCGATGCGGGGCTCGCCTCGCTCGGCATTCTGCTGACGCCTCTTCTGGGCCTAGTGCTCTCGACCTTGCAATTGGGTGAGCGGCCGGGGCTTGTCGAAGGGGTGGGGATGGGGCTTATCCTATTGGCGATTGCCGGGTTGGGCTGGATCAGCGGAAAGCAGGCGCGGAAGGCCCGCGCCAGCTAGGATCCGGTAAGCCCCACGCGGCATTGCGGGGGAGTGAGATGGGAATCAGGTTCGTTTGTTATGCGCTGGCCACGGCGTTGTGGCTGGCCACCGCCGCGGAAGCCGACGATGCGCAATCGGTGAGCGCGCTGGAGAAGCAGGCAGTTGCCGATCTCGCTGCCGGCCACTATGGGCCGGCCGATGAGAAAATCCGCGCGGCAATCGCGCTTGCCGATAACGACACCTTCATTCGCCTAGCTCTTCTGCAGGGTTTCGTCGCCATGCGCATGGGCAGCGATGGGCGCAGCCTGATGGGGGCGGCGATGGCCGCGCATCAGAGCAACGCCTGGCCACGACCGATCATCGGCTATCTGCTGGGCGAGCAGAAATTGCAACAGGTTGCCGATGGTGTGCAGCGCGCCGGTCTATCGCATGACGAGAAGCGCCAGCGCATCTGCGAGCTTTCCTTCTATGCCGGCGCTTTCGCCGCCAGCGATGGCGAAAAGCGCTTTGCCGGAAAGTTGTTAGAGAAGGCAGCTGGCATTTGCGAAACGGGGAGCGCTTTTGCCACCCTCACGACCGCCGAGGAGGCAGCTCTCAAGGCCCAGCCCTGACCGCGGCCGCGCCCTGCGGAGATACCAGCATCGAATGTCATAATTTTAGTATTTACAATCAAAAGATGCTGAGCAATAGTTCGGAACATTCAGCGAACTTGAGCGAGGGGGATCATGCGGCAGGCGGCCAACAGCAATGGCGAAGATACGCGCGCGGGGCAGAGCTGCGATCTCGGCGCGCCGCATTCGGCGAAACGACGCTTCATCAGCGCCGTCATGACTGCGCATGCGGCCGAGGAGATGGCGGAGGGCGGTGATATCGACGGTGCCCTTCATGCCTATCGGCGCGCGATCGAGATGTGCCCGCCATGCGATGAGCGCGGCAATTTCCAGATCGTGCTTGGCTCGCTGTTGTTCGATATCGGCGATGCCGCCACGGCCGAGGCGGAATTTCGCGCGGCGCTCGCCGGTGGCTGTACCTATCCTTATGAGGCGGAGCGGCGGCTGAGCTTTGCACGCGCCGCGCAAGGCCAATATGAACCGGCGGGCATTGCCATGACGGCGGCAGGCAAGGGCGGTGAAGACGCTGCTTTCGTCGCGCAATACACGCTCATTCTTGTGCTGGCAGCAAAGGGCCTTGCAGCAGCCCTGGCATGGGCCGAGGCAGCGCAGGGTCTCAATGCAGCTCAGGCGGAATATCGCTGCCGGCTGTTCCTTTTGCGGGCCGAGCTGTATCGCCTCAGCGGCAATCGTGCCGCTGCCTTGGCAAACCTCGATTTGGCCGCCGCGATGGCGGGTGAGGATGGCCTTACGGCGGAACTCGCCCTATGGCTGGCGGCGCTCGACCGGCATTTCGGGCGGAAAGACCCGCGTGCGGATGTCGAGGCGGCCTTCGCCGCTGAAACGACGGAATGGGCAAGCCTCGCCTGGCGCCAACTTAGCGGTGATACCGCTGCAGCCAAGGCGCTGGTCGATGCGTTTGCAGCCATGTCGATCACGCGCCGGGCCGAGAACCAGGCCATCATCGATCGCCTGCAAGGCCTGCTTTTCGAGGCCGCAGGCGATCTTCCCGCTGCCGGCGCGGCTTATCGGCGTGCACTCACCGATCCGCATATCCGCTGGTGCGCCGATTGGCACATCGCAGCGCTGGACGTGGCGCGGCTGGCGCCTATTCCTTGACCGCGAACGGACTGAAGCGGGTGTTGGTGTCGTAGACGTCGATGCCTTCGGCACGCTTCAGCTTGTTGACGACGAGATAGGTGAGCGGTGTGGCCAGGGTTTCGTAGCCGACCTTGAAGAGCCATTGGTTGAGGATGATGGCGGCGAGGAGTTCGTTCGGCCAGTCGCCATAAAAGGCGATGGTGAGGAAGATCGCCGTGTCGCAGCCCTGACCAAAAAGTGTCGAGCCGATGGTGCGCGCCCAGAGGAAGCGGCCCTTTGTCCAGATCTTCATCTTGGCAAGGATGTAGGAATTGACGAACTCACCGACCAGATAGGCGGCGAAAGAGGCGGCGAGGATGCGGGATTGCGAGCCGAGAATGGCCTCGTAGGCAGCTTGATCGCCCCAGCTGGCATCGGACGGCAATGCCTGGCCGAGCGTGATGGCCGCCACGGCGAAGAGATTGCAGCCGAAGCCGATCCAGATCGCGCGGCGCGCCCGGGCATAGCCGTAAACCTCGGTCAAGACGTCGCCGAGGATATAGGTGATAGGGAAGATGAGATCGGCTGCCTGCAGTGAATAGCCGAAGATGTTGATCGCCTTCACGGCGATCACATTCGAGATGATGAGGTCGGTCACGAACAAGGCGACCACGACCACGAACAGGGTCGAGTGACGGCCGGAAAGCGCGCCGGGGGTGGTGGCGTTCATCGCGTTTGTCTTTCGAAAATGCTGGATTTTCCGGGGTTATAGCGCCGCCCTCGCCCAGCGCCAAGCGGCGATTTCAGTGGCGGGCCGGCCTTGCGCTGGCTAAAAACCGGCCCATGCGCCTTTCCGATTTCGACTTTGACCTGCCCCCCGACCGCATCGCCCTCCATCCCATGGAGCCGCGCGAGGCGGCCCGGTTGCTTCATGTCGGCAAGCATGGCTTTTCCGACAGGATCGTGCGCGATCTTCCTGATTTGCTGCAGGAAGGTGACCTGCTGGTCAGCAATGACACCAAGGTGATCCCCGCCCAGCTGGCGGGCCGCCGGGGCCAGGCGCGGATCGAGGTGACCCTGCTGGAGCGGACCCCCGGGGAGAGCGCCGGGGAAAATACGGTTAATTGGTGGGCCTTCGCCCGGCCGGGCAAGAAATTGCGCTTAGGAGAGCTGGTGGAGTTCGCGCCGGGTTTTGCGGCGACCGTCCGGGAAAAGACCGAAGACGGGCAGATTCGGCTCGATTTCGGCACCGATGAGCCGACATTCCGGGTGAGCCTTGCCCAGCATGGCTGGATGCCGCTGCCGCCCTATATCCGCAAGTCCCGTGCCGTCGAGCGGCGCGACGATACCGATTACCAGACCATCTTTGCGACGCGCGAAGGCGCTGTCGCCGCCCCGACGGCGGGCCTCCATTTCACGCCGGATCTGCTGGCGCGATTGCAGGCCAAGGGGATCGAGCAGCACCGCGTGACACTCCATGTCGGCGCTGGCACCTTCCTGCCGGTGAAGGTCGACGATATCGCCGAACACAAGATGCATGCCGAATATGGTGAGGTGCATGCCGAAACCGCGGCAGCCGTGAACCACGCCAAGGCGGAAGGGCGCCGCATCGTCGCAATCGGCACCACAAGCTTGCGTCTGCTGGAGAGTGCCGCGCAGGATGGCCGGCTTTTGCCCTTCGCCGCTCCCACCGATATCTTCATCACGCCGGGCTTCAAGTTTCAGATTGTCGATATGCTGATGACCAATTTCCATTTACCGAAATCGACCCTTTTCATGCTGGTATCGGCCTTCGCCGGAACCGACCGCATGAAGAAGGCCTATGACCACGCGATCGCTTCGGGCTATCGCTTCTTCTCCTATGGCGATGCGAGCCTCTTGGAGCGCGCGGCATGAGCGGCAAATTCGATCTCATCACGACCGACGGCAAGGCCCGGCGCGGACGTATCCACACGGCACATGGAATCGTCAACACACCGGCTTTCATGCCGGTGGGGACCGCCGGCACGGTGAAGGCGATGCTGCCAGAATCGGTGAAGGCGACAGGGGCCGAGATCGTGCTCGGCAATACTTATCATCTGATGCTGCGCCCGGGCGCCGAGCGCGTCGCCTCCTTCGGTGGGCTGCACAAGTTCATGAATTGGCCGGGGCCGATCCTCACCGATAGCGGCGGCTTCCAGGCGATGAGCCTGTCGGACTTACGGAAGATCAATGAGAACGGTGTCGAGTTCCGTTCGCATATCGACGGCTCGAAACACATGCTGACGCCCGAGCGCTCGATTGAGATCCAGGATCTCCTCGATTCCAATATCACCATGGTGCTCGATGAATGCACCGCCTTTCCCGCGACACCGGATGAGGCGGCGTCATCGATGCGTCGCTCGATGCGCTGGGCGGAACGCTGCCGCAAGGCCTTCCGCGACCGCGACGGCTATCTGCTGTTCGGTATCGTGCAGGGCGGCATCTATCCGCATCTCCGCGAGGAATCGGCGAAAACCCTTACTTCTATTGGTTTTGATGGCTATGCCATCGGGGGCCTTGCCATCGGCGAGGGCCAGCAGCAGATGTTCAGCGTGCTGGATTACACCCCGGATTTTCTGCCGGCGGATCGCCCGCGCTACCTGATGGGTGTCGGCAGGCCCAGCGATCTGGTGGGGTCGGTAGCGCGCGGTATCGACATGTTCGATTGCGTGATGCCGACACGTTCGGGCCGCACGGGCCTGGCGCATACGCGCTATGGCGATCTCAATATGCGCAATGCCAAACACGCGACGGATGACCGGCCGATCGATCCTTCGTGCAAATGTCCGGCCTGCACATCCTATGTGCGCGGCTATATCCATCACCTGATGAAGACCAAGGAGATCCTGGGCGCGATGCTGCTGACCTGGCACAATCTCCATTATTATCAGGAACTGATGCAGGGCATGCGGCGCGCCATCGAACAAGGCGGCCTTGCGGCCTTTACCGACGAATTCCATCGCCAGCAGGCACTGGGCGACATTCCGAACTGACGGGAGGGCGATATGGCCAAGAAAGCAGCTTATGCCGGGCTCACGCAGCTTGGCGCCAAGGTCGAGACGGCGGCCTCGCCGGAAGTGGCGGAGCTGGAACGTGTGCCCAATCCGCATCCGGGGACGACGTATATAGCGCGTTATACGGCGCCGGAATTCACCTGTCTGTGTCCCGTGACCGGCCAGCCGGACTTCGCACATCTCGTCATCGATTATGTGCCGGACAAATGGCTCGTTGAATCGAAGTCGCTGAAGCTCTATCTCACCTCCTTCCGCAATCACGGCGGTTTCCACGAAGGCACCACCATCGATATCGCGAAGAAATTCGTTGAGGTCGCGAAGCCGACATGGCTGCGCATCGGCGGCTATTGGTATCCGCGCGGCGGCATTCCGATCGATGTCTTCTTCGAGCACGGCAAGCGGCCAAAGGATCTGGTCGTGCCAGACCAGGGTGTCGCCCCCTATCGCGGCCGTGGCTAAGGTATGGGCGCGGCGGAAATAAAAGCCGTCATCCGGGCGCAGGCGCTGGCTGTCGGTTTCGACGCCGTGGGCTTCGCGCCAGCGGCTCTTGCCGCCGGTGCCAAGGAGCATCTGCAGGATTTCCTCGGCGCTGGTCGCCATGGCGATATGGGCTGGATGGCCCTGAAGGTGGATCGCCGCGGCGATCCCCGCGTGCTGTGGCCGGAGGCGAGGAGCGTTGTCGTGCTCGGTCTCAATTACGGACCCGAGCACGATCCGTTGGCAGTGCTCGACCGGCGCGATGCGGGTGCCATCTCCGTCTACGCGCAGAACCGCGACTATCATGACCTGGTGAAAAAGAAGCTGAAGCAGGTCGGGCGCTGGATCGCGCAAACCTATGCCTGCGAGATCAAGGTTTTTGTCGACACGGCGCCGGTAATGGAAAAGCCGCTCGCTGCCCTTGGTGGCATCGGCTGGCAGGGCAAGCACACCAATCTGGTCTCGCGCGACTTCGGCTCCTGGCTATTCCTGGGCGAAATCTATCTGGCGCTTGATCTTGAAGCCGACGGCGCGGAAGCGGATCATTGCGGTGGATGCCATCGCTGTCTCGACATCTGCCCGACCGCAGCCTTCCCGGCGCCCTACCAGCTCGACGCACGGCGCTGCATTTCATACCTCACGATCGAACATGCCGGCCCCATTCCGCGGGAATTGCGGGAGCTCATGGGCAATCGCATCTATGGCTGCGACGATTGCTTGAGTGTTTGCCCCTGGAACAAATTCGCACAAATGACGCCGCATGCGCCGTTGGCGGCGCGCGATGATCTCACCGCCCCGCGCCTTGCCGATCTCGCGGCACTCGATGATGCCGGCTTCCGGGCGCTCTTCTCCGGCTCGCCTGTGAAGCGCATCGGCCGGGACCGCTTCGTGCGCAATGTACTCATCGCCATCGGCAATAGCGGCCGGCGGGAACTTTTGACCGTGGTCGAGGGTTTGCTATCGGATGCAGCGCCGGTCGTCCGTGGCGCCGCCATCTGGGCGCTGGCGCGGCTCGATCCGCGGCAATTCGCGATGCGCCGGCAGCGCGATGCGGCAAGCGAGAGTGACCCAGGCGTCCGCGTCGAATGGGCTGCGGAAGTGTCCCTCCTTACTTTGTAGGTTTTCCAGAAAGGCCTCGATCCCCTTGTTGCAGCGCGGTCATTCGATGACAGCGTTGCCCTTGATGCAAGGCTGTATGCGTCTCAAGCAATTGACGCCCGAAAGATTCCTTACCTATTCTTAATCAAGATGACAGTGCCGGTCTTGGGATGGGTACCGGCATAGAAGGGGGTAGGCGATGTTGTTTGCCAGACTCTTACGGGCCGGGATCCGACAAGGACATATCGCGGTCATTGATCATCAGGGCCGACGCCAGGACTTTGGCAGCGGCGTACCTTCCGTGACATTGCGGCTGCGCGATCGATCACTCGGCTGGCGACTCGGCCTCAATCCGTGGCTCAAGGTCGGCGAGGCCTATATGGATGGTGCCCTTACCATCGAAAATGGATCGCTCTATGACTTCATCGATATCGTGATGAAGAATACCGACGATCTGACGAGCCTCAAATCGCAGAAGGCATTCAAGATCATCAATCGTCTGCTGCGCTGGTGGCATCAGCACAATCCGATCGGCGCCGCGCAGCAGAATGTCGCCCATCACTACGATCTCAGCCGCAAGCTGTTCGAGCTCTTCCTCGACGAGAGCATGCAGTATTCCTGCGCCTACTTCCCGACGGCCATGACGTCGCTTGCTGAAGCGCAGCAGGCCAAGATGCGCCATATCGCTTCGAAGCTGATTTTGAAGCCGGGCATGAAGCTGCTCGACATCGGCTGCGGCTGGGGCGCCCTTGGAATCTATTTGGCCAAGACCGCTGGCGTGAAAGTCATCGGGGTGACGCTTTCCAAGGAACAGCACGAGGTTGCTTGCGCGCGCGTCAAGGCGGCAGGCCTCGAAGGCGAGGTCGAGTTCAAGCTGCAGGATTATCGGCTGGAGCCGGGCCGTTTCGACCGTATCGTCTCGGTCGGCATGTTCGAGCATGTGGGCTTGAAGCATTTCTCCGAATTCTTTGCCAAGATCGAGGAATTGCTGGTGCCGGGCGGTGTCGCCCTGCTGCACGCGATCGGCCGTCGCGACGGGCCCGGTCACACCAATCCGTGGTTGAGAAAGTATATTTTCCCAGGTGGCTATTCGCCGGCTCTGTCGGAGGTTCTGCCCGTGGTCGAACGGACGGGCCTCTGGGTGACGGATATCGAAATTCTCCGTCTTCACTATGCCGAGACGCTGAAGGCCTGGCGGGCAAATTTCGAGAAGAACCGAGCCGCCATCCGCGCGCTTTATGACGAGCGGTTCTGCCGCATGTGGGAATTCTACCTGATCGGCAGCGAGCTTTCCTTCCGCTATGACTACAACATGGTCTTCCAGATGCAATTGTCGCGCGGCATCCAGGCGGTGCCGATAACGCGCGACTACATGTTCGATTGGGAGCGGGCGGAAGCGGCGCGGCCCAAGACACAAATGATCTGGAACAACGGCCAGGCTGCTGAGTAGGTCGGCGGAACAGGCGTCGTGCGTCAGCCGGGGCCGTGCGCTCCGGCGCGCAGGACGGCATTCTCCGGCAGGCTGATGATGATGCGGGTACCCTTGCCCACCTCGCTGGCCACTTCAAGCGATCCGTTATGACCCTGGATCAGCTTACGGCTGATATAGAGGCCGAGGCCGCTGCCGCCGTATTTGCGGCTGTAGGCAGCCTCCCCTGAACGGAAGGGCTGACCGAGATCGCGCATAATTTCCGGCGGAATGCCAGGGCCGGTATCGCTGACGGTGAGACGCAGCCCGGCCCCGGTGCAATCTGCAGCGATATCAATGCGGCCGTCGGCCGGCGTGAATTTCGCCGCGTTGCCGACGATGTTGAGAATGACCTGCCGGAAGCTGCGCGTATCAACCAGGATATCGGGGCAGTCAGGTGCCACATTGATGTAGATGGGTGCCGCGTCGGGGAAGGCATGACGGACCAGGTCGATCTGTTCAGCAAGATTGCTGCCTAAATGGAAACGCTGCCGGTTGAGCCTGGTGGTGCCTGATTCAATGCGGCCGACATCGAGAAGATCGTTGATAAGCTCCAGGAGCTGGCGACCGCTGCGATGAATGTCGCGGGCGTATTCGCGCGTCTTGTCCGGGTCCAGCAGGATGCGGTCGATCGCTTCCGAAAAGCCCAGGATGGCATTCAGCGGCGTGCGCAATTCGTGACTCATATTGGCAAGGAATTCGGATTTGGCCCGGCTTGCGGCCTCGGCCTTTTCCTTCTCGGCGATCAGCGCCTCGTCGAGTAGCTTACGCTGGATCGCGATCGCTGCCGAGGCGGCGAGGCGCCAGGCGATATTGAGGTCGCGCTGGTTGGGGCGATAGGGTGCCCGATGATAGGTGGCGAAGGTGCCGAGGACGGCGCCGCCCTTCGACTTCAACGGAATCGACCAACAGGCGCGCAGGTCATGCGCGGCGGCGACATGCTTGTAATCCGCCCAGAGCGGGTCGGTCTGGATATCCTCGACCACGACCAGCTCGCCGGTATAGGCGGCGGTCCCGCAGGAGCCCACGCTGGGGCCGATCGCCACGCCGTCGATCGCAGCGGAATAAGCTTTGGGGAGATGCGGGGCGGCACCATGGGCGAGACGCTTGCCGTCAGCTGAGAGCAGCAAGACGGAGCAAAGGGCGTGGTTCAGCACGCTCTCCAAGGCCCGGCAGGCGAGGTCGAGAATATCACCGAGGGGCACGTCTTCGACGATTGCCCGCAGGATACGCTGTTCGGCGTCTTTGAGCGCATCTTCCTGCCTGCGCTCCGCCATCAGCTCGATGAGCTCGGTACTCGACGCCATGCCCCTGCCGCCCTGTTGCACCATCACACCGCCGCCGGCTCCTGTGTGGAGCCACCGCTGGATGAACGTTCTTAATTTTTGACGGTTCCGATCTTGCGACAGCTTCGACGTTACGCAGGCTCATGATCGTCAGACGAGCCGCGTCAGTCTCGCTATTCTCTGGTTGCAGAACTCACTAAAGCATGTCGCCGCAATCAACAAGCGTAGTGAATGGTGAAAAAATCGTAAATGAAGGGTGGTGGGTATTAACGAATTGAAATATCAGGCCGGAAGGAAGACACGAGCCGTGAGACCGCCGATCCGGCCATCCGGCATCATACGATTGTGTAGCTCAATCTCTCCGCCCTGGGCGAGAACCGCACTGCGTGCAATGGCGAGGCCCAATCCGGTGCCACCCGAATCGCGGTTTCGGGATCCTTCGATCCGATAGAAGGGGCGAAAGACCCGGTCCATTTCCTCCGTTGGAATGCCGGGGCCGCGATCGTCGACGCGAATCTCGAAGCGGGCATGACCGTCGCCATCCTGGCCGCGGGCCAGGCTGACCGCTGCCTCACCGCCATATTTGACGGCATTGTCGATGAGATTGGCGATGGCACGCTTGAGAGCCAAGGCCTGGACTTCCGTTTCCCACGGTCCCGTGCCGGCAATCCCGAACCGCATGGCCGGTTGATGCTCGCCGGCTTCCTTGACCAAGGAACGCAGATCGATACGGCGCGCCGGCTCCGGATTGCCTTCCTCGCGGGCGAAAGCGAGGGTCGAGCCGATCATCGCCTCCATCTCATCGAGATCCTTGAGGAGCTTGCCGCGCATTTCCTCGTCATCCATCAACTCGGCGCGCAGGCGCAGGCGCGTGATGGGGGTCTTCAAGTCATGCGAAATGGCGGCGATCATCTGCAGCCGGTCTTCGATCAAGCGACCGATACGCGCCTGCATCTTGTTAAAGGCGCTGGCGGCGCGGCGTACCTCGCCGACGCCAGTTTCCGGCAATTGCTGCGTCGTGCCAGAGCGGCCGAGCGATTCTGCGGCCTGTGTCAGGCGCTCGAGCGGCCGCATGAGGCGGAGCAGGGCATAGAGGCAAAGGCCGAGGACGGCGACGACCGAACCTGCCGTGAGGCCGAGGAATTGCGGCGATGCCCAAGGTAGGCTAGCGACCATCGGGAATTCGAAATTGAGCCAGGAGCCGTCAAAAAGACCGATGGCGACCCGGACCGGCACGAGATCGTTCGCCTGTTCCTTTTCGCTGGGCTGCCCGGTGCCGACGCGGATCTCGCGCCAGTTGACGCTCTTCAGCCGGTCCGCAATGGCGGCAGCAAGCGGCGCCAATTCCCGCGGTGCCTGGGTGGTCGCCACCAGCGGCCGGTCGGAGGTCCGGGCGTCGAGCGACGGGCCGCTCATGGCCTCGGCAACGCCATGGCGCAAGGCGGGCGACGTATGGTCGAGGAACACGGCCAGGGCCGCAATCCGCTCGGCGGCACGTTGATCCTCGAGATGCAGCAGGACTTCATTGCGGTTGAGGTTGTGGAGCAGCACCGTAACGGCCTGGCTCGCCAGTACGCCCGTCACCAGGATCAGCAGCAGCCAGGCCAGAATACTGTCGGGAATGAGGCGCCGGTTCATGCCGTGCCGGTCTCCCGCGTCACCTTGGCGGCGAACATATAGCCGCCGCCGCGCACCGTGGTGATGAAGCGCGGTTGCGCCGGATCGCTCTCGATCTTGCGCCTGAGGCGCCCGATCTGCACATCGATGCTGCGGTCGAAGGGTTGAGCCGTTCGTCCCTTGGTGAGATCGAGCAGCTGGTCGCGCGACAGCACGCGCTGCGGCCGTTCGGCCAGGGCCACTAGAAGATCGAATTCACCGGTCGACAGCTCGACCTCGCCCGCCGGGCCGCTCACGCGCCGACCGGAAAGGTCGACCCGCCAATCTTCGAAGACGAGGAAATCCAGCTCTTCGCCGCCCATCGGCGCCTCGTGGGCGCCACGGCGCAGGACGGCACGGATGCGGGCCAACAATTCGCGCGGGGAAAAGGGCTTGGGCAGATAGTCGTCGGCACCCATTTCCAGGCCGATAATGCGGTCGGTTTCTTCACCAGCAGCCGTCAGCATGATGATGGGCAGGCGGGAAAGGGTCGTATTGCGATCGGCGCGGAGCTGGGCGCAGAGCTGCAGCCCGGTCTCGCCCGGCATCATGACGTCGAGCACCAGGAGGTCGATCTTGGCATCGGCAAGGAGCCGGCGCATATCGCGCCCGTCCGCCGCCTGGCTGCAACGGAAACCGTGCTTCTCCAGAAATCGCGACAGGAGATCGCGGATTTCGCGGTCGTCGTCCGTGATGAGGATGTGGGGCGCTTTTTCGCTCATGAATGAGATTTATCCGCGGATTCCTGCCCGCGCCAGCCTATTTGGTAACGTTTTGTAACAGTTGCCGCCCTGGTCGCAAAGCGTTGCCAAATACCATGCCGGCCGACATGGCGCTGTGACACGGCAAGAACAATATCCTCTCCAACGCGGCCCTCCCAAAGATCGCAATGGGGCGCCGGAGAATGGAGAAAGAAATGACCGAGAGAGTTTCCGTGAGCGCGCCCACCGCGCCCGAAAGCAGCCGCAGCCGGTTGTTCGCGACGGTTGGCCGTGCAGCCCTGTTTATGGGCGCATTGGCCTTCGTCCCGCCAGCCCTCAGTCTCGCCCATATCGCCGAGGCCAAGGCCGATCAGAGCCTGGTCGACCAGACGCGCCCGGCGAGCTTTGCCGACCTTGCGGCCAAGGTGACGCCGGCGGTGGTCAACATCTCGTCCTCGCGCAAGGTCGCCGAGAGCGACGGTGCCGAGATGCCGTTCAACTTCCCCAAGGGCTCGCCGTTCGAGGATCTGTTCAAGCAGTTCGAAGAACAGCAGGGCGGCGGCCACAAGCAGATGCATAAGGCGATGTCGCTGGGCTCCGGCTTCGTCATCGATCCCACGGGCTATATCGTCACCAACAATCATGTGATTGAAGACTCGACCGACATCACCGCAACCTTGCCCGACGGTACCGAATACCCGGCCAAGCTCATCGGCACCGATCCCAAGACCGATCTGGCGCTCCTCAAGGTCGAGGCGAAGAAGCCGCTGCCCTCGGTTCCCTGGGGCGATTCCGACAAGGCGCGCGTGGGCGATTGGGTCATGGCCGTCGGCAACCCGTTCGGCCTCGGCGGCTCGGTCACGACCGGCATCGTCTCGGCGCGGAGCCGCGACATCCATGAGGGCCCATTCGACGATTTCCTGCAGATCGACGCCGCCATCAACCAGGGCAATTCCGGCGGCCCGACCTTCGATATGAGCGGCCATGTGGTCGGCATCAACACGGCGATCGTCTCGCCCTCGGGCGGTTCGGTCGGCATCGGCTTTGCCATTCCCAGCAATCTAGCCAAGACCGTGGTGGCCGAATTGCGCGAGAAGGGTTCGATCGAACGCGGCTGGCTCGGCGTTGAAATCCAGCAGGTGACGCCGGATCTCGCGCAAGGTATCGGGCTCGATGAAGCCAAGGGCGCATTGGTTGCCAATATCGATCCCAGCTCACCGGCTGCGAAAGCCGATTTGAAGCCAGGCGATGTGGTGCTTGCCTTCAACGGCAGCAAGGTCAAGGAAATGCGCGATCTGCCGCGCTTGGTAGCTGATTCGGAGCCGGGCTCAAAAGCGACGCTCGACATCCTGCGCGACGGCCATGAGAAGGAAATCGCGGTGGAGATCGGCAAGCTGAGGCCGGAGAAGGTCGCTGCCAATGACAATGGCGGCGACAGCAATGCCGGCGACGGTTCGGAAAGCGCCGTGCTGGGTGCCAAGCTTGCGGCGCTGACGCCGGAAGCGCGCCAGGCCTTTAACCTTGATGACAATGCCAAAGGCGTCGTCATCGTCGATTTGACGGAGGACTCGCCGCTGGTCGATCAAGGCTTGAAGCCCGGCGATGTCATCGAGCGCATCGGCAATAGCGAAGTGACGGAACCGGCCGAAATCACGCGTCTCGCGGAGGCCGCGAAGAAGAGCGACAAGCCGGTGCTGGTCATGCTGGTCAACCGCGACGGCCGCGATCATTTCATCGCCGTCAATCTGAAGGCGTAACAACGGCATCATCGATGCCGAACGATTAAAAGTCTGAACTTTTCACGACTGGGCGCCGTCACCGTCCCCTGTCCCCGCAGGAACTGCCTCCTGCAGCGGCGCCCAGTCAGGCCGACGTTGGTACCCCATCCCCCACTGACGTCGGCCACCCCTCTTTTACCTCCGAGACTTCCCTGTTGTTCCTCCGACTTGACCGGGGTGCCGCTTGCGGCACCCCGTTTTTCTTTGTGCTAGGCTGCGATCGCATGGGGGAGGGACGATTGGCCAAGCTCGCGGTCTATTACAACAGTGCCTGTCCAGTCTGTAAGGCTGGCATCGACAGCCAGCGGGACCGGATGGAGCGTCTGCAATCCGATGCCGATTGGAAGGACATCGCCACCGACAATAATCTGGTCTGCGAAATCGGCGCCGAGCTCGACATGGTGCGGCACAGCCTGCATGTGCGCGATGAGAGCGGCACAATCTTCGTCGGTGCCGATGCGATTGCGCGGTTGATGATGGAGACGCCAGGACAGGCCTGGCTGGGACGGCTGATGATGTGGCGGCCTTTCCGCCCGGTCAGCCGCTGGCTTTACGACCGATTTGCCGACCGGCTCTTCGCCTGGAACAAGCGGCACGGGCGGTGGTGAGCCTTCGCCACAAATGAAAAAACGCGGGAGATTTCTCTCCCGCGTTGATCCATTGGCTGAAGAGCCGGGCTTAGGCCGCGCCGACTTCCTTCAGATAGTCTTCACGCATCAGCTTGGTCACCGGGCCGGGCGTGAATTTGTAATCGCCGATCTGGCCGACCGGGGTCACTTCCGCAGCCGAACCTACCAAGAAGACCTCATCGGTCTTGGCCAGTTCTTCCGGCTGAATGGCGCGCTCGACAACCTTGATCTGGCGGCGCTGGGCGAGCTCGATCACGGTCTGGCGGGTGAGGCCATTCAAGAAGCAATCCGGCATCGGCGTATGCAACTCGCCGTTCTGGACCAGGAAGACGTTGGCGCCGGTCGCCTCGGCGAGCAAGCCGCGGTAGTCCAGCATCATGGCGTCCTGGAAGCCCTCGCGCTCAGCCTCGTGCTTCGAGATCGTGCAGATCTGATAGAGACCTGAGGCCTTGGCGGCGGTCGGTGCCGTGTCCGGGGCCGGGCGGCGGTACTTGGCCCATTTCAGGCGGATACCATTGGCCAGCAGTTCCGGCGAGAAATAGGACGGCCATTCCCAGGCGGCGATGGCGACGTGGATGGTGTTGTTCTGGGCCGAAACGCCCATCATCTCGCTGCCGCGCCAAGCGATCGCCCGGACATAGCAGTTCTTGAAGCCGGTCCGGCGCACCAGCTCGGTCTTGGCCGCTTCCAGCTCGTCGACCGAATAGGGGATCTTGTAGCCGACGATCTCCGCCGAACGATGCAGGCGCTCGGTATGGGCCCGGGACTTGAAAACCTTGCCGTTATACGAGCGCTCGCCTTCGAACACGGCTGAGGCATAATGGAGGGCATGGGTGAGGACGTGCAGCTTCGCTTCCCGCCAGGGCACGAATTTGCCGTCCATCCAGATCTCACCGTTACGGTCGTCGAAAGGCACTAAACTCATGAATTCCTCCACAGGGCTTCACATCGGGTTATAAAGGAACCCGGAATGAGCTCGTTTTAAAATATTTGGTTAGATAAGTCAACATGGCTGACATAAAAAATGCCTGATTTGAAATCAGTACCTAACCCCTTGTTCCTGCGAGACGATGAATTGCGGCAGGGAATCGAGTTGCTGTTTTTCGGCTATCGCGATTTTACCGCCCGGGCCGACCAGACATTGGCTGCCTATAATTTCGGCCGCGCCCATCACAGGGTGATTTATTTCGTTGGACGGAATCCGGGCATGACCGTTTCGGATCTCCTCGACATTCTGAAGATCACCAAGCAGAGCCTCAGCCGTGTCCTGTCCCAATTGGTGCGGGAAGGCTTCATCGTCCAGCGGCCCGGCACCACCGACCGGCGGCAGCGGCTCTTGAGCCTCACCGACAAGGGTGCGGAGCTGGAACGGCGATTGACCGAGGATCAGCGCGCCCTTGTCGCCCGCGCCTATAAGGCAGCGGGAGCCGAGGCCGTGGAAGGCTTCAAAAAGGTTCTTCTCGGGCTCATCAACGAAGAGGACCGGGGTCGTTTCCGCATGCAGAACCCAGGCGGGCCCGGCTCCTCGCCGGGAACCACATCTGGAAGCGGTGGCGGGGCGGGTGGCGCAGGTTCTGGCGGATCGCGCTAAAGCCATGAGCGCCCATGCCCATATCCTGGTCGTCGATGACGACAAGCGCCTGCGCGACCTCATCGCACGCTATCTGGGCGAGCAGGGATTTCGCGTGACCGTGGCGACGGATGCGGCTGATGCGCGACTCAAGCTGAAGAGCATCTCGTTCGATCTTCTGGTTCTCGACATCATGATGCCGGGGGAAAGCGGCCTCGACCTCACCCTGTCTCTGCGCCAGGAAAACAACGTGCCGATCCTGCTGCTCACCGCCATGGGTGAAGTGCAGGACCGCATCAATGGTTTGGAGACGGGGGCCGACGACTATCTTGCCAAGCCGTTCGAGCCGAAGGAACTGGTGCTGCGCATCAACGCGATTCTGAAACGCGCGCAGCCGCGCAGCGTGCCGGTGCCGATGGCGGCGAGCACGGTCAAATTCGGCACCTTTGCCTTCGAGCTGGAACGGCGGCGTCTTTATAAGGCCGGCGAGATCGTGCATCTCACGGAAGGCGAAAGCGAGCTTCTCACCATGCTGGCGCGCCGCGCTGGCCAGCCGGTCAGCCGCGATGAGCTGCAGACCCGCACGAGCGGTGAAGGCGACGACCTCGCATCGGAAGTGCCAGAAGGCAATGCGGTCGAAACAGGTGCTTCGCGCCTCATTGATGTTCAGGTGACGCGTCTGCGGCGCAAGATCGAGGACGACCCGCGCTTTCCGCGCTACCTGCAGACCGTGCGCGGCATTGGTTATGTCCTCAGGCCGGATTGATCGCCGATGAATGCAGTGCTGCAGGAATGGCTGGTCGGGATCGAGCGCGTGTTGCCGCGCTCGCTGCTCGGCCGTTCGATCCTGATCATTGTGACACCCATCGTGCTGCTGCAGGTGATCTCTGCTTGGGTCTTCTATGACAGCCATTGGAACACAGTCACCAAGCGCCTGGCGCAATCGGTGGCCGGCGAGATCGGTGCCGTCACGCGCCTGATGCCGCGCCCGGGCAGCGCGCCGGGCGAAGACGAAGTGGCCATCAAAGCCCTTTTCCAGACCGCCAAGAACGATATGGGCCTGCAGCTGGAGTTCAAGCCGGGCGAGATCCTGCCCAACGATCCCACCATCATGCGCCAGAACCTGGTCGACCGGCAGCTTGCCAAGGCGCTGGAGGATCTGGTGGAACGCCCCTTCATTATCGATAGCCGCAGCCTCGAGAAATACATCGAGATCCATGTCCAGCTGGCCGATGGCGTGCTGCATGTGGTCGTGCTGCGCCGGCGCCTCTTCAGTTCCACCACTTATGTCTTTCTGCTGTGGATGGTAGGGACATCCTTGGCGCTGCTGGCCGTCGCCACGCTGTTCATGCGCAACCAGGTGAAGCCGATCAAGCGGCTGGCGCAAGCGGCCGACGATTTCGGCAAGGGGCGCGAGGTGCAGGATTTTCGCACAGACGGCGCCACAGAAGTCGTGCTGGCAGGTCAGGCTTTCAACCAGATGCGCAACCGCATCCGCCGCCAGATCGTGCAGCGCACCGAGATGCTGGCCGGTGTCAGCCACGATCTCAGGACGCCGCTCACGCGCATGAAGTTGCAGCTTGCCATGATGGGCGACAATCCTGAGATTGCGGATCTCAAGAAAGATGTCGCCGATATGGAGCGCATGATCGGCGCCTATCTGGCCTTTGCACGCGGCGAAGGCATGGAGCAGCCGGCGCCCACGGATCTTGCCGAGGTCGTGGCCGATGTCGCGGGCGATGCGCGCCGGCAGGGTGCCAAGATCAACCTCAGGCTGCCGGAACGAAGCGTCGTAGTGCCCTTGCGGCGCGACGCCTTCCGCCGTGCGCTCGACAATGTGATCGGCAATGCCCATCGCTATGCCGGTGCCATTGGCGTCACCATGGCGCTCAAACCCCGCCATGTCGAAGTCATGGTCGATGACGACGGCCCGGGCATACCGGCCGATGCGCGCGAAGATGTCTTCAAGCCCTTCTTCCGCCTGGAGCAATCGCGCAATCAGGAAACCGGTGGAACGGGTCTTGGCCTGACCATCGCCCGCGACATCATCCGTGGCCACGGTGGCGATCTGGTTCTCTCGGATGCGCCGGGCGGCGGTCTGCGCGCGGTACTGCGCCTGCCGCTTTAACCTTTGCGCTGTGACGATCGTCACGCTGATCGCGCTGTCTTAGCGAAAACTTACGGTTCCTGAGCGGGAAATTAGCATGCGCTGAGCCTCGCTCAGGCGCAGTTTCTGGGCGTTCCCGGCATGGAAAACCAGCCGGCTCCCCAACGCAAGGATATCGACATGAACGCTCGCACCCAGGCCGAAGCCAAGGCCCTCCCAGAGGTTCCGGGCTATCAGCCCCGCGCTGTCACCCAGGCCGCGTTCGCCCCCGATTTCATCTCCCGCATGGCGGCAAATGATGCCGCCGCCGCGCCTGAGCGGCACGAAATCTATCACTTTGTCCATAAGGGGCTGCGCGCGGCGATGAGTGACGCCCTGGTGCGCCTTGGCCGGGTCGATCTCGACAGTGCCGTCGATCGCACGGAAGTGCCGGCTGCCGTCGCCGATTTGCTCCAGCTCTGCCGCGAGCATCTCGAGCACGAGAACAACTTTCTCCACACCGCGATGGAGAAGGTCGTTCCCGGTTCGTCACATGCCTGTGCCGACGATCATATGCATCACGTCAAGACGATTGCCGATCTGAAGACGCGCCTCGATGAAGCGGCGACGGCCGAACCGCTGATGCGGGAGCGTGCCTTCAAGGTGCTCTACCGCCTGCTCGCCAGCTTCGTCGCCGAGAATTTCGCCCATATGGAGATCGAGGAAAGCGCCAATACGGAGCTGCTGTGGCGGCATTATTCCGATGCCGATCTCCTGGCGGTCGAGCACCAGATCCACGCACATATCAAGCCGGAGCGCATGATGACCTGGCTGCGCTGGATTCTGCCCAATGTCACCCGGCAACAGCGCGCCGTCATGATGCGCGGCATGCAGGCGGCGATGCCGGCCGAACTCTTCGGCGGCGTGCTGGAAATGGTGAAGCCGCATTTGAGCGAGGTCGAACGGGCAGCGCTCGTGGCCGATCTCGCCTAAGCTACTACGCCTAAGGCGTCGGGGACGGATCGCCGAGCGTCGCAAGCGCGCGCTCGGCGGCTTCGTCGATGGCTGGATCGTGCGACAGCAGCCGTGTCTTTTCCAGCCAGGGTCGCGCCGTTGCCGGATCTCCTTGCGCCGCCGCGCTGCGCCCCGCGCGCAAATAGAAATCGGCTGCAACCTCTTTGTCACCGGCCTGCTCCGCCGCCTTGCCAGCCACCGACAAGGACCGAGCCATGCCGCGGTAATCGAGAAGCTCCTGGCGCGTCGTGGCGGATTGCAGCGCCGCGCTGCGGGCCCGAGCTGGATCGCCCTGGCGCAAGGCGAGACGGGCCTCCAATTCCTGACGGTCGGCGGTCCGGATCGGTGTATTGGTGGCGCCCAAACGCTGATAGGCGGCCTGCAGCGCATCGGTATTCTCGGTCTCGTCGCCAATGAGGCCGCGCAGGAAGCTGGCCCCTGCGGCCACATCCCGGTCGGCAGCGGTCTCGATCTCGCCCGCCAAGGCATCCGCCGCCTTTGCATCGCCTGTCCGATAGAGGGCCGTGGCTTCGGCAAGAAGCAGGGCCGGCGAGGGTGGGGCACCGCGACGCTCGAGCTCAGCGCGGATGCGCGTCGTGGTGGCGAGGGCATCTTGTGGGACGTTCGCCCGCAACTGCGCCACGGCCAGATTGAAGCTGAGTTCGGCAATGGCGGGGAGATCATCGCGCGCCTCCGCCTGACGAAGCGCCTCCTCGAATTGCCGCACGGCCTCCTGGGGACGGTCGAGGTCATAGGCGATATGGCCAGCCTCCTGATAGCGGACCAGCGTCTGATCCTGCGGCGGGCTTGGGGGCGGCGCATTGCCGCCGCAGGCGGCGAGAGCCAGAAGCAATCCGCATGCAGCGTTCCTCATGGCAGTACCTGCGAGGGAGAAAATTGCTTGGGCTGCTGGATTGGCGCGTTGCCGCCCCCGAACAGCCAGGAACTGCGCAGCTGTACGATCAATTGATCGAGCTTTGAGAGGGTCACCTGCACCTGCGAGAGCAATGCCGGGAGGTTGGCCGTGCTGCCTTCAAGATTGCTGGCGATACCTGGCGCATGCTTGGCGGTTTCCTGGAGGCTCGCCATCATGCCATGCATATCCGCGAGCACGGCCTCAGCCTGCTGCAGCGTATCGCGTCCCTTGGCGACGACGGAGGGTACGCCATTCTCGGCATTGAGCTTGCCCGTGAGCGCCCGTGCGTCTCCGGCGGCGGCCTGTAGCTCGACCATCAGTGCATTCAACGAATTGACGACCTCGCCGGCATCGGCGACGGTCTTGTCGACCTCGCGCATCATGCTGTCATCGACCAGCAATTCGCCGAGATTGCCCTCACCGCGATTGACGCGTTCGACGATCTCAGCGAGGGCCTTGGTGGCACGGCCGGTATTGTCGAGGATCGGAAAGACTTTCTCGCGCACCTCATCGATCAGCGCGCTGACGCTGTCGGTGGGGGCACGTTCGGTGGTGGCGGTGATGACGGCGTAGGACCAGTCGAGCTCGTCCTCGTTGCCGCGGGAGATGTCGACAAAGGCCGCACCGGCAACACCGAAGCGGCGGCGGATGATAGCGGTGCTGTCGCGGCGGATGAAAGCCGTGGCTTGCTCGTCGAGGCGGATGATGGCGTTCATCTGCTGCCGCGGGTCGATCACGATGCGCTCGACGGTGCCGGCCTTGGTACCCAGCACTTCGACGTCGGCGCCGGCCACCAGCCCGGCGACACCACTTTCCGGTAGAATGAGGCGCAGCTCTTCTGTCGGCTTGAACCAATCGCGCAAGACGCCGGCCTGTAGGATCGCGGCCAGCAGCACGCCAAAGGCCGCGAGGACCAGAAGCCCGACCCACTCATCCGTGTGGCGCAATCCCCGCATTAATTCATCCTATCCGCGTCAAGCCGGTATGGTCGAGCCGCCAGCGATGGCTGGCGGGAAGTGTCCGGTTGTCCCAGACCAGCCGGCTGCGCGTCACCCAAAGCGCCGCGCCACCCGAATCCCGCAGCATGGCAAGACGGTTGAGCAGCGCCGGTACGATGGCGCTGAAGGCTCCCTGCACCGGACTTTCCAGAATGACCAGCCTGGGCGCGCCAAGAAAAGCGCGCACCAGGCCGGCGCGTGTGAGATCGTCGGGCGACAAATCGGATATCTGCCCGGTCGGCAGCCCGGGCATGCCGAAATGGCGGGCAAGTTCGGCCGCCTCGGTCCGCAAGGTCTCGGTGGCGCGGCGGGTATGATAGAGCCTCCCCAGCAGAATGTTCTCGGCGGCACTGAGAAAATCGAGCCAGGCGGGATGCGCCAGGACGCGGCCGATATGGCCGCGCAAGGCATCGGCGCGATCGCGCGGCTGGGTCGTCCAGTCCTGATCGAGGAATCGCACGGTGCCGGTATCGATCGCCTTCAGGCCGCAGCAAAGATCGCCCAACGCGCCCACCAGCCCCAGATCGCGTGCATTGACCAGCGCCAGTTCGCCGGGCTCAAGGTTGAAATCGATGCCCGTCCGGCCCGCAGCTCCGAAAAGCGCGGTAGGGATCACATTGGTGAGGGTGAGGATCGATGTCATGGTGCCCTCACGCAGCCAGGCTCAGCAGGCCGCTCACCACCATGATGACGAGCATGCCGCGCATGAAGCCGCGCGCGATCAGCCGGCCACTGCTGTCGGATTCGTGTGCGGACAAGGCGGTAAGCGCGGTGGTGGTGGTGACGGTCAGGCCGATCATCAACATCTTCACCGGAAAGATGATGAAATCGATCGGCGCAGTTGCCCTGAGGAACCGGTCAAGAAAGGCCCAGAGTGATCCGCTGAGGCCGCCCAGCAAGCTTGCCGTGGCGAAGCCGATCAGCAGGGCAACCAGCAGGAACACGACGCCGAGCGTATAGGCGGCAAAGGCGCCGGCAATCCCGCGCGGCATGACCAGAAGCAGAAAGGGATCGAGGCCCTGCGCACGAACGGCACGGCTCTGCCCGGAAATCCGCAGATGGCCCAGTTCCGAGAGAATGACCGTGCCGCTGCGCCCTAGCAGAATGACGCCGATGAGCAGTGGCGTCACCTCCCGCAGGAGCACGGTTACGAGGATGGTGCCTGCAATATCCTCCTGACCGGCAATCCGCAGCCAGTAGAGCGCCTGAAACACCATGCCGATGCCGATGAGGCCGGCGACGAAAGTCGTGGCGATGAGGCCGCCGGCAAGAGCGATACGAAGGCTGCGCCAGAACTCCGATCGGACCGGCCGGCGCCAGCCGTGCCAACGGAACGCTTCCAGAATGACGCCGCCGGATAGCGAGGCCAAGGTCAAGGCGAAGTGCAGGCGCCGCCGCGTCGAACGGCCGAGCCATGCCAGCCCCAAACGGAACCAGCGCCAGGCGGCATGCGTCGGCAGGGCGGATTCTTCGGTGCCGGCACGGCTCATCTAAGGTGCCCTCTCACAACTGACCGGCCAGAACATAGGTGCGCGCGTCGCCGACGCCGGGCTGATAGAAGCTGCCGCGCGGCCGGAAGAGGAAATCGAGGCGCAAGCCGGCATAGGCGGCCTCGCTGGCCTGGATGCCGGCCGGCGGTGCGCTGTTCGCCATGATCCCGGCCGTTTCGATGCAACCGCCCCAGAGATTGAATGGGCGCTGGTCGAATGATTCGGATGCCGCAGGCTGGTCACTGCCGAGATTGCCGCCAAAGCAATTGCCAAAATCGAGGCCGATGAAGAAATCGAGCCGTTGCCCCTGCCGCTTGCGGCTCAAATCGTCAAAAATCTCACTGCAGCTTTCACGCAAGGCAATGGCGAAGGCGGCCATGCGCGGCATGGCATCTTCGGCATCGCCTTCATACCCTGTGGCGGCGACGATCTGTTGCCCGGCGAGCTTCAGGTAGGTGATGCCATGTCGCGCCGCCTCCTCGCGCACCAGCTGGACGACGTTATCGAGCACGCAATTGCCAGTGGCGCTGTCGCCGGTCGCCAGCATGCTGGGATCGGTCAATTGCAGCATCATCGCGGCAACCTGACGGTAACGCGCCGTCGCCAGATTGGCCGGTAGCACATCCGGTTCGCCAAGATCCGCCACCGCCAGCCTGGTGGGGCTGGCGGCCCGGGCGCCACGAATTTCCGTCGGTATGCGATCTTCCGCGGCCGCCTCGTCGAGGTCATCGAGGCGCAAGGCGGCAATGCCGGCGACGGTACGCAGAAAGGCCCGCGTGCCGGGTTGTGGTTTGGCGTTCTCGATACAGATGACGCCGACGGTGCCAGCGTGATTGCGCAAGGGCAGGACGATCAGGGATTTCGTCCCGAGCGGCCGCATGATCATGCCGTGGAACTGCTGGGTGCGCGCATCCATGCCGGCGTCCGCGACGTCGACTTCATCGCCGGCGCGCAAAGCGGCGAAAAAGGTCGGCACTTCCCGCTGATGCAATTGGAAGCCACCGGCATGGCCCCGGCCCGCGCGTTCGAAGCTGTCGTCACACCGCAGGGTCAGGAAGTCCGGCCCCGCATGCCAGATACTGGCGCGCGCCGCCCGCGCTACCTCGACAATGGATTCGGTGAGAATCGGCGGGAACAGGTGATCAGCTTTGTCGCTGAGACTCGTCTGATGCGTGATCTCGGCATAGATGGCTCCGTAATGAGAAATCGTGCCGCTTTCCGCCATCAAGCGGCGCACGGCGCGATCGGATTTCAATCCCTGAAAGACAAGCAATCCGGCAAGCGCTGCGACCGACAGCACGATGACGAGCGACATGGCGAGGCCCTTGCGGCTATTGCTCATCACAAAGCCGGTGAAGTCCTCCTCCGGCACCACGATCATGACCCACCACTGGCGCCCATCGCCTTTCAGCGGCGAAACGCTGGTCACATAGCGCACGCCGTCAATGTCGATGACGCGCTTGCCCTGGCCTTCGACACGGAAACGATCATAGGCGCCGGTGAGGACAGGGTCGCCGATTTCGTCGAGCCGCGGCGGGACGAAATCGTCGCCCGTGGGATGCAGCATGTTCTCTGCATCCGGCACGGCGATGAGGCGCCCGTCATTGTCGATGATGATGGCGCGGCCGGTCGCACCGATCTCCAGCGATGAGAGGAACTGGGACAATTGCTCCAGCGTGATGTCGACGCCGAAGACGCGTTGCCGCCCGTCCGTATCCTTGACCCGGTCGGAGACCGTAATCCCCGGCTTCTTGTCCGTGAAGAAAATGTAGACGCCCGTCCAATGGATGCCGTCACTGGCCAGGGCACCCTTGTACCACGGCCGGGTGCGCGGGTCGAAAGTGTCGGCGGGATCCTCGCGCTGCGACAGAAGGCGACCATTCGTGTCATGAAAGGTCAGAATGACGCGGCGCGCATCTGCCGCGTTCATGATCTCCTTGGTCTCGGTGCCGTTCTTGTCGCGACGCATCATCAGGAAGTTGCCGTCGTCATCGCCGAAATAGAAGGCGGCCATTTGCGGAATCTCGTCAAGCACGCTGCCGGCGAAGCGTTCGGCAACGGAGCCTCGCTCGCTGGGCGGCGTCTTTGCCGCGATCTCGGTCATGATTCTGAGCGTGCGCGCGCAAGGATCCAGGAATGCCGAGACGCGCTGGGCGATCTGTGCGTCCAGCGTTGCCAGAAGGTCGTCGGAGAGGGCGAGAGCGCCCTGGCGATTGGCATGATGGGAATAGAGGGCGATGCCGAGAATGGCGGCTATGACCAATGCCAAGGCAAGGATGGGCACGCCCATCCGGATCAAGACTTGCCGTCGCTGCCGGCTGCTCGTCTGGGACGGGGAAATATCGACGATTTCCTCGTCGGCCCTGATGTTGCCAGGTCTCGCGGCATTGGCGGTCATGGCGATTCCCCGTGATGGTTCACCCGCAACGCAGCTGCCGGTTGCATACTAGGCGTCGGCGCGCAGCGGTGGCAAGCGCGGGTGAAACGCATCAGGGGAAGGAGCAGTTCCGAAAGCCGGCCGTTAAGATGTTCGGCCCGGCTATGACGAAATATCGTTCAGCTCTCGGCTTCGATCAGTTGTATCGGCCGGGCCAAGGTCAGGCGGAAACGGCCGCGCCCGGCCTTGTCGAGGGTCAATTGCTGGCTGCGTTCGGCAAGGCGCCGGCGCAGCAGGATGAGGCGTGCCTCAAGGTTCTCCGAGAATTCCGGCAGACGGATTTGCGGGGCGAGCCGCAATTCCTTGTTGCTGAATTCGACCCGTCCGGTCCGGGCATATTCGCCCAGCAGGAACCAGAGGATGGAGCCGGCGACGCCTTTGATCACGTATTCGTCGTCAATGAAGACGCTATCGTCGGTGCCGTAATGACGAATGACGAGAGGTGCGCCTGACTCTGCCGCGATCTCAGGCGCGGCCGGGGCAGCGATTTCCTCGACATCGCCTTGCAATTCCTGGATGGCGATGCCGGCGGCACTGGCGAGGATCATCAGCGCGTCTTCCTCGTCATAGCCGAAACGGCCAGCTTCGGGGCTTTCGGCATAGATGACGCCCATCAGTTCGGTGCCATTGAGGATCGGCACCGCAATCTGGCTGCCGCTGTCGGTGAGGCCTGGCAGGGGAATTTCCGTTTCCAGCCGCGCTGCCATGGGGCTTGCGCGCAGGGCATCGCGGATGGCGCGGCCGTACAGATATTCGCGTGTGGCATGGGCGATGCGGATGGGCGTCTGCTCGCGGGCGGCGACGCCGATGACACCTTGGCCGGGCAGGATCTCGGCGCCGACACCGGATTCCTCATAACCTTGGCTGGCGACCGTATAAAGCTTGCCGCAAGCCGCATCGGCCATCAGCAGCATGACATGCGGCAGGCGGAAGTCGCCGCGCAGGGATGAAAGCAGGGTCGCGACCAGACTGTCGAGATCGCGCGCCGCGCGCAGGCGCGGCAGGGTCTGGCGCAAGGCAGCCAGGAGCGGTGCGTGTGGCGACGGCAAAGGCAGCATGTCGGCACGCACGATTTCAGCCTCTTCGACGTGATAGATGTCAGCCCCCAATAGTCTGAAAATGCCGGACATGCCTTCATGCGACGCTATGCCGGCGAGTTTTGCGCGCATGGTTTCGAACAACGCCCCTTCCGTCTCTGTGCGCAGATAGCTGAGATACAGCCGGTATTGCGCGCAAGTGGCGGGATGCTTCAGCAGGACCGTGGCGCGCGGATTGGCCAGGATATTGGCGCGGGTCTTGCTGAAGAACTGGTACGAAATGGCGACGTGATTGGCGTCGACGTAATGCACGTCGGAAATGACGCTGACATTCGGCACGCCGGTCGCGTCGCAGGTTGCGATCTCGGATGGAATGGCACCTTCGAGCGAGGCTCTAAGAGTGGCAAGGGCGATACGGGTCATTTCCGGGCCCCGCCCGTTGCGCTGGCGGCATTCAATCGGTCGCCGGCACCTGGTCCAGGTGTCTGCTGGAAGATGTCATGCGGCGTGAAGATGACGGTCGCGAAATCAGCCTTGTGCGGCACGCTGAAATAACCGTGCGCGAGCGGCGCCGCATATCCCAATGCCACCAATTCCTCGGCCGTGATGCGATGGTGCACCAATTGCGCGGCAGCATCCTCGGCATCGAACGACACGATCGTGGCATCCCGGCCTTTGATCTGCAGGGAGCGGAATGAGCGTACATCGCTATAGACAGTCGCCACCTCGCCGCTCGCGGTGATGTCGGCGAGGAGCTGGCGTGCTTCATCGCGCAAGATGAAGACGCGCAGCTGCCTGCCGCCGCTAACGACGCGGCAACCATAGGCATGCGCGACGCTGGGGCGCAAGCCGGCATCGCGGCTGGCGGCCGATATGGCGATCGGTCCTGCCAGCAAGGCAAGGAGTGATGGGTCAGTGATCATGATGGATGAACGATGTTGTCCCTGCCCGAAAAGATAGGCGGGAGCCGTAAGACCGTCCAGTGCGCGCCATCACGCGCCACCGATTATGTCATGAACCTTTCCCGGGGCGGCGCTTTAGAGCCTTATTCCTGTGCCACCAGATCCAGCATCTGCCGCGCGGTCCTGCGGGTATGACGCTCCTTGATCGGCGCCGTCGTGAAGCGGTTGAGTGCGCTGGCAAGGAGTGGCGCTAGGTTGGGCTGGGTTGCCGCCAGGCGCTCGGCCGCCAGTAAGGTCTTGGCCAGATGGGCCGAAATGATGAAACGGCCGCGCCCGTGGTCGAGCAGCCCGGCCCGCGCTTCGCGCCAGAAGGTGCCGGGATCGGCGACCTGGTAGTGCGCCACGTCACATTCCGCATCGATGAACGCGCTGTTGCGGCCGATGAAGCAGGCGAGTTGCAGCAGGATCGCCGGCCACAATTCCGGCGACAAGGCCGCAGCCTGCCTGCCTGCATCGGCGAAGGTCAGCGCGTGGGTGAGGTCCAGCCAGTTGGCGTTGTCGGCCAGGCGCTGGTCGATACTCCAGAACCGCGCCTCGTCCGCATGCAGCAACTGCCAGGCCGCGGCCTCGAGCAAGGCCGGCCAAATCACCTGGCGCCCGGCATAGGCCGACCAGCCCCGGATCATGGCCATGGTCGATTTGGCGGAACCCCGGCGCAGCATGTCGGCACCGATCGAGGCGAGGCCTTCATCGGCCTGGCCCCAGCGCCGCAATTCGTCGGCATAGCTGCGGAATTCGGGCAAGAGGTCTTCGCGCGTGCTGTAACAAAGGGCGCGGACATAGGCGCAGAGCAAGGGCTCCGCCACGTCACGCCCCAGTGTATCGATGAGGTCGACAACCTTCACGGCATAGATCAGCGCATGGCCGAAATCGGCATAATGGCTGAGTGCCGCCTTGGCCAGCACGCGCCGCCAATTATCCGACGACAGCGGCTGGGAAAGCCCACCGCGCAACAGGCGGATGGCGCTTGGCTCATCCTGTGCTTCGATGGCGGCGGCAAACTGCTCTTCGTTCCAGGGCGCTTCGCCGGGCGCAAAGGGATAGCGCGTCCGGTCCCGCGCATCGTCCGAGAGATGCGCCAGGATCTCGCCCAGCGCCACCAGGCAATCCTCCGCCGGCACATTCTGGGCCAGTGCCAGCCAATCCGGCGCCGCGCCGATCGCATGCGTGGTGCCGAATTCCAACCGATCGCTCGACCAGGCAATCGCCCGGCGCACGGCGTCGAGCGGGTCGAGCTTCAACTGCATCAGTCGCGCGGCCTCGCGGCACTGGCGCTGGGCATCATCGTCGTAAAGGGCCTTTTCCAACCCGACGAGAATGGCTGATCTTCGTTCCTGGATGTCATCCGGCACGATGTCGATCTCGATGCGGCCCTCTTTGCGCCGGATCGGAAAGCGGCGCAGTCTGTCGCCGCCGACCAATGTCTCGCCGGTCGTGAGGTCGAATTTCCAATTATGCCAGTTGCAGGTCAGTACGCAGCTCTTGGCATCGCCGCTCAAGCTGCCTTCGCGCAAGGGATAGCCTTCATGCGGACAGCGATTGACGGTGGCAAAGATGCCGGCCGGCGTGTCGAGCAGGAGGATCTGTCGCCCCTCATGCCGCACCACCAGTTTGCCAGCTGCGGCCAGTTCTTCGGCCGCCGCCACATCGATCCACGCCATTGCACACCCTCCTCAAAGAAGGCCATGCTCCCGCCAGGAATTAGAAAAGTAAATACTTGTTAAAGTTAGTAGAGCCGGCCGCCATCGGGGATGCCCAATGTAGGGCTGATCAGCACCACCTCGCCATTTTCATCCGGAAAACCCAATACCAGAACCTCCGACATGAACTTGCCGATCTGCTTTTTGGGGAAATTGGCGACCGCCGCCACCTGTCGGCCGACCAGTTCCTCAAGACTGTAACGCTTGGTGATCTGTGCCGAAGAGCGCTTCTGGCCAATCTTTGGTCCGAAATCGATGGTGAGCTTGTAGGCCGGCCGCCGCGCTTCCGGGTAGGGCTCGGCAGCGATGATCGTCCCGACGCGAATGTCGATCTTGCGGAAGTCGTCATAGGTGATTTCGGCGGCGATGGGTTCGAATGCTGCGGACATGGCGGCAACTCAATTCGAGGGATGGAGGTGCGGCATGTAACCGAGCTTATCCGTTCGAGGCAAGTTCCCCTCGCCCCGGCCCTCTCCCCGCTGTCGCGGGGCGAGGGGTTGAGGTGAGTGGCCTTCTATTCCGCCGCTTTCTTCGCCTGCTCCGGCTTCCAGCGCAGGATCGGTTGCCGGGCCGCCAGCGTCTCGTCCAGGCGCCGGCGCGGGGTGTGATAGGGAGCCCCCTGGAAATAGGTGGCATCCCCACCCTTGGCACGGCGCGCGAGGCCCTGAACCACCTCGATGTAACGATCGAGATCGGTCTTGCTTTCGGTCTCGGTGGGCTCCATCAGCAGCGCCCCATGCACGACCAGGGGGAAATACATGGTCATCGGGTGATAGCCCTCGTCGATCATCGCCTTGGCGAAATCGAGCGTGGTGACATTCGTTCCTTCCAGGAAGTCGTCGTTGAACAGCGCCTCATGCATGCAGGTGCCGGGGAAGGCGGCGGAAAGGTCGCCGCGCAGGCTGGCCTGCAGATAATTGGCGTTCAAGACCGCGTCGCCCGACACCTGCCGCAGCCCATCGGCACCGTGGCTGAGGATATAGGAGAGGGCGCGGGTGAACATGCCCATCTGACCATGGAAGCCTTTGAGGCGGCCGAAAGCCTTGCCGCTGTCGTCCTGCTCGACCAGATCGAAGCCGTTCTTGCCATGCGTCACATAAGGGAGTGGCGCATAGGGCGCGAGCGCCTCGGAAAGGACAACCGGGCCCGCACCCGGACCGCCGCCGCCATGGGGCGTCGAGAAGGTCTTGTGCAGGTTGATATGCATCGCATCGACACCAAGGTCGCCCGGCCGCACGCGACCGACGATGGCGTTGAAATTGGCACCGTCGCAATAGAAGTAACCACCTGCTCCATGGACCGCGTCGGCGATGTCGATGATGTCGTTCTCGAACAGGCCGCAGGTATTGGGGTTGGTGATCATGGTGCCGGCGACATCCGGCCCCAGCTTCGCCTTGAAGGCCGCAAGATCGACGCGGCCGCGATCATCCGCCGGTACGGGATCGACTTCGTAGCCAATGCTGGCAGCGGTCGCCGGGTTGGTGCCGTGGGCCGATTCCGGTACCAGGATGCGCTTGCGGGCATTGCCCTTGGCCAGATGTGCCGCGCGGATCGTCAGCATGCCGCAAAGCTCGCCATGGGCACCGGCGGCGGGCGACATGGCGACGGCTGGCATGCCGGTGAGCGTCTTCAGCCAATGCGCCAGCGTATCGATGACTTCGAGCGCCCCCTGCACGGTCGAAACCGGCTGCATCGGGTGGAGATCGGCAATGCCATTGAGGCGCGCGATCTTTTCGTTGAGGCGCGGGTTATGCTTCATGGTGCACGAGCCCAGCGGGTAGACCGACATGTCGATCGCGTAGTTCTTCTGGCTGAGCTTGGTGTAGTGGCGCACGACCTGGCTTTCGCCGAGGCCCGGCAGGCCGACCTCGCTTTTGCGCTTGAGGCCGCCCAGACGTTCCTTGTGTTGCGGCACGGCGGGCAGATCGACGCCCGAACGGCCCGGCGCGTCCATCTCGAAAATCAAAGGCTCTTCGATCTGCAGGCCGCGATTGCCGGAGATGGTATTCGTGAGGGGATTGGGTGTGGTCATTTCAGCACCTCTTTGAGGCCGGATTCCAAAGCATCCATCTCGGCCTCGGTGGTGAGTTCGGTTGCCGCGACTAGCAGCAGGTTTTCCGCGGCCTTGTCCTTGACGAGGCGCGCCACCGGGACGCCGCCCAGGATTCGGCGCTTCGCCAGTTCCTCGACCACGCCGATCGCAGGTTTCGGCAATTGCAGCGTGAATTCGTTGAAGAAGCTGTCGTTGATGAGCTTCACGCCAGGGAGCCCCGCGAGGCGGTCGGCGAGAACGCTGGCATTGGCGTGGTTGAGTCGCGCCAGGTGATTGAGCCCGCTCTCGCCTAGCAGAGACATGTGGATCGTGAAAGCGAGGGCGCAGAGTCCCGAATTGGTGCAGATATTGCTGGTCGCTTTCTCGCGCCGGATATGCTGCTCCCGGGTGGAAAGGGTCAGCACCCAGCCGCGGCGCCCATCGACATCGGCGGTCTGGCCGACGAGGCGGCCCGGCATCTGGCGCAGGAACTTCTCGCGTGCGGCGAAGAGGCCCACATAGGGCCCGCCAAAGCCGAGCGGATTGCCGATCGACTGGCCCTCGGCCGTCACGATATCGGCGCCCATTTCGCCCGGTGGCGTGATGAGGCCTAGCGACACGATCTCGGTCACCACGACGATGAGCAGCGCGCCCGCAGCGTGGACGGCATCGGCCAGGGCCTTGAGATCATGCACATGACCGAAGAAGCTGGGATTCTGCACGACGACGCAGGAGGCGTCCGGGCCCAGAAGCTTTGCAAGGTCTTCCTTGCCGGTGGCGTCGAGCGGCGCAGAGACGGTCTCGAAGCCGGTGTGGCGGCCATGGGTCTCGACGACTTCGCGGTAATGCGGGTGGAGGCCACCGGAGAGGATCGCCTTCTTGCGGCGCGTGACACGGTTCGCCATGGCGACCGCCTCGGTGGTCGAGGTGGCGCCGTCATACATCGATGCGTTCGCCACATCCATGCCGGTGAGCAAGGCGACCTGGGTCTGGAATTCGAACAAATATTGCAGCGTGCCCTGGGCCACTTCCGGCTGATAGGGCGTGTAGGAGGTGAGGAACTCGCCGCGCTGGATCAGGTGATCGACCGAGGCTGGCACATGATGGCGATAGGCGCCGGCACCGAGGAAACTCGGCGCCTCATTGGTGCCAATATTCTTTCGGGCCATGGCACCGATGAAACGTTCGACTTCCATCTCCGCCATGTGGTTGGAGAGACCGGCGATGGGTGCCTTTTGCAGTGCGCCATTCGGCACGTCGGCATAAAGGCTTTCAACCGAGGGCGCGCCGATCTTCGCCAGCATCGCCTGGCGGTCGGCCTCGGTCAGTGGCAGATAGCGCATATCAATGCAGCCCCTCGCAGAAGGTCTTGTAGGCGGCTTCGTCCATGAGGGCGTCAAGCTCGGCCTTGTTCGACATCTTCACCTTGGCGAACCAGCCTTTGCCGAGTGCGTCTTCATTGACGGTACCCGGTGCATCGCCGAGTGCCTCGTTGACCCCGACCACTTCGCCCGAAACCGGCGCGTAGACTTCGCTGGCGGCTTTCACGGATTCGACCACGGCCAATTCCTTGCCCTTTTCGACCTTCTTGCCGATGGCCGGGAGGTCGACGAAGACGACATCACCCAGCTGTTCCTGGGCATAGGGGCTGATGCCGACGGTGGCGATGTCGCCCTCGACCTTCACCCATTCATGATCCTTGGCAAAGCGGATACCGCTCATGGAATTCTCCTCATTTTTGTTGCGGCGCTTCGATGGATCGTCGCGCCTTTCCCCAGTGAAGCTGACCATGCCGGTCAGCGTTGATAACGGTGCGGCACAAACGGCATGGCGGCGGTCTTTGCCGGCAATGCCTTGCCGCGGACCATCAGGTTGACGGACGTGCCGACGGTCGAATGAGCTTTCTCGACATAACCCATGGCGAGCGGGGCACCGAGCGATGGGCCAAAACCGCCTGAGGTGACTTCGCCGATCACGCGGCCAGTTGCATCCGTAATCTCGGTATGCGCGCGGGCCGGCGCCTTGCCTTCCGGCAGGATGCCGACGCGCAGGCGCGACGGACCATCCGCCAATTGCCGCTGGATAATGCCGGCGCCAGGGAAACCGCCTTCTTCGCGGCGGCGCTTCTGCATCGCCCAGACGAGGGATGCTTCGACCGGATTGGTCTTTTCGGTGATGTCGTTGCCATAGAGGCAAAGCCCGGCTTCAAGGCGCAGCGAATCGCGGGCGCCCAGGCCGATCGGCTTCACTTCCGGTTCGGCCAGCACCTTCTTTGTGAAGGCGACAATATCGGCATCGGCGACCGAGATCTCGAATCCGTCTTCGCCGGTATAGCCCGAGCGGGTGGCAATGACGTCGATGCCGCCCGCCTTCAGGGCCGCACCGTTCATGAATTTGAGCTTGGCGCTGTCCGGCGCGAGGCGTGCGAAGACGGCGGCAGCCTGCGGCCCCTGCAGGGCCACCAGCGAGCGGTCGGCAAGAACCTCGATCTCGCAGCGAGCACCGAGATTGGCCTTGAGATGCGCGATATCGGCATCCTTGCAGCCGGCATTCACGACCATGAACAGGTGGTCGCGATCATCGCCCGCACCCATGCGCGTGACCATCAGGTCATCGAGGATGCCGCCGCCATTGTCGGTGAAGAAGCTGTAGCGCTGCTGGCCGGGCTTCAGCGCCTGGAAATCCGCCGGGCACAGGCGTTCGACCGCGGCAGCGGCCGCCGCGAAGCTTTCCGCGCGGATGCGGACCTGGCCCATATGCGAGACATCGAACAGGCCGGCGGCGGCACGGGTATGGAGATGCTCGGCGAGGATTCCCGCCGGATATTGCACGGGCATGTCGTAGCCGGCGAAGGGCACCATCTTGGCGCCGAGTTCGACATGCAGATCATACAATGCGGTAGATTTGAGGGGCGCATCGGCCCCGGGATTGCTACTCAAGAAACGAACCCTCCGACGAATGGCGACCGCGTCCGGGAACGTTTCCGTTACCCGCGCGACCCCCCTCTGTCTTCGGGACCTGAGAGATTGGCCGTCCGCTTCAAAAGCGCCACAGGGCGCTAAACCAAAGCCGGCGGTTTACTCCTTCGGTGGGATGAAGCCCAGGTGTGGGGCCATCCGCTTTCCAGAGTTTTTCCCCGCGTCGGTCCTTTTGCCTGAGAGTTTCCGGGGGCGGTTGCTCCTTCGGCGCCTGGCCCCAGTCACTCTGGCTGGGGCGAGGTCTCTCCCGACAACGGGTTTTGCCGCGCGCAACATGGGCCGCCGGGCGACTATCCGTCAAGCGGCATTTTTATGTGCAGATGCGGCATGCCCGCCGGTGGCGCCGGGTCGTGAAGGAGGCGGCTCAGAACTGAGGATTGCGCCGGTTGTAGTCGAGTTCCTTCTCATTCACCGCGAGGCCGATATAGATGCGGTAGAAGTCGCCCGTTTCGCCCTGTTTAAGCGGCGTCACCACATTGACCTGATCCTGAATCGTCCCCTGGACCTTGGCCGATGTGAATGGAATTTCGACATCGAGAATCTGGCTGGAGAGCTGGCTGTTGCCTGGGCCGACGACGCGGACCCAGTAATTGAATTTCGCGGCGCTGTCCGGGTTCTTCGGGCCGCGCGAGGCGGCGAATTCAATGCTGAGCTCACTGCGAATCGCAGTATTGCCCGTTTCCGTGTTCGTCACATAGGTGCACATCGACTGCGAGCGCGCGACGCGCGCCTCGAATGATGTCTCGGCGAGATCTTCCGCCTCACCGGCAAAGCGGGTGAGATAGGCGGCGTCCTGCACCACCTTGACCGCAGGGCAGGGGCGCGATTGCTGCGCGATCGGGTCCGTACAGGCACCCAGCAACAAGCCGGCGCCGATGAGGCCGAGAAGATTGCGCCCCAAGGTGGTCATCGAGTTCATCATCATCCTTTCCGCGCGACGGGAGCCACTCTTCAGAGATTCGCGTGCGTGCCGTCGCAAAGCGGTGCTTTTTGGGAATGTTTGCAGCCGCAGAAGAACACGGCCTTGGTCGCTGTGGCATCGAATTTAACGGGGCTGAAACCTGTGCCCTTATGCGAGCCGTCGCAAAAGGGCTGCTTCTGGCTGCGCCCACAGGCGCACCAGAAGTAAGATTTGCCAGCTTCGACATCGATCTTGAACGGCGCCTTCTGCGCAATCTGTGGATCCGTCATCGTCGCCATTTCCCCTCAATCGGTTGGGCTCGGTAAGCCCGGATGGGATTGCCGAATCTTGACCGAATTAACCCTATTCGCCGACTTTAGTTGAGCGGTTCCACTTCGACAAGACGGGTACCGGGCAGGTCATTGTCGGGGTTGCAAGAATTCGATCAAGATATTCCGCCCTTTGGCATTGCCTCGGGAACTGAAAACCCTATATTCCAGGCACATTCGTCCGCCAAATCCACCCGGCATTGGGCCCCTCGATGAGCAAGAGCAAGCTGACCGTCTATCTGGCCGCCCCCCGCGGTTTTTGCGCCGGGGTGGATCGTGCCATCCAGATCGTCGAGCGAGCGCTGGAACGCTATGGCGCTCCGGTCTATGTGCGCCACGAGATCGTCCACAATCGCCATGTGGTTGAGGCGCTGGAGAAGAAGGGTGCCGTCTTCGTCGAAGAGCTCGATGAAATTCCCGGCAAGTATCCGGTGGTGTTTTCGGCCCATGGCGTGCCGAAATCGGTGCCGGAAGATGCCGAGCGGCGCGAGCTTATGTATCTCGACGCCACCTGCCCGCTGGTCTCCAAGGTGCATCGCGAGGCGGAAGGGCATCACGCCGCCGGCCAGCACATCATCCTCATCGGCCATGCTGGCCATCCGGAGGTGATCGGCACCATCGGGCAACTTCCCGAAGGCGCGGTGTCGCTTGTTGAAACCGCCGAGGACGCCGAGAAGATCGAGGTAAAGGATTCGCGGAACCTCGCCTTCATTACCCAGACGACGCTCTCGATCGATGACACGATTGGCATCATCGCCGTGCTGAAGCGGCGTTTCCCGGAAATCCATGGGCCGCGCAAGGAAGATATTTGCTACGCCACGACCAACCGCCAGCAGGCCGTGAAGGCGATTGCCGAGAATTGCGACCTGATGCTGGTGATCGGTGCGCCCAATTCCTCGAACTCGCGCCGCCTGGTCGAAGTGGCACGCGTCGCCGGTTGCCCGGAGGCCCATCTGGTGCAGAAGGCGGCAGAGATCGACTGGTCCTGGTTCAACGGCGTCAAGACGGTCGGCATTACGGCCGGCGCGTCGGCACCGGAAATCCTGGTCCAGGAAGTGATCGGCGCCTTGCGCGATCATTACGACATCGATACCGACGAAGTCTCGGTCACTACCGAGACCACGCATTTCAAGCTGCCGCGCGCCCTCACCGCATAACTGATCTGGAACTTCGACATGGCCGTCTATACCGAAGTGCCGGATGGAGATCTTGCAGCCTTCGTCAAAGCCTATGACATCGGTGAGGTTGTTTCCTGCAAGGGCATCGCCGAGGGTGTCGAGAATTCGAACTTCCTCATTCGCACGACCAAGGGCAGTTATATTCTGACGCTTTATGAAAAGCGCGTGAACCGCTCGGATTTGCCGTTCTTCTTGGGGCTCATGGAGCATCTCGCTGCCAAGGGATTGAGTTGCCCGACGCCGATCAAGGCCAGCGACGGCGAAGCCTTGCGTGAGCTGTGTGGTCGTCCGGCGGCGATCATCTCCTTCCTCGAAGGCATGTGGCCGCGCCGCCCGACGGAACGGCATTGCCAGTTGCTCGGCAGTGCCATCGCCGATCTTCACATCAAGGGGCGCGATTTTGCGTTGAAGCGCCCGAACAACCTTTCCCTTTCCGGCTGGCAGACATTGGTGGCCAATACCAAGGATCGTGCTGATGAAGTGGTGCCGGGCCTTGCCGCAACGATAGAGGAAGAGCTCGCCTTCCTGGAAAAGAACTGGCCACAGGGGCTCGAAATCGGCGTCATCCATGCCGATCTTTTCCCGGACAATGTGTTCTTCCTGGGCGACCGCCTCTCGGGCCTCATCGATTTCTATTTCGCCTGCACCGATTTCCTCGCCTATGACGTCGCCATCTGCCTCAACGCCTGGTGCTTCGAACAGAAGAGCGAGTTCAATGTCACCAAGGCGAGACTGATGATCGAAAGCTATGCCAAGCTCCGGCCGCTGTCGGAGGCTGAACTGGCGGCCATGCCGATCCTTGCTCGCGGCAGTGCGCTGCGCTTTCTGCTGACGCGGCTCTATGACTGGCTCAACCATCCGCCGGGGGCCTTCGTGCAGCCCAAGGATCCGCTCGAATACTTGAAAAAACTCCGCTTCCATCAGCAGGCGAAAAGTGTCGCCGCCTACGGCCTATGACCGATCTCAAGACGGTTGATGTCTTCACCGACGGTGCCTGCAGCGGCAATCCCGGCCCGGGCGGCTGGGGCGCCATTCTGCGCTACGGCTCGGTCGAGAAGGAGCTTTCGGGCGGCGAAGCGGCCACGACCAACAACCGCATGGAGCTGATGGCGGCGATCGCGGCGCTTGAGGCTCTGAAAAGTGCCGTCAACGTGCGCATCCATACCGACAGTCAATATGTGAAGAACGGCATTACCAGCTGGATCCACGGCTGGAAGAAAAACGGTTGGAAGACGGCCGACAAAAAACCCGTGAAGAATGTCGATCTGTGGCAGCGTCTGGACGCGGCGCTCAAAGGTCATAAGATCGAGTGGATCTGGGTCAAGGGCCATGCCGGCCATGACGAGAACGAACGCGCCGATGCACTCGCGCGCGGTGCCGTTCCGCGCTGACAAACTGAGGAGCTGCCGATGACGACCGCCTTGCTGATCATCGACGTGCAGAAGGCGATTCTTGCCGGGGCCAGCACGCCTGAGCGCCAGTTCGTTCTCGATCACGCATTGGATGTCGTGGTCGATCGCCTTCACGATCTGCAGGTGAAGGCGCGGCAATCCGGTGTGCCGGTGGTCGTCGTGCAGCACGACGATCAGGGCGATCATCGTCTGGCCAAAGGCCGGCCTGGCTGGGAGCTGCGTCCCGAGATCGCGCCATTGCCTGGCGAGACGCTGGTCCACAAGACCGCCTGCGATTCCTTCTACGAAACTAATCTGCAGGATGAGTTGAAGAAGCGCGGCATCACCCATCTCGTGGTCGGTGGCTGCATGACCCAGTATTGCGTCGACACCACCACGCGCCGCGCGGTTACCATGGGCTATGATGTAACGCTGATCGGCGACGGCCACATGACCGGCGACAGAGGCGCGCTCACTTACGACCAGATCATCGCCCATCACAACACGCTGCTGGACGGCTTTGACGCCGGGCCGAAGGTGATCAGCGTGAAGCGGGCGACCGAAATCTCGTTCTAAAGCGTCAGCGAAAGGCCGCCAGAACTTCCAGGAAATCGGCGCCGTAGCGCTTCATCTTGCGTTCGCCGACGCCGGGAATGCGGAGGAAATCCTCCAGCCTTGCCGGCTTTGCCTGCGCGATAGCCAGCAATGTCGCGTCGTGGAAGATCACGTAAGGCGGCAGGTTCTGCGCCGTCGCCAGGTCGCGACGGCGGTTGCGCAAGGCTTCCCAGAGATCCGGTTCTACATCGGCGCGGGTGAGGGCGGCTGCAACCGTGGCTTCGGTCGAGCCGCGCTGGCGCCGGTTGCCGCGGCCCATTTTCACCGTCGGACGACGCATCGTCAGCGTCGTTTCACCTTTGAGCAGCGGACGAGCGGATTCGCTCACCGCCAGCGTATTGAACTGCTCGCTATCGACGATGAGGTAGCCGAGTGACACCAACTGTCGCCCCAGCGTTTTCCAGACCTGCGTGTCGACGTCGCGGCCAATCCCGAAGACCGGCAATTGCTCATGTGCAAAACGGCTGACCTTCTCCGTTATCTCCCCCCGCAGCACGTCGATGAGATGGCCGATGCCGAAACGCTGGCCGGTGCGCCAGCAGGCCGAAAGCAGCTTCTGCGCCGGCACCGTCGCATCCCAGGTCTCGCCCGGTTCCAGGCAGATGTCGCAATTGCCGCAGGGCAGCGAGTCTTCGCCAAGATAAGCGAGCAGCGCCACGCGGCGGCAGGTCGTCGCCTCGCAGAAGGCCAAAAGTGCGTCGAGCTTGCGCCGGCTGACCACCTTGCGCTGATCGGAAAGCTCCGATTCCTCGATCCGCCTCCTCAGCAGCACGACATCGGCAAGACCGAAGGCCAGCCAGGCCTCGGCGGCGGCGCCATCGCGCCCGGCCCGGCCGGTTTCCTGGTAATAGGCCTCAATGGAACCGGGGAGATCGAGATGCGCCACAAAGCGCACATCGGGCTTATCGATCCCCATGCCGAAGGCGATGGTCGCCACCATGACGATGCCGTCTTCGCGCAGGAACCGCTCCTGGTTCCGTCGCCGCGTGCCCGCCTCCATGCCCGCATGATAGGGAAGCGCCTTGATGCCCTTACCCGCTAGCCAGGCGGCAATCTCCTCGACCTTCTTGCGGGACTGGCAATAGACGATCCCGGCTTCGCCCTTATGTTCGCCCTCGATCAGCACCAGTAATTGTCGCTTGGCATCGGTGCGCTCGGTGACGCGGTAGCGGATGTTCGGCCGGTCGAAGGAAGTGAGATAGACCTCGGCCTCCTGCAACGCCAAACGCTGGCGAATCTCCTCGCGCGTTTCGCGGTCCGCCGTTGCGGTAAGGGCTATCCGGGGCACGGCCGGAAACTGCTCGTGCAGGACGGAGAGCTGGATGTATTCGGGGCGGAAATCATGCCCCCATTGCGAAACGCAATGCGCCTCGTCGATAGCGAAGAGGGCGATCTTCAGACCTCGCAGCAGATCGAGGAAGCGGGAGGTGAGCAGCCGCTCCGGTGCCACATAGAGAAGCTGCAGTGCGCCGCGGCGCAATTGCCCTTCGACCTCGCGCATTTCATCGAGGCTGAGGCTGGAATTGAGGACCGCCGCTGCGACCCCCATCTGCTGCAGGGCCGCGACCTGATCCTGCATCAGGGCGATCAGCGGCGAGACGACGATACCGACGCCCTCACGCAGCATGGCGGGGATCTGATAGCAGACCGATTTGCCGCCGCCGGTCGGCATCAGCACCAGGGCGTCGCCACCCTCAGCCACATGCGCGATGATCTCGGCCTGGCGGCCGCGAAAGCGTTCATGGCCATGGACGCGCTGCAGAATGCCCAATGCAGAATCTGGGGCCGCAGGGGAAACGGAAATGTGCGGCGAATCGGCCGTCATGAAGTCCAAATGGCAAAGAGAAGGGGCGGCAGCTTGCGCCACCGCCCCAACTCAAGCAAGCAGTTATCCGGCTCAGAGCGCCTTCATGATCGCTTCGGCGCTGGAGACTTCAAAAGCACCGGGCGCTTCGACATTCAGCGCCTTCACCACGCCGTCATCGACCACCATGGCATAGCGGCTGGCGCGCAGGCCCATGCCATAGCCCGTGCCGTCCATGGTGAGGCCCACGGCCTTCGAGAAATCGGCATTGCCATCGGCCAGCATCAGCACCTTGTCGCCGGCATTCTGGGCCTTGCTCCAGGCGTCCATGACGAAGGCGTCATTGACGGAAAGGCAGGCGATGGTGTCGATCCCTTTGCCCTTGATCGTCCCCGCATTGGTGACGAAACCCGGCAGATGCTTGGCCGAGCAGGTCGGCGTGAAGGCGCCCGGCAGCGCGAAGAGAACGACTTTCTTGCCCTTGAAGATATCGTCGGTGGAAAGCGTCTGCATGCCGTCCTTGTCCATGGTCTTCAATGAGACCGTGGGGATCTTGTCGCCAATCTTGATCGTCATGAGTGCGTCCTTTCCCAAATTTCCAAGCCTGCGTGACCGTCGTCATGGCATTGCCGGTGCAGGTCGATACGGGTCTAGATATAGGCCCGTCGGGCGCCCATTGCCAAGCGTGCAAAGCCAATCGAAAGGGTGCGGTTATTTCGCCTGCCGCAGCGCCGTCATGACATCGTCACTGGACAGCAATTCGGGCAGCAGAATGCCCAGCGGTGCTTTGGGCCCATAGATGACATTCATCGGAATGCCGAAGCGGCCGAAGCTTGCCAGATAGGCGCTGATCGCCGGGTCCGGATTGGTCCAGTCGGCCCGCATCGCAATCGTCTCGCCCAGGGCGCCTGCGACCGGCGCCTTGGTGAGCACGAATTCCTTATTGGCCTTGCAGGTCAGGCACCATTCCGCCGTCACGTCGACGAAGATCACTTTGCCTTGTTTGACAAGACCGGGGATCGCCTCCGCATCGAATTTGGTCCAGGCGATGCCGTCGGCGCGTGGCGCGGCAGTGAGCACGCCGGTCTGTTGTGCCAGGATCAGGCCCAGCCAAAGACCCGTCGCTGCAAGAGAGAGTCCCAGCGCGCGCTTCAGCCACAGCATCCAGGCACCGGGCCGTGGCAGCCAGGCCACGAGGCGCGGCATGGCGGCGATAGCGAGATAGGGGGAAGCGAGGCCGATGCCGAGCGTGACGAAAATAAGGGCGATCTCCTGCGGTCCGCGGGCGAGGGCAAAGCCCACCGCCGTGCCGACAAAAGGCGCCGAGCAGGGCGTCGCCAGAACAGTCGCCAACACACCGGAGAGAAAGCTGGCGAGCAGCGGCCGGCGCGGTTCGGCATGATCGGTGAGATTGCCGAGCGCACCGGCAATCGCTGGCACCGGAATCTGAAACCAGCCCCAGGTATTGGCGGCGAGCGCCAAACAGAGCAGTGCCAAGGCGCCAAGGAATATGGGCTGCTGGAACTGGATGCCCCAGCCGATGCTGGCGCCGCCCGCCTTCACAGCGATGAGAATGGCGGCCAAGGCGCCGAAAGCCGAAATGATGCCCGCGGCGCTGGCGACGAAACTGGCGCGCAAGTGATTGCGCGCGGCCCCCGCCGATTCCAGTACGTGGCTCAATTTGAGCAGCAGCACGGGCAGTACGCAGGGCATGACGTTGAGGACGAGGCCGCCCAGCAATGCCACCAACAGCATCGGCCATAGGCGTGGCGCGGGCCCCTCGCCGGATGCGCTGCCCGCTGGTGCCGCAAAGACGTCAGGTACGATCTTCTGTTCCAGTGCCCGCATGCCGTCGAAGACCGTGAGTGTCAGCGCCGTGGCCGCGGGATCCGGCCCGCCTTCGTCGCGCTGGATCGGCAGCGAGAGCTTCGCCTCATGGCCGTCCCCCAGCAATTCGACTTGCGGCTTGTCGAAATAGAGCCCGCTCGGTGCTTCGACGATCGCATCCGGCTGCACCAGCGGCTGCCCGTCGGAACGCAGGGTGACGACAAGCTGATGGCCGGCGACCGCCACGCCGGTCAGGCTGAAACGCGCGCGTGCACCGGCATCCGGTACCAGTGCCTGAAAGCGGCTGATAAGGGCGGCGTCATCGCTCACCAGCGCCGGGCCGGCGGGCAAATCGAGCGACAGGTCATGCTCATAGGGTATGCAGATTTGTTCGCACACCAGATAACGCAGCTTGGCGCGCAAGGTGACTGGCGCGCCAGGCGTCTCAACCTTCAACGTCAGCGGAAAAACAACTTCGTCGCCATAACCGAAGGTCTGCAGGCCGAAGAGCTCGAAGCGATGCGGCACGGGATAGGCGACATCGAGGGCCGCGACATTGCTGGAACCGGTGGTATCGATGCTCGGGGCAAAGCCAGCATCGCCGGGGCTGCGCCAATAAGTCTTCCAGCCGGGCTTCATCGTGATCGACAAACCGAGCGGTACATTGGCAAGATCGCCCGTGGCGGTTACGGCCGCCATCAACCGCACCTCCGTCTGGTCCGTCTTGGCGGTTTCCTCCGCCGATGCGGGCGCAAGAAAAGCGAAGAGCGCTAGCGCGCTTACCACCATGATGTGCCAGGTGATGGAGCGGCGCGGTCGCGAAGTGTTGATGTGTGCCAAGGGATTCACTATTTGCCAACTTTCCAGCGCAATTATACCCTTAAGCTAGTACGGATGGCGCTCTTGGCTTGTTTCACTTGCGGCGCGTCATTTTGCCGCTTCAACCGGATTGATCGCCATGCATAAAGGGCTTTTACATCAAGGCTTTATGACGGGGCAACTGCTCGTCGCGATGCCGCAGATGCGCGATGCCCGATTCACCCGGACCGTGATCTATCTTTGCGCTCATACCAGCGATGGCGCCATGGGGCTGATCCTCAATCGCCTGGTGGGTGCGCTGAGTTTTCCGGATCTTTTGAGCCAGCTCGGCATCGACTCGGTACAGAACGCCGAGCACATTCGCATTCGTTCGGGTGGACCGGTTGAGACCGGTCGTGGCTTCGTATTGCATTCTTCCGATTATATCGAGGATGCCACGCTGAAGGTCGGTTCGAATATCGGCCTGACCGCGACGCTCGACATCCTGCGTGATATCGCCGCCGGCAATGGCCCACGCCGATCCGTGCTTGCCCTGGGTTATGCCGGTTGGGGCCCCGGCCAACTCGACGCCGAAATGCAGGCCAATGCCTGGCTCAACGTGCCGGCAGATGAAGAACTCATCTTCGACGACGATCTCAACGAGAAGTGGGAACGCTGCATCGGCAAGATCGGTGCCAGCATCACGGCGCTTTCGGGCGATATCGGTCACGCCTAGTCCATTTACCGCACATCATGGTCCCGCCTGCGCCGACCATGGCGTTTAAATGGCTCGAGCCATGTTCCCCAAATCCTCCGCCAGCAATTGATGGCAGACATGGTCGCGCCACTCGCCGTTGATCTTGAGATAGGCGGGGGCGAGGCCGATCTCTTGAAAGCCGCAGCGGCGCAGCAATTGCCGGCTGGGGGTATTGTCGGGAATGCAGGCGGCGTCGATGCGGTGCAAGCCCAGACCCGGATGATCGTCATTGGGTGTCGCAAAGGCGAAGGGTAGAAGCACCTCCAAGGCGGCGCGCATCAGGCCGCGGCCAGCATAGACTTCACCCATCCAATAGCCCAGATTGCAGCATTGCGCGGAGAGGCGCCGCACATTGTTGAGATTGACGCCGCCCAGCAAAGTATCGCGCGGCAGGTCGTCACGGCCGGTGGCGAAGATATGAAAGGAATAGCCCTGATCGGCGTTCCACTCACGCACCACGCGGTGGACGCGGCCGCGAAAGGTGCCGCGCGATGTGGCGTTGTCGCCCCAGAGCGGCTCCCAGGGCTCCAGAAAGGCGCGACTCTTCTCGCGCAGCGCAGACCAGGCGCGGTAATCCGCCATCAAAGGCGGGCGCAGATAGACACGATGTCCGGCCAGCACCGGCGGCTGCGGCCGGTAGGTCGGTTCAAACAGGAACATACGCTTTCCTTGACCTCGACCGGTGCCGTCGTGCTGGCGACACCGGACCCCCGCTCAACCCTGCAGGCGGCCGCGCAAAGATGCAAGATCCATGACCCGGCCGATGGGCCCCATGGCAGTCAGCGTGGGCTTGCTGGCGATGAGGCGCCTGGCCACGCGGGCAAGGTCAGCGATGCCAACCGCATCGACCTTGGCGACGATCTCGGCCGGGGTCATGACGCGGTCGTGGATCAGGATTTGCGCCGCCAGATGCTCGCAGCGCGCGCTGGTTTTTTCCCGGGCCATCAGGATACCGGCCTTGAGCTGCGCCGCCGCTCGACGCAATTCCTCTTCCGACATGTCGTCAGGCAGCTTCAGCAATTCGTCGCAGACGATGGGCAGCAGGTCGGCCGCCTCCTTCTCGCCGGTGCCGGCATAGATGCCGAACAGGCCGGCATCATTCCAGGCGCTGGCGAAGCTGTGGATGCCATAGACCAGCCCGCGCTTCTCGCGCACTTCCTGGAAAAGCCGCGACGACATGCCGCCGCCGAAAAGCTGCGAGAGCACGGCGCTGGCATAGTAATCGGGGTCGTGAATGCCGATGCCTTCGAAACCCAGCAGGATATGGGCCTGCTCGAGATCGCGGTCGTAGCGTGACTCGCCGCCTGCATAACGCGCCGCCTCGGGTGCGCCGGTGGTGCCGCGTGGCAGGCTGTCGAAGGCCCTCAACGCAAGGTCGACCAGGCGCGTGTGCTCAAGATTGCCGGCTGCAGCCAGCACCATATTGCCGGGGCGATAGCGGCTGCTCTGATAGGCGGCGATCTCATCGGCGTTCAAGCCTTCGATGATCTCGGCGCGGCCCAGGACCGGCCGGCCCATGCTCTGGTTCGGAAAGGCTGCTTCCTGGAAATAGTCGAAGACGATGTCGTCCGGCGTGTCTTCGGCCTGGCCGATCTCCTGCAGGATGACGCCGCGCTCGCGTTCCAGCTCGGTCGCGTCATAGGTCGAATGCTGCAGGATGTCGGCGATGATATCGACGGCCAGCGGCAGGTCGTGCGCCAGTACTTTGGCGTAATAGGCGGTCTGTTCGCGCCCGGTATAGGCGTTGAGAACGCCACCGACATTCTCGATCTCAACGGCGATGTCGCGGGCCGACCGGCGCTTGGTACCCTTGAAGGCCATGTGTTCGAGGAGATGCGAAACGCCGTTCTCCTTGGCCTCTTCATGCCGGGTGCCGATACCGACCCAGACGCCGAGGGAAACTGTCTCGACCGATTCCATGCGGTCGCTGGCAATGCGGAAACCGTTATCGAGAGTGGTGATCTCGACGCTGGTGTCCACTTTGTTGGTGATCATGTCCAATGCGGGTGAGTCCTATCGGTTGTGGCCAAGCCGGGTATGGGCCAGCACATAGTCTTGCACTTTCCCGAGGTCGTTGGGTAGCTCCGAAAGCCGCTCCTTGCGGGCCAGGAGGTCGGCGAGATGCGCTGGCAACGCCGGGCGAATGCCGGTTGCCTTCTCGACGGCGTCGGGGAATTTCGCCGGATGCGCGGTCGCCAAGGCGACGGTCGGGGTGGCGACCGACCGACCATTGGCCTTGCCGGCCTTGCGTGCTTCGAGCGCCGCCGCGATGCCGATTGCCGAATGCGGATCGACCAGCATGCCGGTGCGCTTGTAGATGTCGCGCATGGCGGCAAGCGTTTCGCGGTCGTCGAGCCTATGGGCCTTGAAGAGTTTTGCCGTGGATGCCCAGCCCTTTTTCGGGGCCGCAAAGCTGCCGGTCTCGCGGAAGGCGGTCATGGCCTCTCCGAGCTTCTTGCCCTTGCGGTCGAAGAGGTCGAACAGCAGCCGTTCGAGATTGCTGGAAACCTGGATGTCCATCGAGGGTGACAGCGACGGCGCCACCTTGCTCATCTTCATTTGTCCCGAATTGAAGAAGCGGGTCAGAATGTCATTGCGGTTCGATCCCACGATCAGCCGGTCGATGGGCAGGCCCATGGCCCGCGCGGCGTAGCCGGCAAAGACATTGCCGAAATTTCCCGACGGTACGGCGAAATTGACGGCACGATCAGGTGCGCCCAGTGCCAGGGCACCGGTCACGTAATAGACGATCTGCGCCATCACGCGCGCCCAGTTGATCGAGTTCACGGCCGACATGTTGACGCGGTCGCGGAATTTCGGGTCGTTGAACATGGCCTTCACCATGTCCTGGCAATCGTCGAACGATCCATCGATGGCGATATTGTGGATGTTGTCGGCCTCGATCGTCGTCATCTGCCGACGCTGCACCTCGGAGACGCGGCCCTTGGGGTGCAGGATGAAGATGTCGATCGATTGGCGGTTCTTGCAGGCCTCGAGCGCTGCCGAGCCGGTATCGCCCGAGGTAGCGCCGACCACCGTGATGCGCTCGCCGCGTTCCTTGAGCACGATGTCGTAGAGCTGGCCGAGGAGCTGTAGCGCCACGTCCTTGAAGGCAAGCGTTGGACCGTGGAACAGTTCCATCAGCCACAGGCTTTCATCGACCTGCACCAGCGGCGCCACCGCCTGATGGCGGAAGGTGCCATAGGCCGCGGCAATCGCCTTGTCGAGCTGCGCCGATTTGAGGCTGCTACCCACGAAAGGCCTGGTCACGGCCGCCGCGACGTCCGCGTAAGGCCTGCCGGCCAGTTTCTTGAACTGCGAGGCGCTCCATTGCGGCCAGGCTTCGGGCACATAGAGCCCGCCATCGCGGGCAAGGCCCGTGAGCAGTGCAGCCTCGAAATTGAGCTTGGGCGCCTGGCCGCGGGTGCTGATGTAACGCAAGGGAACCTCGTTTGACGGAAAAGCGGGCGAAACCGGGCTCAAATTAGGGGGGTGAAGCGCCGCTGACAAGCAAAGCCGGCACACGCAGGCGGGCATGGGCCTTGCGAAATTATCATGCGGGCCGGACCCTGGCGGCAACAGATCCTAACTTGTGGCCTGCAGGGCGGTTTCCAGCTGGTGGAGGCGGGTTTCCGGCAGGGTCAGGGTGACCGTCGTACCTTCGCCGAGTGCGCTTTCGATGCCGATCCGGCCGCCATGCATTTCCGCAAGCTTCTGCGAAATGGCAAGGCCCAGACCCGTGCCCTCGCGCTTGTGGTGGAAGTCGGCATCGGATCCCTGGAAGAAGGGCTCGAAGATACGGGCCAACGTTTCCGGCGCCATGCCGATGCCATCGTCGGTAACGGCGATGGCAAGGCCATCCGGCGCACCGGCCGGGGGGCGCTTGACGCTGACATGCACGACACCACCGGGATGGCTGAATTTCACCGCGTTGGAGATGAGGTTGATAAGGATCTGGCGGATGCTGCGCTGGTCGGCGAAAACGCCGAGGCCGCGCACCGGATTGTCGATCGCGATGGTGACGCCGCGCTTGGCGGCCTGGCGTTCGTTGAGGCGGACCGAACCGGAAATGAGCGGTCCCAATTCGCCCAGTTCTTCGTTGAGCTCGAACCGGCCGGCCTCGATCTTCGACATATCCAGAATGTCGTTGATGAGGGCCAGCAGGTGCTGACCGGATTCGGCAATGTCCTCGATATACTCGCGCTGCTTCGGGGTGAGCGCGCCGAAGGCCTCGGCGCTCAACACCTCGGCAAAGCCGATGATGGAGTTCATCGGCGTGCGGAGCTCGTGACTCATCGAGGCAAGGAAGCTCGATTTGGCGCGGTTGGCCTGTTCGGCATGGCGGCGCGCGTCCTGCAATTCGTGTTCGCGCTGGGCCAGCGCCAGTTCGCGGCTCTTCAGGACGGTGACGTCTGTCATCATGCCGCGCAGCTCCATCGAGCCGTCGACCTTGCGATCGATGCGGAACAGATCGCGGATCCACACGGTCGACCCATCGCGATGGATCAGGCGGTATTCCCATTCGTAATCCTGCTCGGACTTCAGGTCACGGCCGGTGATCTGCTCCATGCGGATGCGGTCTTCCGGCGCCATGAAACCGAACCAGGCCTTGGGCCGGCGCCATTCGTTGACGGAATAGCCGGTCATGGATTCGATGCGGTCGCTGATGAAGCTATAGGTGATGAAATCCGGCCCCGGCATCGCGTAGGGCGAGACCTTGTTGTTATCGATCAGGATCTTGAGGCGCGATTCATTCTCGGCGATGCGGTCCTGCTGGCGGTCATGTTCGGAACGCGCCACGGCCACGGCGATGAGGCCGAGTTCGCAGCTCAGCAGGAACATGACCAGGGCTGCATGCTCGTAGGTGGCCGTCACATGGTGAAACAGCACCGCGCCCTGATTGGCGCCGGTCGCCAGCACCAGCGCGAAGGCGAGGGCCGCCAGGCTGGCGCCGCGCCGTCCATAGCGGGTCAGCACGTAGAACACGGCAGGCAGGCCGATGGCGCAGAAAAAGACCAACTCGCCGATGACGGGAAGCGGCGGCCACAGGGTGAGCCACAGGAAGAAAAGGGCGGCTGCGATCACCCAGGCATATTCGGCCGGATAGGGTGCCCGCACCTGCACCTGTGTCGTCCAGATCAGCATGAAAGGCGCAGCGGCGAGGAGTGCCACGGCATTGGTGGCCAGCAGCAGCATCGAGCCGGAGACGGGATCGAGTTCGATTTCGAACAGCGGGGCGATAAAGGCAGTGGCGGCCGCGATGCCGATCGGCACCACCAAGGCGGCAAAGAGCAGGAACTGCCATAAATCGCGCTGGCGGCGCAGGCGCAGATCGATGGGCGACCAGCGCGTCAAGGCAAGGCTGGCCAGGGCGGCGCCGGCAAGATCTGCCACCCCGGCGACGATCGCCAGGCGCCAATCACCTTGGATGAGGTATTGCGCCAGGATACCGGCCACGAGCAGCAACGGCACCATGCGCCAGCCAAAGAGCAGCAGCGGTGCCAGGAGGAAGGCCGGCGCTCCCCAAAGGACCGGTGCGATACCCGGCCAGCAGGCGGCGATGTCATAGGCGGTGCGGTAAGCGAAGGCGATGCTGACAAGCACCAGCAGCGCCACGTAAAGGCGCCGTGCCGGTTCAATCGTCTGCCAAGATTTGCCGCCGTTTTTCTTCATTTATCCCGTCCGCGCGCCATGCTGCCAAGGCGGGACGGGTGACTCAAGCGATTAAGTGATTTCTCGGACACCTTACAGATGCAGGTGTGCGCTGTCCGGGTAAAGCCCCCGATTTTACTGGATTCCGAGGTAGCGGCGCTCCAAATGGTGCCGGAAAATGCCGGCATCGAGCGGCTGGCCGGTGGCCGCCTTGATGATCTCAGGCGAGCTCAGACTCGAAGCCAGGGCATGGACATGAGTCCGCAGCCAGCCGATCAGCGGGCCGAAATCGCCCTTTTCGATGGCTGCCGGAATGCCGGAATCGGCCGCAATGGCCGCGGCAAAGAACTGGGCCGCCGTCATGGCGCCAAGGCTGTAGCAGGGGAAATAGCCAAAGGCCCCATCGAACCAATGGATATCCTGCAGGCACCCCTCCCGGTCATCGGTGACGGTGAGCCCGAGGAGCTGCTTCATTCCTTCGTTCCAGGCGCCCGGCAGGTCGGGGAGCTTGAGGTCGCCGGCAATGAGCGCCTGCTCCAGGCGATAGCGCAAGATGACATGGGCGGGATAGGTCACCTCATCGGCGGAGACGCGGATAAAACCAGGCTCGACCCGCGTATAGAAGCGGGCAAGGTTCTCCGGCGCGAACGCAGCCTCGTTGCCGGCATAGGTCGCATTCAGCAAGGGCGAGAGGAAGCGGCAGAAGGCGGGGCTGCGCGCCGCCTGCATCTCGATGATCAGTGACTGGCTTTCATGGAGCGCCATGCCCCGCGCCATGCCTACCGGCTGGCGCCGCCAGGCTGCCGGCAGCCCGCGCTCATACATGGCGTGGCCTGTCTCGTGCACCACACCCATCATCGCATCGGCAAACTGAGCCTCGTTATAGCGCGTGGTGATGCGCACGTCGTCCGGCGTGCCGCCGCAGAAGGGATGCAGCGATGTGTCGAGGCGGCCGTGATTGAAGTCAAAGCCGATGACGCCCATCAGCTTTTCGCCGAGCTTCTTCTGGGTCTCGATGCTGAAGGGGCCCTTGGGTTCGACGATCGCCGGCTGGCGCTTCTGGTGTTCCAGCACCTTGCCCAGGAATTCCGGCAGGAAGGCCGCGTAATCGTCGAAGATCGGCTTGATGTCGACGGCGCGGGCGCCCGGCTCGAACTCGTCCATCAAGGCGTCATAAGGAGAAAGCCCAAGCTTCGAGGCCTTGGCAGCGGCCGCCTCGCGGGTGAGGTCCAGAACCTTCTGCAGTTTGGGCAGGACGAGTTTGAAATCGCCCTTGGGCCGCGCCTCGCGCCAGGTCTTTTCGCAGGCCGCGCGCGCTTTGGTGCTGGCTTCGACGAGATCCGGCGACAGCGCGGTGGCGTGGGCATGCACGCGCCGCATTTCATGAAGATTGGCACGCTGCCAATCGTCGAGGCCGCCATCCTGGGCCAAAGTGAGGAGATCGGTGGTCTCCGCGGCCGTCAGCAATTCGTGGGCGATGACGTTGAGCGTTGCCAGCTGCTCGGCGCGCGACTCATGGCCGCCTTCGGGCATCACCGCCGCCATGTCCCAATGCAGCATGCCGGCCGCTTCGCTCAAGCTCCCCATGCGATGGAAGCGTTTCTCCAGCTGGGCATAGGCGTTGCTGGTCATGGGGCTTACTCCTTGGGCTTGGTTCCTGTCTTGAAGCCATGAATGGCATAGATCACGGCGAGCGCCAAGGCGAGCGCACCCCAGGTGATGGCGTATTGCAGGTGATCATTGGGGAGCTGGATGCGGGTCTGTCCGCCCAGCGGATAGTTCCCCGGAATCTCCGTCTTCACCGCATCGAGATAGAGATCGGTGCGGAAGGGGAGGCCGCTCGCCTTCGCCATTTCGGCCGGCGACAGATAGAACCAGCGGTTCTTCTCGGGCTCATTATCCGGCTGGAACCAGGACTTCACCTGCGGCAGGCGCAGGATGCCGTCGAGAGAGACATCGCCAGCCAGCTGTCCGCCCATGCGCTGCTTGGGGTCTTGGAAGCCGTCCGGCACCCAGCCGCGATTGACCAGCACATCGCCGCCGACAACAAGGTGGAACGGCGTCACCACCCAGAAACCGACATTGCCGTTCTGCGAGCGCGCCGGCATCAGGAATTCATGGGCGTGGTCGAACTGGCCGTTCAAGGCCACGCGACGGAACTCGGCTTCATCGAGCTTGGCGCCGTCCGCCGGCAAGGCTACCGGGGCCGCCGTCGTGCGCTCGATGCGCTCGTTGATCAGCGCTTCTTTCCAATAGAGGCGCTGCACCTGCCAGACCGAGAGGGCCACCATGAACAGCACGGCGGGCACGGTGAAAAGGGTCGGCCACAGACCTGGTTGGAAGCGGCCGGGCAGGAGGGAGCGCATCATATGAAACAGTCTATTCGTTACGGTGTTCGGCGGCCTGGTGGTGGAATTGCAGGGCGATCAGCACGCCCTTCATCGGCCGCAGCAGGCCGATAGCCCCGCCCACCACGACGACCGGCCATAACAGGATATGCACCCAAATGGGCGGTTCGACCGAGAATTCCAGCCAGATCGCCAAGGGTGCGACAATGGCGCCCAGAATCATGATGATGAAGACGGCCGGCCCGTCGCCGCTATCGGCGGATTTCAAGTCGGCGCCGCATTCCGGGCAGGTCTCGTTGAGCGAGAGCACGCCACGAAAAAGCCTGCCCCGCCCGCAGCGCGGACAACGGCAGGCCAATCCAGTGAGGATAGGTGAGGGGTGCATGATCGCCGCCCCTCACCCGAAGACTTCAAGCTGGTTCATCAATAGCTGGAGCCGGAGCCCCAGATATAAACGAAGGTGAACAGGAACAGCCAGACCACGTCGACGAAGTGCCAGTACCAGGCGGCGGCTTCGAAGCCGAAGTGATGGTCCGGCGTGAACTGGCCCTTGATGCCGCGGATCAGGCACACCAGCAGGAACAGTGTACCGACGATGACGTGGAAGCCGTGGAAGCCGGTCGCCATGTAGAAGGTCGACGAATAGATGCCGTCCTTGAAGGCGAACGGGGCATGCATGTACTCGAAGGCCTGCAGGCTGGTGAAGATGAGGCCGAGGACGACGGTGATGGTGAGGCCCTTCACGAAATCCTTGCGGTTGCCTTCACGCAAAGCGTGGTGCGCCCAGGTGACCGTGCAGCCCGAGAGCAGCAGGATCATGGTGTTGAGCAGCGGGATTTCCAGCGGGTCGAGGACATGGACACCCTTGGGCGGCCAGACGCTGCCGATCGCTTCCTTGGGGAAGAGGGCCGAATCGAAGAAGGCCCAGAAGAAGGCGACGAAGAACATCACTTCCGAAGCGATGAAGAGGGCCATGCCATAGCGCAGGCCGATCTGCACGACCGGATTATGCGCCTTGTCGACCTCGGCTTCCTTCACGACATCGCGCCACCAGCCAAACATGGTGCCGAGGATCATCACGAGACCCGGGGCGATGGCCCAAAGCGGCAGCTTGTCGTGCATGTAAAGAACCATGCCCATGAAGAACACGCCGCCGGCGAGGCTGCCGACCAGCGGCCACGGGCTCGGGTTGACGAGGTGGTAGGGATGGTTTGGCTTATGGGCCGCGTCACTCATGGCTTCTACTCTCTCTTTCAAAACGACCGATCACCCCGGGTAACTTTCCCCTGATCGACCGGATTTCCGCGATAATCTACTTAACTGCCGCTACCTTGGCCAGCCGCTGCCGGCTGGATTTCCGATTTCGTACTGCTTGTTCCCGACGCCACATCCGGATCATTGGGCACCTGGAAAAAGGTGTAGGCCAACGTCACGTCGCGCAGCTTGGCAAGATAGGGATCTTCCTCAAGCTTCGGGTCGAGGAAGAAGACGACCGGCATCTCCACCCGCTCGCCGGGCTTCAGCACCTGCTTGTCGAAGCAGAAGCACTGCACCTTGACGAAATACTGGCCGAAGATGTCCGGTGAAACATTGAAGGTGGCCGAACCGGTAATGGTGCGGTCGGTCGGATTCTCGGCGATGAACAGCGCCTTGTAGGTGACGCCCGTGCGCACCTCCATCTTCCGCACTTCCGGCTGGAAGTGCCAGGGCATGCCTTGCCCGAGATCCGTGCTGAAGCTCACCGTCATGTCACGGGTGCCGACCAGGCTTTTGTTCTCGGCAGCCCGCTGCGGCGTACCGCCAAAGCCGGTCGCCTTGCAGAAAAGGGCGTAGAGCGGCACCGAGGCATAAGCGAGGCCGATCATGCCGGCGACAACGCCGGCCAGCATCATCATGGTGTTGCGGTTGCGCTGGCTTAAATTCGTCTTGGCCATCACGCACCACCCATCTTCACGACGGAAACGACGAAGACCAGCACCACGAACAGGATAAGCGCGCCAGCCAGCGCCCAGTTGCGCTGCTTCAGGCGCTTCTGGCGCTCGGTCTCGATCTTTTGGGCATCGGTCATGATCAGAAACTCCCGCCGAGGAGGGCGACCAGGCCCGGAATCAGACCGGGCGCGCGGTCGATCATCAGGACGGCAAAATGGAGGAACAGGTAAAGCAGCGAGAAGCCGAACATGCGCTTCGGCCACTTCATGTCGTCAGACTTCAGCACGCGCACGGCGTGATAGATGAAGCCGGCATTGAGCGCGATCGCGGTGGCGCCGTAGATCCACCCGGCAACGCCCAGGAATACCGGTGCAAGCGCGATCGGCGCCAACAGCAGCGTATAGACCAGCATCTGCTTCTTGGTGGATTGCATGCCGGCCACCACCGGCATCATCGGCACGCCGGCTTTGGCGTAATCCGGGTTGCGCCACAGGGCCAGGGCCCAGAAATGCGGCGGCGTCCACATGAAGATCAGCAGGAACAAGGCGATCGAGGCGATGTCGATGCGACCGGTCACGGCCGCCCAGCCGATCATCGGCGGGAAGGCGCCGGAGGCGCCGCCGATGACGATGTTCTGCGGCGTGCGGCGCTTCAGCCACATCGTATAGATGACGACATAGAAGAAGATGGTGAAGGCGAGGAGCCCAGCCGCGGCCAGGTTGACCGCAAGGCCCATCAGCATCACCGAGAAAATGGACAGGGTCAGGCCGAAAGCCAAGGCTTGTTCCGGCGCCACATATCCCTTCGGAATGGGGCGGCCGCAGGTGCGGCTCATGACGCTGTCGATGTCGCGGTCATACCACATGTTCATGGCGCCCGAGGCGCCGGCGGCAACGGCGATACAGAGAACGGCGACGGCGCCGATCAGCGGATGAATATGTCCAGGGGCCACGTAGAGCCCGGCGAAGCCTGAGAAGACGACCAGCGACATGACGCGCGGCTTCAACAGGGCCCAGAAATCGCCCACGCGCGCGCCGGCCAGCACCAGTTCCGATGCAGCCTCGCTCTCAAGCGACATATCGAGCGCGTTGTGGCGCACTTTAGGCATTGCAGAAATTTCCGTTCAAAACCAATCGGGCGGCGGAGGGTTGCTCCGCCGCCCGCTTCGTTACGCTTAGTGGTGCTTGGCCGGTTCGATGACCGGCAGGTCTTCGAAGGTGTGGAACGGCGGCGGCGAGGGCAGCGTCCATTCCAGGGTCGTCGCCCCTACACCCCACGGATTGGCGGCCGCCTTCTTGCCGGCGAAGACGGAATAGAGCGCCATCACCACGAAGAAGAGGGTCGAACCGAAGGCAATAAAGGCGCCGATCGACGAGATCTGGTTCCAGAAGGCATAGGCGTCCGGATAGTCCGGATAGCGGCGCGGCATGCCAGCCAGCCCCAAGAAGTGCTGCGGGAAGAAGGTCAGGTTCACGCCGATGAAGGTCGTCCAGAAGTGCAGGTGGCCCGCCCAGGCCGGATGCTCGCGACCGGTGATTTTGCTGATCCAGTAGTAATAGGCAGCGAAGATCGCGAAGACGGCGCCGAGCGACAGCACGTAGTGGAAGTGGGCGACGACGTAATAGGTGTCGTGGAGGCTCTGGTCGAGACCGCCATTGGCCAGCACCACACCCGTCACACCGCCGACGGTGAACAGGAAGATGAAGCCGAAGGCCCAGACCATCGGCACCTTGAAGTCGATCGAACCGCCCCACATCGTGGCGATCCACGAGAAGATCTTCACACCCGTCGGCACGGCGATGACCATGGTGGCGGCGGTGAAATAGGCGCGGGTGTCGACGTCGAGGCCCACCGTATACATGTGGTGCGCCCAGACGACGAAGCCGACGAAGCCGATGGCGACCATCGCATAGGCCATGCCGAGATAGCCGAACACCGGCTTCTTCGAGAAGGTCGAAACGATCTGGCTGATGATGCCGAAGCCCGGAAGGATGAGGATGTACACTTCCGGATGGCCGAAGAACCAGAACAGGTGCTGGAAGAGGATCGGGTCACCGCCCTGGTCCGGCTTGAAGAAGGCCGTGCCGAAATTGCGGTCGGTCAGCAGCATGGTGATGGCGCCACCGAAGACGGGCAGCGACAGCAGCAGCAGGAAGGCCGTGACCAGCACCGACCACACAAACAGCGGCATGCGGTGGAGCGTCATGCCCGGTGCACGCATGTTGAAGATGGTGGTGATGAAGTTGATGGCGCCCAGGATCGACGAGGCACCGGCAAGGTGCATCGAGAAGATCGCCATGTCGACCGCCATGCCCGGCTGTCCTTCATCGGAAAGCGGCGGGTAAAGCGTCCAGCCGCCGCCGACGCCGCCATCCACAAAGGACGAACCGATGAGGAGGGCGATGGAGGGGACCAGCAGCCAGAAGCTGATGTTGTTCATGCGCGGGAAGGCCATGTCCGGCGCGCCGATCATCAGCGGCACGAACCAGTTGCCGAAACCGCCGATGAGCGCCGGCATGACCGTGAAGAAGATCATGATGAGTGCGTGGGCCGTGATGACGACGTTCCAATGCTGGCCGTCGACCTGGGCATCGGTGCCGAAATACTGGATGCCGGGATGCATCAGCTCGGCGCGCATATAGACCGAGAAGGCGCCGCCGATGAGGCCGGCGCAGATCGCGAAGATAAGGTACATCGTGCCGATGTCCTTATGGTTCGTCGAGAACAGGTAACGGCCCAGACCGGTCGGATGATGGTCGTGATGGGCGTCGTGGTGGTGTGTACTGACGGGGCTCATGGCTCTTGTCCCTACTCGGATTAGCTATGTTCTCAATTGGCCGGCTGGGCCGCGACCGGGGCGGCGATCGCGACATCCGTCGGATTGCTGCCCGGGGCGGTGACCCCGTCTACCTTGGCGAATTTCTTCTGCGCTTCGGCGACCCAGGCCTGGTATTCGGCGTCGGTCACGGCGCGGATCTTGATCGGCATGAACGCATGGGCGGTGCCGCACAGTTCCGAGCACTGGCCGTAATAGATGCCGGGCTTGTCGGCATCGACGTTGAACCAGCTTTCGTTGATGCGGCCCGGCACGGCGTCGTGCTTGATGCCGAAGCTGGGCACGGTCCAGGAATGGATCACGTCGGTCGAGGTGATCTGGATGCGGATGTTCTTGCCGACCGGCACGACCACTTCGTTGTCGGTCTCGAGGAGACGCAGTTGACCCGGCTTCAGATCGGCGGTCTGGATCATGTTGGCGTCGAAGGTGAAGTTGCCGTTGTCCGGATACTCATACGACCAGTACCACTGATGGCCGATCGCCTTGATCGTGATGTCGGTCTTGGGCAAATCGAGCTGCTTGTAGAGCAGCTTGAAGCTGGGGATCGAGATGATGATCAGGATCAGGATGGGGATGACCGTCCAGGCGATCTCGAGGCCCGTGTGATGAGTCGTCTTCGACGGCACCGGGTTCTTCGAGGCGCGGAAACGGAACACGATATAGAGCAGCAGGAGCATCACGAAGATCGTGATGACGGTGATGATCGGCATCAGGATCATGTTGTGGAAATGATGGCTGTCGGCCGCGATCGAGGTCGCTGCCTCCTGCATGCCGATCTGCCCCGGCTTGGCGGCGCCGATGACGGCTTCCTGGGCGAGGGCCGAACCGGCGCCTCCCAGCATGGTGGTGCCCAGCAGAGCCGAGGCAATCGTCAGACGGGTTCCAGTGGCGGACACCCAGTCATTCATGCGCGTGAGAAACATATCGGTCCCATCCGTTGTGGCTAGGGCGTTGGGATTAAAATCCTTGAAGCTGGATTTGGCCCCGACGGCCCTGGCATGATCAATCTCGCGATCAAAGACAGCCGACCCTGGCCGCCCCCGCATCGCGCATCCCCTACAAGATTTCGTGCTCCGGAATCCAGTGTGCTGGAAATACACCGGAAGCAGGCTGAAATTACACGGGGTCTTGATCTAGCTCAAGCTTCCCCACGGACCTGTTGTCGCAGGAAGTGCCTGAAAAAAGGCGCTGAAATCGCCATCAGCGACGTCGTGGGGCAATTCCATGGGCCGAATGCGGCAATACGCCGCAATTTGCGCCGGGCGTGGCGATCCCAGGTTTGGTTAATGTTTATTAACGCCGCTCTCGCGCTTTACACGGATCCTGCGCTATTTGCTGCCGGGGCGCGGACGCGCCATAATAGGGGAAGCCTGTTGAACGTGGTCAGGAGGCCGCCTAGATAGTGCCGGAAACCATGGGCAACGCCATGCAATATAGACCAAATTCTGCGCTCGGCCCGACGCAGCACCGGCCGGTGCTGAGTGAGCTTTCAGCCCGTTCGCGGGACATTTTCCGCACCATCGTCGAAGCCTATGTCGAAACCGGTGAGCCGGTGGGTTCGCGCACGCTCTCTCGGCGCCTCGGAAAACTGTCGGGGGGCCAACTGGCTGGCGGGCAGCTCTCGCCGGCGACGATTCGCAACGTCATGGCGGACCTCGAGGAACTGGGTCTGCTCTTTGCCCCCCATACCTCCGCCGGCCGCTTGCCGACGGATCTGGGCTTGCGTCTCTTCGTTGACGGGCTCATGGAAACCGGCGGGCTGACCGACGACGACCGCGCCTCGATCGACGGGCAATGCGCCGCCACGGGGCGCTCTCTCCCGGAAGTGCTCGACCAGGCGACGCTGATGCTCTCCGGCCTCTCGCGCTGTGCCGGCATGGTGCTGGCGCCCAAGACCGACAGGCCCTTGAAACATATTGAATTTGTCCATCTCGGCCCCGGCCGCGCGCTCGTCGTCATCGTGACCGAGGGCGGCATGGTGGAAAACCGCATCATCGACGTGCCGCTGGGTCTGCCCTCGTCGGCCCTCATTGAGGCCACCAATTATCTCACCACACGCCTTTCCGGGCGCACCCTTGTCATGGGTCGCGACCAGATCCTTGTCGAGCTGGAAAGCGAGCGCGCCGCCCTCGATGCGCTCTCCAAGCAGGTCGTGGAGGCAGGGCTCGCCTCCTGGTCGCGGGAGGACAATACCGGTGCCCTCATCGTGCGCGGTCAGGCGCATCTCCTCGAAGACGTGACGGGAATCGGTGATCTCGAGCGCCTGCGCTCGCTCTTTGCCGCCCTTGAAACCAAGGAGCAGCTGCTTAAATTGGTCGAAGCGGCGGAAGTGGCCGACGGCGTGCAGATCTATATCGGCGCCGAGAACGATCTCTTCGGTCTTGCCGGCTGTTCGGCGGTGATTTCGCCCTATCGCGACAGCCAGCGCCGGCTGATCGGTGCCATCGGGGTCATCGGCCCCAGTCGCATTAATTACGCGCGCATCATCCCCATGGTGGATTATACCGCCAAGGTCATCGGCCGAATCCTCGGCTGACCAGCCATCGTTCTATTTCGAGATTTTAGGAGTTCGACGTCGTGATGACGGGTTCAGAAGAAAAAGACTTTGTGGAAAATCCCGTCGGCGGGACCGAAGAGGCGGCCGTGGCGCCGGATGGCACCGTCGATCTGGCATCCCTCCAGGCCGAATATCTCGCCATGAAGGACCAGCTGCTGCGCGCCGTGGCCGAGACCGAGAATACGCGCCGGCGCCTCACGCGCGAACGCGACGAGACCGCGAAATACGCCGCCGCCACCTTCGCCAAGGAAATGCTCGACGTTGCCGACAACCTGCACCGGGCGCTTGCCGCCATTCCGGCCGAAACGCTGGCCGGGGACGAAGCGCTGAAATCGCTCCATGACGGCGTTTCGGCGACCGAGCGCCAGCTCGATGCTGCCTTCACGCGCCAGCACATCAAGCGCATCTGGCCGGAAGGCGAGAAGTTCGACAGCAACCTGCACCAGGCGATGTTCGAAGTTCCCGGCACGCCGCATCCAGCCGGGACCGTTGTCCAGGTTCTGCAGGCGGGTTACGTCATGCATGACCGCCTGCTGCGCCCGGCCCTGGTCGGCGTCGCCAAAGGCGATCCGAAACCGGCCGGCGATGCGGGCCATATTGATACGGTCGCGTAAGTAAAAAAAGCCCCCCTCCCCAACCCCTCCCCCTGAAGGGAGAGGGGCTTGCCATGCAGATTGAAACGCGTCACCTCGCTCTAAAAACCCTCTCCCTTTAGGGGGAGGGTAGGGTGGGGGGATGCCACCCTCGCCGTCGACCGAAGAATCCCAAGATGCCCCCCGCTCAACGCCTGCTCGCCCTTCGCCTGCTGCTTTCGACAGGCATTCTCCTCGGCCTCAACGCGCCGCTGGGCAAGCTTGCGCGCGAAGGTGGGATATCGGCGGCGGGCTGGTCCTTCGCCATTGCGGGTGGTGGCGCGCTGGTGCTGCTCGCCATCATCCTGCTGCGGCGCCAGCCGGTGCATCTCAACCGGCGCCATTTGCGCTATTATTTCGGCACGGCGCTGCTCTCATACGTCATTCCCAATCTCGTCATCTATGCCGCCATTCCGCATCTCGGCGCCGGGATGACGGCGATCTATTTCACGCTGTCGCCGATCATGACGCTGAGCCTTTCGATCATGCTGGGTACGCGGCGCCCTGGTGCCCTCGGAATCTTCGGCATCCTGCTCGGCTGCGTGGGCGCGCTCATCGTCGTCTTCTCGAAAGGCCAGGTTGGCCGGCCGGCCGACCTCACCTGGGCCCTGGCTGCCCTGGTCATTCCATTGAGCCTTGCTGTCGGCAACATCTACCGCACCATCGACTGGCCGGAGGGTGGCGCGCCCCTGGTGCTTGCCATGGGCAGCAATGCGGCGGCGGCATTCTTCCTCATCATCGCGGCACTGATCCTCGACGGTAGCTTGCCGTTCGCGGCGCTCGCGGCGTCGCCCGGCCTGGTCGCTGCACAGGTCGCCATCGCCGCGTCGATGTTTGCGCTCTTCTTCCGCCTGCAGGTGGCGGGCGGGCCGGTCTATCTCAGCCAGATCGGCTATGTCGCGGCCGCCACCGCGCTCATCATCGGCACCTTTTTCCTTGGCGAGCATTATGGGCTGGCCACCTGGGGCGGTGCATTGGTGATCGTCGCCGGCGTCATCGCGACAACCTTCGACCGCGGGCCGACAGTTCAGCGATAAGGCAGCAACTCCCGGTCCCAAGGCGGCGTCCCCTTGAAGGCGCTGCCCAAGAAATCCAGCATCACGCGCACTTTGGCGCTGACATGGCGGCGGCTGGGATAGAGCGCCAGCAGATCGGTGTCGTCGATGCCAAAATCCGGCAACAAGCGCACCAGCCGCCCGGCGCGAATATCCTCGCCCACCAGGAAAGCGGCGACGCGGATGATGCCATGACCGGCAAGCGCTGCCGCACGCAAGGTCTCGCCGTTATTGGTGTGGAAGGGGCAGCTGACGCGCACGCGCAGCGGCTTTCCGTCCTTGCCCGTGAAATGCCACTCGTCCCCTGTCGCGGCATAGGAAAAGCCGAGGCAGATATGGTCCCCCAGATCCTGCGGCATCTTCGGCGCGCCATGGGCTTTCAAATAGGCCGGTGCCGCGCAGACAAGGTTACGCGACGTGGCAAGCTTCTTCGCCACGAGGTTGGCAGGGCTTGCCGTCTGCGAGACGCGGATGGTGAGGTCATAGCCCTCTTCCACCATATCGACCACGCGGTCGATGAGGTCGATGTCCAGTTCGATCTCCGGATATGTCTTCATGAAGACCGGCCAAAGCGGGCTGAGATGTTTGATGCCGAAAGTGACGCCGGCATTGATCCTGAGCTTGCCCTTGGGGTTCAGCGTGGCATGCGAGGCGATTGCCTCGGCCTCCGCCACATCGTCGAGGATTGCGCGGCAGCGCTCATAAAGGGCCGCGCCGCTCTCAGTGAGCGACAATTTCCGCGACGAGCGGTTGAGGAGGCGGGTCGTGAGATGCGCCTCCAGCTCGTTCACATAGCGCGTCACATTGGCGGGCGAGGTGTCGAGGGCATCGGCCGCCTTGATGAAGCTGCCCCTTGCCACCACCGTCGCGAAAACCTCGAACGCCCGCAGCCGGTCCATGGTTCGACATCCCATGATTCATAAAAACTGAATGATGAAACCACTTTCCAGGCCTTCATTCAAGTCCGGCCCGGGCCTACCTTCGCTTCATCAGGACGGGACATCGGGTTCCGCCGAAATGGAAACAGGAAGCTGCGTCATGGATCGCCTCAAAGGAAAAGTTGCCATCGTCACGGGTGCAAGCTCCGGCATCGGCCGTGAAACCGCCAAGCTCTTTGCCGCCGAAGGTGCCAAGGTCGTCGTCGGCGCCCGCCGCCAGGCCGAGCTCGACAGCCTGGTCGCCGAGATCAAATCCGCCGGTGGCGAGGCTGTGGCCGTCGCCGGCGATGTGGCCTCGGAAAGCTACCAGCAGTCCTTGGTCGCCGCGGCCGAGAAACATTTCGGCGGCCTCGACATCGCCTTCAACAATGCCGGTACGCTTGGGCCCGTCGGCCCCAGCCATGAGGTAACGGAAGCGGATTTCAATGGCGCCATCGCCGTCAACCTCACCGGTTCGTTTCTCGCCGCCAAGCATCAGATCCCGGCGATGGAAAAGCGCGGCGGCGGTTCGGTGATCTTCACCTCGACCTTCGTCGGCTATACCGCGTCATTCCCCGGCATGGCGGCTTATTCCGCCAGCAAGTCCGGCCTCATCGGCCTCACCCAGGCGCTCGCCACTGAATATGGCGCCAAAAATGTGCGCGTGAACGCGATCCTGCCCGGTGCGGTCGATACGCCGATGTACCGCGAGAAGAACAGCACCGAGGCCGAGCAGACATTCCTCAAGGGCCTTCACGCCCTGAAGCGCGAAGGAAAGCCTGAGGAACTCGCCCGCGCCGCCCTGTTCCTCGCTTCGGACGACGCCAGCTTCGTCACCGGCACCGCGTCGCTGGTCGATGGCGGCCTCTCCATCAACCGCGTGTAACCGACGCTGCGCAGCGCTTGCCCCGATGACGGGCAGGCGTTGCGCGGCCATCGCACCGGAACGATATCGGCGCGGCACTGTTATATCCGGCGATGCCAAAATCTCCGTGCCGCCATCCTCATGTCCCAGCGCCCTAAAGTCCGGCGTATCGAAGATTACGCCCTGATCGGCGATTGCGAGACGGCGGCGCTGGTCGGCCGTGACGGCTCGGTCGATTGGCTGTGCTGGCCGCGTTTCGATTCTCCGGCCTGTTTCGCAGCACTCCTCGGCTCGCCCGAGAACGGCCGCTGGCGCATCGCGCCGAAGGATGATGGCTATCACGTCACCCGACGCTATCTCGGCTGCAGCCTGGTGCTGGAAACAGTCTTCTCAGGGCCAGATGGCGAGGTGGCAGTGATCGATTTCATGCCGCCCTATCATGACGAGACCGGCATCGACCTCTCTGATCTGGTGCGCATCGTCGAAGGCCGCCGCGGCACAGTCGCGATGTGTGTCGATCTCACTTTGCGTTTCGATTACGGCGCCTCGATCCCCTGGGTGGAAAAACTCAAGGACGAACCCGGCCTCTCCGCCGTTGCCGGGCCGGACCGAGTCATTCTGCGCACGCCCGTTCCGCTCCACGGCAAGGAGAAGTGCACCACCGCGGAATTCACGATAGAGGCCGGCTCGCGCATTCCCTTTGTCCTCACCCACCAACCCTCGCATCTGCCATTGGCCGAGAACATCGATGCCGAGAAATCGCTCACGCAGACGCTCTCCGGCTGGAAGGATTGGTCGGCGCGCTGCAATTACCAGGGGCCGTGGCGGGAGGCGGTGATGCGCTCGCTCCTTACGCTGAAGGCGCTCACCTATCGGCCGACCGGCGGCATCGTCGCGGCACCCACGACGTCCCTGCCTGAGAGAATCGGCGGCCCGCGCAATTGGGATTACCGCTATTGCTGGATCCGCGATGCGACGCTCACCCTGCTCTCGCTTATGCACACCGGCTATTACGACGAGGCCGAGGCCTGGCGGCATTGGCTGGTGCGCGCCGCGGCTGGGGCACCGGCGCAAATGCAGATGATGTACGGCATTGCCGGCGAAAGGCGCCTAGCCGAATGGGAAGTGCCTTGGCTTCCGGGCTATGAAGGCTCCCGGCCGGTCCGCGTCGGCAATGCGGCAGCAACGCAATTGCAGATCGACGTCTATGGCGAGCTCATGGATGCGCTCTATCAGGCGCGCGAAGGCGGCCTCGCTTTCGATAAGACCGCCTGGGGATTGCAGCGGGCCGTGACCGACCATCTCGAGCGCGTCTGGCCGGAATCGGATGAAGGCATCTGGGAGGTGCGCGGCGGGCGCCAGCATTTCACCTTTTCAAGGGTGATGGCCTGGGTGGCTTTCGACCGCGCCGTCTCCAGTGTCGAGAAAGGCCATGGCACCGGCCCGCTGCAGCATTGGCGCGAGATTCGCGCAAAAATTCATACTGAAATCTGCGCGCGCGGCTTCGACGCGCAACAGAACAGTTTTGTGCAGGTCTATGACGGAAAGGCACTCGATGCCAGCCTGCTGCTCCTGCCGCTGGTGGGCTTTCTGCCCGCCGACGATCCACGCATCATCGGCACGCTTGCCGCCATCCGTGAGAAGCTCGTGGTGGATGGCTTTGTCCTGCGCTACGACACCGATGAAACGCGCGATGGCGTGCCGGGCGACGAAGGCGTCTTCCTCGCCTGTTCCTTCTGGCTGGTCGACAATCTCATCCTGCAGGGCAAGCAGGACGAAGCCACCGAGCTCTTCGACCGGCTGCTCTCCTTGCGCAACGATCTGGGCTTGCTATCGGAAGAATACGATCCTCATAACCGGTGTCAGGTCGGCAATTTCCCGCAAGCCTTCTCGCATGTGGCACTGATCAACTCGGCCCTCAATCTGACCCGCGCGCAGAACCCGGCAACCCAGCGCGCCCAGGATGGGCACGGTGCGACCGCTACTGCGCCGTCGCCGGTGGAGACGTTTCTGGTGAAGACGTCATCGGGGAAGAAGCCGCCGGTGGAAAGCTTGTCGGCCAGAAATCCGGATCGTGCAGCAGATCCTGGATCCCGTTAATGACGAACTGCACGCCGATGCAGACCATCAGGAAACCCATGATGCGCGACATGGCGGCAATGCCATTGGCGCCCAGCAGCCGGTTGAGGAGGCCGGCGGCGCGCAGGCAGAACCAGATGACAATTGCCGTGATGATGATGCCGATGGAGATGACGACATAGGTCATCGGCGTGGAAAGCTCGCCCGATTGTTGCACCGTGGTCGACATGGTGATGACAAGGGCAATGGAGCCGGGGCCGGAAAGGCCCGGCATCGCAAGCGGCGTGAACGAGATATCCATTTTCTGGCGCGCCTCGATATCGGAATCGGTATCGAGCGTATTCTCCTGCGGGAACAGCATGCGAAAGCCGAGGAATGCCACGATCATGCCGCCGGCGATGCGCAGGCCCGGGATCGAAATGCCGAACAGATCCATGATCAGCACGCCGGCCAGCAGGAAGGCGAGCAGGATGCCGGTCATGTAAATGCAGGCCATGGTGATCTGCCGGTTCCGCTCGGCAATGGTGAGCTGCCCGGTAATGCCGATCAGCATGCCTGCGGCCGAAATCGGATTGATGATCGGCAGCAAAGTGGCGACGGTCCAGCCGATGTAAGAGAGGAAATTCCCGGTCATGCTTGTTGTGAATCCTCTCTCAATAGACCCGTCACTTGTTGCCCTTTCCCCCGGGAAGCGAAGCCGACCTTCGCCAGCGGGCCCGCCCCCTAAAAGGAGCGGGGCTTTGGCACCTCGTTCGAACAAACAGCCTCGCCGGAAAACCCTCTCCCTTCAGGGGGAGGGTAGGGAGGGGGCTTACCACCTTCGTTCTCTCTCCGCCATCTTCTCAGAAACGCGCGCCCCGTCAAACCCTCCGCCCGCATTGTCCCCCGACATGATTCGGCTTTGGCCGTTTGGCGGCAACGGCTAGCATCGCTCATCCCGCTGGATCGGAGGGCGCCCCATGGATTACTTGCATCATCTCCTGATGGTCTATGCCGTCTATGTCATTGGCACGGCGAGCCCCGGCCCCAGCAACATGACGATCATGGCCGTCGCCATGCAATATGGCCGACGCTCGGCGCTCACCCTCGCGGCGGGTGTCATGACCGGGTCGTTGAGCTGGGCGGCCATCGCGGCGACCGGCCTTTCGGCGGTGCTCGCGGCCTATGCCGACGCACTCCTCGCCATCAAGATCTGCGGCGGGCTCTATCTGCTCTATCTTGCCTGGAAATCCGGCCGTGCGGCCCTGCGTCCGGCGGGGAAGGGCGCCATCGTGGCACCGAATGCGGCACTCTACCGGCGCGGCCTCCTCATGCATCTCACCAACCCCAAGGCAATCATGTCCTGGCTCGCCGTGATGTCGCTGGGCCTACAGCCGGATTCGCCTGGTTTCATCCTGCCCGCCATCCTCGCCGGCTGCGCCGCACTCGGTATCGCGATCTTCGGCGGCTATGCCGTTCTCTTTTCCACCGCACCGATGGTTCGCGCCTATACCCGGATGCGCCGCTGGATCGAAGGCTCGCTCGCCTGCCTCTTCAGCTATGCGGGCTTGCGGCTGTTGCTCTCGCGCGGGTGAGGGGGAAGCGGCGCAGAATACGAGTACAAACTAGATCGTCATCCCCGGGCTTGGCCCGGGGATCCACGAGTTGCTTACTCATTAATCCGCCGAAACAAACTCGTGGATGCCCGCACCAAGTGCGAGCATGACGGAAATGGGAAGCTCTGCACTCAATTGGCATGCTCCTGCTGCGCCGGGGATGACAATTAATCTTGCCGCTTGACCTTGTCTCGTTTCCGCCACGCGAGCCAAAACGACAGCACGGCCGCCATAAGTGACGTTACTGCCAATATGCGGCGAGATCGGGTTGGCGGCAGCGAAAGTCCTCGTGAAAAAGGCTGAATTCATTATTGCATGCCGTCATCGCGAGGCTCGCCGACGATGCAATCCACAGCAAGGCATAGCCGCAGACGAAAGCCAAAAGAGAGCCCAGAATCCAGAGCAGGCGGCTGGTCAATTCCTCACCCCTGCCGCTTCCAATCGATCCCCAACAGCAAACACCCTTTCTCGGTGCGACTGTTGTGAAAAGTCCCCGGCTCGTACATCACGAAATCGCCGGTCTTCAGCACGGTGCCGTCGCTTTCGATGAGTTCGCCTTCCAGGATGATGAATTCCTCGCGGAAAGGGTGCTCATGGGCGATGGTTTGGGCGCCCGGTTCCATGCGGATGAGATAGGCGCCCTGGCGGTCATCGCGGTTATATGAGAGCTCGATCACCGACATGTCGGCCTGGATCGGCCCTTCCATGTCGTAAGGCGCAAACGGCTTCGCCTTCGTGTGGATGATGTGTCGGCCAGGCTTCCATTCTTCGTGTGCGCCAGACATATCGCTCCCCCTTGGTGCCTCAGACGAGGCCGATCACCGAGACTTGCCGGCCGTAATCCGGCTCATTGCGCTTGGTCTTGCGGCGGTAGCTGAAGAAATCGTCTTCCAACGCGCAGGTATCGTGGCCGGTGACGATGACGGCGCCAAGCCCCAGCTTCTCCAGTTGCGCCTGGCAATAGCCGGCAAGGTCGAACTGGAACTTGCGGCAGGCATTGGCGGCGAAGAACCGCGCATTCGCGGGATCTTGTTCGATGAAGGGTGCCGGGAATTCCGTGCCGACTTCATACGATTCCTGGCCGATGCAGGGGCCGATGGCGGCGACGATGTTCTGGCGCTTGGCGCCTAGGTCTTCCATGACGCGCACCGTTTCCTGCAGCACGCCGCCCACCGCACCTTTCCAGCCGGCATGGGCGGCACCGACAACACCGGCTTGCGGATCGGCAAAGAGCACCGGTCCGCAATCGGCGGTGAGGACGCCCAGATTGATGCCGCGCGTCTTGGTGACGAGGCCGTCGACTTGCGGCCGGTTCGATTGGTCGAGTGGCTGGTCCACCACCAGCACCTTGGCGGAATGCACCTGATAGGCCGTGTTGATCTGGTTGTCGGAAAGGCCCGCCGCCTTCACCGCACGGGCGCGGTTCTCCATTACATGGGCGCGGTCGTCCGTGGTGCCGAGGCCGCAATTCAAGGAATCGTAGATGCCGTCGCTGACGCCGCCCTTGCGGGTCAGGAAGCCGTGACGGATGCCTTTGAGGCGGCCAAATTCATCGACGGTCACGATCATAATCCGGCCAATCCTCCCAGGCGTTCGCTGTCAAGCTGCGGACCGGCGAGGCCGATCACCTTGAACAGCCTGCCCATTTGTTCGGGCGCGATCAAGCGGTGCACCTGGGCGTGCAGCAGCTCGCCCGTCGCCGCGTCCGCCTTCTGCGCCAGCATATTGGCGCGAAGTTCGATGCCGAGGGCGCGCAGGAAATCGCCTTGCGCCGTGGGGCCGAAGACCTGGGCGCCCGCTTCAACGGCCGCGGCCGCGAGGGCGCCGAAATCGACATGGGCGGTAAGGTCGGCCTCGCCCAGGGATTCCAACGGCAGGTGATATTTATGCCGCTTCAGCGCCTGGAAGGAATCGCCAAGCCCGCTTTCCGCCGGTCCGTAATCGATGATGAGGGCGGCACCGCCCTCGGTGACGATGCGCTGGGCGATCGCATCGACGAGGGCGATGGAAGCGGGGCTGACTTCGGCGATGGCGCCATCCACCGCTTGCTTATGTGCCGGCCGCAGCAGACCCAAGGCAGCGCTGGGTGCTGCGAGGCCGAATTGCAGATGCTCGCCATCCAGCGCCACCACGCGCTCGCGCCAGCCTTGCGCCGTCATCTGCAGCTGATGGATGGGGAGGGCGTCGAAGAGCTCATTGGCGATGAGGATCATCGGCCCGGCCGGAACACCATCGAGGCTTTCATGCCAGGTGGGATGATGATCGGCCAGACGCTCGGCCTGCTTGGCTTTGAGCGCCGCGTTGATCTCCACCAGATGCAGCTGCTTGGCCTTGAGGAAAGCGGCGGAGACGCGGGCCGCGCGCAAGGCATCGGCCATCAGCGTGCCACGGCCCGGTCCCATTTCGACGAGATGGAAGTGTTCCGGCGCGCCCAGGCGCTGCCAGGTGTCGACGCACCACAGGCCGATGAGTTCGCCGAACATCTGTGAGACTTCGGGCGCGGTGATGAAATCGCCCTCCGGCCCCAGCGGGTCGTGATCGCGGTAATAGCCGTTGCGGCCCGCCAGCGCCTCTTCCATCACCGTGGCAACGGTCAATGGCCCTTCCAGCACGATGCGACGGCGGATGCTCTGGAGGGCGGGATGCATGATCTTATGTCAGGCTGCTGCCGTCCGGCGACCGCGCCAGACCAGATAGAGGCCGTAGACGAGCATCGGCACCGAAAGCCATTGGCCCCAGGTCGTTTCGATCAATGTGCCGGTGAGGGTCTCGGGTTCGCGGAACATTTCCGAGAACATGCGGGCAAGGGCGTAGCCGATGAGGAACACGCCGGAAAGTGTCCCAAGCCGCTCGCGAATCTTCTGCCGGTGGGCGAGCAAAGCGAGAATCGCGAACAGCAGCACGCCCTCGGTGAGAGCCTCATAGATCTGGCTGGGATGGCGCGGCAGGTTGTCGACATGGGGGAAGATCATCGCCCAGGGAACGTCGGTCTTGCGCCCCACCAGCTCGCCATTGATGAAGTTCGCAAAGCGCCCGAGCCCCAAGCCGATCGGCGTCGCCGCGGCGGCAAGGTCGGAAAGGGCGAAGAAAGGAATGCCGGCGCGGCGGCTATAGATGATCATCGCCACGATGACGCCGACGAGGCCCCCATGAAAGGCCATGCCACCTTTCCAGACCATCAGGATTTCCAGCGGGTGGCTGAAATAATAGCCTGGATCCCACAGCAGCACATGGCCGAGGCGCCCGCCGATGATGGTGCCGAGCGTCGCCCAGGTGATCATGTCCTCGCAATGGTTGGGCTTCACGATCGCCGGCGGCTTCTTGGCGAGGTAGAGCATATAGCGCCAGCCGATGAGGATGCCAAAGATATAAGCCAGCGCATACCAGCGTACGACGACGGGGCCCAGGGCGATGGCGACCGGATCGAATTCGGGGAAGATGAAATAGTTGGATTCCGGCGACATTCTCACCACTCGTCAGGGGACGTTGGCTCGGTTATATAGGCCCCTGGGGACGGCCCACAAGCTTGAGGTAAGACGATCATGCAGAGCGACAACCGTATTCTCGACGACATGGCCAAGGTGGCAACCGGGGCCCTGGGGTCACTGACGGGCCTCCGCTCCGAGATCGAGGCCAAGGTCCAGCAGCAGCTCGAACGCCTGCTCTCCAAGATGAACCTGGTGAGCCGCGAGGAATTCGAGACCATGAAGTCGGTGGCCCAAGCGGCGCGCGAGGAGCAGATCAAGCTCGAGCGGCGCCTCCAGGAGATCGAGGCCAAACTGGCCGAAAGGGGCCAGGGGTAAAATGGGGCTGAGCTAAACGATTAGCTAAACGTTTAGCGGGTGATTCCGGTACTCGAAATGCGACAGGCGCATTAAACTTCGTAAATGTCTCTTGCACTGCACCGGTAAATTTGCGACTCTAAATGTGGTGGGAAATTAACCAATCCCATCAAGCCTTAGGGGTCGCGCACCCCATGAGTGGCGGCTCCAACGGCAGCGAATGCTGGTCGATCACGGACGGCCGGGCCAGCCCGGCAGTCACCCGCATGGAGGGCGCTTCCGATGCAATTGAACCACGAATCGACCCTGGCCCCGACGTCTAACCCCCTCGACATGATGGAAGAATTGGTCAACGCCAATGAATGGCGCTACGATCGTTCGACCGACGAGGAGATGATCGTCGAATTCACCGGCCAGTGGTGCGAATACCGCATGTTCTTCGTCTGGCAGGAAGATCTGGGGGCGCTTTATTTCTCGTGCCTCTTCGATACCAAGATCACGGCGGGGAAGCGCGCCCAGGTTGCCGAATTGCTGAGCTATATCAACGAGCGCCTGTGGCTGGGTCATTTCGATCTGTGCTCGGAGGAGCTTGCCCCCATGTTTCGCCACACCATCCTGCTGCGCGGCACGGCCGGCGTTTCGGCCGAGCAGCTGGAAGACCTGATGGAGGCGGCGATCAACGAATGCGAGCGCTTCTACCCCGCCTTCCAATTCCTGCTGTGGGGCGGTAAGAAACCGCAGGAGGCGGTCGAAGCGGCGCTGCTCGACACAGTCGGCACGGCCTGATTTCATCACCGCCCGAAAGAAGACAAAACGGGCGGGGATGACATGGCGAAACTTGAATTACCGGGCGCGCTGCTGCTCGTCGGCTGCGGCAAGATGGGCGGCGCGCTGCTCCGGGGCTGGCTGAAGCAAGGGGTCGCTGCGAAATCGGTCTATGTGGTGGATCTCGTCCCCAAAGACCTCGACGACGTCAAGGCTGCCGGCGTCCATATCCTCACCTCTCCCGATCAATTGCCGGCAGACCTCAAGCCCGCCATCATTCTCCTCGCGGTGAAGCCGCAATTCATGGATGAGGCGCTGGCGCATTACAAAAAATACGCCGGCCCCCACACCACCTATCTCTCGATCGCGGCCGGCAAGACGGTCGCCTATTTCAAGCGCATGCTGGGCGAGAACGCGCTCATCGTGCGCTCGATGCCGAACACGCCGGCGGCCGTCAGCCGCGGCATGACGGTGATCTGCCGCGACAGCTGCGTGCCGGCCAATATCCTGGATCTCTGCGGCCAGCTTCTGTCGGCCGTGGGCGAGGTGGCCTGGATCGATGACGAGCAGCTCTTGAACCAGGTGACGGCCGTCTCCGGCGGCGGTCCGGCCTATGTGTTCCTCCTCATCGAGGCGCTGGCCGAAGCTGGGCGCGTCAACGGCCTGCCGGCCGATCTCGCGATGCAGCTGGCGCGTTCGACCGTCTGCGGCTCAGGTGAGCTTGCCTACCAATCCTCAGAATCGGCAACGGCCCTGCGCCAGGCGGTGATGAGCCCCAAGGGCACCACCCTTGAAGCGATCAATGTACTGATGGCCGATGACGGCATCCAGCCGCTGATGAACCGCGCCATCGCCGCTGCAACGCGCCGGTCGAAGGAATTGGCGGGGTGAGCAGCGTCGAGCGGGTGCGCAGCGCCCTGACGGCTGCGGGCTTGAACGCGGAGATCAGGGAATTCGACGCCTCGACCCGCACCTCGGCGGAGGCCGCGGCAGCGATCGGCTGCACCCAAGCGCAGATCGCCAAATCGCTGGTCTTCAAGGCGAAGGACAGCGGCAAGGCGGTGCTGGTGATCGCGTCGGGCACCAACCGGGTCGATGAGAAGAAGCTCAGCCAATTGATCGGCGAGAAGATCGGCAAGGCGGATGCCGATTTCGTGCGGGCCGAGACCGGCTTTGCCATCGGTGGCGTGGCGCCGGTTGGGCATACGGGTGCCGTCACTTTGCTGATCGATGCCGATCTGCAGCAATTCCCCGAGATATGGGCCGCCGCCGGCGCGCCCAATGCCGTCTTCCGCCTGACGCCGGCCGAACTGGTCGGCGTCACCGGCGGCCAGGTGGCCGATGTAAAGGCATGATCATGCAGGTGACGGATCGCAGCGGCTGGGTAGCCCTCGCCGGAGACTACAAGGCGTTCCCGGCGCTGGCCGGCAATATCAAAACGGATTGGCTGGTGATCGGCGGCGGCTTCACGGGCCTGGCGGCAGCGCGGCGGATTGCGGAACTGCATCCCAGCGACCGCATCATCCTCATCGACCGCAGGAAGCTGGGGCAGGGTGCCAGCGGGCGCAATTCGGGCTTCGCCGTCAGCCGCGAAATGCCCGGAGCGGGCGAACTCGACAAACCGTCCAGCCGTGCTGCGTATCTTGCGCAGGCCGAGATCCATCGGGCGGCCGGCGCCGAAGTGAAGCGCCTCGTCACCGAGCTCAAGATCGACTGCGATTACGACCCCAACGGCTATATCTTCGCGGTGCGCGAACGGCCGAAATTCAAGGGGCTCGAAGAACGTGCCAAGGCGATCAACGAGCTGGGCGGCGACGCCAAGATTCTCGACGCAGCGGCGCTTAAAAGCCGGCTCGGCATCAGCTTCTATAATCATGGCCTGTGGCTCGGCGGCGGCAACGCATTGCTGCAGCCGGCGCGCTTTGCCAAGGGCCTTATCGACACGCTGCCGGCAAGTGTAGAGGCCTATGAAAACACCGAGGCGGTGAAGATCGTTCACGAACCGGGCGGTGGCGCCACCGTTGCTTTGCGTGATGGTCATATCCGCGCTGAGCGGGTGATCGTCGGTCTCAATGCCTTCATGCCACGTCTCGGGCTGAAACAGGGGCGGGTGTTTCCGATCTCGCTCACGGCCAGTCTGACCCGGCCGCTGACGCCATCGGAGGAAGACGCGATCGGTCGCGCAGCACCCTGGGGCGGGCTTTGTCCGATCGAAGGTGGCGCCACCGTGCGCCTCACCAGTGACCGGCGCATCCTGATGCGCAACACGGCGGAATATGAACCGGATGGCATCAGCGCCACCATGCTGGCCAAGCGCCGCGCATGGCATGAAATGGGCTTGGCGCACCGTTTCCCGTTCCTGCCTAAAGATGCCATCGAATTCACCTGGTCCGGGCATATGTGCGCCAGCCGCAATTGGAGCTTCGTGTTCGAGGAATTGTCGCAGGGTGTGTTTGCCGCCGGTTGCTATAACGGCGCCGGCCTCGCGCGCGGCACGCTACTCGGCAAGCTGATGGCCGAGCATGCCAGCGGCGAGACATCGCCCCTCGTCGAGAGTGCACTCCGCCAAGAAAGGCCAAGCTGGGTTCCGACTGGCCCGTTCTTCACGATGATCGCAAAGATGCGCCTCGCCCACGAATTGCGCGTGGCGAAATCGGAGCATTGAAGGGTTGCTGTGCGACTGTTTCGACCGGCTCAGTTCGTCAGCCAGCGGGGCAGGGTGATGGTGACGGTTGTACCTTTGCCGAGTTCGCTGTCGACGTCGATATGTCCCGACATCGCTTCGACATGGGATTTGCAGATGGCCAGGCCTAAACCGACACCGCCGGTGTCGCGTGTGAAGGCGTCGGATATCTGCACGAAAGGCTTGAGAACGTCGGTCAAGCGGTCGCCGGGAATGCCGCGGCCGGTGTCGCGCACAAAGAAGGCAGGGCCTTCGGCGCGATCCTGCGTGCCGATCTCGATCCGCCCGCCAGCCGGCGTGAACTTGATGCTGTTGGAGACCAGGTTGCTCAGGATCTGGGCGACCGATTTGATTTCGCCGGCAAAAGCGGGCCGGTCTATCGGATCAAGAACGCTGACCACGATGCCCTTGGCAGCGGCCAGCGCGGACAGGCTGTTGCCGACATAGGCCCAGGCATCCGCCAGCGTGACACGCTCGATCTCGAGGTCGTGCTTGCCGGATTCGATGCGAGACAAATCGAGGATGCCGTTGACATGCTCCAGCAACAGCTGGCCGCTCTGATGGATATCCTCGATATATTGCCGGTAGGTCGTGTTGCCGAGCGGCCCCAGCAATTCCCGCGCCATCAACTCGGAAAAGCCAATGATGGCATTGAGCGGCGTGCGCAATTCGTGGCTCATGACGGCAAGGAAACTCGACTTGGCGCGATTGGCTTCTTCGGCACGTTCCACGGCGAGTTCCCGTTCGGCGAGCAACTGGCGCAAATCGCCTTCGGCCTTCTGAGCTTCCGTCATATCGCGCATGATCGCGGTCATGGTGACCTTGCCGGCGACCTCCACCCGCGAGATGATTACAGCAAGAGGTACGATACGGCCGTCGCTGGCGACACCCGCAACATCGCGCCAATCACCCATATCGCGGCTGGCACGTCCGGTCTTCAGGAACTGACGCATCTGTTGCTGATGATCGTAGATCTGAGCCGGTGGGATCAGCCGGTCGAGGGTCGTGCCGATCATGGCGGCGGCATTGTGGCCGAAAATCTTCTCTGCTTCGCGATTGAACGAAATGATCCGCATGTGATCGTCGACGGTGAGAATGCCGACGGCGGCGGTGTCGAGAATGGTCGCCAGGCGCTTCTCGCTTTCGGCCAGGCGAACATTCGCCGCTTCGATCTCCATCTCCGCCCGTTTCAGGCTGCTAATATCGACCATGACGCCGCGCACCAAGGTGGGCCGGCCCTGGAGCGCGATGATCGAAACGATCTCATGCACCCAGACGATGTCGCCGCGGGCATCAATCATGCGATAGGTGGCTTCATAGGATTGGCCCGCCTTGATGCCGAGGCGATATTGCGCGATGACCTGCGCACGGTCGTCCGGATGAAGCCGGCTTTCCCAGAACATCGGCGTCGTCAGCCATTCCGAGGCGCTGTAGCCCAGCACGCGTTCGGCGCTGTCGCTGACATAAGTGAGAACGTCGCGCTGCAGGTCCGATTCCCAGATGACGCCGTTGATGGTGGAAATGAGCTCGCGGTAATTCTGCGCGGAATGCCGCTGTTCCTCTTCGGTCTCCTTGAGCGTGGTGATATCGCGCACGACGCCGAGCAGCCGCCGCCGCCGATCAATTTCGCCGGTAAACGTCTTGCCGATGACGCGGAACCAGCGGGTGTTGCCGGCAACGTCGTCGCGGCGGAATTCGACCTCGCACAATTCAGCCTGGGTCGTCACGACGCCAAAGGCTTCCGCGACCAAAGGCTGGTCGGTCGCGTGGACGGTCGGCAGAAAGTCGCGAAAACTCTCGGCAATGAGGCGAGGTGCCGTGTCGGTCAGCCAGCCGGCGTAATCCTTGCAATAGATGCGGCCGGTATCGGGTTCGATCTCCCAAGAGCCGAGTTCGGCGGCGGCCAAGGCGAGGCGCAGCCGTTCTTCGCTCTGGCGGACAGCGACATCGCTTTCGCGTCGCTGCAGGGCCATGGTGATGGTGGCATGCAGCTCGCGTTCCGAGAAGGGCTTTACCAGATAGCCATATGGCCGGGTGCGCCGCGCCCGTTCCAGCGTCGCATCCTCGGAATAGGCGGTGAGGTAGATGACCGGCAACATCATGTTGGCCGGGATGCGGGCGGCCGTCTCGATGCCGTCTATGTCGCCTTCGATGTGGATGTCCATCAGGACGACATCCGGCTTCACTTCGTCGATGCTGCGCAACGCCTCTTCGCCGCTGGAAACCACCGTCGAGGCATTGTAGCCGAGGCGGTTGAGGGCGCGGCACAGGTTGAGCGCCACGATACGCTCGTCTTCGACCACCATGACCCGCGGTGCATTCATTCGGTTCACCTTCCCCCGTCCGGGTGCGGAAAATGCAACATGAAACGCGTCGGCTGACCGTGATGTATGTCGAGCTTGCCGCGCAATTGCGCACCGAGCGTCGATACCAGTTGCAGGCCCAGCGACCCGGCCATCCTGGCGTCGAGATCGGGCGGCAGGCCCACCCCGTCATCGCTGACGGATAGGACAAGATTACGATCATCGACAGCGCGGAGTTCAAGCAGAATCTTGCCTTGCTGGCCATCCGGAAAGGCATGTTTCAACGCATTTGAGACGAGTTCGTTGACAATCAGGCCGCAGGGCACCGCGGTGTTGATCGGCAATGCCACTCCCTGCGTCGATATATCGAGGGCGATGTTGTTGCCGTGGAGCGCATAGGAAGAGATGAGCACCGGCACGAAACTGTCGAGGAAAGTGCCGAAATCGACCTTGGCAAAATCCTGCGACTGATAGAGCGTCTGGTGGATCAACGCCATGGAGTGGACGCGGTTCTGGGCGTCACGCAGCATCGCCAGCACGGCCTGGTCCGAGATCTGGCCCGATTGCAAATCGAGCAAGCTGTGGACGATCTGCAGGTTATTTTTGACCCGGTGGTGGATTTCGCCGAGCAACAGATCCTTTTCCTTCAGGGCCTGCTCGATGCGGTATTCCTTCTGTTTGCGGTCGGAAATATCGACGATGGCGGAGAGCACCATGACGCCGTCTTCGGTTTCGATCGGGTTGAGGCCGATCTCGACCGGAAATTCGCTGCCGTCCTTGCGCAAGGCGAAGAGGTCGCGACCCGCGCCCATGGACCTTGCTTCGGCCGACCCGCTGAAGGAATTGCGCAAGGCCGGATGATGGCCGCGGAAGCGTTCGGGGACCAGCATCTCGACCGGCCGGCCGAGCAGTTCGGCGCGGGTATAGCCGAAGACGCGCTCGGCCTGGGCGTTGACCATTTCGATCTCGCCCCGGGCATTGATCATCACCATGGCATTGGGTGCTGCTTCGACCACCAGGCGGAAACGCTCTTCCGAGCGTTTGCGCTCCGAAATGTCGACGATGGCGGAGAGCACCATCGTGCCTTCGCTGGTATCGATGGGGTTGAGGCCGATTTCGACGGGGAATTCGCTGCCATCCTTGCGGCGGGCGAAGAGTTCGCGGCCGATCCCCATGGGGCGCGATTGCGGATCTCCGAAAAAGGCGCCGCGCAAAGCAGGGTGATGGCCCCGCATGCGTTCCGGCAGCAGCATCTCGACCGGCTGGCCGACCATTTCCGTGCGGGCATAGCCAAAGACGCGCTCGGCCTGGATGTTCACCATCTCGATACGGCCGGCCGCATTCACCATGATCATGGCGCTGGGAGAGGCTTCAACGACGAGGCGGAAGCGGGAATCCCCACCTTGCACGCCAGTCAGTGAACCGATCGATGCGCTGCCTGCGTCAGACAATCGCTGGCTCCGATGCAATCGTGTCTAAAGTCTCGTCCCCGGCAACATAGTGCCGCGATGCGGGCCAGCCCTGCAAGCCCTGATATCAATCCTTCGCCCGGCTGCAACCAAAAAGGCCTTCGCGCCACGGGAATAAAATCGGATAGGATTGTCAGCCATGTGCCGCCAGCACCTTCGCCACGGCCGGCCGCTCCGACATGCGCGTGCGATGCGCGAGGATCTTGGGGAAGCGCGCGGGATCGACGCCGTCACCCTCCAGCCAGGTGGCGAGCGTGAAAAGATAGGGATCGGCGATGGTGAAGGTCTCACCCATCACAAACGGCCCCTTGAACATTTCCGCTTCCATCAGTGCAAAGCAATCACTCACGGTCTGCGGAACTTTGCGCTTCATTTCCTCGATTGCCGCCGGATCGTCGGCCCAGCGCGTGCCGCGCATGCGATGGGCATGGGCGACATGCACGGTGGAGCAGAGATAGGCGGTGAAGGCCTGCAGCCGGGCAAGCTCGAACGCATCCTCGAGCGGGGCGAGGCGTGCCTTGGGGTGAGTCTGGGCGATGTAGAGAAGGATCGCCGGCGTTTCGGTAAGGATGCCGCGATCGCTTGCAAGCGCTGGAACGCGGCCCTTGGGGTTGATCTTCAGATAGTCGGCACCGCGCTGCTCGTTCTTCGAGAAATCCACGCGGACGGGCTGATAGTCGGCACCGGCTTCCTCCAGGGCGATATGCGAGGCGAGGGCGCAGGTGTGGGGCGCAAAAAAGAACTTCAGCATGATCTTCCTTCTCCCGAGGTTTTTCGGTGCCGAGGCTAGCACTCGACAGCGGCGGCGGCCATTCCTAGAGTCGAAGCCAAAGTCCATCCCATTGCCACCCAACTGGGGGAGAGCGTCATGAAACTGCCCGGTCCAGAGCATCCCATCGACATCGCACCCACCCAGGGCCGCGTCGTCGTCAAGCGTCAAGGCGTCGTCATTGCCGACACCGCCCGTGCGCTGACCCTCAAGGAGGCCAGTTATTCGCCCGTGCAATACATCCCCCGTGCCGATGTGCGGATGGAGCTGCTGGCGCGTTCCAGCCACAGCACGCATTGCCCCTATAAGGGCGACGCCGCCTATTACAATTTGAAGGATGGCGACGAAAACGCGGTCTGGAGCTACGAAGCGCCATACCCGGCCGTCGAAGTGATCCGTGGGCATATCGCCTTTTATCCGAACAAGGTTGATTCCATCGACATTGCCCCTTAAGCGAAGCCGCAACGGATCCATCGGAAGGGGTTACCGACGCCATGGCGCTCTCGCATCTGCCGGACCAGAAGCCGGTCACCATCTTCGGGCCTGATTTCCCGTTTCCCTTCGATGACTGGATCAAGCATCCGGCGGGGCTCGGGCAGATTCCGGCAGACCGGCATGGCGAGGAGGTGGCGGTCATCGGTGCCGGCATCTCCGGCCTTGTTGCCGCCTATGAGCTGATGAAGATGGGCTTGAAGCCCGTCGTCTACGAAGCTTCGCAGCTCGGCGGCCGGTTGCGCTCGCAGGCCTTTGAAGGCGCCCCCGACGGTATCATCGCGGAACTGGGTGGCATGCGCTTTCCGGTTTCGTCGACAGCCTTCTATCATTACGTCGATCGGCTGGGGCTCGAGTCAAAGCCGTTTCCCAACCCGCTGACGCCGGCGGCCGGCTCCACGGTCATCAATCTCGAAGGCGAGACCTATTACGCGCGCACCCTCGACGATCTGCCGCAGCTCTTCCGCGACGTGGCCGACGCCTATCACGCGGCCCTTGAAGAGCATGCGCATTACGGGGCGCTGCAGCAGGCGATCCGCAACCGCGATGTGAAGGGCATCAAGGAAATCTGGAATCCGCTGGTCAAGGAATGGGACGAGCGCACCTTCTATGATTTCGTGACGCGTTCGTCGGCTTTCTCGAAGCTCAGCTTCCATCACCGCGAAGTCTTCGGCCAGGTGGGCTTCGGCACCGGCGGCTGGGATTCGGATTTCCCGAACTCGATGCTGGAAATCCTGCGCGTCAACGTGACCGAATGCGACGACCACCAGCGCTATATCGTGGGCGGCGTGGAGCAGGTGCCGCAGGGCATCTGGCGGCGCCAGCCGGAACGGCTGCAGCATTGGCCCAAAGGCACCTCGCTCTCCGGCCTGCATGGCGGCGCGCCTCTCCCCGGGGCAGCGCATATCCGGCGCCGCACCGACGGCGATTTCGACGTGGTCGATCGCTGGGGGCGCACCAAGCGCTATGGTGCCGTGGTTGCCACCTGCCAGTCCTGGTTGCTGACCACCAGCATCGACACCGATGAATCGATCTTCTCGCAGAAGATCTGGATGGCACTCGACCGCACGCGCTACATGCAATCATCGAAGACCTTTGTCATGGTTGACCGGCCATTCTGGAAGGATAAGGATCCGGTAACGGGGCGCGATGTGATGAGCATGACGCTGACCGACCGCCTGACGCGCGGCACCTATCTCTTCGATAACGGGCCGGACAAGCCCGGCGTCATCTGCCTCACCTATAGCTGGATGTCGGATGCCTTGAAGATGCTGCCGCTCCCCGTCGAGCGGCGTGTCGAGCTGGCCCTGTCGGCACTGGCCAAGATCTATCCGAAGGTCAACATCGCTCAGCATATCATCGGCGACCCTATCACCGTCTCATGGGAGGCGGACCCGCATTTCCTCGGTGCGTTCAAGGGGGCGCTGCCCGGCCACTACCGCTATAACCACCGCATGTATGGCCATTTCATGCAGGCCAATATGCCGCCGGCCGAGCGCGGCATCTTCATCGCCGGCGACGACGTGGCGTGGATTCCGGCCTGGGTCGAGGGCGCCGTGCAGACGGCCTTGAACGCCGTCTGGGGCGTCATGACCCATTTCGGCGGCCACACTTTCAAGGAAAACCCAGGGCCGGGCGACGTCTTTAACGAAATCGGGCCGGTGTCCCTTCCGGATTAAGACAGAAGCGGGGAGCGTTGCGTCGCTTGTCGGTCTTGCCCCAAAGCCTATATCATGGGGGGAACACGACGGAATGTCGGAGGCAGGCATGGCAAAGCGCGCAGCGGCAAAGAAGGCCACGTCAGCAAAACGTAAGGTTCACAGAGGTGCGGCGCGGCCCAGCGATCCGGCAGCAATGTTGCGGGCAGCATTGCTGCATCTTGTGGCGACGCAGGGCTGGCGCGATCTCTCTTTGGCCCAGATTACGGAAGAAGCCGGGCTCGACATGGCGACGGCCCATGGCATCTACGCCACCAAGGCGGCGATCCTCCTCGGCCTGGCGCGTGCCAATGACGAGGATATCCTGGGCTCGCTGAAGACCGACCCGCTCGACGGCTCAGCCAAGGACCGGCTGTTCGATCTCCTGATGCGCCGCTTCGACCGCCTGCAGCAGAACCGCGATGCCTATCTCACGCTATTGCATGAACTCCCCCAGACGCCGCTCGAGGCCGCCTGCCTCACCAGGCAGCTGCGCCGATCGCTGAGCCTCACGCTGGAGACGGCGGGGATCAGCGCCTCGGGCCTCAAAGGGCTGGTGCGGCTGCAGGGTCTTATCGGCATCTATCTCACGGGGCTTCATGCCTGGCGGCGCGACGACAGCGCCGATCTTTCCAGGACCATGGCAGAGATCGACAAACGCCTCAACCAGGCCGTGAAGCTCACCGAGATGTTCAGTCCCCGGCGCGCGGCGGCGTGAGCGACGGGCGGGCATTCAGCGTATCCTTGTCGAAGCCGGCCATCAGCTTGTAGCGGCCGGCGATCTCCTCGAGTTCGCGACGGGGAATGACAGCCTCGATATTCCCGAAGCCCTGCGGTGCCCGTTCCTCGGCGATCTGCATCACCTGCTCCGGCCCGTTGCCGCGATTGGCCAGCACGATCTGCGACGTGGCCGGCCGGCGCGCCGCTTCATAAGTGCCGAGGGCCGCGTCGATATCCGGTGCCGTCGCCAGGGCGTGTGCGATGTGGCGCGCATCGAGAATCGCCTGCGAGGCCCCGTTGGAGCCGATCGGGAACATCGGATGCGCGGCATCGCCCAGAAGTGTAACGCGGCCGAAGGTCCAGCGTTCCAGCGGGTCGCGATCGACCATCGGATACTCAAAAACATGGCTGGCGGTGCGGATGAGGGCCGGGATATCGAGCCAATCGAAGCGCCATCCCGCGAAGGCGGGGAGAAAGTCGGCAAGATCGGCCGGCCGGTTCCAATCCTCGCGCCGCCACAGATGGCCTTCCGGAAAGCTCAGCTCCGCGATCCAGTTGATCTCGGCGCGGCCATCTTTCTCGCCGATCGGATAGCAGACGAATTTCTGCGCCTGGTGGCCGGCCATGACCATCACCCGGCCGCCGGCAAAGGGCGGCGCCTCGCTCACCCCGCGCCACAGGATGCGGCGGTTCCATTTCGGCAGGCCCTCTTCGGGGAAGAGCTGGCCGCGGACGGCGGAATGGATGCCGTCGGCGGCGACGACGACATCTGCGGTGACGGGACCGTTCTCGAAGAAGGCGGTGGCGCGATCGGCCTTGGTCTCAAAACGCAGCAGGCGCTGGCCGAGGTGAATTTTCTCCGAACCCAGTCGGGTGCGAACGACTTCCAGCAGCAGCATCTGTAGCCGGCCGCGATGCAGCGAAATCTGTGGCCAGCGATAACCGGCGGCGAGACCGCGCTTCTCCCGCCAGATTTCCTGGCCGAATTTGTTGACATAGAGAAGCTCATCCGGCGGCAGGCCGATGGTTGCGAGCGCATCGCCGAGGCCCAGTTCCGTCAACTCCCGCACGGCGTGCGGCAGCAGATTGATGCCGACACCCAGTGGCTTCACGTCCGACACCGCTTCGAATATCTCGACCCCGATGCCCGCCGCATGGAGGCTCAGCGCCGTCGCCAGCCCGCCGATGCCACCCCCGATAACCGCGACCTGCACTTGCGCCTCCCAGATTATTATGTATGGTTATCATACAATTTTGATCCGATGGAGATTTGAGTCAAGAGATGGCGGACAAGTTCGAGCAATGGCCGGCAGATGTCGATTTCGGGGTGCTCGGCGACCTTATCGGCTATGCGATCCGGCGCGCGCAGATCGGGATCTACAAGGATTTCGATGCAAGCGTCACCAGATTGACGCCGCCCTTGTTTGCAGCCCTCGTCCTCATCGATGCCAATCCCGGCATCAACCAATCGCGGCTCGGCCAGATCATGGGCACCAACCGCGCTGCCATGATGGCGCTGCTTGACCGGCTCGCGGCGATGAAGCTTGTGAGACGGGTGCCGTCGGCAAGCGACAAGCGTGCCAATGAGCTGCAATTGACTGATCTGGGGCAGAAGCGGCTTGCCAGCGCCAGCGCCGAAGTCGCGGCACATGATGCGCGCATCGCAGGGAACCTGACGGCAGCAGAGCTCAAGACACTGCGCCATTTGCTGAAGAAATTCTAAGCACCCCTGTGGTGGTCTGCTGTCTCAGGTTTCCTTGAGGCCATCCTCATCGAGCCCCGAGAGGTGATCGGCTTTCCGGAGCTTGGGGAAGAGATACATCCACATCAAGGTGACACCCAGCGTGCAGATTCCGCCCAGAACGGTGGCGATGACCGGGCCGAACAGATCGGCCGAGACGCCGGCGCGGAAGGTGCCGAGTTCGTTGGAGGCGGAGATGGCGACTGAATTGACGGCGGTGACGCGGCCACGCAAGGAATCGGGTGTCCAGAGCTGGAGCAGCACTTCGCGGATATAGACGCTGATCATGTCGCTGGCCCCCATGACGATGAGGGCGCCCACCGACAGGAAGAGCGAGTGCGACAGGCCGAAGACGATCGTGCCGAGGCCGAATACGGCAACGGTCGCGAACATAATCGGCCCGGCTTTGCGGCGCACTGGGAAGACGCCCAGGAACAAGGCCATAGCGAGCGCGCCGATTCCGATGGCCGAGCGTAGCACGCCGAGTTCGAAGGCGTCGGCGAGCAGGATATCCTTGGCGAAAATCGGCAGCAGGCCGATCGTCGTGCCAAGCAGAACGGCAAAGAGATCGAGCGTCGTGGCACCCAGCACGATTTTCTCCGCGCGCATGTAACGCAGACCGCCCAGCAGTGCGTCGATCATGCTTTCCTCCTGCACCGCCTTCTGCGGCGCGCGCCGAATGAAAAGCGAGGCGAGACCGGCGAGGAAGACCATGATGAGCGCCGTTCCATAGGCGATGTCAGGGGAAAAACCATAGAGCAGGCCGCCCAAGGCGGGGCCGCTGATCGAACAGAATTGCCAGATGGCGGTGGAACAGGAAACGGCGGCGCCGATCTCCTCGCGCTTCACCAAAGTGGGCGCTAGTGCGCGCGACGCGGGGGCGAGGAAGGCACGCCCGGCGCCCAGCAGGACGAGGAAGGCGAGAATGGGCCAGATGTCGGCGGCGGGCAGGTGGGCGGCGGCGGCAATGCCCAGCATCGCCGCGAACTCGACCATCATGCAGAAGGTGATGATGCGCCGGCGGGAATAGCGGTCCGCCACGGTGCCAGTGAGCAAGACGAGAAGCGGCGTCGGCAGGAATTGCGCCAGACCGACGAGGCCGAGGGCGAAAGGATCGTTCGATATTTCATAAATGCGCCAACCCATCGCGACCGTCAGAATCTCGGCGGCGAGACTGGCAAAGAAGGCATTGAGCTCGAGGAAGAGGAAGTCCCTGTTCTTGAGAACAGAGAACATATTCGGTTGGGCGGACATGATGATCCGGTCTGGCGGCAATATGGGAGCGGCATACTGCCGCAAAGCCGGGATCAGGGATAGGCGTTAGCTCGCGCGCCGTTTGCGGGTAGCAGCTGCCTTTTTCGCAGAGGCCTTGCGGGCGGCCTTGGGTCTGGCGGCCGATGCGGCACCGCCGATGCGGCCGCCTTTGCGGGCCGGGGCCTTATTGGTTTTCTTGCCGATTCCTGAGCCGCTCTTCCTGCCGCCGCCGGTCATTTTGTTGACGGTCGCCCAGGCGCGAGACTCCGCCTCATCTTTCGAGATGCCACGTTTCTCGTAGCCTTCCTCGATGTGTTCGGCCTGGCGCTTCTGCTTGGTTGTGTACTTGTCCTTGTCACCACGGGGCATGGTTCATCTCCTCACATACCTTACCTTGACGCGTCGCTTGGTGGGGGCGGCCTTGCCTTCGAGCGGCGCCTGACTAGCAAGACCAGCGCGCCGGCCGGACTTGGCGGCCCGGTGCAAGGTCTCGCGATGCGCGTCGACTTTCTTCGATTCCGGCACGGTCGGTCTCCGCCTGCAGTCCAATCCCACCAATGGGTTACCTGTGCAATGCACGGTCGCGGACCGGGTTCCCACGCGTTTTGTGAGTATTGTTGTTAAGAATTTAACATTTTCGGGTTGACGTTTTGACGCTGCCCGTCGCATGCTCGGCTCGATGTCAGGCAGCTCAAACCCGCGACCCAACAGCGGTTCGCCGGCATTGCCGCAGGGGAGTTTCCGGTTTCATGTCGACCCGCAAGTCACAGCGCACGAATCTGCTTGCCGAGGCCTTGGCCCAGCGCGGCGTGCTGCATCTGCGAGATGCCGCGGCCCTGCTCGGTGTTTCTGAAATGACCGTGCGGCGCGATGTCAGCGCCAATCCGGAGCGTTTCGCCTATCTTGGCGGGCATATCGTCAGCGCCGACGATATCGCTGGGGGTTACGAGCTGGGGCGCGAGGCGGACAGCCACGCCAACGCCAAGTTCCGCGCCTGCAGCTATGCGCTCAAAATGATTGTACCGGATGACACGATCTTCATCGATTGCGGTTCGACACTCGACCATTTGGCCGAACAAATACCGGCAGATCTGAGCATTACGGTGATCTGCTATTCGCTCAACGTGGCGGATCGCCTGTCGCAAAAGCCCAATCTGCGCATGATCATGCTGGGCGGTCTTTATCATTCCGCCTCGGCCACGTTTTCGAGCGGGGAATGGCTGGAGCCGCTCGGCCGCTTCGGCATCAACAAGGCGTTCATCTCGGCCGGCGGCGTCGATGTGGAACGCGGCGCCTCCTGTTCGCATTTCCATGAAGTGCCGATCAAGCAGAAGGCGATCGCCAGTGCGCTTGAGAGTCATCTGGTGATTGATTCCAGCAAGTTCGGGATTGTGAAGCCGGCCTATTTTGCACGGCTCAATGATTTCAAGACTATCGTCACCGAGACCGGGGCAAAGGCGCCCGGCGCCTGAGTTTTGGTCTCAAAAAGGTCGCAGGGCGGCGCTTGACGGGTCTGTCAGGCGATGTCATAAAGCGATCATAATTTGGTAGAATATTAACAAGCGCCGGAAAGAGCGCGACGCATGGGAGGGAGACGGGCGGACTTGGCAATCGGGTCGCGCCGCTATCCTTGTCCCCTGGTCGCAAACTTCTCCTCAGCGCTGTCCTTGAACAGACGGTGTCGGCATGGCTGATCTCAAGATCGCGCCCATCGGTGGCCACGCAGCGCAAGCCAATCACGTTTTGGCTGGCCATAACGCGATTGCCCGCAATGTGGCGCAGCCGCTGGATCTCGGCTGGGTGCAGGGCGTCCGTGTCAACCTGTCGGCTGCCGAGCGTCGTGTCGCGACCTTGCCCGGCCGCCGCACGGTGAAGAAGGACGCCCAGGCGGCCTGGCTCTTGAAAGCCATCACCTGCATCGATCTTACCACCTTGAACGGCGATGACACGACCGAGCGCGTAAAGCGACTCTGCGCCAAGGCCAAGGCGCCGGTGCGCGCCGACCTCCTTGAAGCGCTGGGCATGGCCGATCGCGGCCTCACCACCGGGGCGATCTGCGTCTATCACCGCTTCGTGGCGATTGCGGTCGAGGCGTTGGCCGGCTCCGGCATTCCGGTTGCCGCCGTTTCGACCGGTTTTCCCGCCGGCCTCATCCCGCATGATCTGAAGCTGAAGGAGATCGAGGCTTCGGTCAAAGACGGGGCGCAAGAAATCGACATCGTCATCACCCGCGAGCATGTGCTGACCGGCAATTGGCAGGCACTTTATGACGAGATGCGCGACTTCCGCGCCGCCTGCGGCCAGGCGCATGTGAAAGCCATTCTGGCGACCGGCGATCTGAAGACCCTGCGCAACGTCGCGCGCGCCTCGCTGGTCTGCATGATGGCCGGCGCCGATTTCATCAAGACCTCGACCGGCAAGGAAAGCGTCAACGCGACACTCGCCGTGACATTGATCATGATCCGCATGATCCGCGAGTATCAGGAACGGACCGGTTTCAAGATCGGCTACAAGCCGGCCGGCGGTATCTCGGCCGCGAAGGACGTGCTCAACTACCAGTTCCTGATGAAGGAGGAGCTGGGCCGCGAATGGCTGGAACCCAATCTCTTCCGCATCGGCGCCTCGAGCCTGCTCGCCGATATCGAACGCCAGCTCGAACATCACGTGACCGGCCGCTATTCGGCCTATAACCGGCATGCCGCAGGATAAGACCATGAGTGTCGCCCGCTATTTCGACGAGATGTCCTATGGCCCGGCGCCGGAGGCCGATGGTGAAGCGCGTGCCTGGCTGAAGCGCTACGAATCCGGCTTCGGCCATTTCATCGGTGGCAAGTTCGTGCAACCGGCTGCCGGCGTTCATTTCGATGCGATGGATCCCGCGACGGGCAAGAAACTCGGCCGTGTGGCGCAAGGCGATGCGGCCGATGTCGATGCCGCTGTTGCAGCTGCGCGGAAGGCGCAAGGCCCTTGGGCGAAGCTGCCGGGCCATGCCCGTGCGCGACATCTTTACGCGCTCGCCCGCGCCGTTCAGCGCCATGCCCGCCTCTTTGCGGTGATCGAGGCGCTCGACAATGGTAAGCCGGTGCGTGAGACGCGCGATATCGATGTGCCGCTGGTGGCGCGCCATTTCTATTATCACGCCGGCTGGGCGCAGTTGCAGGCGACGGAGCTGGCGGATCAGGTGCCGGTCGGCGTCGTCGGGCAGATCATTCCGTGGAACTTCCCGCTCCTCATGCTGGCATGGAAAGTGGCGCCGGCCTTGGCGTTCGGCAATACGGTCGTGCTGAAGCCTGCCGAATTCACCCCACTCACAGCTTTGCTGTTTGCCGAGATCGCGGCGGCGGCCGGTTTGCCGGCCGGTGTCCTCAATGTGGTAACGGGTGACGGCAGTACGGGTGCTGCCATCGTTGGTCATAGCGGGGTCGACAAGATCGCGTTCACCGGTTCCTCCGAAGTCGGCAAGCTCATCCGCGCGCAAACGGCAGGCTCCGGCAAGTCGCTGACACTTGAGCTCGGCGGCAAGTCGCCCTTCATCGTCTTCGATGATGCCGATATCGACGGAGCCATCGAAGGTGTCGTTGACGCCATCTGGTTCAACCAGGGCCAAGTCTGCTGCGCCGGGTCGCGCCTTTTGGTGCAGGAAGGCATTGCCGACAAGTTCCATGCCCGCCTCAAGCGCCGCATGTCGAATTTGCGCGTCGGCAACCCGCTCGACAAGGCGATCGATATGGGTGCCATCGTGGCGCCGGTGCAGCTGGAGCGCATCAAGTCGCTCGTCGCAACAGGCGTTGCCGAAGGCGCCGAGCTGTTCCAGCCGGAGATCGACCTGCCCGCAGGCGGTTGCTTCTACCCGCCGACCCTGCTCGCCCATGTGCAAACGGCGGCGACCGTGGCACGGGAAGAAATCTTCGGCCCCGTGCTGGTGTCGATGACCTTCCGCACGCCGGACGAAGCGGTGATGCTCGCTAACAATACGCGCTATGGCCTTTCTGCCAGCATCTGGAGCGAGACGATTGGCCTGGCCCTCGACATTGCGCCGAAGCTCCAAGCCGGGGTGGTCTGGATCAATGCCACTAATCTTTTCGATGCCGCGGTCGGTTTCGGCGGCTATCGCGAATCCGGCTATGGCCGTGAGGGCGGCAAGGAAGGCGCCTATGAATATCTGAAGCCCAAGGCCTGGGTTGGCCGCAAGGCGCGCGTCGCGGCCGAATTGCCGGAAGCACAGGAGAAGGTTGCCGGTTTCGATCTTCCCGATCTCGACCGGACCGCGAAGCTCTTTGTCGGCGGCAAGCAGGCCCGCCCCGACGGCAATTATTCGCGTGCCGTGCTGTCGCCCAAGGGCGTGCGCCTGGGCGAAGTGGGCGAGGGCAATCGTAAGGATATCCGCAACGCCGTGGCAGCCGCGCGCGGTGCGGAAGGCTGGTCGAAGGCCACATCGCATAACCGTGCGCAGATCCTCTATTACATGGCCGAAAATCTCTCGGCCCGTGCCGACGAATTCGCCGGCCGCGTTGCCGCGATGACCGGCGCCTCCAAAGCCAAATCGGCGGCGGAAGTCGAGGCCAGTGTCGGCCGCCTCTTCGCTTACGGCGCCTGGGCTGACAAGTTCGAAGGCAGCGTGCACGCACCGCCCTTGCGCGGTGTGGCACTGGCCATGAACGAGCCGATCGGCGTTGTCGGTATCGTCTGCCCCGATGAAGCGCCGTTGCTTTCTTTCATTTCATTGCTGGCGCCGGTCATCGCCATGGGCAATCGCGCCGTCATTGTGCCGTCGGAGCGCCATCCGCTGGCAGCTACCGATTTCTATCAGGTGCTGGAAACCTCCGATGTGCCGGCGGGTGTCGTCAACATCGTGACGGGCGCGGCGAAGGATCTCGCCAAGACGCTTGCCGATCATGATGACGTCGATGCCATCTGGGCGTTCAGTACCAAAGAAATCGCAACGCTGGCCGAGAAGCTCTCGGTCGGCAACTTGAAGCGCGTGCTCACCGATCACGGCCTTCTGACCGATTGGTTCGATCAGACGGCCGCAGAAGGGCCGATCCTGCTGCGTCATGCGGTGCAGGTGAAGAACATCTGGATTCCTTACGGCGAGTGAATAGAGTGTTGATGAAGCGCGGCGATGTGAACCGCGTGAGGCGATGGATAACGGGGAGGGATGAGTCGTGCTGAAGAATGTCAATCCGCTGCTCAATGCGGATGTGCTCTATGCCTTGCGCGCCATGGGTCATGGCGATCGCCTGGTATTGTGCGACACCAATTTTCCCGGCGCATCGGTTGCCAAGCAGACGACGCTCGGCGCCTTGCTGCGCATCGACGGTGTCACCACAGCCGAAGCGACGCGCGCCATTCTCTCCGCCATGCCGCTCGATACCTTCATCCCCGATGCCGCAATGCGCATGGAAATCGTCGGCAATCCGACCGAGATCCCACCGGTGCAGAAGGAAGTGCAGGCCGAGATCGACAAGGCCGAAGGCAAATCCTGGCCGCTGGTGCCAGTCGAGCGCATGGCCTTCTATGAAATCGCCAAGAAATCCTATTGCGTGATCGCCACGGGTGAGCGCCGCTTCTATGGCTGCTTCATGTTCACCAAGGGCGTCATTCCGCCGGAAGCTAAGTACTGATTTAGGAAATAGTGGCATGAGCGCGGGACAGCAGGGCGTCTGCATTCTGGGGATCTTCGTCGCCGATCTCGCCTTCATGGGCGACCGGATGCCGAAGATCGGCGAGACCATCGCCGGTTCTGGCTTCAAGATGGGGCCGGGGGGCAAGGGCTCCAATCAATCCGTGGCTGCTGCCCGTGCCGGCGCCAAGGTGACCTTCATCTCGAAGATCGGCCGCGACACGTTCGGTGACGTGGCGCAGAAAACCTGGGCGCAGGAAGGCATCAAGGCCGAGATCGGCATCTCCGATCAGGATCCAACCGGCGTTGCCTTCATCTATGTCAATGACAAGACCGGCGAGAACGCGATCATCGTCTATCCGGGTGCCGCCGGCACGCTGTCGCCCGCCGATGTCGACGCCCATGCCGCCAGCATTCGTGGCGCCAAGGTCTTCGTGACGCAACTCGAACAGCCGGTGGCGGCGGCGCAGCGCGGGCTGGAAATCGCGCGCGCTGCCGGTGTGACGACGGTCTTCAATCCGGCACCGGCGGAGCGTTTCCCCGACGCCTTCTATCCCTTGTGCGATTACATCGCTCCCAATGAGAGTGAGGCGGCCGCCATCGTCGGCTTCCAGCTGGATTCCCTGGAAGCAGCCCGCCGTGCCGGTGACGCGATCCTCGCCAAGGGGGCGAAAAACGCGCTCATCACTTTGGGCGAACGCGGAGCCCTGCTGCACAGCAAATCCGGGTCCGTTCATGTGCCGGCGGTTTCAGCCGGCAGCGTCATCGATACGGCCGGTGCCGGCGATGCCTTCGTCGGCGGCTTTGCCGCAGCGATCGCCAATGGTGTGGCACCCGCAGAAGCCGTGCGCTTTGGCTGCACGGTTGCCGGCATTTCGGTGACGCGTCGCGGCACGGCGCCAGCCATGCCGTCGCGGGCCGAGATCGACGCTCTCCTTGCCAAGGTGGCGTGATGCGGAACGACCCGATCAAATATTTCTTTATCTGGCCGGCGCTCTTCGTGGTGCTGGCCATCTCGATCTTTCCGCTGATCTATTCGCTGACCACCAGCTTCATGAGCTTCCGCCTGGTGCCGCCGTCGCCACCGCGTTTCAATGGCCTCGACAATTATGTCAGCCTGCTGACCAACCCGCGCTTCTGGCATGTGACGGTGACGACCAGCATCATTGCCTTCACCTCGGTTGCCATCCAATACGTGATCGGCTTTGCCGTCGCCTTGGCGCTCCATGCCAAGGTGCCGGGCGAAAAGCTGTTCCGGGTCGGCTTCCTGCTGCCGATGCTGATTGCCCCTGTCGCCGTCGCCCTCATCGCGCGCCAGATCTTCAACCCGACGCAAGGTCCATTGAACCAGTTCATGACCTTCCTCGGTTTTCCCAATTTGCCGTTCCTCACCGAGACGCATTGGGCAATCGGCGCACTCATCACGGTCGAGGTCTGGCAATGGACGCCCTTCATCATCCTCATGCTGCTGGCCGGTCTTGCCACCCTGCCGGATGATGTCTATGAGGCGGCCTCGCTGGAGAATGCCAGCCCCTGGCGGCAGTTCTGGGACATCACCTTCCCGATGATGCTGCCCATCTCGGCCGCCGTCGTCTTCATCCGCCTCATCGAGAGCTACAAGATCATCGATACGGTCTTCGTGCTGACCGGCGGCGGGCCGGGTATCTCGACCGAAACGCTGACCCTGTTCGCCTATCAGGAAGGCTTCAAGAAGTTCAACCTCGGCTACACATCGGCCCTCTCGTTCCTGTTCCTGATCGTCATCACGGTGATCGGCGTAGTCTATCTCGCGATCCTTAAACCCTATCTGGCGAAGCACAGATGAGCACCCGCACTCTCAAAGGCGCGCCGCGCTATTTCGCCCTGCTCGGAATCCTGTTCTGGGCGGCGTTCACCTTGTTTCCGCTTTACTGGGTGATCGTCACCTCGTTCAAGACGTCGATCTCGGTCGTCGGCCAAGCGACGTTCATTCCGTTCGTCGATTTCGACCCCTCGCTGCAGGCCTGGTCGGAGCTCCTCTCCGGCGAGCGCGGTGAGTTCTTCAACAACGTCATTGCCTCCACCATCATCGGCCTCTCTTCGGCGGTTCTCGCGACCGCCATCGGCGCCATGGCGGCCTATGCCTTGGTGCGCTTTCCTTTCAAGGTGAAGCTCGCCTCGGGCATCGTCTTCTTCGTCATCGCCTGTGGCGGTTACCTGCTGGGCGCCAATGTGTTCGGCTTCAGCCGGGCGATCTCCATGATCATCGCCTTTGCCATCGCCTTGGTTCTGTCGCTGGTCACCAACCGCCTGCGCGTGCCAGGGCCGATTCTCGGCAATGAGGACATCATCTTCTGGTTCGTCAGCCAGCGCATGTTCCCGCCGATCGTCGCCGCCTTCGCCTTGTTCCTGATGTACAGTGAAATGGGGCGTTTAGGGTTCAAGCTGATCGATACCTATTTCGGCATGGTGCTGGCCTATATCGCCTTCAGCCTGCCCATCGTCGTCTGGCTGATGCGCGACTTCTTCGCCGCTTTGCCCCTCGAGGTGGAAGAGGCGGCCATGGTCGACAACGTGCCGTCCTGGCGGATTTTCACCGGCATCGTCCTGCCGATGTCCGTCCCCGGCCTCGTCGCCACCTTCATGATCACCTTGGCTTTCGTCTGGAATGAGTTCCTCTTCGCGCTCTTTCTCACCAATGCCAAATGGCAGACCCTCCCCATTCTCGTTGCTGGTCAGAACAGCCAGCGCGGCGACGAATGGTGGTCGATTTCCGCCGCCGCTTTGGTTGCCATCGTCCCGATGATGGTCATGGCGGCGTTGCTGAGCAGGCTCATGCGGTCCGGTCTACTGATCGGGGCCATTAAATGACCGCGACAAGAGTTCAACACTAGAAGTCGAACCAAGCTAACCAACAAAGAGAACGGGAGTGATAACATGAGGAAACTGCTACTTGGTGCAACGGCGATGGCAGCGCTTTCGCTGGCCAGCGGCGCGGCACTCGCTTGCGATCCGGATTATACCGGCGTGACACTGACCGCCGCCTCGCAGACCGGTCCCTACATCGCTTCGGCCCTGCAGAGCGCCGGCGAAGAATGGGCCAAGAAGACCTGCGGCAAGGTGAACGTGGTCGAATTCCCCTGGTCGGAACTGTATCCGAAGATCGTCACCTCGCTCTCCTCGGGCGAAGAGACCTTCGATGTCATCAGCTTCGCGCCGGCATGGTCGCCGGACTTCACCGACTTCCTCAGTGAAGTGCCGGAAGCCATGCGCAAGGGTGCTGCCTGGGACGACATCGCCCCGATCTACCGCGAACAGCTGATGGTGTGGAACGGCAAGACCCTGTCGCAGACCATCGACGGTGACGTGCACACCTATACCTACCGCATCGATCTCTTCGAGGATCCGAAGGAGAAAGAGGCGTTCAAGGCGAAATATGGCTACGACCTCGCCGTGCCGCAGGACTGGAAGCAGTATCTCGACATCGCCGAATTCTTCACCCGTCCGGATAAGGGCCTGTGGGGCACGGCGGAAGCCTATCGTCGCGGCGGCCAGCAGTTCTGGTTCTTCTTCAGCCATGCGGCTTCCTACACCAACATTCCGGGTCAGAAGGGCGCCATGTTCTTCAATCCGGAGACGATGGATGCCGAAATCAACAACCCGGGCTGGGTCCGCGGCCTCGAGGAATATGTGAAGTCCGCGAAGCTCGCCCCGCCCAACGCACTGAACTTCTCGTTCGGTGAAGTGAACGCGGCGGTTGCGGGCGGCCAGGTTGCCCAGTCGATCGGCTGGGGCGACACGGGCGTCATCGCGGCGGATCCGAAGCAGTCGAAGATCTCAGGGAATGTCGGTTCGGCCGTGCTGCCGGGCTCGAACGAGATCTATGATTACAAGACCAAGGAATGGAAGAAGTTCGACCACATCGTCAAATCGCCGTTCATGGCGTTCGGCGGTTGGCAGGCGGCGGTTCCCGCTTCCTCGAAGAACCAGGAAGCTGCCTGGAACTACATCGAATTCCTCTCCAGCCCGGAAGTCTCGGGCAAGGCGGCGATCACCGGTGGCACCGGTGTGAACCCCTACCGCATCTCGCACACGACCAATCTCGACCTGTGGTCGAAGCTGTTCAGCCCGCGCGAAGCCAAGGAATATTTGGGCGCCCAGGCGGATTCGCTTGCGGCTGAGAACGTCGTGCTCGACATGCGTCTCCCGGGCTACTTCTCCTACACCGAAGTCGTGGAAATCGAACTCTCCAAGGCTTTGGCCGGCGAAGAGAGCGCCCAGGAAGCGCTCGACAACGTGGCCAAGGAATGGAACCGTCTCACCGACGAGTTCGGCCGCGACAAGCAGCTTGCTGCCTATCGCGCCGCGATGGGCCTGCCAGCGAAGTAACTCGCCCAGGCCGTTTGAGTTAGACTATCTGGACTAACGCTGTCCCGCCTCGGCCCTTGAAAAGCCGGGGCGGGATTGCCCAACAAAGAAGAATTTGCCCATGGCCCGCGTAAGCCTCGAACGCATCACCAAATCCTTCGGCGACGTTACTGTCATCCCGCCGTTGGATCTCGAAATCGCCTCGCGCGAATTCGTCGTGCTGGTCGGACCCTCGGGCTGCGGCAAGACCACGACCTTGCGCATGATCGCCGGGCTTGAGACGGCCAGCAGCGGTATCGTCCGCATCGGCGACCGCGATGTCACCAACCTGCGCCCGGGCCTGCGCAATTGCTCGATGGTGTTCCAGAATTACGCACTCTACCCGCATATGACGGTCGCCGAGAATATCGGCTACGGCATGAAGGTGCGCGGCACCGCGGTGGGCGAGATCGACACCGCCGTCAAGAATGCAGCCCGCATCCTCAACCTCGATCCCTATCTGCAGCGTCGTCCCAAACAGCTTTCCGGCGGTCAGCGCCAGCGTGTGGCCATCGGCCGCGCCATCGTGCGCAACCCGGATGTGTTCCTGTTCGACGAGCCACTCTCCAATCTCGACGCCAAGCTGCGCATCGAGATGCGCACCGAGATCAAATCGCTGCATCGCCGCCTCCAGACCACCGTCGTCTATGTGACCCACGACCAGGTCGAAGCCATGACCATGGCCGATCGCGTCGTCGTCATGAATGGCGGCCGCATCGAACAGGCGGCCGACCCGATCACGCTCTATGAGAGGCCGTGCAATCTGTTCGTCGCGGCTTTCATCGGCGCGCCATCCATGAACTTCATCGAGGGCGAGCTGACCGGTGGTGATGGCGGCTTGGGCTTCCGCGCTGACGGCAATATCAGCATTCCGATCCCGCAGGCGCGGGCTGCCGCCTATGGTGCCCATGTCGGCAAGCGCGTCGTTGTCGGCATTCGCCCCGAGCACACGGTGGCAGCCGGCAAGCCGCAGCCGATGATCGAACTTAAGGTCCGCGACGTCGAACCCTTAGGCCCGCACACGCTCATCATCGGCACCGCGGGCGGCGCGCCCTTCACGGCGCAGGTCGCCGCCCAGACCAAGGCAGCGGCGGACGATACCGCCTTGGTGCCGATCGATACCGACAAGATGCACATCTTCTTGAAGGAGAGCGGGGCGGTTATTCCGGTCTGATCGGCCCCGGCGACTTCATGGCCACCTAAACCGCCGCCCCACCCGGGCGGCGGCTTTGCTTTTAGAGGTTCTTATTTAAGTCATTGGTATGTCATGGATTTGTTGTATATTGTGCAGCGCAACAAAAAACTGCTTGATTTCGCGGCAACCCTGCCTCATATAGAGGCCATCATTGTGCAGCGCACAATAAACAGATTGCCCCCAAAACCGAGTTGACCTGAGGAGACGCCACCATGGCCAAGGCCCAGAACACGTTTGAGAGCACCCCGACCGCCGCTTTCCCGGACTTCACGAAGTTCGATTTCACCAAGATCCAGGCCGATTTCGGCAAGTGGTTCGGTGACTACAGCAACGCCTTCACCAACGGCAAGAACCTGTTCGATGTCGACAGCGTCGTCGCCGCCCAGAAGAAGAACTTCGAAGTCCTGACCGCCGCCAACCAGGCCGCCTTCGAAGGCGTCAAGGCCGTGGCCCAGCGCCAGGCTGAGATCGCCCGCAAGGCCGTCGAAGAGTTCAGCAAGGTCGCCAAGGAATTGGCTACCCCGACGAGCGCCGAAGAGAAGCTCGTGAAGCAGGCCGAGATCACCAAGGCCGGCTTCGAGCAGGCCGTTGCCAACCTCCGCGACATCACCGACCTCGTCCAGAAGTCGGGTTCGGAAGTTGCCGAGCTGATCCAGGGCCGTTTCGTCGCCCAGATCGACGAAGTGAAGGCCGCGATCGCCAAGGCCTCGAAGAAGTAATTAAGGCTCATTTCAGCGCCGCCGGCAAACCAAGCCGGTGGCGCTCATGGCTGAAGCCGCCCGGAACCGTCAGGTTTCGGGCGGTTTTTCTTTGGGGATAGGGCGATTTTCTAGAAGAGGCGCCGCAGCGCCTTCTCGTCCTTGCGACGGGGCATGGGGTGGGGATCGGCGGGATCCGAATGCCGGCCTCCTGCGCGGTCGCAAATGGCGGCGATGGCAAGGCTGAGGATACCCAGACAGATAGATGCACCGGCAGCGACTGCCAAGGCCCCGATCGTGTCGAGTGTCGCAGGCCCCAATGCCCAGAGGACGACCATGAAGGCCGCAAAGCCGCAAACCGCGACGCGGCCCGCTGCTTTCAGCCGGCTGGGTTGAGCCGTGCCGTTGAAACGCCGCAAACCATCATCGACTGCGCGCTGGTAGAAGGCGCGGCGCAATTCGTCCTTGATACTGCGTTCCCGGACCCGGTTGGCGACCACTTCTTCGACCCGGCGCTGGGTTTCGGCAAAGGCGGGTGAGTCGGATTCCGGATGGCGGCCGGCCGGCGCTTGGTTCAGCGAAGAATTGTCGAGGGGCAAGGTCATCAGCATCAGAACCCCGCATGGGCAGCAGGCAACACGCCCATGCTAGCCAGCACCGAAGGGTAGCGGGCCCAATGCCCGATCGCCTTAAGCTTTACGCCGCAAGCAGTTAAGGAAAGCTCAGCACGAGCCGTCCTCAAGGTCGCAATTTACCCGAATAACGCCGCAGCGCCCATAATTTTTGGAAATATCTTTTGAGTGTGAGCCAGGCCAGTGCGGAATAAACAAAAGGCCCGGTCCTTTGGGGACCGGGCCTTTTGCAAAGGAAGTACGGCGAACCGACGCTTAGTGCAGGCGCTGATTCACATCCTTGATGGCCGCATCGACCAGGGCGCTGGCCCGGGTATCGTTGAGGCTGCTGGCAATCAGCTTGCGGGCGGCGGCGCTGGCGACGTCGACCGCCTCGCGGCGGACTTCGGCGATCGCAGCGGCTTCCGCCTGGGCGATCTTTTCCAGAGCCAGCTTCTCGCGGCGAATGAACGCGGCTTCGAGGCCGGCGGCGGCGTCCTTGGCCTGGCGCAGCGCCGTGGCCTTGGCCGTCTCGACGATCTCGGCCGCCTCCCGAAGCGCGTCCTTCTGCTTGCGCTGATATTCGCCGAGCAGGGCCTGGGCCTCGTCTTTCAGCTTCTGCGCTTCGTCGAGATCGGCTTTGATCTTGATGGCGCGCTGGTCGAGCATCTGCGCGAGGGCCTTCCAGATCTTCGGGCCGGCGAAGGCCAGGAAGATCAGGCCGCCGATATTGACCCAGGTATGCGGATTGGCGAAGAAACCGACTTCGTGTTCCATCACTCAACGCTCCTTGATCGCGGCATCGACGGCGGCACCGGCAGCAGCCTGATCGACGCTGGCACCGGTCAGCTTGGCGGCGATACCGGCGGCAAGGTCGCTGGCAATCGCCCGGACCTGGACCATGGCATCGGCTTGGGCCGATTTGATCCGGCCTTCAGCCGTTTTAGTCTGCTCGGCCAGGCGCTTCCCGAAATCGGCTTCACGACGGGCCGTCTCGGCGGCGATTTCGGCCGCGGCTTTGGCCAGTTCCGCCTGAGCCTGGGCCTTCGCGTCGGCGATGGCCTTCTCATAGGCGGCGAGCACCGCGGCGGCGTCGGACTTCAGCTGCTCGGCCTTGGCAAGGTTGCCCTCGATGCGCTCGGCGCGCTGGTCGATGATCGTTGCCACTTTCGGCAGCGCGAATTTCGACATCAGCACATAAAGCGCCACGAAGGTCACGACCAGCCAGACCAGGAGCGGCGAGAAAATGGCGGGATCGAATTGGGGCATTGCTCCCCTCCCAACTTCAAACTTGTTTTACGGACTGGCCGGCATCCCATTTCGGGAAGCCGGCCGGCCGCAATATCGCAACGTTAGTCAGATCGTTCGGTCCGGCGCTTAGCCGAACAGGATGATCATGGCGATGACGAAGCCGAACAGGCCGGTGGCTTCGATCAGCGCGAAGGCAAGCATCGGATTGACCTTCAGCTTGCTCTGGGCTTCCGGGTTGCGGAACGCACCCTGCATGTAGCTGCCGAACAGGTTACCGAGACCGACACCGGCGCCACCGAGGGCGAGCGCTGCAATACCGGCGCCGATCATTTTCGCGGCTTCGAGTTCCATGATGAGATCCTTTCTTGGGATTAACGTTGCTTGATGTTGACGGAAAACTGTTTCTCTCAGGCCACCCGCCTCAATGCGCCAGGTGAATGGCGTCGTTGAGGTAGATGCAGGTGAGAATGGCGAACACATAGGCCTGCAGCAGGGCGACCAGCAGTTCGAGCGCGAAGATCATCGGGATCGCGACGAGGGGAATGGCGCCGAGCGCGAAGAAGAGACCGCCGAGGCCCACGACGAAGGTGCCGAGGACGCCGAGCATCACGTGACCGGCCACCATGTTGGCAAACAGTCGGACCGAGAGGCTGATCGGGCGAATGAGATAGGAGATGATTTCCAGCGGAATCATCAGTGGCATCAGCCACATCGGCGCGCCGGCCGGGGCGAAGTAGCTGAAGTAATGTGTGCCGTGCTTCACGAAGCCGACGATCGTCACGATGGTGATGATCATGAAGGCGAGAGCAAAGGTGACGATAATATGGCTGGTGACGGTGATGGCGCCAAATAGGCCGATCAAATTGCAGCCCAGGATGAACATGAACAGCGAGAAGATCAGCGGGAAGAACTGCTTCCCGGCGCTGCCGGTGTTTTCCTTCAGGAGATTGGCGATGAATTCATAGAAGAACTCGACCATGCCCTGGAAGCGGCCGGGAACGATGGTAGCATTGCGCATGCCAGAGACGATGAAGAGGGTAATAAGGCCGACCACGACCACCATGATCAGCGAAGCATTGGTGAACGAAGCGTCGATGCCAAACGGATGAAACGGCTGGATCGTGCTGATCTCGAACTGGGCGAGCGGTGAATGGGCTTCGGCCACGATGTCATCCCCGGTTGATGCCGCCCGCGAACCGAGGACAGGGCGCAGTCAGAATTGCATGCGCGCACTAGGCCAGGTCCGAAGGGTCGACGCTTAACGTTGATCCTTCTTGGAAGCTTCCAGCTGCTCCATCTGCCGTGTCACGCGCATCACATTCAGGACGCCCGCAACAAGGCCCAGGATCATGAAAACCAGCATCAACCAGGGACGTGTACCCAGCCATCCATCGATGACATAGCCCATCCCCAGACCCACCAGCAGGCCCGCCAGCAATTCGACGCTGAGGCGGAAGCCATATCCCAGGGACGTGCCCTCGCGAGCCAATTCCTGGGTCCCCGTCCCCTCGATCCGGTCGCGCGCTTCTTGAAGCTTCGCGTTGAACTGATCGAGCTTATCGGGCTGCTGTTCGGTCATCGTTGCCGATCCTCAAGGTATCCCCCGAGCAACAAGCCGCTACCCCCGCCAATCGGAGGATCGGCGGAAGCGCGCGCAACATAGGCAAGGGGTTAAGGGCTGTCAAGGTGATTTGGCCGCATCTAACTAATTGAAATATAATAACAAAATAGAAGAGGAGAAGGTGCCGCTGCAAGGCGCTTGTTAACGTCTGGGAATCGCACCTGCAGCATCAACGTGCGGAGCTGCCGTGGGTTTCGTGCCGGCGAGACGGATAGGCGATGAAATAAGACTTTGTTCTCATTTGACACGTCCCGGACCGCGGGTGAATCACTTTCCCGCGGCCGCCCTTGGCGCTGGCCGTTTTCTCCGACAGTCTCCCGTCGAGCCATCCGATGGATGGAGAGCCGTGATTCGGTGGGAATAGGGAGAAGCTCAGGTGCGGAAATTGGGCGCATGGCTGCTGGCTGCAGCAATTGGCCTCGGCGGTATGGTGTTGATGGTGCTGGCGGGGCTGATTGCCCTGCTCATCACGGATCCGCTCTATCCCTTCGCGCCGGTCTTCCTGCCGCTGGCGCTCGGGGTCGCCTGGCTCACCGCCTGGGTGATGGGGCGGGTGCCCCTCTGGCTGTTCCGCGACCATCCCAACCGTCGCCGCTGGACCCAGATCGGCTGGGCTGTCGCCATCCTGGGCCTCGCCGCCTGGGGTGCCGGCGTCTATCACCTCTGCACCATGCAGATTCATTGGCAGTGAGACGGCCATGACGGGGCATCGTTTCCGCCGCGCCGGCTTGAATGATGCCGTGCTGGTCGAGGCGATCACGCACCGCGCTTATGCCAAATGGGTGCCCGTGATCGGCCGGCCGCCCAACCGATGACGGCGGACTATGACCAGGCCATCCATGACCACGTCATCGACCTCCTGATCGACAGCGACGAGGTCGCCGTCGGTCTGGTCGAGCTCATTCCGCAGGCCGATCACTGGCTGATCGAGAACGTCGCGGTCGATCCCGCGCATCAAGGCAAAGGCTACGGCCGCCTCCTGGTGGCACATGCCGAGGACCTCACGCGTGCCGCCGGCATGAAGCGCCTCCGCCTCTACACCAACAAGCTCTTCGCCGCGAATGTGACGCTCTATAAGAAGCTCGGCTACACGCTCGACCGCGAGGAAGACTTCCGCGGCGGCGTGATCGTGCATATGAGCAAGCCTTTGTCCCTCTGAGTATCGGCTAAACTATGCGGTAGATGCAGCCGATAATCTGGTCGACTGCGCCGCCGCCCAGCGTGACCGGCAACAAGGCGCGTTCGATCCGGATGAAATTCGCCTGAACGATGGAGATCTGCGCTGTCCGGAACGTGCGTGCCTCGCTAACGTCGCGCAGATCCCGCAACAACGTGGCCTGATACCGGCTGTCGATCTCGCTCGCGCGGTGGCCGGTCCAATTCTCGCCGCCCATCTCGGAGATGAAGGACCCTTCCAGCCGAACCTTGAAGTCGTCGCCCGCAATGGCTTCGTAGATGGCGCAATGACCGAGCCAGGGACGCAGGGCGAAAGGATCGACCGATTGGCGCACGGGCAGACCGTGGATGCGCGGCTGGCATGACTTCCAGAAGTCGATGATGTCGATGATGCGTGGGTGCTGCGGCACGGATGTCTCCATCGTCGCCGCCGTCAGTTTTGCCTGATACCCAGCAGGAATTGGTCGACCTGCGTTTGCAGCTTGTCCATCATCGCGGTCAATTGATCGGCATTGCCACGCACGGCGCTCGCCGCAGCGCCCGTCGAATTGGCCGAGCGGGCAGCGGCGCTGATATTGCTGCTGACGCTCTGTGTGCCCTGTGACGCCTGCTGCACATTGCGGGCGATCTCGGCCGTCGCCGCGCCCTGTTCTTCTACTGCGGCCGCGATCGCCGAAACGATGCTGTTCACCTCGGCGATTGTTTCACCAATGCGCCGGATCGCCTCCACGGCCTGGCCCGTCTGGCTTTGGATGGAGCCGATCTGGTTGGTGATCTCCTCCGTTGCCTTGCTGGTCTGCATGGCGAGATTCTTTACTTCGCTTGCAACCACAGCAAATCCCTTTCCTGCCTCGCCGGCACGCGCAGCTTCGATCGTCGCATTGAGCGCTAGAAGATTGGTCTGGCTGGCAATGTCATCGATGAGCCGGACGATGTCGCCGATCTTCTCTGCCGCCTGGGCAAGTGTCTGGACGGTTTCGTCGGTGGCCTTCGCTTCGGAAACCGCACGACCGGTAATGCCGGCCGATTGCTGGACCTGGCGGCTGATCTCGCGGATCGATGAACTGAGTTCTTCCGTCGCGGTGGCGACGGCCTGAACATTGCTGGAGGCCATCTCGGAGGCGTTGGCGGCAGCGGTCGATTGCGCAACGGATTCACCTGCTGCATCGACCATGGTGCCGGCATGGGCGGCAACCTCGGCAGTCGCCTGGCTGGCGGCCTCGGTCACCGATTTGACATTCGCTTCGAAACTCGACGCCAGCCGTTCCTGCCGTGTGATGACATCAAGCACGACAATGGTGTCGATATGTTTGCCAGCTCCGTCATGGATGGCGGATGCTTCCAGACGCACGACCTCATCGCCCCAATTCGTGATTGTGCTGAAGGGCAATTGTGCCGGATCGGCCAGGCGCGCCGCTGCGTTCTCCTTTGCGGGGAACAGGCGGTCGGCAGAGAAACCGACGAGTTCTGACTCGGATACCGGTGCCTTTCCGCCAAGACGCTTGAATGTTGCAAGGCTCGCTCGATTGGCGTAGCGGATGGCATTCGCTGAGCGCGGACTGGCGAGGATGACGTTGGTGGGCAGATCCTCGACCATTTTGCGCAGCCGGAAAGCGTCGACCACGCTGTCTTTGAGCGCCTGCGTCGAGCGCAGCATGCGCCCGATTTCATCCTGGCGCTTCACCGTTGGGACAACCACCGATCCGTCGCCGCCGGCAATGCGGTCGATGATCTGTGTCGTGGTGGCAATCGGCCGGGCAATGCCACGCGCGATAAAGAAAACGGCAACAATCGCCAGACACAGAATGCCCAGCACGATGAGGCCGATCTTGAGGAAGGAATCCTGAATACTGCCGAAAACCTCGACCTCCGGGATCTCGACGACGACGAAGGATTTGATGGACGGTATATAGGACGAAGCGGCGATGGTCTCACCGCTGGCGCCGGTATAGCGGGCGATGTTGACGCGCGCCTCGCCATCGACCTCGGTGGTGTCGAGAAGCGCCGGCGTGACGTCGCCGATACCGGGCTGTTCATTGAGCATCTTGCCGAGCAAATCGGTATCGCGATGCAGTTTCACCTCGCCCTTATCGGAGATGACATAGACGAATCCGCTCTTGCCGATCTTGATGGCGGCGATTCGAGCAGCCAGGGTCTCCGCATCGACGCCCATGCTGCCGGCAGCGAGCTTGCCGTCAACTTCCATGCGGACATTGGTGAAAAGCTTGAACTTGTTGCCGGTTGTCTCATTGCGATCCAGCACCATCTCGTAGGGTGCATTGGATTGCAGAAAGGCGTCGAACCAAAACTGAATGGCCTTGCTCGCCTCGGCGTTGAGGCCGCTCTGGTCGTAATAGCTTCGCGTGGCATTGGAGACGACGGAGGCATTGAAGGTACCGAACCGCTTTTGCACCGCAGTGAGATAGGTTGCGACTTTGGCGACGTCTGCGGCCGGCTCACCCGCGGCGATCCAGTCGCGTACGAAGGTGTTGTCGGCGATGTCCTGCGAGGCGGTAAGATAGACCAGCAATTCCTTGTCGATCTGGTTGCGCACGGCCCGTACCGTGGCCGGCAGCTCATTCTCCATCAGGCGTATCGAGACGGCGCCGCGCGTTTCGATGTACCCGAAACAGCCGGCGACCAGCATGGTGCCGAGTAGCATCGTCACCATTACCGCGATCAATCGAGATTGGATGGACATAGCCGCTTCCCCTCAGGCTAAGACCCGCCGCATCAAGGCAGCGCGGATCTCAGCCTAAAGCGGCTCTCTTAAATTTGCGTAATGTTTCATCGCCCGCGGCGAGCGGGCGATTGGGAACCATGTCCGAAGCAATAGGAAAGTCGAGCTAGGACGCAGCCTTCAGCTCGGCGATTTCCTGGAGGTCGACCGAGACCAGCTGGCTGACGCCGCGTTCCGCCATGGTGACGCCGTAGAGGCGGTCCATGCGGGCCATGGTCAGGCGGTGGTGGGTGATGACCAGGAAGCGCGTGCCCGAAGCCTCAGCCAGTTCCTGCACCAGATTGCAGAAACGTTCGACGTTGGCGTCGTCCAATGGCGCGTCGACCTCGTCCAGCACGCAGATCGGCGCCGGGTTGACCAGGAACACCGCGAAGAGGAGGGCAAGCGCGGTCAGGGCCTGCTCGCCGCCCGAGAGCAGCGACAGGATCTGCAGCTTCTTGCCCGGCGGGCTCGCGAAGATCTCAAGGCCGGCATCGAGCGGATCCTCGGCTTCGGTCAATTGGAGATGCGCCTTGCCGCCGCCGAAGAGCCTTGTGAAGAGCGAGGTGAAATGCCCGTTCACCAGTTCGAAGGCGGCCAGCAACCGCTCGCGGCCTTCGCGGTTCAGCGAGGCAATGCCCTGGCGCAGGCGTGAAATGGCATTGATGAGGTCCGAACGCTCGGTCTGCATCCCGGCCAGCTGCTGGTCCAGCTCGTTCGATTCCGTTTCGGCGCGCAAGTTGACGGGGCCGATATTTTCCCGCTCGCGCAGCAGCTTGGAGAGACGCTGCTCGGTCTCGTCGCGGGCCGGCAGCGCTTCGCTCGGATCCAGTTCCGCCAGGTTCAGCACGTCCTCGGGCGAGCATTCCAACTTCTCGCGGATGCGCTCGGTCAGGGTGTCGGAAGCTTCCTTGGCCTGGGCGATGGCGGCTTCGGCACGGACGCGCTGTTCACGCGCCTCGATGAGGCGGTGCTCCTCGCCCTTCAAGCCGCGATCGGCCTCGTTAAGAGCCGTTTCGGCAGCGGCCAGCGCATCGGCGGCATCGCGGCGCTTGGCTTCGGAGGTCTCGAGGAGGTCCATGAGGTCGAGGCGCTGCTGGGCGATTTCTTCCGGCAGGGCGGCGAGGCGCTCGATCTCCGCCTCGATATGGGCGCGGCGCTCGACCAGTTCATTGAGATGCGCTTGCGCCCGCTGGCTGCGGTTTTCCCACGAGCGCAGTTCGTCGGCGATGGCGAGCAGGCGCTGCTGGCGCTGTTGCGCCTCGCGCTGCAGGCGATCCATGGCGGAGCGCGCTTCGACAAGGCGCGTGCGGCGCTCGGCCACTTCCGGGCGCAGCGTGTTGATCTGCTGGCGGGCCTGTTCGAGATCAGGCAGTTCCGCGCGCTCGGCAGCGGAAGCTTCCAGCTGGCCTTCGAGTTCCGCGATATCGCCAGCAACCGCTTCCGCCTGCTCGGCGATGGCGGCCAGGCGCGACTGCATCTGTGTCGCCCGCTGCTCGACACGGGCTGCGCCATCGCGGGCCTGGCGGGCCGTGTTATAGGCGGCCTGCAGGGTCTGGCGCTGGCTGCGCTCGCGGTCGATGAGGCCTTGTGCCTCGTCACGCGCCGACCCGAATTGTCCTTCGACCTCGGCCAAGGTCGCTTCCGCGATCTGCAGAGCCTCGTCGATCTCGCGCAGGCGGTTGCGCTGCTTCAGACGGGTTGCAGCCGCGGTTTCCGTGCCCGCGGCGATGGTGAAGCCGTCCCAGCGCCACATGGCGCCATCCTTCGAGACGAGGCGCTGGCCCTGCTTCAATTGCAGGCCGAGGGCGCGGCAGGAGGCTTCGTCCTCCACCACGCCGATCTGGGCGAGGCGCCGGCCGAGTGCCACCGAACCGGTGACGAAACGCGAGAGCGGCTCGGATCCGACGGGAAGGCCCGGCGCGTTGCTGTCGGCATCGCCTTCGCGCCAATGCGACGGTGCGCCAAGGTCGGCGGAAGCCTGCAGATCGTCGCCGAGGGCTGCGGCCAGCGCGGTTTCATAGCCCGGTGCCACGCTCAGGCTGTCGATCATCGGCGGCCACATCTCTGAATCGGATGTGGCGAAAATGGAGGAGAGCGCGTCGGCTTCGGCCTTCAGACGCTGGCGTTGGTCCTGGGCTTGTTGCAGCTGCGCGCGGGCCTGCGTCTCGGCCTCGCCGGCAAGGCTGCGCTGCGCTTCGATTTCAGCGAGGACCGCCTGCGCTTCTTCGAGGGCTGCTTCCGCTTCGGCAACGGCGGCACGGGCAGCCTGCGTCTCGGAATCGTTCTCGATCTCGGCGGACAGGCGCTGGCGCTCGGCATCCACTTCCTGGGCGCGGTTCGAGAGGCGCTGGCGGCGCTGCTGCAATTCATCGCGGCGGCGGGTGAGGCTCTGGGCGCGGGCTTCGGCGGCGGCCATGTCCTGCGTCAGGCGGCCGAGTTCCGCTTCGCTCTCATCGACTTCACCCTGCGCCGCTTCGACCCGACGCTGCGTTTCCTCGCCGATGGCGGCTTCCTCGCCGGCGGTCGCTTCGATGGCGGCGCGTTCGTCATTGAGGCGCTCGGCGGCAGCGATGGCGTCGGTGGTGAGCGCCTGTTCGCGGCCGTGATCGGCCTCGTTCTCGCGCAATTGCCGGTCGGCGTCATGACGGGCCTGCTGAATGCGCTCTTCTTCCTTGTCGAGCGCACCGCGCGCGATGGTGAGGCGCTGCAATTCGGCCGCCGCTTCCGCTTCCGCCTGACGCAGGCTGGGGAGAATCGTCGCGGCTTCCGTCTGGCGCGTGGCGGCAATGGCCGCGGCCGAGGTCAGCGAGACGACAGCGGTTTCCGCCGCCATCAGCGTCTGTTCCGAATATTCCAGGCGCTGGCGCGCGTCCAGCCATTGCAGGTGGAAGATGATCGCTTCGGCGCGGCGGATGTGATCCTGCAGGTTCCGGTAGCGCGAGGCTTGGCGCGCCTGCTTCTTCAATTGCCCAAGCTGGCTTTCCAGCGTGATGATGACATCGTCGAGGCGCGCGAGATTGGCTTCGGCCGCCTTCAAGCGCAGCTCCGCCTCATGCCGGCGGGTATGGAGACCGGTGATGCCGGCGGCTTCCTCAAGCAGCGAGCGGCGGTCGGTCGGCTTGGCATTGACGATGGCGCCGACGCGGCCCTGGCTCACCAGCGCCGTCGAATGCGCGCCGGCCGAAATATCCTGGAACAGGAGCTGCACGTCACGGGCGCGCGCTTCCTTGCCGTTGACCTTGTAGGTCGAGCCTTCGCCGCGATCGATGCGGCGCGAGATCTCGAGATCGTCGCTCTCGTTGAACTGGGCCGAGGCGCGGCGGTCGGCATTGTCGAGGGTGAGGATCACTTCCGCGACGTTGCGGGCCGGGCGGTTGCCGCTGCCGCCGAAGATCACGTCGTCCATTTCGCCGCCGCGCATGCGCTTGGCCGAGGTTTCACCCATCACCCAGCGCAGGGCTTCGACCAGATTCGACTTGCCGCAGCCATTGGGACCGACAATCCCGGTCATGCCCGCCTGAATCGACAATTCAGTGGATTCGACGAAGGATTTGAAGCCGGTCAGGCGAAGCTTGTTGAACTGGACCAAGGCTAGGGCTTCCCTAAAGAATTCGGATGATCAATTGGCCTTCGGGGCCAGGGCGTCGAAAATCTTGGCGAAATCGGCGTAGGTCTTCTCGCCCTTCACGACGATGCCGTTGACGACGAAGGTCGGGGTCGAATCCACCTTGAAGGCCTTATCGGCATTCTCGGCCGAGGCGATGATCTTGTCCTTCGCCGTCTTGTCGTTGAGGCATTGCTGGAAATCCTGACCATTGATGCCGGCCGCGGCGGCCATGGTGGCCAGAACCGGGAGCGACTGGTCGTTGACCCATTGCGCCTGCGTCGCAAAGAGCTGCTCGGTCATGCCCCAATAGGCGAGCGGCGAGACGCAATGCGCCAGCAGCGATGCCTGCACGGCCGGGCCGTTCAGGGGGAAATCGCGCACCACCAGCTTCACCTTGCCGGTGTCGATGTAGTTCTTCTTGATCTCCGGCAGCACTTCCTTGTGATGGCGGGCGCAATGCGGGCAGGAGAGCGAGGAATATTCGATGAAGGTGATGGGGGCGTTGGCGTCGCCCAGCACCATGTCGCCATCCATGACCTTGGAGAACGGGCTGTCGACCGGGGCGGGGAGACCGGCCAGGGCCGGATCGTCGCCAAGGCTCGGCACGGCGCCGGGGCCATAATGCGTCCAGCCATAGAAGCCGCCGACGCCAACCACCGCCAGAGCCACGACACCGATAACCAGATTGCGCGCGTTCAACATTGCCTCCATTTCCGGGGCCTTCCCCGCGTTTGGAGAGGCACCCGATTTCGCCGCTATTTGGCAGGATTCAGAAGGGCATGCAAGAAGGGCTTCCGTGGCGGCGGGCCATGCCTGTGGATGGTTTATGAAGGTCGTCCGATAAGCCGTTGGATTCGGGCGAGTCGCATCCTGTCCAGCCAGAAAATCACGGAAATGCCATGTTTTAGTGATGTTCTCAGGGCTTCACTAAGGCGTCACCGGCGCTTCGCGCGCGCCGCCCCGAGTCGCTCCAAGGCCGCCCGGATGTCGGGGTCTTTCACACGGGAAAGGTCCGGCTGTCCCGTGGTGGCAAGCAATGGGCGGCGCGGTTTTGCTGGTCTCTTGCGGTCGCCGATTTCGATCTTGATCTCGTGGATCAGCGGGTAGCCGAAATAACGCTGGATGCGTTCCAGGATGCGCGGTTTCAGGTGCTGCACCTCAAGGCTCGCCGATGGCGAGGCGCGCAGGGTGAGCGTACCGCCAGCTACGTTGGCCGGTACACTGCCAGCGGCAGGCTGCTCGTCCTTCTTCGCCCGGGGCAGGCGCATCTTCACGGGAATGCAGAGTCGCGCGATATCCGCCCCCACGATCACGGCCCATTCGCCGATCAGGCTCGCCTCGGCAAAGCCCTTGCGGCCCAAAGCAAGCTTGGTGAGGGCCGGAACATTGCTGGCCAGTGCCGACAGGCTGTTGCGCCGGTCCGCCTCGACCTTCTTCTTGGGTTTTTCCGCTTGGGTGCTCATGGGGGGCAGTCTAAGGTCGCGGCCCATGACTAGCAAATCTGGGCCACGCAAACGGCCCATGGCCACTGAAATACCGTCAGTCGATACCCATGCCGAGCGATTGCTCGCCTGGTATGACCGGCACCGTCGGCATCTCCCTTGGCGTTCAGGCCCGGGCGAGACGGCCGATCCCTATCACGTCTGGCTGTCCGAGATCATGCTGCAGCAGACCACCGTCGTGACGGTCGGTCCTTACTACACGGATTTCCTGACGCGCTGGCCGCGCATCGAGGATCTGGCGGCCGCACCGCTCGACGATGTGCTCACCGCCTGGGCAGGGCTCGGCTATTACGCCCGCGCGCGCAATCTGAAGAAATGCGCTGAAACCGTGGTGGCCGAGCATGGCGGCCGCTTCCCGGATGCCGAGGCTGGCTTGCTCGATCTCCCTGGCATCGGCCCTTATACGGCGGCGGCAATCTCGGCCATCGCCTTCGACCGCAAGGCCACGATCCTCGACGGCAATGTCGAGCGCGTCATGGCGCGGCTCCACCGCGTTGAGACACCCTTGCCGAAGGCCAAGGAAGAGCTCCGCACTCTCGCTGCACGCTACACGCCGGACATCCGCTCAGGCGATTACGCACAAGCGATCATGGATCTCGGTGCCACCGTGTGCACGCCGACCAAGCCCAAATGTTTCCTCTGCCCCTGGCGCGAAGATTGTGCGGCACATGCGGCCGGCGACATGGAGGTCTATCCGAAGAAATCGCCCAAAGCCGCGCGACCGCAACGCTTCGGCTTCTGCTTCATCATGATCGACGGGCAAGGCCGCATTGCCTTGGAGAAGCGGCCGGAGAAGGGGCTGCTGGGCGGCATGGTGCAGGTACCCACCAGCGATTGGCTGGGCGCGCCGTTCGATGCGAAAGACGCCGCGACGCTGGCGCCGATGAAAGCCAAGTGGCGCCAGCTCGACGGCAGCGTCACCCATGTCTTCACCCATTTCGCTTTGCACCTGACGCTCTTCGCCGCGACGACCGTGAAGCCCGACCCGCGCTACCAGTGGGTCGGCGTCGATGACCTTGGCACCGTGGCGCTGCCGAGCGTCATGCGCAAAGTGGTCGAACACGGGTTGTCGAAGCTGGCCGAATGATCTCGTTTGTCATGCCCCGGCTTAGCCGGGGCATCCACGAGTTACTTTCTTTATGTCGTCGACAAACTCGTGGATCGCCCGCCTTCGCGGGCCATGACAAGTTGAGAGAGCGCTGAACCAGGTCCTCAGTGCAATTCCGCCCGCAATTGCTGGCGGTAGTAGTCGATCGGGATCAGCTGGCCTTCGCGCGGGACGCACCAGAATTGCCAGCCATTGCAGGCGGGGGCGCCTTGCACCGCAGCGCCCACCTGGTGGATCGAGCCGCGGTGATCGGATGAGATGAGCGTGCCGTCGGCGCGCACCTTGGCGGTGAAGCGGCCATTGGTGCTGGTCAGCACCGTGCCGGGCTCCAGGAGGCCACGCTCGATGAGCCAGCCGAAGGGGATGCGCGGTTCGTCGCGCTTCGAGGTGATCTGCAACATTTCCTTCTCAGGCACCGGCTGCACCTTACTGATGCGGGCGCGGGCCACCTTGATGTAATTGGGGTCGCGCTCGATGCCGATGTAATGGCGGCCGAGCTTCTTCGCGACAGCGCCCGTTGTCCCGCTGCCGAAGAAGGGATCGAGCACCACGTCGCCGGGCTTGGTCGCCGCCATCAGGATGCGATAGAGCAGGGCCTCGGGCTTCTGCGTCGGGTGGCTTTTGACGCCGTCATCGCCCTTCAAGCGTTCCGAGCCGCTGCAGATCGGCATCAGCCAATCGGAGCGCATCTGCAGATCGTCATTGAGCGTCTTCATCGCCTCGTAATTGAACTGGTAGCGGCTTTCCGCCGATTTCGCGCACCAGATCATGGTTTCATGGGCGTTGGTGAAGCGGCGGCCGCGAAAATTCGGCATGGGGTTGGTCTTGCGCCAGATGACGTCATTGAGCATCCAGTAGCCCAGATCCTGGAGCTTCGCGCCGACGCGGAAGATGTTGTGATAGGAGCCGATGACCCAGAGCGAGCCGTCATCCTTCAAGACCCGGCGCGCGGCTTTCAGCCAATCCACCGTGAAGCGGTCATAGGTCGCAAAGTCGGCGAATTTGTCCCAATCGTTGTCCACGCCGTCGACACGGCTGTTATTCGGCCGGTGCAGCTCGCCGCTCAACTGGAGGTTGTAGGGCGGATCCGCGAAGATCATGTCGATCGACGCTTCCGGCAGCGAGTTGAGGGCTTCGATACTGTCCCCGCCGATGATGGAATCGAGGGGGAGAGCGGTGAGGTGTGGCTTCGGCGCTTTCTTTGTCATGGCGCCAAATTTGAGTCACGCGACTCGGACTGTCAATGAGAAAGTGTTATGAGTCAGTTGGTTATCGTAATGTTCTCAGAGATCGGTCTAAATGACCTGCGGTGATGAAGGGTGATCCCATGGGTCCGGATGGCCTTGAGATGCTCGGCCGTTCCATACCCCGCATTGCGCTCCCACCCATATACGGTATGGGTGAGACTCAAGTGACTCATGATCTTGTCCCGCTCCACCTTCGCGAGAATCGAGGCGGCGGCGATGGAGAGGGATTTGGCGTCCCCGCCGATGACGCAGGTCGTGGGGCAGAAAAGTTTCGGTGCCCGGTTGCCGTCGATGAGCGCATGGGCCGGTTTTTGCGCCAGGCCCTCCACGGCGCGGCGCATCGCAAGATGCGTTGCCTGCAGAATGTTGATCGCGTCGATCTCGGCCACACTCGCCTCGGCGATCGAGAAGACCGCGATCTCACGCAAGGCGGCGGCGAACTCGTCGCGCAATGCCGCCGACAACTTTTTGGAATCATCGAGGCGCTTCTGCAGCGCCTTCGGAACCCGTGCCGGGTCGAGGATCACCGCGCAAGCCATCACCGGCCCGGCCAAAGGCCCACGCCCCACCTCATCCACCCCGCAGACGAGCATGCCGGTATCCATGCCGGCGGCGATTTCAAAGGCCCAATTGGGCATGACGACTCACAACGCGCTGATTGAAGACGGTGCATTCTGCCCGGACCATCCCGGTGGCTCAAAAAGAAAAACCCTCTCCTGCGGGCAGGAGAGGGGCGGTGGGGGAAATCACAAGAAGGCGTTAATAGCCTTCCGGCATCACCTCGCCGGTGGGCGAGAGCACGATGTTGCCGCTCTGCCCGCCCTTGATGCCAGTAGCGTGCCAGTAGTTATCGCAGCCCTTCTGCAAAATCTGGACGTCGCTGTAGCCGGCAGCCTTGAACTTGGCCAAGGCCTGCTCGGCGGTGCTGGCGTCGATCTTTTCGCCATTGGTGCAGTTGTTGCCGCTTTGTGTATTGAGATCGGTCGGCTGCGTCGGCGTCATGTTGTCGGCGGCGGCCGGCGTCAGCGCCCCGCCGATCCCTAAGGCAGAGATGAGGGCGGCAGAAATGACAATCGTCCTGAATATGGTCATGGCGTGACCTCGTAGCTGATGGAAGCTGCCGGTCATAACAGCCAGCCGGCAAGGATGTTCCGGTTAACCAAAGAGGCTGAGCTGCGCCTTCTCCGCTTCCGTCTCCGGTCCCGTCATGCGCCCGGCCGGTGCCTTGAACTGCGAGCCGTCCACATCCCAGCGGTAATTGTTGAGGCTGAGCTTCTTGGCCATCGCCTGCACGCGCTGCCGGATGAGGGTGGCGTAGGGGCCGCTCCCCTTCATGCGCTCGCCGAACTCGGCCTTGTAGAGCGCACCGTCGCGGCATTCGCGCATCAGGTCCAGCACGCGCTTGGCTTTCAAGGGGTGATGCTCCTCCAGCCATTCGCGGAACAGATCCTTGATCTCCAGGGGCAGGCGCAGCATCGTCCAGTTGACGCTGCTGGCGCCCATGCCGGCTGCCGCCTCGATGATCGCCTCGATCTCATGGTCGGTGAGGCCCGGAATGATCGGCGCCACGGAGACGCCGACTGGAATGCCCGCCTCGCTCAAGCGCTTGATGGCGTCCAGCCGTTTCGTCGGCGTCGAAGCTCTGGGCTCCATGACACGCGCCAGCTCGCGGTCGAGCGAGGTCACCGAGATATAAACCTTGGCGAGGCCTTTCGCCGCCATGGGGGCGAGGATATCGATGTCGCGGCAGACATTGGCCGATTTGGTCGTGATGCCGACCGGGTGGTTATAGGCCGCCAGCACATGCAGCACTTCGCGCGTGATGCCATAGCGCTTCTCGATCGGCTGATAGCAATCGGTATTGGCGCCAAGGGCAATGACGCTGGGCTTGTAACCGGGCTTGCGCAGCTCCTTCTCCAAAAGCTTCGCGCCATCCGCCTTCATATAGAGCTTGGTCTCGAAATCGAGCCCCGGCGAATGGCCGAGATAGGCGTGGGTCGGGCGCGCATAGCAATAGATGCAGCCATGCTCGCAGCCACGATAGGGATTGATCGACTGATCGAAGGGAATGTCGGGCGATTTGTTATGCGCGATGATCGAGCGCGCCGTGTCGAGCGCCACCTGGGTTTTGAGCGGTGGCAATTCATCGTCGTCACCGCCCTTCGGCATCGGCTTGGGTGAGAGATTGAGCGAGACACCCTTGAAGGTCAGACCGGTAAAGCTCTCGCTTTCACTGCCGCTGCGGGTCTCGTCCCAGCCATCGTTCTCCAGCGGCCGCTCACCGGGTTCGAAACGGCCGGCACGGTTGCTGGCGGCTCCCCGGCCCTTGCGGGCGAGATTGGGCCTGGGGGCGTCCTGGAAGGGGTCGACGGGATCACGTTCATAGCGCATAGCGAAATCCTGCCACGCCAACAAGAACATTTCAAGAACAAAGCCTGTTTGAGAAGGCCGTTATTTGAGAAGATGTTCAGTGAGACGCGGCATCAGCTCGACCAGATTGCACGGCAGATGCCGGTAATCGAGCTGCCATTTCAGGATCTCCTCCCAGCCGTCTCGGGCTGCGCCGGGTGAACCGGGCAGGGCGAAGAGATAGGTGCCGCCAGCAACGCCGCCCGTGGCCCGCGACTGGATCGTCGAGGTCTTGATCTTCTGGTAGGAGATCCAGCGGAAAAGCTCGCCGAAACCGTCGATCTTCTTTTCGAAGATGCTCTCGAAGGCTTCCGGCGTCACGTCACGGCCGGTGACGCCCGTGCCGCCGGTCGAGATCACGACATCGACGTGTTGGTCATCGATCCAGGTCTTCACCTGCGCTGTAATGGCAGCGACATCGTCTTTGACGATAGCGCGGGCGGCCAGCCGATGGCCGTCACGCTTCAGGAGTTCGACCAGCGTGTCGCCGGATTTGTCGGTGGCGGCCGTCCGCGTGTCCGAGACCGTCAGCACCGCGATGCCAACGGGCAGGAACGGACGCGTCTCATCGATCCGCGACATGGGGGTTTAGTTCGAGGCGGCTGAAGTGTTGTCGCTGTGCTGGTAGCTGGGCCACGCACCATTGGCGACCGCTTCAAGCGAACGTGCCGGCTGGCCGAGGCGGGCCTGATAGACCCAATAGCCCGCCATGACACGCTCGACGAAATTGCGCGTCTCGCGCGACGGCATGCTTTCGATGAAGAGCAACGGATCTTCCGAGCCGCGGATGCTCTTCTTCCACTTGATGAGGTTGCCGGGGCCGGCGTTATAGGCCGCGGCCATCATGAAGAGATCGCCCTTCACCGACGGCTCTTCCAGCAAGCGCTGAATGTACTTCTGCCCATAGGCAAGCGACGTCAGCGGATCCTTGAGGCGTGCGCCCTGCGGCGCGCCGATCGCTGCGGCCGTACCCGGCATCAGCTGCATCAGTCCAACTGCGCCCGCGCCCGAAACGGCATTGGGGTTGAAGCCCGATTCCTGGCGCATGACCGAGAAGAGCAGCGCCTGATCGACGGCGAAGCCATTGGCCGGCTTCCACGAGGGCAGCGGATAGAGGGCGGCATCCATGCGTGCGCCACCTTTGAGGGCGCGCCACGCACCGATCTTCAAGGCGAGCGACGGCAGACGATAGGCCTGGCTGATGGCAACGAGCGCGTCGCTCACTTCCGGGCCGGCATCGTTCTGCAGGATGAGTAGTTCTTTTTCAGCGAGATCGACCTGGCCGACCTGCAGCAGGCCAAGCGCGCGCTTGCCGATGCGCGAGGTCATCAGCTGGGCGCCATGACCACCTGTCAGCGTCGGTACGCGCCAGTCGAATTGCGGCTCGAGGCCGAGCGCGCGGGTGGCCAGCTGGCCATAGAAGGTATACGGAAACTCGGAGGCAACCTTCAGCCAGTGGCTGACCTTGTCCGGGTTCTTGGCGCGGACATGCGCGCGGCTCGCCCAATAGGCAGCGGCCGAACGATCCCAGCCCGAAGACGCCGTGCGGATCGCAGCTTTTTCGAACTGCGCAGCTGCCTGGTCGTAATTCTTGGCGCGCCAGGCATTGAGGCCGGCTTGCCAGTTCGGATCGTTGTCGTTCGAATTCTCGTCCGGCGAGCCTACGCGCGTGATGTCGAATTTCGGCTTGGTGAGGGCAGCCTTCTTGGCGCCCTTCTTGGCGGCGAGGGTATAAATCGCCTCAGCCTCAGGCAGCGCCGAATAGGATTTCAGCCAGTCGGTGAGTTCCTTGGGCTTGCTCTTGTAACCGGGCGCCATATAGCGGTCAGCCAGCACATGGCCGAGCAAAACAGGGTCGGTGAGGTCGCTGATCAGCCGATCCGAATTCGCGAAGTCGCCCGCAGCCTGCAGGCGGAAAATCTGGCGATAGCGGTCGGCATTGACGGCATCGAGGGGCTGCGGCAGCGAGGCGCCGAATACATCCGGTCCGGTCTGCAGCGACGCTGTCGTGCTGCTATCCGTGCCAAGCGTGGCACCGGAGAGATCGTCGGCCTTGGCCAGCGTTGCGCCCAGCACGATCGCTGGAGGCAGCAGCACCGCCGCCGCGGTCGACGCCAAAACTCGGCGCCAGCCGTGTTGTGCATTCCTAGTCAGCAATCTTTCGCCCCCCTTAGAGCGAACCGCTCCCGAGATCCCCCAGTGGACCTGTCAGCGAGCGCGGAATTAACGAGTTACAGTTTCTTCTGGTTCCCAGCGTTACCGATTCGAACTAGCCCCGTCCAGAAAAAACGCCTGTGTAGATCTACAGATATGGTGTCGCAGGCTAAATTAACCACTATATATTGATTAGCTCGGTAAAATTTTAGGTGATCGGGCAAAGGGTCGCGGCTTTATCACAAAAGCGCCGCAAAGATTAACGGCCGCAAAGCGTCCGAATCCCGGCGTTTCGCCGGCGGCATTAACCAAGCTCGGCGAGCCGGGCTTTCAGCTTGAGGAGGTCCGCCCAGGTCTCGCGCTTCTGCCCTGGCTGGCGCAGCAGGAAGGCGGGGTGGAAGATCGGCAGTGCCGGAATGGGGGCGGGAAGGCCGGCCGATTTGTACTCGAACCAGCGCCCGCGCAGCCGCGTGATGCCGTCATTGGTGCCGAGCAGCGCATGGGCCGACGAGGCACCGACCAGAACCAGCACCTTGGGATTCACCAGCTCGACATGGCGCTGGACGAACGGGGCCTGGGCGACCAGTTCCGCCTCGGTGGGCTTGCGGTTTCCGGGCGGCCGCCAGAAGCAGATATTGGTGATGTAGAAACTGGTGCGGTCGAGGCCGATCGAGCCCAGCATGCGGTCGAGCAACTGCCCGGAAACGCCCACGAAGGGCTTCCCCAGCCGGTCTTCGTCGGCACCCGGCGCCTCGCCCACCAGCATTACCCGCGATTCTGGGTTGCCGTCGGCAAAGACCATATTGGTGGCACGCGCCCGCAGGCTTTCGATGCCTTCGAACCGCCCCAGGATCTCCTTGAGCTCGTCAAGGGAGCGCGCGGAGGCCGCCGCCGCCCGGGCGGATTCGGCCAAGGCCCGGTCGTTGGCGCCGAGAATGGCGGCGGCCTGGGTCACATTCGCGCGTGGTGCCGCTGCTTTCGGCGCCGATGGTTCCGTCGCCCGAATTGGTGCTGGCACCCGAACAGGTGCTGGCGCCTTGGGGCCTGCCGGCTCCGTCCGGGTACCAGCCAGGCCGAAGCGGCTGATGGGGGTCTCCTCGATGGCCGCGTCCGCCCCGGCATCCAGGTAGAATCGGAGCAGGGCCAGCGCCTGGGCGGCGTCGGAAATGGGCGCGGAAATGTCGGAAACTGGGCCGGATGGGGTCATGCCGCAAGGCTAGCATCGCGCCCTGGTGACGGTCCAGCCGAGTGGACCACACTATATATAAGGGACGGCCGGTTGCGCGCGGGGCACCGGCCGTTGTAAGCAACCACGCCGCCTGGGCCACACGTTTTGCGCCTGGCATGCCGCGTAATAAGGGGAGGGGCCCATGGACCGGGAAGTGATGGAATATGATGTGGTGATCGTCGGCGGCGGCCCCGCCGGTCTTTCAGCCGCCATCCGCATCAAGCAGCTTGCCGCCGAAACCGGCAAGGAAGTCTCGGTCGTCGTCATCGAAAAGGGCTCTGAAGTGGGTGCCCATATTCTGTCCGGCGCCATCATGGACCCGAAGGCGCTGACCGAACTGATCCCGGATTGGAAGGAACAGGGCGCGCCGCTCACCTGCCCGGTGACCGAGGACCGCTTCCTCTTCCTGACCAACGACACCAATTCGGTCCGCTTCCCCAACGGCCTGCTGCCGGAAAGCCTTCATAACGAGGGCAACTATATCGTCAGCCTCGGCAATGTCTGCCGTTGGCTCGCGACCCAGGCCGAAGGCCTCGGCGTCGAAATTTTCCCAGGATTTGCCGCCGCCGATCTCGTCTTCGATGACGAGAAGAAAAAGGTGCTTGGCATCATCACCGGCGATATGGGCCGCGCCAAGGATGGCAGCGAAAAGGCCGAATTCCAGCCCGGCATGGCGCTCATGGGCAGGTACACGCTCTTCGCCGAAGGCTGCCGCGGTTCGCTCGGCAAGCGCCTCATCCAGCATTTCAACCTTGATGAAGGCCGCGACGCGCAGAGCTATTCGATCGGCATCAAGGAACTCTGGGACATTGATCCGGCCAAGCACAAGCCGGGCCTTGCCATGCACACCGCCGGCTGGCCGATGGACAATTCGACCTATGGCGGCTCATTCCTCTATCACGGCGACAACAACCAGGTGATGGTGGGCTTCGTCATCGGGCTCGGCTATCAGAACCCCTATCTCTACCCGTTCGAGGAATTCCAGCGTTACAAGCACCATCCCGAGATCGCGCAATTCCTCGAAGGCGGCCGCCGCGTCGCCTATGGTGCGCGCGCCATCGTGACGGGCGGCCTGCAGGCGCTCCCCAAACTCACTTTCCCGGGCGGTGCGCTCATCGGCGACAATGCCGGTTTCCTGAACGTGCCGCGCATCAAGGGCAGCCACGCCGCGATCAAGACCGGCATGCTGGGCGCCGAAGCGGCCTTCGCCGCCGTCAGCGCCGATCGCCAGCATGACGAACTCACGGCGTACCCGGAAGCCTTCGAGAAATCCTGGCTCTATGACGAGCTCTACAAGGCGCGCAATTTCAAGCCGTGGATGAACAAAGGCCTCCTCGTCGGTACCGTCATGGCCGGCATGGACCAGAAGCTCTTCGGCGGCAAGGCACCCTGGACGCTCCACAACAAGACGCCCGACAACGCCAAGACCAAGAAGAAGGACGCTTATCAGCCGATCGCGTACCCGAAACCGGACAACAAGATCTCCTTCGATCGCCTGTCATCCGTCTTCCTTTCCTCGACCAATCACGAGGAAGACCAGCCCTGCCATTTGACCCTGAAAGACCCCAGGGTTCCGATCGAGGTGAACCTGCCGCTCTACGATGCGCCGGAACAGCGCTACTGCCCGGCCGGCGTCTACGAAATCGTCCGCGAAGCCGACGGCAGCAATCCGCGCCTGCAGATCAACGCGCAGAACTGCGTCCATTGCAAAACCTGCGACATCAAGGACCCGACCCAGAACATCAACTGGGTCACCCCGGAAGGCGGCGGCGGCCCGAACTACCCGAATATGTGACAATCTATTTGGCCGAAGGTCATTAAGGGGTCGCCATCGCATTGTGATGGCGGCCCCTTTCTGCTTTGGGTACTTCCTGCTAAGAGTGCTGTTGGAACTCGACAATTCATCAGTTGAAGGCTGTTTTCGCCCATGAAAATCCGTCTTTCCGTGCCGCGCCTCAAGCCGGCGATGTTGGCTCTGGCCCTGCTGCCGGCGATGATCGCCTGCGCCGGGAAGGAAGACGGCAACGGTACCGCCCGGGCGGATTCCAATACCGGCAATGCCACTGCGACAGCCCCGGTCGAGCCGCAATGGTCGCTCTCCGGCGCCCTGCTCGCTGGTCGTTTGGCCTTCAATGAAGGCGATGACGCCACCGCGGCCCGGCTCCTTGGCATCGCCCGTGCAGCAGCGCCCGGTGACCAGATCCTTGCCACCAGCACCCTTTCGGCCCTGGTCAGCAGCGGCGATTTCGCCGAGGCGGTGAAACTCGCGGCCGAGATCAAGGCGCAAGGCGCCAAGACGCCGCTCATCGGCTATGTCGAAGTGGTGGACCGTGCCAAGGCCGCCGATTGGAAAGGTGCCAAGGCTTCGCTCGATACCATCTCCGACGACGGTGTCGGGCGCATCGCCAAGCCATTCCTCGCAGCCTGGGTCGAACTGGGCTCAAGTGGCAAGCTCGACCCGGCGGTGGCAGCGCTCGGGCCGCTGTCCGATTTCAATGGGCTCGGTTCGGTCGTGGCGCAGCACACCGCCTTGATGGAGGATCATCTGGGCCGCACGCAGCAGGCGCTTGAGCGCATGAAAGGTGCGGCCGATGCCGGCGCCGCCAGTGCCCGCTTCATCGAGCTCTATATCGAATTTCTGCGCCGGTCCGGCGACAAGGGCGACGCGGAAGCTTTCCTCGGCCTCTTCCGCTCGGCCAATGCCGGTATTGCCGGCGCTATCGCCGACCCGCTCGCCGAGCGCCTCGCGCAACCAGTCGAGAAGGGGCCGATCGTTAAGACCCCGGCGCAAGGCTTGGCCGAGGCGTTCTTCGATCTCGGCTCCATCCTGCAATCCGAGAATGCCGGCGACCAGGCCAAGGTATTCGCGCGCATGGCGCTGGAGCTTGACCCCAAGCTCGATATCGCCCGCATGCTGCTCGGCAACATCATGCAGCAGCGTGAGCGCTGCGCTGACGCGATCGAGATGTACCGCACCATTCCGGAAAGCTCGATCTTCCGCTGGTCGGCTGAGATTTCCATTGCCGATTGCCAACAGAAACTCGAAGACATCAACGGCGCCATCGCGACGCTGGAAGGATTGGTGAAGGCGCGGCCCGGCCGCACCGAGGCCGTCGTCGAACTCGGCGATCTCTATCGCCGCGAAAAGCGCTTTGCCGATGCGGTGAAGGCCTACGACACCGTTATCGCCACGATCAAGGATCCCAAGGCCGATGACTGGTCGCTGTTCTACTCGCGCGGCGTGGCGCATGAACGCAACAAGGAATGGGACAAGGCCGAGCCCGATTTCAAGAAGGCGCTGGAACTCTCGCCGGACCAGCCCTACGCCCTCAATTACCTCGCTTATACCTGGGTCGAGCGGCGCGAGAATCTCGACGAAGCGCTGAAGATGCTCAACAACGCCGTCGAGCAGCGGCCGGAGGAAGGCTTCATCGTCGACAGCCTGGGCTGGGCCTATTTCCAACTCGGCGATTTCGAGAAGGCCGTCACCTATCTCGAACGCGCGGTCGAGTTGCAGCCGACGGATCCGGTCTTGAACGATCATCTGGGCGACGCCTATTGGCGGGTGGGCCGCAAGAACGAGGCGCGTTTCCAATGGCACCGCTCGCTCTCCTTCAAGCCGGAAGAGGACCAGATCGGCCTCATCCAGGAAAAGCTGAAGAGCGGCTTGGGCGCGACAAAGCCGGAAGCCGCGGCCCCTTCGGGCGGCTGATCCCGTCAGATTTCCTGAAGATCACGCCATGCTCGCCCGCGCGAAGGTCAATCTCTATCTGCATGTCGTCGGCAAGCGCGCCGATGGCTACCATCTCCTCGACTCGCTCATCGTCTTTGCCGAAACCGGCGACGATATCCGCGTGTCCCCTGCCGATGATCTGACGCTCACCATCGATGGGCCGTTCGGCAACGGCCTCGATACTGGCGCCGGCAATCTGGTGATGCGGGCGGCCCTTGCCTTGCGTGACCTCGCCGGTACCGCACAGGGTGCAGCGATCCATCTCACCAAGAATCTGCCGCTTGCTTCCGGCATCGGCGGCGGCTCGGCGGATGCGGCGACAGCCTTGTCAGCGCTGATCGACCTCTGGCAGGTGAAGCCGGAGCGTGTTGCACTCTACAAGCTTGCCGAAAAGCTCGGTGCCGATGTGCCGGTCTGTCTCGACGGCAGGCCTGCTTTCGTGGGTGGGGTGGGCGAGGATATCGAAGCGGCGGGAACCTTGCCGGAAACCCATATCCTGCTGGTCAATCCGCTGGTGGAAACGCCGACGCCCGCTGTCTTCAAGGCGCGCCGCGGCGGTTTCTCGGAAAGCGCCCGCTGGCACCAAGTACCGGCGACGGCGGCCGATCTTGCAGCCTATCTCAAGGGCCGCAAGAACGACCTCACCGATCCCGCGATCGTCGTGGCGCCGGTTGTGGCGGATGTGCTCGGCGCAATCGCTGCAACACCGGCCTGTCTGCTCTCGCGCTTGTCGGGCAGCGGCGCCACCTGTTTCGGCCTCTATGAAAGCGCCGCCGCCGCCGATGCGGCCCGCGCAGCCATCACCGCGAGGCACCCAGGGTGGTGGTCAGCGACGGCCCGGATCGCGTCTTAGACCCCTCACCTCAACCCCTCTCCCCGCAAGCGGGGCGAGGCTCGGGGTGAGGGGTTTTAAGGACTCAATCGCTCAGCAAAGCCCCGCCCTTGCGATGGGCAAGCTTGTCGGTGCCGACGATCATGGCAATGCCGTCGCCGGGCGAGACCAGCTTCTTGAGGCAGCGCGATAGCACGAGGCCATCGGTGAGGGCGCGGACCGGGTGGCGGGCCTTGTTGGGGTCGTCGGCCAGCGGGTCGACCAGCTCGGCGATGAGGTCGCCCTTCTTCACATGGGCACCAAGGGCCGCCTTATAGGCGAGCACGCCGGCTTTCGGCGCGCGCACGATATCGGTGGCCTCGAGATCCGTGCCTTCGCATTGCAGCTCCGGTGCCTTGCCCGGATTGCCGGCAAGTACTCCATGGCGCTGCAGGAAGCGGAAGAGGCCGGCTGCGTCTTCGCTGGCCACCTCATCGAACACATCGGCTTGGCCGCGGAATTCGACCGTGGTGGCAAAGCAGGCATTGGGGATGGGGAATTTGTCGCCCACCGCGTCCTGCATTTTGCTCCAGGGCAGCGAGAAGGTTTCGTCGAAGCTCTGCGCCTTTGAATCGACGCAAAGCAGGCTTGCCCGCGCACCGAGCTCGGCGGCGAGATCGCCGAAATCCTTCCAATGCATCGGCTGCATGTAGACATGCATCAAGGCTTCGTCGTCGCAATGCAGGTCCAGCACCATGTCGGAATCATGCGCAAGGCGCGCCAGCTCGACCTTGAGCCGCGACAGTTCGGTGTCGGGCGTCATCTGGTTGATCTTGGTGCCGATGGCGGCGCGCACGACGGCCACATTGTCCGCTTCGTCCGGCCCCAGCTTTGCACGCACGGCATCGACCAGGCCGTCGAAAAGGTCGGGCCATTGCCGATTGAAATTGCCGCCGCCGCGCAGTTCATAGCGACCGCTATGGCTGCCATTGACGATCTGGCCGAGGCCGATCGGGTTGGCGACCGGCACCACGACGATTTCGCCCTTGATCTCGCCCTTCTTGTCGGCGGCATCAAGCAGGCGCAACAGGTGATGCGCCGCCAGCATGCCGGGGATTTCATCCGAATGCAGCGAGGCCTGAACATAGGCCTTGGGCCTCGCCCCCTTGGTGCCATAGCGATGCACAGCCAGGAAGCGCTCGGTGCCGGGGCTCATCGAGCCCAGCGAAATCCGCTCGATCGTCTTGGTCATGGTGAATTTTTCTCCAAATGATGTGGCATAGCCGAAATTCTACGGCCTCTTCACAAATTTCGGCGGCATTGGGCAGGTCCGAATAGCGCCTGTCAAGGATGTGGGAATTCTTGTGCGCGCCGCGCGCGAAATCGCCATCCCGGTGCTATAAGAACCCATGACCGATTCGACCGATATCTCCGCTCTTAACGCCCCCTATCTCGGCGGGCTCAATGACCGCCAGCGCGAGGCCGTGTTGGCGTTGGATGGCCCCGTTCTGGTGCTGGCCGGCGCCGGCACGGGCAAGACACGCGTCCTCACCACAAGGTTGGCGCATATCCTGACCTCGGGCCTTGCCTGGCCGTCGCAGATTCTCGCGGTGACCTTCACCAACAAGGCCGCCAACGAGATGAAGGAACGCATCGGCCGTCTCATCGGCCGTCCGGTCGAAGGCTGGTGGCTCGGCACTTTCCACGCGCTGGCCGCTCGCATCCTGCGCAGCCAGGCGGAACTCGTCGGCCTCAAGCCTAATTTCACCATCGTCTCCACCGACGATCAGCTGCGCCTGGTGAAGCAGCTGATCGAGGCGGAAGGTCTCGATTCACAGCGCTGGCCATCGCGCGTGGTGCTGGGGATCATCGAGCGCTGGAAGGATCGCGGCCTCACTCCAGATAAGGTCAGCCGCGCGGAGCTGGCCGAGGTGGCGTCGGGCCGTATCCTCGACCTCTATCACGCTTACCAGCAGCGTTTGCTGACCTTGAACGCCTGCGACTTCGGCGACCTGCTGCTGCACAACCTCACCATTTTCCGAACGGCCCCCGACCAGCTCGAACGCTACCAGAGCCAATTCCGCTACATCCTGGTCGACGAATACCAGGACACCAACGTCGCCCAATATCTTTGGCTGCGGGCGCTTGCCCAGGGTCACAAGAACATCTGCTGCGTCGGCGATGACGACCAGTCGGTTTATGGCTGGCGCGGTGCCGAGGTCGAGAACATCCTGAAATTCGAAAAGGACTTCCCCGGCGCCAAAGTCATCCGCCTGGAACAGAATTACCGCTCGACCCCGCATATCCTTGCTGCCGCCTCCGGCCTCATCGCCCATAACGAGGGGCGCTTGGGGAAGACGCTCTGGACCGATGTCGCTGAAGGCGAGAAGGTGCGCATCATCGGCGCCTGGGACGGCACGGAAGAGGCGCGCCAGATCGGCGATGAGATCGAAACGCTGCAGCGGCGCGGCACCGAGCTCAAGGACATTGCCATCCTGGTCCGCGCCGGTTTCCAGACGCGCGAATTCGAAGAACGCTTCATCACACTGGGCATCCCCTATCGCGTCATCGGCGGCCCACGCTTCTATGAACGCCAGGAAATCCGCGATGCGCTGGCTTACTTGCGCCTCATTCATCAACCCGATGATGGCCTGGCCTTCGAGCGCATCGTCAACACGCCGCGCCGGGGCCTCGGTGAGACGACGCTGAAGCAGCTGAATGAGATCGCGCGCGCCCAATCGCTCTCGATCCCGGAGGTGGCGCGCCAGATCGTCTCGACCGATGAGCTGAAACCGGCCGCCCGCCGCGCGCTGGGCTCCTTCATGAACGACGTCGCGCGCTGGCGACAGACGGCTGCGAATACGCATCACGCCGAACTGGCGCAGATTGTCCTCGATGAAAGCGGCTATACCGCGATGTGGCAGCAGGACAAGTCGATCGAGGCGCCGGGAAGGCTCGAAAACTTGAAGGAACTCGTGCGTGCGCTCGAGGATTTCGACAGCCTCGAAAGCTTCCTCGATCACGTCTCCTTGGTGATGGAAAATGCCGAAGCTGGCCCGCGCGACCAGGTTTCGATCATGACGCTTCACGGCGCCAAGGGGCTCGAATTCGATATCGTCTTTTTGCCCGGCTGGGAGGAGGGGCTGTTTCCCCATCCGCGGGCGCTCGACGAGAACGGCATCAAGGGGCTCGAAGAAGAACGGCGCCTGGCCTATGTCGGCATCACGCGCGCCAAGAAGCTTGCCATCATCGGCCATGCCGGCTCGCGTCGCATTCATAACCAGTGGCAGAACTCGCTGCCCTCGCGCTTCTTGGCCGAGCTCCCGAAGGAAAACATCGACCGCCAGGATCACGTGGGATTTGCAGCACCTAAGCCATCGGGCTTCGGCGCCCAGACCTGGGGCGGCAATGCGCATCCCTGGGCCGGCAATGGCCGGTCGTTTGCCCAGCGGAAGCCGCCGACGATCGATGTCGAAGTAGAGGTGCTGCCCAGTTCCTCCGGCGTCTATCCGTCCGGCACGCGGGTCTTCCATCAGAAGTTCGGCTACGGCAAGGTCTTGACCGCCGATGGCGATAAGCTCGAAATCGCCTTCGACAAGGCGGGTGTCAAAAAGGTCATGGCCGGCTTCGTGCTGCCGGCGGAAAAGGCGGGGTAAGGGGATGACGGCAAAAGTGAAACTCTACGCGGTGACGGTCGATTTCGACTTCAAGCCGGAAACCGCCTGGCGCCTGGCGCTCGAGGAAGCGCTGGAGCCCTTCGGTGCCGCCTTGGTCAGTTTCGAGACCGATGGCGGCAAGGGCTGGCACATGGAAGTAATCGGCGAGGACAAGCCGTCGGCCGCTGCCGTGAAGGCCGTATTGAAGCCGTTCGGGAATCTCAAGGCCGTCATCGGCCCGGTCCCGGACAAGGATTGGCTGGCCGAAAGCCGCAAGGGCCTGGCACCGATCAAGATGGGGCCGTTCTTCATCCATGGCGAACACGACCGCGGCAAGGCGCCCAGGAATGTCATCCCGCTCGAGATCGACGCCGGCATGGCGTTTGGCACCGGCCGGCATGAAACGACCAGCGGCTGCGTCAAGGCCCTGCTGAAGCTTTCGAAGACGATGAAGGTGAAGAAGGTGCTCGATATCGGTACCGGTACCGGCATCCTGGCCTTCGCGGCACATCATCTCTTTGGCGTCAAAGTGATGGCCGGCGACAACGATAAGGACGCGGTGCGGGTGGCGCGCGAGAACGCGGCGATCAACGGTCTCAAGAAGGAGATTCGCATTCTCGCTTCGGACGGCTACCGGGCAAAGGCCATTCGCGACAACGGTCCCTATGACCTCATCACGGCGAACATCCTTGCCAATCCGCTCATTTCACTGGCGCCGGATCTTGCCAAGAGCCTGGGGCGCAACGGCCGCGCCATTCTCTCCGGCTTGTTGAAGACCCAGGAGAAGGACGTGCTGGCGGCCCATCAGGCCGTGGGCCTCGAACTCGATTTCCGCATCCGCCAGAACGATTGGTCGGTGCTGGTGCTGAAGCGCAAGGGCCGCAAAAACTGAAACGGCGGCCCGGGCGAACCCGGACCGCCGTTTCGGCGCACTACTTAGGGGAAACTCAGTAGTCGTACTTTTAGGCGGCCTTCGGGGCGAGGGCGTTGCTGTTGGCAGCAAGGCCACGCTCGGCGAGGTTGCCGGCCAACTCGTCGATGTCGCCGCGGATGACGCCGATATCCATCAACTGGCGATCGGTCAGGCGCGACAATTCCTTCGCGGTGGCACGGGCCGCAGACCAGGCCTTGAGCGGCGCGGTCACGTCTTCTTCCATCGCCTGGACGGCCGCGGGGAGCGGGCCGTTGATGGCGCCGGAGAGACGGGCCACGTGAGCCTCGATCTCGAAACGGGCGAGGCCGATATCGGCCAGCAACCGGTCATCGAGCGCCTCGAGGGTCGCACGGGCCTTGCGGCGACGGTTCCAGTCGATCGCCGGACGGAGGACACCGTTGACGACGAGGCGGCTGAATTCCGCGAAGAGGCTCTCGTCACCGGCCGGCAGGGCTTCGCGCGCCAGCGCCGGGATGGAGCCACGGCCCACGCCGATGTCGTTCAGCGAACGATCGTCGAGGGCGTAGAGTTCGTTTTCCAGCTGGATGCGCGCATAGGTGCGGCGCACGGCGCTGGAGATGGCACGGCCAAAGCGCGCGAAAGCAGCGAGGCCGATTTCCTTGGTGGCGGCAGGCGCGAGGGCCACGTTCGACGCCACGTTCTGATTGATCACGATCCGATTCATAGTAACCTTCCAATCCGGCTCTTAAGTTCAGATGGCACCGTTGCCATCACTTCTGTTGTGCGGACAGATTGAACATAGGCTTTACCCGACCCGTTTAGTAGTGGTTTCGCCGCATCGCAGCAATGCATCTGACGCATGCAAAACGGCCAAGATGGCAGTGTGATGCATATCACTAAGAACTAATTAAGACGGTATAGTGACTTAGCTGTCACAGCATTTATGGTTAATTTGGAGATCAAGATGGTAACTTCCCCGGATTCAGCTTGCCGCGAGACCTATCAAGGGGATGACGCGCTTAGCGGGCTGCTCAAAAAGCACCAGGCGCACTTAAGTATTAACGCCCTTACTGAACTTTTGCCGGGGATCGCGGCGGCGCCGGCGGGCGAGCGGCCGGATGCCTGGATGGATCTGGTGGCGGATAACCCGAGCCCGGCCTTGGTCGCCCAGCTGCAGGCCTTCCGGCGGGAAAAGGAATCTCGCTCCGCCCAGACGCAAGGTCAGCCCATCGCCGCCCGCCTCACCCTCTTGCGTGAGGCATTGAAGCGCCAAGGCCTCGACGGCTTCATCATCGGCCGCGCCGACGATCATCAAGGGGAATATGTTCCCAAGAATGCCGAGCGCCTCGCCTATATCTCCAACTTCACCGGCTCGGCCGGCATGGCGGTGGTCCTTAAAGACAAGGCCGCGATCTTTGTCGACGGCCGCTACACCATCCAGGTGAAGGATCAGGTCGACCCGTCGCTCTATATATATCGTCATCTGGTGACTGAGCCGGCCGACCTCTATATCGCTGCCGAGATGAAGCCGGGGCAGAAGATCGGCTTCGATCCCAAGCTCTTCACGCCGGACCAGGCGGGCCGCTTCCGTGCGGCCGCCAAGCGCGCCGGGGCGGAGCTGGTGGCGGTCGCAAGGAACCCGGTCGACGAGATCTGGGCCGGCCGACCCGCCGATCCCATTTCACCCGTCCTGCCGCATGACATGAAGTTTGCCGGCGAGGGTTCTGCCGAGAAACGGCGCGCCCTCGCTGCCAGGCTGAAGGCGGAAGGGAAGGCGGCTGCGATCATCTCCGGCCCGGATTCCCTCTGCTGGCTGCTCAACATCCGCGGCGCCGACGTGCCGCGCACACCGTTCGCGCTCGGCTTCGCCGTGCTTCATGACGACGCCCGCGTCGATCTTTATATGGACCGCCGCAAGCTGACGCCCCAGGCGCTCACGCATCTGGGCAACGAGGTCGCGGTGGCGGCGCCCGACGCTTTCGAAGCCGGTTTGAAGGCACTGGGTGAAGCGAAATCGGTCGTCGCCATCGATGCCGCGACCACCTCGGAATGGGTCTACGACAATCTCGCGAAATCCGGCGCGCGGGTGAGCGTCGGCGAATGTGTCTGCGCGCTCCCCAAGGCCGCGAAGAACGAGATCGAGGTGCAGGGCTCGCGCAACGCCCATACCCGCGACGGCGCTTCGGTCGCCCGCTATCTCGCCTGGATTGCCGAGCGTGCGCCGAAAGGCGGCCTCAAGGAGATCGAGGCCTCGGACCAGCTGGCAGCCTTCCGTCACGGCAACGACTACTTCCGCAATCTCTCTTTCGACAGCATCTCGGCGGCCGGCCCCAACGGCGCCATCTGCCATTACAAGGCGATGCCGGAAACGCAGCGCGAGATCCCCGTGAACTCGCTCTACCTGATCGATTCCGGTGGGCAATATCTCGACGGCACCACCGACATCACCCGCACCATCGCCGTGGGTACGGTGACGCAGGAGATGAAGGAGTGTTTCACCCGTGTGCTGAAAGGCCATATCGCGCTGGGCACCGCACGCTTCCCCAAAGGCACCACCGGCTCGGCACTCGATGCCCTGGCCAGGAAACCGCTTTGGGATGTGGGGCTCGATTACGATCACGGCACCGGCCACGGTGTCGGCTCATATCTCTCCGTGCATGAAGGCCCGCAGCGCATATCGAAGGTGCCGAACCGCGTGGCGCTCGAGCCCGGCATGATCGTCTCGAACGAGCCCGGCTATTACAAGGAAGGCGAATTCGGCATCCGCATCGAGAATCTCGTTGTCGTGCGGGAAGTGAAGGACAATGCCGACTGGCTGGAATTCGAAACCCTGACCCTGGCGCCGATCGACCTCAACGCGATCGAGAAGAAGCTCATGACGGCGGAAGAAATCGCCTGGCTCAACGCCTATCACGCCAGAGTCCGCGCGGCCCTGGCGCCGCAGCTCACCGGCAGCGACCTCGCCTGGCTCAATGAGGCGACGAAGGCGATCTGAGAGCCCCCCTCTCTAACTCTCCCCCTAAAGGGGGAGAGGACGATGTGGAGTTCGCACCATCTCCTCGCTTTAAACCCTCTCCCTTTAGGGGGAGGGTAGGGTGGGGGGTAAGCGATGACTCTCGCCAAGCTACCTATTATCCTCACCCAGAATGAACGCTGCGCCCTTTTCCGCCACCATCATGGTCGGCGCGTTGGTGTTGGCCGACGGGATGCTGGGGAAGATCGCGGAATCGATGACGCGCAAGCCTTGAAGCCCATGCACGCGCAGGCGTGAATCCACCACGGAATCGGCGGCACTCGCGCCCATGCGGCAGGTGCCGCTGGGATGGAAGATCGAGTAGGTCGCTTCCTTCACGTAAGCTTCGAAATCCTTGTCCGATTGCGTGTGCAATCCCGGTTTCGTTTCCAGGCGGATGATGCCGCCCAGCGCCTTGGTGTTGGAGAGGCGCCGCATCAGATGCGCTGCCTCCACGATCTCCGTCATGTCATCCGGATGCGACAGCAGATTGGGCTGGATCTCCGGCGCCACACTGGCGTCGGACGATTTCAGGCGCAAATATCCGCGACTCTTCGGCCGGCAAGGCGAGGCGCTGAGCGAGAATGCCGGTGTTGAGCGCACAATGATCAGCTCGCGACTCTCCGGCGACGCCTTCTCATAGGCGAGCGGGCAAAAATAGAGCTGGATATTCGGCCGCTCGCGTGTCGGTGAGGAGCGCACGAAACCACCCGCCTGGTTGAGGCTTCCGGCGAGTGGCCCCCGCCGCAGCAAGGCATATTGCGCGCCGGCCTTGATCTTGCCGAACCAGTTGCCAAGCTCCGAATTCAGCGTCGGCACCGTCGCTTCGAAATAGTGGTCGTAGCATATGTGATCCATCAGATTCTGCCCGACCATCGGCAAATCATGGATCACCTCGATACCTTGCGCCTGCAAGTCTACCGCCGCGCCGACGCCGGAAAGCAGCAGCAGATGCGGCGAGCCGATGGCGCCGGCCGAGAGGATCACCTCGCGTTGCGCTCGCACGTCCTGCACGACGCCGTCGCGACGCAGGCGCACACCCACAGCGCGCTTCCCCTCAATGAGGATCTTCAGCACTTGCGCGCCGGTGATCACCTCGAGATTGCCGCGCTTCAAGGCGGGCCGCAGATAGGCCTTGGCCGATGAATGCCGCTGGCCTTTTTTTATATTGACCTGGTAATGCCCGACGCCTTCGGTCTCGGCACCGTTCAAATCCTGCAAATGCTTGAAACCCAGCTCCTCGGCCGCCTTGAAGAAGGTCTCGCAGATGGGATGCGTGTCGCGGCCCATCTGCGTCACATGCATCGGCCCGTCGCCGCCATGCAACTCGCCGGCGCCAAAATCATGGGTCTCCATCTTCTTGTAGAAAGGCAGCACGTCGCGCCAGCCCCAGCCCTGATTGCCGACCTTCTCCCATTCCTCGAAATCTTCCGGCTGCCCCCGCGCAAAGACCATGGCGTTGATCGAGCCGGAGCCGCCCAGCACTTTGCCGCGCGGGTAATAGACCACGCGATCGCCCAGCGCCGGCACCGGCGCGCTGTTGAACATCCAATTGACGCGGGCGTCGAAATAGGTGCGCGCATAGCCCACCGGCACGTCGATATCGAAACGCCGGTCGCTGGGGCCGGCCTCGATCAGCAGCACCTTGTGCCGCCCGTTCTCGCTGAGGCGCGCCGCCATCACGCAACCGGCCGAGCCGCCGCCCACAATGACGTAATCGGCGTTGTTCATATCACTTCCCATGGGATCTCCGTCGGCGCCCGCTTGCGGCCGCCTTGCCTTTCATCTGTTGTGCGGCCTCCGCCGCCAATTCGTGACGCAGCCAATCAATGAAGAGCAGCGCCTCGGCGCGCGGCGCGTCCGCGCTCTGCGTGGTGAGCAGGTAATGCGATTGGTCGTGCGGCAGTTCGACGCCCTTGACCCGCTCGACCTTGCCCATCGCTTCGAAGGCCTGGGCAAAGCGCGACAGAACCAGCGCCGCACCATGGCCGGAGGCCACGATCTCCAGCGCCGCCAGGCTGGTATCGACCGAAATGCCGGCGCCGCCCTTGGGCAGTTCCATGCCTGCCGCCTCGAAGAGATGCAGCCAATCGCTTTCGACCCCCATGATCTGCACCATCTCAGCTTCGCCGATATCGCGCACCGATTTGATGCGCGAGCCGCGCGCCGTCACCAGCACGATGGGGTCGTTGACCAGCAGCTGCGCCGCCGATCCCGGCCAATTGCCATAGCCGAAGCGGATGTCGATATCGGCCTTGTCGGCCGGCAGCGCATCGGCCCAGATCGCTGAAAAGAGGCGCAGGCGGATGCCGGGATGCGCCTTGGCAAAACGCTTCAAGCGCGGCGTCATCCACAGCACCGCGAAGGAGACGGGCACGCGCACATTCAGCGTCGTCTCACCCTCGGGGCCGAAAATGCTCAAGGTCGAGATGGACAATTCGCTGAAGGCCTGCCTGACCGGCACCAGATAGGCCTTGCCGAGATCGGTGAGGCGCAAGCCCCGCGCCAGGCGCTCGAACAGCGGATAGCCCAGTTCCTGTTCCAGCGAGCGCATCTGGTGGCTGACCGCCGCCGGGGTCAGGCTCAATTCGTCGGCGGCGGCGGCAAAAGAACCGCGCCGCGCCGAGGCCTCAAAGGCGCGCAACCAGGGAAGTGGGGGCAGGCGATAAGACATGGGACAGATCAGCGACAAATAAAATGAGGTCTTAGGCCCATAATACATCGTTTGATTTTTGATCCTGTCAAGCGCTGCAATGCGCGCAGCCGCCCACATCGCCGCCTCTTTGATAAGGCGACGATGTGGCTGCGTGCCAATTCAGAAACCGCAAATGCAGGGGAGAAAAGCTCCATGGATATCAAGTCGATGACCAGCCTGGCGGCGAAGGGGAAGATGTCGCGCCGCGATTTCGTTCAGCTCGCCATGGCGGCGGGCGTCACCGCCGCCACCGCGCAAACCATGTTCGCCAAGGCCGCCCGCGCCGAACCGAAGAAGGGTGGCCGCTTCCGCATGGCGCTGGGCAGCGGCGCCACGACCGACACGCTCGATCCCGCGACCTTCCCGGACACTTTCAACGGTGTCTATGGTTGGGGGTCGCTGCGTTCCAGCCTCACCGAGGTGACGCCGGAGGGCAAAGTCGTCCCCGATCTCGCCGAGGGCTTCGAAGCATCGAAGGACGCCAAGACCTGGGTCTTCACTTTGCGCAACGGCACCCAATTCCATTCCGGCAAATCGGTCGATGCCGATGACGTCGTCGGTTCGATCAATCACCACCGCGCGCCGGAATCGAAATCGGCGGCGAAATCGCTGCTGACCGCCGTCACGGATGTGAAGGCCGACGGCAAGAACAAGGTCGTCGTTACCTTGAGCGAAGGGAATGCCGACTTTCCCTTCGTCATTTCCGACTACCACATGCCGATCATGCCGGCGAAAGACGGCAAGGCGGATTGGCAATCCGGCGACGGCACCGGCCCCTATGTCATGGGGCGCTACCAGCCGGGCGTCAGTGCCGAAGGCAAGCGTTACGCCAATTATCATCGCGAAACCTATTTCGATGAGATCGAGATCAAGGCCATCACCGATGTGGTCGCGCGCAGCAACGCCCTCGCCAGCGGCGACGTGGATTATATCGACCGCGTCGATCTGAAGACGGTCGACATGATGGCCCGTGGCGGCAATATCGACATCTCCGAGGTCGCCGGTTTCGCCCACTACGTGGCGCCGATGAATTGCACCGTGGCACCCTTCGACAATGTCGATGTGCGCCTGGCGCTGAAATATTCGATCGACCGCGAAGAGATCGTGAAGAAGGTGCTGCGCGGCCACGGCTCCGTCGGCAACGACAACCCGATCGCCTCCGGCGTGCCCTTCTTCAAGGAGCCGAAAGTCAAGCACGCCTTCGATCCGGAAAAGGTGAAGTTCCACCTCAACAAAGCGGGTCTTACCTCGTTGAAGGTCGATCTCTCGACCTCCGATGCGGCCTTTGCCGGTGCCGTCGACGCAGCGCAGCTGATGAAGGAATCGGCCTCGAAATGCGGCATCGACATCAACGTGATCCAGGAGGCTGGCGACGCCTATTGGGATGCCGTGTGGATGAAGAAGCCCTGGTGCATGTCCTATTGGTCTGGCCGGCCGACCCCGGATCTGATGTTCTCGACGGCCTATGCGGGGGATGCCGCCTGGAACGACAGCTTCTGGAAGAACGACCAATTCAACAAGCTGCTGGCCGCGGGCCGCAGTGAGCTCGATCAGGGGAAGCGCGCCGAGATCTATGGTGAAATGCAGGACATCGTCGCAGAAGACGGCGGCGTCGCGGTCCTTATGTTCTATAATTACATGAACGCATGCGCTAAAACCGTTGCACATCCCGATCTCGTCGCTCCAAACTGGGACGTCGACGGCATGAAGATCACCCAGCGCTGGTGGTTTGCCTAAGCGACCCGAATGACCGGTTGCGGGCCGATCGGTTATGCGGCCCGCAACCGCCCTTATCTCTCGGGTAAACAGCCGCTCCCATGAAAATCACCGGTCTCAAGACGTTCGTCGTCGGCAATCCGCCGCCATGCTTCGGCGGCCAGTATTTCATCTTCGTGAAGCTCGTGACCGATAGCGGCATCGAAGGCCTCGGCGAGGTCTACGGCACCGCCTTCGGCCCGAAGACGATGGTAGCGGCGATCGAGGACATGTATCAGCGCTATGTCGAAGGGATGGACCCCTTCCATATCGAGAAGCTGTGGCGCCTTGCCTACGGGTCCGGCTACACATTGCGCCCCGATGTGACGGCGATGAGCGTGCTCTCCGCCATCGAGATCGCTCTCTGGGACATCAAGGGCAAGGCGACGGGGAAGCCGGTCTACGAACTCCTTGGTGGCCGCGTGCATGAGCGTCTGCGCTCCTACACCTATATCTATCCGGATGTCGCCAAGGGCCAGGACAGTTCCATCTATTGGAATCCGGAAGCCTCGGCCGAGCGTGCCGCGCATTATGTGAAGATGGGCTTTACCGGTATCAAATTCGATCCCGCCGCCCCTTACTCGCCGTTTGATCCGCGCCAGCCCTCGCTGGAATCGATGGATCTGTGCGAGAAGTTCTGCAGGCTCATCCGTGAGGCCGTCGGTTCCAAGGCCGATCTTCTCTTTGGCACGCATGGCCAGTTCACCACGGCGGGCGCCATCCGCTTTGCCCAGCGCATCGAGAAATACGAGCCGCTCTGGTTCGAAGAGCCGACCCCGCCGGAAAAGCCGGAGGAAATGGCTCTCGTCGCACGCGGCACCAAGATTCCGATTGCGACCGGCGAGCGCCTCGTCACCAAATACGAATTCGCCCGCGTGCTCGAACAGCGTGCCGCCTCCATCCTGCAAATGCAGGTGGGCCGTGTCGGGGGATTGCTGGAGGCCAAGAAGATCGCCAGCATGGCCGAGGCCTATTACGCGCAAATAGCGCCGCATCTTTATGCGGGCCCGGTCATCGGCATGGCCAATGTCCATCTCGCGACCGCGAGCCCCAACTTCCTTATTCTCGAAAGCATCGAAACCTGGGGCGGCTTCCTCGGCAAAATCATCAAGAAGCCGGTGCAATGGGAGGAGGGTTATGTCATTCCACCAACCGAACCGGGTCTTGGGATCGAACTCGACGAAGATGTGGCCAAGGCCCATCCTTACACCGGCAAGAATCTGCATTTGGAAATGACGAATCGGGTGATTCAATAGAACTTCTTCTCGTCATGGTCGGCCTGCGCCGACCATGACGGAATAGAAGAAATGGGGAGAATAACATGCGTTACGGCTTCATCGGTCTCGGCCATATCGGGCAGCATCTGGCCTCGAGCCTGCAGCGCGGTGGTTTCCCTCTCATCGTCCACGATCTGCGCCAGGAATCGGCGAAGCCCTTGCTGGATCTCGGTGCCAAATGGGCCGATTGCCCGCGGAGCCTTGCCGAACAGGTCGATACCGTCATCACCTGTTTGCCCAGCCCCGGCGCCACCCAGGAAGTCCTCGCGGACAAGGACGGCATCCTTGCCGGCCTTGACGACGGCGGCCATTGGATCGAGATGGGCACGCTCGGCCGTGACGAGATTCTGCGCTTTGCCGACATGGCCAAGCAGCATGGCGTCCGCACCCTGGAATCGCCCATCACCGGCGGCATTCATCTCGCGGCAACCGGCGAGGTCACGGTGCTGGCCGGCGGCGACAAGGATCTCTTTGACATCCACCAGCCAGCTTTGGCGAAGATGGGCCGCAAGATCTTTCATATGGGGCCGCTGGGTTCGGCAGCAGTGATCAAGGTCATCACCAACATGCTGGCCTTCATCCATTTGAAAGCCGTGGGCGAGGCCTTGATGCTCGCCAAGCGCGGCGGCCTTGACCTGGGTCAGGCCTATCAGGCGATTGCGGCTTCGTCAGGCAACTCCTTCGTCCATGAGACCGAGGGTCAGCTCATCCTCAACGGCTCCTACGATATCGGCTTCTCGATGGACCTCGCCTTGAAGGATCTGGGCTTTGCCTTGAATTTTGGCCGCGAATTCGGCGTGCCGCTGGAACTCGCCTCGATCACCAACCAGACCTATGTCGAAGCCAAGGCCGTCTATGGCGGCAAGGCCGAATCGCCGATGATCGTGAAGCTCCTTGAAGACGCGCTGAAAACGGATCTGCGGGCGCCGGGCTTTCCGGCGAAGCTGCTCTAGGAAACTCCCTCGCCCCGTTTGCGGGGAGAGGGGCCTTGCGACCTCACAACAACTCCCGACCAATCCTTTGCGCTTCCTTCTGCAACATGGCCAACAGCCGCGGCCGCCGCGCCGGGCCAAACCTTGCGCCGGGCCCATGCAAGCTCAAGGTCGCGCGGATCTTGGCCCCTTGATCGATGATCGGCACGGCGAGCGCCACGGTGTCGGCGGTATATTCGTCCTCTTCCGTCGCATATCCCTGTTTGCGGATCTTCGCGAACTCCTTTTCCAGGCGCTTGGCATCGCCGATCGTCTTCTGTGTCGTCTTGGTGAAGGTGAGCGTGGCAAGGATCGACCGCTGCGCCGCGTCGGATGAGAAGGCGAGATAACATTTCCCTGACGCCGTGCCATGCATCGGCAGATCGCGCCCTTTGAGCGGCGTCGCCTTCAGGAACACCTCGCCTTTAAGGCTCTCCACCACGACCATGGTGGTGGTGGAAGGGATGAGCAAATTGACCATCTCGCCCGATTGCTGGCAGAGCCGGATGAGCGCTGGCCGCGCCAGCGCGATGATATCGAGCCGCGCCTCGACCTTCCGGCCCAATTGCAGCAGCCGCGGCCCCAGCCGATAGCGGCCGCGCTTCCCCAGCTGTTCGGCAAGACGCAGCCCGACGAGGCTTTGCAGCAGGGTTAGCGTGGTGACGGTCTTCAATCCGGTGCGCGTGGCGACGTCCTGCAGTCGCAGGCCCTCCGGCGGGCCTTTCGACAGGGCCTCCAGAATGTCGTCTGCCCGGGCCAGCGCCTGGATTCTGATCTCTCTCATGACTCCATATTCTACATTGTAGAATAAATGTCACTTGTGCATTTGTGGCCGGGTGCCGCCCATGGTCTTCTTGAAGCCCATCGCCACCAGAGCCGGAGTCCCGCCCCCATGCCTCTCCATTTCACCCGCGACGAATTCGCCGCCCGCCGCAAGGCCACCATCGCGACGCTCGAAGCGCGCGGCCTTTCCGGCCTGCTCATGTTCCGGCAGGAGAGCATGTATTACCTCTCCGGCTACGACACTTTCGGCTATGTCTTCTTCCAATGTTATTATCTCGGCGCCGATGGCAGGCAGTTCCTCCTCACCCGTGCGCCGGACCTCAGGCAGGCGCAGCTCACCTCGGACATCGCCGACATCCGAATCTGGGTCGATCGCCCGGAGGCCAATCCGTCGACTGAACTCCGCGACATGCTCAAGGCCTGGGGCCTCTCCGGCAAGAAACTCGGCATCGAATGGGATTCCTATGGCCTCACCGCCAAGAACGGCATGCGCATGGCGGCGGCGTTCGAGGGCTTTGCGACGCTGGTCGATGCCAGCGACATCGTCTCCAAGCAGCGCCTGGTGAAATCGGCCACCGAGATCGCCTATGTCGAGAAGGCAGCGCATCTTGCCGACCTCGCCCTTGATGAGGCACATCGCCTGACCGCCCCCGGCGTCTCGGAGGCGGAGATTCTCGCTGCCATGCAGAGCATTATCATCCGCAATGATGGCGACGATCCGGCCAACGAATTCATCATCGGCTCCGGGCCCGAGGCACTGCTCTGCCGTTATCATTCCGGCCGCCGCGTCCTCGATCAGGACGATCAGCTCACCCTCGAATTCGCCGGTGTCTTCCGCCACTACCATTCGGCCCTCATGCGCACCATTCCGGTGGGCAAGGTGCCGCCGCGCCAGGTGGAAATGCACAAGGTCGCGGTCGACGCGCTGGAGGCCTGCAAGGCCGCCCTGAAGCCCGACCGCCCCATCGGCGAGGTCTTCGACGCGCACGCCAAAGTGCTCGATGCCGCCGGCTATCAGGCCCACCGCATGAACGCCACCGGCTATTCCCTCGGCACGACCTTTGCGCCGAACTGGATGGATTACCCGATGTTCTATCACGGCAATGCGGAGCTCGCGGCGCCCAACCAGGTCTTCTTCATCCACATGATCATCTTCGACAGCGAACGAAACCTCGCCATGACTTCCGGCCAAACGGTCGTTGTGACCGATACCGGCTGCCGCGTACTATCGAAGCGCGGCACGGATCTGGTGACGCGGTAACGACACCGCTCCAACTTGTCATGGTCCGCGAAGGCGGACCATCCACGAGTTTGCGGGCGACTGAAGAAAGTAACTCGTGGATCCTCCGCCTTCGCGGAGGATGACAAGGGACGAGAGGCGAAAAATCGTGACCTGGCAGTTCTGGATCGATCGTGGTGGGACGTTTACCGACATCGTGGCGAAGGCACCGGATGGGCGCCTCATCACGCATAAGCTGCTCTCCGAAAATCCGGAACGCTATAAGGATGCGGCGATGGCGGGCATCCGTGCCATCCTGAGCCTCGAGCCAGACGCAGCCCTGCCCGCCGAAATCGCCGCCATCAAGATGGGTACCACCGTCGCCACCAATGCGCTCCTCGAAAGGAAGGGCGAGGCGGTCGTGCTCGCCGTGACCAAGGGCTTCAAGGACGCGCTCCGCATCGCCTATCAGAACCGCCCCAAGATCTTCGCCCGCCGCATCGATCTTCCCGAACTCCTCCATCGCGACGTGATCGAAATCGACGAGCGCGTCGACACGGCTGGCAAGATCCTGACGCCCCTTGATCTCGAGAAGGCCAGCGCCGGTTTCAAGGCGGCTTATGCCAAGGGCTACCGTGCCATCGCCATCCTGTTGATGCATGGGTTCCGCTATCAGGCACATGAACAGGTGCTCAAGAAACTTGCCGAAGATACCGGCTTCACCCAGATCTCGGTCAGCCACGAGGTCTCGCCGCTGATGAAGCTGGTGAGTCGCGGCGACACCACCGTGGTTGACGCCTATCTCTCGCCGATCCTGCGGCGCTATGTCGATCAGGTGGCAGGTGAGATCGGGAACAAGACGACACGCCTCATGTTCATGCAGTCGAATGGCGGCCTCACTGACGCCGCGAAATTCCAGGGCAAGGACAGCATCCTTTCCGGCCCCGCCGGCGGCATCGTCGGCGCGGTCGAGACGGCAAAACAAGCCGGTTTCAACGAGATCATCGGCTTCGACATGGGCGGCACCTCGACCGATGTCTCCCATTTCAACGGCGAGTTCGAACGCTCCTACGAGGCGCAAGTGGCGGGTGTTCGCATGCGCGCGCCCATGATGCTGATCCACACCGTGGCAGCAGGCGGCGGCTCGATCCTGCATTTCGATGGCAGCCGTTATCGTGTCGGCCCGGATTCCGCCGGTGCCAATCCGGGCCCCGCCTCCTATCGCCGCGGCGGCCCGCTCGCCGTCACCGATTGCAATGTCATGATGGGCCGCCTTCATCCCGACCATTTCCCGAAAGTCTTCGGCCGCATTGGCGACCAGCCCCTCGACCGTGACGTGGTGATAGCGAAGTTCAAGGCGCTCGCCGCCGACATAGCCAAGGCAACCGGCAAGACGCCGAAGCCCGAGGATGTGGCCGAGGGCTTCCTCGATATTGCCGTCGCCAACATGGCCAATGCGATCAAGGAAATCTCGATCCAGCGCGGCTATGATGTCAGCCGTTACGCGCTCGCTTGCTTCGGCGGTGCGGGCGGCCAGCATGCCTGCCGTGTCGCCGATGCGCTGGGCATGACCAGGATCTTCCTGCATCCGCTGGCCGGCGTGCTGTCGGCCTATGGCATGGGCCTCGCCGATATTCGCGCCATCCGGCACAAGACGGTGGAAGGCGCGCTCGACCAGCATCTCGCCACCGGCCTTGCCATCGAACTCGATACCATGGCGGAAGCCGCCAGTGTCGAGATCGCGACCCAGGGTATCGCGCCTGGGCAGATCGATATCCGCCGCCAGGTGCATGTGAAATATGCCGGCACCGACGCGCCGCTCATCACCGATTTCGGCACGGCGGCCGAGATCCAGGCCGGCTTCGAGGAGGCACACCGCCAGCGTTACGGCTTCATCGTGCCGGCCAAGGCGCTCATCGTCGATTCCATCTCCGTCGAAGCCATTGGCAAGACCGAGCAAGTCGTCGATCCCTTGCTGACACCCATGGAGCATGACGCCCAACCGCTTAGCCATGTTCCGTTCTGGGCGCATGGCGAAGCCTTGACGGCGCCTGTCTACGACCGCGCCGCGCTCCGCCCCGGCCAGCAGATCGATGGTCCCGCCATCATCCTTGAGCCGATCTCGACCAACGTCGTCGAACCCGGCTGGCGCGGGGTCTTGAACGAGCGCGGCCATCTGGTGATGGAGCGCTATATCGCCGCCCGCCGCAAACATGCGGTGGGGACCGACGTCGATCCCGTGATGCTGGAGATTTTCAACAATCTCTTCATGTCGATCGCGGAGCAGATGGGCTCGACGCTCGAAAAGACCAGCCACTCGGTCAACATCAAGGAACGGCTCGACTTCTCCTGCGCGCTCTTCGATGCAAAGGGCCATCTCATCGCCAATGCCCCGCACATGCCGGTGCATCTGGGGTCGATGGGCGAGAGCGTGGAAAGCGTCATCCGCGCCCATGCCACCGCGGATGGCGGCACCGACATGCTGCCGGGTGATGTCTATGTGCTGAACGCCCCCTATAACGGCGGCACGCATCTTCCCGACATCACCGTGGTGACGCCGGTCTTCGATGACAAAGGCGCCCGGATCCTCTTCTATGTCGCCAGCCGCGGCCATCATGCCGATATCGGCGGCCTCACCCCCGGCTCCATGCCGCCCTATAGCCGCACGGTCGAGGAGGAGGGCGTTCTCATCGACAATGTGAAGCTGGTCGATAGGGGCGTGATGCTGGAAAAGGACATGCGGGCGCTGCTCGCTTCCGGCAAATACCCGGCGCGCAACCCGGACCAGAACATCGCCGATCTCGGCGCGCAAGTAGCCGCCAATGAAAAGGGCGTCCAGGAGCTGCGCCGCATGGTCGGCCAGTTCGGCCTCGCTGTGGTTGACGCCTATATGAACCATGTGAAGGCCAATGCCGCGGAACAGGTGCGCCGCGTGCTCGACCGGCTGAAGGACGGCAGCTTCGCCTATGAGATGGACGATGGTGCGGTGATCAAGGTCGCTGTCACGGTCGATCGTCAGGCGCGCCGTGCCAAGGTCGATTTCACCGGCACCTCGGCCCAGCTCGGCACCAATTTCAACGCCCCCTCGGCTGTTGCGAAGGCCGCCGTGCTCTATGTCTTCAGGACACTGATCGATGACGAGATCCCGATGAACCAGGGTTGTCTCGACCCGCTCGACATCGTCATCCCGGAAGGGTCGATGCTGCGCCCCCGCTATCCGGCGGCGGTGGTGGCGGGCAATGTCGAAACCTCGCAATGCATTACCGACGCGCTCTATGGCGCCATGAATGCTATGGCGGCGGCGCAGGGCACGATGAACAACTTCACCTTCGGCAATCAGCGCCATCAATATTACGAGACCATCGCCGGCGGCTCCGGTGCGGGCGCCGATTTCGACGGCACGGACGCCGTGCAGACGCATATGACCAATTCGCGCCTCACGGATCCGGAAGTGCTCGAATTCCGCTTTCCCGTGTTGCTGGAGGATTTCCACATCCGCCGTGGCAGTGGCGGCAAAGGCCGGCACAAGGGCGGCGACGGCGTCGTGCGCCGCGTCCGCTTCCTGGAAGCCATGACCGCCGGCATCCTTTCCGGCCACCGCCGCGTTGCCCCTTACGGATTGAATGGCGGCGGCGAGGGTGCGCTCGGCAAGAACAGCGTCATCCGCACCGATGGCCGCGTCGAGATCCTCAAAGGCACCGACGGCGCCGACATGCAGCCGGGCGACGTCTTCCTGATCGAAACCCCGGGTGGCGGCGGGTATGGGCTGGCTTAACCCCGTTGTCATGGTCCGCCTTCGCGGAGGATGACAAATTACTAAATCTCCGCCTGCCATTTCACCCGCAAGCTATCGCCCTGACCGCGGAAATCTTCCTTCAGCGTGCGGGCCGAGGTGATGCGGTCGAGGCGGAAATGACGGATGGCGCGGCGCTTCTCGCACCAGGCCACCAGTACCACGACCTCGATCCAATAAATGATGCCGATGGGCCGGAGCTTTCGCGTGCTGCGCGCGCCCTTATCGTCGACGTAAGCGATCTTGAGCTTTCGCTCCTCGCGGATGGCGCGGCGCAGTTCCGCGATATCCACCTTGATCTCGGTCGCGACACCCCAGCGCGAGACTTTGAGATGATTGCCTTCCAGCATCCGCGCCCGCTCGGCCGGCAGGATGGTGCCGATCTTGGCGCCGACCCGTGCCGCCGCTTTGAGCAATCCCTTATCGCCGGTCCGGGCCAGCAGCGAGAGCCCGACCAGGATCGCCTCCACCTCTTCCGTATCGAAATTGACCGGCGGCAGGTCGAAGCCGGCGCGCATCACATAGCCGATCCCGGCCGCCCCCTCGACAGGCACCCGCATCGATTGGAGCGCTGCCATGTCGCGATAGATGGTGCGCTCGGTCACCTCCAGTGCCTGCGCCAGATCAATGGCGCGCAAGGGTTTCTTGGCGCCTCGCAGGCGCTGGATGATGTCGAACAGGCGGTCGGAGCGGGACATGGGGCATCCTACCATCACTCCTGACAAAAGGCTGTCAGGAGTGATCGGTTAAGACCACGGGATCCAGCCCCCAAGGAGCCCCATCATGCTATCACCCGCCGAGACCCAATCGCTCCATCTCGTCCCCTGTTACCTCGTCGAAATCCAGATGCCGCTGGAGGATGTCGAGCGCATCATGGAAGCCGTGGCAGCGGTAACGCCCTTGCGCATCGGCGCCTATGACAACAACGCCTTCCAATCGGCCCCGGGCATCGAGCGTTATCGCCCGCGCGAAGGCGCCGTGGCCGGGGTGGAGGCAGGTACCCGGCAACGCCCCGGTGTCGCCGCCATTACCTTCCAGATCGATGCTGACCAGGCTTTGCTCGCGCGCCTCGCCGAAACAATCTTTCAGATCCATTCCTATCAAGAACCCACCATCCTGATACGCGAGGCATTGGCCAGCCGCTCCAAGGGTCTCGACGACCGCGACAATCCCCATCGCTGGTGGAACACGACAGGCGACTGGAAGAAGGCAGAGGCATGAACCCCTACCGCCTCGGGCTGCTCCTCACCGCGCTCTCGGCCATCGCCTGGAGCACGGCGGGCTATTTCACGACGCTGATCGGCCTCGACAATTGGTCACTGCTGCTTTGGCGCGGGCTCATCGGTGCGCTGGGGCTGCTGGCTTTCATGGGCCTCACGCGCGGGCACCGGACGTTCACCGATTTCCATCATCTGGGAACCGCGGGTTGGCTCTATGCCATCATCTCCGCTATCGGCATGCTCTGCTTCATCACGTCGCTGACCTTGACCAGCGTCGCCCATGTCGCGGTTATTTACGGCACGGCGCCTTTCATCGCCGCCGGCGCGGGCTGGCTCCTGCTGCGTGCGGTACCGACGCGGCACGCCTTGATCGCCGCCGCGTTGGCCTTGCTTGGCGTCCTGGTCATGGTCCTGCCGGGCCTCGAGGTTCAGGCGAGCCTTGCCGGCGATCTTCTAGCTCTCGGCATGACGCTCTCCCTGGCGCTGCTCATGACCATCGCCAAGCGTTGCCCCGGCATCCCGACGCTCGCCGCCGCCACACTCTCCGCCGCGTTGAGCGCGCTCGGTGCTCTGCCGTTTACTGGTGAGGCCGCGGCCTATACCCAGACCACCTGGATCGCCCTGATCCTGTTCGGCCTGGTGAATTCCGCCCTGGGCCTGGCGCTCTTCACCTTGGGCGCGCGGTTGCTGCCGCCGATCGAGACCGCCCTCATCGGCGCGCTCGATGCGCCTTTGGCCCCGATCTGGGTCTGGCTCGCCTTCGGCATCCGGCCGGATGCCGCGACCCTGGCCGGCGGCCTGATCGTTTTCGGGGCGGTGCTCGCGCATATTCTGGGACAGCGGCAACGGGCCTTGTGCTAGGCTTTCGTCAGACAAGTCCGGCCCACGAGATGGGCCGGAACCAGACGAGGATTATGCCATGACCGCCGCATCTGCCCGCCCGCAACGCAATCTCAATGTCCCCGGCCTCGTCGAGGCATTGCAGAAGATCCTGAAAGCCGATCAGGTGTCGACCAATGCGGGTATCCGCGATCGCCACGGGCATGATGAATCTTATCACGAAGCCCACGCGCCCGATGTCGTGGTGTTCCCGGAATCGACGGAAGAGGTGTCGGCTATTGCGAAGGTTGCGGCCGAGTTCGGCGCGCCCGTCATTCCCTTCGGCGTCGGCACGTCACTTGAAGGCCATGTGGCGGCGCTCGATGGCGGCATCAGCATCGACATGGGCCGCATGAACAAGGTGATCGAGGTCAATGCCGACGATCTCGACGTGAAGGTTGAGGCCGGTGTGACCCGCAAGGCGCTCAACGCCTATATCAAGGATCAGGGCCTCTTTTTCCCGATCGATCCCGGTGCCGATGCCACGATCGGTGGCATGACGGCGACGCGCGCATCCGGCACCAATGCCGTGCGCTACGGCACCATGCGCGAAAACGTGCTGGGCCTCACCGTGGTACTGGCCGATGGCCGCATCATCCAGACCGGCGGGCGCTCGCGTAAATCGGCGGCCGGCTACGACCTCACGCGCCTTTTCGTCGGCTCCGAAGGCACGCTCGGCATCATCACCGAAATCCGCCTGCGCCTCTATGGCGTGCCCGAAGCGATGGCGGCGGCGGTCGCGAACTTCCCCGATATCGGTTCGGCGGTGAACACCGTCATCCGCACCATCCAGGCTGGCGTGCCGGTGGCGCGCATCGAGCTCCTCGATGAAGTACAGATCGACGCCATCAACAAATATTCGAAGCTCTCTTTCGCGGTGCGTCCGACCTTGTTCTTCGAATTCCACGGCACAGAGACGGGTGTCGCCGAACAATCGGCCCTGGTGGGTGAGATCGGCGCCGAATTCGGCATGAGCGATTTCAGCTGGACCTCGAAGGCCGAGGACCGCAACAAAATGTGGCAGGCACGCCATGATGCCTTCTATGCCGGCCTCGCCCTTCGTCCCGGCGCCAAGGGCTGGCCGACCGACGTCTGCGTGCCGATCTCGCGCCTTGCCGATTGTATTCTCGAAACGAAGGAAGACGTCGCGAAATCCGGCCTGCTGACGCCGCTCGTCGGCCATGTCGGCGACGGCAATTTCCATCTCTGCATCATCCTCGATCCCAATGATGCGGAAGAAGCCGCCCGCGCCAAGGCATTGACCGATCGTCTCGCGCACCGCGCCATCGCCATGGGCGGCACCTGCACCGGCGAACACGGCATCGGCTATGGCAAGATCCCGTTCCTCGAAGCCGAGCATGGGTCGGCGGTCGCCGTCATGCGGCAACTGAAAGCGACGCTCGATCCCGACAACCGCATGAACCCGGGCAAGATTTTCAGGGCTTGATGCTTCGCCTCTTTGCAGTCGCCATCACGCATGTCTTTGACGACCATTCGACTGGTGCCAAGACAAGCCGTGTTTGGATCTGGATCTATATCGCGCTCGTTGTTGCGCTCTCCGGTCTGAGCGCATGGCATTGGTGGAGCGACGGCGCGGTTCGTGCTTGGGCCTTTGTTAAGAATGCCTTGGTCTTTGCGATCTGGATACCGCTGCTTTGGATTGGGATCAAAGCGAAATTTCAGCGACGCTATGATCTTTTGCCGTTGATGCTTGTTCTTCTGGCGCTTGTTGTGCTCTTCCATCAGTTTGTGCTGCCGCTGGAATTTGGCAGGTAGCGGTTCAGGTCAACACCAAGGGAGGCAAGACATGATCACCGGCCTCAACCACATCACGCTCGCCGTACGTGATCTCGAGCGGCCGTTTGACTTCTATGCTGACATCCTGGGGGCTGAAACCGGTGGCGCGCCTTGACGCTCGATGTCCGCGCGCGTGAAGGGCCACTACCCGAATACACGCATCTTGCCTTCACGCTGGCCCCGACGGATTTCGAGACGATGCGCCGGCGTATCGAAGCATCCGGCGCCGTGGCAAGGCAGGAGAATACAAGCGAAGGTGCGTCGCATTATTTCCTTGACCCTGATGGTCACAAGCTGGAAATCCATGTCTCGGATCTCGCTGCCAGGATGCTTGCGGCGAGGAGAAACCCCTGGCCTGGTTTCACGGTTCTCGATGATTCGGTCTGACTGCCGTTGCTGTTGCGGCATCTATATGAAGAACGAGGAGACGGCGCATGGCGAGGACAACAGTCCAGGAGGTTGCCGCATGCTGAAAATTTTCGGAGCTGCCGGATCCGGCTCGGTGCCGATCGAAGCCATGCTGACGCTGCTTCAAATCCCCTATGAGGTGGTCGAAGCCGTCACCTGGGACAGCGAAACCGCGCGCCAGCTGGTCGAGACGGTCAATCCCCTGCGCCAGGTGCCAGCACTGGTTCTTCCCACCGGCGAGATCATGACCGAAAGTGCGGCGATCATGATCTACCTCGCCGATCTCCACCCGCAGGCAAAGCTCGCACCCGGCATCAATGACCCGAAGCGTGCGCAATTCCTGCGCTGGATGACCTATGTGTCGGCAGCGATCTATGCGCTGGTCTGGATCGTCGACGATCCGACCCGCATCGTCGCCGAGAAGACGCAGGCGCAATCCGTGATCGCGCCGCTGCTCGACCGCCGCGCCGATTGCTGGCGTATGATGGATGAACAGATCGCGCCCGGCCGCTACATCCTCGGCGACGACCTCTCGGCGCTCGATCTCTATGTCGCCGTCATCTCGCGCTTCAACCCGGGCCGCAATCGCTTCTACCGCAGCGCCCCCAAAATGGCCGAGATCGTCCGTCGCGTCGATGCCGATCCCCGCCTCACCGCTTTCTGGGCTCGGCGATATCCGTTTGATGCCGGTTGGGAGAAATAGGCCGGCTCAGGCGTTCAGACGGACTTCACGAGAACCATCGCGCTCGCCGGGCACAGTGCCGTGAACTGCCGCGACTGCGTGACGACCGCTGGCGCGTCGGCGCGTTCTTTTCGCTCAAAACCGAGGCGATCGAAGAAATCCGCTGCACCCGTGGTCAGCAGCCAGACACGCCTGCCACCGGCATGCTTTGCCTCTCGTAGCAGGGCGTCGATCAATGCGCGTCCCAACCCCGAACCACGCCGCGCGGGCAGGATGACGACGGAACGCAGCAGCAGGTCCGCGCCGCTCCCTTCGAGCCCGCCGTAACCGATGACGGCGCCAGTCTCATCAATGGCACGCCAGAACCGCCTTCCGCCTTCCGAGATGTCGTCGGCCGGCAGTTTGGCTGCGATCAATGCGGCCGCCAGTTCGCCGGCATTACTCTGCGGAGCGAGCGACAGCATGCTTTCCCTCATACCAGCCGCGGCTGGCGCGGACGATCCGCACGACCGACAGCATCACCGGCACCTCCACCAGAACACCGACGACCGTGGCAAGGGCAGCCCCCGAATTCAAGCCGAAGAGGCTGATGGCAGCGGCCACCGCAAGCTCGAAGAAGTTGCTGGCGCCGATGAGTGCTGCTGGCCCGGCAACGCACCAGGCCACGCCCAATCGCCGGCTCAAGACATAGGCAAGACCCGCATTGAAATAGACCTGGATCAGAATGGGCACGGCGATGAGCGCAATGGTGATCGGCTGTGCCACGATGGCCTCGCCCTGGAAGGCGAACAGCAAGACAAGCGTCACCAGCAAGGCTGCAAGGCTATAGGGCCGCAACATTGCGAGGCAAGGTTCCAACTGCCCGCTGCGCACCAGCAGGCGGCGCGCGGCCTGCGCGGCGACCACGGGAATGACGATGTAGAGCAGCACGGAGAGCAGCAGCGTTTCCCACGGAATGCTGATCGAGGCGACGCCGAGCAGCAGCGCCACGATAGGTGCGAAGGCGAAAATCATGATGAGGTCGTTGAGCGCCACCTGGCTCAGCGTGAAATGCGGTTCGCCATCGACCAGATTGGACCAGACGAAAACCATCGCCGTGCAGGGTGCGGCGGCCAGCAGAATGAGGCCGGCGATATAGGCCGGTATCTGTTCCGAAACCAGCAGCGGCGCAAACAAGCCGCCGAGGAAGAAGGTGCCGAGCAGCGCCATGGAAAAGGGCTTCACCGCCCAATTGACCAGCAAGGTCACGGCGACGCCGCGCCAATGCTCCCGGACGCCGGCCAGCGCCCCGAAATCGATCTTCAAGAGCATCGGCACGATCATCGCCCAGATAAGGAGGGCGACCGGCAGATTGACCTTGGCGATTTCCGCGCCGGCGATGGCGGCAAAGACACCGGGCATCAAGAAGCCGAGCCCGATGCCGACGGCGATGCAGAGGGCCACCCACAGGGTGAGATAACGCTCGAACAATCCCATGGCTCAAGCCACATTCGGTCGTTGCTGCGTGGCACCATCGCGCGTGCCGATCTCGGCGAGCTTGGCACCCAGAGTCATGCGGTCGAGGCTGGCAAGCGGCAGGCTGGTAAAGGCCGCGATGCGATTCTTCATATAGCGCAGCGCCGTGACGAAAGCCGCCTCCTGCTCCAGCGGCGAGCCCATGACAGCGGCCGGGTCTTCTATGCCCCAATGCGCCGAGATCGGCTGTCCCGGCCAGACGGGGCAGACCTCGCCGGCGGCGTTGTCGCAGACGGTAAAGACGAAATCCATCTGCGGCGCGTCATGGCTGGCGAATTCGTCCCAGCTTTTCGAGCGGAAACCGTCGATCGGATAGCCGGCATCGCTGAGCACTTTGAGCGCCATCGGATGCACCTGGCCCTTGGGCAGGCTGCCGGCCGAGAAAGCATGGAAATGCTTGGTGCCGTCTTTGCGCAAGATGCTCTCAGCCAGAATCGAGCGCGCCGAATTACCGGTGCACAGGAAAAGCACGTTGTATGTCTTCTTTGTCATCTTTCCCCTCACGCGCAACAGGCTGACTCGGTGGGTGCCGCCGCTTTCGTGCCGCAGGGATCGTCGCCGCAACAGGCACTGGCAGCGGTTTCAACGGGCGCTGTCTCGCCGTCGCCGCCATAGACCGTGCTGGCACCATGGGTGAGGAACGTCTCCCAGGAAATGCCGGCGGGATCGGTGATCCAGCTCTTGGTCGATTTGGCATAGCAGCAGGTGACATTGCCCTGGTCGACAACCGGCCGCTCGGCCTGTTTCAGCCGCGCATAGACCTCGCCAAGCTCGGCCTCGTTCTCCACCTGGATGCCCAGATGATCCAGCCCGCTTTCGCGGCCGCGCGCCGTGATGGCGAAGTTGACGCGCGGATCGTCCAGCATCCATTTGGCGTAATCGGCCTTCTCGACGCTGGGCTTGGCCGCGAACAGCGTCGAATAGAAGCGGATCGCTTCCTCGAGATTCTCAACGGCAACGTTGACGTGCAGGCGTTTCATCTTGGGCGTCTCCCTTGGGTGTCGGATCGCAGACGGGGGCGCATTGGCCACCGCCGCAGCAATTCTCGGTGAGATAGGCGACAAGGCTGTTCATGTTGGCGAAGTCGGCGGCATAGATGATCTGCCGCCCCAGCCGCCGCTGGGTGACGAGACCCGCCTGCAGCAATTGCTGCAGGTGGAAGGTGAGCGAGGAGGGTGGCATCGCCATCGTCTCGGCCAGGTTCCCGGCGGGCAGTCCTTCCGGCCCGCGTGCGACCAGCAGCCGATAGACCGCCAGCCGGTGCTCATGCGCCAGGGCACCCAGGCTTGTGACAATCGCTTCTGAACCCTGCGCCACGGCGCCCTCCAATATTTCGATGTTTGTCGAAATAACAGGTGGCGGTCGATGCGGTCAAGAATATTTTGATGATTATCGAAATATCATCGCTATGTCGCTTGCTTCGGCGGCGCGCTCGTCCAGCTTTCCTGCGCGACAGGATCGCTCCAGGCGGATCCCGGCGGTTGCAGCATGACCCATGTCTCGGCGAGGAGTCCGTCCGCGATGCGGTAGCTCTGCATGCCGGCGCGGCAACGCGTCTCTCCGCTCACCCGGTCGGTCCATCGCATGGTGAAGCGATACCAGGCGGCGTTGCCGTGCAAGGCGTGGTCATAGACCAGGATGCGCACGTCCGGCCGGTCTGCCTTCAGCTTGGTAAGCTCGGCGGCATAGGCGTCGCGCGTCACCACGCGGCTGCCGGCTTCGTCATGTCGGATGTAAAGCGGTGCTACACAGCTTGGGACCAGATCGAATCTCCCCTCATGCCAGACCTGCTCCCAGCGGTCGAACAGGCGGCGCAGATCGGCGGCGTCAGGCATCGCATCATCTCCACATCCGGTAGGCGCGCAGGATACACCGGTTCGCGGCGATATGTTCCTAAAATGTTCTTGACAAAACACTAGGAATGCTGTACTAAAAAAGAACGCGCGCATATCTCGTTTCGGCCAGACAGCGGCCATCTGCAATCACTCGGTTGTTTGCCGACGCAAGCTGTCTCTGCAGGATCAAACCCCTGCGGCGGCGGGCGCAGGTTGGCGGCCTTTTGCCGGTGGCTATAAACCGGCTCCCTTGGGATTCCGGGGTGATGGACCTCCGCCTGGCCTGTCGGCGGTGATAGCGGCCCCCGTTGCCTCGGCTCAGGGTATGCCGAGGCCCCGCGATGCCGATCGGGAACCGGCATCCCCCCGAGCCTGGTGGACACAGGGCTCCCCCGGATCGCCATGGGTGAGGCGATCCCCTCGGGCCGGCGAGGTTACCCCCCGTGTCCCGGCGCAAGGGCAGCCGCCGCAAAACGCCGCCCCGACTGCCCGAGTGATTGCAGATGACCGTTGAGAAGGATGGCTGAGATTGAGGGGTTGAGGTGAGGGGTCGGCGTTGCGACGCTCAATCCTCTTCCGGTGCCTCGACGCGGTCGACCATCACCCTGTCGATGCGGCGGCCGTCGAGATCGACGACCTCGATGCGGAAGCCGTGATAGGTGACACTTTCACCTACCTTCGGCACGCGGCCCAGGCGGTGCAGCACCAGGCCGGCGATGGTGGCGTAATCGGCATGGACGAAGCCGGTGGCGCCGATGCGGCGCTCGACATCGATGAGGCGGGTGCGACCGTCGATCAGCCACGAGCCATCGGCGCGCTGGGCGATGGATTCGTCTTCCGTCTCGCCCTCGGTCATCTCGCCGGCGATGACGGTGAAGATGTCGGATTGCGTGGCGATACCCTCGACGCTGCCATATTCGTCGAGCACCACCGCCATGTGGCTGGGCGATTTGCGGAAGAGCTCGAGGAGCCTGAGAATGGTCGTCGTCTCATGCAGCGTCAGCGCCGGTTTCGCCACGGCGGCAAGGTCGAGTGTCTCGCCGGCAGTCAGCTGGTGCAGCAGATCCTTGGTATGGACAACGCCCACCACCTCGTCGACGCTACCCTGGCAGAGAAGGAGACGCGTGTGCTTGCTCTCGCGGATCTGCGCCATCATGCTCTCGATCGGATCGTTGAGATCGATCCAGTCGATATCGGGGCGCGGCGTCATGATCGAGCGGATGGTGTAATCCGCCAAATGCAGCACGCGGTCGATGAGATGCCGCTCTTCCTCCTCGAAGACGCCGCTTTCGGTGCCTTCGGCCACCATCGTCTTCACTTCCTCTTCCGTCACCGCCGTGTCGCGGTCGGCACTGAGGCCGATGAGGGTAAGGAGCGCATTGGTCGAGACGCGCAGGATGAAGACCAGAGGTGCGCCGACCTTGGCGATAAACGCCATGGGGAGGCTCACGCGCATCGCGATCGATTCCGCATGGTTCATGGCGATGCGCTTCGGCACCAACTCGCCGACAATGAGTGAGAGATAGGTGATGCTGGCCACGACCAGCGTCACCGCGATCGGATAGGCATAGGCCGAAATCAGCGCCCAATCGTCGAGGACGGCGGCAAGGGGTGCCGAGAGTGTGGCACCCGAATAGGCACCGGCGACGATGCCAACCAGCGTGATGCCGATCTGCACGGTGGACAGAAACTGGGTGGGATCATCCGCCAGTTCCAGCGCCTTCTTGGCGCCGCGATGGCCGGCATCGGCAATCGGTTTCAGCCGCGCGCGGCGCGCCGAGACGATGGCGAGCTCCGACATGGCGAAGAAGCCGTTGAGCAGGATCAGCAGGAGGACGATGACGATTTCGAACCAGAGGGACGTGTCTTCGATAGGGACGTCGGTCATTGGGGGTTAGGCGCTCTCTTCCTTCATTTTGCCGCGGGCGGATAGGCGCACGCTGTCGCGCACCACGATGCGGCTGCCTTTGGTGGCGATGAGGCCGTCTTGGGCAAATTGCTTCAACTGCTTGTTGACCGCCTCGCGCGTCACACCCAGAAGCTGGGCGAGTTCGCTTTGATTGAGCTTGGCGGTGATGACGGTGCCCTCGTCGCTCTCCTCGCCATGGCCCATGGCCAGGGCTTCGAGGGTTTTCGCGAGCCGCGTGCCGAGATCGAGGAAAGCGGCGTCGCGGATGCGGTCGGTGTTGTGGCGCAGACGCTCGCACAGCAGTTCGATGATATGGAGCGCCAGTTTTGGCTCCGCCTTCATGAGATCGAGGAACGCCGCGCGCGGCACATTCAGCATCTCGGTATCGGCCAATGCACTGGCACTGGCTGTGCGCGGCAACCCGTCGAGGAGGGCGATCTCGCCGAAGAAGTCGCCGCTCTCCATCAGGTTCAGCGTCAACTCGCGCCCGTCCGGACCATGCACCCAGATGCGGATGAGGCCCTTGGCGACACCGTAAAGCGCATCCGCCGGCTCATCCTCCCAGAACAAGGTCTCGCCGACATTGAGGCGCCGCGGCTGACAGAGCCGCGCCACGCGTTCGAGCAGACTCTGTTCCAATCCACGGAACAGGAAACTCTTCGCCAGCAACTGCGCGCGCACGGCCAGGATGGCGAGATTGCCACCCGCGGTCGGGGAACTATGAGCGTCGGTGCTGATGAAGGCCTCCCCCAAAGGGTCGTGCAAAGCTGCGGGTCATGTGAAGAGGTTCACAACCTAACCGAAAGGATTGCCCAGGTTAAGGGCATCGCCGGTCGCAAAGCCGATTGTCGGAGCGCGGTGCCGGTTCTTAAGGAAGGGTTGGAAAATGTCGATTTTTGCCAAATATATCAAGTCGCTGACGATTGTGGCGCTGCTTGGCGGCGGCCTCTCGGCCTGTGCTGCCGGCGGCGCTCCCAATCTCGGCGCCTACAATCAGGTGGATCGCCTGGTCCAGATGGGCTGCGTCGACCGTATCGGCGGCAAGGATTAAGCGGCGGCCGAACTGGTCCCTACGCCCCGTTCCAGGATCGCGGCATGGAGGGCGAGGAGGCGCTCGGCATCCTCGACATGCAGCTTTTCGATCAGCTTGCCATTGAGGACGACGATACCCTTGCCGGCGGCGCGTGCCTCGGTCCAGGCGGCAACGATGGCCTTGGCCTGCTCGATCTCGGCGACACTCGGCGCGAAGGCTTCGTTGGCGCCGGGGATCTGCTTGGGATGGATGAGCGTCTTGCCGTCGAAGCCGAGATCGCGCCCCTGTTCGCAGGCGGCCAAGTAACCGGCATCGTCATTCATATCGAGATGCACACCGTCGAGCGCATCGAGCCCATGGGCGCGGGCGGCGATGACGATGATCGAGAGCGCCGAGATGACACCGATGCGCCCCGGTGCGGGACGTGCTCTGAGATCGCGACTCAAATCCGAGGTTCCGGCAACGAGGCAGGTCAGGCGCTTGCTCGCACCCGCGATCGCATCCATGCCCATGATGCAGCGGGGCGTCTCCGCCATGATCCAGATCGGCAGATCCGCCGGTGCGCCGGCCTCGTCGAGGGCCGCAATCGCTTTCAGCACATCGTCCGGCGTGTTGATCTTGGGGAAGAGGATCGCATCGGCGCCGAGCTTGGCGACAGCCGCCACATCATCGGCACCCCAGGGCGTGTCCAGCGCATTGACGCGCACGACGACCTCGCGCTTGGCAAAGCCGCCTTCCGTGAGGGCGGCCGCGAGCTGGGCGCGCGCGGCTTCCTTGGCCTCCGGCGCCACGGCGTCCTCAAGGTCGAGGATGAGCGCGTCGACGGGGAGCGAGCGCGCCTTCTCAAGCGCGCGGGCATTGCTGGCCGGGAGATAGAGGACCGAGCGGCGCGGTCGAATGGTCATGGCTGGTGAGGCTTCCGAATTAGTCATGCTGCAGATGCTAACAAGCCTGCGGAAACTCGATCAAGTGGTAAAAATGCAAGGAGGCTGCGACCTTAGTCAGGGGCGGCGTTGCCGAAAAGCCGGAAATTTGTTAACCATTATTTATCCGCTTCGGCTTCGAGGGCGGAAAAGAAACGAAATTTTAACGGGGCTGGGCTATGTTCCAGACCGGAGCCAACAAGCGGTCGCGGTTTCAAGCGGCCAGGGAGGTGACCATGGAAATTTCATCGACCCCAGCTGTCAGCACGGCCATCGAAGGGCTGAAGAAGGCCCAGAGCGATATCGAAAAGAGCGCCCAGAACATCGCGGCGGGCTCGCTCGATCCGGAAGACATCGTCTCGCTGAGCTTGGCTGCCACCAGTTTCAAGGCCAATACGGCGGTCATCCGCGCCGACGCCGAGAATACCCAAGCCCTCCTCGACATCACCGCCTAAGAGATCAGGATCCGATTTCATGGACGTCGCCGCCGCCGGTTTTGCCGCCTCCCAGATCGCTAGCGCCCAGCGCGGGCAGCAGCTTGCCTTTGCCGGCATCAAGGGCCAGCAGAACCAGGATCAGAACGTTGCCAATCTGCTGAGCCAGGCGGTGAGTGCCGCCAAGCAGGTGGCGGGGGCCGCACCCAGCGCCCCACAGGCGCCATCGGCCCCGCAACTCGACAGCGGCAATGGCAGTGCCACGCCGACCGCTTCCGGCAACACCCCGGCCGGCGGCCGCGGGTCGCTGGTCAATATCCTCGCTTAAAATCCAGGCCTTAAGCCGCTAGACCGACGCCTAAACTGGCGTTCGGCCGATTCTGCGCGCTAGACTGCCCGCGAAATTGCGGAGCGGAAGGCCTTAAGTCATGAAAACTGCTGAAGAACGGGCCCAATCCATCGAGCCGGTGATGGTTGCCATCGAAAACGGGCAGCTCGGCGAGGCTAGTGCGATCTGTGCCGATATCGTGGCGCGCGAGCCGGACAATGCCGATGCGGTCCATCTTCTCGGCGTGATCGGCTTTCAGGGTGGTGCGGATTCGGCCCAGGCCCTCGACCTCATTGAACGCGCGATCACCCTCGACCCGACCTGGGGACAGTTTCATAACAGCCGTGGAGCACTGCTCTATGCGCTCGGACGCAATGGCGATGCGGAAGTGAGCTTCCGGCGCGCCACCATGTTGCGCCCCGAAGACAGCATGGCCTGGAACAATCTGGGGAACGCCCTCTTGCGCCTCGACCGGGTCGAGGAGGCGGAGGGTGCTTTTCGCCAGGCACTGGCGCGGCCGCCGGTGCAGGTGGCGGCGATCAACAATCTGGGTATGGCCCTCAAGCGGCGCGGCCAGTTCGACAAGGCGCTGATCTGCTTCAACGAGGCGATCCGCCACGACCCCGCTTTTGTCGATGCGCATTTCAACGCCGGCGAGATTCTCTACCAGCTCGACCACATGCCGGAGGCGGAGAACTGCTTCCGCGAAGCGCTGCGGCTCGACCCCAAATGCGCGCCGGCTTATGCGTCGCTGGCACAAGCGCTGCATGATCAGCAGCAGCCCGACGGCGCGATGGATGTGATCCGCGCCGGGCTTGCCGAACTGCCGGAAGATGAGGATCTCAATTTCGCCCTGCGCCTGCAATTGTCGTCGATGGTGCCGGCCTGGCATATCCCGATGATCAATGACGAGGAGCGCAACGAGGCCTATGACAGCGCATTGCAGCGCGCGGTGCGGCCCGGCGATCTGGTGTTCGAGATCGGCACCGGTTCCGGCATTGTTTCGATGATGGCGGCGCGCGCCGGTGCCGGCCAAGTCGTTACTTGCGAGGTGCTGCCGACCATCGCCGATGCCGCGCGCGACATCATCGCGGCCAATGGCTATGCCGACAGGATCACCGTCATCACCAAGAAATCAACGCAATTGCGATTGGGCGAAGACCTGCCGGAAAAGGCAGATCTCTTTGTGTCGGAACTCATCAATGTCGGCATGCTGGCGCCCAATATGCTGTCCATCATCCGCCACGCGCGGGAGAATCTGGTGAAGCCCGAGGGGCGCATCATCCCCGAAGCCTCAACCGTCTATGGCGTGTTGCTGGAATGCGATCATCTGGCGCGGATCAATCCGGTAGGCGAGATCGCCGGTTTCGACATGTCGGTGATGGATCGCTTCCGCTCGCCAGGTTACGCGGTGATCGATTTCGCAAGCGACCCACACCGGCGCCTCTCCGACCGCTTCGCGGCACTCGATTTCGACTTCCGCGTCGACATGAAGGAGATGGACAGCCACCGGCTGGTCGTGCCGGTGACGGAAGCGGGCCTCTGCCACGGTGTCGCCTTCTGGTTCGACCTTCACATGTTCGAGGACGTCGTCTACCGCTCCGACAGCCATAACCGCACCAATCACTGGAAGCAGGCGGCGCATTTCTTCAAGGAACCCATCGCCGTGAGCCCCGGCGATCGCCTGACCATCGCCGCCGGCTACGACAACACGCGGATATTCTTCAATCTGGTGGCGTGAGAATTCCCGAACCCTGTTGTCATCCCCCGTCTTCGCGGGGGATGGCAATTCAATGGTACCATTGTCTCCACACATTGCCCGTCGCATGACACGCATGCCGTATCGGAAATTGTGCGAATAGTGCTGGGCCACTAGCGTCGGCACTTCTCGTTGAGGGGAGTGATCTGCATGCCCGTCTGGGCGCTTTACACACTGGTCGTGCTGATCTGGGGGTCGTCCTGGTACGGGATCGAGCAGCAATTGGGCGTCGTGGCGCCGCAGGTGTCGCTTAGCTATCGCTTCCTGCTCTCCGCCGTGATTCTCATCGGCTTCTGTGCCGTCACCCGGCGCTCGCTGCGCTTTCCGGCCCGCGTCGTTCTCTTGATGGCGGTGCAGGGGATGTGTCTCTTCTGCGGCAATTACATCCTGTTCTATTTTGCAGGAAGCCATCTGGTGAGCGGGTTGCTCGCGGTCTGCTTCTCCACCATGTCGATGATGAACATCATCAACCTGGCACTGTTCTTCCGGCAGAAGATCGACGGTCGCGCCTTCGTGGTGGCCCTCATCGGGTTGACCGGGCTTTGCCTCGTCTTCTATCCGGAGCTTGCCAGCAATGGGCTCGGCTCGGCGCCGGCTTTGGGCCTCGGTCTCTCACTGCTTGCCACTTATCTTGCATCGCTCGGCAATATGGTGAGCGTGCGATTGAAGGCGCTGGAGATCCCGGTCATCCAATCCAACACCATCGGCATGAGCTTCGGGGCGCTGTTCTGCCTGGGCTTCGCCCTCGCTGCCGGGGCGAGCTTCAATTACGATCCGCGGCCCGCTTATACGATCTCGCTCATTGGCCTGGCGCTCTTTGCCACCGTGATCGGCTTCGGCTGCTATCTGCATCTGGTGCAGCGCATCGGTGCGGCGCGGGCCGCCTATTCCAGCGTCATGTTCCCGATCGTGGCCCTCACCCTTTCCACTTTCCTGGAAGGCTATAGCTGGTCGCCCCTGGCGGGACTGGGCTTTGCTTTGGTAATGTCCGGCAACCTTCTAGTGCTGTGGCGCCCGCGTGAGAAAAAGCCGGCTGCCGCGGCGATCGCGCAACCCCGTTCACCTTGACGAGATCTTCCCGCCATGACCGCCCCCACCACAGCAGGCCTCAATCTTCGCCCCGCCATCGCCTCCCTCGAGGATTCGCAGATCGTCGATGTGTGGAAGATGGGCTTTCACGTGCCGGACGTCATTGGCCTGTGGGTGGGCGAAGGCGATCTGCCGACCACCAAATTCGTCTGCGACGCGGCGGCCGAGGCGCTTAAAGAAGGCAAGACCTTCTATACCTATAAGCGCGGCATTCCGGAGCTGCGCGACGCGCTCATCGATTATCACCGCCGCCTCTATGGCATCGAACTCACCGAGGATCGCATCGCGGTGACGTCATCGGGCATGAACGCGATGATGCTGATCGTGCAATCGCTGATTGGTGCCGGCGACAATATGGTCTGCGTCAGCCCGGTCTGGCCGAACATCTATCGTGCCGTCACGATCATGGGTGGCGAGGCGCGACAGGTGCCGCTCAAAGGCGAGGATGACGGTTGGCATCTCGATCTTGGAAAGCTCTTTGCCGCCTGCGACGCACGCACGCGCGCCATCTATGTGGCCTCGCCCGGCAATCCCACCGGTTGGATCATGCCGGAGGAACAGCGCAAGGCGCTGCTCGATTTCTGCCGGACACGCGGCATCGCGCTCATCGCCGACGAGGTCTACAACCGCCTGGTCTATAACCGCCCGGTGGCGCCCTCGTTCCTGGAGATCGCGACGCCCGACGATCCGGTCTTCGTGGTCAATTCCTTCTCGAAGACCTGGGCGATGACCGGCTGGCGCGTGGGCTGGATGGTGATGCCGCGGGCAGCCACGACCGCCTTCGAGCGATTGCTGGAATTCAATACCTCGGGCGGACAGCCCTTCCTGCAGGCGGCCTGCGTGAAGGCGATCCGCGATGGCGAGGATTGGGTGAAATGGATGGTGGCGCGCTGCAAGAGCGGGCGCGACCTGGTGCTTGAGCGCTTGGGGCGCATGAATCGTGTCCGCGTCATCCCCGCCGACGCCTCGTTCTACCTGATGCTGCAGGTGGCCGAGCTTGGCGATGCGCCCGATGCCGCGCTCAATTTCTGCAAGCGTCTGGTGGTCGAGGGGCGCGTGGGGCTTGCCCCGGGAACGGCTTTCGGTGCCGGCGGCGAGGGCTATTTGCGCCTCTGCTACGCCCAGTCCAACGAGCGGCTGTCGGAAGCCATGGACCGGTTCGAGGCGTTCCTGGGGAAGGCGTGAGCGCGCTTCAGAAAAGGCCCCACTCCCCACTTCGTGGGGCGAGGGGCTAGCTGCCGTGACTCGCTGGAGACTCCCTCGCCCCGCTTGCGGGGAGAGGGTTGGGGCGAGGGGCTGCTTCCGGCGATTTGAGGGTTAACACCGTCCAATCACAGGGCTTTCTCACGCGGATTTGTCTGTTTGACACCCGTATGGCTGCTACCCAAGCCGGATTTCCTTGTGCTAGTCTTTTGCCTGAGCCGACCCTTTACCCCCGCCTCAAGGCCGACATCAGAGCGGTCAGCGGGACGGCAGCAAGAGGATCGGTATCAGAGGTTTAAACAGGGCAACTTTGACCAGGGAATGATCATGAAAAAGAGCTTGTTTGGGAGCATCGTCGCCGGTGCCGTCCTCGCCGTCATGGCCGTCAGCGCGCATGCCGAGGATAAGGTTTACAAGGTCGGTATGGACCAGACCGACTATCCGCCCTTTGCCACCAAGGACACCAGCGGCAAGTGGACCGGCTGGGAAGTCGATCTCGCCATGGCGGTGTGCGACGCGGCGAAGATCAAGTGCGAGCTTTTCCCGACGGCCTGGGATGGAATCATCCCGGCACTGCAGGAAGGCAAGATCGATTTTATCTTCGCCTCGATGACGATCAACGAAGACCGCAAGCAGCAGGTCAACTTCACGCATTTCTATTATGACTCGACCACGATCATCATCGGGCCGAAGTCGGATGCGACGAAGATCGATTTCGACAACGCGGAATCGATGAAGGGCAAGATCATGGGCGCGCAGAACGCCACGATCCACTCGAAGTTCCTGCAGAAGCGCTTCGGCTCCGCCGCCGAAATCAAGACCTATGACGGTCTCGACACGGCGCTGGCCGATCTCGCCGCCGGCCGCGTCGACTACGTCCAGGAAGGCCGTTCGACCCTGGCCCCGTTCCTCGCTTCGGACGCTGGCAAGGATTACGAAGAAAAGGCCGTCGTGCCGCAGGATCCGATCATGGGTGAAGGCGTCGGTGCCGCCGTCCGCAAGGATGACCAGGCGACGCTCGACCTGCTCAACGCGGCGATCAAGGACGTGGTCGTCAGCGGCAAGTATGACGAGATCACGGCGAAGTATCCGGAACTGACCGGCATGCTGATTAAGCCGAGCTTCACGGCGACCAACTAAGCGGATTGATGCTGCAATCGGAACCGCCCGGCCCCCTGGCCGGGCGGTTTTGCTTTCATACGCCCCGCTTTTGTCTATTGGCGCCGCAATGCGGTATTGCTGCCGGCGGGGGGCGGGGGGTACGATCCTGCATAGCTACGAGCCGGGCAAACCGGCCGATGCAGGGAACAGGTTTTACGATGGGGGCCAGCTTTGGCGGCTGCACAATCCTTATGGGCGACGCTAGCCTGGGGTGAGACGGGCTATGGCGACGAATTCTTCAAGGGCATCTACATCACGCTCTTCATCTCGGCATGCGCCTATATCATTGCCTTTGGCATTGGCATGCTGGGTGCTTGGTCGAAGCTGTGCCATGTGCGGGCGCTCAACCGCGCCGGTGAGGTCTATACCACGGTCGTGAGGTCGGTGCCGGAGCTGCTGCTCATCATCCTCATTTTCTATGCCGGCACCTCGACCCTCTCCAGCGTGCTGGTGGGGCTGGGCCTCGCCGAGCGTGGAGTGGAGATCAACCCGTTTGGCGCCGTCATCGCGGCACTCGGCATCATCTATGGTGCCTATCTCACCGACGTCCTGCGCGGCGGCATCCAGGCGGTGCCGAAGGGGCAGATCGAAGCGGCGAAGGCCTTCGGCATGCATGGGCCACGGCGTTTCGTGCGCATCATCCTGCCGCAGATGATCCGCTATTCGATCACGGGGCTTGGCAACCAGTGGCTCAACATCACCAAGGACAGCGCCTTTGTGAGCGTGGTGGCGGCGGTTGGCGACATCATGTCGGTCGGTCGCGGCGCCGCCACACAGACCAAGCATTTCATCTTCTATTACGGGGCGACCGCCATTGTGTTCATGATCGTGTCGGGCGTTTCCATGTATGTCACCGGCCGTCTCGAAAAGCGCGCCAATCGCGGCGTCAGGCGCGCTTAAGGAGCGGGGCACAGGGATGAAATTCGATCCGATCTATATGATCACCGTGGTGCTGCCGCAGCTTATTGCTGTCCTGCCACTCACCTTGCTACTCACCATTACTTCCAGTGTCATTGGGAACTCTCTCGCCGTGCCAGTGGCACTGGCCCGTCTCAATCCCAATCCGCTTCTCTGGATCCCGGCGCGCGCTTTCATCTTTACGATGCGCGGTACGCCTTTCCTCATTCAGCTCTTCTTTATCTATTACGGCCTGGGCGAACTGATTCCGGGCTGGATGATGCGCGGTTATCCGTTTCTGAAGAACGGGCTCTACTACGCGATCTTCGCGCTCTCGCTCAATACGGCGGGCTATACCGGCGAAATCCTGCGCGGTGCCATCCTCGCCGTGCCGCATGGCGAGATCGAGGCGGCGCGCGCCTTCGGCATGAGCCGGGCCCAGGTCTTCTGGCGGATCACATTGCCGCGCGCCGTGCGCATCTGCCTGCCGACCATGAGCTCGGAGACGATCCTGCTGCTCAAGGTGACATCAGTCGCTTCGCTGGTCACGGTATATGAGGTGATGGGCACGGCGACTTCAATCCGTGTCGACACCTATCGCGTCTACGACACGCTGATCGGCGCCGGCATCGTCTATTTCGTCACCGTCTTCGTGTTGACGCGCGGCCTCAACTGGGTGGAGCGCAAGCTCAACAAGGACCGCCTGGCCATTCCGACCTCGGATAAGCCGGCCCAGGCGCAAGCATGATCGTGAAAGCGTGAAGTTGCCGACGCTTCTCGGCCTCGGGCTGATTCTCGTCCTGGGTGCTGCCTATACCGGCTATTGGTTCTTCGTGGCGGCAAAGCTGCAGGCGGGGATCGAGGTCTGGGTCGCCGAGCAGCGCGCGGGTGGCAACGACGTGCGCCTTGCCGACGGATCGATCGGCGGCTTTCCGCTGACCTTCCGGCGCGATTTCGGCGCTGCGGAGATGCTGCTGCAAGGTGCCGCCCCGGCGCAAATCGTGGCGGCTTCCGTCATTGCCGAGATCAAGCCCTGGAACCTCAACACCGTCATCGTGACGGCTCGCGATGTCAGTTTCAGCGGTTCGCCGGGCGTCTATAAGGCGGGCGCACTCGATGGCAGTGTCGATATTCCGAAAGTGCCGCCCGCCGATTATCACCAGCCCTTCCTTGGTTTCGATCTGGCGGCTGCGAACGTGCAATTGCCCGAGGGTCAGCGCGCCGTGACCGCCGGGCCGATCGAGCTCGTGGCCGCACGCGGCGCCGTGATGGGGCCGGTGCCGATGGCGCCGGATCTCGGCACGGCCTTGCGTGGTTGGGCACAGGCGGGCGGCGTGCTCGAAGTGAAGGCGTTCTCTTTCGCGCAGAAGCCGCTCGATGCGGCGGGCGAGGGGACGCTGGCGCTCGATGAAGCCTTGCAGCCCTTGGGCGCAATCACCTTGCGGGCGCATGGTGTCGCCGAGACGGTGGATATGCTCGATCGCGATGGCCTGCTCGATGAGCGCAGCGCCAAGACGGCGCGGATCATGGTGCAGGGTCTCGCCAAACCGGACGATACGGGCAAAGCATATGTCGATCTGAGCCTCAGCCTGCAACAGGGGCATTTGTGGCTGGGGCCGGTGAAGCTCGCAAAGCTGCCGAGTTTCAATTTCTAAAAGAAAAGGCCCGCTCGAAAAGAGCGGGCCTTTCTCAATTCTCTCCGGCAGTGGATCCCCGGGTTAAGCCCCGGGCACCCACTTTTGGCCAATGCTTACCGCCGAACGCGGAAGTTCTCGAACTGCCACGGGTCGGTCAAATCGAGATTTTCTTCCTTGAAGAGGACATTGCGGTCCTTCAACGGTGTCCAATCGCTGTAGCAGCCGACCACCGGACCCAGATAGGGCCGGCAGATGTCGAGGATGTAGTCGTGGTCGATCTCTTCCGGTTCCACGACGCCGCGATTGGGATTCTCGATGAGCCACATGGCACCGGCGAGAACCGGCGAGGCGATCTGCGGCGAGGTCGCGTTGTATTCCACACCCATGATGCGGCGCGCCTCGTGGATCGAGAGCTGCGAGCCGTACCAATAGGCGCCGAAATCGCCCATCAGCAAAGCGCCGAGCTCGTCGATGCCGTCGACGATCTCCTCACCCAGCAGGCGCACATCCTTCTGCATGGTGAAGTTCTTTTCCTGGAACTCACGCACCGACAGAACGGCATCGTCGCAGGGGTGATAGGCGTAATGCACTGTCGGGCGATAGGTCACCTTGCCCTTCTCAGTGACGGAGAAGTAATCGGCGGTGGTGATCGATTCGCCATGGGTGATGAGATAGGCGATCATCGGGCCGCCATGCGGTGTCCAGGAGCGCACCTCGGTGGTGCAGCCCGGCTGGCGCAGGTAAATCGCGGCCTTCGAGCCCACCTTATGCTGGCCGGCATTCTCCGGAATCTTCTTCTCATGCGTGCCCCAGCCAAGCTCGGCCGGCTGGCAGCCTTCGCCGACGAAACCCGGGATCGACCAGGTATTGACGAACTCGCCGGGAAGCTTCGGCACGTCGGTCACCTGCAGATCGTGCTCGGCGACGTGAATGGTTTTGACGCCGGCATCGCGCATCAGCTTGGCCCAATCCTCGCGGCTCTTCGGCTTCGAGAATTTGAGGCCGCGCATGCGCGCGACGTCGAGCAGGCCCTGCTTGATGAAATGGGTGATGAGGCCCGGATTGGCGCCATGCGTGAGCAGCGCCGAGGGGCCGTTCTTGGGAAACTTCTTCGCCGCTTCCAGGGCGCGATGGCGCAGGAAATAGTTCGTGCGCTGCTCTTCCGGAATGGCGGTGTTGTCGTAATAATTGGCCCAGGGTTCGATGCAGGTGTCGATATAGAGCACCCCGGACTTCTGGCACCAGGCGATGAGCGCCAGCGAATCGACCTCGACCGAGAGGTTGATCAACAGATCACCCTTCGAGAGCTGCTTCGACAGCACCTTGATATAATTGCCCTCGTGCAGGGGCTCGACGATGTAATTGACACCCTTCTCGATGAAGCGCGCGGCATCTTCGGAATGGTCGTGACCGTCGACCACCGTGACGCGGCTCAAAGGCATGTCAAAGTGACGCTCGATCAGCGGCATCGTGCACCGGCCGACCGAGCCATAGCCAATCATTACAATGCGGCCCTTATAAGGGAATTTTGCCATCATCTACCTCATGTTCGAAAAAACGACGGTCGGTGTTGCTGCGTCAGATAGCGCAGCCGGCGTTGCCCCCATAGGTATCCCGGGTAGCGCGGCAAGCGCGGGATTGTCGACCGAATAGCCCCGAACTTCGGGAGTTACGGAAAATCGGGGGGGATCGCAAGTGAATTTTACAGGGTGCGGTGTGTGGTTTTGCTGCGCCCCTTTCTGACCGGCATGCCCGGGCTCGACCCGGGCATCCAGTCCATCAAGCGCCACCACTGGATCCCCGGGACTTCGCCCGGGGATGACGGCATTTCTTGGGGGAATGCACGCGCTGTCAGGAAGACTTGCGCAAGCGGTCGAATAGGGCGAATTCGTGGGCGATGGAGCGCTCGATGAGGTCGCGGTAGAGCGGCTCGACGAAGTCGGGGTCGATGCCGGCCTTGGCGGCTTCCGCGCGGACTTTCTTAACCACGTCTTCGATGCGCGGTTCGTCGCGGACGGCGTCGCGGTCGGCCTTGATGCGCGCCGCCTCGCCGATGAAATGCAGCCGGTCAGCGAGCAACGCCACAATGTCGCGGTCAAGCGCATCGATCTCGGCGCGCACCTCGTCCATGTCGCGGCAGGTCTTGCGGCGTGTGGTCATCGTCATGCCTGTTTCGCGTCGATGATGCCGCGGCGCACGGCACGGGTGCGGGTGAAGGTGTCGAAGAGTTTGTCACCCTCGCCCCAGCGGATCGCGCGCTGCAAGGCCGTGAGATCCTCGGTGAAGCGGCCGAGGATTTCGAGGACTGCCTCGCGGTTGTTCAAAAAGATATCGCGCCACATGGTGGGGTCCGACGCAGCAATGCGTGTGAAGTCGCGGAAGCCCGAAGCCGAGAATTTGATCACCTCGGATTGCGTCGAGGTCTCCAATTGTGTCGCCGTATCAACGATGGTGTAAGCGATCAAGTGCGGCAGATGCGAGGTGATGGCCAGCACCTGGTCGTGATGGCCGGGCTCCATCACCTCGACCATCGAGCCGACGGCGGACCAGAGCTGTTGCAGCTTGGCGGTCGCGGCCGGGTCGGTGCCGGTGACGGGCGTGATGATCGCCCAGCGGCCCTTGAATAACTCGGCAAAGCCGGCGCGGGGGCCGGAATGCTCGGTGCCCGCAATCGGGTGGCCGGGAATGAAATGCACCCCTTCCGGCACATGGGGGCCGAGGTCGCGGATGACCGCCTGCTTCACGGAGCCCACATCGGTGAGGATGGCGCCCTTCTTGAGATGCGGCGCGATGACGGGGCCAAGATCGGCATAGGCACCAATCGGCGTCGCGAGGATAACGAGGTCGGAACCGGCAACCGCGGCGGCGGCGCTATCGACCACATGGCCCAGTTTCAGCTCGGCGGCGGCGGCACGGGCATCGGCGCTGGCGTCGAAGATGACGATCTCGGCGGCAAGTTTCTGTTCGGCCACCGCACGGGCGAGCGACGAGCCGATGAGGCCGATGCCGATAAAGGCGATGCGGCCAAAGAGCGGATCGGTCATTGCGTTGCCGCTTCTGCCACGAAATCGGCCAGGGCTTGCGCACAGGCCTTCACGGCGGCTTCTTCGGCGATGGTGATGCGCAGGCAATCGGGCAGGCCATAGGCGCCCATTTTCCTGACCAGCACGCGGCGCGACTTCAAGAACTTCTCGGCGGCATCGGCGTTGAGCTTCGGATCCGTCGGGAAACGCACCAGCAGGAAATTGCCGACGGATGGATAGGGATGAAGGCCGATGCGCTTCACCTCGTTCACGAACCAGGGCAACCAGTAATCGTTATGCGCCTTGGAACGCTTCACATGGTTCTTGTCGGCAAGGCCCGCGACACCGGCGAGCTGCGCCGGGGCCGCCACGTTGAAGACGCCACGGATGCGGTGCAGCACGTCGATGATCGATTTATGGCCATAGGCCCAGCCCAGGCGCACGGCAGCGAGGCCGTAGATCTTGGAGAAGGTGCGCGACATGATGACGTTGTCGTATGCCTTCACCAGCTCGGCGCCATCGGTGTAATCGGGCGCGTTCACATATTCGGCATAGGCGGCGTCGATCACGAGCAAGACATTGGCCGGCAGGCCTTCACGCAAGCGCCGCATTTCCGCGGCCGGGATATAGCTGCCGGTCGGATTGTTGGGATTGGCGACGAAGCAGATCCTGGTCTGAGGTGTCACGGCCGCGAGCAGCGCGTCGACATCGGTGGTGAGGTTCTTTTCCGGTGCCGTCACGGGTGTGGCACCGACCGATTGCGCGGCAATCGGATAGATCAGGAAACCATGGCGTGAATAGAGCACCTCGTCGCCGGGGCCGGCATAGGCGCGGGTGATGAGGACGAGGATATCGTCGGAGCCCGTGCCGCAGATGATCTCGTCTTCCTTGCCGCCGACTTCGCGCGCAAGGGCGGAACGCAGCATATGACTGGCGCCGTCGGGATAGCGGTGGAGCTCGGCGGCGCCTTCGGCGTAGGCGTCCATGGCGAGCTGGCTGGCGCCGAGCGCGCTTTCATTCGACGACATCTTGTAGATGGGGCCGGAGCCGGGCAGATCATGCTCGCCCGGTACATAGGCGGCGATGTCGAGAATTCCGGGGCGAACTTGCAGTGTCATGATGTCAGCTCCAGGGCGCGAGGCTATGCGCCCGCTTTCGTGTCAATGGCCCGATTTGTCGTCGGCCAGTTCTTCTTTGGTGAGGGGTTCGGCATAGGAGCCGATGCTGTGCAGCCGGGCGCCCTTGCCCAGCGCGCTGGCGACGAGGCCGAGGCGCGGGTCGCTGCCATCGATATAGCCGGCAACCTCGGCGAGGTTGAGATCGGCTTCCTGCTGGTCGCGACCGCCATGGATGAAGCTGGTGCTGAGGCCGACGCCGGCCAGGGCCTGGCGGAAGGTCGAGCGGCTCACCGGCTCGGCGGTCTCGAGGACCAGCAGCGAATGGTCGCGGTCCGTGGGTTCGGTGGGCGTCCGGCCGACGACGAGAGCCTGGAGATCCGGATTGCGCTGGTTGCCGGGATCGCCGAAGGGCAGGCGCGCGATGACGTGCGGCAGCTGGGCCGAGCCGACCAGGCGGCGCCACCAGGGCCCGGTATCGTCCTCACGCGGGAAAGGGAGCACGGCGACGGTGGCCGAGCCGTCCATGACGGCCGAGAGCGCGCGGTCGACGCGGCTGAAGGTCAGGATCTTGACACGGCTGCCATAATGGTCGCGCGCCACATCCCAGAAGCCCGGCTGCGTGGCCGGGGCATAGACCGCGACGGCAAAGGGGCCTTCGACCTGCAGGAGGGCGGAGATCATCTCGCGCCACATGCGCACGACCACGGCCTTGGGCAGCTTGCCCATATGACGGGCGGCGAGACGGCGCAGGATCTTTGCCTCGCGCGCGGGGCGGATAAACTTGGCGCCCTCGGCGGGCGATTCCCCGGTGAGCGGCTGCTTTGCCGCCTTGGCAGCGCCGACGGCCACCGCAAGCTCCGTCCGCTGCATCAGCAGATCATGAAGCTGGCTGTCGATCGCATCGATCTTCTGCCTGAGCTGGCTCAGATCGTCCCCGCCATTGGAGACCCCTGTGCTGCCCCCAGTGCCATCCCCAGTGCCGTCTGGCCCCTGCATATCCCCGACCGTCCAATGCCTGTTCCGAAAGCCGCCTCGAAATCGCCGCGCATGGAGCCCCATCCCGGGCCCTGCCGGCGGACGGCCGACCGGGGCCAGTGATAGCCGCCAAGAGGCGGAAAAGCAAAGAAAACCTTGAAACTTGCCATTGACAGGCCGGCATCTGACAGGTTTCCTGCCAGCCTATTCGAGCGCGTGAGCCAGCGACCCCGATATGTCGTCCGAGATCAGCCAATTTTCCGGCAGACGGCCGGATTTCCCGGGCGAGCGCCTGACATTTGGTGCCGAGGCGCCCTTGCTGCTCGATTCCAGGGCTGTTCTCGCCCCGTTTACCATTGGCTATCAAGCCCCTCATGTCGCCGGCTCGCGCGTGGATGGCCCCGCCGCAGCCGACAAATATGGCGGGTCATGACAATTTGAGTTTGGCACTGCAACCAAAGGAGCTCATTCATGACCGAGTTCATGTCCGTCCTGGCCATCATGGCCGCCATCCTGGTCGGTGCCATCAGCCCGGGGCCGAGTTTTCTGCTGGTGGCGCGGATATCGCTCTCCCAGTCGCGCGGGCATGGCCTCGCTTCGGCGTTGGGCATGGGCGTCGGCGGGATGTTCCTCGCCACACTCGCGGTCGTCGGCCTGCAGGCGATCTTCATGCAGGTCGAATGGCTCTATATGGGCTTCAAGCTCGGCGGTGGTGCCTATCTCGTCTATCTTGGGGTTCGCCTGTGGCGCGGGGCGAGGGAACCCCTCACCGCCGGTAACATGACGCAGATGCGCGGTGGATTGTTCCGCACCTTCCTGCTGGCACTGGGCACGCAGCTCAGCAATCCGAAGACGGTGATCTTCTATTCGAGCGTGTTTGCAGCCTTGCTGCCGGCGCGGCCTTCGCTTGCCGTCATCATGATCCTGCCCTTCATCCTGTTTCTCATTGAGGGCGGCTGGTACAGCGCCGTGGCACTCGCCTTCTCGACCGCGCGGCCGCGTGCCGTTTACTTGAGCTTCAAGGCCTGGATCGACCGCACCGCCGGCGCCGTGATGGCGGCGCTGGGGTTGCGGCTTATTTTCGGTGGCGGCAAGATTTAAAGAAAGAGCCCCTCACCCCGACCCTCGCCCCGCTTGCGGGGAGAGGGTCGGGGTTAGGGGGTTACTTAATCCAACAAGCTCCTGAGCGCGCGGTTGGCCACCGCCAGCATGGCGAGTTCCAGTTTGCCCACTTGCCGCAGATCGGCGAACAGAGCTTCGGCACGGGGCAAGGCAGCGTTGCGGCCGGATTTCCAACCTTCGATCGCCTTTTCGCCGGTCAAGGCCAGATCGTTGGCGAGGACCGCGGCCGTGAGATCGCGCTGGTGGGTATTGAGATCGTCGATGATCGCGAACACCGCCAGGCGCTGCCAATGGCTGTCGCCGATGAGGCCCTTGGCACCGCTCCGCAGCCAGTCGATGTTGAACTGGTCGCCGATGGCGAAATAGGTCGCCGCCACATCCTCGACCTTGATCTTGGTCTGCGCCGCGATCTTCACCACGTCGAGGATCATGGCGAGCGATCCAAGTTGCGAGATGCGCCGGGCGAGTGCTTCAGGGACACCCGCCGATTGCAGGGCGCCCTGGCGCTTCTGGTTGGCCTGGCTGTCCGCCGCGGAGATGATCTTCGGCAGCGCCGCTTCAATGGCGGCGATGCCCGGCGCCGTGCCCGCGATGTTGGCGGCGATGTCGAGCGGGTGCTCGCAATTGCGGAGGAACCACAAGGTCGCCTGTTCGGCCAAACGGTTGATCTCGGTCAGCATCGAGGTCTGGACGCTGGCCGAAACCTTGTTGTCGAGCCCCTGGATCGACGTCCACATGTCGCGGAGCTTGAAGGCGCCGCGGGTGATGGCATAGGCGCGGGTGATCGCCGAAGCGCTTTGCCCGGTTTTTTCCTTGGTCACATGGATGAAAGTAGCCCCCATGCGATTGACGAGGGAGTTGGTGACGACGGTCGAGATGATCTCGCGCCGCAGGCGGTGCTTGGCGATGAGCGGCTGATAGCCCTCCTGCAGTTTCTTGGGGAAATAGGTGATGAGATCATCGGCGAGCTGCGGATCGTCGGGGAGATCCGAGGGCAGCAGCTCGTCATAAAGCGCCATCTTGGAATAAGCGAGCAGGACGGCGCTTTCGGAACGGGTGAGGCCGATGCGCTGCGTCAGGCGATGGCGCAGCGTCTCGTCGTCAGGCAGGTATTCGACCTCGCGGTTGAGCTGGCCGGTGCGCTCCAGCGCCCGCATGAAGCGGCCCTGCTGGTCGAGGAGCGTATAGCCTTGCGCCTCGGCCACAGAAAGCGCCTGGGATTGCAGGTAATTGTCGCGCAGGACCAGCCCACCCACCTCGTCGGTCATTTCGGCCAGCAGCTTGTCACGCTGCTTCAACGTCAGATCGCCCGCCGCCACGGCCTCGTTGATGAGGATCTTGATGTTGACTTCGTGATCGGAGGTGTCGACGCCGGCAGAATTGTCGACGGCGTCGGTATTGAGGCGCTTGCCCGTGAGTGCCGCCTCGATGCGGCCGCGCTGGGTGCAGCCCAGATTGGCGCCTTCGCCGATGACGCGAGCGCGGACGTCCTCGGCATTGATGCGCACGGCATCATTGGCGCGGTCGCCGACATCGGCATGGGTCTCGTCGCTCGACTTCACATAGGTGCCGATGCCGCCGAAGAACAGCAGATCGACCTCGGCTTTCAGGAGCAGCTGGATGAGCTCGTTTGGCGTCACCTGATCCTGGGTGAAGCCGAAACGCTGCTTCACTTCCGCGCTCAGCTTGATCGATTTCGCCTTGCGCTCGAAGATGCCGCCGCCGGGGGAAATCAGCTTGGCATCGTAATCGCTCCAGGCCGAACGCGGCAGGTTGAAGAGGCGCTGGCGCTCGGCAAAGCTCTTCTTCACGTCCGGGCTGGGGTCGAGGAAGATGTGCATGTGGTTGAAGGCGGCAATGAGCTTGGTGTGCTGCGACAGCAGCATCCCATTGCCGAACACGTCGCCCGACATGTCACCGACGCCGACACAGGAGAAATCGACATTCTGGATGTCGTGGTCGAGTTCGCGGAAATGGCGTTTCACGCATTCCCAGGCACCCCGCGCCGTGATGCCCATTTTCTTGTGGTCGTAGCCGGCCGAACCGCCTGAGGCAAAAGCGTCATCCAGCCAGAAGCCGTAATCGCGCGACACTGAGTTGGCGATGTCGGAGAAAGTCGCCGTGCCCTTATCGGCGGCGACGACGAGGTAGGGGTCGTCGCCGTCATGGCGAACGACCTTTACCGGCGGCTTCACCGAACCGCCGGCGAGATTGTCGGTGATGTCGAGAAGGCCGCGCATCAGGGTCTTATAGCAATGCACAACCTCGGCCATCACGGCGTCGCGGTCGCCCTGGACCGGGCGCTTCACGACGAAGCCGCCCTTGGAGCCCACCGGCACGATGACGGCATTCTTCACCATCTGCGCCTTCATCAAGCCCAGAACCTCGGTGCGGAAATCCTCGCGCCGGTCTGACCAGCGGATGCCGCCACGCGCCACCTTGCCACCGCGCAAGTGAATGGCCTCGGCGCGGGGTGAGTAGACGAAGACTTCGACCACCGGCCGTGGCAGCGGCAATTCCTCGATCTTGTGGGAGTCGAGCTTGAAGGAGACGTATTCCTTCGGGCCCCCTTCCGCCGCCGGCTGGTAGAAATTGGTGCGCAGCGTGCACTGCACGGCATTCAAATAGCGGCGGAGGATGCGGTCCTCGTCGAGATTGACAACGGCATCGAGTTTTTGGCCGATCTTTTCGGCGATCTGCAGCGACTTCTCGTCGCGATTGCCGGCAAAGGCCGGATCGTTGCGCACATGGAAGAGCTGCACGATGTTGCGCGTGATGCCGGGATTGGCGTTGAGCGTCGTCTCCATATAGGCCTGGCTGAAGGCGATTGCCGCCTGGCGCAGGTATTTGCAATAGGCGCGCACCAAAGTGATGTCGCGCCAACCGAGCCCCGCGGTGATGACGAGGCGGTTGAAGCCGTCATCCTCCATCTGGCCTTCCCAGATCTTGGCGTAAGCCTCATGGAACTTGTCGCGGATGGCGGCGATGTCGACTTCGCGCCCATCCGCCGTCACCATGGTGAAGGCGTGGATCCAGATCGGCTGTTCCTGGCCGGCGGGCCGGATTTCGAACGGGTTCTCGCTGATGACCTTGAGGCCGAAATTCTCGAGCGAGGGTAGCACGGTCGAGAGCGCAATCTTGTCGCCGGATTTATAGAGCTTCAAATGCAGCTCGTTCTCCGCCGCCTCGATCGGGCGATAGAGGTTGATCGCCGTCTTGTTGTATTTCAGCGCCTCTTCGATGCGGTCGATATCGGAGACGGCGGCATGGGCGTTGAAATATTCCTCGAAGCCCAGCGGGAAGGCGTCGCCGTAAAGGCGCAGCAGGTTGAGCCCCTCGGCCTCGCCCTTGGTCTCGATCAACGCTTCCTTCAAATGATCGGCCCAGGAGCGGCAGGCGTCGGCCACCAGCTGTTCCAGTTCCTTGACGTCATAGGGTGGGATCTCGCCGGGCTTGGTGGCGATGATGAGATGAACGCGCGCCAGCGGGCTTTCCGTGAGATGCACGAAGTAATTGGAGACGCGGCCGTTGAAGGCCTTGCAGAGAATGTTCTGGATGCGCTGGCGCAGTTCCGTCGTCTGCCAGTCGCGCGGCAGATAGACGAAGCAGGAGACGAAGCGCTCATAAGGATCGCGGCGCACGAAGAGGGCGACGCGCTGGCGGTCCTGCAGATTGAGGATGCCGAGCGAGGTTTCCAGCAATTCGTCAATGTCGATCTGGAATAGTTCGTCGCGCGGATAGATTTCGAGGATATGAGCCAGCGCCTTGCCGTCGTGGCTCTGCGGGTTGAAGCCGGCGCGCTTACTGACGGTTTCGACCTTGTGGCGCAGCAGCGGGATTTCCCAGGGCGAGCGATTGTAGGCGACCGAGGTGAAGAGGCCGGCAAAGAGATGCTCGCCAACGACCTCGCCCTTGTCGTTGAAGATCTTGATGCCGATCGTGTCGAGATGCACGTTGCGGTGCACTGTCGAGCGTAGATTGGCCTTGGTGACCAGGATCATCTTGGGCTGGGTGAGGAAGCTCCTGACATCGGGCGGCAGGGCGTCGAGATTGCGCATGCCCTCGAAGACGCGCGTCTCGGGATCGGCGAGGACGCCGAGGCCGGCTTCCTTCTTGATGTGATAGGTGACGGCATCACCATCGCCGGCAAAGGTGTATTCGCGGTAACCGAGGAAGGTGAAATGGTCGTCATTGATCCAATTGAGGAAGTCCGAGACCTCGGTCACTTCCTCCTTGGGCAGCGGCAACTTGCGCTTGGTCGCATCGGCGATGACGGCGGCGAGCTTGGCGCGCATCTTCTGCCAGTCGGTGACGGCAAGGCGGACGTCGCGCAGGACGATTTCAATTCGCGCCTTCACGGCATCGAGCTGTTCCTGCGTCGCCACCTGGTTGACGCGGAGCTGCATGACGGATTCAGGTTTGCCGTCCGCAGATTGACCATCGGGGGCACCGATGGCGGTGAGTTGGCCTTTGGCATCGCGGCTCATCTTCATGATCGGATGGATCACGAGATGGACGCCGAGATCCTGGCGATTGAGCTCGGCCGTCAGTGAATCGACCAGGAACGGCATGTCGTCATTGACGACTTCGACCACGGTATGGGGCGAGCGCCAGCCATGCTCATCGATACGCGGATTGAAGACGCGGACCTTCGCCTGGCCGGGACCGCGCGTTTGCGCGAAATTGGCAAGCGAGAGTGCCGCGCTGAAGAGATCCTCGGCGCTGTCACCGGCAATGTCCGATTGCGGGACATAGGCGTAGAATTGGCGGATGAAGTTTTCGATGAGTGTGGCGCGCTTGCGCTCAATTCGTTCGCCGACATAGCGCACGACTTCGTCGATCAGCTGGGTTTTCAGCTTTTCCGCTCGCATGATAGCAATATCCCCGATGACAGTGATTGGTGATTAGTTGTTGTAATTATTTGCGATTCTAGCCCAAGCGCCACAAAAGAGCCAATCCGGCACAAGGCCGGCCGGGCCCTGCAAAAAGCCGCCCAATCGATTGTTTCGTGGGTCTTTGGACCCGTTTTCACGCTTCTAGTCCTGTTTTGGTAAAGAAAATTTAAACCATCGGGCGTCATTCTCCTGAAAAGAGAAGTCGGGGGACGGCTGGGACGGTGTCCGTCCAGGATGCCAGCGCTGTCTCCGATGGTAAATGCTAGGAGATGACCCATGCTGATGGACGAGGTCCGCGGCGAAGCCTTTCTGCGTAAGCTGCCGCAGAACATCCGCGACAGCCTGACACCGGCGCAGACCGAGGCGATCGGCCGTGTGGCGCAAGGCACGATCCAGCGCCGGCATCCGGTCGATTTCCGCATGTCCCTGCCGCTGCCCTTCGGCGAACGGGCCTATCTGGTCTTCCTGCTCGGCAAGGAGAAACGCTCGAACGCCCGCCGGCATCTCGACCGGCAGCTGCGTCCGGCCGACCGCCTGAGCCAGATCGTCGTCTTCGGGTTAGGATTGGCGGCCTTCACGCTGGCGGCGTTCATCGCCCTCCTGTTCCACAATGCGGTACTGGCGCCGTAAGTCGAGCTCGTGGCTTTCCGTTTCCTTTTGCTGGCCGGCCTGGCGTTCATTGCGGTCGGAACGGCCTTCGCGCAGACATCCGGCTTGCCGCCTCTGCCTAAGATCGGGATCGAGGGCGAGGACAACCGGACGCGGGTCGATTCAAAGACCTGGCCCTGGATCGCCATTGGCCGCATCAACCGCGAGGTTGGCGGCCATTGCACCGGCACGCTGATCGCGCCGGACAAGGTGCTGACTGCAGCGCATTGCCTCTACAATCGCGACGACGGGCGCTGGACCGTGCCGTTCGAGGTGCATTTCGTGACGGGCTATGACCGCGGCTCATTCGCAGCCCATGCCAGAGCGAAGAGTTTCACCCACGACCCGGAATACGACCCGAAGCGGGCCACGAATGTGCAGCAGATGGCGCGGGACTGGGCCATCATCACGCTCGACCAGCCGCTCAAAGTGAAGCCCGTGCCCTTGGCGTCGGGATCAAAGCCGGAAATCTTCGCCGCCCAGGGCAAGGCCGGCGTGAATGCCGCAGGCTATAACGGCGATTGGTCGGAAATCCTGATGATCCATAGCGGTTGCCGCTTGCTCGGCATGCTCGCCGAACGACCGCTGATGATTCATGACTGTGACACCACCTTCGGTGCGTCCGGCGGGCCCTTGCTGCGTATCGACGGCGATAAGGCCGAGATCGTCGGCGTGCTCAGCGGCGTGCTGCAGCTCAAGAACAAGAGCGAGAGAGGGGCCGCTGTGCCGGTCTGGGTCTTCAGGTCGTCCGTGCCGCGTTGAGGCGCAGTACCAGATAGCCTAGCACAGCCGAGAGTACGGAGCCGCCGATGACGCCGAGGCGGATTTCAGCGGCCAGCGCTGGATCGGGGAAGGCAAGGCCGCCGATGAAGAGCGACATGGTGAAGCCGATACCGGTCAATAGCGCCACGCCATAGATCTGCGCCCAGCTGGCACCGGCGGGACGCTGGCAAAGTCCCAGCATCACGCCGGCAATAACCGCCAGCAGCACGCCCGCCTGCTTGCCGATGAAAAGACCCAGCGCAATGCCGAGGGTGAGCGGATGCAGGAGCGTCTCCAGTGACACACCGGAAAGGCTGACGCCGGCATTGGCGAAGGCGAAGATCGGCATGATGGCGAAGCTGACCCAGGGGTGGAGGCCATGCTCGGCGCGGCGCAAGGGGCTATGCTCGGTATCGCCATCGCCCCGGAAGGGGATGAAGAAGGCAATGGCGACGCCAGCCAATGTCGCATGGACGCCGGATTTCAGCACGCAGACCCAGATGAAGACGCCGATCAGCACATAGGGCGTGATGCGCCGGACACCGGTCCGGTTGAGGATGAGGAGGCCGCTGAGCCCGAGCACGGCAAGCCCCAGCGACATCAGCGACAGGTGGTCGGTATAGAAGAAGGCGATGATGATGATGGCGCCGAGATCGTCGATGATGGCGAGCGCCAGCAGAAAGACCTTGAGGCTTTGCGGTATCCGATCGCCGAGAAGCGTCAGGACGGCGAGTGCAAAGGCGATGTCGGTGGCCGCCGGAATCGCCCAGCCGCCCAGATATTCAGGACTGTTTTTGGTGACCAGCCAATAAACGAGGGCCGGCAGCGCCATGCCGCCGAGGGCCGCGATGCCGGGCAGGCTCGCCTGGGCGGAGGATGAAAGCTCGCCCGCCAGAACCTCGCGCTTGATTTCCAATCCCACCAGGAAAAAAAAGACCGCCATCAGGCCGTCATTGATCCAGAGCAGCAGCGGCTTCACCAGGCCGTCATTGCCCAGAGTCACGCCGAAGGGCAGGCTGAGGAAGTCCTGATAGACGCTCGAGAGCGCGGTGTTGTCGCAGATCAGGGCCAGGATGGCGGCGATGAGCAGCAGGATGCCGCCGCTCGATTCTAGCTGCAGAAACTGGCGTAGCGGATTCATGCCGTCCCCCTAGAAAAGACCTGCATTGACGAAGCGATGGACGAGGATCGAGGCGGCATAGCCAGCCGCTACGGCCCAGCTCCATTTCAAATGCGCGAAGAAGGTGTAGCTGCCGCGTGCCTGTCCCATCAATGCGACACCGGCCGCCGACCCGATCGACAGGATCGAGCCGCCGACGCCGCAGGTGAGGGTCGCCAGCAGCCATTGGCCGTCGGACATCGCCGGGTCCATCTTGAGAACCGCGAACATCAGCGGGATGTTGTCGACGATTGCCGACAGGGCGCCGATGACGATATTGGCCGTCGTGGGACCGAGGCCCTGATAGAGAATCTCGGATGTGACGGCGAGATAGCCCATGGCGCCGAGCCCACCTACCGCAAAGATGATGCCGAAGAAAAAGAGCAAGGTATCGAACTCGACGCGCTGTATCTCCTTGAAAGAGTCCAACAGCATATCGGAATCGTCTTGCCGCTTTCCCTTGCGATTGAGGTAGTAGGCCCATATCTGCAGATAGCCGAGCCCCAGCATCATGCCAATCGCAGGCGGCAGATAGAGGAAATTCTTGAAAGCAACGGCGGTGGCGATGGTCGCCGCAAAAAGCAGCATGACACCCAGCGCCCCGGGCTTCAGCCGCGCGCGTTCCTGGCGCGGCTCCGGCTTGCCTGCAGGCAATGCCATATGCATCAGCGCCGCCGGCACCAGCCAGTTGACGAGTGACGGCAGGAACAAGTCGAAAAACTCCCAGAAGTGGAGTTTGCCCGCCTGCCAGACCATCAGCGTGGTGATGTCGCCAAAGGGCGAGAAGGCGCCGCCGGCATTGGCGGCAACAACGATATTGATGCAGCCCAGGGCGATGAAGGCGCGCGAACCCATCCCCAGTGCCAGGACGACCGCCCCCATCACCAAAGCGGTGGTGAGATTGTCGAGCACCGCCGAAAGCGGAAAGGCGATGGCGCCGGTCAGCCAGAAGAGCGAGCGATAGCCGAGGCCCAGCACCACGAGCCTTGCACGCAGCACGTCGAAGACGCGCCGTTCCTCCAGCGTGTTCACATAGGTGATGGCGACCAACAGGAAGAGCAGCAACTCGCCATATTCGAGGATGATCTGGTTGACAGCTTCATGGGCAGCCTCACCAGCGCCGACGGATTGATAGCCGATCGCCACCAGCGCCCAGATCAGGCCCGCCGCCACCAGGACGGGCTTCGACTTGCGCATCTCAATGGCTTCCTCGCAGATGACGAGGAAATAGGCGGCGACAAAAATGAAGAGAACGGCAAGGCCGCTCCAATGCGTCGTCAGATCCATCACGGCGGGGCCCTATTCGTTCATTGGCTTGTCGGCGCCAAGATAACGAAGCCCGCCTGATTCTGTCGCCCAAAACAGGCCGTCAAACAGATGGAATTCAGTTAACGCATTGTTATATAATTATTTTATTCGACCGAGAGCAGGAGCGCCGACCTCAGGCAAAGCTCGGCAGGGCCAGGATGAGCATCATCAGGGCGGAGAAGGCGATCGCTTCGACGGCGTTCTTGAGGCTGTAGGCCATGATCATGCTCCCGTTGTATCGTCTATGGACCCTTTATGTTCCATTCTTGTTCCAACGTCAAGGGGGATACTGGAGCAATCAGTTGAGCCGCGTTTCCTTGCGGCAATAGGCGCCGCCTTCGGGGCCGGTAAAGAGGTCGCGGATCTTGGGGTGGCGGCAGGGCGCGCCGCTGTTGTCCGGCAGCAGATTCTGTTCCGAGACATAGGCGACATAGGTCGTCTCGGCATTCTCGGCGAGCAGGTGATAGAAGGGCTGGTCGCGGCGCGGGCGGATTTCCGCCGGGATCGATTGCAGCCATTCCTCGGTATTGGCAAAGACCGGATCGACATCGAAGACAACGCCGCGGAACGGATAGACCCGGTGCTTGACGATGTCGCCGATTTTGAAACGGGCGAGGCGGGGAACGCCCGAACGGGCCATTGCTTCGGATTGATCTGTCATAACGCCATGAGATTGTATGCACGCGAGCGCGGGTCAAGCCCCCTAAAAAAAGTAGAGGCGTTACGAGGCCGCGGCGGCACCCGGGCCGATATGCGCATCGACCGCCGCCAGCAATGCGGCCCGCGTGAAGGGTTTGGGCAGAATCGCGTTGGCACCCAATTGCTTCGCGAGATACAGAACGTCGCCGCGGTCGGTGCGCCCACCGCCAGAAATGGCGAGGATCGGCAATTCCGGGAATGTGGCGCGCAGATTGAGGATGACCTCGATCCCCTCAATGCCGGGCATGATAATGTCCGTGATGATGAGATGGACCGCCTGACGTGCAAGGCTGTCGAGTGCCTCCTGCGCGTCGTTGAAGGTCAGGCAGTGATAATCCGTCCCCGACAACATGCGGTCGATCATACGCAGAATGGCCTCATCGTCATCGATGACCATAACGGATTTTTGCATTGTTCCTGTCTCTTCTTCCTTCATGCCGGCTGGCCGATGATCAAGTATTGTCGAGCAATGCCCGGATGCGTTCGGCCAATTCCTGGCGCCGGTAGGGCTTGCTCATCAGGGCGATATTCTGATCCGGCGCGTTGGCATTGCGGATCGCCGCCTCGGCAAAGCCGGTTACGAGCAAAACCTTGAGCTGCGGATAGAGTTCCGCAGCCCTTGTGGCCAAGTCAAAGCCGCTGAGGCCCCCCGGCATGATAATATCTGAGAAGAGGAGATCGATGTGGAGGCCGGATTGCAATTGCTGCAAGGCCATGGGACCGCTCTCCGCCTCGACCACCTCATAACCGAGGTCGCGGAGCTGGCGTGCCGCGGTCTTGCGCACCGCTTCGTTGTCGTCGACCAGCAGGATGCGTTCGACGCCTTCCGGCGCGGGGGCGGCCATACGATCGTTCGAGACGGCAGATTTGATACTGCCACCGCGCGGCAGATAGAGATTGATCGTCGTGCCGTGGCCGACCTCGCTATAGATCTTGAGGTGGCCGCCCGATTGCTTGGCAAAACCGAAGGCCATGCTGAGCCCGAGGCCGGTGCCCTTGCCGGGCTCCTTGGTGGTGAAGAAGGGCTCCATCACGCGGTTGAGAATCTCAGGGGGAATGCCGGTCCCGTTATCTGACACGCTGATGCGGACATATTCGCCGGCCGCCACTTCGGCATTGCTGGCCGCGTATTGATCGTCGAGCGTCGCATTGCTGGCTTCGATTGTGAGATGGCCGCCTTTGGGCATGGCATCGCGGGAATTGATCGCGAAATTGAGCAGCACGCTGTCGAGCTGGCCGGCATCGACGAAGCACGGCCATAGATTCTCGGCGCAATGCACGGTTACGGTAATGGTTTCGCCCAGGGTCCGGCGCAGCATGGTGGCAAGCTGCGGCAAATGCTGGTCGAGTTGCAGGGAGGCCGGGTTGAGCGCCTGGCGACGCGCGAAGGCCAGCATCTGGCGGGTGAGGTCGGCACCGTGCAGCGCGCCGTTCATCGCCTCATTGGCAAGCTCGATATCGCCGGGTTGGGTGAGATGCGGCAGCAATGTGTCGATATTGCCGATGACGACGCCGAGCAGATTGTTGAAGTCATGGGCAACGCCACCGGTGAGCTGGCCCACCGCTTCCATCTTCTGCGCCTGGCGCAGGGACGATTCGGTCGCGCGCAACGCCGTGACATCGCGCGCTGCCAGCACGACGCCCAGTGAATGGCCCCCTTCATCCGAGATCCGCTTCCCGTTGACCAGCATGGTGATCAAAGGATCGTCCTTGTGGACCTGGACCACGACCTCGGCGTTAATGACGGTTTCGCCGTTCATGACGCGCACGATGGGGATCTGGTCGTAGGGAAGCGGCGTCATGCGGGCATCGAAGATCGATTCATTGGCCGCGACCAGTTCCTGATAGCTGAGCGCGCCTTCCGGCAACCCCAGGGCACGCGCAGCGCCGTTCATGAAGGCGAGGCGGCCGTCATTGTCGAAGCAGAAGATCATCTCGGCCGTGTTGTCGAGGACGGCGCGCATATAACGCTGCTGGAGATCGAGCTCCTGCTGATGCCGCTCCAATTCCTCGGCCATGCTGTCGAGGCTTTCGGCAAGACGGCCGAACTCGCTTTCGTCATGGGTGAGGCCGCTGCGTACGCTCAGATCGCCACCGGCGATGCGTGAGCTGAGACGGACCATGTGCTCGACCGGGCGTGAGATCAGCTGCGCGCTGGTAAAGTAGGAGAGCAGGGTGACGGCGCCGGCAATGGCCAACAGGATTGCCGCCTTGATCGCCATGTTGCGGTTGATGACCGCCAGGCTGTCTTCGAGATGGAGGCCGAGTGCCAGATAGATCGGCGCGCTGTTCGGGCCGCGTTGCAGCTTGACGAGATGAAAGAAGCTCTCGGCACCGTCGAGATCCGTGAGGGCGCGGTCGCCCGTACCACCTGCTTCTTTCAGGGCAGCAAAAAGGGGCGTGTCCGCCACGGATTTCTTGGCCCAGGCGCCACCATCCGGATAGCGCGCCATGACCAATCCGGTCTGGTCGATCAAGGTGAAGCTGGCATTTTTTGGCAGGGTCTGGGCGGCGTCATGGGCGCCGAACCAGGCCAGGTCGATCGAGGCATAGGCGACGCCGGTCGCGTTGCCGTCAGCGATCATCGGCAAAGCAAAGCCCAGGATCGGGCGCTGTGACACGCGCCCGATCGTATATTCGCCGATGGTGAAACTGCCTGCGCCGAGCGCTTGTTTGAACCAGGGCCGATCGGCGGCTGAGACACCCACTGCCTTGGGATTGCTGGCACAGCGTGCCATGCCGGTCCTGTCCACGGCGATGATGGTGGCATAGCGTGGCTGGCTCTGCGCGATGTTGGTGAGCAGGCCGGAGCAGTTCGGCGCGCTGAGGTCGCGGATCTCAGGGATCTGGGTGAGGAGATCGAGCATGCCTTCGACATGCGAGATGGTTCGCTCCATGGTGCCGATGATCGCCTGGGCAAGCTGTCGGCCCTGCTGCTCGGCATCCCTGACCTGGCGGCTGCGCGCTTCGAAGACGTCGAACGCGATGATGGCGGCGGCTGGCAGCAGCACCAACAGGATCATCACCAGAAGCCGAAGGCGAAGGGTCGAACGCATGCTGCCGAGGGTCTCCCCCCTTATGGAAGGTCTTGCGAATTATAGCTGTGGAATGGCTAAGTCCAAGGACATTCCAGGCGCGATATCTCGGCCATGACCATAACCCTACCCGCGATGTGACTTTCTCCGAAAAATGACAAAACAGTCGGTCTTGCGGATACCCCCGCAGGCAGCTTGTCGGACGGTGCAAAGCTGTAGATCATACGGCCCCATGTAGAATGCCATCACCGGAATATCGCCCTAAGGACCATCCTGATCATGACCAAGCCTGCCAAATTCACCGGGACCGACAGCTACATTACGACGCGCGATCTGGAGATTGCGGTGAATGCGGCGATGACGCTTGAGCGGCCATTGCTGGTGAAGGGCGAGCCGGGAACGGGGAAGACCGTGCTGGCGCGCGAGGTGGCGCAGGCCTTGAAGATGCCGCTCATCGAATGGCATGTGAAGTCGACCACCAAGGCAGCGCAGGGGCTTTACGAATACGACGCTGTGGCGCGCCTGCGCGACGGGCAACTGGGCGAGGCCAAGGTCCACGACATTTCGAATTACATTGTCAGGGGCAAGTTGTGGGAGGCCTTTACTTCCGACACTCAGGTCGTGTTGCTGATCGACGAGATCGACAAGGCCGATATCGAGTTTCCCAACGACCTGCTGCAGGAACTGGACCGCATGGAGTTCTTCGTCTACGAGACGAAGGAGACAGTGAAAGCCAAATTCCGGCCGTTGGTGATCATCACTTCGAACAATGAGAAGGAACTTCCGGACGCGTTCCTGCGCCGCTGCTTCTTCCACTTCATCCGTTTCCCGGAACGCGCCACGATGGAGAAGATCGTCGCGGCGCATTACCCCAATATCAAACATGACCTGGTGCGCGAGGCTTTGAATCTGTTCTTCGATATTCGCGAAGTGCCGGGTCTGAAGAAGAAGCCGGCGACATCGGAGCTGCTCGACTGGCTGAAGCTCCTGATGGTGGATGACATTCCGGCCGATATCCTCAAATCGAATGATCCGAAGATGGTCGTACCGCCACTCTATGGCGCGCTTTTGAAGAACGAACAGGATGTGCATCTGTTCGAGCGCGTGGCGTTCCTGGCGCGCCGCGGCCAGTAATCCATGTTCGCCGGCTTCATCACATCCCTGCGCAATGAAGGTGTGGCGGTCAGCCTCACCGAATATCTGACGCTGCTGAAAGCGATGCGGCATCAGGTGGCAATGCTCGATGTCGAGGATTTCTATTACCTCGCCCGTGCCACCTTGGTGAAGGATGAACGGCTGGTCGATCGTTTCGACCGCGTCTTTGCACTTTATTTCCAGGGCCTTTCCGGCGTGTCGCAGGATCTGCTGGCCGAGATCCCGGAGGAGTGGCTCAAGAAGCTCGCTGAGAAGTATCTGAGCCCTGAGGAAATGGCGGCGATCAAATCGCTGGGCGGGTTCGAGAAGCTGATGGAGACGTTGCGTGAGCGTCTGCAGGAACAACAGAAACGCCATGAGGGCGGCTCGAAATGGATCGGCACCGCCGGCACCTCGCCCTTCGGCGCCTATGGCTACAACCCGGAAGGGGTGCGCATCGGTCAGAGTGAATCGCGCCATCGCAGTGCCGTGAAGGTCTGGGACAAACGCGAATTCAAGGATCTCGACGGTGAGGTGGAGCTTGGAACGCGCGGCATCAAGCTCGCCTTGCGCCGCCTGCGCCGCTGGGGCCGCGAGGGTGAGGCGAGTGAGCTCGACCTCGGTGGTACGATCCGGGCCACGGCAGCGAATGGCGGTGTGCTCGACCTGCATTTGCGGCCCGAACGGCGCAACAAGGTGAAAGTGCTCCTCCTCCTCGATATCGGCGGGTCGATGGACGACCATATCGAGGAATCGGCGCAGCTCTTCTCGGCCGCCAAGTCAGAGTTCAAGCATCTCGAGACGTTCTATTTCCATAATTGCGTCTATGAGAAGCTCTGGCGCTCCAACCGCCGTCGCTATGACGATTTCACCGCGACCACGCAGGTCATGAATACCTATGGGCCGGATTGGTGCCTGATCGTCGTCGGCGATGCCACCATGAGCCCCTATGAGATCACCCATGCCGGCGGTTCGGTCGAGCATTGGAATGAGGAAGCGGGTGCGCTCTGGATGGAGCGGCTGCTGAAGCATTATCCCAAGGCAGCCTGGATCAACCCGCGCGACACCCATCACTGGGGTTATACGGCGTCCCTGAAACTGCTGAAGCAGATGATGGGGGAACGGATGTTCCCTCTGACCCTGGACGGGCTCGACAGCGCACTCAAGGAACTGCGGCGGCCACACTGAGCGGGGCACGCCCGCGCATCTTCTTGATCTTGGCATAGGCGTCGTTGGCCTGTGCCGTCATGCGGTTGGCCAGACTCACGAAATCGGGCGGTAGATCCTTGGCGGCGATGTTGTCGGGATGGATCGCCATCATCGCTTTGTGGTAGGCGGCCTTTACCTCGGCATCGCTCGCCGTGTCGGGAACGCCCAGGATGTCATAGGGGCTGCGTATCACCTGGGTGGCGCTTTCCATCGGGATGACGCGGCGAATCGCTTCCTTGCGGATAATCTCGACCGAGCCGTCCGCCGCCTCGAAGGGCAGGAACATGCGGTTGTCGTTGAGCGTGTCGCTGACGCGCGTACCCGGGGCGACGAACAGCGCCATCAGGCGCTCGATGCCGTCGTCGAGTTCGACATGCATCATGACCTTGTGGCGGGTCTTTTTGGTGGATGAGCTATCGAACATGCCCGGCAGCAACCATTACTAGGACTAGTATCAGCTTGCTGCCATTGTATTAAAAATTTGCTGACGACGGGAATAAAATTATATCGTTAATAAATTCGCCGGATCAATGGATTAGCGCTCAGGCAGGGCGCCGGGCAAAGGCCAGGGCAAGCCCAAGGCTCACCAGCAAGGCGCCGGAGGCTTTCTGCACCCGGGTCATCAGGCGCGGCCGCGCCAGCAGGCCCTTGCGCACGCGGCCCGCCGAAAAGGCGATGATGATATCGGGCGTGGTATTGAGGGTGACCGAAATGGCGCCGAGCGCAATGAACTGCAGCGCCACATTGCCATGTGCCGGGTCAACGAACTGGCTGACGAAGGCGAGGAAGAAGGCCGCCGTCTTCGGGTTGAAAACTTCGACGACGATCCCTTCCAGGAAGGCGCGGCGGATTCCGGCCGGCTTCACCGCGATGTCGGTGAGGTCGAAGCCGGCCTGGCGCCAGGTGCGGATGCCCAGCCAGACGAGATAGGCGGCGCCCACAAGTTTCAGCACCGTGAAGATTTCTGCGCTTGCCATCAGGATCGCCGAGACGCCGATGGCGCCGCCGATGACATGGACGAAGCCGCCCAGTGCCGTGCCGAAACTTGATGCGAGCCCTTCGGCTCGACCGCCGGAGATGGAGCGCGCCGCGACATAAAGCATGCCCGGCCCCGGCGCGATGGCGAGGGCGACGGCCGCACCGAAGAAAATCGCGAAATGCATCAGGTCGAACATGGCCTTGTTTCTCCCAAGTAGTCTCGTCATCCCCGGGCTTGGCCCGGGGATCCACGACTTTCTTTCAGCGGCTCCAAACTCGTGGATGCCCGGGCCAAGCACGGGCATGACGGAATTGGATATCCGAACTCAATACGCAAATTCCTTGAACACCGGATCGACCCAGCCGCCCCATTTGCCGTTATAGAGGTCGAGCTTCAGTTCTGCCGGTGTCTTGCCGCTGTCGGCGATGATCTGCAGCGGGTTCAAGAAACCGGATTCGTCCATGCCGCCGAGATCGGTGGCGCCGCGCTTCTGCAGGCCCGCGCGGGCGATGGCAAGCACCTGGCGCGCGATGTCGCGGACGGTGCCGCCCCGGAACGGCGTGTTCAAGGCAAGGCGCGGCACGTCGCGGCGGAGCTGCTCATGCTCGGCGATAGACCAATCCTTCACCAGATCCCAGGCGGCATCGAGGGCCGTCTGGTCATAAAGCAGACCGACCCACAGGGCCGGCAGCGCACAAAGACGCTCCCACGGACCGCCATCGGCACCGCGCATCTCGAGGAAGCGCTTCAGGCGTACTTCGGGAAAGGCGGTCGTCATGTGATCGGCCCAATCGCCGGTCGTCGGAATCTCGCCCGGCAGCGCCGGCAATTTCCCTTTCAGGAAGTCGCGGAAGGATTGGCCGGAGGCGTCGATATATTGGCCGTCGCGATAGACGAAATACATCGGCACATCGAGCATGTAATCGACATAGCGCTCGAAACCCATGCCGCCTTCGAAGACGAAGGGCAGGATGCCGCAGCGATCGGGATCGGTATCGGTCCAGATATGCGAGCGATAGGAGAGGAAGCCGTTGGGCTTGCCTTCCGTGAACGGCGAATCGGCAAAGAGCGCGGTGGCGATCGGCTGTAGAGCGAGGCTCGCGCGGAACTTCTTCACCATGTCGGCTTCGGAGGAGAAGTCGAGATTGACCTGTACGGTACAGGTGCGCAGCATCATGTCGAGGCCGAGCTTGCCGACCTTGGGCATGTAATCGCCCATGATCTTGTAGCGACCCTTGGGCATCCAGGGCGTGTCGGCACGCGACCATTTGGGATCGAAGCCCATGCCCAACACGCCGATACCCAGTTCCTGCGAAACTTCCTTCACCTGCTTCAGGTGCTCGCCGACCTCGCGGCAAGTTTCGTGAATCGTGCGCAAGGGGGCGCCAGACAATTCGAACTGTCCGCCAGGCTCCAGCGTGATGCTCTCGCCGTTCTGGGCGAGTGCGATCGTCTTGCCGTTCTCATCGATCGGTTCCCAGCCGTAACGGGTGAGACCTTTGAGGAGCGCGCCGATGCCGTTCGGGGCGTCATAGCTGACACGGCGCAGCGATTTGAGATCGTAGACGAACTTCTCGTGCTCGGTCCCGATGCGCCAATCGGATTTGGGCTTGTTGCCCTCGGCGATCCATTCCACGAGCTGGCTCTTGGCCGTCACCGGCTCGCCGCGCGATTTGGGCGGTGCTGACACGTCGTTCCCCCTATGACCTAAACGCTTCTCAGGCCGGCGATTGGCCGATCGGCAGTAGAGGTGCCGGTGGCCGCTCTGCGCCGTCGCCCAGGATGCTTTGAAAGACCGCGAGTGCTGCGAGAGCCGCGGTGTCGGCGCGCAGGATTCGAGGCCCCAGCCCGACCGGGGTAACAAATGGCAGTTTTGAGAGGAGGTCAAGCTCGGAACGGGCAAATCCCCCTTCTGGCCCACAAAGTATGCCCCATGCGTTAGTTTGTCTCACATCCTGCTTGAGACCGGATAACGCTTCCCCGATGGGAAGGACGGGTCCGGCCTCGGCGCAGAGGATGATACGGCGCGTCGGATCCCAGCCCTGAATGAGTTCGGCCAGGGAAAGTGGCGCGCGAATCTGCGGAAGCGTCAGGCGTTCGGTCTGCTCGGCGGCCTCGATGGCATTGGCTTCGAGCCGCTCGAGATTGAGGCGGGTCGACGCCGTGTGCTTGGTGAAGACTGGCTGAAAGGCCGCGACACCCAATTCGGTCGCCTTTTCGACCAGGAAATCGACCGCATCCTTCTTCAAAGGTGCAAAGCAGAGCCAGACATCCGGCACGCTGGACTGGGGCCGGCGAAGATCGGTGACTTCGATCTCGACGCTTTTTTTCGAGACATCGGCGATGGTGGCGTTGAATTCGCCATCGCGGGTGTTGAAGAGGATGAGCGGATCGCCCGGCGTCCGCCGCATGACGTTCTTCAGGTAATGCGCCGCCCGCTCCTCGGCCGCGAAACGCGTACCGGGTTTGAGATCGACCGTCACATAAAGGCGTGGGATCATGTTCTTGAGCTAATTCCCGTGGATCACTATGGTTTGGCCAGAAAATGGCTGGGCGCAAATTAGCGGCAATTCATGACATGATAAACCGATGAACGATGCCAGCGATATCCGCCAGGGTGATTGGATCGACCGCTATGTGCCGGTCAATCTGCGCCCCTATGCACGCCTCGCACGATACGACCGGCCGATCGGCACCTGGCTGCTGCTCTTTCCCTGCTGGTGGTCGATCTCACTTGCCGGGCCCAGGGGCATGCCGGGCGGCTTCGTGCCGGATATCAAGCTGATCGTGCTTTTTGGCATCGGCGCGCTGGTGATGCGCGGGGCGGGTTGCACGGTCAATGACATCGCCGACCGCGAGTTCGATGCCAAGGTGGCGCGCACGGCGACACGGCCGCTCGCCTCCGGCGCTTTGAGCCTTAAACAGGCGCTGGCGTTCCTGGCGCTGCAGCTCATCATCGGCTTCATCATCCTGATACAGTTGCCGCTCTTTGCCATCCTGCTCGGCGTCGCATCCCTGGCGCTGGTGGCCGCCTATCCCTTCATGAAGCGCATCACCTGGTGGCCGCAGGCTTTCCTCGGCCTCACTTTCAATTGGGGCGCGCTGTTGGGTTGGGCGGCGGTCACCGGCAGCCTCACCCCGGCGCCGGTTTGGCTCTATGTCGGCGGGCTCTTCTGGACGCTGTTCTACGACACGATCTATGCGCATCAGGACAAGGCTGATGACGCGCTGATTGGCATTAAATCGACGGCCCTGCGCTTGGGTACCGATACCAAGAAATGGCTCGCCGGTTTCGGCCTGCTGACGCTCTTCTGCTTTGCCGCCGCATTGATGGGCGCTGGCAGCGGTCTTGTCGCTTATCTCGGCCTTGCCGGCGTTGCCGCGCATCTCGCCTGGCAGCTTTACGACGTCGACATCGACGACGCGCCGGATTGCCTGGCGAAGTTCCGTTCCAACCGCTTCGTCGGTTGGATCCTGCTCATCGGTATCGTCGTGGATCGGCTTTGAGCCAGGTGAGCGATCCGACAAGCTTCATCCGCGCCCAGACCAAGATCGCCCGGCCGAGCCTGGTGCCGGAGCTCAAATTGCATCTGGCGACCGAAATCAGCCCGATCTGGCGCGCGACGCAGACGGAGCTGGATGATCTTGGCCTGCCGCCGCCTTATTGGGCGTTTTGCTGGCCGGGGGGCCAAGCGCTGACGCGCTTCCTGATCGACCATCCGGAATGGGTCAAGGCTAAGCGCGTGCTCGATTTCGCAGCGGGCAGCGGCCTCTCAGGCATTGCTGCCGCCCGGGCCGGTGCCGCGTCGGTCATCGCGACTGAAATCGATGATTTTGCCGCCGAGGCGATCCGTCTCAATGCCGATCTCAACAAGGCGCGGGTCGAGGTCATGATGGAAGACCTTGTCGGTCGGATGGATTTAGGCCTCGATCTCGTCCTTGCCGGGGACGTGTGCTACGAGAGGCCGATGGCGGAACGTGTCTTCGCCTGGTTCGAGCAAATGGCCGAAGCGGGTGTGACCGTGTTGATGGGCGATCCTGGCCGCGCCTATCTGCCGAGAAAAGGCCTTACCGAGGTTGCGCGCTATCAGGTGCCGACCTCGATCGACCTGGAAGACAAGGACATGCGCCTCACCATCGTCTGGCGCATCGCTAAGGGAGTTGAGGCGTGAGCGTCAAAGTGAGCGGTCTCTATCGCTATCCGGTGCAGAGTGTGCGCGGCGAAGCATTGCCGGAAGTTGCGTTCGGTCCGGCGGGCATTCCCGGCGACCGGGCCTTCGCCATCGCCGATCTGGATCTTGGTGTCGTCGCCCATGCCAGCCGTGCCAAGAGGAGCTATCGGCCACTCATCACCTGGAGTGCCCACTATCTCACCGCCATTGATGCTCTGGCCCCGGTTCTCGAATTCGACTTCGCCGATGGCAGCACGCTGCGCAGCGATGACGCGACATTCGACGCCGTCATCAGCGAAAGGCTCGGCATGCCGGCGGCCTTCGTGAAGAACGACGGGTCGCGCGTGCCCAAGCTCTATGAGGCGAGCCCTTGCCATCTTCTCACCACCGCCACCTTGAGGCGTTTGGCTGAGGAGCATCCCAGTGGCAATTTCGCCCCGGCGCGCTTTCGTCCCAATATCATGCTGAATGCCGGCGCGGCGGCGGGCTTCCTCGAGCAGGATTGGCTCGGCAGTCAGGTGCGGATCGGCGGCGCCACTTTTGATGTCAACGATGTCTGCAAGCGCTGCGCCCTCACCACGCGGGCGCAAGGCGATCTGCCTGACGATCCGGGCATTCTTCATTCCACCATCGCCAACAAGACCATCGCCGGCGTCTACGGCACGGTCGCTAGCCAAGGCACGGTGAGGGTTGGGGATGTTGTGAGGGTGGTGGAGTAGGTGGAGAGCGTGGATCCCCGGGACAGACCCGGGCTTGACCCGGGCATCCAGTGCCAGCCGAAGAAAAAGCCCCGCAGTTTCCTGCGGGGCTTTTGTCTTTCTGTGGGCAGCTTACTTGTTCGGCTGCGGCGTCACGCGCAGGTACGGCTTGATCTTCTTGTAGCCCTTGGGGAAGAGCTTGTCCGCTTCGGCATCGGCGATGCTCGGCGGAATGATGCAATCCTGGCCGTCGCGCCAGTTGACCGGCGTCGCCACCTTGAAGTTCGCGGTGAGCTGCAACGAGTCGAGGACGCGGATGATCTCGTCGAAATTGCGGCCGGTGCTCATCGGATAAGTGATCTGCAGCTTCACCTTCTTGTCCGGGCCGATGATGAAGACCGAGCGCACGGTGGCGGTCTGGTCCATGTTCGGGTGGATCATGTCATAGAGCTCGGAGACCCTGCGGTCGGAATCGGCGAGCAGCGGGAAGTTCAAGGCATGGCCCTGGGTTTCCTTGATGTCTGCGACCCAGCCCTGATGCTCCTTGAGGCCGTCGACCGAGAGACCGATCACCTTGGTATTGCGCTTGTCGAATTCCGGCTTCAGTCGCGCGACTTCGCCGAGCTCGGTGGTGCAGACTGGGGTGAAATCCTTGGGGTGCGAGAACAGGATCGCCCAGGAATTGCCGATCCAGTCATGGAACTTGATCTTGCCGTCGGTCGAATCCTGTTCGAAATCCGGGGCGGTATCGCCAAGTCGAAGGCTCATTTCAGTCTCCTCTGTTTCAATCTGCTTTTGATGATGTCATTCGCCGGCGGCGCTCAACGCTACCTGCGGCTTGGTGAAGGAACGATCATGGGTCAAGGCCGGCACGGCATAGCGTGCTTTCGTGACGAGTGCCGGATCGATCTCGGCCGTCACGATGCCGACATCGGCACCGGCATCGGCGAGGATTTTGCCCCAGGGATCGATGATCAGCGAATGGCCATAGGTGCCGCGGCCGTCGGCATGCATGCCGGTCTGGGCGGCCGCGAACATGAAGCAGCCGGTCTCGATCGCGCGGGCGCGCAACAGCACATGCCAATGCGCTTCACCCGTGGGCACGGTGAAGGCGGCGGAACCGGTCAGATATTTGGCGCCGCCTTGTGCGAGGGCGCGATGGAGATAGGCAAAGCGTACGTCGTAGCAGATGGTGAGGCCGAGCCCACCCCAGGGCGTGTCGGCAATGACGGCTTCGACGCCGGGGCGCACCTGTGCCGATTCACGGTGGCTTTCGCCGGTCGATAGGTCGACATCGAACATATGGATCTTGTCGTAACGTGCCACGACATCGCCTTGCGGGTTGAAAACGAACTGCCGGTTGGCGATGCGCGTCGGTTCCGCGCGCACCGGCATCGAGCCGATCACGAGCCACGCGCCCAATTCCTTGGCGAGCTGGCTGAAGGCCGGCAGGCCGGGATGCTCGGCCTCCGTCGGTGTCTTGGCAAGTGACGCTTTCCTGTCAGGCTCGATGATCGTCGTGTTCTCGGGCGTTACAATCAGCTTGGCGCCTTTGGCATGGGCTGCGCGAATGAGGTCGCTCGCGGCCTTGATGTTGGGTTCGACGTCGCGCACTGAATTCATCTGCACGCAGGCGGCGGTGAAGACGGCCGATTGGCTTTCCGTCATGATTTCGTTCCCCTCATGTCAACTGACCGGCCCTTGCGGCGACAGCCGGTCCTGGCGAATGGTGCTTAGTGGCTGGCCTGGAGCAATGGCTTCAGCTTGCCTGCCTGGTCAAGGGCATAAAGATCGTCGCAGCCGCCGACATGTTGCCCGTCGATGAAAATCTGTGGAACCGAGGTGCGCCCGCCGGCACGCTTGCGCATTTCGTCGCGCAGCTTGCCGTCGGTCATCACGTCGATTTCGGTGAACTCGGCGCCGCGTTCCTGCAGCAATTTCTTGGCGCGGTAGCAGTAACCGCACAGCATTGTGGTGTAGATCTCAATCTTGGCCATTTACACACCGATACGAGATTAACCAGGGGCCACCCGATCGCACAGCCCGATCGCACGGCCTGATCGCACAGGCCCGATCGCACAGGCAACCACCATGCAGGTAATGTCAGGCTTTGACTGCCGGTTGACAAGGGGGAGGGTTCCCTTGCCGCACAAGCTTTCCTCAAGAAAGAGTATGGCTTTCCTCAAGAAAGGGCGTGGAATTTTCGCCGAAACAAGGTTTTGGCGGCAGCATTTAAGCGATGGAAGACATTAATCCTCCTGAATGACCCTGGCCACCGCCAGGACATTCACCTTTTCAGCCCCGCCTTTCCGCAAGATCTTGGCGCAATTGCTGATCGTCGCGCCGGTGGTGATGACATCGTCGATAAGGAGGATCCGCCGGCCGGCGAGCGCCTTTGCCCGCCCGGGATGGAGCACAAAGGCGCCGGCAACATTGCGCTGGCGCGCGAGGCGCCCGAGATGCCCCTGCTTTTGCGTGGCGCGGCGCCGCATGAGAAGGTCTGGGAGAACGGGTTTTCCCGAAACCGTGCCGAGGCTCTGCGCGAGCAGGGCCGCCTGGTTGTAGCGGCGCGCAAACAGGCGGGACCAGTGCAGCGGCACCGGCACGATGAGATCGCTATCGGCCAGCAAGTCCCGGCCCACCCGGTGCAGCCAGGCGCCGAAGGTCGGCGCGAGGGACGTGCGGTCGGCATGTTTGAAGGCAAGGATGAGATCGCGGCTCGTCTCATCGTAGCGCAACACCGACCGAGCCCGGTCGAAGGCCGGCGGGCTTGCGGTGCAGGCGCCGCACAGGGCATCCGGTCCCAGGTCGAAATCGAAGGGTTGGCCGCAACAGGCGCAGCAGGGCGGTTCCAGGAAGCTCAATTGTTGCCAGCAGCTGGGGCAGAGAGCGCCGGGAGCGGCGACCACCTCGCCGCATTTGAGGCAGCGCGGCGGCAGGACGGCATCCAACACACGGCCGAAGCTGCGCTTCAGCGGAGCGGCGATATTGAGGCGAAGATCCATAAAGCCATTTGACGAATTGTCCGGCATTTCGTCAATCGACAGTCGTGTGCATCAAAGGCGGTTGCGCGCCAAGCCTCTATCGGCATACTCCGGCGCCATGAACGATAACCGTCTCGTTTTTGACCGCGTGCAGTTGCGCCGGCAGCGCCACCGGGCCGAGGCTGGCTTCGGCCAGCATGACTTCCTTTTTTGCGAACTGGCCGAAAGGCTGCTCGATCGGCTGGCCGATATCCGCCAGGGCTTTCCGCTGGCCGCGGACCTTTCGCCGCAACCGGGTCGGCTGAGCGTCGCTCGGCGGGAGATCGATCCGGCGCTAGGCGGGATCAAGACATTGATCTCGGCCGCACCGGTGATGCCCTCTGCCGGCGGCATCCTGTGTGAAGAGGAGGCCTTGCCTTTCAAGCCCGGGAGCCTCGACCTCATTCTCAGTTGCATGGGACTGCATTGGGTCAATGATCTGCCGGGCGCCTTGGTACAGATCCGCGACGCGTTGCGGCCGGATGGGCTGTTCCTCGGCGTGTTGCTGGGCGGCGATACACTGACCGAGTTGCGGCAGTGCCTGATGGAAGCCGAACTCGCCGCCAGCGGCGGCGCCAGCCCGCGCGTCTCGCCCATGGTCGGCATGCGCGATGCGGCTGGGTTGTTGCAGCGTGCATCTTTCGCCTTGCCGGTGGCTGATGCTGAGACGATCAACGTGACCTATAAGGATGCGCTTGCCTTGATGCGCGAATTGCGGGGCATGGGCGAGGGGAACGCACTCGCGGCAAGATCGCGGCGCCCCGTCAGCCGCAATGTCATGGCGCGGGCCTGCGCCCTTTACGCGGAGCGCTTTGCCGATAGCGACGGTCGCGTCCGCGCCACGTTCCAGGCAATCTTCCTCACCGGCTGGGCGCCGTCAGCCAATCAGCAGCAGCCGGCAAGGCGTGGCAGCGGTGAAGTCAGTCTGACGCAGGTCTTCGGTATCAAATGCTGATGTAGGGTCGCGCGGCGAAAATATTACGGGTTGCCGCTGCCGCCACCGCCGCTGCCACCGCTCTTCTTGTCGTTATCGCGTGAGCGGTTCGAGCCGTCGTGGCCGATGGCATTGAACCAGCCGTCATCCACCACTGCGTCGGTGACCGAGATGACATCGTCGAGGATCTCGATTCCCTGCCGGGTGATGCGCGCACTTTGACCGGCCGAGAGCGTGGCGCTGGCGCCGTTGCCCTTGGCGCGGACTTCAACCTCGCCGTCGACGAGGCCCAGCTGGGTATCGCCATTGGCTCGCACGCTGAGCTTCAAATTTGTGCCGCGAATGGTAATTGTGGCGGTCGGCGTTTCGAAATTGATCCCACCCTTGGGCATGATGCCGGTGACCCAGCGAAAGGCGCCTCGGCTGAGTGTCAGAGCAGCGGAACCCTTGCCGGCGTCGGCGTCAAAAGCAAAACTGTCGATCGTCACCGTCGCCTCGGCACCGATGACGAGGTCGGAGCCATCGATGAACCCGATTTCAATGGCGCTGTGCTGGGTCGTTTCGATGATCTCGTTGGAAACGACGCCGTCCCGGCGCTGCTTTGGCACGCGGCTTCCCTGTGGCTCGGTGCCGTAGACCGCGTTTTGCACCCGTTGCACCAGACCCACAGGATCGGCCGCCAATACCGGCGCGCCGAATCCGAGCAGGAAAACGGCCAGGCTACCGATGGCGACGCAGGTCTTGGGCGTAAGGCGCATGTGTGATTCCCCGAGTCTGTCTCGAACGGGGCGCATTCTCACAGCAAATCGCAGATCATGGCAATGAGCGGCTTGTCGGCGGGCGGCATGGGGTAATCGCCGAGTCTGGCCGGTCGGACCCAGGCCAATTGCTGGCCTTCCGCGCCATGGACCTGGCCCTCCCAACGCCTGCAGACATAAAGCGGCATCAGCAGATGGAATGTCTCGTAAGTATGCGACGCGAAAGTGAGGGGGGCGAGGCAGCTTTCCTTGACGTCGATGCCAAGCTCTTCATGCAACTCGCGAATGAGGGCCGCCTCCGGCGTTTCGCCATCATGCACCTTGCCGCCGGGAAACTCCCAAAGGCCTGCCATGCTCTTGCCCATGGGCCGCTGGGCGAGCAGTACACGGCCGTCGGCATCGACCAGCGCGACGGCCACCACCAGAACCATCTTCTTGATGGTCATGCGGCGCGGCCCGTGGCGCGCAGCCAGTCATTGCGCTTCAAACGCCGGTGAATGACCGGAAGATGGCAGTTCTGGGCGCGAGAATGAATTTCGCCCGTGCCGCAGATGGTGAAGCCGATCTTCTCCAACACGCGGTGCGAGGCGTCATTGACCGTGACGGCCGAGGCGATCAGTTCCGGCAAGGCGAAATTCTCGAAGGCGAGGCGCACCAGGCGGCCGGCCGCTTCGAAGGCATAGCCCTGGCGCCAGTGTTCGCGCCCAATCCAATAGCCGAGTTCCGGCCCTTCCGGCGTCTTCTGCAGGCCGACACAGCCCAATAGCTTGTCATTGTCCCTGCGCGCGACAGCAAGGACCAGCGCCGCTTCCGGATCGTCGATGAAGCGCGAGGCGGCGTCGGGGGCCGCCTCGGGTGTCGCGATGAAGTCGAGCGCCATCTGGATGTCGTAAGGATAGGGAATAGTGGCGGTATAGCGCGCCACTTCGAAATCATCGACCAGGCGCGTGACCTCCGGTGCGTCGGCAACGTCGAGCGGTCGCAGGCGCAGGCGTTCCGTAACGATATCAGGAACGATAATCGGCATTGATCTCGATATAGCGATGGGTGAGGTCGCAGGTCCAGACGCGGGCCTTGCCGTTGCCGATGCCGACATCGACGCCGATATGGATATCACGCGTCTTGATGTGGGCGGCAACCGGCGCCTCGTCGTAGTCGGGGCGGCGCTGGCCGTTGCGCGTGATCTCGACACCGCCGATGCTGATCGAAAGCTTGTCGCGATCGGCCTTCTCGCCGGATTTGCCGACCGCCATGACGATGCGGCCCCAATTGGCGTCTTCGCCGGCGATGGCGGTCTTCACCAGCGGCGAATTGGCGATGGCCAAGCCGATGCGGCGGGCGGCACCGGCGCTGGCAGCGCCCGAGACATTGATGGTGACGAGCTTTTCAGCCCCTTCGCCATCCTGCACCACCTGCACGGCAAGGTCGGTGAGGAGCGATTCAAGGGCGGCGCGGAACTCCTTGAGGATCGGGTCCGTGGCCGAAGCCGGTTTCTTATGCTTCGGCCCCTGGCCCGTCGCCACCAGGAGCAGCGTGTCACTGGTCGAGGTGTCGCCATCGACGGTGATGCAGTTGAAAGATTTGTCGGCCGCCTTGGAGAGCAGGGTCTGCAGGATGGCGGCCGGGATCTTGGCGTCGGTCGCGACGAATGCCAGCATGGTCGCCATATCCGGCGCAATCATGCCGGAGCCTTTGGCGATGCCGTTGATGGTGACTTCCGCATCGCCGATCTTCGCAGTCCGATAGGCTACTTTCTCGAACGTATCGGTGGTCATGATGGCGCGGGCGGCGGCGTTCCAGGCGTCTTCCTGGAGATCCTTGATCAGGGCCGGCAGGTTGTCGGTGATGCGCTTGTCGTTCAAGGGTTCGCCGATAACGCCGGTCGAGGCGATGAAAATCTCCGAGACCTTGCAGCCCAGCGACTTCGCCGTCGCTTTGAGGCAGCGGTCGACCGCCTCGATGCCCACCTTGCCGGTAAAGGCATTGGCATTGCCAGCATTGACCAGAATGGCCCGCGCCTTGCCGCCTTTCAGATGCTTGCGGCAGATGTCGACCGGGGCGGAGCAGGTCAGCGACCGGGTGAGGACGCCGGCGATGGTGCTGCCAGGCGCAATCTCCATCAGCATGACGTCCTTGCGGCCCTTGTATCGGACGCCGCATTCGCGGGCGGTAAGCCTGACCCCGGGAAGGGCCGGCAACGGATGAATCACATTCGGTGCAAGCGGCGAGACCTTAGTGGCCATCTGTCGTCGGCCTTTCCTGGGATCGTTTCTGAGGATCGTTTCTGGGAATCGTTACTGCTGGGCCGGCTTCACGCCGCCATTGGGATCGACGATGTCGAGCTTGGCGGCATCCTTCAATTCCTTGGCGACCTGCTGGCGCAGTTCCTCGACCAGGTCGAGGCGCACATCTTCCTTCGACTTGTCGAAGGTCGGCAGCGGCTTGGTACGGTCGCCGGTGACCTTGATGATGTGATAGCCGAATTGCGACTTCACCGGGGCCTTGCTGACCTCGCCATCCTTCATGGCGAAGGCGGCTTCTTCGAATTCCTTCACCATCATGCCCTTGGCGAACCAGCCAAGCGCGCCGCTGTTGCTCTTGGCGCTGGGGTCGATCGACTTTTCAGCGGCGATCTTGGCGAAGTCGCCGCCCTTTTCCAGATCGGCGATGATGGCTTTTGCCTCATCCTCGGTCTTCACCAGGATGTGGCTGGCGGAAATCTCGCGCTCCGGTGGCAGCTTCTTCACGTCCTCGTCGAACTTCGCCTTGAGTTCGTTGTATTTGGCGTCGACCGTGGCATCTGTGACCTTCTGCTCGATCTGCTTCTGGAAGAAGACCTGGCGGATGGCATTGTCTTCAATCTGGCGGACCGATTCCTCGACCAGCTTGGTGACCTGCGGATCCTTGTCGAGACCGTCGGCGCGGCCCTTGGCGGCGACCAATTTGAGGAAAATGTAGCGGTCGAGCAGCTGGGGAAAGAACTGGTCGACATTATTGCGGATCTGCGGGTCGAGGCCCGAGGCGGATTCGATGATGTCCTGGCGGGTGATGTCGACGCCGTCGAGCTTGGCTACCACCAGCTTGGGGTCCGGCTGGCCGGCTTGCGCCGGGGCGGCGGGTGCTGCGGGTTGGGTGGTGGTCGCATTGTCCTGCGCCCAGGCGATGCTGTGGCTGAGGGCGAGGAGGACGCCGGCCGTCAGGGCCTGGCGGAAGGTCGGAGTGGCCATGGGATTAGGGGTATCCTTTGGTGCCTGAAAATGCCCGGGCGGGGTGGGCCATTTTGGGCCGCCAAGCCGCCAAGCGCCGGGGACTATGCCGCGCGTTTCCGGCCCTTACAAGCGGAAAGGTCAAGGATTTCCGGTACTTCACCCCAAGTTGACAGGGGGACGCCCGCGACCTATCTGTTGCGCAACCACATTCAGGATTTTTAAGGGTTTCTCAGCATGTTCGCGGCGTTGGCGAGGCGGGTCTTCGGATCCGCGAATGACCGTTTTATTAAGACCTTAGACAAGACGGTCGAAGCCGTGAACGCCCTGGAGCCAGAGGTCCAGGCCCTCTCAGACCAGGATCTGCGCGCCCGGACCGATTGGCTGCGCGGCCGCCTGGAAAAGGGCGAGACCCTCGATGACATCCTCCCCGATGCCTTTGCGACCGTCCGCGAGGCGGCCAAGCGCACCCTGGGCCAGCGCCATTTTGACGTCCAGATCAAGGGCGGCATTGTCCAGCACCAGGGCAAGATCTCGGAAATGAAGACCGGCGAAGGCAAGACGCTGGTGGCGACCCTCGCCGTCTATCTCAATGCCCTCGAAGGCAAGGGCGTGCATGTGGTGACCGTCAACGACTACCTCGCCAAGCGCGACGCCGGCTGGATGGGGCAGGTCTATCAGTTCCTGGGGCTCACCGTCGGGTCGATCGTCCATGGTCTCAACGACCAGGAACGCCGTGCCGCTTATGCCTGCGATATCACCTACGGCACCAATAACGAGTTCGGCTTCGACTACCTGCGCGACAACATGAAGCATCGCGTCGAGGACATGACGCAGCGGCCGTTCAACTACGCGATCGTCGACGAAGTCGACAGCATCCTCATCGACGAGGCGCGCACGCCGCTCATCATCTCGGGTCCCACCGAGGACAATTCGGACCTCTATTACAAGGTCGACAAGCTCATCCCGCATCTGGTCGATGAGGACTTCGAGAAGGACGAGAAGTCGCGCCACGTGACGCTGACCGATGCCGGCAACGAGCATATCGAACAGCTGCTGCGCGGCGTCGGCCTGATGAAGGCGGGGACACTCTACGACACCGCCAATATCAGCCTGGTCCATCACGTGAACCAGGCCTTGCGCGCGCACAAGCTGTTCGCGCGCGATGTCGACTATATCGTCAAGGACGACAAGGTCGTCATCATCGACGAATTCACCGGCCGCATGATGGAAGGTCGCCGCTATTCGGAAGGCCTGCACCAGGCGCTGGAGGCCAAGGAAAACGTCTCGATCCAGAACGAGAACCAGACGTTGGCCTCGATCACCTTCCAGAACTATTTCCGCATGTACCCGAAGCTCTCCGGCATGACCGGCACGGCGATGACGGAAGCGCCGGAATTCTCGGATATCTACGGCCTCGACGTGGTCGAGATCCCGACCAACGTGCCGGTCTCGCGCAAGGATTACGACGACGAGGTCTATCGGACCGCCGGCGAGAAGTTCAAGGCGATCAGCGAATTGGTCGAAGAATGCCGCGCGCGCAACCAGCCGGTGCTGGTCGGCACGGTCTCGATCGAGAAGTCGGAAATGCTCTCCGATCATCTCAAGAAAAAGAAGATTCCGCATTCGGTGCTGAACGCGCGCTATCACGAACAGGAAGCCTATATCATCGCCGATGCTGGCGTTCCCGGCGCCGTCACCATCGCCACCAACATGGCGGGCCGCGGCACCGACATCCAGCTGGGCGGCAACGTCAAGATGCGGGTCGAGCGTGAACTCGCCGATGTGCCGGCAGGTCCTGAGCGTGACGCCAAGATTGCGGCCATCACCGCCGATGTGGAAGCGAAGAAGAAGGTGGCCCTCGAAGCCGGCGGCCTCTTCGTCATTGCGACCGAACGCCATGAAAGCCGCCGCATCGACAACCAGCTGCGCGGCCGGTCGGGCCGCCAGGGCGATCCGGGAGCCTCGCGCTTCTTCTTGAGCCTCGAAGACGATCTGATGCGCATCTTCGGCTCGGAGCGCATGGACACCATGTTGAAGCGTCTGGGTCTCAAGGAAGGCGAGGCGATCGTCCACCCCTGGATCAACAAGGCGCTGGAGAAGGCGCAGCAGAAGGTCGAAGCGCGCAACTTCGAGATCCGCAAGAACCTGCTGAAATTCGATAACGTCATGAACGACCAGCGCAAGGTCGTCTATGAACAGCGCCGCGAGATGATGGCGGCGGATGACCTCAAGGAAGAGGTTCTCTCCATGCGCCATGAGGTCGTTGAAGACCTCATCGGCCGCTATGTGCCGGAAAAGGCCTTTGCCGAACAATGGGACACCAAGGCCCTGCATGAGGAAGTCCTGCGCATTTTTGCGCTCGATCTGCCGTTTGCCGATTGGGCCAAGGAAGAAGGCATCGCCGACGAGGCGATGCGCGAGCGTCTCGTTGAGGCGATCGATCGCAAGATGGCCGAGAAGGCTGCCAATATCGGCCCCGAGCTGATGCGCGCCATCGAGAAGTCGCTGGTGCTGCAGGTGCTCGACCAGAACTGGAAAGAGCATCTCCTCAACATGGATCACCTGCGCCACGCCATCGGCCTGCGCGCCTATGGCCAGCGTGATCCGTTGAACGAATACAAGCGCGAAGGCTTCGAGATGTTCGAAGCCATGCTCGACCGCCTGCGCGAACAGGCGACCTCGGTGCTCTCGCATATCGAAGTGCGGGCCGAAGCGCCGCAGGCGGTTGCCCCGGCAGCTCCTGCGCCGGTCATTGAAAACGGGATCGACAAGAACAACCCCGCGACCTGGGCCAACCTCAACCGCAATGCCGATTGCCCCTGCGGTTCGGGCAAGAAATACAAGCACTGCCACGGCCAGTTGACGGCGTAGCATATCTTTCCGTCATGCCCGGGCTTGACCCGGGCATCCACTCTCTCAACTGCACCAGTGGATCCCCGGGTCTTCGCCCGGGGATGACGGTATTATTAGCAGCCTACCCCGCGAACTTGTCCGTGGCGCTCACGAGCTGGTGCATGATGCCCGGCTCGTCGAAGGCGTGGCCGGCATCGTCGACGACGATGAACTCGGCTTCAGGCCAGGCTTTGTGCAGTTCCCAGGCGGTGATGGCGGGGGTGCAGACGTCGTAGCGGCCCTGGATGATGACGCCCGGAATGTTCTTCAGTTTATGCGCGTCGCGGATGAGCTGGCCATCATCCATCCAGCCGGCATGGGTGAAGTAGTGATTCTCGATGCGCGCGAAGGCGAGGGCGAACTGGTCCTGGCCGTAGGACGTGCTGTTTTGCTTGCTGGGCAGCAGCTTGATAGTGCTCCCCTCCCAGATGCTCCAGGCGCGCGCCGCTTCGAGCTGTGCCTTCGGATCGGTACCGGTCAGGCGCTTATGGTAGGCGCCGACGAGGTCGCCGCGCTCGGCTTCGGGAATCGGTGCCAGGAAGGATTCCCAGAGATCGGGGAAGAGGTTCGAAGCACCCTCCTGATAGTACCAATGGATCTCGCGTTTCTTCAGCGTGAAGATGCCACGCACGATCAACTCGCTGACGTGCTCGGGGTGCGTTTCGGAATAAGAGAGGGCGAGGGTGGCGCCCCAAGAGCCACCAAAGACCAGCCATTTCTCGACGCCCATAATCTTGCGCAGGGACTCGATGTCCTTGACCAGATCCCAGGTGGTGTTGTTCTCCAGGCTGGCATGGGGCTTCGAGCGGCCGCAGCCGCGCTGATCGAATAGCAGCACGCGGTATTTCTTCGGGTCGAACAGGCGCCGATGCGCGGGGCTGCACCCCGCACCCGGGCCGCCATGCAGGAAGACCGCGGGCTTTCCATCCGGATTGCCGCTCATCTCCCAATAGACCTGGTGGCCGTCGCCCGTGTCGAGATAGCCGGTGCGATAGGGTTCGATCGCCGGATAAAGCGTGCGCATGATGGGAATCCGTCCTGAAGGCTTTGAGAAGAGGATGACTCAGCCGTCAGGATTAGGCGATCTTGCCAAAACGGGCAAGGCGCCCGAATGACAAGGGTGCGATGCAAAAGGCGAAGTTGATTACTCCGCCTTCACCCCGTCGAGCGTCAGATCGCCGATTTCGATCGCCTGGCGCAAGGCGGCGAGGCCCAATTCGACCTCCTCCGCCATTTCGCGCGCCCGTCGGATATCGGCGACATCCATCTCGCCGATCGGCCCGCGCTTGCCGCTCGCCAAGTCGACGATCTGGGCGAGGTATCGGCCCTTCAATTTGGCAAGCAGCCGTGCGACGCGCTGCACCTCGATCGGGGTGCAGGAGCTGACGGCATGGGCCGTCTCGGCCCGAGTGAAGGCACGGACGTCCGAGTTGAGGTGATAGAGATACTGGCCGACGCTCGGTACGTTCTCGAACACCTTGGCGCGCCCTTGCGGCAGTGGCGCGGCCCGGGTTGGCCGGGCCTCGGCAAAGCCTGCCTGCGGCACCTTCAAGGGGGTCACGTTGCCGGCACTTTCCGGCCGCCCGAGATTTACCTCTATGTGGCTGCGATCATTCGGTTTTTCTGCGTCCGAGCGCTTTGAGAACATGGACAACATGGGCAGAATCTTCCCCTTGCTCTTGAGGTCATGCCGTGACGATGCAAGGGGTATGCCGTCTTGGGCCAGAGTTCGCAGGCGTCAGGCGAAGACGAAGAGATTGCTGCCGTGTTCGCGGGCCTGAAGCATCGCGTCCGTGGCGCGGGAAAGCAGCCCTTCCGCGCCGGTGGCGCTGGTCGGATAAAGCGCGATGCCGATCGCCACGTTGACCGAGAGCGGGCCGCCGGCATCGAGCGGCTTGGCGAACTCTTCGATAATCTTTTCCGCGACGATCTGGATGTCTTCGACGCGCGGCATGGAATCGGCGAGGATCGCCAATTGCTGCTGCTCGAAGCGCGCGATCGTATCGCTGCCACGCAGGATGGGCGTGATGCGTTCCGCCAGCTCGCGCACGGCAAGATCGCGATAGGGGCCGTCCTCACCATGGCCATCGGGCAGGTTCTCGATATCGACCAGCAGCACCGCGAAGAAATCGCGATTGCGCTTGGCGCGGCGGACCGCCAGCGACAGGATCTCCCAGAAGAGAATCTGGCTGGGCAGGCTGGTGATGGGATCGAAGAGACGCAGCCGCGTGAGCTTCCGTTCCGACTCACGTCGTGCCAGCGCATAGCGCACGGCGCGCCGCAGCAAGGCAGCGGAAAGATCGGCGATGGCGACGACATCGGTCGCTCCCGCTGCCAATGCACCCTGGGCAACCGGTGACGATTCGCTATCGACCAGGCCGATGACCGGGCCATTGCGAGAAATGATGGGGATGGCCGCCAGGAGATTGTGATGGCTGCTGCCGCCACCCCGCAGGTCGTAAAGCGCCACGCCCTGGATGCCGGCTTCGGCAAGGGCCTTCGACGCCTTTTCCGGATCGCCCGCAACCAGAGCAACCAAGGGCTCCTGCCCCGCTTCACGCGTGTAGCGCTCGATCTGGCCGGCCAAAGTTGCATCGCCGGTCAAGGTCACCAGCGTCACGGCCACGTCGTTTGTGGAAAAAACAGTGGTGTCGCCGGGCATTGTGGACTCTCTTGCCAATTACATTGTCCGAACGGTGACAGAGGCCGATGCTCGTGGCAAGGCTGCTTGCCAAGCATGGCAGTGCTGGGCTAAGCGGACGACATGCGCCTCGACGACGATATCGAACATTTGTTTGCCAGCGTGCCGCTTCTGGCGGCGGTTCCTCGCGGAGCCTGGCGCATTTCCGTTTTGGGTGGCATCACCAACCGCAGCTATCGGCTGCAAGCGGAGGGACGCGATCTCGTGCTGCGCTGGCCCGGTGCCAGCGCCTCGCGCTATCTCGACCGCCGCGCCGAGCCGGTCAATGCCAGCGCCGTTGCCGAACTGGGCCTGGCGCCGCCGGTACTGGCCGCGGAGCCGGATGCCGGCTGGTACATCACGGCCTTCGTGGCGGGTGCAGAAGCGCTCAACGCCGACGATGTAGCTGACCCGGCGACATTTGCCACCGTGGTGGATGTGCTGACCCGACTGCACCGCTCGGCTGTGTCGTTCCCGTTTCAGCAGGGTCTCTTCAAGGCGATCGACCTTTATATCGATCTGGCCCCGACGCCGTTAATGCAGGATGTGCGGCGCGCGCTCGAGCCGGTTCGTGTTGCCTTGGCGCGCAGTTCCATGCCGCGCGTAGCCTGCCATATCGATCCCAACCCGGCGAATTTTCTGCGCGATCAAACCGGGCGGCTCTATCTGATCGATTGGGAATTCGCGGCCACGGAGGAGCCGCTCTGGGATCTCGCCGCCGTGACAATGGAAGCCGGCGTCGATCCAGCCATGGCGCGGGGGCAGATCGAGCCGCTGATCGGCCCGGCGCAGTGGCCGCGTTTTGAGCTCTACAAGACGGCGCTCTATCTGGTCGCCGCCAGTTGGTGCGAGGCGGAACTGGTCGCCGCCAACGATTCCCCAGACCTCGTCGCCTTACGGGATGACCGGCTGTCGCGCCTGCATGAGCGGCTCGATGATCCGCAATATCAAGATTGGCTGCGGAAGGCCTGACTATAAGGCCCGCTTGACAAGCCCGCCCAAGCTGACGACATTGGCCGCCACTCAACGGGGTGCCCCAGTTTGCAGGGGCTGAGAGAAGCGAAAGCGCGCTTCAACCCGCGGAACCTGATCCGGGTCATGCCGGCGGAGGGATATGAGTCAGCGATTGCAGCAGGTCAGCCCCAATCACGACTTTCATTCTCTTCCGGCGCCCTTGCGGAGGAGATGACATCATGCAGCTGCGCGATCTATTGCTTTCGACCCTTCTGGCCACGGCAGCGATACCCGCTGCCTGGGCCGATGAGAAGCCAGTCCTGACCGTTTATACCTATAACTCCTTTACCAGCGAGTGGGGCCCCGGCCCCGTGCTTGAAAAGGCGTTCGAGGCGACTTGTGCCTGCGACATCAATTGGGTGGCGCTGGAAGATGGTGCCGCACTGCTTGCGCGGCTGAAACTTGAAGGCAAGAACACCAAGGCCGATGTCGTCCTCGGCCTCGATACCAACCTCACGGCGGAAGCGAAGGCGACGGGTCTCTTTGCGCCGCACGGCACGGATGTCTCGGCGCTGAAGCTGCCGATCACGTGGGCGGATGCCGATTTCGTCCCCTATGACTGGGGCTATTTCGCCTTCGTCTACGACAGCGAAAAGCTGAAGGATCCGCCGAAGAGCCTTGCCGACCTTGTCGACGGCAAGGATGGGCCGAAAGTGCTGCTGGAAGATCCGCGCACCAGCACGCCGGGTCTCGGTCTGGTCATGTGGATGGGTGAGGTCTATGGCGAGAAGGCCGCCGCGGCCTGGGCCGGGCTGAAGCCGAAGATCCTCACCGTCAGCAAGGGCTGGAGCGAGGCCTATGGCCTCTTCACGCAAGGTGAAGCGCCGCTGGTCCTCTCTTACACGACATCGCCTGCCTATCATCAGATCGTCGAGAAGACCGACCGCTACAAGGCACTGGTCTTCCCGGAAGGGAATTACATGCAGGTTGAAGTGGCGGGTGCCATTGCTGGCTCGGCTCATGCCGATCTGGCGAAATCTTTCCTGGCCTTCTTGATCTCGCCAGAAGCTCAGAAGGTCATTCCGACCACCAATTACATGTATCCGGTGCGCGATATCGGTGCCGACCTGCCGCCGGAATTCACCGCATTGCCGGTTCCTGAAAAATCGCTGTTGCTGCCGGCCGACGAGGCCGCCAAGCATCGCGACGATTGGATCAAGACATGGGTCGAGGCCGTCAGTCAGTAATGTCGATGGCTGCTGGATCGCGCCCGTCGCGGCGCGGTCCTGCGACCGGAATCGCCGGCTGGCCCGCTACCGTTCTGACCGGTTGCGGTCTGGCCGCGGTTCTGGTGGTAGCGGCCGTCGCCGTCTTTGCATTGCTGTTGCAAGCGGGCGGCGGCGAAATCGCCGGCATATCGACCTATTATCTCGGCAAGGTGCTGGCTTTCACTTTGTGGCAAGCGCTGCTCTCGGTGCTGCTGACGCTCCTCGCTGCCATTCCGGCCACGCGGGCTCTGGCGCGGCAACCGCATTTTCCCGGTCGCAGCTGGTTGTTACAGCTTTGCGCCCTGCCGATGGTGATGCCGACAATCGTCGGCATTTTCGGTGTCGTCGCTGTCTTCGGCGGCAGCGGCTATCTGACCGCGGCGGCAACGGCATTCGGTTCCGATTGGCGGCCTCATATCTATGGCCTCCCTGGCATTCTCATCGCGCATGTTTTTTTCAACTTGCCGCTGGCGATCCGGCTGCTGCTGCCGGCCTATGCTGCGGTGCCGGCGGAAAGCTGGCGGCTGGCGGCACAGCTCGGCATGCGCGGGCGCGATGTCTTTCGCTTCATCGAGATGCCGCTGCTCAGGCAGCAATTGCCGGGCATCGCCATCATTGTCTTCATGCTGTGCTTTACGACCTTTGCCGTGGCGCTGACCTTGGGCGGCGGGCCGGCTGCCACGACACTGGAAGTGGCAATCTATCAGGCCTTGCGTTTCGATTTCGATCTTGGCCTTGGTGCAATGCTGGCGCTTCTACAGGTGGTGCTGTGCGCTGGCGGTGCCTGGACCGTCTGGCGCACCGGACGCGAGATGGCGATGGGGTCCGTGACGCGATTGATCATCCGCCGCTACGACGGCGCCTCCAATGCCTCACGGCTCGTCGATTACAGCCTCATTCTTCTGGTCTCGCTGTTCCTAGCATTGCCAATGGCGGCATTGGTGCAGAAAGGGTTGAGCGGCCTGCATGCCGCGGCCTCTGTTGCCAGCTTGTCCAAGGCAGCGCTCATCAGTATGGCACTCGGCCTCAGTGGTGGTGCAGTCGCCACGCTATGTGGATATCTGTTGGCGCAGGCGCGCCAGAGCTTGATGTTACTGGGCCATCGTCGCATGGCGATGCTGATCGGCCTTGCCGGCCGCCTCGGCCTCTTCGTATCGCCCATGGTGATCGGTACCGGCATCTTCCTTGCGGCCAGCGGTCGGATCGACCTTTACGATCTGGCGGTGCCGGGGGTCATCCTGCTGAATGCCGTCATGGCGCTGCCATTCGTGCTGGGCCTGTTGGAACCCGCCATGGCCACAGCTGCGGAACGCCATGACAAGCTTTGCGCCGCTTTGGGGATCAAAGGCTGGCATCGCTGGCGCGAGATCGATTGGCCGACCCTGCGGCGGCCATTGGGCAGCGCCTTTGCCTTTGCCAGTGTCATCGCCATGGGTGATCTGGGCGCCATCGCCCTTTTCGGCAGCCAGGATCTCACGAACCTGACGCTGCTGCTCTATGGCCAACTCGGCGCCTACCGGTTGGACGGCGCGGCCAGCACGGCGCTGCTGCTGCTGGCGCTGACTCTGGCGACATATGCCATATTGGAACGCTGGGTAGGTGGGCGTGAGCTACATTGAGATCAAGGGTGTCGAATTCACCTATGAAGACCTGCGGATGCATTTCGACCTCTCGGTCGAGCGCGGTGAGGTCATGGCGGTCATCGGCCCGAGCGGCGCCGGCAAGAGTACATTGCTTGCCCTCGTTGGCGGTTTTGAGGCAGCTCTGGCTGGGCGCATATTTATCGGCGGCGCCGATATCACGGATCTGGCGCCCGATGCGCGGCCGGTGACAACGCTGTTCCAGGACCACAACCTCTTTGCCCATCTCAATGTCATCCAGAATGTGGGCCTCGGCCTGCATCCGGGACTGCGGCTGACACCTTCGGAGCGGGAGCAGGTGAGTTGGGCGCTGGGCGAGGTCGGGTTGACCGGTTTCGAGGAACGCCTGCCCGGCCAGCTTTCCGGTGGCGAACGCCAGCGCGTGGCCATCGCCCGCTGCATCCTGCGCAAGCGGCCCGTATTGATGCTCGATGAAGCCTTTGCAGCCCTCGGCCCCGCTTTGCGACGCGAGATGCTGGAACTTGTCCTCTCGCTGCGAACCCAGAAGGGCCTGACTGTGCTGATGGTGACACACGATCCGGCGGATGCACTCTTTGCCGCCGATCACACGGCCTTCATCGCCATTGGCAAGGTCATTACCAGCGGCCCGACCGCCGCGGTGCTGGCGTCACAGCACCCGACGATCCGCGACTATCTCGGCACTTAACTCGCCAGCAGCGGCCGACGCGCGCTGACGAACTCTTCAGCCTGCGCGACGAAGCGATCGATATCGCTGTCGGTGAGGGCAAGGCTCAGCGCCATATAGCCGCGCCTTGCGAAGAAAAGGCCTGCAGCGATGAAGTCGAGATGCATCAGCTTATGAAGCTTGCTTTGCCGTGCCTCCTCATCAGCATCCTCATGGACCGGCCGGTCGACGATTTCCTTGGTGAAATGGATGCCGATGAATGAGCCGCAGCCGGTCGAGATCAGCGGCACGCCATGCTTCTCGCCCAGTGCATTCAATCCGTCACGCAGGCGATCGCCTTTGGCGTTGAGTGCCATCGCGGCTTCCGGCGTGTAGATATCGCGCAGGCCCGTGAGCCCGGCTGCCATCGATAGCACGTTGTTGTTGAAGGTACCGGCATGCGGCCAATAGCCGGGCTTTTCGGGATCGTAGTGCCCCATGATGTCGGTGCGACCGCCGAAGGCGCCGAAGGACGAACCGCCGCCGAGATATTTTCCCAGCGTCGTCATATCCGGCGTGACGCCGAGTGCCGCCTGAAGGCCGCCGGACGAAAGGCGCGAGGTCATGACCTCATCAAAGATCAGAATGATATCAAGCTCGCTCGCCGCCTGTCGCAGCGCGCTGAGGAAATCCCTGCGTGCTGGCAGACACCCGCCGCTGCCCAGCATCGGCTCGACCAGAATTGCCGCAAGCTCCGTGCCGTGCTTGCGAATGAGATCCAGCGTACCTTCGACGTCATTGTAGGGAGCGATGACCCAATCGAGCGGCAGGTTGATGGGGATACCGCCATGGCCGAAATAGAGCACGCCGCCGTGATAACCGCCGTCGAACACCATCACTTTCCTGCGGCCGGTATGTGCTTGCGCCGTCATCAGCGCAAAGACATTGGCCTCCGTGCCGGAATTGCAGAAACGCAAGGATTGCAGCGATGGGAAACGGCTTTTGAGCAGGCCGGCCAGTTCCGCCTCATAGACATTGGGACCGCCCAATACGGTGCCGTCCTCAATGGCTTTTTTGAGCGCTGCCTGGATCTTCGGGTTGGAGTGGCCGTAGAGCCCGGCGGAATACTCGCCGAGATAATCGGTATAGCTGTGACCGTCGAGATCGGTCAGCGTGGCACCTTCACCCTTACTCCAGGCGAGGGGAAAGGGCGAATAATGCAGGACCGTGCGTGTGTTGCCGCCAGGCATGGCGTAACGCGCGCCTTCATGACGCGCAAGGCTCGCGGGATTGGCGGCGGTGTAGCGGCCTTCGGCTTCGGCAAGGGCGGCATCGAGCGAGACGTTCATCGGCGACCTCAAGTTCGGGGCCGGCTTGGCAGCGCCCCAGCATCGATATACAGCAGACATATTTCATTGCTGCGACGCAACAATGGCCGCGGCCGCATTCTTGTAGCCCATTTGTGCAAGTTGGGCGAGGGGCGCTAAGGTGACGCGATAGCCGGAGTCATCCGGCAGCCCATTACCATACCGACCAGCCTGCAAGATGACGCTACCCGATCTTTCCGCCCATGATGCCTTCCTGGACCGTCTGCTCGACTTGCCGACGATCTACTCGGCTGGCCTTTCGCCGGATGGCGCGCGGCTTGCCTGGATCTGGGCGAAACTGGGTGCCACCACGCAACTCTGGCTGCAGCCGGCGGATGGAAGCGCTGCGCCGCGTTGCCTGGTCGATGACGGATGGGATTGCGACTACTTTACCTGGGCACGGGACGGCCAATCGATTGTGGTCGGTCAGTCGAATGGCGGCGATGAACGAGTCTCGTTGCTGCAGGTCTTTCTCGACAATCGTCCGCCAAGACGCCTGACGCCCGAGCGGCCGGACTACTACATCCATGGCGGCGAGCTCCTTGCCGACAACCGGACCCTGATCTACGCCGCCAATGTCGAGCTTGAAAGCGGCGAGGAGATCGAAACGGCGCTGGTCTATCGCCATGACATTGAAACGGGCGCCAGGCATGTGATCGCGCGGCCGGAAAAGGCCGCCTTCATGTGGCCCCTGGTATCGCCGGACGATAAATATGTGCTCTATGAACGCAAGGATCTCGATCCCGCCGGTGTTCAATTATGGCTTGCCGCTGTCGATGGCAGTTTTGACGAGGAGATTGTCAATGTCGGCGCGGCGGCAAAGGCAGATGGCGCTTGGTCGCCGGATGCCCAGCATGTCGTCCTGGCGGCGGAGGGAAAGCCACACCGGCGCATCGGCTTGTGGCATCTCGCTGATCGGAAGACCGATTGGTTGGTCGATGATCCGGCGCGCAATGTCGAGGATGCTGTCTGGTTGAGGCGTACGGATCGCGTCGTCATTGAAGAGGCGCGCGCGGCGTGCACGCACATGACCTTTCTGGACCCAGTGACGCGGAAAGAAACGCCTTTTTCACCTGGCCCGGGCACTTATGACCCGATCGGGCTGTCAGCGGATGGGCACTGGATCAGCTGGCATTACGACGCACGGACACCTGGGCGCTTGCTGCGCCTCGAATCAGCATCGCCCTATCAGATCGTGGGCACGCTCGCCGAGCATCCGACGCGGCCTGGCATTGCCGCGGATGAATTGGTGCCGGCTGAAGACTATCGCTGGAAGTCGGTGGATGGGCTCGAGATTCAAGGCTGGCTCTTTCGTGCCAAAGCGCCTGCGCGCGGCACCATCCTGCTGATCCATGGCGGCCCCACGCATCACGACGAGGACGCATTCGATCCCGAGATCCAATACTATCTGGCCTGCGGATTCAATGTGATGACGCCCAATTATCGCGGCTCGACCGGCTTCAGCCTCGCCTTCGAGGAATCGATCAAGATCGAAGGCTGGGGCGGTCTGGAGCAGGAGGATATCCGCGCCGGGGCCGAAGCGCTGATCCGCGACGGCATTGCTGAAAAGGGGCGGGTCGGCATTACCGGCACGTCATATGGCGGCTATTCATCCTGGTGGGCGATCACGCATTTCCCGATCGAGACGATAGCGGCGGCGGCCCCTATCTGCGGCATGACGGATTTGGTCGTCGATTACGAGACGACACGACCGGACCTGCGACCCTATTCCGAGGAAATGATGGGCGGCTCGCCGGAAACGGCACCGCAGCGCTTTCACGAGCGGTCGCCGATTCACTTCGTCGGCGACATCAAGGGCAAGCTGCTGATCGTGCAGGGTGAGAACGATCCGAATGTGACGCCGCAGAACGTGACCGATGTGGTGACGCGGCTTAAAGCCGGCGGTATCGATTATGAATTGCTGACCTTCGATGACGAAGGTCACGGTATCGGCCGGCCGGCAAACCAGCGCACACTCTACCGGCGGATCGCTCTATTTTTTGCCGAAGCCTTCCGCAGCTAACGCCTCAGTTTTCTGCCCACATGCGCAAGAGATTGGTATAGAGGCGCGAAGCGGTATCCGCTTCAGGCATTTTAGGATCAATGGTGTGCAGCTTGTCGCGCACTTCCAATGCGTCCGACAGGAATTGCCGGTGCCGCTCGTCGCGTATGTAGGACTGGATCCAGGTCACTGCGACCAGGCGCTCGCCTTTCGTCACCTCGGCGACCTCATGCAGCGTGCCAGAAGGATAAATCACGGCATAACGGGCCGGCAGCTTTACTTCCTGGACGCCGAAAGGCGAGTGGATAACCAATTCGCCGCCTTCATATTCGTTGGCATCATTGATGAAGACGGTGCAGGAGACGTCAGTCCGGTCACGGCTGGTCGTCGATCCCATCAAGGCATCGTCGATATGCGGTCCGTAAGTCATGCCCGGCCGATAGCGACTAATCAGCGGCGGCCGGATGCGGAACGGGATGGCGCCACGACGGAAATCCTTCGACCGGTTGAGCGCGGTCACCACGATTTCCTGCAACTGCCGCTTGGAGGCGGCATCCTTGGCAACCTGTTCGTTGTTCTTGACCAGCTTGGCGCGGAAACCGGCGGTCTCCTTGCCGTCGACAAAGTTCGATTGCGAGGCAAGCAGGCGGAGCTGCGACTGCTCGTCCACAGTCAGGACGTCGGGAATGATGACGATCATGGAAGCTCACTCAAGCGATGGAAAAGGGATCAGCGCAGCATCTGCCGCACCCGGGCGAGGCTGTCAACCAGGCGGTCGACATCATGGGTCGTGTTGTGAACGCCGAAGGAGAGGCGGGCTGTGCCGGTAACGCCGAAATGCTCCATCAACGGCTGTGCGCAATGATGCCCGGCGCGAATGCAGACGCCGCTTTCCCCCAGCAATGTACCGATATCATGGGGATGCAGCCCATCCATGACGAAAGACAAGATACCGATCCGCTGCCTTGGATGTCCAAGGATCTTGAGGCCGCCGATCTCGGCAAGGCGGCCGGCAGCATAATCGGTGAGGCACGCATCATGGGCGGCGATCGCGTCGAAGCCGATCTCGTCGATGAAATCGAGCGCCGTGCCGAAGGCGATAGCAGCGCCGATCGCCGGCGTGCCGGCTTCAAAGCGGCGGGGCCCGTCGGCGAAATCGGTGTGGTCGATGGTGACCGAGCGGATGATGCCGCCGCCACCCATGAAGGGTGGCAGATCGGCCAGCAGAGACTCTTTCACGTAAAGCGCGCCAATTCCGTCGGGGCCGTAAAGCTTATGGCCCGTGATGGTCAGGAAATCGCAATCGAGATCCTTGACGTCGAGGCGAAAGTGCGGTGTCGCCTGGGCGGCGTCCACCATCACCAGGGCACCGAACCGATGCGCCAGCTCGATAATCTTCTTGAGCGGCGTCACCGTGCCGATGGTATTGGCGGCGGCGGTGACGCAGACCAGCTTCGGCTCGCGTGAAAGCAGCATTTCGTAGCGGGCGAGATCCAGATCGCCATTGGCGTCGACCGGCACCGCGGCAAGGCGCAGCCGGCGGCGCTCCTTAAGGAGCTGCCAGGGCACGATATTGGCGTGATGCTCCAGCAGCGTGGTGAGGATGAGATCGCCGGGCCGCAGATTGGCGTCACCGAAGGCATGAGCCACCAGATTTACGCCCTCGGTCGCGTTATGGGTGAAGATGATCTCGTCCTTGTCGGCGCCGAGGAAGCGGGCGATGCGTCCACGCGCTGCGTCATAGGCCTCGGTCGCCGTCTCGCTCAAAGGATAGAGGCCGCGATGGATGTTCGCGTATTCACCGCTGTAGAAGCGCATCAAGCGATCGATGACGACATCCGGCTTCTGGGCGCTGGCGGCGCTGTCGAGATAGACGAGGTCCGGCTGATTGTGGAGCAGCGGAAAGCGCGCCCGCGCCACCAGCGGCTGGCCACTTGAGCGGGGCGCATTGGTACCGGCCGTAAGATGCTGCGGGTACGACATGGGTGTTGCCGGAACTCCTGAACTGGCGCGAAATCGACCGCAACCATCACGCGGGTGACCCCGGTATTAGTCAAGGGGGCGAACGTCATCTACGCTGCAATGCAAAAATCTTTTCGATCGGTCAAGCCATCCGGCGGACCGGCCTACCTCAAGCAGAGGCGACTGGAAGATTGTTTGCATGCAAACGATCTTCCCTTGAATGTCAGCATAAACCATGTTTTGCTCGATTCCGAAGGCACCGCTTCGTGTGCCCGTGAGGAGGACGAAAGATGACTGGGAAGACGCGTGGGCTTAATGGCGGCCTCGGCATTGTGTCGCGGCGCAAATTCGTGGCGGGGGCCTCAGCTCTGGCCCTCGGCGCGGGTGTGGCGCCATTCATCAGCCGTCGGGCGATGGCGGCCGGCGAAGTGAAGGTTCTGAACTGGCAGGGCTACGGCACGGACGAGAAATGGGCGCTTGAGATCTTCAAGAAGGCGACCGGCCTCGATGTCGTGCACGATTATTACAACTCCGAATCGGAGATGATCACCAAGCTGCAGACCAATCCGGGCACCTATGACGTCATCGTCACCAATTCCGCCTGGAACGATCGCGCCTCGGATCTGGGCGTCATCCAGCCGATCGATACCGCGCAGATCAGCCATTACGGCGATCTCAACCCTGCCTTCCGTGACTCGCCGCTGCTCGAAGCCGACGGCAAGGTCTATGGCGTGTCATGGGTCTGGGGCATCACCGCGATCGGCTATTCGACCGAGGTCTTCAAGGAAGCGCCGAAATCGCTCGAAACCCTGTGGGATGCCAAGCTCGCCAAGCGCGTTTCGCTGCGCGATGACGCGATCGAGGCGGTGAGCTTCGGTGCCATCGCCACGGGCCAGGACATGAACCACCCGAAGGATCTTGCCAAGGTGAAGGAAAAGCTCCTCGCCCTGAAGCCCAATATCGCCATGCTGTGGTCCTCGGAAGACGAATGGAACAAGTCGTTCCAGGCCAAGACCTTCGACATCTCGGTCTATTGGTCGGGCTCGGCCCTGCGCTCGAAGAACAACTTCAAGCTGCCAGTTGGTTTCGTCGTGCCGGAAGAAGGTGCGGTCGGCTGGTTCGACGGCCTTGCCATCGGCAAGGATGCCCCTAATGCCGAGGGCGCCCATAAGTTCATCGACTTCATGATCGACCCCACCTTCTACGTCGAATGGGCCACCAAGATCGGCGCGCCGGCCTCGGCCAACAATGCGGCGATGGCGGCGATGCCGGAAGGCGACGACAAGACCCTCTATTCGGACCAGGCGGCCATCAAGCGGCTGCAATTCATGGCGCCGCTCACCGATGAGGAGCGTCAGGCCTATTCGGATCTCTGGACCGAAGTGAAGACCGAGTTCGCGAAATAACGAATTTGGGGTGAACGTCAGGACGCCGCCCCAACCGTGAAAGGTTGGGCGGCGTCTCTCGTTCAAGGGGAGTGGTATGACACCGACGACGCGCACACGCTGGGCCATTTTGACCCTCACCGGGCCGGCCTATCTGTGGCTCGCCTGCACAATCTTCCTGCCGCTTCTCGCCATGCTGGCCTTGAGCTTCCTCGATAAATCACCGCTCGTTCCAAAGCCGGCCAGTTTCACGCTCGACAATTACGGCGCCTATTTCAGCAAGGGCTTCTATTGGCCGTTGACCCTGTGGTCGATCCAGCTCGGCTTCTGGGTCACGTTCTTCTGCCTGCTGATCGGCTATCCAGCGGCTTATGCGCTGGCCAAACGCATCAAGGGACGTTGGCGCGAGGCGATCTTTCTCCTCATCGTGCTGCCCTTCTGGTCGAATGCCTTGGTGCGCATCTTCTCCTGGACCATGGTGCTGCGCTCGAACGGCATCGTCGATATGAGCGTGCAGGCGATGTTCCCGGGGGCGCCGAGCATCGACCTGCTCTACAGCTATCCGGCCGTCATCATCGGCCTCACGCATTCCTACCTGCCCTATATGATCCTCACCTGCTACATCGCCTTGCAGGCGATCGATGACAGCCTGATGGAAGCGGGGCGGTCCCTGGGCGCTACGGCGTTCACGACCTTCCGCCGTGTTGTTCTGCCGTTGAGCTTGCCCGGCATCATTTCGGGTGCGGCGCTCATTTTCGTGCCGGTGATCGGGTCGTTCATGGAGCCGCGCATTCTGGGCGGCACCAAGGGGGCGACGCTTGGCATGAATATCGAGGAACAATTCACCGTGACGGCCAATTGGCCGCTGGGCTCGGCCCTATCTTTCATTCTGCTCGCCATCGTGCTCATCATCTTCGGCATCCTCTATCCCTTCCTTCGCAAGCAGGGAGGCGAGGCATGAAGCGACTTCTCGACGGCGGCATCCGCTTCTATCTGGTCCTGGTGCTGGTCTTTCTCTATCTGCCGATCCTGGTGATGGCGCTCTTCGCCTTCAACAAATCACCGCTCTATGCCTTGCCCTTCGAATTCGACCTGGTCTGGTTCCGTGCCCTGGCCGAGAACGACAAGCTGCTCAAGGCGGGCCTCAACAGCCTGCTGATCGCCTTGGCCAACACAGTGATCGCGACCTCGTTCGGCACCATGGCGGCGGTGGCATTCGGCCGCTACGCCTTCCGCGGCAAGACCTTGCTGCAGGCTCTGCTCTTTCCGCCGATCGCCATTCCTTGGCTGGTCATCGGCACGGCGATGCTGGTGTTCTTTTTCTGGACAGCCAGGGCCATGGGGGTGCCCGGTATGGCGCGCGGCCTGCACGCCATACTGCTCGGCCATGTGGCGCTGTCACTGCCCTATGTCATCTTCGTCGTAGGCGCCCGGCTCAACGATTATCCGAAGGTGCTGGAAGAGGCGGCGGCGACGCTGGGGGCCACACCCTGGCAGGTCTTCCGACGCGTCTCGGTGCCGATCCTGGCGCCGGGCGTGGTGGCGGCAGCGCTCTTTGCTTTTGCCGTCTCGTTCGACCAGTTCGTCATCTCTTATTTCCTGGCCCCGCCGGGCGTCACCACCCTGCCGGTCGAGATCTATACCTCGATCCGCAAGGGTTTCACGCCGGAGATCAACGCCATCTCGACCATCATCATCGCGGTCTCGATGGGGTTGATGCTGATCGTGGCCAGGTTCTATCGCTTTGGTGGGGAAAGATCCGGAAATGAGTGAAGTTGCCGTCAAGGGCGCCGTCAAACGCTATGGTAGCATCGCTGCCTTGGATGGTGTCGACCTGACCTTTGCCGATGGCGAATTCTTTGGTCTGCTGGGGCCGTCGGGTTCCGGTAAGACCACCTTGCTGCGCTCCATCGCGGGCTTCATCGAACTCGATGCCGGCGAGATTCGCATAGACGGCACCGATATTTCCCGCATTCCGGTGCACCAGCGCAATATCGGCATGGTGTTCCAGAACTATGCGCTGTTCCCGCATATGAGCGTCGCAGAGAACGTCGCCTTTGGGCTCGACGTGCGCAACGTGCCGGCGTCGGAGATCCGGGAGCGCGTCGGCGAGAGCCTGGATCTCGTGCGCCTCACCGGTCTTGAGGCGCGCCGGCCCAAGCAGCTTTCCGGCGGGCAGCAGCAGCGCGTGGCCCTCGCGCGCGCGTTGGTGACGCGGCCAAAGGTGCTGCTGCTCGATGAACCGCTCTCGGCGCTCGACAAGCATCTGCGGCAGGAAATGCAGGTGGAGTTGCGCCGCATCCAGCGCCAGATCGGCATCACCACCATCTTCGTGACCCACGATCAGGAGGAGGCGCTGACGCTCTCCGACCGCGTCGCCATCTTCAACAAGGGGCAGGTGGTGCAGGCGGGTGCCCCGCGCACGGTCTATCAATGGCCGGTCAATCGTTTTGCCGCCGGCTTCCTCGGCGAGGCCAATTTCCTCGAAGGAAAAGTGGTCGGCGTCCTCGGTCATGAAGCGCGCGTTGCGATACCGGATGGCAGCGAGATCGTCGTCACCCATCAGGGTATCGCCAACGGTGCCAATGTTCTGGTGGCTCTACGCCCTGAAAAGATCAGCATCGAACCCGGCGGTAGCCAGGCGCCACGCCTCAACCGCGTCATCGGGCGCGTGCAGGCGGCGATCTTCTCCGGCTCAAGCCTGACCTACCGGGTGAGTGTCGGCGACCGGCTATTCGTTGTATTTGAGCAGAATAAGAACCGCGCTCCATTGGTGGAGCAGAGTGCTGTCACCCTGGAGTGGGAAACGGCCGACAATGTGGTGGTGCAGCCGTGACTAAGCTTCCCCTTAGCACGTGCAGCCAACATATCGTTGTCGACATGCAAGAAGTCTTTGCAACGAATCCGCAATGGGGCTTTGCCGGCATCTATGACATCGTCCCGGCGATCTCGCGGCTGGCGAAGGCCAAGCCGAAGAACACGCTGTGGACCCGCTTCATCTCCGCGCATTCGGCGGAGGAGGCGGAAGGATCCTGGGCCGCACTTTACCGCATGTGGCCGGGGGCCACCCTCTCGGCCGGCGCGCAGATGGATATCCTCGCCGATCTGTTGCCGCTCGCCGACCCGAAAGCCGTTTTTGACAAACCGACCTATTCCTCCTTCCACAGTCCGCTTCTCGTCGCAGAATTGAAGCGACGCCAGGCGGATACGCTCATCCTTTCGGGTGTCGAAACCGATGTCTGCGTATTGGGGACGCTCATGGAGGCGGTGGATCGCGGCTACTTCGTCGTCTTGCCGACCGATGCACTGACCAGCAGCGATCCTGACGGTCACCGCCAGATTCTCGACGTCATTCCGCGGCGCCTCAAATCCCAAGTCTTCTGCGCCACGGTCGATGAAATTCTGGAGCAATGGTCATGAGTTCGCGTTACCCCGGTCTGGCCAAGGACCGGCATTGGAATACCTGGCGCGCCGAATACCCGGCGCAGATGATGCATCTGCCGTTGGGGCTGACCGTGACGATCTGCGCCTATTCCGGCGCCAAGAACAGCTTCACCGATTTTCCGGCCAATGAAGGCGGCATCACCTATGGCCCGCGCGATGTGGGCGCCAAGCAGGTGACGTTCGACGCCAAGCATTGCGGCACCGCTTTCGGCTGGCAATGGGACCGGCCGGCAGGGCTGGGCCTCCGCGGCTCCTGGCGCAACACGGAAAATGCCGAATGGGGCTTACGCTTCTGGGTGCAGCCGGTGTTCGAAGTGGAAGGCCGGTCGGACATCGAGTGGCAATATGACGAGCTGAGCGGTGTACTCTCGACCGCGATCGACGGCACGCATGTGGCCGTCATCGGTGACGAGAAGCCGCTGATGGCGACCTTCCATCCCGACCGCGCGCAGCTCGCGGAAGAATATCGCATCAAGGGGTATTTCTATCTTGCCTCCCGCGGCACCAGCGGCCGCGTCCCGGCTCTGCGCTATAATTTCGACGAGACGCCGACGATGCGCTTTGCCATCGGCCTCGGCGGCACGGTGGGCGAGGCGTTGGCGCAGGCGAAGGCGACCTTGGCAGCACCCGCAGCCGATCTCCTGCCGCAGCGCCAATCCGGCCGTGATGCCGGCAGCCTGGATGCCATCCGCGATATCGTCGGCTGGAACTCGGTCCACGATTTCATCAACGACTGGCCTTACATGTCGCTGAGCCGCGCCTGGGTCGCACAGAAATTCGGCGGTTTCGGCCTGTGGCTCGACGATATCTGCTATCATGCCCTCGGCACCGCGCTGTTCAATGCCGAGATGGCGAAGGAAAGCGTCAAGGCGGTGCTGGCGACCGAGACGCCGGAAGGCAATCTCGCCTGTCTCATCACCGGCAACGACGCCTGGATCGACCGCTCGCAATTGCCGGTCTGCTCCTTCGTCATCTGGAAGATCTGGCAGCATACCGGCGACGACAGCTTGATCGAGCCGAGCTTTCGGCGCCTGCTGAAGAATCATGATTGGTGGTGCGAGCGCCGCTCCGGCGCGCCCAAATCCTCTCCTGTTCAGGGCCTCATGGGCTGGGGCACCTCGGCCAATGTGGGGAGCGGTCTCTACAAGGGCACGAAACTCGGCGCCAAGAACGAATCGACCATGGACAACTCACCGCTTCACGATGAAACGGTGTTTGATCCTGCGACCGGCTGTCTCGATGCCGTGGATGTAGCGCTAAATTCCGCGCTGGTCGTTGACGCCGAGGTTCTGGCGCTCTTTGCCGACAAGCTCGGGGAGACGGCCGTCGCCGCGCGTTTGCGCGACCGCGCCAAGGCTTTGCGCACACGCATCCACGACGACCTCTGGGACGATGGCCGCAAGATCTTCGCGAACCGCCGCTGGTCCGGCGCCTTCGTGAAGCCGCTCGCTCCCACCAGCTTCTATCCGATGCTGGCGGATGCCGCCGACAAGGCTCAGCAGCAGGGGTTGCTCACGGCTCTCAATGACCCGACGAAATTCGGCGGCAAATGGCGCTTGCCATCGATCACGCGCGATGACCCGGCCTATCATGACAATGTCTATTGGCGCGGCCGCGCCTGGCCACCGCTCAATTACCTCGCCTATCAGGGCCTGAAACGCGCCGGGATCGATGGCGAGGCGAGCCATCTTGCGGCTGACAGCACCGCACTCTTCGGCACCGCCTGGGCGAAGCGCCAATGCCCGGAAAACTTCAACGCCGATACGGGCGGTGCCGACGATCAACCGGACACGGATCTGTTCTACGGCTGGGGCCTGTTACTACCGCTGCTCGCCGTTAACGAGATCGTCGATGTGACGCCTTGGGCCGGCTGGGAGCTTACCAACCAGCCGGGCGATTGGCAGCTCGGTCCCCTGAATGCTTTCGGCGGCAAGGCGCTGATCGTGTCGAAGGGCGGTCGCATGACACTGACGGTCAATGACCGCATTGTTTTCGGGACCGATATCGTCGGCCGTTTCCGTCGGATCGAGATCGCGGCGGACGGCGTGGCCTTCGACGCACCCGCGAGCGGTGGACACATCTTCATGCCGGGCAAGGTTCGCGCTGCAAGATTCGGCGATGAATCGCTTGACCTCATCGAGGTGAAAGGTGAAACCGTCATCGAATTGCCCGTCGCCACCGTGCCGCGGCGCTGCGTGATCGAGGTCAAATCATGATCGTTGTTTTCGGCTCTCTCAATGTCGACGTGATGATCGCTGTCGATCATTTGCCGCTGCCGGGTGAAACCGTGCTGGGGCCGGGCTATCAGCTGACGGCAGGCGGCAAGGGAGCCAACCAGGCGCTGGCTGCGGCGCGCGCCGGTGGTGCCGTCACGATGATCGGCTGCATCGGCGGGGATCCGTTGGCGGAAACGGCGCTTGCCGATCTGCGTGTGGCGGGCGTCGATCTCAACCACCTCACCACTGTTGCCGATCCGACCGGCCTTGCCGCCATCTGCGTCGACAAGCTCGGCGAAAATCACGTTGTCGTGGCCTCCGGCGCCAATCGCCAAACGAAAGCATCACAGCTTGCCGACACCCTGCTTGGGCCGGAGACGGTGCTGGTACTGCAAATGGAAGTGCCGCTCACCGAAAACTGGGCGCTCATCCGGCGCGCCAGGGCGAAGGGCACACGCATTCTGCTCAATGTGGCCCCGGCCGCGCCGATCCCGGCCGACGTGCTACCGCTGGTCGATTGGCTGATCGTCAATGAAAATGAAGCACGGCAGATTGCAGAGAGCCTCGGTCAAAAGATCGATGACGCACGTATTGCGGCCAAGTTCATCGCCGGTGAAAGCAAGACGACCGTTATCGTGACGCTGGGTGCGGCTGGTGCTGCGGCCTATCTCAAGGACGGTGGCAGCCTCAGCGTCGGCGCCCTGAAGATCCAGCCGGTTGATACCGTGGGCGCCGGGGATTCTTTCGTCGGCGGTTTCGCGGCTGCACTGGATCGCGGCAAGTCACTCGCCGAGGCCCTCAGCTATGCCTCGGTCGGCGGCGCGCTTGCCTGTCTCCATCCCGGCGCTCAACCCAGCCTGCCGCTTCTTTCCGCGATTGAAGCAAGGCTTTCGGATTTACCCAGCAGCATTTAGTCCTGGACAATTTCTCCGACAGAGCAGGCCGTCTCTCGGTAACACTTATTACTATCTGGCTTGCACGCAATGTGCTAGTAAGAGTGCATTCTGGACACTCGTGATCATGTCGCTTCCTTGTAAGTAAGCGCGGTGCAAATCGGCTGGAGGCCACATGGCTTACGGCATATCAGGTGATCGTCGTGTCTTCCTTTCGCTGCTGCCGGCAAGCGCCAGTGAGAAGAAACTCGCTGTTGTCGTCATTGGTCTGTCGCTGATCGGCTTTGCTGCCGCGGCACCCTTCGCCAAGATGCCATTGGTCCGGATCGATGCGTTCATTCCGATCTATCAATCGGCGCTCGCACTCAACGACTTCATCACCGCCATCCTGCTCTTCGGGCAGTTCTCCATCATGCGTTGGCGCGGTTTGCTCTTTCTGGCCGGCGCCTACCTTTTCACCTCGTTGATGGTGATTGCCCACCTGCTGAGTTTTCCCGGTGCTTTCGCGCCAACCGGCCTGTTTGGTGCAGGACCGCACACAACCGCCTGGCTCTACGTGATCTGGCATAGCGGGTTTCCGCTTCTTGTCATGGCCTACGCGCTGACACCGCTATCCGATGGTCTGGCGGCCGAGCAGGGTGGGGCCTCACGCACCAGCGCACGCGCCGGTATCGCCACATCCGTCGTCCTCGTCGTCGTCTGCGTCATCGGCGCCCTTATGTTTACGACGCTGGGTCATTCGCTGCTGCCGCCGGCGATGGCCGGCAACAAGATGGTGCCGGCCTTTTTCGGCGTCATCACGATCGCCTGGGCGACCACGGCGGCAGCATTGCTGCTGGTATGGCGTCGCGGGTCGCATTGCGTGCTCGATCTCTGGCTGATGGTCTCGCTCTGTGCATGGTTGCTCGACATCGCCCTCAGCGGGCTGTTGAATGCCGGTCGCTTCGACCTAGGATTTTATGTCGGCCGGATTTACGGATTGTGCGCCGCTAGTTTCGTGCTCGCATCCCTGCTGCTCGAGACGCGCGCACTTTATGCGCGACTTGCGCACTCCCTCGATGCGGAGCGGATGGAGGCTGAGCGCCGGGCACGCGACAGCCAGCAGGCCAATTTGGCTTTGCGGCAGAGCGAAAGCCACCTGCAGGCCCTCAACGAGACCCTCGAACAACGTGTTGCGGAACGCTCCAGGCAATTGGAGGAGGAAGTCGCGGCCCGTGCCCGCGTTCAAGATGCGTTGCGCGAAACGCAGAAGGTCGAGGCCATCGGCCGCATGGCCGGCGGTATCGCCCATGACTTCAACAATCTACTGACGATCGTCCTCGGCAATGCCGAAATTCTGCAATCGACGATACAATCGCCGGCGGAGTTGCAGGCGGTACGAGCCATCGATCGGGCGGCAGAGCGCGGCGTGCAGTTGATTCGGCAGATCCTCACCTTTTCGCGCCGCCAATCGATCAATCCGGAAGTGATCGACTTGACGCAGCGAGCCGACGAATTTGCCGAGATGCTGGGCCGAACCGTTCGCGGTGATGTCGAGATTGTCGTCAGTTTCGCACCCGATCTGTGGGCGATCGCATGCGATGCCGCCGAACTGGAGCTTGCTTTGATGAATCTCTGCGTCAACGCGCGCGACGCGATGTCAGCCGGTGGATTGGTGTGCCTCGACGGGTGCAATGTCACGATCACCGAGCATGAGGCGGCGCCATCTTTGGACAAAGCCGGCACGGTTATCAGCAGCCGGCACGTTCCAGGCGACTTCGTGGCACTCGCACTATCGGATGCGGGAACGGGCATCATGCCAGAAGACCTCGGCCGGGTCTTCGATCCTTTCTTCACGACGAAGGAGGTTGGCAAGGGTACTGGCCTGGGCCTCAGCCAAGTCTATGGATTTGCACAACAGGCTGGCGGGCGCGTTGGCATCACCAGCACGATCGGCAAGGGAACGACGGTCACATTATATCTGCCGCGATCATTGACGCTTCCGATGACGGCGGCGGAGGAAAGTCGGCCGGGTTACCCCACCGGGCGCGGCAATATCCTATTGGTCGAAGATGATGAACAGGTCGCCAAGACGGCGACCGCGATTCTGGCGAGCATCGGTTATGATTCAACGCACGTCCTGGATGCCGGTTCTGCCTTAGCATTGCTCCTCGGCGGACGCGTTTTTGATCTCGTCTTCTCCGATATCGTGATGCCGGGCGGTATGAGCGGTTTGGAACTCGCCCGCAAGATCAGGCAGCACTTTCCAGGACAGCCGATTCTGCTGGCAACCGGCTATTCGCGGGCGGCCGCGGATATCCATAGCCAGGGCTTCAGTTTCATCGCCAAGCCTTACCGCGCCGATGCACTCGCCGCGGCGATCGGTAGTGCCATTGAAGGTGGAGCGGAGATGCGCTCGCAGGATACCGCCTGAACATATTGCGGCTCGGATCAGGCAGAATCGCTTCGATTCTGGCCGGTTGGTTTTTATCGCAGATAAGTTCGACATTGCATGAGGTGCCAGTCATGTCTGTCTCGTCTGGAACAAGGCCAATAGCGATCGTCGTGGATGACGAACCCGAGATTCGCAAGGTCATCGGTCTCGCGGTCGCGGAGGCAGGCTTCGACGTGCTGGAGGCGCGCGATGGGCTCGGCGCGCTGGAAATACTCGACCGTGTCGTCGCTGCGGTTATCATCCTCGACCTGCAGATGTCGGATGGCGATGGCATCCAGGCTATCCGTGGCCTGGCACAACGTGGCACGGGTGCCGACATCTTCCTCTGTTCCGGCGCGGATATGCGGATTCTGGAAAGCACGCGCGACATCGCTTTGCGGCAGGGGTTGAAGATCTCGGCCCTGCTGCAGAAGCCGGTGCGGCGCGCCGATCTGATTGAGCGCCTTCGCACTCTGGCGCTGCGGCGCGCGCCTTTCAGCGCTGACACGCTGCGAAGATGCATAGACAAAGGGCTTGTCGGCGTGCATTTCCAGCCCAAGCTGTCGCTCACCTCGCTGCAGATCGTCGGCTTCGAAGCGCTGTTGCGATGCCAGGACGAAATCGGCCGATCGATCTCGGCAGCGGAAGTCGTCGAACTGGCAGAAACGAGCGGCATGATCGATGAGATAACCGAAACGGTCTTTCGCCAGGCTCTACGGCAATGCCGGAGTTGGCGTGAATCCGGCGCTGAATTTGGACTGGCGGTGAATTTGTCGCCACGCTGTTCGTTCGATCGCCACCTGCCGGATCTCCTTGGCGAACTCTGTGCCGATGCACAGGTACCAGTCGGCGCCGTCACGATCGAGCTCATCGAAACGGCGGTGATGAATGACGAGATATTAGGCATGGAGGCGTTAATTCGATTGCGCCTGAAAGGCTTCAGGCTGTCGATCGATGATTTCGGCATCGGCTATTCGTCCCTGATCCGGCTGAAACAACTGCCTTTCAGCGAAATCAAGGTGGATAAATCTTTCGTCAACAACCTCGCGGAATCCCGCGATAACATGGTCATTGTCGCGTCGATCATCCATCTGGCACAGGATATGGGGCTGCACTGCGTGATCGAAGGTGTCGAAAGCGAGGACAGCCTTGCCTTTGCCGCGATGCATGGATGCGACGAGGCACAGGGCTATTTCATTGCCAAACCAATGCCGGCCCAGGACATCCAAGGCTTTCTGAAGACGTGGCGATGGCGGCAGGAATCACTGCGCAGCGTCACCGGCAAGCGCGTCGTCTACCCACCGGAACAGGACGGCCGGTCTGACGGTATTGCCTAATTTGGCGTCCGTACGCCGTATTCGCTGAAGGACTGCACGACGCCCTGCGGGATGTAGCGAAAACGATAATGCTGCAGTGAAGCGGCAGCCGGTCCCGGCGCGTCGCATTCGATGATTGTGCGTGTGAGCGGCGCGAAGCCCGCGCGGAAGTGGTTTTTTGCCTTGACGCAAAGCAATCCTACCTCCGCAAGGTTGATGCCGTGCAGCGTGAAATAGGCCGGATCGTTGGGGGTCTGACAGCTTGACGTCACGATCACCTTGATACCCTCAACATCGAACATCGCAGTATTGCCGACGTCGATGGCAAAGTTGTTTTCGAATGGCCCCACATTGCGGAATTTGCCGTCGGTGAGCGCCAGAACCTTGGCGCTGATGCGGACCGGCTTGCCGAAGGCCGCACTGACGCGGCCCCCGAAGGCGACATCCAGCTTTGCACCCACACCGGCGCGTCGCGCTTCCATCACAAGATCGGGATCCCAGAAGAAGCCGAAGACGCAAGGCACATCCGGCTTCGCCTCCAGCAAGGCCCGGAACAAGGTCGGCGTATCGCCGATCCCACCCGATAGCGGGTTGTCGGCCGGATCCGTGATCGCTGCCGGCTTGTCTCCCTTGGTCTGCAACGCCTCGGCAATCGCCTCCACGGCGCTTGGCAGCTTGAGGGCGAAGCGCTCGCGCCGTGCTGCCATGTCCGCGGCGAGCGCCTTGGCGGCGCGCTGCGCCAGCATGCGGTCACCGTCGGCAAAGACCATGGCGGTGGGGCCGGCAAACGGGGAATCGCCATAGGCAAAGCCGCCAAAGACGGTTGCTTCGAGCACACCTTCTTCGGCGCGCCATTTGGCGGCGGCCGCTGCCATCTCCGCCATCGGCCCGTCGGTCGTGCGCATGTTGAAGCTGGTATAGATCGCCGGCACTTTGGCGATGGCGCCGACCGGCTTCACCTTGCCTTGCACCATCTGGTCGAGCAGGTCGAGGGCCCGGGCGGCGACCTTGTCCATGTCGATATGGGGATAGGTCTTGTAGCCGATGGCGATATCGACCAGATCGATCATCGGCTGACCGATATTGGCATGAAGGTCGAAGGTGGCAGCCAGCGGCGTCTTGCCGATGACACCGCGTACGTCGCGCAGCAGATCAAGCTCCGGCGTCGGGTTACCGTTGGTGATCATGGCGCCGTGGAGCGACAGATAGACTGCATCCCATTTCTGCCGTTGCAGACCATCGAGAATGTCGCCGCGGATGACGGCAAAGGCTGAATCCGTGACCGGCCCGCCGGGCGGTGCGGCGGTGCACCGCAGGAACGTGACCTCCCAATCGTCATGGGCATCGGCAAAGGCGATGACCGCGCCCATTTCCGTTGCGGTATCGCGGTACACGGCCAAGGCCGCGTCGCCTTCGACCCACTCGCGTGCTTGGAAAATATCGAGGTCGGTGGTGATGGGCGAAAAGGAATTACCCTCATACCACAGCCGCGCAACTGCCAGTTTCTTCTTCATTTCATCAGACATTTGTCGAGAGGGCGAAAGGCAGAAAATAGCCGGAAAGCATGGCTTGCGTCCATCTCGGCGGCGCGTCTAAAGTCCGCCCGCAACCCGCATACCCATATCTAAGGCAGGGGGAAGACCATGGCCCGCGACCCACGTTACGATATCCTGTTCGAGCCGGTAAAAATCGGCCCGGTCACGGCCAAAAATCGCTTCTTCCAGGTGCCGCATTGCAACGGCATGGGCCACCAGCACCCGCATGGCCATGCCGCCATGCGCGGCATGAAGGCCGAAGGCGGCTGGGCTGTCGTCTCGACCGAGGAATGCGAGATCCATCCCAGTGGCGATGTGACGCCCTATGTCGAGGCGCGCATCTGGGACGAACATGATCTCCCCTATCTCTCCATGATGACTGAGGCGGTGCATCGTCATGGCTCGCTGGCGGCGGTGGAACTGGTCCATAACGGCCCGTCCGCCTCCAACCTCTACAGCCGCGAGGTGCCGATCGGCCCGGTGCATCAGCCGACGAGCTATTATCCGTTCCAGGCCCGCGCCATGGACCGGCAGGACATCCGTGATTATCGCCGCTGGCATCGCGACGCCGCGATTCGCGCCAAGAAAGCGGGCTTCGACATCGTCTATGTCTATGCCGGCCACGATCTCTCCATGCCGATGCATTTCCTGCAGAAGCGCCGCAACCAGCGCATCGACGAGTATGGCGGCTCCCTCGAGAACCGCATCCGCCTGTTCCGCGAAGTGATCGAGGATGCGAAGTCCGCCGTGGGCGATACCTGCGGTGTTGCCGTGCGCTTTGCCGTCGATGAGATGATGGGGAAGGACGGCATCGCTTCGGATGGCGAGGCGCGCGACATCGTCGCCATGCTGGCGGAACTCCCCGATCTTTGGGACGTCAACCTCTCGACCTGGAAATATGACAGCCAGACCTCGCGCTTCTCGGAAGAAGGCTTCCAGGAACCGTTCACGGCCTTCGTTAAGACGCTGACCACCAAGCCGGTGGTGGGGGTGGGGCGCTACACCTCGCCCGACCGCATGGTCTCGCTGATCAAGAAGGGTGTGCTCGACATGATCGGTGCGGCGCGGCCATCGATCGCCGATCCGTTCCTCCCAAAGAAGATCGAGGAAGGCCGCCTCGAAGACATCCGCGAATGCATCGGCTGCAATATCTGCGTTTCGGGCGATTACACCATCACGCCGCTCCGTTGCACCCAGAACCCGACCATGGGCGAGGAATGGCGCAAGGGTTGGCACCCGGAACTGATCACGCCGAAGGCCTCGAACGACCGCGTGCTCATCGTCGGCGGTGGCCCGGCCGGCCTCGAAGCCGCCCGCGCACTGGGCCTGCGCGGCTACGACGTGGCACTCGCCGAAAGCTCGACCGAACTCGGCGGCCGCGTGAACAAGGAATCCCGTCTGCCGGGTCTTTCCGCCTGGGGACGCGTGCGCGACTACCGCTTGGGCCAGATTGCTAAGATGACCAATGTCGAGACCTATCTCGACAGCCGCCTCGACGCCGCTAACATCCTCGAATACGGCTTCGAGCGCGTCGTGCTCGCCACGGGGTGCCATTGGCGCGCCGATGGCGTGGGGCGCTCGCACGCCTACCCGATCCCCGGCCTCGACAAGGCCAGTGTTTTCTCGCCCGACGACATCATGGCGGGAAAGCTGCCGGCCTCCGGCACGGTCCTGGTCTATGACGACGATCTCTTCTACTTGGCCGGCGTGCTGGCCGAGCGCCTCGCCAAGGCGGGCCTCAAGGTCATCTATGTGACGACCGGCGACACAGCCTCGAGCTGGACCACCAACACGCTCGAACTCCTGGTCATCAACAAGCATTTGCGCAAGCTCGGCATCCGCGTCATTCCCTCACGCGATCTGGTGGCGGTGAAGGACGGCGTGGCACAGCTCGATCATTCATATGGCGAAGACCCGGAATTCATCCCTGTCGATGCGATCGTGCCGGTCACGGCGCGTCTGCCGGAAGAAGCGCTCTATCAGTCGCTGATTGCCAATCCGGATGCACTCAAAGATGCCGGCATCAAATCCGTCACCCGCATCGGCGACTGCCTCGCCCCCGGCCTCATCGCCTACGCCGTCTATAGCGGCCACCGCTACGCCCGCGAACTCGACACCAACGACATGGGCGAGGTGAAATTCCGCCGGCCCTTGCCGCTGATGGCGACGTCGTAATCCTTCGCCCTTGAAGGTGAGGTGGCTGTGCATTCGTTGCTTCGAAATCTTGGTCTCGCGTCAGCATTGGCGGTCGTTGTGGCAATCACCTTTGCGCATGCGGATGAGCCGCTACCGGCATCCGATGCCCAGTTGCTGATGGCGAGATATGCCACAGGCGGGATGAGCATTCTTGCCCAACCGGGTGGAGTGTTGAAGGCTGTTCCTGGTATCGCCATCTACAGCGACGGTACGGTGTTGATAGCAGACGCGCAGATGATGCGCTTGCCTCTCAACCTGCGCATGATCAACGTCCCGGCCGATATTGTGCAAGCGCGATTCCGAAAATTCTATGACGGCCTTGCCAATGCAGCGCCGACATATGGCTTCAATTGCTGGAGCGTTGACGAGGACGGACGAAGTGTACCCGCCAACTGTATCTATGACGCCGGTACAGCAAACCTTATCCTTCAGCGGCCAGATGGCGTGTCCTACAAGGGCATTTCTGTCTATGCCGGGGATTTATGGCGGGAGTTTCCCCAGATGCGAGATTTCGTACCGGCGGGCTATCTCGATCTCATGGCATGGATGGATGGCTTACAGGACCTGCCATCAAAGCCCTGGCAAACATCGAAGGACGCCGTGCCGGGCTTCTCAGGTTCGGACCCCGCCTGCGAGGTGGCCAAGGAGCTGTGCCGGTAGAAGGCGTGCCGCCTCAATCCGGCATGGATCTTGCGCCGACATGCGGCATGTGTTCGCCGCGGGGATCGAGTTCCGGCGCACCGTAAGCGCCTTGCACGGCCGGCACGGCGACGAAGTTGCTCTGCTCCTCCGGTGTTTTGGCCTTGCGCCTGAGCGTGCGATAGAGGGCGAAGGCGGCGATGAGGCCGTAGCCGCAGCCCACGAACAGGAACAGCCCGCGCGGCCCCATCTCGTTCATCGTGACACCGGCGAGCGACGGCCCGATCGAGGCGCCGAGGCCCCAGGCAAAGAGCAGGCCGGACGAGGCGGCGACGAATTCCTTCTTCGCCACATAGTCGCTGGTCTGGCCGATCCCCAGCGCATAGAGCGGCGATTGGAAGGCCGAGAGGAGGAAAAAGAGGCAGAGCAGAAAGATATAGGGGAGCTCCGGCGTCGCAAAGATGATGAAGCAGAGCAGGCACGAGGCCGCGACGGTCGCGATGATGATCGGGCGGCGGCCATAGACGTCGGCGGCATGGCCGATCGGGAATTGCGACAGCAGTACCGCGATGGTGCCGATGAGGATCAGGAAGGACAGTTCCTTTTCCCCCATCGCAAGGCCATCGATGTAATTGGGCAGCAGGCCGTAAAGCGCGCCGTTCAAGAAACCGGCACCGAAACAGCACACGACGCCCAAGGGCGACGCCTTGAAGAGGCGCGGGATGGAGAGGTGCACATGCTCGGCAATGACCGGATTGCCGATCTTGGTGAGGCCCAGCGGGATCATCGCGCTCGCCATGCAGACGGTGCAGAGCGCAAAGAGCAGCACACCGGTCGGGTCATCGATGTTGAGGAGCAGCGGCGAGACGCCGGAAGCGCCCCAGCTCACCGCCGTGTAGATGGCGAAGATCTTGCTGCGGGTATCGTCGGTGGATTTGTCGTTGAGCCAGGACTCGATCACCACGAAGCCGCCGGCCAGCGCGAAGCCGGCGATGGCGCGGAAGAGAATCCAGAAATAGGCGTCCTGGATGACGAGATGCAGCACCGTGGCATCCGCTGCCAGGACGACGAAGACGCCGAAGGCGCGGATGTGCCCGACCCGCTTGATGATGCGCTGGCAGAAGAGGGTGCCGGCCAGGAAGCCCACGAAATAGGCCGAGGCGGCAATACCCACGACGATCGACGAGACACCCCAGCGCGAGAGCTGGATGCCGATAAGCGGCATCAGCACGCCCAGTGCCGTCTCGATCAGCGTGATGCCGATGAGGACCGGCAGAACCGGCTGCATCGCCCGCCAAACGCCCTGAAGCATGTTGATTACCCCTGCCAATTGCGCCGTCTCCCCAAGACCAACGGTCGCAGGCGGACTGTAGCTGGGGGCTTGGGGGTTTGGCTAGGGCAGGGGGTAAATTCTCCCTTGTCATGGCCCGCGAAGGCGGGCCATCCACGAGTTTGCCTGTAACCGAAGAAAGTAACTCATGGATCCCCCGCCTTCGCGGGGGATGACAGTTTGCGAATTGTCTCGCCTTACCCCACCAGGCTCTGCGTTCCGCGTTTGAGCAGGCCGTTGGCGATGATGATGCGCTGGATCTCGCTGGCCCCCTCCCAGATGCGGTCGACGCGGAGTTCGCGGAAGAACCGCTCGGCGACGTTTTCGCGCATATAGCCGCGGCCGCCGAAGATCTGCACGGCGCGGTCGGCGACGCGGCCGGCCATCTCGGAGGCATAGAGCTTGGCCATGCTGCATTGCGCATGGGCTGTCTTCATATCCGCGCCGGAGTCGATCGCACGCGCTGTCTCATACGTCATGAGGCGGGCGGCGAAGAGCTCCGTCACGCTGTCCGCCAGCATGAACTGCACCGCCTGCTGCTCGGCCAGAGCGGCGCCAAAGACGATGCGCTGCTTGGCAAAGGCCGTCGCTTCATCGATCAGCCGTTCGGCCGCACCACAGCAGCGTGCGGCGATCATCAGGCGTTCATGGCGGAACCAGGCATAGGTGAAGCCCATGCCGTCGCCTTCCTTGCCGATCAGGTGGTCCGCCGGCACGCGCACATCGGTGAAGCGATAGATCGGGTGATGGGCGCGGTAGTTATGGGTATAGGCCGGGGTGCGCACGATCTCGACGCCGGGTGTCCCATGATCGACGAAGAACAGCGCATGGGCGCCGGCATTGGGACCACCCTCGATCTTGGCCTGGAAGAACATGTAATCGGCAAGATTGGCGCTGGTCACATGCCACTTTTCGCCGTTGAGGACGTAATGATCGCCGTCGCCCCCACTGACCCGGCGCGCGGTCGATTTGATCGCATCGACATCCGAGCCCGCTTCGGCTTCGGTGATGGCGTAGCATTCATGCCGCTCATCATTCATCAGCGGTTTGATCCAGCGCTCGATCTGGGCCGGTGAACAGGCTTCCAGCATCCATTTCTGTGGATTGTTGGCGCACCAGCCCAGCGCATTGGTGACGCGCCCCGTCTGTTCCTGCGCCACGACCTGTTCGAGCGTCGAATAGCCGCGCCCGCCGATCGCGACCGGCATGTCCATATTGTCGAGCCCGGCTTCCTTGGCTTTGGCCTTCATCCGCTTCCAGACATCCTCCGGCACCAGCCCGTCATGCATCTCGGCATGAACCTCCCAAGGGATGAGCTCGGCATCGACGAAGGCGCGGACGCGCGCCTGGATCTCGCGGGCACGTGGCGGCAAGGGCAGGGTCATTGGAAGCTCCGGAAATGAAAGGTCAGGCGGCGGCGTTGCCGTTGGCAGCGACCTTGCCGCCGAATTCGCGTGGGAAGAGGCCAGCCAGGAACACGCGGACGCTGGCCTTGGCGGCATCGCGGTCGGTCTGCTTGGGATTGAGGAGCATGTCGAGCCACAGCCCGTCGATCATGGCGTTGAAGCCGCGGGCGATGAGCCCGGCATCAAGGCCCTGATAGCCGCCCTCGTCGATCAGCGCCTGGAAACTCGCGGCGGTCGATTTCTGGAACGAGGTCGAGAGATCGGCGCATAGTTTCAGGAATTCCGGGCGCCAGCGCGTCTCGCCCCAGAAGGCGTACCAGACCGTCACATGCTTCCGGTTGGCATGGGTGCGGGCGAAATCCCCTTCGATCATGGCATCGATCTGCTCGGCGGCCGATTTGCCGGCACGGGCAAGGATGCCCTGCATGTGCTGCTCGTAATCCTCGACCAGATGCTTGAGGGTCGCGATAAGCAGCGCATCCTTGCTCTTGAAATAGAAATTGACGATGCCCACCGAAAGACCAGCCGCTGCCGCCACATCGGCAATCTTCAATTCGGCAAAGCCCTTGCGGGCGATACCGTCGATGGTGGCTTCGATAAGCTGTCTGCGCCGAGCCTCTTTGGCCAATTCGCGGCTCATGCCGGTTCCAATCCCCTTCAAGGGCGGCAGGCGCTTCCAGGCATCGACGTCCATGTCGGTGCGGGTTTCAGGTCATGCCGCCGACCGGGTGTCGCCGCGAAGAGTGTCGTTACGCTGCCGCAACGTACCGGACACCGGCGCCTTGGCGTCGTTGACGACGGGGCAGGCGGCGCGAATCCGATTGTGGAAATCTAACACCGCATGCTCGTAATTGGAAAGCGGACCCGGCTCGTAACCGTGGGAACCCATGCCGGCCTGCACCCGTTCGCAGAGTTCCCGGTCCTCGAGGCCCACCTGGCGGTTGATCCGGGCGTTGAGGTATTGCATCGCCTTCTCCTCCCGGTTGGCGCCCGGGCGGACATAGATGGGATAGCGCATGACGCAGGTCGTGCCGCTCCGGGGCAGGATCTGGAAGATGTCGAAGCTGTCCGGATAGATGTCGAGGCCGATATTCGGCGCCAGCGAGAAGAAGGTCCAGGTGCGGCGCGCCTCTTCGGGCAGCTGGGTGAAGGCATTCTTGGCGAGATGCTGGTACATGCGCTCGGCCCGGTTGGGCGAGGGAATGCCTTTGAGCACGCTCTTGCTATAGGCGATTCCATGTTCGTTGATGACACCGGTCAAATCGCTGTCGAACATGCGGTTGAGGCCGGGATGGCCGATCGTGATGTGATAGTTCTCCAGGTTATTATCGACCGCGATCTTCCAATTGCAGTCCCAGGTATCGATCCAGGGCTCACCGCCCGGCACCATCTCCTCCAGCCGATAGCTGTCGACGATGTCGGCCATGGCGCCGAAGCTCTCGCGCAAGGTCGGGCCGCCGCCGATGACCCGGGCGAAGACCATGCCGGCGAGGATCTCGATCTCGATCTCCTTCAAGCCCAGCTTGTCCTTCTCGACGCCGGGAAAGGTCTTTTCCGCCGGCACGCCTTTGAGCTCGCCTGAGAGATCGTAGCTCCAGCCGTGATAAGGGCAGGTGATGCGCGCGCGGCAATTGCCGCTGCCGTTCAGCAGCTTCGCCGCCCGGTGGCGGCAGACATTCATGAAGGCGCGCAGCACCATGTCCTTGCCGCGCATGACCAGTACCGAATCCTTCTTCATGTCGAGCGTCATGAAGTCGCCGGGATTCTTCACCTGCGACACGTGGCAGACGAACTGCCAGGAGGGGAGGATGACATGCTCGTATTCGAGGTCGGCGAGCTCGTCGCTGGCATAGGCCCAGGCCGGCAGGCTGACCGGCAGGCCGCCATGACGCTGCGGCTGATTGGCGTTGAGGCTGCCCGATTTGATTTCCGTCATCATCGACATCATCCCACTCCGATTTGTCGTTCGCGTTTATATGAGATGATTTCTATGTGATTGAATCAATAAAGTCAATTATTTCATGTTAATAGAGTTAATATATTGAATGATGGTTCAATCAAAATTGAAAAGAATCAATGGCTTGGCGCCCCGGTCCTAAGGACGGTTGGCAAGGGTCGGGTCCAAGTGGGGTGGGAGAGATTGGTGGCGCCAAGGCCCCCTCTCCCCGACCCTCCCCCACGTTGGGAGGAGGGAGTTCACCGAGTGTGCTGAGAGGGCGGCATCAGACTGGTTCTAGTCCCCTCCCCCCAACGTGGGGGAGGGTTAGGGAGAGGGGGAGCGACTGACGGCTCTACCCCGCCAGTGCCACCGCAATCGCTGCACCCAGGCGCGCGTTGTTGCGCACCAAAGCGATGTTGGCGGTGAGCGAGCGGCCCTCGGTCAGGGTTGCCACATGCTTCAGCAGGAAGGGGGTTACGGTCTTGCCGCGATAGCCCAGCGTATCGGCCTCAATGAGCGCACCCTGGATCTGGCGGTCGATCTCATCGGCGGGGATTTCGTCGGCGGCCGGGATCGGGTTGGCGATGACCATGCCGCCTTTGAGGCCCATCTCCCATTTCGCCCGTGCGATGGCCGCGACTTCCGCCGCACCGGCCGCCGTGAAGGGCGATTTATGACCGCTCTCGCGCGAATAGAAGGCGGGAAAGGTCTCCGATCCCACCGTGATCACGGGGACACCGGCGGTTTCCAGATATTCTAGGGTCAGGCCGATATCGAGGATCGACTTCGCTCCGGCACAAACCACCGCGACATTGCTCTCCGCCATCTCCTCGAGATCGGCTGAGATGTCGAAGCTCTTCGTCGCGCCCCGATGCACACCGCCGATGCCGCCGGTGACAAAAACATGGATCCCGGCCATGGCGGCGATCCGCATGGTGCTGGCAACCGTGGTGGCACCATTGCCTCGCCCGGCCACCAGCACCGGCATATCGCGGATGCTGGCCTTCACCATGTCCGGCGACTGCGCGACGCGCTGCAATTCCTCAGGCGAGAGGCCGACCTTCAAACGCCCGTCGAGAATGGCGATGGTTGCCGGCACAGCACCGCCCTCGCGCACGATCGCCTCGACACCCTGCGCGGTTTCCAGGTTTTGAGGGAACGGCATGCCATGGGCGACAATGGTCGATTCCAAGGCGACCACCGGCTGACGGCGCGAAAGGGCTGCGGCTACCTCGGGGGCAAGATCGAGATACTGGTTCATGCCGAGCCCTTTCCGTTGGTGGCCTTTTTGTTGCCAGTCTTGTTGCCTGGGCCGCTCTCCATGGAACGCACGACACGCGCCGCCAGTTCCTGGCCCTTGCGGGCAGCTGCCAAGGCCGTTTTGCCGCTGGCAAGGCCGTAAGCGAGGCTTGCCACCATCGCGTCACCGCCACCGGTCACGTCCTTGATGCCGCGGCTCTTGCGCGCCGGGATAGCGTGCGGCCCTTCCTCGGTTGACGAGAGGAAACAGCCATCGGCACCGAGCCCCACCAGAACATGAGCGACTCCGCGCTCATGAAGGCGCGCTGCGGCACGGGCAAGATCGCGTTCATTCTTCACCGCAAAGCCGGCAAGTTCGGCCAGTTCGTCGCGATTGGGCGTTAGCGCTGCGATGGGCAGGCCTTCCTGCAGCAGCGGCTTCAGGCGCTTGGCCTTCGGCACGGAGACCGGTTCCAGCACCAACGGGACCGCCGCACGTTTGGCGATCTGCAGCAGCGCCTTGAGGCAGGGCAGTGGCAGATTGCCGTCAGCTACCAGCAGATCGGCAGCGCCCAGGGCTTCCTTGGCTTGTGTGATATCGCTGGGCTTCATCGCATCGATGAGGCGCATGTCACTGACACCTATCAGCATCTCGCCCGCGGCATCGAGCGTTACACTGTAGGTGCCGGAAGGCCCCTTGCGGCGCAGCATCAGGCTGGTATCGATGCCGGCGGTCCTGGCGTGGCGGCGCAGCCGGTCGCCGGTGGAATCCTCGCCGATGACGGTCAGAAGTCCGACATGCGCGCCGAGCCGCGCCAGACTCTCGGCGATGTTGCGCCCGACACCGCCGGGGCTGGTTTCGGTCCAGCCGGGATTGGACGTGCCCGGTACGGTCTTGCCCGCGATGCGACTCTTGATGTCGAGATTGGCGCCACCGACGACAATGATATGCGGGGCTTTCACGCGGCCGCCTCCGGTTTGTTGCTCGGCTGATCGAATTGCAGTTCGGCGAGGCGCGCATAGAGCCCCCCCTGGCGGATGAGCTCGGCATGGGTGCCAATGGCGTCGATGCGCCCCTTGTCGATGACGACGATACGGTTCGCCTTGAGAACCGTTGCCAGGCGATGGGCGATGACCAGCGTCGTGCGCCCGACCATCAGCTTGTCGAGTGCCGCCTGGACCAGTTGCTCGCTTTCGGCGTCCAACGCCGAGGTTGCCTCATCGAGCAGGAGAAGGGTGGGGTTGCGCAAGACCGCTCGCGCGATAGCGATGCGCTGGCGCTGACCGCCGGAAAGGCGCACGCCGCGTTCACCGAGATGCGTGTCGAAACCCTGCGGCAGCCGGTCCAGGAATTCGCTGGCATGGGCGGCATCGGCTGCCTGGCGAATAGCCGCCATGTCGGCATCGGGCCGGCCATAGCGGATGTTCTCGGCGGCACTCGACGAGAAGATGACCGGATCCTGCGGCACCAGCCCCATGGCGCTGCGCAAGTCTTGCGGCACCACGTCGCGGATGTCGATGCCGTCGAGTGTGATGCCGCCCTCATCCGGATCATAGAAGCGCATGAGAAGTTGCATGACCGTGGTCTTGCCGGCGCCAGATGGACCGACAATCGCGACGGTCTCGCCGGGCTGGACCTCCAGCGTGAAATTGTCGAGCGCCTTCTGCTCGGGCCGGGACGGATAGTGGAAGCTCACGCCTTCGAATCTGATGCGCCCCGTGAGTGGCTTGGGGAGATATTTCGGCAAGGCCGGCGCGGTGATGATGGGTTTGGTGTTGAGCAGCTCGATGATGCGCTCCATCGCACCTGCTGCGCGCTGCAGATCGCCCACAACCTCGGTGATGGCGCCGAGCGATCCCGCGACGACGATAGCATAGAAGACGAAGGCCGAAAGCTGGCCAGCCGAGATGCTGCCCGCCAGCACGTCGGCACCGCCGATCCAGAGCACGATCGAGATGGCGCCGAAGACCAGCAGGATCACCAACGCGGTGAGCAGCGCGCGTGCGCGGACACGATCCGTGGCGGCGTCAAACGACTCTTCGACACGGGCGCCGAAGCGCTTGCGCTCTTCGGTCTCATGCGCGAAGGCCTGCACGGTGCGGATGCCGTAAAGCGATTCATTGGCGTCCGCCGAAACCTCGGCGATCTTATCCTGGGAAAGGCGCGAGAGAACCCGCACCTTGCGGCCATAGATGATGATCGGCGCCACCACGAAGGGCACCACCAGGAAAACAAGGCCGGTGAGCTTCGGGCTGGTGATGAACAGCATCACGGTCGCCCCCATCATCATGATGGTGTTGCGGAGCGCGATCGAAGCGGAGGAGCCGACCACCGTCTGCAGCAAGGTCGTGTCGGTGGTGAGGCGGGAAATCACCTCGCCCGTGCGCGTCACCTCGAAGAAGCCCGGCGACAGGCTGACGATGTGGTCGAACACAGCCTTGCGGATATCGGCCACCACGCGCTCGCCGACCCACGTCACGAAATAGAAGCGGGCATAGGTCGCAACAGCCATCACCACGGTGACGGCAAAGAGGGCGGCCACTGTCTGGTCGAGGATCTTGGGATCGCCAAGGCCGAAGCCGCGATCGACCAGATAGCGCATGCCGCTGCCCAGGGCGAGGACCGTGCTGGCGGTCACCAGCAGCGCCAGCGTCCCGCCCAACACGCGCCAGCGATAGGGCTTGATAAAAACGAGCAGATCGCTGAGGCGCCGAATCTCGCGCGAGGTCGGCCGGTCGGGCAGATTGGCGCCACCACGGGCCATGATCTCAAGCCTCCAAGCCCAAGGGTGCCCCGAGCACGGCGGAGAGTTCCGCCTCGAGCCGGGCATGCAGATTGTCGCCGCCCCGGGTTGGCAGCCACTGCCGGCCGGCAGTATCCGGCTTGAAATGCGCCGCACCGCTCTTGGGGCTCGAGAGCCAGATTTCCTTGTTCTCTGCGTGCTTGTTGATGACATAGGTGCCGCCATCGATGAGCTCGATGGTCAGGACCGAACCCTGCAGGTCGATATCCTCAATCACATCGCCCATGCCGTCCTCGATGGCGATCAACAGGCGTTTCAGGGTGTCACTGGCAAGGCGGTCGAATTCGGCGGCGTCCATGGGCGGCATCTTCCGGAAAAGAGTCCTGATCCCCGGGGCCGTCTGGGGCCTTTCCGGGCAGAATGCCTTGGAATAACCGGCCCTGCCGGGGGCCGCAATGGCAAATCTGGATATCGGATTAACCATTTTGTCGCGGTTTTCCAGGCATCTAGGCCATAACGGCCCCAGTTTTAGATCGGTTCTTGCGCAATTAGAGGGGCTTGGTTATAACCCGGCCAACTTTCGCCCAAGGGTCGCTACCCAAGGGTCTTTTACCCATGGGTTTTAGCGTAGGAGATTTACCATGAAGGCCACTGGTCATCCGGATTACCACGAGATCAATGTCGTCATGACCGACGGCACCAAGTTCACGACCCGCAGCACCTGGGGCAAAGAGGGCGACACGCTCAACCTCGACATCGACCCCAAGTCGCACCCGGCCTGGACCGGCGTTCACCGCCTCCTGGATTCGGGCGGCCAGCTCGCGAAGTTCAACAAGAAGTTCGCCGGCATCGGCCTCAAGAAGTAAGCGCCGGCGCTTTTCCGCACCAGCCAAACGAGACGGCCGCCCTTTCGGGCGGCCGTTTTGCTTTCGGGGGTTCGAAGGTGCGGTCAGGCGGCTGAGGCTGTTGCGACCTGAAGATCGGGCTGGGAAACATTGCGGCGATCGGCCATGCGGCGGTCGCCAACGCGACGGTCAAAGGCGCGCCGTTCACCAAAGCGCTGATCCTGGCCCATGGCGGCCATGGCAAAGGCGTCGCTGCGCCGTTCGTTGCCGCGCCGATCCGTGGCCCGGCGATCGGTGCCACGCCGTTCTGCATCACGCCGATCGCTGGCCCGCCTCTCGCCGGCGCGCGCCTCGACGCGGCTGTCTGTATGCCGGCGTCCGGGATGGGTGAGGGCGCTCAAAAGCGCATCGCCCGACATGGATTGCAGCATCTCCGCCTTTTGCAGCACATGCTGCGGGATCTCTGCCTCGCAGGCGGTCAGCACGTGGTAGTCCTCGCGCGGATGGATGGCGCCCGCCATCGGCTCCAGCGAGCCGAAGACGCCGACACAGGTCGAGCCCGAGCATTCGATCGGGTGGTCGCCGAAACGGTCGACCTTGCCGCCGCTCGCCATCGCAACCCGGTCCCAGAATTGCTCAAGACCCAGCACCGAATAGCCGATGAAGCGGCGATAGCCCTTCATGCGGGCCAGCCTGAAGCCATAGGTGGCGAGGGCATAGGCAACGCCGCGTTCGCCATAGCGGCCCTTGCGGAAGGCCGGCAGGACGGCAAGGCGTTCCGGAATCACGAAATCGGCGAAATAGCGCAGGCGCATCGTGCCAGCGGGCTCGCCGCCGACCTTGGCGATGATATGTGTGGCACTGAAATCGTTGCCGTCGAATTCTTCGTCATGGCCGCAGCCGAACTCGCCGATGAAGACCGCCGAGCGGATCGCCATCGCCTGCATCAGCGCGCCCATATCCTTAATGACCGAAACATCGATCTGTGAGCGCCGCTCGATAACCCCCATGGAACCCCCCAAAGCTGCTCCCGCGCAGCCGATCCATACAGTTTAGGAAGAATATCGATAAAATTTTACACGAATAAGATTAAACCAAATCCTAACAAAAAACGGGAAAATGTCCCGTGAATTAGGAATGACGGGCTAGATTCATCCGAAAATGGTCGATTCATCCGAATTTATAGGAATAATCATCAATTATTAGGTGTGTCGCATTTTTCATCGCCTGAGGATGGCGCACCGATCCGGCCGCCGTTTCCTTTTGGGAAATAGTCTGTTGAGCCGGCGCTACTCGATTACGCGCCGCTAACCACTTAGCTTCTGAACCGACGCCATTCTCTAAGAAGGATCGCCGACTACCATGACCCAGCGCCTGCCGACCTATTTCATCTCCCATGGTGGGGGGCCGTGGCCCTGGCTTGAGGATTGGCGCCAGATGCTCCATGGGCTTGAGCTCTCGCTCAAAGACATGCCGCGCCAGATCGGGGCCGAGCCTAAGGCCGTGCTGATGATCTCCGGCCATTGGGAGGAAGACTCATTCGCGGTGATGAGCAATCCGCGCCCGCCCATGGTCTACGATTATTACGGCTTCCCGAAATACACCTACGACATCGTCTATCCGGCGCCGGGCGATCCGGTCCTGGCGCAACGCGTCGGGGTTCTCATCGCCGGTGCCGGGCTCCCCACGCGGCTCGATCCGGAACGCGGGTATGATCACGGCACCTTCGCCCCACTTGCCATCATGTACCCGGAGGCCGACGTGCCGGTCATCCAGGTAGCCCTCAAGGGTAATCTCGACCCGGCCGAGCATCTCGCTTTGGGCCGCGCCCTGGCGCCCTTGCGCGACGAGGGCGTGCTCATCGTCGGCAGCGGCTTCAGCTTCCACAACCTGCGCCTGATGGGGCCGCAAGGGGCGGCACCATCGGCGGCCTTCGATGGCTGGCTGCAGGAGACCGTGGTGAAATCGTCACCGCAGGCGCGCGAAGCCGGGCTTCTCGCCTGGGCCAAGGCGCCGTCGGCGCGTCTCGCACATCCGCGTGAGGAACATCTGCTGCCGTTGATGGTGGCGGTGGGTGCCGCCCATGACGACAAGGCAAGCTGCGTCTATCACGAGGACACGGTTTTCGGCGCCATCACGGCTTCGAGCTTCCGCTTCGACGCGGCCGCCTGACGCGATCAATCGGCGACGACGAAACGCTTCAGGGTGATGTGCTCAGCAACGAAGAGGTCGCGCCAGTTCTTGGCGAGCGTCTCCGCTTCCTTTTCACTCAAGGCATCGAAGACGATGTCCGACACGTCGCCATCGGCGTTCTTGGTGAGTTTGGCCTTGAAGTCGCCCTTGGCGATGGCCGCCTCAAAAGGTTCCGCGGCCGGCTTCCAGGCCAGCACGATCTTGTCCGGTGTCACCTCATCGATGATGAACAACATCCAGGGGCCATCGGCCTTTTCGCGCACATCCAGGAACAGCTGCTCGCCCACGCGGCGCAGCTGCATCTCCATCTTGTCGCCCATCCCGTTCCCGTCGGCATCGGCTTCTTCGACGATGAAGCTGCCTTGCGCCGGGTCGACGTCATTCACATGAAAGAAGCCAGGCTCCTCGCCATCGCGATTGGGCTCGGCCACCCAGGCACCGCTCCATTGCCCGGCCGCCACCTTTTCCGGGGCGCCGATCAATTGCGGATGCTGCACGAAACAGGCGGCAAGGCCCAGGCAAAGAACCAGCGGTGCGGCGGTCAGCGCCAGGAAACGCAAGCAACGCATCGGACGAACTCCCAGTAGCTGATAGATTGTGGCCGGCAGACAGCCTTCATGTTGCCGATCTTAAGGCTCCGCGTCGCCGCCCGCTATGACGGTGCGCACAGAACGCCCCCTATGTCAGCGGGGAGAGAGGCCGTTCTCACGCCGCCTTCTCGGCCTCGCGTTCCAGGGTTGCCATCTCCTCGACCAGCCAGTTGCGGAAGGCGCGGACCACGGGCCGCTGCAGGGCTTCTGCGGTTGCCACCAAGTAATAGCCGAAGCGGCTCGGCCAGCTGACGTCGAGGGCGCGGATCAAGCGTCCGGACTCCAGTTCTTCCGCCGCATAGAATTCCCGCACCAGGCCGAGGCCCTGGCCCGCCACCGCCGCGCGCACGATCAGCGTCCCGTCCGAGAAAGCCGGTCCTTTGAGGCGGTCCGGCGTCGCCACGCCATGCGCCTCGAACCACAGCCGCCAATCCTGGCGCGTATGGTCATGGAGCAGGGGCAGTGCCAGACAATCGGCGGCGCGCTTCAGCGGCCCGTGCTTGGCGATGAGATCCAGGCTTCCCACCACAATGAGCGACGGCGAAATGAGCGGGGTCGCGACGAGGCCTGGATAATCGCCGAGCCCATGGCGAATGGCGATGTCGACCGGCTCGGTATGAAGATCGACCACCCTGAGATCCGTCTCGACATTGACCTCGACCTGCGGGAAATGCTGGCTGAAGGAACCCAGGCGCGGCACCAGGACGAAATTGGCAAAGCTCGGCATGGTGCTGACCGTCAGGCGCTGGCGGGCCAATGCCTCGGCCCCATCGATCCGGGCCCAGGCGCGGTTGATCGTCTCGAAAGCCGGCGCCAGGTCAGAAAGCAGCAGCTCTGCCTCATGTGTCAGGGCAATGCCGCCGCCCTGGCGCTGAAATAGCCGGTAGCCGGCGCGCTCCTCCAAGGCCCGTATGCGCTGGCTGATCGCCCCGGCGCTTAAAGACAGGACTTCAGCGGCGGCCTTCATGCTTTTGAGGCGCGCCACCAAAACGAAGGTTTCCAGCCAATCCAGCCTGATCTGCATGGCGCCGACTTTAGCACAGCTAAAGTCACCGGCGATATTGCTGGTTTGCCGCTGCGGGTTCCCTCCGGCGATATGAGGCAAGGACGCCGCCACAGCAGATCGGACCCGCCATGACCGCCATTTCCCGCAACGCCTTCCTCCCCTGGCTGGTGGTGGGCTTCGCCTTCCTGGCCCTCGCCATCTCCTTCTCGGCACGCGCCAGCATCGGCCTCGTCATGCCGGTCTGGGATGCCGAGCTCGGCTGGTCGCGCGGTTTCGTCTCCGGCATCGTCGCCGCAACGCTCATCGTCATGGCAGTCATGGCGCCCATCGCCGGACGACTGGTCGATCGTCATGGCGTGCGACCGTTGCTCAGTTGCGGCCTTGCCATCGGCGGCATCGGCAGCCTGATCATCGCCTTCGCCGACAATCGCCTCGTCTTCGCCATCGCCTTTGTCGGCATTTGCGGGCCGGGCTTCAGCGTGGTGGCCACCCATGTCGTCTCGACTGCGATTGCGCGCCTTTTCGACCAGCGTCGTGGCCTCGCCCTTGGCATCGCCACCTCAGGCTCGACTGGCGGCCAGTTCCTGATCATGCCGCTGGTGGCCTTGATCCTCGCCGAGATGAACTGGCGCTGGAGCTTTATCGGCCTCGGGGTTCTCTCTTTGCTGCTGGCCCCATTGCTTTGGGTAATGCTGCGGCAAGAAGGCGCGCAGCAGGAGAAAGATCGGCCGACCCAGGCGAGCTTCGCCAACGATTTCGGCTTCATCATCCGCCGCCCTGCCTTCCACGTTCTTTTCGGGAGCTTCTTCCTCTGCGGCTTCACCACGACCGGCATCATCGAAACGCATTTCATGCCCTATGCGCAGTTCTGCGGTTTCGGCCCGATACCGAGTGCCGCCGCCTATGGCCTGCTCTCGGCCGTCAACATGGTGGGCATGATCGGCGCCGGCTGGCTCACCGACCGCGTCAACCGCGTGTTCCTGCTGGGCAGCATTTATGTGCTGCGCGGCTTCAGCTATATCCTGCTGCTCAACATCGGCGGTGACATCGCCAATCTGCTGCTCTTTGCGGCCCTCTTCGGCGTCGTCGATTACGCGACCGTGCCGCCAACCGCCAGCCTCGTCGCCTCGCATCTGGGCCTCCGCGTCATGGGCCTCGCCATGGGCCTCATCTCGGCCGGCCATTCCCTGGGCGGTGCATTGGGCGCCTATTTCGGCGGCTTCGTGTTCGACCGCTTCCAAGCCTTCGACTGGATCTGGCTCAGCGCCATCGGCCTCGCCCTTCTCGCCGGAGTTATGGTGCTTGTGTTGAAGGATAAGGTGAAGGGGGCTGAACTGGCGGCGGTTTGAGTCCGATTGTCCCACCTCCTCTCAATCCTCGCTCCGCGCCAACCAGCCTTGCCAGGCAATATTCGCGCGCACGCCCAAACCGAGAAGTGGCTCCGGTGGTACGCGGCTCGGCTGGCCTTGCGCTTCCATATCGGCGATCAGCGGGTTGTCGATGCCGCTGGCGAGATCGGCGATGAGGATGCCGGATTGCGTGCCCTTGGTGACACCGACGCCGTTCTGGCATACGGCCGAGAACACATTCGTCTGATGGCGGCCGAAACCGGGTGCCAGGTTCTTCGAAAGGCACAGGAAACCGGTCCAGGTTGCTTCGAACGGTACGTGTTTGAGGGTCGGAAAACGCGCATCGAATTTGCGGCGATGGATATGCGCGATCCGGTTATTGGTCGCGATATCTGCCTGCATCGACGGCTTGTAGGCGTAGGATGAGCGGATCAGCAACCGTCCATCCTGGGTATAGCGCAGCGTACCGCCGCCGAAACGCGCTGCCGGCAGGATGCCCCATTCCGGCGCCGAACCCATCTCTTGGCGCTCGGTGGCACTCAAGGGGCGCGTGATGCTGGCGAAGATGCGCAGGCCGAACAGGCGCCCGCGATAGATGTCGAATTGCGGCGCAAAACCGTCGACGCAGAGGATGACTTTGTCGGCGCGCACCTGGCCCTCGGCGGTCATCGCGGTGACGCTCTTGCCGTAGTCGATCGACAGCACCGCCGAATTTTCATGGAGGCTGACATTGGCAGGGAGCGTATCAGCCAGCCCGCGCACCAAAGCTGCAGGCTGCATCAACACCGTGCCGAATGTCCGAATGGCGGCGCTGTAAAAATTAGTGCCGAGAAGAGCCCGCGCGGCACCCCGGTTCAATTGCTCGTATGGCTCGCCAAGCGTCTCCAGCATACTGTGGAAATGGGCGAGCTGATCTTCGCCGAGGGCGGCGCTGGCCGCCATGATCTGGCCCTGGCGACTCCACTGGCAATCGATGGCATGCGCTTTCACATGGCGTTCAAGATAATCGATCGCCATGCGATTGAGCCGAAGCGCCCGCTTGGCACTCTCAGGGTGGCGGAGATCGCCGCTGGTATGATGCGGCAGATCGATGGCGAATCCGGAATTCCGTCCCGATGGACCATCGCCGACATTGCGCGCGTCGAGCAAAACGATGCTGTCATTCGGCCGGTTCTGGGCCAGGCGACGGGCGGCGGCCAATCCAGCAAAGCCGGCGCCGATCAACAGCCAGTCGGCCCGCGCCGTGCCCTTCAGTGCCGGTTTCGGCTGGCGCGCAGGCAGGTGCTTCAGCCAGCCATTGGTCGCGTCATCGGCTGGCAGTAGATGGATCTTGGGCAAGGGAAACTCCGGCGCGTCGCGTGGGGCCGGCAATATGCCATGAAATCACTGGCCCGTGCATGGCTTGCCGCGTCACGCCGCATCTGGGCAAGATCGCTAACTGACATTCTCCTTGCCGAGGTTTTGCATTTTGTCCGCCGCACATCCAGCCGGCCACGATCCGCGCCGGTCGCCGCGCCTGCTGGTGCCTGTGCTGGGCATTGCGCAGATCCTCGCCTGGGGATCTTCCTATTATCTGCTGGCGGTATTGGCACGCCCGATTGCCGCGGATACCGGCTGGTCCTTCTCCTGGATCGTCGCCGGCCTGTCACTGGGCCTGCTCGCCGCCGGTCTCGTGGCACCGCGCATCGGCCAAGTCATCAAGGCACAAGGTGGGCGGCCCGTCCTCATCGCCGGCAGCCTGCTCTTCGCCACTGGCCTCCTCATCATGAGCCTGGCACCCAATATCGGGGTCTTCCTCGCCTCCTGGGTGATCATGGGATTCGGCATGGCGGCCGGACTATACGATTCCGCCTTCTCGACCCTGGGGCGGCTCTATGGTCATGGCGCGCGCAATCTCATCACCGCTCTCACACTCTTCGGCGGCTTCGCCAGCACGCTCGGCTGGCCACTCGCCGCCTTCTTCGTCGAAAGCTTCGGCTGGCGTGGTGCCTGCCTTTGCTTCGCAGGCATCCATCTCTGCATCACTCTGCCGCTTCATCTCTTTGCCGTGCCGAAGGAGATCACCGCACGCGCCGTGGAGACGGAGCCGGCCGGCAGCAATGAAGCGCCGACCCAAGCGCCGCCACGCAGCCTCTTCATCCTGATGGCCCTTACCACGCTCCTGTCGGCTTTTCTGTCGACCGTGATCTCGGTCCATTTGCTGACCATGCTGCAGGCAGATGGCATTTCGCTCGCCGCTGCCGTCGCCTTCGGTGCACTGGTGGGGCCGTCACAGGTCGGTGCCCGTTTCATCGAAAGTCTCATCGGCAAATATCATCATCCGATCTGGACGAAGCTCGCCTCAGTCATCTGCGTGGGGCTGGGATTGGGATTGTTGTGGGCCGGCCTGCCGCTCGTCGCCGTGACGCTGGTCCTCTACGGCGCCGGGATCGGCCTGGAATCGATCGCCCGCGCCACACTGCCGCTCTCGTTCTTCGGCCCCGCCGACTACGCCCCGATCATGGGCAGGCTCGCCCGCCCCAGCCTCTTTGCCCAGGCCGCAGCCCCTTCGATCGGCGCCTTCCTCATCGAACACGGCAGCCCAGAAACAGCTTTGGGCGCCGTGGTCATCGGCGCTGTTCTCAACGTCGCGCTGGCGGTGGGCCTGTGGATGATGACCCAACGTGGGTGCGCTTCTGTCACGCCGAATTGAGGATAGAGTGGTTGCGATAAAATTCTACTTTTGTATGCTGCCCACTCTTGGCGACCGAAAGGCGACAATTCATGGTATCGCGTTGGCTCGGCGTTCTATCGATCCTGGGGTTGTTGCTCTCGATCGAAAGCAGACCCTCGTTCGCCGAAACAGCGTACCGGCGCTGCGAACGGATCGGCGCTGACCTCATCGCCAATGCGTCGGTTGAACGCGCCATCGCGTTGCCCGACGAGGTATTCTTTGCCGCATTGCTCGACCCCGCCAAGAATACGCACCTCGAGGCGCTGGGTGGGTTCGAAGCTTCCACCTATTTTTCGAGTCTTCTGGATCTGCAACAGTATCTGGCGCCGGCAGAGATGCCGCTCGAGGTCATGCAGCATCCAACTCTCACCGCCGATGCGGGCCTCAACGCGCATGACCTGCGCACACGGCTGGACCGGATCGTTGTCGTCAAGTCGGCACAGGAGCCGGCCTGCGCCAGCGTCACGACGCTCGCGCGCGACCGGCAATCGCAACAAATCTCCCTGTCGACACCAACGCTGACCTGCGGCGCGGAATCGGCGCATCTGATCAGGTTGAAGAGTGGCGGGACTTTTGTCGCTTTACTGGATTTGCCACAGCAGCGTCTTCAGGAAATGGCTTGGCCTACGGAACGAGCTTACGACTTGACGCTCTACGGCGTTGGCTTGGAGGACGAAAGGACGACTTGCCACTTTCGGCTCGGCGCTGAAGCGACTGCGGAATTTCGGACCGAGAAGGCGCGATCCATCAACGACCTCCTGTTGGGAGCATTGTTTGCCGCGGGACCGGATTCGCCGCAGCAGATAGCAATCCGGGACTGGTTGAATGTGAACGGCGCCGCTCTTGCCTCTGCCTATGTCGACAAGATGTCGGGGTGGACAAACAGCATGTCATGGCCGCGGGATGTCGTGGCGGATGGTGTTGCGCTCGCCGATGGCGCACCGGAAAAATCGAAGGATGCGTGCGCCCTCTTTCAGGCGCGGCCGGTGGGGCAAGCCTTGCGCAACGTCCTGTCGGCGATCAGTGATTTTGGAATCCTATGCGTTGGAGTTGCGCCGGACCAGATACTGCACGCGCGCGTCAAAACCAAATCGGACGATTTTCTTGTCTCTGTCGCGTCCCATCAGGGTGTCGTTTTTGTCAACGGCTACACGTGGAATAGCGATAATGCCGAAGCGAGGCTGGCCGCCATGCTTCGGGTCAAACGAATTCCCATGACCCGCAAGACGTTTATGACGCTTGTGGAGGATGACTGAGCCCAAATGGAAACGGCGCCGCGAACCTTTCAAGGCTCGCGACGCCGCTCCTAAACGGCAACCCGAAGGTCGTTTAGTTCTTGTTCGGGAACAGCGCCGAGAGATCGCCCCAGCGTGACTGGCTGCTATCGTCGCCGGTCGGGTGCTGCTCGTGATGCTCTTCCGGCAATTCTTCGCCGGGCAATGGGTCGAGGGTCGCGGGCTTGCCGGCGGCCTTGCGCGCCTTGAGGATCGCGGCGTTGAGATCGGTCTGGGTGCAGAGGCCCAGGAGCACCGGATCGCGCGGGCGCAGATTGGCGGTGTTCCAATGGCTGCGATCGCGAATGGCGGCGATGGTCTGCTTCGTGGTGCCGATGAGGCGGGAGACCTGCGCGTCCGACAATTCCGGGTGATGGCGGATAAGCCAAGCCACGGCATCGGGCTTGTCCTGGCGCTTCGATACCGGCGTGTAGCGCGGACCCTTGGTGCGGGTGAGGGGCTGCGGGATGTCCGACTTCGCCATCTTCAGATTGGCGCTGGTGTCGCCCTCGCAGCGCTTGATCTCCTCAGGCGTCAGCTGGCCGTTGCCGGTCGGGTCTTGGCCCACGATACCGATCGCCACTTCGCCATCGGCGATGCCCTGGACTTCCAGCGGGTGAAGGCCGCAGAAGGCGCCGATCTGTTCGAAGGAAAGGGCCGTGTTCTCGATCAGCCAAACGGCGGTGGCTTTCGGCATCAGGATCTGGGTCATGACTACTCCTCTACGCCAACGGGGCGGCAACCCCGTCGGGCGGTCAAGCAACGACTTGACCATGTTGGAAAAACGGCCGCGTGCCGCGCGATAGGGTCGCGCGAAGCCTCAGCCCTCAATAAAGGCACATAGCATCCGCCCCTAAAACTGCCAAGGGCAATCTTTGCCGCAGCTTCCGCCAATTGCCTTAAGATATTGAAATATTTCATTAAATCGTCAACACGATCTTTCCGGTATGCGCACTGGATTCCATTAGGCGATGGGCCTGCGCCGCGTCCTTCAAGGTGAAGGTCTTGTAGAGCACAGGCTTCACCTTGCCGGCATCGAGCAGGGGCCAGACCCGGGTCTTGAGCTCGGCCGCGATCTCCGCCTTTTGCGCCACCGAGCGGGGGCGCAGGGTCGATCCGGTGATGGTCTGCCGCTTCACCATGACTTGCGCGAAATTCACCTCGGCCTTCGGCCCCTGCAGGAAGGCGATGAAGACGAGGCGCCCGTCGACGGCGAGGCAGGAGAGGTTGCGGTTGATGTAATCGCCGCCCACCATATCGAGGATGAGGTCGGCGCCGTTTTTATTTGTGGCAGCCATCACCTCCGCCACAAAGTCCTGGTTGCGATAGTTGATCGCGAGATCGGCGCCGAGATCGCGGCAGGCCTTTGCCTTGTCGTCGCTGCCCACCGTCGTGATCACGCGCGCGCCGAATTCATGCGCCAGCTGGATCGCCGTCGTGCCGATGCCGCTCGACCCGCCATGGATGAGGAAGGTCTCGCCTTTCTTCAATGCGCCGCGCTGGAAGACATTGGTCCAGACGGTGAAGAACGTCTCCGGCAGCGCCGCCGCATGCACCATGTCGAAGCCCTTGGGGACAGCCAAGCATTGCAAGGCGGGGGCTGCGGCATATTCGGCATAACCGCCGCCGGCAACAAGTGCCGCCACCTTGTCGCCGACTTTCCACATCCCCACATCGCCCTTCACCGCAACGATCTCACCGGCAACTTCAAGGCCCGGCAGATCGGAGGCACCCGGCGGCGGTGCGTAGCTGCCAGTCCGCTGCAGGACGTCGGGGCGATTGACGCCAGCCGCTGCGACCTTGATCAGCACTTCGCTCTCGGCGAGTGTGGGGAGCGGGCGCTTGCCCGGTTTCAATACCTCGGGGCCGCCGAAGCTGGTGATCTCGATTGCCGTCATTTCGCTGGGCAGGGCCGTCATGATCGCGTTCCTTATCAATGGGTCACGTCCGAGGTAGCTGGCCGCCATGGCAATTGGCAAGCCCTGCCGCTAGACTCCGGTTCAAAGACTGGATGGAGGCCGCCGATGGATATGGACGATCTGGAACCCAAAACCAAGAAACCGCAGAAGCGGAATCTGGAGCCGTTGGGGGTCGAGGAACTGGCCGCCTATATCGAGGAGCTTCGCGAAGAGATCGCCCGGGTAGAGGCGGATATGGCGAAGAAGAAAAAGCACCTCGCGGCGGCTGAAAGTCTGTTCAAAAGTTGAACAGGCATTCAGGAAAATAAACCGCGCTAGAAGCGGCCTCAAAAAAATTTGCGACGTTAACTGTTTGTTCACGTGCCGGGCTTATTTTGGCAGTCAGGAAGAACCTTGTTCTTCCTCTCCTGGATCTCTCCGATCCAGTTTCATGCCTCCCTGTCTAACTTGCCGCCGGCCTTCGCGCCGGCGGATTTGTTTTTATACAAACAAATTCTCCGTCGCGGAGCCGCGATCAAATCTCGACGTGATCGCTCAAGATTTCACAATCGCATCACGATATCGCGCGTTAACATGTCAAGCGTTGAATCATGCTTGACGGGTGTCCTAACCCCTCCTAACTTTCGGCTGCGACAAGTTAGACAGGTCTGAGGCTTTACAAAAATGAGAGGGCCGCAACCGGGAAACCGGTTAGCGGCCCTCCGCTTTTTTCAGGCTCTATCCTCTAATCAGGCGGCCTTGTTCTCGATCACCTGCGGCTGGGCTTTGACGCCGCCGTTGATGGCGATGGTGCGGGGCTTCATCGCCTCAGGCACTTCGCGCTTCAGATCGATATGCAGCAAACCGTTCACCAACTCCGCGCCGGTGATGCGGATGTGGTCCGCAAGCTCGAAGCGGCGCTCGAAAGCGCGGCCGGCGATGCCGCGGTGAAGGTAGCTCTTGGCTTCCTCCGTCTTGGCCGGCTTGCCGGAAACGACGAGCTGATTCTCCTGCGCGGTGATGGTCAGTTCGCTCTCGTTGAAACCTGCCACCGCCATGGTGATGCGATACGCATCTTCAGCACTCTGTTCGATGTTGTAGGGCGGGTAGGCCAGCTGAGCGTCGTCCACACGCAGCGCCGAATCCATCAGGCGCGAAAGACGATCAAAGCCAACGGTTGAGCGGAAAAGGGGGGAAAGATCATAGGAACGCATGGCCACATTCTCCATTGAGCAATATGGGGTTTGTCAGGGGTCATCGCCGTGGATCGACCCGGTGAATGTCGGAACCCGCACGTACGGCGCCCCGACACCCAGGGATTTAGGTCCCTAATCTGGGGCTTCAAGCCCCCGTCATCACTTTTTCTTAACCGGTTCGATTGTCTGTTAACGGAGAAAGCACAACCATGCTCTCATATCTATGTCTGCGGCCCGCGGGGGCTGGGCCGCAAGACGAGGTGAGCAGGTATCCCGAGGAGTTGGCGATCGATGGCCACGATCGAGTTCTATGACCGCACCATGTCGGAGACCATGGGTCTCCTCGTGGAAGCGCGTCGCTATTTGAGCGATCGTGCCGAGGCCGATGCGCGCAATCTCACCATCGATCAGGGCCTGGCGAGTTCCGTGGAAACGATGCGGCTCGTCTCGCGCCTCACTGAGGCGTTGGCCTGGCTGCTGACGCATCGTGCCGTCCTCACCGGCGAGTTGACGCTCGACGAAGCCCTGGCACCAGAGCGGAGATTGGGCGGGCACGTGCTCTGCGGTCGCGACACCACCGAAGACATGCGTACCATGCCGGCGGATTTCCAGAAACTGATGGCGCGCAGCCTGGAACTCTATCAGCGCATCGCGCATCTCGATGCGCAGGTGAGCGACCGCGTGAGCCAATCCACGGAATCGGGTGTTTGGCCACCCCAGCGCGGCGGCCACGCCTAAAGGTCGGGCAGGCGAAGGTCGGGCAGGCGAAGGTCGGGCAGGTGAGGGTCGGGCAATAGGGAACGCATCGCATCACACCCCGTTCTGAGGGCACGAATCATCGTTTCCGGGATGCGTGCCGATGCGTCACTCCGTTTCCTTATCCATCACCATTCTGGTCGTGGCGATGGCCGCCGCCATCATCGAGATCGATCGCGCCAGCCATAAGACGCGGCATTTTCTGCGACGGGCTTGCGCAATCCCAAAGGCAAGCCGGTCGAGATATTGAAACGCTTCGTCAATGACCAGGAGGATGCTTGTGGCCGTCTCGTCGGCGTCGCCTTCGACAAGGCCGGCGCGTTGCTGGTGGCTGACGATGTCGGCAATGTCATCTGGTGGGTGACGCCGGCGAAGTGAATGGCCTAGATTGCGCTTCCTCCAACGTCAGCACGGAAGCCATTCATGATCACCTGCCATCTCAAATACGAGCTCGATCCTCACAAGATTCCCGAATTCGAAGCCTATGCACGAGCCTGGATCAGCCTGGTGGACGGTTTCGGCGGCACGCATCACGGCTATTTCCTGCCCGGCGAAGGGGCCAGCGACATCGCCTATGCGATGTTCAGTTTTCCGAGCTTTGCCGCTTATGAGGAATATCGCCGCCGTGCGGCCGACGACCCCGCCTGCCAGGCGTTGCTTGAGACCGAGAAACACAACCGCAGCATCATCCGCTATGAGCGCAGCTTCATGCGGCCGGTGTTGAGTTAACTGAAACTTCCCCTCACCCCAACCCCTCCTCCCATCGCGCGGGGTGAGGGCCGGGGTGAGGGGGCATGCGTCAGATCTTGCGTTCGGGTGTCAGATCGATCGACCACAGCGCGTTGTCGGCGGTGTCGCGCAAAGTCACCGTCATGACGCCGCTGTCGCCGGCAATCTTCACATGACCGAAGAATTGCAGGCCGCTGGCCGGGCCGACTTTTTCCTGGCCCGGTTCCGGCGCCTTCACATATTTCACCTCCGGCCCGAAGGTCATGTCGATCTCATTGGGGCCATAGGTGCCCGCGTGGATCGGGCCGGAGACGAATTCCCAGAACGGGTCGAAATCCTGAAAGGCCGCTTTGTTGGGATCATAGTAATGGGCGGCGGTATAATGCACGTCGGCTGTGAGCCAGGCCGTGTTCTTGATCCCGGCCGCTTTCATGAAGCGCAGCAGATCGGCGAATTCCAATTCGCGACCCAAGGGTTTGCCGGGCTCGTTATTGGCGATCGCCTCGAAACCCTTCTTGTCGGCGGCATTATTCCAGACCAGCAGAGAGAGCGGCATATCTGCCGCAATGATCTTCCAGGTCGCCTTGGAGGTCAGCAATTCACGCTTCAGCCAAGCCAGTTGCTCGGTGCCGAGAAAGGCAGCCTCGCCGCCCGCGCTGGTTTCCAGATTGTCGCCATTGGGACCGCGATAGCTGCGCATGTCGATCATGAAGACGTCGAGATGCGGACCGTAGGCGATTTTGCGATAGACGCGCTGCGGTTCGTCGAGCGAGGTCGCGATCGGCATGTATTCGTGGAAGGCCTTGGCGGCACGCGCCGTTAACACGGCGACGGACTTTTCCTTATAGGCATCCCCGAGCTGTTTCGAATCCGACCAGTTGTTGGTGACCTCGTGGTCGTCCCACTGTGTAAGGACGGGGACGCGGGCATAGAGGTCGCGCACATTCTTGTCGAGGAAGTTGTATTTGTATTGGCCGCGAAATTCATCGAGCGTCTCCGCCACCTTGGACTTTTCCGGCGTTACCAGGTTTTTCCAGATCGAGCCATCGGCAAGCTTGACCTCGGGCTCCATGACCCCGTCGGCATAAACGTTGTCGCCGGAATGCAGGAAGAAATCCGGGTCGTGCTTCAACATCGTGGCATAGCCCGTCATGCCGCCGCGCGCCTCATCGATGCCCCAGCCCTGGCCGGCGGTATCCCCTGACCAGACAAAGGACACATCGCGGCGTGTCACCGGTGCCGTGCGGAAATGGCCGGTCAGCGGCTCGCTCTCGATGCCGGTGTCGCTGAGATCCTGGAAACGCACGCGGTAGAAGATTTCCTGATCCGACGGCAGGCCGGTTGCCAGGATCTTGGCGGTGAAGTCGGTTTCCTGCAGCGCCGAGAGCGCCGGCAGGCGCGTCACCTCCTTGAAGCTCTCCGTCGCCGACCATTCGAAGATCGCCTTGGCTGGGCGGTCCGTACGCGACCATAGCACGCCGCAATCGGCGCCGATGTCGCCCGATTGCAGGCCGTGGGTGATGGTCGGGCGCTGTGCTGCATAAGAAATGCGCGGGGCAGCGATGCCGACCGCACCAATGATACCGGCAGCGGTACTGGTGCGCAGGAAACGACGGCGGGACAAGCGATTTTCGGAGATTTTGAAGGCCATCATGCGACTCCGTCTGGCTATGGGCTGGATCTGATGAGGCCGCGCAGCTTGCCGCCGAACCGTGACAGATTGTTAGGCGATCGATGACGAAAGCGAGACAGCGTCTTTGTTGTGGCCGCGACGGCGCAGCGCTGTTGGTCAAGGCAGCGAGACGACAGCCTCGAAACCATCCGCCGTGCCCTTGGCTGGTGAGTACAATGCCAGTTTGCCACCGGCCTGGCGCAGAATCGTTTCGACGATGGCAAGGCCCAGGCCAGATCCTGCCGCCTCAGTCGTCCCGCGCCGGAACCGTTCGGTGAGCTGGTCGAGTTTCTCTGCCGGCACCACGGGGCCGCGATTGACGACATGGAGATCGCCCGCCGCATCGAGGAAGATGTAAACGGGTTGGGTCTGGTCGCCGTGGTTGAGGGCGTTGTCGACCAGATTGCGCAGCACGATGCCGAAGGCGTCGATGTCGATACGGCGGCGCCAATGCGGCAAGTCGGGTTCGGTCAGGGCAATGCGGCCGGCAGCCGCACCGCTGCGGCGCAATTCGTCGACCAGCAAGGTCAGCACCGGCAGCAGATCGGCACTCTCGCTCGTAATGGCGATGCCGCTATCGGCACGGGCGAGTTGCAGCATCTTTTCCACCATATTGGCGAGGCGCCGCAGCGAGCCGAGGATAACGTCGACGCGCGGCCGATGGGCCGAAGCGCCGAGATCGGCAGCGAGGCGCTGCAATTGTGCCATGGCGGCGGCGATGGGCGTGCGCAGTTCATGGGCGCTGTTGGCGGCAAAGGCACGCTCCCCCGCCAGGGCCAGATCGAGCCGTTCCAGCAACCGGTTGACGTCGGCGATGATCGGTTGCAGCTCAGTGGGCAAGGGCGTCCCTTCGATGGGCGTCAAATCGGCGCCACTGCGGGCACGGATCGCCTCGCGCACGGCATCGATCGGCCGGACCAACTGCCGCACGGTCCAATAGACGGCGATGCCGGCCAAGGGCAGGACGATGACAATCGGCAGCAGCAGGCCGACGATTCCGTCGAGGATCGTTTCGAAGCGGTGCCCCGGCTTTTCTGTCACCTGCACGGCAATGCCGGTGGTCGCTGATATGTCGGTATAGAAACGGCGGCCGTCGATCGTTGCGAAGCCCTGCACCAGCGGCGCCGGCAGCGCCTCGGCCGGCGCATCGTGCGATCGCAAGATGACATGCCCCTTTGCGTCGCGCACCTGATAGAGAATGTATTCGCGGTGACCCTCGACCGTATCGCCGACAGCGCGGCCGCCTTCGGCTTCGTCATATTCATCGAGATCGGCGACGACCAGGGGCAGCACACGCTGCGCCGTTTCCTGCAGCGCGCTATCCAGCACCTCGTCGAGTTCGTGCCACACCAGGGTCGCTGAAATGCCGACGGCGACCAGCCATAAAAGGCCGAGGCCCGATGTCAGCAGGATGACGAGGCGCCGCGCGAGGGACCAGCGTTGCATCAGATATCCTCGAGCCGGTAGCCGACGCCGCGGATGGTCGAGATCAGATCCTTGCCGAGCTTCTTGCGCAGGCGACTGACATGCACCTCGATCGTGTTGCTCTCCACCTCCTGGTCGAAGGAATAGAGGGCATCCTCCAGCTGTTCCTTGCCGATGATCGCGCCAGGACGGCGCAGCAATGCTTCGAGAATGGCCCATTCGCGTGCCGTGAGATCGACGCGTTTGCCGTCCAGCTTTAGGCTGCGTGCAGCGGTGTCGACCTCCATGTCCCGCAGCCGGATGATGGTGTTGGGGTTGCCGCCAGCGCGCCTTGCCACGGCGGCGACGCGCGCGGCGAGCTCGTCGAGATCGAAGGGCTTCACCAGATAATCATCGGCCCCGGCATTCAGCCCGTCGATGCGGTCGCGGACCTGGTCGCGCGCGGTGAGGATGATGACGGGGCGCGTGTCACCGGCGCGACGCATGGCCTTCAGCAGGGTAAGGCCGGACCCGTCGGGTAGATTGAGGTCGAGGAGAACCAGGCCATAATCGACGGCACGCAACGCCGCCTCTGCGTCATCCAGCCGCAGCACGCGATCGACGGCGTGTCCGCGATCGCGGATGTGCTCCTCAACCGCGGCGCCCAAAGCCGGTTCATCCTCAATCAAAAGCACGCGCATCGTTTCTGGTCCTAATTCTTTGCGGCGGCGATCCTGGCTGCTTCAGATTACGCGAAGCTGAAGAAAAATGTGCAATCCGTTCAGTTTGGCTTCAGCTGGCCAAGCGATGGTCGGCCCGCTCAACAACCCCATCACGAGGTTTTCCAAAAATGAAACGCGTTCTCATGACGACCCTGTTCCTCGGTATGATCGGTGCCGGCTCGGCCAGCGCCGCCGAACTCTGCAGCGTGCCGCAAGGCGAATGGCAGCCCCAGGAAGCACTGCAGAAGCAGCTTGAAGGCGAAGGCGTCACGATCAAGAAGATCAAGATCAACTCAGGCTGCTATGAAGTCTATGGCACCGAAAAGGGCGGCAAGCGGATCGAGAACTACTACGATCCCAAGACCTTTTCGTTGATCAAGGCGCAAGAGGATTAAGGCCATGTCGGCGACGGTCAGGGTGTGGGATCCGTTCGTGCGGGTGTTCCATTGGTGCCTGGTGGCGAGCTTTGCCATTGCGTGGCTGAGTGCGGAGGATGGGCGCGGCCTGCATCAATGGGCGGGCTATGCCGCGGCCTCATTGATCGCGTTACGCCTTGTCTGGGGCATAGCCGGTACGCGCTATGCCCGGTTCAGCCAGTTTGTGCGCAACCCCCGATCCGTCGCCGGCTATCTCTTCGATATCCTCAAGGGACGAGAGGCGCGCTATCTCGGCCACAATCCTGCCGGGGGCCTGATGATCATCGCGCTCATGGTGGTGATGGCGACTTTATGCCTCACCGGCTGGCTCTATACCACCGATGCCTTCTGGGGCGAGGAATGGGTCGAGGAAACGCATGAGGCCCTGGCCAACATATTGCTGGCACTGGTGGGGCTGCATGTGGGTGGCGTGATCATCGCCAGCCTGCGGCATCGCGAGAATCTGATACGCGCCATGATCAGCGGCCGCAAGCGCATGCCGGGACGGGGTGACATCACGGCGTGAGAGGCGCTGTCACAAGCGTGCTGCCGCCAGCAATTCGTCGAAGCGGCGCGCCAGATCGGCAATAGTCTGGGCCTTGTCGTGGCCATTGATGATGGTCCGGGCGTCTTCGTAATTGGGCGGGGCGCCCGGCTTGAAGAACTTCGCCAGCCTGGCGCCGGTGAACCAGCCCTTGTTCATGCCTTCCATGGCGACCTCATAGGCAAGGGCCGGTTCCTTCGCGCGTTCGGGCTCGCCAAGGAGATCAGCTTTCAGGAACTTGCCGGCCCGGTCGTAATTGGTGCGCCCGGTCAGTTGCACGAAGCCGCGCCCATGGAAGCGGGCACCGTCGCCGGCTTGCGTGTTGCCCAGCATCTTTCCCGCCGCCGTGCCGGGACCGTAACGCTTATTGAAATAGGCATCGCCACCATATTCGTCGATGGGACGCAGGGTATGCGCCGTCTCCCATTTGAAAGTGGCAAGACAATAAGCGAGCTTCCAGCGGTCGACCGGATCCTGGGCAAAGCGGGTGTCATGGGCGATCTTCGCCAGCAGGAAATCGATCGCGGATGCCAACTCGGCCGTCACCGGGCCAAAGCGCTGTTTATAGCCCGCCAGAAACGCGGCCCTGTCGAAAGCGAACATGATGGCTTCTCCCCCAAATCGCGCTACAGCCTTGTCAGCGCCTTGGTCAGCGCGCCGAAGGGCAGCATCACACAGTCGCGGCGCGATTTGGCGGTGATGACGGGGGAGAAGATGTCGAGAGCCCGCTCGGCCGGGGCGATCCCTTCCTTCATCATGCGTGTGACGGCGGCGGCGAGATCGCGGGCCTCGGCCGGCGATTTGCCGGGCGCCAGTTCGGCGATGGCGGCGGCCGCCGCTTCACACAGCAGGCAGCCTCTCACCTCATGGCCCACCTCGGTGATGCGGCCGTCTGCGAGGTGGAGGTCGATCGTGACCCGGTCGCCACAGAGCGGGTTGTCGAGCCGCGCACTGGCGTGGGGGTCGGCGAGCCGGCCCTTGCCGATAGCGCTGCGCGCCTTGGCAACGAGCGCCTCGTGATAGAGTGCATTGCTCATGGGGTACTTCCAGCGAGAAGCTGCTGATAGGCTTCCGGCGTGTCGACATCGACGAAGATTTCGTGGGCCGGGGCCGGTACTTCGGCCACCAGTTCCGCATTGCCGCCGATGATGTGGCGGGCGCCGACATCGCCTTCAAGCTGCAGCATCTCGGCAAAGAAACGGCGATCGAACAGGACCGGATTGCCGCGCTTGCCGTCGGCCACGGGGAGCACGATGGCGCGGCCCTCCAGCGGCTGATAGGCGCCGATGAGGCGCTTCAGCAGGTCGGTAGAGATCTGCGGCATGTCACCCAGGATGACCAGGGCCGCATCGCTGGTACTTGAGAGCGCCTTGAGTCCCGCTTTCAACGAGGCGGCCATGCCGGTCGCGTGATCGCGCGCCTCGATGATCCGCATGCCCGGCCGTTCGCCCAAGGCCGCCTTCACCTTCGCTGCCTGGTGGCCGGTGACGACGATTGTTTCGGCAAAGCCGATACCGGCGAGCCTGTCGAGGACATGGGTCACGATGGGCTTGCCGTTCCAATCGAGCAGGAGCTTGTTGCGGCCCATGCGGCTCGAGCGCCCGGCTGCCAGCACGATGGCTGCAACCTTGGGCTTTTGCGGCTGTGGCCGCGCCTCGCGGGGCAAGGGGCGGCTGGGGATTTCGGCAAGCAGCCCACCGATGCCGAGGGCGCGGATGTCGCCGGCGCCGACGGTGAGGTCGGAGAGCAGGCGCTGCATCACCCAATCGCAACCGTTGAGTTTCGCTGAGCGGGCGCAGCCGGGGAGACCTAAGACCGGAACCTTGCCGATATGCGCGAGCAGCAGCAGATTGCCGGGATCGACCGGCATGCCGAAATGGTCGATGGTGCCACCGAGGGTCGAGATCGCTGCCGGGATGACATCGCGGCGGTCGCTGATCGCGGAGGCGCCGACGACCAGGACCATCTCCGCGCCACCAGCAAGCGCGCTTTGCAACGCAGCCGAGAGAGCGGCCTGATTGTGCGGGCAGCGTGCTGTGCCCGGCTCCGCCTGGCCCATTGCGGCAAGGCGTTCTGCAGTCACGCGTTCGGTCTTATCGAGGACACTCGCCTTGACGCCCGGCAGCTCGGTCTGGATAAGCGCGATGCGACGGCCGCGATAGGGATGGTGGCGCAGCAACGGTGCCGGCGCTGCTGCAATCCGCGCCAAGGCCCGCTCCAGCACGTCGGCCGCCACTGCATAGGGAATGATCTTCAGCGTCGCCACCATCTGCCCTGCTTCGACCGCGCTGAAGGCGGGCAGCGTGGCGAGCGTCACTGCCTCGTCGATGGCATTGAGGGCGTCAATCCCGGCGGGCTCCAAGGCGACGACGCCGGCGGTCGCGGCGTGAATGTTGACGCGCCCGGCAAAGGCAGGATCGAGCAGGAGTTTCTTGCCGGCGCCGATCAAGGCCGAGGCGAGGCGATGGGCGGCTTCGTTCTCGCCGATATCGCCCGGCTGCAGTTTGGCGACGGTGAGATGCGTGAGGCCAGACGCGCGCAAGGCGGCGATGTCGGCGCCCGAGAGTTCACGGCCCTTGCGGAACATCTCGGATCCCACGCGCTGCGAGTGGGCGAGAATGGCGCCCAGGCAATCGTCCAGCGGCAGCTCGCCAAAGATCATCGCGCGGTCGGCTTCTGGTGTCGGGCGGCGGTCAATTGCGCCAGGACCGAGATGGCGATCTCGGCCGGCGATTTGGCGCCGATATCGAGGCCCGCCGGGCCATGGATGCGGGCGATCTCGCCCTCGCCGAAGCCATGCTCCTTGAGCCGCGCGACGCGTGCGGCATGGGTCTTCTTGCTGCCCAGCGCGCCGATATAGAAAGCGGAACTGCGCAAGGCGACAATGAGGGCCGGGTCATCCAGTTTCGGATCGTGGGTCAGGGTGATGACAGCGGTTCTGGTATCGGGCTGCAGGGCCGTCAAGGCGTCGTCCGGCCAATCCTGCGACAGCGTCGTGCCGGGAAAGCGCTCGGATGTGGCAAAGGCGCCGCGCGGATCGACGATGGCGACGTCGTAGCCGGCGAGTGTCGCCATCGGCGCCAAGCCTTGCGTGATATGAACGGCGCCGACGATGATGATGCGCGGCGGCGGGTTGCGCACCAGGGCAAAGTGCTTGCGCCCATCGATGTCGATCTCGCCGCTCTTGTCGGCGGCAATGGCCTCGGCCAGGGCGCCGGTCGCGGTCGCCGCGGTCTCGATCCTTTGAGCGCCGCTGGTCAGATCCGTGACCAGGGCGGCCGGCTGACGCCGGGTGGCAAGGGCTGCCAGTTCCTCGATCAGCGCCAGTTTCATTCGACGCGCTCGACATAGATTTGCAGCTTGCCGCCGCAGGCCAGGCCCACTTCCCAGGCCTGCTCATTGGTGATGCCGAAATCGAGGAGGCGCGGCTTGCCGTCGTCCATGATCTCCATCGCCTCCCGCACCACGGCGCCTTCGACGCAGCCGCCGGAAACCGAGCCCAGCATGCGGCCGTCGCGGTCAACGATCATCTGGCTGCCGGCCTGGCGGGGGCTGGAGCCCCAGGTGGCGGTGACGGTGGCGATGGCAACGTCGTTCCCGGCGCGCTTCCAGTCGGCGGCGATTTGCAGCAGGTCTTCGTCTCGGGATGTCATGCAGCCCTCATTTCCAAACGGTTGTCGCCCGGCGCGGATAGGGTGCGCGTCAGGTCGTGCATGGAGGCGAGATTATGGATGGCGCGGAAATCGTCAACATGGCGGATCATCACTCGGGGGCCTTGGCTGATCGGCTGATAGGCCTCGAAGCGCAAAAGCGGGTTGAGCCAGATGAGGCGCCGGCAGGATTTGTGGAGCCGCTCCATCTCAGCCTCCAATACCTCGATCTGGTCACGGTCGAGCCCGTCGGTGATGAGGAGGACGAGGGCGCCCTGACCCAGCACGCGGCGGCCCCATTTGCGGTTGAATTCGGCCAAGCTCGGCCCGATGCGGGTGCCGCCGGACCAATCCTGCACATGCTTCGAGACCCGGTCGAGCGAGACATCGATGTCGCGCGCCTTCAAGTCGCGGGTGATATTGGTAAGCCGCGTGCCAAAAAGAAAGGTGTGAACGCGGTCCCGGTCGCTGGTGACGGCATGGAGGAAATGCAGAAAGAGGCGTGAGTAGCGGCTCATCGAGCCCGAGATATCGCAGAGCACGACCAGTGGCGGATGGCGGCGCTTGGGGCTCTTCAGTTTCAGCGGAATTGTGCCGGCGCTCCTGAGGCTCGCCCGCAAAGTGGCGCGGAGATCGACTTTGCGCCCGTTGGGGTCCGGGCGATGCCGCCTGGTCGGCACTTCCATGATCGGCAGCCGGAAATTCTTGATGAGGCGCTTTGCTTCCACAATCTCCGCCGCGGTCATGCGCTCGAAATCTTTCGATTGCAGCAACTCTCGCTCGGAATAGGTCAGGCTCGCGTCGAGGGCGACTTCCTCCTGCTCGGCCGCCTCCGGCACCTGCATCGGCCGGTCGCCGGCAAGGGCGTCAGCGATGCGCGGCGCCAGCGCTTCGTCTGCGTCGGGCGGGGTATCGTCCTTGAAGCGCGGTAGCAGCAGGCCAAGCACCTTGTTGAGGAGCTGCGGGTTGCGCCAGAAGACGTGAAAGGCCTGGTCGAAGAGCTCGCGCTGATCGCGCCGATTGACGAAGACGGCGTGGAGGGTCCAGTAGAAATCGGCCCGGCTGCCGATGCCGGCCGCTTTCACGGCCGCCACGGCTTCGATCACCTGGCCAGGGCCGATGGGCAGGCCCGCACCGCGCAACACGCGCGCGAAATGCATGATGTTCTCGAAGAGCTTGCTTTCGCGAACCTCGATCTCATGCGCAGCGGGTGGCATGGAACTCACGCGCTGCGCGCCGCCTGCACCCGGCCGGCGGCGATCTCTAGCTTGATCTCGTCGAGAATCTTCGCCGCCTCGCTGCCACGGATCTTGGCGATATCGTCCTGATACTTGAGCAGGGCGCCGAGGCTGTTGTCGACGGCTTCCGGTGCCAATGAGGTCTGGTTGAGTTGCAGGAGCGCATCGGCCCAGTCGATCGTCTCGGCGACACCCGGCAGCTTGAAAAGCTCGCGTGCCCGCAGACGCTGGACGAAGGCCACGATCTCCTCAGCCAAATCGCGCTGGGCTGCCGGCACCTTGGTGCGCAGGATTTCAAGTTCACGTGCGGCGCTGGGATAATCGACCCAGTAGTAGAAGCAGCGCCGCTTGATGGCGTCGTGAATCTCGCGCGTGCGGTTGGAAGTGATGACGACGAGGGGCGGCTCGGCAGCCTTCACCACGCCGATCTCGGGGATCGTCACCTGGAAATCCGAGAGGATTTCGAGCAGGAAAGCTTCGAACGGTTCGTCGGTGCGGTCGAGCTCATCGATGAGGAGAACCGGAGGGCCTTTGGGATTGGTTTCCAGCGCCTGAAGCAAAGGGCGCTTGATAAGAAAGCGTTCCGAGAAGATGTCGGCCGCGATTTTGCCCTTATCGCCCTCATGCGCGGCTTCGGCGAGCCGGATCTCCAGCATCTGGCGCGCGTAGTTCCATTCATAGACCGCCGCGCCGATGTCGAGGCCCTCATAGCATTGCAGGCGCACGAGATCGCGGCCCAGTGTCGCACTCAACACCTTGGCGATTTCGGTCTTGCCGACGCCGGCCTCGCCTTCAAGGAACAGAGGGCGCTTCAGTTTCAAGGACAGGAAAATGGCTGTGGCCAAGGCGCGGTCGGCAACGTAACGACCCTCGCCCAGGAGAGCGAGGGTCGCGTCGATATCGGCTGGCAGGCTGCGCTGGCTCATCTTGCTGGACATCCCTTCCAGGCCCGGGGTGCTCCAGGCAAAAATACTGCAGAAGAGCGCCAGATACTACTTCTGCTTCCAGCTGCCGCTGGCGTCCATGTAGTACATGCCGGGCTTCAGGATCTCGCGGATGATTTTCTCAGCCGTGATGGCACCGATCTGTTCGGCCGGCACGCTCTTTTCGGCGGCGATCTTCTGATAGGCGGCGCGGCGCTTGGCGTTCACATCATTGACCAGCTGCTTGATGTCGGCGGGTGCGTTCGCGTCGACCAGGGCGACATAGCCGTCGGCGCGTTCACCGACCTGGCCGGCGGCGCGGGCATCGTCGAGCGGGTCGGCATGGGCCGGCAGGCTGGCGGCGCCGAAGCTGCCGACCAGGAACAAGGCCACCATCAGGTTGCGAAGAATGTTGCGCATCGTCTTGGCTTTCCGCATCAGAAAATATTGGGGTTCGACGTGACCAGGTTGTCGACATCCTTGTCGACCTTGACCCGGACCTCCTGCTCGATCTTGACGTTGAGGTTGATCACGATCGGCTTGTCGGGTGCCTCAACCTTGACGGTCGGGTTGCAGGCGGCAAGGCCAAGGCCCAGCCCGAGCAGTGATACCGCCAGGGGAGCCGGTAGGAAATGGGGACGGCCAGTCATCATGCGAACCTTCGTTGTTGTCCCGTCAGGGTGAGAGCTTTTGCAATTGCTGCTGGATCATATCCGGCACCTTGTACCCGGCCAAGCCCTCCTTCAACGCCTGGTCGAGCCGCCCCTCGATGGAGAGGTTGAATTCAACCGGATAGCCGTCATAGAAGCTGGGATTGCGGCCGGTGATATGCAAGCCCAGGTTGACATCCCCGGTGAGATTCCGCGTCAGATCCAGCATCAACTTTTCGTAATGGAAGTCTGCCAGCGCCTGCAGGGCCATCGCCACGGACTCCCCCGCACTCTGCAGCGCGAGGGGGGCCTGGGCCTTGTCATAGCGCAGGACGCCGGGTGCGGTCGCCGCCAATTTGGCGTCGGGAATGGCAATGCCGCCCGGGAAGATCGTCACCGGAACGGTACCGGAGACGTTGCCCTCGCCCGAAAGGCCGGCAATACCCAGCGTATCGAACAGCTGGCCGACTGATATGCCGTCGACCCGCAGCATCAAATTCTGCGCCGGGGCGTCGAAGGTGAGGATGGCGGGATCGAGAGCCACCTTGCCGCCGGCCATGTCGAGGCGCGATTCCTTGAGATCCAATGTCTTGCCGTCGCTGACCTTGAAGCGGAAGAGAACGTTGGTGAGCGGCAGGCCGATATCGGCGAGCTCAACCGCCACCACCTGATCTGGCTTGGTCGAGAGCGGCCACGGCCGGTCGATATTGATGACGGAATTGACGTTGGTAAGCAGTACCGGCCCTACCTTGCCGGAGAAGTTCTTGAGCCCGAGCTTGAGGTCGGAGGTGAGCTTGCCGCCATCGAAGCGTACCGGCCCTTCCAGTTCGATGCGGCCGGAAACGTCATCGAGATAATCGCGCAAGGGCGGGAATAGGTTGTAAGGCTGCAGCTTGCCCACGGCGAAATCGAGCGGCGCCAGTTTGAGATCGACGGCGCCGTTCAGCTTGGCGATGTCCGCCTTGCCGGTGAGGTTGAGGTCAAGCGGCTGATCGTCGCCTTGGAAATGCGCTTTGAAGGTCGCCTTGTCGCCGACCAAAGTTGCCTCAGCCTCACCCCTGACCGGCGTGAACGAGCCGAGCCCGGCAAGTGCCCCGGTCGAGAGTTTCGCCTTGAGACCGTTTGCGTCACTGGCCAGATTGAGGGCGACCTTGCCGAGTGTCAGCGCGCGTGTGGGAGCCGCCACCTGCGCGTTCTTGACGTCGAAGGTGTAGCTGAGCGGGGCGTCGGCCGCATAGCGGCCCGTGATCCTGGCTTCTGGCATGGCGACAAGAAGTCGCTCGCCCGTCGCTTTCGGTTCGACCGTGAGGCTGGATTTGGCGAGCGCCAGGTTGAAATCGGCGGAAATGGGAGCTGCATCACTCCAGGCGAAGTGTGCCGTGCTGGCGCCATCCCCTTTGAAAGACAGGGTTGTTGCCTTAGGCAACGTCACCGAGCCGTCCGCCAAAGCGAGCTTCTGGAAGCCGAGGGTGCCGGGCTTCGTGAGGCTGATATCGACGGTGGTGGCATTGCCCACCCGCGCGGCGGAGAGGGAAATGGGCAGGGCCAATGTGACGCCGCTCACCCCGGCACCGGGAAAGGCGAAGTCGCCGCCACCCAGCTTAAGGTCGAGATCGCCGGCGAGGCTTTGTGTTCCCGTGAGCGGCGATGCGCGCAGGTTGCCGCCGATCTTGGCCGTGAAAGCGGCGCTGACGCCGCCCTTGATTTCACCGGCCAGCTTTTCGAGCGAAACCCAATCCAGGCCATAGGCGGCGGCCCCGCCCAGCGTGCCGTTGAGCGGCGTGGCAAAACCCGGATAGGCGAAGTTGACGGCTTCCGCCTGCCAATCGGCCAGTGCGATCGGTGCGTCGGCGGCACTGCCGGGTTCCGGCATGCGCAAATGGGCGCTGGCCTTGATATTGCCGCCGGTGGGTTGTGCCAGGCCCAGCAACGACCACAGAGCCGAATGTGCGTCCATGTTCAGCGTCACATCGCCCAGAGGCGGTTTGCCGTCCTTGGTGAGCGGTGCTGCAAGACTGATATCGACGCGGGCGTAATCCTGCTGCTCGCGCAAGGTGAACTGGGCGATGACTGCCTGCGCATTCACATTGGCCTGGCCGCTGCCGTTGATGAAGCCCGCCGGCGAGGAAAGACCGATCTCGATCGACTTCACCAGCATGTCCGGGAGTGGCGCGCTGGCGGCATTCGGATCGCCGGGCGTACTCGCCATCGCGCGTAGGCGATCGGCGAGCGGATCGAGCTCTCCCAGGCTGATGCCGCGGCCCTCGGTCGGGTCGTAATGCGCCAGGAGCGCCACGCGGCCGATTTCGACGGATTGCAGCCGCGCACTCAAAGGGTCATAGGTGAGGTTCACATCCTCGATCACGATGTCGCGTTGGCTGCCCAGGATGAGACGGTCGATATGCGAACTGCGCCAATCGAAGCGGGCGACGCCGAGCTCGACGGGGACATCGAGCTCGCGGGTCAGGAGCCAGGGGCCGGCGCGATTGACCAGTTCCAGCCGAAAGAAAGTGGCGAGGGCGGCCGTGACGACCAGGAACAGCGTCAGTCGCAGCATAAAACGGGCGAAGCGCCGGCGCGGGCGCAACGGCAAGGCGGCCTCTGCCGGTGCTGGCGGCAGATCGCTGGGGGAATCCGAAGGCACCATCCCTGTATCTTTTTCCGCGGAAAAAGGCGCGCCGCCGGACGGTTCCGGCAGCTCACCCGCCCGCTTCAGGTTCTAAATTGGGCGCCAGTCTAGCCATGCCGGGACCGCTTGACCACAGATGGAAGCATAACAAGACTGCCGATCGACCCTGCCGCAGGCGCATCCCCCATCTGCGGGCCCAGTACGATAGAATGTAACGATGCAGAAGTTTGTGTGGTTCCTCCGGATCGTCTGTCCATTCCTGTTTGGTATCACCGCCTCGCATATGGCGGCGGCCGAACCGCCGCACCTCGCCAAGGCCGATTGCTGGTTCGACGCGCCCAAGGAACGGACGGTCGATTGCTATCGCCTCGACGTGCCGGAGACGCGAGATTTCGATCTTGCCATAGGTCCAGGCAAGAGACTGCACTTGCCGGTCGTCATCATCCGGGCGAGCGAGATCGATGAGGAGAGTCGCCCGGATCCCGTCATCTACCTTGCCGGCGGGCCGGGGGATGGGGCGTGGCTCGACGATGAGCGCATAGCCTGGTGGTGGGATTTCGTGGCTTCAACGGATTGGGCCAGAAAGCGCGATCTTATCCTGTTCGACCAGCGCGGTTCCGGCCTGGTGCAACCGCGCATCGATTGTCCGGAAATCGAGAAGATCGCGATCGACGTTCTGGCGAGCACCGACGATGCCGTGGCGGCGGACCTGCAAAGGAATGCCGCAGCGGCTTGCGGCCAGCGCTTGCTCGGCGAAGGGTTCAACCCCGGCGCCTATACCAGCCGCGATGGGGCGGCCGACATTCACGATCTTTATGCCGCGTTGAAGGTGCCGGCCTGGAATGTTTATGGCCTTTCCTATGGCACTCGGCTGGCGCTGGAATACATGCGGCAATATCCGGGCGACATCCGCTCAGTCCTGCTCGATTCCGTGCTGCCGCCTGAGGCGCAGTTCCTGGAAGACGACGCGTCGACCACCGATCGTGCCTTCCGCATGATCTTCAACGCCTGCGCCCGCCAGCCGGATTGTGCCAAAGCTTATGGCGATTTGGAAAGGCGATTGACGGCCCTGGTGCGGCGTCTCGACATGAAACCGCTGGCGCTACAGCGACCCTCGCCCACCGGCCACGGCACGATCAAGGTGATGGTGAATGGCGAGCTGCTGATCTCACGCCTCTTCAATCTGCTCTATAACCGGGCCGATATCGAAAGCGTGCCGCAACTCATCGATCTCTATGACCGGGACGAGCGCGATGCCATCGAGCGCGATATCGACAGCTTCGTCACCGATTATGTCGGCCGCGAAGATTTCGGCGACGCCATGTTCATGGCGGTGCATTGCCAGGAGGAGGTGCCCTTCAACGACATGGAGAAGGCAATTGCCGCCTATCGCCGCTATCCGTTGCTGGCCGGGCTTGCCGTCGGCGGCGAGGCGGGAAGTTTCGCTGCGACCTGCGCCAGCTGGCGCAAGACGCTACCGGTCCAGCCTTTACGCCAGACCGACACCGAACCGGTGGCGAGCGATTTACCGACGCTGATTTTCAGCGGGCTCTTCGATCCGGTGACGCCGCCCGTCTATGGCCGCATGGCAGCCTCGCATCTGGTCAACGGGTTCTATCTGGAGTTCGACGGCTATGGGCACGACCTTATCGGCAATGATCCGTGCGCCAATACGATCTATGAGCGGTTCCTCGATGACCCGCGCACGCCGCCCCGAGATTCCTGCCTGGGCAGCGAAACACCGCCGGATTTCCTGATGCCGCTGAAATAGGCGAGAGTCATCGCTTCGCCCCCCACCCTGACCCTCCCCCTGAAGGGAGAGGGGATCAGAGCGAGGTACTGAAGCGAACTCGTCCAGAAGCCCTCTCCCTTCAGGGGGAGGGTTGGGAGGGGGGCTTGCAGCCTCGCTGCTACTGGCGCTCCAGCTCGGTGCGGCCGCCGTGATTGTCGAGATAGTTCACGAGCGCTGCAACGACGCGGCGGTCGAAGGCCTTGCCGGCACCCTTCATCAGATTCTCGATCGCGTCGTCGACGCTGAGGGCCGAGCGGAAAGCGCGGTCGCTGATCATGCCGATGAAGGCATTGGCAACGGCGATGACGCGGGCCGTGACGACGATGCTGTCGCCGGCAAGGCCCGTGGGCTGGCCGGTGCCGTCCCAATTGGCCTGGGCCTGGCGTAGGGTGAGCACGACCGGGCCGTCGAATTCGATCCCCTGCAGCAGGTCGGCGCTGGTCTGGATCGAGTTCTTGATCATGTCGCGCTCGGCTTCGGTGAGCTGGCCGGTCTTGGAGAGAACCTCCTGCGGGATGAGGATCTTGCCGAGATTGAGGAGGTTTCCGGCGATATCGGCGGTCTCCACTTCGACCTCGGTCAACCCCATTTCCTTGGCGACGGAACGCGCCACCTGTGCCACGCGCGAGGAATGCTGGGCGGCAAAGGGATCGCGCTTGTCGACCACGTCGACCAGCGTTTTCACCAGCTGATTGAGAGTGCGGGCGCGGCGCTCACGTTCGGTCACGACATCGGTGATGTCGCGTTCGACCGTGAGAACCGAACGCGGATTGCCGGCCGCGTCCTTGAGTGGGATATGCTCGGACTGCACGACCTTCACCTTGCCGGCATCGTCAAGCCGGGCAACGTTGGAGACTTCGTGCTTCAGTTCCATGGCCTCGTGGCTCAATGTCACATAACGCTTAGCGGCCTGCGGGCCCAAGACGTTCGCGATCGGCTTGCCGATCATCTCGGTATTGGGGATGCCGGCGGCCTTGGCGGCCTGACTGTTGGCGAACTGATACTGGTCCTTTTCGTCGAGGATGAAGATCTGCGTCGGCTGGCTGTCGGTGACCAGCTGCAGAAGGTTCTTCTGGCTCTCGAATTTCGTGGCCATCTGCTGGGCTTGGCTCGCAGCAAGGCTGGCACGGCGAGAGGAACCATGGCGCCAGACGGCGATGATGATGACGCCAACCAAGCCTACCACAAGCAGCAGGACGATGGTGAGGTTGCGGAAGCGCGCCTCGGCAGCACCCAGGGCTTCGTCATAATTGATGGTATGGGCGATGGCCCAAGGCACCTGTTGGAAGGCGCGGCCGGTGACCAGCACCCGGTCGCCGGCGGCATTGCGCTTGTCGGTCGCGAAGGCGCCGGGCTTTTGGGCAGCAAAGGCCGTGTCGAGATCCGGGGTCGTCGCGTCGAGCTCCGGCTTCATTGGCTTGCCATCGGCGCCCGGTGACAGATAGAGGACGCGGCCATCCTTGAAGCGCACCAGCGTGGTCTTGGCCGTGCTGCTGGTTTCGCCCGGCTGTTTCAGCAGCGGGAAGATCTCGTCCGCCACTTCCTTGACGCCGACGATCAAGCCGATCTGGCTTGCCTGCGCGCCTTCGCTCTGTGCGGCGAGGATCGGCACGACAAAGGCCATGCTGGGATTGCCGCGTGAATTCAGCGTCATGTCGCTGACGGTGCGCTGGCCTTGCGCCTGGGCGCTCACAAAGGTCTGCAACTCGCCGCTATAGGGTGGGGCGCCGGGCGAAGCCGCAACGACATTCCCCTTGGCGTCGATGATCATCAGGCCGGCCAGGCCCGCTTCGGCAACATTGGCCGGCACGTCGCCGCTTGCGGGCGGCGGCAGGGCAAAGCCGGTGCGGTCGGCGGTGACGGTGAGGAGGTTGCGCAGGTAATCGCGCAGCGCCTCGACCTGGTCGCTCTGCGTCGCATCGGCCGAGAGTTCGGCGATCTGGTCGGTATAGATCTGCAGGGATTCGTTCTTGGCGAGGCCGGTCAGTTCATCGAGCTGGCGGTTCAGCCAACGATCGACATCGCTGAAGCGGCTGTCGGCGACGATGCCCATGCGCAGCTGCCACTGGGTTTCCTCGCGCTGGCGTTCCTGATCGACGAAATAACTGACGGCGATGACACCAATAACGGCGATCAGGACCAGGATAATCGCCGGGAAGATCACCTTTAAGTCGAACTTGCGTCCGGCCTCTTCTTGCAAAGTTTCGGTGGGGGTCGTCCCCGGAACTGGTTCGGCCACGTCAGGTTTCCCCCTTCATGAGTACTGAATCAATGGGTTGGCAGATAAATTCAATTTGATACATTAGCACGGGATTCGGGCACCGCCAATCGAGCCTTTGAGGCGGTTGCGTGGCGCTGGGGTGATTTACGGTTGCCATTGATATCTGCCGGTCACACGCTGCGTGTAGGGTCGGGGCCGATTGGAGATAGGTGACAGGATGGGACCAGGGGGAAGGCCAGGGCAAGCGCAAAGGCGCCGGCCGCGGCATCGCGCGGTGCAGTGGCGTCGAGCCGTGGCGCTGGCCGTGCTCGGCCTTGCCGTTCTCGCCGTCCTGCCGGACCTGGCAGAGGCGCGGACCTATCCAAAGATTTTCAGCTCGATCGAGCTGCCGTCGAAAAATCTGAAGAAATTCCCCAAATGGCTCGACATGATCGGCCGCTGGAAGGGTGGAGCGCCTTGCGAGTCCGACACCTGCACGGCCAAGGGCTGGAAGGGTTTTATCGACGACCTCAAGGGCAAGGACCGGTTGACCCAGATCAAGGAGGTCAACAAGTTGATGAACTCCAAGCGCTACATCATCGATATGAAGAACTGGGGCGCGGAGGATTATTGGGCGACGCCCTACCAGTTCCTCAAGAAGAACGGCGATTGCGAAGATTACGCTATTTCGAAAATGATGGCCCTGAAGGCCCTGGGAATTCCCATCGAGGACATGCGGGTGGTGGCCCTGCAGGATCTCAATCTCGGCGTCGGTCACGCCGTGCTCATCGTCTATAACGGGTCGGATGCGCTACTGCTCGACAATCAGATCAAGACCGTTGTGCCCGCCAACACCGTCAAACACTACCAGCCGGTCTACTCGATCAATGAAAACGGCTGGTGGCTGCATCGGCGCTGAAGCGCAATTCTTAAAATTAGCGTATAAGGTTAGCGAAGCCGTGGTTAATGCGGCAGAGCTGCGGGAATAAAAGCCGTATGCCGATGGCCGGTCGGTTGCCGCCATTCAGGGGATTGCACAGCTTACCGGCCGGGGCGATCGGCCAGGAATCGACTTGCGGCGGGGATTAGCTTGGGGCCGGGATCAACTTGGGGGTTGGGGGATGAATGAGCGGGCAAAGGACGGGCGCACGACGACGGATGAAGAATTGCTCGTCGATTATGCCGAGCGGCTGGAGCGCCATCGCGCCGGCCGTCGCGCGGTACAGATACATCTTTCGCAGCTAAGGCCTTATAACCAGCGGCTGCATCACATCCGCATCGTGAAGCAAGTCCTGGAGCCGTTGGTGCAGCGCTTCGAAGCCGGCATCTACCAGCTGTGGAACAACGACGTCGTTGCCCTGACCAAGGGCGCGCGCGAAGACGATATCGATACTTACGTCCGTCACATCAAACAGATGTTCAAGGACGATCCGCTGTTCTCGGCGCCGCCCAGCCCGTCGCGCCGACCACCGGCCTTTGCCACCTGGTACGATATCGAGCTGGAATGGGAACAGTTCGTCGGCGTGGCGCGCGGCCATTTGGAAGATCGCCGCAAGGCCAATTCCCAGGCGGCGGCAGCGGCAAAGACCGGTGGGTTCGACGAGGGACGCGGGCAATTGATCAGCCCGGCCATCCTGGAGAAATTGGAGAAGGCCATCGTCAGTGCCGATCTTGCCAATGTGCTGCGACGCCAGCAGGTCTTTGCCATCATCCCTGGTGTCAAACCGGCACCGATCCTCACCGAGCTCTTTTTCTCGATGCCGTTTCTCGCCCAGACCGTGGCACCCGGCTACAACGTCACGGGCGACAAATGGTTGTTCCAGCATCTGGCGCGCGTGCTCGATGCCCGCATGCTGGCGCTGATGCCGCGGCAGGACTATCAGCCGATGCTCAAGAATGCGAGCCTCAACCTGTCGCTTGCCACGCTGCTGACCCAGGAATTTCTCGATTTCGACCGGGCCACCAACAACAAGGATCGCGGACCCCTTGCCATCGAATTGCCGGCGATCGACTTCTACAGCGAGCCGGAGGATTTCTTCTTCGCCCGCGACTTCCTGAAAGAGCGTGGCTACAAGATTATTCTCGATCAGGTGAAGTACCAGCAACTGCCGCAACTCGATCGCGATCAGCTCAATGTTGACTTGATCAAGGTGATCTGGACGCCGGCGCTTTATGACGATTGCGAGACCTCGCAATTGGAGCGCATGCAGGCGGCGGTTGAACGTTTCGGGCGCGAGCGGATCATCCTGTGCCGCGTCGATTCCGAACAGGGGCTGGAGATCGGCGGCAAGCTCGGCATATCGCTGTTCCAGGGGCGCCTGCTCGACGCCATGGCGCAGGGAAAGGCGCCAGCTGCCTAGAGTATTTCCGGTCTTCCTAGAATCGAGTGTTACCCCTCGCCCCACGATAGTAGGGAGAGGGGCGGGGTGTTTTCCACCACGTCATGAAACGCTCTAAACGAACAAGGCCTGATCGATCCGATCAGGCCTTGTTGCGTTCAAGATATATCGTGAGCGCTATTCGATGAGGCGGCGCCACCAGCCGCGCTTCTTGGGCTGATTGGGGTCATCCTCGACCGATGCGGCAACGGCTTCGCCGCTATCCTTCACTTCGATCACCGTGACGGAGCGCTCGGCCAGTGCCAGCTCGCCAGCGGGTGCTGCCGGGCTTGCCGGCGCCGCTGGTTCTGCCAGCGGCGCAATCGCCGCCGGCGCGGCTTCCGCAGCAGCACTTTCCGAAACGACTGGCGCATCGCGTTCGCGGCGCGGCCGGCGCGGCCGGCGCGGACGTTCCGTGGCCACATCGCCAGCCCCGGTCACCTCGTCGGTTGCGGCGACCGCGGGTTGAACAGCGGATTCCTCGGCACGCCATTGCGGCGGCAGGGCAGCGGCATCGCCTGGAACGTCCGGCTGTTCGCCAAAACCGGCGACATCGCCAGCAACCTGCGGCTCATCGGTCTGACCATCTTGCGATGTACCGTCCTGCGGGCGGCGCGAGCGACGGCGACCGCCACGGCGACCGCGGCGGCGGCGGCGGCGCGGTTCGTCGCCCTCTGCGGCGCCTTCGTTGGTGTCATCCGAGCCTTCGTCGCCATCGGCCTGATCGTCACCGTCTTCGGCTGCATCGGCATCGTCATCGGCATCGTCGGATTCGGCCGGACGACGCGCTTGCGCCTCGCCATCAGCTTCACCTTCCGTCGGCGTGCCTTCCGTCTGTTCGGTGAATTCATCGGCCTGGAATTTACCGCCACGACCGCGACGACGGCGCCGGCGCCGGCGACCCTGGCGTTCACCACCGTCTTCGGCAACGGACGCAGAATCTTCGCCCTCTGCTTCGCCGGCATCGTTATCCGTTTCGACCGCCGCTTCGGTCTCCTCGACCTCGTCGACGTAGTTCTCGTCTTCACTCTCGTCGAAATCGATCTCAATCGGCTGCGGTTCGGGGGCCGGCGGCAATTCTTCGCCCGGCGCCAACAACTTGATGCGTTCCAGACGATAGTCGGGCGGCGTCAGCTCATCATCGGCGTTGAGATAGATCCGAACGCCGCGCCGCAGCTCGAGCTGCGCCAGGGCGTGACGCTTCTGGTTGAGGATATAGAGCGCCACGGCTGACGGCACGAAGACCGAGACGCCTGGCGCGGCATTGCGGGTGATTTCTTCCTCGACCATGCGCAGCACATGAAGAGCCGTCGAATCCACCGACCGCATGCGGCCGGTGCCGTGGCAATGCGGGCAGATTTCGGTCGAGGCTTCCTGCAGGCTCGCATGCAGGCGCTGGCGCGACATCTCGAGCAGGCCGAAGGACGAAATGCGGCCGATCTGGATGCGCGCTCGGTCGTTGCGCAAAGCTTCCTTCATGCGGCGTTCGACGGCGGCGTTGTTGCGCCCCTCATCCATGTCGATGAAGTCGATGACGATCAGGCCAGCAAGATCGCGAAGACGCAACTGGCGCGCGACCTCCTCGGCCGCCTCCAGATTGGTGCGAAGTGCCGTTTCCTCGATATTGCGCTCGCGCGTCGAACGGCCGGAGTTCACATCGACCGCGACCAACGCCTCGGTCTGGTTGATGACGATGTAGCCGCCCGAACGCAGATTGACGATCGGGTGATGGATCGCCGCGATCTGGCTTTCGATCTGATAGCGCTGAAACAGCGGCACCGAAGAATCGCGGTAGAATTGCACGCGCTTGGCATGGCCCGGGGCCAGCATGCGCATGAAGGAACGCGCCGACTTAAAGGCGTCGCCGCCCGCCACCACGATGTCGCCGATATCCCGCGTATAAAGGTCGCGGATCGAGCGCTTGATGAGGCTGGCTTCTTCGTAGATCAGCGACGGCGCGGAAGAGCGCAGGGTGTTCTCGCGGATTTCGTCCCACAGACGCAGCAGATATTCGAAGTCGCGCTTGATCTCGCTGCGCTGGCGTTCCATGCCGGCGGTGCGCACGATGACCGCCATGCCTTCCGGCGGATCCAGTTCGTCGACGATCGACTTCAGGCGTTTCCGGTCGGAGACCGAGGTGATGCGGCGCGAGATACCGCCACCGCGATCGGTGTTGGGCATCAGCACGCAATAGCGGCCGGCGAGCGACAGATAGGTGGTGAGGGCGGCGCCCTTATTGCCGCGCTCTTCCTTCGTCACCTGCACCAGCAGGATCTGGCGGCGCTTGATGACTTCCTGGATCTTGTAGCGGCGCAGATGGCGCTGGCGGCGGCGGCGGTCGGAATCACCTTCCTCCTCGTCATCCTCCTCGGCGTCATCGTTCTGGCTCGGCTCTTCGCCACCGACCGTATCGATGACTTCGGGCGGCTGCACGACCTCGACGATATCGCCCTGGGGTGCTGCCGGAACTTCTGCGTCGAGGGTATCGCTCACGGCCTGGTAGGCAGCCTCATCCGTCGCCGGGCTCGCCGGAAAATCGATGATTTGGGCAACCGGTTCGGCCGTCTCGATGGGGGCGGGGCGCCCGGCCCAATCTTCTGCCGGGGCGGCTTCGACCGGGGCAGCCGGTTCGACCGCATCAGCCACTGGCTCGCTGCGCAGGCTGTCGTGACCCGCCGAAAGCGGCATGACTTGCGCGGTTTCGACATGCTCATCGTCCGTGGCGGCGGCTTCCGGAGCGTGATCGCCCTCGGACTCACCGGGCACGGCCTCGTCGGCGTGCAGATCCTCGCCATGGTCATGGTCATGGTCATGGTCGTGATCATGGTCGTGATGATCATGATCGTGGTCATCATGGGCGTGGTGATCATGCTCGTCGGCGGCTTCCGCATGGGTGCCGTCTTCTGCGGCATTCCCGCGCTGCGGCCGATCGCGGCGGCGGTTGCGGTCGCGGCGGCGCCCACGGCGTTGCTCTTCCTCTTCTGCCTCCTCGATATCCTCGCGCATCAGCGCCTCACGGTCGGCGACCGGGATGCGGTAATAATCGGGATGGATTTCGCTGAAGGCCAGGAAGCCGTGGCGGTTGCCGCCATATTCAACGAAGGCGGCCTGCAGGGACGGTTCGACCCTGGTTACCTTGGCGAGATAGATATTGCCTTTGAGCGGGTGCCGGCTGGCGACCTCGACGTCGAACTCTTCAAGCCTGCGGCCGTCCACCACCGCGACGCGGGTTTCTTCCGGGTGGGTGGCGTCGATCAGCATAATTTTGGTCATAGATGTAAAGCTCCGTGACGCGCCCAGCGTCGATCACTTCCACAGCGATCGGCGGCGCGAAAAGGGTTATTGAATGGCAGGGTGGCGTCATGTCAACCTGTTGTTTTTGCTACAGAACAAGCCTCGGCTCCGGTCCGTCTCAGGTCGGGAGCGACCTTGTCCTGCGTAAGCGCTGCCTGGTTCTCGCCCGGCCCCGGAATCCAATATTCAGGGCAGTTGGCGGTCGATTGCCAGGTTCACGACCAACCGTCGATTCGATCCCCAGCCGGCCGATTCCGGCGGTTTGAGGCGATCCGAACAGTCGCGGAACGTCACCATACTGGCCGTCGACCAGCAACACAACTGCAATTGCCCGCTTCCCGGGCGATCACCATCTGCTGGCCTCGCCGACCCCGGCAAGATGCCCATTTTTGAGGCAATTTCAATATCTTGTTGCCTTTCAGCTAGTTACAGCATTATATTGCGAGAGATTCACGCAACGAACCGGCAACATGCGGAAGAGCCTAATTTTTATCGCGCCGCAGCGCGTTCGCCTGCAATTTGCCGGCCTGACGTTTATCGGGCTGTTGCTGGCTGCCTTGTTGCTGGCGATCCCCGGGGCCTGGGCCAAACCTGCCGTCACGGACGCCAAGCTGGGGGTCGAGCCGGAACTCACGCGAGTCGTCCTCGACCTCACCGCTCAGGCCGGCTTCAAGGTCTTTGCGCTGGCCGATCCGCAGCGTGTCGTCATCGACCTCGACGAGGTGGATTGGCAGATCCCGGCCGGGCGCAAGCTGCAGGGGCGGGGGCTGGTCGCCGCCATGCGCTATGGCCTCTTCAAGGTCGGCACTTCGCGCATTGTGCTCGATCTGGCGGCCCCGGCGACGGTCGCCCAAGTGACCCTGGTCGACAAGACCGAAAAGCTGCCGCGCCGGCTGCTGATCGATCTGAAGCCCAGTGACGAGGCGACCTTCCGAGGACAGATCAAGCGCACCCTTTTTGCCAGTGACGGGTCGGCCGTGCCGGAGTCAACGACCCCGGAGCCGACGACCCCGGGGTCAACGACCAAGGTCGTCGCGGCAAAGCAGCCAGCCCTGGCACAGGAGGGGCCGGTCGACAGTGGCTCAGGTGAAAGCAGCGGGGGCCCCAGTGCCGATCCCGATCCGATGGCGGTCCAGGTTGCGGCCAAATCCAGCGACGAAATCGCCGTTCCCAAGGCCGAACCCAATGACGCGGCGATCCTGGTGCCCACCCTGAAGCCGGGCGATCAGGCGCTGAAGAAGAATGCGAAGCGCAAGCCGCTCATCATCATCGATCCCGGCCATGGCGGTATCGATCCTGGCGCCATCGGCAACGGCACGATGGAAAAGACCATTACCTTGGCGGTTGCCAGGGCGCTGAAGAAGGAATTGCTGGCTACGGGACGTTTCCGGGTCGAGCTGACCCGTGACAAGGACGTCTATATCCCCTTGCGCGACCGCTTCAAGCTGGCGCGGGACGATTCCGCCGAGCTCTTCATCTCGCTCCATGCCGACAGCCACGCCAATTCCAAGACACGCGGCGCCTCGGTATATACGCTTTCCGAAAACGCTTCGGATTCTGAGGCGGAGGCGCTGGCGGCCAAGGAAAACAAGTCGGACGTCATTGCCGGCGTCGATCTCACCAATGAAAGCAAGGTGGTGACGGGCATCCTCATCGACCTTGCGCAGCGGGAAACCACCAATCTCTCAGCGCGCTTTGCCAAGATGCTGGTGAAATCCCTCAAGAGGGACACTTTGATGCTGGAGCAGAGCCACCGCTTTGCCGGCTTCGCTGTTCTCAAAGCGCCGGATGTGCCGTCGGTTCTCCTCGAAATGGGCTATATCTCGTCGGATGAGGACCAGCGGCTCCTCACCAATAAATCCCACCAGAAAGGCCTCGCCCAGGCCATTTCCCGTGCGATTCAGGCGTTCTTTGACTGGCAGGACAGCATCAAACGGACGTGATCCGGGCAACAATTCCATAACCTATTGGTGCGGAACGATTTCCCGAAGCTCTGCCGATAATGCATGATGGCTTGATCCGGATCGGGGCGGTCTGCGCCCAAAGGTCGTAAAATTGCCTTGATCTTGCGGCATCCCTGCCTTACGCGAAGCGGCTTATGACGGGCCGTGGAAACGGGACGCCCGCCCGACCCTGCATTGAAAATTGACCCTGCAACGAAAAGCCGATTATGAACCGATTGACGCGTCTCCTTTCTTTTTTCGTCGGTATCTTCATGGTGCTGGCGACTATCGGCGCCATCGGTGCCTGGTTGGTTTACGAGCACTACTCGCAGGGCCTGCCGGATTACTACCAGCTCGCGGCCTATGATCCCCCGGTCACGACCCGCGTCTATGCCGGTGACGGCCGGTTGCTTGCGGAATACGCCGTCGAGAACCGCGTCTTCGTGCCGATCAAGGTCATCCCCAAGCGCGTCATCAATGCCTTCCTCGCTGCCGAGGACAAGTCGTTCTACAGCCATGCCGGCATCGACATTCCGGGCCTCATCAACGCCATCCTCGTCAATCTGAAGAATTACGGCTCGGACAAGCGGCCGGTCGGCGCCTCGACCATCACGCAGCAGGTGACGAAGAACTTCCTCCTCACCAACGAGCGCTCGATCGACCGCAAGATCAAGGAAGCGATCCTCGCCTTGCGCATCGAGAAGGCCTTTTCAAAGGACCGCATCCTCGAGCTCTATCTCAACCAGATCTATCTGGGGCAGGGGAATTACGGTGTCGCTGCCGCGGCGCTCAATTACTTCAACAAGTCGCTCGACGAGCTCAGCGTCGCCGAGGCGGCCTATCTCGCCGCTCTGCCGAAGGCCCCCAATAACTATTCGATGACCAAATTCCCCGACGCTGCCAAGTCGCGGCGCGATTGGGTCATCTCGCGCATGTTGGAAGACGGCCACATTTCGGACCAGGAAGCGCAAGAGGCGACGGCAACCCCGCTGCTGCAACGCGCGCGCAGCACCGGCGAGCGCTTCGAAGCCGATTACTTCGCCGAGGAAGTGCGGCGCGAACTGGTGCAGCGCTTCGGCGAGGACGGGCTTTACAAGAAGGGCCTGACCGTCAAGGCGACGGTCGATGCGAACTTGCAGGAGATCGCCGACAAGGTGCTGCACAAGCATCTCGTGTCCTATGACCGCACGCAGGGCTATCGCGGGCCGCTTGGCCATGCCGACAGCCTCGACGATTGGCAGAAGACGCTGGCCAAGCTTGGCAATGTGCCCTGGCTCTACGACTGGAAGCCTGCCATGGTGCTGGAGATCGCGAAGGGCGAGGCCAAAATCGGCTTCATCGATGGCAGCCAGGGCCTCATCGAGCTCGAAGACCTCGCCTGGGCACGCCGCCGCTCGGCCGAAGGCAAAGTCGGCCCGGCCGTGAAGAGTGCGGAGGACGTCTTCAAGATCGGTGACGTCATTGCCGTCGAGGCCAAGGTCTCCGACAAGGACAAGGCCGACGACGTCGAGGATCTCAGCACCACGACCGGGACCGAAAAACAGCAGAAAGAAGAGGGCCTGCCGGTCTACCTGCTGCGCCAGGTGCCGGAAATCTCCGGTGCCCTCATTGCCATGGATCCGCATACCGGCCGCGTTCTCGCGATGACCGGTGGCTGGTCCTACAAGCAGAGCGAATTCAACCGCGCCACCCAGGCGATGCGCCAGCCGGGCTCATCCTTCAAGCCGATCGTCTATCTCTCGGCGCTTGAGGCGGGCTATACGCCCTCGACCATCATTCTCGACGCGCCGATCGCCATCGATCAAGGCCCGGGCCTGCCGCTGTGGCAGCCGGAGAACTTCGAGAAGAACTTCCTCGGGCCGGCCACGATGCGCCAGGGCCTCCAGCATTCGCGCAACCTGATGACCATCCGCATGGCGCAGACCATTGGCATGGCGAAGGTTGCCGAAGTGGCTGAACGCCTGGGTGTCGTCGACAAGCTGCAGCAGACGCTGGCCATGTCGCTGGGTGCCCAGGAAACGACGGCGCTCAGGATGGTCGGCGCCTATGCCGAGATCGTCAATGGCGGCAAGAAGGTGATCCCCACCTTCATCGACCGCGTCCAGGATGCGCAGGGCTGGACCATCTATCGCCACGACGAGCGCAAATGCGACGGCTGCACGCTGGCGAATTATGATGGCTCGCCGCCGCCGGAACTGCCGGACGATCGTCCGCAGGTTCTCGATCCCGCCAACGCCTATCAGATGGTTTCGATGATGGAAGGCGTCGTTCAGCGCGGCACCGGTTCGGCGGTGAAGGCCGTCGGCAAGCCGCTTGCCGGCAAGACCGGTACCACCAATGACGGCCGCGACGTGTGGTTCATCGGCTTCTCGCCGGATCTCGTGGCCGGCGTCTATCTCGGCTTCGATCAGCCGCGCTCGCTGGGTGCCAAGGCGACCGGCGGCCGCTTGTCGGCGCCGATCTTCCGCGACTTCATGATCGAGGCGCTGAAGGACAAGCCGGCAACACCGTTCCGCGTTCCGCCAGGGGTCCGTCTCGTGAAGGTCAACGAGAAGACCGGAGAACGCTGGCAGGCCGGCGACGAAGGGCTTGCCATCTGGGAAGCCTTCAAGCCCGGCACCGAACCCACGGGCCAGCAGCAGATCATCGAAGGCTATGCCAATTACGGACAGGATGCGGGCTATGGCTCGGTCATCCCGACCGGCCCCTTCGGCAATCCTTACGGCAATCAGGGCGTCTATAACGACAGCGGGACGACCATCATCGATTCGACCGGCGTCTATCAGGGCGGGCAGCAGCAGCAGCAGCCGGCCTACGGGCAACAACCCGCCTATGGCCAGCAACCGGGATATGGGCAAGCGCCGGTCTATGGCCAGCCCAATTACCAGCAGCAGCCGCAATACCAGCAGCAACAGCCCATGGTTATTCCGCCCGGCCAGCCGGTGCCGGTGAACCCCGTGCCGGCGAATCCAGTCCCTGGTGCCGTACCGAACCAGCAACCGCAACCTTATCCGGCGCAGCAGCAGGCACCGGTCCTTGTCCCGCCACCTGCCAGTTCCGGCGGGGATTCGGGGCTTTACTGAGGCCAGGATTGACGAATTGGGCGTCAGGCGGCATGTTCCGCCCCCGATTTGGCATTCGAATAATCTGAGGTACCGGCATGCGCGCTGAGATCGAGGCGGCGGCGGGGGAGATCCGATCTTCCTTGGCCCTGCTGAGGAGGCATCTTTGACTGGGACAACGCCCTGCGTCGTCTCGACGAACTGAACGCCCTCTCCGAAGACCCGACCCTCTGGGACAAGCCCGAAAAGGCGCAGAAGGTGATGCGCGAGCGCACTCATCTGCAGGGCTCGATTGACGGCTTCAAATCGCTGGAGCGCGAGCTCGATGACGCGCTGACCCTTGCCGAACTTGGCGAGATGGAAGGCGACAACGCCTCAATCGACGAAGCCGAAAAGCAGATCAAGGATCTGAAAGCCAAGGCTGCGCAGCGCGAGCTGGAAAGCCTGCTCTCGGGTGAAGCCGACCAGAACGATTGCTATCTCGAAGTCCATGCCGGTGCCGGCGGGACCGAGGCGCAGGATTGGGCGCAGATTCTGCTGCGCATGTATACGCGCTGGGCCGAGCAGCACGGCTACAAGGTCGAGTGGCTGGAAGAGAGTGCCGGCGAAGAAGCCGGGTTGAAATCCGCCACCATCGAGATCAAAGGCCCCAACGCCTATGGCTGGCTGAAATCGGAAAGCGGCGTGCATCGCCTGGTGCGCATCTCGCCCTTCGATTCCAACGCCCGTCGCCACACCTCATTCAGTTCGATCTGGGTCTATCCGGTGATCGACGACAATATCGAGATCGAGATTCTCGATAAGGATCTGCGCGTCGATACCTTCCGCGCCTCAGGGGCCGGCGGTCAGCACATCAACAAGACCGACAGCGCCATCCGCATCACCCACGAGCCGACCGGCATCGTGGTCTCATGCCAGGCCGACCGCTCGCAGCACCGCAACCGCGCCATGGCGATGGATATGCTGAAAGCGCGCCTCTATGAGCGCGAATTGCGCATCCGCGAGGAAAAAGCGCAGGCGATCGCCGATTCCAAGACCGATATCGGCTGGGGTCACCAGATCCGCTCTTACGTCCTGCAGCCCTATCAGATGATCAAGGATCTGCGCACGGGTGCCGAGACCAGCGACAGCCAGGGCGTGCTCGACGGCGATATCGATTTGTTCCTCTCGGCCTCTCTCGCCGCCAAGATTCATGGCGGGGAAGGCGAAAACGCGTGAGCGAGACCCCGCGCGTCGTCGGTGTGTCGCTGGCGCGCGGGCATCATTTTTCCAAGCAGCCGGCCGGTCTAGGCCAACCCGCCCCCTAGCGACGATATTGTCAGACATGCTAAATACGGACCATACGGAACGGCATCGTCGCCTTCCGCTGGGAGTGCGATGACGGCTGCGGTAAATACGGATCTTTTGCCGGCCACCCGAGAGGCCTTTATCGAGCGTGCCGCCGACCTCGCCGGCACCGGTCCGGTCTTGCGCAAATGCTATGATTATTGGTGCGCCTTGCGTGCCAAGGCGGCTGGCGCTCTGCCACAGCGCGGCATGATCGACCCAGCCGAGATCACCGGATTATTGGCCTATTTCCGTCTGGTCGATCTTTATGAAGGCGATGAGTTGATGCCGCGCTACCGCCTGATCGGCACGAGCGGACGCGACGTGATGGGTGTCGATGCCACCGGCAAGCGCTTCATCGATCTTTATGACCCGGCGACCTATGCCACTGGTATCGAGAGGTATCGCCGCATCATCGAGCGGCGCCTGCCGTTCTATTTCGTAGGGCCCGTTACCCTGGAGGGACGCGGCTTCATCAGTACCGAACGCCTGATGCTGCCGCTGGGCAACGACAAGGGCGATGTGGTGGGCATTTGTGGTGTCACGGTTCCCGTCGGGGCGAGCTAGCCGGCGGGCGCAGCGCAATTTTTGCCAAGTCCCGGATCGTGATTTGCCGCAGATTGTCCGGCCCATTAGGCTTTGGACCATCATGCGAGCGACCAAACTGACAAAAACCCCGCATTTGTCGGCCACCCTCTATTGCTGCGAAGCAGGACCGGGGGAAAAGCCTTATGCCGAAGCGCATGATTCCTATTCCTTCGCCTTCGTGCGTAAGGGCAGCTTCGGCTATATCAATCGCGGCCGACATTTCGACATGGTGCCGGGCTCGTTCCTGATCGGGCGGCCGGGCGAGGAATACACCTGCACCCACGATCACCACGATGGCGGCGATGAATGCCTGTGCTTCAAGCTGGCGCCGGAGCTGGTCGAGGAAGCTGGCGGCGGCTGGCAGCATGGTGCCTTGGCGCCGCGGGCCGAATTCATGGTGCTGGGCGAACTGGCCGATGCAACCGCTGCCGGCAAGACCGATTTGGCGCTCGAGGAAGTGGCTTTGACCATCCTTGCCAGGATGGGCGCTGCCGGTCGCGATGATGGCCATGGCGACGAACGCATCCGCCCGCAGGATCGCAAGCGCATCGTCGATGCGGCGCATTGGATCGATGCCCATGCGCATGAGGAAATCGACCTCGCCACGGCGGGGCGCGAGAGTGGGCTTTCCGCGTTTCATTTCCTGCGCCTCTTTGCCAGAATCGTCGGTGCCACGCCGCATCAATATCTCATTCGCGCGCGCCTGCGCCGGGCGGCGCGGCTGCTCGCCCAAAGCGAACAGCCGGTGACCGATATCGCCTACGATATCGGCTTTGGCGATCTCTCCAATTTCGTGCGCACCTTCGGCCGGGCGGCGGGCCTATCCCCGCGCGAATTCCGCCGCCGCGCCCATGCGCGAAGTGCCGGCCAGCGCAAGATCCTCCAAGATCGGATCAGCCCCGCCGCGTAAAGCATGCCTCCCTAACTTTCCCTCGGAGGCATTCAATGTTCGATCATCTGGGAATTCATGTGAAAGACGTGGCGGCGAGTGTCGCCTTTTACAAAGCCGTGATGGCGCCCTTGGGCGCCAAGGTCTGCTCGCAGGATGAAAATGGCGCCGGCCTTGGTCCCGACGGCAATGCCGTGTTGTGGCTCTACGCGCATAAGGGCGCCAAGGGGCCCGGCTCGCATATCGCCTTTACTGCACCCGATCGCAAGGCGGTGGAGAAATTCCACGCGGCAGGCCTCAAGGCCGGCGGCAAGGACAATGGCGGGGCGGGTCTCCGCGCCGATTACAGCCCGACCTATTTCGCGGCCTTCCTGATCGACCCCGACGGTAACAATGTCGAGGCCGTCTATATGGGTGCTTGACGGAACTTCCCGCTCCGGCAGGATGAAAGGCAGTCCCATCCTGCCGGAGGTTTTTCGAAATGCCGATCACCAAGGGCTACAAGCAATTGCTTGAGGCGGCCAATGCCGCGATCACGGCCATCGAGCCCGCGGCGGCACTTGCCGATCTCGGCAAGGAAGATGTCGTCTTCGTCGATCTGCGCGACCCGCGAGAGCTTGAGCGCGACGGCAAGATTCCCGGCGCCTTCCATTGCCCGCGCGGGATGCTGGAATTCTGGATCGATCCGGAAAGCCCCTATCACAAGCCGATCTTTGCCGAAGCGAAGCGCTTCGTCTTCTATTGCGCCAGCGGCTGGCGCTCGGCGCTCAGCTGCCATACGGCGCAGGATATGGGTTTGGCACCCGTGGCGCATCTCAAAGGCGGCTTCACCGCCTGGAAGAATGCGAACGGCCCGGTGGAGACACTGCCCGCCCGCTAGCGCGTCGCGGCCGCCCGGGCGAAGACCGTGAGGTCGTTATCCTTGTAGCGGGCCGTGCCGATCTCGCCATAGCCGCATTTCTCGGCGACGCGGATCGAGGGCTGGTTGCTGGGATTGATGATGCAGATGGTGCGCCGGCCGCGGAAATGCCGGTCAGCCCAGGTCGTTACCGCCTGCACCGCCTCGGTGGCGAGGCCCTGCCCGTGATAGTCGGCCCCCAACGCCCAGCCGATCTCCCGCGTCGCTTCGTCTGCCGAGACGCAACCCGGCCAGGTGATGTCGCGGCGAAAATCGCAGATACCGCCTTCGCCGATGAAGCGGCCGCTGGCCTTTTCAGTGATCGCCCAGAAGCCGTAGCCCAGCAGATCCCAATGCCCGACATAGCGCAGCAGCCGGCTCCAGCTTTCTTCCGGGGTGAAGGGGCGGCCCAGGAACCGCGTGACGACCTCGTCACTCCAGATCTCGGCGGCGGCGTTGAAATCCGCCAGGCAATGCCCCCGCAGCTTCAGGCGGGCGGTCTCCAGTACCGGAACGTCTACCATTTTTACTCACGACTCGGAGGATGCATATTGAGGCCCGCCCATTTAGCGCATTTATCGCAACCAGGGCGAGATTTGACTGCTGTATACAGCTTATTATACAAACGTAAAAACGAATATCCGGGGAGTGCACACCATGGCCTATATCGAAACCGCCGATACCCGTCTTTTCTATGAGCAATCGGGTCCGCTCGGCGCGCCGGACATCGTCTGGGTGGGTGGCGGCGGCACCAAGGGCAAGGATTGGCAGCGATTCCAGACGCCCCATTTCGACGGGAAATTCCGCTCCACCGTGTTCGACAACCGCGGCATCGGCGCCACCACCAGCACGGCGCCCATGCCTTGGACGATCAAAGACTTCGCCACCGATGTGGCAGCACTCATCCATGCTGCCTGCGGCGGCCGGAAAGTGGCACTGGTCGGCTCATCGCTGGGCTCCGCCATCATCCAGCAGGTGATGATCGATTATCCGGAATTGGTGCGCGTCGCGGTGCTCATGGGCTCTGGCGCCTGGTCGACCGGCTGGGGCTGGGACTACCAGGAGGCGGAGATCGACTTCCGCAAAGCCGGCGGCCGGCTCGATGGGCTGATGAGCGTCACCCATTACGCCGCCATGCTCTATCCGGCCCGCGCCCTGGGCGACCGCGAACTCTGGCCCCAGCTCAAGGCGCTGATGCTGGAATGGATGGAAGATGACAGCAACGAGACCTCACTCGTCCCGCAATGGGACGCGAGCCTGCGCTTCGACCAGCGCGAGGCCCTGAAGACCGTCCGCGTCCCCGCCCACATCTTCGCCTTCGAAGAAGACGTCGAAGCCCCACCCCAGGACGGCGAAGAACTCGCCGCGCTCATCCCCGGCGCCACGCTCCATCTGCTCCCCGGCATGGGCCACGGCTCGTGGTACGGACACAAGCATGATGAGATCAATGCGTTGGTCGAGCGGGTGATAACTAAGGTAGTCTAGAGATCGTCTGCTTCGATCTCACCCCGGCGGGCTTTCTCTGCTTGCGCGTAAGCATCGATTTTTAAGCGCTGCTCGTGCGAGAGAGGCGATTGGTCGATCTGTTCTATCCGTGCCTCCCAAGTGCTGGTGTCTACAAACGTGGATATCCAGCTAAGTTCGAACTTCCAAACGATCTTGGAAAGATGTGAGCCAGCCTTGGAGCGCAAAGATGGCGTCGCCAGCGCGCAAATGAGAGAGACTAATCCTCTGTCAGTTTTGGAAACTCCCTCAGCCCAAGCGGAGACAACTGCGTCGCCACCAATGCGTTTCCATGCGGATATCAAGTATCCAGCATGTGACCGAAAGCAAAAGCCAATTGGATCTGCGTAAGCCGCCAAGGAAATCATCTCAAGCCACCTATCTTTCATATCGTCCAGAAGGTTGCCACTGATCAGCTCTCGCTCCTTCGAGCTTCCTTTTCGCTGCCGTTCAAGCTCGTTAAGAATCAATCGTGAAGGCACGCATAACGCTTTCGACAAATTGGTCGCACTGAAGAGCAGCGCAGCACGCGCTGCTGGATCTGCTTCTCGAAGCAAGTACCAATAAACAATACGCCAGCAGTGATCGAACTCCGTAATGGCCAGCCAATTGGGGGTATCGTCCGCGACTTCGCCGATACTCATAAGGGCCGGAAGGAAGGCATGGGCATTGACGAGTGGAATCTCTGTCTTTCTGCTGTCGAGCCTTGAAAGGGCTATGCTACGCAGCCCACGGGTATGTAGCTGATCAAGATGAGTTCTGAATTTCCCAGCATCTGCAGTTTGCTCAATCAGCTGATTTAGCTCTGAAGTAGAAATGTCGAAGTCAGGTATAGATAAGTAGAAGTATCGATCAAAGTACTCTGGAACACATAGCCTCCGCTGGCCGCTCCACTCGTCACCATTTGTATAATCGACGCCAAACTCAAAAGCCCAATCTATCTCAGGAAAAAGGTAACGAACGATCTGCGTCGCGGCAGCTTTTCTTTCTTTGGTCGCTTTTCCTACAAGATCTAGGATCGCAGCTTTTCTAGCATCCCGATCATTTGCGGCTGGTCTTGGCGAAGTTAGCAATCGTTTGGAGCGCCGAAGCTCTTGAAATAGGTCAGGTTCAAATACGCGCAGAAACTCAAGCGCCAACAAATCTAGTGGATTTACCTCAAACGCTTTGTTGCCGCGAAAAAAGCTAGTAGTGACGGATAGGGCACTCAGGAGACGGTAGACGTCTCTTAGATGTCGAATGAAATGCTGGATGCCGTCCAAATATAAGTTCGACCAGCGCTCATTGTCGAAACCATGTTCTGGCTCAGCGTATTCCCCCAGAACTTTGTTGATGCCATCTACCAAAACTCGCTCCAGGCGAGATTGGCTCGCAACCGGGACATTGAGCGACACTTGAATGATTTTCTGAAGGTACTCCGCGCCGTCGCACCCTTTTCTGGTCAGGGCGGCCTCGACCGAGCTTTGTTGATAGAGCAATAGGTACGTGAGCTTAGGGAAGCTCCCGTTTGCTTTGACATGTCGGAATACGGTTCTGATTTCCCGGGGCGTGAGCCGGTCGATGTCATCAATGACGACTAGGAGAGGTTTATCCAATCCGGCAAACGCTTCACGTAATTCACCTCGGGCTGTTTCAACGTCAGGTTCGTTGGCTTGCGACGCACAACAATATTCAACGAGGCGAGTCGCACCCTTCAGCAGTAGAAATGCTGCTGAGATTGCAAGAAGAACGGTACCGTTCTTGAAGAATCCCAAATAGGGCTCAATCACAGGACCTAGTGCCACTCCAAATACAGAAGCGGTGGCGAGCGTAGTTAGCGCGCCTGGCATCCCACTCCGAGTAGCTTCTATAGAAGGCTCAATCGCTCGGAGTGCACGAGTATAGCTTATCCATTTTTGCGCGGCCTTTCTCTTGGTGCCGGCGCGATCGAGCTTTTGCAAAGCGATGCGAATTTCTCTGAAGAAGGCTTCGGTAATCTGAGTGTTCGAGCGCCAACGCCAAGGCTCGAACTCGACAACACGTGGGGCATCCTGTTGCTCGCTTAGCGCCTCCAGGATCATGTTTTTGATGGAAGTCTTACCGACTCCCCATTCTCCGCTAATCGCTAGCACTAAGCTTTCTTCGCCATGCCAAGTGGCTATTGTCACTGCAATGTTGCGAGCGAAATCTGCTCGGCCCAGCAGATCTTCAGAGGATTTCCTAATCGCGGAGTCAGCTGAGATTGTCGGATTCATTTCTCTAGTCGCTCAATTTAACTTTTGGACGAATGATACTTTCGATAATGCATCCAATATGAAATCCAACTCACCCATTTTTCAGCCCCTTAAGTTGAGGCATGTCTCGGCGGAGCTCACGGGCCACGAGTAAATGACACCGCAAGACATTTGTCATGAAGATCTAGTCGCAACGCCCAAAAAATAGGCAAAGCGTCGGCAAGTGATGACGTTTTAGGCGACACTCCGCCGGCGGCGGCTAGATTCTTGTTTTGAATCAATAAATCTTACAATTGGCACGGCGGTTGCTCTCCTGACGCTGCTTTGCAGCAAAATAGTCGTTTAATCAGGAGAGGGCGCATGCGCACCATTGGGGCAATCGGGGCCGAAGCAAACGGGGATTTGCCGGCTCACAAGGCGGGTGAGGCGTTCGGGGCCTCCCGCGCAGCTATATCGAAGGCTGGGAAGTTGGGCGCTGCCACGCTGGCGGCTCTGCTGATGCCGGTGGCGGCTTTCGCGCAGGACGCTGTGCCGACGGTCGACAAGGGCGACACCGCCTGGATGCTGACCTCCTCGGTCCTCGTCCTCATGATGACGGTGCCGGGTCTGGCGCTCTTCTATGGCGGCCTGGTGCGCAAGAACAACGTGCTGACGGTGCTGGCGCAATCGCTGGCCGCCTGCTGCGTCATCACGCTGGTCTGGTTCGTGGCCGGCTACAGCCTCGCCTTCAGCGGCGACAACCCCTTCATTGGCGACCTCTCAAAGGCGTTCCTCGCCGGCGTCGCCCCGGACACGCTCTCCGGCACGATCCCGGAGACGGTCTTCTTCTTCTTCCAGATGACCTTCGCCATCATCACGCCGGCCCTCATCACCGGCGCTTTCGCCGACCGCATGAAGTTCTCGGCGCTGCTGGTGTTCTATGCGCTGTGGTCGCTCATCGTCTACGCGCCGATCTGCCACATGGTCTGGGCGGGCTCGGGCTATTTCTTCAACTTGGGCGCGCTCGACTTCGCCGGCGGCACCGTGGTCCACATGGCCTCCGGCATCTCCGGCCTCGTGATCGCCCTCATGATCGGCAAGCGCCGTGGCCATGGCAAGGTGCCGTTCACGCCGCATAACCTCGTCTATTCGGTGATCGGCGTCGGTCTGCTGTGGGGCGGCTGGTTCGGCTTCAACGCCGGCTCGGCGCTCTCGGCGGGCACCACGGCGGGCATGACCGCCGTCACCACGCAGATCGCCGCGGCGGGTGCGGGTTGCTCCTGGGCCGCGATCGAATGGCTGGTCCATAAGAAGGCCTCGGTGCTCGGCATCATCTCCGGCATCGTCGCGGGCCTCGTCGGCATCACGCCGGCCGCCGGTTTCGTGACCCCGGGCGGCGCGCTCATTATCGGCCTTGCTACCGGTATCGTGTGCTTCTTTGCCTCGACCACCATCAAGAACAAGCTCGGCTATGACGACGCCCTCGATGCCTTCGGTATCCATGGTGTCGGCGGTACGCTGGGTGCGCTCCTGACCGGTGTCTTTGCGACCGTCGCGATCAAGGGCGGCGATGCGCCCGTCGGTGTCATCGACGGCAATATCGGCCAGTTGTGGATCCAGATCCAAGCCATCGTCGTGACCTTCCTGGTGGCCGGCATCGGCTCGGCCATCATCTACAAGATTGTCGACCTCACCATCGGCTGCCGTGTGGCCGAGGATGTGGAGCGTGACGGCCTCGATCTCGGCCTCCATGGCGAGGCCGTGCAGTAAACCTCGTTCGTTATCCCAGAGCGAAAGCCTACGCCGCCGGGGAGGGACACCCCGGCGGCGGTTTCTTTTTTGGGAGACCGAGGGTGGCATGCCCCCCGCCCCAACCCCTCCCCCTGAAGGGAGAGGGGCTTGAAGCGAGGTATTGGTGCGAGCGCGGCTGGAAAACCCTCTCCCTTCAGGGGGAGGGTAGGGTGGGGGGCGGAAGCGACGGCTCTTTCCCATTTCACGCCACCTACCCGATGCCCGCTATGCGCCGCGTGCGGGTACTAAAGCCCGTGACCTTCGGCTAAACAGAAGCCCCGCCGCTCTCTTCCCCAGAGTTCCATCATGCTCGCCCGCCACGTCGCCCTGCTGGCCTTCTCCCAGATCCTCTGGGGTGCCAATTTCGCCGTCGTCAAATGGGGCCTTGCAGATTGGCCGCCGCTGTTCTTTGCCGGTCTGCGCATGGTGGCCGTGGCGGCGCTCATCTGCCCGTTCATCGGCCTGCCGAAGAAAAGCGATTTGAAGGCGCTGCTGCCGCTGGGCCTGACACTCGGTGTCATCCATTTCGGCGCCATCTTCCATGGCATCAACCGGGTCGACGCCGCCACCAGCTCCATCATCATCCAGATCCAGGTGCCGCTCTCGGCCCTCGCCGCCGCCTGGTTGTTTGGCGATAAGATCGGCTGGCGCCGCTGGAGCGGCATGGCGCTGGCCTTCATCGGCATCGTCGTGCTGGTCGGGCGGCCATCCTCTACCGGCGGCTGGATCGGCACCGGCCTGATGATCCTTGCCGCCATTTCCTGGGTCGGCTCCAATCTCCTCATCAAGCGGCTGGCGCAGAATATGGATGGCTGGCGCATCAATGCCTGGGTTGGCCTCGTCGCCGGCCCCATGATGCTGGCCCTGTCTTTTGCAACCGAGAGCGGCCAAATCGAGGCCATCACCCAAGCGAGCCTTGCCGGGTGGGCCGCCATGGCCTATCAGGTCTTGATCGTCACCGCCCTCTGCTATGGGATCTGGTATGCGATGATGAGCCGCTATCCGGTGAGCTATGTGATGCCCTTCACCCTGCTGGAACCCATCTTCGGCGCCACCACGGCGGTGCTGCTCTTGGGCGAAAGCTGGGATTGGCGCCTCGTTCTCGGTGCACTTCTCACCATGTCGGGTCTTGCCATCATCATTCTGCGGCGCCCGCAAGCGGTCGAACAGCCGGTGGGGCCGGGGGCATGAGGGGCGCGCTCACTCTCATTCCGTCATGGCCGGCTTGGCCCGGCGATGACCAAAGCGTAATGGCGCGACACTCATGAAACCGCAACACCTCGCCCTCATGCTGCTCTGCCAGTTCATCTGGGGCGTCAATTTCGTCGCCGCCAAATACGGCCTCATGCATTTCCAGCCGCTGTTCTTTGTCGCCATGCGCTTCAGTCTGGTGGCCATCCTGCTGCTGCCTGTGGTCGGCCTGCCGAAACGAAAGCTGAAGCAGCTCATACCCTTGTCGATGACCATGGGCGTCATGCATTTCTCGCTCATCTTTACCGGCATGCGCTATCTCGATGCTGCGACCAGCTCCATCGCCGTGCAGCTGCAGGTGCCCTTCGCGGCGATTTTGGCCGCCATCTTCTTCAAGGAAACGCTGGGCTGGCGGCGCCTCGTCGGCATGATTGTTGCCTTCGCCGGTGTCGTTCTCATTGCCGGCGAGCCGCGCTTCATCGGCAATCTGTGGCCGCTGCTTTCGGTGGTCGGCGCGGCGCTCGTCTGGGCAACCGCCAATGTGCAGGTGAAGGCGCTGGGCGATGAATTCGACGCGCTGCAACTCAACGGCTACATCGCCATCCTGGCGGCGCCCCAGCTTCTGGTCGTTTCCTTCCTGCTCGAAGGCAATCAATGGCCGCAGGTTCTGAATGCCAGCTGGGTTGGCTGGGCGGCGCTGCTGTTCCAATCGGTGATCGTCGCCATTTTCAGCTACATCATCTGGTACAACATGATGCGCCGCTATCCGGTCAATCAGGTGATGCCGTTCACCCTGTTGCTGCCGATGGTCGGCGTGCTCTCCGGGCACCTGCTGCTGGATGAAGTGATCACCTGGCAGATGTTGCTGGGTGGCTTGGCGACGCTCGCCGGTGTCGCTATCGTCGTCATCCGCCGCCCGGCCGTGGTGGCGCCCTCGACTAAGACAGGTATCTAAAGCCTCATGATCGACGCCCCCAGCCCCAATCACGACGATCGCGGCGGCCATCCCGTCGATATCCTCTTGATGCATTACACGGGTATGCAGAGCGGCGCCGAGGCGGTGGCGCGGCTGCGCGACCGGGAAGCCAAGGTCAGCGCGCATTATGTGGTGGAAGAAGACGGGCGTGTCTTCCATCTGGTGCCGGAGGATCGCCGCGCCTGGCATGCCGGGGTTTCTTCCTGGCAGGGCGCCACCAATATCAACCAGCGCTCGATCGGGATCGAGATCGTCAATCCCGGCCATGAATTCGGCTATCGGCCCTTTCCGGCCGCGCAGATGCAGGCGGTCAAGGAATTGTCGCGGGGCATCATCGCGCGTCACGCCATCCCGGCCTCCCGCGTCATCGGCCACAGCGACGTGGCACCCAGGCGCAAGGAAGACCCGGGCGAGCTCTTCGACTGGCAGGGCCTGGCGCACGCCGGCATCGGCGTCTGGCCGCTGGCGAAAGCGGCGGATTGGAGCGAAGGTGCCTTCTTCACCCATCTCGAACGCTATGGCTATGACGTCAGCGACGAGGCCGCCGCCGCCCGTGCCTTCTGTCGCCATTTTCGCCAGGCCCAGATCGTTGATGTGCCGGATGCCGAGATGATGGCGCTCCTAAATGGCCTGTTGATCGGGGACAAATGATGCCGCAGTCGCGCCCCAGTGTCTCACCTGGTGATCCGATCTCGGCCATCGAGACGGCGGCTCTCATCGTCGACCTCGACGCCTTCGAGGCCAATTTGAAGACCATGGCCGATTACGCCAAGGCCCAGGGCGTGCGCGTGCGGGCCCATGCCAAGACCCATAAATGCGCCGAAATCGCCAAGCGCCAGATGGCTTTGGGTGCGGTCGGAATGTGCTGCCAGAAGGTGAGCGAGGCGGTGGCCCTGGTCGCTGGCGGCGTCACCGATGTGCTGGTCAGCAATGAAGTGCTGCATCCCGCCAAGCTCGCGCGGCTGGCGGCGCTCACGCCTAAGGCGCGGATCGGCCTCTGCGTCGACAGCGATCTCGGCCTCGACCGCCTTCTCGAGGCGGCGGCGGGGAGCGCCGCACCCATCGACGCCTATGTCGAGCTCGAGGTCGGCGGCAATCGCTGCGGCGTCACTTCGACCGCCGATGGCGTCGCGCTGGCAAAGCGAATCGCCGCCAGCAACACCTTACGTTTTGGCGGCATTCATGCTTATCAAGGCGGGGCGCAGCATCTGCGTACACCCGCCGAGCGGAAGGCCGCGATCGATGTCGCCATCAGCCGTTCGGCGGAGCTCTCGGCTGCATTGACGCGGGAAGGGATCGAGGTGCCGGTCGTGACCGGCGGCGGCACCGGCAGTTTCATCAATGAGGCTGGCAGCGGCGTCTACAATGAAATCCAGCCCGGCTCCTATGTTTTCATGGACCGCGACTATGCCGACAACACAGCTGACCTGTCAGCTCCCAGGTTTCGTCACAGCTTGTTCGTGCTGACCTCGGTGATGAGCCGGCGCGCGGATTTTGCCGTCATCGATGCGGGATTGAAGGCGCATTCGATCGACAGCGGCTTCCCGGCCATCGCCGGCCGGCCCGATCTCGCCTTCGACAATCCCTCCGATGAGCATGGCATCATTCGCGGGTCCGACCTGCCGCAGCTTGGCGAAACCCTGCGCCTCATTCCCGGCCATTGCGATCCCACGGTCAATCTCTATGACTGGCTGATCGCCATTCGCGGCGATCGGGTGGCGGAAATCTGGGCTGTCGATGCGCGCGGGGCGCTCACATGAAGGTCTGTGACGACAATCACTGAACCGCGGCGCCTGCTTTGGCACAGTGTTGGCTTCTATCTGTGTTTTCTGACAGGGGACATTCATGCGTCACTTCCTTGCCGCCACGATGGCGGCACTCACCCTTCCGCTAGCAGTCGGGCTTGCCCAGGCGGATCCGGTGGCGGAGGGTGCCACCAAGACGCTCAACTTCACGATTTCGGTGAAGGAGCAGACCAAAAGCCAGTGGTCGAGCACGGCGATCGCGCGCGTGCTCAAGGCGCAATGTGTGATGGTGGCTGGTCCCGCCACGCAGGTCAGTTGGAGCGGCCCCACGCCTGAGCAGCAGGCGGCACTCGACCAGTCGCAAGCCAATGCCGCAGCCTTCCAGCAGAATTACGCGCCTTCCGACCAGATGATGGGCAACATGCAGGCCATGATGGATAAATGCGGCGAGGACGAAGCCTGCATCCAGGCCGAAGTCATGAAGATGTCGCAGACACCGGAAGTCCAGGCGATGGTGGGCAAGCAGGAACAGGCCAAGAAGGATGTGGCCGGCCTCACCCCCGACCTCGGTCCGGCGCGCTATCAGGTCTGGGCGGCGCAAAGCTGCAGCGGCACGCTGGCCGTCAACGACAGCTATTTCACCAGCGATCCCGGCGGCGAGGGCGGCTACGGCGCCTTTCAGGACACGACCACCGCTCAGGGCGAGCAGCCGATCGATCCGCAGGCGATCCATGTGACGGCCCAGACCGATTCCGTCGGCAAGACCACGAGCTACCGATTGGCGGCACCGGTCGAGGCGACCTTCGCCAGCGTCAGCCAGAAAGACGGTGCCGGGCAGCGGAAGATCCAGCTTCTCTCCGAGACGGCGCTGCCGCCGGAAATCGGACCGTTGAAGGGCGTTTTGGGTACCCAGAAAAGCACCATTTCGGGCGAAAACGGATCGGTAATCGTGTCGTTTTCAAAGTAGAAAGCGTCGCAAATAGCGTCATTGCATTTTGCCGCGGGGGCCTGCACAAGTGGGCATCCCAGACCCATTTCCCCCGCGGACAAGATGACCCCAACGAAACTCGATCCGGCCCAGATCCTGGCCGATGCGACCATTCCGGAACTTCCCAATCACTATCGCGGCAAGGTACGTGACAATTACGACCTTGCCGACGGGCGCCGCATCATCATCGCCAGCGACCGGCTCTCCGCCTTCGACCGGATTCTTGCCAGCATTCCCTTCAAGGGCCAGGTGCTGACACAGACCGCGCGCTATTGGTTCGAAGCGACCAAGGATATCTGCCCCAATCACGTGCTCGACTATCCGGACCCCAATGTGGTGATCGGCCAGCGCGTCACGATCCTGCCGGTCGAAATTGTCGTGCGCGGTTATCTTGCCGGCACCACGGGCACATCGATCCTCACCCAGTACAAGAAGGGTGTGCGGAGGATGTATGGGTTCACTTTCCCCGATGGGATGAAGGATAACGAGAAGTTGCCTCAGCCCATCATCACGCCGACCTCGAAGGCCGAACTCGGTGCGCATGACGAGCCGCTGACGCCGGACGAGATCGTCGGGAAGAAGCTGCTCTCGGCCGAGCAATGGGCGACGCTCTCCAACTACGCGCTGGCGCTCTTCGCACGCGGCCAGGAGATGGCGGCGAAGAACGGCCTCATCCTGGTCGATACCAAGTACGAGTTCGGTGTCGACAACAGCGGCAAGATCATTCTTGCCGATGAGATCCACACGCCGGACAGCAGCCGGTACTGGGTGGCAGCAAGCTATCCCGAACGCTTCGCCAAAGGTGAGAAGCCGGAAAGCTTCGACAAGGATTTCGTGCGCAATTGGGTGGCGGCGCGCTGCGACCCCTATAAGGACGACGTGCCGGAGATCCCGGCCGACCTTATTCTGGAGACCTCGGCGGTCTATATCCGCGCCTATGAGATGATCACGGGCCGCAAGTTCGAGAATCCGCAGGCCGGCGAAAAGGTGTTCGAGCGGGTGCGCCGGAACCTCGCACCCTATTTCGGCAAAGCTTGACTCTGGAGGGCTGAAGGCCTACCTCCTCGGCCCAGCCAGATGGCCGGATGGCCGCTCTTGTCCCAGCGATGGGATGAGGGAGGAAAGTCCGGGCTCCACGGAAAAACGGTGCCGGATAACGTCCGGCGGGCGTCAAGCCTAGGGACAGTGCCACAGAGAAGAGACCGCCTCGCCTTCGGGTGCGGCAAGGGTGAAACGGTGCGGTAAGAGCGCACCGCGCGACCGGCAACGGAAGCGGCACGGCAAACCCCACCGGGAGCAAGACCAGATAGGAGGACGCGTCCGGCGCAAGCCGGGCAGGTGCTTTTCCGCACCGATCCTCGGGTAGGTCGCGCGAGGCGTCCGGTAACGGGCGTCCCAGATGAATGGCCATCCAGGGGCCGAACGCGCGTGAGTGATGGCGGCAACGCCATATCGTGCGCGGCTGCGGCCTCGGACAGAACCCGGCTTACAGGCCGTCTGGCGCTATTCCTTTCATCAGTCGAAGTCGCTGCCTTGCGCCAGCGCTTCGGCCATGATCTTCGCGTCCTCGTGGCCGAGGTCGATGGCGCGCTGGAAATGGCGCGCGGCCGCCCCGCGATCGGCCGGCACGCCATGGCCGCGCACGCTCATGAGCGCGCGCATCACGGCGGCGGCGGCAAAGCCCAGATCGCTGGCGCGGTCGAACCAGCGGATCGCCCGTACGGCGTCACCGCGCACACCCTTGCCGGCGTAATAGGAGAGGGCAACATTGTAGACGGCTTCCGGCAGATCGAATTTCGCCGCTTGCTTGAAGCACAAGAACGCCTTCTCGTAATCGATCGGTCCATTGTGGCCTTGATTAAAATCGGCGCCGAGCTGGAATGCGGCTGGGGCCAGCAGGTCGTTGAGGCCCGCAAGGCCGATGGGTGACGCTTCGGCCGGATCGCCATTCGTGGCGTTGAGAAATGCCTGCTGCCAGCGGAAGGCGCGAAAGCGTCCGAGGCCGATGACGCGCCACTCCAGCTTGCGCATGAGGTCGGCATAGATCTGCCGCATGCCGTCGGTGTTCGTGGTGTCTGGACAGCGGATGCCGACATCCAGCCATTTCACCGCATTGACGGGGTTGCGCGGCAGGCCGCCGAGCTCAGCCGCCAGCATGGCACCCACCAGACATTGCGCATCGCCGTCACCCGCCTCGGCCAATGGCAGCAGGGCGATATAAGCCTGCACATAGGCGCCCTTCTGCCAATAGACGATGCCGCGTGATACGGCATCGAGATCATGGGTCTCGGCGATATTCATTGCGGAATATTCCCGGATGCAACCGCTTCACGGATGAGGCCAGCGTCTGGATCGCCAAGATCGGCGCCCTGTTTCAGGTAGCCCAGCGCCATATCGATGTCGGGATCCATGCCGTCGCCGCGGGCCGCCATGATCCCGACCATGGTTGCGGCTTCGGCAAAGTTGCCCTCGGCGGCCTTCTTGAACCAATGCAAGGCCTCGCGCGGATCGGCTTTGACGCCCTTGCCGGCATAATAGGCGACGGCGATATTGAAATGCGCTTCGGCGATATTGAATTCGGCAGCACGCTTGAAGCAGCGTAGCGCCTTTTCATAGTCGACGGGTGAATCGGTGCCGTCATTGAGTTTTGAGCCGAGCGCAAAGGCAGCATTGCCATCCATGGTACCGAGTTCACGCAAGGCGAGTTCCGAAGCGCTACCCGGCTCGTGGCGCTCTGTATTGATTTTGGCTTGCTGCCATTGAAATGCGCGGAGTTTCCCCTCACCGACGATGTCCCAGCCTGCGGTCTTGATCAATTGGTCCATGAGGTCGCGGGCCTCATCGTCACCTGCGTCATCCGGTGCGCGCAGGCAAAGGTCCAGCCACTTGGTTCCTTCGATCTTGTCCGGCTCCGTGCCGCCCAGTCCTTGTGCCAGTATTTTGCCGACAGCGCATTGGGCGTGGCCAGAGCCCGCATCCGCGAGCGGCAGGAGCAAAGGCAAGGCGTCAGCAAACTTCTGCTCATAAAAGAGTGCGAAGCCGTCGAGCGCCGCGTTATCGATGGTGGCGGCCGCTTCGATGTCGGTTGTCTCCGCAGTTTCGGCTGCGGGCGTCTCCTGAAGTGAATGCGTGCGATCCTGCATCAGGAGCCAGATGGCGGCGATGGCGCCGACGACGAGTGCTGCCTTGCCCCATATGGCAACCTTGGCGTCCTTCGTACGGGCCTGACTGAGCTTGTTCAGCTTGTGCTGCCAGCGATCCATGCCACCAAATCCTTCAATCGGTTTCGTCTGTCGAACGCGCCGGCATGATCATTCAGATCGATCCTATATGTGCACGTATTTAAGGTCGCATACGGAATATCAAAGCCGCAATACGAGCAAATCCGGGCCATATCCGTCCCCGTCAGATCGACCCACCCGACAGGCGCCGCCGAGTGCGCTTGCCTGAATCCTTTCACGGACTTATCACCCCTCTGTCGCCGTCAACATTAGAGAACGAATGAGAACATTAAGCAAACAAAAAGGGTTTTCGGCTGAAGTGCCTGATATGACTCGTTAACTTTCCTTATCAGGGGTATCTGCCAAGCCCTTGTTAATATTCATATCGAGATCTTGCTGAATTGGGGAAAAATGGAAAAATCCAATATTTTCCATGGCTTTACAGCTCGTTCCCATTGACGCCCATGCCATCCCATGGTATCCCATTGCCAATAGGAGATTTCCCACGACCGCACGGCAAAGCCGAGTTGGGCGTGTGGGGATCGAGTGGCTGGCCGGCCACGCGCGCAAATTGGCCTAAAGGGGTTCTGGCGTCCGATGGCATTGTTCATCGACACATTCGTCAACCGGATCGACAAGAAGGGCCGTGTCTCGGTCCCGGCGACGTTCCGTGCTGCCTTAACGGGCCAGAACTTCAACGGCATCGTCGCGCTGCCGGGCTTTCGCTATGACGCCCTGCAATGCGCCGGCATCGACTGGATGCAGAAGCTGGTCGAGAAGATGGGCAGCGTCGATCTCTTCTCCGACGCCCATGACGATCTTTCCATCACGCTGTTCTCGGAAGCCAAGCAGCTCGCCTTCGACGGCGAAGGGCGCATCGTTCTGCCCGAAGGGCTGATCGCGCACGCCAAGCTCAGCGACGAGGCGGCGTTTGTCGGCCGCGGCGAGATCTTCGAGATCTGGCAGCCGGCCGCACTCGAGGCGCACCGCGCCGAGGCGCGTCGCCGCGCGCTCGAGAAAGGCATGACGCTCAAGAATGGCGGCGGTGCGCAATGAGCGGCCAGCGTCATCAACCGGTGCTGCTGGCTGAAGTAGTCGCAGCGCTTGGCACTGACAATTTGGGTCCGCAGGACGGCGCCATCTATGTCGACGGCACCTTCGGCGCCGGTGGCTATTCGCGGGCGATCCTGCAGGCCGCCAATTGCACCGTCTTTGCGATCGACCGCGACCCCAATGCGATTGCCGGTGCCAACGACCTGGTCAAGGAATTCGCCGGGCGCCTCCATGTGATTCAGGGCCGCTTCGGTGACATGGTCGAATTGCTGAAAGATCGCGGCATCAGCGCGGTCCACGGCGTGACGCTCGATCTCGGTGTTTCGTCGATGCAGCTCGATGAAGCCGAACGCGGCTTCTCCTTCCGCTTCGACGGCCCGTTGGACATGCGCATGGAACAGGCCGGCGAAAGTGCCGCCGACATCGTCAATTCCATGGCCGAGCGGCCGCTGGCCGACCTCATCTTCACCTTCGGTGAGGAAAAGAAGGCGCGCCGTGTGGCCAAGGCGATCGTCGCAGCCCGCGCCTTGGCGCCGATCACCACGACGGCGGGCCTCGCCGAGATCGTGCGTCGCGCGGTCGGCCCCAGCGGTCCGGACCGGATCGACCCGGCGACGCGAACCTTCCAGGCGCTGCGCATCGCCGTCAATGACGAGCTGGGCGAGATCGATCGTGGTCTCGACGCCGCGGAACGGATACTGGCGCCCGGCGGGCGCATGGCGATCGTTTCGTTCCATTCGCTGGAAGATCGCCGTGTGAAGCATTTCATGCGCGAGCGGGCGGGACGTAACCCGAAGGGGTCGCGCCATCTGCCGGACGTCATCGAAACGAAGGCCACCTTGCGACTCGTTTCCGCGCAAGGCATCACGCCGTCGGATGCCGAGATCGCCGCCAATCCGCGTGCGCGTTCGTCGCGCCTGCGTGTCGCTGAGAAGCTCGGCGGGGTGGCGGCATGATCCGCATCGGCACCATCGTCTGGTTCGTCGTTCTGGCTTTGCTGGGTGTCGGCCTGTTCCAGGTGAAATACGCCGTGCAGGCGAAGGAGCGCGATCTCCGCAAGGTCAACCGCCAGATCGCCGCCGATCACGAAGCCATGCGCGTGCTCGATGCCGAATGGAGCTATCTCAACGATCCGGTGCGCTTGGCCGATCTCACGCGCCGCCATACCGATCTGACGCCGGTGATGGCGAACCAGATCGCGACCTTCGAAAGCCTGGCGCCGCGCCCGGCCGATGCGCCGGAAGCGGCGCCCGCCGTGCCGCCGATTGCCTCGGCGCCGGAAGCCGATGTCATGGCGACGCCGGTTGCGGCGAAGACGGTCGAACCCGCGCCGGCCCCTGAGAACGATCCGGTCTTCAGCACCTCCGCAGCCAAGCCCGCTGCGGCGCCTGCCGAAGAAGACGACGCCACGATCCGCGCCATCCTGCAGGACATGCAATCCAATCAGGGCGCCGACACGCAACCGGAAGCGGGGAAGGGCAAGACCGAGCCCGCCAATGAGGCAGGTGTCGAATGATCCGGCGGCTGCGCGGCAACACTCAGCCACAAACCAGCTATAAGGCGCAGCGCGCCCAGCCGGTCATCAACCCGATTGCCTTGCAGCCGGAGCCCGATGGCGTGCAGCGCCGCGCGCTGGAAGTGAGCCATAACCGGCTGATGCTGGGCCTCGGCCTCTTCACCGTGGCCTTCGTCGTTATCGCCGCGCGCCTCGCCATGGTGACCCTGATGCCGGGCGATCATGATGCGATGCGGGTTGCCGTGGCGCCCAGCGCCGACCGAGCCGATATCCTGGACCGGAACGGTGTCGTGCTGGCGACGTCGCTCACCACCGCTTCGCTCTATGCCAATCCGCATCAGATCCGGAATCCGGATGAGGTGGCGGTGCAGCTGGCCGACGTGCTGGCTGATCTTCCTGAAGGGCCGACGGCGGCAAAGCTTGCGGCGGATAAGAGCTTCATCTGGCTGAAGCGGAATCTGACGCCCAAGCAGCAGCAGGCGGTCAACCGCCTCGGCGTTCCGGGTCTCTATTTTCAGTACGAGACCAAGCGGGTCTATCCGCAAGGGAATTTGACCGCCCATGTGGTCGGCTTCACCGACGTCGATTCACGCGGTCTTGCCGGCGTCGAGCGGTCCTTTGATGACGTGTTGGCTGGCGGGCAACGACCGCTGACGCTCGCCATCGACGTGCGCATCCAGCACATCCTGCATGAAGAGATCAGCCGCGCCATGACCGATTTCACCGCCATCGGCGGTGCCGGCATGGTGATGGACATCCAGACCGGCGAATTGCTCGCCATGGTCTCGCTGCCCGATTTCGATCCGGCCCGCCCCGGCGAGGCGACGGCGGATGCGCGTTTCAATCGCGCCACACTCGGCACCTACGAAATGGGCTCGACCTTCAAGCTGTTCAACACGGCGATCGGCCTTGATACCGGCACCACGACCCTGGCCGGCGGCTATGACGCGACCCATGCCATCAAGATCGGCCGCTTCTCGATCGACGACTATCACGGCAAGCATCGCTGGCTGAGCATTCCCGAGATCTTCACCTATTCCTCCAATATCGGCTCGGCCAAGCTCGCTGACGCCTTCGGGGCGGAGGTGCAGAAGACCTATCTGCAGCGTTTCGGCCTGCTGGCGAAATCGCCGGTAGAACTCGCCGAGGTGGGCGATCCGCAATATCCGAAGAACTGGAAGCGCGTGAACACCATGACCATCGCCTATGGTCATGGCGTGTCGGTGGCGCCGATCCAGGTTCTGCCCGCGGTGGGCGCGGTGGCGAATGGCGGCATTCTCCGCCAGGCCACCTTGCTGAAACGCGAAGCCCATGAAGTGGCGACCGGCACGCGGGTGATTTCCGAGCAGGTCTCGGCCCAGATGCGTCAGCTGATGCGCCTCGTCGTGCAGGTCGGCACCGGCAAGAAGGCCAATGCCCCGGGCTATCTCGTGGGCGGCAAGACAGGCACCGCCGACAAGCAGGTGGGCAGGGGCTACAGCGAAAATTCGCGCATGGCCGTTTTCGTCGCCGCCTTTCCCATGAGTGCGCCGCGTTATGCCGCGGTGGTGCTGGTCGACGAGCCCAAGCCCAACGCGCATTCCTACGGCTACGCGACGGCTGGTTGGGTGGCGGCGCCCGTGATCGGTGCGCTCGTTCAGCGTATGGCGCCATTGATGGGTATTTCGCCCATTCCGGATGATTCACCGCTGGCTCAAAACCCGTTGGTTGCGATGGTCGCCGATTACGATTCGGCCGCCTCAAAAAAGGCGAAATCGAAGGTCATTCAGGTGTCTGCGCCGACAAAGGATTCGCCTGCCGCCGATTCGGATAACGATGATGCGGCACCGGTCTTCAAGGCCAAGCCGTTCGGCGCCACCCCAGTATCGGCAACAAGTAGCGATGTGACGACTCCGCCGGCGCCGGAGGCGCCTTTGGAGACGGGAGGACTTCCCCTTGCTGTTGAATGATCTCATCGGCGGCTTTGCCCGCATCGTGCAGGCCGGTCCGGATGCTTTGGGCATCACGGGCCTGGCCCTCGATTCGCGCGCTGTTGCTGCCGGCAATTTGTTTGCGGCGCTGCCTGGCGCCAAGGTCGACGGCTTGAGCTTCGTGCCGGCGGCTATTGCTGCCGGCGCTGCGGCGATTCTGGTGGGCACCGGTCAGCGACCGGCCGTGCCGGCGCATGTGGCGCTCATCGAAGCGGAGCATCCCCGCCTTGCCTTGGCGAAGATCGCCGCCCGGTTTTATGGCCGTCAGCCCAAGAACATCGTGGCAGTGACCGGCACCAGCGGCAAGACGTCGACCACGGTCTTTGCGCGCCAGCTATGGTCGCTGCTCGGTCACCGGGCAGCGAGTCTTGGCACCATCGGCCTCGTGGGCCCGGACGTCGACTATCCGGAATCGCTCACCACGCCTGATCCCTTGAAGCTGCATCAGCTGCTCGCGGAACTGGCCGAGAAGAATATCGATCATCTGGCGATGGAAGCTTCCAGCCACGGTCTCGACCAGTTCCGCCTGGACGGGGTCGAGGTGTCGGCGGCGGCCTTCACGAATCTGACGCGCTACCACCTCGATTATCACCTGACGATGGACGCCTATCTCACCGCCAAGCTGCGCCTATTTGCCGAGCTGCTGCCGGCGGACGGGGCGGCGGTGATCAACGCCGATCTCGCAGAGAGCGAGAAAATTCTCAGCGTCGCCAAGGCGCGCCATCACCGCATCATCACGTTTGGGCGCAAGGCCGGGGATATCCGCATCCTCAGCCAGCAGCCGCTTGCCACTGGGCAGCAATTGTCGCTCTCGGTCTTCGGCGAGCGCTATGACGTCACCTTCTCGGTCGCCGGCTTGTTCCAGGCGGAGAACCTGTTGGCCGCCCTGGGCCTCGTCATCGGCGAGGGCGAAGAGCCGCGCATGGTCCTGCGCATGGTCGATCGCCTGACCGGCGTCCACGGCCGCATCGAACGCGTGGCGACGACGCCATCGGGTGCTGCTGTCTATGTCGATTACGCGCATAAGCCGGCGGGCCTCGATGCCGTGCTTTCGACCCTCCGCCCGCACACGACCGGCCGCCTCGTCGTCGTCTTCGGTTGCGGCGGCGATCGCGACAAGGGCAAGCGCCCGGAAATGGGCGCGCTTGCGGTGCGTCTTGCCGACCGGGTCATCGTCACCGACGACAATCCGCGCTCGGAAGACCCGGCCCAGATTCGCTCTGAAATTCTGGCGGCGGCGCCCGGTGCGATCGAGATCGGCGACCGCGCTGCTGCGATCCGTGCCGCCATGCAGGATCTGAAAAACGGCGATCTGCTGGTCATCGCCGGCAAGGGTCATGAGACCTATCAGATCGTCGGCGACAAGAAGTTTGATTTCGACGACAGCGAAGTGGCGCGCCAATGCGCTGCCGAGCTATCCAAGGGGGCCGCATGAGCGAGATCCTCTGGACAGCGCCGGAAGTAGCCGCTGCGGTGAAGGGCAAGGCGTTGGCCGATTTTTCGGCAACCGGCGTTTCCATCGACACGCGCAAGATCGCCAAGGGCGATCTTTTCGTGGCGCTGCAGGGGCCGAATTTTGACGGCCATGAATACATCGCGGCTGCCTTGAAGGCGGGTGCGGCCGGGGTGATCGCGCATCGCCTGCCGGACGGTGTTGCCAAGGACGCGCCGGTGGTGCTGGCGGGCGATACGCTGCAGGCGCTGCAGGATCTGGGTGCCGCCGCACGCAACCGCTCGAACGCGAAATTCGTGGCGGTCACCGGCAGCGTCGGCAAGACCTCGACCAAGGAAGCGCTGAAGACGGTGCTCTCCGCGCAAGGCCGGACCTTTGCCTCGGAAGGCAATCTCAACAATCATTGGGGCGCACCTCTGTCGCTCGCCCGCATGCCGCGCGATACCGAGATCGGTATTTTCGAGCTCGGCATGAACCATGCCGACGAGATCCGCCCCTTGGCCAAGATGGTGCGCCCGCATGCCGCCATCATCACCACGGTCGAAGCGGTCCACATCGAGTTCTTCGATTCCGTTGCCGGCATTGCCGACGCCAAGGCCGAGATTCTGGAAGGGCTGGAGCCCGGCGGCACGGCGATCCTGCCCAGGGACAACGAGCATTTCGCCCGCATGGCGGCCCGCGCACAGGCGTTGGGTATCAAACACATCGTCGGCTTCGGTGCCGATGCTTTGAGCGACGTGCGCCTTATCTCCTGCACTACCAAGCCGGACGGCAACGAGGCCGTGGCCGATGTGTTCGGTGCGCGGATCGAATTTGCGACCGGCCTTGCCGGGCGCCATCAGGCGATCAATGCGCTCTCGGTGCTAGCGGCCGTGCAGGCGATCGGCTGTGACGTGGCACAGGCTGCCCATGACCTCAGCGCCGCCAAGGCGCTCAAAGGCCGTGGCTATCGCGAGACCATCACGCTCGCGGGTGGCGGCTTCACGCTGATCGACGAATCCTACAATGCGAGCCCCGCCGCCATGCGCGCGGCGTTTGCCGTTCTTGCCGGCCTGCCGATCGCAAACGGTGGCCGCCGCATCGCCATCCTGGGCGACATGCGCGAACTGGGGAAGGAAGGGCCAGCGCTCCATCGCGGCCTCAAGGACGATCTGATCGCTGCCGGCATCGACAGCGCCTATCTGGTCGGCCCGCTGATGGCGGAACTCTTCGCCCTGCTGCCGGAAAAGATCCGCGGCGGACACATGCCGGATTCGATGGCGATGGCTCAGGTGGCACCCAAGGCCGTCCGCCCAAACGACATCGTGCTGGTGAAGGGATCGCTGGGGACGCGCATGGCGCCGATCGTCGAAGCCATTCGCGACATGGACATCAATGCGGGCCAACGGCCGAAAGCCGCGAACGGCCACTGAAGGGGATTGCAAGGGGGAACATGCTTTATAATCTGCTCGCACCGTTGGCCGAAGACCTCCGCGTCTTCAACCTGTTCCGGTATCTGACGTTCCGGAGCGGTGGTGCGATCCTGTTCGCCTTCTTCCTGACGCTCGTCATCGGCCCGGGCATGATCCGCTGGCTCAAAAAACTGCAGCGCGACGGCCAGCCAATCCGCAGCGACGGGCCGGAAAGCCATCTCCTCACCAAGAAGGGCACGCCGACCATGGGCGGGCTCATGTTCCTGCTCTCGGCCAGCATCACGACGCTGCTCTGGGCGGATCTCACCAATGTCTATGTCTGGGTCGTGCTCTTCGTGACCATCGGTTACGGCAGCATCGGCTTTGCCGACGACTTCCTGAAGCTCACCAAGCGCAACACCAAGGGCCTCAACGGCCGCTTCAAGTTGATCGGCCAGGCGTTGATCGGCTTGATCGCGACGGTGATCGTGGTGGCGCACCAGCCGGCGGCCATCGGCACCAGCGTGGCGCTGCCCTTCTTCAAGGACGTGCTCATCAATTTGGGCTTCGGTTTCATCATTTTCGGCGCGCTGGTGATGATGGGCGCCTCGAACGCGGTCAACCTCACCGACGGCCTCGACGGGCTTGCCACGGTGCCGGTGATGATCACGGCGGCCTGCTTCGCGCTCATCGCCTATCTGGTCGGCAACCAGATCTTTGCCGAATATCTGCAGCTGCATTTCGTGCCCGGTTCCGGCGAACTGGCCGTCTTCTGCGGGGCACTTTGTGGTGCCGGTCTCGGCTTCCTTTGGTTCAACGCGCCGCCCGCCATGGTCTTCATGGGCGATACCGGCTCGCTTTCCATGGGCGGTGCCTTGGGCGCCATCAGCGTCATCACCAAGCACGAACTGGTGCTGGCCATCATCGGCGGGCTGTTCGTCCTCGAGACGGTGTCGGTGATCGTCCAGGTGCTGAGTTTCAAGACCACCGGCAAGCGCGTCTTCCGCATGGCGCCGCTACATCACCATTACGAAAAGAAGGGTTTGGCGGAACCGACCATCGTCATCCGCTTCTGGATCATCGCTGCCGTTCTGGCGCTGATCGGCCTTGCCACGTTGAAGCTGCGTTAAGGGAAAGATGAGCGAGCTCAGCCTCCATATCCCGGGTATTGCCGGCCACACCTATGCGGTGTTGGGCCTCGGCCGCTCGGGTGCCGCGACGGCGGAGACGCTGATCCGTTCGGGCGCGCGCGTGCGCGCCTGGGACGATTCCGAGACAGCGCGGGCGGCGGTGCCGGCCGACATCCTGATCGATCTCAAGACCGTCGACTTTGCGGAGGTTGATGCCCTGGTGATGAGCCCTGGCATTCCGCTGACGCATCCCGTCCCGCATCCAGTAGCGCTCGCGGCCAAGGTTGCGGGCAAGCCGATCATCTCCGACATCGAATTGCTGGCCCAGGCGCAGCCCCAGGCGCGCTTCGTCTGCATCACCGGTACGAATGGCAAGTCGACGACGACGACCCTCATCGCCCATGTGCTGAAGGCGGCGGGACGCCGCGTCGAAGTGGGCGGCAATCTGGGTCAGGCGGCGCTCTCGCTGGCGCCGGTCGGGCCCGACGGCATCTATGTGCTGGAGCTTTCCTCCTATCAACTCGACATCACGCCGACGCCGGTCGCCGATATCGCGCTGCTCCTGAATATCACGCCGGATCATCTCGACCGTCACGGCGGGATGGATGGCTATATTGCGGCCAAGGAACTGATCCTGCGCGCGAAAGGTAAGTCGAGCATCGGCATCGTCGGTCAGGATGACGAACCCTGCCGCCAGCTTTTTGCCAGGCTCAAAGGTGGCGAGCGCCGCCTCATCCCGATCTCGGTCGAGACGCCGGTTACCGACGGTGCCTATGCCGATAAGAACGGCATGTTGATCGATGCCATCCGTGGCGAGAAGAAGACGGTGCTCGATCTAAAGTCGATCGCGCGCCTGCTGGGCAAGCACAATTGGCAGAACGCGGTGGCGGCCTATGTCACGGCGAAGGCGCTGGGCCTGTCGGCGGAACAGATCGTCTCCGGCTTCGAAAGCTATCCGGGCCTTGCGCATCGTCAGGAACTGATCGCGACGGTGAACGGCGTCCGCTATGTCAATGACAGCAAGGCGACCAATGCCGACGCGGCGGAAAAGGCGCTTGCCTGCTATGACAACATCTATTGGATCATCGGCGGCAAGGCGAAAGAGGGCGGTCTTGCCGGCCTCGAGCCCTATTACAACCGCATCCGCCACGGTTTCCTGATCGGCGATGCGGCGCCGGCATTCTTCAAGCAGATCAATCGCGCCTTCCCGACGACGATGAGCGGTACCCTCGACAAGGCGGTGGTCGAAGCTCACGCACTGGCACAGCGCGAGAAGAAGCCAGGCGCCGTCGTGCTGCTGTCGCCGGCCTGTGCCTCCTTCGATCAATACCCGAACTTCGAGATCCGCGGTGCCGCGTTCCGCACCTTGGTCGAGAAGACCACCGGCGTGAAGGGGGCGGCATGAGAGGCTTTGCCCGCACCGATCGCTCGATGGTGGCCCAGTGGTGGTGGACGGTCGACCGCTGGATGCTGGCGGCCGTGATCGCGCTCGCTTTCATCGGCGCCATCCTGGTGCTGGCGGCAAGTCCTGCGGTCGCAACCCGCATCGGCATGGACAGCTTCGCACTCGTGCGGCGCCATTATGCGATGCTGCCGTTGGCGCTTGGGACTGTCGTCTTCGTCTCCATGCTTTCGGCCAAGCAGGTGCGCCGCCTCGGTGTCATCCTGTTCTTCGTCTTCTTCGGCCTGACGGCCCTGACGCTCGTGACCGGTGTCGAGATCAAGGGCGCTACGCGTTGGATCTCGCTGGGGCCGCTCTCGCTGCAGCCCTCCGAATTCCTGAAACCCTGCTTTGCGATCTTTGCTGCCTGGATGTTCTCGCTGCAGAAAACCTCGCCCAACGTGCCGGGCAACATCATCGCCATTGGCTCCTATCTCGCCACCATCGCGCTGCTGCTGAAGCAGCCGGATCTGGGCATGACGGCAGTCGTCACGGCGACCTGGGCGGCGCAGTTCTTCATCGCCGGTCTGCCCATCTTCTGGGTGCTGCTGCTGGTGGGCCTGGGTGCCGCCGGCCTCGTCGGTGCCTATTTCGCGCTTCCCCACGTCACTGAGCGCGTCGATCAGTTCTTCAACCCGGAAAGCGGCGATACCTATCAGATCGACCGTGCGCTGGAGGCCTTCCAGAATGGCGGCCTCTATGGCAAAGGCCCCGGCGAAGGCTCGGTGAAACTGGTCTTGCCCGACGCTCACGCCGATTTCGTCTTTGCGGTGGCAGGTGAGGAATTCGGCCTCATCGTCTGCCTGCTCCTGGTAGCGCTCTTTGCCTTCATCGTGCTGCGCGCGCTCTCACGGCTGCTGGGTGAACACAACCATTTCATCATCCTGGCGGCGACCGGCCTTGTTACCTCGTTCGGCCTGCAAGCCATCGTCAACATGGCGTCGACCCTGCATCTGATGCCGACCAAGGGCATGACCCTGCCGTTCATTTCCTATGGTGGCTCGTCGATCGTCGCCATCGGCCTTGGCGTCGGCATGCTGCTGGCGCTTACCCGCCGGCGCTTCCCAGGGAGCGTCGAGCCATGATCGCCAACGACAATCGCGTGCAGATTGTGCTCGCAGCCGGCGGGACCGGTGGCCATATGTTCCCGGCCGAAGCTTTGGCGACGGAGTTGTTGCGCCGTGGCTGTCGGGTCGATCTCATTACCGACGAGCGCGGCCAGGGTTTCGGCAACCGTCTGCCGGAAGTGAGCGTCCATCATGTCGCGGCCGGTGGCGTTGCCGGCAAGGGCTTGGTGTCGAAACTCAAGAATATTGGCCGTTTGGCGTTGGGCTATCTGCAATGCCGGAAGCTGATCAAGCGCCTCGACCCGGTCGTCACCATTGGCTTTGGTGGTTATCCTTCCGTGCCACCGCTCCTCGCTGCCCAGCAGCGCGAAAGCCGCACCGTGCTGCATGAGCAGAATGCCGTGGCGGGCCGCGCCAATCGCTTCCTGATGAAGCGGGCGAGCAAAGTTGCCTTGAGCTTCGACAAGGTGCGCTTCTTCGAGGATCTCGGCAGCGACAAGGTGATCGTGACGGGTAATCCGGTGCGCCCGGCAATCAGTGCGCTGGCCAATCAGGCTTATCGGGCGCCGCGCGGTTTCGAGCCGATCAATCTGCTGATCTTCGGTGGCAGCCTGGGTGCGCGGTCCTTCTCGCGCCACATCCCGGCCGGCGTGGCCCTCATTTCGCCGGAGCTTCGCAGCCGACTGAAGATCGTGCAGCAATGCCGGGCCGAGGATCTGGCCGAGGTTGCCGCCGCCTACAAGGCGACCGGGCTCGCGGTCGAGCTCAAATCCTTTTTCGACGACATGCCGCAGCGTTTGGCGACAGCACATCTCATCGTCTCGCGCGCCGGAGCCTCGACGGTCACGGAACTTACCGCCGCCGGCCGCCCGTCGCTGATGATCCCGCTCCCCAACTCGATCGATGACCATCAATTGGCCAATGCGCGCGCCCTTGAAGGGCCGGGCGCTGGCTGGGTTCTTACTGAATCCGCCATGTCGCCGGCCTCGATCGCCGAGCGGTTGACCACCATCCTCAGCCATCCCGACCGGCTCGATCTCGCCGCCGCCGCTGCCAAGAAGCTTGGCCGGCGCGATGCGGCCGAGCGTCTGGCCGACGTCGTGATGAGCCTCGTCCCGGCCAGCCGGAAACCACATTTGCAGACGGAGCCAGCGTAATGCGCGCCCTTCCACTCGACATCGGCGTGATCCATTTCGTCGGCATCGGCGGCATTGGTATGAGCGGCATTGCCGAGATTCTGCACAATCTTGGCTACAAGGTACGTGGCTCGGATATCGCCGACAGCTACAACACCAAGCGCCTGAAGGACAAAGGCATCCCGGTTGAGATCGGCCACCGTGCCGAGAACCTGGCCGACGCCGCCGTCATCGTTATTTCCTCCGCCGTGAAGCCGGACAATCCGGAAGTGCTGGCGGCACGCGCCAAGCTGCTGCCGGTCGTGCGCCGTGCGGAAATGCTGGGCGAGTTGATGCGCCTCAAATGGTCGGTCGCCATCGGCGGTACCCATGGCAAGACCACGACCACCTCGCTGGTGGCGGCCTTGCTCGAGGCGGGCGGCTTCGATCCCACCGTCATCAATGGCGGTATCATCAACAATTACGGCACCAATGCGCGTCTTGGCGCCGGCGACTGGATGGTGGTCGAGGCGGATGAGAGCGACGGCACTTTCGTGAAGCTGCCGGCGACGATCGCTATCGTCACCAATATGGACCCGGAACATCTCGACCATTACGGCTCGGTCGATGCGATGAACCGGGCCTATGAGGAATTCGTCAAGAACATCCCGTTCTATGGCTTCGCGGCTCTTTGCATCGATCACCCGGTGGTGCAGGCGATGATCCCGCGTCTCGCCGATCGTCGCATCATCACCTACGGTTTCTCGCCGCAGGCCGATATCCGCGCAATCGATATCGAGATGGCACCCACGGGCTCGACCTTTACCGTCATTGTCAGCGACCGCTTCCGCGAGACCGAGCGCGAGATCAAGAACATGAAGTTGCCCATGGTCGGGCAGCACAATGTGCAGAACAGCCTCGCCGCTATCGCGGTCGCCAATGAAATGGGCGTCGATGACGACACGTTGCGCAAGGGCCTGGCCGGCTTCGGCGGCGTGAAGCGTCGCTTTACCCGCACGGGCGAAGTGGCGGGCGTCACGGTGATCGACGATTACGGCCATCATCCGGTCGAAATTTCGGCGGTGCTCAAGGCTGCGCGCCAGGCGACGCAGGGGTCGGGCGGCAAAGTCATCGCCGTCATGCAGCCGCACCGCTATTCGCGCCTCGGCAATCTGTTCGAAGATTTCTGCACCTGCTTCAACGATGCCGATCACGTCATCATCGCCGATGTCTATGCGGCGGGCGAGGCGCCGATCGAAGGCGTCAATGGCCAGGCATTGGTCCAGGGCCTGCGCGATCGCGGCCATCGCCATGTCGAGCATCTCAGCGACCCGAAGGATTTGGCCGGCATGGTGGCGCCGATCGCCCATAAAGGTGATCTGGTCGTCTGCCTGGGTGCCGGTACCATCACGGCCTGGGCGCATGCGCTGCCCGGCGAACTGAAGCCCTTGCTTGAGGGCAAATGATGAGGCCGGCCATGACCAGACAGTCATCGCTCATCGATAGGTTGCCCGCCGTTCGCGGTCGCCTCACCGAGGGTGCGAGCCTAGCCAAGGTCACCTGGTTCCGTGTTGGAGGGCCGGCGGAAGTGCTGTTCAAGCCGGCCGACGTCGCCGATCTGCAGGCCTTCCTTGCCGGCTGCCCGGCGGACGTTCCCGTCATGGTGCTGGGCGTCGGCTCCAATCTTCTGGTGCGTGACGGCGGCATTCCGGGCGTCGTCATCCGTCTGGGGCGCGCCTTTGCCGAAATCCGCACGGAGGGCCGCAAGGTCTATGCCGGTGCCGCGGCGCTCGATCTCAACGTGGCACTGGCCGCCCGTGCGGCCAGCATTGGCGGTCTCGAATTCCTCTCCGGCATTCCGGGGACGATCGGCGGCGCCTGCCGCATGAATGCCGGTGCCTATGGCAGCGACCTCGCCGCCGTCTTTGTGGCCGCGACAGCGCTCGATCGCCAGGGCGCCATGCATCGCCTCGACAAAGACGGCATGGGTTTCACCTATCGCCACAGCGCCGTGCCGGAAGATTGGATGTTCTGCGGTGCCGAAATGGAAGGGCATCCGGCGGACGCCGGGCTCATTCAACAGCGCATCAATGAGATTCAAGCGGCTCGCGAGGAAAGCCAGCCGGTCCGCGCACGCACCGGTGGCAGCACCTTCGTCAACCCGACCGGCCACAAGGCCTGGCAGTTGGTTGATCAAGCAGGCTGCCGCGGCTTTTCAGTAGGCGGCGCCATGGTCTCGGAGAAGCACTGCAATTTCCTGATCAATACCGGCACTGCCACAGCGGCCGATATCGAGAATCTGGGAGAGACGGTGCGCCGCCGCGTCAAGGAAGCCAGCGGCATCGAGCTCGCCTGGGAAATCAAGCGTATCGGCGTGCCGGCGGATTCACCGCTGGCCATCGCCGTAAAGTCTGAAGCGTAATGGAGTTGGGTTTAGTATGAAGCGCGTTACGGTCCTGATGGGTGGTTTGTCGGCAGAGCGTGAGGTTTCCCTCGCCTCCGGGGCCAATTGCGCGTCCGCGCTCAAGGAAGCCGGCTATGCCGTCGAAACGCTCGATGCCGGGACCGATCTTGGGCATCTGATCGCCCAACTGCAGCAGCAGAAGCCGGACGTGGTCTTCAATGCGCTCCATGGCCGCTATGGCGAGGACGGCAACATCCAGGGCGTCCTCAACCTGCTGAAGATCCCCTATACGCATTCCGGTCTGATGGCCTCGAGCATTGCCATGGACAAGACCATGGCCAAGCGCCTCTTTACCGATGCGGGTCTCCGCGTGCCGGAGGGCAAGCTGCTCTCCCGCGCCGAAGTGATGGCCGGCGATCCAATGCCGCGCCCCTATGTGGTGAAACCCTATAACGAGGGCTCCAGCGTCGGCGTCAACATCATCCGCCCCGGCGACAATGCAAAGCCCTTCGCCGGTATCGACTGGCCCTATGGCGAATTCGTCCTGGTCGAGCGCTTCATCCCTGGCCGTGAACTGACCTGCGGCATCATGGGCGATGAGGCGATGGCCGTCACCGAGTTGCGGCCGAAATCCGGCTTCTACGATTACGCCAACAAGTATACGGAAGGTTTTACCGAGCACCTCATTCCGGCGCCGCTGCCGGCCGATGTTTATGCCGAATGCCAGCGCATGGCGGTGGCTGCTTACCAGGCCGTCGGTTGCCGCGGCGTGGCGCGGTGCGACTTCCGCTATGACGATACCGCCAAGGGCGGTGTGGACGAGGTCTATCTGCTGGAGATCAATACCCAGCCCGGCTTCACGGCCTTGAGCCTGGTGCCGGAAATGGCACGCCATGCCGGCATTTCGTATCCGAAACTCGTTTCCTGGATGGTGGAGCACGCGCAATGCGACGTGTAAGCGCGCATAAGGGGGCTGCCGCCGCCAGCTTGTCGATGGCGGGGCCGATGCCGCGCAAGCGCCAGGTGAGTGCCACCCAGCGCGTGCCGGTGCGTAAGCGTCCGCGCTCGGCGATCGAGCGCCACCTGACCACGTTCGGGCTGGTGCTGGGGATCAGCGCGGCCGTCGGCGGTTTGGGTTATTGGAGCTTCAGCAGCGGCTGGATGAGCTATCTCGCCGCGAGTGCCAGCCAGCGCTTCGTCTCCGCGACGGCCAATGCCGGCTATGCGCTTTCGACCCTGGAAGTCGAAGGCCGCAAGGAAACGCCGAAGGACGATATCATGCTGGCATTGGGCGCCATGAAAGGCGATCCGATCCTCGATATCGACCTAGAAGCGGCACGCCAGCGCATTGTCGACCTGCCCTGGGTAACGGCGGCCGTGGTCGAGCGGCGCCTGCCGGGCACCTTGCGCGTGACCTTGACCGAAGCCGAGCCCTTGGCGCTGTGGCAGAAGAAGGGCGATTTCTATCTGGTGAGCAGCACCGGCGACGTGCTGGCGGTGAAGGATGTGGCGCGCTTCGGCAAGCTGCCGGTCATCGTTGGCGAGGCGGCGCCGCAGAAAGCTGGCGACCTCTTCGCCATGCTCGCCTTGCAGCCGGAACTCGAAAAGCGCGTGACGGCCGCCGTTCTCGTCGGCAACCGGCGCTGGAACCTGCGCCTCGATAACGGCGTCGATATCAAGCTGCCGGAAGTGGCAGCCGAAGGCGCCTGGCAGAAATTCGCGGCGCTGGAGCGCCAGCATCATCTGCTCGACAAGGACATCAGCATCATCGACCTCAGGCAGGACGACAAGCTGGTGGTGCGCCAGGCGCACCCGGCTGTTGCCGAGGATGTCGAGGGGGCTGGCGCCACGAAATCACCTAAGACCAAACCGGAAGCGAAGCCGGTCCTGACACCGGCGGTGACGCCGGTTTCGGCCCCGGGCGCGAAGAACAACGCGACCTGAGGCAGGAAGATAAAAGAGATGAAGAAGCCACGTATCGCGCCCAAGAACGGACTGATTGCCGCCATCGATGTCGGCAGCAGCAAGGTCTGTTGCTTCATCGCGCGCGTTGCCGATGACGGGCGGCCGAACGTGGTTGGGATCGGCCATCAGGTTTCGCGCGGCGTGCGCGCCGGCACGATCGTCGACATGGAACAGGCCGAAATGGCGATCCTGTCTACCGTCCACGCCGCCGAGCAGATGGCCGGTGAGACGATCCATGAAGTGGTGCTCAACCTTTCCGGCGGCTATCCCGCCTCGCAGACCGTCGGCGTCGAAGTGCCGCTCTCAGGCCGCGAGGTAGCCGAGCACGATCTCGAGCGCGTGCTGATGCATGGCAGCCAGATCAATGGCAATGCCGAGCGCCGGCTCATCCATTCGATTCCCGTCGGCTATTCGATCGATGGCTCCAAGGGCATCCGCGATCCGAGGGGCATGTTCGGTGAGCGACTCGGCGTCGATATGCATGTCATCACTGCCGCTGCCGGTGCCGTGCGCAACCTCACCAATTGTGTTGCGAAATGTCACCTCGATATCAAGGCGCTGGTGGTATCGCCTTTCGCTTCGGGTCTCTCGACTCTGGTGGATGACGAAATGGATCTCGGCGTCACGGTGATCGACATGGGCGCCGGCACGACATCGCTCGCGGTCTTTTTCGATGGTCATGTCGTCTATACCGATTCGGTGCCGATCGGCGGCGGGCACGTCACCAACGACATCGCTCGTGGCCTGTCGACGCCGCTCACCCATGCCGAGCGGATGAAGACGCTCTACGGCAATTGCCTGGCGACACCCGCGGACGAGCGCGAGATCATCCAGGTGCCGCAGGTGGGCGAGGAAGAGAACGGCCTGATGAACGCCATCCCGCGTTCGATCCTCATCGGCATCATCCAGCCGCGCCTCGAAGAAACATTCGAACTCGTTCGTTCCCGCCTCGAGAGCTCCGGCTTCGACAAGGTGGCCGGTCGCCGCGTCGTGCTGACCGGCGGCGCCAGCCAGCTTTCCGGCGTGCGCGAACTTTCATCCCTCGTTCTCGACAAGCAGGTGCGCATGGGCCGTCCCTTGCGCGTTCACGGACTTGCCGACGCGACCAACGGGCCGGCCTTTGCGACCGCATCGGGCCTGCTCTCTTACGCCCTCGAAACCGATGCCGAGGCACTTCACCCCGGCAAACCCCGCGAACAGGCGTCGAACGGCCTCATGGGCCGTTTCGGAACCTGGCTAAAAGATAATTTCTGATCATGCGTACGGAATAAGCGATCTTAAAAAAGGAGGCACCTCAATGACGCTCAATCTTTCTCTGCCACAAGATCCGTTCGATATCCGCCCAAAGATCACCGTGATCGGTGTCGGCGGCGCTGGCGGCAATGCCGTTTCCAACATGATCCGCTCGAAGCTGGAAGGCGTCGAGTTCATGGTGGCCAATACCGACGCGCAGGCGCTGCAGCAGAGCTTGTGCGAACGCCGCATCCAGCTTGGCAACACCGTCACCAAGGGTCTCGGTGCCGGTGCGCGTCCCGATATCGGTCGTGCTTCGGCCGAAGAAGCGGTGCGTGAAATCGCTGAGCAGCTTGCCGGTTCCAACATGGCCTTCATCACCGCCGGCATGGGCGGCGGTACAGGCACCGGTGCTGCCCCCGTCGTGGCGCAGATCGCCCGCGAGCAGGGCATCCTCACCGTCGGCGTGGTGACCAAGCCCTTCCATTTTGAAGGCGCGCACCGCATGCGCCTGGCTGATTCCGGCATCCAGGAACTGCAGCAATACGTCGATACGCTCATCATCATTCCGAACCAGAACCTGTTCCGCATCGCTAATGAAAAGACCACTTTCGCCGACGCCTTCAAGATGGCCGACGAAGTGCTCTATTCGGGCGTTCGCGGCGTCACCGATCTGATGGTCATGCCTGGCCTCATCAACCTCGACTTCGCGGATATCCGCGCCGTCATGAGCGAGATGGGCAAGGCGATGATGGGCACCGGCGAGGCGACCGGCGAAAACCGCGCGATTGCCGCTGCCGAGGCTGCCATCTCCAACCCGCTGCTCGATGAGGTGAGCATGAAGGGCGCCCGCGGTGTCCTCATCAACATCACCGGCGGCATGGACATGACCCTGTTCGAAGTCGACGAAGCGGCCAATCGCATCCGCGATGAGGTCGATCCCGATGCCAACATCATCTTCGGCTCGACCTTCGATCAGGCTCTCGATGGCAAGATCCGCATCTCGGTCGTGGCGACGGGTATTGAATCCATCGCCCAGGTGCAACCGCGCGGCAGCAGCATGGGGGGTGGTCTCTCGATCGTCGCCCGCAATCCGAACCCACAGCCCGGTGGCTTTGTTGCCGAACCGCGGATGGATGCGGTAGCGTCCAGCCCGCTTACCGCGCAACCGATCAGTGTCCAGGCCGTGACGGCTTCGGCCAATCGCGCCATGACCATGGGCCAGCCGCAGATGGGCCACACTGCGATGATGACCCCGACCATGGGTGCCACCGCTCTTCAGGCCCAGCCGATGCGGCCGATCCTGAAGGACGAGATGGCGGCTCTGGAAGGCATCACCCAGAAGCAGCCTGAGCGTCAGCTTGAGCGTTCGACCGTCGGCACTTTCGTGGCGCCGCCGGCGATGGAAGCCCGCCAGCAACCGACCATGGCCCAGCCGGTCGTGCAGCCGAGCGCTGCCGCCCCCAGCCTCAATCTGTCGGCCAGGCCGGCGGTCGAGCAGCAGCGGGCGGAAACCGTGATGCCGCAGGCCCTGCAGAACTCCATGGTGCAGGCGCCGCAGGCCGAAGCCCGCAAAAAGGCCCCGACGCTGTTCGAAAAAATGACCAGCCGCTTCGGTGGCCAGGGTAAGACGGCGATGCCGGCCCGTGACGCGGTGCCTGCCGGCGTGCAGCGCCCGGAACCCCGGGTGACGCGTCAGGAAGCACCGGTGCAGCCTTCGCTCAACCTCGATCCGACGGAGCGCCTCACGCAGATCCGTCATGAGGAGGAAACGCTGGATATTCCAGCTTTCCTGCGCCGCCAGGCGAACTAAGCTTGCTCCGATCAGGAAAGGGCGCGTTTGTCGCCCTTTCCGAGGTGCCTATAGACTGATCAGGGCCTGGGTGGCGCTTGCTGCCCGGGCCCCTTTTTTTGCCCCGATAACAATCACTTGGGCAAAGCGAGCCAGCCCCACCCTTGTACTTGAGCCCAAAGCGCCGCCCGCCTATAGTCGAGCCGCTTCGGCCCGGGGAAAATGGATCTATGGCGACTCGAAACAGTGTGAAATCAAATGCTTGGCGCCGTATCCCGGTTGGGGCGATGGGGCTCCTTCTGGCGGCGGGCTGGCTTGCCGGCTGTTCTTCTCCCGAGCCGGAGATTCCGGATACCCCGGTCGAGATCCTCTACAACAACGCCAAGGACACACTGGATTCGGGCCAGCCGGAAAAGGCCGCGAAGCTCTTCGACGAAGTGGAGCGCCAGCATCCTTATTCGAAATGGGCGACCCAGGCTCAGTTGATGTCGGCCTATTCCTATTATCAGGTCGATAAATACGATGACGCCATTCCGGCACTTGAGCGTTTCATCGAGCTTCATCCAGGCAATCGCAGTGCGGCTTATGCCTTTTATCTGCGTGCCCTCTGCTACTACGAGCAGATCGAGGACGTGACACGCGACCAGGGCAATACCGAACTGGCGCAGCGTGCGCTTTCCGATGTCGTGGCTCGTTTTCCCAACACACCCTATTCGCGCGACGCCACGGTGAAACTCGATCTGGTGCGCGATCACCTTGCCGGCAAGGAAATGGATGTCGGCCGCTATTATCTGAAGCGCAGCCAGTATCTTGCGGCGATCAATCGCTTCAAGACGGTGATCGACAAGTTCCAGACTACGAGCCACGTACCCGAAGCATTGGAACGGTTGACGGAATCCTATATCGCCCTTGGCGTGTTCCCCGAAGCGCAAAAGGCCACGGCAGTGCTTGGTTACAACTATCCAGGCTCGGAATGGTATCAGGACGCCTATAATCTCATCACCAGCAAGGGCCTGACGCCGGAAGGGGCCGAGGTTGAAGCTCCATTGGCGCTCGTCGATCCGGCCGAGGTGAAGGGGCTTGGCGCCGCCGAGCCGGTGACCGAAACACCAGCAACCCTGGAGACACCGCCTTCGGACGTGGCGCCCGCGCCCGACGCGGTGCCTGTCGATCCAGTCACCGGCCTGCCTTTGCCGGATGCGAGCGGCGCGCCGGCAGCGGCGCCTGTCCCGGCAGCGCCGGCGGCGACCGCTACCGACCAGGGGCCGGCGCTCTCGACCAATTCGACCGAGGATCTGATGGCGCCGGAGCCAGGGAATGACCCCTCCGGTGAGCAGGTTCTGATGCCGCCGGGCGAAATCCCGGCACCGCAATAAGGCGAGGCTGGCGGGCCTATGTTGGTCGGCCTCACCATTGCCAATGTCGTTCTGATCGAGAAGCTGGAACTTGCCTTTGCGCCGGGGCTCACCGTGCTGACGGGCGAGACCGGCGCCGGTAAATCGATTTTGCTTGATGCTTTGGGATTGGCGCTGGGCGCGCGGGCCGAAAGTGGTCTCGTGCGTGCGGGGGCCGCTCAGGCGTCTATCGCGGCGGAGTTTCATCTGCCGTCCAACCACGCCGCCCTCAATCTGCTGGACGAGCAGGGGATCGAGCGCGACGAGAATCTCATCCTGCGGCGGCAACTGGGCAGCGACGGCCGCAGCCGCGCCTTCGTCAACGATCAACCGGTCAGCGTTGCCTTCCTGAAGTCGCTGGCCGAGCATCTCATCGAAATCGAAGGCCAGTTTGAAACACATGGCCTGCTTGATCCGGCAACGCATCGCGACCTCCTCGACGGTTTCGGCGGTCACCGCGCGGAAGCTGCCCGGACGGCAGAGGCCTATCGTCAATGGCGCGCGGCCGACGCGGCACTTACCGAGGCGCAGTCCGTGCTGGAAAAGGCCAGGGCCGATGAAGATTTTCTGCGCCATGCGGTAGCGGAGCTGGAACTAGCCGATCCGCAGCCGGAGGAAGAAACCAAGCTCGCCATGGAGCGCCAGTTGCTGATGTCGGGCGCCCAGGTGATCGAAGCCGTGAATGCAGCCCATCAGGATTTGGCCGGCGACCGCGGTGCTGACCGCGCTTTGATCGCCGCCGAGCGTCGCGTGCAGCGCTTAAGCGACAAGCTTGGTGAAGCGCTAGGGCCCGAACTGGCTGCGATTGCCGGATCGCTGGACCGTGCCGGTGTCGAATTGCGTGACGCGATCGCCGGCATCCAGAATCTGCAATCCTCGCTCGATGCCGATCCGGCACGATTGGAACGCGTCGAGGAGCGGCTGCATCTGCTGCGCGACTTAGGGCGCAAACATCGGGTCCGCGCCGACACGCTCCCCGATCTGCTGGCCGACCTTTCGGCACGACTGCAGCTCATCGATGGCAAGAGCGGTGATATCGCCGGGCTGACGGCGCGTGCGGCGGAAACACGCAAGGCCTACCTCTTGGCAGCGGGAACACTCACGCAGGCGCGCCAAAAGGCTGCCAAGATGCTGGATGCTGCGGTGACAAAAGAGCTGGCGCCTTTGAAGCTCGAAAAGGCGCGCTTTGCGACCAGGGTCGAGGCGCTGCCGGATGCCCAGCTTGGTGAAAACGGCGTCGATCGCATCGCTTTCGAAGTGGCGACCAACCCCGGTGCCGAGCCTGGCCCCATTCAGCGCATCGCCTCCGGTGGCGAGCTTGCCCGCTTCATGCTGGCACTCAAGGTTTCGCTGTCTCGAGCGCAGCCGGTGCCGACGCTGGTTTTCGACGAGGTTGATGCCGGCATCGGCGGGGCGACCGCGGCAGCGGTCGGTGAACGGTTGAAGCGCCTCGCTGAACAGCTGCAGGTTCTGGTCATCACCCATTCGCCCCAGGTCGCCGCTCTTGGTGCTCAGCATTGGCGGGTCGAAAAGAAGGTCGCCAAGGGCGTCACCTCAACGAGCGTCGCCACGCTGCCCCAGGAACTGCGCCGCGAAGAGATCGCCCGCATGCTGTCGGGTGCCACGATCAGCGACGAGGCGCGGGCGGCAGCCGACAAGCTGCTGAAGGGCGCGGCATGAGCAAGAAAATGGCACCCGCGCAAAAGGCTGTTGCCGAGCTCAACCAGATGGAGGCGCAATACGAATTGGCACAGCTCGCCAAGGAGATCGAGCACCATCGCAAGCTCTATTATCAAAACGACGCGCCGGAAATCACCGATGCCGCGTTCGATGCGCTGATGCAGCGCAACGAGGCGCTCGAAAAACATTTTCCCAAATTGAAGCGATCTGATTCGCCGACCGACAAGGTGGGGGCCGAGGCGGCGCAGGGCTTTGCCAAAGTAGCGCATCTGGTGCCGATGCTCTCGCTCGACAACGCCTTCGCCGCGGAAGATGTGACGGATTTCGTCGATCGCATTCGGCGCTTTCTGGGTCTTTCCGCCGAGACGCCGGTGCCGCTTGCCGCCGAGCCGAAGATCGATGGCCTTTCCGCCAATCTGCTCTATGAAGACGGTGTTCTTATCCGCGGCGCCACCCGCGGCGACGGGGCGGTGGGGGAGGACATCACCGCCAATCTGAAGCATGTATCTGGCGTGCCGCTGAAGCTGAAGGACGGCAACCACCCGACGCGCATTGAGATCCGCGGCGAAGTCTATATGTCAAAAGCTGGCTTTCTGAAGCTCAACGAAGCGCAGGAGGCCGCCGGCAAGCCGGTCTTCGCCAATCCGCGCAATGCGGCGGCCGGTTCTCTGCGCCAGCTTGATTCCAACATCACGAAGTCGCGTCCGCTGCAATTCTTCGCCTATGCTTTCGGTGCTGTCGAAGGCTTGAAGAAGCGGCCGGAAAGTCAGCATGGCCTCAACGAACAGCTGCTCGCCTGGGGTTTCACGGTCAATCCGCGCCGCAAGGTGGCGCATGATTTGGCCGAGACATTGGCCTTCTATGAATCCATCCAGAGTGATCGCGCCAAGCTCGATTACGATATCGATGGCGTCGTCTACAAGGTCGATCGCGTCGACTGGCAGGAACGGCTGGGCTTCATCGGCCGCGCCCCGCGCTGGGCGATCGCCCATAAATTCCCCGCCGAACAGGCGCATACGATCCTCAACGCCATCACTATTCAGGTCGGCCGCACCGGTGTGCTGACGCCGGTTGCCGAATTGGAGCCGGTGAATGTTGGTGGCGTCATGGTCGGCAGAGCGACGCTCCATAACGAGGACGAGATCGCCCGCAAGGATATCCGCGTCGGCGACAAAGTGATCGTGCAGCGTGCGGGCGATGTCATTCCACAAGTCGTTGCCGTGCTGGACCCTGATCGCAAAGACCGCGCCGCACCCTTCAAGTTCCCAGCCAAATGCCCGGTCTGCGGCAGCCATGTCGAACGTGTTCCGGGTGAGGCTGCGACACGCTGTACCGGTGGACTGATCTGCCCGGCCCAAGCCGTCGAGCGCCTGCGGCATTTCGTTTCGCGCATGGCCTTCGATATCGACGGGCTGGGGGGCAAGCACATCGAAGCGTTCTTCGCTGACGGCCTCATCAAATCGCCTGCCGATCTCTTTCGGCTGAAAGACAAGCGTGACGCGCTGCTGGAGCGAGAGGGGTGGGGGCAGCTTTCCGTTGACAATCTGCTGCGCGCCATCGAAGCACGCCGCCAGATTTCGTTCGAACGCTTCATCTATGCGCTGGGCATCCCGCAGATCGGCGAGGAAACCGCAAAGCTTCTTGCCCGGCACTATCTCAGCCTTGAGGCTTGGCGCGATGCGATGATCGCCGCCAAGGATTCGGAAAGTGCTGCCTATCAGGATTTCGCGACGATCGCTCGCATCGGGCCATCGATCCGCACCGATCTCATCGACTTTTTCGACGAGGCGCATAACCGCGAAGTGGTCGAAGATCTCGCCGGCTTCGTGGATGTGCTGCCTTTCGTGCCGCCGAAGGTGGGTGATTCCAAGATCGCCGGAAAGACGGTCGTCTTCACGGGCACGCTGGAGCAGATGACGCGGAATGAGGCGAAGGCACGGGCGGAAAGCCTGGGTGCCAAGGTTGCTGGGTCGGTTTCCAAGAATACGGACTATCTCATTGCCGGCCCCGGTGCCGGCTCCAAGGCAGCCAAGGCGGCTGAACTTGGCATTGTGGTACTATCGGAACAGGAGTGGCTGGATCTGATCGGGGGCTAAGCCGTCCAATGCTCGACCGAGGTGACATAAGGTCTGCATCCGTCCTGGCCGGTTATGACTACTGGCTCGGCAAGCAGCGTGCCCTCGACGACCCGGATATGCTGCCATCCCGGCGGGATCTCGACCCAATCATTGATGTGCCGCGTCTGGTCCCGCATCTGATGTTGATGGATGTGCAGGCCGACCCCCTCGATTTCCGTTATCGCCTGGTGGGCTCGGCGTTGCGCCGGCATATGGCTGAGGACTGGACAGGGCGGTTCTTGAGTGACATTCCGTTTCAACGCGCAGGGTCGACGGTCTGGGACAACAATGTCCGCGTGATTGACGCGCGGCGTCCGCTTTTGGCACGGCCGCCCTATATCGGTCCGCATAAGGACTTTCTCTTTGTCGAGAGCGTGATCCTGCCGCTGGCCGGCGATCGCCAGACGATCGACATGCTGATGTTCGCCGTTGATTTCATTGGCAGCGCTGCCATGGCCGCAAGACCGGCGAAATAGAGCGGGAACAAGCCTTCCGCTATCAGTTTGAACTTTGCGCCGTGTTCGAGGCATTCATCATCTTATCGCCGATAATATAGAACATCTTATTGAGGCCGTTACCGGCAAGACCCACGCCGATGCTGATCGCAATCGCGATGAAGCAGGCGATGAAGGCGTATTCGATGCCCGTCGCGCCAGCCTCGCTGATAATCAGGCGCCGTTGGTTGGCGTCGATTGAATTGATCCCATTGCGCAGGCGCAAAAACCTGGCTCGCGCTGAACGCAAGCACAAGCGTGGAATCTTGAAGATGTCCACGTCAATAACCCCAAACTTGCAAGCTGCCACCCCATTTAAGGCAGCTCGCCAGCGCCCTTATGTTCTCTATACCACAGATCGGCGGCTGATGGAGTGGCAATCCGGCTGAGAGTGATCTCGCCAAGCGCCGCGGCTCTGCTTGGCCGAGCAGGTCCGCAGGCATTTTTTAGGATAATAATGCTACTCGACTAGTCTGTTTGGATAGAGAGCAGCGCTCTAAGCGCAACACGGCCAGTCAATCGTCTTTGGCATTGTGAAGCGGCAGCGGCAGGACTGGCCCGCCGGGAAGTGCCGATATCCGCTCACGATAGGACCGGATATAGGCGGCCACGGGATCGTCCTTCTCCGACGACATGGTCGCACCGACAGGCGACGTGGCCTTGTCCTCTCCGTAATGGCCGACCTCGAATTCAAGCACTGCGTCTACCGGAATGCGATAGAGGTTGCCGATCTTGAAATGACGCAGCTTGCCCGCGGTACAAAGGCGCCGGACATGCGCACCGGTGCATTCCCAACGCTCTGCGAGCACGTCAAGCGTATAGGGGCGGCCGCCGTTCATATCACCCTGTCCGCTCCCAGCTTTTGCTTCTTCTTCGGTCATCGCCTGCTTCTCCCTGCATAGCAGAGCCACACCCGATAGCGAACCGGTGGCATCTGGTTGGCATTCTTTGGGCTTCCAACGAGAGTTGAAATGCGGGGCTAAGAGTTAAGTTTCACGGTTTCCGGCCCGTAGAGCAAAAAACTCGAACCTGGGAGAGAGCTTCCCACGCCAAAGCGGCCGTACCGTCAGCTGGCGAACAGCGTGATCCCGTGCTTGGCCAGGATATTGCGCCGTCGTACCGACGAGACATGCCGGACGACAAGCCGCCGCTGTTTGGCGTCCAGTACTTTCAGGGTTCTGGCGAAGTTGCTGGTGAGCTCCGCATCGCCCGCCCACGGAATGCGGGCATATTCAATGGTCATCAGGCGGATCTGAGAAGGCAGCTTGTCGACAAAAGCCAAGTCCGTCTCGGGCAGCTCTATGGCTATCGACTTGAATAGAGACGAGAGTCGTTGAATGGTATCCGCGATGCGGGACGACGCGACATCCTTGGGAATTTCCCGCAATTCGACGACGATCTGCCGCTTGGCTGCCTCCCCTAATGTTCGTGCAACTTCGAGCCATGCCTCGGATGCTCGATGTTGTGCCAGCGTCTGCAGCCTAACCGGCGTGACGATCAATTCGCCGACGCTCTTCGATAATCCACCTAAGACTCGTTGAGCCGCGCCCGCCAACAGAAAGTTCTCGGCCTCGAGTGCCAAATGATTGATCCCCAGCGCTTTGAGCGCCTCATCGGCGTCCTTCATCTCCGGCGAGAGATTGACGAAGACAACGGGAGCCGGACTGCCTGTCGCCGTCATTGCATGCGAGAATACCGCGTGCCCCTTCTTCAAGCCGTTGCTGAGCGCCGCCTTGGCCTCAATCTCCGTTCTCTCCCGCTCCTCACGCAACTGCCGTTCGATCCGGGCGATGATTGACTCTTCGGATTGCTGGGCCCCTTCGATTGGAACAGTGCCAGTTATCGAGGCTACTTTGGCCTCGGCCAAATCCGGGATCTCTCCAGTGAGTTTTTCTCTGATTTCGTCCGCAATGGCGCGCGCTTTGAATTGCGCTTCGTTTTCTGACAAATGAGCAAACAAAACCAGGTAGCCATCTTCGGTCGTCTTGCGGAAAACGTCACCGGGGCGAAGGCTTTTCTTTATCGCCCTCTCCGCGATCGCAAAGGCCCGTTGCGCAATAGCGGGCCACTTGTCTCCAAGCGATTCTTTGACGTCCTCAAGGCCAACAAGCTGCAGCTTTCCGGCCACGACATTTGATCCTGGCCCACCGCCTTTCATGGCCTCCCGGACGGCCAATTCGAAATTCCAGTCGGCATCGGTCGCCGCATCATCCTTCTGCGGACGCAAAGTGAGGACGTGATATTGCTGGCCGTCTTGTTGCAGGATGGATGTAAGGTCGACCTCGCCAGGACGGTCGGGCTTGCCCTTTATGCGGAGCAAGCATTTTATCTGTCGCGTTTGATCCAGCGCGCTTCCAGCGGACATCATCTCATCGATTGCCGGCCGGTCGGCTTCTGCGAGGACATTTGTCACCGGCTTTCCCATCAAATCGAAGATGCTCCAGCCGAGCTTCCGGGTAACGGCCGTATTGGCCATGGTCAAATTGCCTTTGGGGTCGGCGACGGCGAGAGGTTCGTTTATCACTCCGAATACGGATGCCAGAAGACGCTGTGTCGTTTCGCGGCTTGCCTCGGCATGCTTGCGTGCACTGACATCGCGGCCGACCCTGACAAAGTTCTGTACGATGCCCGCGGCGTCCATGACGGGTGTTGTGATGATCTCCAGCCAGCGGAGCTGACCATCGCGCGTTGTTGTCTGTAGCTCCGTGACGACGGGATTGCGATCGTCACAGGCTTTGACGAGGCCTGCCAAGACGGCGGGGAATACGTCGTCGGAATAGAGCAAGCGGAGTTTTCTGCCGATCATTTCGCTCACCGCATAGCCAGAGCGAATCATTGCCGCCTTATTAGCAAAAAGGATCGTCGGACCATCGGCTGACCGACAGTCGCCGTCCGTGACGATAATCGTTTCCGTCGTGCTGTCGGTCAGGACCGTCGTTAGGGCTTCAGGTATCTGCGGCAGTACAGCGGTCATGCGGGAAATATCGTCCAATGGACTCCTCACGCTCTCCTCACGCTATTGAACGGCCAATTTTCCGTATTGTTCCAGCCACCCTGCGGTAGTGCAAGTAGCTGCATGCACCGCGACAGGTTGTCGTCGGTTCGGGGGAATGATTGATTCTTGTTGGCTAAACGTTCTTTTTGCGATGAAAGCAGCCCATCTGACAACGCCAGAGCTGTAATGCCTTGATCAGGAAAATGCGGCGGCACTGGGATCCGCGAGCCAAGAGTCGGCTGGAATAAAAAAATGGTGCCGCCTCGCGGAATTGAACCGCGGACCTACTGATTACGAATCAGTTGCTCTACCCCTGAGCTAAGGCGGCGCCGGGCCTTGTTGGCGCGGGCCGGAAGCTAGTTTATCAGCCGGGCGGCGTCAACAGATGCGGCGTCAGAATTCGCACCCGTCTCCGCCTTTCGCGCGCCTTCGCCAGTTATCGTCAGGACGGTAATTTCCTTCGCCCGATCAATGGGTTCAGCCAATGCAAGCGCCGAACCGCCCAGGCGACCTGCCGCTCCATGGCGCCATTCCAGGCTGTCGATCGCCTGGCATTGCGGGCAGACGAGCTGCCAGTGCCCGCTTTCCGGCCCGGCTTCACCCCGGTTGCCGCATTGCTGGCAGAGCCAGGCGGCATCCGGTCTGGCGGCACTTGCAGCATCCAGCCAGCGATGAGCGGTCACCGGGTCGTGGCGTTCGCGTTCCTCAAGAAGGGCGAGGGCGCGGCAGGTAGCGCGGGCTGGGCCACCCAATTGTTCGGTTTCGATGGCGGTGAGGCGGTCGATATGGCGTCGGGCCTCGCCCCACAATTCGGCGGCAATATCCGCTTCGGCAAGGATGCGGTGGCTTTCGGCGTGATCGGGGTTCTGTTTCTGTAGCCGCTCCAGGCGCTGCGTGCGCTCCAGCGGCTTTTCGTTCTCACCAAGAGTCAGATAGAGCTCGCCGAGGATCTCATGGGGATGGCTGTCCCAGATCTGCTCGATGAGGCGCATCGCCTCCTTGCGCTTGCCCTGGCGCAACATCAGGCGCACCAGCACGAAGCGGGCGGGCGCGAAGCCACCGGCAAGCTTCACAGCTTCGCGCGCCGCACTCATGGCGACATCGGCCGAGACGTCGGTACCGTCGGGGATGAGCGCTTGGCGGGCCTTTTCGGTGAGCAGGGCCGCCCGGCGGCGCTGGCCGGTCTTGGCGTCGATGGCACCGGCCCGCACCAGCGCCTTCAAGCTTTCATCAGCGGAATCGAAACGCCCGGCCTTGGCCTGCAGGCGCAAGGCGGTTTCCGCTGCCCATTGCGCATGGGGGTTGGCGGCGAGAGCGCGCTCGGCAAGGCGCCGTGCTTCGGTCTCGTTCCCTTCCTTCAGCGCGTTGAGCGCCAGACCACGTAGGCCCAGAATGGCGGTCTCCGGCGTTTCGGCCAGCGCTTTGAAATGCGCGTGCGCTGCGGCGTCGTCGCCTTCGAGCTGTGCTGCTTGGGCGGCGAGCAGGCGCGTGATCGGCGGCTCGCTGCCACCCTTGATGAGGAGCTTGCGGGCCTGCAGCGACAGGCGCTTGGCCTCCCGCGCGTCGCCGGCGGCTGCGGCCGCCAAGCCGCGTGTCAGGATCTGATAGCCTTTCGCCTCGCGCGCCGCGCCGCGCATGGCGCCGATATCGCCTGGCACCGCGACGATACGGGCGACCATGCGGCCCACGGCATAGAGCAGCGCCAGGCAGAGCAGCACGCCGAGCAGCGACAAGGCGATCGGATGCAGATCGACGCGGTAACCGAACCAGACCAGCGACAGATTGCCCGGCTGGTTCGCGAGATAGACCGCAACGGTGACCAGGATGGCAAGCTTGATGACGAACCAGAGGACGCGGAAGAAGGTCATCGCCGCTGCCCTCTCAATTTGAAGGTTCGGCAGCGGGCGCGTCGACCGCAGGCGCCAGCGCCTCGGCCGAGATCGCCGCGAGATCGGCACTGGCCGCATCGACAGCCAGCCGTGCTTCGGCTTTTGTGAGCCAGGCCTTGGCGGCTTCGCCGGCCTGGCCGCTCAGTGCCTTGATCTCGGTAACGGCGCCGGTGAGATCGCCATTGCCGAGCCGCGCTTCGCCACGGGCGAGATGCGCCAGCGCACCGTCGCCTTCAACCTCGCCCACCGGTCGCACGGTGATGAGTTCGGAGAGGCGCGAGAACGTCTTCTGCAGCCAGGAGGCTTCTGCACCCACGGCTTCGCCGGCGGTATCGGCGGCGGCGCCTTGCGCGATTTTTTCCGCCGGAAAGTCAGATTGCAGCTGTGCCAGCGTAGGTGCGCCGTCATTGGCAAAGGGCTGCAGCGCCTCGATCGTCGGCGACAGTTTGGCGGCAAGATCGCTGTCCGCCTTGCCGAGATCCGCCGCGGCTGCAAGCTCGGCGGCAAAAGGCGCTTCGCTCCCCAGGGCACCGCGCAACTGGCCGAGGGCGAGAACCAAAGCGGCCGCGCGCTGGCGCTTCAGGCCGGCTTCGGCATTTTCCTGTGACAGGTTGGTGAGATCGTCGCCGAGGGACTTTGCCTGCGTTTCAAGGGCGGCCAGCCGGTCGTTCAGCGCCGAGACGGTATCGAGCTTGGCTTTCGCTGTTTCGATCTCGGCCTTCTGCGTCGCCGTTTCGCTGCTGAGGAAATCGAGCCGTGTCGTTGTGTCGCCCAGAGAAGCGAACTTGCCTTCGAGTTCGGCAATGCGGGCGGTGAGGGCACTGACATCAACGGCAGGCGTTTCCGGCGCCGCCTCGCTGGTTGCCTCGGTAGGGGCCGGCGCCGCCGGCAGATTCTTCAACTGCTCTTCAAGGGCCGCCAAGCGCATCTCGATGGGGCCGAGGTCGATCGGTGTCGGCGTGTTGGCGGTATTGCCTGTTGCCTGCGACAGCTGATCCTTCCAATTGGTGATCTCGCTCTGCAATGCCTCGATATCGTGCCGCGCTTCGCTGTCAATTGTTTCCCGGTTGCCCAGCGCCGCTTTCAGCGCGTTGACATCGGCCTGGAGGGCCGCAAGGGAGGTGTTGTTGGTGGGTGCCGCAGTGACCGGCAGATAGGGGCGCCAATAGGGTTCTGCCACCACCATGCCGGCACCGGCAACGGCACCGGCGATGAGGCCGAGGATGAGAGCGCCGCCGCGACCATTGCTTGCTGGCCTGGGCATGGCGGCGACGATGGCGGCACCGGCCGCGGCGTCGCTGGCTGCAGCGGCCCGCGTCTTCTCGTCGATCTCCGGCGCTGCATCTGGAGTGCCACCGCCCTTCGCGTCGGTCGCTGGATGGGACATTTCCGTCTCTCTCCTTTGCTGCTCCGCATCGACCAGGGCCAGAAGGGCTGCGATGTCGGGTTGTGCCGCGATCTCCACGCGGCGCCAATCGAGGTCGTTGAACTCGCGTGCGACGGCCGCACTCAGGCAAAGCGCCGTTACATCCTTGAGCCCATCCGCCTTGCCGCTGGCCTTGCGCCAGAGATCGGCGAAGGTGCGCGCCGAGCGCGGCGAGAACAGGGCCACGGCATCGATGCCGCCGAGGCGCAGATTCATCAGGGTGCCGGGCGACAGTTCGCTGGCCGTCAGCGCATCATAGAGCGTCACCCGCCGCACGGTGAATCCGGCAGCTTCCAATTGTCCTTTGAGATCGCCGGCAAGGCTCGATCCAGCGGCATGCAGCAGCACGCCGTCGGCTGCCTTCAGGCGGTCGGCAACGAGCGTTGCCAGGCTGCCGACATCGCCTGCAGCACTTTCGATGTTGGAAAAACCCAGTGCGCGCGCTGCCGCTGCCGAGCCCTCGCCGACGGTGAAGACTTTAAGATCGCGGCGCTTTTCCGCGGCCGCAAAACAGCGGACGCCATTGGCGCTGGTGAAGAGCAGCGCCTGGACACCGGCAAGATCGATGGCGGGATTGGCGATCGGCTGAATCGTCAGCAACGGCTCGACCACGACATCGATCCCGCGCGCGATCAAGGTCGCGGCGAAATTGTCGGCATCTTCCTTGGGTCGCGTGACGAGAATGCGCATGGGTGAAAATTAAGCCAGGAAATCGGGGCCGGCTAGTGACTTCAGGGCACGCCCCGAGTCGCGCCCCAGCTTCTCGGCATCCTTGACCGGGCCGCTGCGTTCGTCGCGGTGTACCCGGCTGCCGTTTGGCAGCGCGATCAGGGCCGTGAGATGCAATTGATCCCCCTTGATTTCGGCATGGGCAGCAATCGGCGTGCGACAGGAACCTTCCAATTCGGCAAGGCACGCGCGCTCGGCCGTGACGGCTGCAGCAGTTGCGGCATGGTGCAGCGGTGCCAGCAGATCCTGCATGCGGCGATCGGTCGCGCGAATTTCGAGACCGATGGCGCCCTGCGCCACGGCCGGCAACATTTCGGTCATGTCGAGAATAGCGGTCGCGACATCCGCTTTGCCCAGGCGCTTCAGGCCGGCCAGTGCCAGCAGGGTCGCGTCGGCATCGCCATTGGCGAGCTTGTTGAGGCGCGTGCCGACATTGCCGCGCAAGGTGATGACCTTGAGGTCGGGCCGCAGCGCCAGCAGCTGCGCCTGACGCCGGAGCGAGGCCGAGCCGATGACGGCGCCCTGCGGCAATGTCGCGATGCTGTTCCCCTTGCGGCTGATGAGCACGTCGCGCGGATCTTCGCGTTCCAGCAGGCAGGCGATTTCGAGGCCGTCCGGCAATTGCGTCGGCACATCCTTCATCGAATGCACGGCGACGTCGATGCGGCCGTCAACGAGCGCTTCCTCGATTTCCTTGGTGAAGAGGCCCTTGCCGCCGATCTCCGAGAGTGCCCGGTCCTGGATCTGGTCACCGGTCGTCTTGATGATGACGATTTCGACCGCCCCGGGGGCGGCGAGGGCCGCATGGGCGGCGGCGAGGCCCGTTTTCACCATTTCCGCCTGGGCGAGCGCCAAAGGCGAGCCACGCGTGCCGATGCGTACCCCCACGGCGCTATTGGGCGCGGCGCTTTCGGGGGTGCCGCTTTGGTTGATCCCAGGTTCCGAACCGGCCATAACTACCTCGCTTCTGCTGGCCCTTTCCTAGCTGCCCGGCGGTGCGATTGCAAATGGCGGAAAACGCGCAAAATGGTCGTTTTGGGTATCGAATCTTCCTGCGATGAGACGGCGGCGGCGGTTGTGGCCGACGACCGGCGGATCCTCGCCGACACGATCTTTGCGCAAATTGCCGAACACACCCCTTTCGGGGGTGTCGTGCCTGAGATCGCCGCCCGCGCCCATCTCGATCATCTCGATGACACCATTGCCGCCGCCATGAGCCAAGCGGGGATGGATTTTGCCGATCTCGACGCCGTGGCCGTCACCGGGGGGCCTGGCCTTATCGGCGGCGTCATCGTCGGCGTCATGATGGCGAAGTCGATCGCCCTTGCCCACAAGAAGCCCTTCATCGCCGTCAACCATCTGGAAGGGCATGCGTTGACGGCGCGGCTCACCGACGACGTGGCTTTTCCTTATCTGCTACTGCTTGTCTCCGGCGGGCATTGCCAGCTCCTCATCGTCGAAGGAGTAGGGCGCTATCGCCGACTCGGTGCCACTATCGACGATGCGGCCGGTGAGGCATTCGACAAGGCGGCGAAGCTGATGGGTCTCGGTTTCCCTGGCGGCCCAGCGGTCGCCAAGGCGGCTGCCGAGGCGTCGGCGCCGTTCCGCGATCTGCCACGCCCGATGAAGGGCCGGCCCGATTGCAATTTCTCCTTTAGCGGCCTCAAGACCGCCCTGCGCCAGCGTGTCGAAGCCTTGCGCGCCGCGAACGCCTTTGACGACACAACGCGTGCCAATCTGGCCGCAGGTTTCCAGGCCGCCGTGGTCGATTGCCTGATCGACCGCACGCGGCACGCGCTGGAAGCAGCGAAAGCGGATCATCCCGATTTGAGCGCGCTGGTCGTTGCCGGCGGTGTCGCAGCCAATCAGCATCTGCGGGCTCAATTGCAGGCGCTTGCCGCCAAACACAACCTGCCGATCGTGGCGCCGCCGCCGCGCCTTTGCACCGACAACGCCGCCATGATCGCCTGGGCCGGCATCGAGCGCTTGAAGCTCGGCGAACGCAGCGGCTTCGATTACGCCCCCCGGCCACGCTGGCCGCTCGATTCCGCCGCCCCGGCCTTGGCCGGTGCCGGCGTCAAAGCCTGACCTCTCACGCATAAGGATAAAGCCATGGCCTTCATGATCTTCTGCCTCGACAAGCCCAACCATGTCGAAACGCGCCTTGCCAACCGCCCGGCCCATGTCGAGCATCTCACCAAGCATGAGGGGCACCTCATTTCGGCGGGTCCGCTGCTGACCGATGACGGCGAGGCCATGATCGGCAGCCTGCTGGTGGTCGATTTCGCCGACCGAGCCGCGGTCGACGCGTTCCTCGCGGCCGATCCTTACGCCAAGGCCGGCCTCTTTCAATCGGTCACGGTGAAGCCCTACCGCAATGTCTTCCCGCGGAGCGCCAAATGAACCATTGGCTGGTCAAATCCGAGCCCGTCAAATACGCCTGGGACCAGTTGGTGAAGGACGGCAAGACGTTTTGGAACGGTGTGCGCAATTATCAGGCCTCGAACAACCTCAAGGCGATGAAGAAGGGCGATGAAGCCTTCTTCTATCATTCCAACGAGGGGTTGGAGATCGTCGGCATCTGCGAGATCGCCAAGGAGTACTACCCGGACCATACCGATGAGAGCGGCAGGTTCGGCATGGTCGACGTGAAGCCGTCGCGCCCCCTGAAAACGCCGGTCACCTTGCAGGCAATCAAGGCCGAGCCGGCCTTGGCCGACATCGCGCTGATCAAGCAATCGCGCCTCTCCGTGATGCCGATCACGGCGGCGCAATGGAAGCTGATCTGCAAGATGGGCGGCGTGAAGCCCTGATATCCAAACAACGCCGCGATCTTGCCACGATCCCGTCCCCGGCCTGACAGGATCCAAAGCGACAAACCCCTGTTCACGCAATTGACAGGGGTTTTTCATGACCGATTCCATTCTCGCCGACCAACCGCCGGAACCTCTCTCCAATCCTTGGCCCAAGCGCTGGCGCGGCTCAGGTTTCGAGGCTGCCAAGCGCATCCTTTTCTTGAGCCTGCTCATCCTTGCCATGATGATCCCGTTAGGGATGGTCGAAGGCGTTGTGCAGGAGCGCGCGCAGCGCAAGCTCGACGTCATTGCCGAAGTCGGCGAGCAATGGGGACCGCTTCAGGCGGTGAGCGCCCCAGTCCTGGTCGTTCCCTACGACACGCTGGAAATGCGCCCCAAATCCGACGGCACCGAAATCCTCACCCGCATCCGCCATTTCGCGACCTTCCTCCCGGCCGCCAGCCATATCGAGGCCAGGACCAAGGTCGAGAAGCGCCATAAGAGCATCTACGAGGTGCTGGTCTATGGTGCCGATCTCACCATCGACGGCCGCTTCGAGGCGCCGGATTTCGCACACTGGAACGTGTCGCCGGACCAGATCTATTGGAATGAGGCGAGCCTTGCCATTCTGCTGCCCGGCGCCCGTGCCTTGCGGTCGATCGATCTCCTGGTCGATGGGAAAGCGCAGAAGGTCGATGCTGGGCTGCTGCCGCAGCATCCGCGCGGGCAGGGCCTGCGCGCCGATCTTGATCTCAGCCCTGGCAAGCCCTTCGATTTTTCGATCAAGCTGGCGCTCAATGGTCGCGATTCCTTGAGCATCTGGCCGCTCGGCGGACAGAGCGAGATCGATCTCTCCAGCGACTGGCCGCATCCCAACTTCATCGGCTCGCCACTGCCGGCCGCGCGCGAGATCACCAAGGACGGCTTCAGCGGCCATTGGTCGATCAATCATCTGGCGACCGGCATTCCGCTCGCCTGGCGCGATGGCGAGTTCAACCTCGATACGTCGGCCATGAATATCGTCGGCGTTTCCCTGACCGAACCTGGCGACGTTCATCAGCGGACCGATCGCATCGTCAAATACGGCATGCTCGTGGTGGCGCTCACCTTCGGCACCATTTTCGTGATGGGGCTCCTGAAACGCGACCGCGTGCATCTGGTGCAATATCTGCTGATCGGTGCCGCCATCGCGCTCTTCTATCTGCTGCTGCTGTCTTTGGCCGAGCAGATGTCCTTCGGTGGCGCCTATCTCATCGCCAGCCTGGTCGACATTGCCATTGTCGCGATCTATGCCGGCGCCACCATCCGGCGGACGGTTGGCGTGCTGACCGGCCTCATCCTGGCGGCCCTGCACGGCTATATGTATGTGCTCCTCCAGATGGAGAGCTACGCGCTGCTTTCCGGCACGATCGGGCTTTTCCTCATCCTCGTCCTCACCATGGTGGCGACGCGCAAGGTGGATTGGTACGCGCTCGGCGATGAAGGGGCCGTTCCAGCCGCTCGGTAAGAAAAAAATGTAAAAAATCTCGCAAACGGGGCAGGCGCGACAAAAGCCTGCCCCGTTTTCTATCTGAATTGAGTGCTTATTAACCAAATCATCAGAAATCGAATTTAGGAATAGTCTGACAATTCGCTCAGTCTGGGGAGCAACCCATGTTCCGTACCTCGATTTCTCGACTGCTGATCACGCTTCAGGTTGTCATCCTGGCTGGCTTGATCACCGCCGTAGCCATCTTCGCCTTCCAGGCATGGCAGGACTATCGCGCGGCCAAGATCGCCGAGATATCGGTCAACACTGATTACGCTGTCTTCCAGGCAGTACGTGCAGAGCGCGACCAGATCAGTCCAGCGCAGACCAGCATCCAGACCGCCGACGATCCCAAGGCGAAGATTGATGAAGTCATCGCCAAAGCCGATACGGTGCTCGCAGCTGCCCTGGCGGAAGTCGATAGGATGGATATTGACGGGAAGCCGGAGCTTCTTGCGACACTCGACGCCAACGTTAAGGCGATGAAGGGTCTCGAGGGTACGCTCTATGAACAGGCGGCCCTGCCCAAGGAAGAACGTGCCAAGCCTGAGGCGCTGAAGAAGACCATGGATTGGCGCGCCGCGGTCTACAAGACCCAGGATGCCCTCAACGCCATGTCGGTTGTCATGGGCAACGTCGTGCGGCAGCAGGATCCCTTCCTGGCCGAAATGGTCCAGGTGCGCCGCCTCGGTTGGATGCTGCGCAACACCTATGGCCCGCAATGCACGCTGCTGCGAACGCAGGTCGCTGCCAGCAAGCCCTTGCCGCCGGAAAAAACCGCGGAATGGAATACCGGCATCGGCATTTATACTGGTGGGTTCCAGGTATTGGACGAATTATTGGCAACGCCATCGACTCTGCCCGAAATCAAGGCGGCGGTGGAAGCTGCCCGTGGTCAGATCACTGAGACACAGGCCAAGCTCGTCGATATCGTCGCCAAGTTCGACGACAGCGGCAAGCCGGCTATGGAAGGCAAGGCCTTCAGCGACCTCTGCAATGGTCCATTTAAGGCGATTCTCAATATTTCGGACGTCGCTTTTACCGAGGCCAAGAAGCATGTCGGCGATTTGCTGGCGGCGGCGCAGTGGAAGCTTGTTATCGCCATCGTGAGCCTGCTCGCTGCGATCGTGGTTGCGATCATCGGTGTCCTGGCTGTCCTCAACCGCTTCTCGCGGCCCGTGCAGGTGCTGATGGGTGCCGTCGAGCGCCTGACCGGCCGCAACTTTGTCGACCCGGTGCCGTCGCCGAAATATACCGACGAACTCGGCAAGTTGTCGGCGGCACTGGAAAGTCTGCGCACCAGTGCACTCGAGGCCGAGCGTCTTGAGGCGGAAGCAAAGGCGCGGTCGGCGGCCGAGCTTGAGAAAGGGCGCGAGTTGCAGGAGCTCTGTCGCCAGTTCGACAACCAGATCAAGCAGTCATTGGTGACCATCGGCCAGTCGACCGATGCCCTGCGCCAGACCGCCGACACGATGCGCGATACGGCATCAAGCTCCAGCACCCAGGCCCAAGCTGTGGCGAATGCCGCCAACCAGGCGGCCGGCAATGTGCAGACTGTGGCGGCTGCGACCGAGGAACTCTCGGCCTCGATCGCCGAGATCTCACAGCGCGTCACCACCAGCGCCGACGGCTCAAAGGCTGCCGTCAGCAAGGCCGAGGAAACCAACCGCACCTTCGATGCGCTGGCACAGGCGGCGCAGAAGATCGGTGACGTGCTGGGTCTCATCAGCGAGATCGCGGCCCAGACCAATCTGCTGGCGCTTAACGCCACCATCGAAGCGGCCCGCGCCGGCGATGCCGGCAAGGGTTTCGCAGTCGTGGCTTCGGAGGTCAAGAATCTCGCCGGGCAGACCTCGAAGGCGACGCAGGAGATTTCGGAACTGGTGAGCGAGATCCAATCGACCACCAACCAGGCCGTGACGGCAATCCGTGACATCACGGTCGCCATCAACGCCATCAGCGAAGGGGCGACCGCCATCGCCGCCGCCGTCGAGGAGCAGGGTGCCGCCACCGGCGAGATTGCGAGCTCGGTCCAGCAGGCCGCGCAAGGCACGCAGGAGGTGACACACACCATCGCCGTGGTGGCGGAATCGAGCCACCGCACCGGTGCGGCCGCCAACGACGTCACTCATTCGCTGGAGCAGATGCTGCGCGAGCAGACGAACCTCAGGCAGGCGGTCGAAGCCTTCCTCACGCAGGTGCAGGCCCGGTGACGGCGCGTTGATCCGCCGCATCCTTTTGTAGGGATATCTTTTTGACGGTGGCCGGGGTGCACTCGCATCCCGGCCGTTGCTTTTTCTGCGCGAGGTTATCCCTTGGGCGCAAAGCCTTGTAACGGCCGTGCGATCTGTCGATAATCGATCTTGATAAGGTGCCAGTTCATGAGCCGGCACCTTGAAAAACAAGGCGATTTTTCGGGTTTGGGAGGCCCGGCCGGTATGAGCGATCAGCAGGTTTTCGATGTGCCGGCGAATGCCGCCGCGCGCGCCCTCGTCAACGCGGCGCAATACGATGCGATGTACAAGAAATCGGTCGAGGACAATGCGGGCTTCTGGGCCGAGCAGGGTCGTCGCATCGATTGGATCAAACCCTACACCCAGGTGAAGGATGTCGACTATACCGGCGCGGTGCGCATCCGCTGGTATCACGATGGCGAGCTCAACGTCGCTGCCAATTGCATCGATCGGCATTTACCCAAGCGCGCCAAGCAGACGGCGATCATCTGGGAAGGCGACGACCCCTCTGAATCGAAGCACATCACCTATGGTGAGCTTGCCGAGCAGGTCGGCCGTATGGCCAACGTCTTGAAAGCCAAGGGCGTCAAAAAGGGTGACCGCGTCACCATCTACATGCCGATGATCCCGGAAGCAGCCTATGCGATGCTGGCTTGTGCCCGCATCGGCGCCATCCATTCGATCGTCTTCGGCGGCTTCTCCCCCGACAGCCTCGCCGGCCGCATCGTCGATTGCGATTCCCGCGTCATCGTCACGGCGGATGAGGGCCTGCGCGGCGGCAAGAAGGTGCCGCTGAAGGCCAATGTCGACGCCGCGCTGAAGCACTGCCCGGACGTCACCGCCTGCATCGTGGTGAAGCGCACCGGCGGTAAGGTCGAAATGAAATCCGGGCGCGATGTCTGGTACGACGAGGAAGCGGCCAAGGTCTCGGCCGATTGCAAGCCTGAGCCGATGAATGCCGAGGATCCGCTCTTCATCCTCTATACCTCCGGTTCGACGGGCAAGCCCAAGGGCGTGCTCCACACCACCGGCGGCTATCTCGTCTACGCCTCGTTCACCCATCAATACGTCTTCGATTATCACGAGGGCGATATCTATTGGTGCACGGCGGATGTGGGCTGGGTCACTGGCCACAGCTACATCGTCTACGGCCCGCTCGCCAACGGCGCCACCTCGCTGATGTTCGAAGGCGTGCCGAACTATCCGGATTCCTCACGCTTCTGGCAGGTCTGCGACAAACACAAGGTCAACATCTTCTATACCGCACCCACCGCGATCCGCGCTTTGATGCGCGAGGGCGAGGCGCCGGTGCATAAGTGCAAGCTGGACAGCCTGCGCCTCTTGGGCTCGGTCGGCGAGCCGATCAATCCGGAAGCCTGGCTCTGGTATCACCGCGTCGTGGGCAAGAATCGTTGCCCCATCGTTGATACGTGGTGGCAGACGGAAACCGGCGGCATTCTCATTTCGCCGCTGCCCGGCGCCACGAAGCTCAAACCTGGTTCGGCCACCAAGCCGCTACCTGGCATCATGCCGGAAATCGTCGATGCCAACGGCAACGTGCTGGAAGGCGCCTGCGAGGGCAATCTGTGCATTGCAGATTCCTGGCCGGGCCAGATGCGCTCGGTCTATGGCGATCACAAGCGCTTCGCCGAAACTTATTTCAGCGCCTATCCGGGCAAGTACTTCACCGGTGACGGCTGCCGGCGCGATGCCGACGGCTATTACTGGATCACCGGCCGCGTTGATGACGTCATCAATGTCTCCGGCCACCGCATGGGCACGGCAGAAGTGGAAAGCGCATTGGTCGCCCACCCACAGGTCGCCGAAGCCGCCGTCGTCGGCTATCCGCATGACATCAAGGGCCAGGGCATCTATGCTTATGTGACCCTGAAGGCCGGCGTCACTGCGACCGAGGAATTGCGCAAGGAATTGGTGCTCTGGGTCAGGAAGGAGATCGGCCCAATCGCCGCCCCCGACCTTATCCAATGGGCCCCGGGCCTGCCGAAGACCCGTTCGGGCAAGATCATGCGCCGCATCTTGCGCAAGATCGCCGAGAACGAATACGGCGCCCTCGGCGACACCTCGACCTTGGCCGATCCCCATGTGGTGACGGACCTGGTCGACAACCGGATGAATCGGTAAGGGTTCTGTGCTGCTTAATTGTCATCCCCCGGCTTGGCCGGGGGATCCACGAGTTACTATCATCTGTCTCTGACAAACTCGTGGATGCCCCGCCTATGCGGGGCATGACAAGTAAGGCTGTTACCCCACCAGATACGCGAACGACGCCACGACCTGCTCATAGAGCGGGCGCTTGAAGGCGACGATGAGGTCGGGCGTCTTTTTCAGCTCCGCCCAGCGCCATTCGCTGAATTCCGGGTGTTCGCCATTGATGTTGATCTCGGCGTCGATGCCGGTGAAGCGGAAGGCGAACCATTTCTGCTTCTGTCCGCGATAGCGGCCTTTCCAGATATGCGGCACCAGTTCGCGCGGCAGGTCATAGCGAAGCCAGTCCGGCGTCTCGGCGATGAGCACCGCTGATTTGACACCCGTCTCTTCATAAAGCTCGCGCCAGGCGGCAGCGATCGGCTCCTCGCCCTTGTCGATGCCGCCTTGCGGCATCTGCCAGGCGGGCTCTGCACTGTCCAGGCGCTGCGCCACGAAGACCTGGTCATGACCGTTGAGGAGGACGATGCCGACGCCCTTGCGATAGGGAAGCTGGTCGATCTCGGTATCGGTCATGAGGTTCATGGGGCCGTTCCTTGTCTGATGAGAAAGGCGGTGGCCGGAACCAACGCCAAGCCGCGATCCTTGGCCGCCGCGGCAAGGCTCGTCAAGGCGGCGATGGAGAGGGGATAGGCCGGCACGGCGATGAGCACCTGGCTTTTCACCTTGGCGGCCGACAGCAATGCCTCGACTTCCGCCGTCAATGCCTGGCGCGACGCGTCCTGCGGCAGGCTTTCGTCGATGCGGGCATGGCTCGGCGCGTCGGCCATGTCCCTGGCGGTCTCTTCGATATTCGCCGTCACCACCAGACCGAGGCCGCGCTGGCCAAGTTCGGAAAGAACCGGCCGCAGCGCGGCAGGGTCGGCGAGGAAGCGGTCGCCGAATTGTGTGGCAAGGCCCGCAATGCTGTCTGTTCCCTTGAGCAACTCGCCGAGACGTCGCAGATTCTCCTGCTTATTGAGGGCGGTGAGCAACCCCAACGGTCCCGGATCGTCCTGCGGATAGTTCCGGGGTTCCAGCGGCAGGTCGAGCAATACCTCGTGCCCATAAGCCTGCGCGGCGTCGATCCAGGCGGCAAGTTCCGGCGCATAAGGGCTGAAGCTCAGCGTGATTTCCGGCGGCAGATCCGCCACGGACGCGGCCGTGACACCGCGATTGAGGCCAAGCCCGGTCACCAGCACGCCGATCCGCGGCCGGTTGCCGAGGAAGAGAGCGGGGCGGGCAAAACGCAGCAGCGGTGGCTGATCGAACTCGCCGGGTATGAGGCGCAGCGACTTGGGCGGTGGCCGCTTTTCCAGCAACTCGGCCGGTCCCATGGCGGCCAGCACCAGCGGTTTCACGGGCGCCGACGGAGCGCCCCCGCTCTCCATCGAGGCCATGGGTTGCAGGGCCGGTTCGCCTTGCCCGGTCGGTGCAGCTTCAGGCGTGCGGCCAAGGCCGATGAGCTGCCCGCCTTGCGCGAGCAGGCTGCCCAACTGCCCGGTTGCCTGCAGATAGATCGTGGCGCCGGCCAGGATCAGCAGGATGAGGAGAATAAAGATGAAGCCCGGGCCGCCGATCCACTGCCCTCGCCCACTGGTGACGGGTGGATAGGGATCGTGCGGCCCGGGTCTATCTCTGGGCTCGTCCGGTTTAGCGCGCATCTGTCGCGCTGATGACGTCAGTTCGCGGCTGACTTGCTCTGGATGAGGTTGAGGCCCTTGAGCAGGTCAAGCGCCCGCGCCAGCTGGAAGTCCTCGTCGGGGCGGGCGATCTGCTGGCGCTCCGAGCCGACGAAGGGGGTCGTATCTTCCTTCTTCTCGCCATCCTTCTTGGCATCGGTGCCGGGCGCCTGGTCGACCTGCTGGGCCGGCACCTCGTCCTTCTTGCCTTCCTGGGCGTTGCCGTCCTTGGACTCGCCATTGCCTGGATTGGCGAGGGCGCCTTTGAGGTCGGCCTCATGCGGCCGGTTCTCGGCGCCGAGCTTTTCGATCTTGGCCTGCTCGACGATGATGTCCGGATCGATGCCGGTCGCTTGGATCGAGCGGCCCGACGGCGTGTAGTAGCGCGCCGTGGTGAGGCGCATGGCGCCATGGCCCGGGATCGCCATGATCGACTGCACCGAGCCCTTGCCGAACGACTTGGTGCCGATCAGCACGGCCCGGCTGTGATCCTGCAGGGCGCCGGCGACGATTTCCGAGGCCGAGGCCGAACCGCCGTTGATGAGCACGATGACCGGCTTGTCGCCGATGATGTCGCCGCTCTCGGCGTTCCAGCGCTGCGCGTCGTTGGGGTCGCGGCCACGGGTCGAGACAATCTCGCCCTTTTCCAGGAAATCGTCGGAAACGGAGATCGCCTGGTCGAGCAGGCCACCCGGATTGTTCCGCAAATCGAGCACCAGCCCCTGAAGATCGTTCTTGGTCGCCTTCTTCAGCTCGTCGACGGCGGCACGCAGGCCGCTATCGGTCTTCTCGCTGAAGGAGGTGATGCGGACATAACCGATATTGCCGTCCTCAAGCTCCCAGCGCACCGACTTCAGTTGGATGACTTCTCGCTTCAGGGTCACTTCGAACGGATCCTGGTCGCCACGGAGCACGGTCAGCTTGACGCTGCTGCCGATCTCGCCGCGCATCTTTTCGACCGCCTCGTTGAGCGACAGCCCCTGCACCGGCTGCCCGTCGATCTGGGCGATGAGGTCGCCGGGCTGCATGCCGGCCTTCGCCGCCGGCGTGCCGTCCATCGGCGTCACCACCTTGATGAGGCCGTCCTGCATGGTGACTTCGATGCCAAGGCCGCCGAACTCGCCTTTGGTCTGCACCTGCATGTCCTGGTATTCCTTGGCATTCATATAGCTCGAATGCGGGTCCAGCGAAGTCAGCATGCCGTTGATGGCGGATTCGATCAGCTGGTCGTCCTTCACCGGTTCGACATAAGCGGCGCGCACGCGCTCGAACACTTCGCCGAAGAGATTCAGCTGTTCATAGGTATTGACCGGCGGGGCGTCGGTCGAAACCTTGGATTCTGCCTGGACCAGGGCCGGGCCGAAAGCGACGGTGCCGATGATGATGCCGGCGGCCAGCGCGGTGGCGACGAGGAGCGATTGGCGGAACATATGCGTAAATGACCTTCAGTTGTTGTTGGTTTTGAAAATCGGCGCCGGATCGAATGGCTGGCCGTTATGGCGCAGTTCTACGTAAAGCCGGGGCCGCCCATCTCCCAAGTTGCTGTCGCTGTCGCCGCCGGCCGATCCTGCCTCGGCCGCTGACGCGGTTTCCAGTTTCCCGGCTGCGCCCATGCGACCGATCGGTTCGCCGGCTTTCAGCCATTGGCCGACCTCGACGACCACCCGGTCGAGACCCGCCAAAATCGTATGATACCCACCCGTGTGCTCGATGATCAATATTTGGCCATAACCACGAAACGGGCCCTCGAATACAATCTGGCCGTCAAATGTGGCCACAATTTGGGCGCCGGGCCGGGTTTCGACCTCGGCCCCCTTCATGCTGCCGGCCGTTTCCGTGGTGGAGCCGAATTTGGTCACCACCTTGCCGTTCACCGGCCGTGTCAGCTTGCTGATATCCTTGGGAAATGCCCTAAGGTCGGCCGGCTTCTTGAGCCTTAATGTCTTTTTGGGCGTGTCCGGGGTCAGCGCGGCCACCTGGGCATCGCCCGATTCGTTCGATTCCGCCGCATCCTCGGCATCAGTCGGGTTTTGCGCCTGGGTTTGCTCCAGGCGAGCGATCAGATCCTGCAGGTTCTTGGCCTGGTCGGCGAGGCGCTGCAGGCGCTGTTTGGTGGCGTCCGTCTCGGCCAAGGTCGATTGCCGCAGCCCCGATTTCTTGGCGACCAGATCGGAAAGGCGCTTGTTCTCCCCCGCCAGCTTGGCAAGTGCCGCCGTGAGGTCGTCGCGCCGGTGCGCCATTTCCTGCCGAAGCTCCTTGATCTCGTTAAGCTCGCTCTGCAGCGACCGGGCGCGGCCGTCGAGGACCGGCGTGGTGACGCTGAGGAGTCTTGCCGAACGTGCCATGTCGATCGGTTTTTGCGGGCTGAAGAGCAGCGCCTGACGCGGCATGGTGGACAGGCGCTGCAGGGCGACCAGCGTGGCCGCCAGTTCCTTGCGCCCGCGCAACAGGGCAGCTTCCTTTTCCTGCTCGGATTCACCCAGGCTCGCCAGCGTGTTTTCGATCTCGGTCACTTCGCGCTCGCGCTTCTGCACATCGGCGGCGGCGGAAATCAGCGCCGTCTGCAGGTCCGAGACTTCGCGGTCGAGCGCTGCTGCCTTGTTGGCCAGCTCGTCGGCCTTCTTCTGATTGGATTCCATCTCCTGCTGCACGTTCTTCAAATCGTTCGTGCTCTGCGCTGCGGCCGTCGAAAAGACAGCACTCGCCGACAGCAGATAGGCTGCAGCGAGGTTGCGTTGCAGGAAGATGGAGAAAATCACGCCGAGGCCGCGCCGGCATTGCGGGCTGCGGGCACCGGATCCGTCACCAGCGATTGCCCGGTCATCTCCTTGGGTTGGATGATGCCGAGCAAAGCCAGGATGGTCGGTGCCACATCGGCCAACCGTCCGTCATGCAGCTTGTGCACCCATGTCGGCGCATTGACCAGGATGAAAGGCACGCGGTTGAGCGTATGCGCGGTATGCGGCTCGCCGGTGATGGGATCCTTCATCATCTCGCAATTGCCGTGATCGGCCGTGATGAGGAGGGCGCCGCCTTGTTCGATGATCGCGTCACGCACGCGCCCCAGGCATTCATCGACTACTTCCACGGCCTTGATCGCCGCTTTGAGATTGCCGCTATGGCCCACCATATCGCCATTGGCATAGTTGACGACGATGAGGTCGAATTTGTCGGAACCGATCGCTTCGACCAGCTTGTCGGTGAGCTCATAGGCCGACATTTCCGGCATCAAATCATAGGTCGCGACCTTCGGGCTCGGCACCAGGATGCGTTCTTCGCCGGGGAAGAGGTTCTCCTCACCGCCGTTGAAGAAGAAGGTGACATGCGCATATTTCTCGGTCTCCGCCATCCGGAGCTGCTTCATGCCGTGATCGGCGACAATCTCGCCGAGGGTGCGTGTCAGTTCCACCGGCGGGAACAGGCAGGGCATGAGCTTTGCAAGCTCAGCCGAATACTCGACCATGCCGAGGATTGCAGAGAAGCTCGTCACCTTCTTGCGCGGAAAATCCTTGAAGGCCGGATCGATCAGCGTGGTGAGCAATTGCCGCGCGCGGTCGGCGCGGAAATTCGCCATCAGCAGGCCATCGCCATTGCGGAAGCCGGGGAAGTTGCCGATCAGCGTCGGCTTGATGAACTCGTCGGTCTCGCCACGGGCATAGCCTTCGTCGATCGCGGCCTGCGCTGTCGCCACACGCGGCGCGTCGCCATGGAAGGCGTCATAGGCCAGCGTCACGCGTTCCCAGCGCTTGTCGCGGTCCATGGCGTAATAGCGCCCGCCTAAAGTGCCGATGCGCACATTGGGCAGGTTCGCGATCTTTGCCTCGAAGTCGGCGACGAAGCCCTTGGCGCTCTGGGGTGGCGTATCGCGCCCGTCGAGGAAGCCGTGCACCACGACGCCGAGACCCGCCGCCGACAGGATCTTGCACAGCGCCACCATATGGTCCTGATGCGAATGCACGCCGCCTGGCGACAGCAGGCCCATCAGCTGCACGTCGCCCTTGGCGGCACGCAGCTTGGTGACAAATTTTTCCAGCTCTGGAATTTTGGCGATCGAGCCGTCGGCGATGGCACGGTCGATGCGCGGCAGATCCTGCATGACGACGCGGCCGGCGCCGAGATTCATATGGCCGACCTCGGAATTGCCCATCTGCCCCTCGGGCAGGCCGACATAAAGCTCCGACGCGTCCACCAAGCTCCAGGGGTTCTCCGCCGTCAGCCTGTCCCAATTCGGCGTATCGGCCAGCACAACGGCGTTGTCCGCATGCTCATGCCGGTGCCCCCAACCATCCAGAATGCATAGGACGACGGGTTTCGGGCGCTTTTCGGTCATCTGCGGGTGGCTCATCTTTGGAGAGGTTGCGTTGCACCAGATGTAACCCGAACCGGCCCCGTTCGCCAGTGCGTTAACGGTGGCACGGGCCGATGTCCGCGGTACATTACTCAATCAATTCAGCGGATTGGGCCTCAGTCCCGGTGATAGGGATGCCCGGCGATGATGGTCTGGGCGCGGTAGATCTGTTCCATCAGCAGCACCCGGACCAGCATATGCGGCCAGGTCATGGTGCCGAAGGAAAGCAACAGGCCGGCCCGGTCGCGGATCTGCGGTGCGAGGCCATCGGCGCCGCCGATGACGAAGGTGAGCTCGCTATATCCCTGATTGCCCAGCGCCGTGATGCGCTTCGCGAAGTCGCGGCTGGGGAGATTTTGGCCCCGCTCATCCAGCGCAATGATGACGCGCTTGGCGTTCGCTTTGGTGCCCAATGCCTTCTCGATGAGATCTGCCTCGGCGGCCATCAGTTCGGCGCCGCTGATGCCTTTCTTGGCTTCCAGCTCGATGATCTCGCTGGGCCAAGTCAGACGCTTGGCATAGGTCTCGACCAGCGACTTCTCGGGACCGGCCTTGGCACGGCCCAAGGCGATGATGCGGATCTTCATGGGCTTGTCGGCTTTCCGGGCGGTGGCGTCGGGGGCAGAAGGGCCGATATAGTGCGACGGCTATCGGCCAAGCTCAATCACTTGGTCGTTTGGGGCCAGGGCATGCACGTTTTCCGGTTTCTGCCGCGACTGATCTTCACGCTATTGCTGGCCGCCTGCGCGAGCCTGCCACCGCGCAACCTGGCGCCGCCTGCCGATATCCGCGGCAACATCCTGCATCTGGCAGACCAGGAATGGCAGGCCTTTGGCCGCCAGATGATTTACCGCGCCACTGACAGGCACGAGATCATCGATCCCGTCGGCGTCTGGGAAGATGATCGCAGGGGCGCGGGCCTGGTTGCCAAATACTGGCGCAGCGTCGGTGAGGACTGGACCGGCCTCGATGGCGACAAGCCCTGGTCGGCTGCCTTCATCTCCTGGGTGATGGCCGAGGCTGGTGTGCCGGCCGGCGAGATGCCGGCCTCCGCCACCCATGCCAGCTATCTGCGCGCCGCCATCTCTGCCGACAGCAACCATTGGCGTGCCCATCCGCCGGCGGATTACGCACCGCGCCCCGGCGATCTCATCTGCGCCACCCGCGCTGGGCAGAAGGTTGCGCGCTTTGACGACATACCGCTGGGGGCGACGCTTCATTGCGATATCGTCGTCGGCGTTGCACCGGGCTTGCTCGAATCGATCGGCGGCAATGTGCGCAACTCCGTCTCGAAATCGGAACGCAAGCTCGGTCCCGATGGCCGCCTCGGCACGAATGGGGACCGGCCTTGGTTCCTGGTGCTTGAAAATCTTTATCCGTGAGCGGTTGTTGCCCACATGCTTCACCCTTATCGTCATGGTCGGCGCAGGCCGATCATCCACGAGTTTCTTTCAGCCAGACCGAGCCCTGCTGTGACAAACTCGTGAATGGTACGCCTTCGCGTGCCATGACGAATTAGTATGGTCGCAAGATATGCAACGCCTGTTCCTCGGTACCATCCTGCACTTCCTCAATGACCCCGGTGCCGAGCCTGCACCCGGCAGCTGGCAGCTATTCGAGGACGGCGCCTTGCTGGTTGCGGACGGCAAGGTGAAGCGCGTCGGTGACGCAGCGACCCTGCGCGCCGACCAGCCCGCGAACACCGAGATCGTCGATCATCGGGGCAAGCTGATCCTGCCGGGTTTCGTCGATACCCATGTGCATTCGGCGCAGCTCGATGTCATCGCCTCCTATGGCACCCAGCTACTCGATTGGCTGACCCGCTACACGTTTCCCTCGGAACGGCGTTTCGCGGATGTGGATCACGGTAAACGCATGGCGGGCATATTCCTCGATCGCTTGCTGGCGAGCGGCACTACCACCGCATCGGTCTATCCGACCGTGCACAAGCAATCCGTGGAAACCTTTTTTGCCGCGGCTGACGCGCGCAATCTTCGCATGCTCGCCGGCAAGGTTTTGATGGACCGCAACTGTCCGGAATACTTGCGCGATGATGTCGACGGTGCCGAGGCCGATTGCCTTGATCTCATCCAACGCTGGCATGGCAAAGGGCGCCTCGGCTATTCGCTGACACCGCGCTTTGCGCCCACCTCGACGCCGGAGCAATTGGCGATGGCGGGCCGGTTGTTTCGCGACGTGCCTGGCCTGCATCTTCAGTCTCATCTCGCCGAAAATGTGGACGAGATCAAATGGGTGCATGAGCTGTTCCCGGACCGGCGCTCCTATCTCGATGTCTACGATCATTTCGGCTTGCTGGGCGGTCGCGCCATTTACGGTCATTGCATCCATACCGATGCCTCCGACCGGGCACGCATGGCGGAAACGCGGTCGGCGATCGCATTCTGTCCGTCGTCCAATCTCTTCATCGGCTCAGGCCTGTTCGACCTCGATCAGGCGAGGGCTGCGGGCATCCGCGTTGGCTTGGCAAGCGATGTCGGCGGCGGAACCTCGCTCTCCATGCTCCAGGTCATGGCGGACGCCTATAAGGTGCTCCAGCTCAAAGGCCAGCATCTCAATCCGTGGCGTGCCTTCTATCTGGCGACTTTGGGCGGGGCTGAGGCGCTCTCTCTCGACGATCGCATCGGTAATTTCGAGGCCGGCAAGGAAGCGGATTTCACCGTGCTCGATTTCAACACGATCCCGATCCTCAAACACCGCGCCGAGATCGCCCAAGATTTCGCCGAACGCCTGTTCGCGCTGATGATCCTCGGCGATGACCGCGCGGTGGCAGCCACCTATGTGCTGGGAGAGCGCGCCTTCGGCGTCGCTTGAGGGGCCTGCGGGCAGAGCTCGCTAGAAACTCCCTCGCCCCACAAAGTGGGGAGAGGGTCGGGGTGAGGGGCCTTTAGTGATCCGCCGCCGCCGGTGCTCCGCGTGGGCGCTGCATGATCGGCACCAGGATGATGGCCGCAAGGAAGATGGCGCTGAGCAGGAATTGCGCATCCGCCATGGTCAGTACTTCCGCCTGCAGGTAGACGGTATTGGCCAGCATCTTCACTGAAGCATGCTCGGTGGCACCACCCATGGCGCCGGCCATGCCGTGACGCGCGTTTTCCAGGAAGCTCTGCACCACCGGATTGCCCGCCGGCATGCTCTCAACCAGGCGCGTCCAATGCAACGACATGCGCTCGGTCAGCACCGTGTTGATGGCGGCAAGGCCGATGGCGCCACCCAGATTGCGCATCAGGTTGTAAAGGCCGCTGGCATTCTTGATCCGCTCCGGCCGCAGCGTGCCGAGGGCCGCGGCATTCACCGGAATGAACAGGAACATCAACGCAAAGCCGCGGCAGGCTTGCGGCAGGAAGAACTCCCAGAAACCCCATTCCGACGTCATCAGCGATTGGAGATGCGTGCCGAGGCCGAACATGCCGAGGCCGAAGGCCAGCATGAGGCGCGGATCTAGGATACCCGCAAGGCGACCGGCGATCGGCGCCGACATGAACTGGAAGGTGCCGGTCACGAACATGACGATGCCGATATCGAGTGCGGTGTAATCGCGGATGCGCCCCAGGAACAGCGGCATCAGATAGGTCGAGCCATAGAGGCCGATACCGATGATGAAGCTGAACGTGCAGCCGATCAGGAAGTTTCTGTTGGCAAAGGCCCGGATGTCGACAATCGGCTGCCGGTAGCTCAGCACCCGCCAGATGAAAAACACGCCGGCGATCGCGGCGACGATTGCGAAGGTGAAGATCGTCTGGTCGTCGAACCAGTCATCGCGCGGGCCTTCCTCCAGCACGAATTCGAGGCTGCCGAGGAACACTGCCATGAAGGTGAGGCCGAGATAGTCGAAACCTGGCAGCAGCGACCAATCCGGCTTGTCGAAATCGACCAGCGTCCAGACGGCGACGGTAACGATGGCGCCCGGCAGCAGATTGGCAAGGAACAGCCAGTGCCAGCTCGAGATCTCGGTGATATAGCCGCCAAGTGTCGGGCCGAGGGTCGGCGCCATGGTGGCGACGAGACCCATCAGCACGGAGAGCATATTGCGTTTCGACGGCGGAAACACGGTGTAGCAGGCGGCAAAGACGGTCGGGATCATCGCGCCGCCGATGAAGCCTTGAAGGGCGCGGAAGATGATCATCGAATTGATGTCCCACGCCAGCGCGCAAAGCATGCTGGTGAGAGTGAAGCCGGCGGCGGAAATCGTGAACAATACGCGCGTCGACAGAAGGCGCGTGAGGAAGCCGGACAGTGGGATCATCACCACTTCGGCGATGAGATAGGAGGTCTGCACCCAGCTCGCTTCATCGGCGCTGGCGGCAAGGCCCGCCTGGATGTCGGCAATCGAGCTCGAGACGATCTGGATATCCAGGATCGCCATGAACATGCCGACGACCATGATCATGAAGCCGATCCAGTCGCGCTTCGTCAGCGGTCTTTCCATGATCGTCGAATCCTAGCGGGTCGTGTCTTATTCCGGCTGCTTGGCCTTCGGTGCGGCGTTGGCCGCACCGAAGAGCCAGCCACCGGCCTGCGCCAGCGCGGGGGACGCGACGCTGCCGGTATCGACGGCGACCTCGACCGAAAGGCCGGGCCGCAGCAACCCGTGAAGGGGCGAGCTTTGCGGCAGCGCGATGCGCACGGGCACGCGCTGCACGATCTTGGTGAAGTTGCCGGTGGCGTTCTCGGCCGGCAGCAGGCTGAACTCGGCACCCGAAGCGGGGGAGAAACTGTCGATCGTGCCTTCCAGTTCCTGGCCAGGATAGGCGTCGATCTCGACCTTCACCTTCTGGCCCGGCTGCATGTGGCCGATCTGCGTTTCCTTGAAATTGGCGACGACATGGACGTCGTTGGGGACCAGCGACAGCAATTGCGTGCCCGGGCTCACAAACTGGCCGACGCGCACCGCGCGGTTGCCGATGACGCCGTCGATCGGCGCGCGGATGACGGTCTTGTCGAGATCGTTCTGGGCGAGCATCAGCGCTGCCTTCGCCGCGGCAAGCTTTGCCACCGCTTCGGCGCGGCTGGCATCGAGAACGCCGATCTGCGCGCGCTCGGCCACCAGCTCGGCATTGATGCGCGAGGATTCGGCTTCGGCCTTCAGCTTGTCCGCCGTCGCGTCGTCCATCTCCTGCGTGCCGATGATCTTGCCGCTGACCAGCTTCTTGTACCGGTCGAACATCTGCCGGGCGCGGTTGAGTTCGGCGCCGGCCGACCCTTGCGCCGCCACCATCTGCGCGATGCGGGCGTTCTGATAGGTGATCTGGCTGTCGATCGTGGTGAGGCTCGCCTCGGCGCCGGCGACATTCGCTTGCGACTGCGCGACCTTGGCGCGGAAATCCGAATCCTCGATGGTGAGGAGCACATCGCCGGCGCGGATCGCCTGGTTGTCACCCACGGCCACCACCGCCACGTAACCTTCGATGCGCGGGCTGATGATCGAGATGTCGCCTTCGACATAGGCGTTGTCGGTCGACTCGACGAAGCGCGCCGTCTGCCACCAATACCAGCCCCCTGAGACGGCGGCGATGGCGGCGAGGGAGACGACGGACCGCAGGATCAGCTTGCGCATGGGGTGATTCCTCATTCAAATTCGTGCCGGAAAGGGGTGTTTTCGGGGTCCTTAAGCGTCCCCAAATCGCCCCGAAGCAGACGAAAACCTGCTTCTGGCAAGGCTAGACTAGACTGTCCAGTTCAATTTGGATTGAAAATGGATTGCTTTGGCCTATCTGTCAAGAGTAAACTGAACCGATCAGTCTAGTTTTTGAGAAGAGCTTAATGACGAAGCCAGTCGCCACGCTAGAGCTCCCCGACCCGACCGCGGCCTGCTTTGAGCATGTCCACGATCCGGAGACGGGGGAGGAACTCCCCGCCAAGGCCGCCCAGGTCATGGAGGCGGGGTCCAAGCTATTCACCGAACACGGTTTCGGGGCCGTCAGCATGGACCAGGTGGCCAAGATGGCCGGCGTTTCCAAGGCGACCGTCTACGCCCATTTCCAGAGCAAGGAGCAGCTCTTCGTCGCCATCGTGCGGGCGGCCTGCCTCTCTTATGCCCAGAACATCATGCCGGAAGTGCGCGATGCCATGGATATGCGCACGGCCCTCACCCGGATCGGCCGGTCGATCGCCGGTTTCCTCACAGCCCCCCGTACCATGGCGATTTACCGTGTGATCGTGGCGGAGGGGCCGCGTTTCCCCGATCTTGCCCGCCGGTATTACGAGACGGGGCCACGCACCTTCAAAAGGTGGCTGACGCAGTATCTGGCCGAGGCCGTCGCCCATGGCGATTTGAAGATCGAAAATCCGCGCCTCGCCGCCGAGCAGTTCTGCCAGATGGTGCGCGGGCCGCTTTATATGCAGGTGCTGCTGGGGATCACCGACGATCCCGAATCGCTGTCGGTCGACACGGTAGTCGACGGTGCGGTCGAGGTTTTTCTGCGCGCCTACGGCCCGGCTAGCCGCCCCGCTGCTTAATCTCACATCTGTGCAAATTGCCACAGGTCGTTGCTAGAGGCGCCCAGCGGCGCTTTCAGGCAAGTCAGACGGCCCAATCGCCCTGAATCTGATGCAATCGGGTGGGGTGGGGCATTGAGAAAACTCTGTTAATAATTTCCCATTAGCCTCGGCCGGGCAAGACATCACCAAAGAGGGTCCGGGGCCGATGCTCGACTGGCTGGCGAATTTCCGTATACGCACCTGGCTGCTGGTCGGCTTCAGCAGCGTTTCAGCACTGCTGGTCATCGTCATCGCCGTCAATTTCTGGCAGGTGCGCTCCAATGCCGACATCACCCAGCGCATGGTGGCCGAACGCCTGCCGACGACGACTGCGGGGAACGCGCTGGTCGCCAATGTGCAGAACTCGCTGACCTCCTTGCGCGACTGGATGCTGACCGGCAACGCGGTCTTCAAGCAGGACCGTGCCGATGTCTGGACCCAGATCAACGCCAATGTGCAGCAGATCGATGCGCTGGCTGCCCAATGGGATATCGCCAAGGACCAGGACGATTGGAATCAAGTGAAGACGCTGCTTACCGCCTTTGCCGAGGCGCAAGGGAAGGCCGAGGCACTTGCCAACAGCAAGGATGAGCAGCCGGCCTTGAAGCTGATGAACGAGCAGGGTGAGAAGCTGATCCAGACCATCGTCAAAAGCGTCTCCGGCATGATGAATGAGGAGTTCGCACAAGCCGCGACGGAAGAGCGCAAGGAGCTCCTCATCGCGCTCTCCGATTTGCGCAACGCCTTCTCGCTGGCGCAAGCCTCGCTTCGCGCCATGGTGATGACCGGCAACGAGCAGTTCCAGAAAGAGGCCGATAAAAACTTCAAGATGAGCGGCAGCCGTCTGAAGACGATCGAGAAGATGGCCTCCCTTTTCACGGTGGGCCAGAAATCGGCCTTCGCCACGCTGAAATCGAGCTACGAGAAGTTCACCCCGCTGCCGGCGCAGATGATCGAGATCCGCAAATCGCCGAGCTGGAACCTTGCCCAGGAGCAACTCAACGGCACGGTCACACCGCAGGCCAACCAGATTCTCGATCTGCTTTCGGGTACGCGCGGCGACGATGGTGTGCGGCGCGGCGGCCTCGTGGACCGGCAGGTGAGCTTGCTCAGCAGCGATGGCGGCAGCGCCCTGTCGGCTGCGCGCAATCTGCAGGTCGTGATGCTGATCCTGCTGCTGGTCGGCCTGATCGCCGGTTTCGGCATCGCCTTCTGGATCATCCGCGTCACATCACGTCCCATCGGCCGCATGACGGCGGTGATGGGCGAGCTTTCCAGCGGGAATCTGGAAGTTGCGATCCCGGATACCGAACTGAAGAACGAGATCGGCGCGATGGCGCAGGCCGTCAGCGTCTTCAAGGATGGCATGATCCAGGCACGCGACCTTGCCGCCAAGGAAGCAGCCTCGCAGGCGCGCCGCGAGGCGCGCGTGAAAAAGATCAACAGCCTCACCGAGAATTTCGAAGCGGCAGTGAGCGAGGTTCTGGAAACGGTCGCCAATGCCGCCCAGCGCATGCAGGGCACCGCCAATTCCATGACCGAGACGGCGAGCGACACCTCGGCCCGCGCCGGTGCCGTGGCGACGGCTTCGGCAGAGGCGACGACCAATGTGCAGACGGTGGCCTCGGCGACGGAAGAGCTCAATGCCTCGGTGGCCGAAATCTCGCGCCAGGTCAATGAATGCTCGCGCATCGCCAGCGACGCGGCCGCCCAGGCCAGCGCCACCAATCAGCTGGTTGAGGGCCTTTATGCCGCTGCCGACAAGATCGGTGCGGTGGTCCAGCTCATCAACGATATCGCCGGGCAGACCAATCTGCTGGCCCTCAACGCGACGATCGAAGCGGCCAGGGCCGGCGATGCCGGCAAGGGCTTTGCGGTCGTGGCTTCCGAGGTGAAGAATCTCGCCACACAAACCGGAAATGCCACCGACGAAATCGCTGGGCAGATCCAGGCGGTGCAGAACGCGACCTCGGAGGCGGTCAGCGCCATCCGCTCAATCGCCGGCACGGTCTCCAGCATCAACGAGATCGTCGGCACCATCGCCTCGGCCGTGGTGGAGCAGGGGGCGGCGACGCAAGAAATCGCCCGCAACGTGCAGGAGGCGGCAGACGGTACCAACCAGGTGAATGTCAACATCTCAGGCGTCAACCAGGCCGCCGACATGACGGGTGTCGCCGCGCAGGAGGTGCTGAGCGCTGCCAAGGAACTCACCGACAAATCCGACGCGCTGCGCAAGCATGTGCAGCACTTCCTGGAAGGCGTGAAGAGCGCGTAAGAAAAGGCCCCGCACCCCAACCTCTCTCTCCGCAAGCGGGGTGAGGGCCGTTTACGCCGCCACTCTTCCCGCCTGCCGATAGCTGCGCACGGCCTGGACGGCGATGAAGGCGGAGAAGGCCAGGAACAGCACGGCGGGGAAGCCGTGGGGGCCGAAGAGGTCCATGGCGACGCCGCAGAGCACGGAGCCGAGGAGAGCGCCGAAACCCCACATAGTGGAAAAGGCCGAGGTGCCGGCGATGAGATCGGGCCCACGGAAACGGTCGCCGAGTTCGGAGAGGCCCACTGTGTAGATGCCGAAGCCGGCGGCACCGCTGACCATGATCAGCGGCCAGACGAAGATCGTGGTTATCGTAAATGGCAACAGCGCAAGACAGAGGGCCGCGGTCACGAAGCAGCCGATCATCGTCTTGCGCTTTGACGTATGGTCGGCGATCCAGCCGATCGGGATCTGGAAGAAGACGTTCCCCAGGGACAAGGCGGTGATGGTGAGGGCTGCCACACCTTCGCTCATGCCCATCTGCGCGCCATAGACTGCAAGGAGCGCCAGCATGCCGCCGTCGAACATGGCGTGGACGCCGATGGCAATCAGCAGCAGCGGTGCCTTGGAGAAGAAAGCGAAGATCGAGACATGCGGATCGTCCTCATTGCCGCCGGCGGCATCGGTCGATACGCGCGAAATCGGGATTGTGGCCAGGCAAAGCACAATGGCGCCGATGGCAAACGGCAGGTAGCTGCCGATGCCGCTCCAGGCGACGATGATCGGACCGACACCGAAAGTTGCCGAGATGCAAGTTGCATAAATGCCGACGACGCGGCCGCGTGCTCGGCCCGAAGCGTTGGCGAGCACCCAGGCCTCGCTCAAGGCAAAGAGCGTGGCGACGAAAATCCCCTGTGCGAGGCGCAAGGGAAACCAGGCAAGGAGGCTCGGGAACGTGGGATAGAGCAGGAATACGCTTCCGGTCGCCAGTGCCATGAAAATGGCGACGCGCTTGGCGCCGAAGCTGTGTGACAGTTTGGGGATGATCAGGCCGGCGATGAGGATTCCCACCGGTGCCATGGCCGCATTGAGGCTGTTCACCGTCTCGCTGACTCCCCAGCTGCGCATGGTGAGTGCCAGCAGCGGAAACATCTCGCCCAGCGAAAAGGCGAAAACGCACACGGCCGCGCAGGCGGCGATGAGATTGCGCCAGTTGATGGTGTCGGATGTGGTGTGATCGGTCACGACGTTGCGTTGCCCCATTGATGTGAAACCCCGCAGCGCATTTGGTGCGCTGGCAGGCGCGGCACACTGCCGGAAGTGGGTGATGGGTGCCAGCGCCATGAATGCAGGGCTACTGCGCTGATGGAACACTGCTCGCCGCTACAATCATGACGTGTTGTCGCATCGCGGGTGGCCATGCTGCGCTGCAGCTCAGGGATGAGGAAGGCGGAGAATGGGATTTTCTAAATGCGATTGCTTGCTTAGACTGAAAGTCGGCGGTTGGGGGAGGAGGGGTTCGATGGCGCAGAAGCTTCAGTCAGGCTGGCGGCGCTGGCGTCCGGCCTGTTTCGTTGCCGCGCTGGCACTATCGTCATTCTTCGGTCAGGCAGCCGATGCGCAAGCCTGCAAGAGTCTCGTCGCCTCCGGCAATCCAGAATATCCACCCTATCTGTGGCCCGATCCGGCAAATGGCGACCACTTGATCGGCGCCAATGCCGCGCTGATGTCGCTGCTGGCGAACGAGATCGGCATTCCGATCGAGGTGCGCTACATCGGCTCCTGGGCGCGGGTCCAGGAGGAGATGAAAAACGGCCGTATCGACCTCATCGCCGGCGCGTTCCTGACCCAGGCGCGTCTTGAATACATGGACTACGTTCACCCGATCATTGCCACGACACGCTCGGTCGTCATTACGCGCGCCGATAGCACGCTCAACTATGCCGAATGGGCAAACCTGGCCGGGCATGACGGTGTCACCGTCATCAACAACAGCTTCGGCGAAGCCTTCGACCAATACGCCAAGCAGAACCTCAAGATCGAGGAGGTCGGCAAGCTCGACAATGCGCTGCAGCTCCTGGCGCATGGTCGGGCCGATTATCTCGTCTATGAAGACGCCCCCGCCCGCGCCTTCGCGGCGCGCCTCGGCATCACAGATCTCAAGGAAGCGGAGACCTCGATCAGCAACGAGGATCTCTACCTCACCCTCTCACACCGCTCCGCCTGCAATACCGGCGAGTTGCGCGGTAAGCTCGCCAAGGCGATGCTGAAATTCCGAGATGAGAAGACCATGGATGGGCTGATCGCCGAGGCAATCAAGGCCTGGCAGAGCCAGTAGGCGTTGCCAAAGCATCCCGGGAAGAAGGAGCCCCAAAAGAAAATCGCCGGGCCACGAGGGCCCGGCAAGTTAAACAGGGAGGCTTTACGTCTGGGAGACGTAGGGTCCGAAGACCCCATCCGGGCGTCGCGCCCGAATTCGATGTGAAGCTATCGCTTCGAAACTCTGTGATCCGTGATCACCATGTCTGCCATTTAAGGCGCCATTGTGACCATTCAACCCCCACCGGAATGAAACGTTCCGTTTGTTGCATCTTTGCAACAGTGTGGCTGCCCGGCACAGGCGCAGAATAGAGGAATTGGCGGTGGCCACCAGAGTCAAATTCACAGACGCGGCATGCATTGGCTGCATATCGAACTAAGCTTTGTTTTTCATATATTTAGTCCAATTGCTGCGCTGCCGAAGTCGAGCTCGTGCGAATCTGTCGCAGGGCTCGCGATTGCACTTTTCGCGGGTCTCTGACAGCGCGCGCACTGTTGCAAGCTTGATTTCTCTATCGAGTCGGCAGGGTTTTCAAGGCGCGACGCACATGTCGCCTGGGCGCATAAATGCCTGATTTTGCTGCATTGCAGCGTCTTTTTTCTAGGCAGAAATACCCTCAGGTAGCTCGCGCATGAAGGGGTGGGGAATGACGCTTGACGCGTTCCGAGATTGCATCATACTTTGGATCCATGGATCCAAAGTCAATCTTCAACGAGCTGCAGGACCAGATCGAGCGAGGCGAATTGGCGCCGGGCTCCGTTCTGAAGCAGGAATTGATCGCCCTGCGTTTCGGAGTGAGCCGCCAGCCCGTCCGGCAGGCCCTGGACCGGCTGCTCGGGCGTGGCCTGGTCGTGCGGCGTCCCGATCGCAGCCTGGCGGTGGCCATCTTCTCCGAACGGGAGGCGACCGAGCTTTCCGAGCTTCGAGCAATTCTGGAGGCCGCTGCCCTGGAGCAATCGGCGCCCTTGCTCTCGTCTTCCGCCCTGCGGACGGCGGAGAGGCTCAACGAAGATCTGTTCGCAGAATACGATCCGGCGAAGATCCTGGAACTCGACCAGCAATTCCATCTGACCCTCTACAGCGGGTGCAAGAACACGCGGCTGCTGGGAACCTTGGCGGCGCTGCGAGGAGAAGCCAGGCGGGCCTGCCTTCATCAAAAGCGTGGCACCCAGGAGCGTACCGATTTCTATGAGGAACATGCCGCGATCATCGCTGCTTGCGCGAGCCGGAATTTCGGCGCGGCGATAGAGCATCTTCGCCGCCACCTCACGCAAACGACTGCAAGGCTTCTTTCCATTCCGACAGAGGATATGCCATGAAAATGACCGTCGAGGTGCATTGGGAACGCGAAGGTGCCGTCTTCACCGACAAGCGTTACAGCCGCGCACACATTTGGCGCTTTGATGGCGGCCAAGTCGTGCCGGCCTCAGCGTCCCCCCATATCGTGCCGCTTCCTTATTCCGTGGAAGCCAATGTCGATCCGGAGGAGGCCTATATCGCGGCGATTTCCAGCTGCCACATGTTGACCTTTCTTTCGCTTGCGGCACCCAAGCAGATCGTCGTCGAAAGCTATACCGACAATGCGACCGGTGTCATGGAGATGGTCGATGGAAAATTGATTGTCAGCCGCGTCGAACTCAATCCGACCATCGTCTATGCCGGGGAGCCGCCAAGCGTCGCAACGCAAGCGGAACTGCACAACTCGGCGCATGAACAGTGCTTCATTGCCAATTCCGTCAAGACGGACATCCAGATGGCCCCAAATCTTTAGAGGCATGAGGCATTTAGGGACGGAAGGCCATTTAGGGACGCTGGGGTTGCACTCCAGCGCGGCCCGCCTATCTAACAGGGCGGCCGAATTTTCTGACGGAGTGTCACCGCTTATGATCTACCTTGTCGCCTTGGTCTTGCCGCCCTTGGCCCTGCTGATCTATGGCAAGGTGTTTCAGGCAATCATCAACCTGGTGATCTACATCCTCGCCTGGGTGGTTTTCATCTTCAGCCTGTTCCTTGGCGGATCGCCCGGCTTCGTGCTGTGGCTCATTGCGGCGCTCCACGCCATCCTGGCGATCAATGATGCCAAAAAGAATGCACGGGCAGCGGGTCTAAGAACCTAACGCAAAGCTGTCAACGCGCGACCCAAGACCTCATTTTTTGCCGCGTTACGGCGGATTAAAATTCCACTCTCGGAGATTTGACCCGGTTCTGTCAGCCTGGTGTCACGCAAGAGGGATAGGAAACGATGCAGTTTCTTCTCGCGAGCGGCTTCTCCCATGTCATTACTTCGTTCCGTCCCTAGGCGCTGGCTGCCTGATCCCTGGTGGATCGGGCCTGTTCGATTGTTCGGTGGTCTTGCCGCCTTATTGGCGCTGGGCTGTGCGGCGATGGCGATCGATGCAGAGCTCGATGAGGCCCGTGCGATCGCCGAGCTGCAAAAAGGCGGGCACGTCGTCTATCTGCGCCATGCCGCGCGCTTCAGCGGACCGCGCGACAATCTCGACCGCTGGTCGAGCGCCGCGCAATTTGCCGATTGTCGCAACCAGCGCAATTTGACGCCACGGGGACAGGAGCAGGCGCGCGAACTTGGCGCATATTGGCGGCAGCTTAAAATCCCCGTCGAGCGCGTAATTGCCAGCGCCCAATGCCGCACGCGCGACACGGCGATCCTGGCTTTTGGCGCCGCACAGGTCGATGCGCGCCTGTTCGACGTCGATTTTCTGCGGCTGCTGGCGCAGGAACCGGTGCCGGCCGGAACGAACACGGTCATTGTCGGCAGCGATTTCCAACTGCGCGAACTGACCGGCGTCGATCTCGGCTATGCCGAGGCGGCGCTGCTGAAACCCGACGGCAAGGGCGGCGTCACGGTGGCGGCGCGGCTCGAACTTGATGACTGGGAGGACGCTGCCGTTCCCAGTTGGTGGTGGTAGCGGCGCCGCTTCAGCTCTGCATCTTGCTTTCGGCGACCTTCCGCAGCAGGAAGTCGCGGAAGACCTGGATGCGCTTCGAATTCCGCAATTCTTCCGGATAGACGAAATAGGCGTCGATGCGTGGGCCCTGGAGCTCTGGGAGCACACGCACCAGACTGGTGCCTTCCGTGATCATGAATTCCGGCAGGCTCGCGAGACCTAGGCCCGATTGTACCGCGCGTAGGATCGCGTAGACCGAATTGACGCGCAGGATCGGCCGGCGCGGCTTGTCCTTTCGCGTGCCGGCGCGCAGCAACCAATCGATATCCTCGACCGGCGGGCGCATGTCATTGCCATAGACGATGACGCGGTGCTGGTCGATATCCTCCGGCACCTTCGGAATACCGTGGCGCTTCAGGTAAGAAGGGGCGGCATAGATGTTGAGATGCACTGTCATCAGATGGCGCTGGATCAGTTCCGGCTGGCGCGGCGGTGCCATGCGGATGGCGACGTCGGCTTCACGCATCGAGAGATCGAGCTCGCGGTCCTCAAGCACCAGATCCACTTCGACATCGGGATAGAGGTCGATGAATTCGAGGAGGACGGGGGTGAGCCAGGACGAGCCGAAAGCCTGGGTCGCCGTCACCTTGAGCTGACCCTTGGGGCGGTCCTTCGATTCAGCCAATTGTGCCTCGGCCATGGCGAGCTTCGAGAACACTTCATGGGCGGTGCGATAGAGCAGCTCGCCCTGTTCGGTGAGGATGAGGCCGCGGGCGTGGCGATGGAAGAGGGCGACGTTGAGGCTCTCCTCCAGCGAGGAGATCTGGCGCGACACCGCCGACTGGCTGAGGTTCAGCACTTCACCGGCATGGGTGAAGGAGCCGGCTTCGGCCACGGCGTGGAAGATTCTGAGCTTGTCCCAATCCATCGACATTTGATTTCACCGGTGGCGGTTGTCCGCGAAACCCGGCATCCCCTTTCAAAGCTATGCCGGCGGCCCCCCGGCCACCGCGTGGCAGCCGCCTTATTCGGCAGCCTGGGCAGTTTCGTGTTCGTGGGCGGCGATGAAGCGTTCGGCCTCAAGCGCTGCCATGCAGCCCATGCCGGCGGCGGTGACCGCCTGGCGGAAGACCTTGTCCTTCACGTCGCCGGCGGCAAAGACACCCGGAATGTTGGTGGCGGTGCTGTCGGGCCTGGTGACGAGGTAGCCCTCATTGTCCAGCTCCAGCTTGCCCTTGAAGAGCGCGGTCGCCGGCGAATGGCCGATGGCGACGAAGAGGCCGTCGGCCGGAATGGTCGTAACCTCGCCGTTGAGGACGTTCTTCACCTTGACGCCGGTGACGCCGATGGGGTCGCTGTCGCCGACCACTTCCTCGACCACCGAATTCCACACCACCTCGATCTTCGGGTTGCGGAACAGGCGGTCCTGCATGATCTTCTCGGCGCGCAGATGATCGCGGCGATGGACCAGCGTCACTTTGCTCGCGTGATTGGTGAGATAGATCGCCTCCTCGACCGCGGTGTTGCCGCCGCCGACGATGACGACCTCCTTCTCGCGGAAGAAGAAGCCGTCGCAGGTGGCGCAAGCGGAGACGCCGAAGCCCTGGAACTTCTTTTCCGATTCAAGACCCAGCCAGCGCGCCTGGGCGCCAGTCGCGATGATGAGCGTCTCGGCCACATAGGTGTCGCCGGAATCGCCCACGGCGCGGAACGGGCGGCGCGCGAGATCGACCTCGAGGATGGTGTCGAAGATGGTCTGCGTGCCGACATGCTCGGCCTGCTTTTGCATCTGCTCCATCAACCAGGGGCCCTGGATGACATCGGCAAAGCCCGGATAATTCTCGACATCGGTGGTGATGGTGAGCTGGCCGCCCGGCTGGATGCCCTGGACGAGGATCGGCTTAAGGTTCGCACGGGCGGCGTAGATGGCGGCGGTGTAGCCAGCCGGGCCGGAGCCGATGATGAGAACCTTGGTCTTGATTTCCTGGGTCATGGCGCGTTCCTTGGGGCAATTCGGGGCAAAAAAGCCGACTTTCGCCATATCCGGGCGCCAGACTCGGAGTTCCCTGCCAGAAGATGACTTTAGAATAGGGGCTGGGTGTCGCGAATCCAAGCCATGCATTGGCGTCATGGGGTAAAAAGCGACGCCGCTAAGTCGCGGAAATCAGCCGAATTCCGCTATGCCATTGGCGGATAAGGGCGCATTCGATGCAACGCATTTTATTGATTTCAGAAATCGATTTTAAGCGCCCTGAGCGCGCTGGCCTTGAGGCCCTGGTGACGGTCATAGCCCTCCCACGGATCCGGTTTTTTGAGGAAGGCGCGATAATTGGCAAAAGTGACCGCGGCGGCGCTGTCGAGACGGCCGAGCGCGGCCCAGGAAACCGGCCAGGCGACCGGCGCCCCCTCCCGTGCGCGGGGCGAATAGGGGGCGATCGCGGTCGCTCCCCGCTCATTGCGGAAATGGTCGATGAAGATGCGGCCGCGGCGTTTGGCCTTGCTCATGGTGGCGACGAAATCGGCCGGGGCATCCGCCGCCATGCGGGCGGCTAGTTCGCCGGCGAAGGCCTTGACCACCGGCCAGTCATGCTGCGGGCGGATGGGCGCCACCACATGCACGCCTTTGCCGCCGGTCATGAGCGGGTAGCTCTTGAGGCCGAGGGCGCCCAGCAGTTCGCGGACACGCTTTGCCGCCCCCCTCACCGCCGCGAAGTCGAGATCCTCATCGGGATCGAGATCGAAGACGATGCGCTCCGGCTTCTCGATATCCTTGATGGTCGAACCCCAGACATGGAATTCCAGCGTGCTCATCTGTGCCGCAGCGACGAGGCCGGCGGCGTTTTCGAGATAGAGATATTCATCCCAACCGCCATCCTTCTCCTTCACCTTGAGGCGGTGAAAATGCTCCGACAGCCCGGCGCCGGCATGACGCTGGAAGAAGCATTGCTTGGCGCGCCCCTCCGGGCAACGTACCAGGCTGAGAAGCCGGCCTTTGAGATAGGGGAGCATGCGGGAACTCACCGCCTCGAGATAGGTGGCGAGATCGAATTTGCTCACCCCCTGTTTCGGAAAGAGGATTTTGTCGGGGTGCGAGAGCGTGATGCCGGCGATCTTGCCGTTGGCCAGTTTCTTCGCATCCTTGGGCATTTCCGCCACCACTTCCTTTGCCTTCTTGTCCTCGCGCAGGGCGATGAAGCGGCCCTGCCTCACGATGCGGTCGCGGGTAAATTCGGCGAACTCGATATGGGCGACCAGCTTCGGCTCCAGCCAATGCGCCTTGCGCTTAATGGCGGCCGGCACCTCGCCGACAACGGCCGGGGATTTGCGCTCGATCTTGCGGAAGCGGGCAGCAAGGCCGCCAAGATCGGCATCGCCGAAGCCCGATCCCACGCGCCCGGCATAGCGCAAGGCATTACCCTCATAGAGTCCCAGCAGGATCGAGGAGAATGCGCGCCCGCGCTGCGACGGTGACCAGCCGACGATGACGAATTCCTGTGCTTTCTCGCATTTGATCTTGAGCCAGGCATTGCTGCGCCCCTGTGGATAGGCGCTTGCCGCGCGTTTGGCGATGACACCCTCGAAGCCCTTCCTGCACAGCGATTCCAGCATCTGCTGCCCGTGATTGCGCAGATGATCGTTGAAGAAGATCGGGCCTTGGCGCGGTGTGCCTTTAAGCAGCGTCTTGAGCTCGGCCTTACGTGTCTCGATTGGCTTGTCGCACAGGGATTTCCCTTTGAGGGCCAGGAGGTCGAAGACGAAATAGGCGAGCGGCACATGGCCGCCCTTGATCGCCTCCTGCAGCAGGCTGAAATTGGCGCGACCATCATCATCGACGGCGCAGATTTCCCCGTCGAGCAGCGCGCCATCAAGGCCCAGGGCCTGGATGGCCTCGGCGATATCGTGGAATTTCGCGGTCCAGTCCAGGCCGCTGCGGGTATAGATTCGGACAGCTTCACCAGAGGCGGCCGTGATCGCCCGGTAACCGTCGAGCTTTACCTCATAGAGCCAGTCGCCGCTTGCCGGTATGGCGTCGACCAATGTGGCAAGTGCCGGCGCATGGAAGGCCGGGAGCTTTCCATGCTTCTTCTTGCGGGCAGTCTTGCGGGCAGTGCCTTTCTTCCAGACGGCGTCAGGCGCGGTTTCGATCTGCTTGAGATTGCGCCCCGAGGCGACGCTCTTTTGGAAATCCACCGTGATTTCGCCGTCACCGCGCTCGACCTCGTCATCGACTTCCTTGATCATTAACCAGTTTTCGCGTTTCTCGGCCTTCTTTGCGTGCATGCGCACCAGCGCCCAACGGCCCTTGAGGCGCTTGCCGTGGATGGTGAAGGCGAGCTTGCCTTTCTTCAGTCCAGCCTCGGCATCCCCGATCGGCTCCCAACTGCCCTTATCCCAAAGGAGGACCGTGCCGGCGCCGTAATTCCCTTCAGGAATTCGCCCTTCGAAGGTCGCATAATTCATCGGATGATCTTCGGTCCGGACCGCAAGGCGCTTTTGCGCCGGATCGAGGCTGGGGCCTTTGGTAATGGCCCAGCTCTTGAGAACGCCATTCAATTCGAGCCGTAGGTCATAATGAAGCCGCGTCGCGTCATGCTTCTGGATGGTGTAGAGGCCGCCTTGCTTCTTGCGGGTCCGGGCAACCGCGCCGCGTGGTTCCGGCGTTTCCGAAAAGCGTCGCTTGGCGTTGTAGGTGGCAAGAGCGTCGGCAGTCCGGGCCATCTCAGCCCGCCTTCCGTTTTGCCGCCGTCTTGCCACGGCTGCCGGATTCGGCGCCGCGCACGCTGCGTTTCAGGATCTCGACGAGGTCGATCACCTTGCCGCCACCGCTCGGCGCTTCTTCTTCCTCGATCTCGACAGGAGCTTTTCCCCGGCGCTTGCGTTCGATGAGATCATGCAGCGCTTCGGTATATTTGTCCTCAAATTGCTTCGGATCGAATGGGGAGCTCTTGCGGTCGATAAGCTCGGTGGCGAGCTTCAGCAATTCGGTATCCGGCTTCTCCAAATCCATCTCGGCGAAATATGGCGCGGCGTTGCTGACTTCATCGGCAAAGCGCAGCGTCTCAAGCAGCAGGCCTTTCCCGCAAGGTTTCAAGGCACCGATATATTCGCGGCCGCGCATGACGAATTGTCCAAGGCCGATCCGGCCCGACGAACGCAAGGCATCGCGCAGCACGGCGTAGGCTTCCTCCGCCGGGCCTTCTTCGGCGACCACGTAATAGGGGCGATCGAACCAGATCGGGTCGATGTCGCCCTGCTTCACGAACTGGATGAGATCGAGCGTCTTTTTGGCTTCGAGCTTCACTGCATCGACTTCTTCCGGTTCGAGAAGCAGATAATGGCCCTTCGAAATTTCGTAGCCCTTCACGATTTCATCGGTATCGATGGGCCCGAGGCCGGGTACCACCTTTTCGTAGCGGATGCGCTTGCCCGAAGGTTTGTGGATCTGGTGAAAGCTGATGTGGGCACCTGATTTGGTCGCCGGATAAACATTCACCGGCACCATGACGAGGGCAAGGCGCAGATTGCCGCTCCAGGCCGGCCGGCCGCCACCGCGCGCCGGCGCCTTCTGTCTGGAGCTGGCTCGCCGGCGCGGGGCAGTTTTGGGCTTTTTCGCGGCGGGACGCTTTCTCGCCGATTTGGGGGCGGCTTTTCGGGCGGCCATGGCGCGGATATCCTTGCCGATCGGGGTTGCAATCACCAATTTTCAGAAACCCGCCCGAATGAGCGGGGTTCCCGAACCTGGATCGCCATGTCGCCGACGCCAGCCTGGCCCTCACTTGCCGCCGAAATCAGGCGATGCCGCCTTTGTGCCCATCATCTGCCGCTGGGGCCGCGCCCTATTTTCGCCGGCAGCCCAACGGCGCGCATCGTGATCATCGGCCAGGCGCCGGGACGGCGTGCACATCTGGCTGAAATTCCGTTTGCGGATGCCTCTGGCGACCGTCTGCGCCAATGGCTGGGGCTCGAGAGGGCGGCCTTCTACGATGCCTGCCGCATCGCCATCATGCCGATGGGTTTCTGTTATCCGGGCACGGGCGCAGGTGGAGACAAACTGCCTAACCCGATCTGTGCCACGACCTGGCACGCCAGAATGCAAGCAGCGATGCCCCGCCTCGAGCTGACGCTGCTGGTCGGTGGATTGGCGCAGAGGGCTTACCTCGCCAGCTTCGACAACGTGACGGATGCCGTCATGGCGTCGCGCAATGGGGAAGGCGCGCGGATAGCGCTGCCGCATCCAAGCTGGCATAACAATGCCTGGCTGAAGATGCATTCCTGGTTCGAAGGCGAGATGCTGCCGCCGTTGCGGCGGCGCATTGCGCATCTCATCGGGGATTGACGTGCGCTGCCCGATGACGGAAGCATCCGGGCCCAATCGAGAGGGGCGACATGCCAAATGATGCGGGCGATATCGGCGCCTATTTCGATCGGATCGGCTATGGCGGCGAGGCGCGTGCCACGCTACCGGTATTGCAGGAACTGCATTGGCATCATGTGAGCGCCATCCCATTCGAGAATCTCGACGTTCTGCTGGGGCGGCGGATCGCGCTTGATCCGGCACGGATCGCTGCCAAGCTGGTGGCGGCGCGGCGCGGTGGCTATTGCTTCGAACAGAACAGTCTATATCTCAGCATGCTGCAGCAATTGGGCTTCAAGGCCACGGCGCTGTCGGCACGGGTCTGGTGGGGCAAGAAGGATGGGGCCCTACCGCAGCGTTCGCATATGGCGCTGAAAGTCGAATTGGGTGGTGCTGCCTATCTGTGCGATGTGGGGTTCGGCGGGCTGACGCCGGTTGCGCCTTTGCGCTGGGAAATAAATGTCCCGCAGAAGACCAGCCACGAGACCTATCGCCTGACGGCGCTAGCGGACCCGCGTGCCGACGGCGAGATCGCCCTTCAGGCGGAAATCGACGGTGGCTGGGAGACGCTCTATTCCTTCCGGCCGCAGGTGGTGGATCCGGCCGATTTCGCCATGGCCAACTGGTATGTCTCAACCCACCCGGACTCGTTCTTCACCTGGACCCTGATCGCGGCCCGGCCCTTCGACGATGGCCGCCACGTGCTGCAGGATGCCAAATCTGCGATCCGGGACCGCGCCCGGCGCGAAACGACCCGCCAATTGGGGGCGGAGGGGGAACTCGCCACCATCCTCGCCGAGACCTTCGGCCTAGATCTTCCCGCCGTGGATGTCAGCCGCCTTTGGGCCCGCCTGCCACTTCAGTGAGCGGTTGCAACAGGCGCTGGCGAAATAAAATGTCCTGCAATATAATTGCGCGATCAACTCCGATTCGAGGGGGATCATTACATGCGGCGCGCGAAACTCGACAAGATCGACCTGAAAATCCTGGCCGATCTGCAGGCGGACGGCCGCATGACCAATGTGGACCTCGCCAAACGCGCCGGCATTTCGGCCCCGCCGTGTCTGCGTCGTGTTCGGGCGCTGGAGAAGGCGGGCTTTCTTAAAGGCTATCATGCGGACGTGAATGCGGAGGCCTTGGGCTTCGGCGTGACGGTGTTCGCACAGGTGGGGCTATCCAGCCAGGCGGAGACGGATCTTAAGGCCTTCGAGGCGCGGGTGCTGACCTGGCCGCAGGTCCGCGAATGCCACATGCTGGCGGGCGAAACGGATTTTCTGCTGAAGATCGTGGCCCATGACTGGGATTCCTATCAGCGGTTTCTCACCACCTGCCTCACCGCGGCTCCCAATGTCAGTCATGTGAAGTCGGCGCTGGCCATCCGCACCGCCAAGAACGAGCCTGGCGTGCCCATCGATATCGAGGGCGGTGAAGAGCCGAAAGGCGAGGAGATCTAAGCCGCGTAATCGAAGCCGAATTCGGCGAGGCGGGAGCGGCCGCGAAAGACGCCGCCAAGATCGATCAGCGTGCCATCCGGCAAGGCTGCCTCCGTGTGGCAATCCACGCCCTGGAACAGGCGGACATCGCAGCCATCGATGAAGAAATCGGCGAAGTGCAGGATCGCGCTGCGCTTGGGTGCCGGCGGCAGGCTGGCCAGCGAGGCGTTGAGGCTGCTACTGGCATTGGCAGCGGCCAGCGCAATGCGGGGATCCGCCATGAAATCAATCGCCATACCCATAACCCACTCCACATTTTGATCGCTGTCCCTTGGGGAGGCGACAGCAAGAACGACTTGTCTTATGAGTGACCCAGGGGCGGCGTTCGGTTTGTGATCTGCTTCACAAGCCGGTCATGGGGCGAGGGCGGCAAATGGACGAAATGGCCTGGTTGCGATTGCTGGACGGGATCGCGGCGCGGATTTTGGGCCTTGGCGACTTTTCGGCCGGCCTTATGACATTGCGCAGCCTGACCCCGGCAACGCCGCGAGGCGGCGCATGGCTGCCGGTGCAACGCCATTGGCCCGCGGTGGGGGCCGAGGATGAATTGGGCCGGCAACTGGCCGCACTCGGCGAGATGCTTGGCGAGGGCTGGCGGCAGAATCCGAACTATCGTGCCAAGCCGCCCAGCGCCGGCTTCCTCGACAACTATGGCTATCTGGAATGCGCCGGGCCGGAGGCGCCCTATCGTTCGCCGGATCTGCGCCTGGGCTTGCTGCTGCTCGGACCGAACACGCTTTACCCGACTCATCATCATCCGGCGGAGGAAATCTATCTGCCGCTCGGCCTTGGTCGCTGGTGGAAGGATGGGGAAGGCTGGCGCCAACGCGGCAGTGGCGACGTCATTCATCATCCGCCCATGTGCGGCCATGCGACTGAAAGCGGCGAGGCGCCGCTTGCCGCCATCTATCTGTGGCGCGGCGAGATCGCCAAAGCTGCAGAGATCGATTGAGGGGTGTTAGCGCCCCTCGCGCCGCCAGGCGGCGAGGACGAGGCCGATGGAGAGGGCAAGCGCTGCCCAGGGCGGCAGCAGCGGCGCTTGGCTGACGCCGGTCACGATGTAATCCTCGTTGCGGGTAAGACCCATCCAGTCGTTGCCGGCGCGGTCGCCTTTCTTGCCGACGCGGCGGATGTCGGGGAGTGCGTGCTCCGGCAGAATGCCGACACCGCCGCCGGACGCGGCGATGAATGGATTGAGCGGTTGCGAACTGGCGCGCGGATCGTTGAACTCCTTGGAATTGATCTCGCCCAAGGCGGCGAAGGCGTCGCGAGCTCCGTCATTGATACGATAGAGACCTTGATCGATCGCCGGGACGCTGGCCGTGGCGCGACCGCGGCCGATATCGGTGAGGCGCACGGTTTCGCTCTTCTCATCCGGGCGAAATACCGTGACGTTGACATTCTCCTGCGGGGACAGCGAGCGGCGCTCGATCTCGAGCTTGCCGTCGATGGCGGTGGCGCGCAGATCCTCTTCCTCAAGATCCGGCTCCTGCATCAGCCAATGCGCGGTGCGGCGAACCAGCTCGGCCTGTGGCCCGCCGCCTTCGAAGCCCTTCGACCACAACCACATATGATCGGAGAAGATCTGGGCGACACGGCCCTTTCCGACCCGGTTGAGGACCAGGAGGGGCAGGTCGCGGGCACCATTCATCAGCACCTCGCCGTTCTCATTGGTCGCGGCGATCTGCCGGAACCAGCGCCCCCAATTCGGTGGCACATTGAGATCGGCCAGCAGATCGGCCGTCACCGGATGGCGCTTGCCGACATCGGAGAGGCCCGGCTTGAAGCCCTGTTCCAGGATCTCGCCCGTCGGCATGGCAGCAAAGATGGGCGCCAGCGGCGTGCGGTAGAGGCTGAACTGGCCGACGGCGGTAGGGCCGGCAGCCTCGAGCACGGCACCGCCATTCGCGACGTAATCGGCGATATGCGTGAAGTACTCGTCGGGCAGGATGCCCAGATGCTCGAACCGGTCGAAGATGATGAGATCGAATTCCCTGAGCTTGACGTCGAAGAGCTCGTCATAGGGAAAGGCGATCAGTGCCAGCTCGTTGATCGGTGTCGCGTCCTGCTTGTTGGGCGGACGCAGGATGGTGAAATGGATGAGGCTCACCGACGGGTCGGATTTCAGCAGGTTGCGCCAGCTGCGCTCGCCGGGATAGGGCTCGCCCGAGATCAGCAGAACCTTAAGTTCGCTGCGCACGCCATTGACCGAGAGAACGGCGCGATTGTTGATGCGGGTGAGTTCGGCTGGGCCATCATCGGCTGCGATCTCGAACACGGTCTGGCCGCCATGCTCCAGCGCGAGCGACAGGGTCGTCTCGCGCCCGGTCACTACGGGAACGGGATCGAGAGCGACGCCGTCGCGCTTGATATGGATCGTCGCCGCAGCACCCGCGTCGGCGCCAAGATCGTCGACGCGGAGCTTCACTTCGACCGGCTTGCCGACCAGTCCGAAGCTCGGCGCCTCGATAAGCTCAATCCGGCGGTCGCCCTTGGTGGGGTCGTCGCTGAGCAGCAGATGAACCGGGGCATCGATGCCGAGATCGGCGAAAGCTGCCGGCACGTCATGGATCTGACCATCCGAAACGATGACGATACCGGCGATGCGGGCCAGGGGCAGGTCCGCCATGCCACGGCGAAGTGCAGCAAAGAGCTCGGTGCCCTTTTCGGCCGTGTCGGGGCTGGCGCCGGCGTCGATCACTTTGACTTCGAGGTCATCGAGCTTGCCGAGACGTTGGCTGAGCTCGCTCAACGCCCGCGCGGTCTCCGTGGCCCGGTCACCGATCGATTGCGAGGGCGAATGATCGACCAGGACGACGGCGATGTCCTTCTGATAGGCACGCTTCTCCTGCACCATGCTGGGATCGAGCAGGGCGGCAAGCAGGCTGAGGACAGCGAGGAAGCGCAAGGTCGAGCCGCGCGCCCGACGCCAGAGCGAGAGCAGGAAAAGTCCGGCAAAGAGGACCGCGAGCGCCACCAGCAATGCCTTGGGCAGCAGCGGATTGAAAACGACGGAGAGGCCGTTCCAACTGAAATCGCTCATTGCCCCAGCCTTTCCAGGATGGCCGGGACATGGACCTGGTCTTCCTTGTACTTGCCGGTCAGCGCATACATGACGAGGTTGATGCCAAAGCGATAGGCGAATTCGCGTTGCTTTTCGCCACCCGGTGTCACCGGGAAGATCGGTTGGCCGTAATCATCGGTAGCCCAGGCGGCGGCATAGTCATTGCTGCCGACGATCACCGAGGCGACGCCGTCATTCAGCCGGTTCTGCGAGCTTTCGACCCAGAGCGTGCCGCCGACCCAGCGACCCGGGAAATCCTTGAGGAGATAGAAGGAGCGGGTCAGCACATGATCGGCGCCGACGGGTGCCAGTGGCGGAATGTCGAGGCCACCGGTCAGCTCCTGCAACCGCATCGAACCCGGGCCGAGGCCGCCGGTGATGCCGACGACATTCTGGTCGGCGGTATCGAACAGGATCATGCCGCCGCCGGCGAGGTAGCGGTTGATTTCGGTGATGGCACGGTCGCTCAAGGTGCCGCTGGAGCCGGCAATGGGCCAATAAAGGATCGGGTAGAAATCAAGGGTGTCGACATCGAGATCGACGCCGACCGGGTCGCCCATCTCGGCCGAGGTGCGTTCCAGCAGCTTGGTGGTGAGGCCGTAGAGGCCGGCGCGGCTGGTCGCATCCACATTGGGAATGCCGGTCCGCACATAAGCGAGATGGGTGGAATCCGCTGCAGCGATAATCTCCTCATCCGTCATCGGCTGGACGGCGGCGGGTGCGCTATCGCTTTCCTGCGCCAGGGCACGCGGTGTGGGGGCGATGACGAAGAGACCGGCGATCAGCAGGCTGGCCGCAGTCGCGGCGCGGTGGCGCGACAGCAGCCCGCGCATGACCAAGCCGATGATAATATCGGCAGCGAGCAGCAAGGCAGCGAGCAGCAGCAGCCAGGGCTTCCAGTCGACCGCCGTCGAGGGTGCCAGCGGCTCCAGTGACAGACCCAGTGGGGCAACGGCTGGAAGATGCGCGGTGAGATTGAGTGCGCGCCGGCCCTCAGCGGGACCGTAAAGTCCCGGTGGGTGCAAGGGTCCGCTGATCTGTTCCTTGAGATCGGTGGCAGAGAGCGGCGTGAGGCTGGTCGGTGCCGGGATGAGCCGGCCGAAGCCGTCAATGATCTGGCCCGGTGGCAGCGGCGTGGTCTTGTCCTGGCCTGTGCTGGGAACGCCCGCTGCCAGCAGAAGCAGCCGGTTCAGCATGTCGACATAGAGGCCGGAAAGGGCAAGGTTCGACCAGGCGGTATTGGCGCTGACATGGAACAGCACGATGTAGCCATCGCCGCGCTTGGTCCCGGTCACCAGCGGCGTACCGTCGCTGAGGCGCGCCCAGGTCTTGCCGCCGAGGTCGATGTCGGGCTGCGCCAGCACCTGGCGGTTCACCGTCACATCCTTCGGGATGTCGAGGCCGACAAAAGGCGAGGCGGCCGGGAAGGGGGCGAGCGAGGCGGGCTTCGACCAGCTGAGGGCGCCGCCCAGCACGCGGTCACCCTGGCGCAGGCGCACCGGCAGCAGATTGTCATCGGCAGCCAAAGCCAGCCGGTCGCCGGCGAAACGGACCAGCATGCCGCCATCCTCGACCCAGCCGGCAAGCGCCGCGCGCTCGCCATCGCTGATCTTGCTGCCATCGGGCAGGATCATGACCGAGAGCGGCTGTTTGGAGAGTGTCGCTACCGTACCGACGCGCAGTTCGTTGGCTGGCTGCAACGCGCGCTCGACATAATAGAGTTCGCCCAGCAGCGGCTGGCGTGCAGCCGCAGCATTGTCGGTGATGACGCCGATGGGTTTCGATCCGGCACTGTCGTCGAGGAGGACAATGCCGCCGGCCTGGCCTGTATCGCCTTCGACACCGGGCTGCAGCATTACGGCGCCTACGCGACCACGCAGTTCCAACGGCAGCGGAATGTTGGTCTCGACCGAATTGCGGCTGGCGGCAAAGCCAGCCTTGCCGAGGCTGATGGTGCGGCCGTCGTGATCGAGAATGCGCAGGGTCACGTCTTGCGCGGCGCCCACCATCGGCCGCTCCACCTTGATTTTAAGGCCGGCGGCGTCGATCCTGGCGGGACGCAAGATGATCGGCAGATCTCGGGGCCCGACGATCCGGAGGTCGCCGAGCTTATCGAGCCGCGCGGCAAGACCCGCGTCGCTATCGCCCGGAAGCCCGACGCCGTCACTGAGCCAGGTGATATTGAGGTCAGTCGGCAGACTATTGTTATCGGCCATGCGACCAAGCATTTCGATGACCAGATCGCGCCGCGCCGGCCAGGATTGCGGCGCCATGTTGGCGATCGCGGCCTTGGCCTGCGGCGGTGCCAGCCGGTCGGGCGGCGGAAGGCCGGTCTGGCCCAGAGCGGGAGCGGTCGGCACCAGCATGACATCGCGACCCTCACGCGCGGCCTGGTCGACGAGGCTGTCGGCGGCGAGATTGGCTTCGCGCCAATGCGGCGCTGCCGCCCAACCATTGTCGATGACCAGCATCAGCGGTCCCGGGCGGCCGAAATTGGCGCCGGCATTCCAGACAGGGTGCGACAGGGCGGCGATGACCAGCGCCGCGATGACGACGCGCAGCAGGATGAGCCACCAGGGTGTGCGATGTGGCGTTTCCTCGCGCGGGATGAGGCCGAAAAGCAGGCGGATGGCCGGGAAGGGAACGCGCTTGGGGCTTGGTGGCGTAAGGCGCAGCAGCCACCACAAAATGGGCAGTGCCAGGAAAGCGGCGAGCAGGGCCGGGGCCAGGATGCTGAGATTGCCGATATTCATCGCCGCATCCCCCGGTCGGCGGCGAGCCATTGATAAAGCTGCAGCACGGAGGTGGCGGCGGGACCGTCGGTCACATGCACCGTCATGCTCCAGCCGGCATGGCGGGCAAGATCGCGTAAGGATTGCTGGTGCGTCGCGAGTCGTTCCAGATATTGCTCGCGAATGCCCTCGGCGCGGCTCATGAGGACGTCGCCCTCGCGCTCCATGCCCAAAAAGCGCACACGGCCGGTAAACGGCATGGATTGCTCCGCCGGGTCGAGCACCTGCAGCAGATGACCGTGGACGTTGCGCGCAGCGAAGCGGGCGATGACTTCCTGCCAGCTATCAATTGGTGACAGGAAATCGCTGATGATGAGGGCATGGGCATGTGCCGGCAGGTCCGCTTGCGGTGGCACGCTCGGCGCCTTCGAGGGATCGCGCGCGTCGATGAACAGGCGCTCGGCCAAGCGTTCGGTGACACTGCGGCCGGCGCTGGGCGGTTCGGGATGGCCGAGGAGCCCCACGCGCTCACCGGCACGGGCCAGGACGCTGGAAAGCGCCAATGCGAGAACCTGGGCCCGTGCCGATTTGGTGGGCAGGTCGCGCCGGCTGCCATAGGCCATGGACGGGGAATGATCGCACCACAGATAGACGCTCTGGGAGGCCGACCATTCGAGCTGCCGCAGATAGAGCTTGTCGGTCTTGGCGGAGGCGCGCCAATCGAGGCGCTTCAGCTCGTCGCCCGCATAATAGGGGCGGTATTGCCAGAACACTTCACCCGGCCCCGTGCGCCTGCGGCCATGCACGCCTTGCTCGACCGTGGCGGCAATACGCTCGGCCGCCAGCAGCAAGGGCGGCAAGCGCTCAGCGATCGCCGCAGCTTCCGCCTTCTGGCGGTCGCGGGCGATCTGCGGGTTGGTGTCTATGTCGGTGCCGGTCAGCGCCACGCGATCGCTCAGTTCAGTTGCTCGACCAATCGGTCGATGATGGCGCCCAAGGTGACGCCTTCGGCACGTGCGCCGTAATTGAGCGCGATGCGATGGCGAAGCACCGGATGCGCAAGAGCCGCTACATCGTCGATCGACGGGCTGAAACGGCCCTGCATCAAAGCCCGGGCACGGCTGGCCAGCATCAAGGCCTGGCCGGCACGGGGGCCGGGGCCCCAGGCAAGGCTCGATTTTACCGCATCGATCTCGCTCGTCTCCGGCCGGCCAGCGCGCACGAGGCGCAGGATCGCCTCGACGACCTTGTCGCCGACGGGAATGCGACGCACCAAGCGCTGTGCGGCCATCAGTTCCGCAGCGCTCAGCACGGTTGCGGGCTCGGTCTCGGCGGCACCCGTGGTGACGATCAGCATCTGCCGCTCAGCCTCGACACTGGGGTAGTGCACATCGACCTGCAGCAGAAAGCGGTCGAGCTGGGCTTCGGGCAGCGGATAGGTGCCTTCCTGTTCCAGCGGATTCTGCGTCGCCAGCACATGGAAAGGCTGCGGCAGTACATGGGTATGCCCACCCACCGAAACCTTGTGTTCCTGCATCGCTTGAAGCAACGCAGATTGGGTGCGGGGGCTGGCGCGGTTGATTTCGTCGGCCATCAGCAGCTGGCTGAACACCGGCCCCTTGATGAAGCGGAAGGAGCGCTTGCCGGTATCGCTTTCCTCCAGCACTTCAGAGCCGATAATGTCGGCCGGCATCAGATCGGGGGTGCATTGCACGCGCTTGGCATCGAGCCCGAGGACGCGACCCAGGCAATCGACGAGGCGCGTCTTGGCAAGGCCCGGGACGCCGACCAGCAGCACATGGCCGCCACCCAGCAGGCTGATGAGCGATTGTTCGACCGTCTCTTCCTGGCCGAAGATGATCTGGCCGATATTGCTGCGCACTTGGCCGAGTCGGCGGCTCAAGGTCTCGATTTCAGCGCCAAGATCGGTTCCGGCATGCGCGGGAATGGCGCCCGGTTGCTGGGCCGTATTCGCAGAGCCGGGGGTCGCGGAAAGGCTGGAATCGGTACTTGCCAAGTCGGCCTCCTTGCACTCGTATGGTAATGGCTTATCTTTTCGTTAGATTTCAGAAGCGTAGCGCCAGGCACCGGGCGATGTCCAACCTCGATTTAAGCAGTCCCGATTTCAGTAAGCTGCCCTCCTGCGGCGATTTCGATTTTCGCATCGCCCGGGACGGCACCTGGTTCTATCGCGGCTCGCCAATCGGACGTAAGCCCTTGGTGCGCTTATTTTCCACGGTATTGCGGCGAGAAAATGACGGCTCTTATTGGCTGGTCACGCCGGTCGAACGCGGTCGCATCACCGTCGATGACGCCCCCTTCGTGGCTGTGGAAATGGAGGTGACCGGTCAAGGCGAGGGACAGAGCCTCGCTTTTCGGACAAATGTTGAGGATTGGGTGACGGCGGATGCCGCCCACCCCATCCGCGTCGAACTTGCGCCCGATGGTGCACCGAGCCCCTATATAAGGGTGCGCGGGGCGCTGGATGCGCTGATCGCCCGGCCGGTCTTCTATCAACTGGTCGATCTCGCCGAGACCCGCGCGGCAAACGGCCGGGCGGAACTGGGAATTTGGAGCGGCGGCTCCTATTTTCCGCTGGGCTTTGCCGAGGCTGCCTGATGCCGCGCGATCTGGTATTGACCCGTTTTCGCGATGTCGTGCCCGGGCGCAGGGGGGCGCCGATTCCGCGCGGCGATGATGATCTCAACCCCGACATGCGGGTGGACATGGTCGGCCGCAAGCTGGTGCAGGCGGCGGTGCTGGTCCCGCTGGTCGATCGGCCGGAAGGAATGACAGTGCTGCTCACCAAGCGGACCGAGCATCTTCATGACCATGCCGGGCAGATCAGTTTTCCCGGCGGTCGCCTCGATCCGGAAGACGCAGATGCCATCGCCGCCGCTTTGCGCGAGACGGAGGAAGAAACCGGCCTCGACCGATCGCATATCGATCTGATCGGTCAGCTCGATATCTATGTGACACGGACCGGTTTCGAGGTGACGCCGGTCGTGGGCCTGGTGCGGCCCGGTTTCGCGCTCAATCCCGACACCTTCGAAGTTGCGGAAGTGTTCGAGGTGCCGCTCGCCTTCTTCCTTGAGCCCGGTAGCCGCCGCATGGAAAGCCGCGAATGGCAGGGAAAGCGGCGCTATTTCTATGTCTATCCCTATGGCAATTATTACATCTGGGGGGCTACGGCCGGCATGCTCAACAATCTGGCCGAAATATTGAGTGCCGCCTGATGCGTGCCTTCCTGGAAATCGCGATACCGTTGCTGCTGCCGGCGCTGCTCTATTGGCTTTATCTGCGCCTTCAGGAAAGGCGCGGTCGGCCGGTGCGGGAAGTACCGATTTCCTGGCTCGCCGTAATCGGGGTCTTTTTCGTGCTGATCGTGCTTGGCGCCGGCTGGCTGGCTGGGAGCGAGCCGCCCAGCGGCAAATACATTCCGCCCAGTGTCGTCGACGGCAAGGTCGTGCCCGGGCATTTCGAGGATGAAAGCCAAAGCCAATAACACCCGCTTGCGGACGGGTATTATCTAGCTTTCCTTGATAATGTTTATGAACAGTTTCCGAGATGATGACCGGGCCCGCCATGCGATGCTGCTTGGGAAAATGGCGGAATCCGTAGGAAGAGGCAGGCATGGGCCGACTGACTACCCACGTCCTCGATACGGCGCATGGGGTGCCGGGTGCCGGTATGCGGGTGGTCCTTTACCGCATCGGCGCATCGCGCGAGTCCGTGGTCGAGACCAGAACCAATGCGGACGGCCGCTGCGACGGGCCGCTCGTCGAGGGCAGCAATTTTCGCGCCGGCACCTACGAGCTTGATTTCCATGCCGGCGACTATTTTGCGGCCCGCGGTCTCGAACTTCCCCAGCCGCGCTTCGTCGATGTGGTGACTCTGCGTTTTGGCATCAGCGACGCCGGCCAGCATTATCATGTGCCGCTGCTGGTCTCGCCCTTCGCCTATTCGACCTATCGCGGGTCGTGAAAAGAGGCGGCGATGACAATCCGCTACCTGCTGGGGCATGAGCCAAAATCGGTCGAGCCGTCGTCGCCGACCGAAACCGTGCTCGATCATCTTCGCCTGGCTTGTCATCGCACCGGTACCAAGGAAGGCTGTGCCGAAGGGGATTGCGGCGCCTGTACTGTCGTGTTGGGGGAATTGGATGGCGATCAACTGCGCTATCGCGCGGTGAATTCCTGCATCCAGTTTGTCGGCAGCCTCGACGGCAAGCAACTCATGACGGTGGAGGATCTGCGACAGCCGGATGGCAGCCTGCATCCGGTGCAGCAGGCAATGGTCGAAGCGCATGGGTCGCAATGCGGCTTCTGTACGCCCGGCATCGTCATGTCGCTGTTTGCGCAATACCGCAATGGCGCGGATTGGAACGCGGCCGCCATGGCCGACGCACTGGCCGGCAATCTATGCCGCTGTACCGGCTATGGGCCGGTGCTGAAAGCAGCCCAGCTGGCGTTGAAGGAGCGGCGCGCAGACGCCTTCGATGTCCGCAAGGAAGAAACAATTGCAGCACTGCAAAGCATTGCTGCACGAGATGACACCCTCAACTATTTTGCGCCGCGCAGCGCCCCCGAATTGGCCGAAATCTACGCCGCTCATCCGCAGGCAACCTTGGTTGCCGGTGGCACGGATGTCGGATTATGGGTGACCAAGCAACATCGCCAGCTGGCGCCGGTCATTGCACTCAGCAATGTGGCCGATCTGCAGGAAATCGTCGAAACCCCAACGCATCTCACGATTGGTGCCGGCGTTACCTATGCGGACCTTCTGCCGGCAATGGCGCCCTTATGGCCCGATTTTGCGGAAGTCATTCGGCGCCTGGGATCGGCGCAGATCCGAAATGTTGCGACCATCGGCGGCAATATCGCCAATGGTTCACCGATCGGCGATGGTCCGCCGTGTCTGATCGCCCTGGGCGCCACCTTGGTGTTACGCGCGGGAAAGACCCATCGGGCCCTCCCGCTCGAGGATTTCTTCATCGCCTATGGAAAGCAGGATCGGCAGGCCGGCGAATTCGTCGAGGCAGTTCATGTGCCGAAGCCTCAAGCGGGCTGGTCGTTCCGCGCCTACAAAATATCGAAGCGCTTCGACCAGGACATCTCAGCCTTGCTTGGCGCCTTCCATGTGAAGATCGAGAACGGTGTCGTGGTAGACCTCCGCATCGCTTTTGGTGGGATGGCGGCGGTGCCGAAACGCGCTTTGCGGACCGAGGCGGCCTTGCGCGGCAAGCCTTGGTCAGAGGCTTCGATTGCAGCGGCAATCCCCATGCTGGTCGAAGATTATCAGCCGATCACGGATATGCGCGCCAGTGCGGCCTATCGCGCAAAGGTCGCGGGCAATCTGTTGCGCAAATGCTATCTGGAAACATCGGACGCCGAGGATACGACACGCGTCACCTTTGCCGGCAGGCGCGGTCATGGCTGATATCGGTACGGCATGCATTTCGGGATCGGTTGGCGCCGCGATCGCACATGATTCCGCCCATAAGCATGTGACAGGCGAAGCTCTCTATGTTGACGACCTGCCGGAACCGGCGCGCTGCCTGCATCTCGTCATCCGCGGTGCGGAGCGTGCCCATGCCCGGATCCGCTCGTTGGATCTCGCCCGCGTGCGGACGGCACCCGGCGTTTGCTGCGTGCTGACGGCAGCAGATATTCCCGGTGTCAACGATATCAGTCCCATTCACGCTCATGATGATCCACTGCTCTGCGGTGATGAGGTCATGTTCTGGGGCCAGCCGATCTTTTGCGTGGCGGCTGAAACGCGCGCTGACGCCCTGGCTGCAATCAAACTGGCGGAAATCTCTTACGAGGATCTACCGGCAATTCTCGATATCGATGAGGCGATCAGGGCCAAGAGTTATGTTCTTGACGATCAGCGCCTGTCAAAGGGCGATGCGGGGAGTGCCATCGCGGCCGCGCCGCATCGGCTCTCTGGCCGGTTCCGGCATGGCGGGCAGGATCACTTCTATCTCGAAGGCCAGGTATCGCTAGCGGTGCCAGCGGAAGATGGTGATGTCCATGTCTACTGCTCGACGCAGCACCCGACCGAGGTGCAGATGAATGTGGCCCAGGTTCTAGGGCGTCCGGCCAATGCCGTCACGGTCGAGGTACGGCGCATGGGCGGCGGTTTCGGTGGCAAGGAATCGCAGGCGACGCAATGGGCGGCTCTGGCGGCGCTCGTTGCGGTCAAGACCGGCAGGGCTGCCAAATGCCGGCTCGACCGTGACGACGATATGGTGATGACCGGCAAGCGTCATGATTTCATCATCGACTGGCAGGTGGGATTTGACGCCGACGGGCGCATTCGCGGCATCGATTTCGTGCAATCGGCACGGGCGGGCTTTTCGGCAGATCTCAGTGGCGCTATCGCCGATCGTGCCATGTTTCATGCCGACAACGCCTATTATCTCGACCATGCCAGCATTCTGTCGCATCGCTGCAAGACGAACACGGTCTCCAATACGGCCTTCCGGGGCTTTGGCGGACCGCAGGGCATGCTGGGAATCGAGGAAGTGATCGATGCGATTGCGCGCCATTTGCAGCGCGATCCGCTCGACATACGGCAGATCAATTTCTACGGCCATGGCACGCGCAATGTGACGCCCTATCACATGGTGGTGGAAGACAGCATTGTTGACGAATTGGTGCGGCGGCTTGAGGCGAGCAGCGACTATCGAGCCAGGCGTGTGGCCATTGCCGCCGAGAACGCAAAGAGCATGGTCGTGAAGCGCGGTATCGCACTGACGCCAGTGAAATTCGGCATTTCCTTTACGACCAGCTTCCTCAACCAGGCCGGCGCCTTGCTGCACATCTACAATGACGGCTCGGTTCATCTCAATCATGGCGGCACCGAGATGGGCCAGGGGCTTTTCCAGAAAGTGGCGCAGGTGGTGGCGCAGGAACTGCAGATCGATCTCGAGCGGATCAAGATTTCAGCGACCCATACCGGCAAGGTGCCGAATACCTCGGCAACGGCGGCATCTTCCGGTTCCGACATGAACGGCAAGGCGGCGCAAGCGGCTGCTGTGACCCTCAAGGAACGGCTGGTGGATTTCGCCGCCCGCCATTTCCAGGTGGCGCAATCGGACGTCAGCTTCTTGCCCAATCACATCCGCGCCGGCAAGCAGGAGATCAGCTTCGACGCGCTGGTGAAGCTCGCCTACCTTGACCGCGTTTCATTGTCGGCCACGGGCTTCTACAAGACGCCCAAGATCCATTACGACCGGAATACGGCCAGCGGCCGGCCATTCTATTATTTCGCTTATGGTGCGGCGGTCAGCGAAGTGATGGTCGATACGCTCACCGGTGAATACCGGGTGACGCGGGTTGATATTCTTCATGATGTGGGCCGCTCGCTCAACCCGGCGATCGATCTGGGGCAGGTCGAAGGCGGCTTCATTCAGGGCATGGGCTGGCTGACCAGCGAAGAGCTGTGCTGGGACGAAAAAGGGCGGCTGCGGACCCATGCGCCCAGCACATACAAAATACCTACCGCCAGTGACAGGCCGCCGGACTTCCGTGTCCAATTGCAGGATTTTGCCGAGAATCGCGAAGAATCCATTCACCGCTCGAAGGCTGTCGGTGAGCCGCCTTTGATGCTGGCGATCTCGGTGTTTCGGGCCATCTCGGACGCTATTGCCAGCGTTGCGGATTATCGCCATCTGCCAGCACTCGATGCGCCGGCGACACCGGAACGGGTATTGGCGGCGATCGATGCGTTGCGGGAGCGGCGGCCATGAACGGCAGGCCGGCAGATCCCGTCTTGGCGGCGGCTTTCAGGCGGGTGCAGGAGAGCCGGCCGACGGTTCTGGCTACCATCGCGGCGACCAGGGGATCGACGCCACGCGTGCCGGGAACGCGCATGCTGGTCGATGCTGAAGGGATTGTCGGCTCGGTCGGCGGCGGGCAGCTGGAATTCGAGATCATCGCCAGTGCGCGCGCTCTGCTTCTATCGGATGAGCTTGCGACGCAGTGCCAGCATTTCATTCTCGGGCCTGACCTGCGCCAATGTTGCGGCGGCGCGCTCGATATTGTCCTGGAAAGGTTGACGCCGGAATCAGAGTATTGGCTGGCGCAGGTGCTGGCCTGGGAGCGCGAGGGCGTGTTCTGGGAAAGTCACCTGCAGATCGGTGCCTTAAGTGCCGCACGCCGGTTGCTGCGGCACGAAATGGAGCCGGCGGAGCCAGGGTCGGCCCGCTTGCTCAAATCGGTCGCAAGCGGCGAATTGGTGGAGACGTCCGGTAGGCACTGGCCCCAACTCTATCTTTTCGGCGCTGGCCATGTGGGGCGGGCCCTGGTGCGGCTATTGGGCGATCTGCCATTCCACGTCACCTGGTGCGATACCCGCGAGGACGTTTTTCCGGCCGAGATTCCCATGAACACGCGGTGCGATGCGGGTGGCGATATCGATACATTGATCAAAGTGGCGCCAGAAGATGCCCATTTTCTGATCATGACCCACAGCCATGCCCTCGACTTCGATCTGGTTGCGGCGGTCTTGGCCAAGGCGCGCTTCGGCAGCCTTGGCCTCATCGGCAGCGATACCAAGAAGGCACGGTTCCTGCAGCGCCTGCGCGCCGACGGCATCGGGGAGACGGAATTGGCTCGGCTGCGATGCCCGATCGGGGTTCCCGGCATCCGGAGCAAGGTACCGGCGGCCATTGCCATTGCGGTGGTCGCGGATCTGCTCATTTCGACGCAGGCAACGGCGCAAAACCAGGCGGCGACGGGGGTGCAATCGGCCCGCTGATCGCCTATAAGATCGCTAGAGCGAAGACCCGGGCCAGTGCCATCGAACTGGCGAATCGGGCGGAGGATCGGGGATGGCTTTGACGGGGCAGAGAGAGGCGGGTCGGATGCCGGGCGGGCAGCCTTTGGTGCGTAGCCCGCTGCTGATTCTGTCGGGCATCGTCAAGCAGTTTCCCGGCTGCCTTGCCAATGATCATGTCGATCTTGCCATCATGCCGGGCGAGATCCACGCATTGCTTGGCGAGAACGGCGCCGGCAAGTCGACCCTGGTCAAGATCATCTACGGCGTGCAGCAACCGGATGCCGGCGAGATCGTATGGCAGGGGACGTCGACGGTCATCGGCAGTCCGTCCATGGCGCGCAATCTCGGTATCGGCATGGTGTTCCAGCATTTCTCGCTGTTCGAGGCGCTGACTGTGGCCGAGAACATCGCGCTCGGCATCAACGACAAGAAACTGCGCAAGGATCTGACCGCGCGCATCGTCGAGGTATCGGGGGCCTATGGCCTGCCGCTCGATCCGCACCGTGCGGTGCATGATCTTTCGGTTGGTGAGCGGCAGCGTATCGAGATCGTGCGCTGCCTGCTGCAGAAGCCGAAGCTGCTGATCATGGATGAGCCGACCTCGGTCCTGACGCCGCAGGAGGTGGAGAAGCTGTTTGCGACATTGCGCCGCCTCGCCGCCGAAGGCTGCGCCATCCTCTATATCAGCCACAAGCTCGACGAGATTCGCGCCCTGTGCGAGAAAGCGACGATCATGCGTCTGGGCCGGGTGGTGGCGGAATGCGACCCGCGACAGGAAAGCGCCAAGCGCCTTGCCGAAATGATGATCGGAACGTCACTGAAGGCGCCGGTCCATGGCCGCCAGGCGGATGAGGGTGCCGCGACGCGCCTCTCCGTGCGCAATCTCAACATCAAATCCGACCAGCAATTCGGCACGGATCTCAAAGGCATCAGCTTCGAAGTCAAAGCGGGCGAGATTCTTGGCATCGGCGGGATCGCCGGCAACGGGCAGAATGAATTGATGGCTGCCCTTTCCGGCGAAACCCTGGCGGAAGAGCCGGGGACGATCTCGCTCGACGGTGTCGCCGTGGGCAAGCTCGGCCCGGATGGTCGCCGGGCGAGCGGCGGTTGTTTCGTGCCGGAGGAACGCAACGGTCATGGCGCCGTGCGCGACATGACCTTGGCCGAGAACGCGCTGCTCTCCGGCTACCGTCGACGCGGCCTGGTGCAGATCGGCGTCATTGACGACAGCCGCACGACCACTTTTGCCGGCGAGGTCATCCGGGGCTTTGATGTCCGCACGACGGGGCCCAAGGCGGAAGCGCGGTCGCTTTCCGGCGGCAATCTGCAGAAATTCATCGTCGGCCGTGAAATCCTGCAAAAGCCGGCCCTGCTGGTCGTGGCGCAGCCCACCTGGGGTGTCGATGCCGGCGCAGCCTCCGCCATTCATCAGGCCCTGCTTGATCTCGCGGCCCAGGGTGCGGCGATCGTGATCATTTCGCAGGATCTCGACGAGATCATGTCGATCGCCGACCGCATTGCCGTGATCGCGGGCGGTCGGCTTTCACCCGCCATGCCGGTGGCGAGCGCCACGGTGGAGGAGATCGGCCGGTTGATGGGTGGGATTCCCATAACGGCGGGCGCGGAGGCCAGCGATGCGGCTTGAGATCGTTCCCCGCGGCGAACGCTCCAGATTGTGGGCTTATGGCTCGCCCATCCTGGCGATTGCTCTGACACTTCTCACCACGCTCATGATCTTTGCCGTGCTCGGCAAGGATCCGCTGGAATCCTTGCGCGTCATGTGGATCGATCCGCTGACGGCGCGGCGCGGTATCTCCGAGCTGTTCGTCAAGGGCGCCCCGATCATCATGATCGCGGTCGGCCTGTCCTTGGGTTTCCGCGCCAATGTCTGGAATATCGGCGCCGAGGGCCAATACGTCATGGGCGCCATCTTCGCGACTGGTGTCGCGCTCTATTTCTATGACGTCGAGACCTTCCCCGTTTGGGTGTTGATGATCCCGGCCGGCATCCTGGGCGGCATGGTATGGGGGGCGATCCCCGCTTTCTTGAAGACGCAATTCAATGCCAGCGAGATTCTGACCAGCCTGATGCTGACTTATGTCGCCAATCTGGCGCTGCTCTATCTGGTGGTCGGGCCCTGGAAGGATCCGGAAGGCTATGGTTTCCCTCAGACCCGGCTGCTGACGGCAGCGGCAAGCTCGCCGCATCTCATCCCCGGGACGCGCATTCATCTGGGTGTCGTGGCGGCGGTCATCATTGTTATCCTCGGCTGGTTTCTGCTTTCCAAATCCCTGCTTGGCTTCAAGCTGAAAGTGGCGGGGCAGGCGCCGCGCGCTGCCGCCTATGCCGGCTTTTCCACCAAATCGCTCACCTGGCTGTCGCTGCTGGTGGGGGGCGGGCTTTCGGGCCTTGCCGGCATGTTCGAGGTGGCCGGGCCGATCGGCCAGCTCACGCCAGCCTTGCCGACAGGCTATGGCTTCACCGCGATCATCGTCGCTTTTCTGGGGCGTCTCCATCCGGTGGGCGTGTTCTTCGGCGGCTTGGTACTGGCGCTTTCCTATCTCGGTGGCGAAAAGGCACAGATCGCCTTGGGGCTTCCTGCCGCCGTTACCAAGATCAACCAGGGCATTCTCCTCTTCTATCTCCTGGGCTGCGACCTTCTCATCCGCTACCGCCTGCGCGTGGTGCCGTCGAAGCGGAGGGCAGCGTGATGGACAGTGCCGTCTTCGTCTCGGTCATTCTTTCCGTCATATCGGCGGCGACACCGCTTCTGCTGGCGGCGACCGGCGAATTGGTGGCGGAGAAATCCGGCGTTCTCAATCTGGGCGTCGAGGGCATGATGCTGGTCGGCGCCGTCGTGGGCTTTGCCGTGACGCTGACCACCGGCAGTGCCTTCCTCGGCATCGTTGCAGCGGCTTTTGGTGGCGCGCTGATGGCGCTGATCTTTTCCGTGCTGACCCTGACCCTGCTCGCCAACCAAGTGGCAACGGGCCTGGCACTGACGATCTTCGGTATTGGTCTCGCGGCCATGATGGGGGCGAGTTTCGTCGGTCAGCCGGTCGACAAATTGCCATCGCTCTATCTTCCGCTTCTCACCGATCTGCCGATCGTCGGACGCATCCTCTTCGGCCAGGACGGACTGGTCTATTTTTCCTTCGTCGCACTCGGCGGCACGATCTGGTTCCTGTTTCATAGCCATGCCGGCTTGGTGTTGCGTGCCGTCGGCGATTCACATGACGCGGCGCATGCCATCGGCTATCCGGTCATTGCCATTCGCTATGGCGCGGCCTTGTTCGGGGGTGCGATGAGCGGGCTGGGTGGGGCCTATCTCTCGCTTTCCTATACGCCGATGTGGGCGGAGGACATGACGGCGGGGCGCGGCTGGATTGCACTGGCGCTCGTCGTCTTTGCCACCTGGCGGCCTTTGCGATTGCTCCTCGGCGCCTATCTCTTCGGCGGCATCACCATCCTGCAGTTCCATGTGCAGACCATGGGCCTCGGCATTCCCGCGCAATTCGTTTCGATGCTGCCTTATCTCGCCACCATCGTCGTGCTTGTCGTCATTTCCACCGATCGTTCCAAGATCCGTCTCAATGCGCCGGCCTGCCTTGGTCGGGCCTTTCATGTGACGGGTTGAGGTGCTTGCGACATTCCCAATTGCCAAAACAAAAGGAGGCTTTCGTCATGCTGATCAAACGTAGAACTTTCCTCAAAGCCGGTGCGGCTGCCGGTACGTTGCCGTTGCTGGGCAAGACTGCCGCGGCTGATGAGTTCAAGGCGGGCTATGTCTATGTCGGCCCGATCGGCGATTTCGGCTATTCCTATCAGCACGACCAGGGGCGCCTTGCCGCCGACAAGGCGCTGGGCGTCAAGTCGACCTATGTCGAGAAGGTGCCCGAAGGCGCCGACGCCGAGCGTGTCATCCGCAGCCTGGCCGATGACGGTCACAAGATCATCTTCACAACCTCGTTCGGCTTCATGGATGCGACCCTGAAGGTTGCTCGCGATTATCCGGATATCTATTTCGAGCACGCGACCGGCTATAAGCGCGCCGATAACATGGCGACCTACAACATCCGCTTTTATGAAGGCCGCTACATCCAGGGCGTCATCGCCGGCATGATGTCGAAGGCCGGTGTCGTCGGCTATATCGGCTCGATTCCGATCCCCGAGGTCATCATGGGCATGAACGCTTTCATCCTCGGCATGCGTTCGGTCAACCCGCAGGGAAAGATCAAGCAGGTGTTCATCAATTCCTGGTACGACCCGGGCAAGGAAGCCGATGCCGCGAAGGCGCTGCTCGATCAAGGTGCCGATATCGTCGCCCAGCACACCGACTCACCGGCGCCGCTTCAGGTTGCGGCGGAACGTGGTCTCAAAGGCTTCGGTCAGGCTTCGGATATGATCAAATTCGCGCCCAACGCACAGCTCACCTCATCGATCGACCAGTGGGACAATTACTATATCGATCGTACCAAGGCGGCGATGGACGGCACCTGGAAGACGGGCGATACCTGGGGCGGGCTCAAGGCGGGTATGCTCAAGATGGCGAACTACGCCAACATGCCGGACGACGTCCGCAAGGCCGCGATCGCGACCGAGCAAGGCATCCGCGACGGCAAGATCGTGATCTTCAAGGGCCCGATCAATGCCCAGGACGGCAGCGCCAAGGTGGCGGCGGGCCAGACCCTCAATGACGGCGACATCGCCAGCATGAACTGGCTGGCAGAAGGCGTCGAAGGCGACTTGCCGAAGTAAGGCGGTCTTCGTTCAAAAAAAAGAGCCCGGCACGCCGCTAGGTGCGCCGGGCTTTTCCTTTTTCAAACCTTTGCCTTGAGTGTCCGCTCCCAGATCGGCTTCGGCCCGAACGTCTCCACCAGGAAGTCGATGAAGGCGCGCACGCGGGCAGGCACATGCGTGCCATGGGGGTAAAGGGCATGGATGGCGTCGGAAGCAGGCGGGTAATCGTGTAGCACGACCTGCAATCGGCCATCATTGAGATGGTCGACGATCTCCCAGATCGATTTCAGCGCCAAGCCATGACCGGCGAGACACCAGTCGAGCAGCACTTCGCTGTTGTCGCTGTCCATATTGCCGGCGACGCGTAAGGTTTGCGGGCCGTCCGGCGTGTCGAGCGTCCAGCGATATTGCTTGGAGCCGGGGAACCGCAACAGCAGGCAATTGTGTTCAAGCAGATCCTCGGGCGCCTTGGGCACGCCCCGGGCCTTGAGATAGGCCGGGGTGGCGACAATCACGCGGCGGTCGGCAGCGAGGTTCCGGACGATGGCCGAGGAATCTTCCAGTGGTCCGATACGGATTGCCAAATCGATCCGCTCCTGGATGAGGTCGGAGAAGCGGTCGGTCAGCTGCAGGCGCACCTGCATCTGCGGGTATCGGGCGAGGAAAGTGCCGATATGCGGCGCCACATATTGGCGGCCGAAGGCGACCGGCAGCGAAACCTTGATCGGTCCGCGCGGTTCGTCCGTGCGCTGCGAGAGCAGGTTCTCGACCTGCTCCAACTCATTGAGGATAGAGAGGCAATGCTGGTAGAAGGCGGCCCCTTCCTCGGTCGGATTGACCCGGCGCGTGGTGCGATTGAGCAGACGGGCGTTAAGATCGCCCTCGAGCCGCGCGATACGATTGGAGACCACTGCCGGCGATAGGCGCAGGTCGCGCCCGGCGGCCGACAGGCTGCCCAGCTCCACGACCCGGGCAAAAATGGAAAGATCCTCGGTATGCGGCATGGGCCTCCCTGCCTCCCGGTTTGATTTTATCCGGTTTCTTGAAGATCATTATCCATGAACTCAGCGCTGGCAAGGTCGGCAATGCCGACATGCCTTTGTTATCCTGGCCTTTCCCCACCCGATGGATGGAGCGCCGCATGGATCCAATCTTAGCCGAATGGCTGAGCCTCGCCATACGCTGGATCCATGTGATGACCGGCATCATGTGGATCGGTACCTCGTTCTTCTTCATCTGGCTCGATGCCAGCCTGCAGCACTATCAGGCGCCCAAACCGGGGATCGCCGGCGAAAGCTGGCTGGTCCATGGTGGTGGCTTCTATGCTGTCGAGAAGTTTCTGGTGGCGCCCGGCACGATGCCCAAGGAACTGCACTGGTTCAAATACGAGGCCTACTTCACCTGGGCTTCGGGCTTTCTGTTGCTGGCGCTCATCTACTATTACGGCGCAGAACAGAATCTGATCGACCCGTCGGTGAGCCAGCTCACTGCCGGCGAGGCGATCCTGGTCAGTCTTGCGTTCCTCGCTGGCGGATGGATCGTCTATGACCTGCTGTGCCGGTCGCCGATCGGGCGCAGTACCGGTGCGCTTGCCTGCGGCGTCTTCCTGCTTGTGGCGCTTGCAGCCTACGTTGCCACGCATTTCTTCAGCGGCCGAGCCGCCTATCTCCATGTCGGTGCCTTCATCGGGACGATCATGGCGGCGAATGTCTTCATGATCATCATCCCCAATCAGAAGAAAGTGGTGAAGGCGCTGCTGGCGGGACAAGCTCCCGATCCAGCGCTCGGCAAACAGGCCAAGCAACGTTCGCTGCACAATAACTATCTGACATTGCCGGTCGTCCTTATGATGATCAGCAATCATTATCCCATCATGTATGAAAGCCCCTATCGTTGGTTGTTCGTCATGGGGGCGGTGATTTTGAGCGGCCTGCTGCGCGCCTATGCCAATGCCAAGAATGCAGGCGCCGCGTCGCGCGACGTGGATCATCTGCTGGTCCTTGCCGCGGGCCTGGGACTGTGCCTGGCTGCCCTGCCGGCGCTCAAAGGCGGCGCCAGCATGGCCGTAAATCGGCAAGTCGACCTCACGGAAGCGGCCGCCATTGTCCAGCAGCGCTGTCTTGCTTGCCATTCCGCAACGCCCAGTGATGCCTTTTTCAAGGCGCCGCCAAGGGGCATCGTCTTCGACAGCGCTGCCGACATCCGGCGCTATGCTCCCATGATCGAGCGCGTCGCTGTTGCCACCAAGATGATGCCGCTTCGCAATAAAACCGGCATGACGGAGGAGGAGCGGGCGATCCTCGGGGCTTGGATTGCCGGCAATGCCGACCATGGCGCGGGAGAATAGCGATGCCTTGTTTCGAACCAGCACCGGGATCTCTATCGCGTGATAGCTTCGTGTCGACATTCGGGCGGGTCTACGAGCATTCGCCATGGATCGCCGAAGCCCTGTTCGACCAAGGACTGACATCGGTGCATGAAACACTGGATGGCTTGGCTTCAGCCTTGCGGGCGATTGTCGGGGCCGGCGGCGAGGCGCGCCAATTGGCCTTGCTGCGTGCCCATCCCGATCTCGCCGGCAAGCTGGCGGTTGCCGGAAAGCTCACTGATGAATCGCGCGGCGAGCAAGCGGGCGCCGGCCTCGACCAATGTTCGCCCATCGAATTCGCACGTTTCCAGGAGCTCAATCGCCGATATACGGAACGCTTCGGCTTTCCCTTCATTCTGGCGGTGAAAGGAAAGAAGCGTGCCGAGATTCTGGCTGCCTTCGAGGCGCGCGTTCTCAACGGTTCGGCTGTCGAGTTCCGGACGGCACTCGACCAAGTGCACCGGATCGCCTATTTGCGATTGAGCGATCTCTATCGCTAGAGCTTGGAAAGCAAGGCGGACAAGGCCGCATCCTGTTCCGCCGATGGTGGAATAATCGGCTCGGGCTTGGTGGCCGGAATCATGCCGCTGTGCAGAATGGCCACGTCCTTGCCGCAGGTCTGGCGCAGGGCCAGCGACAGCAATTTGGAATCGATCGGCTTCGAGACATAGGCCGACATGCCGGCATTGAGATAGCGTTCCCGGTCGCCGGCCATGGCATTGGCCGTCAGCGCGATGATCGGCAGCGTTTCGAAGTCACCGCCCAGGTTGCGGATCTCGCGGGTCGCCATGATGCCATCCATATTCGGCATCTGCACGTCCATGAGCACGGCGTCGAAGTCGCCGCGTTGCACAGCTGCCACGGCCTCGATCCCGTCGCTGGCGAGATCGGTGGTGTGGCCGACCGCTTCCAGCATCGCGCGGATGACTTTCTGATTGATCAGATTGTCTTCGGCCACCAGCAGATGCAGTTTGCGTGCGCCGAGATGGTCGAGCAGTGCCTGATCCTTGCTGCGGAGATGACTTGCCGCCTCCGGGATCATATGCGCTTCCTTGAGGGTCAGGCGCATCCAGAAATCCGAACCGTGGCCCAGCTGTGAGTCGACGCCGACTGAGCCGCCCATCAGTTGCATCAGTTCTCGGCAGATGGCGAGGCCCAGGCCGGTGCCGCCGTAACGCCGCGTCATTGATGCGTCGGCCTGCGTGAACTTCTGGAACAGGCGAGACTGGACGTCTTTCTCGATGCCGATGCCGGTATCTGAGACGATGATGTCAAGCTCCCAGGTCATGTTGCCCTTGGGTGTCGCATCGACTCTTACATCAATGCTGCCCTTATGCGTGAATTTCACGGCATTGCCGAGGAAGTTTGCGAGCACCTGGGCGATGCGAGCGGAATCGCCGTGCAATGCCTTGGGAACCTGCGGCGAGATTTCGTAAGTGAGATCGAGGCGCTTCGATATGGCCGATGGCCGCCACAAAGCCACCAGATCCTCGATCATATCGGCCACCGAGAAGGGGGCCAGATTGAGGTCAAGCCGCCCCGCTTCGATCTTCGAGATGTCCAGAATATCGTTGAGGATGGAAAGCAGGCCGCGCGCCGAGCTTTCCAGCGTCATCAGCTGTTCCTGCTGGTCGCGGCTGAGTGGCGTGTTCTTCAGCATATGGATCATGCCGATGACACCGTTCATCGGCGTGCGGATTTCGTGGCTCATTGAGGCCAGGAATTCCGATTTGACGCGGTTGGCAGTGTCCGCGACATCGCGTGCCTTGCGGAGATCCTGGTTGAGGATGGCCAACTCTTCACTGCGGCGTGTCAGGGCTTCTTCGGCAAGCCGCCGTTCGATCGCATTGCCCCGGAAGACTTCGAGCGCCCGCGCCATACGGCCGATCTCGTCAGTGCGGTCGGTATAGGGTACCAGTGAGCTGAGATTACCAGCCGAAAAACGCTGCATCAGCGCCGTCATGCGGTCAAGCGGGCGGCTTACCAGATGCAGGGCGAGCAAGGTCAGGCCCAGCAGCACGCCAGCAAGAGCGCCGTTCGTCACAAGAAGCGATCGCAGATAGGCAGTGCGCGCGATCTCCAGCGGCGCTTTGGAAAGTGTGACGCTGATATTTCCGACTGGCCGGCCCTCGACGAGGATGTCGGCGCGCCCTTCAACGGTTCCGCTGGGATCGCTGGCCATTGGGGCATCATTCTCAGCCGACGCGTCGACCGACACGAATTCCAGGCCGCTCGATTCCGCAATCACCGCCCTGGCAAAGCCACCGACAACCCGCATGGATTGCAGCTGGTCCCGTGCTGCGTCTCGATCGTATTCCCAGACCGCATTTGCGACGGCGCCCGAATAGAGCAAGGCAAGATTGTCGGCGCTGTCCTGGAGCGCTTCGGACTGACGGTCCACGAAGCGGCGGTTTTCCAGCGCCACATAGGCAGCCTGAATCGCCAGGATGACGACGGCCAAAGCCAACACCACCCTGGTCTTGAGTCCGAAGCCTCGCCAGCGCTTATTCATGGGGGGAGAATGGGCCGAACGCAGTTAACAGAGTGTGTATTTTGCCGCAATGCCAGGGTCTTCGTAGCATTTTCCCTGTTTCAGGCGTGCCACACAGGTTTCCTGCTCGCAAAGGTAGCTCCAGGAGAGCAACTCCATCGGCCATTCCGGTCTTGGGCCGAATCGAACCGCTTCGTTAAAGTCCCCAAAACAGGGGATTTGCCGATGAAAGACCGTTCCGTCAGCCGCCGCAATCTGCTGGGAACAATGACGATGGGGTCGCTGGCGGCAGTTGCTGGCGTGGCGCTGCCCTGGTCTCGGTCGGCTGTCGCTGAAAATGCCCCACATTGGTCCTATGAGGGGCCGGAAGGGGCGGCCAATTGGGGCCACCTTTCCCCGGAATTCAGCGTCTGCGGCAGCGGCCATCGCCAATCCCCGATCGATCTTGCCAGCGCTGGTTTGGATGTTGCGCCGGATCTGGGCCTTGGCTGGCAGCCATTCGATGCAATGGTCGAGAATAACGGTCACACGCTGCAGGTGGCCGCAGCAGCCAAGACGGACAGCGCCCTCATGCTGGGCGGCCAGAAATACGCCTTCCTGCAATTCCACTTTCATCACCCGAGCGAACATGCGCTCGGCGGCGGACGCTGGCCGCTGGAAGTCCATATGGTTCACAAGGGTGAGGCGGGTGACCTGGCAGTCACGGGCATTCTGTTCCGCCCTGGACGCGAGAATGATGTGCTCGGCCGGATCCTGGCGGTGGCCCCTATTGGGAAAGGCAAGGTCGCCATCCCGCGTGCGATCGATATGAACCGTTTTCTGCCCTCGTCGCGCGCGACATATCGTTATGCCGGGTCGCTTACGACGCCGCCCTGCAGCGAGATCGTGAGCTGGGTCGTTTTCCGCGATCCGGTCGAAGCGGCGATCGGCCAGATCGAGACCTTTGCGCGGATGTTCCCGATGAACGCGCGACCGCTGCAACAAGACTTCCAGCGCGGCATCGCGTTGGATCTCTTTTGAGGAGCCCGTCAATGCGCCGCTCGCTCATCCTCAGCGTTTCGCTCCTCGCTCTTGCCGGCTGTACTTCGGACAAGCAGGCGGAGGTGCCGGCACCTGCTCCCGCAAACGAAGCTGCAGCGCCGGCTCCATCCCTTGATGCACGTTTTGCCGGCACTTGGTATGTGAGCGGCGTGTTCCCTTCCGTCTCTCAGGCAGCCAGTGTCGCGGATCCGCATCTGGGCAGCGTGCTGGTGATCGGCGAGGGCGAGGTCAGCGACGTGAATGGGCAACGCTGCGTCACCCCGGCCTTCGCAACGGACACGGTTGCGGCCGAAAAGGCCGGACCGAAGATCGGCAGCGATGCGCCATGGGAGCGCCTGTCGGTCACATGCGACGGGCACGCTTTTGCGACCTATCTACGCTTGCCAGATCAAACCGGCGACGGGCCGGCTCTGCTGCAGCAACGCCCGGAAGGGCTCTATCTTCTCGAACAGGCAGCCGCCTTGCAGCACCGTCGCCCCAGCGAACTGGTCGAGGCGCCCCGCACCGTCTTGGCGGCAACGACGCATGAAGCGTCCAAGACCGAAAAGACAGCGGCAAGGCCAGCTGAGCCAGCGCCCAAAAAACAAGAACCCAAGAAGCTCGAAGCGGCAAAGACGGCGCCGACACCGATGGCTGAAGGGCCGGTCGAGGCATCCGCGGCGGAGCCGGTGGCAAAAACGAATGCCAAAGCGGCGAATGGCAAGCTGCCGGCACCCGGTACGGCCATGCATCTTGCCAGCTATAAGGGCCAAAGTGCTGCCAAGCGCGGCTGGAAGATTCTGCTTGGCGAGTATGACGAGCTTGATCCGCTCTCGCCGCTTTACGTCAATGTCGACGTGCCGGGCAAGGGAGAGATGATCCGCCTTTATGCAACTGGTGTGGAGCCCGCCGAGATTGCCAAGATCTGCGCGGCGCTTAAGGCCAAGAAGGTCTACTGCGCGCTTAATCCTTGAATGTTCGGGCCGCGAATGTTCAGGCCGTGAATGCTTGGGGGCCTTGACTATTTGCGGCCCGGCTCGACCACTTCATCGGCGGCATCATAAAGGGCGATCTCGCTGAGATCTTCGAGTGCCGCGGGCTCGGTCGCCGGCTGGCTCGGCTCGGATGGTGCCTCGTCCATATCCGTCATCGGTTCCAATTCCAGCTCGATGTCGTCCGATGCCGGCCCCTCCACAGGCTGCAGCTCCGCCGCGATCTCCTGTTCGGGTTCGGATTCCGGCGCCGCTTCCGCTGGGGCAGGCTCCAAATCCGGCGGGGCAGTATCCACGACCGGCTCAGGTGTCGTGACCAGAGCGCTCACATTCTCCTCAAGCTTCTGCATGACACTGGTGAGCGAGGATTTCTGCCGCCCCTCTATCACTTCCAACAGCGCCATCACCATGGTCTTCAACTCGCCGTTCTCTTTGGCGAGCCGCTCGGCACGAGACGCTTCGCCGATCGCCTGCTCGGCGCGCGCCAGTGCCCGCCCCAGATCGTCTTCAAGGTGAGCGATTCGGGCTTTTGCGCCGTCGAGTTCGGCCGATTGCCGGGCAAGCGAACCTTCGACGATCCGCGCCAGATCGTTGAGGCGCAGCTCGACCTTCTGTGCAAAATCGACATCACTCGCCAGCCTATCGCGGGCAGCGGCGACGCGTGCCCGCAAATCGTCGAGATCGTCGCTCATGGCATGCTCCAGACGTCAAAAAGGCCCGCGGCCATGATCGGCCGCGGGCCTTTAAGTGTCGAGGAAAAAGGCTAACGCCGCGTTACCAGTGGCGCACGCGGCCGGTATCGACGTGGACGAAGTCCGATTTCGGATAGAAGCCGACGCCGCCGGCTTTCATCGCCATCGCATCAAGCCTCAGATCGGCAAGCTTCACATCGCGCAGGCGGATGTCGATCGCCTTACCTTCCATATGCATGCTGTGCTTTGCGACGCCGTTGCTGGCGGCAGCTAGCTTGGCGTTCGTCACCGGGCTGCGATAACCGGAGATGATCTCGAACGGCTTCTTGCTGTCGGTACGGCGGTGAAGGGCAGTCAGCAGGTCGAACAGCTTCACATCCATGCCGAAGACCTCGCCATTGCGATAGTCACGCAGGATGTAGTTGATGTCCTGGACGGCGGACCGGTCATAGGCGCCGTTCTGCCAATAGGTGGCTTTCAGGATCTCGTCGGTGTGGGTGTTGAAGAAACCGAGCGTACGGCTGTCGGTAGCCGTTGTTTTCGCCATGACGGCGCGGGGCATGAAGGTGAGGGCACCAGCACCGAGAACACCGGCGCCGAGGCTGAGGAAGGAGCGGCGGCCGAGACTATTAGCCGCTTCGTTACGTGATGACATTTCTATCCAATCTCCCTAGGCGCCCGGATTGCCTCCGGAGGCCACTTTGATCGCGTTGCTAGGTAAGACCGGCGTGAATCGTCCCCACGAATTCAACGCCACTTTGCCTGGGTCGATCAGGCGACAACCTCACAAAATTACAATGATCCCCAATATTCGCCCGGGTTTGGACACCGGTATGCAGCAAAGCTGACACAGCCTTGCTGCAAATGCAAAGTAAAATTCACGAAATCGCCCCATCCCCTTGGATTCCCTAGAGAATCCAAGGGGAAACTGGCCTCAATAGCCCAGGGCGCAGCCGTCTTTGCGGGGGTCGGAACCGGCCACCAGAATGCCTTTTTGCCAGTCGATCCAGATAGCCTGGCCGCCGCCCAACGGGTCGGCGATCGGCTGAACCTTATGGCCGCGCGCCGCCAAGCCTGCCGCCGTGGCGGCCGGAATGCCGGCTTCAACCCAGAGTGTGCCCTCGTCATAAAAGGCGCGCGGGGCATCAAGGGCTGCCTGCGGATCCATGCCATATTCTAGCATGTTGGTCAGGGCATGGACCTGGCCGACCGGTTGGTAATCGCCACCCATGACGCCATAAGGCATCACAGCCTTGCCGCCCTTGGTCACCATGGCCGGGATAATCGTGTGCATCGACCGTTTGCCCGGGCCGATGCAATTGGGATGCTTGGGATCGACCACGAAGCAGGCGCCGCGGTTCTGCATCAGCACGCCCGATTTCGGGGCCATGCGGCCGCTGCCGAAGCCGTAATAGACCGAGTTGATGAAGCTCACCGCATTGCGGTCTTTGTCGACCACGGTGAGATAGATCGTGTCCGGATGCTTCGGGAACCGGCCGATGGCGCCAAGATCGAGCGCCTTGTCCGGGCTGATGAGGCCGGCCAGCGCCTTGGCATGCGCGTTCGAGAGCAGGCCGTCGACCGGCACCTTGGCAAAGTCGGGATCGGCGATATGGGTGTTGCGCTCGCGATAGGCGAGCTTTGCTGCTTCGAGTTGCAGATGGAACCGATCAACGCCGAGGGGGTCGCTCCCGGCCTTTTCCGGACCATAGGCGGAAAGAATGTTCAGCATGAGAAGGGCCGTGAGCCCTTGGCCCGGCGGCGGGCATTCCCAGAGCTTTACATCTTTGTATTCGGTCGACACCGGCGTCACATAATCGCCCTTGTGCCGCGCGAAATCCTCGGGCGCATGCAGGCCGCCCAGGGCCGCCATGGCATGTGCCATGTCTTCTGCCACCCATCCCTGATAGAAACCGGCAGCACCTTTGGCCGCAATCTCGCGCAGGGTCTTGGCCAGCAGCGGCAGGCGCACGCGGTCGCCGACCTTGGGTGCCTTGCCGTTTACCAGATAGCTGGCGGCCGCAGCGGCATCGCGGCCGAGCTTCTCCTCTTCCTGCGCCCAGTCATAGGCAACGCGCGGGGCCACCGGAAAACCGTTCTCGGCATAATGAATGGCCGGCTGCAGCAGCTTATCGATGCCGAACTTGCCATGATCCTGGACCAAGCGGCACCAGGCTTCGATGGCCCCCGGTACAGTGACGGCGTGAATCGAATCCGCCGCGATTTCACTGATTCGACGTTCCTGGAAGTAGCTGACATCGGCTTTGAGAGGTGCTGCGCCATTGCCGTTATAGGCGATGATGTCGTCACTGCCGCCCTTCGACATCAGGACGAAGCAATCGCCGCCGATGCCGGTCATAGCCGGTTCGACGACGGCGAGCACGGCCGAGGCCGTAACGGCCGCGTCTATGGCACTGCCGCCAGCACGCAAGCAATCGATGGCCGCCGCCGTGGCAAGCGGATGTGAGGTCGCGGCGGCGCCGTCGCTGGCGTAAATCGGCGAGCGGCCGGCCTTATGAAAATCACGCATGATATGTCCTGAACAAGCTGAGGGGAATGAAACGATGGGGCCGGCTACTGCGCCACGGGGACGTCGCCGGAACCTGTAGATGGACCAAAGGCAGTGCCGCCCGGCCCATCGGTATCGTACTGGAAGTTGGTGCTCACGGCGCTCGATCCGACCGTGTAATCGAGATCGAAGGTGGCGTTTGGTGCCGGCAGGCCCGCCGAGAGGGCGCCTGGAACACCGCCGCTGGCGTTGAAGCTAAGCCCTTGATCGAGCGATTGCGATGGCAAGGCGATCGTGGAGACGAAGCCTTCATCCGTATTGTTGATGGTCAGCGTGCTGTCAAAGCTGCGCGACGCGAAGCTGAGCGTGCCATTGAAGGAATACTCACCGTCACCGGAGCCACCGGCGAATGGCAAGGCGGGGCCTTTGTAATTGACTTCACCCAAGGGCAGATTGCTGGTGGTGTCGTTGAGATCCAGGCCGCCGATATCGCCAGCGTCTTCGAATTCGCGCTGGTTCATTGCCAGCGGCCGGCCTTCCTGCGTCGGCTGTCCGGATTGACCGACAATGCTGCCGGCATCCGGACGGAAATTCCCTGGCGTACCGGCAGGGCCGTCCAGCGGCAGGAACAGATCGGCAAAGCGCTGGTCGATCTCATCGGTCAGCTCGCGCGGTTCGCTGATCGTGCCATCAGCGCCGATCTCGACATAATAGCCGGCCCGCTTCAGCACCACTTCACCTTTGGGCGATTTCAGCGTCACGGTGCTCGGTTTCTTGCCCGCAGTATTGCCGTCGCCAGTGCCGGCAAGCGCCACGACGCACGTGGCGGCGCAAGCGCCCATGACGGTCGTGCCGCGGATAGTTAGCACGGCATTGGGCAGCTTCAGCGACGTGCCTTCCGGATTCTGCCGCGCAATGGCACCCGTCACCAGACGGAAGACACCTTTCGCAACGCTGGCATTGAGCAGGGCGCCATTTGCATTCGCCGGGTCGTAGACGAATTCGTCAATTGTGAGCTGCGCATCCGGCCCCAACGTGATGGCGGATTCATCCAGCAGCATGATCTGCAGGCGGGAAGCCGTGCCGGTGGTGACGCCATCACCCATGACCAGTCCGTCGCCTGAATTGACGGCGGTCGGTGCCACGATCTGCTTGGCCGGCGAAACCACGTCGACCGTGCCCGAAACGGCCCCGGCGATACCCGCCGGGGTACCGATTTCCGCCTGCGCGGGCGAGGTTGCGGCAAGCCCCAGGACCAATGCCGTCATCAATTGCATGCGTCGCATATCAGCAACTCCTCAAGGCGGAGATTTGGCGACCGTCCAGCCTGCCGGGACAGTGTGGCAGAGCGGACACGGAAGGCGCAAGTCCAGGCATTTTAGAATTCCCAACGCTTGCTGATGGTGAGACCGCCGCGTGCGTTGTCATATTCGTAATTCGTGATGTTTGAATCGGCCCGGTAGTATTCACCATAGACCGAGACTGTCAGGCCATCGAGGGCTTCCGGCCATTCTTCGGCGCCAAAGAGAGTCTGGACCGGCACGCCCAGTGTCATGCGCGCGCGGTAGATCCAATCGTCGCGGTCACTCTTGCCCGTGATCGGGTCCGCCTCGTCGTAATTGTCATATTCGCCGAAGAGGTCGCTCATCAGGAATGCGCCGCCACCGATCAGCCAGGTGTGGTTGATGTTCACACGCTCGCCGACATAGCTCTCCCAGTCAGAATCGGAATTGAAGCCGTGATGGCCTGCGCTGATGGTCAAACGATGGTCCGTGCCGATGTAGAAATCGGCGCCAACCGTGACGCCGATATCGCCGCCTGATTGCAGATCGCCGGTCGGGTAGAGATCGGTGTTGTCGTAGTCGATCCAGTTCATGTCGCCGCGGACCCACAGATTGACCGGGTCGTTAATACGCATATCAGCCCGCAGGCTCGCTCCAATGCTGTCGATGTAGCTGTCGTGGTCGAGGAAGAGGTGGTCGTAGGTGATGACCGGCGTCAGGAACACGGCGCCGAATTCGAAGCGACCGCCAGCCTGGGCCGTGAGATCGAGCGTGTCGAATTCGTCCAGTTGAAACTGGTCCGCGCCATAGGCGCCCACCGAGCCGAACAGCGTATTGCGGTTCTGGGTCGCCAGATCGTGTTCGATGTTGAAGCGAACCATGCTGGTGACGCTGTGGTCGTCTTCCTTCTTGCCGTCGGTAAGGTCGAATGTGCCGAGGAAGGTGCGCACCTGGCCCGAATTGGGAGCGCCTGCGCGGTTGGTATCATATTGATAGCCGATGCTGGTCAGCAGCGACATTCGGGTGTCCTGGTCGCGCCGTTCCAACTCGTCGGCATAGCGCGCGATGCCGCGCCGCAGGGCCGGGTCGAGGTCAAGCTTCATCAGATCGCCGAATTCTTTCTGCGCCTCGCGCAGGTTATCCAGGCGATAAAGCACGATCGCGCGCAGGGCACGGATGTTCGGCTCCTTGGGCGCGAGCAGGATCAGGCGGTCAAGCGTTGCCGAAGCGCCGAGCAGGTCCGATTTGCGAATCTGGGTGAGGGCGTAGAGATAGCCGAGCTCGATATTGTCCGGATCGGCCAGCACCTGATCATAGGTGACGTCAGGTGTCGCCGGCAGGTCGCCCGCCGTTTCGGCCCGGGCGGTGGCACAGAGTAGAAAGAGTGGAAGAAAGAAGGCGGCGGCGGTTGCGGCCGATCGATTCGAATGAGTTTTTTCTCGTCGCTGCGGGCGAGCGCGCATAGTGAAGCCATCCCCTGTTGTCGCGTCAGATCCCTGCGCGATGCGGCCGGCTCGTCCCCCCGGTCCGAATCGCCTTCCTGGTCCCGATACGGCACTCTACGCGCTCGGTGACAGCCCCGCACCGGTTTTGCAAAGCCAAACAGACCGCGCATCTGCGGCTGAATTTGGCCAGTTTGCGCCGCCCGACGGCTTGACCGGACAGGATCTTTGCAGCCATATCCAGATAAATCTGACCAAACCACTCAACTTTCCAGAGGATTGATCGTGCCCATTCTGCTCGGCCTGGATACTGGCGGCACCTATACCGATGCCGTCTTGTTCGATCAGGCCCAGGGCGCATTGAAGCCCACCGACGCCAGTTACATCCACGGGAACCATATCCACGGGGGTGTACTGGCAACGGCGAAATCCTTGACCACCAAGCATGATTTGTCGATCGGCCTTAAAGGCGCCATCGAGGCCGTGCTGCCGGGCCTGCCGGCGGGTGTCCATCCCGCCGATATCGCCCTGGTTTCCATGTCGACCACGCTGGCGACCAACGCCATCGTCGAAGGGCATGGCGCGCCGATCTGCCTCATCCTGCTCGGCTACGATGTCAAATCGCTGGAACGCGCCAACCTCAAACAGGCACTGGGCACCGATCCGGTCGTGTTCGCGTCGGGCGGTCACAAGCCGACCGGCGACGAACAGGCGCCGCTCGATGTCGATACCATCAAGGCTGCGATTTTAGAGCATGCGCCGAAGGTCGCAGCCTTTGCCGTCTCGGGCTATTTTTCAGTTCGCAATCCGGCCCATGAAATCGCCGTGCGGCAGATGATCCGCGATCTTACGGATAGGCCGGTGAGCTGCGGCCATGAGCTGACGTCGAAGCTCGATGCGCCGCGCCGGGCGCTGACCGTTGCCCTCAACGCCCGCCTCATTCCGCAATTGCAGCAGTTGATCCGGGCTGTCGGCACGCTGCTTGTCGAGAAGGGCATCAACGCACCGCTGATGGTGGTGAAAGGCGACGGATCGCTGATCGACCAGCAGGTGGCGCTGACCTGCCCGGTCGAGACCATCCTGTCCGGCCCTGCCGCCAGCCTCGTTGGCGCGCGGCACCTGTCGGGTGCCGAAAGCGTCATGGTTTCCGATATGGGTGGGACTACGACTGACATCGCCATGCTGCGTGACGGGCGTCCGGTTCTCAACAAAGAGGGCGCTGTCGTCGGCGGCTGGCGCACGATGGTGGAGGCGGTGGCCGTCCATACCTATGGTCTCGGCGGCGACAGCGAAGTGCGGATCGACGAGCATCACGGCTTCATGGTCGGACCGCGGCGCGTTGTGGCGTTGAGCCTGCTGGCGCATCTCTATCCTAGCGTATTGGACAAGCTGCGGGCGCAGCATGCTTCCGAGGACATGATGGCCTATCGGGGCCAGTTTGCCCTGCGCCAGCGCCCATTGGATACGGGAGCCGAAGGCCTCAGCGACGGACAGATGAAGGTCTGGGACGCCCTGGCCGACGGGCCCGTGGCGCTGGCCGACCTCATCTTCAGCCCAGCCATCGGTCGCAACCTGGCCCGCCTCGTCGATCGCGGCCTCGTCATCATCAGTGGGCTGACGCCCTCCGATGCGGCGCATGTTCTTGGCCGTCAGTCGAGTTGGTGCACCGAAGCCGCCGAAATCGGCGCCGAGTTGTTCCTGCGCCGCGCGCCTTATGCCGGGTGGGTGCCGCCGGAAGACGGCAAGACCCTGGCCGAGGCGATCGTCGAGCAGGTGGTGTTGCAATCCGGCCGCGTCATTCTGGAAACGTCGATCGCCGAACAGGCAGGCATCGACCATCATCATTGGGGCACGCTGGGGCGCTATCTGGTCGACCGATCGCTGGCGCCGTCGCAGGAAGGCGAGGCGCTTATCGACGTTGCCTTGAAACTCAATTTCCCGCTCGTTGCGATTGGCGCGCCGGTCGGCTCCTATTATGGCGAGATCGCACGGCGCTTGCGAACCGAACTCATCATTCCGCCTCATGCGGATGTATCCAACGCCGTGGGTGCCGTCGCCGGCGGTGTCATGCAGCGTGTTGCCATCACCATCACGCAACCGACCGAAGGCGTTTTCCGGGCGCATTTGTCGAGCGGCCTCAAGGATTTTATCGATCTCGAAGCGGCGGCAGCCTTTGCACGTGAAACGGCCGCGGCTGAGGCGACTGCGATGGCCAAGAAGGCCGGTGCCAGCGACATCGAGCTGTCGCACGAGCGGGCGGACAAGGTCTTCGAGCAGCCCGGTGGCCTGAAGATTTTCATGGAATCGCTGGTTTCGGTGACAGCTTTCGGCCGCCCGGCCCTGGCTCAAGGCTGATATCTGTGCGATCTATCACAGCCAGCATTCTCGCGACTTCTTGCGGCGTGACCCGCATCACAAGGTCGCGGGGCTGGTGCTGACGGCCCATTCCTGCTCATATATAGTGGGGGACGACAAGCGGCCGGGAGATCCCGGCGCATGACGTATTGGGATGATGTTATTATGAAGCGTTGGATCAAATCAGCGAATTCGGCCGCCTTTTTGGCCCTCACCTTGTCGTTGGCGGTAGGCCAGCCCGCCTGGGCCGAACGGCCCGATGAAAACCAGTCCGGCCCAACAGTACCGGTAGCCCCCGCAGGTACGGCCACGGTTGCCCCGGCCCTGCTGCATATTCCCAATCTCGATGCGTCGATTACCGAATTGGCCACGGATCCTTTGTTCGACGGCCTGGCCGTCGATTGGACCGGCCTCCTCAACTTCTATGCCGAGAATGGCGGCCTGGCGCTCTTTACGACGCCGACGGGCCTCTCGCCGCTCGGTCAGCAATTGTATGACCGCCTGCCTATCGCCGCGGCGGCCGGGCTGCAGATCCCTGCCGTCGTAATGACGGCGGTCGCCAACGCGCCGCTGCCGGCCTCACCGGACAATCAGGGGAGGGCCGAGGCACTGCTGGCCGCTGCCTTCGTCGGCACGGCCGTCGATGCCAATACATATCTTGGCGATGCCGATGAGCATGGCGCCTTGGTAATGAACAAGATCAGCGATGCTCAGGCGAAGGGCGAGGTCGGGATCAAGGATCTGCTCGATGAGCAGCTGCCGACCTATTATCGCTTCTGGGCACTCGCCAACTATCTGCCCAAGCAGGTGGCATTCCTGGAAAAAGGCGGTTGGCCGGAAGTCCCCAGCGTCAAGAAGCTGGAGCCTGGCAACAGCAATCCGGTCGTCAATGCCATCCGCGCGCGCCTCGGTGTCACTGGCGAATTGGCGGCGGCGGATGTGGTGACGGGCGATGTCTATGACCCGAAGCTGGTCGCCGCCGTCGAGCTCTTCCAGCGTAATCACGGCCTCAACGATGACGGCGTCATCGGCGGTCGCACGATCGAAGAACTGAATGTCAGTGCCGAAGAGCGCGTGCGTCAGATCCTTCTCAATCTGGAGCGTATGCGCGCCGACGGCCCCAGCTTCCAGTCACGCCACCTCATCGCCAACATTCCGTCGCAGGAAGTGAAGGTGATCCAGGACGGCAAGGTGACCTTCTATACCAAAGCCATCTTCGGTAAACTTGAGCGCAAGTCGCCGACCTTGTCGTCGGTGATCCATACCGTGAAACTCAATCCGGACTGGACGGCACCCGCCAAGATCGCTGCCATCGATGAAGTGAAGCGCGAGCGGTCGAATCCCGGTTTCCTGGAGGCCAAGGGTTTCACCATCTATGACCGCAGCGGCAATGTCGTGAGCCCCGATGCGATCGACTGGCACTCGGTCGGTCCCGGCAACTTCCCCTATACCCTGCGCCAAGCGCCGGGGCCGGAAAACGCGCTGGGGCCGGTGAAGCTCGACTTCCCCAACGATCATGCGGTCTTCATCCATGGAACGCCGACGGTGAAGCTGTTCGATAAGCAGGACCGCTTCTTCAGCTCGGGCTGCGTGCGCACGCAGCAGCCGGTGGAACTGGCGAAATTCGTGTTGAAGGACGATCCGGAATGGCCTGCCTCGCGTATCGATGACGTCTTGAAGACCGCGAAGACGACGTTGGTGAAGCTCAAAGATCCGCTGCCGGTCCATATCACCTATGTCACCGCCTGGGTCGACGAGGACGGTGTCATGCAGTTCCGCAAGGATGCTTACAGCTATGACGATCTGCCCAGGCTGCCCAGGGCGATCAAGCAGCAACTGGTGGCAGCCGCCCAACAGGCCGAACCGGCACCGGCTCTGGGTGAGCCGGATAAGGACGAGGGCAAGGGGAAATGAGGCTGCGATCCGCAACATTCGCCGCTCTCGCCATCATCGCTCTCACAACGCCGTCGGCCCTGGCCGACGGCGTTGCCGGTCTCAAGGCCTATGAGGCCGGCGACTATGCGACGGCGCTGAAGGAGTTCATGCCGCTGGCGCAAGCTGGTCAGCCTTCCGCCCAAGCGGCGATCGGGCAGATGTATCTTGATGGGCACGGTGTGCCGCAGGATCCCATCCAGGCAGCAGCTTGGCTTGAAAAGGCAGCGGGTGGCGGCAATGCCCGGGCGCGGGCGCAGATCGGGGCGCTCTATGCGACCGGTACCGGCGTGCAGCAGGACGAGATGAAAGCGTCCTATTGGCTGCTGAAGGCCGCCAATCAGAATGTGCGCCAGTCGCAGCGTTTCATGGCGCAGCGTTTCTATACGGGGCTGGGCGTGCCGCGCGACCTTGCCCAGAGCTTCCTCTATGCGGCCCTCAGCGCCAAACAGGGCGATCCGGAGGGGCAGCAGATGCTGAACATCCTCGCCAAGGAAATGACTCCTGCCGATCAGGCACGTGCGCAAGGCCTGCTGCAGGGATGGCAGCCCTCCAACAACTGACGATCCCTATGTGAATCGGTCTCGCATTCCCGCAGTCATGGACGATCTGGCGGCGTGGTAATGTTGCGGAAATCGATTCTGGTCCGGTGAAGGTGTTCTGATGGACGATGCCTTGGAAATTCTCTTGGGCCTGATCGGCATTGCCTTGGGTGGCTTTGCCGTCTTCATCATGCCATTCGTCTCGTTCATCTCCTGGCGGCGCGGTCTTCGTCTGGAGCGCGAGCTTGCGGCACTGCGCCAGGAGGTTGCGATCCTGAAGCGTGGTGCCGCCGCGGAACCCGCGCCGGAAGTGGTGATGGTTCCGGCGCCTGAGATTCCGGACGAAGTACCGGCGGAAATCCCGGTAGAAGTTCCCGTCGACGTTCCGACCGAAATTGTCGCGGCAGCACCGCTCATCGAGCCCGATACCCCCGTTGCTGACGAGCCTGCGATCGTCCCGCCAACGCCGGAATCCGCAGCGCCCAAGGATTTCGAAGGGCGTCTTGGCGGGCGCATCTATGGCTGGCTGGGCGGCATCGCCTTGGCTCTTGCCGGCATTTTCCTCGTCAAATACTCGATCGAGCAGGGTTGGCTGTCCCCTTCCGTGCGCGTCGGGCTTGGTATCGTCTTCGGCCTGGTGCTGCTCGGCGTCGCGCAATGGATGCGCACGCAATCCAGCAACCTCGGCCAGGCCCTCACAGCGGCTTCCGTCGCCGTGCTCTATGCCAGCCTCTTCTCGGCGACGGCGCTCTATGACCTCATCCCGCCGGCCTTCGCCTTCATCGTCCTTGCAGCGCTCACTTTCGCCGCGATCGCACTTGCCCTGCGTGAAGGACCGTTCGTTGCTCTGGTGGCCTTTGCGGGCGGTTTCCTGACGCCGCTTTTTGTCTCGACAGGTGAACCCAATCTGCCGGTCCTCTTCGTCTTTCTCTATCTGCTGCAGCTGGGTGGACTCACACTCCTCAACAAGCGCGGCTGGTGGTATCAAGCTGCCATCGCCAATGCTGGCGGCCTTGTCTGGGCGTTCGTGTCCATGGTTGGTCTCATCTTCGATCATGGCATGGCTCGAACCTACAGCATCCCTCTCTTCGTCATCGCCACCTCCTGGACCGCTATTTGGGCCCTGGAACGGCAGGGTGGTGTGGCACGGTCCCGGGCGATGCTGTGGACCACGCGCGGCACCTCCATCGCCTGCTTCCTGCTGATGGCCTTCCTGTTGGCGGTCACGGATTTCACTTTGCTCAACTGGCTGTTCGCGTTGACACTGGTCTTCAGCCACCTTGCCGTGGCTCGGCTGTGGACGGCAGAGGACGTGCCGGCCTATATCGGCACCGCCATCCTTGTCGCCGCTTATGCCCTGTGGCCCGGCGCTTCATGGGATTACACGCTGGCGGCCGTTGCCGATCGCAGCGGCGAGATCATCGGCGTCGGCACGGTCTTCGGTGGCGCGCTGCTCTTCGGCGGTTGGTACTTCATTCACGGCGCGAAGTATCCGACGCGCTGGGCAGCGCTCTCTACGCTGGGTTCCGCCTTCGTCTTCGGTGGCGCCTATTGGGTGCTGCGCGAACAGCAGTTCCTGCTCTCCTGGCCGGTGCTTGCCGTGGGCCTCGCCGCCATCCATATGGGCCTCGCGCAACGGCTCGATCATCTGCGCCGCGAGGACGGCCGCTATGTCGGCGCCTTCGCGCTGCATTGCCTTGCCGTCTCCGGCTTCATCGCCATTGCCATCCCGATGCAGCTCGAGAATGCCTGGGTACCGGTCGCCTGGTCGCTCGAACTCCCGGTTATCGCCTGGGTCGCCAACCGGCTCGATGTTGCCTGGTTGCGGCGTGCGATCTGGGTTGGCGCAGCGCTCATCCTGGGCGGCATCTGGTTCTCCGATTTTCCGGCCGGCGATACGTTGATCTTCAACTGGCTGCTCTACGGCTTAGGCCTCCCGATGCTGAGCTTCATCGTCACGGCCTATCTCTTGGAGCAGACGCCGGAGCAGAAGCTGCGCCGTGTCCTGCAGGTGCTGGCGGCAGCGCTCGGTTTCGGCCTCATCGGCCTCGAAATCGATCACTTCTTTGCCCATATCGATGTGCCGGATCCGGATTTTCTCGCCCACGGCGTGCAGGCGATTGCCTGGCTCCTGGTGGCGCTCGCCCTGTTCCCGATCGGCGATCGCCGCCGCGCGCCCATTCTCCACGATGCGGCGCTGGTGGTGGCCGGCATCGCTGGCCTCTGGCTGCTGATGTTTCCGCTCTTCTTCGAACATCCGCTGTTCAACTACCTCTATGTCGGCGAAATGGCCTTCTTCAACCGCATCAGCGCGGTTTATGGTTTGCCGACACTGCTCGGCCTGGGGCTCGCTTTCCTCCTGATGCAGCGCCCCGAGCTCGGCATGAAAGGCAGCGTCGCCTATCGCATTGCAGGCGTTTTCGGCCTGGTGCTGGGCTTCATTACGGTGAGCCTGCTGGTGCGCCAGCTCTTCCATGGCGGCTATATCATATTCTCCTTCTTCAGCGGCTCGACGACCACTGATGGCGAGCTCTATGGTTATTCCGCCGCCTGGACGCTCTATGGCGTGGCATTGCTGGGGCTTGGCGTGAAGCTGCGCTCGCAGCCGTTGCGTTACGCCTCTGCCGTCGTCGTGCTATTGACCGTGTTGAAGGTTGGCCTCGTCGACGCCTCCGACCTCACCGGCCTCTATCGTGTCGCAAGCTTCCTTGGGCTTGGTGTCGCACTGATCGGCATTGGCTATCTCTACCAGCGGATTCTCTTTCGTGTGAAGGCGGAATAGACCCGCTGTCGGAGGAGTTGTCGTTGCCGGGGTCTTGGGCCGGTTCTAGAATCCGGCGATGACGGATCATTCGCCGGATGCAGCGGTTCGCGGGCTCTATCGACGTCTGCTCGATTGTTGGGATCGGCGGGATGGATTGGGGTTCGCAGCTCTCTTCTCGGCTGAGGGCAGTATTGTCGGCTTCGATGGCAGCAGTGTGAATGGCCAGCGCGAGATCGCGGCACATCTGGCGCCAATCTTTGCCGATCATCCGACGCCCGTTTACGTCGCCAAGATTCGCGAAGTGCGTCTGCTTTCGGCCGACGTCGTGCTGTTGCGCGCCGTCGCCGGCCTTATCCCGCGTGGCAAGACTGATATAGAGCCAAGCCTCAACGCCATCCAATCGCTGCTGGCGCGCAACCAGAGCGATGGATGGCGGATTGAGCTTTTCCAGAATACGCCGGCAGCCTTCCACGGCCGGCCGGCGCTGGCGGCTGAGATCACCGCCGAGTTACGTGCCCTGCTCGGTTGAGCCCTATTCTTCGACCCACGCGACCCGCAGGATATTAGTGGAACCCGGGGTGCCGAGCGGCACGCCAGCCGTCACCACGATGCGCTCGCCCGCTTTGGCGAAATCCTCGCGCAGGGCGATGCGGCAAGCTTTCTCCGCCATTTCCGAGAAGCGCTTGATGTCGGCAGTTACCACGCAATGCGTCCCCCAGACGAGTGCCATGTTGCGGGCGGTCTCGATCTTCGAGGTGAGGCACAGGATGGGCGCCTCCGGCCGTTCTCGCGCCATGCGCAGGCCCGTCGAACCGGACGTCGTATAGGTGCAGATCGCAGCTGCAGACAGCGTATGGGCGACCTGGGCTGCGGCCTGGCTAATCGCATCCGACCCCGTCGCTTCATGGTCCAGCCGCTGGGCTTCCATGATGCGGCGATAGAAGGGGTCGCGTTCCACGCGCTCGGCAATGCGGTTCATCATCGCGACCGATTCCAGCGGATACTGGCCGCTGGCTGTCTCCGCCGACAGCATGACCGCATCGGCGCCGTCATAGACGGCTGTCGCGACATCCGAAGCTTCGGCGCGGGTCGGCGTGGGTGCCGCCACCATCGAATCCAGCATCTGCGTCGCCACCACCACGGGCTTACCTGCCAGCCGGCAGGCAGCGATGATGCGCTTCTGCAGGCCCGGCACGTCCTCCGCCGGCATTTCGACGCCGAGATCGCCGCGTGCCACCATGATGGCATCGGACAGTTCGACGATCTCCTCCAGCTTTTCGATGGCCGCGGGCTTTTCCAGCTTCGCCATGATGCGGGCCCGGCCAGCGATAAGCTTCCTGGCCTCGGCCACGTCCTCCGGCCGCTGCACGAAGGAAAGCGCGATCCAATCCGCGCCCAGATCAAGCGCGAAAGTAAGGTCGGTGCGATCCTTCTTGGTCAGCGGCGACAAGGGCAGAACGACGTCAGGCACATTGACGCCCTTGCGGTCGGACAGTTTGCCGCCGATTTCGACCTCGCATTCGGCAGCGTCCTTGGCTGCCTTGCGCACGCGCATGCGCAGCTTGCCGTCATCGAGCAGTAGCATGACGCCCGGCCGTAGAGCCGAGAGAATCTCCGGATGGGGCAAGGGCGCCCGATGCTCGTTGCCCAATGTGGGATCCAGATCGAAGCGGAATGTCTGCCCCACTTGCAGTGTGACCGAACCGTTTTCGAACTGACCGACGCGCAGTTTGGGGCCTTGCAGATCGACCAGCACGCCGATCGGGCGCTTCGTCGATTGCTCGATATAACGAATGGTGTCGTAGCGCTTCTTGTGGTCGGCGTGGCTGCCATGGGAAAAATTCAGGCGGAAAACGTCGACGCCCGCCAGGAAGAGGCTCTCAATTTCCCCTTGCGTCGACGTAGCGGGCCCCAGGGTTGCAACGATCTTGGCCTTGCGCTGACGTCTCATGGTTCGAATCTCATAGGTTGGGACCGCTTCTTTCTTCTTATTTGATCAGGATAATGCGGATATCATTGACATTGGTTCGCGTCGGCCCCGTGACAATCAGATCGCCCAGGGCCGAAAAGAATCCATACCCGTCATTGTTGGCCAGCATGGCCTTTGCACTCAAGCCCTTATCGGCGGCGCGTGCGATACTGTCGGGGGTCAGCACGGCGCCGGCATTGTCCTCGGTCCCGTCGATGCCGTCGCTATCGCCGGCAGCGGCATAGATTCCAGGCTGCCCACCCAGGGCCACGGCCAGGGCCAGCAGGAACTCCGCATTGCGCCCGCCACGGCCCTGTCCACGCACGGTCACCGTCGTTTCACCGCCGGAAATAAGGGCGAGCGGCGCCTTGGCGGGCTGGCCGTGCTTGGCCACTTGCCGGGCGATGCCTGCGTGGACCAGCGCCACGTCCCGCGCCTCCCCCTCAAGATCGCCGAGGATCATCGGGGCATACCCGGCGGCCTTGGCCACGGCTGCCGCCGCCTCCAGGGCGTTCTGCGGCGTGCCCAGCATATGCGTTTCGCAATTTGCTAAACGCGGATCGCCGGGCTTTGGCGTTTCACAAGTTGGGCTGCCGAGATGTGCCTTCACGGCCGGCGGCATTTCCATCTTATACTTGGCAAACACCGCCATTGCGTCAGCGCGGCTCGATGGATCGGCGACAGTGGGACCGGATCCGATGACGGATGGGTCGTCCCCGGGCACATCGGAGATGAGCAAAGTGACGACCTTTGCCGGATGCGCTGCGGCGGCCAGGCGGCCGCCTTTGATGGCCGAGAGATGCTTTCTGACGCAATTCATCTCGGCGATATTTGCGCCAGATTTCAGCAGAGCTTTGTTGACCGCCTGTTTATCAGCCAGGCTGAGGCCGTCGCCGGGAACTGCGAGCAACGCCGAGGCACCACCGGAAATGAGGCACAGCACCAGATCGTCGGCGGTGAGGCCCTCAACTTTCTTGAGGATGCGTCGTGCTGCTTCCTGTCCCTGGGCGTCGGGAACGGGGTGAGCGGCCTCGACCACCTCGATCGCCCGGCAGGGCAAGCCGTGCTGGTACCGGGTCACCACCAGCCCATCGATATCGCCCTCCCAGGCTGCCTCGACCGCTTTGGCCATCGACGCCGCGGCCTTGCCGGCGCCGACCACGATCACACGCCCTTTGGGTCGGGCCGGCAGGTGCCGTGCCAGGATCTTCAATGGGTCTACAGCGCCGATAGCGGCGCCAAACATCTGCTTCAGAAGGTCGATTTCGGTGGTGCCCACGGTTTTCCCCTGATCAAGCGTGGGGCGACAGTAGGAATGCAAGGCCCCAGGGGTCAAGCAAGGCGGCGACGCCTTTGCGCCCTTCTGCGGCGCGGCGCGGCTATTCAGCGGGGGTTGCCGGGGCAGGTTTGGCCATGAGGATACCGGCCAGCACGATAACGCCGCCCAGAATCTGCCATGGCCCCAGCCCTTCACCCAGCAGGATCCAGGCAAAGACCGCCGAGGCGAGGGGATTGATCAGCAGGGTGAGGGACGAGAAAGCAGCGGGCAAATGTGCGACCGCCCAATTGATGAGGCTTTGGCCGATAGTCTGGCTGACCAGCGCCAACCCCAGGACGGCCCCCCAGCCGGAAAGGCTATGGGGCAGGATCCGCTCTTCCGTCAGGAGGCCGACCGGCAGCAAGACCAGGCTGGCCGTGAGCGAGCCCCAGAGCATCACTTCTGCAGTCGACAGATGTGCCCGGGCCATCTTGCCGGCACGCAAATAGCCAGCATAAGTGATGGCGCCGATCATCCCCAGCACGAAGGCGAGGCTGTCATGGATGTCGAGCGGCTTCTCGCCGCCCGCCAGCAACAGCCAGACACCGCCGAAGGACGCTGCCGTGCCAAGAAGGAAGCGCAGGCCAAAGCGCTCACCGAAGAAAAGGAAGCCGACCAAGGCGACCCAGAGTGGCGCGGTATTGCCCATCAGGGTGGCGGCAGCAACGCTGGCGAACTGCAGGCACCAATGCCAGGCGATGAGATCGACCGCGAGTGAAAAGCCGGCAAAGCCGGTGATCTTCATGGCGTGCGCCCGCTCGCTGCGGCTGGGCGCCTGCTTCGGCCGATGCAGCGACACCCAGATGGCAAAGACCGGCAGAGCCAGGAACATCCGATAGAAGCCGGTCATGGTCGGGCCGACCTCCGAGAGCTTCACGAAAATCCCTGAGAACGAGATCATGATCGCCCCCAGGATCAGGATGGGCAGGGCGAAGCGATCGGCGGAATGGCCTGTTTTCATGATGAATTTGATGGATCTGGCGATCGGTGCTCGGGTGACAGCGGCTGCTGCCTCTTCTATGCTGGGCCCGATTGAGGGTCAATTGCATGAAACGCATGGCGAGACCATGTCTTTGAACACTGCCGCTGAACGACTCCTGGGCCCGGGCGACCCACCACCTTTCACCTTGCTCAATGAGAACGGCCAAGCACCACTGGTGATTGTCTGCGACCATGCGGGCCGTGCCATTCCGCGCAAATTGGGCAATCTGGGGCTGACACCTGGCGAGCTTGCCCAGCATATCGCCTGGGATATCGGTATCGCCAACGTGGCGGCAATCCTGGCGCGCAATCTCAATGCGCCTTGCGTGCTATCGAATTACTCGCGCCTCGTCATCGATTGCAACCGCCGGCTCGACGACCCGACCTCGATCGCGCAGGAGTCCGACCGCATCGTGGTGCCGGGCAATCGTGGCCTGGACGGCTTGGCTCGCACACACCGTGCGGAAGAGATTTTCAAGCCATATCACTTCGCGGTCACCGACCTCATCAAGAAGAAGCGCGAGGCGGGACCGGTGACAGCCATCCTGTCGCTGCACAGCTTCACGCCGGTTATGAACGGCTTCAAGCGCCCCTGGCATTTCGGCGTGCTGTGGAATCGCGATCCGCGCCTGCCGATCCCGTTGATGCAACGCCTGGCGCAGCTGCCCCATGTCGTCGTCGGCGATAACGAACCTTATTCCGGGCGCGACGAGCACGGCTTCTCGATCATCTATCATGCAGAAGCGCATGGGTTGCCGCACGCCCTGGTCGAAATTCGGCAGGATCTCATCAGCGACGACGCGGGCGTCAACCGCTGGACGGCCAAATTGGAGACCGCGGTGAAGGGCCTGCTGATCGACCCGACGATCTTTCCACAGAAAAAGTGAGATACCGATGAGCGAGCCGGCCTTCACGCTGGGGATCGAGGAAGAATATCTCCTGGTCGACCGCGTGAGCCGTGATCTCGTCGCCGACCCGTCGCCGTCCCTCTTTGAAGAAGCGCAAGCAGCACTTGGCCCCCATGTCAGTCCCGAATTCATGCGCTCGCAGATCGAGATTGGGACGGGTATTTGCACAAATCTCAACGAGGCGCGGACACAGCTTCAGCGCTTCCGGGCAACCCTTGCCGATGTGACGGCACGGCATGGGCTTGCCATCGTCGCTGCCTCGACCCACCCATTTGCCGATTGGGGCGGGCAGAAGCACACCGACAAGGAGCGCTACAATGCGCTGGCACGCGATATCGGTGGTCCGGTCCGGCGCCTGCTGATCTGCGGCATGCATGTTCACGTCGGCATCGAAAATCCTGAGCTGCGTATCGATCTGATGAGCCAGGCCAGCTATTTCCTGCCGCATCTTCTGGCGCTCTCGACCTCGTCCCCTTTCTGGCGCGGGGCAGATACTGGGCTCAAATCATATCGCCTGGCGGTCTTCAACGAATTGCCGCGCACGGGCTTGCCGGAGATATTCGATTCTTATGGCGAATATCAGCGCCACCTCGATGTGCTCATCAGTGCGGGGCTCATTGAGGACGGCAGCAAGATCTGGTGGGATCTGCGTCCATCGGCACGCTTTCCGACACTTGAGATGCGCATCCCCGATGCCTGCACCTTGCTGGAGGATACGCTCAGTATCGCCGCCATGTATCGCTGCATCCTGCGCATGCTCTATCGCCTGCGTCGCAACAATCAGCGTTGGCGCCGCTATAATGCGATGCTGATCAGCGAGAACCGCTGGCGGGCGCAGCGCTACGGCCTTGACGAGGGGCTGGTCGATTTCGGCAAGGGGCGGATCGTGCCGATGTGCGACCTTATCGAGGAATTGATCGATCTCCTTGCCGAGGATGCGGATTATTTCGGCTGTTCGGCTGAACTGGCGCATACCCGCACGATTCTCACGCGCGGCACCAGTGCGCATCGCCAATTGGCGGTCTATAATGCCGCTATCAAAGCCGGTCTCGAGCCGCGCGCGGCGTTGCAGCGCGTGGTCGACCAGTTGATCACAGAAACGACGACTTTCTGAAAGCAGACACCATGGACCAGCAAACCAAGACCGAACTCGAAGCGGCCGCGTTCCGCCGTCTGGTGCAGCATCTGCGTGAGCGCACCGATGTGCAGAACATCGATCTCATGAACCTTGCCGGCTTCTGCCGCAATTGCCTCTCGCGCTGGTATCGCGAGGCAGCCGAGGCGAAGGGTGTTGCGATAAGCGACCCGGCGGCGCGTGAAATCGTCTATGGCATGCCATATGACGAATGGAAGGCGAAGCACCAGGCGGAGGCTTCGGCCGACAAGAAAGCGGTGTTCGAGAAGAGTAAGCCTCAGCACTGACGCCTGTGTAGAGCGAGCAGTTTGGAGGCGTGGCGCTTACTGTGCAGGCGGGATCGGCACGACTTTCGGACGTCCGCGCCAGACGATGATGCCGAGGCCGATCAGAATGACGGCACCGCCCAGGACGATCCCCTCGGAAAGCGGTTCCCCCAGTTGCCAGGTCGCCGTCACCACGCCGAAAACCGGCATCAGCAGGGTGAAGGGCGTCAACTCATCAACCCGATGGCGCATCAGCAGCCAGTACCAGATCGAATAGGGGAGGGCGAAGCCGAAGGCGGCGATGCCGATGACGCCCAGCCAGCCCTGCGCGGGAATGGCTTGGATGGTCGGCAGCAGGGTTTGCCCTTCCAGCAACAACGCTGCCACGATCATCTGCGGCGTCGCATAGCGGGCAAGTGCCGCATAAAGCGCGGTGCCGTGATCCTTCGCGACAATCGGGATGACCGCCTGCGTCGTTGCCCAGGAGACGGCGCAGACCAGCATGGCAAAGATGCCGAGATAGGCCGAGGTTGCGTCGGGCTTCCCCACCACCACGGCGACGCCAACGAGGCACAGCAGAGCGCCGAGACCATTCTTGAGGTTGGGCTTGTCGCGACCCAGAATCCAGGAGGCGACGATGGCGACTGGAACAGACAGCTGCATCAGCAGGACCGCCATCGAGGCTGGTAGCAGCTTCAACCCGTAATAGACCGCCGTGCTCTGCAGCGTGCAGCCGAAGAAGGCGAGAATGAACAGCGTCCGTCCCGATGTCTTGGCGCGGGGGTAGAAGGGCGAGAGGAGCAGGGCCACGGTCGCGTAAACGACCGTTACCAGCAGGACCGGTGAAAACCAGTCTCCGACCACGGGCTTGGCGAGGGTATAGATCGGCCCCCAGAGGATCTGGATGAAGACGGCCAGGGCAATGTGACTGAGGGGCATGGGAATCCAGGACCAAGTGCGGCGGCACTCTGCCCGGAACTTGGGCACCCTGCAAGATGGCCCCGCTATCCACGTTATCCACAGGCTTTCCCGTCTTGTTCCACCTCGGGGGCACCGCTAGAGTGCCGCCCGATTCGACCGCGCCCCGATTCCCACGCGGTCTCTGACTTTCAGGAGATTCCCATGGCCGATTCCGGTGGCATTGCTGCGGACCACCTCAAATCCTTCATCGAGCGCATCGAGCGCCTGGAGGAAGAAAAGGCCGCCATCGCCGGCGACATCAAGGAAGTCTATGCCGAGGCCAAGGGCAACGGCTTCGACACCAAGATCATGCGCCAGATCGTCCGCCTCAGGAAAATGGAACCGAACGACCGCCAGGAGCAGGAAGAGCTGCTCGACATCTACATGCGGGCCGTCGGCATGATGGTCTGAGCGCGGCGCGATACCAGGAACACAAAAGCCCGGGCTTCAACCCGGGCTTTTGCTTTTTTGAAGTGACGTCTCAGTTCAAATGGGGTGGCCCCGCATGGTGGCAGGCCACCATGTGATCCTTCCCGGTCGACACCAGTTCCGGCATTTCCTGGGCGCAGATTTCCGTGGCGCGGGGGCAGCGCGTGCGGAACGGGCAGCCGGATGGCGGATTGAGCGGCGAGGGCAGATCGCCTTTGAGGACGATGCGCGCCTTGCTCTGCTCGATCTCCGGGTCCGGCACCGGCACGGCGGAATTCAATGCCTGCGTATAGGGATGCAGCGGATTCTTATAGAGTGAATCCCGGTCCGCGATCTCCATCACCTTGCCGAGATAAAGCACCATGACCCGGTGGCTGATATGCCGCACGATGGCGAGGTTGTGCGAGATGAAGATGAGCGACATGCCCATCTCCTTCTGCAGATCCATCAGCAGGTTGACGATCTGCGCCTGAATGGAAACGTCGAGGGCCGAGACCGGCTCGTCGCAGACGATGAGGCGCGGATTATTGATGATGGCGCGCGCGATACCGATGCGCTGGCACTGCCCGCCGGAGAATTCGTGCGGGTAGCGGTTGACCTGGTTGGGCAACAAGCCGACCTTCGCCATCATCGCTTTGACGCGTGCCTTCACGTCATTGGCGCTGAGGTTGGGTTGGAACGTCGTAAGCGGCTCGGCAATGATCTGCCCCACCGTCATGCGCGGGTTGAGGCTCGCCAGCGGGTCTTGGAAGATGATCTGCATCTCGCGCCGCAGACCCCGCATGGCATCGGCATCGAGCTTGGCGAGATCCTGACCCAGCCACACCGTACGCCCGCCTTTGAGCGGCAGCAGGCGCAGGACCGCGCGTCCCAGAGTCGACTTGCCACAACCGGATTCACCGACCAGGCCCAAGGTCTCACCGGGTTTGAGATCGAATGAGACGCCATCCACCGCCTTGACGACGGCAGGTGTCCCGCCGCCGAAGAGCCGCTTGCGCCCGACATCGAAATGGACCTTGAGGTCGCTGACGGAAAGCAAAGGCGCGCTCATGCGACCACTCCGATCTTGGGGCTTCGGGCACCGCTCAGTTCATCCAAATGGCACGCCTTGGCGCGGCCGGGCGCACCGATCTCGCGCAAGGCCGGGCGTTCATTGATGCAGCGGTCGAAGGCATAGGGGCAACGTTCCCGGAAGGAACAGCCGCTCGGCAGGTTCTGCAGATTGGGCGGCTGGCCGCCGATGGTCTGCAGGCGGTTTATCCCCGTTTCATCGAGACGCGGCATCGAGCGCAACAGCCCCTCGGTATAGGGATGCTGTGGCCGTTTGAAGATGTCGCGGACGGCGCCTTCTTCGGCAATGCCACCCGCATACATCACCATCACCCGGTCGGCGAGGCCGGCGATGACGCCAAGGTCGTGGGTGATCAGCGCGATCGCCATGCCGTTGTCGCGCCGAAGCTGCGAAAGCAGATCGAGGATCTGCGCCTGCACGGTCACGTCGAGGGCGGTCGTCGGTTCATCGGCGATGAGGATCTCGGGTCCGCACAGCAGGGCCATGGCGATCATGACGCGCTGGCGCATGCCGCCCGAAAACTCGTGCGGGTGCATATTGACGCGCCGCCGCGCCTCGGGGATCTGCACCTGGTCCAGCATGCGGATCGAGGCTTCGGTTGCTTCCTTCTCGCTCATCCCCTTATGCGTCATCAGCACTTCGGTCATCTGTCGACGCACAGTGAGATAGGGATTGAGGGATGTCATTGGATCCTGAAAGATCATCGACATCCTGGCGCCACGGATCTTGTTGAGATCCGCCGTGGCGACGCCAAGGATCTCGGTGCCGGTCACCTTGACCGATCCGGTGGCCCGGCCATTGCTGGCAAGAAGCCCCATGATCGACATGAAAATCTGGCTCTTGCCCGAGCCGGATTCACCGACGATGCCCAACGTTTCGCCGCGCTGGATGCTGAACGAGACGTTGTTGACAGCGTTCACATCGCCTTCCGGCGTCCAGAAGCTGGTATTGAGATTGGTGACCTCGAGAACGTTGTTCATGTCGCGTTACCGGTCCTTCGGGTCGAGCGCATCGCGCAGGCCATCGCCCACGAAGTTGAGTGCCAGCAGCGTCACCACCATGACCGCGCTGGGGAAGACGACGGCCCAGGGCGCGATATCCATCGACTTGGCGCCTTCACTGATAAGGGTGCCCCAGGAGGAATTCGGCTCCTGCACACCCATGCCGAGGTAAGAGAGGAAACTCTCGGTCAGGATCACGGCCGGAACGGTCAGTGTCATATAGACGACGACCGGACCCAGGCAGTTCGGGATGATATGCCGCGTGATGATCCGCCAATTGGAAACGCCGCTCGCATGCGCCGCCTCGATGAATTCCTTGCGGCGGATGCTGATCGTCTGCCCGCGCACGATGCGGGCCATGTCGAGCCAGCTCACGGCACCGATCGCAAGATAGATCAGCACCATGCTCTTGTTGAATACGACCGTGAGCAGAATGACGAAGAAGATGAAGGGAATGGAATAGAGAATATCGACGATGCGCATCATCACATTGTCGGTGCGTCCACCGATGAAGCCGGCGGTGGCGCCCCAAAGCGTGCCGATGACAAGGCTGACCAGGGTGGCCACCATGCCGACGATGAGCGAAACCTGCCCGCCGTAAAGCGTGCGCACGAAGAGATCGCGACCATTCTGGTCGGTGCCGAAATAATAGCCTTCGGCCCAGTTAGGCCCGACGCTGATCATGTCCCAATTGATCTCGTCCTGGTCCCTGAGGCCCAGGTAAGGGGCACCGAAGCAAAGCAACGTAACCAGGATGAGGATGGCGAGGCCGGCGACTGCGGCCTTGTTGTGCATAAAGCGCCGCCGGGCGTCGGCCCAGAGGCTTCGGCCTTTGACTTCCGGCTGGACGGCAAGGATTGCAAGATCAGTCATAGCGCACCTTCGGATCCAGCAGGCCGTAGCAGATGTCGGCAAGGAGGTTGCAGATGATGACGAGCGCACCGAACAGGATGGTGACGCCGAGGACCAGTGTGTAGTCGCGGTTGATGGCGCCCTGCACGAAATAGCGACCGATCCCCGGAATGCCGAAAATCTGCTCAACGATGACCGAACCGGTGACGATGTTGGCAATGGCCGGCCCCATATAGGAGACGACCGGCATCAAAGCGGCACGGATGGCATGGCGAGTCAGCGTGACGAGCTCCGGCAGACCCTTGGCGCGCGCCGTGCGCACGAAGTTGCTGCGCAGGATTTCCAGCATCGATCCGCGCGTAAGGCGTGTGAAGGCGGCGATCTGCGGGATAGCGAGGGCGATGATGGGCAGAATCCAGTTTGTGGGCTTGCCCCAGCCCCCCACGGGCAGCCAATGCAGCATCAGGCCGAAAACCAGAGTCATGATCGGGGCAATGACGAAATTGGGCACGGCGATTCCCATCATGGCCGTGCCGACACTCAGATAGTCGATCCATGAATTCTGTCTGAGTGACGACCAGATCCCCAGGCTGACGCCGACAATGAGCGCGATGGCGATTGCCGACAGGCCGAGAGCAAGCGAGGTCGGGAAGCCCTGCCAGATCAGTTCGGAAACCGTGAAATCCTTATATTTGAACGAGGGGCCGAAATCGCCCTGCGCCAGGCCGCCGATATAACGGACAAACTGCTGCGGCAGGGGTTCGTCCAAATGGTATTGCTGGATGAGTTTCGCTTCGACTTCGGCCGGAACCTTGCGTTCCTTGTCGAACGGGCCGCCGGGTGCCATGCGCACCATGAAGAAGGATACCGCCAGGATGACGAAAAGGGTCGGTATCGCGCCGATCAGGCGTCGAATTGTGTAATTGAGCATAACAGCCGCCTCCCATCGGTGCCGACGAACGGTGCCGAGGCGTATCGGGTCAAAGAAAAACGACCCGGTGGCATGATGCCACCGGGTCGCCCATCACGCAATCTTACTGCGCTACGGTGATGAAACGTGCCAGGTGGAAATCGAGAATGTTGTATTCCCAGCCTGCCACCTTCTTCGACACCATATGCTGCGATGTGTAGTGATAGATCGGGATCATGGCATTGTCGTTGAGGAAGATCTGCTCGGCGTCATGGAACATCTGCATGCGCTTGGCCGGATCCGTCTCCGTGCCGGTACCCTTCACCAGCTTGTCGTATTCCGGGTTGCTGTAGCCGGCGTCATTACGCTCGCCGGCATCGGACAGGAACATATCCGCGAAGTTGATCGGATCGTCATAGTCGGCGATCCAGGCCGCGCGGGCGACATCGAATTGCTTCTTGTCGCGGGTCTCGAGATAGACCTTCCATTCTTCGTTACGCAGGCTGGCGTCGACGCCGATCTGCTTCCACATGCTCTGCACAGCGACGGCGATCTTCTTGTGGTTTTCGCTGGTGTTGTAGAGCAGTTCGACCTTCAGCGGGTTGTCCTTGCTGTAGCCGTGCTTCTCAAGCAGCTTCTTGGCTTCTTCCAGGCGCTGCTTCTGCGGCATGTCCTTGAAATCGACGAAGGCCTGCTTGTAGTTGGACATCGGCGGTTCCCACGAATAGGCCGGGGCTTCGCCGCCTTGTGTGATCTTCGAAACCAGGATCTCGCGGTTGACGCCGAGCGACAGCGCCTTGCGGAGGTCCGGCTGGGCGCCCAGCGCTTCACGGGTCAGGTTGATCACATAGTAATAGGTGCCGAGATAGGGCGTGTTCTTGAACTCGTCCGGATAGTTCTTCTCAAGATCCGGAATCTGCTCCGACGGCGCGTCATAGGTGACGTCGAGTTCGCCGGCCTTGAAGCGCTTCAGCTCTTCAGCCAGATCCTCGGTCGGGTACATGACGACCTTATCGACTTTGACGTTGCCGGCATCCCAATAGTTCGGGTTCTTCACATAGGTCAGCGACGCCTGCGGCGTCCATTCGGTCAGCTGATAGGCACCGTTGCTGACGATATTGCCCGGGCGCGTCCAGTCGTCCTTGAACTTCTCGACAGTGGCCTTGTGCACCGGATAGGAAATCGGGTGACGCAGCAGGCCCAGGAAGTAGGGCGTCGGGCCAGTCAGCGAAACTTTCAGCGTGTAATCGTCGACCGCTTCGGCACCGAGCTTGGAAAAGTCCTTCTCCTCGTTCTTGCGGATCTTTTCCGCGTTCACGATGACATCGAGGATCGGCGCGTAATCGGCCGCCGTCTCGGGATTGATCGCGTCCTGGAAGCCGAAGACGAAATCCTTCGCCGTCACGGCATCGCCGTTCGACCATTTCGCATTCTTGCGCAGATGGAAGGTATAGGTTTTGCCGTCGTCGCTGATTTCCCAGCTCTCGGCGGCGCCCGGAACGATATCGCCGTTCGGCGCATAGGTGGTGAGGCCCTCGAAGATGTCGGCTTCGATATTGGCTTCGGTAACGCCCGTCGATTTGTGCGGGTTGATCGTTTCTGGCTCGGCGCCGTTACCGCGATGGAGCACCATCTCGGCTTGCGCCAGCGCCGTGCTCGCCATCAAGGCGGCAACGGTTATGGCCGGCAGCACCAGCCTCTTAAATACCTGGTTCATTTTTTAGACCTCCTCTGTCATTCGAAAGCTCGAGGGCTCTAGCGCGGCTTGTTCGGCAAGGTCTTGCGACTTGTCCGGTACCGACGTCTTGCCCTCAGCTGGCGTCATCTTTCTTCAACAATTGGCATGGTTCAATAGAAATAGCTGATTTCTTGCGGGTTTCTCGCTTTTGCGGTCGCAGCGGCAGGGCTGCTTTTGTTCCCGGTAGTCGGGGCGTTTTCAGTCGATCCGCGAGGGAGCCCGGCGCATCGACGGGTTGCCATCGCTCGGTTCGCCGGAGCGCCGGGCTGTAACAGACATCGGCGCAATTGGTAAACGCTTGTACGAAAGGGACGGCTCAGGAGGCCGTTTCGGTAGGACGAGGCTCGTCGGGCGCCGAAGCAGGGTCCGCAGCCGGCACCAGGGCCACGTCCTCGCTCTCGGTCAGCGCCTCTCGGGCTGATTCGCGCCGCCATCGGGCGATGATGGCACTGGCCTGAGCGGCTTCGGTTCGGTCGAAGAAGTCGAGCGCCTGGCCAAGATCCGCGGCACCGATTCCGCCAGTCTTTGTGCCGAGCTTGCGTATCTGCAGATAGATCTGTGCGAACTCGTCCCGCCGGAGGCCGATGGCACGGGCAATGAAGGCGATGCTGTCACCGCCGTTCTCGTTCATCAGCTTGCGCACGAGCCCCATGCGCAAATTGGCAAGATGCGCCACCTGCGCTTGAAAGAGCGCGAGGTTGCCGCCGCGCAAGGCGCTGATCATGGAAGCCGGCGTCAGCTCGATCTCACCGCCTTCCTCGGTCATGGGCGCTGGCTGCGTTTCGGGCAATGCCGCGGCGCGCTGTCCGTAAACCGGCTGTTGGGCGGACGCCACCATGGCATCGAAGAGGAAGCGGTTGTTGAGGCTCTCCTGCACGTCCGGATCGGCCCAGGTCACCATATCCTCGGCCAGGCTCTCCGGTAGTTCGCGCCTTTCGCACAGCAGGCGCTGCAGGTCGACATCCGTCATGGCGACCAGCGCGGCTGAAGAGAGGGCGGGGATCGAGAAGGGGACGTCCGCATCGGCCAGCAATCGTCGCAGAATCTCCGGGTCTTCCAACCGCGCCAGTGCATCGACGGCAGAGATGGTCAATCCCTTGCGCCGGGCGATGACGCTGCCATGGGAAATGCCATGAGCCTCGATCACGCTGACCAGATCGCTGGGCTCTAGCCGGTTTGTGGAAAATAGCACCGGCGAGGCGACTTCAATTTCGTCCTCGGCAAAGACCTTGAGAAGCTCCGGCTCCGCCAGAGTCGATCCCGCCATTTCATAAGCGAGCTCCATGCGGGCTTGCGTCAGGGTCTTGGGGCGCAGCAGCCGCAGGATCTCGGCCAGCATGACCTTTTCCTTGGGCTTCATGATGGCACCGCGGCGCCAGAACAGGCGCGCCAGCAGCGCAAACATCTTCGAGCGGCCCTCCGGCGACTTGTCGCGGGCCACCAACGCCAATTCCTTGAGGTCGAACCCCTCGCTCACGCCTCTTCACTCCCGACTCAGCAGGGGATGCTCGTCATTGGTAACCCGCGGGACGGGCATGGGTAAAGGAGATCGGGGTGATAAGCGCTTCGCGCCCCCCTCTCCCTAACCCTCTCCCACGTTGGGGAGAGGGAATTTGGGTGAGGTTGTTATGGCTGACGATTCCCTCCCCCCATCGTGGGGGAGGGGCGGGGAGAGGGGGCGTTGCAGCGCTCGCTATCCGATACGATCCTACTTCACCGGCGTCAGGTGATTGCCGTCGATGACGCGGGTGCCGGGTAGAGTGACGATGGCGCGGGTGCCTTCGCCGAGTGTGCTTTCCAGACGGAGATCGCCGCCATGGAGACGCGCGAGGCCCAGCGACAGGGTAAGTCCCAGCCCGGTGCCTTCATATTTACGGTTCAGGCCGCCATCCGCCTGGGCAAAGGGATGCATCACGCGGTCGATGTCTTCGGTGGCGATGCCGATACCGGTGTCGTTGACGACCAGCACCATATCCCCGTTCCGCGCCATGCTGGCCGAAAGTGTGATACGGCCGCCCTTGGGCGTGAACTTCACGGCATTGGCAAGCAGATTGGCCAGGATCTGCTTCAGCTTGCGCTTATCGGCATGGACGCGTGGCAGGCGCATCGGCAGGTCGACATTGAGCGTGAGGCCCTGCGATTGCAGCCGGTCCTGGATGAGGCGCGAGACGGCATCGAACAGCTCTTCGATATTGCAGGCGCTCTCACTGATCTCGGCCTGGCCGTTCTCGATGCGCGAAACGTCGAGGATGTCGTTGATGATGCCCATCAGATTGATGGCGCTGCCGTGGATATCCTTCACATAAGAACGATATTCGGGGTTTTCGACCGGACCCAGCAGCCCCATGCGCATGACATCGGCAAAACCGATGATCGCGTTGAGCGGTGTCATCAGTTCGTGGCTCATATTGGCCAGGAACTGGCCCTTGGCCCGGTTTGCCGTCTCGGCCGCTTCCTTGGCGGAGCGAAGGTTCTCCTCGCGGCGGGTTAGTTCGGTGATATCGGTCGCGGCGCCGCGATAGCCGGTGAGGGCGCCGCTGGCGGGATCGAAGACTGGCAGCGCGCTCATCAGGAACAGCTTGCGCTTGCCGGTCGCGTCCTCGGCATCGAAGGGCAGGTCGCGGAAGGGCGACAGCTTGGCCAGGCGCCGCTGCAGATTATTGCGCAACGCATCGGAAGCGATGAGGTCCAGCAGGTTCCGGCCAATCAATTGCTGCGGCACCATGCCGAGGGCCGAGACCACGCGCTGCGTCACCAGCTTGAAATTGAGGGCGGCGTCCGTCTCCCACATCCAATCGGCGGAAAGGCGGATGAAATCCATATGCCGATCTATCATCTGGCTGCTGTCGTCGGCGTTTGCACGGCCGTCCTGCAGCAGCGTGAAGAGGCCGGCAAAACCGCCGAGCTGCCCGTTGGCTTCGTTGATCGGCTCGAAGCGCGCGCGCAGGCGCTGGATATTGCCGCCGGCCGCAAAATCCCAATCGCGGAAAACGGTGCCGCGGCGCAGATCGATCTCCTCCGCGATCTCGGAGAGGCGCAGTCTTTCGCCGATGAGGCCGCCATCGACACGGGTCTCATTGATACGGCGGCAGGCAGGATTGGCCCAGGTGATCTGGCCCTTGGGGTCGCACATCATCATGGCCGGGCCGAACTCCACCAATTCCTGGCGGAAAAGATCGGTGAGGCGCGTGGGCGAGGGGGCAGCTTCATTGGCGGGGCTCACCGCTTTGGGCGGTGTGGCAATGACGGATGCCGCGGCGAAGCTGGGCGCCAGAGGAGTGACTTTGTTCATGCGCGTTTCTTCTCCTGCCCTTCTTCGATCGAGCGAATGGCAAACAGGTAGTCAGGATCGCGCCGCCAGCGCGTCAATACCGTCTCCGCCGCGGCATGCGAGAGCCGGTCGAAGAATTCGAGCGCCCGGCCGAGATCGGCGGGTGCGAAGATCGCCTGCGCGTTGCGGGCGCGGCGGGTGAGGAGATAGATCGTCGCGAATTCCTCGCGGTTGAGCCCCATGCCGCGGGCGGCGACGGCTAGGCCTTGCCCGCCGGGCTCATAGGCGATGCGGGTGATGAGCCGCAGGCGAAGCCCGCTCATTTCCGCAAACATCGCCTCGAACAGCTGGATCTCGCCTTTGCGCAGGGTTTGCAGCAGCAGGCGCGGGGTCAGCTGCCGGCCGGCGCCCAGCGCCCGTGCCAGCACGGCGGAGGCATCGTCGACCTCGGCTTCGGCCAGCGCCTCGGCAACGGTTTCCTGGACGAGCGGCTCCAAACGGTCGTCGAGTGCTGCTGAATCGATATCGAAACGATCGAGCAGCGCCTGGCGCAAGGCCGCTGCCACCCAATAGATCATACGGCGCGCGAGATCGGCTGGCAGATCGCGCCGGCGGACCAGCGGTTCCTGGAATTCGTCGACGGACTTCGATTGTTCGACCAGATAAGCGAGCGTCACCTTGGCGATGCTGGCGTCCTGGTTTTCAAGCAATGTGCGGATGACATCGCGGTCCCCTGTTTCCACCAACGCGTCGGAGACAACGGTGGAAAGGTCGCGCCGCATGGCGATTGTGAGAATGTGCTGGCGTGAACGATGCCGAATGACCTCGACGAGGTCGACATCCTGCAGCACGGCCGAGCGCAGGAGGATGGGTGTCGCGACCTCGATTTCGTCATTGGCGAGCAGCACCGCAAGCTCGCGCGGCAGGCCAGGCGCATCGGCGAGGCGCAAGGCCAGCTTGCGCTTCACATCGCGCGCCACTTCGCCGATGAGCTTTTCCAGAATGTCGAGCATCAGCGCGCGTTCTTGCGCCGAGAGAAGGTCGTTACGGTCGTGGAAGAGATCGCCCATGACGGCAAAGAGCTCTGCCCGCCCTTCGTCGGAACGGAGCTGTGCCAGTGCCAGCAATTGCTCGCCGTCGATGCTCTCGTTTGCCATCACCGCTCTGCAAGAGATTCCCACGTGCCCTACATATATTGGCACATCCCATCCGAATCCCGCACAGCTCCCCCGAAATAGTCCCGGATATCGAAGGCTAAATGCGGCGAATGGTTAAAGTCAACCTAATTTCGGAACTTTGATCTCTAGGTGTATGATTCGTAAGAGAATTTTTTTAAATAAAATACAAGATAACCACTACATCAATGTTATCTATCGGGCTGCAGGGCTAGATGCAGTGGGCTTAAGGCAAAATGACGTTTTCGGGTCCGCGCTCACTTTCTTCGCTTGACCGTTTTGACCACGGGGGCCCGGCACTACACTTAATGTGCGCCCGCGCACTGCCGCATCCGCCGCTCTCATTATATTATGAAGCGTGATGAACCAGATCCTTCGCCGCTTCAGTCGATCGGTCACGGCCGCCATATTGGCGCTGCTGGTGATCCTCCTTTGCCTGGAACCGGCCGCTGCCGAACCGCGCCTGGCGCTGGTGATCGGCAACGGCAAATATGGCAAGGAGATCGGCTCCCTCATCAATCCGCCCAATGATGCCAATCTGATGGCCGACAGCCTCGCCAAGCTGGGTTTCAAGGTGACCAAGCTGGTGAACGGCGATCAGAAGGCGATGAAGCGCGCCATTTCCAGTTTTGGCCAGCAGCTCAGCGCCGCCGGCCCCGATGCGGTCGGCCTCTTCTTTTATGCCGGTCATGGCATCCAGGTCGACGGCACCAATTATCTCATTCCCGTCGGCGCGGCGATCGCGGCCGAAGCCGATGTCGATCTCGAAGCCGTTTCCGCCGAGACGGTTCTGAAGCAGATGGAATATGCCGGTGCCCGGGTCAACATCGTCATCCTGGATGCCTGCCGCAACAACCCGCTGCCACGTTCGATGCGCGGCGCCGACCGGGGTTTGGCGCGCATGGATGCACCCGCCGGCTCCTTCATTGGCTATTCGACCTCGCCTGGCGATGTCGCCAATGACGGCGACGGCAAGAACTCACCCTATACCGCGGCCTTGGTGAGCGAGATGACGAAGCCGGGCGTCGCCATCGAAGAAGCGTTCCGCAATGTCCGCGTGAAGGTCATGGCCACCACGGCGAAGCAGCAGGTGCCCTGGGATTCGTCATCTCTCACCGGCGCCTTCTATTTCAACGAAGGCCAATCGGCGCCGGCCGCGGTCGAAGCGGCGCCCGCTGCCAAACCTGCCGGCAATGCGGCCAAGGAACAGACTTATTGGGACGGCATCAAAGACAGCAAGGATTCCGCCGATTATACCGCCTATCTCGCGCGCTATCCCGACGGCGCCCATGCCGATCTCGCCCGTGACAAGGCGGCACGTCTCGATGGCGCGGTGAAGACGGCCGCAGCCACGCAGCAGGCCGAACGCAGTCCCGAACCAGCCCCTGCGGCCGAACCAGCGCCCCAAGAGCAGGTCGCTTCCCTGCCGCCGGCGGAAGCCGAAACATCGCCGATCCCAGCCGGCGCCATCCAGCTTTCGCCCAAAGTGAGCGGCCAGTTGCAGGCCTATATTTCCGGCCTGCAGGACCGCAACGGCGCCTTTGCCGTCTCTCCCGACGGGCAATTCTCCGGTTCCTTCACCTGCCAGGATATCGGCCTCTGCATACCGGGCCGCAAAGGCCAGATCGAGAATGTCGACCGCTCCTACCCGCAGAAGATGGCCTTGCGCAAATGCAAAGGCGCCTCCAAGCAGGAATGCGTCGTGATCATGGTGCGTGACGACAAGAAGAAGGACTACGTCACCGCCGATTAGGCGCTGCGCACGTCGCTGCGCTGGTGCACGCGGGCTTGTGGGAAGCGCAGCACCACGCGCGTGCCCTGGCTGGGCTCACTCGACAGGTCGATCGATCCGCCGTGAAGCTCCATCAGCCGCTTGGTGATGGCAAGGCCAAGGCCCGTGCCACCGAAGCGGCGGCTGATCGTGGCGTCCGCCTGATGGAAGGCGGAGAACAGATTCTGCATCGCCTCATGCGACATGCCGATGCCGGTATCCCGGACAACGATGACATAGTCGCCGCTATCGCCGAGCCGTCCGGTGAGATAGACACTGCGATCCGGCGGCGAGAATTTGACGGCATTGGTCAATAGATTGAGCAGGATCTGGGCGACCGCACGCGCGTCGGCAAAGAGCGGCGGCAGGTCGCGCTCCCAGTTTTGCTCGATCCTGATATTGCCCTCCTCGGCGCGGGCCTGCAGCATGCGCAGGCAATCGGCGGCGATGACGGGCACGTCGACCATCTCTTCGAAGAGGTCCACCTTGCCGGCTTCCAGCTTCGACATGTCGAGCACGTCGCTGATGAGTTTGAGCAGCAGCTGCCCACTCTTATAAATGTCGGCGGCATAGGCCGAATAGCGCTCCGGCGCATCGCCGAAAAGCTGGTCACGGATGACCTGCGAGAAGCCGATCACGGCATTGAGTGGCGTCCGCAGCTCGTGGCTCATATTGGCGAGGAATTCGGTCTTCGACCGGTTGGCGACTTCGGCCGCATTCTTGGCTCTGATGAGTTCCAGTTCGCGCTCGCGCTGTTCGGTGACGTCCTGCAGGGCTCCGGCCACTTCGACGACGCGGCCCTGGGCATCGATCGTCTTTTCGCAGAACGAGCGCACGTAACGGATGCCGCGATAGCGTGACAGGATGCGATAGTCCTGCACGAAGCTGGTCTCAGGCCCGCGCAGGAAGGCCTCGTACCGGTCCCAGCTCGATTTGGCATCTTCCGGATGGACGACCTTTTCGTGCCACTGCAGGTCATTGAGTGCCACGTCTTCTGGTGCCAGGCCGAGGAGATCGGCGGTATCGCCCGAGGACTGATAAACACCGGGCAGGCCGTCAACGCTGTCCAGCGACAGCTGCCACGACCAGTGGCAAAGACCGGACATGCGCAGCGAGCGCCGCAGGTCATTCTGCGCCTTTTGCAGACTGCGTTCCGAGGCGCGCAATTCGGTAACGTCCTGGAAGGTGCCGACAATTTGGATGACATTCTTGTCGTCGTCGAGAATCCACTCGGCCGTTTCGCGGATGTAGAGGATGTGGCCCTGCCGGTGGATCGCCCGGTATTCGACCGAATAGAATTCGCAGCCGCGCGTACGGAAATCCTTGTACTGCGCAAAGACGTCGTCTCGATCATCGGGATGGATGATGAGGACGGCATATTCGTCGCCATAGCCCGGCAGCTCTTCCGCCGTGTAGCCGAAAATGTCGAAGGCCTCTTCCGAATAGACAAAGCGGCCACTGCGGTGGCTTGGGTCCATCGGCCGCGTCGGGTCGTTGGGTTGCCAATGCCAATGGCATAGCTTCGCCAGACGATGCGCCAGGCGCAGATAGGTTTCATTGCGCAGCAACGACATTTCGTGCCGGCGCAATTCGGTGATGTCGAGGCCGATTTTCAACAAAGCCGGTGTTGTGTCCGGGCCATAGCGCAAGGCGACATTGGACCAGCGGATCACACGCCTGTCGCCGGATCTGGCGATCCAGGTACTTTCGCGAAAGACCGGCCGGTCGCTGTGCAATGCCTGCGCTTCGACCAATTGTTCCGCGTCCCAATCGTCGATCGGGAAGCGGTCCTGCCAGACTGTCGGATTCATAAGCTCGCGGCTGCTGAAGCCTGAAATGCGCTCGGCAATGGCATTGGCTTGCAGCACGCGCCCTTGGTCATTGCGCAGGATGACGATGGCATCGGCCGTCTCGAAGCCGGCATCGACCAACTGGCGTTGCGCGGCGATCGTGGCCTCGCTGCCCCTGGCCATGCGCAAGACGGCAAAGATACCGATGCCAGCCAGCACGACAATGACGATGGAAATATTGGAAAGGGCCTGTGGATGCTTTTCAAGCATCGACATCGCAATCGCCAACAGCGCGATCAAGGCAAAAGCGACGGTGGCAAACCAGCGATGGCCGAGGCGGCGGCTCTGCCGGTTCCAAAGGGCCGAAAGGGTGCCGGGCATACGCGGGGCGTCGGCGGCGGTATGCGGTGATACCGTCGAAGACAATGGATCAGCGACTTTCTCTTCGACCTTCGTTCGGCCTTCGCCCATGATCATCCGCGTCGTGGCCATGGCTTGGCACCCGTTCCCGGGCACCTTGGGCGGTCATCCTAGGGAAAGGGTGATTAATAACTCTTTACGATAGAGAGGGCAGATATTCCTTCCCGTCGGTGGGCATGAGCACAGGCATGAGCACAGGCATGAGCACAGGCATGAGCACAGGCATGAGCACAGGCATGAGCACAGGCATGAGCATAGGCATGGGCATGGGGGCCGGCCGATAACTCCGAAAAGCGCGGTGTCGGCATGCGATATTATGCTGCGACGCAGCGAAATGCCGCCTCGGTCGAGTCTCCGATATGCGTCGTGCCTTTTGCAGGTAATGCCCTGCAATAAAGCTGCGCAGCATCCGATTGCATCGACAGATTTGCGCCGCCGGCCTGGCCTGGCGCGCCATCATTTTGCAAAGCGGGGTCTTTGCCAGAAAAGACTACCCAACTGGTTGCGAAGCCGGGATGATTGCATTCCTTCGCGATTATCCTCGCCCCTCACAGGGATGATTCATGGGCAAGCTTCCATGCCGGTTCTGAAATCGGCGCTCAATCTTCAATCCGCAGATTCCCGGGCCAATGCCGCCGCCATGGCGGAGCAAGTCGCCGATCTTCAGCGCGTGCTCGGCGAGATCGGGGAGGGCGGTGGCAGGGAGGCGCGCGAGCGCCACGTTGCGCGGGGCAAGCTTCTGCCGCGCGAACGCATCCAGCTTCTGCTCGATCCCGGAACCCCTTTCCTGGAACTCTCAAGCCTCGCGGCGCATGGCGTCTATGCCGACAAGGTGCCGGCGGCGGGGCTGCTCACTGGCATCGGTCGTGTCGCCGGCCGCTTATGCGTGATTGTCTGCAACGATGCGACGGTCAAGGGCGGCACCTATTATCCGCTGACCGTGAAGAAGCATCTGCGGGCACAGGAAATTGCGGCAGAAAACGGCCTCCCTTGCATCTATCTGGTCGATTCCGGCGGTGCCAACCTGCCCAATCAGGATCAGGTCTTTCCCGACCGCGATCATTTCGGCCGCATCTTCTTCAACCAGGCCAACATGTCTGCCGTCGGAATCCCACAGCTTGCCGTCGTCATGGGCTCCTGTACGGCGGGCGGTGCCTATGTGCCGGCGATGTCGGATGAGAGCATCATCGTCAAGAACCAGGGCACGATCTTCCTGGGTGGTCCGCCGCTGGTAAAGGCAGCGACGGGTGAGGTGGTCAGTGCCGAGGAGCTCGGCGGTGGCGATCTCCATGCGCGCCGCTCCGGTGTCGTCGATCATCTCGCGGACAATGATTGGGATGCATTGCAGCGCTGCCGCGATATCGTGGCGCGTTTGGAGGCCGGCAACGGGCGTACGGCGTCGGGTGTCGTGTCACGCGAGCCACTCTACGATCCGGCGGAACTCGGCGCCGTCGTGCCGGTGGATACGCGCAAGCCCTATGACGTGCGCGATGTCATCGCCCGCATTGTCGATGCCTCGGCATTCGACGAGTTCAAGCAGCATTACGGCGAAACGCTCGTCTGCGGCTTTGCCCATCTCTATGGTCACCAGATCGGCATCATTGCCAACAATGGCATCCTGTTCTCGGAATCGGCGCTCAAAGGCGCGCATTTCGTGGAACTGTGCGGCCAGCGCCGCATCCCACTTGTTTTCCTGCAGAACATCACCGGCTTCATGGTAGGCAAGAAATACGAAGCTGGCGGCATCGCCAAGGATGGCGCCAAGCTGGTGACAGCCGTTTCCACGGTCGCCGTGCCGAAGCTCACAGTCATCATCGGTGGCTCCTTCGGTGCCGGCAATTACGGCATGTGTGGCCGCGCTTTCGGCCCACGCTTCCTTTTCATGTGGCCCAATGCCCGCATTTCGGTCATGGGTGGCGAACAGGCGGCCTCGGTCCTGGCACAGGTGAAGCGCGACAATCTCGAAGCGAAAGGCGACAGCTGGCCGCAGGAAGAGGAGGAGAAGTTCAAGCAGCCGATCCGTGACCAATACGAACGCCAGGGCCACCCTTATTATGCCTCTGCCCGCCTTTGGGATGACGGGATCATCGCGCCGGCCGATACGCGCCGTGTGCTGGGTCTCAGTCTGGAAGCCGCTCTGCAGCGTCCGATCGGGGAAACCCGCTTCGGCCTCTTCCGCATGTGAAAGAAAAAGATCATGACCGATATCGAATTTGAACGTGCTGGCCGTATCGCCCGCATTATCATCAACCGGCCGGAACGGCATAACGCGCTCGACATTGCGATGATCGATGCGTTCCATGACGCGTTGGACAAGGTCGCTGCCGACAAATCGGCGCGGGTACTCGAGATCCGCGCGCGGGGCGCTTCCTTCTGTGCCGGCGCCGATATCAATTGGATGCGGCGCATGTCGGAATACGACGCCGCCAGCAATATCGCTGATGCCAAGCGTCTCGCCGGCCTTTTCGAGAAGATCGCCTTTCTGCCGCTCCCGACGATCGTCGCCGTCAACGGCCCGGCTTATGGTGGCGGCATCGGTATCGTCGCGGCCTGCGATTTCGCCATCGCCGTGCCACGAGCCGATTTCGTGCTCTCCGAAGTGAAGCTCGGCCTCATCCCCGCCGTTATCAGCCCCCATATCATCCGCGCCATCGGGCCGCATGCGGCCAAGCGCCTGTTCCTGTCGGGCCGAAAATTCGATGCCGCCGAGGCCGAGCGTCTGGGGCTCCTGGCCCAGGTGGTGGCATCGGAAGAGCTTGACGCAGCGGTGGATGCGCTGAGCAGACAGCTTCTCGACAATGCGCCGGAAGCCATGGCCGCCGCCAAGGAATTGGTGCAGTTCGTGGCCTCGAAACCCCTGGGGCGCGAGGTGATCGATGGCACCGCCGACCGCATCGCCGCCCGCCGCGCCAGCGTCGAAGGCAAGGAAGGCCTCACCGCCTTCCTAGAGAAGCGTATCCCGGCTTGGCGCAAGGAATGAGGCAGCGATGATTTCGTCGATAGACCCCTCACCCCAGCCCTCTCCCCACTGCGTGGGGCGAGGGAGTTCTGAGCGAGCTCCGCATCAAGCCCCTCGCCCCGCTTGCGGGGAGAGGGGTTGGGGTGAGGGGCATGTCTCGGCGTGCGGGGCCTGACCCATGTTCACAAAGATCCTCATCGCCAATCGAGGTGAAATCGCCTGCCGCGTCATTCGGACCGCGCGCGCGATGGGGGTGAAGACGGCTGCCGTCTATTCCGACGCCGACCGCCACGCGCGTCATACGCAACTCGCCGACGAGGCGATCCATATCGGCCCCGCGCCGGCGCGCGACAGCTATCTCAAGGTCGAGCGCATCATCGCTGCCGCGAAATCGGTGGGTGCCGAAGCGATCCATCCCGGCTACGGCTTTCTCTCCGAGAACGCCGCCTTCGCCAAGGCAGTGGCGAATGCCGGGCTCGTCTTCATCGGGCCGCCGGCGAAATCCATCGAGGCCATGGGCGCCAAGGATGCCGCCAAGGTTCTGATGCGCAAAGCCGGCGTGCCGGTGGTACCCGGCTACGAAGGCAAGGCGCAGGATGCTGCCACCTTGCAGGGTCACGCCGACAAGATCGGCTATCCCGTTCTCATCAAGGCGGTGATGGGTGGCGGCGGGCGCGGCATGCGCAAGGTGGAGAAGGCGGCTGATTTTGCAGAGAACCTCGAATCCGCTCAGGGCGAGGCGCAATCGGCTTTCGGTGACGACGCCGTCCTGATCGAGAAGTATCTCACGCGCCCGCGCCATATCGAGGTGCAGGTCTTTGCAGACAGCCACGGCAATGTCGTTCACCTGTTCGAGCGCGACTGTTCGCTGCAGCGTCGGCATCAAAAGGTGATCGAGGAAGCGCCCGCCCCCGGCATGACGGAGGTGGTCAGGAAGCGGATGACGGATGCGGCCATCGCCGCTGCCAAGGCGATCGACTATGTCGGTGCCGGCACAGTGGAATTCATCGCCGAGGGCGACAACCTCGACAATTTCTATTTCATGGAGATGAATACGCGTCTCCAAGTCGAGCATCCGGTGACCGAGACCGTGACGGGCCTCGACCTCGTCGAGTGGCAGCTCTGCATCGCGGCCGGCGAACGTCTGCCGAAATTGCAGCATGAGATCGCGCTCTGCGGCCACGCCTTCGAAGCGCGTATTTGTGCCGAGGATCCGGCGCGCGATTATCGCCCGGAGACAGGCCGGCTGCTCCATTTCAGCGTGCCGGACGGCCCCTATATCCGCCTCGATTCCGGTTTCGGCGAAGGGGACGAGGTTTCGGTCCATTACGATTCCCTCATCGGCAAGTTGATCGTCGGCGGCGCCGATCGCGACGATGCGCTCGCACGCCTGCGCGTGGCCCTCGGCCGTTCCCATGTCGCGGGCATCGCCAGCAATCTCAATCTTCTCGCGCGCGCTGCGGGTGAGCTCGACTTCATGACCGGGCGTATCGATACCGGCTTCATCGCGGCACATCCCGCACTGCTGCAAAGTGTGCCGCCCGATATCGTCGGCTGGGCGCTGCTGGCACTTGCCGATCAGCTGGGTCTCGCAGCGCGCAATGCCGGCACATCGCCCTGGGCCGCTACCGACAATTGGCGCCTGGGTGGGGCGGCACCGCTTATCTGGCATTTCGAGTATGACGGGGTGGATCACGCCGTCTCGCTGCTGGCGCGCGAGGAGGGCTGGCTCGTCACCTGGCGTGACGAGGCGCTGCCCTTGCGTCTCGTCGAGCGCCTCGCTGATTCCTTCATGATCGAGCTTGGCGACCGACAATATCACGGCCATGTTCATGTCGACGGTGCCACGCGTTGGCTGAAGGTCGGGCCGACCCGCTGGCGCGTCCGGGCGCTCGGCGCCTTCGGCCGGCCGCCGGCGAGGCGCGATCAGGCGGGAGCCACAGGTGGGCTGGTGACGGCACCCATGCCCGGCCGCATCGTCGCCATCCAAGTGAATCCGGGCGACGAGGTCGAGGCCGGCCAGGTTCTGTTGCGGCTGGAAGCGATGAAGATGGAACACAATCTCGCCGCAGGAGCGTCCGGCAAGGTCGCGGCGATCCTGGTGGCGCCCGGCGATCAAGTGATCGAAGGGGCCGAACTCGTTCGCATCGAGGCTGGCGCATGACGCTGCCCACCAGCGTCCGCATTGTCGAAGTCGGTCCCCGCGATGGGTTGCAGAATGAATCCGCCCCGGTCTCGACCGCGGTGAAGATCCGCCTCATCGAGGATCTGGCTTCCGCCGGCTTATCTGAAATCGAGGCCGGCGCCTTCGTCTCGCCGAAATGGGTGCCGCAGATGGCGGATTCCGAGGCAGTTCTCGCCGGTCTCACACGCGACCCCAAGAAGCGTTACCCGGTCCTCGTCCCCAATCTCCAAGGGCTTGAAGCAGCGCTCGCCGCCGGCGCCCGCGAAGTCGCCGTCTTTGCTGCCGCTTCCGAGACGTTCTCTCGCAAGAACACCAATTGCTCCATCGCCGAAAGCATCGAGCGCTTCCGGCCGGTGATGGATCGTGCGCGTTCGGCAGGCGTTCCAGTGCGCGGCTATGTCTCCTGTGTCCTGGGCTGCCCCTATGAAGGTGAGATCGCGCCAAAGGCTGTGGCGAATGTCGCTAAGTCATTGATGGATATAGGCTGTCGCGAGATCTCGCTGGGCGACACGATCGGGGTGGGGACGCCGCTGGCAACCCAGCGCATGATCGGGGCGGTGGCGGAGCATGTGCCGATCCCCCAACTCGCCGCCCATTTCCACGACACCTATGGCCAGGCGCTCGCCAATCTGCTGGCGGCGCTCGAGATGGGCATAGCGGTGATCGATTCCTCGGTCGCCGGCCTTGGCGGCTGCCCCTATGCCAAGGGTGCCACTGGCAATGTTGCGACAGAAGATGTCGTCTTCATGCTGAACGGCATGGAGATCGCGACCGGAATCGATCTCGGTCAACTTGCCGCAGCCGGCTGGCGTGTCCTGGATCACATCGGACGCGTTCCGGCATCTGGCGTCTCGCGCGCGCTGTGGCGGAAAACGCAGAAATAACAGGCATAACTTGCTTGTGATGCGATTGGTGATTGCCGTCACTCGCCATTTATGGAATCTAAACATATCTGTTTAGGCAAGTTGTTCAGCCGGGCTCATCCGGCGACTTGCATAGAGGTTGGGTTGCACCATGCTTAGCCGTTACGTTTTCGATGATGTCGTCGAACTCACCACGCCGATCCGCTTGAAGAACGGTCTCAAGGGCTACATTTCCGCCCGTTGCTGGAACGTTCGTCGCGGGGTCGAGGAATATGACGCGATGCTGGAAGGCAACCAGATGATCCGCGGCCTCACCGCCCACGAGTTCGAGGTGACGGGCCAGCCCCGCCTCGACCGCGTCCGCGCCGCCTGAAATTCCAAAAAGGCTTCCGAAACGATCCCGTTTGGCCAGCGAAACGTTTAGCTAATCGTTTCGCTGGAGCCTTTTTCGCCCCCCTTCAGCATTCCTTAACGGGCGACCCTTAGCATTGGACCGTCAGAGACCGTCTGGTGGAGGGTATCATGAGCATCGGCAAATGGTTAACGGACCTCGTCATGGGCCAGCCGGCCCTGCAGCCGATTCCCGTCCGCGCTGCATCCCGCGCCCAGCTCATCGCCGAGGCCAGTAGGCAGGTCCGGAACGTCAGTCCCGAGACTCGCCAACGCCTGGCCGATGCTTTGGAAGCCCAGGCGGCGCGCCAGCGCATTGACCGTCAGCTCCGCGACAGCGGCGGCGCGCAGAACGCGACCGACGTCATGCGCAACATGATGAGCCGCCGCTGACCCGCCAGGCGCAGCCCAACTTTTCCTGAGTCTTCATTCCTGAGTGCATCACTCGGGCAAGCCTTCATGAATCCGGCACAGCCCTGCCTTGCTGGGGCATGGGGTTTAAGCGCGGCCCACCACCCGCTATAGTCCGGCCCGACTTTTCCGAGGGGCCGGTTTTCATGTCATGCCCCTCATCATCACGAACGAAGAGGGATATGAGATGACGTCGAATGCAAACCTGCAAAAGCGTCGCGAAGCGGCCGTGCCGCGCGGTGTCGGCAATGCCTATGCGATCTTCGCCGACAAGGCCAAGAATGCCGAGATCACCGATGTCGAGGGCAAGCGCCATATCGACTTCGCGGGTGGCATCGCCGTCATGAACACCGGCCATGGCCATCCGAAGATCATCGCCGCGGTGAAGGACCAGCTGGACAAGTTCAGCCACACCTGCTTCCAGGTGAACCCCTATGAGAGCTATATCCGCCTCGCCGAGCGCCTGAACAAGCTCGCCCCCGGTTCGACGCCGAAGAAGACCATCTTCCTCACCACCGGTGCCGAAGCGGTCGAGAACGCGGTGAAGATCGCCCGTGCGCATACCAAGCGCGCCGGCATCATCGCCTTCAGCGGCGCCTTCCACGGCCGCACCATGCTCGGCATGGCGCTGACCGGCAAGTACCTCCCCTATAAGAAGGGCTTCGGCCCGTTCCCGACCGACGTCTATCACGTGCCGTTCCCCGACCCCACCCAGGCCGATGGCGTGCAGCAGAGCTTGAAGATCCTCGACACCCTGTTCAAGGCCGATATCGGCCCGGACAATGTGGCGGCGATCATCATCGAGCCGGTGCAGGGCGAGGGCGGCTTCAACCCGGTCCCCTTCGACCTGATGAAGCGCCTGCGCGAGATCTGCACCCAGCACGGCATCATGCTCATCGTCGACGAGATCCAGACCGGGTTCGGCCGCACCGGCAAGATGTTCGCCCATGAGCATAGCGGCATCGAAGCCGACCTCATCACGGTCGCCAAATCCTTGGCCGGCGGCTTCCCGCTCTCCGGCGTCATCGGCAAGGCCGAGATCATGGACGCCCCCTCGGCCGGTGGTTTGGGTGGCACCTATGGCGGCTCGCCCATCGGCTGCGCCGCGGCCAATGCCGTGCTCGATGTCATGGAAGAGGAACGCCTTGTCGAGCGCGCCAATGTCATCGGCAAGCTGATGAAGGACCGCCTCGCCGACATGAAGAAGCGCAACACCACCGGCAACCGCATCGGTGACATCCGTGGCCTCGGCGCCATGGTCGCCTGCGACATCGTGAAGAGCGATGGTTCGCCGGACGCCGACCTCACCAAGGCGATCACCGCCAAGGCCGGCGAGAACGGCCTCATCCTCTTGAGCTGCGGCGTCAACGCCAACACGCTCCGCTTCCTGATGCCCTTGACCGCCGAGGACAAGATCATCAACGAAGGCTTCGACATCCTCGAGAAAACGATCGCCCAGGCGATCGAGAGTGCAACGAAGGCGGCGTAAACGCTATCGCTTCGGCGGTCGGGCAGGCCCGACCGCTGGGGATTGGTTTGAAGAAGGAGCGCGTCGGATGGGAGTCCGGCGCGCTTTTTTTGACAGCCTTATTGCCCAAGACAACCTGACTTGTGTGATTTTACAGTTCTCGCTAAAGTAGTATCGGCGGTCATGGGGGAAGGCATTGAATATTGCGCCTATCGTGAAGCTCGTGCGTGCTTATGACGCCACGGAGTGGGAGGTGTTTATCTCTGAATGGCAGAAAGGCCTTCAGGGGTATCAGGAAGTAAAGCGCTTAGGCGGTGCTGGTGATCGTGGGCGGGATGTGATTGGCCTTTGTGATGCAAACGGCTGTCAGGGCATATGGGACAATTTCCAGTGTAAGCATTATGAAGTCCCGTTATCGGCGCCCTTAGCATGTGAAGACGCGGGCAAGACTATTTATCACGCCTTCAAAGGTGAGTTTGTTCCTCCCCGTCGCTACACCTATGTGGCGCCGCGTGGCCCGACAACCGAGCTTCGCGATATGCTACTCAATCCAACGAAGTTCAAAGACGCAGTTCTTTCGACCTGGGCCACTCGAGTGGCTAAGCGTGTCGTAGCCGGCGAAGTCCATGAGTTAGAGGGGGCGCTAGCTGCTTACGCTGCAGGGTATGACTTTACTACGTTCACCTATGTTACATTGGATGAAATTCTAGACGACCATCGGCGGACAGCATATTGGGCGTCGCGATTTAATGGCCATCTACCGCCACCTCCCAAGGGCAAAGTGCCGCAGAGCGTCGCGCCTAACGAAACTGTGTATGTCGCTCGACTGTTAGAGGTTTATGAAGAGCAAACTGGTATACCCATCAAGTGTACCGATGATCTTTTACCCTTTCTTGATTGCGCCGAAGATCTGCAAAAGCAGAGGGTCCGATTCTACGATGCAGAGGCGTTTACGGCACATTATCGAGATCAAACAGAACCGGGGACAATCGAAGACTTTGCGGAGCAGATCTACGATGCGATTGAGCCAGCGCTAGCTTCGGAGACCGCGGCTCAAAAGAGATTGTCTGCCGCACTAACTGTTTCGGCTCAGACTAGCCCGGCCAATGTGCTGTCTTCGCAAGCTAAGGTGAGAGTTAGGCAGGGTGTTTGTCACCAGCTCGCCAACATTCATCGAATAAAGTGGAAAGCATAGGCTGATGGCACCGAAAGTTTATAGAAAACGACCTCGCATTTATAACACGCCGTTCGAAAGTGGCATTCGCTCACTAATTCTACTTACGGCCTGTTATCCAGCAAGCCTGAGTCTCTATCGGCTCGTTGCCCTAGATTATATGGCCGTGCACTCGGCAGATGTGGGTGGCCAGTCGAGTTTACATCCGAACGAAGAGTCGCGCTCCGCAGAGCTCTTGGTCAGGCGAAAACTTGTTGGGGACGGACTTTCATTGATGGCGACGCGAGGCCTTGTAGATAGATACGCTACACAAGAAGGTTTTCGTTATCGTGCCGGTGAAGAAGCTGGAAGCTTTGTGGACTGTCTAAAGTCTGAATATTCCGTAGCCCTGAAAGAGCGAGCGAGCTGGCTCGGATCATATATTGTCCCACTGCACGACGACGACTTTCAGCATTTGGTGCACGAGCGTATCAGCGCATGGTCATCGGAGTTTCATAACGAAAACGGTTCGGCGCTTTAGCTATGCAAGTACGCTTCCTCCACATAACGGGTCCCCAAGTTGCGCCGGCGACGGTCGAGTTTGGCTCCGGCCTTAACGTCATTCATGGCGGATCTAATACCGGAAAATCTCATATCCTTAGGCTAATCAACTACGTACTTGGTGCCAAGTTGCCGCCGGAGCCGATCGCCGAGCAGGTTGGGTATGACTTGGTACATCTTGGAGTGATCCTAGACGACAATTCAGAAGTTACGTTTGTTCGCGCGCTCCAAGGGGGCGAGATAAAATTGTTGGAAGGCTTAACTCGAGAAAGGCCGAATAAATCGCAGGGGACGGCCCTTGCAGCTCAACATGGAAAAAAGGCCTCGCTCTCAAAATTTCTCTTAGAGAAGGTTGGGGCTGGCACGGCGCGGATTCGTACTGACGCCAAAGGTACAACCCGAGAGTTGAGTTTCCGTGATTTACTTCGGCATGCACTAATAAACGAAGTCAAGATTCAGGACGCGATTTCCCCCGTTCTGAGTGGGCAATACACCAGCAAAACGGCCGAAGTGTCAGTCTTCAAATACGCTCTGACCGGAGTCGATGACTCTGCACTTGATCTTGCTAAGCCAGATCCAACCCAGCCGACGCGCCAAGCCGCTCAATTAGAGCTACTTGATCGACAAATCAGAGACCTAGATCAAGAGATAAGCGAAGCAAACCAAGATGACGAAGAGTTGCGTCAACTTGACGAAACATTGGACCGGGAGCTTGCGACTTCTTTCGAAGTGCAGGAAGTGACCGAAGTGAGTTATCGCGATCTCACTGGTCGCCGGCATGAACTCAAGGCCGAGTATGAGGCGATAGTCGATAGAGTATTTGAAATAGACACTTTAACGGCTCGGTTTGATTTGTTAGCCGATCACTATGAGTCAGACAAAAAACGTCTGGCATCGATAGCTGAATCAGGCATTTACTTCACACTTGAGGACGGCGCTACGTGCCCCGTGTGTGGTGCAAACCCCGAGTATCACCTTCCCCACAAAGCGTGCGATGGCAATGTTGCAGAAATCGTTGCTGCGGCAACCGCAGAGATCGAGGCGCTGGACAGCAGAGCAAAGGAATTGGCCGCGACTATTGAAGGCTTAAAGCTAGAGCGGCATCGTCTGATAAATCGCAGAGAGGCCTCGCTCAGCGAGATAGAGCAGTTGCGAGCCGCTATTATGCTGGAAGTGCCAGCAGTACAGAATGTTCGATCTAAGACCAATGCGGTAATTCAGCGAAAACTGGCCATTCAAAAACATCTGGCGCTTGTGCAACGAAAGGAGGGGCTGCTCCGGCAAAGAGAAGGGCTCGGGGTTAATCCAGGCTATGATAGCAGCACTATCGTTGCACAGCAGCATCTCGATGGAGCAGTCCTTGATGACTTTTGCCAGGTCGTTCAAGCAGAATTAGAAGCTTGGGAATTCCCAGGCGTTAAGCGAGTCTTTTTTGAAATTGCAAAGATGGATATATCTATCGCGGGGAAGCCGCGAAGCGCCAATGGCAAAGGAGTTAAGGCCCTTCTGCATGGGGCCTTCAGTATTGCTTTGATGCAGTATTGTTCTCGTAGGAAGCGCGCTCACGTTGGTTTCACTGTTCTTGATTCTTTGTTTGTTACTTACAAAGACCCAGACAATCCGCAAGATAGTGAGATTGCCAGCACGCCGCTAAAAGATCGCGCCTTTCAGACATTTCTGCAAATGTCGCAGACAATGCAGCTGATCGTGCTGGAAAACGTGGACGTCCCGGCGTGGCTCCAGGATCACGCCCAATGCATTCATTTTACCGGTGAAAGCTCTCGAGGGAGAGCAGGTCTATTTCCCGTGAATGGAGCATGAGTTTAAGGAGAGGCAAGATGTCTACAACACGGAATTGGGGTCACAACACGGAATTGGGGTCAGACTCCGAATTTTCCCTTCCTCCTTCCCACCTCTGCTTGGCCCCCATCTCCTTCGGCCGGCGCGGATATTGCGCCCTGCTTAGAAAATCTCGACAGGAATTGCTTTATCGCGCCGTGAGGGTGGGTAGAAGGCGAAGGCGAGGAGGACGAATATCCGCAGATAGGGAAGGACCGCGAGATAGGCGAGCTTGCCGTTGATATCCGCACCGCGCAGGCGCCGCACGAGCAGGCGGGCGCCGGAGAAGGAGAGGGCGGAATCAAAGGCGATGCGCAAGCCGTAGACTTCCCAGAAATAGTCCGCCAATGCCCATGTAGGCGCCGTCGCAGCCGGATCTCGCGTGAAGTAGAAATAACTAAAGATCATCCAGCCGCCAAGATAGAGCGCATAGGGCAGGAGCACCCAGAGGACGAGCCCGATGGAATAGCGGCCGCGGCTGAGAACCTTCCCCGTACGCTCCGTGGCGACGGCAATGCCCGCCACGAGGGCGGGTATCATCAGGGGTGACAGCGTTGCGAGGAGGGCAAGCGGACCCATTTCGCTCAGCCAGTGGATTGCATTCATGCGCGCATCGCTCCATTGGCAACTCGTAACTCACTGAACCTCACTCGGATGCCCAGCCGCAATTCAATTGATGGGGCCTAGTCTTGCGGGGGCATCCAGTCCATCCAGCAAACAGTGGATCCCCGGGACTTCGCCCGGGGATGACGAAAGAAAAGAGTGTCGGCCAAACCGCGACACACTCTAGCGCGGTTGTACGGTGTCGGAGAAGGCGATTTTTGATTGTGCTGAGTGGAAATGGCGTGTCGGCGCGCCTGCCCCTTCGCGATCACGCGGTATCGCGCTTAGGCGTGGGGGCAGGCTATGGCATTCAGCGCTCCGGTGCGGCCCTCAGGCGCGGTCCTTCCGACCAGCTTCTCACGCGCAGCATTGCTGTGCCGGCTTCGCTTGCGCTTCTGCGTATTCGTCGTGGCGCTTCACGAAATCCATCATCTTCTGCTCGTTGCGGCCCTTGGGCGCCATGTCGAGCAGCATCATGGTGGTGAGCACGTCATCGGTGCCGCTGCCGAAATTGCCATAGGTCAGATAGATGCTGCCGTCCGCATCCTTCTGGAAAGCGGAGAGGCCGGGCAGTTCGTCATGCGCGTCGGCAACGGGAATGCGCTTGTAGTTGAACTCGACCGTCTCCTGGCCAAGCTGCTCCTTGGTGAAGGAGACGTGGAAGTCGAAATTGAAATCGGAGCCGAAGGACGAGGCCCAGGGGAAGTGCCAGCCCATGCGGCGCTTGTAGCTTTCAATCTTCTCCAATGGCGCGCGCGAGATGCAGGTGAGCGTCACGTCATGATTGTTGAGATGGGCGAGTGTGCCGTCGAGCCCATCGGCGAAGAACGAGCAGCCGTGACAGCCTTGGCTCCATTCGGGACCGAACATGAAGTGGTAGACCAGCAGCTGGCTGCGCCCCTCGAAGACAGCGCCGAGCGATTTTTTGCCCTGCGGCGTGTCGAAGACATAGTCCTTCTCGATCCTGAGGCGCGGCAGGCCGAGGCGCTTCGTCATCAGCGCATTGCGCTGCTGGTCGAGCGCCTGTTCTTCCTCGGCAAGCGCGCGGCGGGCCTGCAGCCATTCGTTGGATGAGGCGACGGCCATGTTGCGGGGCGGAGTGGGGACGAGGTTGATGGCGGGTGTGGTCACATCTGGCATGGTTTTCCTCCTTGACCGTGTTTTCGGGGAAACGTCTATTTGTCAGCGGAATTCCGCTTGACTTTTATAGGTTGATATCAACATTATATGTCCATGTCAAAGACTCAACCCAAAACGCGCCTGAAGGTCGCCGATGCGGACGATCTGCCGGCCGCATCTCCTGGGGCGACCCTTGGCGACGTGCCTTATGCCACCACCCTGTTCGTGCGCGATCATTGCCTGTGCCTGCATGTGCAGCGGGCGGCGCGCGCCCTGGCGCGGCGCTTCGACGTGGCGCTGCAGCCCGTCGGCCTGACCAACGGGCAGTTCTCTCTGCTGATGTCATTGAACCGGCCGCAGCCGGCAGGGATGGGGTCGGTTGCACAATTGCTCGCCATGGACCGGACCACGCTGACCGCCGCCCTGAAGCCGCTGGAGCGCCGGGGGCTGCTGAAGATCAGCGTCGATCCAGCAGACAAGCGTGGGCGGCTGCTGACCCTGACGCCGGCGGGGCGGAAGATCCTCGGCCAAGCCCTGCCGATCTGGAAATCGCATCACGCGGAGATCGAATCCGGACTGACCGATGTCGACCGCCTGCGCCAGGATCTGATCGCGCTCAGCTGAACCGGTCAGCGGCACGCGAATATCACCCTTATATGTCGATCGCAAAAATTGCTGCGCTGCTTTAGCAGATTCGCGGATTTGTCACTTGCCCACTTCTTGGCGAACTCACACCCTGGCTCCAGGACGCAACCAAAGAGGGATTGAGTAAAATGCAAACGATCGCCATAGCTTGCCTTGCCATCGCCACCGCGAAAACGGCCTTTCTGCTGTGGACCCTTTGGCGCATGTCGTCGACCGGCCGCAGCCCGGCCTGGGTCGCAGGGATCACGCGCTCCTAAAGGAAGCGTTCCGGCCCGTAGGGCGCCAGCAGGGCATCGCGCCGTCCCTTCAGAATCTCGGCAGCGGCGAAGAGGCCCAGCGCCGGCGCCAGCGTGATGCCGGAATGCGTCACGGCGAGATAAAGGCCGGGGCAACCCGATACCCCGCCCATAATGGGGAAGCCATCCGCCGGCATCGGCCGATGGCCGATCTGGTAGCGATCGAAGAGGAACGAGCTGCCGCCTTTCAGCATCGCCTGCAAGCCGGCAAAGACCGCGCGGGCGGTGGCCTCGGCATCTTCGCCGGGATCGGAGCCGCCGAAATCGGCGCCGGCCAGCAGGCGCCCATCCTCCAGCTGCCGCACATGCATGTCGGGCGCCATCACCAGGCCGTTGAGCAGTTTCGGCAATGGCCTGGTGGCGACCAGCAGGCCCGGCGGCGCTGAAATCGGCACGGCGATTCCGGCGGTTGCCGCCAAGGCGGCGGTCGCGGTGCCGGCGGCGATCACCACCGTATCGGCGGCGATGCGCCCTTGCGCCGTGATGACACCGGTGACTTGGCCCCCCGCCATATCCAGCCCCGTGACATCGGCGCGGTGAAGGGCTGCGCCGAGGCCGATCGCTGCGGCCAACAATCCTTGCGCGGCGGCGAGCGGCTCGAGGGCGCCTTCCTCGGCGACGTGGAGCGCCATTGCGGGCGCCGCGGTCAGGGCCGGTTCGAGCCGGCCGATCTCCGTGGCGTCGACGCGGCGGATGCCATAGCCCCAGCTTCCGTGCTGGTCGGCATAGGCGTCGAGCTCATCCGGCGCCATGTCATAGAGGAGCCCGCCAACCCAGTGCAGGCGAATGGCCGGCACCTCCCGGCTGAGCCGCTTCCATTCCGCCATCGCCCGCAGGCGCAGGCGGAAATAGGGTTCTGGATTGCCCCAACTGGCATTGAGCCAGGCCCAGGAGCGGCGTGTGGCGATGCCGCCGGGCGCACCTGCCTCGACGATCGTCACGCGGGCACCCTCCCGCGCCAGATGCCAGGCGATCGAGGCGCCGATGATGCCGGCGCCTACCACGATCACATGCGGCCGATCCGCCATGCCGAGAACTCCCCAAAATAAAAATCCCCGCCGACCTTAAGGGGCAGCGGGGATCCTTGTCTTTCTTTCTTCGTCATGCCCGGACTTCGCCCGGGGATGACGGCGCATTATTTAGAGCGAGCTGACCTTCTTCTTCAGGATGTCGATGAGGGCCGAGACCTTGCCGCCATTCGAGCTGATGACCGAGGAGAATTCCTGGCGATGCGTTTCCGCAAGGCTCAGGCCCTCGACGCGGACATCGGTGATCATCTTGTTGCCGCCCTCGGTCGACACATCCCAATCGACGCGCGGTTCGCCCTCGGCACCTTTGACGATGGTGAAGACGGTCGAAGCATCGCCGTTCTCGCGCACCTTCTGGATCGCCAGGGACTGGCCCGAATATTCGGCAAAGCGCTTGCCGTAAACGGCGCTCATATACTGCGTGAAGATATCGACATAGGCGGTCTGCTCTTCCGGCGTCGCCCGCTTCCAATAAAGCCCCAGCGTGTGCTTGGCGAGCTTGGGCATGTCGAAATACTGCTGCAGGATCGGCAGCAGCTTTGCCGCGCGCTCCTTGTCGGTCGATGCCGAGGAGAGCTCGGTGATCGCCTTCTGCGACAGCGATTGGATGAAGGATTGAAGCTCCGCCTGATCGGCAAACGCGACCGGGGCAGAAACTGAAACGGCGGCGGCAAATGCCGCCGCCGCCATGAAAGTCCTACGCGTCAGCATGGAACTCAGTTGGCCTCCGAAAGCTGGTCGCCGCCGGTCGGAACCTGGGTCGAGGCCGAGGGCTGCGGCTGCAGCAGGACGCTTGGCAGTTCGGCGCCGTCTTCCGGGATCATCTCTTCCGAGGTGACCTTGCTGACCGCCGCTTCCGGGTCTTCGCCGTTCTTGATGGCGTCGTTGCGGTGCTGGCGATAGAGGCTGCGGATGGTCGCGTAGAAGTCGACCGAGCCCTTCTGCAGTTCGGCGATGGTCTCAAGGTTGCGGGCGCGCGTGTCGATGCCTTCGACCGCGAAGCGCGTCGTGTTGATCCAGGAGACGTTGTAGACGTAGCCGACCCAGGTCAGCGGATCGAGCACGTAGTCGACCAGCTTGCCACCGGCATCACGCGGGTTCGACGGCCCGACGAGCGGCAGGTGCAGATAGATGCCTTCACCCGAGCCCCAGACCGCGAGCGTCTGGCCGAAATCTTCGTCATGGTAGTTGAGGCCGAACCAGCTCGCCGCATCGAGGATGCCGCCGATGCCCAGCGTCGAGTTGATGAGGAAGCGCGACGCGGTCGTACCGGCGCGGCTGCCTTCACCCTGGAACAGGTCGTTGGCGAGAATGACCGGCGCATGCAGGTTCCGGAGGAAATTGCGGATGCCGTCCTTGGCCGGATCGGGCAGGGCGATGTTGTAGTAGCCGGCGAACGGCTTCACGAGCAATTCGTCGAGGCCGTGGTTCACTTCGAAGAAGTAGCGGTTCATCGGCTCCAACGGATCGTTGGCTTCGTTGAACGCCTGGACGGCGGCCTCATCGCTGGGATCGGGCGGCGTGGCGCAGCCACTGGCCAGCAAACCGAGGGTCACGGATGTGACAGCCAGCGTCGTCTTGGTGAAATTCATGACCTTGAACATAGAACCCCTAACCCTTTCCGGTAGCCCGGTTTCGAAAAGTTGATCTGCTCTTCTAGCGAACCGTTGCACCGTCCCCCGAAAGCGGCCTCCATCTTGTCCCCGGCCGCTGAATCTTGAACGTGCCTCAGGCTCTCAGCCACGACTTGCGCCAACCTGACGATGCAGCACGGCCACATCGCCTTTGTCACATTGTCGCGGCCAAAACCTTAACCGACCGTTATCCACGCTGCCGCGGAGTCCAGCCGGTCAACCCGTGCGCTTTGATAACACACGCATTTTCAAAGTGAAAGATGAGTCACAACAGCCTCTTGGCAGAGCCTTTCGCCAATGTGACATAAATGACGCAGGCGCCATCATCTCTCTGGCAATATTTCCTAAATCGCGCAGAAAACAGTCATTTTTAGGCGGCGAGGTGGCGTGAAGTCCTGCCGCATTGCCACATTTTTATGCACGCGCGGCGCCAGATTTCCAAAGCTCCCGGTCACCTATTGTGGAAAATGAGTCCGAAAAGACGGGCAATCATCTTCGCGGCGAACCTCAAAACGAAGGCAAAACGCGTTTTGAGGCACGGGAATCATCCGCGTTTCGTCCGCCGATTGCGCGATTCTGCAGCGCCTCGGCAACTGGCGTTCAGCCGGCAACCTCTTCGGCGTGATGGCAGGCGACCATGCGCCCGTCGACCGGGCGCATTTCCGGGCGCTCGGTGGAGCAAATTTCGGTCGCGAAGGGGCAGCGTTTATGGAAGGCGCAGCCCGAAGGCGGGTTGAGCGGAGAGGGCAGCTCGCCCTTCACGGTGAGGCGCTTCGAGCGCGCCTGTGGGTCGACCGATGGCGTCGCGGCCAGCAGCGCTACCGTATAGGGGTGACGCGCACCGGCGAAGATGACTTCCTTGGGGCCCTGTTCGACCGGGCGGCCCAGATACATCACCATCACCTCGTCGGCGATATGGCGGACCACGGAGAGGTCGTGGGAGATGAAGAGATAGGCGAGGTTGAGTTCCTCCTGCAGGTCCATCAACAGGTTGAGCACCTGGGCGCGGATCGACACGTCGAGCGCCGAGACAGGTTCGTCGGCTACCACGATCTTCGGGCTGAGCATCAGCGCGCGGGCGATGGCGATGCGCTGGCGCTGGCCGCCGGAGAACATATGCGGATAGCGGCTGTACTGTTCGGGGCGGAGACCTACCTTGGCCATCATGGCGCGGGCGGCTTCGGCGCGCTGTGCGGAATCGAGATCGGTGTTGATCTCCAGCGGCTCCTCGAGGATCTGGCCGACCTGCTTCCTGGGGTTGAGCGAGCCGTAGGGATCCTGGAACACCATCTGGACCTTGGTGCGCAGACCGCGGATGACGGCTGCGTCGGCGCCGGCGATATTGATGCCGTCGATCGAGAGGTTGCCGGAAGTCGGCGTTTCGATCAGCGTGATGAGGCGGGCCAAAGTGGATTTGCCGCAGCCGCTTTCACCGACGACGGCGAGCGTCCTGCCGGCGGCGAGCTGGAAGCTGGCGCCATTCACGGCGCGCAGATCGGCGTGGCCCTTGAAGACGCCCCGCGACACACGATAGTGCCGATGAAGATCATGGGCCTCCAGAACATTCGCCGGCTCGGCGGCGATGGCGGTCGTCGGCATAGCAGCGCTCGACATTACGCAACCTCCTGGCCGGCAGGGCGATTGGTCGGCACACCGTTCTCCAAAGGATAGTGGCAGCGCACGCGCGTGCCAGCGATGCCGTGCGTCGTGAAGTTCGGCAATTCGGCACGGCACTTGGCGTCGGCAAAGGCACAGCGCGGATTGAATACGCAGCCTGTCGGCCGGTCGACGATGCCGGGCACGACGCCGGGAATGGTCGAGAGACGATGCTTGCCGACGCTCCGCTCCGGCAGCGCCTCCAGCAGGGCGGCAGTATAGGGGTGGTGCGGATTGGCAAAGAGCGCGGATGCCGTCTGCTCCTCGACCTGCTGGCTGGCATACATCACCAGCACGCGTTCCGCCGTCTCGGCGACGACGCCCATGTCGTGGGTGATGAGGACAAGGGCCATGCCTCGATCGCGCTGCAGCTTCACCAGGAGATCGAGTATCTGCGCCTGGATGGTGACGTCGAGTGCGGTGGTTGGTTCGTCGGCGATGAGCAGGCGCGGATTGCAGGCGATCGCCATGGCGATCATGACGCGCTGGCACATGCCGCCGGAAAGCTGGTGCGGAAAGCTGTCTAGACGCGATGCGGCGGCCGGAATGCCGACCTGTTCGAGCAGCTCAACCGTGCGGTCGCGACGCTGGCGACGCGAGCCGCCTTCATGGACCTGCAGTGTCTCCATGATCTGGTAGCCGACCGTGAAGCAGGGGTTGAGGCTGGTCATCGGCTCCTGGAAGATCATCGCCACGTCCTTGCCGACGATCTTGCGGCGCTGAGCCGGCTTGAGGCTCAGGAGGTCGATACCGTCGAAGACGAGGCGATCGGCGGTGACCTTGCCGGGCCAGGGAATGAGCCCCATGACGGCCAGCATGGTGACGCTCTTGCCGGAGCCGGATTCGCCGACGACGCCCAGGAGTTCGCCCTTGTCGAGGTCGAGATCGATGCCGTCGACGGCGCGGAACGGGCCGCTATGGGTCTGGAATTGGACCGAAAGGTTACGGATTTCGAGAAGTGCCATGGTCTATCGCGCCCTCAGCGCTTCAGCTTGGGATCAAGCGCGTCGCGCAAGCCGTCGCCCATCAGGTTGAAGGCCAGCACCGTGATGAGAATGGCTAGGCCGGGGAAAGTGACGACCCAAGGCGCGCGCTGCAGGAATTTCAAGCTGTCGGCCAGCATGGTGCCCCATTCGGGCGTCGGCGCCTGCGCACCCAAGCCCAGGAAGCCCAGGGCCGCCGCATCGAGGATCGCGGTGGAGAAGGAGAGGGTCGCCTGCACGATGAGCGGTGCCATGCAATTGGGGAGCACTGTGCTGAGCATCAGGCGCAGATTCGAGGCACCGGCGACGCGGGATGCCGTGACGTAATCCTTGGAAAGCTCAGTGAGCACCGAGGCGCGTGCAAGGCGGGCGTAATGCGGCACATAGGTGATGGCGATGGCGATCATCGCCTTGGCGATATCGGGCTTGCCTAGAATGGCGACGATAACGATGGAGAGCAGCAGGCTCGGAATGGACAGGATAATGTCCATGAAGCGCATGATCGCGATATCGACGACGCCCCTATAGAAGCCAGAAAACAGGCCAAAGCCGATACCCAGGGCCAACGAGATCGTGACCACGATGCAACCGATGATGAGCGAGAGGCGGGCGCCGTGGATGATGCGCGAGAGCACATCACGCGCGACATCGTCTGTGCCGAGAATGAACTGCCAGGAGCCGCCTTCCTGCCAGACGGGTGGCTTCAGATAGTTGGTCGGGTCTTCGCGGAACTGCTCGATCGGGCTGTGCGGCGCCACGAAATCGGCGAAGACCGCCAGGAAGACGAGGATGGCGATGACGACAAGCCCGGCCATGGCGCCCTTGTTGGCGCGCATGGAAAGCCATATCTCGCGGCGCGGCGAAACGATCTTTGGAGCGGTGGCGGCGGCGGGTGCGGCGGTCATGTTATGGGCTGCCCTTCAGCGCTTGTGCCGGATGCGGGGATTGAGCAGACCATAGAGCAGGTCGACCCCGAGATTGATGGCCATGACGAGGCAGGCGATGAGTAGCACGCCGCCCTGGAGGGCCGGATAGTCACGCCGGTTGATGCTTTCCACCAGCCACTTGCCGACACCCGGCCAGGAGAAGGTAGTTTCGGTCAGCACGGCGCCGGCCATCAGCACACCGACCTGCAGGCCGATCACGGTGACGACCGGGATCAGCGCGTTGCGCAGCGCATGGACGCCGATGACGCGCCAGGTGGAGAGGCCTTTGGCACGCGCGGTGCGGATATAGTCTTCGCTCAGCACTTCCAGCATGGCGGAGCGCGTCATGCGCGCGATCACGGCCAACGGAATGGTGCCGAGCACGATGGTCGGCAGGATGAGATGCGAGAAGGCGGATTTCACGGCGCCTTCCTCGTCGCTCATGATGGCGTCGTAAATCATGAAGCCTGACGTGCCCTCGAAAAAGAAATCGTTGCCGATGCGGCCCGAAACCGGCGTCCAACCCAGCCCCACCGAGAAGGTGAGGATGAGGAGCAGGCCCCACCAGAAGATCGGCATCGAATAGCCGGTGAGCGAGGCCCCCATGATGACATGGTCGACGAGCGAGCCGCGCTTCACCGCGGCGAAAATCCCGGCCGGCAGCCCCACGGCAAGAGCAAGTACGATGGCAAAGAACGAGAGTTCGAGCGTCGCCGGGAAGAGTGTCAGGAATTCTTCCAGCACCGGGCGATGGGTGATGACGGAGATGCCGAGGTCACCATGGACCACGCCGTTCACATAGTCGAAGAACTGGACGTAGAGCGGCCGATCAAGACCCATTTCATGCAGCAGCTGGGCGTGGCGTTCCGGGGCGATGCCGCGCTCGCCGACGCGGACTTCGACCGGGTCGCCGGGGACCAGGCGGATCAGAATGAAGGCCAGGAAGACGATCCCGAGGAAGGTCGGGATGACGAGGCTGGCGCGGGTCAGGAGGAAACGGACCATGGCTGACTATATCACAAAAAAAACGAGCGGCGGGGAGGGTTGGACTCTCCCCGCCGCCCATCGGTTACAGAATTTATTCTTCGACGTCGACGCCTTCGAAGATGTGGGTGCCCAGCGGATGGACCTTGTAACCCTTCACCTTCTTGTTCATCGGCACGAAGACGACCGAGTGCGCGATCGGCACCCAGGGGGCTTCGTCGTGGAAGATCACCTGCGCCTGCTTATAGAACTCGGTGCGCTTGGCAACGTCGGCGGTCGAAGCCGCTTCGTCGATCAGCTTGGTGAAGTCTTCGTTGCACCATTTGGCGATGTTCTGGCCGCCTTCACGCGCCGAGCCGCAGGAGAGCAGCACGCCCATGAAGTTGTCGGGATCGCCATTGTCGCCGGTCCAGCCCAGCATGCCGGTCATATGTTCACCGGCCTGCAGGCGCTTGCGGTACTCGCCCCATTCATAGGTCTTGAGTTCAGCGGTGATGCCGATCTTGGCGAGGTCCGCCTGCATCATTTCGGCGATCTTCTTGGCGTCCGGGTTGTAGGGACGCTGCACTGGCATGTACCAGAGATCGATCGAGAGATCCTTCACGCCGGCTTCGGCGAGGAGAGCCTTCGCCTTTTCCGGATCGTAGGTGTAGGGCTGAATGTCGTCGTCGTAGGACCAGATGGTCGGCGGGATCGGGTTCTTGGCCGGCTGGCCAGCGCCCTGATAGGCCGCCTTCACGATGGCATCCTTGTCGAAGGCCATGTTGAAGGCTTGGCGGACCTTCACGTTGTCGAACGGCGCCTTCTTCACGTTGAGCGCCAGATACCCGACATTGAGGCCTTCCTGTTCTTGGACGACCAGGTTCGGATCGTCCTTGAGCGAGGGCACGTCGGCCGCGTTCGGATACGGGATGATGTCGCATTCACCGGCGCGGAGCTTGGCGGTGCGGACGGCCTGGTCCGGCGTGATCGAGAAGATCAGCTTGTCGATCGGCTGCTTGCCGCGGAAGTAGTTCGCATTCGCCTTGTAGAGAATGCGCGCATCCTTCTCATAAGCCTGCCAGATGAACGGGCCGGTGCCGATCGGCTCCTGGTCGACGCGCTCCGGCGTGCCCGCCTTCATCATCGCATCCATGTATTCCTTGGAATGGATCGAGGCGAAATCCATCGCCATGTTGGCGATGAAGGGTGCGTTCGGCTTAGTCAGCGTGAACTTCACCGTCATGTCGTCGACCTTATCGATCGACTTCAGGAGATCCGGCATGCTCATGTCGTTGAAGTAGTCATAGGCACCGCCCGAGACCTTGGCGTAGGCGTCGTCCGCCTTCCACATGCGGTTGAAGGTGGTGATCACGTCATCGGCATTGAAATCGCGCGTCGGCGCGAAATCCTTGCGCGCATGGAACTTCACGCCTTCTTGCAGATGGAATGTGTAGGTCAAGCCGTCGTCGGAAACGTCCCACGACTTAGCAAGGCCCGGCATGATTTTGGTGGTACCGGGTTCGAACTCGACCAGCTTGTTGAACACCGGATAGGCGGTGTCGAAGCTGGTGCCGGTGGTGTTGATCTGCGGGTTGAAGTTCTCCGGGCTGCCTTCCGAACAATAGACAAGTGTCTTTGCTTCGGCGGCGGCGGCGGTGAAGCCAACCGCAAGCGCTGCGGCCGCGACGGCCCCAAGCAAGCGATGTTTCATCTGGATTCTCCCAAAATAAAGCAGTGGCAGGACAGCCCGCGTTTGATGGCCCCATCTATTAGTTAATTGGGGGGCTGCCTTGAGGAAAACCGTAAGCGGGAAGAAAGCTTGAAGTCAACGACGCCCTTGACCGTATGGTTACAATCCCGGCGCCCGTCCGGTGGCGCCGGCCAATCGCAGGGGCGGACCGCCCAATTGCCGGTGGTGCCGGTTCCCCGTCTCCATGCGGTTGGAAAGGTTAACCTGCGGCTTGACCCGGTCCGTCGCCCAAGGGCATCGTCCGGGCCATGAAAACTGCAGCCGATTCCCCGATTCCCGCCCCTTTTGTCAGCCTCGGCCAGAAGGTCTTGCCCGAATGGATTGATGGCAACGACCACATGAACGTGGGCTTCTATTTGCGTGCCTTCGACCAGGGCTTCGATACGACCTATGAGGCGCTGGGGCTGGGCTACGACCTTATCAAGACGCGCGGCTTCTCGACCATGACGGTCGATACGCATGTCTCCTATCACCGCGAGCTATTGCTGGACGCGCCTTTGCGCATCACCTGCCAGTTGGTCGATTGCGACCGCAAGCGCGCCCATTGGATTCAGGCGATGTATCACGCCGATGACGGCTATCTCGCGGCGACCGCCGAATGGCTTATTCTTTTCATCGATATGACGAAGCGCAAAGTGGGCAGCATGCCCGACGACATTTTTGCACGGATGGAACGGGTAAAAGCAGCGCATGCGGCCCTGCCACTGCCGGTGCCGCTGGGTCGTACGATCTCGATCAGCAATCGGCGCGCCTGAGGCTCTAATCGGATTCGCCGGCGACGGCTTTCAATTCCTCAAGCAGGGCCGGGCTGGCAATGCCATCCTCCGGCAGACCAGCTGCCTGCTGATAGGCGCGGATCGCCTCGGCGGTTGCTTCATCCATGACACCGTCCTGCGGGCCGGGGGTGAAGCCCAACTCGTTCAGGAGCACTTCGATTTCCTGGACCTGGGCGCTGGCCGAGGGCGCTCCGGCCATATCGGCCGGGGCGCCGACATCGTGCCATATATATAAGGTGGCGCCGATGGCGATGGCGAGGACGCCCGCCACCACGCCGAAACTGACCATCAGGCGCCGCGCTTCGGCTTTTGCCCCGCTTTCCTCGCGCCGGATCGACGACGAAAATCGGTCGGCCGGGCTGACCTTGACGCCAAGCCTGGGGCTCCGCACTTCGTCCATCCGCCGATACTCCCGTTGATCCCTGAAATCCGGTGCGGCGGAGCATAGGTGGGAGGACCGCCCGAGGCAAGATTCGGGGCAGGCAAAGGCACCCTAAAAGGTGTGTCTATGAGGTCTTTTCCGGCAGATTTCCGCCCTTTTTTGCGGTCAGGTCGCGGGTGTTGCGCGCGGCTTGCTCTTCCCCGAAGCTTTCCCTATGTTACGCCCGCCGCGCGACCGGGGTTCCCGCCGTCGCCATCAGCATTGGGGCGTAGCCAAGCGGTAAGGCAGCGGTTTTTGGTACCGCCATTCCCAGGTTCGATCCCTGGCGCCCCAGCCACACTCTTGGCGAGTGTAGATATCAAAATATACAATCTGGAATTGTGCCGTACTTCCGGGCGTTAGCCGGCCGGTCAATGCATCGCATAACAGAGATACGCCCTAAAATCGGCATTTTCGGGCTCCGCAGAGTTTTTGTCTCTGAATGCCAAAGATCCGGTTATGGCGGATAGGCTGGATGGCGATGGATCATGAGCCAAAGCGCGCTCGCGTTACGCGATATAGGTTCACTCGGCCGCAATGAAAGGATTGAGGTGGGCGTGATCCACTCAGCGCTATGAAGAAAACGTGCGCAGCTAGATGATCAGCAGTGCTCGCTGTTCTTCCCATGAGACAGGAAGAGGGCAGGCGCGCTTCAGTTTCTCAGGCGTTAGCCGCATCGGCTGGGTACCAGTGACGATCATCTCAGTGATATCCGGCGCCAAGAATGCGAGTGAGATCTTCTTGCTGATATACGGCGCGCTGACTCTAGAGATTCTCGCGAGGTCGGCGATGCTGGCAACGCGCCGGTTGGCGAGGTCGTCGAACCACTGACGCGCCTGAACGATCTCTCGCACCAAACGGCTGTCGATCTTAGTTTCCTTTGCATCGTCCTGGCCGATTACGAGCCGGACTTCCTTGCCGCATCGGATGAACTGACCAAAGATCTTGATCTCGATCATTTGCTCGGACCGTTCGGCCTCGCTTGCTCGGCCGAGCAACAATGATATGAGGCGAGTAGGTTTAGCTTTGATCACGATGGTCTTCTTCGCCACCATGATACGATCGATGATGGAGGGAATAAGGCCAGTGCTCTGGGCCAGTTCCTCCTCGATCATATTGGCGAGGTTGCCGGCTAATGAGGTGAGGCGCTGGAACCTCGTGACGTCGACATGACCTTTGAATGTTTCGTCCAGCCAATGCTGGTCCCGCAGATGGCGGGCGAGGGACTGAACGACAATCTTTTCCAGATCCGATGCTGGAATGCGGAAACCGTCTCCCGCTTGGGTCGGGCCACGCATCTTGGTCGCCGAGACATAGTAGCGATACTTCCGGCCCTTCTTATTGGTGTGGCTCACCTGAAGCGGGATACCGGCTTCGTCAAAGACCAGGCCTTTTAGAAGGGAGGTCGACGGCCGCTTGGTGCGGGCGGCCTCTCCAGGCCCTTGGGCATTGAGGGCCGTCTGGACTTCCTGGAACAGATCCTCCGGTACGATCCTGGGGTGTTCACCGGGGTACAGCTCCCCCTTGAACAAGACCATCCCGCGGTAGACCTGTCCGGTTAGGATGTAGCCCAAGGCGCCCCGGCCGATGACACAGCCGCCAAATGGGCGGCCATCGGTCCCGATATGGACCTTTGACCGGATGCCGGCCTGTTTGAGGTCGGTCTGTAGGCGGTTGAGCGATTTGAGTTCCAGATAGCGGCGGTAGATATGTCGGACGGTCTCTGCTTCCGGTTCGTTGGCGACCAGCTTCCGGTCTTTGACGTCATAGCCGATGGGTGGTCTTCCGCCCATCCACATCCCCCGGCGCTTGGAGGCGGCAATCTTGTCCCGGATACGCTCCCCTGCCACTTCACGCTCGAACTGGGCGAAGGAGAGCAGGACATTCAGAGTCAGCCGGCCCATGGAGGTGGAGGTATTGAACTGCTGGGTCACGGCCACGAAGGAGACACCATGCTTATCCAGGGTCTCCGTCAGCTTTGCGAAATCGGCCAGGGACCGGGTCAATCGGTCGATCTTGTAAACGACGATGATATCGATGACGCCATTGGCGATATCGGTCAGCAGGGCCTGGAGGGCAGGACGCTCTAAAGATCCACCGGAGAAGCCGCCATCGTCATAGTGGGTCTCGAGGGGGATCCAGCCTTCATGTTTCTGGCTCGTGATATAGGCGGCACAGGCATCCCGCTGAGCGTCCAGTGAATTGTAAGCTTGGTCCAGACCCTCATCGGAGGACTTGCGAGTATAGATGGCACAGCGACGGTGACGCTCAGCCATGTTCCTGCGCCTTTGAGCTACCGGGCTTCCGAAGGCCGAAGAAGCGGGGGCCGGATTGATGAGTGCCGGTGATGAGCTTCGCGATCAGTGTCAGGCTCTTAAAGGTCTTGCCCCGGTAGGCGAACTGACCGTTCTCCAGGGTCAGGACTTCATGGACGGTTCCTTGCCATTCACGAATGAACTTGGTGCCGGATTTGGGGAGCGGCGTGGCGCTGGTCCGACCTGTCTTCGATCCGCTTTTGAAGGCAGCGAGTCCAAGTTGTGTTCGGCGGCCGAGGCCGCCGAACACCTGTTCCTGAAGTTTGTAGCCGATTGCCAGTCGGAGCAGTTCGAGGCTCATGAGGCCTGGCGCTTGGCCTGGGTAGAACTCGCGCCACCTTTGGCGGAGGTCTTCAATATCTAGATCCTCAAGTGCCGTGAGTTGCTGTTCGAGCGAACTCATGGCGATCTACCTCAGGCGGGCACCCGGTAATGTCGGGTACCATCGATCATCTCGCTGGTCAGTTTGAGGCCGTAGCGTTTCTTGACCGTACCGGAGAGGAAGCCGCGGACGCTGTGCGGCTGCCAGGTGGTGGCGATGGAGAGCTCGTTGATCGTGGCGCCCTGCTGCCGGCGCAGCAGCTGCAGGACCTGGGTCGATTTCTTGTCGGGGTTGGCTTGGGTGGGTTGCTTGCCGGTCTTGGTAGAGGGCTTCAGCTTTGCGGCGGATTTTGCGATGGCGGTTTTCTTGGTGGCTTTGGCCATGGTGGTAATCTCCTGATCATCGGAGGCCTGGAATTAGGCGTCCCACCACCGAAAGCCCGCGGTGCGGGCTGGATCTAATACGCGTGCCATATGGGGCCATTCGTCTGTGGACAGCAACGCTTCCTTTGCAACGGAAGTCCAGTCCAATTGAGAGCGTCGTTGTTTGAAGAGGCGGGTAATCCGCCGTGCTGGGCGTGTGCCTGAATGGACGCGTAAAGATCCGCCAAATTGCCGCACGCGCTCATCCTTGCCTCTAGGCCGATTGAGTGGAAAAGGCTGCTTAACTCAGCCCCTCGTCCGGGATAATCAGTACCGTCATAAAGTCAGTATCGGAGATCCGGAAACTCTGCTCCTTGACTTCGTATTTATCGCAGCCATTGAAGTTGAACCACGCATCCGCTGGCATGGAGCGCGGCCAATTTTCTTCCGCTGCGCCGTTACGCATGAGACCGAATGCGAAGGTCTCGTGATCGAGATCGTCCCGAGGCCACCAGAAATTCTGCACCATCTTCGAGGCCCAGAACCATTTTTTACCATTTGGCCCATGGCAGACGACCATGATCGGAAATCAACCAACGCCCACCGTACTGAAGGTCAGGACCTGCTCGCCCGGTGTTTTCACGTCGTCAGCGATATCGAAGCAGTATACTGCGATCTTCCATGCTGTCTGATTGCTGCCGGAGATGGCGGCATATAATTCGCAGCGCTTGGCGCCCTCTTCCCACATTTGCAGGTGCTTCTGGTCGTCCTCGATCGTAAAACGCAAAGCCTGAGCGGCCGCTAGGCAGGTGTCGATATCCGTTGCCAGCGTAAGAGCAAAGAGAGCTTCTTTCGTGGGTTCGAAGGTCGGCCAGTGTGGCTTTTGGCGCGTCATCAGCCTCTGAGCGAAAATCTTCGCGTCATGCAACATATCGCCGCCACAGAATCCCTGCATCTGCAGGAGTTCGCGAAGTGACGGCAGGTGCAGACCTGTCTCCGCGGCTGCGGAACGTCGCTGGAAGGCCTTAACCCGCATAGCACGAGCGACGATTTCATCGTGGGATACGTCGCTCATTGGGCATCCTCCAACTCTTTGGAGGAGGCGCCGAGTGCGTACCAGCGACTGAAGGTCCGCGCCCAGCGGGCGGAGTAGTCTCCGGCCCAAACTTGGGAAGTCGTGATCTCTCTCGTTCCCAGCAGGGGATGGTCGACGACCGTTCCGGTGAGGCAAGGAGCGGATCTGATGGACATGTTCCAGCCGACCAGGAGCGGCGCATCTGCTAGGTCGGCTGGGGTTGGTGCTTCTCCCGCCGCGATGCGCTTGAGATCGGCCAGGAGGGTTTCGAGGGTGCAGATCTCGTCGAGGGCGTGCATGAACATACGCCCTTCATAGGGTGGCTTCATGGAATTCACCTGCAATGGGTTCTGACGGCCCTGAGAGGCCCAGGGCGGCGGCCAAATGCGGGTGACGGGAGTTAGAGAACCACACCACCTGCGCAGCCGCGTATTCGCAGCGCACGGGCGGGCGATGCCGCTAGGGCGGAGATGTAGATCAAGTTTTTCATAGAACATAAGGGGAATTTTTCTCCAGCGTCAAGCCCTTATTATGAGAAATATCGTGGGTGCTGAGTTGCTTGTAATTGCAAGCAAAACGGCCAAAAGTGGGAAGGAATTTCCGAGTAAGAAATGGCCATCTGTTGGGGACCTAAATGACTGTCTGGACCTACTGGAGCGAAAATCCGGCGAGCGCGAGCAACCTCCGTCTACTCGTGCCGGGGCGCGGATGGGTCTCCTATGCGGACAAGCTCGATGCTGAGAGTAAGGTTGCCGAGCGCGGCAGCCAGGAACAGGTCGATAGCGCGCTCATCAATGTATTGTCTGCCTCGAATTTTCTGACACTCACTGGCGCCGGAGTATCTCTGTCGGCGCGAAATCCTAACGGCAAACCGCAAGCGCCCTCTATGAGCGATCTCTGGAATGGCGTGCGAGATGCCGTTGGCGACGAGCCCTTTAAAGATGTTTGCGCCAAGTTTCCCAAGGCCAAGCTGGACGACAACATCGAGAAGCTGCTTAGCGTATGTAAAGTCTATCTTGAGCTGAACGAGACAGCCGGAGATGAAGACAAGGACGTAGGTGCGGTCAAGGCGTTCGTTCAGGCTGCAGAAGCATGTATTTTGACCAGGGTCGACTTTGCCAACCGAGACACAACGCTGACAGCCCATGAGACGTTCGTTAGGAAGATTGGCCGTCGTGGCTTTCGGAAGTCACGGGCGAAGATATTTACAACAAACTATGACCTGACAATCGAAGAGGCTGCGAGGCGCCTTCGGTTTACCATCATCGATGGTTTCTCTCACACTCTCGATCAAGTCTACGACCGCCAGCATTTCGACTACGATATCGTGCGGCGTGAAGCGTCAAAAGATGCCCCTGATTATATATCGAATGTCTTTCATCTCTATAAGCTTCATGGCTCGACCGATTGGAGGCGAACAGACTCTGATATCGTAAGGTCACGCGACAACGATGTGGGGAAACCCGTCCTGATTTACCCGCGATCGAGCAAATACCAAGAGGCATTTGAACCGCCATATCTCGACATGATGGGAGCATTCCAAGCATCTCTCAGGGAACCGGATACATCTATCCTGATTGTTGGCTTCGGCTTCAAGGATGACCACATCAGCCGTCCGATCATTTCTGCCCTTGAGTCCAATTTGTCACTTCGCCTTGTTATTTGCGATCCGGGGTTCATTCTCACGGAAAACGACTTGCGCGGCGCGGACCAGGTTCCGCCCGCTCATGCAATCCCCGTCATCGCCCACGAGAACGCATTTATTGAACGCATTAAGTCGCTGGTCACAGCCGGAGATCAACGCATTCATCTCATCAACGGTCGATTTGAGGACCTGGCTCTCGCATTGCCGGACCTGATCGGTGAAACAGATCGAGAGCGACACGTCGAGAGAATCAAGAATTTGCGGGGGCAGGCGGGCTGACATGGCAAACATCAGTCCCGTTGATCCCGACAAGTATGTCGGTACTGTCACAGCCGTTACCGCCAGACAAGTTCAGGCTAATCTTCCGCTGGCCAGTGCGCATCCTGAACGGCGCGCGCTATCACGCGGAGCGGTTGGCGACTTCGTGTTTATCGACTGTGAAAAAGTAAAGCTCTTGGGCCGAATTACTGAGGTCAAGATACCTGACGTTGAGCGATTGTCCGTCGAGCCCCAGTTAGGCAAAGCCGCCTTGCCAAACCCTGTTGGCCGAATTCAATTGTTGGCTACCGTTGTGGATAGCGACGCCAGACTTGTCCGGGGCGTTAATTTCTTTCCAAAAGTCGGCGATGGCGTTTTTATCGCAAGCGCCGATGTGTTAGGCCAGATGATTGGGCAAAGCACCACCGATGCCAACGAGATAAACATTTCTATCGGAGCAATTGAAGCGGGCGGTCGAAGCGTGGAAGTGGAGCTTTCGCCCGAAAAGCTTTTCGGCCGCCACTGCGGGATCTTTGGCGCGACTGGCGGCGGGAAGAGCTGGACGATTGCCGCGCTGATAGAGGGCATCAAAGCTAAGAAGGGCAAGGCGATTATATTCGACCCTACCGGGGAGTTTTGCGACACCTCCGGCATCGATGCGGTTTTCTCATTTGAGGCCAATGTTCCAAATGCCCGGCACGTCCATTTCCCGTACACGGAGGTGACGGAAGACGACCTGTTTTCGTTGTTCCGCCCTTCTGGTCAGAGCCAAGGCCCGAAACTTCGAGACGCTATCAAGAGTTTGAAGTTGGTTCGCGCTCTTGGAGCGAATGTTCCAGTAGGACTGCATGCTGCTGGGGGAACCATTGAAAAGTCGAATCGGCCACGCCAACCTTTCCTGAATGCTCTTCGAGCCCATTCTGCGGCCGTTCACTCGCCAAAGTGTAATTTCGAGATTGCGAATCTGTCGGACCAGATCAAAAACGAATGCGTGTGGAGCAGCAACAATGCGAACGCCGCAAACTATGGTGGACCGGACAACAACGCCGCCAGTTACTGCGAGACTTTGGCCTCACGAATCTCGACGCTGATTAACTCGCAAGAGCTGGCGTGCCTTTTCCAGACAAATGGGAATTCTCTTGTTGACGAGATAGACGGGTTCTTACGCGACGATCAGCGGGATATAGCATTGATCTCCTTTAAGGAGGTCCGTTTCGAGCACAACACACGCGAATTGCTGCTCAACATTATTGGTCGGTATCTCCTTGGGCTGGCACGCGAAGGTCGTTTTCGCGATGCACCTCTTGTTCTCTTTCTTGATGAAGCTCATCAGTTTCTCGGACGCATGATAGGAGATGAGTACAGCAGCGTCCGTCTCGATTCCTTTGGCCTAATAGCAAAAGAGGGACGCAAGTACGGATTGGCATGTGTGCTGGCAACGCAGAGGCCGCGTGATATTCCACAGGATGTCTTGAGTCAGCTCGGCACCTTGATCGTTCATCGTTTAACAAATGAACAAGACCGCAACACCGTCGAACGCGCTTGTGGAGATCTGGATCAAGCGGCAACCCAATTCATTCCAATGCTTGCGCCTGGAGAGGCAATTGTCATTGGACCCGATCTGCCTACTCCGTTGCCTCTGAAAATGCATAAGCCAAAATCACCGCCAAACTCCAAGGGGCCTCAGTTCCAGTCTCACTGGCGCCGGAGGCGAGAGGAAGCGCTTATTGCGGACCTTTTAGGTTAGGTTCGCACCGATCTCGGTCGATTCATGAGGGGAAACGGGCGTATTTTCAATCTATTAGAGTGTACAAACAATATAGCAGTCCATTTTGCATTATGGTCGTAGACATAGCTGGATTTCTTTGATTATCAAAATTGCTTGGATAAAGTGCATTGCAGAACCAATTGAGCTTGGGGGAAAAAGAATGCCTTATACCGCCGATATCAGCCGGGCGACGCCAACATGCTTCCTTTTCGTCATCGACCAATCTGGGTCCATGGACGAGAAAATGGACTCCGGTAAGTCCAAGGCTGAATTCGTCGCTGACGTCCTCAACAAGACCCTCTACCAGCTCATCATCCGCAGCACTCGTGCTGACGGCGTTCGCAATTACTTCGACGTAGGCGTTCTCGCCTATGGAGGAAGCGGCGTTCAGCCAGGTTTTCAGGGTGGGTTGAGGGGACAGGTCGTTTACCCCCTTTCCACCATTGAAGCCAATGTACTGCGTATTGAGGAGCGGCAGAAACGCGTCTCGGATGGTGCTGGTGGGCTGGTCGATCAGACCGTCAAGTTTCCGATCTGGTTCGAGCCCGTGAACAGTGGCGGCACTCCCATGTGCGAAGCTATGCGAAAGGCCGCCGAGGTTCTGGTCGATTGGTGCGACGCCCATTCATCCTCGTATCCGCCTACCATCATCCATGTGACAGACGGTGCCTCGACCGATGGCGACCCGTCACAAATTGTCGAGAGCCTGAAGCTCCTATCGACCCAGGACGGAAATTGCCTTCTGTTCAATCTGCATATTGCGACATCCGAGGGCTCCGCTGTCATCTTCCCTTCGACCGAGGGCGGGTTGCCGGACGAGCATTCTCGAATGCTGTTCCGTATGTCGAGCAGCTTCCCACCGCATCTGATCGCAGCAGCAAAAGCCAAGGGTCACAACGTCAGCAATGAGGCCAAGTTCTTTGGCTACAAGGCCAACATCGAAGAGATCGTCGACTTCTTCGAGATCGGCACGCAGGCTGCAAATATGCGATGATCCCACGACGTTCGGTATCTGCCGACATGAGGCTTCTCTTCTCGGCCAGCGTTCCGAAGTATTCTGATGCGCCGGATCAAAATGAAGATTGCGCAGACGCTGACGTATATCGTGGCATCTACGCGATCAGTGATGGCGCATCAGAGTCCTACAATTCTCAACTTTGGGCGCAACTCCTTGTCGCGAGCTTCTTGAAGAGTCCGGCGGTCTCATCCGATTGGATCAGAGCTGCCGCAGATGGCTATAGAAGCCAGTTCGATCGCGATTCATTATCGTGGAGCGCCCAGGCGGCCTTTGATCGAGGTTCATTTGCGACCCTTACTGGGGTTCGAGTGATTGGAGATCGCGTTCGACTGCTAGGGATTGGAGACTCCATCGCTGTTTTGACTGACGGAAGCCGCGTCTGCTGTTCATTCCCCTATACGAACGCTGAACAGTTCAAGGCACACCCGCGCCTTCTCTCGACCGTGCATGAGCGAAACGAAGCCCTGGTCGCGGTCGGTAGCATTGGCCGCCTGACCACTGACTGGTTCCTGGGCGGCATCAGGAAGCCCACCATTCTCATGATGACCGACGCTCTTGGCGCATGGCTCCTGAAACGGCCGGAGCGGCGCCTAGAGCGACTGCTGGAGGTTCCCAGCCAAATTGCCTTTGCAAACTTGGTTGAGGCAGAGCGTCGATCCGGCGAGATGCGTCGCGACGACAGTACTCTCCTTCGGATCGGGTAGAGCCGATGGCCTCCCTCCCGACCATGGACGAGTACAACGGCGCTGTTCAGGCCCCCAAGATTGCCTTCGTCGATCCCATCCTGCAGCGAGGCCAGGTTGCGACGAACGGGATGGGCATTCCCATTGCCCTGGGTGGTGGCTTTGCCCTGACCTATACCGTGTCGTCGGGCGGCAAGAAGTTCGCGGTCCGGTGCTTCCATAAGCAAGCTCCTGGAATGCAGGAGCGGTACGCCAAGATCAGCTCGATGCTGGCTAGCGCCAACAGCAATAACTTTGTCGGCTTCGAGTATCAGGCGAACGGCGTTCGCGTTCACGGAAGCCTGCATCCAATCGTTAAAATGGATTGGGTGCAGGGAGATACATTCGGCGTTTGGCTAGAAAAGCATTACAAGGACAAGGCCGCGATCACCTCATTGATCGCCAAGCTCCGCGCGTTGGAAAAGTTCCTGCGTGACAAGGGAATCGCCCATGGCGACCTTCAGACGGGCAACATCCTGATCGTCGGGTCTGAGGTTAAGCTGATCGACTACGACGGGCTGTTTGTGCCCGGCTTGCAGCCTGGTCATGGTAATGAGGTTGGTCACAAGCACTTCCAGCACCCTCAACGCCGCGGGAGTGATTTCGGTCCAGCAATGGATCGCTTCTCGTTCATCGCGATGGACATCAGCCTAAGGGCGCTGACTGAGAAACCCGATCTCTTCAAGAAGCACTCCAACGGTGACAATATTCTCTTCTCGGGTTCGGATTTTGCCGATCCTAGCGCCTCGGCGGTCTTCTCTGATGTCCGATCCATTGCGGCTCTCACCAAGGATGTCGACAATCTAGCCAGGATCTGTTCGGCGCCGCTTTCCGCCATCCCGTCGCTGGAAGATTTCCTTGCTGGCCGGAACATCCCGGCCGTCATCATTCCTCTCAAGCCTGTTGGAAAGCCCGGCGCTCCGACAACGGTTGGATATGTCGGCGCCTATGATGTCATAGATACCAGGGACTATGCTGCAGCCTTACGTCGAGTCGGTGATCGTGTTGAACTGGTCGGGCAGATTGTCGAGATCAAGGAAGCACGAACGAGACACGGGCGGCCGTATGTGTTCGTGAACTTCGGGCCTTGGAAGGGGAGCATCGTCAAGCTCTCCATCTGGTCAACGGGCCTAGACAATCTAACCGATACCCCGGATCAATCCTGGGTTGGGAAGTGGATCAGCGTCACAGGTCTGCTGGAGCCGCCCTACGAAAGCGCCCGGTACAGCTACTCTCACATCAGCATTACGATCGAGGAGGCGAACCAATATCGCTTCATTACGGAGGCCGAGGCCAAGCGTCGCCTTGGCTCAGTCGGCAAGTCTGGGACGGGCGCCACAGCTAAGCCCTCATCAGGAAGCAACAAGGACATCTTGAAGGGCATGCAGACTGGCGGGCGCACGAAGAAGTCTCGCCGAGGCCACACGCCACCCATCATCACTCCGGTGAGTCCGCCAATGACGAAGAACCAGGAAATTCTGAAAAGACTTGGCGGAACATCGGGTACCACAGGCCAAGGAACGTATCCGCAATCATCCAGTCCTCAAGCATCTTCGGATGGAGGATTTCCCAAATGGCTGATCGTGGTTGGAGTCATCCTAGCATTGATCATATGGGCCAACCTTAGATGAAAGAGAGAGAAGCCTACTGTCCCATTGAACCGTAGGAGATAAAAATGATTGCTGATCCATATGTTGGGAAGTACGTGAAGATCGTCGCCGCCGCGATGACGGAGATTCTAAACGTCGAGTCCATAAAAGACACTCCGTGCCTGGAGTTTGTTACAAGCAAGTTCGAGCAGATGCGACCGTCGGCGCAGTTGCTCGCAACACATGACGAACCCTTTGATGTCGCCTACGACATCTCGGGTCTGCCATTGGAAAAAAAAGTACGAAGTATTTGAGGCTCGGAAACGGCGATATGATGATTTGGTGTCATCAATGTCCCGTAGGGGGCGTCGGAGACGCGGCGAGTTCAAGCTATAGCTTCTTCGATACTCTCACCGTCTTCCCAACCGTTTCGACGACGATGTCTCTAGGGCCTGGCTTGCCGAAGTTCTCAAGCATCCACGATCGGAAAGCGTCTTCCGGTTTGTCTGACATGAAGACCTGCTTCTCAGCCTTTCCAATAAAATTCCTGTTGAAGGTCCGTGTCCCCTCCGAGTTTGCCTGGAAGACATGATTCCCTTCCTGCACCAAATTCTTGGGGCCATTAATTGCCGTCAGAATGAGATCGGGAAGTATGGGAAAAGCAAAATCGGACACCCCGCCAACTAGGCTGTTGGGCATGTTCAGGGCAACTGGGTTATCTGGGAATATGAACTTTTCCCCTGGAGCTGCCTTGATGAAGCACCAGCTCCACCCGACTAATGCCTTGGCGAAGGTGGGCAGCGTTTTCAGCATCACGCCTATCTGATGATTCTTATCGGCGTTAGGTGAATTGTCGATCGGCTGGCCGATCCTCGCCATGATCTCAGCGTATTGCTGGAAGGTCTCGCTCACCCTGTCGCGATATGCAGGGACACGAACTATCATCGACGCTATGTATTTTGCGAGGCTCCGGCGATCTTCCCGTATCAGCGTGACATACTCAAAATTGACAAGAGGTGCGAAACCGAATTGAGTGACTTTCGCATTACGAGCTTCGAGTTCTCTTACAGACATCCTCTGCAGCGCCGGAACGTAAGTGCGCCGCTGCTTTTCTCGGATCTTGTAGACCACAGCAGTAATGGAGTTGTCGACGTTCTTCCCAAGAATTCGCTCAGGTTCATTGTCTTTGGTTCCGTCCGGCGTTGTGAACGTGTTGTGATGCCTGATAACAGCCAGTTCGCTGGGGGGGGGCGGAAAAGAGTTTTCCTTCGTTATCTAGGCAAACAACCTGACCAGCGTCATTTGCCCAGAACCGCTGATGTGCTTCTGGCCACCAATGATGCCTTTTGGGCTCGTTCATTCCTATTTCCAAGATTTGCAGGACGAAAGCAGGCAGATTGTTAGTAAGGGCGGGAGTTGCCCGCCCTGCCTAAATCAAAGATGAAGCCTGCCTCGATCACCAAAGCCCTTCGGGACGATCGTGGTATCGGCAACAGTCGCGAGCTTATTCTTTCTGCAGCGGAAGAAGGTGCTGGTTTGCAGATAAGAGCCCGCACGACGCTCCAACCAACCTGCTGCCCATGCATCGCCCACCAAGAACCCAGCGTTGCCCGCATCCATCCACTCGATCGCCTTTGGAGTAGGCCAAAGAGCAACATGAATCGACAGCTCATCCCAGGAAATGCTGCGTACATGGGCGAGAGCTGGGACGTTCTCTGCAAAAGTGAATTCGTACGCGCAGCCATCGTCATTCGAATGGCCCGGCCAACGGTTTGTCCCCGGAAGAACATGGAAGAGCTTTTGGTCGATTCCCGCATTCACTGCGGCGACCATCATATTCGTCCATGCCCTGGTTCGGGTCGACGAAAGCGAAATCTTCTTGCCGTCGCGGGCAACGCTGTCTGTTTTCAGCAGTATCGCATTTGTGGGAATCGAAGCGGTATCGCCACCCCCTCTCCCTGAATTCTCGAAGAGAGGGATGCCGATCCTGTCAAAGAGACGCTTGGAATTGCTGGCATTACGAAGTGAATAGCCAAGCTCTTCGGCACGGTCCAGGAACCTAGTTTTATTCAGCAGAACCACGTCTGGCCAAGTCGGGTCGGCCGCATCTAGGGCCGCCAGTAGCGAAGCATGCGTACGGTGATTTACCGAGTACGCCAGCGCTTCGGTGAGATGAGCCGACTTGATGGCGGGAAATTGCGCCCGGAGAGCATCCTTCACCAGGGCGAGGTTGGCGCGCGTCAATACGAGAGCGGTCATGGGGACCATCCTTTCGTTATCAGGTCGACGTTCGTCGATTACACATCGACCACCGAAAAGATGGACGACAGACACGTAGACAAGTGTCCTCTTTAACCCGACGACAGGTTGAGCGAGACGGCTCAACCACGATAGTTGGTCGGGCAAACACTCTGAGTCAAGGGGTGGCCTGGCTGTAGGCCACGCCAGTTTGCCGACGAAGGAGCTGGAGGTCAGATTATGAGAAGATCAACCAGAGGACAAAGCCGACTGCGACAAGCGCAATCAGCGGCCCAATTGAAGTCTTGTGGTGCTTCGACTGATAAGAGATTCCAGTTACCGGAACACCCACGGTTGCCCTGCCTCCGCGCTTACTGAGGTTGTAGGTGAAGCCTTTGCCACCCAAGGACAGCGATGTGCCGCGTTTGCCAAAATTTAGGCGGGCGCCCTTGCCCAGCTTGATCGACTTGCGAACGCGCCACCCCATCTCCCACCTCGCTGGAATCAATATTCGCGATCTTGGCAAACGAGCGGACTCGTGTAATAGTTGATTATCAACAGAAGGAAACTACTTGAAAATTTTGCTTCCGGAGGACTGACTTGCGTCGTGGAAACCTATTTGGCCTGTACGCTGTTATCGCGTCGCTTCTCTTTGGGCTGTTTCTGCTCTCGGCCCCTTCGGCGGCTGACCAGCCGCCATCAACGGTCACCGCAGATCAGGCTTGCTCCAGCTCGGAGCCGTTGAACGCGGAGAGGCTGCTCAAGTTAATGAGCAAGCAAGAAGAAGGATCATGTGAACAGAAAGCCAGTAGCATGGATACCCAGGTCGCGGGTCGGGGTTGCTGCTCGCATCATGGTGGCCAATGCGGCTGCTCCAATGGGCGGGTAGTCTGTTGCGACAACACGCTAAGTCCGAGCTGCGGGTGCTAGCGCTACTGCTTCTTCTTTCGCCAATCCCACGGATTCACGAACTCACCTAACCACAATCCAACCTTGGCATCCTTGGCAGCATCTTCGTCGGCAACGTAGTCCATGCTGTATTTTCGGTACGCGACGGCCCAGCCCGACTTCACCATCCAAGCGTTGATGTTCTCACCGTCCACCAGACAGACAGCCACGGCCCTTTGATATCGATCGGTATCCTTGACCTCGCAATCAACATCCCGGTTGCCGATAAACTCGGCCAGCTTCTTCGTAGCCTGTGCGCCGCAAGGATAGCTTTCCCCAGATGCTGTCTCGCAGTTCTGACGGGATTCCGGAGCATCGATGCCGTGTAATCGTATCCGCTCATTTCCTATGCGAATGGTGTCGCCGTCGGTTATGCCTGGACTACCAGAAATGATGGCTGGATCGGCAGCGGATCTATCCGCGTATCCCGAGCTCAGCGCGGCAATGAACAACAGCAGCGTAAAATATCTTAAGCGAGCAGACATCGGCCGAGCGTTTCCGAGTAGTTGCGTTGCTAGTCGACAGAAGAGAAAAATCGGTCCCAGAGGCGTCTTATCGTGAAGCCTTCATACTGGGTATCTTCTGCTTTCTCTTGAACGAGAGGACGTTTGAGTTCGAGGCGCGCAAGGACTGTCTCCCGCATCCTATCGAGTGACTCCTTAAACTCCACATCTCCTGCTTGTCGCTTCATAGTGATCAGTCCGGGCTGTAGAAGCGGTCTTTGATAGCCTTGTAGACCGGAATCCATGTGACAGCCTTCGTATCCAGGTTTGTGCGATTGGCGATGGGAACGTGGAATCTGCACTCGTTCTTGACGCTCCAATCATAGATGCCCTTCACCTCTTGAGTGAATTGGCCGATGGTTCGCGGCTTATCAAAGACAATGCTTTTGATCGGCAGGCTGGCCTGCTCTTTCTCACGACCAGGAACTTTTCGGTCCGTGACTACGATGCCGTCATCGGTGACTGCCATGGCAAAGATGTACTGGATCTTGCCAGTGTCCTTGTCGGCCCAGCACGGAGGTTTGTCGTTTCCGCCTCGCTTGTTGTTAAGTGCATTGGAGAGATATGTAACTTGCCCCGTACAGCTATCGAGCCTGGTTTGGCAAGATGCGGCATTCGCAAGTATTTTGTCCGCATCGTTGTCCGAACGCATGAGTGCCTTGCCGATGTCAGCCGCCTGGATCATCTTCTCGATGGCTTCCTGCGGAGGCGCATCAGGGGACATAGCAACGGCATGTTTCATGAGCTGATCGGCATCGCCCGAAGTCACTAGCTTCTGCTCGGCTTCTTGGAGCTTGAGCAATGTTGCCGCCAGCTCGGCCTCCATATGGACATAGTCCTTGAGGCCGTCGTACTTCTTGCCATTCTTGCCCAGAACAAAGTTGAGCTGACCCTTTAGATCGGCAAGCTCCTTCTCCTGCGTCTTTGCGGTGTCCTGGGCCGACTTCAGTTGTTTCTCACCAAGATCGAGCTGAGATACCATCAGCAACATTAGCAAGAAGATGAGCAGAAGCAGGATTTCGGCCATGGTGAGGCCGAGGACGACGCCACGCCGGAACTGCTTGTCGTCCTGCTCGGTGTTGATCACCGCAGGCGCTCCGTAATGGAATCAGCTAGGCCCGTGAGCGCCCCGGCCATCTCCGAGGAGACCTTACGGGTACGTTCCAGCTCTTGCTCCATGCCTGTATTATGGCGCCGGAGCGATTCCGCTAAGTCAGACTGCTGCGCCACCACGGCCTCGACACTAGTAGCTAAGGAGGCAAGGCGGTCGGTTGCGATCTTGGCGTCTGCGGCAGCCCTGGTGGAAGCGCCGCCCACGTCTGATACCCGGTTCATGGCCTCGGAGATCGTCGACATGAGATCCCGGCTCTTGATGGCGAAGTCGCCAAGGAGGGCTTCGTCATCCTGGAGCTTCTGGCGCAACCGGGCGGCGATTGCTTCTGTCGCCTGCAAGGCGGGCTCCAGGCGTCGGCTAACCAAATCGCTGGGGGCATCGATTTTCTCGATGCGGTTCAAAAGGGACCGAATAGCCTTCACCGTCTCGCCAGAGGTCTGGTTCAGGGTGGTGGCATGGTCCCGGAACTCCCGGAATGCCTCCTCAATGCGCTCCAGTACCGCAGTGGAAGCCTCTCCAACCCGCTTGACGCCTTCCTCCAATGCCTTGTTCGACTCCTCTGCGGTGGCGCGAATCTGCTCCTCGGCCGCCTGGCGGGCATTCCGACAGAATGACGACAAGGCCAGAACAGCGTCATCGACTTCGACCCGCATGCGAACAACGGCCTCAGCAAGCTCGATCCGGGCGTCGCGCTCGGTCTCCAGAACATCACGCCGCGCCTGGTTAATGAAGACGCGGGCAACGACGCCAACGATAGTGGACGCAAGGGCGACGCCGAAGTTGGAGACAATGACCTCAATCGACTTGGTCAGGGCGTACTGATAGAGCGCGTAAGCCAGGCTCATCAGCGTGTAGAGAAAGCCGAGGTAATAGCAATTGTCGGCGAGCTGATCGTCGCGGATGCGAAGGACGGGCGTCGCTGCGACCAGTAAGGCGTACCCAAGAATCATGGCGCAGGCAAAGACCGTCACCTGGACCTGGCTAAATCCGTAGGCCTTCATCAAATACATGCCAGCGGCGCCAGCAGCGACGGCCGCCAGGAAAGGGATGCGCGCGTACCAGACGTAGATGCCACGCTTCTTCTTCGATTCCTCAATCGCCTTACTGTACTTCATTACCCTGCGATCCTCTTGTCGTCCAACAGCAGGCCGCCCTGATATCGAAGCCATTCACCCCAGAACTGGCGCAGTTTGCCAAGCTTATCGCCATCCATGCCGGGACGCGTCACGGCATACAGATTGACAATGATGTTGGAGAGGTTGACGTGAACCGAAGCCGCATATGGCGTCGCGGAGAAGGCGCTGGTATCCGGGATGCCTTTGTATAGGCTGAACTCCTTCACATGCTGCATGAGGTCGGAGACGATGTAGAGCCGCTTGTTCATCATCTTTGTCTGCGCTGGGCCAAAGTCCTGAATGGTGACAGCCTGCACCGCTTCCATAATTGGCGAGGAATCTGCCTCGGCATCAGCCCTCATGCCTTCCGCCATTTTCTTGATCGGATCGACATAGTGTTCTTCATACTGTTTCCGCAGCATGGCGGGATTGCCCGTGAGATAGGATTCATTGGAGCCGTCGCCGGGGTTGCAGGCGGTGACAATGGGCGTCAATAGATCCTTCGCTTTGCCGACCTCATAGACCTTAAAAATGCCGCCCGACGGTACGGATTGGGCCCAAGTGTCGATGAGCTGAACGACCTGCTCCGCCTGGATGGCATTGAGGCCATCCGTCCGATCGACAAGAACGGTAACGCCCGCAACCGGGCCGTCCTTAGGGCAAAGTGTCGTGGAGTCAATGTTGGCGAGCGCCTGCATCTTCTCATTGTTAGTCCAAACCGCGTAGCCAATGGCTCCAACCACCGCTACGGCGAGTGAGATCATGACGGCGCGAGAGGCATTGCTTGTGCCACTCGAACTGCCGCGTCGCGATGACGCCCTGCTAGGCCGTCTGTTCCGTGCCACTCTTGTCCTCGCCTTCGTGTCTATATTCGACGCCCTGCGCCCTGATCCATTTCAGGGCCGCCTCATAGGCGCTTTGAAGCTTGTCGACGCTGACCTCCAGCGCTTCATTGGCATCAGTCCATTCCTTTTCTGGCGTCTGCCAGACCTCGTCGTCGAACCCGATCTTTTCAAATCCATCGAGGGTCCAGGCTCCGTCCCTGAAACGGGTCGGGCCGCTGTCTTTGCGAGCTTTCAGGTTCTCTTCCCGATATGTCGCCAGCATGGCTCTACCAACATCCTGCAGATGCGCGATATGGCTCTCGAACCGGGCGACCAGACGCTTACGCTCGCCAAGCACGAGGGGAATTTCCTGCCGCTTGTCTCGTAGCTTCCGGCGCTCATTGGTGATCCGCTCAACGAAGCTCTCTTGGACCCCTTTTAGGTAGTCGATCTTGTCATCAACCAAGTTATGGAAGCGATCCTCGGCGTCATGGAGAAGTTTCGAGACAGCGTGGTATCCGGGATAGCTGTCGAGCCAGACGAAACCCTCGACCATTGCAATGAAGGAGAACAGAACACCCATCGCGACCATACCGATGGATTTCAGATCGGTGATGCCAAACGGCTTCTCGGTCAGCATCGTGACGGCGTAAGCCCTGGCTTCCTCCGCTGGAAGCCCAAGCACGGTGCCTGCTCGGTAGTGGGCAAGCGCCAAGTTGAGGCAGACGATGAATCCGGCAAGGCCCAAGGCGAATAGGAAGCCCAGAAACTTTCGACCCAAATTGCGATGGATCACGTTGCGCCAGCAGAAGAAGCCGCAAACCAGACCAACCAGGATGTTGAGAGCGGAGTAGATAATTGCCTGAGAGATACCACCTGCAAAACCGTGAGCATCCGTGTCCATCAAAACAGACGCATTGGGAACAACCTCAATGCCGAACATGATGAATAGGGCAGCGATCATCCAAATGGCGTCTTTGCTGGGGGTCACCTCCCGCGTAAGGCCATTCTTCTTTCGGAAGGCATCCACATCACGGCGGCGATCCATGACCGCCTTGCGCGCCTTTTCAAGATCGCCGCGGGCCGACAGCACCTCCGCCTCGAAATCGCCCTCGGACTGGCGAGCGAGGGTCTTCATCTCGGTGGACGCACCGGAGATGTCCGCAGACTTCAGGCGCTGGGCGTAAGTCGATATCTCATCGTGGGTCCGGCCATGCGCTTCCGTGGCGACGGAACGGATCGTGTTGACGATCTCTTGCTCGATTTCATCCAGTACCTGGGAATCGGCCGCTGGTACGCCCTTGAAGCCACGAGCAGCACCTTTCTCCCGGAGGTCGAGCTTTTCAATGAGCTTGGCCGCCTCTATCTCCAGGAAGGAGCCAGGGCCTGGTTTGTATTCGGTCTTCAAGGTTGAGCGCAAATAGTCGAGCAATCTATCCCCCATCCCCGACTGGATAAGAAATACGTAATTACCACACACTTAAAGTTGCATTCAATTTGATAAATGCTATGATTTTCTGTGGTTTTTCCTAGGCATGTGCTTGGTAGGTGGTGGAATCTGCTCCGGGTGGCTGCTGGCACAAGCTCGGGCGGACCGCGAACGAGGTGATGTCTTGGCTAAATGCTATAGATGCGGCACCAGCCTGCCCGATGGCGGGATATCGACGAGGGTCATGAAAGGGGACGGCGGTCGCCGAAAGAACGGCTATGTTCTGATGTGCGCCGCCTGTAGCGCTAATACGAATAGCAGCAATGCGGTCGTGGCGATCATTGCCTTCATCGCTATGGGTGTCCTCGCTCTCATTTTCTTTGCACTTGGCGTAAAGTCGTAGTGGATCTCTGAGCGGGTGATGGCAACCATTCCGCACTACACATTGCCAGCATGGCCGACCGTTCCACCGGAAGATTACGAGCTGTATCGTCGACGCAAGATTTGGAAGAATCTGCGAGATGCAGTTCTGGATCGCGATGGCGGTAAGTGTGTTCGATGCCAAGGTGATGCCGACTATGTGCATCACAGAAGCTATTCACGCGAGGTGATGGAGGGGAAATGCCTCGAAGGCCTTGTGTCGATCTGCGAGGGTTGCCACGATTACATTCACTTTGCCGAGAACGGTGTATGGCGAGATCCACGACTGACGGAGAAGCTTCTGCAGGACACGGAAGCGACGACCTCCTATGTATCACCCAAGAATGTTCGGGAATTTCACACTGAGCGCCCCGATAACTGGCCCCGTTACTCGGCCATGCAGAAGGCAATCTGGAGGGCGGAACTTGCTGCTGCACAGGCGGCGCGCTGGGCGCAGCAAGCCTCACTCAAAGAAGTGACCTATGACACCATCGAAGATGCTCGCAAGGCAGCGAGAGCAATTTTATCCATCAATTCAAAGATTGTTGAAGTTGTCGACAAACACCCTTTGGTGCGCTTGTTTCCAGCGTTACTGACGCAAGGCTATTGGTTTCCGCATCGAAATCCGCAACGCGACAAGCGCGCTCTTGTCATTATCTCCGATCTGGATCACGACTTCGCCAAACAAGAATTGGAGAGCTACCTTGACTATTATTGCGGCCTAAGCACTCCCTTGAAGATCTCCAAGAAGGACCGCCGGATTTTTGAGAAGGCGGCGATCTGGGGTAAGTGAGGATGTCGCCGATTGCGGCGCGTGAGGGTGCCGCTGTTCGATATCGTTCGCACATAGAAACGGTTTACGTCGCTATGTGCGAACGATATCGAACAATCGATTAGGTCAACCATTCTTCGACTACTGTTCGAAAGCCACAATTGGGAGCGATGGTAATTGCCAATGTCAGCGTCAACGGCCGACCGCCATGACGCTGTAACTGTGCTCTTCGTGAGTTTCTGAATAGCAATCGGGAATCGCCTATCAGGCGGCAATTCCGAGTTCGGGAACTGAGCTGATCGTGAGGAATTTCAGGAAAGCTTCTCGTTTGAATTCCATTGAAATACCAGTGTGTTGGTGCGCATTGAGGGGCGTTTACGCCATGATGGCGGAAAGAACTCTTTTCACTTGCTCTGCTTCGCACCCTTGATATCTGAGCAAGGCCCCCTGGCCCATTCCTATCCCCAAAACCATTTCATGTAGCATGAGCTAAGTGTCCCATAGTGATCTCAACAATACCGGCTTTGTCACTTTGCTTTTCTTCAGTCTGACGGCCCTTGCCCCCCAGATCTTTGATTACCCACGATGCCAGCGAATTTTATGCGCGAGGCTACCAGCTCTTCGGCGCGTAGAACGGCCTTCATGCGCGAGATCTGAATGCGCACCGGCACCAAAACAACGGCTGCGTCCGACAGGTTCTTGGCCTGGATGCGGCATTCCAATGCTCCCTCTATACTCTCCGCATCGCGACCGATCTCAATTCGACCAGAAAACGACTCTTCCTCAGTGCCGTGACGCCACTGGTCACACTCCAACCTAAAGTTCGTCTGCGGCTTCGAAGGCCGACCGGACCTATAATAGAACGCATTTGGATCGTGATGAGGCAAATGCGGGAATCCTTGCGCAAGTAGCTCATGCCGCGAATCAAACAAGCTTCGCCCCGCCGCGTTATTGTTAAAGACAGAGCCACCTCCAAACAGATTATAGCTACTGAACGTAGCTAAACTGTCTGACAGGCGCTGAAACGAGTCCTTCTGGGACTTCCAATGCCCCCGTGGAGCGTCCGGCGGCATCGGCAATGTGAAATTCGCGCCTTCTTGAGAGACGGCAGCCTTATTTCCATTCGCATTCTCATCGTTATTTTTCGGCGGCCTTATTCGAAAATTCCCCTTTGCCGTGATCGTTATTAGCGCGTCCTCTGCGGGGCGAATTCCATTGTTCTGTACCAGAAATGTGAACGTTAAAGGAGCCGTGGACTGCTGCAGCTTGCGATGTAGAGAGGCTAACAGTTGCCGACAATCATTCACCCAACGCGGATATCTCTCTTCCCGATAGCTTTCTATCTCTTCCTCAGTAGCAGGTACGAACTCCTCGATACGCGCAGGCAAGCTTGGGAAACTCGACTTGACCTCGCGTTGAGTTGGCTCCGATGGACCAAAGTCTGCCTCTAGTGGGAATGCGTCAGTGAGACGCGTTATGAAGTATTCGACTTCACTCTCTGTCAGCTTTTCAAACAAGGTATAATTTGCGGTATAGCTTTTCACTTCATTTTGATCTGAGTCGAGGAGACGTCCCGAAAAATTGGGCTCTGCTTTCTTTAGCCGCGCTAAGTCAGCCCTTAGTTTTGCCATCTCCTTTTCTTGCTCACTTTTCTCAGGGGGCAATAACCATTCATCGGGGATGATCTCCGCAACAAGTCCAACGCCTCGTGCTGTATACAAAGGTGTTGTGTCGTGTGTGAGCAACCGCGCATCGACATCGATTTGTTGCGAAATGAACTCGTGCAAGACCCCTATCAATTGGTCGTCCCTTTGGCCGTAGTCGAGGCGGCTTGCTAGGGTCTTGCTGGGCAGATGCCCCGTTTCGATACACAAAACTACAGACGGATCTTTTTCTTTAATGGTCTTAGGACCGCTTTCGAGCATCGCCCTAAACAGCGATGACGCTGCCCTAGCACGGCTGCTCACTCGATCATTTCCTTTGTTCTTGCGATAATCGATCTCTTTCAAGACGGGGCTGGACACCACCACACGCACCTCGTCGAAAGAGGACCAGCGGCTCCAGTCCAATTCTTCAAGAGTGCGGCATTGAAGCAACAGATTGGTGTCCGAAAAGAGGTACAGTGTAGACAAGGTAAATGAAGCCCCTCACCTTAAAGCTACGCAACGCCCGACGCATAAGCAGGAGGTCAGGCGATTTTTTTCGATTGTACCCCACCACCTCGGGCCAATCGCAATAGCCTCATTGCCCTGTTCCGCGACTACTTGCGCTACCCCTCTCGGTGGGACTATTGGTGAGACACGGTAGTGAGACACGCGAACTATAGCACTCAGGCAAGCTCGAGTAATTTCAAGGTGTTAAAGTTTTGGTGGACGCTCTGATCGGGTCCACGGAGTCATCTAGCTGGATTTCTTGGTTTACTGGGCCGGCATGGCATGGTCGCAGCGGCAAACTCTATTTCCAACCAGACTTCAAGAACACGCTGCTGCGATGGAAGTCCAGGAACTGCCGCTGACCTTGTGAGAACGATCCAACATTGAGGGTCGACTGCGTTTCGACCCCCATGCGGTGCAGTGAATCTCGCTGTGCTACCGGCGAAACCAATAGCCTTCCGTTGTCTTCAAAACTGATGAAGCCACGATCAAAGAGATGATCGATGCTGGGGGTCAGGAGGAGGCCATTCTCGCCATCGAGCCGCTCTTCATTGCTGGCATCGCGCCAGGGCTTGCAATGGCTAGCGACAAGATGGACCGGATTGTCGACACCGGTGATGCGGCAGCGTTGCTCGATTTTGCTGACTCGGTCGCGGAAGAGGCCCTGGCCGCGCCGGGCACGAATAATGGCCGTCCGCTCGGTCTCAGCCAGCGCGGTGTTGGCGGCGACTTGACCTTCAATCTTTCTCTCCCACTGCTCAATATCGTCGGCTGGCCGCGGCACCACCGATAGCGCAGCTTCTTGTAGGATCTGATATTGGCTGCCGAGCAGGCTCGCCAAGGCGCCGGCGAATGCCGCGCTGATCTCCGTTAGATAGATTGACTGCAGTCCGTTGCCATTGGCCTGCAAGGGCGCGTATTTCGCGGGGAGGAGGGGTGCCAGCAGCGCCATATGTTCCTTGGGACGCACTGGCGTGGGCAGCGGATGAAACTCGACCGCGACGCGCCAGCCGATGTTCTCCCAATTCTGGCCCGCAGCGCCGAACTCTTCCGGCTTCGGACTTTCCCAGCAATAAGATTGAGCGATGCCGATGGCGCGAACATAGGTCTCGGCAAATGAAAAGATGATGTCGCCCGGTGAGACTTCGCGCATGGAATCATAGAAGGGATTGCGGCCGCCATTGGCGTTCCGTTTAGGCGACCAAAGGTATCCGCCATCTACTTCATGACGGTAGGTCTGATTCTGGTTGACCCACCAATAGCGCATGTCCCCCCGACGTGCTGGCCCGGCTAGGTTAAATCAAGTGGGCACGGCAATCAAACGGCGCCTGGCCAGCCCGCGACGGAAGGTGGAGCTCAGTCAGTATCGATCCTTAAAACTGATCCAGCTCGAAACCTCAGCGTCGTCATTCATGAGATCATGCTTCTCGAGCATCGGCGCTAAGGCGGCTGGCGCGATTTCCTTCTGAAGATGATTGGCCAGCAAGGTCGCAAATTGCACGAGAGAGGCGGTCGGCTCGGGAATCTCCTCGAAGGCGGCCTGATAGTCCCGGACAAACGCCCTCAACTTCAGGGCGCGGTCCAAACGCTCCATTTGCAAGTCAAGAAACTCGCAGCGTTTCTTGTGCAGCGTGATGCGCCGCTCATTGTCCTTTCGCTGCCGTTCCTTCTCCGCCCATTGCCGTTCCCAGGCCTCGTCCGCCGCGCGCTTTTCCTTACGCGCTGCCGCACAGGCGGCCATGCCGGCGAGGACTGCCTCAAGGCCATCTTCCAGACGTCGGCGACGGGTATCACCAAAATTTCGTTGCAGACCATCATGGCGATGGTCGCCCTCATCGATCCCAAACAGCAACAGCCCGTTGGGCACCTGATCCGTCTCCGGCACCCGCGGCTTGCCCCAATCGCCGTAATAGGTGCCATTCTTCTGGCGGATCAACTTGTCCGCTTCCCAGCGCTGCAGATCGGCAGCTTCCTTGGGCGTCAGGACATGCGGCACCCGGTCGAGCCGTTCCGAGAGTCTCAAGGCGAGGTCCTCGCCATCGACCTTCAAGGCCAGGCCCTCCTTCCGTTCGAGGATCTCATAGCCGATCGCCATGGCCCGGGTGAGCAGGCGATCGAGCAGGCGGATGGCGCGGTCGGCGACGGCGGGGGAGAGGCTGATCGCGGGCAGGCGGGACTTCGCGAAGGTAATGAGGCCGGTGGCGTCCGCGCGCCGACCGGCGAGCTTGCGTCGTAGGCGCTCGGCCACGGGATGGAGCACCGGCAGCGGTGCCGGGGTCGCGACCGTGCCTGCCTCGCTCCCACCAGCATTCTCGGCGATTGGCGCAAAATCTTGCGCCTTGCTCGGTTGCTCTTTGTGAAGCTTGTCGCGGGCGGCATCCCGGGCCGCGACCGTGATAGCAGTGACGGCTAGTTCACCGATCAAACGCTTTGTGGTGCCGTTGTCTGGGGAATAGAAGTAGCGGATGTTGCCCGCTGCTGAAGTGGCGATTGCCTTCGCGCGAATACGATCAACCTTACGTGGGTTGAACCTGAACCTGTTGGATATCATTGACCTTGTCGCCCATAATATCGCCAGCAATAGAAGCAATGCCACCAAACGGCATCGCACCCATCAGGACATCTTTGAAGATACCGAATGGCGTGTCTTCAACAGCCTCATCACCCGGTTTGCCGTGACGGCTCGGGTCTTTGACGCCTAGAGCATCGCGGTTCTTCTGTGCGGTTGTGCTATCACCAGTCGTGCCACCACGGGAACGGCCTGTGCCGCCGCCTGGGGCTTTCGATGTGTCCTTGTTGCCGGATGACTTTGAAGCACAAGGCGCACCACCACGGGAACGGCCAAGACCACCACCTTGAGCGGAACTGGTATCACGTGGTCCTAAGCCACCACCTGATTTGTCTTTGCTGTTTGGGTCTTTGGATTTGTCGTTGCCGGACTTCTTTGAACCGCCGCCACCTGCTGCCATGTCGTTTTCCTCATCTGAATTGAATAGATGAAGGTATTTAGGTCAGGGCTTCTTTCAGGCTTTTCCGCAGGCAACCAATGGATGTAGGCTGTACGGGCAACAACTAACCAGGGAGAGTCGAAAATGCCTGCACTTGGAGAACCGGACCCCGCCGCCATGCGCCAACAAATCCAGGATCACGAGAACAGAATCAGGAAGCTAGAACGTGCCTTGGTTGATTTGGAGGCGCTGGTGGCGAGGGTAAAGCGCGAAGTGAGGAAGTAAGCGACCGCAGCAAGAAGCTAAACGGGAGGGGTGCCTATGACTGATGAAGTCAACTACGCCTGTCCGAAGTGTGGACATGAAGGCCACATCAATCAGCAATCGGACGGCAGCTACAAGGTGGTTGGGTTTGATGCAGTGTCAACAATCAGGAAGTGGCCCCCTCGACCACCCGAGGAAGACGTGTTCGCTGTGATCCTGCCCACCTGTCCCGTCTGTGCCGAGAAGGGTGAAACAACCGTTCTAACTCCACAAGACCAAATCCGCGTTGCTTGGGATGGCAATGAGAAGAAGGGGTAGCCAATGGCATCTAGAGTGAGGTACCCGCTGAAATGCAAATGCGGTCACACTGGCGAACTGGTGTTAAAGGAGAATGACACGCCCTATTCGTCATCCTGGGAAGAATACTCGACAATAAGCTTTGATAGTGACGGGTACCAAGTGCAGGGCAGGACAGCGGGTTTCCAGGAATTGTTCAAGGAAATGCCGGTCAAATGTCCACAGTGCGGCACCCGTCTGACTGAAGCGAACTTGGCAGAGGGGAAATGAGGGGCAGGGAATGAAGTGGCTGGCATTGATCGCGGTTGGGCTTTTCTTTTCCAGCACTGCCCAAGGCCAACAGGTTCAGGAACTCCACTACGGCAATGGGTATATGCTTTGGGCGACCTGCAAAATGCCCGATGCACCCAATGCCAACTTCACCGATCAAGTCCGCTGCATCATGCAAATTGACGGGCTGATTGGTGGGATAGCCTATCGAGCAAACAAGGAAGGTATCTGTCTATTCGATACCAATGCTATTCCGGAATTGGAGAAGGTGAGGAAGGAACTGTTGGCATGGTTCGAACTCAACAAGCATTCGGGAGAGAACCTAGAACGTCCTGAAGCCGAGATTGTCGAAGAAGTGTTGATGAAGGTCTATCCGTGCAAGTGAGGGGGACCTGAGGTGGAAGGGCAGATGCATCAAGAGAGTGAAGACAGGCTATTCCAATCCCTGGACCTGCTGATCAGCCTTCAGCGACAAACCAACAAGACCCTGAATTCTATCCATGCCGGTATTCGGGTGCTGGTTGGGATCGTGGGCACCCTTGGCATTCAGCACTACTGGTAAGGGGAAGATAGAATGGGGCAGGTTCAGCCAGTCGGAGTTGTTCTTGGAATTGTCGTCATGGGCCTAGCGGGTGGGTTGGTGGTGATTGCGGTGGCTGATGCGAGGAAGGCAGAAGGCAAGTCACATGATGGGTTGCGGAAATTCGGCGGCTGGTGGTTTTGGATCGCCCTGGCAACGGTGACCGTGTGGGCGTTGTTCATCAAAAAGTAGGGCAGGGTGGAGAAGGGGCGAACGGGTTGAGAAAGAACCCGGACCTGATCGGCATTTTGGTTTTGCGAAAATGTGAGCAACCTAGTGAGAATCAGCCAGCCCCCAGGTTAGCTAGACCGGCCGGAATTATCGAGATTTCAGAGCTTCTTTTCTGAAGAAGCGCTGCAGGACCTGTTGTCCTCTGGTTCTCAGAAATTCTTATCGTTGGAGGCGGACTTGAGCGGCGACCCAAAGGTTGGCACAGAGGCATACAAGACACAAACCGAGATGCTCTATGCCAGGATTGGCAAAATCGCTGTACTCGGAGAGCATCTCAATCATGCCATGTTCAGTTGCTGCCGTCAGATTCTTGAAGTAACGGGACTTCCGCAAGTTTACGCCCAGACAGCACTTATTGGGCAGAACCTCGAGAATATGCGGCGCACATGGGAATCTCTCATGAAGGTCTATTACGCTGGCGATAAAGATGCCATCGCTATGATTGATCATATGTCAAATCGAATTGACAATGTAACGCAGCGACGAAACAACACCGTACATCGCTTGTGGTTTATTGGCTGGGGGAACGAAGAAACGGATAGTTACGAGGTTGCTACCAGCATGAAGGGCGTTCGCAATATCGGAAAAAATGGACAAGGAGGCGTCAAGTACACGAGCAAGGATACAAGTGATTTCGAGCAGATCATCGAAGAAATGGAGAAGGCCACTGCTGTAACAACGCGATTCATTGCGTGCATCGCAATGCAGGCCTTTGATCAGAGTGGGGTTACAGGTCGACCATCCAAAAACATGCACTATGACGCTACCGGTCAGCTTGTTGCCTCTCCTCCGCAACCCCAGAAAGACTGACCCCCATCGTACCACCGGAAAGCAAATGGCAGTCCCGCCGAACCCCACGCCATGCCTGGGCGCAAAATTTATTGGCGCTCTCGCTGACTGGAATACGTCGAGTGTCGTTCTTTACGTTGGTGCTGATCCACCAAAGTTCCGAGTATTAGGCTGTTTGGTTACACGCCCGCGGCGCTATGACGGGAGTTCGGTTCGTTGATCGAAGCGGGCTTCGGTCTGCAAAAAAATATCATCGAATTCCCAGTTCAGTGTTTATCGGGGGATTCAAACCTCGCTTTCCATAAGACAGCTTCGGTGACGTCCAATGGCGTGACCTGCCTTGATGCGCGTGGTCCACGAAGCAAATGCGCTATTAACTGGGTGGCGAAAAAGCGATCTGTGGCACGCGATCCACGTCGAAGACCATGCAGCGATATCCAGGGTTGCTAGCCTGGCAACGCTCTATGGCCTTGATCGCGAACTGCCCATCGTCGACACAGGCCGCCGTATTACAAATCCAAGATTCGCCACCCTGCCCGTCCGTCGCGATGGCAAAAACGCCGTGTCGGTCTGGCGAAATCGCCGCCAGATATTGCTGGTAGGCTGCCCAGGTCTTCGGCCCGATCTCCATCTGCGTCACCACGGCTGAACTGGTTTTCGGCAGAAAGCTCATGTCGATGTCAGCGCAGCCGACAATAGGCGCAGCTAAGAGCGGGGTTGCAAGCGACAACCAGCGAAACAGTCTCATTCTTGATTTCCCGATGTGAACGGCGCGGAGCGTGCCACAAAATATTCTAGATGCAAGAGGCAGAGTTACTAATTATCCCCGCAGGTCAGAGAAAACGGCTCCCAGCGCGCTTCATTGGAGCACGATTTCACTGGCGATCGCCCGCGATTCCTCAATGGTCTCAACTCGCTGCGTTCTGGGCTTGATCCAAAGAGGAGTTCGAGACGATGCTCTTGAATTCCGCGAGAATTTCGCTGTGATGCCTGTCGAGATAACGTTCTATTGCCGAATTGCCGATCAATTTGCCAACGAACCCAGAAGCGATAACGAGATGCAGAACGTCATCGCCGTAAGATGCTTCAATTTGCTTGAAGTCTTGTTGTAGCGACTCCATCTCCCGCTCCATTTTCGCCATCTGTTCGGGCGATAGGCCGCCGACACGTTTGGGCTGATCTGGTTTTAAGAGATCGATCTGCCGCGTGGCGGCCAGCAGGGATTTGGCGTAGCTGGCGGTATAATTCCCTGAGATTGTCATGAGCTCGGCCACTTCGATTTGCCGCATCGGCCGCATCTTCCGGAGAGCGTCGAACGTCGTCGGATTGAGCGGTTTGTCCTTGAGGAGATCGACCACTTCCGGGCAAATGCCATCCAGTAGGACCTTTCGGCGCTTAATCAGCTTGGGGTCGACGTTGAGTGCCCGAGCCAACTTTTCTTCCGAAACTCCCTTGTCCAATGCTTTGACGATCATGAAGTGCTCCTGCACCGTCGCCAGTCGGTTTACGCGCTTATTGTACGTAAAGGCTTCGTCATCGTCGGCAACAAGGCAAAGGACTTCTCGAATGCCCTGATCCTTAAGGGCCGCCAATCTCAAATGCCCATCTAGAAGCAGGTAGTGGCCTCGCTGGCCGCGCGCCTTCGTCACCACAAGCGGCTCTATGATGCCAACTTCAAGAATTGATCGCGCGATACGCTTGTATTTGGACGATTGTCGAATTCTCTCTGGAATCTGCCTGAGCGGCAGAACCAGATCTACTGACAGCATCTCAGTACGCCTTCCGAAGGACATACGTATCTTACCGGTCATAGCTTAAGCCTCCCGTCAAGGCGCTCGCTGAGCGGGCCAGGTAGGGAATGGACACCTTCCGCTCGCAGCAGCGTTCGAAAGTTCTCATCTTCCAATAAATGTCGAAGGGCATTGACGACAAAAAGAAGGCGCTGCTGGGTTATTGTGGCCTTTCGAACTTGTTGCCGCTGTCGTTCCGTTTCTTTGCGGTACGCACGGATCAATGTGGTTGCCGTCACCTTGCGACGCGGGCGATGTGACTGCGTCTGAATGGAGTGTATCGATTTACCAGTCAAGTTGCGCTGCTCGATGATTTTCCTGATTGCCATGACCTGTTTGCCGGGAATGATCTTCTGCTCGTAGGCATCCGCCAGGGCCTGTTGCACGTCCCCGTCCTGAGCACGAGCGATTTCCATGGCTATGCTGGCTGGGATGATGCCTTTCTCGACAGCAGTCAGAATTCTTTCCTCTCCATGATCAAGCAAGTACAGGATGGCGAAAACATACTCTTCGCTAAAATCCGTCTTCTTTGCGATGTCGACTTTGGAATAACCACGGTCCCGCAGCGTGCCAATTTCCTTGATCAGTTCCATCGGCGTATGTTGCCGTCTCGCCAGATTTTCAACGAGACTCATGATGAAGCAATCCTCTTGGCTCGCTTCTATGACTCTGGCGGGGATCAAACTTTCCCCGAGCTCTCTGAATGCCTCCATACGCCCCTGCCCGCAGACCAAGTCATAGCCGCCGTCAGCCCGTTGACTGACCGTAATTGGTTTCTTAAGTCCCAGATGGGCGATGCTTGTGACGAGCTCTTTGAAGACCTTTCTATTGCGCCCTCTTGGATTAAGGACGGCTATTTGGTCGATCGGGATCAGTTGTATTTCGGATGTCAAATTGCTCATGCAGCAGCCTCTTCGATGGGGGTGCGATCGGTGAGCCGGTAGAACGCCGATAGATCGTCGATGTGATAGGCATCGAGATATAGCCCGTTCTCTTCCTTTAGATTGAGTTGGAGAGCTGCGATATCGATCCACGGCAGCAGATAGAAGTCTCGAATCGACTGGTTATCGGCCTCCATCCGAACAGCGAGGGTGACGTCGGGTTTGAGCTGATTGTCCAGTCGGAGCTTCCAGCGGAGCCGTCCCGAAGCCGTTTGCAGGCATCGGCAGAATATGATCGCCGCTGAAATCTCCCCGCCGATCTCGACGAGGCCTGTACGGCAATCCACCTGTGCAGTTCCGCCCGCCGCGCGAATCCCATCGATGATCGTGTTGAGGTGATGTTGGTAGTGGGAGCGTAGCAGGCGGTTAATCTCGATATAGCGGTAATCCCGGTCTGGTGTATAGCCAATCAGCGAATAGGCGCGCACAAGAGATCCGAAGCGGGATCGGTAAGTGGTGCTGGATGGCATGTTCTCTTGCTCGTCGATGACAATGCCAGAGACGAAGCCATACTTTTCTTGAAGTTGCGCCAGAAGCGTGAGCAGTTCTGCATCTGAAAACCGCTTAGCGCGTGCCAAGATGATGCGTCGCGCGGAGTCGAACATTTCTGGTGAGATGAGAGGTTTGAAAGCGCCGGGCGCTCGTATCCACATGTCTGGTGGGTTGGCGACATGCTTCATTTTCAGCTTGTATGAGTGGCGATTGTAGACGTTGTTGCCGATGTACTTTTCATTCGTCAGAATTTGATGGATACGACCTTTGCTCCACGGTAAGCCGAGCTCGGCCACTAGGCCTTCCTTGTTGAGTTGCTCGGCGATTCCTTTCTCGGATAGCTGGCAATTGACAAACAGATCGTAGATTCGGCGAACGAGATCCCGCTCTTCTTCCGGTCCAGGCACGAGAATGACGCGATCAGTCTGAAGACTCTTTTGCTCACCATGTCCGAGTGCGGCTTTGGGCTGACCCAGTTGGTCGATAAGTTGACGCCGGAGCCCGAAGCCAGGTGGCCCACCTTGGCGGAATCCTAGGGATACCAGGCGGCATTGACCGGCGAAAACTTTGGCAGACAGCTCGCGACTGTACTCACCCGCCATAGCCCGCTTCATGTTCTTGATGATGGTGGCGCTTAGACTGCCATCATTCTCAAATTGCTCAGCACAGTAATGAACTGAAATGCCCGCCTCTTTGCATATGAACTCGTAGTAGGCGCTTTCATCGGCATCCTGAAATCGACCCCAGCGGCTAATGTCGTAAACGAGAATTGCCGCGAACGTATTTGTTCCGGCATTGACGTCTGAGATCAGTCGCTTTAGGGCGCTCCGTCCCTCCAGATTGAGCCCGCTTTTGCCTTCGTCGGCGTATGTCTCAACGATCTCAAATCCACGACGCTCAGCGTAGAGCGCGATCGCTTCGGACTGATTCTCCGTCGAGTATCTCTGGTGCTCAGTCGACATGCGAACATATTGGGCCGCCCGAATGGGTTTCGGCGGGATATCGCGAACATTGTCACGGTCTTGTTGGTCGTTCTTCGAAGCCATATGTGCTTGAATTCCGATACAAGTGCGAGGGGACCTTAACTTTCTGCCCGAGCGGACGTCACCGCGTTGCGAGAATATGCGGGGAGATCGGATATGTCGTCTGTTGATAATGACCGAAACTTTCGGGGACTTTCCGGAAACAGTTTTCAGGTAGCTGGCTCGGGTGAGCGCATTGGAACTGAGCGCTTTGCCACGGCCATTTCAATCGCGCTGAGAGAGGAATATGGCGGCACGCACGCGGCCGTTAAGACTGTAGTGACGGCTACTCAGGCGAATGAGCGAGCAGTAAAAAACTGGTTCCAGGCGCGCAATGGCCCAAGTGGCGAGTCCTTAGTAGCTCTTTGCCGCCACTCTGATCGGGTGCTGGAGACGGTTCTTGCTATGGCCGATCGCTCCGAGCTGCTAAAGGCAAAGCGATTGGTCGATACCAAAGGAAAGCTTTTGGAGATGATGCGACTTCTGGAAGAGATGGAGGACACGTAGCGCGGATCCGCCAGCCGTTCGATGGCGCCGTGACGATCGTTCGGCCATCCTTCCGTTAGAGTGGTTCTGGTTGGTCAGAGCCAAACTCGATTTTCCATAAAAGAGATCGAGCGGCCTCGTAGGCGTTCTGTGTTACGCTCTTAACCAGGAAACAATGGGGAAAAGGGCCATTATATGCCCATGGTAAGAGCTGTGCGCCGCCACTATCGCATCGTCATCTTGTTCGGCTTTGTCTTGACCGTCTGTAGGGCTCCCGCTGTTGCACAAGAGACGTCTTGGGTGTCGCGGGCACATATCGCGCTGCAGCGTCTCGTCGACCAGAGGTCGGCCTTGCCGGCGACTCTCTATCCGCCGATTGATACGGAGCTACCTGGGCATGGCACGGGGCAGGTGATTCTACTAATCTCGCGGAGCGTCCCCAGTAATAGCACACCCACTGTACCTGGCGGCTCAGGCGCCATCTGCCACTACGAACCAGTTCGGCAGGGGAATAGGATTCCTGCTACATGCAATCGCCTGCTAACACCGGAGGGCGGGGATTTCAGGGTGAGGGCCACGGTGTATGGTTTGGACGAACGTCTCGGCATTCCCGCCGATCACGTAAAACCAAACGGTGCGTTGTTGGCAGAGGGGGCCAAGCCGCTCCTCCTCTATATCGACGAAATCATTGCCATCGGGATACTCGGGAGCCCGTGAGACCAACGCGGCAACCCGTATGGATGCGGCCTCCCGATTTGAGCTATCAAGACCTCGGTCCCAGCGCGCTTCGTTCCGGGCAACGGGGCCCTCATCGCATGCGGCCGTAGGTCTAGCCGGATACCGGACGCTGCTCGAGCGGCGCCCAGAAGGCTTGAGTTTGACTTGCTGCTAAGACAACACAGGCGACCGACGAAGAAACTGCCTTGCAGCTTGCCGCTCGGCTGTTTCTAGGACAGGGCCTTCACCAGCTCTCGCAATTGCTTGCGGGTCGTGGGATTGATCTCGTAATAGGCACGCACGAGCTCGAGCGTTTCCCGTCTAAACATCTCGTCGGGCTGCTGCGCGACCGGCAGCGGGGTCGGGTTGTCCATGACCTGGGCCGGGGACTTCGACTTGACGTCACCGGGCATTTCTTCGAAAAACCATGAGACCGGCACTTCCAATACGCGGGCAAGGTCGAACAGGCGACTGCTACTGACGCGGTTGGCACCCCGCTCATATTTCTGCACCTGTTGGAACGTCAGTCCAATCATGTCGCCGAGCGTCGACTGGCTATAGCCCATGATTGTTCGCCGAGCCCTGATCCGCTGCCCCACATGAATGTCGATGGGGTTGAAGAAGCCTTTGCTGGCCATGCGCCCGGAAGTCTTGCGGGGGCGTTTAAGAGACTTCTTATTATTGGCCTTTGCCATGATCGTTTCCGTCGGCACTGAGGAGCGGCCAGCAGCCTGCCGCGATTGATGGGTGAGCGCAACGTGCAATGTTGAGGAACGGCAGGCGCAGCCCCACCTGCCGTCCTAGTTTAAGCCGTTTTACCTGTCGAGAGCCGGCGAAGGCGGCTTGCCTCGGCGATCAGGTCGTCGGCGACCGCAGCCAGTATCTCCAGGCTGCCGGCGCGCTTGGCCAGGGCGAGAGCCACCTCGCGATTGGTGAGGGTCAGCTCTTGGCGGATGTGGGCGATTTCAGTCTTTTGCTCATCAGTCATGAAGGTCTACCCCTTATGGTCGGCAAGCGCCGACGAGCACCGCGCGCAATTGCGGGCGGCCTCACAATCTTGAATTGTCAAAGTGTGCGCGGTGGACGGCGATTTTCTGGCGCGATTGCGAGCGCCCCTTGCTTCACCACTAGGCGGGGGCGTTAACAGCTAGGACGATTAGGAAACCGATCAGCGCGACCGCTGGCTGGTCCGCCGACCTAGACAAGGGTGTCTTCTGACGCCAGAAATCCGCCCTACTTCCGGCCGCTCTCATCCAAAAGTGCCGCGACCGGCACTTTGAGTGCCTTGGCGATCCTCTGCAGGACTGTCACGGTCGGGTTGCGGACCCCACGTTCGACACCGCTGATATAGGTCCGATGTATGCCGCTCTCAAAGGCGAGTTCCTCCTGAGACAGGTCCCGCTCTTCCCGAAATTTCCTCGTATTGAGGCCGACGCGACGACGAATATCCATGCCCTAAGGGGAATGGAACGTCGCTTATTGATCTACAGACGATGAGTCTCATTTGGCTGGACTTTGGCGTGGATTGGAGCAATGACCGTTGCACGCCCAAATCGGAGAGCCGCTCGAATGGGTAGAGTGAGGAAAACATGGGGAAACGTCCTGTCAAGGCCGGGGATCACCTACCTCCGGCAATCGCCGCAAGCACACGGTTGCTCGGCGACCTGCTGGGAGATTCAACTGAATCAGTGAGCGAAGCCGTGGCACTGATCGAGAATGGCGACCAGAAAGCCGGGCTAAACTTGTTGGCAAGTCTCGATGTCCGACTTGCCGACGTCACGACCCTGCATCGCGCTATCCTGGTGATACACCGAGAGCGCTGACGAGTCTGCCGGCGCCAGCTGATTCTTCTGGGGGAGGCTGGGCCACGAAGCCCTTGCGTGATCCCTCGAATAGGCAATTGCCGCCGCTCCAGTGGGCCGGATCGCTCGCGGAATATTGTAGACTATTAGTAACATTTTGACTGGACTTCGGTGACGAATAGAGCAATCCAATGGATACCGACTAAGGGAGAGCCCTATGGACGATGGCACACCAATCCTGACCCTCGCTGCGGCCCATGCTGGCTGGGCCCACGCTGCCAAAGGCAGGCCATTGCCGGCCGATCTGACCGACCAGCAACGCAGCGCGATTGAGGCCCTGATCCGACTGGGCGAGGAGCGATTGCAGCAGGTACGCGTGGGTTTGGATTTTGAAACCGGCGACAGCACCGCCGAGATCTATCTCAATGACATCCAGACCTATCCGCACCTCTTCCTATTGGGATGCGTCATGGATCGGCAGATAAAAAGCGGAAGAGCGTGGCTGATTCCCTACATTGTAGGTCAACATCTGGGCGGATGGTCGTTCGCCGCGTTCGAGGCATCGGATCCGGGCTGGCTGACAATGTTGTTTCGACAAGAGCGTCTGCATCGGTTTCCGGAAGGAATGGCAAAGTGCTTTCACAGTGCCATCGAACGTATCGCACGCAGATATGACGGCAATGCGGCTAACATCTGGGCACCTGGCTCCAGCAGTGCCGGAATCCTGCGCCGCCTTCTTGAATTCGACGGTATCGGACTGAAGATTGCCAACATGGCGGTAAATATCCTCGCACGGGATTTCCGGATCGCCATGACCGAGTATTCGAGCATTGATATCGCACCTGACAGCCGGGTCGCGAATTTTTTCCAGGCTCATGGCTTGCTGACCACGAATAAGCGGGAGGAAATCATCTATCTCGCACGTGAGCTGTATCCCTGGTACCCCGGCATGCTGGATATCGGAGCGTGGGAATGGGAGCGACGAGCCTAGGACCATGATCCAATGTGGGCCGAGATCTCTTAGGTGTGCCTCTTCGATCAAGTGTCAATTGTGGCCGTCACGACGGCCCTTTGGGCCTACGTCGTAAAAAACTTTAACTCATTGACATATCTATCAATACTTATCTCTGTGCGCACGTTCGCGCTCTAAAATCGAGCGAAATGAAGCGGGGCGCCAATCGCGGTCGGTATGTCTAGAAGAGCAGGACGCTTGTCCAAGAGCTCGCCAACCGCAGATTTGGAGATGGATTATGGTATTTCATCTGGGAGCGCCTCATACGGTGCCCTACGAGGCAGCGGCAATCTTCATGACGCTGCTCGCATACCCACAATATCAAAACGACGAACGGCGGCTGGACCGCGCCACTACGGCCGTTTGTCATATGTTTCTTCGCAGCAACCCAGAAAGAGACGCCCGATGGCTGACCGAGGTCTCCGCCATGTGGGCCCACATCTTTCCGACTTTCAACGTGGACAGCGAACTCAAAGGGTTCTTCAGAAAGCTCAATGATCGCATGCATGCGGCGCGCATAGCCATTTCCTTTTTGCAGGAAATCGAGCTAGGTCACCTACCCAAATTGCCGAAGGCAATGAAACGGCTCTCACTCAACGAGTGGGCCAATGTCGACTTGGCGCCCGATCGGCCAGCCGGTGGCGATGAGACGGGTAACCTGGAGACTCGCATCTGGCGCCCTTCCTTGCCAGTGCTTCACCTTGCAATCGCAGTGCAGAAGATCCTCGCTTCGGCTGACAATCACGGAAATTCGTTGAACTTGCTGCATTTCTTTCTTGAGGAAGAACTGCTGCAGCAAGCTATCGACGAGGCCGAGGTCTTCGCAAGGGAACTCCAAAAAGTGACCCGCTTTAAGTGGGCCTATGAGAGTCGAATCCAGGTTGCGATGGCGGTGGGTTCAAATTTTCTTCCAAATCCAACGTGAAGATGCTGGCAGCCTTGGGAGAGGGTTGGCGCCACCGCCAACCCTCTCCATGGAGCTATGATGTCCAGCAAAGGCCGTACCAAGCCACCGCATCGCGAGCGGTTCTCGCCCCCTTCTATCACCAAGCCAAAGACCACCAAAGCGAACGGCGATCAGACAACCTTCAGACTCGAAATCGTCGACCGGCCCACCGCCACGCTGCGGCCCGACCCCAAAAACTCCCGCAAGCATTCAAAAGAACAGATCGCCAAAATCGCCCGAAGCATTCAGACGTTCGGATTCAATGTACCGCTCCTCGTTGACCGCAACCTCAAAGTGCTCGCCGGCCATGCCCGGCTTCTGGCCTGTCAGAAACTCGGGCAGCCCAGCGTTCCGACCATTGCCCTCGGCCATCTCACAGAAACCGAGGCCCGCGCCTTCCTGATTGCTGACAATCGCCTCGCCGAAATTGCGGCCTGGGACGAAAAGATCCTTGCCACGGAGCTGCGTGATCTCAGTGCGCTCAAGCTAGATTTCGACTTGGATGCGATCGGATTCGATATTGCTGACATCGATCTGCGCATTCAATCGCTTGAAGACGATGATCCAGACGACAGGGCCGATGAGTTGCCCGAGGCAGGTCCGGCCGTCAGCCGCTTAGGCGATATCTGGCAGCTCGGTGCGCATCGCATTCTATGCGGCAATGCTCTTGACGCTGACAGCTTCACAAATCTTCTTGAGCAAGAGCGAGCTGATCTCGTTTTTGTCGACCCGCCCTACAATGTCAAAATCGATGGCCATGCCACTGGACTGGGAAAGACGCGCCACCGCGAATTCGCGATGGCTGTCGGCGAAATGTCGGAAATTGAATTCACGCGGTTTCTGACCACAGCCTGTGATCACCTTGCGTCGTTCAGCAAAGCCGGAGCAGTGCATTTCGTCTGCATGGATTGGCGCCACGCAGGGGAGCTCTTGGCTGCAGGGAAAGTCGCCTATAGCGCGTTGCTGAATATCTGCGTCTGGGCAAAATCTAACGCAGGTATGGGCTCAATGTATAGATCGCAACACGAACTCATTTTTGTATTCAAGGCCGGCAAAGCGAAGCATCGAAACAATGTCCAACTCGGTCAATATGGCCGAAACCGCACGAATGTCTGGAATTATCCAGGCGCCAATACGTTCGGTCGCAAAGGTGACGAAGGCAATCTCCTCACTCTACATCCCACGGTCAAACCCGTCGCTCTTGTTGCTGATGCCATCCTCGACGCGTCGCCGCGAAATGGATTGGTCGTCGATAGCTTCCTCGGTAGTGGCTCGACGCTTATCGCGGCTGAGAAAACCGGGCGGCGATGCATCGGCATCGAACTGGATCCCGTCTATGTCGATACCGCCATCCGCCGCTGGCAGAGTTTCACTGAGCGGGAAGCCGTCTTGGTTTCAACAGGTGCCACTTTCAAAGCCACCGAAAGGGAGCGGAACGATGCGTAAGAAATCAGGAGCCGATGGCGGAGATTACGAAGTCGGCTATGGGAAGCCGCCGCGGGCGCATCGATTCAAGAAGGGTCAATCCGGCAATCCGAAGGGACGCCGTAAGCGAAATCTCAACCGCAAGACCATTTTGTTGGCGGCGCTGGAGGAATCCGTAACCGTTCAAATCGGCGGAAAAAAGAAAACCATGAGCAAGGGTGAACTTGCCTTCCGACGCTTCATTCAACGGGCGATCGAATCCGGCGAATCTAAGTATATGCGGTTGCTGGACGAACTGATGCGCGATTATGGCATTGGCAACGACCCGGTCCCGGTGGAGCAGACGAAGAAAAATCCGAGTGTCGTGTTTTTCATCCCACATAACGGGCGAGGGCCAGTGGGGCAGCCCATTCTAAAGGAAAAACCGGGACGTCCGGTATCGGAATGGGAGGTTGATACCGATACCTACGACCCCGTGACGGGTCTCCCAAAAGAGAAGTAGAGTAGCTAGGCGGTAATTCAGGAGGTGGCGGCCGAGCCCGCTGCTTCCTGAATTCATCGACTACCTGCTGTGTATGGCGTCACCGCCGCTAGCTCTGGATCAAACGGATGAGACGGCCCGAAATATGTCGCGCCGCTCATCTCGTATGGCTTGCAAGAGCATTAGGGACGGCGTCGTAAGTCTGGGTTTTCAGCGGTTGATATGTGAGAGACAGGTCGTATCTCACCCTTCCGGCGATTGTGAAGGTAGTCCGGCACAGGCCGTGCCTTCCAAACGAGCGACATTACGGCACCTTAGCGGGTTGCGCCGGTGTTTGCGGTGTCGACGGTGCGGCGAGATTATTGGCCGAGCCGGTTGCACTGTTTTGCGCCGTGTAGTTTGTCAATGTGCCATCCGGCCCAAACTGGAACCAGACCATGCTCGTCTGCACGTCAGCGCCGCCGACTAAGGGGCCGATCAGGGGAATGAAAGATGCTGGTCGTGCCTGATAGGACGCATAATTGTAGATCAGCATTTCGCTCCCGTCAGCGGTGATAGAGCGTGCTGTCGGGGCTCCTAGAGCAGAAATCACCTGCTGCTTTGTCGTTTGCCCCTTCTTAAAGCTACTCAGTTGCTCGGGCTTAACTTGAACGCCTGACGCCATGCAGCCTGACAGGCAGACTGCCGATAGTACGCATATGATCGCCGTCAATCGCATCGTGCTCTCCCCCTCAGCGCAGCCGCGTCAGGGTTCTTGTATGGATCGATACGCGGACCGGAGTCCAGAAAAATGAGACTTATAGTCTATCATACGATAAGTAACATGCTGCCGGAGTAAATTGGTCAGGGTCTATAAAGGGCGGAAGCTGGCTAATGATGGCGGTGGATTGCGCCGCATCGGCCAGGAGATGGGAGGATCCATCCGCAGGCGACCACTTTCACAGGTAATTGTGCTTCTGGGTGTGAAACTGAGGCGCTTGGCCGTGTGGGGCTCGCCGGGCGTATTGAAAGGCTGCCAATTGGCGTCGGCAAGATGGAGATGTTTCCAGAGTGCCGGCATTTGCACAGGCCAACGCATCTCAATCTCGAGCGTACAGTTGAACGAGCGCTGGCGGCGCCTTAATGATTCAGTTTGGATGATGAGTATCGAGCCAACTATGGCAATTTTTGGGATATTGCAGCTTTAGCGTGACATTTTGCCCACTCGTCGCGCGCTAGTAGAAATCCCGCTTGCTCGGTCCTAGGTGTTCGGACATATTTTGCAACACAAAACGCGAGAGGGGTCTCGCGCTAAAAGAGTTTGACAGGGGTTGGGCGTGGTCGAGCCGGCGGCGCCAAAGGGGCAGGGAGCAGGCAGTTCAGCGCCCGCAGAAGTCCTTGATACTGGGCTGCTTTGCCTGGTTTTGCTGCTGCGCTTTCACGGCCTCTCGGTCGACCCCCAAGCCCTCGCTCATCGCTTTGCGCCAGGCCCGAATGGCCTAACCGATTCCGATCTCCTGCGGGCGGCGCGGGAATCTGGTCTCAAGGCACGCTGGGTCGCGTCGGAATGGCGGAAACTCGCCAAAACACCCCTTCCAGCCATCGCCGAAACAAAGGACGGCCGCTTCTTCGTTCTCGCGAAAGTCGCTGAAGATCCAGCCGGTGAGGCCAAGGTTCTGGTGCACGATGTCGAGGAAAACCGGCCCGTTGCCTTGACTCGCGCCGAACTCGAAAAGAGCTGGACCGGCCGCCTGCTGCTGATGACCAAACGGGCGAGTTTGGGTGAAAGCTTTGCCAAGTTCGACATCGCCTGGTTCATCCCCGCGATCCTCAAATACAAACGCATCCTCGCCGAAGTGCTGATCGCCTCCTTCGTGCTGCAACTCTTCGCGCTGGTAACGCCGCTCTTCTTCCAGGTGATCATCGACAAGGTGCTGGTGCATCATGGCCTCACCACCTTGGACGTGCTGGTGATCGGCCTGGCCGTGATCTCGCTCTTCGAGGTCACCTTAAGCGGCATGCGCACCTATATCTTCAGCCACACCACCAACCGGGTGGATGTGGAACTGGGGGCGAAGCTCTTCCGCCACATGCTCTCGCTGCCCTTGGCGTATTTCCAGGCGCGCCGCGTGGGCGATTCCGTCGCGCGCGTGCGGGAGCTTGAGAATATCCGCTCCTTCCTGACCGGCAACGCGCTGACCTTAGTGATCGATCTGGTCTTCACCAGCGTCTTCCTCGCGGTCATGTGGTATTACAGCCCCACTTTGACCCTGGTCGTCATGGCGGCGATCCCGGCCTATGTCGTGCTCTCAGCTCTGGTGACGCCGATCTTTCGCCGGCGCCTGGATGAGAAGTTTGCGCGCGGGGCCGAGAACCAATCCTTCCTCGTTGAAACCGTGACGGGCATCGAAACGGCGAAGGCCATGGCGGTGGAACCCCGCATGCAGCGGCGCTGGGAGGAACAGCTGGCGGGCTATGTCTCGGCGGCCTTCCGCGTCACCAAGCTCGGCAACACCGCCAGTCAGACGGCACAGCTCATCAACAAGGCCACCGTGCTGATGACCCTTTATCTCGGCGCCAAGGCGGTGCTGAACGGCGATCTCACCGTGGGTGCGCTGGTGGCCTTCAACATGCTGGCCAATCAGGTGCACGGGCCGGTGCTGCGTCTGGCGCAGATGTGGCAGGACTTCCAGCAGGTGCGCATCTCGGTCAATCGCCTGGGCGACATCCTCAATGCGCCGACCGAGCCCCTGCACCGGGCCGACAAGGCGACACCGCCGAGCCTTACCGGCCGCATTGCCTTCGACCACGTGATCTTCCGCTACCGGCCGGATGCGCCGGAGGTGCTCTCCGACCTCTCGCTCGATATTCAACCTGGGCAGATGATCGGCATCGTCGGCTCGTCGGGGTCCGGCAAATCGACCCTCACCAAGCTGGTGCAGCGCCTCTTCGTGCCGGAACGGGGCCGCGTCCTTATCGACGGCATGGATCTGGCGCTCATGGATCCCGCTTGGCTCAGGCGCCAGATCGGCGTCGTGCTGCAGGAGAACGTGCTCTTCACTGGCAGGGTCCGCGAGAACATCGCCTTGGCCGACCCCGGCATGCCGATGGACCGGGTCGTGGCCGCGGCGAAGCTCGCCGGTGCTCATGACTTCATCCTGGAACTGCCGCAGGGCTATGACACGGTGCTGGGCGAACGCGGCGCCAGTCTCTCCGGTGGCCAGCGCCAGCGCATGGCAATCGCCCGGGCGCTGGTCAGCAACCCGAAGATCCTGATCTTCGACGAGGCGACCTCGGCCCTCGATTACGAATCCGAGCGCATCATCCAGGACAATATGGCATCGATCGCGAAGGGCCGCACTGTGCTGATCATCGCCCATCGCCTCTCGGCCGTGCGCGCCTGCCACCGGATCTTGACCGTCGAGAAGGGGCGCCTGGTCGAAGACGGCAGCCATAGTGAGCTCATCCAGCGCAACGGCCGCTATGCCCAGCTCTACCGCTACCAGGCGGCGGATGCGGCGGTCGGCATGCCGACACCGGCGAATACGCCACGCCAAGCACCGGGAGGGCAGCATGCCGCCCAGTGATATGACCGCGCCAGACAATGTCGTGGCCTTGCCGGCCTCTCGCGTGCGGAAGGCAGTAGGGAAGATGGGGGACCGCCTCGGCGGCATGTTCGCCCCCGACGGTTATGAACACGAGTTCCTCCCCGCCGCGGTCGAGGTGCTGGAAAGGCCACCGTCGCCACTGGGTCGTGGCATCGCTCTCGCCATCTCCGCCTTCGTTGCCATCGCGCTGCTCTGGGCCTGCGTGGGCGAGATCGACATCGTGGCGGTGGGCCAGGGCAAGATCGTGCCTTCCGGCCGCACCAAGGTGATCCAGGCCTTCGAGACCGGCGTCGTCACCCAGATCGCGGTCGAGGATGGCCAGCATGTGGAGAAGGGTGCATTGCTGGTGGAGCTCGATTCCACCCAGACAGGCGCCGACACCGACCGGCTGACCCAGGAACTCACCGTGAAGCGCCTCGATGTGGCGCGCCTGCGCTCGGTCCTGGGCCTTCCCGGCGGCGAGGCGCTGGACGACCCGGAAGCGGCCAGCGGGTTCGATCCATCCGCGCGCGCCTTAGCGCGGTCTTTCCGGGCGACGCAATTGGGGGAGCAGGAGGAAAAACTAGGCGCCCTCGCGCGTGAGCTTGAGCGCCAGCGCGCCAATGCGGTGGGCACGGAGGCCGAGATCGCCAAGATCGAGGCGCAGCTGCCCCTGAAGCACGAACAGGTCGAGGCGCGGCGCGGCCTTCTCGAAAAAGGCCTCACCCCCAAGCAGCAATTCCTCGAAATGCAACAGGAGCTCATCGCCATGGAAGGCGAGGCCCGCGTGGCGCAGGCCCGCGCCAATGAGGCCCAGGCCGGTATTGCCACGATCCAGCGCCAGATCGCCCAGGCGCAGGAGGAGTTCGAGCGCGACCGCCTGAAGGAGCTGACCGAAGGCGAAGCCCAAGCCGCGCAGCTGACCGAGGAATTGAAGAAGGCAACCCAGCGCCAGGCCCTGCAGCGCCTCACCGCCCCCGTCGCCGGCACGGTGCAGCAATTGCAGCTCCACACCATCGGCGGCGTCGTCGAACCGGCCAAACCCCTCATGGTCGTGGTGCCCGAGGACGCCGGCATCGAGATCGAGGCCGAGATCGAGAACAAGGATATCGGCTTCGTCGAAGAAGGTCAGGAAGCGATCGTCAAACTCGACGCCTTCCCCTTCACCCGCTATGGCACCCTGACCGGCCATGTCGCCACCATCTCCGGCGACGCCGTCGAGCAGCAGAGCAACGGTGCTGCCCCGAGACTCATCTACACGACACGCGTCCGCCTCGAAAAGGACACGATGAACGTCGATGGTAGAGACGTGCAACTCACCCCCGGCATGGTCGCCGCGGTCGAGATCAAGACGGGGACGAGGAAACTGATCGAATACGTCCTCTCACCGCTCATGCGCATCGGAGACGAAGCAGGGAGGGAGAGATGAAAAGGCAATGAAAGAGATTTGTGGATTGGGAGCATGGGGTAGACATGAGCGAAATTATTCTCTTCGTCATATTCGTATTGGTCGGCCTGCAGGGGATAAGAACTGTGCGGTTTATGCGGGCGCATTCCCAAATGAAGACTCTTACTCTACTGACCTTGTCAATGACGGTTGTGGGGGCGGTACAAGCTGCCGTCGCCGTCGCCGACGGTACCAGTATGATGCTCAAAGCCATCGGAGTGCTGTCTGGCGGAGTGCTTGTTGGGTTTCTTGCTCTAACGATACGGCCGCATCTGGAGCAGTTCGATTATCTTACAAACATCGCGAATGAAGAAGCGTGTGCAGACAGTGATCTTGGCGTTAGGCGTTATCCTGACCTGATACCTGCAATTATGTGCGCGTTAACAGTGATCATTCCGAACGATATGCTCTGGTTTGTGGTTGGAAGCATTGGTCTCTGCCTATTCGTTCCAATGGTAGTTCTAAAGTCGAAATTCCTTCGTGGCGGCATCACAAAAGAAAACGGGAATGATTGAAAATGGGCGACATTACTCCTCGTCTCGATTCTCTGAGCGAAAAGGCCCAGCAACTCTCCCAATCGCCTGGTGTAAAACTCGCCGTAGGATGGGCTCTGGGTAAAATCACCGGACTTGCTCCTTTCAGTCCAAAATTTGGGTTCGGAACACGATACGGCCTTGTTGACGCTCTAGCGGGAGCAGGAGTGAGTGTTGCGCTGACCAAATTTCTCGACACTCGCTTTGTCTTCGCGCCCAGTGCCACGATTAGGGGCAAGTTTATACCAAATAGCACATTGTCAGCAGCGGGCAACTTGAGGGCGCTAGCGATCAATCGTATTGTTGGCGCACTTGCTGGCGGCGCCGTTGCGAATATTCTTGGCAGCATATCTCCACTTAATGGTGATGACACATTTCGTGATCTAGTTGCAGAGCACCTCCGAGCGCTTGGCATCGAAGACGCCAATCCATACGGTACTGATGATGAGCTACGTGAAGCTCTAAACCGGATTGAGTTTGAAAGTATAAAGGCTCTGGCGAGCGACTTCGGGACATTAATCCGGGATCCTGAACAGTTTCTTGATCTCGTAACCGACCTTGCGGTGCGTGAGCAAGTACGCCTCGGTATTCCTTACGACCTTGCGCTTGAAGTTGTGGGAGCAGTTGCTCCGGAGCAGGCGCGAAACTACGAGACATATTTGGCGAGTCATGTTGACTACTTTAGTGGACGGTTAAAAAGCCTGCCTGACTACAACCCCATGCGTATGGACTTGCGTGAAGGGTTTCTATACGGCGGCCCATGGGTTTCACCAACTTGGCCGGGCGTTCCGGGAATTATACAGCACAGCTTTCTATCAACGGAGTTCGAGACTTACGGCTTTCTGACCTCGTCGCCAACAACTTTAGACGACCAGCGTCTAATGAATAGACTTCGCTATGAGTTTAGCGCAGCTACTGCCTTGGATTACAGCGGAGTGCACGCTAACGTCGAGCTCGAAGCGTTTGTTGATTCGGTGTCGCTTGCAGACATTAGGGCAGCTCAGTCATGGGGTGGTGTCCCTCAGAACGCAACACTGGCCAAGCTACATGAGATTCTGAAGACGCTGGATGACCCAAAAGCGCGTTCTAAACTCTCTGCGCATCTGGCCCACCTCGAGAGGATCAAAGAGGAGAAAGAGCAGCTACGCGATAGTATGATTTCCGACCGCGAAGGCGGAAGTAGTACAGGGAGTGGCTGGGGGAGCGGAGGGAACTCGTCGGGGAATGGAGGCACGAATTCAAATTCAGGAGAAGAACACAACCACCATGGTCCTGGCGGAAAGAACAGCCCAATTGTCATCGACCTCGACGGTGATGGGGTGGAGCTTACATCGACAAATTCCGGTACGTCTTTCGATGTCGACAACGACGGGTATTTGGAGGCATCTGGCTGGGCGGCTCCCGATGACGGCTTCCTCGTCATAGACCTCAACGACGATGGCAAGATCGACAAGACCGAAGAGCTTGCCTTTGCCGCCGTTACGCCTGAGGATGATACCGATATCGAGGCCGTTAGATCCCTCTACGACGAGACGGGTGACGGCTGGTTGTCCTCACATGACGGGACCAACTGGGCCAAGTTCAGGGTATGGCAGGACAAGAACGGGAACGCCATTGTCGATGAAGGAGAGCTTAAGACTTTAGATGATTGGCATATCAGCAAAATTTCTCTGATCTCCGACCATCAAGAAATTGAAGTCGCAGGTCACACGGTGCACGGCCAAACGTCCTATGAAAAGACGGATGGCACGATTGGCAAAGTTGCTGACGTCAGCTTCGACGCGTCGAGCCAAGGCTACAAGATCATCGAAACCGTCGATGGCGTCCGCATCGAAATCGAAGGTGCCGGTGCTATTTTTGCCGGCAAAGACGATCTGCCGGTAACGCTCAACCTCAAGGCCTCTGACTTCATCAGCGCGATCGGCTCAGGCGGCAACGATATCTTTGACGCGAGCGCCTACACGTCGGGTGACAAGTCCCAGATCGAGGGTCGTGAAAACGAAACCCTCTCGGTCTCATTAGCCGGCAATGGCGGCGACGACACACTGAAAGGCGGGGCCGGCAACGACTATCTCGATGGTGGTGACGGCAAGGACAAGCTCAGCGGCGGTGCTGGTGATGACGTGCTGTTTGTCGATCAGAACGACACGTTGATTGATGGCGAAGCGGGTGCTGACATCGCGATCGTGACCAGCGAAATCGGCGTCCAACTTGACCTGGCGGCGAGCCACCTTGAGGCAGCGCGAGGCTGGAGCGGCGACGACGTTTTTGATGCGAGCCAGGTGACTAAATCCAATATTGGCCGCACTTATGATCCCGACGGCATCTATACGGGCTGGGGTGTCTCTCTCGATGGCGGTGCCGGCAATGACAAGCTCGTCGGCTCGGACGGCAATGACAGTCTCTCTGGCGGCAGCGGCGCTGATCGATTGATCGGCGGTAAGGGTGATGACTATATCGTCGCCGATGCCGATGACACGATCTCGGCTGGAGATGGCGTCGATACGGTCATTTTCTCGGGGTCGGACGGTATCAAGCGAAACGTTGCCGATCTTGGCGCCGAGATTGTCGGTGGTACGGAAGGCGATGATACATTTACGACCGATGACGCACATGTCGTCGTGCTGTCCGGCGACCGAGGCGATGATTCCCTCTCCGGATCTCGTGGCGACGATACCTTCATCGGTGGCCTGAACGATGACATTCTCAAGGGCGGCGCTGGCGACGATACCTATCGCTTCTCGCGCGGCGACGGTCAGGACGAGATCACCGACCGTGACCAACAATGGGTCCAGGTCGCCAATCCAAGCGGCGAGTATCATTCACTGACCTCCAGCTACACCTATCAGACCTGGGTTTTGAAAACGGCGGCCAATAAAGATCACGATGAATACTGGGCGCAAGTCACCCAGACCGGCTCGGCAACCGTGACCGTCCTCGATTACGACATCACCATCACGCCGCAGGACATCCATCTCGATGGCGGCTCTGACACCCTGGCCTTCGGGGCCGGCATCACGCGGGAAGACTTGGTCTTCGAGTTCCGCGGTGCCGATCTCTATGTCGGCTTGAAGGATGCGTCTGCGCCGAACGCGCAAGCGAGCGCGCTTAGCGACTCCATGCGCCTCACCAATTGGACGGATGCCAAGGACCGCATCGAAACAATCGAATTTGCCGACGGCAGCAAGGTCAAGATTGCGGATCTGGTTGGTTCGTCCCTGGCGCCGGTTCTGGGTGAGATGGAAGGCACCGAAGGCGACGATACGCTGACCGGAACGGCGTCGAACGAGAAGCTCTCCGGTGGCAAAGGTAACGATCTTCTCGACGGCATGGCCGGCGACGATCGGCTGGAAGGCGGTGCCGGGAACGACACCTATACGTTTGGCCGCGGGTCCGCCTGGGATGTCATCAAGGACGAAAATCGGTGGCTGGAAACGACCACAAGGACGGAGGACTATAGCCAGACTTATGGGCCGATCTCAGTCTCGTACTCATATACCAAGCAAACCGTCACGAAAGACGCGGACGGCACCACTTACAGCTATGGAAGTGCCACTGGCACGGTCCAAGTCAGCTTTACCGATACTGGCCCGCGTAACATCACGGAGACCGTCTGGAAAGAGGGCGATGGCGGCTCGGACACCCTGACCTTTGGCGCTGGTGTTACGGTCGAAGATGTTGCGATCAAGATCCGGGGGGATGATCTATTGATCGTTCTGCGCGATCGCGATGCCACGGATGCCAGCAAGATCATCGACAATGACAGCTTCTGGGCCTTGGATGACCGGCTTCGGATCGAGAACTGGGCGAATGCGAACAATCGGCTTGAGACCTTCAAATTCGCCGATGGGACAACGATCGACGTTTCCGCGATGCTGGCGGCCTATACCGGCGGTGCCGGTGACGAAATCGTCACGGGCGACGAGGCGACCAATTGGCTGGCTGGTGCTGCTGGCAATGACGTCGTACTGGGCCTTGGCGGTAAGGATGTGCTGATCGGCGGTTCCGGCGATGATGTGCTGTCAGGCGGCGAAGGCGCCGATCTGATTTATGGCGGCGAGGGCAAAGACCGGGCGGACTACTCGGACTCCGTCTTTGGTGTGACAGTCGATCTCACCAACAATGCCAACAATAAGAGTGGCGATGCCGAGGGCGATCAGCTCTTTGGGATCGAAGATGTGGTCGGCAGTCGCGGTAATGACAAGATCACAGGCGACAGTAGCGACAGCCGGATCTGGGGTGGCGACGGCGAAGACACGATCGACGGTGGTGCCGGTGTCGATACCGTGTCCTACTCGGATTCCGTCTTCGGCGTAACCGTTGATCTCACCAACAGCGCCAACAACAAGGGTGGCTTCGCACAAGGGGATGTTCTCATCAATATCGAGAACGTGACAGGGTCTAGCTTCGACGATAGCCTCACGGGCGATGGTGGCGACAACCGACTCGAAGGTGGGGTAGGCAAGGACATACTCATCGGCGGCGCTGGCATCGATACGGCGGTCTATGAGAACTCGGTGGGCGGTGTCTCGATCGATTTGGGCGCAAATGAGGGTAAAGGTGGCGAAGCCGAAGGCGATACCTGGACCGGTATCGAAAACGTGCTGGGCTCCGACTATGCCGACAGCCTGACCGGTGATGCGAACGCCAATAGGCTCGAGGGTGGCCAGGGCAGCGATACGCTGCAAGGTGGCGGTGGGGCCGATACGCTGGTCGGCGGCGATGGCAGCGACACGGCCTCGTATCGCAAATCGGCGAGCGGTGTCACCGTTAATTTGTCCAACAACACCCTCAATGCTGGCGGCGACGCGGCCGGCGACAATTTGAGCGAGATCGAGAATCTCGTCGGCTCGGCCTACGATGATGATCTCACCGGTGACGACAAGGACAATGCGCTGGATGGCGGACGCGGCAACGACACACTCACGGGCGGTGGCGGCAATGACACAGTGAGCTATGCTGCCTCACAGTTGAAGTCAGTGGACGATCTGACGCCACTTGGCGCAGGTGACAAATACAGGCTCACGCAGAGCGGCGTCACCGTGAACCTTGCTGCTGGCACCGCCACGCTAACGGTGACAACCGACATTGTCGAGGCCTCGACCGGCAATTGGAAATCCACAGTATCAGCCGAGACGCATAGCTTTACCGATACGCTGATTGGGATCGAGAATGTCGTCGGCACGGCTTTTGACGACAGCCTTACCGGCGACGGGGCCGATAACAAACTGGTCGGTGGCGACGGCAAGGACAGCCTCACGGGCGGCGCTGGCAATGATTGGCTGGACGGTGGGACCGGCAATGACATCATCGACGGCGGCGACGGCACGGACACGGTCTATTACGGCGGTGCATTGGCCGCGGTGACGGCCAATCTTGCGACCGGCAACGTCTCTGGTGGCTCGGCCGAGGACAGTCTCAGCAATGTCGAAAACCTGATTGGCGGCATCTGGAATGACGCGCTGACCGGCAATGCGGGCGTCAACCGGCTGGAAGGCGGGGCCGGCAATGACCGCCTCGACGGTGGGGCCGGGGCCGATATGATGCTTGGCGGCTTCGGTGATGACACCTATGTCGTGGATCACGTCGGCGACCAGACGATCGAGGATGGCGATTACGGTGTCGACACGGTCGAGAGTTCCATCTCCTGGACGCTTAGCGATCGCATCGAAAGCCTCACGTTGATCGGATCGACAGCGGTCGACGGCACCGGTAATGCCCTCGACAATGTCGTGACCGGCAATGCGGCCGATAACAATCTTGCCGGACTCGATGGTGACGACACGCTGGATGGCGGTGTTGGTGCTGACAAGTTGACTGGTGGGAAGGGCGACGACCTATATATCATTGATAACGTTGCCGACCAGGCGATCGAGAGCAAGGATGAGGGGCTCGACCGGGTCATAACGTCGGTGAGCTATACGCTTGGGAACAATATCGAGGCGCTGGAACTCATCGGCGATGGCCATATCGACGGCACCGGCAACGATCTCGACAATGAAATCGTCGGCAATGACGGCGACAACCATCTCTCGGGTGGCAAAGGCAACGATCACATCTTCGGTGGCTTGGGGGCGGACACCATCGATGGTGGGGACGGCGTGGACCTGCTCTCCTATGCGGGTTCGGATGCGGGAGTCACGATCAATCTGCTGACCGGCAAGGGCAGCGACGGCGAAGCCGAGGGCGACATCCTCTCAAATATCGAGAATGTGACCGGCTCGGCATTCAACGACACGCTCACCGGCAATGACGCTGACAACAGGCTCATTGGCGGCAAGGGCAATGACGCTCTGGCCGGCGGCAAGGGTAACGACACTTATGTCGTCGATGCTCTGGGTGATACGGTCACCGAGGCCCTGAACGAAGGCACGGACAGTGTCGAAAGCGGCGTCACCTTCACACTGGGCGCCAATCTCGAACACCTCACTCTGACCGGCGCGGCCGACCTCGATGCGACCGGCAACGAGCTCGACAACAAGCTCACCGGCAACGACGGCGACAACACCATTTCCGGCGGTCTCGGCAATGACGAGATGGCGGGTGGCCGGGGTGACGATATCTATATCGTCGACAGCGCCGGTGACAAGGTGACGGAAGGCGATGGCGAGGGTGAGTATTGGGGCCATGACCGGGTGGAATCCTCGGTCAGCTTCACGCTGGGTGCCAATATCGAGGATTTGACCCTCACCGGAACGGGTGTTGTGGCTGGCTATGGCAATGCGCTTGATAACGTCATCCTAGGCAATGACGGCGCCAATGATCTGCGCGGCTTCGATGGCGACGACACGCTGAAGGGCGGCAAGGGCGCCGATGCCATGGTTGGTGGCGCGGGCATCGATACGGTGAGCTATGAAGGCTCCAATGCGGGCGTCACGGTCAATCTGGCAACGGCTGCAGCTGCAGGCGGCGATGCGGAGGGGGACTCCGTCTTCGAGGTCGAAAATCTCATCGGATCCGATCATGCCGACAATCTGACAGGCGATCAGAACGCCAACCGCATTGATGGCGGCAAAGGGGTCGATACATTGAAGGGTGGCGCCGGCGACGATGTTTATGTCGTCGATAGCAGCAATGACGCTGTCGTCGAAAACGCCGATGAAGGCTATGATCGGATTGAGGCCAGCGCCAGCTATACGGCCGGCGCCAATATCGAAGAAATCCGCCTGACCGGCAGTGCCGATATCGATGCCACGGGCAATACGCTCGACAATAAGCTCACTGGCAATTTCGGCGCCAATCGCCTGGATGGCGGCGCCGGTAACGATACGATGATGGGTGGCGCCGGCAACGACACCTATGTGGTTGGCGGCCACGGCGACAAAATCATCGAATATGGCGGCGGCGGTACCGATACGGTTGAGAGCGCCATCACCTACAAGCTCGGCGAGGAGCTGGAGAATCTGACGCTGACGGGGCTTGCCGACCTGGACGGTACGGGCAATGCGGCGGCAAACGAGATCACCGGCAATAGCGGCGCCAACAAGCTCCAGGGCCTTGCCGGAGATGACGTGCTGAAAGGCGGTGCCGGTGGTGATACGCTGGACGGGGGCGAGGGAATCGACACGGCGTCTTATGCGGGGTCCGGTATCGGGGTCACGGTCGATCTCAAGGCTGGGACAGCCTCCGGTGGTGACTCGAATGGCGACACTTTCACCTCGATAGAAAACCTGGTCGGGTCCGATCACGATGACACTCTGACCGGCTCGGATGGCGAGAACCGTCTCGATGGCGGCAAAGGCAATGATGTCATGGCGGGTGGCCTTGGCTCGGACACCTACGTCGTCGATAGTGCCGGCGATGTGGTCAGCGAGAGTTCGAGCGATGGTGGCCGTGACACGGTTGAGCTGACCGAGGCATTTACTGGTGCCGGATATACGCTTGGCGCCAATGTTGAGAACTTAGTCATAGCCGGGAAGGCCGATCTCACCGGGACCGGCAACAATCTCGAGAATATTCTGATTGGCAATGACGGCAAGAACCGCCTCGACGGCGGGGTGGGCGCCGATCAGATGGCCGGTGGCTTTGGTGACGACACCTATGTGGTCGACCATCAGGCGGATGTCGTCACGGAGCTCGCAGATCACGGCGTCGATTCCGTTGAGGCCTCCTTTACCTATACACTTGGCAGCAATATCGAGAATCTCACGCTGACGGGTGCTGCGGCGAGCGATGGATCGGGCAATAGTCTCGACAATAAGATCACCGGTAATGGGGCGGTGAACATCCTGAAGGGCCTCTCCGGCAATGATACGCTGGAAGGTGGAGCCGGCGCCGATACGCTCGATGGTGGCGAGGGCAGGGATACGGTGTCCTACCTTGGGTCGGCCAGCGGCGTGACGGTGGATCTTGGCGCCGGAACGGTCTCCGGCGGCGACGCCGCGGGTGATATTCTGGTCTCGATCGAAAACGTCACCGGTTCTGCTCAAATCGACAATCTCACTGGTGACGACCAGGATAACCGCCTCGACGGCGGTGGCGGTGCCGACACGCTCACGGGTGGCAAAGGGAACGACACCTATGTTGTCGATGACCTCAACGACGCTGTGGTGGAGGTTGGCGACAACGGCACCGACCGGGTCGAATCTAGCATCAGCTATACCATCGCGGCCAATGTCGAGAACCTGACCCTCACCGGCCAATCGGCCATCGATGGCATCGGCAATACGCTTGCCAACGAAATCGTTGGCAACGCTGGGGCCAACAAACTGGATGGCGATTCAGGCGACGACACCTTGATTGGTGGTGGGGGCGGCGACCAGCTCTTTGGCGGCCTGGGCACCGATACGGCATCTTATATCAGCTCGTCAGCCGCGGTGACCATCAACCTGAAGGCGGGCACGGCAAGCGGCGGGGAAGCGACGGGCGACAGCTTCGATAGCATCGAGAATCTTACTGGATCAGTCTTCGCCGACGATCTAACCGGCGATGACAGCGCCAATCGCCTGGATGGGGGGCGCGGCAACGACACCATGCTTGGTGGCCTGGGTGACGATACCTATGTCGTCGACAACGCTGGCGATGTCGTGACGGAAAATGCCGGGCAAGGGACCGACAGTGTCGAGGCCTCGATCTCATATGCGCTTGGCAGCAATCTCGAAGACCTCACGCTGACCGGCACGACCCATATCAACGCGACTGGCAATGCCCTCGACAATCACCTCATGGGCAATGACGGGAACAACACGCTCGACGGCGGCGGCGGTGCCGACACCATGGCCGGTGGAAAGGGGGACGACATCTATGTCGTCGACAATGTGGCTGATCAGGTGATCGAGGGAACGATCCCGGCCACCAAATCTGGCGATCCGGACCTGCAGGCAGGAATAGATCTGGTCAAGGCGTCCGTCTCCTACACAATTGGCGACAATGTCGAAAACCTGACGCTGACCGAAAGCAGCGCGATTAATGGCACAGGCAATGCCCTAGACAATACACTGACGGGCAATGACGCAGCGAATACGCTCACTGGGGCGGCCGGGAACGATGTGCTGATCGGTGGGGAAGGCAATGACAGCTTGGTCGGCGGAGCCGGGGACGACACGGCCTCCTATGTCGGCGCTGAAACGGGTCTGACGGCGAGCCTCAAAGATGCTGGCGTAAATACCGGCGAGGCGGCGGGCGACAGTTATGCCGAGATCGAGAACCTCACCGGCTCACGCTTCAATGACACCCTTACCGGCGATGACGGTGCCAATCGAATCGATGGCGGTCTGGGTGTCGATACTCTGACGGGTGGTGATGGCAATGATGTCTATGTCGTCGACAACACGGGCGATGTCGTGGTGGAAGAGGCTGGCAAAGGCACCGATACGGTCGAGGCGTCCATCAGCTACTCGATCGCAACGTTGGCCGATATCGAGAATATTACGCTTACCGGTCGCTTCAATATCGATGCGACGGGCAATGCCGGTGCCAACACCCTAACAGGAAATGCGGCGCGCAATGTGCTCGACGGCGGCGGCGGCAATGACATACTGCATGGTGGCGCCGGTGGCGACACCTATATCGTGAGTGATGCAGGAGACACCGTCAGCGAATATACCTTTAACGCCGATGGTGCAGAGAAGTTGACCGAGGACGATCCGACGACCACGGGCGCGGATGAAGGCGGGAAGCATATCGATGCCGGCGGGATCGACAAGGTTGTCGCGTCGATCAATTATATCTTGGGCGATTTTGTCGAAAACCTCACGCTTACCGGGTCAGCGATGACCGGCGCGGGTAACGCCCTCGATAACGTCATCGTCGGTACGGCTGGCGCCAATACCTTGGCCGGGCTGGATGGCAATGATCGCCTCGTCAGCCTGGGCGGTGGCGACACGCTGGTAGGTGGCAAGGGTAATGACACCTATGTCGTTGGGGCCGGCGATACGGTCACGGAAGATAGCGATGGGGGCGTGGATACCGTCGAGGCTGGTCTGGATTGGACGCTGGGTGCTCATGTCGAGAATTTGCTGCTCACCGGTACGGCCGCGAGTGGCACCGGCAACACGCTTGATAACCGGATCATTGGCAATGACGGGATCAATACGCTTTCTGGCGGCGATGGCAACGACACGCTGGACGGCGGCAAAGGTGATGACAACCTGATTGGTGGTGCCGGCGACGACACTTACGTGGTCGATGGTGCCGACAAGATCACCGAAGGTGCGGGCGAAGGTGTCGATTGGGTGCTGGCGACAACGAGTTATGTGCTGGCGGACAATGTCGAGAATCTCACCCTGATCGCCACCGCGGCAATAGATGGTACCGGCAATGCGCTTGATAACGCAATTCTCGGGAATGCGGCAGGCAATCGCCTGGATGGTGGCCTTGGCAAGGATACACTAATGGGCGATCTCGGTGCCGATGTCTACGTGGTCGACAATGTCGACGATAAAGTCGTTGAAAATGAGAATGAAGGCGTGGACCGGGTCGAAGCGTCGGTTTCTTGGGTGCTGGGCGAAAATGTCGAGAACCTGGCGCTGACTGGGAACGGCGCTATCGACGGTGCGGGCAATGCACTGGACAACGAGATCGTCGGCAATAATGCTGCAAATATTCTGGATGGCAAAGGCGGCAATGATCGGCTGATCGGCGGCACTGGCGATACCCTGATCGTCGGTGCCGGAGACGATATCTATGTGATCTCCGGGGCGCCGACTGCCATCACTGAGATGGCCGATGGCGGCTATGATCAGGTCGAAGCGACCGTCACGCATACTCTCATGGCCAATGTCGAAGATCTAAAGTTGGTCGGCACTGCTGCGATCGATGGCACCGGGAATGACGGCAACAACAAGATAGTAGGTAACATCGCCAGCAATGTCCTGACCGGTGGTCTGGGCGACGACTATCTCGATGGTGGAAAAGGGGCAGACAAGCTCTTTGGCGGAGATGGATCGGATATCTATATCGTCGATGATCTTGGCGACACCGAGACGGAGCTGGCTGATGAAGGCTTCGACACAGTTTACGCATCGGTCAGCCATAAGCTTGGCGACAATGTCGAAGTTCTCGTGCTGACGGGCAAAGGCGATATCGACGGAACGGGGAGCAATACTGCGAACACGCTCACCGGCAATGACGGCAATAACAAACTGGATGGTGGGCTTGGCGCAGATCTGATGATTGGTGGTATCGGCGACGATATCTATGTTGTTGATAGCGTGGGCGACCTCGTCGTCGAGTCCTGGGATTCTGGCACGGATGCGGTTCTCAGCTCGCAAAGCTACACCCTCGGCGACAATCTCGAGAACCTGACGCTGCTTGGCAATGACGCCATCAACGGCACTGGCAATGCACTCGACAATTGGCTTGTCGGCAATGCGGCGGCCAACACGCTGCTGGGGGATTTTGGTGACGACGTATTGGAGGGGGGCGCCGGTGCCGACATTCTGGATGGTGGGTTCGGCACGAATACGGCGAGCTATAAGGGCTCAAATGCGGCGGTAACGCTCTATGCGAGTGGGTTGACAATATACTCTGGGGGATATTGGACCGGAGTTAGCTTTGGTGGCGGCCAAACCTGGGTTCCCCTGACCATGACTGTCGTCTATGGCTCGGGCGGCGATGCCCAGGGCGATACGCTCAAATATATCGACAATCTCGAAGGCTCGGACTTCAACGACACGCTGAATGGCAGTGACTATGACAACCGTTTGGATGGGGGCCTGGGAGCCGACACCCTGAACGGCGGCGCCGGCAATGACGTCCTGGTTGTCGACAATCAAGGCGACGTGGTGAGTGGCGGCACGGGGACGGACACGGTCGAAGCGGGTGTCAGCTATACGATCACATCCGCGGACATCGAAAACCTGACGCTGCTGGGCAAAGACAATCTGAGTGGCACCGGCAATAGCAGTGCCAACACCATTACCGGCAATGACGGCGTGAACATCTTGGATGGCGGATCCGGCAACGACATTCTGATTGGCGGTCTTGGCGGTGACACGCTCAAAGGCAATACGGGCATCGACTCGGCCTCGTATATCGATGCCGAGGAAGGCATCACAGCCAATCTGCTGGATAAAAGCAAAAACTCGGGTGAGGCCCTTGGTGACAGCTATGACCAGATCGAAGGATTGATCGGATCGGCTTTCAGCGACGTGCTCGTTGGCGATGGCAGCGATAACCGGCTTGACGGTGGTCTCGGTGCCGACAAGCTTACCGGTGGGGCTGGCAACGACACCTATGTGGTCGATAGCACCGACGACCAGATCATCGAGAATGCCAAGGAAGGGATCGATGCGATCGAAAGCTCGGTTTCCTACATCATGGCGGGAAATGCCGAGAATGTTGAAAACCTCACCCTCACGGGAACCCTGGCGAGCTTCGCGATTGGTAACGCGCTGGATAACAAGCTCACCGGCAACGAGGCCGACAATCGATTGGACGGTGGTGCTGGCATCGATACGATGGTCGGTGGCAAGGGGGACGACACTTACGTCATCCGGGATGTTGGCGATACGATCACAGAGAACTCTCTCGAAGGGACCGACACGGCTGAGGTTGCTCTGATTGGCGGGTATACCTTGGGCACCTATGTCGAAAACCTCGTGCTGATCGGGTCGGCCGACAATGGTACGGGCAACGCATCCGACAACATGCTCATCGGCAACAGCATCGTCAACATCCTGAATGGAGGAAGTGGCAACGACCTACTGATCGGCGGCGCGGGCAACGACACGCTGAATGGATCGACGGGAACGGGTGATACAGCCTCCTACGCCTATCTGACGGCTGCTGGTGTCACGGCGGAATTGAAGGCCGCGGTAGACGGTGTGGCCAATGCAGGCATCGGAGATGTCGACACACTTCAGGGGATAGAAAATCTGATTGGTTCGAGTTTCTCGGATACGCTCATAGGTGACACCAACGCCAATCGCCTTGATGGCGGCATGGGCGCTGACAGCCTCACAGGGGGGGCTGGGAACGACACTTATGTCGTTGACGATATTGGAGACGTCGTCACGGAGAACTCCACCATTACGGCCGAAATCGACACAGTGGAATCGTCGGTGACCTTTACGCTGGGGGCCAACCTTGAAAACCTCGTCCTGAAGGGTGCCGTCAATATCGATGGAAGCGGCAATGCGTCGGTAAATATCCTCACCGGCAATGACGGCAATAACAGACTCGATGGCGGCGCCGGCGCTGATACCATGAAAGGGGGCAAGGGCGACGATACCTATGTGATCGACAATGCCGCCGATGTGGTGACCGAGTTGGCCGGAGAGGGTCAGGATGCGATCCTGACCTCGGTCGGCTATGACATGGTCTATCAGTACAATGTCGAAAACCTGAGCATGACGGGCTCGAAGGATGGAGATCTGCGGGGCAACAATCTGGATAACACCGTCATAGGCAATGACGGCGCCAACAAAGTGGATGGCTACACCGGCACCAATATCCTGATCGGTGGCAAGGGCGACGACACGCTTTACGGCTACTATGGCACCGATACGGCCGATTATGGCTATCTGATAGAGGGTGGTGTCACGGCCAGCCTGACGGCGGGTAGTGCCACCGCCGGCGCCGGTGATACTGACGTGTTGCAGTACATCGAAAACCTAACCGGTTCAGCCTTCGCAGATATTTTGACCGGCGACGCCGCGGCTAACCGTCTGGAAGGTGGCGCCGGTAACGACCTGCTGGAAGGTGCTGGTGGTGCAGATACGCTGATTGGTGGCATTGGCAACGACACGCTGAAGGGCGGTGCCGGGGATGACATCTATGTCATTGAGGATGCGAGCGACACGATCTCCGAAAATGCTGCAGAAGGCACCGACACGGTCAAGGCATCTTTGACCTGGTCTTTGGCCAATATCGACAACGTCGAAAACCTGACGCTGATCGGGTCGGCCGATGGCGATCTCACCGGCAACGGTCTCGCCAATGTGCTGACCGGGAATGACGGTGCCAATAAATTGGACGGTGGTGCCGGCAATGACACGATGAAAGGCGGCAAGGGCGACGATTTGTACGTCGTCGATGCCACTGGCGATACCGTGACCGAGCTGACCGGGGAGGGGCTCGATACCGTGCAGTCGATGGCCGCCTCCTACACATTGGCGGCGAATGTCGAGAATCTGACCTTGTTGACGGGAGCCACGAGTGGTACCGGCAATGCGCTCGACAACGTCGTCACTGGCAATGACGGCGCCAACACGCTGGACGGTGGCACCGGCAACGACACGTTGATCGGCTTTGCTGGAAACGACACCTTGGTTGGCGGCTCTGGCACCGATGCGGCTTCCTATGCCTATCTAGCGAGCGGCTCGGTGGTTGCCGTGCTCAACGGTGCATCCGACGGGTTGGCGACGATCAATGGCAGTGAAATCGATACACTCCGGACCATCGAGAATCTGGTCGGGTCGGCCGGCAACGACACCCTGACCGGTGACGGCAACGCCAACCGGTTGGAGGGCGGTGCCGGCAATGACTCCCTCAATGGCGGTGACGGTAACGATATTCTCATTGGTGGTTTTGGCGAAGATACCCTCAACGGCGGCGCCGGCAATGATCTCTATATCGTCGAGGACACCGACGACATAATTAGCGATAGCGGCGGAACAGCGGATCTGGTCGAGGCCGCCGTCAACTTCTCGCTGGCGAGCCTCGGCGCAATTGAGAATCTGACATTGACCGGCCTGAGCGCGATCGACGGCACAGGCAATGGTCTCGTCAATATCCTGATCGGCAATGACGGTGCCAATAAATTGGATGGCGGTGCCGGCAATGACACGATGAAGGGCGGCAAGGGTGACGATGTCTATGTCGTCGATACCGCAGGCGATATTGTGACGGAGTTGACCGGAGAAGGCTTTGATACGGTGCAGTCGATGGCGACGTCCTACACGCTCACCGCGAATGTCGAGAACCTCAGGCTGTTGACCAATGCTACGAGCGGTACCGGCAATGCGCTTGACAATGCCCTCACCGGCAATGACGGCGCCAACACGCTGGATGGTGGCACCGGTAATGACACGTTGATCGGCCAAGCTGGGAACGACACCTTGATTGGCGGTTCCGGCATCGATACGGCGTCCTATGCCTATCTGGCGGGCGGGTCGGTCGTTGCCACCCTCAACGGTACGTCCGACGGGTCGGCGACGATCAATGGCAGCGAGGTCGATACACTACGAACCATCGAGAACCTGATTGGATCGGCGGGTAACGACACCCTGACCGGGGACGGCAACGCCAACCGGTTAGAGGGTGGTGCTGGCAATGACAACCTCTCGGGTGCCGCCGGAATCGACGAACTACAGGGCGGTGACGGCGATGATGTCTTGCAGGGCGGTGCTGGCGCCGACCAGCTGGAAGGCGGTGCCGGCAATGACTGGGCGAGCTACGTGGGCTCGACCGCGGCCGTCAATGTCAATCTCGTTCAGATGACGGCTACGGGGGGTGACGCAGTCGGTGACGTATTCAGTTCGATCGAGAATTTGCGTGGTTCCAACTATGCCGACACCCTCGTCGGTAGTAGCGCAGACAACACGCTCGAAGGGGGGCTCGGCAACGACACCCTCAACGGCGGTGTTGGCTCGGATACAGCGTCTTATGCCTATGCCAGTGCCAGCGTTACCGCGAGTTTGATCACGAATACGGCCAATGCCGGGGCCGCTGACATTGATACCCTCGTGGATATTGAAAACCTCGTCGGCGGCGCCGGCAACGACACGCTGACTGGCAATGACCTTGCCAATCGCTTGGACGGCGGTCTTGGGAACGACGTTTTGACGGGCGGCAAGGGCGACGATGTCTATGTCGTCAATGCCAACGATACTGTAAACGAGGTGTCGGCAGACGGTGGTATCGACACTGTTGAAGCAAGTGTCACGTTTACTCTGGCTGACAAGCAGTATCTAGAGAATGTGACGTTGACCGGCTCCGGCAGCATAGACGCCACCGGAAATGCGCTCGATAACAAGCTGACGGGCAATGGGGCCAGCAATACGCTCACAGGCGGCGCTGGCAATGACACTCTTGATGGCGGCGCTGGCAATGATACCCTCATCGGCGGCGAAGGGGCTGATACATTCCGAATGGAACGTGGCTCGGGGCAGGATCTCATTGATGCCTTCGACGCCGATGGCGCGGCTGATAAATTGCTCCTCGGCGATGCCGTCAACTTCGATCAGCTGTGGTTTACCCGGAACGGCGACGATCTTGTGATAGACATCATCGGGAGCAACGACCGGATGACCGTGCAGGATTGGTATGCGGGCGCCGCCAATCAACTCGATCGGATCGAGCTCAGCGATGGTAGCTACGCGGATGCCAGCGATGTCGAGCAGCTCCGTGCTGCCATGGCGGCTTTCGCGCCGCCGAGCACAGGCGAGCTCAATCTCGATCCGACAACCCGAAACGGCCTATCGCCGGTCTTGGCCGCGAGCTGGCACAGCAATCAGGCGGCCTAAGGATACGAAAAATCATGAGTGCCGACTGGACTCAGGGCTACGTTACGGACACCATCTATACCGATGGCTTTTTTAAGGAGTTGTCGCCGGCCTGGCTCAACTACGTCGCGGCCTTGAAGGGATGCCTGCCGATACGGCTCGATCGCCCTTTTACCTATCTTGAACTGGGTTGCGGACTTGGTCGCAGTACCTCGGTCTTTGCCGGTGCCTTTCCAAATGCCCAATTCATCGGTGTGGACTTCAATCCAGCGCATATTGCGCTCGCCAGGCGCCATGCCGAGGCAATCGGGCTCAACAATGTCGCCTTCTTGGAACGGGGATTTGCGGATGTCTCAGCATCGGACGTTCCGGAATGCGACTTTATCGTGCTGCACGGCGTCTATACCTGGGTGAATGCAGAGGCCAGGGCTGAGATCCGGCGCATCATCCGGGAGCGATTGAAGCCGGGTGGCCTTCTTTACGTGAGCTACAATTCGTTGCCGGGCTGGGCGGCCGCGTCACCCTTACGAAAGCTGATGGTTGAGGCGGCCGCGCAATCCAACGGCGATTCAATTGGCGCGGTGGGTTCCGCCATAGACTTCATGGAGAGCCTAAGCGCCGACAAATATGCCTATCTGAAGGCGAATGCCGGAACGGCGATGGAGTTCAAGAACCTCAAGGCGCGCGGCAGGAATTATTTGGCGCATGAATTTCTGAACGCGGAATGGGCGCTCTTCTATAGCGTCGACGTCGCCGATGAGATGACGGAAGCGAAACTGAGCTTCCTCGGTTCGGCGACTCTCCCCGAGAACCATATCGAATTGCTGGTCGACAAAGACACGGCAGATAAGATTAATGTCCAGCCTTCGTCACGTCTGCGCCAGCTTCTGCAGGATTATGCTGTGAATCAGCGCTTTCGGCGCGATGTATTTGTGCGCGGACATCAGCGGTTGGAGGGCGCGGAGCGCGATAGGGTGTTTGGTGACATGGTGCTTGGGTCACTGATTGCAGACGATCAGTTCACGGCCAAGGCACGGGTCGGCAATCGGGAGATGACTTTCGCCGAGAAGTTGTTCCCGATTATCAAAGCGGCGATGGTGGAAGGACCGAAGACAGTGGCGCAGCTGCGCGCGCTATGCGCACCAGTGACGGATCGGGGTGCCACCATCGACAATCTTTTGGTCAGTTTGGTGGCGGCAGGACATATCGCGCCGTTTGCTGGGCCCGTCGAGAGGCTTGTCGGGGAGTCAAATACCGATCAGGACAAGAATCGGATCCTGCTGGACCTTGCGATAGCAACGAAAGGCCGCCAAATGCTGGTTTCGCGGGTGGCCGGTACAGGCGTTTCGATCGATCCGGTCGAGGCTATCATCGCAAGGCAGATCGGCAATGTGGCGAAGCCGGGCAAGGCCTCTGCCAAGAGCCTGGCCGCCCAGCTCAGGGAGAACGGACTGCGCCTTACAAAGCGTGGTCAGGCGATCTCGTCGGCGGCGGACGAACTCGCTGTGGCGGACGAGTTGATCGGTCAGTATCTGAAGTCCAAGGGTCTGGTACTGAAGCGGCTGGATTTGCTTTGAGGCGGTGTGCAAGAGATCATTCTTAATGCGGCGACCCTTCGGCGCGAATGATTTGTGCGGTTGACCGACTGGCTCCTCCGCGCAGCGCCGCGCAAGAGTGCATCCCTCGATACTGGATCGAAGCGATTATGGGGCAGGCGGTTTCCGCTTGACCGAGGAACTCAGTCAGGGAAGCGCTGCAGTGCACAAGGCAAGATTTTGAGCCGAAGCCACATGACGTATAGTATATCAATACTGATATTTTGACCACTAGAAATTGCACTCCCAATATTGCAATTTGAGTTGAAAATGTGATAAATGGTTCTGAGCTGGTGGTGCCGTCATGCTTCGCAGTCTATCGATGGGAAGCTGAACTTTGATTACTGCTGCACAGCTAAGGGCTGCCAGGGCCCTGTTGGGCATTGATCAGCGCAGGCTTGCGGCGCTGTCGGGTCTGTCCTTGCAGACCATTCAGCGCATGGAGGCCAGTGAATCCATGATACGCGGCAATGTGGACTCGCTGATAAAGCTGATGTCTGGACTCGAAGTTGCCGGCATCGAATTGATCGCGGAAGGTGTCGTCAGTCCTGCGGGCGGACGCGGTGTACGCCTTAAGCTCGACCCGAATGTCGCTAAGCCCGATCGCGGCAGTGCTGCCAAGGCGACGAAGCTGGGAGGGAGACCAGCGTGACGTCGGCCAGCGCGTTCCTGCTGTGGTGTATCGCCGCACTCCTGGGAACATCAGCGCTGGGCATTGCTGCAAGCCGATCGACCGTCGCCACGCGTATCATTTATTGCGCAACCCTGGTCATCTCAGTGGTTGCATTCATCCTTGCATTATACTTCCTGGTGCACGCGCCAAATGCGGCATCCGTCTCGACCTTGCCTCTTGGGCTGCCGTGGATCGGCGCTTCCTTCCGATTGGACGCGCTCGCCTCCTTTTTCATTCTTGTCGTCAACCTCGGCAGCGCATTGGCAAGCCTCTACGGTCTGGGCTATGGCCGCCACGAACCGACCCCACATCGAATTCTGCCGTTCTTCCCTGCATTCCTGGCCGGTATGAACTTGGTGGTGTTGGCCGACGACGCCTTCACATTCTTGCTTTCTTGGGAGTTCATGTCGCTCAGTTCATGGGCATTGGTCATGGCGCATCATCATGACCAGGCCAACCGGCAGGCAGGCTATGTCTATCTTGTCATGGCAAGCTTCGGCACGTTCGCGCTGCTGCTTGCCTTTGGCCTGATGTCCGGACCAGACGGTAGCTACGGCTTCGAAATGATCCGCAGCGCCCAGCATACACCATTCGTCACTGGCCTCGTGCTGATCCTGATGCTCCTCGGGGCGGGATCGAAGGCGGGGCTTGTGCCGTTGCATGTCTGGTTGCCGCTCGCCCATCCGGCAGCCCCCAGCCATGTCTCGGCTCTTATGAGCGGGGTCATGACAAAGGTTGCCGTCTATGGTTTTATACGCGTCGTCTTTGACCTGCTGGGCGAGCCGACATGGTGGTCCAGCGTCATCGTCCTGCTCCTTGGCGGCGCGACCGCCGTGCTGGGAATTCTTCATGCCTTGATGGAGAGCGATCTTAAGCGCCTCCTGGCCTATAGCACGATCGAGAACATCGGCATCGTCTTTGTAAGCCTCGGGCTAGCCCTCGCATTCCAGGCCAATGCCATGGGATGGGCGGCGGCATTGGCGCTGACGGCCGCTCTGTTTCATATACTCAACCACTCGCTTTTCAAGGGTTTGCTATTCTTTGGCGCGGGCGCGGTGCTGACGGCAACGGGCGAGCGGAACATGGAAAATCTTGGCGGCCTTATCCGCCGAATGCCGTTTACGTCCTTCGCCTTCCTGGTTGGCTGCGTCGCAATATCCGCGCTCCCGCCATTGAACGGATTTGCTTCCGAGTGGCTGATCTTCCAGGCGATCTTGCTCAGTCCCGATCTGCCGCAATGGGCCCTCAAGATCATGGCGCCGGCGATTGGTGGCATTCTGGCGCTGTCGGCAGCCTTGGTGGCGGCGTGCTTCGTGCGCGCCTATGGGACCGCTTTTCTCAGTCGACCCCGCAGCGTGGCTGCCGGGCAGGCGCAGGAGGTGGATCGTTGTTCCCTTGCGGCGATGTTCATCATGGCGGCGCTTTGCCTGCTGGCCGGTATCCTTCCGGGTCTGGTGATCGATGGTGTGTCGCCCGTGACCGAGGCGTTGCTGGCCGATAGGATGCCGCGGCAGCTGGATGTGGCCTGGTTGTCGATCATGCCGACCGGGCAAAGCCACAGCACCTATAACGGCCTGCTTGTATTCGTCTTTATCACCGGTTCCGCGTCCTTGGCGGTCCTTGCCATTCACCGGTTCGCCTCGCATGCGCTTCGTCGAGCGCCCGCCTGGGGTTGTGGATTCCCCGACGTGAACGCCGCGATGCAATACACCGGTGGCAGTTTCGCGCAGCCGATACGCCGCGTTTTCGGCACGCTTGCGTTTCGTGCGCGCGAACAGGTCGATATGCCCCCGCCGGGAGATATCCGCCCGGCCAGACTGACCGTGAGGATGATCGACCTCGTTTGGGAAGGGATCTTCGCGCCGATCGCGGGCGCTGTCGGCTTCATTGCCGATCGACTCAACCGGCTGCAATTCCTGACCATCCGTCGGTATCTCAGTCTCGTCTTCCTCTCGCTCGTGACACTGCTTCTGGTACTTGCAATATGGTCCTGATTTCCGACCTCTTCGTTCAAGGCATGCAGATGGCGCTGGTGCTGTTGCTCGCGCCGCTGTTGACAGGTTTCGTGCGAACGGTCAAAGCGAAGCTGCTGCGCCGCCAGGGGCCGTCGGTATTCCAACCCTATCGTGACCTGCTGCGACTGATGCGCAAGGAAGTGGTGCTGGCCGACAATGCATCTTGGCTGTTCCGTGTGACACCCTATTTGATCTTCGCCGCCACCTGGGTTGCCGCGGCGCTCACGCCGACCTTTGCGATTGGTCTGACGTTCAGTTGGACAGCCGACCTCATCGCGATCATCGCGCTCCTCGGCAGTGCCAGATTTTTCCTCGCCCTGGCGGGGATGGATGTCGGGACGAGCTTCGGCGGCATCGGCTCCAGTCGCGAGGCAATGATCGCGACGCTGGCGGAGCCTGCGATGCTGCTCATCATCTTCACGGTCGCCCTCGTCGCCGGATCCACTCAGCTTTCAAACGTCGTCGCCTTCATGGCTTCCAATCAGGTCGGGTTGCGCGTCTCCCTGGGGATGGTGCTGGTGGCACTTATCATCGTGGCGATTGCGGAGAATGCGCGGATTCCGGTCGACAACCCAGCGACACATCTGGAACTGACCATGGTCCACGAGGCCATGATCCTCGAATATTCCGGTCGCCATCTCGCTATGATCGAACTGGCGGCCGCCCTGAAGCTTCTTCTCTACATCTCTCTCATTGCCTGTCTATTTATCCCTTGGAAAATAGCGGTCCTGGGCGCCGGGCCCGCCGCGTATTTCATCGGCGTGGCCGCCTATCTGCTGAAATTGGCCGCTTCCGGCGCACTGCTCGCGGTGTTCGAGACCGCGACGGCCAAGATGCGGGTGTTCCGGGTTCCTCAGTTCCTGGGTGCGGCGCTGATGCTCGGCCTGCTCGGCACTCTCCTGCTGTTCGTCTCGCGGAGTCTTTGATGCACAACCTCGATTTTGATGTCGCCCATCTGCTCGCCGGCGGTCTGGTCCTGGTCAGTTTCATGATGTTGTATCAAGACCGTCTCTATGCGTTGCTCAATATCTTCGCGCTTCACGCGCTCGTGCTGGCCTTGTCGGTCGCTTGGCAAGCCCTGGTGCAAGGCGCGCCCCATCTCTATGTAACGGCCGCGATCGCGCTTATTTTCAAGGCGGTCGTCATTCCGGTGGCCCTGCATAGGATCATTCAGCGGCTCGGTATTCACCGGGATATCGAGACCGCTGTCAGCATCGGGCCGACAATGCTTCTGGGCATCGGCCTGGTCGCCCTCTCCATGGTCCTGATGCTTCGCGTGACTGCGGGCGCCGACCCGATGGCACGGGAAGACCTCGCCTTTTCTCTATCGGTCGTGTTGCTGGGGCTACTCCTGATGGTTACGCGCCGCAACGCCGTCGGTCAGGTCGTCGGTTTCATGTCACTTGAAAATGGACTGGTTCTGGCCGCCGCCGGCGCCAAGGGTATGCCCTTGGTCGTCGAATTCAGCGTCGCCTTTTCGATCCTGATTGCCTTTATCGTTATCGGCGTTTTCCTGTTTCGTATCCGTGAGCGCTTCGACACGGTGGATATCAGCGCGCTCGACGACTTCAGGGGCGAGCGCAGATGAATGTCCCATTGTTCGACGCGGTCACCGCCGTATTGCTGATTCCAGTCGGCGCTGCGGCGATCCTGGTTCTCCTGCCTGGATACAGGGTGACGGCCCTGTTGAACGTCGCCGCAAGCTTCCTTACGATGCTGGCTGCGGTTTCGCTTCTTGTCACGAATCGACCGGAACCGGGGCAATACCTGCTCGTCGATGACCTCAACATCGTCTTCATCGTGTTGAACACATTCGTTGCCTTCACCACCAGTATCTTCAGCGCCAGCTACATCGCACATGAACTGGAGACCGGGCGGCTCACGCCGACTTATCTTCGCTTCTACCATGCGATGTATCAGATCATGATGTTCGGCATGAACCTCGCGTTCGTGTCGAACAATATCGGCCTGATGTGGGTTGCGGTGGAATTGGCAACCCTCACCACCGTGCTGATGGTTGGAATTTATCGCACCCATGAAGCTCTGGAAGCGGCTTGGAAGTACTTCATTCTTGGCAGTGTCGGCATCGCCTTCGCGCTCTTTGGCACCATACTGGTCTACATGGCCGCTCGGCCGATCGTCGGTGAAGGTCAGGATGCCATGGTATGGACGCTTCTGATCCAGCACGCAGCCGCCTTCGATCCGGCGCTTCTCAATGTTGCTTTCATGTTTCTATTGCTTGGTTACGGGACAAAGGTCGGCCTCGCGCCATTGCACGCATGGCTTCCGGATGCGCATGCCGAGGGCCCGACGCCAATTTCGGCAGTCCTCTCTGGTTTGCTTCTGAACGTGGCGCTGTATGCCGTTCTGCGCTTCAAGATACTGCTTGCCGCCAGTCCGAAGGCGATAGCGCCGGGGCCGTTGATGGTGACGATGGGGTTGATATCGCTGATATTTGCCGCGTTCATGCTCTATCGTCGCCGCGACATCAAGCGCCTGTTCGCCTATTCCTCGATCGAGCACATGGGCATCATCGTTTTTGCCTTCGGCATGGGTGGCCCACTCGCCAACTTTGCCGGCTTGCTGCACATGGTGATGCACAGTCTGACCAAATCGGCCATCTTCTATGCTGTCGGTCATATCGCCCAAATCAAGGGCACCCAGAAGATTGCCGATATTCGCGGCCTCACCGAAAGTCACCCAGGGCTCGGTTGGGGCCTGGTGATTGGTGTCGTCGCCATTGCCGGCCTACCGCCGCTCGGAATTTTCATGAGCGAGTTTCTCGTCGTGAGTTCGACCTTTGCCCGACAGCCACTGTTGGCCATCCCCCTCGTGCTTGGGCTCTTGGTCGCATTCGGCGCTTTGTTGCTACGTCTTGGCAGTCTTGCCTTTGGGGAACCAAAGGGCAGTACTGCGCCGACGCAAGCTTCATATGTACCGATGTATGCGCATTTCGCGCTCGTACTCGGTGGCGGCATTTTTCTACCGCCTTCGCTGGTTGCCTGGTTTCAGCACGTCGCGCAACTTTTGGGGTGAGGCTGAGAGGAAGAGGATATGGCCGCGCTGATGGAACTCTTCTCGAACGACCAGCGAATATGGCGCCATGGTCCTTGTGCGCGTGCTGTCGTCGAGACGTCTGTCTGGAACTTCGCCATTGAACAACTTGCGGGAGGTCACTGGACTCTTCTCGGCCTCTGGGGCGAAACGGATGTTGCCCACATGGCGCTGCTCGAGGAGACGGCAGCACATATTGCTATTGCCAGCCTGAACTGTGCGGAGGGCCGATACCCGTCGGTTGGACGACGGCACCCGCCGGCGATCAGGTTGGAGCGTGCGATCCGAGACTTGGTAGGACTTGAACCGGAGGGCCTGCCGGACATGCGCCCCTGGCTAGACCACGGACATTGGGCAACGCTGCGCCCGCTTGGCCATCAGCAACCACCCGAGCCGATGCCGTCCTATGCGTTCTTGTCCGCCGATGGGCCCGGTCTGCACCAGATCGCCGTCGGACCGGTTCATGCCGGGATTATCGAGCCAGGCCATTTCCGCTTCACGGCGAATGGAGAGACAGTTGTTCGTCTCGAAGAACGCCTGGGTTATGTCCATAAAGGCATTGAGAGTTTGATGATCGGCGCCAACCTTGGGGACGCGGTGCGTCTCGCGGGACGCGCGTCCGGCGACAGCACGGTTGCCTATTCCCTTGCCTTCTCTCGCGCCGCGGAGGCGGCATTGCGGATTGAGGCACCGCCGCGTGCCGTATGGTTGCGTGCACTCATGGCCGAAATGGAACGTCTGGCCAATCATATCGGCGACATTGGCGCGATCTGCAATGACGCTGCATTTGCAATTATGCACACCCATTGTGGTGTGCTGCGTGAGCGCGTCTTGCGCGCAGCGGGCGTCGCATTCGGCCATCGCCTGATGCGTGACAGGATCGTGCCTGGAGGTATAACGGTTGACCTCAGTCGCGAGGGCGCCAGTAGTATTCAGGCTGTCGTCACCGAGATAAAGCGGCAATTCCCGCGATTGGTCGAGCTTTATGACAACACGGCCTCGCTGCAGGACCGAACTGTCTCGACCGGTGTTCTCACTTCGGCGCTGGCGCGTCAATTTGGGGTCGGTGGCTATGTCGGCCGTGCCTCGGGACGGCATTTTGATGCGCGGCGCGGCGCTGGTTACCCACCCTATGACAAGCTTCACTTCGAGATACCGATACTGACTGAGGGCGACGTCAACGCGCGTGTCTGGATACGTATTCGCGAGGTCGAGCAGAGTCTTTCGCTGATTGAGCAAATCATGAAGGAACTGCCAGTCGGCCCGGTGCGCATCGATATTGCCGACGTGCACGAACCGCGGGAAGGCCTGGCGCTCGTCGAGGGCTTTCGCGGCGATATTTTGACGTGGTTGCATATTGCTGCGGATGGCGCGGTGGCACGCTGCCATCTGCGCGACCCCTCCTGGTTTCAATGGCCGCTGCTGGAAGCGGTCATCGAAGGCAATATCGTCGCCGACTTTCCGCTCTGCAACAAGTCGTTCAACTGCTCATATTCGGGCCACGATCTATAGAGGTGCGCCATGAGAAAGTTGCTCATCGAGAGTCTCATTCGATCGCCGTTCACGGAGCCGCCCCCCGCACCGAGTGGCGCCGCGATTGCCGCACTTGCCGGGGAATTGGATCGCGTGGCGCGCAGGCGCCTGGGTCGAAGCCTGTCTATCCGCGAGGTAGATGCCGGTTCCTGCAACGGCTGCGAGCTCGAGATACATGCGCTCAGCAACGCCTTCTACGACATAGAGCGCTTCGGTATCCGCTTCGTTGCATCGCCACGTCATGCCGACGTCCTGCTGGTGACCGGTCCCGTCACCACGAATATGCGCGTGGCCCTGCTTCGTACCTATGAAGCGACGCCAAATCCAAAATGGGTCGTCACTACTGGAGACTGTGCCCTGGACGGTGGCTGTTTTGCTGGAAGCTATGCGGTTGTCGGCGGGGTATCGGAGGTTATCCCGGTTGACCTTCATATCCCAGGCTGCCCACCGTCGCCGACAGACATCCTGAAAGGCTTACTGGGACTGCTTGAGCATGTGAGGGTGAAGATCAACGCGCCGTGAAAGTTGGGGGCAATGCTCCGGCTCTTGCAAGCAGGTATTGTGGCGGCATGTATTCAACTCGTGGCCGTCGGAGTGGCTACTCTCATCGTAACTCTCTCGGCACGCTACGGGCTGATTGTCGTTGTTCCGTCCGGCGCCGGCCCGGCGTCAGACAGTTCTGCGTCCGCCATACTTCCGCTTCTCAAATTGATCTATCTCCTGACCGCGCTCGCAACGGCGCTTTCCAGCCATGCTTCCGTTGACTGTACGGCAGCGCGAATTCGCCAGGCGTCGCGATCGATACGGCCTACCGATCCGGACCTCGCGACGAAGATTTTGCTCAATCATTATTGGATTGCCGCAGTCGGTTTTGCGATCCTGACGCTTCGGGCTCCACCGGATTCCCTGGTTGAAGTCGGGCGATATCTGGAGTGTTCGTGGGCTGCACCAGTCTTATGGTCGGGCGCAATGAGCATCGGAACAGCGAGCTTCGGTGCCAACGCCCAGGCGGCCAGCAAAGCGCTTTGACGTGGCCCGATGGCTCTAGCGCCGGCATTGCCTGACGATTGAAGCGAGCCGAAAAGTGCCCATTGCCGCCTTCGGAGATGAGCCTCGAGTGTCAATCAGCATGCAAACGGGACCCCCGATCGGCGCGCAAAAGGGGCCCCTGTGAGAGCGTGTCTTTACGGATGATCAAGGTAGTCCATAGGAGGGACCCGCGGCCGACGCGGCGCGTGTCATTGCGCTGGCGGCGGCGGCCGTGGGAGGTGCCCTGTGGACCCACCTTGGGCATCCGCCGGGTGGGGGGCCGGGGGAGGGTTTTATTGGCGTGTCTTGAGGCGCCAGCTTTCGTTGCCCGTCTCGACGATCTCGCAGTGATGGGTCAAGCGCGACGAGAGGTGCGTGCAGAGCCCGGTCCCTGGCGCGCGGAGCGAGCGAGGTGACGCTGGTCGCTTCCACTTCGCGATAGAGACTCTGGTGCCAGGTTAAGAAGGTTTCATAGTGGGATCTGTCACGCGCCTTGTTGGCATTATAGACAGAAACGACGAGCCCCGGGACTTTGCCGCGGCCGACCCGGCTGGTGGCCTGGATGTACTCTGCGATGCCCTTGGGCTGGCCGTTGACGACCATGAGGCCGAGCCGCGAAATGTCGACGCCAACGGAGATCATATTGGATGCCAGCACCACATCGATTGCCTCCGGGTCGCGGGAGTCCTTGTCCAGGAGCCGCAGGATCTCGGGGATGGCGGAGGACGCCACGCGACTGGTGAGCTCGGTCTGATGGCCCGGTTCCCGCCGGTGTTCAACGCGCCTGATCGATGACGGACGGCTTCAGCGCGGCTGAGCAACGCGCGACCATTCCCATTCAAAACGCAGCCATTCGTGACGGAACGGTGCTGCGGCCGACCGCTTGCTCGATCTGCGGCTTCTCTGATCCCAGTCAGCCAAAAGGACGCGGCTATATCTTTCTTCATCTGGAAGACTATCGCTTACCACTGGATATTCTCCCCTGCTGCAAAGGCTGCCATGCAGCGCCGCATGCGCAGTTCGAGGACCCGGCGCGCTGGCAACGACGCATGGAACGATACAATCAGCCGGGCTGTTGGTTCATGCTCGTGACGATGGCGCCAGCCAGTCAGACCAGCCCCCTCGATCAGACCTATCCGAAGGGGTTGCCGGGTGCCTGGGATGTCTGGCCATAATCGGGCCAGCAAGGGATGGCACATCGTGGTACGGGGCTGACGACATCGGTCAGCACAGTCTGGATCTTGCCGAGTGCTACAACACCATGCCACTTCTGGCCGCCGGCAATCCCATTGCCGCGTGCATGCAACGCAAGGGCTACAAGGGTCTCGTCGCTATCGATGGAAGCCTCGAAGTCCTTGGCGAGCCTGCGGTTGCGATTGTGCCATGCGACTGTGCGTCCGACCACCAAGCGCCGTGGGAGAAGCTTAAAGCCATTGGCGGGATTGGACCGTCTGATGATCTCAAGTGTCCATTTCCCGATCTTGCTGAGGGCGCCGCGCAGTTTCTTGCCGGCATGGCCGCCGTCGGCAAAGACGTGCGCAGCCAGGGGAAGGATTACCGGATCGACGCCAGGACGGCTGGCGCGCCATCGCGATCCTGGATGCTGGCGCTATGCACGATGGCGGTGACCAGCAGGCCACCGGTGTCGGTGAGGATATGGCGCTTGCGCCCCTTGATCCTCTTGCCGGCATCAAATCCACGTGGGCCGCCGTTTTCCGTGGTCTTGACTGACCGACTGTTGATCACGCCGGCCGAGGGGCTGGCCGCGTGCGTCAGCATCAGCAGCAAGTGATTGATCCGGAGCCACAACCCGCTCTCTCGCCAAGCGCAGAAATAGCGCTGCACTGTCGAGACCTGCGGAAAATCCTTCGGCAGAAGCCGCCACGTACATCCGACCTGCAGCAGATAGAACAGCCCATTGACGATGCTCCGAAGATCAGCCGTGCGCGGTCGACCGAGACGGCTCGACGGCGGCAGCGAATCGATCAGCCGCTATTGGCAATCTGCTATATCGCTTGCACAGCGCAGCCCGCACGCCGATGCTCGGCCCGGGTGGTTTCAGCCCACATCGCGTGGTCCCTTCTTGTCTTCGCAAACAGACAGAATCACAGCAGACTGAAATCACCCAACTCTTTTCGAAGCAGGCACTTACAGGCAGGCAGATCTGGCGCGCATGGTACACACGGCATTGGGCAAATGATCCAATTTCTGCGGCTTAACCCGCTGACGCATCCAGCCCGTCATCAGGGCAAGAGGTGAAAAGCGCCAGCCTCACGTGATCCGACATTCCGTGGCGGAGCAATCCATGACCTCCTCGCAATTTCCTGAGCTAGTTTAGCTGAGCGTCTTCCGGCTCCGGTTACCTCAAGAATACGAGCTTGGCCGATGAAGAAATCTAAGCTCGCCGAGCGACAGGCGCTCGCGTGTCAACGCAAGGCAAGGTCAGCGGTGGTTGTCGGCATCTGGCCGAGATGCCGATACCAACGTTTCTCCAACAGCTTGAACCCCCAGAGCATCAAATAGGTAAGGCTGAGATAGATCAGGCCGATAGTGATGAACAACTCATAGGTAGCAAAAGTCCGGGCGATGACGACGCGGGCAATGCCGGTCAGATCGAGAACCGTGACAAGACTGACGAGGGCCGTGGACTGCAGGATGAAGATCACTTCGGTCGTATAGGACGGCAGTCCGACGACGGCTCCATCCGCAGCAAATCCTTCGACCCGTTGACGACCATCGAAGGTACGTTTGGTGCGGACACGGTTGTTGGCGATGGGAAGGGGAACCTGATTTACGGTTACCTTGGCGACGACAGCCTGAGCGGTGGTGCTGGCGACGACATCCTGAATGGCGGCCTCGGCAACGACACGCTGGACGGCGGTCTCGGCAACGACACCTATGTGGTGGATGCTGCCGGGGACGTGGTGACGGAAGCCACCGGCGAAGGCACCGATCTGGTGCAGGCATCGGTGAGCTATACACTGAGCGCCAATGTCGAGAACCTGACCCTGACGGGGACGGGCTCGATCAACGGCACCGGCAACGGCCTCAACAATACGATCGTCGGCAATGACGGCGACAACGTGCTGGACGGCGGCACCGGCAACGATACGCTGATCGGCGGCAAGGGCAACGACACCTATGTGGTGGACGCTGCCGGGGACGTGATTACCGAGAATGCCAATGAAGGCACCGATACGGTGCAGGCATCGATCTCTTACGACATCTCCGGTGCGGCCAATCTGGAGAACGTGACGCTGATCGGAACCGCGGCGATCAATGCCACGGGTAACGCGGGTGCCAACGTGCTGACCGGTAATTCCGGCGTCAACACGCTCTCGGGCGGCGATGGCAACGACACGCTGATCGGGGGGGGGCGGTGCCGACGTGCTGATCGGCGGCAACGGCACGGACACGGCGTCCTATGCCAACGCGGCGACCGGCGTGACGGCCAGTCTGACGACACCGGGTTCGAACACCGGCGAGGCGGCGGGCGACACCTACTCGTCGATCGAGAACCTCACCGGCTCGGCCTTCGACGACACGCTGACCGGCGATGCCACCGCCAACCGTCTGGAAGGCGGTGCCGGAAATGATATCCTCATCGGTGCTGCCGGTGCGGACGAGTTCCGATTTGGTCGTGGCGCCGGGAGTCACATCGTGGATGAGTATGACACGGATGGCTCAGCCGACAAGCTGGCCATCTTGGCTGGAATCAATGCTGATCAGGTGTGGTTCGCTCAGTCCGGGAATGATCTGATCGTGTCGATCATCGGGACTAATGACAAGGCCACCGTCCAGGGCTGGTACGCCAGTAACGATCGCAAGCTTGATCATATTCAATTGGCCGACGGCAGGTATGCGACTGTCAGCGATGTTGAGTTGCTCTGTTCGGCGATGGCTTCGTTCAGTCCGCCACCGGTCGGTCAGCTCAATTTGGATACAGCGACGCGCCAAGGGCTGGATAGCACTTTGGCAGCTGCGTGGCACTGAACGCCGCTTGGGGGCGGTCTTGTGGCCGCCCCTCGAGGCCAATTAGGTATTCAATAAGGCCGGACGCTTGAAAATTGTCACCAGGCTGTTTCGTCGCGAATAAGGCCGGAGACCACTCACCGACCCCCTTTGCATTTCGCTGTAATGTTCTCCAGCCTCCCTGCAATCCGTCAGGGCTTCCCTGCTCCTCCCAATAGGGAAACTCGCGCTAACTGCTTGGAACTTGGCAAAAATATAAGCTAAAGCGCATATAGATAGTGCAGATCGCCCGGTTTTCCCTGTATTTTCCCAGCGAAACAGGGAAAATTCAGAGATCAGTTCGCTGGCGACTGCCAGCACAGCCACACTCTCTGCAGTAGTAAAAGCTACTCGATACAATCCCGAAGTGTAGCGCAGTTTCGGCGGGTTGGCCGAAAAGCCACTGCCCTCGCGTATCGGAGATACCCTGAAAAATCGGGCATTTCCTGGCTCTCCGGCGTTTTCGCCTCTGAATGCCCACGATCCGGTTGTGGCTGACGCGCACGACTGATGGATGTTGATATCGCACGCAGGTAGTCCGACGACGCCTGCATAGCCGAGAGGTCGGCACTTACCGTCACTAAAATAGTGTGCCTTGCGATCTCACGATGTTCTCGAAATCGTCATTGAGGCTGTGCAGGATTGCGTCGGCGATTGGTTGCAGCTGTCGCTGGACGTAGTGCTCGTAATCGATTTTCGATGTTCTGGCCGTCGTGGGCTCGGGTCCGGCAACGGTCATGACATAGCTGATCCAGCCGCCATTCTGATATTGGGCCGGACGATGGTGCCGCAGGTTGTCGGCGTCCGCCAGTCTAGCAGCTTTGACGTGGGGTGGGACGTTGCGCTGATATTGTTTGAGGTCGCGCCGGAGCCGCTTGCGATAGACGAGAAGATCATCGAAACGTCCTTCCCTGGTGTTGTTGACGTAGCCGCGAATTAAATCTTCATATGGTTCCGCCCTGAATACTCGCTGATACAAGTCACGCTGAAAATTCTGCGCGAGCCGGGTCCAGTCGGTCCTGGCGCTCTCTAAGCCACGGAATACGATCTCCTCCGATCCATCGTCATTTGTCGTCAGCCCCGCATAGCGCTTCTTGCTGCCTTCATCCGTTCCGCGGATGGTCGGCATGAAAAACCGCCGGTAGTGCGTGTCAAACTCGATTTCAAGATGGCTCTTGAGGTCCAACGTGTCCCGGAGATGGGTCGTCCACCAGTCATTGATCTTGGCGGCCAGTCGCTCTGCAATTTTTTCGGCCGCATCGTTCAAATGAGGTCGTCCCAACGAGATGAAGATGGAGTCTGTGTCGCCGTAGATCGTCTCGTAGCCTACTTCATTTACGAGCCGCCTGGTTTGCTGGATGATCTGATGGCCGCGCAAGGTGACGGCGGAAACCAGTCGCGGATCGAAAAAGCGGCAGTCTGGTGACCCGAGTACCCCGCAGAATGCGTTCATCAAAAGCTTGATTGCCTGGGAAAGCTGCTCGTTCCTTTGTGCCTTGGCGGCATCCCGTTGCTGCCAGAGAGTCGTGACGATCTGAGGCAGGCAGTTGATCGCTCGGGAGAAGGTTGTTCCATTGATACCTTGAACCGTCGTGCGGGGGTCGCTGGCTGTTTCACCTTCGATCAGGCCGACCGGGTCGACAAGAAATGTCCGAATAATCGATGGATAGAGACTCTTGTAGTCGAGGACGAGAACGGAATCGTACAGCCCCGGCATAGAGTCCATGACGTATCCGCCCGGAAAGCCCTGGCTCTGGTTCTCTCCCACATTTGGTGCGACATAGCCGGCGCGATGCATCAGCGGCAGGTAGTGATGAGAGAAGGCTGCAATCGAGCCACCATAATGGTCTGACTGCAGCCCCATGACATTGGCTCGTTCCACGAGAAATTCGAGCAACTTCGCCTTGGCAAAGATCTGCGTTACGAGCTCGCAGTCGCTGAGGTTATACCGAGCAAGGCCGGCCTTATCTTCGTGAAACAGCCGGGTGATCTCGTTCACGCGGTCATAGGGGTTGTCTATCTTCTTGCCTTTGCCCAGAAGCGCCTGCGAGACATACTCAAGGCTGTATGAGGGAAACATCCACATCGCGGCCTTCAGGGCGTCGATGCCGTCAATCATCAAGCGGCCGGCGACTGCGGCGAAGTACCGTTCCGCCTTGGCGGGGTGCTGCCGCCAATCAATGGGCGATCCATCTCTGCCCCAAGTTAGTTCAATGCCGCAGCTTTCGGCGTGGCGTTGAAGAATTCTGAGATCGAACTGGACAAGATTCCATCCGGCAACGATGTCCGGATCATGCGCTTCAAGCCACTGATTAAGAGCCACCAGCATCTCCTTTGTGCTGGCGCAATAGATCAGGGTGAAGTCCGCATCGGCCGGCGCCGCGGCTTGATTGCTGCGCATCCAGACAATTCGATCGCCGCAGCCCTCGATGGCAATCGAATAGAGGTCGCCTTCCATGCTGGTCTCGATGTCGAGCGACGCTAGTTTCAACGAGGGGCGGTAGTCTGCAGATGGCTTCAGCCTGCCGTCGATCGCGATCCGGCCTCGGGTCTCCCCACCTGAATACTCGATGGAAGCGCCGATGAAGCGCTCCATGAGATATCGCTCGGGCGGACGAACGTCTGACTCCAACAGCCTGATGTCTTGAGCGGCGAGCTCCTTCGAGAGGCCGAGCAACTGCTTGTACTGTTTGCAGTAGATACCTATGACGGGCTGTTGCTTGAACGTCTTGAGAGGCAGTGGGCGCCAATAGGCACCACGGATTCGTGCGAGGGATCTCTCAATTTGAGGCGCCGCGTCGGCAGGGGCGAAGGCAACCGATTCCTGCGCCGTCAGGCGGATCTGTCTCGGCCCATCGTCCGTCGCCAGCCAAAAGTCGATTTCAGTACCGACCGGGGTGTCACGCCAATGGCGCGTGAGGATAAATCCCTTATGGATTGCCTCTGATTCAGGTGCGCCGCTTGCCTGGGGCCCGGCACTGAGTTCCTGTCCATGAGCCATTGATACCGGTTAAAAACATGTCACGAAAATCAGTATATGTTCCTTTTGTGTTCCGCTCAAGCCTTTCGGGGATGTGAGAGGCGGGGAGACGCATTGTCTGGCCCCGTTGTTTCTCTGCAGTCTACTTTCCAAGCGACGGCGTTGGCGCCCATGCCGCTCGGAGTAGATGCTGAGAACCGCAAATACTGCCGCCTATCGGATCAATAACCGATTGGCATTTTTCCAGTGCCTCGCCATCCCCGATGCTCTCTCTGTCGCCACGGCTCCGATGTGCCCTGGCATCCCAAAGTCACATGGAGAGATTGTCATGATTTCGTTCGAACGAAGCCGCCGGAATTTCTGGCGCAGGCTGCCCGCGATGTTGCTGGTCGCCGGATTTTCAGTGATGGGCGCCGCCGCCGCCAGTGCCGGCTCCTGTCCTGCCGACCAGGTCGGTATGGACGTGACGCAGCCGGGGCCGATGGAGCCCAAGGGTGTCACCGATACGGTTCTTGCCGCGACCGACCTGTCGAAAGAAATGGTGGCGCTCAATGATCACCAGTTCCGTCTGCGTCGCCTGGAAGTACAGCCGGGTGGCATTGTGCCGTGGCACGCCCATGCCGACCGGCCGGCGATGATTTATGTCGTCAGTGGTACCGTCATCGAGCATGCCAGCAATTGCGCCGTGCCGATCATCCACAAGGCCGGCGACGTGGCGCCGGAGACCCATGCCACGTCGCATTGGTGGGAAAACAAGAGCAAGAAGAAGGCCGTGTTGATCTCGGTCGACATCCTGCACGATGCCAACGACATGAACATGTAACAAGCGAATTGCGGGCGACGAACAGTCGCCTGCATGAGGCGCGTGACGCTGCGGCCGTCCCCCGTGGCGTCACGCGTTTTCGCTTCCGGCAAACGGAGTACGATCGATGTCTGAGGCGCGTATCCTGGAATCGAGTTATCTATCGACAGCGCGACCAATCGCGCGCGATCTGTTCAACCTCGGCATCATCGGCCTTATCGCCTTTCTGACGCTGGTCGACCTGTTCGCGACGCAGGCGATCCTGCCGGCATTGACGCTGGCCTATCGCACCACCCCCGCGGCAATGGGGGTTGCCGTCAACGCCAGTACATTGGGCATGGCTGTCGCCGGCCTGCTGGTGGCGCTGTTCAGCCGGAAGCTTGACCGCCGCCGCTGGGTGGTCGTCAGCCTGGTTGTTCTGGCCGTGCCGACATCGCTGCTGGCCCACGCGCCGAACCTTGCCGTCTTCGGGCTGTTGCGCATCGCCCAGGGTCTCTGCATGTCAGCCGCCTTCAGCTTGACGCTTGCCTATCTTGCCGAGCGGTCCGGCCCGCAGGAAATCGCCGCCGCTCTCGCTGCCTACGTCACTGGCAATGTCGCCAGCAATCTTTTCGGTCGGTTGATGTCGGCGGCCATCGCCGATCATCTGGGCCTGGCCGGGAACTTCTACATCTTCGCGATGCTCAATGTACTCGGCGCCGTGTTGGCCCATGTGACGCTGACACGCGCCAAACCCATGAGCGGCGCAGCCGAGCAACCGGTGACGGCCTGGGGCGATCTGCGGTGTCACCTCGCCAATCCGCCGCTCCGGGCGGCGTTCGCCCTCGGCTTCGTCATTCTCTTTGCCTTCATCGGCACCTTCACCTACGTCAATTTTGTGCTGGTTGCAGCACCCTTCGGTGTTCACCAGATGCAGCTCGGCCTTGTCTATTTCGTGTTCGTGCCGTCCATGCTGACAACGCCATTCGCCGGTCTTGCCGCCGTTCGCTTCGGCGCGCGCTGGTCTGCCATGGCCGGCCTCGCGGTTGCGCTGGCCGGCATGCCGATGCTGTTGACATCGTCATTGCCGCTGGTCCTTCTGGGCCTGGCGCTGATCGGCGCCGGTACCTTCTTTGCCCAGGCCATCGCGACTGGATTCGTCGGGCGGGCAGCGCATCGCGATCGTGGTAGTGCCGGCGGACTCTATCTTGCCAGCTATTTCCTGGGCGGGCTTCTCGGCAGCTTCGTGCTGGGGCAGATGTTCAGCCTGGGTGGCTGGCAGGCCTGCGTCCTGGGGATTAGTATCGGGTTGATATCGGGCCTTGTCCTCGCCTGGCGGCTGACATTGCCAGCAGGTCGTTAGGGCCGTCATTTCACTGCGGCGACGGCGATCCCGGCCCAATCGGCATCGGGGGGCGTCGTCATGAAGGCCGCGCAACGCCCGGCCATGACGCGTGACGGCGGATCGTCGCCCCGAAGCCTCGCAGCATCGACGAAGAGGGCCTGCGCCTGCTGCCACTCACGGCGGAAATAGGCGTCGAGCCCCTGTTCGTAACAGGCGATCCAATCGGGTCGTGCCGTGTCGGGATCGGTTTCGGCGATTAGTTCGTAGATGAAACTGCCGCCACGTCGGCCATAGACAGCAACCTGATCCAGCTTGCGCAGATGGAAGCCAGCATCCAGTGCCGCCGCCGTATCCGCACCGATGAGGATCTCCGTGCCGTACTGCTTGTTGAGTGACTCGAATCGGCTGGCGACATTTACCGTATCGCCGAGTGCGGTGTAGTTGAGGCGATCCTGCGAGCCGATGTTGCCGACCAGCGCCGAGCCGGTGTTGATGCCGATACGCAGGCCCGGTGGCGCGGCAAAGCGCCAATCCGCCTGCGCCAGCAGGGCATGAAAGCGCGCGCGTGCGGCGAGGGCGGAACGGCAGGCCGCGATCTCCGGCTGCTCATGTGGATTGGGTGCATTCCAGAAAGCCATCACGGAATCGCCGATGAATTTGTCGATGGTGCCGCCCGTCGCATGAATGGCTTGCGACATGTCGTCGAAATGGGCGCCGAGGAAATGCACCATGCGCTCCGGCTCGGCTTCGGTCAGGCTAGTAAAACCGGCAAGATCACTGAAGAGGACCGTCAATTGCCGCTTCTGGCCACCGAGCCGCGCCTCCCTGCCGTCCCGCACCAGGGATATCACAAGGTCTGCCGGCAGATATTTGCGGAACGAGCCGAGGCCCGCCCCCATTTGAACCAGGCTGCGCGACAGTTGGTCAAACTCGCGCAAGGCGGAGGGGCGGTAGCGAATGGCATGGAGGTCGAAACCACCGATGGCCCGTAGCTGTTTCGCTATTCCAGCCAACGGCCGCGTCACCAGCCGGTCGGCCATCAGGAAGGCGGCGGCGGCGACGAGCACGGCGAGGATTCCGACGACAACGTAAAGTCGCCGTGTGGTCGCTGGGATGTCGCCGAGAATGTCGGCGGTTGGAATAGCGATGACCAGCGACCAGTCGCGATAGGGAAGGCGCGAGACGTTGAGGTAGTAACCCCGATGGGTGAGAGGATCCTCGCCCATCAGGCTGACCGGTCGCGTGATCCGTGTTAGCGCGCCGGGCATGGCGGCCAGGGTTGCGGAAACGGCGCGTTTGCCGGAATCATGCATGTCGTTGACCGGGTGCCAGCCGTCGACCGTCAAGGCGCGCCCATCCGGCCCGAGGATGAGCGCCTGGCCGCGCTTGGTAATCTCCAATCGATCGACGAACCGCGCCAGCCGTTCGAGGTCAATGCTGACGGCGAGAACGCCGATATAGCGTCCATAGAGCGTCAGCCGGTCCGAAACAGTGATGGCGTCCCGTTCGCCCAGCGGAGAGGCGTCGCCTTCAGTCCAGGCCGAATGGTCTTGGTTCTGTGCGGCCAGATACCAAGGTTGCAAACTGGCGTTGAATGCGCTGGTGCCCCAGCGTCGCTGCTGGAACTGGATGTCGTGAGCGGTCGCTAGATAGTCGTCGATGCGCAGATTCTGTTCCGCGCGGGCGTCCTTCTTAACCTCGATCATGTGGACGTTGTTGTCGATGTCCTTGCGCGCACCGAAGAAGCTGCCGTCGGGCCAGCCGAAAGTAACCCAGGACAGGTCGCCGCTGGACTGCAGCGAAGACAAGAAGACGAACTCCCGCTTGGCCTCGTTGTCGATACGGATTACGTCTTGGAAGAAGACCGTACGCAGGGCGGCAAGGGCCGATTCCGCGCTGTCGAGCTGGTTCTTGATCTGCCGCGCGACTGAGGCCGTGATGCGCTGGTTGATCTGCGCCACCAGTTCATCGGCATTCCGGTCGGCCGCTCGCTGCCAATTGTAGTTCACCAGGCCGGCGGCGAGAAAACAGCCGCCAGCGACCAGGAACCCCGGAGCCAAGCGGCTGCTGATGCCACGGCGGGGGGGCGGCTGCGATATCGCCGAAGTCATTTGGCGGCGACCTGCTCGGGCCATTTGTGCTGGTCGATGGCCTTCACAAATGTCTGAACGGCGGGTGAGAAGCGGCGGCCGGCGACACTGACCAGGAACACTTTGCGCGTCACTTCCGGATCGACCACGCGGCGGATGCAAAGGCCCGGCAGGACGGGCGAGAATTCCGGAATGAAGCAGATGCCCATGCCGGCCATCACCATGGTCTGGATCCAATCCTCGCGCTCGGAGCGATAGACTTCCTCCAGCATGACCATGCGCTCGGTCAGGATGTTGTCGAGGCGCTCGTAGTATTCGCAATTGACCCGGGCCAGATAGGATTCGCCACCGATCTCCTTGATGGGGACGGCGTCGAATTGCTCGTATCGATGACCGGGCGGGAAGGCGACGGCAAAGTGCTCTTCGTAAAGCAGCCGCAGGGTAAGGCGATCATTCTCCGCCTCCGGCGCCGTCATGACTGCAACATCGAGTGCGCCGGACATCAGCAGTTCCGTCAGCTCCTCCGGAACGCCCTCAATGAGGCTGACATCGATACCGGAATGATCGGCACGGAAGCGCGACAGGAAGCTGATGAAACGCATCGGCCCGATGGTGCACATGACGCCCAGTTTGAGCGGCGCATCCTTGAGATGCAGGAAGCTCTTTGCGGTGGTCCGCGCCTGCTCGCTTTGCGCCAGGACGGCTTCGAGCTGCGGGCGCACCAGATGCCCGAGATCGGTGATATGGGTGAATTTGCGCTCGCGGCGGAACAGCAGGCCGCCCAGCTCTTCCTCCAGCTTTTGGATGGCGCGGGTCAAAGCGGGCTGCGTCACGTTGCAGTGCTCGGCGGCCCGGGTGAAATTCAGGGTCGTGCACACCGCCAGGAAGTAGCGAATCTGATGCATTTCCATTGGTAGGTCATTCCCCTGACTGAGAAATCGGCACATGCGCCGCGCGATATCCGCCGATGAACTATACCTTGCGGGCATGGAAGCGGCGATGCTGATGCTGCATGGAATTCATAGGGACCTGGCATTTCCTGGCTGGCGACAATCCAGGCAGATTGGTGGCATTCCGATCCCCAACCAGGACCACTGACCCATGAACTCCTTCGTCCCCGAGAAGCCGGCGCAGGGCTTGCCGCCGGCAAGCGCCCCAGCGACGGCCCCAGAAACCGCGATTCCCGGCCGGCCGCTGGCGGGCCGCGTTGCCATCGTCACCGGCTCCAGCAGCGGCATCGGTCTTGCCGTGCTGGAGGAATTGGCCATGGCCGGCGCCCATGTCGTGATGAACGGTTTCGGCGACCGCGCCGAACTGGAAAGGTCGTCGGCGCGCCTGGCGACGGCACATGGCGTCGACGCAATCTATCACGGCGCAGACATGACCCGGCCGGCTGAGATTGCCGACCTTGTGGCTGTCACGGAAGCGCGTTTCGGTCAGGTCGACATCCTCGTCAACAATGCCGGCATCCAGCATGTAGCGCCAATCGAGGATTTTCCGGCAGAGAAATGGGATGCGATTCTAGCCATCAACCTGTCCGCCGCCTTCCACACCACGCAGCAGGTCTTGCCCGGCATGAAGCGCCGCGGCTTCGGTCGCATCATCAACATCGCCTCGGCGCATGGTTTGGTGGGCTCGCCCTTCAAATCGGCCTATGTCGCCGCCAAACACGGCATCCTGGGTCTTACCAAGGTCACGGCACTGGAAACGGCGGAGGCAGGTATCACCGCCAATGCGATCTGCCCCGGCTATGTCTGGACGCCGTTGGTCGAGAAGCAGATCACGGCCCAGGCATTGTCCCACAAGATCGGGCGGGAAGAGGTGATCCGCAACGTGTTGCTGGCGCAGCAGCCGAACAAGCAGTTCGCGCAGGCGAATGAGATCGGCGCCCTTGCCGTGTTCCTGGCCGGTGCTGCTGCAAAGTCGATCACGGGAGCAACCCTCTCGGTCGACGGCGGCTGGACGGCGCATTGAGGGAGAAGATGATGAACACCTTGGCATCCACCCTGCGCCCGGCGAATGGCGGCCGAACCGACGATTCCGCCAGCACGGCGACGCGCAGCATCAATCTTGCCTTGCAGGGCGGCGGCGCTCACGGCGCCTTCACCTGGGGCGTGCTCGACCGGCTGCTGGAAGATGAGCGCATCGAATTTGACGGCATTTCGGCGACTTCAGCTGGCGCCATGAATGCGACGGTCATGGTCTATGGCTATCAGGAAGGTGGCCGCGCTGGCGCCAAATCGGCCCTGGCGCATTTCTGGCGCCGCGTCGCCCATGCCGCCCAATTGTCACCGTTCCAGGCAACCTGGTGGGATAAAGTGACCGGCAATCAGGGCCTGGAGAGTTCGCCGTCCTTCATGTGGCTCGACTTCGTCACCCGGGTGATGTCGCCCTATCAGATCAATCCGCTCAACTGGAATCCATTGCGCGAAGTCCTCGCGGCATCGGTCGATTTCGACGCATTCCGCAGCCGCCCCCTGCCGATACGGCTTTTTCTGTCCGCCACCAATGTCCGTACCGGCAAGGTGAAGGTCTTTGAGGGTGCCGAGATTACCGCGGAAGCGGTACTTGCCTCCGGCTGCCTCCCCTTCCTGTTCCAGGCAGTAGAGATCGATGGCGAGCACTACTGGGATGGCGGCTATATGGGCAATCCAGCGATCTTCCCGCTGATCTACAACACCGAAAGCAGCGACGTGGTGGTTGTCCACATCAACCCGATGAACCGCGAGGAGCTGCCGCGCACCGCCAGTGAGATTATCAACCGCATCAACGAGATCAGCTTCAATTCTTCCCTGATGCGGGAGATGCGGGCGATCAATTTCGTCACCAAGCTGATTGACGAGCATCAGGACCATGACGATCCGACAAAGGACCTGAAAAAGCTGCGAATTCACTCGATCTCGGCGGAAGCGGTGATGCAAAAGCTTAGCGTGCTCTCGAAGCTCAATGCCGATTGGGATTTCCTGCTCGATCTCAAGGAAGCCGGCCGTGCTCACGCCGATGCCTGGCTGCTGCAGAACTTTGACGCCCTGGGAGTTCATTCCAGTGTCGATATAGCCGGAACCTACCTCTGACACGATCATCCTGACGCAGCAGACGCCCGGCCGATGCCGGGCGTTTTTGTTTGGGCGGCAGGCAGGGCGATCGATGCTCACGCTGCATCAATATGGTGATGAAGCGGCATTTTAGTCCTGGCGGCCGCGCGGGAATACTGGCCATGACGGCGAGATGGTCTCGCCGCTCTACAGAAGATCGGGAGATCCCAATGAAGATCACCAATGCCACCCTCTTTGCCGCCGCGACCGCTGCCGTCAGCCTGATGAGCATCGCTGCCGCCAATGCCGGCCCGGCGACGCCGCCGTCCTACGAATTCGAAAAATGCTTCGGCGTAGCGGCCGGCGGCCAGAACGACTGCCAGACCGCGACCAATTCCTGCGCCGGTTCCGTGGCCGCCGGCGGCCAGGGCGATGCCTGGGTGTTCGTGCCCAAGGGCGTCTGCAGCAAGATCAACGGCGGCAGCTTGGAGCCCAAGTAAGGCCGATCCTGTACGGGGGCGCCAGATCGGGCGCCCCCGGCCAGTCTCCCGCCAACATCTTTCCGGGTGCCGAAATTGCCGCGATCACTGCATTTCCGTCACTGCGTTCACCAAGGCCAGGCTGCCGGTGACATGACATCGCTCGTGGCCGCTATCCGCGGTGACATCTGCACCAGCAGGCCAGCTCCGCGCGCTGTCGATGCCGTTCTGGTCTACCGCCTGGTCGGCCGGCATATCGGCATGCGCCGGCTTGCCGGTCTGTGGCAAGACTATCGCGGGAGCGTTGCCGTCGGTGCCGGCGATCCGCGCGGCTTTGCGGCTTTCCTAGGACAACAGGAGGAAGGTCGCGCCGAGCCGGCACTCGCGGACCTCGCACGGCTGGATCTCGCTTTCTATCTCGCGGGCATGGTGGACCGGGAGCCAAGCATCGGAACCTGCTGCCTGTCCGCCGAAATCATCGCCAATCATATGAACCTGGTGCTACGGCTGCAGCCAAGCTTCCGGTATCTGCCGCTGCGCTTCGCGGTCCATGAATGGCAGGGCGGCGCTTTGCCGGCCGCGCCGGCCGCGGAACCGCTACGCCTGCGACTCTCGCCGGGCGAGGAAAACGTGCGAACAGAAATCCTGGCGGCGCCGCGATTTGTCTTCGAGTCCGCGCTGGCGCGCGGCGTTGTGCTGTTGAGCGCCAGTGCTGCGGCGCTGAACCACACGACCTCATTTGACGCGATCGCCACAACCCTCGACCTGGTTGCCGCCGGCGCTGTTGCCGACGTCATGCTCCACCCAAAAGGATGACCGAGATGAAGGACTTTTCCATGACCATGATGATGAATGACGATGAAGCGATGTCGGGTTGGCGCCCGGCCGCCAGGCTGCGCAATGCCTATGAGCGGCTCGAACGTCTGCCGATGAGTCTGCTGCAACTGGCGGCGCGTGTTTCCATGGCGACGATCTTCTGGCGCGCCGGTCAGAGCAAGCTGGCCAATTGGGATCTGACGCTGCAGCTCTTTGCCAGCGAATACAAGGTACCGGTCCTGCCGCCGGAATTGGCGGCACCCTTGGCCGCCAGTGTCGAACTGACCACGCCCGTGCTGCTCATCCTGGGCCTCGCTACGCGCCTGGCCTGTCTGCCGATGATCGGCATGACCCTGGTCATCCAGACTTTTGTCTATCCGCAGAGCTGGGTCGAACATCTGACCTGGATGACTTTCCTGCTACTGCTGGTCAGTCGCGGTCCAGGCAAGATTTCAGTCGACCATCTCATCGCCAAGATGTTTCACTATCCCGTCAAATAGGGGCCTGCCATGGGTGACGATCGCCCGCATGTCGTTATTCTGGGCGCCGGTTTTGCCGGTCTGACCGCAGCCAGGGCGCTGGCCCAGGCGCCGTGCCGCATCACGCTCATCGACCGGCGCAACTATCACCTGTTTCAGCCTCTGCTCTACCAGGTAGCGACAGCGGCTTTGTCCCCCGCGGACATTGCGACGCCGATCCGCAGTATCCTCAAGAAGCAGCGCAATGCCTCGGTCCTGATGGGACGCGTGCAGGGGATCGACCGCTACCGGCGCAGGGTGTTGGTTGATGATCAAGAAATCGCCTATGACCAGCTCGTCGTCGCGACCGGTGCGCGGCACAGTTATTTCGGCCATGACGAATGGGAGCAGACTGCTCCCGGCCTCAAGAAGATCGACGATGCGACCCAGATTCGTCGCCGGCTCCTCCTTGCTTTCGAACAGGCCGAGACGACGCAGGATCCGGAAATGCGACGTGCCTTGCTCACCTTTGCCGTCATCGGCGGCGGGCCGACCGGCGTCGAACTGGCGGGGGCCATCGCCGAGCTTGCGCGACAGGCATTGGTCCATGATTTTCGCTCGATCGACCCGAGCCAAGCGCGCGTGCTCCTCGTCGAAGCCGGCCCGCGGTTGCTGCCGGCCTTTCCAGAGGCCCTCTCCGTCAAGGCCGTCGCCGCCCTGAAGCGCCTCGGCGTCGACGTGGCATTGGGACAGCCTGTGACGGAGTGTTCGGCCGACGGCATTTCCCTCGGGGCACGTCAAATTCGCTGTCGGACGATACTTTGGGCAGCAGGAGTCATGGCGTCGCCCGCAGCGCGGTGGCTCGGCTGTGACAAGGATCGTACCGGCCGTGCGGTTGTCGGCCCAGATCTCGCCCTTAAGGACGCGCCGGAGATTTTCGTCATCGGCGATACGGCCAGCGTTCATAGCGACGGCAAACCGGTGCCCGGCCTGGCACCGGCCGCCAAGCAGATGGGCACCTATGTCGGGCGCGTCATTGCTGCGCGCCTGTGCGGATGGGCCACCCCGGCACCCTTCCGCTATCGCCATCTGGGCTCGCTTGCAACGATCGGGCGGCAGGAGGCGGTCGCCGATTTCGGCAAGATCCAACTCACGGGACGAACTGCCTGGTTCCTCTGGGGCATCGTTCATGTTGCTTTCCTTACCGGCGTGCGCAGCCGCCTTCTGGTCGCGATACAATGGCTCTGGGCCTATCTCAGCCACCAACGCGGGGCGCGCCTCATCACGTCACCCGCCAGTACGGTGGATTAGGCGATGTTGGCTACGGGGATCGGGCTGCGTGCGCCGCACCATGAAGCTGTCTGTGCGACGAAGCCGGGCGTCGGCTTTCTTGAGGCGCATCCGGAGAACTATAGGGGTGGCGGGCCGGCGCGGCAGTCGCTGCTGGAGGCGCGGGGACACTATCCGGTTTCTTTGCATGGCGTCGGCTTGTCACTGGGGGGCGCCGAGCCACTTGACCGCCAGCACCTGGAAAGGCTCGCTGAACTTGTCGGCACGGTCGATCCGTTCCTGGTATCCGAGCACGTGTCTTGGTGTCGCCTCGACGGCATCTACCTCAATGATCTGCTGCCGCTGCCCTATACCGAAGAGGCGCTGCAGATTGTGATCGACCATGTATGCGAGGTGCAGGACCGGCTGAAACGCCGCATCCTGATGGAGAACCCCAGCGCTTATGTCGCTTTCGCCCATTCGCCGATACCAGAAGGCGAGTTCCTCGCAGAGCTCGCGCGGCGCAGTGGCTGCGGCCTGCTGCTCGACGTCAATAATCTCCATGTCAACGCCCACAATCTCGGCATATCCCCGGCGGCAGTGATGGCAGAACTGCCCAGGGAACGCGTCGAAGAAATCCATCTGGCGGGTCATTACACGGCCAGGAAGGACGGGCGGCAGATCCTGATCGATGATCATGGCAGCCCGGTCTCCCAGCCGGTCTGGGACCTCTACCGCCACGCCATCTCGCTTTTTCCCATGGCTGTGTCGCTAGTCGAGTGGGACAGCCATCTTCCAGCGCTTGATCAGTTGGTGTGCGAGGCCGCGATGGCAGATGCCATCAAGTTCAGCCGCGCGGGGGAGGCAGAACATGCTCGGACTTCTTGAACTACAGCGCCAGATGTGTGGCACTGTCCGCGGTCAAGGGGCATCAGAGCCGCCCGGCCTCTATCGCCCGACTCATCTTCCGCCCGGCCATCCCCTCAGCGTCTATCGCAACAACCACCGGATCAGCCTAGCGGCCGCCCTCGCCGTGACATTCCCGACTGTGACAAAGCTCCTCGGTGCCGACGCCATGCAAGTCGTGGCTGGGCGATTTCTGATGCTGCATCCGCCTCGACAGCCTTGCGTCGCCGAGTATGGCAACGACTTCGCTGGATATCTAGAGGGTGAAGCGCTTGCGGGCGAGTTGCCTTATTTGCCTGATCTCGCAAGACTTGACTGGGCTCTCAATCGAGCACGCACCGCGGCGGATGCCATGCCGTATTCGGCGCAGGATCTTGCAGCGGAATCGTCTGATCAGCTGGGTGATCTACAGTTTGTCCCACATCCCAGCTTGACATTACTTGAGTCGAAATATGCCCTGCCACAAGTTTATCAGGCAATTCACGGGTCGACGCTTGCAACGACTGCCCGCGAGGGGAAGCCATGCCACTTGATGATCTGGCGCCAGCTTCAGGATGCCAGATTTGCCGCGGTCGGTGCCAACGTCTTTGCCAGTGCTCAGGCAATTGCCGCAGGTGGTCGGCTGATTGACGCCTGTAAGATTCTGCAACCGTCAACGCTGCCTGATTTCATGGCCCACTTTCTGTGCAGTGGCGCATTCGTTGGGAACTCTGATCAGTTATGCTGAGTGATTTTACACGCGCATGCCCAGCGTTGCGGTCTCTTCGCGAAGCGGATCCGTCGCCGATGAACGCCAAGCAAAGAGCAGAATGCCGCGAATCCAGCCCTCATACTCTCAAAAAATGCGACCTCTGCCGCTGTTGAGAATGAAGGGCGACACTGCTGGCCTGAGTTGCCATTCTACTTGTGATCGACCCGCCACGGGAAAGCGGCTTTCGACGCCGGTCTACAAAGCGGAAGCAGTTTGGCCGCTCTGAGTTGGTTCCCGTGGCGGATTTAGCAACTGCCGATTTGGACTCAGTTCAAGTTGTCTCGGCAGCCATGTAGCTTGAATTGAGAGTTCTTCCTTGGAGCCGGTGCGGGGACGGTGACAAGGCGCATTCTTGGGCCACAATTCCGGACACATTCGCAGCCAACAACAGATGCGAGTGCAATTTTTTCAATAGGTTGGGCCGAATTGCCGGATTGGCTACGATCCTTGGCGCCCCAGCCCTACGCTTTCCTCTCTGCAAGACCCGCTCGGGCGGTTCCAGGACTTGTCGCAGGACTTCTGGCCGCCGGAGGACTGACCTCCGCAGCCTATTGTGCCTCATGCCTTTGCCGGAACCGTATAATTGCTGCAAACGGCGGCGAATGGATGCACATTAGCAAGAGGCTCGCCGGAGAGTTAGGTTCGCCTGGGCTTAGGATGGCGATATGCCAGCGAAGGAACATGTTGTGCCTTCAGGCAAGATGGGGACACCCTCGGCGCCACGTGTCGCGCGGGTTGCCGAGGCTGGCGAACTGCGCCTCCTCACTGTCTTGAGCTATGACCTCGCAGGCTCCACCGATCTCCTTGCCCAATCAGGTGTCGAGGATTTTCACGATCTGATGGCGACCTTCCAGGCGAACTCTCGAAAATGTATCACATCGCGCGGCGGGCTGCTCATCTCCGAGGCCGGCGACGGCGGTGTGGCGCTCTTCCCGCTCGATGTGGATGCCAAGGATGCGGCATCGCTGGCGATCAATGCGGCGCTCGAGATCATCGATCGATGCCAAATTCTTGCCCGCGAGGTGGCGCGCGACGGCATTCATGTCCGTGTCGGCATTGCTTCATCCATGGTGTTGGTCCAGGGCGATCAGCGGCTGCCGACCTCGGAAAATGTGGCCGGACTGGCCTTTGCGCTAGCAACGCGGCTGCAAGGCCTGGCGCTGCCGGATACCGTCCTGGTTTCCCACGATGCACGCCGCCTGGCGCGGCGTTCGCATGTCTTTTCCTTTCAGGGCCAGCTCGACCTCAAGGGCTTCGCCCAACCGGAGGCCACCTGGCGTGCCGTTCGGCACCGCGTGGAAGTCGACCGCTTTTTTGCCTTCGGGCGGTTGAATTGCCCGATCATTGGACGGGTCGCTGAACTGCGTTACATGGCGAACCTCTGGAGCGGTGTCGTGAACGGGCGCGGCGCCACGCTGCTGCTGGAGGGCGAAGCGGGAGCCGGCAAGTCCCGCCTGCTGCACGAACTGCGCCGGATGACGCAGCAGACACGCAAGAAGATGCTCGTCTTCCAGTGCCTTCCCGGCGGCGCGGACACCGCCTTGCACCCATTGCTGCATGGGGTCCGGAACACGGAAAGTGCTGCCGCAGCGACCCCGGAAGATACGATCAAGCGGCTCTTTCGACAGCAGGGTATCAATGACGACGACGTCGTCGACGTCTTTTCCTTCATGCTCGGTGCCAGGAAAGACGACGCAGGGCTGCTGAAGGACGTGCCACCAGATCTGCTGCGAGAGAAGGTACGCTCCGCCCTGAGCAGAGCCGTAGCCGATATCTGCGCGGCCGGTCCGGTCGTTGTCATCGTCGAAGATTGCCATTGGATCGACCCGACGTCGCGCAGCCTGCTGACCGAGCTGGTTGCCTTCGTCAAAGAATCGCCGCTGCTGCTCGTTCTCAGCGCGAGGCCGGACTCGTGTCACTGGCTTGCGGATCCGGATCTCGCCAAATTGTCTCTTCACCGGCTGGGACCGGAGGAGACGCGAACGGCCATTGCGACCATGCTGCCATCCGCGCCGTCCCCCTATCTTGCCGAACTCATCGACCGAGTGTCTGGCGGTATACCCTTCTTTATCGAGGAAACCTGCCAATATCTGGCAGCGAGCACTGTTGAGGCCGAAGCTGAGGAACAAGTGGCACGGGCCCTCTCGCTGGACGGTGGATCAGTCCTGGAGCTTGTCCTCGACGCGCGCCTGAAGGCTCTGGGACAGGCGCGCGAGATTGCGCGTGCGGCATCGGTGGTAGGGGTCTGGTTCAACGTCGCGCTGCTGCGTGAATTGATGCCGGCGCTTAGCGAGGAGTCCCTAGCGGAAGGTCTCGACCGCCTGGTTGCGGCTGATTTCCTTACCCGCGCCAGATATGTCGGCGGCGATGCCTTCGCCTTTCGCCATGCGTTGATCCAGGAGACGATCTATGGCGGTCTGTTGAAGAGAGCTCGCCAAGCGTATCATCGCGAAATTGTCGCGACATTCACGCGCGATCCATCGGTCACAGCCTGGCTCGACGACGCGGCGCTCGCCGAGCACGCCTATCGCGGCGGATTGCTGGCAGAGGCAATCGATTTCTTCGTTTCTGCCGGCCAGAAAAGTTTCGAGCGTTCGGCGGTAACCGAAGCCATGCATCTGCTGGAGCGTGCCCGCGAACTTTGTCTGCAAATCAAGGAGGTGGATGCGCATCAAGCGGCGTTGCTGCCGGTTCTGGCAGCCCTTGGCCCGGTCCTGATCCGCGCCGAAGGGTCGGCTTCACCACGTACCCAAAGCCTCTATGCGACCGCGATAGAAATGGCGCGGCGGCGGCCGCGACCGGAACAAGCAGCTCTGTTTCCGATCTATTGGGGCTGGTGGTTTACCGGGACGGATGTCGATAACAAGCGCGCTCAAGAAATTCTCGCGGACTTGCAGGACGTCGATGATCCGGATGTGCAGCTACAGGCGCGACATTGCATCTGGGCGATCGATTTCTATCTCGGCCGGCATGTCAGCTGCATGACCGCAGTCGATGCAGCCCTGCCGCTCTACCATCATGGCCGCGGCAAGGAAGCGGCATCGCTCTATGGTGGCCATGATGCGATGGTATGCGGTCTTGCACATCGCGGACTGTCGGCATGGCTCACCGGCAATGGGCAGCAGGCCGAACAATCGGTTGCCGCAGCGCTGAAATGGGCGATGGAGACGGGTCATGCCGGCAGCATTGCCCATGCCCATCACAACCGGGCGATGCTGCAATGCTATCGACGGGATTTTGCCGGGTTGGCGGATGCGATCGCGGATCTCCGGCCGCTCATTCAGCGGAATGGCCTGCGGTCCCTGGCCGCAACGATCGAGATCTTCGAAGGCTGGTCGCTCGGCGTCCGAGGTCAGTATGAGGACGGGATCGACCTCATCGAAATGGGTCTGGCTGCGCACCGGGAATTGCAGACGCCGGAGGACTACCCGGTCTATTGCGACATGCTGGGCGAACTCCTGTTCCACATGGGCGATTGCGATAAGGCACTTGAACTTCTGGCCGACGCGGAAAAAAGCGCCGAAACGAATGGGCATCGTTATTGGCTTGCAGCCCTTGAATTGCGACGGGCGAAGCTGCTCCTCCGGCAAAACGCCAATGACGAGCCGATCGCAGCGGCATTCACTCGTGGGATAGAGATTGCAGTACGACAGGGCAGCGTTCCATTACTTCTCAATCTGGCCGATACAGCCGACGCGTTCGGGCATCTTTCCGCCATAGCGGCGCCGCTGGCGCGGGAAATATCTCTTGCCCGATCGTCGGCCCGAACGGGACTTCCGCTGATCGTGAATCCCGAACCGCCACTCAGGCAATTGCTTTGAAGGTTGCCTGATGACAGTGGATGCGCTGGCGCAGGTCGGGATCAACTGGTCCGATGAGCGGGTTCTAGCGCGATTGTTGCAATGGCGCCGGGAGCTCGGTATCAGCCGGATCGGCGATATTACCGGCCTCGACCGTATCGGTATTCCCGTCATGCAGGTGACGCGGCCGCGATCCCGCTCCAACGCGGTCTCGCAAGGGAAAGGTCTGCTACCGGTGACGGCGGCGATCTCTGCCCTAAGCGAATCCTGCGAGACCTTCTTTGCTGAACGTCTCGATCGCTTCAACACGATCAAGGCCCGTGCCATCGATCTCAGCATCGGGGCCGAACTGGCGCAGCATGTCCGCCTGGGCGTCAGCCCCGACTGGACCGAGCGGCAAATCCGCTGGACTGAAGCGCAGAGCCTGTTCTCTGGAGAAATGCGCCCCGTCCCCTTTGAAATGGTGCACGCCGCCTATGATCTGCCGTCTGGCGCCCGAGAAGGAATTTTCGAGACGTCTAGCACAGGGTTGGCAGCCTCCTTCATAGAAGAAGATGCGTTCGTACATGGCATCCTGGAATGCCTGGAGCGCGACGCAATCGTCCGAGCGGAACGAATGCATGGCTTCTTTCAGCGTCATCGGATCGACACAGCGACCATTCTTGATACCGGCTTGCAGGACCTCCTTGAGGGTCTCAAGGGCCGAGGCATGCTGGTCGGCCTGTGGCAAGCGCCGTCGTTTTCTGGCGTGCAGGTGATCTGGTGCCAGGTCATGGAGCGCGACCTCATATCCCCGATACTGCCCTTTCCCGCCGATGGCACGGCGGCGAGCACGGATCCAGTCTGCGCCGCACGGCAGGCGATTTTGGAAGCGGCGCAGTGTCGGCTGACAGCCATATCGGGTGCGCGAGACGACATGCCGCCGGAAGCCTATCCAAAACTGCAGGTTTGGGACGGCGCTGCGGCACACCGACATCTGCTCGAACAGGGGCCCAGGCCAATCGATTTCAGGCACCTGATGGAAACGGCGCCGGTCGCAGACGCTCTTCCAGTCCTGCTGACGTTGATCGAACGATCCGGCATATCTGATGTGCTGCTCGTGCGCATCGATACATCGCCGTTTCAAGACATCCATGTCATTAAAGCCGTGATTCCAGATTGTCGGCCGCTCCTCCATGGTTGACGCGCCGGGCCATCTAGAGCCGGATGTTGCTCGCCGCGCCGTGGTCTATCTCGGGCCGACTTTGCCGCTGGCCCAAGCGCGCTCGGAACTGGATGCGATCTATCTGCCGCCTATCGTCGACGGAGCGTTAATTGATGCCGTTGAACGTCTTGCACCGGCAGTGATCCTTATCATCGACGGCGTTTTTCAATCGGCGCCGGCCATCAAGCACAAAGAAATCCTTTGGGCGATCGGACAGGGTACGACCGTCATCGGTGCCGCCAGCATGGGCGCCCTGCGCGCTGCCGAACTCTATCCGCAGATGCATGGTGTTGGCATGATCTATCGCTGGTATCGCCGCTTCGATTTTACTGCCGACGACGCCGTTGCGGTTCTGCATGCGCCGGCGGAATTGCAGGGCACTCCACTCTCGACGGCACATCTCGATCTGCGCCTGACCTTCCGGTGCGCTGCACGCCGGGGCCTGATCAGCGACAGATGTCGAAGGCGCCTGGACGCGGTCGCCGCAGCAACTAATTTTCGCGACCGGACCGTTGAGAACATTGTCCGTGAGGTCGTCCCGCCGGGCGACCGTGCTGCCGCCGCGCGGTTGGCACTCGCCCTGAACGGCTCCCTGGTCAGCCAAAAGAAGCGTGATGCGTTGCAAGCCCTGGCGGCCATCAGGGCGTCATGGATGGCCCTGCGCTGCTGAGGAATTGCGGCTCGCTCGGGAAGACCTTTGGGTTGCGGAAGTGGGCTAACCCGTTCGCCAGGCGTGCTGCTTGTGCTATATTGCAGGGCGATGTGGGATCTATCGGCAGCGGATGGGAATGACCGCCCGAACGACACCGGTTCGGCGTTGGGGACGCGATTCCTGATCTTTCCCCAGGTGCCGCATCTTGCCGGTTATGAGAAGCCGGAGATCGTCTGGGTTTCCACTCCGCCGGATAGGTTGCGGGTCGGACCCGAAGACGACCGCATCTATGTCTGCGATCCGCTTCTCGACAAGACACCCTATGAATTTCCGGACCTACCACCTTTTGTCGGCACTCTCTATCCACCGGCCCAGGCTGGTCCCGACGGTCATTTTGACAATATCGATCCGGGATCGCGAGAATTCCTTGCGGCACATGCATATGCTTCGGTCCGTCGGGTTCTCGACATCTGGGAAAGCTACCTCGGACATACCATTGAATGGCACTTTGCCGACACCTATCAGCGCCTGGAAGTTATTCCCTGGATCGATTGGGATAATGCGCAGTCCGGCTATGGCTATCTGGAACTGGGCTATGACCGGGATCCTGCCGGCGGCGCCTATCCCTATGCGCTCAACTTCGACGTTATCGCCCATGAAATAGGACATTCTATTCTCTTCTCGCTCTGCGGCATGCCCAGCAGCAGTATCGAGAATGGCGATTTTGCGCCTTTCCACGAAGCGAATGCCGACCTGATCTCGCTCATTTCCTTTCTGCATTTCGACAGCGGCCTCGACCGGTTACTGCGGCATTGCAGCGGCAATTTGCTCATTCTCAACGAGCTTAACCGCATCGCCGAGCTTACTGGCGACCGCCAAATCCGTGTTGCCAGCAATTCGCGTCGCATGTCGGAAGTGTCGAGCGATGTCCACGACCGATCGCGACCGTTCACTGGTGCCATTTTCGACACCATCGTCAGTGAATTTCATGCGCGCCTAGTGGCTGCCGACCTGTCCGATCCACGTCTGCTGCAGATCCCGGTCCAGGAAGTCAATGACGATATCCTCGGCCGTATCACCAATTTGACCGCGGCGGCGTTCACGGCGCGGCCGTTTCTGTTCAAGACAGCGCTGATCGAGGCACGCGATGTGGTTGCCCTGGCGCTTGTTCGTCTTTGGGCGCACCTCGACGTCGATGACATCCATTTTACTGATGCCGCGAATCTTATGCTGTCACTCAGCGATGGCCGCCTACGCGCGGCGCTACGAGAGAATTTTACTTGGCGGGAGATTCTATGACGATCTGAAATCCAGCAGGGGAGGCAGTGATGACTGAAAACTACAGGCCGACATATATCAGCGATAAAAAGAATGTTTACAGCGCCGGTCAGGTACGGCTCTACGGCATACCGGGACTGAGCTCGAGCATCCCCGCCGGCGCGGCTGATGGCATCGGCGCCAGAATTGCAGCAGCCGGGATCAGCGACGACATCGCAGTTGCCGTCATTGACAGAAAGGGTGACGAGCGGCTGAGGGGAGACGTTCTCAACGACAATCTTAAAAAGGCTTTCGCATCGGAAATAAAAGAGAGCGATGCATCCTTTGTCGTTCTTGAGTCCGTCATCAAAGGATACATGATCCTGCTGGGCGCCCTGAATTCCTTGGCTGATAGCTCGGATCCGGTCAGCGCAGGTGTCATCTTTGGCTATGCGTTCGAAGGACACACCTATGATCTGGCCAAGCCCAAGATCATGCTTATTCCCGCTATGCCGGACCTCGTGCCGCAGGACGACAGTGGCTATGACAAAAAGCCAGGCTACAGGGTCTGGATTGTCGACAAGCTGAACCAGTGCGTGGAATTGGAGATGAGCCAGGGATATGTCGAGCAAATCGTGCTGGAAGCCAATCTGCCGGGCCGGCGTTCCCCTACGATGTATGCCGGCCGGATGCAGCTAGGGCATCGCGGCGGTCGGCTCAACGAATAGCTGCTACCCGTGCCAAATCACTAGAGGCCGGCCCACCCATTGCCGCCACTGTCTGCGCGAAAGGCGGCGCGCGAAGCTCTATCGCATTGGCGGTCTTTGCATGGTCGAAATGAAGGCCGATCTGGCGTGAAAGGAAAATACCAGTTTTTTGGAATATAATATTTCTATTTCATGAGCCTCAATTGCGTGCTAACTTCGCCCAACGAAAGAGGGGGCAATGGGCGCGCGTCCGGATAGAAAGAAGAATCGTGAGGCGGCGACCGACGCCGTGCGGGCGCTCGATGCGCGCCTGCGTGAAGGTTGGCTCGATTTCGCCCGAACGGAACAGGCAATTGCGCGATATCTCATCGCCAATGCTCACGACATTCCGTTTGAGACCGGGGCGACGATTGCCGCAGGCGCCGGTGTCAGCGAGGCCAGTGTCACGCGTTTCGTGCGCCGTATAGGCTATGCGGATCTAAAAGAAATGAAGCGCGGACTGCGGACGAGACCGCAGCCGCTTGGTGGCGATCTGGACTCGCCCGAGCTGCGCTTTCGTATCGGCGGCGAAGCGCAAGAACGTCTGGCGCGCAGCTTGGAGATGGAGAAGCAGGCGCTCGTTGCCGCTTATAACCTCGCTCAGGGCGAAACATGGGACAAAATCGTCACGCTGCTCAGTGTCTGCGATCACGTGAACTGTGTCGGCTTTCAGTCGGTGAAAGGCTTGGCGCTGGATTTTGCGACGCGATTGCGCTGGGTGCGCCCCGGCGTCCGTTTTGCAGAAGGCCTTGGCGGCACCTATTCCGAGATACTAACGGACAGTGGCCCCAATTCGTGCGTCCTGCTGGTCGACATGGCGGAGTACGCGTCGATGACGTTCCGGCTTTGCGACCAGATTGTACGGCGCAAGATCCCGCTGATCATCGTAACCGACCGCTACAGTCATTGGGCCAGCGAGTATACCAATCTGGCGCTGGAGGTTTCGACGCGGGTTGACCTCTATTGGGATTCAACGTCGGCGATCAGCACCATCCTCAACCTCCTGACCCATGCCGTCGCCGGGAAACTTGGCAAGACAGCTGAGAAGCGGATGGATGAACTGGAGGACATCGCCGGGATATTGCGAACCTTCCGTAAGCCGCCGCGACGCCTAGCTCGCCGGATCAGAGAGGACGGAGCATCGTGAATTTTTCAGAGTATGCAGATCTAGATGGATTGGGGATCGCCGCGCTATTGCAGCGCGGTGAAGTGACGCCACGCCAGCTTGGTCGCATGATCGTGGATGCGACGGTGGCGCTGAATCCTCAGCTCAACGCCGTAGTCGAGCTCTATGACGATGTCATCGATGGCTTGGGTGATCGGCCTGATGTAGGTCTATTCGGCGGTCTGCCGACACTCACCAAGGACTTCCCGATTGAGGCGGGCCGCCCTGCTGAATTCGGTAGCGTGTTCACGAAAGGATTCAAGGCGAGCAGCGACGACTCTCTTTGGGAGAAGCTGCGGGCCGGCGGCCTCATCAATATTGGCCGTACGACAACTTCAGAATTCGGCATCGCCGCGGCAACGGAATCGTCGCTTTATGGGGCGACGTGCAATCCATGGGATATTGCGCGTGGCGTCGCCGGTTCCAGCGGTGGCTCGGCCGCTGCCGTTGCGGCCGGTATCGTACCCTTTGCTCAGGGCGCTGACGGCGGCGGATCGATCAGAACGCCTTCGTCTTTTTGCGGTGTGGTCGGCTTAAAGCCTTCGCGTGGGCGAGTCAGCGGCGCGCCAGATTGCAATGCGCCATTGCTGGGACTTGCCATATCCTTCATGCTGACGCGCTCGATCCGCGACACGGCTGCCTTGCTCGATTTGGCAGAAGGTGCTTGTCCGGGTGATGGCTATGAAATCGTGCGCCCGGAAACGAGCTACACTGACGCGATCAAGCGACCTGCCGAAAACTGCCGTATCGCACTGTGTACGACCTCCTGGTCAGGCTACCCGATCGATGCGGAGGTCGTGGCTGGTGCAAACGGGATTGCTAAGGGCCTGGAGGATCTAGGCCATCGCGTTGAGATTGCCAGCCCTATCTTTGATTACGGCGCGTTTCTGCAAGCACAGAAGGTTATTTGGGGCGCCTCTACGGCGCAATCCCTCGACCAATTATCGCAAGCGTTGGGCCGCCCGATTGACGATAGATCGCTGCAGCAGACGACACTGGCGGTTTACCGCTACGGAAAGTCACTCGATGCGGCCAGCTTGATCTCGGCCTTAGGCGTCTACGATCAGGTCACCCGCCAAGTCGGCGAATTCTTGGCCGGTTACGACGTGCTGCTGACGCCTACCTGCCCGACATTGCCGGAAAAAATAGGGCTCCATGCTCCAGATCGACCGGGTCGCGATATCGATACGGTCTTTGGGGACTTGGCGCCGAAGGAAACCTTTAGCGCGCTCTTCAATGGTACAGGTTCTCCGGCCATCTCGCTGCCGTTGGCCTGGTCCGCGAACGACCTGCCTATCGGTATCCAGTTCATTGCCCCCTTCGGCCGGGAGGACACTCTGCTGCGCTTGGGCGCTCTTCTCGAAGCCGAGTTCGGCTGGCGGCACCGTATTCCGCCTGTGCACGTTACCAAAATAACCTGAAGCGGCCAGAAAGGTCGCCTGATTGGCTTACCGCAACGATAACCATGAAGCTAGGGAGAGCAAAATGGATCGCCGATCTTTCTTAAAAACCACTGCCATCGCCGCCTTTACCGTGGCGACGCTACCGGCTTCTGCATTGCGAGCCAATGCAGAAGGAAAGAAGATCCTGCGCATGGGATATGGCTCGGAGGTTCTGACCCTCGATCCGATCAAGACCGTCTATGGTCCTGATATTCTGATTCAGGGCATGATGTTTGCTCGCCTATTGCAAGCCAATGCCGATCGTACCGAGGTCGGGCCCGGCCTTGCAGAAACGTGGGAGATCTCGCCAGACGGCAAGATATATACGTTCCATTTGCGCGCGGCCAAGTTCTCGGACGGCTCGCCGATCACCGCGACCGATGTCGCTTTCAGCTGGAACCGCATGCGCTTTCAGAAGGATTCTGCCTATGCGGCGCCTTTCCAGCCGTTGATCAAGATCGAGGCGACAGATGACAAAACCGTTGTCATGACGCTCGATCGCCAGTTCACCCCATTCCTGACGCTGACCGAAATTTGGAACACCGGTATCGTGCCGAAGGCCGCGGTCGAAAAGATGGGCGATGAGGCATTCGCCAAGGCCCCGGTCACATCGGGGCCATTCAAATTCGCAGAATGGCTACCCGGCGACCGCGTCATCCTGGCGAAGAACGAGCATTACTATCTCGAAGGGCAGCCGCATATCGATGGCTTGGAATTCCGCTATGTGCCGGACGACAATACGCGCGTTTCGATGTTGCAGGCGGGCGAGTTGGATGTCTGCCTGGGCGTACCAGCGCCGCGGATGGTGGAATTAAAGGCAGCAGGATTCCGGGCCGATCCGGAGCCTTCCAGCGAGACATATGATATGCTGATCAATCACAGCGCGGCACCCTTCGACAATATTAAATTCTGCCAGGCTGTCAGTCATGGCATTGATCGCCAGGCTATTTGCGAAGCCGTAACGTTGGGTCTTGGAACACCCGCCACCTCGATCATGAGCCCGTCTCTTGACTATTTCGACAAGTCGTTGCCCACCATCGCGCGCGATGTGGAAAAGGCGAAGTCTTTACTAGCAGAGTCGGGCGTATCTGACGCAAGCTTCGAGCTGATCCAGAATGCTGGCATTGCCGACGAGGAAAAGGCGGCGGTGCTGATTCAGGCTCAGCTCGCCGAGATCGGGATTGCTGTCAACATTGCGAAGATTGATTCGACGCAAGCTTGGACGCGTCTGGCCGAAGGCACGTACCAGGCCGAGATGAACTGGTGGTACAACGAAACACGCGACCCGGACAATGCATTGCGCTGGTGCGTCTGGGGCGCCGGCGACAACAAGTCGTATTTCACCCGCTATAACAACGATACGGTGAATAAACTTGTCGATGAAGCGGCGGGCGAGGCGGATACAGCAAAGCGAGCTGAACTCTATGCCCAGATCCAGAAGATCGTGGTCGACGAAGTAGCGCAGGTAGCGCTCTATCACCCAACCTGGCTGAATGCCTATGCACCAAATGTGCAGGGCCTCATTCTCAATGTCGGCCTCCAATTCAGCTCGATCGGTGAGACAACGCTGGGCTGAACTTGCTGAGACAATCAAGGTGAGCCGGCAGCAATGTCGGCTCGCTCTCTTTGGCCGTCCTGTTTGGAACTAACGATATGAACCGATTCTCCTTCGCCTTGCGACGGCCCATCCAGCTGATTCCGGTACTGCTCGGCATCAGCGTGATCACTTTTATCCTGCTGCAATTGACGCCTGGCGATCCGGTACGTCTGATGCTTGGCCCAAAAGCGAGCCAGGAGGCCATCGATTTCGTTCGGGCACGCTATGGGCTCGATCAACCGGTTCTTCTTCAGTACTTCTACTACATCCTCAATGCACTGCGCGGTGATTTTGGGCAGTCAATTGCCTTCCGGGCGCCGGTGGGTGATGTGATAGTGGAGCGCATCGCACCGACAACATTTCTAATTCTCTACGGTCTGTTGATCTCCATCTCGCTGACCTTGGTCCTGGCTGTCGCGGCGGCGCGAAATCGTGGATCATGGTTGGATCATATCATTCGCTTTATCTGTGTTGCCGGTGTTGGCGTGCCATCCTATTTCATCGGCCTTTTGCTGATCATGGGTCTCTGCCTGCGGCTGAAACTGTTTCCCGTCTCCGGCTATGGACCGACCATTGTCAACAATCTGTGGCATCTATTCCTGCCGGCCCTAACTATCGGTATAGCCGTGACGCCCATCCTGACGCGTAACCTGCGCGCCACCTTCGTCCAGCAAATGGATGCGGATTATGCAACGGCCTGCCGCTCCAAAGGACTGACCGAGCGCTATATCTTCGCACGCCACGTCTTTTGGAATTCGCTTCTGCCGACGGTCAATCTGTTGGGCGTGGTGGTCGCCTTCCTCATTGGTGGAACGGTTGTCATTGAGAACGTCTTCAATATACCAGGTCTCGGCAATCTGCTGATTCGAGCGGTTCTGACACGCGACTATTTTGTCGTGCAGGCTGTTGCCTTCATTTTGGCGGTTGGCGTGGTCATCTCGAACTTCGTTGTAGATCTGCTGACGGCGCTCCTGGATCCGCGGGTGAAGTTGTGAGCGATATGGCCTTGTCCTCGCGCGAGAGGCGTCTGGCCTCACTACGCCGGCTACCGCCGACCCTTCTGATCGGCGGCGCGTTGACGGCAATATGGGTCGCGTTTGCCATTTTCGCTCCGTTTCTAACGGATTACGACCCTATCAAGGTCGACGTCATTCAGGCGTTGAAGCCGCCGGGACCAGACCATTGGTTAGGCAGCGACGCCATCGGCCGCGATATCTTTGCGCGTATCGTCTACGGTGCGCGCTACGACCTGGCTATGGCGTTTTTTGGGGTCGTCGGGCCGATCATCCTAGGTACCGCTATCGGTTTGGCTGGTGGCTATTTCGGCGGAAGGATCGACAGTATTCTGATGCGCATCCTCGAAGTCACGGTATCGTTTCCGTACTTTGTCCTGGTTATTGCTATCGTTGCTGTGATCGGTCCGGGCCTCAAAGGCTATTTCATATCCCTGACGCTGGTGAACTGGGTCAGCTATACACGCCTTGTCAGGTCACAGGTGCTGGTCTTGCGCAGCGCAGATTTTGTTCTGGCGGCCAGAGGGATGGGCTTTGGCCATCTGCGCATCATGTTGTTTCATATTCTTCCCAATGCCATCATTCCGTCAGTTGTCTTTGTCATGACGGATGCTGTGTTGGCGATTGTCCTTGGGTCGTCTTTGGGCTTTCTTGGCCTAGGTGTCCAGCCGCCGACGCCTGAATGGGGCGCCATGATCGCGGAGGGGCAAACATATCTCACCAGCGCATGGTGGATTGCTATCTTCCCCGGTATCGCTGTTTGCTCACTGGCGCTTGGTCTATCGCTTGTCGCTGACGGCTTGGCGCGACTACTCAATACGGGGCCGTGATCATGTCGACGACAAAAGAATCACCCGATCTAGTCCGGGTCGAAGATCTGGCCATGGACTTTGCGACTGAGTACGGCACGGTCAGTGCGCTGCGCGGCGTCTCATTCTCTCTCAAGGCCGGCGAAGTTCTGGGGATCGTCGGTGAATCCGGTTCCGGCAAGACCGTCGCTTGCCGCGCAATACTGCGCCTTATCGCCGACAATGCCAAAGTGAAGGCGGGCCGTATCTTATTCGAGGGCGAGGACGTACTCGCAATGGACGAAGCGGCGCTCGGCCAGATGCGCGGCGAAAAGGTGGCGATGATCTTTCAGAATCCATCGACCCATCTCGATCCCATTATGGCTGTCGGCCGGCAAGTCGCCGAAGGCATGGTGATGCATCAAGGTGCAACCTGGCGCGACGCGCGCAAGCGCGCCGTAAGTCTGCTCGAAGATATGCAGATTAAGGATGCACCGCGCCGTGCCACCGCCTATCCGCACGAACTCTCCGGCGGCATGCGGCAACGCGTGATGATAGCCGCGGCCCTTGCCTGCCGGCCACAGCTCCTCATTGCCGATGAACCGACGACAGCGCTGGACGTGACCGTCCAGGCCCAGATTCTGGAACTTCTGCGCCGCATTCGGCGGGAGCGGAATCTATCAATCATCCTCGTATCGCATGATCTTGGCGTCGTAGCCGAAATGTGCGACCGCGTCGTCGTCATGAAGGACGGCGCTGTGGTCGAGGTCGGCCCAGTCGAACAGATTCTTAACAGACCCGTGGCTGAGTATACGCGTCGGCTCGTCGCCTCGCAGCCTTCGCTGTTGCCGCCTGCAAGGCCGATTGAGAAGGCCACCGGTGCGGCATCTTATCTTGAGGTCAAGGATCTGGAGGTGAATTTCTATCCGGGCGAGAGCCTGCTTTCATGGGCGATGCGCAAGCCACCGCAGATTGTCCGGGCGGTCGACAAGATATCGATCGGGTTGCGTAAGGGCGGTTCCCTGGGAATTGTTGGCGAGTCCGGCTCCGGCAAAAGCACGATAGCACGCGCGATTGTGGGCCTTGTCGAGCCGGAGCGTGGCAGCATCGGCATTGCCGGCGAGAGTCTGAGTGCTGGGTTGGGTCATCGCCAGCCGCAGCAACTGCGTAAATTGCAGATGGTCTTCCAAGATCCGTTCATGTCGCTCAACCCCGCGTTCACAGTGGCTCGAACCTTGGCTGAGCCGCTTCGCGAACAGAGCATTTGCGTAGAGAGCGAAATTCCTCGCCGCATTCAGGAACTCATGGGCAAAGTCGAACTCCCGCTGACATTGCTCGGCCGCAAGACGACGCAGCTTTCGGGCGGACAACGGCAGCGTGTGGGTATTGCGCGCGCTCTGGCTATGGAGCCCGAGATCTTGATCGCAGATGAAGTCACATCGGCATTGGACGTGACCATTCAGGCGCAGATACTGGGCTTGTTCGAGCGGTTGCGCCGGGAACTATCTTTAACTCTCATCTTGATCTCTCACGACCTCGCGGTCGTTCGCTATCTTTGTGAGGATGTGGCCGTCATGCGGCATGGCCGCTTGGTGGAGTATGGCGCGACCGACGCTGTTTTGGGTGCGCCACAGGAGGAGTACACGCGTCAGCTGATCGCTGCCATTCCGCAGTTGTCGCGTCATCTACAGGCCGAGAAGGTGGTGCCATTTCGTGTGGAGTGCCGCAGCATTTAGCTATGTAGCAAGCGCGGTACATTGGCAGGAAGGTCAGGCCGCCACGGGACGCTGGATAAGGAATCCTGTGGCGGCGCATTATTTAGTTATCCGACGATCGCTTGATGGCGATAGCGGAAACCATACTGACCGAGGCGGCGAAGACGACATAGCCGGCAAGAAGAGCTGGATTGCCCTCATTCCTGGTGATGAGGTAGGTCGCGATGATCGGCGTGATGCTCGACGCAAAGATCCCTGAGAACTGATAAACGAAGGAGATGGTCGTGTAGCGTGCCCTTGCGTCAAAAGGTCTGAGAAGAGAGCGGCCTCCAGCCCATAGCAGATCGCGTAGGTGAAGCCGAGCGACACCACCAAGGGTGCTCTTCCTTTTTTGCTACCGCAGCGGGTTCCAAGTTTTGCATAATAGGTCGCCAGCCAAATCGGAGGCCCGTCACTTGCGCCACGATCTCACCCGCTTGATTCTCTCTATCCTGTTCATCGTTGCATTGATCGGCGTTTCGATCTGGATTCTGCGGCCGTTCCTGCCGGCGCTGGTCTGGGCGACAACGCTGGTGATCGCGACCTGGCCGATCCTGCGCCGGGTCGAGGGACGACTTTGGGGCAGCCGTGGCTTGGCCACGCTCGTCATGACGCTGGCTCTGTTGCTGGTTTTCGTTCTTCCGTTCTCGCTGGCCATTGGGACCATTGCCCGGAATGCCGGGCAATTACTGTCCTGGGCCGAAATGGCGTCGACCATGACCCTGCCGGCACCGCCGGATTGGATCGCAGGCATACCGCTGGTGGGCGGCCCCATATCGCGTGCCTGGGAGAACGCCAACCTCGCCGGCAGCCAAGAATTGCTGCAGAAGATCCGTCCCTATGCCGGCATGCTGACGCAATGGTTCGTTGGAGCGGTTGGCGGCCTTGGCGCAGTTGTGCTGCAATTCCTGCTGACCGTCTTTATCTCAGCGATCATGTACCTCAATGGCGAGCGAGCCGCCGCTGCGGTCGTCCGCTTTGCGAAGCGCTTGGCGGATGCGCGTGGGGAGCAAGCGGCTATTCTGGCGGGGCAGGCTATTCGCGGCGTCGCCTTGGGCGTGGTGGTGACGGCCTTCATCCAATCGGCACTGGGTGCCCTGGCGGTACTGATCGCGGCCGTGCCCTATGGCGCCATTCTCATCGCGATCATGTTCATGTTGTGCATTGCCCAGCTAGGGCCAGCGCTGGTGCTGATGCCCGTCGTCATCTGGCTTTACGGCGAAGGCGATGTGACCATGGGCACGATCACACTGATCATCAGTCTGGCTGCGATCGGTTCCGACAACATCCTGCGGCCGATCCTCATCAAACGCGGTGTGGACCTGCCGATCCTGCTTATTCTGGTAGGCGTCGTCGGCGGCCTGGTGGCTTTTGGCCTCATCGGCATCTTCCTGGGCCCGACAGTCCTGGCGGTCAGCTATACGTTGCTTAGTGCGTGGATTGCCGATGAGCGCCGGGTCTAGTCGGCGGGTGCCATCGTCAGCAGGGCCGCGGTATGATGGGCGATCATGCCTTCCTCATCGGTGGGCACCACCCAAGCAGCGACGGATGAATCATCGGCGCTGATGCGACCCCTGCCGTCAGCATTACGCGCTATGTCGGCGATGAGGCCGAGCCAAGCACAACCCGTCATGACATTGGCACGGGTCGCGGCATCATGCTCGCCGATGCCGGCAGTGAAAATCAATCCGTCGAGACCACCCAATGCGGCGACGAGAGATCCAACTTCGCGGATGATGCGATATTCGAAGAGTGCAATTGCCTCAGCTGCTTCCGGTGCCGTCGATGCGCGTAAGGTTCGCATGTCGGATGAAATGCCGGACACGCCGAGCAGGCCGGAGCGGCGATAGACAAGGTCGGCAATGCCGCGGCTGTCGAGTCCTTCCTTATCCATGAGATAGAGGATGACGCCGGGATCGATCGTGCCGCAGCGCGTGCCCATCATCAGCCCGTCGACCGCTGTGAAACCCATGGTGCTGGCGACACTCCGACCGTCCTTGACGGCGCAGAGACTGGCGCCATTGCCCAAATGCGCAATAATGACGCGTCCCTTGGCAAGGTCGGGACAGATTTCGTGCAGGCGATGGCTCACATACTCATAGGAAAGGCCGTGGAAGCCATAGCGGCGGACACCTTGATCAAAGTAATAGCGCGGCAGGGCGAAGGTTTGCGCCAACAACGGCTGCGCTTGATGGAAGGCCGTATCGAAGCAGGCGACCTGCGGCAAATGTGGATGCCTGCCGGTGATGGTGCGGATGGGTGCCAGGTTGTGCGGCTGATGCAGTGGTGCGAGAGGAATCAAGGCATCAAGGTCTGCCAGGATCTTGTCGTTGACTCGTATTGATCTTTTGTAGTTCGCCCCGCCATGAACTACCCGGTGACCGACAGCTGCGAGGCGCGCTCCAGTCATTGTGCCGCTCACCGCAGCGAAGATTTCACGCGTCGCTAAATCGTGATCAAGTTCATCGGCTGCCCAACGGCGCTCAAGGCGGATGGCGCCGTTGGCATCCACCAGGCTGAGATGCGGCGCCGTACCGATCCCTTCGATCTGGCCATGGAGCAGGCGCTTGCATCCAGCCGCGTCGTAGAGGGCGAACTTGATGCTCGATGATCCAGCATTAAGGACGGCGAGGCAGTCTTGCATCGGCTTAGGCCACGATATTCGCGCCGCCATCGACATAGACGGTACTGCCGGTGACGCGCTTGGCAAACGGCGTCGCCAGATAGGCGCAAGTGTAGCCCACATCCATGATATCGACCAGTTCGCCGAGCGGCGCCGTCTCCGCCGCCTTGTTGAGGAGCAGTTCGAAATCCCTGAGGCCCGAGGCTGCCCGTGTCTTCAGTGGCCCCGGCGAGATCGCATGTACCCTGATGCCTTGCGGGCCCAATTCGTAGGCGAGATAGCGGCAAGCAGCTTCCAATGCTGCCTTTACGGGGCCCATGACGTTATAATTCGGCACGACACGGTTGGCGCCATGATAGCTCATGGCGAACATCGAGCCGCCATCCGTCATCAGCGGCGCTGCGAGTTTGGCCATGCGCACGAAGGAATGGCATGAAATGTCCATGGCCTTGGCAAAGCCATCGGCAGAGCAATTGAGCAATCCGCCAGCAAGATCATCCTTGGGCGCAAAGGCAATGGAATGGACGAGAATATCCAGCTTTCCCCATCTGGCCGAGATGCGCTCGAATACCGCCTCCAATTGACCTGGCTGCGATACATCCAATGGCGCAGTCAGTTCTGCGCCAAGTTCGAGTGCCAGCGGTTCGACATGTGGGCGGGCTTTATCATTGAGCCAGGTGACGGCAAGATTCGCCCCGGCTGCCCGGAAAGCACTGGCGCAGCCATAGGCAATCGAATGTTCGTTGGCGACGCCGACCACAAGGGCCTTCATGCCGGCAAGAACGGGTCGGATCTGGTCGGTCATGTGCGCTCCCGGCTGAGAGATCAGGCGATTGCTTTGGCGGCATCGGATCGCCGTGCTGCGACGACCAGGCAGGCCACGGCACAGGATGCAAGCCGCGTCAGCAGACTGTCTGCACGGCTGGTCAGGATGATCGGCACCTTTGCGCCCAGCACGATACCCGCAGCATCGGCACCGGCCAGAAAGGAAAGGCTCTTGGCCAGCATATTGCCGGCCTCGAGATCCGGCACGACAAGTACATTGGCCTGGCCAGCGACGGGCGATCGGATGCCTTTGATTTGCGCCGCTTCCATGCTGATGGCGTTGTCGAGCGCCAGTGGCCCGTCCAGAAGCGCACCGGTGATCTGGCCGCGGTCAGCCATTTTGCATAAGGCAGCCGCCTCGATGGTGGAAGCGACCTTTGGATTGACCGTTTCCATGGCGCTCAGAATGGCCACCCGGACCTCTTCGAAACGCAAGGCATGGGCGAGGTCGATCGCGTTCTGAACGATATCGACCTTGTCCTCGAGTGTGGGCGCGATATTGACCGCCGCATCCGTGATGATGAGAGGCAAGGGGTGGCCAGGAATATCCATCACAAAGCAATGACTGATGCGCCTTGCGGTACGGATGCCGGTCTCCCGGGCGACGACTGCCCCCATCAGTTCATCTGTGTGAAGACTGCCTTTCATAAGCGCCTGCACGCGGCCTTCGCGAACCAAGCCGACGGCCAAGGCGGCAGCTTCATGGCTATGGCCCGCATCGATCAGCGGCAACGCACTAATATCGAGGCTTGCGCGTTCGGCCGCAGCACGGATCTTCGTTGCGGGGCCGACCAGAATCGGATCGATGAGGTCAGCACGTGCGGCCTCGATGGCTGAATCGAGTGCAATCGGATCGCAGGGATGAACGACGGCTGTCGGAACCGCTGCCGTCCCACGGGCGGCCGCCAGCAGTCGCTCATATTTCTCATGTGGGCGGTCGATAACTTCGCGGTTCATCAGTGGTGCCTTCTTTCGTGACGACCTAGGCAGCGCTGCGCTTGCTGCCCGTTGCGCCCAGCAAGGCCTCAACCTCTTTGAGGCGAATATCGCTCTCAGGCGGTAAGGGTCCACGGGCGGTGACGACGCGGCGGATGATATCGAGCAGCGCCGCACGTTGCACCGCGTCGGCCGGCAAAAGTTTGGGCAGCGCAGCCATGGCCGCCACATTGTGATAGTGCAGAAGAAGATACTGCTCTCGCAACACTTCCTTGAACTTGGCAAGCGACATGCCCGCGCCGGCACGCTCGGCAGCAATCTGCTTCAAGGCGGCGAAGGCGCGCTCGTCGACGCGGCCTTCGGACATGCGCACATAGAGCATTGCGCGAATGCCGGCCTCGATCAGGCCGCCGCTGTCGATTTTCTGGGCGAGTGTGTCGGCAAACTGTGCTTCCCTGGCCGTGCGTGCAAGTTCACGTTGGCTGCGTCGCCCTTCCGCATGGCGACTGGAATCGAGGCCAGCCAAAGCCTGGAGGATCGGCGACCCGTAGACGCCGAAAAAAACTTCTTCCTGGATCATGTCACGCCATTTGGTCCAAGCGTCGAGAGTCTGTTCGAGCGAGGCGGAGACGAAACGCTCCATGGCGGTAAAGGAATTGTCGGGTCGCGCCGGCTGGCGGTTCTGTCGCACGACCTCAGCCAATGTGGCAACGGGCGGCATCAGCGGATTGCTGTTGGAGAAGGCACGGAAGCGCATGCGGTTGGGATGCCACTCGCGCATCAAAGCGGCTACCGGCGCATTCGCTGCCGCCCGCACGATCGGCGCCAGCATCATGCGATAGAGCGCGAGGTTGGCACGCGACACCTGAGCCGCTGCTTCAAAGCAGCGCTCGTCCTCGGGATCGGGATGACAGATTGCGCGCAAATCGTCGAAGCTGCGCTTTTCGAGTTGGAACAGATATTTGCCGGCGACAAGGTCGGGGTTGGCGAGAGAGTCATCTATGCCGGAGATCACGGCTTCATAAAGGCCTGGCGGTGTTACATCGATGAGGTCCATCGACAGGGCGAACTCGTCATGCTCGCGGGTAGCGACCTTGCCAGAGACGAAGATGCCGAGATGGCCGATGCTCTGATGCAGGCAGTAGATGATGGTCTGCCCATTGGCGATGATCTCCTGCTCGCCGCCGTAAAGATCGAGCACCCATTGGAGGGCCTGCGGCGGCGGCGTGATGTCGTCACCATGGGAGCAAAATACAACGATCGGCGAGCGAATTTCGCGTAAGTCGACGCCAACGCCGTCCTCGGTATTCAATTCGCCCGACGTGAGTTTGTTGCCGACAAAGAGATCGTCGGCGATGGATTGCATTTCTCCCGCATTGAGCAGGACGGGACTACCCCACCATTTCTCGAATTCCAGGAAGCGGGCCGCCTCAGTATCGACCTTGGCGTAAAGATCGTGCGGCTTTTTCCAAAGCGTGTTGGAAGGATGCATGCCTTCGAAATTGGCGACCAGATTGGCACCATCAAAAATGCCGTTACCAAGATCGCCGGCAAGGGCGGTGAGCCATGTTCCACCCAGCAATCCGCCCAGATAGCGCATCGGCGCCTTGCCGCGCTCACCGGCCCAATAGGAAAGCGGCGATCCAGCGAGAATGATTGGGCCCGGCAGATCAGGTCGCAATGCGCTCATCATCATGATCTGCCAGCCGGCTTGGCAATTACCGATCAGTGCTGGCTTGTCCGATTCCGGATGACGGGCAACCACCTGTTCAAGAAAATACGCTTCGGCCATGCAGACATCGGCGATGGTCTGGCCGGGCACCGGTGCCGGTGTGAAGCCGACGAAATAACAGGGATGACCTGCCCGCAGGGCGACGCCGATTTCGCTGTCATGCTTCATGCCGCCAATGCCGGGACCGTGGCCGGCCCGGGGATCGAAGACGACGAAGGGTCGCTTCGCCATGTCGATCGTCACCTCGGCTGGCGGTACGATGCGCATCAGTGCGTAATTCACAGGGTGCAAGAGCGTGCAGCCGTCGAGGATCAATTCAGCGTCGAAGGTGAGCACATTGGGCGCGGTTGCCGTCGCGCGCTCGTCGTAATTGATGCCGCGTTCGTGCAGCACGTCGAGGGTCAGGACGGCGCGCTGCCAGGCGTCGAGGCAATATTCCTGGAGAGCGCTGAAGGGGGTGAAGATCTGGGGACCGGGCTCACGCGACGTCATTGCGCACCTCACGAGGTCGGTTGCGTGCCGCATCTTAGCGCGAAATTGTGCGATGCGGTATTGATCTAAGTCAGGCGGCAGCGGAATTCACCAAAACGTCACGCCGCCAGGCTCCCAGATTCACCTTAACTTATTGCGTAATAGGCACTTTCTGTTCAATGTGCTCGGCAAGAGTGAAGCCGCGCTTGGCGAGTTCTTCCTTGAGCCGCTTGCTCGCCGTGCCCGTGGTCCAGATATCGAAGCCCTTCTTGAATCCGGCCTTCTCGAACTGCGCGCGACCGTAATCGATGCGCTTGGCGATGGCCGGATCATAAACGCCGTTATCCCAGGCCACGGCCACAACGACATGCCCATTGGCAGCGCTCGCGGCGGCGACACCCAGCACGGGGATGATCTCAGTGAGCCGCGCATTCTTGGTGTGGTAGCCACGCAGAATCTCAGCCGTGTTCTGATAGAAATTGGCGCCCACCTCATCCTGCGCGCGCAGACATAGTTCCAGGAAGCGGTCGAGGCCTTTGACGCCCTTCATATCGTGAAGCGCCTCGACGATCAGCGTGGCGTGCCGCGGGGTGAAGGCCGGATGATCGAGGAAGTGTTCCGCCAGCTCGTGATTGATACCGAGATCCTCAAGCTTTTCCTCATTGATGATGCGCAGGCGTGATGGTGGTTCGGAGCGCAGCGCTTCATTGAGCTGGTCGGATGTGCGTACCAGGCTGAACGCCATGACGGCTCCGCCCGAGGCAACCGTGGTGGCGCCGGACACGGTGAGACCACCGATCGCCGCCGCCCAGCCGATGCGGTTGAGCTCCTCCTGCAGCGACTTGTTACTGGAATAAACGTCGCAGCCCATATCGGCGCAATATTCGCGCTTCCATGACGAAACCATCAGTGCCTGCTTGATGCGGGCATCCTCGCTCGGATTGGCGTCGGAAGACACGCTTTCGGCCACATTCTCGAAGATCGCAAACAAGCCGCGCGGGACTCCGGTGATGGTATCAACAGGATCGGTGATCATGCTTTCGCCGAAGCGCAAGGGCGATTTGGCTGCATAGAGCACGGATTGGGCGAAAGCCTCTGTACGACTGATGTCCTTGAGCGCTGCAATCACCCGGATCTCATTAAGTACCTTCTGCAGCGCGTAAGTACCCGTCGGCTGAAAGGTGCCATACTCAGATTCCACGGTAAAGGTATAGAGCAGACCATCGCTGATGACTTTGTCGGCGATGCGGTAATGCGGACCGGCCAGGACATTAGCCGGCAGGATATGGCTTGCCTTCACATTGCTGCCGATTTCGAAATCCTCGGCATGGGCGGCGGTGGTCATGGCAAATGCCAAGGCCAACCCAACAAAGGTCGTCGCGATCCGTGAAATCATTGGCATTTTCTCCCCTGATGGTGATCCGATGCGATGGCAAACCTAAAATGTGAGGGCTACTTTGATGTGGCCTTCTTCAGCCCAAGCCAACCGATACTCTCTAACCTGTTGGCAGAGCGGCAGTTTAAGGAGCGTGGCCATTATGGTCATTGGAATTCGGCGCCTCCTGTCGTTGGGGTTAGGAGGTGTTCGATAACGTTCGAACCAGAACGGCCCTGTCATTCAACGTCGGCGAGCTGCTCCATTCTACTTGCGGCATATCAAGAATGACGACCCGAGATAGACATACTTTACAGTATCGCCATACTACAAGATATGCTCGGCTAAAGCGAAATGCTGCAATAGGGTAACGGGGAGCTTGATGCGATGGCAAAGGTCGCTAAGAGTGCCGCCAAAGCAAGGAAGGCAATGGCGGGTCGTAACCGGAGCGGAGATGAGGCACCCGGCGGCACGAAGCTCGGCAACAAGGAATATGCTGCCGAATTGCGCAAGCTTCATGTCGAGTTGGTAACTCTGCAGCAATGGGCAATATCGACGGGCGCTAAGATCTGCATCCTGTTTGAAGGCCGTGATACAGCTGGCAAGGGTGGCGCCATCAAGGCGATCACCGAACGGGTGAGCCCTCGGATATTCCGTGTCGTGGCACTTCCGGCGCCGACTGAACGTGAAAAATCCCAGATGTACGTCCAGCGCTATTTGAAGCACCTGCCTGCGGCCGGCGAGATCGTGATCTTCGATCGCTCTTGGTACAACCGCGCCGGCGTCGAACGGGTCATGGGTCTCTGCAGCGAAGAGCAAGTGCAAAAATTCCTGCGCATCGCGCCGGCCGTGGAGAAGGCGATGGTTGAATCCGGCATTCTTCTCATTAAGTACTGGCTCGAGGTGAGCGAGGATGAGCAGACGCGACGGATCAAATCTCGCATCAGCGACGGCCGGAAACTCTGGAAGCTGTCCCCTATGGATCTCAAATCATACAGCCGTTGGTACGACTATTCGCGGGCGCGCGACGACATGATCCAAGCCACCGATACTCCCTGGGCACCCTGGTATGTTGCCGATACAGACGATAAGAAGCGCGGGCGCCTTAACATCATCACGCATCTTCTTGGGCTGATTCCCTATCATCCAGTATCGCGGCCCAAGATCGCTCTGCCCAAGCGCCAGAAGGCAAAAGGCTACCGAGCGCCGAATTATGTCTTTAAGCAAGTGCCGCAGAAATTCTGACAGCAAGGTTGGCTGATTTCGCTGGAGAAGGAGGAATAGACCATGACCGATCTTTTGCGGCCCCAGGATCTCAAGAAGATTTCCGACGATATCGATATGGAGCGGGCGAAGAAGGCGTTCGAAAAAATGCAGACCCAGGAGCGCGAGAAGCGCGACCTGCAAGATGTCTTCATGCATCGCGACCTTCATCCGGAAGCCAGGCAGCGTGTCAATAACGCCATCCGGCGCGCCGCGGAGCAGGGGCTCAATCAAATTCAGGCGATATCGTTTCCAGCCAGCTATTGCAACGATCGCGGCCGCCGCATTAACAACCTCGAACCCGATTGGCCGGAATCGCTCGAGGGTTTTGCCAAGAAGGCCTACGAATTCTACGCTGCCGAATTGAAGCCGCTAGGCTTTCGGCTTACCGCGCAAATTCTGGATTACCCGGAAGGCATGCCGGGCACGGTCGCCCTCCTTTTGAGCTGGGACCGATAGGTGCGATAGAAGCCGGGCGACCACCGAATGGCGGCGCGCTCGGCAGCTTCCTCACATATATTCCTTTTGGGCGCGGACCGGCGAACCAATCGAAAACTCGACTGGCGCTGTTCCCAGGCGCCAGGTGTTCAATTCGAATCCAGGCACGTCCTGCGCGTCGTCGTTAGGTATTGGTGATCGTGCGCAATGCGGGCTCGTGATCGCTTCCGGTGCGGTGCAGATTCGATGGGTCGAAGCAGGCATCTCTGCCCGCGCGCATGTGCCGCAATTCCTCATCGCTGCAGAAAGGTTGGCCGTGCAGCTGGTCGACGCTGAGCTTGCCCCACGCGGTTGTCTCGCCGAAATTCGCGGTGACGACATAAGCGACTGCGACGATACAGGCCAAGACGACGACATCCTTCAGCGTGAGGAATTTCCTGGCACGCTCAAATAAGGCCAAACGGTCGATGTCTTCCTGCGTTTCCGGCTGATTTCGGTAACTAAGTGGGTCTTTCATGTGGAACGCTCCCAGCGCGCTCGAATGCGCACCGCTATGAACCGGTCTCGTGACGAGCCGCGAAGGCGCGTCGATCAGAAAACCGGCGGATTGCACCTGGCGGCCTCTTGAAAAGGCCTCGTAGGTGCATTTGCATGAGCGACCATCTCATCTCTACCGTGACGGAGGCCAATTTATATTCCCAATATCGATTATCACTGGCCATGATCGTCCACATGACCTCATTCGAGTTGGGGACGCTGTACCATCTCCTCACGCAGATTAGGGAATTGGGGTGAGATTATTGCTAATCCCGATCTTCCCGATCGCCGGCGGCGGCAGTTGCCGCTGAGATCGAGAATGCGGCCCTATAGCGAAGCGGAGGAGGGCACAAAGCGGGGAGAAGGTTCACCCCCCATCCACTTCTGACTCTGGCACATGTTCTAATAGGCCGAGCCCGGTCCCGCCGGCTTGCCAAGTTCTTCGGCGCCCAGGAGATCGGCATAGTGCCGCCGCGCCACGTCGGGATGTGAGCGCAGGCGCCCCTTCAGATAATTCTTGCCGACCTCGCGGAACAACGGGTTGAGCGGATCTTGGGCAACCCCCTTGGCCTCCACAGCCAGATCCGGATCGAGCGACAGAACCGGCACAGTCGAATCAAGGCGCGCGCCGAGGAAGAAGGCGATCGACAGGCGGTCATTGCCGGCGGTCGGCGTGATTACGCGGTGAACCGTCGCCTTGAAATAGCCGTTCGACGCCATCTCGAGCATTTCACCGATATTGATGATGAAGCTGCCGGGCAGGGGAGGCGCATCGATCCAGCCATTGGGGCCTTCGACCTGTAGGCCACCCCGCTGATGCTGCAGCAGCACGGTAACGAAACCACTATCTTTATGAGCACCCACGCCCTGTTCGCTTTCGGTCGCATGGCGGCCGGGATAGCGGATGATCTTCACGAGCTGGTTCGGCCGTTCTGCATAGATTGGCTCGAACACATCGGGGGCTTGGCGCAGGCTTTCTGCAAAGGCGCGGGTGAGGCGCACAGCAAGGGCTGTCGCCTCTTGTTGCCAGCGCAGGATGGCGGGTTTGAGTTCTGGCAGGGCATTGGGCCACTGATTTGGTCCCTGCAGCCGCAACCAGGCTGGATCGCCTGGTTTCACATTGGCTCTTTCACGCTCGGCGCCGACATCAAGCTGCTCACGCCAGTCGCGTTCACCGCGCGTATGTTCCCAGCCGACGCGGGTATAGCCGCGGAAGTGCGGTGAGTTGACCATTTCGACGGCCAGTTTCTCAGCTTCCGGCAGATCAAAGAAGCGGCGCGATAATGCGAAGAGATCGGTCAAGAAATCGAATTCGATGCCATGCCCCACCAGATAGAAGAAACCGCTCTCCCGTGCCGCTGCGCGCAGTTTCTCGAGAAAGGCGGTGCGGCTTTCTGCCGAACCGTCGAACTCGCTGAAATCGAGGATGGGCAGGGTGCTCCGCTTCACAGGGGCATTCATGGTCGCTTCCTTGAGGCAAAGAAGATCCCGGCCAAAGCCGGGATCTTCGAACAGTTGATTATGGGGGTAACGGACGCGGCACGGTCAAGCGACCTTGCGCGACCGCGCGGTGGTGCCGGCGATCTGGTCAGACATCGGCGACTGCCTTCAGCCTCTCAGCCTCTCAGGAGCGGCTGGACCGACGAAGCGCGCCTGTGAAAGCGGGGTCCAGGTGCGGCCAAGCAATGCGAGGGTTCCGGCGTTCGGCGTATCGGCAAGCATCGGCCGCTCCTATTGAGCGGCTCGTGGAAGATGTCCTTGGAATCTCGCCGGAAATAGCCGGCGGCCACACGACTTTTCCTGTATTGGCGCCCCGGAATTCCTTGTGTGAAGAAGGGGCTATCGCATGCGGCATCTTGGCCGCTTTTCGGATTTGGCACGCTGGCCTAAGCAGGTCGCGAGGAATGTTAAGATTATGCCGCCAACGTCACCCTTAAATCCACATCGTCGCCGATTCCACATGCTTTGGCGTCGATTGCGATGCTGGATCCTGCCGCCAAAGAAAAGTGTCTTTCTGAACGGGCGCTGGCACGATGCTGTTCCGGCTCAAAAAGGGCCGCCGATTGCAATATTCGCCGGCTGCGAGATGCCCGAATGGTGGACGCTGGAATGCGGTCGGGTCGCGGAGTTCGTCGGTATCTATGATGGACGCCCCCTCTTCTTCTACCAGCCGCCGACCCGGCCCGGCGAGGTTATCATCGGCCAGGGCATCTATCGCGTTTCGGTGCGGCCCCAGCTGAAGACGCCGAATGTGACGTCCTCCCACGCTGCGTGAGCGGGGCTATATATCGCCGTCTATTTTCGCCGTTTCATCAGAAGCGACGGAAGACAATCCCCGACAATCCAGAATGCGGGGTTGCATGCCGCCGAGAGTCGGTCTTCAATATGATTATGAATCCGAAACTCAGCATCGATATTCCTGCCGAGTTGCCGCCGTCGAATCAAAGCGACAAGGTGGTGCGCGAGGCAATGGAAGTCGAGATCGAGAGCCTCAAGAAGGCCAGGCAGGCGATCGACGAAGCTGCCGATATTTTGGGCGTCCCCAACGCCGATCCAGTCGGGGACTGAACTTACGGTCATTTTCTCCGGGAACTTGCGGCCCGCTCAATCCTTCATAAAGTTAACCAAGACGAGAAGGATGGGCAGCATGACCAAACGCCGTGACGCCGGATCATTCGAAGAAGCCATGATGAAGATCGTCAAATTGCTGGGCGCACGCCGCGCGGCAGAGATCGTCAATCTCTCATCGAAGACACTGCGCGACTACTCCGATCCCGCCCGGGCCGGCCGGCCGCGCCTTGCAGAGGCGTTGAAGCTGGATATCGCCTGCTTTCAAGAGACCGGCCAGGCCCCGCTACTCGACGCTTACCTGCTCAATCTTGCCGATACTGTCGGTGAAAAACCGATGCCGGCAGTGCAGACGGCTCAGAAATAGAAGCAGACGGCCGGGATCATCCTTCTGACCCCGGCTGTCTCTTGACGAACATGCGGCTGCTAGTTGCTGGCTGCATCTGCCTTGTATTCAGGCAGTGATTTCAGATTGTCTTTGGTCGTATTGACAATGGCTTTGATGTTGTCGCCATTGCCGGAGATCTTCACGTCCTTCCAATTCAACAGAACCGGATGCGCGCCGATGCCGAGGAAGCCGCCGACATCCACGACGACACCTTGCAACGCACCATCGCTGGCGATCACGATCTCGTCGACCTCACCCAGAATGTCGCCGTCGGCGTTCTGGATGTTGACACCGACCAACTGGCTGGCATTGATCGACCCATCGGGGTTCTTGACCGGCGTGCCGAGTGTCCCGCCACCCCCGCTCGCCGTCGTCATGTCGGCATCGCTGCCTGCTGCATAAACTTGGCCGGTTTCGGTCAGTACCTTGCGGCGGCTATTTTCATCGACATATGTGTAAGCCGCTGCGGCCTTGGCATCTTCCTGGGTGATGCGCGATGTGATGACGTTGTCGTCAGTGACGGCAAGATCCTTCCACGGCAGACTGATCAGCTTCTCGCTCTGCAGCCAGCTGCTGACGTCGATCACGACGGCTTTCACTTCACCGCTGCTATCCACCATCACGCTATCGATTTCGCCGACTGTGTCACCCTTGGCGTCGACGACATTCTTGCCAATGAGCGAGCCGGCATCGACCGTACCCATCACCGGGGTTTCGGTGCCTTCGGCGTAAGCCATCATAGGCAGCGTCAAGCCGCCGACCACGAGGCCCAGGGCTGTGCCCAACTGCAACAGAGTCTTCATGGGTCATCTCCCTTGAATTGATCAACTCAAAGGGTAACCATGATTAAAAGCAGGGGTTGCGGGTAGCTCCGCTTCCCCCGTGTTATTCGGATTTAAGCGCGGCCGGCAACGGCCATGGTCGGCACCTTCAGCCATGGGTGCTCAACATGAAAGCGTTCGATATAGACCTCGTCACGCGAACCTGCCGCATGCTCCATGCTGGCAATGTCCTCAAACAATGTTCGATTGTTCTCGAACGCCTCCAAAAGCTCTATTGCCGTGGCGTCACTATTGTCGAGGCAGGCGAGCAGGGCGTCCTTGGTGACCCGGCACACGATGTGCCGATCCCTGTCCAGCCCCACGAAACGCAGGCGTTCGAGCTCAAAATCGTAAACAGGCGTCTCATTCAAAAAGCGCAGCATCCGACCCTCCGATCTGCGATGCCCTTTTATGACGACGCGCCGCGCTGCAACGCAAAGCAACTTTCTCCGCTTTCCCCGGGGTCACAGATTTCTTCCCGTTGGCGATAAATTTGTGCCGAATTGCCGTCTAGAGGGCGAGGCGCCGTCCCAGCCGCGCCTTGGCTCGCTCAAGGCCCAACCACAGGATCACCGCTGCAGCAAAAATCGCTGCAAAATCGGCTACATGCAGCGGCCCGAAGTGAAATAGGTCGCGCAAAAGCGGGACCAGGGTCGCCCCCGCCAAGACCAATCCGACGATGCCAAGGACGAGACCCAGGGCACGGTTGTGCCGCCCGACGGCCAGGCGCAGCGACGAGCTGAAGGCACGGTTGACCAGGATCAGAGCCACGATCGCGAGCACCAACATGGTAAAGACCAATGCCCGGATTTCATCCTCGGCCATGCCATTCAGCCAGGCCAGGACGAAGGCGGTTGCCGTCACGGCCAAAGTGGCGATCCCCTGCAGAAAGCTCCAGAGGAGCAAGTGCTTCGAGAAGAGTGGTGCCTCGGGCGGCCGCGGCGGCCGGGCCATGATATCGGCCTCATCCTCCTCCGCCTCGAAGACCAGCGTGCAGACTGGATCGATGACCATTTCGAGGAAGGCGATATGGAGCGGCCCGAAAAGCACCGGCAGGCCGAAGAGCAGCGGCAGCAAGGCAAGGCCCGCGATCGGCACATGCACCGCGATGATGAAGCCCATTGCCTTTCTGAGATTGTCATAGATGCGCCGGCCGAGCCGAATAGCGCCGACGATCGAGGTGAAGTTGTCGTCGAGCAGCACGATGCTCGATGCCTCGCGCGCGACATCGGTACCGCGCCCACCCATCGCGATGCCGATATGCGCCGCCTTCAGTGAGGGCGCGTCGTTGACCCCATCGCCGGTCATGGCGACAATCTGCCCCCGCGCCTTGAAGGCTTCGACCAGACGCAGCTTCTGCTGTGGCAGGATGCGGGCGAAGACGCCGATATCGGCGATGCGCTGGCCGAGTGCCGTATCGTCGAGATTGTCAATTTCAGTGCCGGTCAGGATATTCTCACCGGCAATGCCGGCGGCATCGGCGATGGCGCGGGCGGTCGCCGGATAGTCACCGGTGATCATCACGACGCGGATGCCGGCCGAGCGGCATTGCGCCACAGCCCGCGGCACGCCCGCCCGCAGTGGATCGGTGAGGCCGGCAAGACCCAGAAATGTGAACGCGAAATGGCGTTGCGTTTCGGGCAGATCGCCCCGCGACGCCTCGGCGCGTGCCAAGCCCAGCACGCGCATGCCGCGCTGACCCATGGCATCGACCAGGGTCTTCACCGCCGCACGTTCTGCCTCATTGAGATGGCACAGCTCTGCAATCGCTTCCGGCGCGCCCTTGGCGGCAACCACGCACCCCTCCGCCGTCATCCAGACATTGGACATGGCGAGGAGGTCTGGACGCAGGCCATAGCTGCGCAGCAGTCGCGATGTGGCTGACTCGGGAAGGCGCGGCGCCAGATCATGAAATGCCTTCTCCATCGGATCGAATGGCATCTCGGCGCAGGCGCGGCGCCCGATTTCCGCCATCTCGGCGAAAGGGGCGGGCAGAGGTGTCCGATCATCGCGCGCCAGGGTGAAGGCCGCACCGTTCCAGGCGCGCAGTTCGGTGACCGACATGCGATTCTCGGTGAGGGTGCCGGTCTTGTCGGTGCAGAGCGTTGTTGCTGCACCCAGCGTCTCGATCGTCGCGGCGCGTCGCGTGAGGACGCGGGCGTGGGAAATGCGCCACGCGCCCATCGCGGTGAAGACCGTGAGCACCACCGGAAATTCTTCCGGAATGAGCGACATGCCAAGGGCGATGCCGGCCAGAATCCCCTGCAGCCAGTCACCACGCGCAAAGCCGTAAAGCAGGATGACGCTGAAGCTGCACAAGGCCGCAATACCGGCAAAGATCCGCACCAAGGCGCCGGTCTGACGCTGCAGCCGCGGAGCCTCCGTCCGTACCTTGGCTAGGCTCGCGCCGATCCGCCCGATCTCGCTCCGTGTGCCGGTGGCCGTTACCTCGCCCATGCCGCTGCCGCGCACGATGAGCGTACCGGAAAAGGTCGCCGCGAGATCGTCACCGCCGGGCCGGGCCGCATCGGGTACAGGCGCAGTGTCGGCTGCGGCCTTGCGTACAGGCAGCGATTCACCGGTCAGCAGCGATTCGTCGACGAGGAGGTCGCGCGCCTTTATGAGGGCAAGATCGGCCGGCACCCGGTCACCTTCGCTTAGCACCACCAGATCACCCACCACCACCTCGCGTCCGGGAATGCGCCGGTGCTGGCCGTCGCGGATCACCAGCGCCCGCGGGCTCGCCAGGTCGCGCAAAGCCTCAAGCACCCGCTCTGTACGCGTCTCCTGGATCAGAGTCACAATGACCGAAAACGTCGCAAAGCCCAGCAGGATCAACGCCTCGCTGCGGCTGCCGATCAGGAAATAGATGAGGCCACCACAGAGCAGCAGGGCCAGCATCGGTTCCTTGACGACATCGATCAGAACGGTAAATGGCGATCGCGTTCCGCCACCCGGCAGTTCATTGGCGCCGTTGCGCTGCAGCCGAAGCTTCGCCTCGGCGTCGCTGAGCCCTTTCGGGCCATCTGCCAAACTGCCGCCTTGCGCTGTGGCGTTTTTCGTCCCCATCATCCCCGCCCCGCAGCCCGGATGCCCGCGCCTTTTCGACGCGTAGCGTATCGGCATCAATGAGCTTTCCATTACGCAATTGCTTATACTACAATTTCCATGACCAGGGGCAGGGACGATGATCGAGAACGAAGGCACAGTCACGCATGACATGCTGCGCGAACGTGAGGCGCGGCTGCGGTCGATTCTCGAAACCGCGCCTGATGCCATTCTGGTCATCGATGAGCGTGGTATCATCGAATCCTTCAGCCCGGCCGCCGAGCGGCTCTTTGGTTATAGGTCTGGCGAAGTGATCGGGCAGAATGTCAGTATTCTCATGCCCTCGCCCTATCACGAGCGGCATGACAGCTATATCCGCAGCTATCTGGAAACCGGCGAGCGGCGGATCATCGGCATCGGCCGCATCGTCGTTGGCCAGCGCAAGGACGGCAGCGCATTTCCCATCGAGCTCTCGGTGGGCGAGGCGATGATCGGCGGCAAACGCCATTTCACCGGTTTCATCCGCGACCTCTCGGAGCGTCAGCTCACCGAAAACCGTCTGCATGAATTGCAGTTGGAGCTGCTCCATGTTTCGCGTTTGAGCGACGTCGGCCAGATGGCCTCAACGCTTGCCCACGAGCTCAACCAGCCGCTGGCGGCGATCGTCAATTACGTTCAGGCGACCCGCCGCATGTTGCAGGCCGAAGGCCATCATTCGCCCAAGATCGCCGAAACGATGGAAAAGGCGGTGACTCAGGCAGCCCGTGCCGGTGAGATCATCCGTCACCTGCGCAGCTTCATCCAGCGCGGCGAGGCGGAGCGCCAGATCGAGGAACTCAACAACGTGGTCGAGGAGGCGACGGCCTTGGCCCTTGTTGGCGCCAAGGAGAGCAGCATCAATGTGCGCTGGGTGCTGGGCACCGAGCCGATGCCGGTCCTCATCGACAAGGTGCAAATCCAGCAGGTGGTCTTCAACATCATCCGCAACAGCGTCGAGGCGATGAGCGAGCATCCTTTGCCGCGCGATCTCACCGTGACGACGGGCCTGGTCGGTGGCGACACGGCGCAGATTTCGATCAGCGACAGTGGCCCGGGCCTTGCGCCCAAGGTCATGGCGCAACTCTTTCAGCCTTTCGTGACGACCAAGGAACGCGGCATGGGGCTCGGCCTCTCCATCTGCAAGACCATCATTGATTCACATGGCGGGCGGCTTTGGGCCAGCCCCAATTCCAAACGCGGCGCCACCTTCTATATCGCGCTGCCGATTACCGATGAGACGGACGGAAAGACGGGATGACACTGGTCTATATTGTCGATGATGACGACGCAGTTCGCGACTCGCTCACCATTCTGCTGGAATCAGCCGGCCTTGCCATCGAAGCATTCCCTGGCGCCGAGCCGGTGCTGGCGCGCTGCGCCGAAAAAGTGCCGGATTGCCTGGTGACCGACGTGCGCATGCCCGGCATGGACGGCATGGCGCTGTTCGCAGCGCTTGGCAAGGCTGGCGTCGACGTGCCAGTCATCATTATGACTGGCCATGGTGAGGTGCCGCTGGCGGTGGCCGCCATGAAGGCGGGTGTTGCCGATTTCGTCGAAAAACCTTTCACCGACGAAGCTATCCTGGAGGCCATCGCGGCCGCGGTGAAAAAGCACCAGGATCGACTGCGGCTGCGCCCAGCCAGTGCCGAGTTGCAGGGGCGTCTTGACAGCCTCACCGCGCGCGAGCGGGAGGTGTTCGATCTCCTCGTGGCGGGCGATGCCAACAAAATAGTCGCCCACGCGCTCGACATCAGCATCCGGACGGTCGAAATCCACCGCGCCCGTGTGATGGAAAAGATGAAGGCGAAGAATCTTCCCGAGCTGGTTCGCATGGCATTGGAACTGGGCACGTTGAAACTGAGCTAGAATGAAGGCATAGGCGAGGAGACGATCATGCCTGACGAGCCCGCTCTGGTGCCCGACAGCACGGCGGTGCGGGTCGCTTTGTGGCGGGCCCAGCATGTTGAAATCGATTCGCTACCCCATGTGCTCAATGACGAACTTGGTCTCAAGCTGGCGCCGCCGGATGAAGACTGGCGCCAGCGCCCCGACATGCATCCGCAAGGCATCGCGCCATTTCGCGCCGCCATCGTCGGCCGTGCGCGTCTGATCGAGGATCTGCTGCTGCAGGAAATCGACCATGGTGTCGCCCAGTATGTCATTCTCGGTGCAGGGCTTGATACTTTCGCTCAGCGTCACCCCGATGTGGCGACGCGTCTTGCCTTGTTCGAAGTGGACCGACCGGGCGCGCAGGCCTGGAAACGGCAGCGTCTCGCCAAGGTCGGTCTTGATGTGCCTTCCTCTTTGCATTTCGTGCCGGTCGATTTTGAGGCGGGCGATGATTGGTGGGAGCAGCTCACATCAGCCGGCTTCGATCCGGGCAAGCCGGCCGTCGTGGCTTCGACTGGCGTCAGCATGTATCTGACCCGCGATGCCATCGTGGCGACCTTGCGCCGAATGGCATTCCTTGCGCGGGGATCGACTTTTGCCATGTCCTTCCTGCTGCCCGTGGAAATGGCGGATCCGGACATGCGCGCCATCCTTGCCCGCGCTGTGGCGGGCGCTGAGGCGAGCGGCACACCGTTCATCAGCTTCTTCATGCCGTCTGCGATGCTGGCACTTGCTGCAGAAACCGGCCTCCGCGATACGCGATATGTCTCGGCCGACGATCTTGCGTCGCGCTACTTTGCCAATCGTCCCGACGGCCTGCGCCCGCCCGCCAATGCCGAAGGCATGCTGATCGCGCGGACTTAGAACCAAGCTGGCTTCTTACGCGCTGCGGCCACTTAATTCCTTCGTCACATGAAATAGGCCCGGCATATCCGGATCGACACGGCGTGTGAAACCAAGGCGCTGGCAGATTGCCAGCATGCTGGCATTCTCCATGCGCACCAGCCCGGTGATACGGGAAAGGTTAATGGAGCGGCCATAGGCGATGATGCGCTCCATCATCAGACTGCCGAAACCGCGCCCTGCCATGTCATCGCGGACGATGATTGCATATTCTGCCTCTACGCGGTCGGGATCCATCAACAGGCGCACATCGGCGTAGATCGGTGGAGTCTCCCCTTCGGGTGTATCGATATCGGTGAGAACCAGGGCCATCTCGCGGTCGTAATCGATCTGGGTGAGGCCTGCGATCATCTGATGCGACGGGTTGGTGACGACGCGAAAGAAGCGCAACTCGACGCTTTCCGACGACAGGTGCTTGAACGCTTCCAACATTCCCGGCTCATCTTCCGGCCGGATTGGACGCAGCAGCAGCGATCCGCCGGCAGGGTCTGGAACGATCTCCTCCAGTTCTTGCGGATACGGACGGATGGCCAGCCGACTTTGCGGCGCCACAGCGCTCCTGGCGACGCGAATGCGCGCGTCAAGGGCGATGACGGTATGTTCGTTAGCCAGCAGAGGATTGATGTCGAGCTCCTGGATCTCGGCAAAATCCATCACCAATTGGGCAACCCGCATCAATGACAGAGCAATGCTGTCGAGATCGGCTGCCGGCCTTTCCCTATATCCCTGCAACAGGCGATAAACCCGCGTATCGGCGATGAGTTCTCGCGCGAGCTTGAGGTTGAGCGGGGGTAGGGCCAGCGACCTGTCGGCCGTCACCTCGACCGACGTGCCACCCTGGCCGAACAGAATGATGGGGCCGAATTGCGGGTCGGTCACGGCCCCTAGAATCAACTCCTGCGATGCGCTGCGGTCGATCATGGGCGATAGTGTAAAGCCGTCGATGCGGGCGTCGGGTCGCATTTCTCCGACCCGTTCCAGCATCGCCGCTGCCGCCGCTTCCACTGCGGCCCCGTCGGTCAGTCCCAGGACCACGCCGCCGATATCGGATTTGTGAGTAATGTCCGGCGACAGCAGCTTGAGCACCAGCGGCCCGGCTACAGTTTCAGCCATCGCCTCAGCCTTTTTTCGCGCTTCCTGCGGGCTGGCTACGATCTCGTCGGTCACCACATTGATGCCATAGGCGCGCATGACGGCGAGGGATTCCGGCGAAGTGAGAAAACTGCGGCCTTTCGCCAGCGCCTGATCGATCATCTGCCGGACCGTCGCATGATCCGGCGTGAAATTGCTGGGCAAGGATGGCGGAGTCTCGGTCAGCAGCATCTGGCTGCGTCGATAGGCGACCATATAGCCGAAGGCACGCACGGCCTGCTCGGGCGTCGTATAGCTTGGAATTTTCACGGCGGCAAATTTCGCCCGTGCCGGACGGGAGGTCTGATCGCCGATCCAACTTGTCAGCACCGGCTTCTTGCGGCCGGCCAGGCCGGCGATGACGGCATCGGCCGCTGCGTCGCTGGAGGTGAGAGCCGTCGGGCTGTTGAGCACTAGCAATGCGTCGGAATGGACATCGCCCGCCAGGATGTCGATGGCGACGCGGTACCGTTCTGCATCAGCATCGCCGATGATGTCGACCGGGTTGCCGCGCGACCAGCCCTTGGGCAACACGTGGTCCAAGCGTTCCAATACGCCGGGATCAAGCGGGGCAAGATGCCCGCCGGCCCGCACCAGCGCATCGGCTGCCAGAATGCCGGCACCGCCGCCATTGGTAAGGATCGTCAAGCGGTCGCCAGCGGCCGGTCCCATCAGTGCCAGCGTTTCCATGGCTTCAAACAGCTCCGCCAAATCGTCGACTCGCAACAGGCCGACGCGGCGGAAAATGGCGTCGTAGATCGCATCGCTGCCGGCCAGGGCACCCGTATGCGAGGTAACGGCGCCAGCCGTTTCGCCATAGCGTCCCGCTTTGATGATGATGACGGGTTTGAGGCGCGCTGCGCGCCGTGCTGCCGAGACGAACTTGCGCGCATTGGTGACCGCCTCGGCATAGATCAGGATGGCACTGGTGCTGCCATCGCTGGCGAGATAATCGAGCATGTCGCCGAAATCAACGTCGAGCATCTCGCCCATCGACACCAGATGCGAAAAGCCGATGCCGCGCGCGGCCGCCCAATCCAGCGCCGAGGTCAGGATGGCGCCCGATTGCGTCAGCAGGGCGATCGATCCCTTTTTGGGCGAAAGATGCGCAAAGCTGACATTGAGGCCGATGATGGGGGCGATTACGCCCAGGCAATTGGGGCCGACCATGCGCATGAGATGCGGCCGTGCCGCCAACTGCATCTCGCGCTTCAGCGCCTGGCCATCCGCGCTGCCGAAACCAGCGCTGATGATGATGGCCGCGCGCGTTCCACGTTCTGCCAGCTCCTTGACGATACCTGGTACCGTAGCAGCGGGCGTTGCAATGACGGCAAGATCGGGTGCTCCGTCCAATGCGCCGATGTTGGCCACGCAAGGGCGATCCAGGACGGATTGATATTTCGGGTTGATGAAACCGATCGGGCCACGAAAGCCGCCGGCAAGTACATTGCGGGCCAGCACATGGCCGATGGCGCCTTCACGGGCGCTGGCACCGATGATGGCCAATGATTGCGGTCGGAACAGCCGGTCGAGATTGCGGATGGTCACGACGAGAATGTCCCTGTTGATGTGGGCGCTCGATTATGAGCCCCGCATGTTGCTAGGACATGACCGGTTCCGGCAAGAGCGATGATGTCTCAGGAGGCGAGCCGGAGGGCGCCGCCGCCAGCATCTTTGCCCGCATCTGCGCTGAGGTCGACGCCGGCCGCTGTGGCGAGACGCTTCAGATCCAGGATGTCGAGCTTCTGGCCGCGTAGTGTGGCAATGCGGTCCTTCCGCATGGAAGATAGCGCGCGACACACGGTTTCGCTGGTAAGGCCCAGGGCATCGGCGATATGCGGGAGCATCAGCGGCAGTGTCATGCTTCCGTCGCGTGGCGTAGCCCGGCTCTTGCTGGCGCGCATTACCAGTTCGAGAAGCAAATGGGCAACCCGCTCCCTGGCGGTGCGACGGCCGATACTGGTCAAATGTTCGAAGGCACGCGATTCGGCGTCGGCCATGATCTCCAGCAGACGGAAGCCCAGCGTCGGAACGTCGCGCATCAAGTCAAAGAGACGCTCGCGGGTGAAGACACTGAAGGTGCAGGTGGTGAGCGTTTCCAGGCTGTGAGTCATGGTGCCGGTGCCCGGCAAGCCGAAAACGACGCCCGGCAGCGCAAAATCGAGAATCTGGCGCCGGCCGTCTTCCAGGATCTGGTGGCGGAAGGCCCAGCCATCGAGCAGCAGATAGATGTTGTGGCAATCGTCGCCTTGATAATAAAGCGATTCACCAGGCTCGAGGGTGACGAAGGTGGGGCGCGCGGCATTGACGCGCAGCATGTCTTGGGGTGTCAGCCCGCGGGCGAGGAGGCCCGGCAGAGGTTGCGGCAGTTGAATGGCCGAGGTGGCGACCCCGTGATCGCTCGCCAGATGCGGCTGTTTCAAAGCGCGGTTCGCAAGGACGACGTCGTGACTGTGCATACGGTCCTGCGAGGCACTGGCAACACTAGGCATAACATCCCCTCCTGGCTTGATCTGACCCCATTGGGTTCGGACAAGCGGAGGCTATGCGAGCGCGCGACGCCGGCCTAGTTAGGGAAGCTACCTAAGGGTTCCTACTTATTGCGGCAGACTGCCGCTGAGGCGCGGTGTCGCGGCCTATCCCTTGGCGATGCGTGCGCTGACTTCGGGGCTTTGCCACAACACGCGCAATTCGCTGGGAAAAATACGCATCAGCTTGGCGACTTCACCTTGGTCGACGCGCTCCCAAATTACGGAAAAGACTGCGCGTACATTGCTTTCAAGATTGCCGCGATGATTTTCATCAAGGTTTCGCGCAACATGCTCCAGAAAGTCGGAGAGATGACGCTCATGGCTCGCCGATGCATTCATCTTCCAGCCTTCGAAGAAGAGGCCGCGGATGATGAGTGGCAATTGCGCCGAGAAATGCACCGCATTCTCCGGCCCGATGCGGTCGCGCAATGCATGCAGCACGGCCTTCAGGATATGAAATGCCTGCACTCGGTCGTGATGACCCAGGTTCCGCATGAGCGTGTTAAGCCACAAATGAACGTCTTCGACACTCTTGTCGAGAATGGGCAGATGGTCCTTGCTCATCCCACGTCTCCCTTGATGGGCAGTATCATAAGGTCGTCGGATAAGAAGACTTTGATATAAATCAGCCGATCAGTCCAATGTTGCGCGCTGCATTTGGTCGGGCACGATGCATTTCCACCCCAATTCCTCCTCGATGCGGTGGCGCAGCGCATCCGAGGCCGTGGGCTCGCCATGGGTAATGAAGGTCTGACGGGGTGCCTTTTTGAAGCCTTTGAGCCAGCGCAATATCCCATCGGCATCGGCATGGGCCGACAGCATCGATAGATTTTCGACCCTCGCGCGCACGGGATAGTAGGCGCCGTGGATCTTGACGCTTTCTGCACCCGCCAGCATTGCCGCCCCGCGCGTACCGGCTGCCTGAAAACCCGAAAATAGGATCGTGCTGTTACGATCGCCGACATAATGCTTGATATGGTGCAGCACGCGCCCGCCGGTCGCCATGCCGCTTGCCGAAATGATGATCTTGGGCATCGGGTCGGCGGTGAGCGCTTTCGATTCCTCAGCGCTGCGCACGATGCGCGCGATACTGAAGGCGGCGCGGCATTCTGCCGCTGACAGGCGGTGATCATTGGGATGCTTGGCGAGGAGCTCGGTCGCATCGGTGGCCATCGGACTATCGAGGAAGACCGGCACATTCCCTAGCCGTCCCGCTTTCCGCAGACGGCTGAGATGCCATAATAAGGCTTGGGCGCGACCTACGGCGAAGGCCGGCACGACAATCGTGCCGCCGTGCTCCACCGTCTGCTTCACCACGCGCAACAGGGCTTCTTCGGGGTCGAGCGTGTCATGCTTGCGGTTGCCATAGGTCGATTCGACCAATAGGTAATCCGCCTCCTCGATCAAGGTGGGATCGACCATCACCGGATCGCCAAACTGCCCGAGGTCGCCGGAAAAGACGATCCTCTTGCCCTCGAATTCGCAGGTGACGATCGAGGCACCCAGGATATGCCCGCCACGCTGTAGGGTGATTGCCGTACCTGGTCCGATCTCGCGCCGCTTATTGAAGGGCAGGGCCACGATTTTCTCCAAGGCCTGCATTGCGTCGTCCGCCGTATAGAGTGGCAATGCCGGTTCATGCTTCGAGAAACGGTGCTTGTTGGCAAATTCCGCATCGCGTTCCTGCAGCATGCCGCTATCTGGCAGGATGATTCCGCAAACGTCCTTGGTGCCTTCCGATCCATAGACCGGGCCTTTGAATCCGTCACGGATGAGCGCGGGGAGGTAGCCGGAATGGTCGAGATGGGCGTGGGTCAGGATCACCGCCTCGATCGAGTTCGGTGGTACGGGGAAGGGAGCCCAGTTGCGCAGGCGCAATTGCTTTAGGCCCTGGAACAATCCGCAATCGATGAGGATGCGTCGCCCACCATGGCTGAGCAGGTATTTCGAGCCGGTGACGGTTCCAGCCCCGCCGAGAAAGGTGATTTTGGGCATGTTTAAGCGTCCGAAATTGACCGAAGAAGGGGTGTGAATCGTACAATCGTACAGCTCTAGATGTGTTGCAGGCTGAGGGCGGCAAGCAGCACGGCGTTAAAGACCATGAGAAGTCCAAGCGGCACTTTCAGCCGGGTCCGGAAGCGCTGCGTCGCATAGCGACTGCCATACCCGATTGCCCAGGAGAGCGGAAAGGTGCCCATGGCAAAGGCCAGCATGGCAAAGGCTGCTGCCAGCGGATCGCCGGTCGCTGCCGCGGCGACCAACGCGCCATAGAGCAATCCGCAAGGAAGGAAGCCCAGCAGAATGCCGAGGAAATAACCCCTGACGCCAGTGGGGTGCTGCATCAACTGCCGGGTCATCGGCTGCAGAAACCCGAAAGTGGTGCCGTATTTGAGACCCCAACCTGCCGGCATGGCTTCGAGTTTTTGCAAACCCTGCATGAGAAAAATCGCCGCAGCGATCCAGAGCAGGATCGGCGGCAGCCAATTGATCTCGAGGCTGGCCGTGACGGGAAGGGCGAGGATTGCGCCCAACATCATATAGGTCGTGGTACGCCCAGCCTGGTAGGGAATGAGCGCGCCACCAGTAAGTCGTTGCCACGGCTTGCTCTTTCCAACCGGAATGGCTGAAAGCCGCTCCAGGGATTGTGCTGCTACAAGCGGCCCGCACATGCCGGCGCAGTGCGTAAGGCTGCCGACGAGGCCGGCGAGGAACATGGCGAGGATGATGGAACCGTGCCCGGTCACCACCACCACGCAATGCGCCCCCAATTCCCTGGCCAGATCCAGCATGGGCCCTGCAATCCACGAAGTTTATCAAGGTGATGAACGTCAAACCGTAAGGCCGGGCATTGATCTAAATCAACATGCCTTCAGTGGCAGGTCGGTAGTTTTCCGTGGGAAGGGAGTCGATTCATCCCAGGCCAGTCCAAAAGGGGCGGCCTAGGCGGATCGAGGGACACAGCATGGCAAGATCCGATACATCGCGCGACGCCCACGGGCTGCGCTACACATCGATCATCGGGATCGACCTGGAGTTACCGGTCAATCAGGTGACGGTCGAGCAGCCATGGCGTTGGTTGCTGCTGGGATGGCAGGATTTCTGCCGGGCGGGATCAGTCAGCCTCTTCTTCGGTATTGCCATCGCGCTCATCAGCGCGCTGATCATCTTTGGCTTCTGGCAGAGCGATTTCAGGCCGTATGCGTTTCCACTTGCTGCTGGTTTCTTTTTCGTGGCCCCGCTGCTGGCCGTCGCCTTCTACGACATCAGCCGCCGGCTGGAAAAGGGATTGCCGCTTAACGTAGTCGATGTGGCGCTGTCATGGCGGCCGCATGCCGGCCAGCTCTTCACCATGGGCCTGATCATGATGTTCCTGCATTTGGCGTGGGAACGCATCGCCATGCTGATCTATGCCGGCTTCTTCAATGTCGAGCTGGCGAGCTGGGAGCATTTCGTCGGGGCCGTGCTCTTTTCGACCGATGGTATCCCTTTCCTGCTGGTCGGCACGGCTGTGGGCGGCGTTCTGGCGGTTGCGGCCTTTGCAATTGGCGTCGTCGCCTTCCCGATGCTCACTGATCGCGATTGTGGGAGTCTGAAGGCGATCGTCACGTCGATCTGCGCCACGGTCGTCAATTGGCGCGTCCTTCTCGGCTGGGGCGCCCTCATCGTTTTGTTCACTGTTGCTGGGATAGCGACCCTTTGTATCGGCCTCGTCGTGACGATGCCCCTCATCGGTCATGCGAGCTGGCATGCCTATCGAGATCTGGTGGAGACGAAAAATGACTGAAAAAACAGATGTCATCACGGCAGCAGATGCCGAACGGGCCGGGAGTGGCGCGGGCCTCTTGGCAGTCGCTGCGCTCAGCGTCATCGCGCTGCTGGGTGTGTTTCTGACAGCGCATGCCGTCAACGGTGCCTTTCAGCTGTTCGGCAGCCTGCTCGCCATCTTCGGTATTCTGATGCTGTTCCGCGTCATTGCCGTGCTGATCCCGTCTCAGCACTGAACTTGAAGGATCATTCCATGTCACTCACTCGGGCAGACGGCATGCCGTCATACAATGAACGAATCGTGCGCATGTTCACGCTCGCTGCGATGTTCTGGGGCGTGGTCGGCTTCACGGTCGGCGTCGTCATCGCCTTCCAGCTGGCTTTTCCGGCGCTCAATCTGGGGCTTGAGTGGACATCCTTCGGCCGCCTGCGCCCGCTGCACACCTCGGCGGTGATTTTCGCCTTCGGCGGCAACGTGCTGTTGGGGACCAGCCTTTACGTCGTGCAGCGCACTTGCCGCACCGCGCTGTTCGGTGGCCCGCTGTTCGCTGAATTCCTGTTCTGGGGCTATCAGCTGTTCATCGTGCTGGCGGCCAGCGGCTATGTGCTGGGCATCACCGAGGGCATGGAATACGCTGAACCCGAGTGGTACACGGATCTGTGGCTGACCATCGTCTGGGTCGTCTATCTGCTGATCTTCCTCGGCACGCTGATGAAGCGCAAAGAGCCGCATATCTATGTGGCCAACTGGTTCTACCTCGCCTTCATCGTCACCATCGCCATGCTGCATATTGGGCGCAACCTCTCGATGCCGGTCTCGTTCTTCGGTACCAAGAGCTATTCGCTGTTCCCGGGCGTGCAGGATGCGATGCTGCAATGGTGGTACGGCCACAACGCGGTGGGCTTCTTCCTGACCGCCGGCTTCTTGGCCATCATGTACTATTTCGTGCCGAAGCAGGCCGGCCGTCCGGTCTATTCCTATCGCCTCTCCATCGTGCACTTCTGGTCGCTGATCTTCCTCTATATCTGGGCGGGTCCGCACCACCTGAATTACACGGCGCTGCCTGATTGGACGCAGTCGCTGGGCATGGTCTTCTCGGTCATGCTGTGGATGCCGAGCTGGGGTGGCATGATCAACGGCCTGATGACGTTGTCGGGTGCCTGGGACAAGCTGCGGACCGATCCGATCCTGCGCTTCCTGGTCACCTCGGTCGGCTTCTACGGTATGTCGACCTTCGAAGGCCCGGTCATGTCGATCAAGGCCGTCAACAGCTTGAGCCACTATACCGACTGGACCATCGGCCACGTGCACTCGGGCGCCTTGGGCTGGGTCGCCTTCGTGAGCTTCGGCGCCATCTACTACTTGGTGCCGGCTTTGTGGAAGCGTCAGCGCCTCTATTCGCTGCGCCTGGTCGAGTGGCATTTCTGGGTGGCGACCTTCGGCATCGTGCTCTACATCGTCTCGATGTGGATCTCGGGGATCATGCAGGGCCTGATGTGGCGTGCCTATGACAGCCTCGGCTTCCTGCAATACTCCTTCGTCGAGACGGTCGCCGCGATGCACCCCTATTACGTGGTGCGTGGCTTCGGTGGCGTCCTCTTCCTGATCGGGTCGCTCATCATGACCTACAACCTGATCCGGACCATCCGCGGTGACGTGCGTGACGAGCGTGCGATCGGCAGCACCGGCGCTGTCCCAGCCAGAGCGTAAACCTGGGCCTGAAACGGAAAGACCCTGTCATGATCAAACACGAAAAGTTCGAGACCAACTCCATCATCCTGCTGGTCGGCATCCTGCTTACGGTGGCCATCGGCGGCTTGGTGGAAATCGTGCCACTCTTCACCATCGGCGAGACGATCGAGAAGGTGGAAGGGGTACGCCCCTTGAGCCCGCTCGAGCTCGCCGGGCGTAACATCTATATCGCGGAAGGCTGCTACAACTGTCACAGCCAGCAGATCCGTCCGTTCCGCGATGAGGTCGAGCGCTATGGCCATTACAGCCTGGCAGCGGAGAGCATCTACGACCATCCGTTCCAGTGGGGCTCGAAGCGTACCGGTCCGGATCTGGCGCGCGTCGGCGGCAAGTATTCCAACGACTGGCAGGCGGCGCATCTCATCGATCCCCGCTCGGTCGTGCCGGAATCGATCATGCCGACCTATGCGCATCTTTCCGAGCAGCCGCTGGAGCTGCCCAATATCGCGGATCATCTGAAGGCATTGTCGATCGTCGGCGTGCCCTATACCGACGAGATGATCAAGGACGCAGCCGCGGATCTTGCTGCCCAGGCGACGCCGGATGCCGACACCGAAGCGTTTCTGCAGCGCTATCCGAAGGCGGCCATCGGCGATCTCGACGGCGATCCGGCACGAATCACCAAGATGGATGCGATCATCGCCTATCTACAGTCGTTGGGCCGCATGGTGGATTTCACCACTTATCGTCCCGAGCTCGGCGATTCCAAGGCCGAGGGAGGTCAGTAATGGATATGCATTTTCTGTCGAGCCTCGCTCGTGAATTGTGGGTGGTGTGGCTGCTGATCATCTTCGGCGCCATCGTCTTTCACGCCTATCGCAAACGGAACAAAGAGCACTTCGCCGATTGTGCCCAGATCCCCTTCCGCGAAGACACGCAGGAGACCACTCATCATGGCTAAGATTGAACGTGATGACGCCACAGGCGTTGATACCACCGGCCATGAATGGGACGGCATCAAAGAACTCAATAACCCACTGCCGCGCTGGTGGCTGCTGGTGCTTTATGCCAGCATCATCTATGGCCTCGGCTACACCGTGTTCTATCCAGCCTGGCCGAGCCTCTCGGGATATACCAAGGGCATTCTCGGCTACAACTCGCATGCCGACTACTATACCGAGGCTGCTGCCGCGGCGGATGCGAAGAAGCAGTACACGGATAGAATCGCAGCACTTGCCGTCGAGGATATTTCAAAGGATCCGCAGCTGCTTGAATTCTCGCTGGCCGGCGGTCAGGCTGTGTTCAACGAGAATTGCGCGCAATGCCATGGCGTCGGCGGACAAGGACAAAAGGGCTATCCGGTCCTGGCCGACGACAATTGGCTGTGGGGCGGATCGTTAGCCCAGATCGAGCAGACGGTGCGTCACGGCATCCGTTCCGACGATGGCGAGGCGCGCCAATCGCAGATGCCGCGCTTCGGTGCCGACAGTATCCTGACGCCTGAGCAAATCCACGACGTTGCCGAATATGTCGTGGCTTTGAGCGGCGGCGAAGCCGACGCGGCTGCGAAGGAACGCGGCGCCACGGTATTTGCCGAGAATTGTGTAGCCTGTCACGGTCAGAATGGCGAAGGCAATAAGGAATTGGGTGCGCCGTCGCTGACCAATAACATCTGGCAGTTCACCGGCGACCGCGCTGCCTTTGCAGCTCAGGTGACCTCGCCCAAGCATGGCGTAATGCCGGCCTGGCAGGGGCGCCTCAATGACGACCGCATTAAGATGGTGACGGTTTATGTGCACAGCCTGGGCGGCGGCCAATAGGCCGTCACCCCTGCGCATCCTGGTTGGAATGAGATGACGGTACAAGAAGTCAGGCAACAGAAGTCGCCGAGCCTTTACGCGGCACATGCGAAGATATATCCGCAGCGAATCTTCGGTCGCTTTCGCCTGATCAAATGGGTCGTCCTCGCTACTCTGCTTGGTCTTTACTACGTGGCGCCCTGGTTGCGCTGGGATCGGGGGCCAGGCGTCCCCGATCAGGCACTGCTGCTCGATCTGCCTGGCCGGCGCGGCTATTTCTTCTGGATCGAGATCTGGCCGCAGGAGGTCTATTACCTCGCCGGCTTGCTGATGCTGGGAGCTTTCGGCTTGTTCCTGGCGACCTCATTGCTGGGGCGCGTCTGGTGCGGCTTCACCTGCCCGCAGACGGTCTGGACCGATCTCTTCATGTGGGTCGAGCGCTGGATCGAGGGTGACCGCAACAAGCGCATGAAACTGGACAAGGAGCCACTCTCGGCCCGCAAGATCACACTTAAGGTGACCAAGCACGCGATCTGGCTGCTGATTGCGCTGCTGACCGGTGGCGCCTGGGCGATGTATTTCAATGACGCGCCGACCTTGGTGCGCGATTTCGTGACACTGCAGGCGAGCCCGACGCAATATGGCTTCATCGCGCTTTTTGCCGGCACGACTTATCTCCTGGCCGGTTGGGCGCGCGAGCAGGTCTGCATCTATATGTGTCCCTGGCCGCGTTTCCAGGCGGCGATGTTCGACGAGCGAACCATGCTTGTCACTTATGAGGAATGGCGTGGCGAGCCGCGCGGCAAGGTGAAGGCGCTTGCAGCCGATGGCAGCAAGCTCGGCGACTGCGTCGATTGCAATCTGTGCTATCACGTCTGCCCGACCGGCGTGGATATCCGCAACGGGCAGCAGCTGGCTTGCATCGGCTGCGGCCTCTGCATCGACGCCTGCAACGGCATCATGTCGAAGGTCGGGCGGGCGCCCGACCTCATCACCTACGATTCGATCTACAATTCGGCGCAGCGAGCTGCCGGGCAGCCAGCGCAGCATCGCTTTGTGCGGCCGCGTACCATTCTTTACAGCGCGGTCATTCTGATCATCGGTGTGGCGATGGCTCTGTCTCTGAGCCTGCGGACGCGGCTCGATGTGTCGTTGCAAGCTGACCGGTCACCGCTGTTCGTGCGGCTGTCCCATGGCGATATCCAGAACGGTTATACGATCAAGATTCTCAATATGATCCGCCAGACCGGCGACTATCGCATCTCAGTCGCGGGCGTTGACGATCTGCGTATGAAAGTGATCGGCGAAGACGACGATACTGTCACCGTTCAGGGTGACGCTGTCGGCACCTTCCGCCTGCTGCTGCAGGCGCCTGGCAAATCTCTGCACGACGAAGCGACACATATCCGCGTGATGATCGAAGATCAGACAACCCATGAGACCAGCAGCCATGACGCCATCTTCCGCGGCCCTGAAAAGTAACACGCCCGCCCGCCGGTCCTTGTGGATCCCGGGCCTGTTCGTGCTGGGATTCCTGATCGTCATCGCCGTCAACGGCGTGCTGATCTATACCTCGATCAGCAGCTTCAGTGGGCTGGAGACCGACGGTGCCTATGAACGCGGCCTGCATTACAACCAGTCGTTGGCGCTGGCGGCGGCCAATGCCGAGACCGGCTGGCATGCGGAACCCAAGGTGAGCGATGCTGGCAATGCGGCGCGCAAGCTGGAAATCACGGTCACGGACCGCACCGGCGCGCCGGTCACGGAATTGCAGGTCGAAGCCTATCTGGTGCGCCCGACCAATGCCGGCATGGATGATACCTTGGCTCTGACCGATCTGGGCAATGGCCGATATGCGGCCGACTTCACACCCAAGGCGATGGGCAATTGGGAATTGCGGCTGCAAGCTAAACGCGGCGATGTAACCTGGCAGCAGGTGCAGCGGATTTATTTCAGATGACGAACGTCGCCGCCCAGCGCGAAGAAACGGCTTTCTGCCGTCATTGTGGCGGGGAGGTTGTTGGTAATTCTGCCTATTGCTGCAGCGGCTGCGAAGCGGCGCACCGGCTCATCGGCAAAGCTGGCCTTGCGGCCTATTACCAGCGCCGCATTCTCGATGCTGGCCAGCGGCGGCCGCGCCCCGAAGATTTGCACCAGATAGGCGATCTTGCTGCCTGGGTGCGGGATCTCGATGCCGAGACGGCTGAGTTAACCTTGATGGTCGATGGCCTTCATTGCGGTGCCTGCGTGTGGCTCATCGAGCAATATCTGCTGCAGCAGCCAGGCGTTGTCAACGCACGCGTCTCGCTCACCACGCGGCGCCTCACCCTGCGCTGGGAGAAAGATATCTGTCAGCCGGAAGCGCTGGCTGAAGGGGTGCAGGCGCTGGGCTATCGCCTGGTACCGCTGGATCCCAGCTGTCTCGTGGCCAAGGATGAGGCCGAGGTGAAAGCGCTGCTGCGCTGCCTCGCTGTCGCCGGCTTTGCTGCCGGCAATATCATGCTGCTGTCGGTTTCCGTCTGGCTCGGCGCCGATCCCTGGACACGGGATTTGCTGCATTGGGTTTCGGCGATGATTGCCATTCCCGCCATCGCCTATGCCGGTCGACCATTCTTTGCCTCCGCCTGGAATGCGCTCAAAGCGCGGCGCACCAATATGGATGTGCCGATCTCGCTTGCCATCATCCTGGCGCCATCCCTGAGCCTGCATGAAACCTTTACCGGCGGGCAGCATGCGTATTTCGATTCCGCTGTTACTTTGCTGTTCTTCTTGCTGATCGGGCGTTTTCTCGATACGCGGGCACGACGCGCGGCGCGGGCGACGGCCGAGCAATTGCTTGCCCTCAATGCCGAAGCGGCGACAGCCATCGAAGCGGACGGTACCTTGCGCGATGTGCAGCCGCGGCAATTGGCGGTCGGCCAGCGCGTGCTGGTGGTGGCCGGTGCCCGCATTCCAGCCGATGGCAAGGTGTTGTCCGGCAGTAGCCGGATCGATGTGCAGGTTATCTCCGGCGAGTCGAACCCGATCGATGCGGGGCTCGGCACGGAAGTCTTTGCTGGTACGCTGAACATCGAAGGACCGCTCACCATTCTGGTCGAAAAGGTGGGAGAGGCGACTTTGCTCGCAGATATCATCCGCCTGATGGAAGCGGCCGAGGCGCGGCGCGGGCGTTTCGTGCGCATCGCCGAGAAGGTCGCGCGTTATTATTCACCGGTCGTGCATCTCACGGCATTGACCACTTTCCTCGCCTGGGTCTTTATCGGCGGCTTGGCGTGGCAGAACGCCTTGCTCATCGCGATCGCCGTTCTCATCATCACCTGCCCTTGTGCGCTGGCGCTCGCCGTGCCGGCGGTGCAGGTGGTGGCGAGTCAGCGTCTGTTGAAAGCCGGCGTGCTGCTGAAATCGGCCGACGCGCTGGAGCGTTTGCGCAGCGTCGATCACGTGCTACTCGACAAGACCGGGACGCTGACCGTGGGGCGCCCGGTTCTCACATCTTGCAGTGAGCCGGCACGTCTTTCGAAGGCCGCAGCGATTGCGAGTGGCAGCCGGCATCCGCTGGCAGCAGCGCTGCGCCGCGCGGCGGGACTGGTCATGACGCTGGATGGTGTGCGCGAGATTCCCGGACAGGGACTCGAATGGGAAGGGCCGGATGGTATCTGGCGCTTGGGCAGCACGCGCTTTACGGGCCAGCGGGACAATGGCTCGGCAGCCATGACGCTTTACCTGCTCGATCCGCAGGGACACGCAACCGTGTTCGAATTCACCGACCCCTTGCGCGATGACGCGGCGGAGATCGTGGCAGCGCTCGAAGCGATCGGGCCGGTGGAGATTTGGTCGGGTGATCGGGCTCCCACTGTCGAAGCCTGTGCCGAAGCCGTGGGTATCGCCGATTGGCATGCGCAAGCATTGCCGACCGACAAGGTGGCACGGCTCGAAGCGCTGCGGACCGATGGCAGACACGTGCTGATGATCGGAGACGGCATCAATGACGCGCCGGCTTTGCGCGCCGCCGCCGTCTCAATGGCGCCGGCAAGCGGTGCCGAGATTGCCCAGAACGCGGCCGATCTCGTGTTCCAGGGAGATCATTTGGCGCCCGTTCTGATCGCCCTCAATACAGCCAAGACTGCGGATCGGCTGGTGCGCCAGAATCTCGGCATCTCGCTGGCCTACAATCTCGCCGCCGTGCCGCTGGCCATTCTCGGCCTGGTGACGCCGCTGATCGCCGCCCTTGCCATGTCCAGTTCATCGATCGTCGTCGTGCTCAATGCTCTGCGGGCGGGACGGGTGAAGGGGAGCAGGGCGTCGTGACCGTTCTTCTGTTCCTCATTCCCATCGCATTGTGCCTCGGCGGACTGGGGCTTTTCGCCTTCCTGTGGTGCATGCGCTCCGGCCAATTCGACGATCTCGACGGGGCGGCCCAACGCATCCTGTTCGATGATGAGCCGGTAGCGCCCCCCGACCGCCACGCCAACTCCTGACCTAGATCAATTTGTCGCAGGACGGCCCCCGCTAGGATGGGGCTCGTGGCGTTGGAGCATTGATGAAAAAGGGTATTATCCTGGGCGTGGTGACGGGAGCGTCGTCTGATGACGACGTGCTGGAAGCCGCTTTTGCCCTGTCGCGGCTCCATGAAAGCCATATCGAGGTACTGCATCCCCGTCTCGACCCCTATCGGATGCTGGCCGGCTTCATCGATGGCATCAATGGCCTCGCCGCCTCGGACATCGTGACCAGCATCCGCCAGGATATCGAACGGCGGCGCCAAGCCGCCCACGCCACCTTCAACGCTTGGAGCACACGCCATGGCCTGCGCTCCGGCGCAGAAGGAGCGAAGTCGCGGGAAGCGAGCGCTGCTTGGCGCGATTACGAGGGCACTTATGAAGGGGCGATGACGCTCCATGGGCGTTTGGCCGATTTCATTGTCGTTGCGCAGCCGCAAGCCGGCGGCCGGGCGGCGCAGGACGCGGTGGTGGAAGCCGCCATTTTCGATACCGGCCGGCCCGTTCTCTGCGTGCCGACGGGCTTCCGCGAGCTCGATCCCAAGAGCGTCGCCATCCTCTGGAACGGCAGCCTGGAAGCGGCCCGCGCCGTCGGCGATGCCATGCCGATTCTCGCCGCCTGCGGCAATGCTGTGGTTGTGACAGCAGGGCAAAGCGATGGGGCCGACCCCACCGATCTCGTCGAACGCCTGGTCCAGCGCGGTATCGAGGCACGCACCAAGCGTGTGGGCACACTGCAGGAGCTCACGCCCCGGGCCCTGGTGGATACGCTCAATGAGGGCCGGTTCGGACTCGTCGTCATGGGCGGCTATGGGCACACGCGCTTGCGGGAGATGGTGCTGGGCGGCCTTACTCGCCAGATGCTGGCCGAAGCTAAGATCCCCGTCCTTCTCGCGCATTGAAGCGGATTGTGGCGCTGAAAGTCTCGCGCGGCGCAAGCACAATCATGCCGGTCTCGCCCATTTGGTTGAAGGCATCGGTGATGTTGCTCACGGGCTCGGCGCAGAAATAGGATGGGGCACCCGCCGCCATTTCGGTCGCCTGCGTCGCCAGATCGGGCACATAGAGCACCAATTGGGCAAAAGCTGGATCGGCGCTGAGCGTCAATGCTGTCGCCTGTTCTGGCCAGGCGATCTCCGCAACGCCCGCGAAGCCGGTGAAGACGTTGTCGACAACGATATCCTGCATGGCGAGGCCGCGATTGAGGTCGAGTGTCACCGGCACGCCGACATGGCGTGTCGGCATCACCTCGGCATCCGTCTCCCAGAAGCCGCTAACCTGGGCAGTGAGCTGGCTCTGGGGCGTGCGCGGGAAATAAGGGTGGAGGCCGCAGCCGAATGGCATGGTGCGCTCTCCGAGATTCTCGGCCGAGAGCGTCACCGCAAGCCCATTTTCGGACAGCACGAAGCACATTTCGGCGCGATAGGCGAAGGGCCAGGTGCCGTCCTTTGCCGGATCATGAGTAAAGCCGATCGTGGCGCTGGCCGCGTCCTGGGAAATAACGTCCCATGGCCGTTGCCAGCCATGGCCGTGCTCCACATGCGGCCCACCGGTATTGAGAGGCAAATAGATATCCCGCCCGTCGAAACGGAAATGCCCGTGGCGGATGCGGTTGGAGAAGGGGAATAGCGGGAAGCAGCCAGCGCCCTCGCTGTTCTTCGCAGCGATCGCGGCATCACCCATTGGCCGCAAGAGATCGACATGGCGCCAAGTGAAGCGTCCGATCGAGCCGCCAATTTCCGGATGGAGCGTCAGTGCATATTCGGTGGCATGAAGGTGAAGAACGGTGCTCATGCGACGCGGCGTAGCGCCCAGGCATCGCGCCCGTCAAGCCCGCCCATGTGGCGTGACAGCTGATCGGTATGCCGGACGAGGATCGCGGCCAGCTGTTCCTGCCGATCTTCGCTGGAATTCTGCTTTAACCCAGTGATGCTAATGGCGCCCACCGCATTGCCGGTTCGATCGAAGACGCAGGTGCCGATGCAGACGACGCCCTCGGTATCCTCTTCGTCATCCACGGCATAGCCGCGGGCGACGACGCGATCGAGATCCGATTGCAAGGCGATGAGGTTGGTTATGGTGTGTGGCGTGCGGCGCGGCAGGCCGGTTTCGCGCAAGATAGCCAGTGCTTGCGCGCGCGGTAGAGCGGCGAGCATCGATTTGCCGACGGCCGACGAATGCGGCAATTCTCGTCGCCCAAGGGCTGCATCGAAGCGCACGGCGCCCGGCGCATCGGCACGACCGATCACGACGGCATAGCCTTCATCGAGAATGGCGACGCGGCTGGTGAGGCTCACTTCGCGGGTGAGGGCCCGCAGCACAGGCATCGCAATATCGGCCAGCGCAATATTGGAGATGGCCATGTCGCCGAGCCGGGCCAGCGACATTCCTAGGCGATAGCGCTTGGTTGGTCCCTCGCCGATCGCCGAGACGAAGCCGCGCGAGTGGTAGGTCTGCAAAATGGCGTAAGTCGCCGCCTTGGAAAGGCCGAGACCATTGGCGAGATCGGTGAGACGGCCGCCATCGCGGCCCGCTTTGCCTAACAATTCCAGAAGATCAAGGGCGCGTCCCAGGCTTTGCACCCGGTAGCGCTCATCTGCAGCTGCGTTCTTCCCCTGATTGACTTCTCGCATGGCCTCGCCTTACAGTCACGGTGATGCAAAACAGAGTTTTGTGATACCAAACAAAAAGCAAGATCGCAAGTCGCGATCGAATGCTTCAGATCACTAAGGCAGGCGGAGACGAGAATGGCCAAATGGCCGCGTAAGCTGCGTTCGGCGGAATGGTTCGGTGGGCAGGGCAAGAATGCCTTCATGCATCGTTCGTGGATGAAGAATGAAGGCCTGCCGGCGGATGTATTCGACGGTCGGCCGGTCATCGGCATCTGCAATACCTTCTCGGAATTGACCCCCTGCAACGCGCATTTGAGGACGCTCGCCGAACATGTGAAACGCGGCGTTTACGAGGCAGGCGGCCTGCCGCTGGAATTCCCGGTGATGTCGCTGGGTGAATCCAATCTGCGCCCCACCGCCATGATGTTCCGCAATCTCGCTTCGATGGATGTTGAGGAATCGATTCGCGGCAACCCGATGGACGGCGTCATCCTGCTGGTCGGCTGCGACAAGACCACGCCGGCCTTGCTGATGGGCGCCGCCTCCTGCGATCTGCCGACCATCGCGGTTTCCGGTGGCCCCATGCTGAACGGCAATTTCCGCGGCGCGCCCGTCGGCTCGGGCACCCATGTCTGGAAAGTGTTCGAGGATGTGAAGGCGGGCCGCATCTCGATCGAGGATTTCCTGGCGGCGGAGCAAGGCCAGAGCCGGTCGGCCGGTTCCTGCATGACGATGGGCACGGCCTCCACCATGGCCAGCATGGTCGAGGCGCTGGGCATCGGCTTGCCCGACAACGCCGCCATTCCCGCCGTTGACGCTCGACGCCATGTGCTGGCGCATCTCGCCGGCCGGCGCATCGTCGAACTGGTGAAGGAGGATGTCCCGATGTCGCAGATCCTCACCAAACAGGCGTTTGAGAACGCGATCCGGGTCAACGGTGCTATCGGCGGTTCGACCAATGCCGTGATCCACCTGATCGCCGTTGCGGGCCGTCTCGGCGTCGATCTTTCCATCGACGATTGGGATCGGCTAGGCCGTCAAGTGCCGACGATCGTTGACCTGATGCCATCCGGCCGCTTCCTGATGGAAGAATTCTATTATGCGGGCGGCCTCAAGGCCGTGATGAGGGCGCTGGCGGAAGCGGGTATGCTGCATCTCGATGCGCCGAGCGTCGCTGGTGGCACTGTACGTGACATCATCAAGGATGCGCCCAATTACAATAAGGAGGTCATTCGCGATCTCGACAATCCGTTGACCCCGGAAGGCGGCATCGCTGTCCTGCGGGGCAATCTTGCGCCCAATGGCGCGGTGATCAAGCCTTCCGCGGCAACGCCCGCTCTCATGCAGCATCGCGGCCGCGCCGTCGTTTTCGAGACCATCGAGCACTACCACGCCCGGGTCGACGATCCGGCGCTCGACATCGATGAGAATTGCGTGATGGTCCTGAAGAATTGCGGACCGCGCGGCTATCCGGGCATGGCTGAGGTCGGCAACATGCCGCTGCCGGCCAAGCTCCTTAAGAAAGGCGTGACCGATATGGTGCGCATTTCCGACGCCCGCATGAGCGGGACGGCTTATGGCACCGTCATTCTGCATACTGCGCCGGAAGCAGCCTTGGGTGGGCCACTGGCATTGGTCCAGGACGGTGACATGATCGAGCTCGATGTTGCTGGACGGCGACTCCATCTCGATGTTTCAGAAGTGGAACTTGCCAGACGCAAGGCCGCCTGGACGGCGCCGGTGCCCACCGGCACAGCGACCTCAGGCGGCTATGCCAAGCTGTTCGTCGATCACGTATTGCAGGCCGATCGCGGCTGCGATTTCGATTTCCTTGTGGGCAAGCGTGGTGCCGCCGTGCCCCGCCAATCTCATTGAGATAAGGCTCGATATGAACGGTCTGATTGATCAACCCGCCAATTATCCGAGCCTGAACGGCAAGGTGGTCTTTGTTACCGGCGGGGGTAGCGGCATCGGCGAAAGCGTCGTCACGCATCTTTGCCAACAGAGGGCCAAGGTCACCTTCGTCGATATTGCTGAAGACGCATCGAAGGCGCTTTGCGGCAAGATCGCTGCTGCGGGGTACGCTCAGCCGGATTTCGTCAAATGCGATCTGCGCAATATCGAGGAATTGCGCAAAGCAATCGCGGCAACGGCAGCGAAGCATGGGCCGATCAGGGCACTGGTCAACAATGCTGGAAATGATGACCGGCACAAAAGCGAGGATGTGACCCCGGAATATTGGGACGACCGAATGGCGGTCAATATCCGGCACCAGTTCTTCGCGGCACAGGCTGTGCGGCCGATGATGCGCGATGCCGGCGGCGGATCGATCGTCAATTTCGGCTCCATCACCTGGTTGGTCGGCGATGGTGACTGTCCGGGCTATGTCACATCTAAGGCGGCGATCACCGGCATGACGCGAGCCTTGGCCCGCGAATTCGGGCCGGAGCGCATTCGCGTCAATTGCGTGCTGCCGGGCTGGGTAATGACGGAGCGGCAGGTCAAGCTCTGGCTCGATGATGCCGGCGAGCGACAGATCAACGACCGCCAATGTCTGAAAGACAAGCTGTTTCCGGCCGACATCGCCCGCATGGTGTTGTTCCTGGTGGCGGACGACAGCCGCATGTGTGCTTCGCAGAATTTCATTGTCGATGGCGGCTGGGTCTAAGCCTCATTCCGCCAAGAGGGGTAAAAAAAGATGCGTCTCATTCAATATTTCGAGAACGGCAAGCGTCATGTTGGCTGGGTAAAGCCAGATGGCGATCACGCCTGCGAGATCGGCAGTGTCGGCAGCGTGTTCGAGCTTGCCAATCTGGCTATCGCCCGCAAGACTAGCTTGGCAGCATTGGTGAAGGAATTGGCGACCGATCGCACGGTGAATTACGCCGAGCTGTTGGCCAAGAATCAAGTGATGGCACCGATCGAGCATCCGGAGCCTGCCCGCTTCTTTATCACGGGCACAGGCCTCACCCATATTGGCAGTGCCTCGGCGCGCAACAAGATGCATATAGCGACCCATGGCGACGGTGCGCCGGAGTCTGATTCCATGAAGATCTTTCGCATGGGGCTTTCGGGTGGCAAGCCGGAGCAGGGCAAGATCGGTATTCAGCCGGAATGGTTCTATAAAGGCGTCGGTACCTGCGTCCTGGCGCCGGGCGACCCCATTCCCTTGCCAGCGTTTGCGCTGGCCGGTGCTGAAGAGGCTGAAATCGTCGGCATCTATTTGGTTGGGCCGGATGGCCAGCCTTATCGCGTCGGCTATACATTGGGGAACGAGTTCTCGGACCATGTCACCGAGGCCCAGAACTATCTTTATACACAGCACTCGAAACTCCGGGCCTGTTCGATGGGGCCGGAGCTGCTGGTCGGCGACCTTCCCGACGATGTGCGCGGCAAGTCGCGGATCGTGCGCGATGGCAAGGTCCTGTGGGAGGAGGATTTCCTTTCGGGCGAAAAGAACATGTCGCATTCCGTTGCTAATCTGGAACACTATCATTTCCGCTATTCGATGTTCCGGCGGCCCGGCGATCTCCACGCCTATTTCTTCGGTGCGGCGGTCATGTCCTATGCCTCCGGCATTAAGACGCAGGTGGGGGACGTGTTCGAGATCGAGGCGGAAGTGTTCGGTAAGACACTCCGTAACAAGATGGTTGCCGTGCCGGATGAAGGTCTGGTGACGGTGAAGGCGCTTTAAAGACATCACAGTTGAATGATGCGGTCGAACGATAAACAAGGAGAGTCAGCATGTTTGGGAAATGGGTGAAGCGTGGCTTGCCGGTGATGGCGAGCGTCTGCGTTCTAATGAGCATGGCGGCTGGGGCCGACGCCAAGGAACTGCGCGTCCTGGCTTGGCAAGGTTATGCCGATGATGACTGGGTCAAGGAATTCGAAGCCAAGACCGGTGCCGATGTCAGCGTCGTCTTCATCGGCACGGATGACGAAATCTGGGCGAAGATCAAGGGCTCGGAAGGCAAGGATTTCGACCTCTTCGCCGTCAATACGGCGCAGCTGCAGCGTTATATCGATGCCGGCCTCACCACGCCGATCGATGTTGAGAAAGTGCCGAACCAGAAGACTCAGTTGCCGATCTTCAACGACCTCGCCAAGGTCAAAGGCGTGATGCGCGATGGCAAGGTGCATGCTATCCCGTTCTGCTTCGATTCGATCGGCCTCATCTATGACACGAACAAGGTGAAGACCCCGCCCACGTCAATGGATGTGCTGTGGGATCCGCAATACAAAGGCAAGGTGCTGGCCTATGACAATGGCGAGCACAATTTCTCCTTCACCGCGCTCACCCTGGGTATCCAGGATCCATTCAACCTGACGCCGGAGCAGATGGATGCGATCAAGAAGAAGCTCGTCGATCTCAAAGGCAATGTTCTGAGCTTCTATTCAACTGCCGACGAGGCTCTGCAGATCTACCAGAGCAACGACGTCGCCCTGATCTGGGCCAATTATGGCCAGCAGCAGGTGAAGGCGATGAAGGATGCCGGAGCACCCATCGCCTATGTCAACCCGAAGGAGGGCGCCTTGGCCTGGCTCGACACCTGGGCATTGACCAGCGGCGTCGAGGATAAGGAGCTGGCCGAGGAATGGATCAACTTCTTGCTGCAGAAACAAATCGGTGAGCAGCTGTCGCAGCGCACCGGCTTTGGCAATACAGTGGCGCCGTCGGCCAATGCTGCGCCAGATGACAAGCTGATCTATCTGGAGGCCGTTGAGGATCCGACCAAGCGGGCGGACCTCTGGAACGAGATCAAGGCGGCGCAGTAGGCCGTCTGCCAACGCCCCCTCACACCCGTCTTTCGCATTTGGCTGCGGAAGGGCGGGGGTGAGGGGCCTTCTTTATCATAAGAATGCACTCCCAAAATCCATGACTACTGAACGATTGCTGCTGGAACTGAAGGCTGTATCGAAGAGCTTTGGGCAAACCGAGGTTCTGCAGCGGATCGATCTTGCCGTGCGCGATGGCGAGTTCATTACTATTCTGGGGCCGTCAGGGTCCGGCAAGACGACAATCCTGCGCATGATCGGCGGCTTCGAGAGCCCGAGCAGTGGCGAGATTCTGCTGGACGGTGCCGATATCAGCGCATTGCCGATCAACAAGCGCCCGTTCAATACGGTCTTCCAGGACTACGCGCTGTTCCCGCATATGACCGTCGCCGCCAATGTCGGTTACGGTTTGAAAGTGCGTGGCGTGAAAAACGCTGAAATCGAGACGCGCGTCGGCGAAGCGCTGCAACTGGTGGCGCTGCGCGATTTCGCCGGGCGGTTCCCGGCACAACTGTCCGGCGGCCAGCGTCAACGCGTGGCGCTTGCACGTGCCATCATCTGCCGGCCGCGGCTCATCCTGCTCGACGAACCTCTGGCCGCCCTTGATGTTGAACTACGGCGGCAGATGCAATCCTTCCTCAAGGATATCCAGCGCGAAATCAAAACGACCTTCCTTTTCGTGACGCATGACCAGGAAGAAGCTATCGCTATGGCGGACCGCATTTGCGTGATGAATAGCGGTCATATCCAGCAATTGGGCAGCGCCCACGAGGTTTATTACCGGCCGGCAAGTGAGTTTGTGGCGCGCTTCTTTGGCGACAACAATCTGGTCGAGGGGCGTCTGGGGCCGAGCAGCGGTGATCGGCGCAGGATCGAAACGCCTTTAGGCGCGCTGGTTTGCGCAATCGATGGGCAACCGCATCTCGCGGCGGCACCAGAAGGTGCCGCAGCCTATGCCGTCTTCCGACCCGAAGCCCTGTCTCTGGCATCGACTGGTTCGAGCGAAGAAAACCGAGCCCATGGTCTGGTCACGGGACTGCATTTTGCCGGTGCACACACCTTGACGTCGATCCGGGCGGGTGGACATGAACCGGTCAATTTGCGTTTGCGCTTGCCGAGCAAGGTCGAGGGTGTTGCGCTGAGAGCGGGTGAAGCGGCTGACCTCTATTGGCGGCCATCAGAGTGCCGTCTGGTGCTGAAGTGAGTGCCGTGCTGAGGCAAAGCGGAGCTTGGCCCGCAAGGATCGCAGTCTTTGCCTATCCGTTGGCTTTCATCCTGTTTCCGCTGGCCGCCTTCCTCGCATACAGCTTCTTCTGGACCGAGCACGGGACGATGTCCTATGCGCTGACCCTGGGCAACTATCAGCGCTTCTTTACCGATCCGGTCTTCCTGCCGGTCTTGTGGCAAACATGCGTGCTGTGCTTTGAAGTTGCGATCCTCACGATTCTCGCTGGCTATCCCGTCGCCTATTTCCTGGCAGGGCTGAAGGGACGCAAGCGGTATGTTCTGCTGATGCTGATGCTGGTCCCACTGTTGATGAGCTATGTCATCAAGATTTACGCGATCCGCTCCATCCTGGGCGGCAATGGCGTACTCAACCGGACGCTGATATGGCTAGGCGTCATTGATGATCCGTTGACCTTCTTCGTATTCAACCTGAACGCGGTTTTACTGACGCTGACAGTGCTGCTCATTCCTTTCGCCGTTCTTCCGATTTTTTTGTCGCTGGAGCGAATTCCGCGCAATCTCATTGATGCCTCGGCGGATCTCGGTGCCAGTGCCGCGCAGACATTCCTGCGCGTCATTCTGCCACTCAGCCTTCCCGGGGTGGTGACGGCGCTGACCTTCGTCTTCGTGTTGGCCATCGGCGACTTCCTCACACCGCAGATGGTCGGCGGGCAGAGCGGTTTTACCTTCGGACGTATCATCTATTCCCAGTTCGGCACGGCCTTCAATTGGCCCTTCGGTGCTGCGCTCTCAGTCATCCTCGCCATCATGGTGATTGGGGCTATTGCAATCGGCACTGTCTTCGGCCGTGACCGGAGCGCCGGGCGATGATTCGTGACAGCAAGACGCCTTACTGGCTGGTCGGTATCACCGGGTTGGTCTTCATTCTGCTTTACGGGCCGATCTTTGTTCCCATTGCGTCGTCTTTCTTTGCATTGAAGCAGGGTGTTGTCGATTGGCAACAGCCGACGGCGTCGGCCTATGTGACGCTGGTTTCCAACGAAGGAATCCTGGTGGCGCTGCGCAACACGCTGGTGGTGGGTGGTGCTGCGGTCGTCTGTTCGTTGATCCTGGGGATCGCCAGTGCCCTCTATGTAAATAGCGGCCGGTCGAAGGACAGGGCACTGCTGCAATTTATCATCTTTCTGCCCTTCCTGATGCCGCCCATTATCACGGGCCTCGCTTTGCTGATCTATTTCCGCGAAATCGAATTCGACCGATCCTTGGTGACTGTCATCATCGGCCACACTGTTTTTGTACTGGCTCTCGTCTATCGGACGCTGCTGGTGCGGCTGCAATCCTTGAGCCGCTCTCTGGTCGAGGCATCCTATGATCTCGGGGCCAGCGGCTGGCAGACCTTCCGCTACGTCCTGCTTCCCAATCTCACTTCGGCAATGATCGGCGCCGGCATCCTGGCCTTTGCGCTGTCATTTGACGAGACCATGATTACGCTTCTGGTAACGGGCACGGACAATACCTTGCCGATCCGCCTCTGGGCGATGATGCGGCTGGGCTTTACACCGGATATCAACGCGCTGGTCGCCGTCATTCTAGCGTTTACCACGCTGCTTTGCCTGTTGGCTGCGCGCTACCTGATGCCGCGTGAAAGCTGATCAATCCTCCAGCATGTGGCCGAGGGGCTGAAGTATCTCGATCTGATCGCAGATAATCTTGGCAATAGCCAGCATTGGCACGGCAAGGATCGAGCCGGGCGCGCCCCACATCCAATACCAGAAGACCAATGACAGGATCACTCCGACGGGATTGAGCGTGAAGCGGCGAGCCAGCAGGAAGAAGAGCACGATGGCCGTGGTGAAGAGACCGCCGGTCACCGCGCGCAACCCTTCGATCGCCGCACCGACCAGATCGAAATGCTGGATGGCGACGGGGGAGGTCGAGACGGCGGAAGTCGAGTCTCGGGGGCCGGGCTGCGGCCCGCAGCTTGGGTGGGCTCTGCGATCCCGTCATGACCATGATACCCTACGATTTGTGCGGGCATATAACAAAGGCGATTATGGCTTGCTCCTAAGCCCGTGACGAATTCGGTCGGAGGCGGAACTCTGACTTCATTCTCCTGTTGTGACTCCAATCCGACGCCGGCATGCGGCCGGCAGGGCGAATTTATGCCCCGTTTTCAGCCTAATTGGAGGCAGAATGACCAAGATTCGTGCAGCCGGAAGTTTCGAAGATGCCACCCTGGATGTGTTGCGCATCCTGGGTGTCACCAATGCCGCCAAGGCCGCCAATTTGTCGCCGAAGACGATCCGCGACTATTCGGACCCTGACCGGGCCGGTCGGCCGACCCTGGCGAAATCTGTCCTCTTGGATGCGGCCTGTTATGCCAAAGTTGGCAGGGCGCCGTTCCTTGAGGCCTATACCAAGCAGCTTGCTGAAGCGACCGCGCAGACACCGCGGGAGCCGGGCGACGTGCTCTCAGAGGCACTCGATCTGCCCGGTGCCATCGGCCGCCTGCTCGACGTGATCCGCAAATCGCGGACACCCGGATCGGCGGCTGGTGTGAAGCTGTCACCCAGTGAAGCCTCGGCGATTGTCAAGGATATCAAGGAACCGCGGCAGGAACTCGACGACCTGGAATACGCCGTCATCTCGGCGGCAGCGAAGTCAGGCAACGGACGATAGTTCCGGGGAAGCGGCCGGACTCAGGCAGGCCGCCCGGGCGTCAATGTGCTGAAATGAACGATCGTCGTCGTCCCGGGCGGGCCGACGACGTTCATTTTTCCTCCCAATTGCTTGGCAAAGGCCGCGATCAGCGTTGTACCCATGGTCGCGGCAGGGCTCAGGTGAGCGTCGGTAGCCGGACCGATACCATTGTCCGCGATTGATAAGGTCGCGGTTCCGTCTGCCGCAATTGCCAGGCGGATGTCGATGATGCCGGTCTGCCCCCCGGGGAAGGCGTGCTTGAAGCTATTGGTGACGATTTCAGTCGTAAGCAGCGCCAGTGGCACTGCACGGTCGCCGCTCATGCGCAGGTCTGGAATGTCCATCTGCACGGCGACGCGCCTTGCAGGTACACCGGACCCATCCTGCAGAAGACTACATAAATTCTTCATGAATGGAGCAAGGTCGATCTCCTTGAGATCTTCGCTCTCATAAAGATGGCGATGCACCAATGCCAGCGCGTTGATGCGGATCTGCAAATCGGCGAAGGCTTCTCTGAAGGCGCCGCTACGGGGCAGGCGCGCATAGAGGTTGAGCAGGCTGGTGACGATCTGCAGGTTATTCTTCACCCGGTGATGAATCTCTCGCAGCATCAGCTGCTTCTGCGTCAGCGATTCCCGCAGATCGACCTCACGATGCTCGAGGCGATTCGCCATGGATTTCAGATCTTCCCCGAGTTGCCATATCTCGATTGGTGCACCGCGTAATTCCGACATGGTATCCAATCGGCCGAGGGCCATGGAATCAGCCGCTTTGGCAAGCTTTTCGGTCCACTTGGTGACCAGCAGGCGCGCACCGAAGATCGCCGCCATCATGCCCGCGACCGAGACAAGGCAGAGAATGCCGATCTGCATGAGAAGGTCATTGAGAAGGGGGCCGATAATGTCGGCACGCGGGATGCCTAGCACGACGAAGAGGCTGTCATTGCCGAGCGCGTTCACGGCAAAAATGCGCCTTTTCCCATCACCCCCGACTGCTTCGAACTGACGGAGCCCCCCTTTGGTGATCTGGCCGATATGGTCCATGTCCGGCAGGCGCGTTGTTTCCTTCTCTGTGCCGGTGGAACTCACCAGCACTCTGCCATCATGGTCCAGCAGCGTCACTTCGGCGATGCTGGGCAGGCCGGGTTCCTGGCCGATCGCAGAGAGCCAGTTGAGGCGAATGGCAAGAGAGACAACGCCTTTGAAGACGCCGTCGACATCAAAGATCGGCGCCCCGTAAGAAACGATCGGTTCCTTGAGTGCCGGTGAAAGCAGATAGCCGCTGATCGTGTCGGATTTATTGGCGATTACATTCTGAAACCAGAGTCGATCCGAGACATTGATCAATCGCTTGGTTTGATCCCATTGACATCGCGCATCGCCTTTGGGATCAAACAGGACGGCGGTGCCATAGGACGGATAGGGCTGGACAGCGCTGGCAAATGCTCGGTCGCAGGCATCGCGTATCCGAGGCTCATCGACGCCGCGGAGAACGGCCAACACATTCTCGTCACGCGAGAGATTCTGGACGATTTGCCGAGATTGCCACAAGAGATTGCTTTCATAATTCGAGGCAAGTTCAGCAAAGCGCAAGGCGGCGTCACGGGCGGTCGCTACCTGCGCATTGAAATTGTTAATCGCCGCCCAGATGCCAAAGGCGCTGGGCACGACAAGGACAATGGCAAAGAGGAGGATGAGGCGATGCCGCAGCGGTTGCAAAAATGACCCGCTCATGATTGTGCCGCTTCCCGAAGCGACTCCAGCCAGCTCATCGTCAACATTCTCTCTACGACGTATGGCATTTAAGCGGCTGCCCCGGAGTGCACGGCGGATCGGGCTACCGCTTTAGAAAGGTGAGATTTTCTGGCTAGACTGCAAGTCGTTTGGCGTGGCCGGCACTTGTAAATGACAGTGCCTGCGAAATGGTGACCTTGAGCGTATCCGGCTCGAACGGCTTGGTAACGAGATAGGTGGGCTCTGGCCGCTCGCCGGTCAGCAGGCGTTCAGGATAAGCGGTCACGAAGATCACCGGGACCGACGACATTCGCAGAATGTCTCTCACCGCCGTGATGCCCGAGCCACCGGCACCCAAGTCGATATCTGCAAGGATCAGGCCGGGCAGCATCTTCTTAAAGATCGCAACCGCCTCAGTCTGGCTCGCCGCCACGCCGACGACCTGGTGGCCGAGTTCGGTGACGAGGCTGGCGATATCCAAGGCAATGACAGGTTCATCCTCAATCACCAAGATCGAGGTTGCAATCTGCTGGTTGACCGTCGACCAAGCGTCGACCAGCAGGGCCTCGGCTTCGGCAAGCGGAATATCGAGGATTGCCGCCGCGTCAGCGGTAGAAAAGCCTTCAAGAGATGTGAGCAGGAGAATCTGGCGCTCCGACGCGGGAAGGGCGCGTAGCCGCGCCTCAACGGATAGGTCAACAAGATCGCTACCATTGCCGCCTTCGACATTCCGGTTGGAGACTGCGTGGAAAAGACGAAAAAGATCCCGCTTCACATTTGTACCAGCTGAAAGCAGGTCGGGCTCGGCCAAGAGCGCCTCCAGGCAAACGCGGACGTAAAGATCGCCGGATTCCTGTGACCCCATCAATGCACGCGCGTAGCGCCGCAAGTATTTGAGATTATGTACAATTTCTTCTGAATTCGCGCGCACAGATGCCACCCTTTTGCTCTTGTTTAAGCGCCGACGCAGCCACCGGCATTTTTTGGATAATTAAGGAACCGATTCACCCGATTTGGGTTCCCGTCACAGAGAGAAAAATCCGCTGTGCTCGGGCCATGCCATTAATCCTAAAATACCTTTTGGTTCGCCAGCGAGCGTCAAGAGGTCAGGCAGCGGTATCGGGGATGGGGGCGTACGCGCCCTATGGATCGGAGTGAAACAAGGCAGTTGTCGATCGTGACCTCACGCAAAATCGAAGCAGAAGATATGAATGCCGCTGACAAAGGTGCTCGGGATAAGAGTTCGGGCAAGTCGCCAGGATCAGTGGCTGTCGCGCCGGAGATGCCGAGCGGTATCTACCGATCTCGATCGGAACATCCGACTGTGCTGGCTGGTATCGACGAAGGAATTAATGGCGGCCCACCGCACGTTCTGGATCGCTGGTTTGATGAGCAGCTCAATAGGCTGTTTAATGACGTCAGCAGCGAGCCGCTGCCGCCAGACCTTGCCAAATTGGTAGGGAAGCTTCGTTCGCAGGGAAATAGGTCCGACGACAAGTGACGGCCAAAGCAGCGGCGATTTCTACATGGAAAATGAACCTGACAGTTGAGTCTCGCTGAAGTCGGGATGATCTGGTGCCACTGCCAAATGCGACGGTCTATCAGCCATGTACCAAGGAGCATCTCAGGAACTGCTACCGCAGCGCAGCGTTCGGCATGAAACCAAAGAGAAGCGGATGGACATGCAGGTGAAAGAAGATCGGATGGACGTCGAAGCGATGTTGCTGGACGTGATTCCGCATCTGCGCGCATTCGCACGGTCACTCACGCGCAACCGCGATCAAGCCGATGATTTGACCCATGACGCCGTCGTGCGGGCCTTGGCGGCGATCGATCAATTTACGCCAGGCACGAACTTCAAGGCCTGGATGTTCACTATCCTGCGCAATCTCTACTACAACGAATGCCGAAAGCGCTGGATCAAGTCGACCCCGATCGACGAGATGGCGGGAGACGAGCCATCGATCGGTCCGTCGCAGGAAGCCAATTTGGAGTTCAATGATTTTCGGCGTGCCTTCTGGCAGTTGAACCCGGACCAGCGCGAAGTGCTGATTCTGGTGGGCGCCAGCGGGTTCTCATATGAGGAGGCGGCAGCAGTCTGCAACTGCCGGGTTGGAACTGTGAAGAGCCGCGTCTCGCGCGCCCGCGCAGAGTTGAAGCAGATTCTCGAGCAAGGCAATCTGGCGGCACCTCGTACCGATACCGAGCCGTCGCAGCCAAGCAGTCTCGAGGACTTCTTATTGCAAGAAGCAACAACCATGCGGCCAAAGGCCAAATAATCCTGCATGCAAACCAACGAAGCCATCGCCGGTGTTCACGGAGGCGGCGATTGCTCAGTCGATAGTGGGAAGATCAGCGCAGAGCGAAAGCCACCGCCTTCGCTGCTAAGCTGCAGATCTCCCCCCAGGCTCCGCGACATCGCATCTACGATGCGCGAACCGACACCCGTTCCCTTGGCAGTTTGCGCAGATCCGGAATCGCCGATTCCTTCATCCTCCACAGTCAAGACCAGCTTTGCCTCGGCGAGATGCCCCAGTCTAACACGAATGGGGCCTCCTTCCTTGGGGTAGGCGTATTTCAGCGCATTCGTCACCAGTTCGGTCACAACGATGCCTACGGACACGGCGCGATCAGTGGCCAGCTTTGTGTCGTCAATCTCGATCGACAAGGTGCATCCTCGATCGCGTGCAGTGAGCTTCTGGTCCTCCAGGAGCTTGGTCAAATAGGGCCGCATCTGGACATGCTGAATGTCTTCGGACGTATAGAGCCGCTGATGGACCTGGGCGACCGCGACGACACGTTCGGCGGCCTGACGGAGAACGTCCTTGGCGTGAGGGTTCTCAGTCGAAGATGCCTGCAGCCGGATCATCGAGGTAATGAGTTGAAGTGAATTGCCGATGCGGTGGTTCATTTCGTGCAGAAGAATGGATTGCTTTTCCGTCAATCGTTCCAATCTTTCATTGGCGGCACGCATTTCCACCTCGGCCTGCTCCTTGGCGCGGCGCAATTGGGCTTGGCCAACGGCCGTTGCGATTGCCTTGCGCAACAAGGCAAGAAACGATCCTTCAATGTCCTTGACGACAAAATCGCTAGCACCCGATTTCAGTGCGGCCACGGCAATATTGATGTCTTCGCTGCCCGTTACATAAATGACGGAAGGCGCATGCGGCAGGGAGGTCAGGGCGGCGAGGATTTCGAGGCCGTCCTCGCCCGGCATGAAGTGGTCGAGGCCGACGACTTCGAAAGCGCCTTCGGATGCGAGACGAAGGCCATCGACGCCACTGTAAGCGACCGTGGTGTCGATATCATGGCGGGCTAGCTCGCTGGCAACCAGGCGACAGATGCCATGATCGTCATCGATATAAAGGATATGGGGGCGGAGCGACATGCCGTTAGCCGTCCTTATGCCGGCGGCAATTCGATGATACTAAAGAACAAACCCAATTGACGCACTGAGTTTGCGAAGGATTCGTATTCAAGAGGCTTCTTGATATAGGCATTGCAGCCCAGTTCGTAGCATCTCTGTATCTCAAGCTTATCGTCTGTCGTCGTCAGCACAATAATCGGGATCTGCCTCGTGCTGTCAGTAGCTTTGATTTTGGCAAGAACGTCGAGGCCGCTCACATCTGGCAGGTTGAGATCGAGTAGAATCAACATCCTGCGATCATTATTGGATTGACTGTCTTGATGTTGAGCGACGATAAAATCCAAGGCGTCGCCACCGTTGGCAAATGGCATGATCTCGTTGGCAACGCCGGCACGACGGATGTTTTTCTCAATCAATCTGGCGTGACCTTCGTCGTCCTCGATCATCACGATGCTGATAGGCGTGGCTATCATCGCCTGGTGCTCTCTGCGTCGGGCGCATCTGTAGCGGGGCTTGGAGCAGCCTGCGGCAGGAGAACGGAAAACACACTGCCGACGCCCGGCGTCGAACGGCAACTGATCCTGCCGCCAAGCCGGCGAACAAGGACTTTGAGATGAGCAAGGCCGATGCCGTCACCGGGCCTGTCTCGCTTGCCGCCGCGGCGAAATAGATCGAAGACCCTTGCCAGATCCTCGTGCGTGATGCCGCGGCCGTTGTCTTCGACTTCGACAATAACGACCCGACCAATGGTCCGGCCACGCACCAGGATGCGGCCTAAGCGTCCTTCGTCGAGATATTTCACAGCGTTATCTAGAATGTTTCCAAATATCTGTTCAACCGCCAATCGGTCGCTGACGAGTGGTGGAAGAGGCTCGATAGCGATTTCCGCGCCGGTTTCGCCTGTGCGGTGCTTCAAGGTCGCCGCAATTTCGTCCATGACAACGTTCATGTTGATGAGCTCATAGTGGAAACGACGTTGTCCGGACCGAGCAAGTTTCAGCACGGCACTGATCAGGCGGTCCATCTTTCTGGTAGATTGCTGGATGAAGTCGAGTGCCTCGCCGAATTCGTGATCCACTTTTTCGGCGGGACGTCTTGCCAGACCAGATTCTGCTCGCAGACCCAGCAGCTGCGCTGTTTCCCGTCGGATGGTGCCGAGTTCGGCCGTAAAGCCCATGATGTTTACGAGCGGCGAGCGCAGGTCATGACTGATGACGTAAGCAAACTTCTGGATTTCTTCATTGGCCTCCTGCAAGTCGACGGTACGGGCGACGACTCGCTCCTCAAGAAGCTCGTTGGCTCGCAACAATGTAGCCTGGGTGCGTTGCAGGCCGCGGGTGTGGCGGATGCCACTCCAGATAGCAAGGCCGGAGACCACCAGGACAAGCACGGCAGCACCGAGCTGAACCGCCAGAAGCCAGTTATTCTTGTGGCGCCATGTGTCGATCCGCAATTCCGTCTGACCTGTAGACACTTGCCACATGGTGGTAGTGCTCTCGCGGATCTGGTCCATCAGGTTTTTGCCGGCATTCGTCTTCACGACGCCTAGCGCCTCGTTTTTACGTCCGCCCTGAAATAGCGAGAGGACTTCCTCCATTTCGCCGATCTTGGCATTCACTAGAGTGCGCAAGTTAAGTGCCTCGGTCGCTAGAGAACCGTCATTGCGTGTACTTTCAGTCAGCGTTTCGAGTGCCGGCCCGACTTTTTCAATGCTGTCGTGATAGAGGTCGAGATAGGCGCGGTTGGTCGTGAGGAGGAAGCCACGTTGGCTGCTTTCTGCACGGTGCACCAGGATCAGCAGACGCGCGATATCGGTAGTGACGCGTTGTCCGCGCAGTATTCCTGTGCCGGCTGCGCGGTTATCAAAGGTCAGCAGGACCGAGGCGATGGCGATGATCGCGACAAGAGCCGCTGCGCCCATCAGGATGATAAGTTGGCTGAAGGGCTTGCGGTCGACTGCGCTAACGGAATCGAGCTCTGTGCGCAGTGACTCCAGTGATCGACCTTCCCCGGATGGCGCAAGGCGGGCCAAACCTGATCTCCTTGATCTGGGACGGATGCGGGCGAGCAGAGATTTATCGGATGGTGCTGGGTAGCGCAGACGCACATCCTGGCCAGTGTCGGAATCGACGTCAAGCCGTGGCCCCGACAAAATCCCCGACAACAGATGGATCTTTCGGACCAGCGCTGGATGGATCAGGCGCGGAACCGCTCAGATCGCATCGGGTTGGTAAGAGGTGAAAGTTCTAAGGCGTCAGCTGCAAACTTGACGCCAAGACGTGGAGAAGTCGCATGCTCGGCACCATTCTGCTCGTGTTACTGATCCTCATGCTACTCGGCGCGGCCCCTGCCTGGCCTTACAGCCGCGGCTGGGGCTACGCGCCAAGTGGCATCGTTGTCGTATTGCTGATCGTTCTCGTCCTGGCGTTATCGACCGGTCATATCTAACGAATAGGACAGTCCCGCCGTGCAATTTGTCCGGCGGGGCCTTTCATTTTTCGCGATACGGTGATGGATATTAGGCGATGAAATAGCCGGTCACAATCGCAAGCGCCAAGATGGACAGGCCAAAAGAAATGAAGAGAATATTTCGTACGCGACCGCTGATGATCCCTGCACGGACCTTCTGCGAAGTTATGTGTTGCTGTTCGTGCGGCATATCAGGCCACCAATCGTCTGTTTTGGGCGGGGCCGACCGAAAGCGTTAACGTTTTTGGTGTCCCGAATGAGACAGGTCCGAATGAGATGGGCCCGAATGAGACAGGCCTCGGCGCGGTCGAGTTAAAAGTCACGGCATATCCTTTCGCTTGGAGCATGCAAAAGGAAAACACCGTCGCGAGGCTTCGGTTGCCGGGGCGAGAGAGGGAATTTCAGGCCGAATTTGCGGCGCGAAGGCTATTCGCATGTGGCAATGCGGTGACGACACTGAAGTGGCGAAGAGTGCCACTGTAAAGCAATCCAAGGAGAGGCAAGGCCACCGGATCGGTGCCGGGAACGGAGGCGATATTGTCCTTTGCGAGATGTATCTTCAGGGTCGCGTCGACTGTTGCCTGGGCCAAAGTGACGCGCTCAATCGGCGCCGTTTGCAGCAGATCCGCACCGTAAAGAAACTCGCAGGGCAGCATTGCTGCAAGGAACTTGAATTTCGCGTCCCTTACTCCTGCCTTTAGGAGCGAACAGTGATAGCGGCTGTCACCGCGCGCCAGCATGAGTGGCGCCACATTAGGCGCACTCATATGGAAGACGCCCAATAGCCTGCCGGCAGAGAGCTCAAGGTCAAGGCGATGCCGTGCGAGATCGATGGCCGTGAAGGCAAAACGACGATTGTGGTATTCAATCAGCGGGGCATCCGATGCAGCGGCAAATAGCGCCTGGACATCTAGGACGCCTGCTTCGGCAAAATGCTCAGGGTCGACTGGTGATGGCAAGCTTCCCGGAGACATGGGCACAGCTAGGCCCGCTACAAGCCCATCAATTGCCAGATCCGCCACCATGGCGGTCGCGACCGGTCGGGCATAGTGGCCCTGATCGGCGTAGAAGGTCGGGTCCTGCACCACATCGCGGCCGAAGCGGCGTATCAGGTTGCGCGAAATATCGACCACGATTGCGCCATACCAATCGGAAAGATAACGAATACCGGCGTCGATCGATGGAACGCTGCTGAGCCAGGAGCCGTTCCGGGCGCCAAAGATGAGCGTGCAGACCCGCAATCGTGGGTTGCGCGCCAAGGCGTAGCGTAGAATGCCTTCGTAGATGCGTGCCCAATGACGAAATTGTCGTCGCTCATCGCCATAGATGAAGGCATCGTTAAGCGCATACTCGATGATGAGCAGATCCGACCGGTCCAGGGCATCGCTGGTCTTGAGCCGGAAGAGGCCGTAGGCGCTGGTGGTGCCACCTACGGCGAGGTTGTCGACAATCTCGAGGTTAAGCCCCTGACGCGTTGCCGCCGCCAACATCTGGCCGAGATAGCCAGGTTCCATCACCGTATTGGAGCCACCGATGATGGTGGTGCGCAAAGTTACCGCCACGGGTCAAGCCGCCATGAGCATGGCTTGATAATTCTCTGTCATGGAAAGACCCGCCTCCGTCAGATGGCGATGAAAGTTCTTGAGGCGCAGGCGATAGGTGTCAAGGAAGGCTTCAATCCGTGCTTCGGACATGAACTCCGCCATGAAAGCCTCAATGCCCATGGTGCACGCCTTGTCGACCGTAGTATGGGGTACGCCGAAGAATTCGCTGAGTTCCTTGACGCGCAAATCCTTAAATAGAATTGCCGTCGGCAAGCCCACTTGGAGTGCTGCAACCCCGCCATGGAAGCGATCGCCGATAAAGACGTCATGCCAGCCATAGCATTGCCGCCAGGCGTCCACGGTATCGAAGTAGAAATATTTGTCGAACGGCGCATCGCACCCGATCGCTTCATTGACCAGAGGTTCAAAGACGCTGTGCAGTAGCTGATTGCGAGCGTCGTCATAAAAATGACGACCCTGCAGCTCTTCTTTGAACTGAAAGATTTCATCTTGAAAGATGTAGGAGCACTTCTGACCGGCAAAGAACTTTGCCAGTTGCTTGCCGCGTACTGATTTTTTTTGCAGATAGCCAGCAGTGGCAAACCGGTATTCTGCCGGTGTTTTGATCGGTGCCTTGATGGAGAGGATATTTTCTGGGTAGAGCATCATGCTGGGGCAGCCGAGTGCCGTGGGGTTCTTGAACCCCATCTTCTTCAGCCACGTCTCGGTCTGCGTGCCGCGGACGCCAAAGACGAGCGCTCGTTCGTCGATCCAGCGCAAGAGGTCGACCGTCGCGGGTTCGAGCGCTGTAAGATCCTCCATCTCATTCTGCATGCCCATGCCGAGTACCACGACCGGAATCTTGATCTGCTCCAGTACCCGCAGCAGCGAGACATGGTTGAGATTGGGCCGAATCTCGTTCGCCATGGGTAGGACCAGGGCATCGAAATTATTATTGAGCATGTCCATGGCTTCTTTAGATCCTTTATAGGCGTCATAAAGAACATGCACGCTCAACATGCAGCTGTAGTTGCGGTCATAGTCGAAGATGCGCGCGGCCCCTTCGCCGATCAGCATGTTGCCCTTGTTCGACGTCAGGTAGAAGTTGCGCGACATCGTGCTGAAGGCGGCGCTATTCGAGCGCGGCAAGCCTTCTGAAAACGGCATGCCTGGATGATAGCGGTAACGGGTATCGGCCGGTTGTCGGCCAAAACAAAGTCTCTTCATCACGATCTCCTCTTCCCCCCGAACGGGTATAGGTTACTGCCAAGTAAGTTCTAGTGTTGCCTGTTATCGCCATTAGCGCCGGATAGTGCGTCGACAAGGGCTGTCGGACTGCCGCAGCGATTCAGGGCGAAGCTCTTATCGGCATCCCAATCGTAATAGAACGCGTAAGGCACGCGCTGCGCTCGATCTGGCGCTGCAAGGTAATCGAGCAGCGGCCGAACCAGCGCAATGCGTCCGTCATCTTCAATGGCGCAGTCTGTCTCAGGCAGGGCACTGCCGAATTCCGTGATCCAGCAAGGGCGATTGGCAAAAGCCTGTTGCCCGCAGTCGGCAAGCTGGGTCTCGATCATACCAGGTCGTGCGATCTTCTGACTGGCCCTGCGCAACGGTTCATAGAGATGGATACCGACGGCGTCAGTCAAAGCGAATACGTGTTGCCGGACATAGTCGTCATAGACAAGAGTCGGAGCGATATAAGTTGCACCGCTCTGGCGGATGAAAGCAGAATTGATGTCGGCCAGCCCCGCGCTGAGCAGTTTTACATTGGCAAGCGTCGGCCGGGCGGCAAGGCTTGCTCGGGCGATTTCAAGAACTTGCCGATATCGGACCATGCCGGCGTCAAAGCGTGCAGCGACGTCCGGCGCAAATGCGGCTCGATCAAAGATGACCTCACCCGTCTGCCTCAGCGGTAGATCGCCATTATAGCCCGACCAGTTGATTTCGTTGCCAAGCTCCAAGCCAAGCAATGGAATCCGATTGCTTTCAACGAAATCAAGAAGGTCGTCGACGCGCCTTTCAAAACGCAGGAGGTCGATCTGGGAGAGGCCGAAAGCGTTGAAAAAGCGTTTGGTTGCGGCGCGGGGCGGTGTGCCTGCTATGGAGACGCTGCCATCAACAAGTGGAAAGGTTATGAGAATCCTCAGGCCGGCCTCATTGGCGGCGGCGAGGGCGGCGTAAGTACTGGTAACGGGATTCTTGAGACCGATACGGACGCTGGAGAAGCCGGCGCCGGCAATCTCCGCAAATGTCGCCCGGGCATCCGTGGGGCTCTCCCAGGCAACGTTCGCCGTAACAATGCCGATCGTGCCGGCGCTATCCTCTGCCCCGTTGGCTAGCGCCAAACCGCCGCTGCCTGCGAAGCAGAAGGCAATTGCCAGCAACGGCAGAATGCCACGCTGCATGTGGTTGCCGTCGCTCACCGACCGGGACTCGAGGTTACGGTTCGGCGTAGCTCGATTTCCTCCGACCTGAATGGAAACCAAGCCTCAAGCCGATCGATGAGCGGCGACAGGTTTTCAGCCCAGGTTCGGCTCGCCAGATCTTCGGCGGCCTTTGTCGAGAGCCGATTTAGGTGGTGGGGCTCACTGAGCAGACGCTCAAGCGCCGCCACCAATTCAAGTGCGACGTCGTTATCGTCCTCGGCGCGGAGCAACAGACCATTGACGTCATGCTCCACCAGCTCACTCACCGCGCCGACATCGGTCACGATCGGTACGCAGCCCACGCGCTGGGCCTCAAGGATTGTGAGTGGCGCGCCCTCCCAGCGCGACGTCAGCAGCAGAGCATCTGCCTCTGCGAAAGCATCCGTCAGGCCTTTTGCGGAATAGATAGCGGGCTCCAGCTTGATTCCGAGTCCGGCAAAGCGCTCCGTCCAAGAGCCTCGACCTTGTTCATTCAGGACTTCGGCACCGACCAGGCGTATATCGATCGGCAATTGTCGCCGCTTGATGAGGCTTGCCGCGGCGTATAGGCGCTCAATGCCTTTCTGGGAATCGAGGCGGCCCAGGAAAATGGCCTGCAGACGGTCCTGAATGCCACGTCGCTGTCGCTGCCGTAAAATGGTGCGGACCTCTGCTTCGCGCAGGTCAAAGCTTGGTGCATTGGGAATATGCATCAGCTTGGCGTTGGGAACACCCATGCCGTGGAACCAATCCACCATTTGTTTTGAGCAGGTGAGGATTACGTCGTAAATGTGCTCATAAGCTAGCGCGACATAGGGATGACCCGCAGTACGACCGGATCGAGTCCGATCCAGGACATGAACGTGGTCCAAGATCTTGACGCCGCGACGACGAAGCTCACCCAGAATGGCATTGACCGGCGCCACCTGACAGTTGATCACCACATCAAGCCCAGCCAGCAAGCCGGTCAGGCGTTCAACGCGAGCACCTTCGTCTTGAGCCATCATGATGTCATGACCGGCGAAGTGATGAGCGCCGCCCCAAAGCGGATAGTCATCCATCAGGAAGTTCAGGCTGGCAAAATCCGCGGGATCGAAGACCATCTCGCAGGATGACTTGGCGAGCACATAGAGATGGGTTTCATAGCCAAGCCGTGACAATTCCCGCGCCATCGCATAGGCAACCTTCTCCACCCCGCCAAAGGAGGCGATCGGCAGAAGAAAGCCGATACGTGGGGCTTGATCTTTACTCACGATCCGTGGCGTTACAGGTGACGCGCCGAGCGCCTCGCGCAAAAGCTTGTGGTGGGATCGAATGGCCGGGAAGTAGCCGCCCCGCCAGGTCCAGCGTTGATTGGCGCCGCGACGATAGGCAGAGTCACGGAAGACGCCCAGGGTCGAAAGAAGGCCATTTGTGGCCGAGAGGACCGTGCGGTCGAGATCGAAAGCCTTGAAGGGACCGCGGATCACCAGTTCGACGGTGTCCGGCGAGGGGCGCCGGCTGCGGATCGAACCGATCCATTCGTCGGAAATATCATCGACGCAGGCTTTGAAAAGATCGACAGAGCACATCCAGGCGAGCGGTTTCTTCGCCATATAGTCAGGTGCGCCGGCTTCGATCCTGCGTATCTCAATTCTTCCAGAGTCATGCTCCAGGCGGATTGCGACGAGATGATGTTTTTCCGCCAGCCGCTCAGCATGCCAGAGAACGTTATGGATCACGCCGATCTTGCGCAGGGCCTGGAGATGCGCCGGCGCAATCCACAGCATAAATGGGGGGGTGCCATGAGCATCCGGTTCAGCGAGCGCTGCCCAATAGCGATCTATATAGGTTTCGAGGTCGATCTTGGCATGCTGCGCGTTAGGGTCGGTGAAGAGCGAAACGGCATAAGTTCCAGTTGCGATCGCAGCATAGCGCGGACTCTCCTCATGCTCCCATTGCGCCAAAGTGTCTGGCTGAAAGAGCTTTTTGTGCTTTTCCCGGATATAGGACATGATAGCGGCCTTGGTGCGGTGAGAGTCCCGCAGCATGCTTTCGGCCCGCTGACGATAGTCGAAACCAAAGAAGGGATAATTGGCGCCCTCGAACCCGCTCGAGACGCATTGCAGCCAGAAATCCCAATCTTCAAACCCTGCCTTCATCGTCTCGTCAAAGCGAATTCCGGCATCGAAGACGCGCCGTGCGACCATGCTTCCAGCTTCGCAGATATTGTCGAAGGTAAGATGCAACAGGCGTGAATAGGGCGCCTGATAGCTACCATTCCAACCGATTCCGAACTTATCGATGTTTGGGTAGACCCAGGCGATCTCCGGTCGGCTGTTGAGATAGGCCAATACGTCACGCATCGCGGTTGGCGTGATGCGATTGTCGGCATCCAGGAAGTAGACGGCCTCAAGTGCCGGGAAAAGGTCGAGGGCAAAGTCAACGCCGTAATTGCGGGCAGAACTCAGACCGCCATTGGGTTTGCGGACATAGAAAACACTGTCATGGGCAGTGGCGTAAGCCGATCCGATCGTCTCTGTCTCGGGAAAAGGGCAGCCGTCATCAACGACTATAATCGCAATGCCAAAATCAGCCTGTTGAGCGAGAGCGGATTCAACCGCCTCCGACATCAATACTGAGTGCTTATAGACGGGGATAACGATGGCGAGACGTGGCCTGAAGCCATCGTCGATTTTCGTCGCAAGTGCGTTGTCTGCATTGACAACTCGGCCAACTTTCCGCGTCCCCATCGTCTTATCCCTGCGCGAGCGCATGGATGTTGGAAAAGCGGGCCCAGGCAAAATCATGATTGCCGGGCTCCACCATGCGCGTCACCAGATAGAGATCGCTTTCCTCCCGTGCCGGCGCATCGAGGTAGAGGCTGGCAAAGCGTGGCTGTTGGGCGGGCACGCGAACCCATCCGGAAAAGCCTTCGCCCGGCTGCGGATCAGCGGTACCGGCCAGGAGCCCGAGCACTCGGTCGTCACTGCCGCATGCCAACAGGGCGAATTCGACGTCGCGCGCCTTTTCGTGCGCGACCAATAGGTTGGCAGAGATACGCAAGGCTCCGACGGGACAGCCGCCGGCAATCTTGGCAACGGTATTGCCGAAGGCAGGTGGATGGCAGGAAACGACGCGTTCACTATCGAGATAACGAACGCCATCAAAGACCGATGGCTCGGCATCCAGTGATACCTGGTAAGCCTGCGACAACACATCCTGTGGCACGGTCATTTCGCGCAGGCCCTGCTCGGCTCGATCCCGCTTGGAATGGGCGGCAAAGGTCCCAGGCGTTGGCGGGACAACGCCTGGAAGGCCCACATAGACCTGCAAAGCCAGGCTGCTGCTTGAGATCGATTGCCGCAGATCGGTGTCCTGCAGACGAAACAGTGGGAGCGGCTGAGCATTGCCGAGCGAAAGTGTCGGTAGGTCAGCCCCGTGGCCTTCGACCGATATGATGAGGCGCAACGTGCGGCGCAGGCCAGCAATCGTCTTGCGTAACGCCAACGTCATCCAGCCGGCGTGAAGGTCCGCAGCCGGCATAGACCAGGTTTCAATCAGGCGCCCATCTTCCACGGTTTGCAGCGTGGCGCGAAGAATCGCATCGCTGCGCGGCGTCGCCTTGCCGATATGGAGCGCGATAGCGCTGACGCCGGTGCTGGCGACCGGAAGAATTTGACTGATTCCGCCGTTGCCGGCGGTCGCCAGCACATTGGGTTCCAATTCGTCCTCGACGGGCGGATTGATGAAGGCGACATCGAACGGCTGCAGTCCCGCCCGGTCGATGAACGCCTCTAGTGCGGCAAAACGGTTCTGCAAATCTTCATTGGCCTGCCGGGCATCAGCCAATTGACGAAAGAGGGATGTGGTGAGTTCGGCGTTGCGCTGGGCCAATTGCCGGGTTGTGTCAAGAATGCTGGCTGAAAATCCAACGACGTCGTCGGATGCGATGAGTTGTGGCGCCGGTGTCGCTCCGCTACTGCGCTTGTGCAGCCAGTCGCCGGCCCGGTCGACAAGTTCTCGCTCTCCTTGATCAAAGGCAATGATTGCCGCAATCTGAATAGGCGCCTCCGTCAGGCGCTGATCCAGACCGGCCATGTCGCGTGTCAGGAGATGGTCATCTGTGACACGCTTGATCTTGAGCAAGGCATAAGCGTCTCCGGCCAGGGCGCAAATTGTATTGCTAGGCTGGCCGCTATAGAGAATTGCCGGCTTCTTCACATAGCCGCGCCGCATTTGATCGAGAATATGGACGTCCTGGTTGCGCTTGGCAGTAGTACTGATCACGCAAGCACCCTTTCCATCTGGCCTCTGGCTCTGTCTTGCGCTGCAATATTAGCAAGCGCGCGAAATAGCTTCAAGAAATACATAAATAAAAATACTCCCACGCGTGGATGATTATCCTATAAAATCAAATAGAAATGCGATTATTACAGTAATGACACACGGTAATATATAATGAAGATCATGCGCTAACGACCCGCAGAGATATCGGCCGTGCATCTATTTCTAGGTCGCCCAGCAGGTTCTTGAGATAGCGGCCATAAGCACTGCCGGGGGCCGATGCGGCCTGCCTTGCGAAGTCATCCGCGCCAATGAAGCCCTGCGCAAGCGCGATCTCTTCCAGGCAAGCGATTTTGATGCCCTGCCGGGTCTCAAGAGCGCAAACGAACTGTGTTGCAGCCATCAGCGTTTCGGGCGTGCCTGTATCCAGCCAGGCAAAGCCACGCCCCAACCGCTCGACGACCAAGCAATCTTTGTTCAGGTAATGCGCGTTCAAATCCGTGATTTCCAATTCGCCCCGGGCCGAGGGCGCGATATCTGCGGCGATATCGGAAGCTTGACCATCATAGAAATAGAGCCCGGTCACGGCCCAGTTAGATAGAGCCAGGCGTGGCTTTTCGACAATTGATATCGGCCGCTGATCAGCATCAAACGCTACTACACCGTAGCGCTCCGGATCGTCGACGCGGCAGGCAAAAATATGAGCGCCATTCTGCAGGGCGGCGGCAGCGGTAAGGCGCTGCGGTAACCCGCTACCGAAAAACAGATTGTCCCCAAGAATGAGAGATGAGGGTTTGCCATCAAGGAAGGTGCGACCGATGCGAAAAGCCTCAGCAATGCCATTCGGCCTGGGCTGCTGCGCATAGGCAATGTTGAGGCCCCATCGCGATCCGTCCCCAAACAGTTCGACATAGCGTTCAATGTCACGCGGTGTCGATATAAGGAGGATGTCGCGGATCCCGGCCAGCATCAAAGTCGCAACTGGATAGTAGATCATCGGTTTGTCAAAGATAGGCAGTAACTGCTTGGTCACCGATGCCGTCATCGGATAGAGGCGCGATCCACTACCGCCGGCGAGGACGATTCCCTTCATGCTGCGACCTTTTCGTTGGTCAATTGATCGATCAATGGAGGTAGAGCGATGCGCCACTGGGGAAGGTCGTAACCGAGACTGGCGGCGAGGCGGCTGTCCAATGCGCTGTAAAGTGGGCGCACAGCAGGCCGAGTCAATGTTGACAGTCGCACGGGACGCAATTCCGGCAAACATCCTCTGTGCTTATGGCGGAGTGCCGCGAAAATGGCGTTGGTGAATGCAAACCAGGTTGATTCCGGTTGCCCCGCAAGATGCAGCAATCGCGGCAGGCGGTGACCCAAAACGAGGTCTCGCGCCATTTGTTGCAGGGCACGTGCGAAGAGCGCTGTCGGCGTCGGCGAACTCACCTGATCGGCGACCATCTGGATCGGTTGAGGGTTGGTGCTGCGTGTCACCATCGTCTTCAGAAAATTCTGGCCATATCGACCAAAGAGACTGGCGGTACGAATGACCACAGCGGTCGCATCGCTGCCCAAAACGGCTGTCTCGCCAGCAAGCTTGCTTTGACCATAAACTGAAAGAGGAAGAACAGAATCTTCTTCGCAATATAGTCGCGCAGAGTCGCCGGAAAAAACATAATCTGTCGACACATGCAGCAGAGGAACACGGTACTGGGCGGAGAGGCGCGCGAGGCATGCCGGAAGGTCGGCATTGAGGGTCATCGCGAGTAGTGGCTCACTTTCCGCGCGGTCGACTGCGGTATAGGCGGCAGCATTGATAATGGCAGCAGGGCGCCAGTATGACAGCGTCGCATCGAGAGTTGATGTGTCGAGCAGATTGACCTCGTTCCTGCCGAGGAAGATCGGTCGAAGTGCCACTGGCCAATCGAGAGCCGCAAGTTCGCGAGCTAACTGGCCTTGACGCCCGATGACAACGACGGTCTGCATCTCCTCCGCTCCGGACTAAGTGCTGCGGCGGGCAGATGCCCGGGGACGCAATGGAAGGGGTGCCAGCTGCCAGTCGACAGGGGAAAGGTCACGCAGTCTCGGCAGGAGAGCATCTTTCTCGGACACGAGGATTTCGGCGCTGGTAAATGGCCAATCTATTCCGAGGTCGACATCATCCCAGGCAACACCATCTTCAGAAGTCGGTGCATAAGGAGCCGAGACTTTATAGTGCACCAATGTCTCGGGCTGGAGCACGCAGAAGCCATGAGCGAAACCTACTGGCACAAAAAGATGCCGACCGCTCGACGCGGCAAGGTGAATGGCCGTCGGTCGCCCGAAACTTGGTGACTCGAGGCGCAAATCGACGACGACGTCCAGGATGGCGCCGGCCAGAACGGTCACCAGCTTCGCCTGGGCATAGGGCGGACGCTGAAAGTGCAGCCCGCGTACGACGGCCGGCTGGCTCGTGAGCGAAACATTATCTTGGCAGAAGTCAGGCAGATCATCGTTCTCGGCAATCGCGGAGCTGCGGTGCAGTTCCATGAACCAGCCACGATTATCGGCAAAGCGTCGCCCCTCAATGAGCCTGACGCCTTCTGGCAAGACCTTTGTCATGGGATCAAACGGCAATCTGTATCTCCGCCAGGGACGACGCGGCCTGGGCGGCATGCCAGCGCCAGGCACTTGCGACGATTTCACCCAGATCCGACTGCACCCCCTGCCACCCGAGGACCGCCTGGGCGTGATGTGGGTCGGCAAAGAGAGACGGTGGGTCGCCAGGGCGCCGCGGGCCGATCTGATGCGGCACCGGCCTCCCAGCCGTCATGGAAACTGCTTCGATAACCTGCCGTACGGAGTAGGGTCGCCCCGTACCAAGGTTAAACGCATGAAAGCCCGGCGACTCGTTCAGGAACTCCACGGCGCGCACATGGGCGGCGCCGAGGTCATTCACATGAATGTAGTCGCGCTCGCAGGTTCCATCGGCGGTTGGATAGTCGGTGCCAAAGATCTGTACCGGTCCGCGCTTGCCGCGCGCGGCGGCGATGACGAGAGGGATTAGATGGGTTTCCGGCTGGTGGGCTTCGCCGATCCCATCAGCATCCGCGGCACCGGCCGCATTGAAGTAGCGCAGCGCGGTCGCGCGCAGGCCATAGGCCGCTACGAAATCCTGCAGGATCATCTCGACCATCTGCTTAGAACGGCCATAGGTATTGATGGGCCGCTGCGGCGCGTCTTCGGCAATGGGGCAACTCACCGGCTCGCCATATGTTGCACAGGTGCTGGAGAAGATCAGTCGGTCAACCCCGCCGTCGCGCATTGCCTCCAGCAGCGAGAGCGTACCGGCGACATTATTGCCGTAATAGCGTGCGGGTTGCGTGGCCGACTCTCCGACCAGTGAAAGAGCGGCGAAATGCATCACGGCGACTGGCTTGTACCGCGAGATAATGTCCGAGACGCGGGCCTGATCGGCCATATCGCCAATCTCAAGCGGACCCCATTTGACGGCCCAACGATGCCCGGTAGAGAGATTGTCGAGCGTCACCGGTAGATAACCACTGGCAGCGAGCATGCGGCATGCGTGAGATCCGACATAGCCGGCACCACCAGTTACGAGCACAGGACGCATCAATATCCCCTTATCGCCATTGCTGCGAAGGGAACGTATCAAACGAAAAGTACTTAGGCACTATTTACAATATTCATAAACAGCAACCCAATATACTTATCCAGAGACTTGCAAGAAGATGTGCGTTGCGCGATCTAATGAGCGCCGTCAAAAAGAACGGTGGAAGCGGAGACGGCTTGTGAACTTTCTCTTCGTGCATCGCGACTATCCCGGTCAGTTCGGCGCGCTTGCCGATCATCTTTCCCATTCGACGCATCATCGTGTTGCTTTCATAACTTTTGCGGACGGCGCATCAGACAGTATCGCCATCCGACGCATTCAGGCCAAGCGGTCTGCTGGTGGCGGGACACACCACTACCTGGCTGGATTTGAGGCAGGCGTACTCAATGGACAGGCTGTCTATGAGGCATGCCACCGTCTACGGGGTGAGGGGTTCGCGCCGGATGTGATTTTTGTACATTGTGGCTGGGGCGTCGGCCTATATCTGCGCGAGGTCTTCCCTGATGCGGCGCTCATTGGCCATTTCGAATGGTACTATCATCCACACAACAGTGACGCGGACTATCTGGACCCCAATGCGGTATCGCCGGACAACGCCTGCCGCATTCGAACTCTCAATGCACCCTTGCTGATGTTACTGGAAGATGTCGATTGCGGCCTTGTGCCGACGGCATTTCAGCGCAGCACCTTTCCGGCCAGCTATCAGCATAAACTGCGTGTCTTGCACGACGGCATAGATACTGACTACTTCATGCCTGGGCGTGTTGTAGATCGCGCTTTCGGCGGCAAGGACTTCGCTAAGGTTAATCGTTTGCTAACCTACGCGACGCGGGGCATGGAGCCATATCGTGGCTTTCCTCAATTCATGCAGGCGATCGATGGCTTGCTGCAAGTAGAGCCGGACGTGCATGTCGCGATCGCCGGAAACGATGCGGCCTATTACTCAAAGCAACTATCCGGGGGAGACACATATAAGGCGCGGGCGCTACGCGCGTTGCCGAATCTCGATCTATCGCGGGTGCATTTTCTCGGCACATTGGCGCGTGACGACTATCGGCGCCTCCTGCAGATATCTGATGTGCATGCCTATTTGACGATACCATTCGTGCCTTCCTGGTCGCTTGTGGAGGCGATGGCCTGTGGTTGCCATATCGTGGCGTCGAACACGAAACCTGCGCTCGAGATCCTCGGCGGTCACGAAACCGCAAGATATGTCGATCACCGCGATATTCTTGCATTGGAAAAAGTGTTGCGTGCGGCGCTGCACGATACCGATGCCGCCCAGAGGTTGCGGGCGCATGCCAGAAAGCGCGCTGAAGAAGCTTTTTCTCAAAAATCTCTTCTGTTGCAATGGGAGGAGATTGCAATCGTCGCGGGCAGAAAAGAGGTGCCGTGACTGCCACCAAAATATAAGCTGTGAGAATTACATCGTCGCAAATATTTATATTAGTTTTATAAGAATAGAAATGTTGCAGACCTCGTCGTGAGCTGTTCAATTACCCGCGGTTTCGGCACCACGACCATCAATCCAAGCGACGAGGAGAGACACGATGGCGACAATTCCGGGCGGTGATTTCGCCGACCGTCTTGTCGGCACCAGCCACGGGGATGTGATCCTGGGCGGCGGCGGTGACGACGCAATTGCCGGCGGTGGCGGCAGAGACTTTATCGATGGTGGTTCCGGCCATGACTGGATCAACGGCGGTGCCGGTGACGATTTGATCAGCGGCGGCACCGGGTCCGATCATGTCTTGGGCGGTTCCGGCAGCGATGTGGTGTTCGGTGGGGGCGATGCCGACTACATCAACGGCGGCTCCGGTGAAGACAGCATCTTTGGCCAGGGCGGCGACGACTGGATCAATGGTGGCAGCGGTGACGACAATCTGTTCGGCGGGGACGGCAAAGACGACCTTACCGGCGGGAATGGCGACGACTATATCGACGGCGGCAACGGCGACGACGCCTTGCGCGGTGGCAACGGCGATGATCGTCTCGAAGGCGGTGCGGGCAACGACAACCTGAGCGGTGGCAATGGCGACGACGCTCTGAAGGGCGGCGCTGGCGACGACAGCCTTGATGGCGGGAAGGGCGACGACCACCTGCTGGGTGGCGATGGCTCAGACCGTCTGGCCGGTGGTGCTGGTGACGACATTCTCGATGGTGGCGCCGGTAACGACTACCTGCGGGGCGGTGGTGGTGACGACACCTTCGTCTTCCACGGCGGCGGTGGTCAGGATGTCATCATGGATTTCGAGGAGGGCGAGGACATCGTCAAGATCTCGAAGAACATCAATGGGCTTGACCTGCATGGCGCGGACGACGTCGCGTCGCTTGCACATGAGGTCGGCGGCAATACGGTGATCGATTTCGGCAGCGGCGACCAGATAACCCTGGTCGGCGTCAAGGTGGCTGACGTTCAGGCCAACCCAAGCGCCTTCTTCGTCATCAGTTAAGGACGTTGGCGCCGGATCCAGCCGCGTGTGGCTGGATCCGGCGCCATCTCTCTTTTCAACGACTGGAAAAGTATGCTCGGTCAGCCAATCGAGATGATTGCCGATCTGCGCAAGGGGCTGGGCATCGCGGGCAAATCCCCAGCCTGCTTCGATATTCCCGGCGGCCTGCGTTTGATTGTGACGGAAGGCAATAGTAGTCCGGCGCCACAGCGCGAGGGTAGGATGTTGCCGCCGCCGGTGGTCCGTGTGGCGCTGCCGATGCTTGAAGGGGAGTCGCGGCAACTCATAATTCTCCGCGCTGAAGCGGCCGCGCGACCGATCGATTTGGTGGCCCGCGATGGCCGGCTGATCGGCATCGTCGATGCAAAGGACTTTGCGGCGCTCGATGCGACGGCATTGACCCATGATTTGGACGCGGCAGGCAAGTTGCGACTGGCGCGCCAGATGCTGGATGTTTGCCGTGACCTCTTCCAATTACGCCACGACGTCAGTTTCGGTCGATTTTGTCGGACACTTCTTGCCGATCTGAATGGAAAACCCTCGGTCGCCACTGCAGAAGCGGCGGTGTCGCAGCATTTTGCGCTGGTAAGTATGCCGATGAGCGTTGGCGACGTAACCGATGTCTTTGTTGTTGGTGACAGAGGTATTACGACATCAAGCTACAAACCGTTGAAGATGGCACGTGGTCGCGGCCTGCTACTGTTGGATCGTACTCAACTTAAGTCTGGCAGCTTGCTGATAGTGCTTGGCGTGGACGGTGTGACGACCGCCAAGGTGCCGGCTCTGCCCAATATGCCATTCCTCACTTGGCTACAGAACAACAAGCAGATGGCCGCAATGGTGTGCGGCTTTGTGAAGCGTTGTGTCGGCGATACGGCAGCAGATGATATGGCGGCGGCAGCTCTGCTGCGCGAGTTGGAGCTGTTTCAGCCGGCCGCTCGCCGCAATCTCACCGATAAAGGTGCCCCGCTTGGTGCAGGCATTGACCTGTTGATCAGCGACGGCAAGGGCGGCGTCTTCATCAGGGGCTGGGTGCGAGACCCGCACAAGTTGACGCAAACGGTTTCTCTGACAGCATCGGGGCTTGAAGCCAAGCGGATCGATGAGATCTGGTCGAGCTTTCCACGCTCGGATATTGACAGGCGGTATGATGGTCGACCGATGGCGCGGGGTTTTGTGGTCTTCTTGCCGAACGCCGGCATGCCGCGAGGACAGGTCAAGCTTACGCTGCAGCTTGGATCGGGAGCTGTGCTGGAGATTCTGGCGCGCGTCGCCATCGGATCGCCAGTCCAGCTCCGCGACGCTGTCTTGGGATCAGTACCGCCGGAATATCTGACGACTGATGTCATCGCCAAGGTGATAGCGCCGGCTGCCGAACCGCTCCATGGGCAGCACCTCGCTGCCCGCCAGGCGCCCGACGTTCTGCAATTAGGTGCGCCGGTCCAATCGCCGCGCTATTCGATCATCATCCCACTCTATCGAAATCTTGACTATCTGCGCTTTCAAATAGGCGTATTTGCAGTCGATCCGGCGATGGCCCAGACCGAAATCATCTTTGTTCTCGACTCGCCCGAGCAACGCGCAGAGCTCGTACATTTTTTGAATGGGCTGCACCAGCTTTATGGCCTGCCGCTGACGGTGCTCATCATGTCTGCCAATTTCGGCTATGCGGCAGCCAACAATGCGGCTGCATCCGTTGCGCGTGGGCAGTTCCTGCTGCTGCTCAATTCGGATGTCGTGCCGGAGGGACCAGGCTGGTTACAGAAGATGGCAATGCCCCTGTTGCGGCGGAAGAAGGTAGTTGCCAGTGGAGCGCGGCTCCTTTTCGACGATCATTCGCTGCAGCACGCCGGCATGCGCTTTGCGCGCGACGCAGGTGGGCATTGGCTGAACCTGCACTATTACAAAGGCGCCCCCCGGGAGTTTGTGCCAGCACTTCGCACGCGCGCCGTGCCGGCAGTGACTGGTGCAGCATTATTGGTCCGGCGTGACGCCTTCCTGAATGTTGGCGGGTTTACCGAGGACTATATCATCGGTGACTACGAAGATTCCGATCTATGCCTAAAGCTCCGCCGGGCTGGTGGAGAGATCTATTATTGTCCCGAAGCGGTGCTGTTTCATTTTGAACGTAAGTCGATCAACCGGCATGCCGGATATCAGCGCTCCGTGGCGGGGCTTTACAACCGATGGCTGGCCGGACGGCGTTGGAATGACGACATGCAGAGCCTGATGGCTCGTTTCGACGACATGGCCAGCGGGCCCAACTTGTGAATATGGCGACGCGCCGACCGGCAACCGATCAAGCAGAACTGGATGAAGCAGCCTTTGCCGGGTTGCTCAAAGCGATCCGACGTAATCGCTTTCTACCGGTGCCGCCGGATGAGCGTAACTTCGTCGGCGATGGCGACTTCCTGGCAATCGGTTGTGAATTTCTGCGCCACTTTGTCGAACTTGGAGCTCTTGCCACCCGGGATCGGGTGCTCGAGATCGGTTGCGGCATCGGCCGCATGGCCTTGCCGTTGACGCAGTATCTTGAGGCGCCTGGCGGGCGCTATACCGGATTCGACGTCGTGAGTGCCGGTATCGAATGGTGCCGAGACAACATCACGCAAGCCTATCCGAATTTTGAGTTCCTGCATCTCGACTTCAACAACGAACTCTACAACCCGGACGGTCGCCTGACCGATCAAGGACGACTGCCCTTTGAGGATGAGAGTGTCGATTTTGTTTTCATGACCTCGGTCGTGACGCATCTTGACCCGGGCTATACGGCTTTCTACCTCCGTGAAGCGGCTCGCCTTCTCGCGCCACGGGGCCGGCTGTTCGCCACGGCCTTCGTGCTCGATGGCGCCAACCGGAGCCTTGTGGCGGCGGGTAAATCGAGACCGGCCTTCTATCTGGATGGGGCAGGCCCGCATTACATCGCCGATCGCGCGCATCCGATGGCGGCGGTGGCCTTTGACCAGGACTGGCTGCTCACGACGGCGCGCGGGGCCGGCCTCACCCTGCAGCGGCCGATCGCCTATGGCCATTGGAGTGGCCGCATTGCCGAAAACTTCCAGGACGTCTGCGTCTTCCAGCGAGCCAAGGCCAACTAGTATGAAGAAACTAAAAGTCCTGCACCTCTGTCATAACCATCCGGATCTACACCCTGGTGGAACGGAGATATTTGCGCTCGACCTGCATCGACAGCTGAAAGCCGACGGATCGGTCGACGGTCTCTTCATCGGGTGCGTAGATGAAAATCACCGAAAACAGCGGCCGGGGACGGTCTTCCAGGGCATTGGCGCACATAGCGACGAGATGCTGATGTGGACCGGCCATTTCGACAATTTCTATCTATCGCAGATCGATCTGCACGGGGTCGTGCCGGAGCTGACCGACCTCCTGACGATATTCAAGCCGGATATCGTGCATTTTCATCATATTCTGATGATGGGTGTTGAGATGCTGTTTCTCGTGCGGCGGGTGCTGCCGCGGGCGAAGATCCTGCTCTCGTTGCACGATTATTATGCGATCTGTGCTCATGACGGACAGATGGTGACGACTGGGGATCGCCGCCCATGCCATCAGTCGTCGCCCGATGCCTGCCATCGCTGCTTCAAAGGTCTCGAGCCGGAGCACTTTCTGTTGCGCGAGAAACACATCAAGACACATTTCTCCGTCATCGATCGCTTTTTGTCGCCCAGCAACTTCCTGCGGCGAAGATTCATCGCCTGGGGCTTGGCGCCGGATCGTATTGAAGTGTTGCGAAACGCACGCCCGGAACCGGAAATAACTCCGCATCGGCCGCTTAAGCCCGGCGAAAGGCGAAATCGGTTCGCCTATTTTGGAAATCTTAACCCCAACAAGGGCGTAATGATCCTGCTCGAGGCGGCGCGCCTTCTCAATCAACGCCGGCCGGGAAGCTTCCGGGTCGACATTCATGGCGGCGCGCCGTTCCAAAGCGAAGCATTTAAGGCGGAGCTCAATACCGCTCTGGCCAAAGTCGAAGGAATTGTGCGCTGGCATGGCGCCTATCAGGCAGCGGAGATTCCTGGATTGATAAGCAATGTCGATTGGGTGGTAACCCCATCTATCTGGTGGGAGAACGCCCCGCTCGTGATCGACGAAGCCTTTACGCAGAAGCGGCCGGTGATTGCCAGCGACATGGGCGGAATGGCGGAATCAGTGTGCCACGAGGTGGATGGCCTCACGTTCCGCCCCGGCGATGCAACAGCCTTGGTCGACACGATGGAGCGGGCGCTGCACGAGCCGGCCCTGTGGGACAATCTCGTTTCTGCGATCAAACCGCGGCGCAGGCTGGAAGATTGTGCGGCTGAACATCTGGCGGTCTATCGCGGATTAATGGACGCGGAACAGCCGAAGGCGGGTCAGGTGACGCGGAACCGTCTGCTTGGTGGCAAGGATATGGCTGAAGGAATGACCACTCATGTCAGCTAACGCGGACGCGGTGTCGAAGCTCGATCTTGGCGCCGCGCCGCCGACAAATGGCGCTGTGCAGATCCAGGGCTATGTTGATGCAGTCGAGCCTGACCGAATCTATGGCTGGGCTTGGAATATCGCCGATCCTTCGGAGCGACTGAGCATCGAAATCCGGCAGAATGAGCAATTGATCGTCCGGCTGGAGGCCAATCAACCGCGTCCGGATCTTGTATCGAACGGCATCGGCGACGGGCGTTATGCCTTCGTGGCCAATATACCGGCCATCGCCGAAATCGATCGCGCTTCGCCCTTGACGGTATTGGCGATGACCGGCGATGGCACAACGTCAGTCGAATTGAAGCGACAGGCAGGAGCGGCGACGCCGACCGCTGTGAGTGCAGTTGTGCTGGGTGAGATTCGCGCCCGCGATCAGCGTTTGCAAGGGCAGCTGAAGCAATTGGTGTCCGTCGCCAAGGAGCGCGGCGGGCTCGACCAAAGCCTTAACGAGCGTATTGCTCAGTCTCTGGACAAGCTCGATACGTCTCTGCCCGCACTCGACCATCGGCTTGAGGCGATGGAAGTATTCCAGCTACGCTTCGATACGCTTCTGCAAGGGATCGATAAACGCTTGGCAGTTGTCGAGCAAAGATCACAGCAACGCAAGCCGTTGTTGCTATGGGTCTGGGCGGGCATCACCACGGCTGTCTCGCTGGCGCTGATCGGCGAACATATTCTGCGGAGCCTTTGACTATGGCAGCCGCCAAGACGAAAGCCAGCTTGCGCAATAATCCGTTCGAGATCGCGGTCCGCTCCTTGCGTGGCGGCTTGGCTTATGTCGGCTTTCTGACGCTGTTTATTTGCATCTGCCAACTGATTGTGCCGCTCTTCATGGTGCAGGTCTATGACCGCGTGCTCGGTAGCCGAAGCCTGGACACGCTGGCGGCTCTCATCGTGGTGGCCGTTGGCGGCCTCATCCTGCTAGGTGCCCTCGAATATATTCGCAGCCGAGTCTACCATGTCCTGGGCGACCGGCTTGCACGCCGGCTCAATTCAGCAACCCTCGAAGCGGCTGTTGCCGACAATTTGGATGGGCACAACAATCATCCAGGTCAATCGCTGCGTGACCTCAATGATCTGCGGCAATTCCTGACCAGCTCATCTATCAGCGTGCCATTCGAGGCCATGTTTGTGCCTCTGTTCCTCGCCGTGTTGTTCATGCTGCATTGGGTCTATGGCGTCATTGCCATCTGTGCCGCAACCATGCTTGTCAGCTTGTCGTTGGGCATGGAGATGATCGCACGCCGGCCGCTGGCGGAGGCCAATGAGGCGTCGGTGAAGAGCACCGGCCAGACTGCGGCCGCCTTGCGCAATGCTGAAGTGATCCAGGCCATGGGTATGTTGCCGGCAATCGCCAGGCGGTGGGAGCAGGCCCAATACAAGGTGCTGCAAGGTCTTGATGAGGGCAATCGTCGGTCGCGGGCGATGTCAGCGCTCTCGAAGACCCTTCGTTACATGCTTCAGATCACCATGATGTCTTCCGGCGCCATTCTCGTTATCGAACGCATGGCATCACCCGGCACTATGGTCGCTGCTTCCATCATCATGGGGCGTATGCTGCTGCCTTTCGACCATCTCATTGAGGGTTGGCGCCAATGGGTTTTTGCCCGCGGCGCCTATAGCCGATTGAAGGACATGATCAGTCGCGTCGAGCAGCGGCCGGCCGGCATGGCGATGCTTAATGCCGAGGGGCGGCTCACCGTCGATCGCCTTGGGTTTGTACCATCTGGATCCGACCGCGCGGTGCTTCGCAACATCACTTTCGCGCTAGAGCCAGGCGAAGTGTTGGGCGTGATCGGCCCGTCGGCTGCCGGCAAATCGACCTTGGCTCGATTGCTGGTTGGTGTTTGGAAGCCGACCCAGGGTGCCGTCTATCTCGACGGCCAAAATGTGATGAACTGGGACCGCGCATCTTTCGGCACGGCAGTCGGCTATCTGCCGCAGTCGGTTTCACTGCTGGAAGGAACCGTGCGCGAGAACATTGCGCATATGGGTGAGGCAGATCCGGCCAAGGTCGTTGCCGCCGCTCGCCGCGCGGATGTGCACGAGACCATCGGCACACTGCCCCATGGATATGACACCGAAATCGGCGAACAAGGCTTTGCCTTGAGTGGTGGCCAGCGCCAGCGCATAGGCCTTGCCCGTGCGCTGTTCGGTAATCCGGCCTTCATCGTTCTCGATGAGCCCAATGCCAATCTCGACCAGACCGGTGAGCAGGCGCTGATGAACGCCTTGATGGCGGCGAAGGCCGATGGGACGACTATTGTGCTCATCACGCATCGACCGTCGATCGTTGCTGTTTGCGACAAACTCCTCGTGCTGCGCGACGGCGGTATGGCGCAATTCGGGCCGCGTGCGGACGTGCTGCGCTCGGTTACGGCATCGGGCAAAGCCGAAGGCGCATTGGCGCCCACCGGCAATGTCGCCAGACTGGTGAAATCATGAGCGTCATCGATCTTCACCATTCGGGCCTGATCTATCCGGAACCGTCGCTGCGACGCTATGTCGTGCTGGGCTTTGCGGTCGTCTTCATCGGGTTTGGCGGATTCCTGCTATGGGGTCTGCTTTCCTCGCTTGATCGGGCGGCGATTGCCGACGGCACAGTGGTGGTCGATAGCAACAAAAAATCGGTCCAACATCTCGAAGGCGGTATCGTCAAGGACCTGCTGGTCCGCGACGGCGACCAGGTGAAGGCCGGCGACATCCTGCTGCACCTTGATCCAACCCAGGTGCAGGCACAAATCAGTCAGCTTCATATGGAGCATTATTCGCGCCTGGCGCGTATCGCGCGCTTGACTGCTGAGCAAAGTGGCAGACGCGACATCGCCTTCCCGGCCGAGTTGCTGGCGACCCAAAATGACCCCGCGGTCCTGGCGCTGATGGCTTCGCAGCGTGCGCTGTTGATGGCGCGCTGGTCGGCCTATGACGAAGGCGTCGGTATGCGCCAGAAGAAGATCGGTGAAACGGATAACGAGGTCTCCGGTTTGAAGAGCCAGATATCCGCTACTGAAGAGATGCGCGCTATTACCGAAAAGCAACTGGTCAGCATCCGGGAACTTTATAAGAAAGGACTGACCGAGATCCCGCGTCTTCGCGGTCTGGAGCGGGATTCAGCGGAGCTCGGCGGCCGGATTGGCGAGTTGCGGGCCAATATTGCGCGGAGTGGGGAAACGGTTGCCGGCTTGAAGATCGAAATCGAGAATCTGCGGTCGACCCGCGCCACTGAGGTGAATGGCGAGTTGCAGCAGGTTCTGATGGAAGGTACCGACTATGAGGGCCGCCTCGCATCGCTTCAGGACGTCCTCGCGCGCATGGATGTGCGTGCGCCGCAGGGCGGTCGCATCGTCAACATGCAGGTCTTCGGGCCCGGTGCGGTGATCGAGCCGGGCAAGCCGATCCTCGACATCGTGCCGCAGGATGACGCTCTGGTCGTTGAGGCCAAGGTGAAGACGGACGATATCGATTCCGTCCATGCCGGTCTGAAGGCGGAAGTGAAGCTGCTGGCTTACAAGCAGCGGCGGGTGCCGGCGATCGATGGCGAGGTCATGACTGTATCCGCCGACCGCGTCGTCGAGGAACGCTCGGGCGTTGCCTATTATATTGCCCGTGTGAAACTCGATCTTGCGTCATTGCCGCCGGGCATGAATGTCACGCCTTATCCCGGCATGCCGGCCGAGGTGCTGATCGCCACTGGGCCACGCCGCGCCATCGATTACTTCACCTCGCCACTCACTGACACATGGCACCGCGCTTTCCGCGAGGAATAGCAAGGGTTTAAGCTGGATACTGGCCAAGAAACGCGCTGATCTGTATGAAGGCGCCCGTCATCGTCATCGTCATTGTCGGGCCGCTTCATGTCCTATCCTCTCCATTCGTCACGTTGGAGACGCCCCATCCTGGGGCTGATCTGCTGCTTATGCCTGATTGCGGCCGGCTGCAGCGCCGATCTGGGGTTGATCGACTTCGCCACCTTCGCCCGCGCAACGACGCCAAATGATGCTCTGGCCTGCCCAACCGACCTGTGTGCGGCCAAGGCTGATTTCGTCACGGAAGCAGTGGCGATGCCAGCCGCCGATCTCGCCGCCAAGGTGATCGCCGAGCTGCCAAAGGAAGCGCGCACCGATTTGGTGGCGCGAAGCGAGGACGGTCTGCATTTCGTCTTCGTGCAACGTTCGCTGATCTTCCGCTTCCCCGATACAGTCAATATCTCTGTGCAGCCGGCAAATGACGGCGAGGCAACACTGGCGATCTACAGCCGTTCGAATTACGGCTATGGCGATTTCGGCGTCAATCGGAGCCGGGTTGAGGCGTGGTTGAAGCGCCTCGGCATTCCCTATCGGGTGGCATCTTGAGCGTACTTCCCCAAGGCGTCGCGCCATTTACCGACGTGATGCAGGCGCGCATGCCCTCGACCCGGATGCTCTTCGCCTATTGGCATGAGAACCGCCGCCATGGCGTACCGTTGAAACGCACCGAGATCGACCCGTCAGCATTGCGCGACATCCTGCCGCTATTGCTGTTGGGGGATATCGAGCCGGAGCCGTTCCGAATCCTCTTTCGGCTTGTGGGGACGGGGGTTGCCGATTTCAGTCGACAGGATTTCAGCGGGCAGTATCTCGACGAGCTGGTCTATAGCGAGCGCGACAGTGTCGATTGGAGTGCGTGTTACCGCTTCGTCCACAAGACGCACGCTGGACTCATCGGCATCAACGACCTGCATTTCGCCGACGGTCGCCTCACCAGCTATGAATTTGCCATTTTCCCGTTGCTGCGCGGCGACGATCCGGCAGGCTCCTTCATTGCCATCGAAGCCTATGACGATTTTGACCGCCTGGTGATCCCCGATCTCGAGCCGGTGCAACGCCGCTAATCGTTGCCGGTATCCGCCATCTTTTCCAGAAGATCGCGCGCAAAGGCATCGGCGCTGCGCTCCATCTCACGCAAGGCCGGCAGCCGCACGATGTCGTGGAAGGCGGCAAAGTTCAACATGTCGCCCTGCAAGCTTGTCGTGTCGCCCGTTTCGCGCAAGGTGCCGTAAAGCCGGCGCAAGGCGTGAGCGACGGTGTAGGTGGCGGCAACGGGGAAGGCGACGCAGGCATAGCCGATATCTTCGAGTTGCGCAGTATTGAGGAGCGGCGTCTTGCCGCCCTCGACATTGTTTGCCATGCAGGGCGCCGGAATCTCGCTGCAGATCCGCGCCATCTCATCGGCGGTGAGCGGCGCCTCGACAAAAATGAGATCGGCTCCCGCCTCGCGATAGATTTGTGCGCGCTCGATCGCGGCTTCCAGCCCTTCGATGGCGCGGGCATCGGTTCGGGCCATGATCACCAGATCGCCATCGACCCGGGCATCGACTGCTGCCTTCACTTTGGCGACCATCTCGGTCACCGGGACGACACGCTTTCCATCCATATGTCCGCAACGCTTGGGCGCCACCTGGTCCTCGATGAAGAGCGCGGCGACCCCGGCGCGTTCATAGGCGCGGATTGTGCGAGCGACGCCGATAGGCGAGCCATATCCGGTATCGGCGTCGGCGAGGATCGGAAGAGGGGTGACATCGCAGAGCCGCGCGTAATGATCGGCCATTTCAGCCAACCCCAATTGTCCGATATCGGGCGCACCTAGCAGGCTCGCGGTCGCAGCATAGCCGCCCGCTGTAAAGGCATCAAAACCGGCCATCTCAATAAGGCGCACCGACAGGGCGTCATGCGCACCGGGCAGAACCAGTATTTCCGGCTGGTCGATCAATTGGCGGAATCGCGTGGTCCGGCGCATCCTTTTGGGATCCCATGTGATGGTGGCCCGGCCATGATAACCGGCCACCCCGAGTCGCTGGATCGCCCGCTGGCTTTTCGCCTATTTTCTGGGGAACTCCACTACGTCCAAGGCGTTACCAGTCGGGTATTTCGGCAAATTCCTGTTGAATTCTGGTGCCGGTCGCACGAGACTAGGGCCGGTTTTGCGTTCTACGAGCTCAAAAGAGGGATAACAACCATGTCAAAGCGTTTCGCGATCCGCCTGTCGGCGGCAGCCCTGGTGGCGGGCAGCGTTCTGGGTGTGGCCGGCCTTGCCGCCGCTCAGGACCAGACCGCGATCTACAGCCAGTACCACCAGGCGATCCGCGCTGCTGAGGTCTGCCGTGAATTCACGCTGGATCCGGCCGCCTGGAGCAAGGTGTCGACCTATATCGACAAGAAGATCAACTACGAGATCCCGGCCGGTGAGCGTCTGACGCTGATCGAAGCCGCCAAGACCGACACGCGCGAGCTGGTCTGGAACAAGGGCTGCGATTCTGACGAAGTGAAGGCGCTGCTCTCGCTCTATGACGCCGAGCTCGCCACCCCGGCTTCCTAAATCTCTCAGCTGCAAGGCTGACTGACAAAACCCCGCTGCCGCAAGGCAGCGGGGTTTTTGTTTGCGTTAGATTTCGGTGTCTGTCAGCGCCCCCTCTCCCCGACCCTCCCCCACTGCCGACGCATGTCGGCATTCGCCGACTGTGGGGGGAGGGAGCTAGAGCAAGCCTTGGTTCAAATGGTTCAGCGCCCTCGGTGAGCTCCCTCCCCCCGACGTGGGGGAGGGTCGGGGAGAGGGGGCGGTCCCCTTCAGTCTCGCTCAATCGAAAACCGCGCCGGGCAGCTGCCCTTCGCTTTCGCTGCGCGCGACGTATCGAAGGATCCGCGCGACAGCGATTCTTCGATGGCCGTTGCCGTCAGCCGCAGGCGGATTTCCGTCAGCGTGAAGTAGCCGTCGCCTCTACGGCAAAGCAGCTGCAGCGCCCGCTCGTTGCCCTTGCCGAATTCAGCCGCGAAGGCCTGCAGCAGATCCCGGCGCGACACGTCCTGGCCCGCTTGTGCCTGGATCGTCTCGGCAAATTGGCTGTCGCGGACCGTCTCGCTCAACGTGACAGCGGCGGCGAAATAGCGCTCGGCGCCCAATCCACTGCAGCTGCCGTGCTTCACCCATTGATGCCGCTCCAGCTGCGAGACCACGCCCGGCATGACATCGATCAATCGTCGGCCAATATCCGCGCTCAGTTTGACTGGCGGCAGCTTCGCCCAGTCGCGTCGATCAAGCGCCATCAGCCGCGCCCGATCGGCGCCAAGGCAATAATCATCATCGGCATCGAGACGGCCGTCGTCATTGCGGTCGGCGTTGGGCCACAGCCCATGCAAGGTCAGTTGCAAGGCGGGGTCGCCGGCGCATTCGGCTTTGTCGGCGCCGGCATCGCTGGCACAAAAGCCGGGCTGCCAGGATAGCGCCAGCACATAGCTGGATTCATCCGCCCAGGCGTCCGTCGTTGAGGCGGCCGGCGGCATCAGCAGCACACAAAAGAAAACGGCCGCGAGAACGAGGCGTCCGCTGCGGCCGATCATCACGGGACGAGGTGCCGCTATTTGAACTGGACCTTGGCGATCTCGTACGATTTCGAGCCGCCGGGCGTGGTCACTTCAACCGACTCACCCACCGATTTGTTGATGAGGGCGCGCGCCAGCGGCGCCGAGATGGACAGGCGCCGGGATTTGATATCGGCCTCGTCCTCGCCGACGATCTGGTAGACGGCTTTTTCCTCGGTATCTTCGTCGATGAGGGTGACCGTGGCGCCGAATTTGACCTGTTTCCCGGTCAGTTTCGAGACGTCGATGATCTCTGCGCGCGAGATCTTGTCCTCAAGCTCAATGACGCGGCCTTCGATAAAGGACTGTCGTTCACGCGCTGCCGTGTATTCGGCGTTTTCCGAAAGGTCGCCGTGCTCGCGCGCTTCAGCGATGGCACGAATCACTGCCGGCCGCTCGACCGTCTTCAACTGCTTCAACTCTTCTTCGAGGCGGGTAAACCCGTCCCCGGTCATCGGAATCTTCGACATGGTCAAATCCACAGCAAAAAAGCAAAAGAACCCCTCGGGCGCGGCGCCGTTCCCGTTTGGGGAAAGCTCGTCGCTACCCGTTGAGCCTGACTTGTCCAGTGGAACCAGGGCGAAAAACCCCGGTTGGCCATCAACTATTGACGGCCATCTCTCCGGTTCAGCTCCTAAAGTACGATTGCAGCGGCGCGACTGCAAGCTCCCCTGCAGCCAGTGCCCCCACGGCGTCAACGGCCGCCACGGCCCCTGAAAGGGTCGTGTAATAGGGAATCTGTCCCATTAAGGCCGCCCGGCGCAAGCTGAAACTGTCGCCGATCGCCTTGTTTCCGGCCACCGTATTGAAGACCAGCTTGATCTCACCGCGCTCCATGGCTTCGACGATATGGGGCGATCCTTGATGCACTTTGTTGATCGCGCGCACGTTGAGATTCTGGTTTCTGAGATAGGCGGCGGTGCCGGGCGTGGCGCAGATATCAAAGCCCATATCCAGCAGGCGCTTGGTGGCGGCGGCAATGGCGGGCTTGTCCTTGTCCTTCACCGAAATGAAGACCGTGCCGCTCTTGGGGAGATTGAGGCCGGCGCCGAGCTGGGCCTTCAGGAAGGCGCGGGCAAAATTGGAATCGAGCCCCATGACCTCGCCGGTCGAGCGCATTTCCGGGCCCAGAATGATGTCGACGCCGGGGAAGCGGGCGAAGGGGAAGACGGCTTCCTTCACCGCGACATGGTGGCGCAGGCTGGTGTTGAGGTCGAAAGCTTTGAGCTTCTCGCCCGCCATGACGCGTGCCGCGATCTTGGCGATGGGCAGGCCGGTCGCCTTGGCGACGAAGGGCACCGTGCGGCTGGCGCGTGGATTGACCTCCAGCACATAGATGTCAGCGCCCTTGATCGCGAACTGTACATTCATCAGGCCGACCACGTTGAGGCCCTTGGCCAGCGCTTCCGATTGACTCCGGAGTTCCGCGATCACCTGCAGTGGCAGGGTGTGTGGCGGCAGCGAGCAGGCAGAATCGCCGGAATGGATGCCGGCCTCTTCGATATGTTCCATGATGCCGGCGACATAGACGTCGCTGCCATCGGCGAGCGCATCGACATCGACCTCGATCGCATCCTCGAGGTAAGAATCGATTAGCACCGGATTGTCGCCGGAAACCTGCACCGCCGTGCGCATATAGCGGCGCAGCTGCCCGATCTCGTGCACGATCTCCATGGCGCGGCCGCCCAGCACATAAGATGGGCGGATGACGACCGGATAGCCGATCTCGCCGGCGATCTTCTCGGCTTCTTCGGTCGAGCGCGCGATGCCGTTCTTGGGCTGGCGCAGCTTCAGCTTGTGCAGCAATTGCTGGAAGCGCTCGCGGTCTTCCGCCAGATCAATCGCATCCGGTGAGGTGCCGAGGATCGGAATGTTCACAGCTTCAAGGGCGGCAGCGAGTTTCAGCGGCGTCTGCCCACCGAACTGCACGATGCAGCCAAGCAATTTGCCCTTGCTCTGCTCGACGCGCGCAATCTCGATCACGTCTTCGGCCGTCAGTGGCTCGAAATAGAGGCGATCGGAGGTGTCGTAATCGGTCGAGACTGTTTCCGGGTTGCAATTGACCATGATGGTCTCGACGCCGGCTTCCTTCAGCGCATAAGCGGCGTGGACGCAGCAATAGTCGAACTCGATCCCTTGCCCGATCCGGTTCGGGCCGCCGCCAAGGATGATGACCTTGTTGCGCTCACTCGGCTTTGCTTCCGATTGCGCCGGCTCGATGCCGTTGCCTTCGTAGCAGGAATACATATAGGGCGTGTCGGAGGCGAATTCGGCGGCACAGGTATCGATGCGCTTATAGACCGGATGGAGATCGAGCTTCAGGCGCAGGGCGGTAACGTCCGCTGTCTTCTGGCCGGCAAGCTGTGCGAGGCGCGCGTCGGAGAAGCCCATCTTCTTGAGACGCAGCAGGCCGGGCTTGGTCTTCGGCAGGCCGTTTGCCTTCACCTGCGCTTCCACGTTCACCAGCTTTTCGACTTCCCGGATGAACCAGGGATCGAATTTCGAGGCGCCCTGGATTTCCTCAACGGTCAGGCCCTGGCGAAGCGCCTGGGCGATCACCAGCAGGCGGTCCGGAGTCTGTTTGGCGAGCTGCGCCAGGATTGCAGGCTTGTCTTCCCCCTCGAGCACCACCTCGTTGAGCCCATTGAGGCCCGTTTCCATCGAACGCAGTGCCTTCTGCAGTGACTCCGCAAAAGAACGCCCGATCGCCATCGCTTCACCCACTGACTTCATCGAGGTCGAGAGGATCGGCTCCGCCCCTGCAAATTTCTCGAAGGTGAAGCGCGGCATCTTGGTGACGACGTAATCGATGGTCGGCTCGAACGAGGCTGGCGTCACCTTGGTAATGTCGTTCTTCAACTCATCCAGCGTATAGCCGATGGCGAGCTTCGCCGCGATCTTGGCAATGGGGAAGCCCGTGGCCTTCGATGCCAGCGCTGAAGAGCGCGAGACGCGCGGGTTCATTTCGATAACGACCAGGCGGCCGTTATCCGGGTTCACGGCGAACTGCACGTTCGAACCGCCGGTATCGACGCCGATCTCGCGCAGCGTCGCGATCGAGGCGTTGCGCATGATTTGGTATTCTTTGTCGGTCAATGTCAGCGCGGGCGCGACGGTGACGGAATCGCCGGTATGCACGCCCATCGGATCGATGTTCTCGATCGAGCAGATGATGATGCAGTTGTCCGCCTTGTCGCGGACGACTTCCATCTCATATTCCTTCCAGCCCAGGACGGATTCCTCGACCAGCACCTGGCCGACCGGCGAGGCCTTGAGGCCGCCATCGACGATGCGGATGAAATCCTCGCGGGTCTGGGCAATGCCGCCGCCGGTACCACCGAGGGTGAAGCTGGGACGGATGATGGCGGGGAGGCCGACATAATCAAGCGCCTCGAGCGCTTCGTCCATGGTCTCGACCTGGCGCCCGCGCGGGCTTTCAAGGCCGATGCGGTCCATCGCCTCGCGGAACAGGAAACGGTCCTCGGCCATGTCGATGGCCTTGGCATTGGCGCCGATCAATTCAACGCCGAGCTCGGCGAGCTTGCCGGACTTGTGCAACGCCATCGCCGTGTTGAGCGCCGTCTGCCCACCCATGGTCGGCAGCACCGCATCCGGGCGTTCCTTCTCGATGATCTTCGCCACCACCTCAGGCGTGATCGGCTCGACATAGGTCGCGTCGGCCAGATCCGGATCGGTCATGATGGTGGCTGGGTTCGAGTTTACCAGGATGACCCGGTACCCTTCCTGCCGCAGCGCCTTGCACGCCTGCGCCCCCGAGTAATCGAACTCGCAAGCCTGCCCAATAACAATCGGCCCCGCGCCGATGATCAGGATCGATTTGATGTCAGTGCGTTTGGGCATGTTGGGTCTCGTCTATTCCGAGCGCCTGACCGATGATCGTCAGCACGCCTTGTTCATTCTCGTTCAGTTCATTGTTCCAGAAGCGCAGCACAAGATAGCCGGCGCGCGTCAGGTAATCGGTTCGTCGTCGATCATGCTCGGCACGGTCGGCGTGTTGCCCGCCGTCCAACTCGATGATGAGCTTGGCGGCCGGGCAGAAGAAATCGACGATATATGTGCCGATCGGTGCCTGACGGCGAAAACGGTGGCCGGCGAATTGCTTGCGTCGCAGCATGCGCCACAACTTCTTCTCTGCATCGGTCATATTGCTGCGGAGCTTCTTGCTCGCAGATTGTGCCAGCGGAGAGACACCCCCCTCTCTAACTCTCCCCCTCAAGGGGGGAGAGGATTGCAGCGAATCAGAAGGCTGCTGGGAGTCATTCTCTTCTCCCTCCCCCCTTGAGGGGGAGGGCCGGGGAGGGGGGTATGCCCCCGATTTCCCGCTGCCGGCCATCATCACTTCTTCTTCGACTTCGCGATGTTCTCGACGAAGCGGTGGAAGAGGTAGTGGCTGTCCTGCGGGCCGGGGGAGGCTTCCGGGTGATACTGCACCGAGAAGACCGGCTTCGATTTCATCGCCAACCCCTCGACGCAATCGTCGAAGAGCGAGCGGTGGGTGATTTCGACATCCTTGGGCAGGCTGTCGGCCAGCACTTCGAAGCCGTGATTCTGGCTGGTGATCTCGACCTTGCCGGTGCCGAAATCCTTCACCGGATGATTGGCACCGCGATGGCCGCGATGCATCTTCGCGGTCTTGCCGCCCAGCGCCAGCGCCAGCATCTGGTGGCCCAGGCAAATACCGAAGATCGGCAAGTCCTTGGCGATGAGGTCTTTGATCACCGGCACCGCATACTGCCCAGTCGCTGCTGGGTCGCCCGGGCCATTGGACAGGAACACACCATCGGGCTTGTGGCGCAGCACGTCCTCGGTCGAGGCGCTGGCTGGCACCACGGTCACGTCGCAGCCGGCATCGGCAAGGCAGCGCAGGATGTTGTCTTTGGCGCCGTAATCGATGGCGACGACCTTATATTTGGGGGCGACCGTCTTCTGATAGCCGCCTTCCAGCTTCCACGGGCCGCCGTCCCAATGATAGGTCTGCCGGCAGGTCACATCCTTGGCGAGGTCCATGCCATCGAGGCCCGGCCAGGCTTTAGCTTCCTTCACCAGCGCCGGAATGTCGAACTCACCTTGTCTGTTGAAGGCGATGACGCCGTTCGGCGCGCCGGCATCGCGGATGCTGTGGGTGAGGGCGCGGGTATCGATGCCCGACACCGCAAAAAGGTTGTTGGCTTTGAGCCAGGCATCAAAGCCCTGGGTCGAGCGCCAGCTGGAGGGCTCGGTGATGTCGAGGTTGAGGATGGCGCCGCGCGCGGCAACGCGCTGCGTTTCCACATCTTCCGGATTGGCGCCGACATTGCCGACATGCGGGAAGGTGAAGGTGATGATCTGCCCGGCATAAGAGGGATCGGTCATGATCTCCTGGTAGCCGGTCATCGAGGTGTTGAAGCAGATCTCCCCGACCGCCTTGCCTTCGGCGCCCAAGCCTCGGCCCTTCAGTACGGTCCCGTCGGCAAGAACGATGACGGCCGTGGCAATCGGCGTCTCATCCGGAGCGGGCGCGTGGGCAGAGTTGGTCGCGGCGGTCATGCGCGGGCCTTTGCTTTGAGTTCAAGAAATGGGAGGCGGGCCAACCTGGGGCAGCCGCCTTCAGCTCAAAGAGCGCCAGCCGCAAGTTGGGAGTTTCTATTCCGTGACAGCCCCCGCGTCAAGCAGACTGTCGAAAAGAATATCGCGTATTTTCAATGAGTTGCTGGCAATCAGCCGCATAGACTCGCCGGGGCGAATCCTGTAGTGTCCGGCCTTTCCACCATACCTTACCCGAACGGATGGCGCCCATGCTGCGGCAGCAGATCAATGATGATGTCAAAACGGCCATGAAGGCCAAGGACGAGGCCCTTTCTGGCCTGCGGCTCATTACGGCCGCCATCAAGGATAAGGACATCGCTGCCCGCCCTGGCAACATGAACGGCATTTCCGATGCCGAAATCGTTGAGATGCTGCAGAAAATGGTGCGCCAGCGCCAGGAGAGTATCGAGATGTATACCAAGGGCAACCGCCCGGAACTCGCCGCCAAGGAACAGGGCGAGATCGACGTCATCAACCGCTATCTCCCGAAACAGCTATCCGAGGCCGACACCCAGGCCGCCATCGCTGCCATCGTCGCCGAGACCGGCGCCAGCTCGATCAAGGACATGGGCAAGGTGATGGGCCTCCTCAAGGAGCGTTTCGCCGGACAGCTCGATTTCGGCAAGGTTGGTGGCCTGGTGAAGGCGAAGCTCGGCTAAGGCCCGCTTCACATGGCGCTGCTGCCGCAATTCTTGGAAGAGCTGCGCCGCCGCGTCTCGATCTTCGATGTCGTGGGCCGTCGCGTGCGGCTCAACCGGCGTGGCCTGCAGGCAACCGGGCTTTGCCCTTTCCACAATGAAAAGAGTCCATCCTTTCATGTCTATGAAGGGCCGGATGAGCCGCATTACCATTGCTTCGGCTGCGGCGCCCATGGCGATGTCATCACTTTCGTCATGGAAACGGAGGGGATGCAGTTTCGCGATGCCGTCGAAAAGCTCGCCGGCGAAGCAGGGCTCGAAATCCCGCGTGACAATCCGGAGGCGCGCGAGCGCGCCGAGCGCCAGGACACGCTGGCTGGCGTCATGGAACTGTCGGCCAAATTCTTCGAATCGCAGTTGGGTGGTGCCGCAGGCCGAGCTGGGCTCGATTATTTCCGCCGCCGCGGCCTGACACCGGAAACAATCAAGCGCTTTCGCCTGGGTTTCGCACCTGATGGCTTCGAAGCACTGAAATCGAAGCTCGCCAAGGAGAACATTCCGGAAGCCGTTTCGCTCGAATCCGGCATGCTGGTGAAGAACGAGGAAACAGGCCGTGTCTATGACCGCTTCCGTGGTCGGGTCATGTTCCCCATCCTGGATGCCAAGGGCCGTGTCATCGCCTTCGGTGGCCGCGCTTTGGGCGATGAGAAGCCGAAATATCTTAACTCCCCGGAAACGCCGCTCTTTCACAAGGGGCGCACGCTCTACAACCTCAACCACGCGCAAAAGCCGGCGCGCGACAAGAACGAGATCATCGTCGTCGAAGGCTATATGGATGTGATCGCCCTCGCCGAGGGCGGCTTCCCCCATGCGGTGGCCCCCCTTGGCACGGCGCTGACCGAAGACCATATCCAGCTTCTGTGGCGCTTCGCCCAGGAGCCGATTCTCTGCTTCGATGGCGATGCTGCCGGGCAGAAGGCTGCTGCCCGTGGTGTCGAGCGCGTCCTGCCGCTGCTGAAACCAGGTCTCTCCTTGCGTTTTGCCTGGCTGCCGCAGGGTCAGGATCCCGACGATCTCATCCGTGGACCCGCGAACGGCGGTGGTGCCGGTGGTGGGGCAGGCGCCATGCGCCAGGTGCTGGAAAAGGCCCAACCTTTGGTCGATGTACTCTGGTCGGAGATTTTGGCCGGCCGCACGCTCGATACCCCTGAACGCCGCTCAGGCTTTCGGCGCGACTTGCTGGGGGCCGTCAGCCGGATCGCCGATAAGAGCGTCCAGGAGGATTATCGACGCGAAGTGCTGGGCCGGCTCGATCAGATGTTTGCTGGGCCCAGCCAAGGCAGCGGCCGGTCGCCGGCGGCGGCGGGCACTTTCCGGCCCCAGCGCCCTGGCCGATTTGCCAATGTCCGGCAGCCTGGCCAGCCCTTCCAGCACTTTGATGGCGGCGGGGAGGCCGCCCGCAAGGGTATCGCCAATGTGAAGCGCCTACCTTTCGAGGTGATGCTGGCGGTTCTTATTAACCATCCCGATCTGCTGCATCGGCATGGGGAAGCGGCCGCATTGGTGCCCATTCCGGACCGTCAGCTTGACAAGCTGAAGGGGGCCTTGTTAGACCTCGCCTCCCGGCATCCGGACCTTGACGCCAGTGAGCTGAGGAACCATTTGATGGAACTAGGTTTCTCTGCCGCGATAGAAGCCTTGGTTCGGCACACGGGAACGATCAGATTTGCCCTTCCTTCGGCCGGGTTAGCCCAGGCTGAGGCGGGGCTTTTGCACGTTATGGCCATTTTGCGCGAAACCGAGATCGCGGTTGAGCTGGAAGCGGCGGCACGGGCCCTGGAGGAAGATATGTCTCAGGAGAACCTCGACCGCTTCCAGGCGGCGCAGCAGCAGAAGCTGGAAGCGGAGAGCCGGCGGCGGGATCTGGATCTCGCCGAATTTGATCCGCTATTCAAGAATTGAACGGCTATTCAGCCGCAACGACAGACGAAGACGCTCAAAGAGCTCAGGTGAATATAGATGGCAACCAAACCAACCGCGAAGCCCCAGGCCGATGCCAACAAGCCCAAGGAGGAGACCGCTGAAGGTCCCTTGATGGATGGCATGAATGCCGCCGTCCGCAAGATGCTGGCCAAGGCCAAGGAGCGCGGTTACGTCACGGTCGACGAGCTCAATGCCGTCCTCCCGCAAGAGCAGATGTCTTCCGAACAGATCGAAGACACCCTCGCCCTTCTCAACGACATGGGTATCAACGTCGTCGAGAACGAGGAGAGCGAAGAGGGCGAAGAGGAGGGCAAGGCCGAGTCCGATAGCGAGGAAGAAGAAGGCAAGGCCGCCGGCAATCTCGGCGACAGCGATGTCGGCCGCACCGACGACCCCGTGCGCATGTATTTGCGCGAAATGGGCTCGGTCGAACTGCTGTCGCGCGAGGGCGAAATCGCCATCGCCAAGCGCATCGAAGCTGGCCGCGATATGATGATCGGCGGCATCGGCGAGAGCCCGACGACGCATCGCAGCATCGTCGAATGGCGCGATCGGCTCAAAGCCGGCGAGTTGCTGCTGCGTGACATCATCGATCTCGACGCCAGCATGGGCGGTGGCCCGGGCTCGGAAGAAGAGATGCTGCGCGAGAATGAGGCCGCTCTCGAGGGCGAAGAAGCTGAGGAGACCGAGGCCGAAGGCGAGCAGAAAGCACCCGGTGCCGAGGGTGAGGCTGAGGCTGAGGAAGAGGCCGCGGTGTCGCTGGCCTCGATGGAACTTACCCTGATGCCGCAGGTGCTTGAAACCTTCGACAAGATCGCCTCGCTGCAGAAGAAGCTCGAGAAGGTGCAGGTAAAGCGCCTCGAGACCATCATGGCGGGCGAAGAGCTCAACCCGCGCTCGGAAAAGGCTTATGAGAAGCAGAAGCTCGAAATGGTCGAGCTGATGCGGACGGTTCGTCTCAATAACAATCGCATCGAAGCACTGGTCGATCAGATGTACGGCCTCAACCGGCGCCTGATGGGCCTGGAAGGTCAGCTGCTGCGCCAGACCGCCAAGGCCGGTGTGAAGCGCGAAGAATTCCTGCAGAAATATTATGGCTCCGAACTTGACCCCAAATGGATCGCCAAGGTCGGCAAGCTCACCGGCAAGGGCTGGAAGAAGTTCGCGACCGACCACAAGGACGACGCCAAGAACATCCGCGGTGGCATTTCCGAGATTGCGGTCCTCCTTAACCTGCCGATCGGCGATTTCCGCCGCATCGTCAACACGGTGCAGAAAGGCGAGCGCGAAGCCAGCCGTGCCAAGAAGGAAATGGTCGAGGCGAACCTGCGTCTCGTCATCTCCATCGCCAAGAAGTACACCAACCGCGGCCTGCAATTCCTCGATCTCATCCAGGAAGGCAATATCGGCCTGATGAAGGCGGTCGATAAGTTCGAATACCGTCGCGGCTACAAGTTCTCGACCTACGCTACTTGGTGGATCCGTCAGGCGATCACACGCTCGATCGCCGACCAGGCCCGCACCATCCGCATCCCGGTGCATATGATCGAGACGATCAACAAGCTGGTCCGCACCAGCCGCCAGATGCTCCATGAAATCGGCCGCGAACCGACGCCGGAGGAATTGGCGGAAAAGCTGCTGATGCCGCTGGAAAAGGTCAGGAAGGTCCTCAAGATCGCCAAGGAACCGATTTCGCTCGAAACGCCGATCGGCGACGAGGAAGATTCGCATTTGGGCGACTTCATTGAAGACAAGAACGCCGTGCTGCCGCTCGATGCCGCCATCCAGGCGAATTTGCGCGAGACAACGACCCGCGTGCTGGCGACCCTCACTGCTCGCGAAGAGCGCGTGCTGCGCATGCGCTTCGGCATCGGCATGAATACCGACCACACGCTGGAAGAAGTCGGCCAGCAATTCTCGGTAACGCGCGAACGTATCCGCCAGATCGAGGCGAAGGCCTTGCGCAAGCTGAAGCATCCCAGCCGCTCGCGGAAACTCCGGAGCTTCCTCGATACCTGAGCCGCTGTCATATAGTTTCCGTCATGCCCGGACTTGATCCGGGCATCCACTCTCTCAACTGCACCAGTGGATCCCCGGGTCAAGCCCGGGGCATGACGAGCAGGGGAAAGGCGCCATCCCGCGCGCCTTTTGGGGGCCCGTAGTTCAGCGGTTAGAACGCGCCGCTCATAACGGTGTTGTCGGGGGTTCGAGTCCCTCCGGGCCCACCATTCCTTCCGATGCCGTCGATGCGGCCATCCATCAAGCACGGGCGGACGTGGACGTCCTCAAATTCTGGCGCCAAGCATTAAGCGGATGAGTTCCGGCTGACTGTGCGTATCGGTCTTGTGGAAGATATTCTTCAGATGCACGCGCGCATTTCCGGAGGATATCTTGAGGTCGAGCGCCGCGGCGGTGATGCTCATGCCATCAGCCAGCCGGCTCACGATCGTGGCCTCGCGCGGCGTGAGGCCGAAGGCTGCGGCGACCGCAGCCACCTGCCGATCCACCTGATTGTCAGGGTCGCGGATATAGACGGCGACACATCCCGCGACAGCATGCGCATATCTGTGCCCTTGGGCGCCGCCATCAATCGGCAGGACGCGTACAGCGAGGGGCCGTTTGCCCGATGGCCGGGGCAACAGGCAAGGCTCGCCCGTTGCCGTTCCCACACATGCACGCAATCTTTTGGTATCACTGTCCCGAGCCGCAACAGGACCGGCGAGCGTCCAGTCCAGCCCGTCCTTGGCACGAAGAATGCGCTCGCCAACTGCATTGGCATGGAAGGGCTGCCGCTGCGGATCCAGGAGGAGCACGCCGAGATCCGCGCCTTCCAATGCGGCTTCGATCGACACAACCCGTGTTTCCAAGAGAGTAAGATGACGCTTCAACTGAAGCACGGTGGTCAATGCCGGCAGGGCGCTCTGCAGGTGGGTGAGATCGCCCGATTTGAAAGCATCCGCCCGTTCAGGCCGGCAGAATGTGACGAATGATCCCTCGCAGGGCCGCGCAATGATCGCGTGATGGCCACCCATGGGTCGCACGATATCGGCATAGAGTTCGGTGCGGTGAAAGACTTCGTCCGGCAGGAGTGCCTGCTGCGGCAGTGCCCGTCCCGTGGTCAGGCTGCTGGCAAAATTCATGGTGCCCATGCCTGTCGCAGAGACGACCGGCAGGAACTCCTCAGCCAGGCGTGCGGTCCACGACAGGACCGTGCCAGGCGCCTCGACAAGGTTGGGACTTCCCTCGGTATTTCCCCGGGCAAGCGCAATGACATGATGCGCGCCGCACATGTCGGCCAGGCCATGCAGGCCAGCCTGCCAGGCATCCGCATCGAGAACGCCGGCATAGAGCAGCGCCGTCACGTCATCGCGATCCATCGAAGAGTCTCCCCGATCCAGGCGCCACCGTCATTTACGCCCTCCCATATGGGAGGCGACAGGACGCTCGACTTTACAGAACTTCAGAGGCGGCCGCCAAGACAGGCGCGATTACAGGACGCACGCCTTGATTTTACCGGACGAATTCAACTCGCACACCAGGATGAACCTAGCTGCTGGATCGCGCCGACGCTGTGATCCATTTCACTGCACGGCCCGCCCAATGGAGCACCTATAGCGTGCTACGAGCGCCAGGCCAGCAAAATCACGGGCAAATAGACGCCCCAATCGGGAGACGACCGAGATGACCGCAATCACCGGATCCGCTGGAAATGACATTCTGGCAGGCACCGATTCCGCCGACATTCTCAACGGCCTCACGGGTGCCGACAAGCTCACTGGCGGCAAAGGCGACGACTTTTACTTCGTCGACAATCCGGGCGACGTTGTGACCGAAGCGGTCAATCAGGGGAATGACCGAATTCTGGCGTCGATCTCCGTTCTCTCCTTGGCAGCGAATGTCGAAACCTTGTCGCTGCATGGCGGCGGGAACATCAACGGCACCGGCAATACGCTCGACAATTCCATGGCCGGCAATCTCGGCGACAACATCCTTGATGGTGGTGCCGGCAACGACACGATATTCGGGATCGGCGGCAATGATATTCTCATCGGCGGGGCCGGTGATGATGGTTTGGTTGGCGGCGCCGGCAACGATCAGATGAAAGGTGGCCTCGGGAACGATGGATATCTCGTGGAAGATGTCGGGGACACCGTGGTGGAGCTTGCCAATCAGGGTACCGACACCATCGCCACCACCCTGAACTTCGACCTCGCCACCAATGGACTCAATGTCGAGAATCTGCAACTGAACGGCAGCGCCAATCTGAACGGCAGCGGCAACGATCTCAACAACTCGATTTTTGGCAATGCCGGGCTCAATACCTTGTCCGGCGGCAAGGGCAATGACCAGCTGTTCGGCCAAGCGGGCGCGGACACGCTGTCCGGTGGCGAGGGCAATGATCTGCTGGACGGCGGGACCGAGGCCGACAAGATGAGCGGTGGCCTTGGCAACGATACCTATGAGGTCGACAACGTCGGGGACGCCGTCACGGAATTGTCAAACGAGGGTATCGATACCATCCGCAGCAAATTGGACTTCAGCCTGCTCGCCAATGGCGCCAATGTCGAGAACCTGACCTTGCTGGGCGCCGGCGACTTGGACGGTATCGGCAACGACCTCAACAATACGATCACCGGAACCAGTGGCAGGAACGAGCTCGACGGCGGGAAGGGCAACGACACCCTGATCGGTGGCAAGGACGACGACACCTATATCGTCGACAGCATCGCCGACAAGATCACCGAAGCCGCCAATGAAGGCTTCGACACGGTGAAGTCCACCGTCACGTTTACGCTGGCTGCCAACTTGGAAACCCTGGAGCTCGCCGGAACTGCTGACATCAACGGCGTTGGCAACACTCTTGAAAATTTCCTGACCGGCAACAGCGGCAAGAATATCCTGAGCGGTGGCGCCGCCATCGATGTGCTCAACGGCGAGGATGGTGACGATACGCTGAACGGCGATGCCGGCGATGACGTGATCGACGGCGGCAACGGGAATGACCTGATCGCCGGTGGTGAAGGAAATGACCAGCTTGAAGGTGGTGCCGACAACGACATCATCGATGGTGGCAACGGCGATGACATCCTCAATGGCGGCGCTGGCAGTGACAAGATGACCGGCGGCGCCGGCAATGACGAATTCAATACAAATAACGGCGGCGGCATTGACACGATGATCGGGGGGCTAGGGAACGATCTCTATCACGTTGCCAGCTCGACCGACATCATCACCGAGTTGGCGGGCCAGGGTACGGACACCATCGACTCCACCGTGACGTTCAGCCTGGCTGGCATCCTCAATGTCGAGAATCTGGACCTGGGAGGTGGTGACGACATCGATGGCACCGGCAACGATCTCAACAACGTGATCAACGGCAACGACGCGAAGAACATCGTGTCTGGCGGAAAAGGAAACGATCAGCTGTTCGGCCATGCTGGAACCGATACGCTGCTGGGTGGCGACGGCAACGATCTGCTCAACGGCGGGACCGAAGCCGATCAGATGAGTGGTGGCCTCGGCAACGATGTCTATGAAGTCGACAATGCCGGGGATGTGGTCACAGAACAGTTCAACGAAGGCATCGACACCATCCGGACGAAGCTGAGCTTCAGTCTCCTGGCCAATGGCGTGAACGTCGAGACTCTAACACTCCTTGGCACCGACGATACCGACGGTACCGGCAACGACCTCAACAATGTGATCGCCGGTAATGACGGCATCAATCAGCTTGCCGGTGGCAAAGGCAACGACACATTGTCGGGCGGCCTGGGTAATGATGTTCTGGATGGCGGCATCGGCAATGACACGCTGATAGGGGGCAAGGGCGATGATACCTATATCGTCGACAGTGCCACCGACAAGATCACCGAGGCTGCCGATGAAGGTTTCGACAGAGTGAAGTCGACGGTCACCTTGACGCTCGGTGCCAATGTTGATGCCCTGGAACTGACTGGCACGGCAGATATCAACGGCATCGGCAACGCTCTTGAGAACATCCTCATCGGTAACAGCGGCAAGAATGTGCTGAGTGGCGGCGATCGCACCGATCGGCTCGATGGGGAGGATGGCGACGATACGTTGAATGGCGACGGCGGCAACGACCGACTTGAGGGCGGCAAGGGGAACGATTTGCTCTTCGGTGGCGAGGGCAATGACCAGCTTGAAGGTGGTGACGGGAATGACGTCATCGACGGCGGCAGTGGCGATGACGCACTCAATGGCGGCGACGGCAATGACAAGATGACGGGGGGCGCCGGCGACGACGAGTTCAATTCCAATAATGGCGGCGGCATTGATACGATGATCGGAGGGCTTGGGAACGACATCTATCACGTCGACAGCTTGACCGACATCATCACAGAGCTGGCCGGCCAGGGGACGGACGCCATCGAGTCCAGCGTGACGTTCAGCCTGGCGAGCGCTCTCAACGTCGAAGATCTGGTTCAGACCGGTGTCGCCAACATCGACGCCACCGGTAACGATCTCAACAACGTGATCAGGGCAAACGAGGGCGACAACACATTGTCCGGTGGCAAAGGAAACGACCAGCTGTTCGGCAATGACGGGGCCGATACCCTTTTCGGCGGCGATGGCAACGACTTGCTGAACGGCGAGTTCGACGCCGACAAAATGACCGGTGGCCTCGGCAACGATATCTATGAGGTCGACAATGCCTCCGATCTCATCATCGAGCAATTGAACGAAGGCATCGACACCGTCCGAACCAGGCTGTCCTTCAGTCTCCTGGCGAATGGCGCCAATGTCGAAAACCTCACCATTCTCGACGGCACCGGCGATCTCAACGGCACCGGCAACGATCTGGACAATGTGATCACCGGCAATGACGGCAGCAACGAGCTCGCGGGCGGCAAGGGCAACGACACGCTGAACGGCGGTCTCGGAAACGACACGCTGGATGGAGGTCTTGGCAACGACACTTTGATCGGCGGCAACGGCAATGACACCTATTTTGTTGACAGCCTCGCCGACAAAGTCACCGAGGCGGTGAACCAGGGTATCAACGACACGGTCGTCACCACGCTGGCCACATTCACGCTGGGGGCGAATGTGGAGAATCTGGTCTTCAACACCGGCACCACTTTCGCGACCGGCATCGGTAACACGCTCAACAACGACATGAGCGGTGCGGACGGAAACGATGTGCTGAGCGGCGGCAGCGGGGATGACAAGATCGAAGGGTTTGCCGGTGCAGACACTCTGAATGGGGACGCCGGCAACGACGCCCTGCTCGGCGGCGCCGGCAGCGATATCCTGAACGGCGGCGCCGGTAACGATAATCTGCTCGGTGGCGCAGACAATGACGTTCTGAACGGCGGCGCCGGCAACGATTTTTTGATCGGGGATGCGGGCGACAATACCCTTAATGGCGATGCCGGCGACGACAATCTTTTCGGCAACAGCGACGACGATATCCTCAACGGCGGTGACGGCAACGATTTGCTGGATGGCGCAGGCGGCACCGACGCGCTCAGTGGCGGCGCAGGCAACGATTTGTACTTTGTCCGCGACGCCAACGACACCGTGTTCGAGTTGGTCAACCAAGGCATCGACAAAGTGGTGAGCAACGTCAGCTTCGACCTTGCCACCCAGGGTGCCAATATCGAAGATCTGGATCTTGGCTCCAGCGCCAATATCAATGGCACCGGCAACGATCTTAACAACGTGATCATTGGCGGCAGCGGCAACAATATCCTGTCGGGGGGCAAAGGCAACGACCAGCTGGATGGTAAAGCGGGCGCCGATTCATTGATCGGCGGTCTCGGCAATGACACTTATGAGGTCGACGATGCCGGCGACACGGTGACGGAACAGGTGGGTGAAGGCATAGATATCGTCCGCAGCAAGGTGAATTTCAATCTATCGACGACGGGTGCCAACGTCGAAAACCTAACCCTGCTCGGTAGCGGTGATCTGGATGGCACCGGCAATGATCTGAACAATATCATCACGGGCACTGACGGCATCAACGAGCTTGCGGGCGGCAAGGGTAATGACACGCTGAATGGCGGTCTCGGCGACGATTTGCTGGATGGTGGCATCGGCAACGACATCCTGGTCGGCGGAAAGGGCAATGACACCTATTTCGTGGACAGCCTGACCGACAAGGTGACCGAGCTGGCTGGAGAGGGCCTCGCCGATACCGTTATCACCACGCTCTCAAGCATCACATTGAGTGCGAATGTCGAGAATCTGACCTTTGACGCCGCGGTCGTCAATGCGACCGGCATCGGCAACGCACTCGAAAATCACATGAAAGGCGCCGGCGGGAATGATGTTCTGAGCGGCGGCACCGGTAATGATTTTCTGGAGGGGTTTGCTGGCGCAGACACCCTCAACGGCGACGCTGGTGACGACTTTCTCACCGGCGGCGACAATGGCGATATCCTGAATGGTGGTGTCGGCAACGATACCCTGTCGGGTCAGGCCGGGGTCGACACGCTGAATGGCGGCGCCGGCAACGATTTCCTCCTTGGTGGCGCCGACAACGATATCCTGAACGGCGGGGACGGCGACGATGGGTTGGAGGGCGGCGACGGTGGCGATTCGCTCAGCGGCGGCCTCGGCAACGATTCTTACTTTATCGAAAATGTCGGCGATACGATCGTCGAGTTAGCCAATCAAGGCATCGACCGCATCACGACTGAGATCAGCTTCGATCTCTCCGCCAAAGGCGCAAATGTCGAGGAATTGCTTCTGGCCGGCAACGGCGCCGTTATCGGCATCGGCAACGACCTCAACAACCTGATCCAGGGCAACGGCGTCAACAACGCTCTGTCGGGCGGCAAGGGCAATGACCAGCTGTTAGGCAATGGCGGCAACGATGTTCTGACTGGTGGCGACGGCAATGACCTGCTGAACGGCGGCGCCGAGGGCGACAAAATGAGCGGCGGTCTCGGCAATGACACTTATGAAGTGGACGATGTTGGGGACACTGTCACCGAACTGGTGGGCGAAGGCATCGACACCATCCGCAGCGCGGTGACCTTCAACCTGCTGGCGAACGGTGCGAATGTCGAGAACCTCATCCTGCTCGGCAGCGATCTCGATGCCACCGGGAACGATCTGGGCAATGTGATCACCAGTGACCTTGGCATCAACCATCTGTCGGGCGGCAATGGCAACGACACATTGACCAGTGGCGCCGGTGACGACACCCTGGATGGCGGCCTTGGCAACGACACATTGGTGGGTGGCCTCGGCAACGATACCTATCTCATCGACAGCCTCGCCGACAAGATCACCGAGAAGGTCGGCGAAGGCATCAGGGATACCGTCGTTACTACGCTCTCGACCTTCACGCTGGGTGCTGAACTGGAGATTCTGACCTTCGACGCCAGCGTTGTCGGTGCGACCGGGACCGGCAATACCCTGAACAATGAGATCAACGGCGCCAGCGGGGCCGACAAGCTGGACGGTGCCGCCGGGAACGATACGCTCCTTGGCTTTGGCGGCACCGACACCTTGATCGGTGGTGCCGGTGACGACAGCCTGGATGGCGGTAACGACAATGACAATCTGAACGGCGGTGCCGGCAATGACCGATTGGATGGCGGAGGCGGGGCCGATACGATGATTGGCGGTCTTGGCGACGATTCCTATGCGGTGAACAATGCCGGGGATATTGTCACGGAATTGATAAATCAAGGCACGGACAAGGTCGTCAGCACAGTCGATTTCGATCTTTCCAGCAGCGGCGCCAATATCGAGAACATGGAGCTTCTTGGCGCCGGCGGCCTGGTCGGCACGGGCAACGACCTCAACAACATACTCACCGGGAATGCCGGTATCAGCACTCTCTCTGGCGGTAAGGGCGCCGACACACTGCTGGGGAATGCTGGCGGCGATGTCCTGTCCGGCGGCGAGGGCAATGACATTCTAGACGGTGGCCTGGGCGCCGATTCTCTCACAGGCGGCGCCGGCAATGACCTGTTCATTTATCGCCTGGAGAACAATACTGACCTCGCAACACTCGGTGGCGACACGATCAATGACTTTGAAAGCGGCAAGGATAAGATCGACCTCTTTGACCTGTTCATCGATTTTGATGTCGAGTCGACCAATCCTTTCGACGATGGCTTCCTCCAACTGCAAGTAGTCGGCACCGATACGCTGATCAAGTTCGACAGCAGCGGCGGCGCCAACAGCTTCGTCACATTGGCGACCGTCAGTGATGTCGTTGTGACCGCCGCCGATCTGGTCTTTTTGTGAGGGTGGCGGGTCGACGCCCGATTTTTCACGCATGTCCCTCAGAATATCGTCAGTTCCAGCCATGCGGGCCGGAAGCCGCGGCTTTCGTATAGGCGGATGGCGCCTCTGTTGGGTTCCACAGCGCCGACGAATCGATCGTGAACACCTCTCTTGGCGAGGTCGCGGTCGATTGCCTGTGTCAATGCGGTGCCGACGCCACGCCCTCGCATGTTATCGGCGATGGCGAGGAACTTGATCTCGCCCACTTTGTCGCCGACGGCCCAGGTGTCCGGATAGGATGCGAGATCTTCGATGTCGTATATCGCCGCGCTGGCGAGGCCGACGGTCCGGTTGCCGTCAAGGGCGCCATCGAGCGGGTCGACGATCATACCGTGCGGCTCAACCTACCGAAGCCAGACATCTCCCATTGCCGGGATGTCGTATCGTTGCGAGCCGCTGCAGCCTCCATGGGTGCCGCGCACGTCGATCACCTGTTTCCCTTGGAACGATATTCTCAGGCTCGCATCTTGTACCGCGCCGCATACACCCTTCGCTTGCGGGGGATGATAGTCGTAAAACTCGATCGTAAGCTCACCGTCAAGGAGTCGGCAGGTGTCGGTTCTGTTGCTCAGCAAGTAAATGCCATGCGCGTTCAATCGAGGAATTGCATCTTCTTCGATATCGTACTCTCCGAAGGTTTCAATTGCGACGTAGCTCGCTTCGGGTACGAAAGTAATACGCACCAGTGGCTGATACCAATCAGCGTGTGCTTGGAAAGTACTGGCCGTCAGGGCTAGAGAAAATGTCGCTAAGGAGCACCGAAGATAGGCGCTGCGTGTCATCTCGTTCTCCGTAATTCCGTGAGGCCACTCGCTACACCCCATGCAACCAATGCTACATGCTGCCGGCGGCGAGGGTTGCCTTTTCTAGGTTAGTCGTTCGGAAAGCACGAAGACTGGAAATTCATTGCGAACAAGTTTGAAGTTTTCTTGCGTCGTGCCATTGTCGCCAAAGTCTCCCAGATGGTGTTCCTCAAGTCCTGCAATCTGTCTCAGGGGCGCTGATGCCGGACACTCCTGAGGTTGAATCACCATCATGCGTTCCGCGTATGCAAGAGACAACACCATTCCGGAGCAAAGGCGACCAATCGCTGCCTAACGCGTTGAGTTGCTGATTGGAATCGGCCTTCCTGGTTATTGATTACCCCAATCTTTTCTGCCGCGCCGACCAGTTCGGCAATCAGGATCCATCCTTAGTTCAGTTGATCGAGAAGCGTGTCGGCACCTTTTTCGATCCCTACCTCTGCCGCGGCGAGCGACCCCATCGTGGCGCTGAGATTGTAGGCACCCGGATACTGCTTCGTGACGTAGGCATGGAGTAGCTGTCCGGTAAGAGCATCAAATATTTCAACCATATAAGAGACGGATCCAGTCATCATACCCTCGCCGCCACGCACAGCCTGTACGCCGTTATAAATGCTGCCAGCAAGGTCGAACCGAGTGAATGTTGACAGGACGGGTACATTGGTTTCGGCACCCGTCAAAGTGAGGTGGATTCTGATTGTGCCTAGGCCGCTATTTGTTACGGGTGTGAAGCGCGTGGCCAGCCGCGAAGAGAACTGCACCTGCATGTACTGAGCGAGTGCTTCCTTGTCTTGCTCCTTGAGATCTCCAAATTGTTGGTCTGGCCCGCGATAAATCTCGACCGGGTCGAGCATTGCCTTTGTATAGCCGCGCCAATCTACGGGTGCAGCATACCGATATGGCATCTTCGCAGAGTCATCACCTGTGTTTGGTTCGAGATATGTGGTGTTCGCAAGCTCCGTATAGCGGGTCGGTTCCGTGCCACTGCAGGCACTTAGCGCAAGAACTGCGATCGAGGCCAAACTGATTTTGTTGACGGAAAATTGGCTGGCAGACTTAAATCGGCACATATTTGGTACTCTCTCTAACTCAGAAGCTGTAGACCACACCCAAAGTGGCGAGACCCTGGATATCGCTTCCGGCGTCATCGACAATCGGACTGTCGGCAGCGTCGCCGACAAGTTTCGTTACGCCTACCGTGGCACTGACGCCCCAGTTCTCGTTCAGCATGTATGAAAGATTCGTCGAAAGTCCGACGTTGTTAAGTCCACCCTTCGCGTCATAGATGGAAAGACCGCTGCGCGCAGAGTTGATATCGTCAACGCTGAAGAATGTTTCGTTGTAGCGATCATCTGCCCAGGTCGCGGATGCGCGGAATCCCATCTGCATCCTTTCAAATGGCGAGAAGCGATAGGACGGGCCGAACTGGATCAGCGTGCCGTTGCGTTCTGTACCGACCCCAGTCAGGCCCTCGACTTCGAAGGCCAACTCGTCGCCTTCCTGGAGCAGGCCGTTCGTGTAAATCTTGGCGAATGCGCCCGCTGCGACTGATCCGTCGACATCGCGCAGCGCGTCGACCTGGTCATTCTTCACGTCGTCGCGGCCGAAGCGATAACCCAGTGATGGGCCAAACTCCAAACCAAAGGGTAGGATCTTTGGCATCACGTTGGCGCGCAGAGTCGGTCCTCGCGCCTCGATGTAGAACTCATCATATGCAAGTTGGCCCGAGATTGTCGGCACGGGCTGGTAGTCTTCTGAGCCCTCGTAATCTGGCACGAAAGCACCACCAACGTTCACTCGGCCGTGAAGTCCTTTAGGGGGCTCAAGTGGACCACCACTGGTATCGTCGGCAAGCGCCGCAGAACTCACTAGGCAAAGACCAGCCGTTAAGGCGCAGCCGAGCTGCACCAACCGTCCCATTCGCATTCTCATTTCCTCCAAATTGCGCCAAGCGCCCCACGACGGCACGCCGCAGCACGGAAGCAATTTACAAACCGTCTGGACGGTTTGCAAGCAGAAAGCAGCAATGTCCGGAATGCGGCGAGGCGATTAGCTCTCGCGGCGCTTTGTTGGCTTATTATTTTTGGCCAATGGCTTAGCCTTGGGGATAGCAGGAGCCTTTTCGGAGCGGACCCACTGAGAGTCGTCGAGCAGTCTGTCAAATAGACGCATGCTCTCTTCCTTAGATGTCTCTGAAAGCCCGAAGATATGGCTAAGAGCTAGGCCGTTTGCTGCGAACTTCCGCAGCATTGCAAGGTCTGGATCGTTGGCCTCCGCTCTGATCCCATCGTTCCGGGCAGAGTCGGTATCTCTGCTGACCCGGAGTAGCTGAGGATCCTCGATCAGTGCCCCTAGAAAGGCAACCGCGATCGAGTGCGGCTGCAATGACGTTTCGCGCAAAGTGGCGATGTGAGCGGCAAGTTCGGGATAGGCAGAGTTTTCCTTCGCTTCAGCGATATACTTATCCCGAACGTCGTTAAAGAATGCCACTTGCCGCTCCAGGAGTGCCCGCATTACGGCAATCTTATTGGGAAACTGATGTAACAGCCCCCCCTTACTGACTCCAGCTTCCTTGGCGATCGCCTCCAGGGTCAATCGGTTCGGACCGTCTCGCGAGATAACCGCCAAAGCAGCCTCTAGCACCAGCTTCCGAGTACGTTCCGAACGAGAAATATTGTCCATTTATGGCTCGCAAATCGGTCCTCAAGAGCGGACCCAAGAATACAATTTCTTCCACGCCCGTGAGGCGCATAAGGCATTCAGAAGTCCAACGTCAAGCGACAGTACCCAATCGAAAGCTTTTCAGGGAGGATCTGGATCTGAGATACGACAATTTTTCAAGCTGGCGCGCTTCCAGGACAGGTCAGCGATAGTGGCACATCGCCCACGTCGTCAGAACTGAAAAGGATGGCCCAGGCCAGAGCGTTATGCCCCGGTACGTCGCCTTTGCGCGCGATGATCGCCAAATACATAACAGAGGATATGTTGAAGCGGGTGGCTGCCGCCTTTGACGATAACCGCATGCTGTTTGTCGGCACGACGAACATCGATTACGGGCAGACTTGGGTCTGGAATATGACGATGATCGCCAAGACCGACGAACTGGCGCTCTACCGTGATGTCTTGCTGGCCTTCGATCAAACGCCGATGCGGGTCGCCTTCGCCGCCGGAGAGGCACTCGGCGCGCAGGACAGCCCGTGGTTGGTCAAGCCGACCAACACCGGCGACATGCCGGATTGGGTCTTCAAGGACATGGTGCCGGCGCCGGCCACAGCGCCGGCGCCATAGTCTGAATGCGCGGGGTTTACCTGGTGGTGATCTGAACGGCGCATCAGCGCCGCAATATGCCACCCAGCGCGCCGCGCACGATCGCTCGGCCGATGGAGCCGCCGAGCGATCCGCCGAGTGATTTGCCGATATCGGCGGCGACTTGTCCGGCAACGCGGTTGGTAACGGTCCGGGTGACTTCGCGGGCGACGCGCTGGCCGGAAGTGAGGCGCTTGTTCCGCGGGACATTGGTACCGAAGATGGAGCCGACGACGTCGCCCAGTTTGCCGAAGATGCCGCCTTGCGACGACGACGGCTCTGCAGGTGGCTGCGTGTCTGCCGATCGCACACGCTTTTGCAGCATTTCGTAAGCGGATTCGGAATCGATCGCTTTGTCGTATTTGCCCTTCACGGGCGAGGCGTCGATGATGGCTTTGCGTTCTTCCGGGGTGACGGGGCCCAGCCGTGCTGCGGGCGGACGGATCATAGCGCGATCCACCATCCGCGGTGTGCCGTTCCCTTCAAGGAACGAGACCAATGCCTCGCCTTTGCCCAGTTCCATGATGACGCGCGCGGTATCGAGTGCCGGGTTTGGCCGGAACGTACCCGCTGCCGCTGTTACCGCCTTCTGGTCGCGCGGTGTGAAGGCACGCAGCGCGTGTTGCACGCGGTTGCCGAGCTGCGCCAATGTCTTGTCTGGAATGTCGAGCGGATTCTGCGTCACGAAATAGACGCCGACGCCTTTTGAACGAATGAGGCGTACGACCTGCTCGATCTTATCGGTCAGCGCCTTGGGTGCGTCGGTAAAAAGGAGATGGGCCTCGTCAAAAAAGAAGCAGAGCTTGGGTTTTTCGGTATCACCCACTTCGGGCAATTCCTCGAACAACTCCGAAAGCAGCCATAGCAGGAAGGTCGCATAGAGTTGTGGGCTCTCCATCAACTTGTCGGCGGCAAGAATATTGATCATGCCGCGACCATCGCGGTCGGGCCGCATGAAGTCCTGAAGGTTCAGCGCCGGCTCGCCAAAGAAGGCGGCACCGCCCTGATTCTCCAGCACCAGCAACTGGCGTTGGATCGTCCCGATTGTGGCTTTGGAGACGTTTCCGTATTGGGTCGTGAGTTCCGCAGCGTGCTCAGCGACATAGCCGAGGATGGCGCGGAAATCCTTGAGATCGAGCAGCAGCAAACCCTGCTCATCAGCGACGCGAAAGGCGATATTGAGCACGCCTTCCTGGACTTCGTTGAGGCCCATCAGGCGCGCCAAGAGGACCGGCCCCATTTCTGAAACGGTGGCGCGAATGGGGTGCCCCTGCTGGCCGAAAAGATCCCAAAAGGTGACCGGAAATCGATCGGGTTCGTAATCGAAGCCCATGTCCCTGGCGCGGGATACCAATGCGTCCTTGGCCTCCCCCGAAGCGGCGATGCCGGAAAGATCGCCTTTGATATCGGCCGCGAAGACTGAAACGCCGGCTCTTGATAGACCCTCAGCCAGGATCTGTAGCGTGACCGTCTTGCCCGTCCCAGTGGCGCCAGCGACCAGCCCGTGACGGTTGGCGAGGCGAAGTGTCAAATACTCGGCCTCCACGCCTTTGCCGACAAAAATCGCGTCGTCGCGGTCGGGGGTAACCATCGCTGATGTTCCTTGGATGAGAAGCGGGCATTTACTATGAAGTTGCCAGCGTTTTCCCGCTAGAGGTATCAAGGAAATGGCCCTAGTAGCTGCTTGGGAGTTTGCCGAACGTGCGTGTTTTGGCTAGATTTGCGTTTATGGACAGGGGCTGGGACAGCTCGAAATCAGAGGTTTAGGTGATGTCACAGCAGATGGCTGAAAGCATGGTCGGCGCACCGGCGGCTATGGCGGCGCGACAGGAATGGGATCTTGCCGCCGTCATCGACGCAGCCCCCTTGCGTGAGGCGCCGTTCGATCACATTCGGCTCGATAATATTTTTCCGGCCGACTTCTATCGTGAACTGCTCGCCAATCAACCGGCTGCGAACCAATACCATCCGCTGTTTCACCGCGATGCGATGACTGCCGAAGGCAGCAGCACACGCATGCGCATGTATCTCTATCCCGAATTGCTGTGGCGCCTGCCGCGCGCGCAACGCCAGATCTGGGGAAAGGTCGCGGCGGCGCTGATGTCGAAGGAATTGGAGCTCGCGTTCAAACGCAAGTTTCGCTCGGCCCTGGAGGATCGCTTCCAGATGGCAGCGGAGGACATTCCGCTCTATCCCATTCCGATCCTGGTGCGTGACCTGCCCGGCTATCACATCCGCGTTCATTCGGATGCGCTGAGCAAGGCGATCACGGTGCAGTTCTACATGCCCAGCGACAATTCGCAGGCACACCTTGGTACCGTCTTCCACACCACGCGGGCGCAAGACGGTACCGACCAGCCGACAGCAATGCAATTCCTGCCCGCCAGCGGCTATGCCTTTGCCGTGCGCAAGAAGGAAAGCTGGCACAGTGCTCCAAAAACGACCGAGGCCGATGGCGAGCGATGCTCGATCATGCTGACTTATTACGTCGACAAGGGGCACGCGGCAAAACGCCGACTGCAGCGCCTCGGCATTTTCTTCGGGAAATATCCCAAGATCTGACCGTCGTCACCTGCCGGCGGCGACCTTCTCGTAGATCGCTGTCGTCCACCAGGCACGCCTGGCGCCGGCCGGATCGCTTTCCGTGACCACGTCCCGGCCAAAGCGCATGACCAAGCGCCGCTGGGTTTCGTAACGTGGCCAGTTCGGCACGAGACTATTGCCATGCGCGTTCGGATCGCCTTGCGTGGCGAAGGCCAGCACGGCATCCAACATGCAGTCTGCGGCATGGTCGCGGCGGGCGACATCTTCGGCGGTGAAGACATCGCCGACGAGATGGCGGCCAGCCGAGGTCTCCCACTTATGGAACAGAAACGCTTGGTCCGCCGCATGCGGGGCGCGCCTGCGCGCGTCGACCGACCAATCGAACAGGTAGGTCCAGACACGGGTACCATGACTGGATGCCGCATCGGCAAACCAGGCCGTCGGCAGGCGGAACAGGATGTCGCCCAAGAGGTGCATGCCGCGGCTGCCTTCGCTGTCATCGGCAAACAGGCGATCATAGAGTGCTGAAACCTCCGCCCGCTGCTGCGGCGATAATATCGGCAGGCGGTCAGCCATATGCCGCACCGGATGACGGTCCAGCGTATCGTCCCAGTTGAGCCACAGGCCCATTTCATAGTCGGTGCAGCCGATAATGACATCGATGCCGGCGACAAGCCCTTGTCTCGCGGCGGCAAATGGATCGATCGGGGCATAGGTATCGCTGACCCGTGGCCAGAAGAGGGAATCGAGATCGAAGAGCGTGTCGGATTGCGCCGCCACATCAACCACGCGGGTCATGATCTCGCCTGTCGACAGGGAATTGAGCTGCGCCAGCGAGGCGATGCCAAGCCGGGCGAAGAAGCGGTTCGCCTGGGCGATGCCATGCGCTTCGCTCCATTCTGCGGGGATCGGGGCGGTGAGGCCGAGTGCGCCGGCAACGCCGCTCATCATCACCACGCGCCGGGCGATGCCCTGCAGCTTGCCGGCCGCGAGATGCCAGCTGATATCGATGCTGCCGGCCGATTCGCCCATCACCGTGATGTTGGCAGGATCACCGCCGAATGCCGCGATGTTGTCGCGAATCCAGGTGAGGGCAAGCAACTGGTCGCGCAGGCCATTGCTATGGCTGCCGCGGAACTCAGGTCCGCCGATGCCGCTGACATCCAGCCAGCCGAAGAGTCCGAGGCGATAGTTGAGCGAGACGAAGATGACGTCTTGCCGCGCCACGAAGCGGTCGCCGTGATAGATGTCGAGGCGGCTGCTTTCCAGGCAATTGGCGCCGCCATGAATCCAGACCAGCACTGGCCGTTTCGCAGCGCCTGCGGCGCGCCGCCAGATGTTGAGCGTCAGGCAATTTTCGTCACCCACCCAGCTTTGCGGCGTGGCACCCGGAACGGCATCGGTGAATTCGCTGTAATCGCCCTCGGTGGGGTCGAAAATCTGCGCGCCGGCGGCCCCGAAGCGCGCGCAATCCAAGGGTGCCATCCAGGGAGCTTTTGGCCGCGGTGGCCGGAAGCGCAAGGCACCCACCGGCGGCTCCGCATAGGGAATGCCGCGGAAAAAGTGCTGTCCCGACACGGTGTCGTGTACCCCCAGAACCGGGCCAAGGCTGGTTTCGACCAGCGGGCGGCCTGTCGTTGTCGTCGGCATCGTCTCAACCTCGTCGTGACCCATCATGGCATATGTATAGTTATGATAAATATTATAGTAAACTATAAAAATATAGAGACTACTTGCGTCGGCTTGCCCCAGCGCGATTCCATCGGATATGCGAAGTGAAAGAACTCAAGGCGGGAGTATCGCCCATGGCGACACCCAAGGAAAAACCGGTCCAGATGCCCTTGCGCGAGCGAAAGAAGCTGAAGCAGCGCAGCGATCTGCTCGCCGCGGCGACCGGTCTCTTCTGCGACTTGGGTTTCGAACGCACCCGGATGGAGGATATCGCGGCGGCGGCCGATGTCTCAGTCGCCACGGTCTATAACTATTTTCCGACCAAGCAGCAGATCCTGCTGGAGCTGGTGCGGACTAATGCGTTGAGCAGCCAGGAACCATCCGCCGAGATCCTTAAGAACCCGCCCGCCGACGCGGTTGATGCCTTCATGGCGCTCATGAAGATCGAGACCGGCGATATCCGGGGCGAGCCGGACAAGAAGCTGTGGCGCGAATTGCTGGCCTCAATGATCCGCTACCAGGACAGCCGTGCCGAGATCGAAGAATTGCGCAGCCTCTTTCGCAACAATCTGCGCCGCCTGACCAAGGTGCTGATGCAGCGCGGCAACCTCAATGGCGATATCGACGTCGAAGCCGTCATCGATATTGCCTATGCGATCTTCGCTTATCATTTCCGCCAATTGGTCTGCCTGGAGCCACTCAGTGTGCAGCAAAGCCTGCGTTCCATCCGTCGCGACCTGAAGGCGCTGCTCGACGGCCACGCCGCTTAAAACCGATCATCTCCCGGCACCGGTTATTGGCCGGTCTTGAAATCGGTCCAGGCGCGGGTCCGTTCCCGGTCATAGGCCGGCGAGGCAGTGACCGAGGGGAAGAGGCGCAGTTTCACATCCGCCGGCGGAAAGGTCGTGGGGTCGCCCGCGATCTCCGGTTTCATGAAAGCGGCACTCTTTGGGATAGCGTTGGCGTAGCCGACTGAACTCGTGAAATCGGCCGCAACCTTTGGTTCCAGCATGTAGTTGAGGAAGGCATGGGCCTGGTCGGGATGTGGCGCGTCGGCCGGGATCGCCATCATGCCGAACCAGGAGAGCGTCCCTTCCTTCGGCACGATGTACCGAAGGTGCACGCCGTTCTTTGCCTCGTCCGCGCGGGCCTGGGCGATGGTGGCATCGCCCGACCAGCCGATCGCCGCGCAGAGCGAACCACCGGCCAGGTCATTGAGATAGGAACTGGAATGGATGGACCGGAGATAGGGCCGAATGGCGAGCAGTGCCTGTTTGGCCCTTGCGAGATCCTCCGGCTTCTCACTGTCGGGGGAGAGGCCCAGATATTTGAGGACGATCGGCACGACATCCGCTGGGGAATCCAGCACGGCGATGCCGCAATCCTTCAGTCTGACGGCATTGGCTGGATCGAAAAGCAGGGCATAGGAATCGGTCGGGACACCGGGCAGACGCTCGGCCACGGCGTCGCTATTGACGATTAGGCCGGTGGTGCCCCAGTCGAAGATGATGGCATGCTTGTTGCCGGGATCGGCTGCCTCGACCATCGTCAGCAGGCTGGGATCGAGATTGCCCCAATTGGGAATCTTGGTCCGGTCGAGTTCCATGAGGACGCCGGCCTGGACCTGGTGCGGCAGGAAAGTGGCCGATGGCGCCACCACGTCATAGCCCGACCCCCCGGTCAGAAGCTTGGTCTCGAGAACCTCGTCGCTGTCATAGGTGTCATATTGCACCGTGATGCCCGTGGCCGCGGTGAAGGCGGCGAGGGTCTCGGCACCGATCAGATCCGACCAGTTGTAGACATTGACGGTTTTCTCGTCGGCAGCAGCCGGCAACGCCGCTGCCAGCAGCAGGCAGGCGGCGGCAAGGCCCGAATTCGCGGCGCGCATCGATCGGCTCTCCTTCGAATAGAGAACGCCCCTTTCCGGCGTCCGATGCGGCAAAGGCTAGGGGAGCCCCGGTCGCCGTGTCAAATAAAAATATAGTAGACTATAAAAATAGTCGTAACTGTTAATTTGTTAGGGCACCAGCGGTGGCCCGTCGGGATGCGATCGTAGGAAGATCGCGACGGCGACAAGGATTGCGCCCTATGCCGCCAGCAGCCAGAGCGGCACCCGAAGGACGCCGCCGATCAAAAAATGCGATACCCATCATCAGCAGAGCGGGGCACTTGGCACGCCGGTCGATGCTGCCATTGAGGCGCCAATTTGCGATCCGACTTTTATATCAGGCACCCTTGCGTTGGCGCCATATTGGCCTTGCAGGGAGTGTGTCATCATGCAGGGGTGGGTGCATGGAGCCTCTGCAATCTTGTGGCTTGCCTCGTCGGCGGCGATATGGCGGCATCACAGCATTCTCAATGCCGGATGGAGTCCCGCCATATGACCGATCTCTCACAATTTCCGATCACCAAGCGCTGGCCGGCGCAGCACCCGGACCGCCTGCAGCTCTATTCGTTGCCGACACCCAACGGCGTCAAGGTCTCGATCATGCTGGAGGAGATCGGTCTCCCCTATGAGCCGCATCTCGTTGACATCACCAAGAATGAGAGCTGGCTGCCGGAATTCTTGTCGCTCAATCCCAACGGCAAGATCCCGGCGATCATCGATCCCAACGGACCGGGCGGCAAACCGCTGGGTCTTTTTGAATCCGGCGCCATCCTGCAATACCTTGCCGAAAAGACGGGGAAGCTGCTGCCCGCCGACCCGATGCAGCGCTGGGAGACGATCCAATGGGTCTTCTTCCAAATGTCCTTCATTGGCCCGATGTTCGGCCAGGTCGGCTTCTTTCACAAATTCGCCGGCAAGGACTTTGAGGACAAGCGGCCGCTGGAACGCTATGTCAACGAATCGAAGCGCTTGCTGGGTGTGCTTGAAGACCGGCTGGCGACTCACGCATGGATCATGGGCGATGACTATACCATTGCCGACATCGCGCATCTGGGCTGGGTCCGGAACCTTATCGGCTTCTATGGCGCCGGCGACCTGGTCGAATACAGCAAGCTGAAGAATGTGCCGGCCTGGCTGGAGAAGTGCCTGGCGCGACCGGCGGTGCAGCGCGGGCTCAATATTCCGACACGTCCCGCCTAAAGTCTATTTCAGCGCCGCCTTGATGGCGCGGATCGCCTGCCGTGTGCGATGCTCGTTCTCGACGAGGGCGAGCCGCACATGGTCGTCGCCATATTCGCCAAAGCCGATGCCAGGGGCGACGGCGACACCGGCTTTCTCGATCAGGAACTTTGAGAATTCGAGCGATCCCATCTCGCGATAGCGTTCGGGGATCGGCGCCCAGGCAAACATCGAAGCGGGCGGCGCTGGCACAGGCCAGCCGGCAGCGTTCAGGCCTTCGATCAGCACGTCGCGGCGACCTTTATACCGTGCCCGCATCTCGTCGATACAATCCTGCGGGCCGTTGAGCGCTGCGGTCGCCGCCACCTGGATCGGCGTGAAGGCACCGTAATCGAGATAGGATTTGACCCGTGTCAGCGCGCCGATCAGGCGCTGGTTGCCGACGCAGAAGCCGATACGCCAGCCGGGCATGGAATAGGTCTTTGAAAGCGAGCTGAATTCGACCGCAATGTCCTTGGCGCCCGGCACCTCCAGGATCGAGGGTGGCGGGTTGCCGTCGAAATAGACTTCCGCATAAGCGATATCCGAGATGATGAAGATCTCGTGCTTGCGGCAGAAGGCGACGACCTCGCGGTAGAAATCGAGATCCGCGACTTCGGCTGTTGGGTTGCTGGGGAAGTTGACGATGACCGCAAGCGGTTTCGGCACGGAATGCCGCACGGCGCGGTCCATTGCCACCAGGAAATCAGCGCCTGGATGGAATGGGATCGAGCGGATCGCGGCACCGGCGATGATGAAGCCGAAGGCATGAATGGGATAGGATGGGTTGGGTGCCAGAATCACATCGCCTGGGCTGGTGATTGCCTGGGCGAGGTTGGCGAGGCCCTCCTTGGAGCCCAAGGTGACGATCGCCTCACGTTCCGGATCGATCTCGACATTGAAGCGGCGCGCATAATAGGCGGCGAGGGCTTTACGCAAACCCGGAATGCCGCGTGAATTCGAATAGCGGTGCGCACGCGGGTCAGTCAACGTCTCGGCGAGCTTATCGCTCACATGCTTGGGCGGTGGCTGGTCCGGGTTCCCCATCCCAAAATCGATGATATCGCGCCCGGCGGCACGCAAGGCGGCCTTCAGCTTGTTCACCTCGGCGAACACATAAGGCGGCAGGCGCTTGGTGCGGTGGAACTCGGCATCCATCGGGGGCGGCTTTCCTTCGGTGGAAATGGAACAGGGCGCGCAGGCTGACGTGGCGGGCGACCCCTGTCAATTATCCGTCGATGGCAGTGCTTACTTTACGGTCGTGCAGTCGTGGCGCAGTCGCACCGACGCTGAGACGCGTCGCTTTCAGTACCAATGCGTGCGTTTGTCCACGCGGTCAGATCATGGTCGGCGTGCAAGCGCAGACGACGATCGCCACCGTGCGACCGACATTGCGCAGGCGATAGGGATGCTTGCCGAGTAGCTGAAAGCCGCCACCGGCCTCGATGCGCCGCGTCTTGCCGTCCACTTCCAATTCGACCGTCCCCTGCACGATGACGGCCGCCGTCTCACCGTCATGGATAATCAGCTCATCACCGGTGCTGGCGCCAGGCGCATAGCGTTCGAAGAACAGTTGCAGCTTCTTGTCACGCCGCTCGCTGCCCAAAACACTGAGCTGCGCGGCGCCTCGGGTCACCGAGACGAGGCTATCCTTGTCGTAAAAAAGGACGTTCTCCTTCGATGCCGGCAAGGCGAAGAACTCCGCCATCGAGATCGGAATGGCGTTGAGAATTCGATGAAGCGAAGCCAGCGACGGCGCGTGGCTTTCCTGTTCGATCAGCGAAATGGTGGCGTTGGTAACACCCGCGCGCTTGGCGAGCTCCCGCTGCGACATTCCCGCGAGCTCGCGCACCGATCGCAGCCGCGCACCGACGGCCAAAGCCGAAGCCTGGCTTTCCGATTTCGAGGCGCGCAGCAGCTTGCGCGCTGGCTTCGCCGATTTCGCGGCGGGTTTGGTACCGGCACTCTTTTGAGCCAAGGCGGAATCTCCAGCGGTTTCGGCCATGCTACCTAGCATGCGGCGCTGGCATCCACAAAACCCAAGATTCCGGAATCCACTTGCGTGATGAATTTATCATGTCATAGTTATAAAAAATTTAAACACCCTGGCGGACGTCGTCAGACGCCGAATGCCGGGCCGCAACAAGGGGAGAAGCATGACGTCGCTCGATGATTTCGCGCGCCTATCCGGCAAGCTGTATGTGGACGGCAATTGGGTTGCCAGCAGTGCCACGGTCCAATTCGATGTGATCGATCCGGCGACCGAAGAAGTACTGGGCAGGGTCGCCGATGCGACCGATGCCGAAGTGGATCAGGCGATCGATCTTGCCAACAAGGCGCGCAAGGCCTGGTGGCGGCAGGATTCGCGCACCCGTGCCGTCACCCTTCACGACATCGCGGCCACGATCCGCCGCGACAAGGCACTCTATGCCGAGGCATTGACCCGCGAGGAAGGGAAGCCCTTCAAGGAGGCGGTTGACGAGGTGTCGTGGTGTGCCACGGCCATCGACTATTATGCCGAACTGGCGCGCCATGAAACCGGCCGTGTCGCCGGCACGACCGTCCCGGGCCAGTTCCACTTCGCGGTCAAGGAGCCGCTGGGCACGGTCGTCATCATCCTGCCCTTCAACTATCCGCTGGTATTGCTGTGCTGGGAAGCGGCGGCGGCCCTGGCCGCTGGCAATGCGGTCATCGTCAAGCCGCATGAACAAACCAGCCTCACGACATTGAAATTCATGGAGCTGTTCCGCACCCTGCCGGCCGGGTTGATGCAGGTGGTGACCGGCGGCCCGCGCGTCGGCCAACGGCTCATCGCCAGCAACGGCACCCATGCCGTGGCCTATACCGGGTCGGTCGCCGTTGGCCAGCACGTCGCGCGCACCTGTGCGGACAGTTTCAAGCCCTGCCTCATCGAGGCCTCGGGCAACGACCCGATGATCATCATGCCCTCGGCGCCGCTTGAGATGGCGGCACGCGGTGCGGCCTTCGCGGCCTACCTCAATTGCGGCCAGGTCTGCACCTCAGCCGAGCGCTTCTACGTCCATGACGAGATCCATGACGCCTTCGTCGAGAAGCTCGCTACTGAGGCGAAAAAGCTGCGCATCGGCAACGGCCTCGACCAGGTCGATATGGGGCCGCTGGCGACGCGCCGCCAGCGCGAGCGTTTCGAGGGCCTGATGGCGAACGCGCGCCAGCAAGGTGCCAAGGTGATGGCCGGCGGCGGCAGGCCTGCCGGGCTCAATCGCGGCTGGTTCGTGGAGCCGACCGTGCTGACCGAGGTGACGCCGGAAATGGAAATCCTCAACGAGGAGCCTTTCGGCCCCGTGGCACCGATCTGCCGCGTAAAGAGCTTCGACGAGGCACTCGAATTGGCCAACCGCTCTCGTTACGGCCTCGGCGCCAATCTCTATACGCTCAACATGGATGAGGCTTTCCGCGCGGTGAGCGAGATCGAATCCGGCATTCTCTGGATCAACGCCCCCTTGCTCGACAACGATGCGCTTCCTTTCGGCGGACGTAAGCTCTCGGGTACCGGACGGCAGTTGGGGCCGGAGGGCCTCAACCAGTTCCAGAACACGAAATTCGTCATGATCGATCCGCAGGCGAGCAACCAGGATTTCTGGTGGTTCCCCTATGCCAAGGATGAGGCGTTCCAGCGCTCCTGAAGGTTCACGCGCCGGGCGGCGACCGCGCGCCGCCGTCCGGTCAATCAGGTCTCCCAAGGGACCGGCGCGCGAAAATGGGGAGAGATAACATGGCACGTGCTGAGATTCCGGCGGAATTGGAGCGGCGCATCCGCGCACTCGAAACCGCCGACGGCCAGGGCGAGGATTTCGACGCCAATAGCTGGCTGTGGCTTTTCATTCTGGGCATTCTCTTGCCCATCATCGCCTTGATCTGGGGGTGGGTGGCATGACCGACGCAACGCTTGCACATAACACGATCGAGATCGAGGCCGACAAAAGCGCCTGGCCGCTTCTGAAGCACGAGCGCAATTGGGGGCCATGGCAGTTGGGCATTTCGCTGGCAACCGCTGCCGCCGCCACCTGGTGCTACATCATCGGCGAATATACCGGCTATTACCTGGGCTTCGGCCAGGGTTTCGCGGCCCTTTTTGCCGGCTCGATGATTGGAATGCTGATCGTGGCCCTTGCCGCTGTGCCGATCTGCATCCGCTTCGGGGTTGATTCAATTGCCTCCTGCAAGCCGCAATTCGGCTCGGCCGGCTGGATCATCCCGGCGGCCCTCCAGCAGATCTCCATTGTCGGCTGGAACTCCTTGCTACTCATCTTCTTTGCCAAATCGACGACCCAGCTTCTGATCGCACTTGGTGTCATTCCGGACGCCGATACAATCTTGCTGGTGCCGGGCACGATTTTCCTCGCTTGCGCACTTGTTTTCCTCTTCCTGCTTAAGGGATCTGGCGGTCTCGACCGCATCGCAAAGATCTTGGTAGCGCATGTCTTCGTCGGCTTCTGGATGCTCTACATCCTGGTGACGCAACGCTGGGCGGATATTGAAGCGGCGAAGCCCGCTTATGCCGCCCCCGATGCTTTGTGGAACTACACGACGGGCGTCGAGATCGGCATCGTTTCGCTGCTCTCCTGGTGGCCCTATATCGGTGCGATGGTCCGCATGGCGCCGAAGGGCCGGACGGCGGCCGTGCCGGTGATGATCGGCATGGGCGCGCCCGTGCCGGTGCTCTCCCTCATCGGCATTGCCGGCATCCTCGTTCTGCAGGTCTCGGATCCCGCCGAATGGATGCGCACGATCGGTGGGCCGACCTATGGTATCATCGCCTTGCTCTTTGTCGCCGCGGCCAACCTCGGCACGGCGGTGGCGGGGGTCTATGCCTCGGCGATCGGTCTCCGGCATTTCCCGGGCCTCGACCGCGTCTCGTGGCCGAAGCTCCTGCTGATCACCATCGCGCCGGTCGTGCTGGTGGGGCTTTTCATCCCGGAATTGTTCTTCGCCAATTTCGGCTCGTTCCTGGCCTTTATCGGCATGGCCTTCGCACCGCTCTGCGGCATCCAGATTGCGGATTACTTCTTCCTCCGCAATCGCCGCATCGATATCCGGGCCATGTTTGTCGGCGGGCCGGGCACGTCCTATCGCTTTTGGAGCGGCTTCAACCCGGCGGCATTGCTGGCGATGGCGGGTGGGTGCGGAACCTACCTCTATCTTCTCAACCCCCTCACCTATGTGAGCCATGCGCCCTATGACTACACGACGGCCACTTTGCCGACGCTGGTGGTCTCCGGTCTCATCCACATCATCGTGACCCGGCTGGTAGTGAAGCCGGCGGGCAAGGGTGGTTATTGAATGACGGTTGGGCAGGGGCGGTTATCCGCTCCTGCCCACTTGCCATCAATGCTATGGCGACTAGGATGCAGGCCGCATGACAGACCTACATCCTCCTCGCCGCCGTGCGCGTGACCTCGGCATCGCACCGGGGCAATTGCCGACCGGGCCGCTTAACGCCATCACCGATGTGCCAGGCGTTCTTGTCGGGCACGTGACACTCGTTGAAGGTGATCGGACGCGTACGGGCGCCACGGCGATCCGGCCGCATGACGGCAATCTCTATCAGGATAAAGTGCCTGCCGGCCTCGCGATTCTGAACGGCTACGGCAAGCTCGCCGGTGCGACCCAGATATTGGAACTGGGCGAGGTCGAGACGCCGATCGTCCTTACCAACACACTGGGCGTTGGCCGGGCGATCGAGGGCGTCAATCGCTGGACACTCGCCTTGCCAGGGAATGAGCGTGCCGCTTCGGTCAACGCCGTCGTGGGCGAGACGAATGACGGCCGCCTCAACGATATTCGAGCCGGATTACCGACGACCGAGCAAGTCATCGCCGCGATCGAGGCGGCCAAGGATGGGCCTGTTGCCGAAGGATGCGCCGGCGCCGGTACGGGCACGGTCGCGTTCGGCTATAAAGGCGGCATCGGCACATCGTCGCGTCTTGTAGGCGACTATCGCCTCGGCGTGCTGGTGCAATCGAATTACGGCGGCACCTTGCGCATTGACGGGCGGAAATGGCGGGGCGACGCCGCCGAGCCCGATGGCTCGATCATGATCGTATTGGCAACCGACGCGCCGCTCTCCGATCGCAATCTGCGACGTCTCGCCGAGCGCTGCTTCGGTGGCCTGGCGCGGACCGGGGCGGCGCTCAGCAATGGATCCGGCGATTACGCGCTGGCCTTTTCGACAGCGGCCGACGTGCGACGCTCGCCTGAGCGCCGTCGGGGCCTCGCCAATGTTGCTGAGCTTTCCAATGACCGGGTCTCACCACTTTTCGAGGCGGCCATTGAGGCGACGGAGGAAGCGATCCTCAACTCGCTCTTCATGGCGACGACCACGACCGGCTTCGACGTGGCCCGCCAGCGCGCGGTGACCGTGCCGGCCTTGCCGCTCGAAGGCCTCTAGCTCAGAAACCGGGTCCGTTCGGCCGCCAGCAGATCGACGGCTTCGTTCTGGGAAATGCCCAGATCGCGCAGCATATGCACCGACAGGCGGTCGATATCCCCGGCCCGGCGGTGCCGGGCAAGCCGGAATGCGCGGGCAAGACTGTTCCAGAGCGACAGGTTCCGGGACTTCAGCGTCAGAGCGAACATCGCTTTCTCCATTAAATTGACGAGGTCATTTCCTCTCGTGCTTTTAATTTCGCTTCGACAAAGTGGAAAAACCAACTAATCCTCTATGGTAATGCATAAAAATGGCTTATGGATAGGCGATGTCCAAATTGCCCCCTTTGACGGCTATTCGGGCCTTTGAGGCGGCTGCCCGTCTCGGCAGCTTCACTCAGGCGGCGACCGAACTGGGGCTGACCCAGGCCGCGATCTCCTATCAGGTGAAGCAGCTTGAGGATCGGGTAGGGGCGCCGCTCTTCCTGCGTCAGGCGCGCAAAGTGGTGCTGTCGGAAGCCGGCAAGCGCCTGGCGCCGGCGGTTGCCGAAGCCTTTCAACGGCTGGCGCTTGCTTTCGATGCATTACGCAACAGTGACGAGAACGTCCTGTCGCTGACGGCTGTCAGCACCTTCTGCACCAATTGGCTGGTGCCGCGGCTTGGCACCTTCCAGATGGCCCATCCCGACATTGCCGTGCGCCTCGATATGTCATCGCGATGGGTGGATTTCGCGCGGGAGGAGTTCGATCTCGGCATCCGCAGCGGATCGGGTGCCTGGCCGGGTCTTGCCGCCCATCGTTTGTTGCCGCTGGAACTCACCGTTTATGCGAGCCCGGAATTTCTGGCCAGCGCCGGTTCCATCGCAGCGCCCGCTGACTTGTTGCATCTGCCTCTGCTCGACTGGACCGACAATTCCTGGCGGCTGTGGTTCAGGGCGGCCGGGATACCCGATCCGCAGCCGAGCACCGGTCCCAATATCATGGCACCGACGCAGCAGATCCTCGGCAACGCGGCGATGGCGGGCCAGGGCGTCGCTTTGCTGACACCAGCCTTTTTCCGCACCGAGATCGCCGCAGGCCGTTTGGTGCAGGTGTTGCCGATCGTTTCCCGTGAGCCGGTCGATTACTGGCTGGTCTACCCGCAAGACCGGCGCAACCAGCGCAAGATTCGCGTATTTAAGGACTGGCTGCTGCAACAGGTCCGCGCCGAAGGCATCGCGACCTTCTCGCAGGAAGCTGAATCATGAGCCTCGAATCCGTGCCGGGTTTGCTCGCGGCGCAACCTAAGGACCGATGGGCTAGCTACCCGCGGACTAAACGCCCGTGAGGCGCCGGAAGGCACGCCATGTCTTCATCGGATGCTTGAGCTTGCGCAGGGTCCGCGTGACGGGGAGATGCGCCCGTGTGTCCTCAAGCTCGAGACCCACACGCACGATGCGGCCATCCTTCGCCTCGCGCACCACCAATTCGATCTCTCCGAGCTTGAAACGATCACCGGCCACGACATGCTCGCCCAGGCGTTCATGCAGGAAGCCGCTGAGCGTCAAATCCTTCGCCGCCGTCCCGATCGGCAGGCCGTAGATGAGGGCAAGGTCGCTTGCCGGCGTTTCCGCCTCGAAGACGAACTCGCCGAAGCCTGCCGGTGCTGCCGCCTCGTCCGCCTCATGATAGGCGAAATGCTGATGGAGGCCGGCGATCTCCGGCGGTGGCGCGATGGCGATGACATAGTCGTCGATCGCCGGTCGCGTTTCGCGGAAAAGAGTGATCGGCTCTGAATCGCGAATGACGCTGATGACTTCGCACTTTTCCGGCAGGTCGATCTCGCCATAATCGTAATTGAGGACGCGCGCACCTTCCTGCACGCGGAATCCCGCAAGCTCGCGGCTGGCGCCATGACCGAGGCTGATGTCGAGATCCTGCCCGTGAGGAGCGGCATGCGGCACTTCGAGCCCGAGGAAGCGCGCAGCCCGCCCCACGCTCCAGCCTTGGACGAGGAGCGAGGTCAGTACGGCCACGAAGGCGACGTTGAAATAGACCTGTGCGTTGGGCACCTGCGCCAGGATGGGGATCGAGGCAAGGAAGATCGGCACCGCCCCGCGCAAGCCCACCCACGCGACAAAGCCGCGCTCGTGCCAGGTGAAGCGGAAGGGCAGCAGGCATAGCAGCACCGCACCCGGCCGTGCCACGACGATGAGGCCGACGGCAAGGATCAGCGCGGCGGCGAGGTCGGCGAGCAAAGCCGAGGGTGTCACCAGCAGGCCCAGCAGCAGAAACATGGTGATCTGCGCCAGCCAGGCGAGACCATCCAGAAAGCGCGTGATGACCTGCTGTGCGCGATAAGGCGCTTGGGCCAGCATCACACCGGCCACATAGACGGCCAAGAAGCCGCTGGCATGAAGCACATTGGTTCCGCCGAAAATGAGCAGGGCGCCGGCAGTCGCCATCACCGGATAGAGGCCGGCCGACAGGGTGAGGCGCTGCAGCAGCCAGCGCAGGCCAAAGCCACCCGCCGCGCCGATGAGCCCACCGCCCAGGAGTTCGAGCCCGAAACTGCCCAGCACATACCAGCCGGAAACCGCAGTGCTTGCCTTGAGGACATGGACCGCCATCAGCGTGAGGAAGACCGCCATCGGGTCGTTCATGCCGGATTCAAGCTCCAGCGTGCCGCCGACGCGGGCGTTGACGGCAACCCCTTGCCCGTGCAGCAGCATGAAGACGGCGGCGGCATCGGTGGAAGCGAGAATGGCCCCCATCAAGACGCCTTCCAGCGGTCGCATCCCCATGACCAGCACGGCCATGCCGGCCATGCAGAGGGCGGTCAGCAACACGCCGATTGTCGCCAAGGTCAGCGACGGCCAGAGGACCAGCCGCACAACCTCCCGTGGCGTGCGCAAACCGCCTTCGAACAGGATGATGGCCAGTGCCACCGAGCCGACCGCGAACGTCGTCTGATAATTCTGGAACGCGATGCCGAGCACGCCATCCTCGCCGGCCAGCATGCCGAGCACCAGGAAGACCAGCAGCAAAGGAGCACCGAGGCGGGAGGACAGCTGCCCGAGCAGGATGCTGATGAGGGCCAGCAGGGCACCGAGGAAGATGAGCTGATTGATGAGTGCCAAGCCGCGCCGCCTTCCTGTCACGGCCGATCACAGGATTATGATCCCGCATCGGCCATCCGATCCTATTTGTCGATCAATATAGTCAGGTCACCAGCTGCATCGCAAAGCCCAAGCGATTGGCTTTCGTCAAATTCAGCGCCTTTGCTAGGATAGTCTGAGTTTGGGGAGTGCGACGGATCGTCATGACCATGGGTCGGCGCAACTGGACCGCCATTCTGTTCCTTGGATCGCTCGCATCCGGTCTCGGTGCGCTGGGGGCATCTGGCATTGCCGAGGATGCCGAAGCCAAGCAGCCCGTGCGCCTGGTCTTTGCCACGGATCTCGTGCCTCTTTCCTATGAGAAGGATGGGGCGGTTCACGGCATCTTCATCGACATCGCGCGCGAAGCGTTCGAACATCGGCTGGGACAGCCGGTCGACCTGCAGATCTATCCCTGGGAGCGGGCGCAACAGATGGTTCGGCATGGCGATGCCGACGGCTTCATCACCATCGCGACCAAGGCGCGTCAGGAATATGCCAATTGCGGCCGCATCCCGGTGTTGCAGGCTGACCTTCATCCGCTGGTCCGCACCGATAATCCGCGCCGGGCCGAGATCGCGGCCGCCAAGAATCTGGCCGACCTCAAACCGTTCGAGATCGTGAGCTATTTCGGCAATGGCTGGGCCAAGCAGAATCTTGGCGGCCACAAGGTTTTTTATGCCGCGGATTTTCAGGCCTCGTTGCGCGGGCTGGCGTTGGGGCGTGGCGACGTCGGTTTCGTAACGACCACGGCCGGCGCTTTTTACCTGCGCGAACACGATCTCGGCGACCGCCTCGTCATGCTGCCGCTGGTCGTCGACATATTCGAATATGTGCTGTGCCTGGGCAAGCAATCGCCGCATGTCGGCCAGCTGCCCGAGTTCGACCGCGTTCTTGAGGTGATGCGGGCCGAGGGCGCCTATAAGCCGATCCTGGAACGATACGGCATGCGCGCCGATACCCTGTATTGAGCGGCGTTCAGATAGAAGCGGCGCCTCTCCGGGGAGAGGGGCCTTTGCGTGCCACCAAATAGTTCCAGCGAGATCGAGAATGCGTGGTCTTAGCCGCGCGTCACCAGCGTGCCGATGCCCTGGGGCGTGAAGATTTCCAGCAGCATGGAATGCGGCACGCGGCCGTCCAGAATGACCGCTGCCTCGACACCGCTTTCGACCGCACTGAGGCAGGTCTCCAATTTCGGGATCATGCCGCCCGAGATCGTGCCGTCGGCAGCGAGCGCCCGCACTTCGCCGGCGGTGAGCTGCTGTACCAGCTGGCCCGACTTGTCGAGGACACCCGGCACGTCGGTCAGCATGAGGAGGCGCGAGGCGCCGATGGCGGCGGCGATGGCACCGGCCGCGGTATCGGCATTGATGTTATAGGTCTGCCCGTCCGGGCCGAAGCCGACCGGTGCAATGACGGGGATGACGCCCGCCTGCTCCAGGGAACGGATGATGCTCGGATTGACCTTGTCCGGTTCGCCGACCAGGCCGAGATCAACCCGCTCGCCATCCTTGGTCATTTCCGTCTTCTTGGCATGGAGCAGATTGTCGTCCTTGCCTGAAATGCCCACGGCCTTGCCGCCAGCCGTATTGATCGCCGCCACGATCGACTTGTTGATCGAGCCCGCAAGGACCATCTCGACCACTTCCATGGCCGCGGCGTCGGTGACGCGCAGGCCGTCGATGAAGCGGGACTGGATGTTGAGGCGCTTCAGCATCTCGCCGATCTGCGGGCCGCCGCCATGAACGACGACCGGCAGGATGCCGACCTGGCGCAGCAGCGCGATATCGCGCGCGAAAATGTCGGACAGTTCCTTATCCACCATGGCGTGGCCGCCATATTTGATGACAAAGCGCTTGCCGGCATATTTCTGCATATAAGGCAGGGCTTCGGTCAGGGTCCGCGCCGTCTTCAACCAGTATTTGGTGTCGGTAATGCTCATATCGTGAGGCCATCGCTGCGGAGGGTGGAGGGAAGCTGAAATCCAAGATCTACCGGCGCGCAAAGTGCGGTCGGGGGGCTGCAAAATCAAGAGGGAATTCAGGGGGTGGTGGCGGCGGATTGTATTCAATTCGTCATGGCAACGCCCACTCCACATCACCAGCCGGTGCGGGTGCTTAGCCCTGCCCGCTGTCCACCCGTCATGGTCGGCGAAGGCCGACCACCCACGAATTTCTATCCAGCCGTCCATTCTGCGTCTTCTCCACACGGCGGTCTTGGTCGCCAGCGACATCTCGCGTGTCTTGACGAAATAATTTTCCCCAATAAATTGAAGTCATTGGCGATCTGATTTAATTGTTCGTAAACCTCATCGAGGCCCCTCGCGGTTCATTCTTCGAATTTGAAGAGGCTTAGCGTGACAAGAGGTTGGGAGTCTGACCTGGGTTCTTTCATCGATTTGTCGAGTCCAAAGCGATAGCTAACCAAAAGAGCAGGAGCCTTCATATGGAAGTGGTTAGTTTATTGCTGAGGCCATATCACGCGTGGCATCGGGACGCCTTCCTCGCGGCGCTTAGTCTCGTGTTTGGAGCGCTGGCTCCGGCGGCCGCGGCCCAAGAAATTCTTCCGGACTCAGAGAGCAGTTTCTTTAGATTGAAGTCATCCTATCGCCATGCGGGCGAGATTGTCTCATTTGACATCGTTGCCGTCTGCAACCTCCGGGTGACGACCTATGGAGATTCGAGCAGCTCTCATGACCTCATGATGGCCCCACCGTTCTTTGCCACGCGCACGAAAGATGGTGGCGTGATTGCCCAGAAGGTGCCGAATGCATGCGGTGGTGAGACCACCGCAAATGGGCGGGTGCCAAAAGATCTGCTTCCTGGGGCGATATGGTTTGACGATGCGTCGGATTTGTCGCTTGGTATCGCCTACATTCTCGAGGAGAGCTTCGCGAGCCCGAAATCAAAACTCGAATTCCTTGGCGCAACAATTAGTGCCGCGACAAAGGATGACTGGGAAGAATTCTATAAGACCATTCCACAGAGCGTGATCCCGATCGATCGCTATTACAAGTTTGGCAAAGTAGACCGCAATCTGAGCGAAGCGGAGCTGATGGAGAATCCGTGGGATAGAAAAGCGCTAACTATGTACCATGGTTATGGAGTTCTAGGTTGCGGGGGATACCAGCGTTTTCGATTTACCAAGGACGAAGAGCGGGCACAGATACGGGCACTTTGGCCATCGTCACGTCCACGCTATTGGGCCCTGTCTCCGAGCGAAGGGTCGAAGTTTGCGGAGCTTACAGCAGCAATTCGGGATTTCGCCACAGACACTATCACCATTCGTCGGTCGGCATTTTCTGTCGACCACATCGGATTATGGGGATTCCCGACTAGGGCGGGTGGAGGAGTAATCGGCCAGTCACGCAAGTATCCGGAGATATTTGCCGACCGCGAGTCAGATGGAATTCCCTGGCTGGATAAGTCCATTATTGGATCTGATCACATCACCGTTGGTGTAGATGTTCAGCAGAATCTCGGGCCGAACTTTGTCTATTGCTACAGTGGACTGACAGGGCTGTCGCCAATTGTCCAGAATCTCATCCCAGAATTCAAACGTCTGCCGAGAAGGCTCCGGGTGGACGGTGTGCCGGTTGAGATCGATGGGAAAGACCAGTTCCCAGGTTTTATACCTCCAGCTGTGTTCTTTGATCGTGATGAATTCGCCTTTGTGAGATTTGGATTCTACTGATCCCGGCAGAAAAGACGAAGGCAGTGAAGAAGAAGCGGGAGTGGAGCCAGATTACCAGATGCTTCGCTTCTCTAATGAGCAATATGGAGCCGATTGGGCTTAGACCCTCAGCAAATGCGCTCACCCTGAAGATAAGGCCCGTTTGCCGCGGACGCCTGCGCCGGCCATCAGGGGTAATGAGTGCGTTCGCGCCCTTATCCCTGCTCGGCCAGTGTCGCCAGGGTATCGCGGACCTCGGTGAGGCCGACGCCTTCTTCGGCGCTGGTGACCAGGATCTCGGGGTGGGCGGCGGGGCGGCGCTTGATCTGGTCCAGGAACTTCACCCGGTTGGCTTCGAGTTCCTTGGGCTTCAGCGTATCGGCCTTGGTCATGACCACTTGGTAAGAAAGGGCGAAGCGGTCGAGCAGGTCCATCAGCTCGATATCGCTCTCCTTATAGCCGTGGCGGCTGTCGATCAGGAGCATGACGCGGCGCAAGTTTGCCCGGCCGCGAACATAGCCTTCGATCAATTCGGACCATTCCGCGACCTTGGCCTTGCCGACCTTGGCATAACCATGGCCCGGCATGTCGACCAGCACCAACGTGCCGTTGAGATCGAAGAAGTTGAGCTGCTGCGTGCGGCCCGGATTCTGCGAGACGCGCGCCAAGGTCTTGCGGCCTGTGAGCGCGTTGACGAGGCTGGACTTCCCGACATTCGAGCGGCCGGCGAAGGCAATCTCGATCGGCCCCATGGGGGGCAACTGTTCCAGCTTCATGGCGCCGGCAACGAACTGGCATTCGCGCTGGAACAGCGCGTCGCCATGGGTTCGTTCGCCTGCTTTGCGCTCGCCGCTCACGACGATCTCAAGCCTTCTTCGGCTGCTTGGGGGTCGGCTTGGTGCCGTGCCGGTACATGATGAACTTCTGCTGGCAGATGGAAAGCGTGTTGTTCCACGCCCAGTAGATGACGAGACCCGCAGGCATCGAGCCCAGCATGAAGGTGAAGATGAACGGCATCACGGCGAACATCTTGGCCTGCACGGGATCCGGCGGCGTCGGGTTGAGGCGCATCTGCAGCCACATGGTGACACCCATGATCAGCGGCCAGACACCGATCGAGAGCAGATGGAGGGCTGCACCCACGATCGGCATCGTCATATAGAGATGCGGATCCCACGGGATGAGGCCGAAGAGATTGAGGACCGAGGTCGGATCCGGCATGGAGAGATCATGGATCCAGCCGAAGAACGGCGCCTGGCGCATGTCGATGGTGACGTAGAGCACCTTATAGAGCGCGTAGAAGACCGGGATCTGCACCACGATCGGCAAGCAGCCGGCAGCCGGATTGACCTTCTCCTTCTTGTAGAGGGCCATCATCTCCTGCTGGAAGCGCTGCTTGTCCTCGCCATACTGCTCCTTCAAGGCGGCCATCTGCGGCTGCAGGGCCTTCATCTTGTTCATGGAGGCATAGGATTTGTTGGCGAGCGGGAACATCACCGCCTTGACGCAGACGGTGAGGATCAGGATGGCGATACCCATGTTGCCGATATAGCGCACGATCCAGTCGAGGAAGGCGTGCAGCGGCTTGGTGAGGAAGAAGAACCAGCCGAAATCGACCGCGCGCTCGAACAGCGGGATGTTGAGGTTGTCGCGATAATTCTCGAGCAGCCTCACTTCCTTGGCGCCGGCGAAAACCTGGTGGGTGAAGCTCGCCGAAGCACCGGCCGCGACGTCGCGCGCATCGGCGACGTAATCGGCCTGATAGGAATCGAATTTCGGGTCGTAGCTGTAATGCGCGGTCAGCTTGGCATCGGCCGGGGCCACCTGGGCCACCAGCCAATACTTGTCGGAAATGCCGACCCAGCCACCGGTGCTGGGGAAGTCCATCGATTTGGGCTCAGTGCCTTCGGCGTCTTCGAAATGGCTTTTGACGCTGTGGTATTTTTCCTCGTTCAGCTTGCCGTCGAAGACACCCATCGGGCCCTCGTGCAGCACGTAGGTCTGGCTGGGTGAGGGCGGCAAGCCGAAGCGCGCGACACGCGAATAGGGCGACAGCGAAACCGACGCGCCGCCATTGTTCGCGACCGAATCCTCGACCTTGAACATATAGCCGTCATCGATCGAAATCTTGCGCGTGAAGACGAGGCCGGCACCGTTGTCCCAGGTCAGGGTCAGCGGCGTCTGCTGCGTCAGCTTGGCGCCGTCCGCCTTCCACGTTGTGGTGGCGTTCGGCACGGCGATTCCAGCGGGCGCCCACCAACCGGTCTCGGCGATATAGCCATGGAGCGAGTTGGAGGGGGTAAGCAGCACCACGTTCGGGCTGTCCGGCGCCACGGTCTCGCGATAGTTCTTCAGCACCAGATCGTCGACGCGACCGCCCTTGAGGGCGACCGAGCCCGTGAGCTTCGGCGCATCGATGGCGACGCGCTCGCTCTGGGCCAGCGCGTCCGCGCGCGGCAGCTGCTGGCCGATGCCGGCATCACCAGGCGCCGTGGTCGTCGCGGCGGTACCGGTCGTTGGCGTGTTGTTTGTGGCGCCGGAGACGGCCTGGTTTGCCGATTGCGTCGCGGCCAGTTCCGCCTGCTGGGCATCATGCGCAGCGCGCAGCTTCTCTTGGCGCGGCATTTCGTAAAAGAACTGCCAGCCGAAGATGATCGCCGCCGAAATGGCGATGGCGATGATCATGTTCTTCTTGTCGGTCTGCGGCGTCATGACGGCGATCGAATCCCAGAAAGAGGTTTAGTGGCGGGTGGTTGCAGCCATATGGTTGCAGCCATGGTCGTGTTTGTGCGGCACCGGGTCATAACCGCTGCCACCCCAGGGATGGCAGCGCATCAGGCGCCGGAACGTGAGAGCGAGGCCCTTTATCGGGCCGTGCCGTTCGATGGCTTCGATGCCATAGGCCGAGCAGGTCGGCTGATAACGGCAATGAAAACCGAAGAAGCTCGAGAAGGTCAGCTGATAGAACCGGATCGGCAGGATGCCGAGCTTCCGCGTCAGTTTTTGTGCCAAATGATTGCTCACGATGCCGCTCCGGTGACACCGAGTTTCTTCAGGCCGCGGCGGAAGTCTTCCTTGAGCGCCTTGTAGTCGCGATCGACCGTGGCCGGCCGGGCGATGAGGACAAGATCGGTTCCCTTGGCAGCGACGGCCGCCTCGCGCAGTACGTCGGCGGCGGCAGCCTTCAAGCGCCGGCGCGCGCGATTGCGCAGGACGGCGTTGCCAACCTTGCGGCTGGCGGTGAAGCCGAGACGAAGCTCGATGTCGATGGAGGCTTGCTCGTCCTTGCGCGCTTGCAGGACCAGGCCTGGCGCCACCCATTTGCGGTTCGCGGCGGCGGCGGCCAGGAATTCGGCACGCCGTTTCAGGCGGCCGATGCGGGTCATCGTTCGGTGCGTGAGCTTTGAAGAGCGGTTGGGAACAAGAGTCCAGCGCCGGTTAGGCGCTGAGACGCTTGCGGCCCTTGGCCCGACGCGCCGAGACGACCTTCTGGCCACCAACAGTCGCCATACGCGAACGGAAGCCATGACGGCGCTTACGGACCAGCTTGCTCGGCTGATAGGTACGTTTCACGGTAAATCTCCAAGAATTCAATCAGTTGCGGTTTGGCGCGGCTATATAAAGAAAGCCTCGGCCGGAGTCAATCGGATGGGCCGCTTGGGACGGCCGCAAGGGGCTGCTTATAGGGTAAAGTTCTGCCGCCGTATACCGTTGAAAACGCGGTGGTGCGTGGATTTTTTAATCGATCTGGCCGATCATATAGCATTTCTTGATCGATCCAGTCGATTAATCAGGGCAATGGCAAGGGCGCCGCGATTGTTCTAGGGTCCGGCCCTTCCAAACTGCCAGCCAGACGCCTGTGACTTCGCGTATTGCCATCATTTTCAATCCCATTGCCGGGCGCCGGCGCCGCCTGACGCTGGAGGATGTGTGCGACCGCCTCACCGCACGCGGCTGGGCGATCGATCTCCGGCCCACGGGCGCCCGTGGCGATGCCGAGCGAATGGCGCGCGAAATCGCCGATTTACCACGGGAATCAAGGCCAGACCTGCTGGCTGTTGCCGGTGGAGACGGCACGATCGGCGAGGCGATCAACGGCTTGAGCCGTAGTGCGACCGGCCTACCCATCGCCATCATCCCCATGGGTACCGCGAATGTGCTCGCCGCCGAAATCGGCCTCGCCGTGAATGCGGATGCCATCGCCGCCGCCATCGATGCCCGCCGGTCGCGGGCCATTTACATCGGGCGCGCCAATGAACGGGCCTTCACCTTGATGGCCGGGGTGGGGGTGGATGCGCATGTGGTGGCCGATCTCGATATCGCCTTGAAGCGCCGGATCGGCAAGGGCGCCTATGTCTGGGGCGCCATCAAGCAATTGTTCCGCTTCGGTTTCCCGACCTATCAGGTGCGTATCGATGGGGCGCCGCCGATCAACGCCGCCTCCGTTATCGTCGCCAAGGGCCGCTTTTATGGCGGGCGCCATGTGGTGGCACCGAAGGCGAGGCTGGCCGATCCCACGTTCCAGATCTGCCTCTTTGAGCGGCGGGGCACTTTTCACATGCTGCGCTATGCACTGGCGCTGGGCCTGGGCCGACTGCCAAATGCCCGTGGTTACAGTATCTTAGAAGGGTGTGAGATAACGATTACCGGCCCCGATGGCGACCCGATCCAGGGCGATGGCGATGTTCTGGGCCATCTCCCGGCCCGAATCGCCATCGCCCCATTGCCGGTGCAGCTCATCGTCCCGGTCAGGCGGTAAAGCCGGAGAGAGAGGCGGGATTCTCGAATTCGATCAGCGATGGCAAATCCCTGCTTCGAACATCCCCGGCGACCTTGACCGCCGTCAGCACGAGCGCGGCAACGATCAGAACGGCGACCAGGAATGCTCCCAGGCCGATCGTCTGCTGGCGGGGCGAGATCTGATTCAGGGCGAAATCGGACATCTATTGAGCCCTCCTTGGGGCGGTTTTAGGTTGACGATTTTGATGTAGTTGCCCAGGATCGTTTTGAAAAATTGGTAGTTCAAATGTGATGCTTTTGGAAAACTGAACGATGCAGCTGACCAATCTCGACATGGATGTCTTGAGAAGCTTCGTGACGGGCACGGAGCTGGGGAGCTTCGCCAAGGCCGCCGACCGCCTTGGCCGGTCGCAATCGGCGATCAGCCTGCAGCTCAAAAAGCTGGAGGATCAGGTCGGCGAAGCGCTGCTCAGGAAGGAGGGTCGCGGCCTCGCCCTCACCGCACCCGGCGAGATCCTGCTTTCCTATGCGAGGCGCCTGCTCGAATTGAATGACGAGGCGATTGCCGCCACGCGCGGTGTTGCCGTCGAAGGCTGGGTGCGTTTGGGGCTGGTGCAGGACTTCGCCGAGAGCTGGCTGCCGCGCCTGCTCGGCCGATTTGCCCGCGCACATCCGCAGATCAAGGTCGATGTGCGTGTCGAGCGCGGCGTCAATCTTGCCGAAGCCGTGGAGAAGGGCGAGCTCGATCTGGCGCTGTGCTGGGGCGATTACCCGAGCCCGCGCCGGCAGCGGATCGGCGAGGTGCCGTTGCGCTGGATCGGTACCGCCGATTTCGAGTTGAGGACGAATGAGCCCGTGCCGTTGCTGGCTTTCAAACAACCCTGCACCTTCCGCAGCCGTGCTATCGAGGCGCTGGATGCGGCGGGCATGCCCTGGCGCATCGCCTTCAACAGCCCGAGCCTTGCCGGGCTTTACGCGGCAGTCGAGGCAGGGCTTGGTGTCACGCCACGCACGGCGGAGGGAATTCCGGCGCGGCTCAAAGTGCTGGATGGGACAAGCGGCCTCCCCGCCATGACACCACCCATCGACCTTTATCTCCATGTCGGCGAGGAAACGCCGTCGGCGGCGACGCAGCGATTGCGCGAGGCGTTGATGGAGACGCTGGAGAGCAGCCTGATTTCGACCGGGCACGCGACAAAAGAGCGCAATTAAACTGCAGCTTGGTCACGGCACGTTGCAGGAAATGCAAAGGTAGGATTGCGACAACGGCAATTATAGTGCGGCCAGTTCTGTCAACTGAGCCTAAGAGATTGCCATGAGCACCGCCCGCAAGCTGACCCGCCAGGATGTGAAGACCCTGAGCCTCGCCGCCCTCGGCGGTGCGCTCGAGTTTTATGACTTCATCATCTTCGTCTTCTTCACGGCGGTTATCGGGCAGCTGTTCTTCCCGCCCGATATGCCGGACTGGCTGCGCCAGCTGCAATCCTTCGGCATCTTTGCCGCCGGCTATCTGGCGCGGCCTTTGGGCGGCATCATCATGGCGCATTTCGGGGATCTCTTCGGCCGCAAGCGCATGTTCGCGCTCAGCGTCTTCCTGATGGCGGTACCGACGCTGCTGGTCGGCCTGCTGCCGGTTTATGCGCAGATCGGTTACGCGGCACCCTTGCTGCTTCTGCTGATGCGCATCCTGCAGGGTGCCGCCATCGGTGGTGAAGTGCCGGGCGCCTGGGTCTTCGTTGCCGAGCATGTGCCGAGCAACCGGATCGGCGTCGCCTGCGGGTTGCTGACCTGCGGCCTCACCGCCGGCATCCTGCTGGGCTCGGTGGTGGCGACGGGCGTCAACCGCCTATACCTGCCGGAAGAGATCGGCGCCTATGCCTGGCGCTTCCCGTTCATTGCCGGTGGCATCTTCGGCCTCGTCGCGGTCTACTTGCGCCGCTATCTGGATGAGACCCCGGTGTTCCAGGAAATCCGTGCCAAGAAGGCGCTGAGCGAGGTTTTGCCGGTGAAAGCCGTGTTGCGCGATCACGCACCGGCGGTGATCATTTCAGCACTCGCCACCTGGACACTCACCGCGGGCATCGTCGTCTTCATTCTGATGACACCGACGCTTCTGCAGAAGCTCCATGGGCTCACGCCCGCCGATACGCTGCCGGCGAATTCGGCGGCGACCTTGGCCTTGAGCATTTCCTGCGTGCTGGTCGGCATGGCCTGCGACCGCTTCGGGCCGGCGCGGGTGATGCTGGTGGGGGCTGTCGGCCTGGTCGCCAGCGGTTACGCGCTTTATCTGGGTGTCGCACAATCCGCCGCTCTTTTGCCGCCGCTTTATGCGATCACCGGCTTTTGTGTCGGCACCATTGCCACGGTTCCCGTCGTCATGGTGCGTGCCTTTCCGGCCGCCGTGCGCTTCAGTGGCATTTCCTTCTCCTATAACGTCGCTTACGCCATCTTCGGGGGGCTGACACCGCTGTTCGTGTCGCTGTTGACGCAAGCCGATCCGCTGGCCCCAGCGCATTATGTGGCGTTCACCTGTGTCATCGGCGTCGCCGCGATCTTTGCCGAGCGGTCGCGGCTGAAGCGTGCCGCCACGGTCGCCGCCTATTGACAGCGCGTATCTGAAAAGTAGATTGCCAGCAGTTTCCACCCGCGGCCGACTGGTGCCGCCGGTTAGAGGAGCGTTGATGCTGGAGATTGTGGCCATTCGCTGACGTTGCGGCGCCTTCCTGAGAGGGCGCCACCCGTTGGGGCTTGCCGGCCGGATTCGGTGCGCGATTGCCGCTGAGGCGTTGTGCCGGACAGCCTCGTCATGCGAGTGCCGAGGACATCTCCCTCATGAACGTTTCCAGGGACGAGCAGCGCGTGCTGCACGTTTTGGCCCAGGGCGGCCACATTGCCCATCACCGTGAAGACAACCGGATCATTGCCGTCGACTGCTTCAACCGCGACGGCCATCGACTGGTCAATTGTCGTCTGGATCTCTTTGCCAAGCTGAAGCGCAAAGGCCTCATCGCGTCGAAAGGTGGTGGCCCCTATCGGATCACGCTTGGCGGGTTGCGGGCCGTTCGTGCGCAGCTCGATAACAGATAGGACATGAAGGGAAGGCGAGGGGGCGATAGCTGCCTCGCCTGACTTTCATTTGCCGACTTCACTTGTCGACGTGATCGCGCGTCAGACCGCGGGTCGCCGCGGTGGCGGGGACGGGCACCATCGCCGGCAAGGCACGGCGCGCCCGCTTCACCGGGATCGCGCCATAAACTTGTTTCGTTGCCTCGATGAGAATGGCACCGGCAAGCCCCGGCATGGCATGGCGGGCGAAAGCATCCCAGCCTGGGGCCATGCGCAGCCAGGATCGGCTGCGGATCGGCAGGAAGCATAGGCTGCGTTCGGTGCGCAGCGGCGTGAAGGAATGGTTGCGCAACAGGCGCGAGAGCTGGCCGGCGGAATAAGGCTGGCCGAAGCCGAAAGGCGTGCGTTCGCTTTGCGCCCAGAAGCTGCGCCGGTTCGGCACCACCAGCAGCAACCGGCCGCCGCCGGCCAGCACGCGCCACGCTTCGCGCAGCATGTCGCCTGGGTGGTCCGAACCTTCCAGCCCATGTACCATCAGGATGCGATCGACGGAATAGTCCTGCAGCGGCAATTCGGTTTCATCGGCAAGCGCCGTCAGATTGGGTTCGTCGCGCGGCCAATGCACGACACCCTGGCCCGCCGGCATGATCGACAGCACGCGCTCCGCCTCTGCCCGGAAGGGCTGCAGAAAGGGTGTCGCGAAACCTATTCCCAGCAACGATTGGCCGCGTACGTCCGGCCACATGTCGCGGATGCGCGCACGCAGGAGCTGACGCGTCACCTTGCCGAGGGGCGTCTGATAGAAATCGCGAACATCGACGACGTCTTGAAACAAGGCTATCTCATCTTTACTGGCGGATGCCTTGATTATGGCATATCCGCTGCTATCGTCAGCCAGGAAGTAATCGGCGATAAGTCATTGCCGACGTTCGATTTGGGAGCCCGCGATGCCGCAGGAAGCCACCAGACCCGCATTGGAAATCGTCGTTTTTCCCATGCTGTCGGACAATTACGGCTTCCTGATCCACGATCCGGCAGGTGGTGAGACGGCGGTGGTGGATCCAGCCGAAGCAGCACCTGCACTGGCTGCCTGTGCGGCGCATGGCTGGCAGCTTACGCATATTCTCAACACCCATCACCATGGCGATCATGTCGGTGGCAATCTGGAACTGAAATCCAGGACCGGCTGCAAGATCGTCGGGCCCGCCTATGACCGCGAGCGGATTCCAGGCCTGGATCTTGCGGTCGATGAGGCAAGCGGTGCCGATTTTGGCGGCCGGCATGCCAGCGTCTTTTTCGTTCCCGGACATACGCGGGGGCATATCGCCTATTGGTTTGCCGAAGACTATGCGCTGTTCTGCGGCGACACGTTGTTCTCGCTGGGATGCGGGCGTCTTTTTGAAGGCACGCCGGCGCAGATGTGGTCGTCGCTGCTGAAGCTGCGCGCTCTGCCGGATGACACGCGCATCTATTGCGCCCATGAATACACGCAGTCGAACGCGCGCTTTGCCCTGACGGCGGAGCCGGAGAACGCCGCCTTGAAGGCAAAGGCGGAGAAGGTTGCGACGGAACGGGCCGCCGGTCGTTTCACCATTCCTTCGACGTTAGGTGCTGAAAAAGCCTGCAACCCCTTCCTGCGCGCCGATCAACCGGATTTGCGGCGCCGCTTCGGTGGGCCGGGTGTTTCCGATGCTGATGTACTGGGTGCGATTCGCGCGGCGAAGGATCGCTTCTAGATGAGGTGATGATGGGTATAGGCGATCATCTTGTTGATCGCCCGGCCGTCGTCAGAGAGTGGCAGAATGACCGTTTGCTCATGCCCGATGCGATTGTCGGGTGTCAGGAAGCGGCGCTGTTCGAAACGCGGCGCGCGGCGTGTCATCACGTCTTCATAGGCTGCCATTGCTGCCTCCAGCGAACTGGCATAATAGCCTTCGGCAACACCTTTGCCGGTTGGATCATTGTTGCGCATTGCCACTTCACGCGTGCCGAGCAACCGATAAACGAAGCGGCGTGCATCGGCCACGACGTCGATGATCGTGATCCCGGGCAGAAAGCCCCGCATCTCAGCCGGATCGAAATCGGCGCGGGCCGGCATGTCGCGGCCGCGACATTTCTTCTGCCAAAGCGCATGAAAGGCCATGATGTCGTCGTGATAAGGGCGCGCCATCGAAACGAGGTCCGCGCCTACCGTGGCAGGCGCATCGGCGCGCAGTGGCGCCGTCCCTCTCGACATGTCACGATCTGTCTTCGCAGGCACACTCATAATTAAACATTATCCGAGATAAGCGGCAAACCCAAGACATCTGTGGAACCATTCGCCTTTCAGCCCGTTACTAAAGTCGGTGAATTTGCCCCATTCAACGGAAGGCAGGATTCCATGGTCCCCGCCATGGGCAGTGATTGTCGATGATGTTGCACGGAAAACACAATGCGCCGCCACGGCCAGAGATGATGGACAACGGCGCCTGGGCGCTGTTTCTCGACCTGGACGGTACGCTTCTCGACATCGCGGCCTCGCCGGAATCTGTCATCGTTCCGAAACATCTGATCGACACGCTCGCCAGGCTGCGGACACAAATGGGCGGTGCCGTCGCTGTTCTTTCCGGACGCACGCTGCGGACGATCGACCGGTTGCTGCACCCGCTGCTGGTTTGCGCCGGTAGCGAACATGGTGCGGTGCTGCGTCTGCCGGATGGGGCGGTGGCCGAGGCCGCTGCCAATACGATCGTCCCGGCGCATTGGCGGCAGCTGATCCATCAGCAGGCCGAGGCGTGGCCGGGTGTGCTGGTGGAGGAGAAATCTCATGGCATCGCCGTGCATTACCGCGCCAACCCACAACTCGGCCTGCCGGTGATGGGGCTGCTGGAACAGTTTGTCGAAAGTGACCCGAATTTCGAGATCCTGCCCGCATTGATGGCGCGCGAACTGCGTCATCGGTCGATCAACAAGGGCGCTGCCTTACGTCGGCTGATGAAGACGGACGTCTTCAAAGGCCGAAAACCTTTCTTCATTGGCGACGACGTCACGGACGAGGATGCCATCAGGGCTGCGCAGGATCTGGGCGGCCTGGGGCTTCGGGTTCCGGAGGCCTTTGCCGGTGAACCAGCCCGGGTCCGGGCCTGGCTTGGCGAACTTGCGGAGCGTGGAAAAGCGCCCGTTGATGCGACGGAGCATTGAATGGCGCAGCTTGATTTGGGCGTGATCGGCAACGGAACCGTCGCCAGCCTGGTGAACCGTGCCGGGCGGCACCAATGGTTTTGTTTTCCGCGCTTTGATAGCGACCCGCTGTTCAATGCGCTGGTGAATGGCGAAGAACCAGAGGCCGGTTTTGCCGACATCGTTGTTGCAGAGGGTGTGTCGTCCTCGCAGATCTATCAGCGCAATACCGCCATCCTGGAAACCCATTTTACCGACCGCCACGGCAATTCGGCCCGCGTCATCGATTTTGCGCCGCGCTTCATCCGCTTTGGACGCTTCTTCTGTCCGCCGCTTCTCATTCGGCGGATAGAGCCGCTGACCGGACGTTGCCGCATCACGGTGCGGGTGCGGCCGACTTTCGATTATGGCGCCACGTCGCCGCGCAGCATCATTGGCAGCAACCATGTGCGGTTCGTGGCTGGCGACAACACGCTGCGTGTCACCACCGACATGCCGGTTAGCTATCTCGCCAATGAGGCGGAATTCCTGCTCGACCGGCCCATCAACCTCATTATCGGCAGCGACGAGACGATACCGGAAGCGCCGCATGCCTTGGTCAGCGATTTTCTCGACCAGACGGCGCATTACTGGCGCGACTGGGTGCGCGATCTTGCCGTCCCGTTCGACTATCAGGAGGCGGTGATCCGTGCCGCCATCACGCTGAAGCTCTGCACTTTCGAGGATACGGGTGCCATCGTTGCGGCCCTTACGACATCGGTGCCGGAAGCGGCGCATTCAGGGCGCAATTGGGATTATCGCTATTGCTGGCTGCGCGATTCCTATTTCACGGTGACGGCGCTCAATCGCTTAGGGGCCACCCGCACGATGGAAAGCCATGTGCGCTTCATTCTCAACGCCGTGCTGAGTGCGGGTGTGTCGCCGGAAGTGCCGCTTTATCCCATCGTGCCGGGAAAGGATGTCGCCGAACATGAAGCGCCGGCACTTGCCGGCTATCGCGGCATGGGGCCGGTTCGCGTTGGCAATGCGGCAATTCTTCAACGCCAGCATGACGGCTATGGCTCGATCATCCTGACCGCAGCGCAGATGTTCTATGACGAAAGGCTGCCGAGCATCGGCGATCTCGATCTCTATCGGCAGCTGCGGCCGATCGGCGATCTGGCGGCGGCATCGGCCCTCGCCCCGGATGCGGGGCTCTGGGAATATCGCGAGCGGACCGGTGTGCATACCCATTCGGCAGCCATGTGCTGGGCGGCCTTGCATCGCCTTGGGCTCATTGCCGGTCGAGTCGGCGAAATCGAGGATCGCGATCGCTGGCTGCGATTGGCCGCGGATTTGCGCGAGACGATTTTGGCGCGCGCAACCTCGGCGACCGATGGCTGGCTAGCCGGCGCCTTCGACAGCGATATATGCGATGCCGCCGTGCTGACCCTGCCGGAGATCGGCCTGCTGCGCCATGACGACCCGCGTTTTCTGCGCACGCTGGCGGTGGTCGAGGAACGCCTGATGCATGACGGCTTTCTCCTACGCTACAACGAGCCCGACGATTTTGGGCGGCCTGAGACAGCTTTTCTCGTCTGCAGCTGGTGGTTCATCGATGCGCTGGTCGCGACGGGACAGCGGGAGAAAGCCAAGAGCATGTTCGACCGCATCCTCGCGCATCGCAATCATTTAGGCCTGTTGTCGGAAGATCTCGACGGTCGCAACGGTGTGTTGTGGGGCAATTTTCCGCAGACTTTTTCGATGGTCGGCATGATCCTCTCCGCCATGCGCCTCAGCCGCAGCTGGGAGGAGGGCCTATGGCGCGCGTCGTAATCGTTTCCAACCGCGTGCCGGTGCCGACCGAGCGCGGTGCCCGCGCCGGCGGCCTTGCTGTCGGCATCGCCGATGCGCTGAAAGACGGCGGCCTTTGGTTCGGCTGGAGTGGGCAGATTTCGGCCAATTCCCACAATCCCGTGCGCAAGGTGGCGGCGGGCGGTGTCACCTATGCCACGATCGATCTCAGCCAGGAGGATTACGACCGCTTCTATGTCGGTTATGCCAATTCGACCTTGTGGCCGCTGCTGCATTTCCGCTTGGGGCTGATTGATTTCAAGCGCGAGGATCTCGATGGCTATTTCTCGGTCAATCGCACCTTTGCGGCGGCCCTGGCCCTGGAGCTGGAACCCGATGACCTTGTCTGGATTCATGACTATCACCTGATCCCGCTGGGGGCCGAGTTGCGGCGCCTTGGCGTGCGCAACCGATTGGGCTTCTTCCTGCATATTCCTTTTGTGCCGGCGTCGCTTTTCAGCGCATTGCCGCAAGGGGAAAAGCTGCTGCGCGCCTTTCTTGCCTATGATGTCGTGGGGCTGCAAACCGAGGAGCACCGGCGCGATTTCCATGACGCGGTGAAACAGGTGCTGGGCATGGAACCCAGTGCTGACGGCGCTTTCGTGACCGCTGACGGTACATCGCGCGCTATCGCCAATCCGATTGGTATCGATGCGCGTGGCTTCGCGGCGATGGCATCCAAGGCGGAGCGGTCAGCGGAGACGCAGCGCCTGCTCTCCAGTCTCGTCGGGCGCGATCTCGTCATCGGCGTCGACCGGCTCGATTATTCGAAAGGGCTGCCCCACCGCTTCACGGCATTCGGGAAGCTGCTGCACGATTACCCAGAGCATCGGCAGAAGGTGAGCTATCTGCAGGTGGCAGCAAAGAGTCGCGAGGATGTCTCGGAATACCAGGCATTGCGGCGCGAGCTTGACCGCAAGGCCGGCAATATCAATGGGCGCTACGCCGAATTCGACTGGGTGCCCTTGCGCTATATGACGCGGCCGATGAGCCGCGCCACCTTGGCCGGCTTCTATCGCGCGGCCAAGGTCGGGTTGGTGACGCCCTTGCGCGACGGGATGAACCTGGTGGCCAAGGAGTTCATCGCGGCGCAGGACCAGAACGATCCGGGCGTACTGATCCTGTCACGCTTTGCTGGGGCGGCGGAGGATCTCAGCGAGGCGCTGATCGTGAACCCTTATGATCCCGGTGAGATCACCGATGCGATGCACCAGGCGCTGACCATGCCGCTTGAAGAAAGGTGCAACCGCATGGACCGGCTGCGCTCGCGCGTTTTCACCATCACGGCCGAAAGCTATTGCCGCAACTTCCTGGCGGCATTGGCCGCTTAAGCCCCAACGCCCGTGCCGATCGGGCAGACGACGCCCGTACCGCCCAGGCCGCAATAGCCACCCGGATTCTTGGCGAGGTATTGCTGGTGGCAATCTTCCGCAAAATAGAAAGGCGGGGCGGCGGCGATTTCCGTCGTGATGGGATCACGGGCGCCAGCCTTCGCGAGTGCCGCCTGATAGGCATCGCGGCTGGCGATGGCTTCATCCTGCTGCGCCGTCGAATGGGCGTAGATGGCCGAGCGGTATTGGGTGCCGACATCGTTCCCCTGGCGCATGCCCTGGGTCGGGTTGTGGCTTTCCCAGAACGTCTTGAGCAGGGCGGCATAGCTGATCTTTGCCGGATCATAGACGACGCGCACAGCTTCGGTATGGCCGGTCATGCCGCTGCAGACTTCTTCATAGGTGGCATTGGGCGTGATGCCGCCCTGATAGCCGACGGCGGTGACATGGACGCCCGGCAGCTGCCAGAACTTCCGCTCGGCGCCCCAGAAACAGCCCAGGCCGAAATCGGCAACCTCGAGACCTTCCGGATAGGGGCCGGTCAGCTTTTTGCCGCTGATGATATGGGGGGCATAAAGCGGCATCGCGGTGGCGCGGCCGGGCAAGGCGGTGCCGGCATCGGGCAAGGCCAAGGGCTTGCGGGCGAAAGAGAACATCGGGAGATCTCCGTCTCAAGAGGCGTGGCTTCTATATGGTCCTTTACGGACGGACTGCCAAGGGAGTTACACGTTCAATGAAAGTCCCTGCTTCGTGTAAGGAGAGCGGGGCGGCGGCGCTCTCGCGGGTCGGTGCCGCCACCGCCATGGACGATTTCATCGGCGCGAGCAACGGGCGGGTTGATAAAGCGGCTTTGATCTTCATGCAGTGTGATGAGCAGATCGCTCATATCAACTAGTTTTTCGGCAACGACATGCAGCACCTGGTGCGGCAGCTTGCCTTCGATCTGTACCCGCCCCTGGCAGGCCATGAGCCTTGCACCCATGACGATGGCACGGTGCGTCGCAAAGATCTTGGGCCAGACCACCAGATTGGCGATGCCGGTCTCGTCTTCGAGGGTTACGAAGATGACGCCACTGGCTGTACCCGGCCGCTGGCGTACCAGAACCAGTCCGCCGACAAAGACCCGGTCGCCATTCTTGAGGTGACTCAGTTTCCGATTGAGGATGATGCCACGCCGGTTTAGCGTCTCGCGCAGGAAGGTGAGCGGGTGGCGTTTCAGAGAGAGGCGCAACGTCTGGTAATCCTCAACCACATGCTGGGATAGCGGCATGTCGGGAAGATCGGCTTTGGTCTGGGGTGGGGCCTCGATATCGGCGAAGAGAGGGAGTGGTTCCTCACCAAGCGCCTTCACCGCCCAGAGGGCCTGGCGACGGTCGAGGCCCATCGAGCGGAAGGTATCCGCCTCGGCAAGGCGTGTCAGGGATTTGGGGCTGAGGCCGGATCGGCGCCAAAGATCGTCGACATTCTGATAGCTGCCCTCGCGTAACGCGACGAGGCGTGCCATTTCGTCGGTCTTCAAGCCGTCAGCCTGACGGAAGCCCAAACGCAGGATCGGGCCATGGGCGGCGCGGCGATGGTTGTCCTCGAGCTTGGTGACGAAATCGGTTGGCCTGCCGCCGCCTTCAAGATCGCAATCCCACTGGCTCAAATTGACATCGGTAGCCCTCACGCGCACGCCATGGTCGCGCGCATCGCGCACGATCTGCGCCGGTGCATAGAAGCCCATCGGCTGACTGTTAAGCAATGCCGCGGCGAAGACCGCAGGGTAATGGCATTTAATCCAGGCGGAGATATAGACAAGGAGGGCGAAGCTCGCCGCATGGCTTTCCGGAAAACCGTAATTGGCGAAGCCTTCGATCTGCTTGAAGCAGCTTTCCGCGAAGTCGGACTTATAGCCATTCTTCAACATGCCGTTGATGAATTTGTCGCGATAATTCTGGATCGTCCCGACTTTCTTGAACGTTGCCATGGCGCGGCGCAGTTCATCCGATTCATCCGCGGTGAATCCGGCGCCGACCATGGCGATCTTCATCACCTGTTCCTGGAACAACGGCACGCCCTCGGTGCGCTTCAGAATCTCGGCCAAAGCGGGCGAAGGTGGCTCGCTGCGTTCCAATTTGTCGCGGCGCCTGAGATAGGGATGCACCATGTCGCCCTGGATGGGGCCGGGGCGCACAATCGCCACTTCGATGACGAGATCGTAGAAGGTGCGGGGTTTGAGACGCGGCAGCATGCTCATCTGCGCGCGGCTTTCGACCTGGAAGACGCCGATCGAATCCGCCCGGCACAGCATCTCGTAGGTCATTTCGTCATCCTGCGGAATCGTAGCGAGGGTATAACGCACACCGTAGATCCGGTGGATGAAGTCGAAGGCACGGCGGATGCAGCTCAGCATGCCAAGCGCCAGGATATCGACCTTCAACAGGCCCACGGCATCGAGATCATCCTTGTCCCATTGGATGACGGTGCGATTTTCCATTGCCGCATTCTCAATGGGGACAAGACGCGAGAGCGGCCCCTTGGAAATCACGAAACCGCCGACATGCTGCGATAAGTGCCGCGGCGTACCGATGAGGTCGCCGGCCAGCTTGACCGTCATGGCGAGCCGCCGATCCGTGGGGTCGAGCCCAGCCTGGCGGATCTGTTCCTCCGTCAGTGCCTTGTCGGACCAACCCCAGACGATCTTCGACATGCGGTTGATGACATCGTCGGAAAGTCCCAAGGCACGGCCCACATCACGCAAGGCGGCACGGGAGCGGTAGCAGATGATGGCGGCGGCAAGGCCAGCGCGGTCGCGGCCGTATTTCTTGTAGATATGCTGGATCACCTCTTCGCGCCGCTCATGCTCGAAATCGACGTCGATATCGGGCGGCTCCTTGCGGGCAGCGCTAATGAAGCGCTCGAAGAGGAGATCGACCTTTGTGGGATCGATCGAGGTGATGCCGAGGCAATAGCAGACGACCGAATTGGCGGCGGATCCGCGCCCCTGGTGCAGGATATTCTCCTGCCGCGCAAAACGGACGATGTCATGCACGGTGAGGAAGTAACGCGCGTAATCGAAACGGGTGATGAGGTCGAGCTCGTGTTCGATCTTGCCGGCAATGTCCTTCGGGACACCATGAGGATAACGCCGATTTGCTCCTTCCCAAACGAACTCCCGGAGGCTTTCGATGGGGGTCTTTCCTTCCGTCACGACCTCTTCCGGGTATTCGTATTTAAGCTCGTCGAGGGAGAAGGTGCAGCGCTGGGCGATCTCCGCCGTGCGGGCAACGGCATCTTCCAGACCACGGAAGAGGCGTCGCATTTCGGCACCGTGTTTCAGGTGGCGCTCGGCATTCTTCTCCAACAGGAAGCCAGCCGTGTCGATGGTGCAATGATGCCGCACGCAGGTCAGCACGTCGAACAGCATCTTGTGATCCGGATGATGATGCCGCACCTCATTGATAGCGACGGTGCAGAGGCCGGTCTTGTCGGCGAGCTTTTGTAGTTCCCGCAACCGTCTGGCGTCGTCGCCACGATAATAATGGGTGAGGGCGAGGTAGCCATCCTCGCCGAAATCGGCGCGGAAGAGGTGGAGGAATCTGGTGAGGTCGAGTGCTCTATTTCCACCCATCATCTCAACCCTCTCCCCGTCATCGCGGGGCGAGGGAGTCCCGATCGCGTGTATGCTAAGCCCCTCGCCCCTCTGGGGAGAGGGGTTGGGGTGAGGGGCGAGGGGCGGCACCGCGATCGCTAGGAAACCTTCTTTCATTGCGGCGAAATCGGCGTAATCGAGGTGACACTCGCCTTTCCTGGCGCGCCTGCGGCCAAGAGTGAGAAGTTCGCAGAGGCGACCATAGGCCATGCGGTCGACGGGATAGGCGAGAATGTCCGGTGCATCGCGGAAGCTGAGGCGGCAACCGACCACCAGGCGGATGCCGGCCTTCTGGCAGCCGACATGGGCACGCACGATGCCGGCAAGGGAATTGCGATCGGCGACACCCAGATGCGTCATGCCGAGTCCTGCCGCGGTGAAAGCCAGGTCATCGGCATGGGAGGCGGCTTCCAGGAAGCTGTAATTGGTCATGGTGGAGAGTTCGACATAGACCTCATCCATCTCACCCGCGGCGCGTGGTGGGCGCGGTGCCATGGGCAGGGCGACGATCTTCTCGGATGGTGGCTTTCTGCGCATCAGGCGAAGATTCCGTGCAGGAACCAGCGTGGCGGCCGCGCCGTATCTTGCGCATAAAGGCCGCTGCGGAACAGCCAGAAGCGGCGGCCATCCTCGATCTCGACGCGGTAATAGTCGCGCGTCTCCTTCCCGTCATCCATCGCCTGCCACCATTCGGGGCGGATGCGTTCAGGGCCTTCTGCTTTGGCGACACGGTGCTGCATGTGCCGCCAGCGGAAGGAAAGCGGCGGATCGTCGGGAACAGGAGCCACGGCGTCGATCGGCTCGGGCGGCGAGAACAGGCGAATGGGGCGCGGCGGCAGATCGGTCGACCAATCGCTGCCTGGTACTCTCCGCTCCATGGGCGGGGCGAAAGTGGCAGCGCGTTCAGGGATATGGCTTGCCACTGCGCGCGGTGTGGTGACGCTGCCAGGGCCGAGGCGATTGGTGAGGCGATCGACCAGCGGGGCGAGGTCGGCCTCGGCCAGGCCTGGATGGCGGCGCTCGAAATCGGCTTGCACGCTGTTCATTTTCTCGGCAACCAAGGCGCTGAGGCTCATCCGCTCGATGCCGGGGCCTGGGTCAAGCATTTCGATTTTCTCGGCAAGGAGCTTCAACAGATGCTTGGCGTCCCGGCTGGGTCGTGCCGTGCCGATGATGAGGCCGGGGGATTCATCATCCATGCGATGGGCGATGAGCCCTAAACGGCGGATACCGAGTTCCTGCGTTTCCAATTCGCGCAACAGGCGCGTCATCAGCAATTCAGAAGCGCGCGCGATCGATTCCGGTGCTGAAATCGGTTCGGCAAAGACCAGGCTGACGCGGTGATCCGGCAAGGGCGCCAACGGAGAGAGTGTCTCGGCGGCATAACCCAAGGCCTGGTCGAGCCGCGTCAGCAAGGCGGCGCCGAAGCGCTTGGTCACTTCGGCGCGGTGCAGGGGATAAAGATCGCCGATCCGCCGCAGGCCGAGGCGATCGAGGCCGATCGCCGTCGCATCATCAAGACGCAGCGCGCGGATGGGCAATGCCTGCAAAGCGGTCGAAATGCTGCCCGGCGGGATGATGGAGTGCGCCCCACCGAAACGCGCACTGGCCCAGGCAGCGCCGATCGTACCGGCGATGGCGGCGCGTGCCGTGAAGCCCTGGCGGGTAAGACGCGCCAGCGCATCATCCATCAGCTTTTCTTCGCCCTTCCAGAGATGCGCGCAGCCGGTGATGTCGATCATCAAGCCGTCAGGCGCATCGGGGGTGGCATGGGGCGAGAAGCGCGTCGCCCATTGGGCAAGCGCATGCAGCCGGGCGAGATCGCCGGTGGGATCGGCATCCTCTACCCGCGCTTCGGGCACGCAGGCCAGGGCATCGGCCAGGCGCTGGCCAGGACAGAGGCCACGCGCCAAGGCGATATCGTCAGCACCGTGCACCAGGCGCAGATTGCCACTGGCACGTACCAGCAGCAGCGGTGCCGGCTCTATCTTATCCTGCTGCCCGCTCGTATTCGACGTCATCCGCCTCTGCCGGCGATGCCAGCAGTCGGTCGCCCAGCGGGGCAGGAACAGGCTGAGGAAGCGTCGCTTCTCGCCATCCATCGTCATGCTCCTCAATGAACCAGTTGGCAGGTCGGCCACCGCGGCAGCGCCACAGGTCGAGGCGCCAGCGCGGACGGCCGGGAAGGATCGGGTGCGGCGCCGCCACGATACCTGCGGAAGGTGCCGCACAGAGGCGCCAGCGCGTGACGGCGGCAATCGGTTGGCGAGCGAGATTCTTGAGCTCACCTGCCCGTGCGGTGCGGCGAATGAGCAGGGCCGGCACACCGCTTTTCTCCGCTGCTAGTTGCAGCCGCCGACTCTGCGTGAGGTTGAGGGCTGCGATCTCGCCCACCACGGCGCTGAGGCTTCGACAACGCAGGGCGTCCTCAATCGCCCACAACGCATCGGCATTGCGCCTGACCTGCAGATGCAGCAGCCGGTCCGGATCGAGACCTTCATGCGGCAAAGCGCGGGCATAGAGATCGCGTCGCCGGCCGATCCACAACACGCTGCCATCGCCACCTTGGCCATGCAGCCGCCCGATCAGCCGGGCGATGGCGGCAGCGGGCAAGGCGCCTTCTTCAAGATCCTGCCCTTCGCCCGCGAATTCATGGAGCGCCCCCAGCATCAACCCATGACCGGGCAGGTGTGTGTCGATGGCTGTAAGGCCCCAGGTGAGGGACTTCGCCTTCCCGCCCTCAAGCTCAGCCTGGGGCAGATTCTCCAAAAGGGCTACTTGCCGGCGCAAGGCGATGAGCCCCGGCGGCGGTTCGGGTGAGGGCGGATAGACGCTTGGGACAATGGCTTGCTTCCGGGTCATATTCTGTTTTTGTTCTCTCGTTGAGCAGAGTCAAGTGATGAGAACATAAAACGAACATTTTGGTTGACAAAGGTAATTTGCGTGATGTAAATTACGTTAAACAATCTATGGGAGATATCCGGATGCTGAGACCGATTCCCAGTACCAATGCCTCATTTCTTGCGAAAAAGACTCAAGATTTGCAACCACTTGAGAGTCCGGAAAGCAAGAAAGAATACGCTGAAAAGCTAAAGCTAGCGGTCGATTTGCATGCCCAAGGCATCGACCCCACCCGCTGGACGGTAGCTCAGCCGGCCTCCCGGGCTGTTCAGCAGGAATTCCAGAAAACTGGGCAGAAGGACGACCGGCATTTTGTCGTCGGCAACCGGCTCTACAAGACCAGCCGAGAGGTCGCCGCCAACCAGGCGCAGGGCCAGGACGCCCTCGATGTCTATCTTGGCGCCCAAGCGAAGCCGGTCGAGCAATTGGTGGATGTCGAGAGGGTCCAACTGACCCATCCCACCGGCCGCCCGCACGACACAGCCGAGAACCGGCCCGACGCCCACGCGCTCAACCTCCATTACGCCCGCGTCGGGGTCGATCCCGCTTCCGCCCATAACGGCGACCCGCTGCCGATGGAAAGCCAGCCCAAATTGCAGCAGGCGACCCGCGCGCCCGACGGCAGCGAAATCCCGCTCGGCATCCCCGGCATCTATCGCGGCTATGACGACGGCTATTTCTACGCCGCCAATGACGGCACCAAGGAAAGCCCGGAGGTGCAGGCTCTGCGCCGCAAACTGGCGGAAGAAAAGGCCCAGGCCCAAGGCGATGCCTCGGCCATGGCCGCCAACGACAACGATCCGGACATCGATGAGGCCGTAGCGCGGAGTTATGGGAAGAAGACGACGGGGGCGCTTTCGTCAGAGCCTGCTGCAGATGCTGGGGCAACGATTTGGCAAGCAGCCGCGATCGGGGAGCGCCTGCCGCAATTCACTTCCGCCATCGAAAAAAGCCAGCGGGGCGAGGATCTGTCGGCCGAGGAAAGCAAGCTCCTGGCCGATGTCGAAGCCGTCTTTGCCAAGGCAGGCGCTCCGCTCGATCTGAAGGTGGTCGATGTCGACAAACTCAAGCGAGCGGCGGCTGCTTGGCTCTGTCGCCCGGCTACGTGTACGGCAAAAACTTCATCTGATGAGGCTCCGCTTCGGCGGGGTTTGATCCACGCACAATCATGGGGAGAGGATGGTGGAATGGTGGCTATTTTTCGAAACCCGACAGAAGCGGAATTTCGCCATGCGTCAGCGAGCGGAGCGGCGCGCGCGCCAAGGATTATGCGACGGGGGATATCTATGTCTGGGACGGAGAACGTGCCCTGCATAACGATGTGATTGAACTATTGCCCCAAAACGGCATGGTGGACAGTGCCGGAACGCTTTGGTCATACGACGACTATAAAAAACTATCCGGGAAAAAATAGACGCCATCCCCTCAGCGTACAAAACTATACAATGGGCCTGCTACTGAGCGCCCTTTTGAGATGGATTATCCCAATGACCACCGATCCGACGCAGCCGGAAACCTCACCCACGACATCGACGGAAACCCCCTCGAAGTCGGCGGACGAATTGTGGGCAGAAAAGTGGTGGACGGAAGTGACGAAGCCCTCCCGGCAGCGGAATTTAACGCCATCGCAAAGGAAGGAACGGGCCGAGGGACTAAGGTTGCTCCGCCGAGCGCGCTCAGGGGATCCGGGGTTGTTGGTCAGGTCGTAGTCAATAGTTACAGCCGTCTCCCCGAAGAGGTGGGGCTCTCCAACAAGCTGAACCCAGCCGACGTCTCCGGTGTCTCCGGTCATGAGATCGGACATGTCATCGACCAGCTTGCGGGTGAGATACCGGTTAAAGGGCTGACGCGTGAGCTAGCCCATTGCTACGATGACATGAGCCTGGATTTTGGCGGCCACCGCGCCGCTGCCATGTCTCGTGGCGATCGCTGATGCGGCATGGTCGGTTGCGGCTTCCAGTTTCCCCGCGTCCCTCGCTTCGATTTCGTTGCGTAAGGGTGTTCCCTGGCAGTAGGCGATTGCAACAAGGCGAGCCGAGGGGGCACGGCTTTGTTCGGCTTTCGTCTCGATCGTCACGTGTGAGAAGCCTGCCGTCTCCAACTCGTGGCGGATGAGTGCCGTATCGTGATAGCCATGCGGCGTACGCGCCAGAAACCGTGGCGGATCGTTCGGGAAGACCTCCGCCAAGGCGTTCGTCACCTCATGCGCAAAGACATTCTCCTCGATGCGATCCCAGACGTTGAAGATGAAATGCCCGCCAGATTTGAGGACGCGTTTCGCCTCACGATAGGCGGCAACGCGATCCGGAAAAAACATCACGCCGAACTGGCAGCAAACGAGATCGAAAGTCGCATCTGCAAACGGAAGTTCGAGGGCATTCGCCTGCTGCCATTTGATGCGGTTGTCGGGCGGTTGTTGCGAAGCGGCGTAGTCCAGCATCGGCGGGTTGAGATCGGTTGCGACATAGCTGGCATCCGGGGTCAGTTTCGGTGCCAATGCGCGGGTGACGATACCGGTGCCCGTGGCGGTTTCCAAAACGGCGCGTGGTGTGAAAGACGCTGCCCGCCTCGCAAGATCTGCTGCGTAGGGTGCGAAAATCAGCGGCACCATATAGCGGTTGTAGTTTTCCGGCACCGAGCCGGCAAACACCTTGTCTGTTCTCAACATGGCGACCACCCGCTGTCCATTGAGGGACCGTGAGATTAGCATATACTTGCCCGCATCGGGGTGAAGTAGGGTCTGAGGGCATGAATCAAGCATCGATCGACAAGGTTGCGGGCATTCTGTGGCAGACCCGGCTGGCGCAGGGGCGGCTATCCGCCTTGCCGGCCGATTGCAAGCCCGCGACGCTGGATGAAGGCTATGCCGTGCAGGCGGCGATGGTGGGGCTCGCGGGCCAAAAGATGTTCGGCTGGAAGATCGCGGCCACCAGCGCTGCAGGGCAGAAACATATCGGCGTCACCGAGCCTCTGGCCGGACGATTGTTCGCAGATTTCGTTCTGCCGGATGGTGGCAGCCTGGCGGCGGCGCCCCTGCAGATGCTGGTCATCGAGGCTGAGTTCGCCTTCCGCATGAGGCACGACCTGCCGCAGCGCGCAACCGCCTATGATGTCGATGAAGTGCGTGCGGCAGTCGCCGATTTGCATCTCGCGATCGAGATTCCCGATGCGCGGTTCGAGCCTTTTGATACGATCGGCCCGGCGCAGATCGTGGCCGATGACGCTTTTGCCGCCTGGTTCGTGCTGGGGCCGAAGGTCGTGGATTGGGCCGCCCGCGACCTGCCCAATCAGCCGGTGTGCGTCTTCAGGAACGGCATGGTCGCGGCGGAAGGCAGGGGCGCCAATGCGCTCGGCGATCCCAGCCTGGCATTGACCTGGCTAGCCAATGAGCGCGCCAAACGCGGGCCGGCGCTCAAGGCCGGCGATGTGATTACCACCGGCACCTGCATCACGCCGCTGGTGATTGCGCCCGGCGATGCGATCGTCGCGGAGTTCCCAGGACTCGGGCGGGTAACCGTCAATCTTACATAAGGCCGCCCCCGAGCTTCTTGACGTTCTCTCCCCAGAAGCGAAAGATCATGGGTGCCATCGACCTGTCATCTTTCCGGAGGCTTGGACTCTCATGGCGCGTATCGTCGATTTCTATTATGCGATCGGCAGCCGCTATTGCTATCTGGCGCAGAGCCAGGTAGCGCACCTCGAAGCGATCGGGCACGTCGCAATTCGCTGGCGCCCGCTGCTCTCCGAGGATCTGATGCGGGCGCGAGGTTTGACGCCATTCAAGCAGGATGCCGTCTCGGTTCAGTATCTGCCCGAATACCGCTCGGAAGATGCCAGTCGCTGGGCGGCATTTTACGGCATTCCCTATCGCGAGCCGGCCTGGAAGTCGATCGATTGGCGGCGCGTCAACATGGCGGCCGTTGCAGCAGCACGCGTGGGCGATGTTGCGGCCTATTCGCGGCGCCTCTTCGATGCAGTCTTTGGCGGTGGCGCACAGGTCTTGAGCGATCATGATCTGGCGCGTCTCGCCGACGAAGCCGGGCTCGATGGCAAGCGGCTCGTCTCCGTCATTGACGACAAGGAGACATTGGCATTGCACCAACGCACGATTTCGGCCGCAGTCGAAGCAGGCGCTTTTGGAGTCCCGACTTTTGTCGTCGATGGCGAAGTCTTCTGGGGCAACGATCGGCTGGTTCTATTGCAGCATCATTTGGGCAAAGACGCCGCGTGAGCGAGACAGATCAGCTTTATCCCCGCACCACTGAAGTTGCGGAAATGCTGGCGCGCGCAACGCCGCAGACGCGAGCCTTCTTTACCTATTGGGATGGCAGGCGAGGCACGCGCGCAATGCCGTCTAGGGCCGACCTCGATCCCGTCGACATGAAAGCATGGTTGCCCGGCATTCAACTCATCGATGTGTTCGATAACCCGCGGCGCCTGATATACCGCTTGGTGGGGCAGGTCGAGGTCGATATGCGCGGCTTCAATCACGCTGGCTATAGCGTCGAGGAGGCGTTTTTCTCCGTAAGCCGCGAAGAAGCCCTGCGCAATTACGGCCTCGCCGTCGACGGACAGCACATGGTCTATGATTGGGCGCGCTATGCGACGGCGAGCGGCTTCAAGGTATCGCAGGAAACGATCTTTCTGCCGCTTTCCGATGATGGCAAGCGCGTCAATATGGTGATCACCTTCACCGTCGTCGGCGAGCGGTGATTTGCCACAAATGTGACGCGTCCAGCAGGTTGCGCTGATGAACGGTGTCGAGGATAGTATGTGGGTGGGGGACGATGTTGAACGCGGACGGAGCGCATGATTCGGGCCACCCATATTGCGGATCTCAATTCAGCACCTTTGCTGCGCCTCGATGGCTATTGGCGTGAGAAGTGCCGCGGGCGCCTGATGCCGTCCCGAGGCGATATCGATCCCGTCGAGATCAAGGAATTGCTGTCCCAGATCATCATGACGCGGATCGAGCATGATCCCTTTCGCGTCAGGTACAGCATCGTCGGTACGGCCTGCGCGCTCAGCGCCGGTTTCGACTATACGGGCCGCTATCTCGATGAGCTTCGCTTTGACTCGGAAAGCGACACCGATTGGCCGGCCATTTATGCCGAGATGGTGCGAGAAAAAAAGCCGATCGCCGGCACGTGCTTGTTTCGCACGGCCGACGCCGAGATTCCTTATCGCGTTGGCGTCTTCCCGCTATCCAACGATGGTAAGCGCGTCGACCAGACCATCGCCTATGAGCATTTGACCCTGTCCTTGACCGAGATGGACCAGGTCCTGCCGGTCAGGCCCGCGCCCTGAAGGCTCAGCGCACGGCCCGGAGCGGGGTGATTTCGGCAAAGACGGGCGAGCTGACGACATCCTTGGCGGCGGCGATGTCGGGTGCCATCTCCCGATCGTGATCCCAGAACGCCACCTTGGCACGCAAGGTTTCCATGACCCGGCGCAGGGGCTGGCTGGTCTCGACCGGACGGCGGAGATCGATCCCTTGTGCGGCGCAGAGCAACTCGATGGCGACGATGCCGGCCGTGTTGTCAGTCATGTCGAGCAGGCGCCGCGCGCCATGGGTCGCCATTGAGACGTGATCTTCCTGATTGGCCGAAGTGGGCAGTGAATCGACGCTCGCCGGATGGGCCAGGCACTTGTTTTCGGAGGCCAAGGCTGCCGCCGTCACATGTGCGATCATGAAGCCGGAATTGAGGCCAGGCTCAGGTACCAGGAAGGCCGGCAGGTTGCTGAAACGGGCATCGGTCAGCATGGCGACACGACGCTCGGACAAGGCGCCAATCTCGGCTACCGCGATGGCGATGCAATCGGCGGCTATCGCTATCGGCTCGGCATGGAAGTTACCGCCGGAGAGCACGTCGCCTTCGGCCGCAAAGACTAGCGGGTTGTCGCTCACGGCATTGACCTCGCGTCCGATGACCGAGGCGGCGTGGCGGAGCGTGTCGAGCACGGCACCCATCACCTGCGGCTGGCAGCGCAAGGAATAGGGATCCTGCACGCGGTCGCAATTGACATGACTGGCACGCAACGGGCTGCCGGCCATCAGGTTCTTCAGCGCCTCAGCCACCTCGATCTGGCCCAATTGCCCACGCACGGCATGGATGCGTGGATCAAAGGGCGTGTCGCTGCCCAAAGTCGCATCGGTGGTCATGGCGCCGGTCCCGAGGCCGGCAAGGAAGACGTCTTCGGCGGCGAAGAGGCCTGCGGCGGCAAGCGCTGTCGAGACTTGCGTGCCATTGAGGAGGGCGAGGCCTTCCTTGGCGGCCAGTGTCAGGGGCTTGTGGTTCGCACGCTGCAGCCCCTCGACCGCGCTGATGACCTCGCCGCGATGGCGCACGGCGCCGACGCCGAGCAGCGCCTGAGAGAGATGGGCGAGCGGGGCGAGATCGCCAGACGCACCGACCGATCCCTTCGAGGGGATGAGCGGGTAGATCTCGGCATTCAAGAGATCGACAAGCGCCTGGATCACCTCGCGGCGGATGCCGGAGAAGCCGCGCGCCAGGCCGTTGATCTTGAGGATCATGATGAGGCGGACGATCTCGTCGCTGAACGGTGTGCCGGTACCGGCCGCGTGGGAGAGCACAAGGCGACGCTGCAGTTCCGTGACCTGATCGTCCGGGATGCGGGTATGAGCGAGGCTGCCGAAGCCGGTATTGATGCCATAGGCGGTCTTGTGCTGGTCGAGGATCGCCTGAACCGTGGCCGCCGAGGCGTCGATCGCCGGAAAGGCAGCGGAATCAATGGCCAAGGCGAGGCCGCCCCGCCAGACCCGGCGCAGTTCGGGAAGTGTCAGGGCACCGGGGGTGAGGGTGAACGTCTCGGTCATGGCAATCTCCTGCTTGTCTTAGCTTGTATATACAAGTTGATTGCTCGACTCGCAACACCCCTGAGCGGGTCTTCCGGAACCGGATATCCGAGTTACATGAATTCTTCTTCTGCATGGATGAGCGCAGGCCATCGGTCTGGGCGCAATGGCGCATTAGCGCGAAAAGCCTGTCGCTGCCCGGATAATGGGTGTCGCGGCGGCACGGCCTCCCACGCCTGAAAGCCGTTACGCCTGTTGCGAAATTTCGAATGAGCGGGCAGTTTGTCGCCGGTTCTTAACGAGAGATTAGGATGCGCTGCGGATGATCGCCGCCATCCTGTTGAACAACATGCCAAAGGCGAAGGTGCGACTATGGCCAATGACGGCGATCTTGACCTTAACACGCTGAACGACGACGAGCTTGTCCAGCAGGTACATGACGACCTCTACGACGGTCTCAAGGAAGAGATCGAAGCGGCCGTCCATATCTTCCTGAAGCGCAACTGGACTCCCTACGACATCCTGACCAAAGCGCTGGTCGAGGGCATGCGTATCGTCGGCGTGGACTTCCGCGACGGCATCCTGTTCGTGCCGGAAGTGCTCTTGGCCGCCAACGCCATGAAGGCCGGCATGTTCATCCTGCGCCCGCTGCTCGCCGAAACCGGCGCGCCGAAGGTCGGCAAGATGGTGATCGGCACCGTGAAGGGCGACATTCACGACATCGGCAAGAACCTCGTCTCGATGATGATGGAAGGCGCCGGCTTCGAAGTGATCGATCTCGGCATCAACAACCCGGTCGAGAAGTACCTGGAAGCCATCGAGCAGCATCAGCCGGACATTCTCGGCATGTCGGCACTGCTGACCACGACGATGCCCTATATGAAGGTCGTCGTCGACGCGATGATCGAGAAGGGCATCCGCCAAGACTATGTCGTGCTCGTCGGTGGCGCGCCGCTCAACGAAGCTTTCGCGAATTCGGTTGGTGCCGATGCCTATTGCCGCGACGCCGCGGTGGCCGTCGAAACCGCCAAGGCCTTCATGGCCAAGCGCCAGGGTTCGGTCCTCGCCAAGAAGTAATTCGGCGCGAAATGCGCTGGACTGAAAAGACCCCGCTAGCCACCAAGGCCGGCGGGGTTTTCTCATTTCAGGGCCACAGATCGCTCGCCATGAAACGATGAATGCGTCCGAAGCCAGCCACAATCAGGGCTTCGGCGACGGCGAAGCGATAGAACCGGAAATCCTTGAAATCGGCATAAAACGCTGCCTCCGGCCGGGCAGCGAGATAGGCGGCGCGGTGATCGGGATCGAGGGTCTCGGTAACCGCCCCCAGCAGGGTGACGCGTGGGCCGGTCAGCGGCTCATCGATGCCGCCGGTGCCGTCAAACAGCAGTGATGCTTTCCGGCTGTTACTCAGATTGCACACATGATCCGAAAGATCCGAGAGCAGCAGTAGGGGCATGCCCACGCCATCCAAAGCGGGAACGGTCAGGCTGACGGAGGGGTAGGTGACGCCATCACGCAGTGCCAACGTCCCGAAGGCAGCCTTGGGCAGCTGCATCAGGCGCTTAATTTCCCCTTTTGGATCAATATGTTCGCTCATGGGTCACGACTCGTTTGGCAAATGGTCGAAAGAAGCGGAAAATTGCAGCCGGAATCCAGTACGCGCAATCACTTGGCCTAGCAAATGTGCCGATTGCGCCCCATTTCTGTCATCATTGGCGGCAATCTTGGCAAGGTCCGCTGAATTCTATACTTCTTCGCACGCCAAGGAGGAAACCCGTGCCGCAGACCATTGCGCTGGTAGATGACGACCGCAACATCCTGACCTCTGTTACAATTACATTGGAAGCAGAGGGTTTCGCCGTGCGCACCTATAGCGACGGGGCCGAGGCCTTGCGCGGTTTGACACAGCAGCCGGTTGATCTTGCCGTGCTCGACATCAAGATGCCGCGCATGGACGGGATGGAACTCCTCGAAAAGCTCCGCAAGACCTCCTCATTGCCAGTCATCTTCCTCACCTCCAAGGATGATGAGGTCGACGAGTTGATGGGTCTGCGCATGGGTGCCGACGATTACATCAAGAAGCCGTTCTCGCAACGCCTGCTTATCGAGCGTATTCGCTCCATCCTGCGCCGCGAGGAAAGCCGCAATACGACGGGGCAGACCGCCGAAGCGGCGATGATGCGCGGGCCGCTGATGATGGATCCGACCCGTCATCTGTGCACCTGGGACGGCCAGCCGATCGAGCTTACTGTCACAGAATTCCTGCTGCTGAAGGCGTTGGCGCAGCGCCCCGGCCATGTGAAGAGCCGCGATCAGCTGATGGATTCGGCCTATGGCGAGAATATCTATGTCGACGACCGTACGATCGACAGCCACATCAAGCGGCTGCGCAAGAAGTTCAAGGCGGTCATTGGCGAGTTCAATCACATTGAGACCCTCTATGGTGTCGGCTATCGCTACAAAGAAAGCTGATATGCCGCGTGATCGGCGCCGGCGATGAGCGAAGCGACGAGAAGCGACGATCTCGAGCGCTGGCGCCTGCCGCTGTCCTCGTCCAAAGCCGCATCGACGCAAGGCGCCCTGGGTAAGAAGCGTTTTTGGTCCAAACAGGTAACGACACTTGCCCCTGCGCGAACCGAACCTGAGTTCCGGCCTCAGCCGGCGCCGGAGATTCGGTCGCAGCCCGATGTCCAGGAAAAGGCCCAGGAAAAGACGGTGTCGAAGCGCTTGCCGGCATCGCGCCGCTCCTTATGGCAATCGCCGCTGACCCGCCGCATCCTGGTTCTCAATATCATGGCACTGCTGGTGCCGGTGTTGGGCCTGCTCTATTTGCCGACCTATCGCGACAGTTTGCTGCAATCCGAATTGGAATTGCTCAAGACCGAGGGCTCGCTTTTCTCGGGCGCCTTGGCGGCAAGCGGTGTCGCGACCAGCCCTTTGGGTGATGAAAAACTGGTGCCGGAAACGTCGCGCCAAACCATTCGCCGCCTGGTCGATGTCTCCAAAACGCGGGCGCGGCTGTTTACGCCCGATGGCGTGCTGATCGCCGATTCCTTCTTGCTGTCCGGTCCCGGCGGCATCGTCACGATCACGCCGTTGCCGCCGCTTGACCCCAATGAAAGCCTTGCCTGGAAATGGGTCGCCGGTGCCTATGACTGGGTCTTCGATCGCCTGCCGAACGGGCGTATCCTGAAGCCATACCAGGAGGCGGCCGTCCAGAACGCCGCCGATTATGATGAGGTGGTGAAGGCCTTGAGCGGTGAGGCTGCCACCTTTGTGCGCGATGCGGGCAAAGGCAAGATGATCCTCTCCGCCGCCGTGCCCGTGCAGCGCTACCGGCAGGTGCTGGGCGCCCTGCTGCTGACCAAGCCGGGTGACGATATCGAAACGACATTGCGCAATACACGGCTCACCATTCTGGGCGTCTCCGGCATTGCCTTGGGTGTCACGGTGCTGCTGTCGCTCTATTTGGCGAGCACGATCGCTTTGCCGATCCACCGCTTGGCGGATGCCGCGGACCGTGTCCGCCGGGCCAAGGGCCGGCAGAAAACGATTCCCGACCTTTCATCGCGCGGCGATGAGATCGGCGACCTGTCCGGCGCCCTGCGCGACATGACGGAAGCGGTCTGGCGGCGCATGGATGCGATCGAGGGCTTCGCCGCCGACGTGTCGCATGAGATCAAGAACCCGCTGACCTCGTTGCGCAGCGCGGTCGAAACGGTGGCGCGTGTCGAGGATCCGCAGCAGCAGAAGAAGCTGATGAGCATCATCCTCGACGACGTGCAACGGCTCGACCGACTGATCACCGATATTTCCGATGCATCGCGCATCGACGCCGAAATGTCGCGGGCAGAAGCAGCGCCGGTGAAGCTGCGGGATCTCGTCCTTGCCGTTGCCGATATTCACACGGCGACGGGGCGTGAGAATGCGCCGGTGATCCGCACGCAATTGCCCGAAGGGGATGCGCTTGCCGTTCTCGGCACCGAAGGCCGGCTCGGCCAGGTTGTCCGCAATCTCGTCGCCAATGCCATTTCTTTCAGCCCATCCAAGGGGATGATTCTTCTGGGCGCGCGGCGTACCGGCCGGCAGATCATTCTCACGGTGGAGGACGAAGGCCCGGGCATTCCGCCGGATAAACTGGCCGCAATCTTCGAACGGTTCTATTCAGAGCGGCCCAAGGGCGAGAAGTTCGGCACGCATTCTGGTCTCGGCCTTTCCATTTCGAAGCAGATCGTTGAGGCCTATGGCGGATCACTGCAGGCCGACAACCGCAAGGATGCGGCGGGCCGCATTATCGGCGCCCGCTTCACTGTGACCTTGCCGGTGGCTTGAGAGCGTAATGATACCGACATCTCTGCGCATTGATGGGGTGGCGGTGGCGATCGACGATCGAGCCGTTCTGCTGCGCGGACCTTCCGGCAGCGGGCGTTCGGATCTGGCGCTGCGGCTTATCGATGAAGGCGCGCAGCTCATCAGCGATGAACAGGTCGAACTGCACCGCGAGGGAGATCGCCTTCTGGTTGGTGTCCCCGCAATCATGCCGACGGGACTTAAAGGTGTGATTGAGGCGCGTGGCGTTGGTCTCATCGCTGTGCCATATGTTGACCGTTTCATACCGCTGGCCTGGGTCATCGACATGGCCGGGGCTGCGGAGATCGAGCGTATGCCAGCGGCGGAAACGGCCGAGTATCTGGGTGTCACGGCACCCTTGCTCAAACTTGATCCCTTTGCCGTGTCGGCAACCGCCAAGCTGCGGCTTGCGGTACGCAGCGGCCCTGGCCATATTCTGGGGCGCGAGTGAGAATCTAGAGACATTCATGCCACAGCCGGGACCAGCCAATATCGTATCGCCAGCAAATGAGGCCGAGCGCCGGCATATCGTTCTGGTGACCGGCCTGGCCGGTGCCGGGCGCTCTACGGCCCTCAAATGCCTTGAGGACATCGGCTACGAGGCGGTCGACAACATGCCGCTCGATTTGTTGCCGCATCTGGTGACGGGCCTTGGCCAGGCCAGCCTGCCGGCCATGAGCAAGCCGATTGCGCTGGGCTTCGATTCCCGCACCAGCGGCTTTTCCAGCGATCGCTTTATTGTTCTGGTCGGACAGCTCAAAGCCGACACACGCTTTCGGGTCAGTCTCGTGTTTCTCGACTGTGACGATGAGGTGCTGCAGCGGCGCTATACCGAAACGCGGCGGCGCCACCCGCTGGCGCAGGATCGGCCGGTCGGTGACGGCATCCAGCGCGAACGGCAATTGATGGGATCGGTTCGGGTTGCAGCTGATTTGGTGCTGGATACCAGCGATACCGCTATCGGGGATTTGAAAGCCATGCTTGTCGGGCATTTCGGCCTGGCGGCACAGCCCGATCTGGCACTTACCATACTCTCATTCTCCTATAAGCAAGGTCTGCCACGCGAAGCGGATCTGGTTTTTGACGTCCGGTTTTTGGAAAATCCCTATTATAATCCGACGCTTAGGCCGCTATCCGGTGAGGATGCTGCCGTTGGCCAGGCGATTGAGGCGGACCCAGCTTTCCCCGGTTTCTTTGCGGCCCTGACTTCCTTATTGTGGCCGCTCTTGCCGGGGTACGAAGGCGAAGGGAAGAGTTATTTGACCATCGCTATCGGCTGTACCGGCGGTCGGCATCGGTCCGTTTTCGTGGCGGGCAGGCTGGCGCAGTGGTTGAGGGAGCGGGGCCGAACGGTCACGCTCAGGCATCGCGATGTTGGGCGCGCCCCAAAATGAGAGGCGCAAACCGCAGGCGAGGTCATCTGATTTGGGGGTGTGTGTGGTTCAAACTCAAGTGATCGGCATCGTCCTGGTGACGCATGGCAATCTTGCCGCCGAATTTCTCGCTGCCCTGGAACATGTCGTGGGCAAACAGCAGGCAGCTGTCGCCATCTGCATCGGCCCCGAGGACGATATGGAGTTGCGCCGGCGCGAGATTCTGGAAGCCGTCGCGCAATGCGATCAGGGTAAGGGCGTTGTCCTGCTGACCGATATGTTCGGCGGCACCCCATCGAACCTTGCCATCTCGACACTCGACAAGGCGAATGTCGAGGTCGTGGCGGGCGTCAATCTGCCAATGCTGATCAAGCTTGCCAGCGTGCGGGGTACCTTGCCGCTGACGGGCGCCGTGACGGCGGCACAGGAAGCGGGCAGAAAATACATCAACGTCGCTTCCCAGCTCCTCAAAGCCAGCGAATGCTGACGGGGAGGCGCCGATGACCGACATGATCACTGCCCGCGCTCAGATTTCCAACCAGAAAGGCCTTCATGCCCGCGCGGCAGCTAAATTCGTGAAGACGGCCGGTGGCTTCGACGCCGACATCCGTGTTGCCAAGGGCGAAATGGATGTAAGCGGCGGCTCCATCATGGGCCTGATGATGCTGGCCGCCAGCATCGGCACAGAGCTCGAAATCCGCGCCAGGGGTTCCGATGCGCGGGCTGCGATCGACGCTCTGGTCGATCTCATCTTGCGCAAATTCGATGAAGAGTGAGACACCACGCCTGCCACGTCGCACAATAAAGACCGCGAGGGACAAGCTGGCGGCCGGCCGTGAGGTGCTGCTTGAAGGTCTCGGCGTGTCGGCCGGCATCGCTATCGGCGAAGCGCATGTCGTCGAGATCGGCGTCGTCAACGTGCCGGATTACGAAATTTCGGCCGATGCCGTCGAGGCTGAATTGGAGCGCTTTCGCGACGCGCTGGACAAGTCCGAACGGCAGCTGAGAAAGCTGAAGAAGAAGAGCGCCGAACTCCATGGTGCAGCCGCCGAGGAGCTCGAGTTCCTGCTGGATGCGCATATGCAGATGCTTTCCGGCTCGCGCATCGTGCGGGGTGTGGAGAAACGCATTACCGGCGAGCAGCAGAATGCCGAAGCGGCCGTCCAGTCCGAGATCAATGCGATTGCGCATGATTTCGAACATCTCAATGACCCCTATCTCTCGGCCCGGGCCAAGGATGTGCGCGAGGTCGGCGATCGGCTGCTGCGTAATCTCACCAAGACGCCGTTCGAGGCCTTCAAGCATCTGCCTGAAGGCGCCATCGTCATTGCCGAAGAGTTGACGCCTGCCGATACGGCGCTGCTCGACCCCAAGCGCATTCATGCCTTTGCGACGGAATTAGGTGGTGCCGAGAGCCACACCGCCATCATGGCGCGCTCCTTGGCATTGCCGGCCGTATTGGGCTTGGCCGGTCTTTCCAATGCGGTGAGGACTGGCGACACCGTTATCGTCGATGGTGCCGGCGGACGCATCTTCATCAATCCCACAGCAGCACGGCTTGAGGAATTCCATCGCCGCCAGTTGGAGCTGGAAAAGACCGAGCGGATTCTGTCGCGCCTGAAGAAGTTGCCGGCGCAGACGCGTGACGGGCAGCGTATCGGCATGCTGGTGAATCTGGAATTGCCGCGCGAGCTCGACATGGCGTTGGCGGCCGGTGCCGAGGGCGTCGGCCTTCTCCGCTCCGAGTTCCTCTATATGAACCGGGCGGATCTACCGACGGAAGACGAGCAGGTCGAAGCTTATCGCGCGATTGTCGAGGGAATGGAGGGAAAGCCCGTCACCATTCGCACGCTCGATGTCGGTGGCGACAAGCTGGCACCTTCGTTGCGTGAGCGCCTGGGCGATGCGGCTAATCCGGCGCTGGGTTTACGGGCGATTCGTCTCGGTCTCCAGGAGCGTGCATTGCTGGAGACACAATTGGCGGCGATCCTGCGGGCCAGCGCCTTCGGGCCAGTGCGGATTCTATTGCCGATGATCTCGTCCTTGACCGAGGTAAAGCAGGTCCGCGATATCCTGGCGCAGGTGGCCAAGCGCTTGAAACGGCGTGGCGTCAAGATGGCGGACCCGATGCCTCCCATGGGCGTCATGATCGAGGTGCCGGGTGCGGCCCTCTCTGCCGATGCGCTGGCGCAAGTATCGGACTTCTTTGCCGTGGGTTCGAACGACCTGACCCAATACACGCTGGCCATCGACCGCGGGGAAGAGCAGGTGGCGCATCTCTATAACCCGCTGCATCCGGCCGTGCTGCGTCTCATCCAATTTGCGACAGAAGCGGCCTTGCGCGCGCGCATTCCCATCAGTGTATGCGGCGAGATCGCCGGCGATCCGAAATTCGCGCCGCTGCTGCTGGGCCTCGGCATTCAGGATCTTTCCATGGCGCCGGTCAATCTGCCGCGCGTGAAACAGCGCATCCGGAATATCGACTACCTTGCGGCCACGCGTTGCGCGCGCCTCATCATGGACCAGTGGGATACGGGCCGCATCGCCATGCTGCTCGACGATTTCAACGCACTCGCAGTCTAAGCTTCACGTGCGATACGTGCGATTCGTGGGGGGAGCCTGACCGGTTCTATTGGCCGGGGCTTTCCCTATTTCCGCGCTGCGCTCGACGGCCGATGCCCTGAAGAATGCTGGTAGTTCGATGGCTCTGTGGTCGCCATTCTCTTTCCAGGTCATGGGATCACTGGGCGCCGATCAGGCCGCATTCCCCATATGGTTCAATCGTTTGAGCAGATTCCGGCGCAGCCATAAACCAGCGCTTGCCCGGCTGGCGCTGGCCTGCTATACGGCGCCATATAAATAAATCCTTATCTGATGGAGACGCCGTTATGGCCACCAATGACTACAAGGTGAAAGATTTCAGCCTCGCCGATTGGGGCCGCAAAGAGATCGCGATCGCCGAGACCGAAATGCCGGGCCTCATGTCGATCCGCGAGGAATTCGGCAAGAAGCAGCCGCTCAAAGGCGCCCGCATTGCCGGCTGCCTCCATATGACCATCCAGACGGCGGTCCTTATCGAGACGCTGGTGGCCTTGGGCGCCGAAGTGCGCTGGTCGTCCTGCAACATCTTCTCGACCCAGGATCACGCCGCTGCCGCGATCGCTGCGAAGGGCATCCCCGTTTTCGCCTGGAAGGGCATGAATGAGGAAGAATTCTGGTGGTGCATCGAAGCGACGATCGCCGGCCCCGGCGGCTGGAAGCCCAACATGATCCTCGATGACGGCGGCGACCTCACCCAGATCATGCACGACAAGTATCCCGACATGCTGAAGGAGATCAAAGGCATCTCGGAAGAGACCACGACCGGCGTGCATCGCCTCTATCAGATGCAGAAGGACGGCTCGCTGAAGGTTCCGGCGATCAACGTCAACGACAGCGTCACCAAGTCGAAATTCGACAACAAGTATGGCTGCCGCGAAAGCCTGGTCGACGCCGTTCGCCGCGCCACCGACGTCATGATGGCTGGCAAGGTCGCCGTCGTCGCCGGTTTCGGCGATGTGGGCAAGGGCTCGGCCGAAAGCCTGCGTCATGCCGGCTGCCGCGTGCTGGTGACCGAAGCCGACCCGATCTGCGCGCTGCAGGCCGCGATGGAAGGCTATGAAGTGACGACGATGGAAGATGCCGCGACCCGCGGCGACATCTTTGTCACCGCCACCGGCTGTGTCGACGTCATCACCGTCGAGCATATGCGCGAGATGAAGGACCGGGCGATCGTCTGTAACATCGGCCACTTCGATAGCGAGATCCAGATTGCGGGCTTGCGTAACTTCAAGTGGCACAATGTGAAGCCGCAGGTGGACGAGGTCGAATTCCCGACCGGCCGCCGCATCCTGGTGCTGGCCGAAGGCCGCTTGGTCAATCTCGGCTGCGCCACCGGCCATCCCAGCTTCGTCATGTCGGCCTCCTTCACCAACCAGGTGCTGGCGCAGATCGAACTGTGGAATAACCACAAATCCTATAAGAACGAAGTCTATGTGCTGCCGAAGCACCTCGACGAGAAAGTTGCCTTCCTCCATCTCGAGAAGGTCGGCGCCAAGCTCACCAAGCTCAGCGAGAAGCAGGCAGCCTATCTGGGCGTCGCCCAGGCCGGCCCGTTCAAGCCGGAGCATTACCGCTATTGATCCTGCGATAAGCGGAGATACCCAAGGGGCGTCCGGTCAACACCGGGCGCCCTTTTCTTTTCGCCTGGTTTTGTGATGGGCTTGTCACACAATTCCTACGCCCGTAGAGTGCATGGCCATGGGCGACTCGCTGTTTTTCTGGACGAGCGTGGGGTTGTTGGGAGCCGGCTTGGCAGCAGCCGTCGGCTATGCTTGGCGACTCGCCCAGTACCGGAAAGCATTGCAATCCGAATTGGCCGCCGCACGCAGCGCGATTGCTGAGGGCGACCGCATTCTGCTGGCGGCACAGGCCGAATGGGCGACGGCGCCGCTGGGGCATGTCGCTTGGGAAAAGGGCGGGCGCGCATTGGTCGATCAGCGCGCGCGCACCTGGCTCAATCTGCCGGCCGAAGGTGATTGCACCCGCGCCGACCTTGTCGCCGGTATGAAGCCTGCGGATCAAACGGAGCTCCTCAGCGCCGTCATGTTGCTGGAGAAGGAGGGGCGCGGCTTCTCTTTCCTGCCGGCGCCGGGACCGGGTATGCGTCTGCGCTGGACCGGCGCCCGCAACGGCGAGAGCTGTCATCTGTGGCTCAGCGATATCGGCGATATTGTCGACCCGTTGGAACAGGCCTCCGCCCATGCACTGAAGACGGCCGCGTCACTCGCACAGCTGCTGGAGCAATTGCCCTATCCGGTCTGGCGGCGCGGGCCGGAGCTTGCCATCGCCTGGTGCAATCCGGCCTTTGCCCATATTCACGATCTATCGGTCGAGCGCATCATCAGCGACGGGCGCGAGATCAATCAGGCGGCGAAGGCCCTGGCCAAACGCGCTCAGCGTGTGGGGCTTGCTCAATCGGAGAGCCAGCAATTGGTGGTGAAGGGCCAGCGCCGCCTCTATGACCTCACCGAGGTACCGCTCCCCGACGGCTCCGTCATCGGCTTTGCGCTCGACCAGACGCAGCTCGAAGAAAGCCATGCCGAGCTTGCCCGCCATATCGCGGCGCATGACGACGTGCTGCAGGCGCTAGGCACGGGCATCGTCATTTTTGGCCCCGATAAGCGTGTGAAGTTCTTCAATACCGCTTTCCGCGAGATGTTCAATCTCGATGCTGGATTCCTGCGCATGGAGCCCAGCGTCGACCAGGTACTCGACATGCTGCGCGAGCGGCGCCAGATACCGGAGCAGGCCGATTTCCGCTCTTTCAAGCAGGAATGGAGCCGGCAGGTCATGTCGGTCATCGCGCCGTTCGAAGATCTGATGCACGTCCCCTCGGGTGCCACCTATCGCATGCTGGCCTCGCCACATCCCTTCGGCGGCGTCATCCTGACCTTTGAGGATGTGACCGACAAGCTGGCGCTGGAGCGGAATTACAACACGCTCATCGAGGTGCAGAAGGAAACCATCGACCATCTTTATGAAGGTATTGCCGTGTTCGGCGGCGATGCGCGGTTGAAGCTCTATAATCCGGCCTTCGTGCGTCTTTGGAACCTCACCGACAAGGAGGTTGAGGATGAGCCGCATGTCCGCCAGATTGTCGAGGCGGTAAAACCCTTCTTCGAAGCCCGTCCGAACTGGGACGAGCTACGCCGCCGTATCGTTTCCAATATCGGCGAGCGCGAGGTGAAGAACTGGCGCCTGGAGCGCACCGACGGCAAGATCATCGACATTGCCGCTATCCCGCTGGCCGATGGCGGGCGCCTGTTCAAATACACGGACGTGACCGACAGCATCAACATGGAGCGGGCGCTCACTGAGCGTAACGAGGCGCTGGTTGCGGCCGATCGCTTGAAGTCTGAATTCATCGCCAACGTTTCCTACGAATTCCGTACACCTCTCAACGCGATCATCGGTTACGCCGAATTGCTGTCGCGCCAGTATTTCGGCGAAATGAACGAGCGGCAGCTGGAATACTCATCGGCCATTCTCGATTCCGCCCAGAATCTCATCCTCATGATCGGCGATGTCATCGACGTCGCCGCGATCGAGGCGGGCTATATCCATTTGGAGCCTGCCCAGGTCGATGTCCGACAGCTGACGGAGTCGATAGCGCGCCTGTTCCAACAGCGCGCCCGCAGCCGCAATATAGAATTGCTGATCGAAGTCGATGCCGATGTGGGTGTCATCAGCGCCGACCCACAGCGCCTGAAGCAGGCCCTTGGCAATCTTCTCAGCGCGGCGATCGGTGCCGCGCCTGGTGGACGTACGGTCAAGGTTCAGGCCGCGCGCCAAGGCGAAAGCCTGGATATCAGCGTCGCCGTGCAGGGAGCTCAGGACGATTTCGGCGTCGATGTCGGGCCCGATTCAGATTCATCGCAGGCCCGCAGTTCGACGCGTGGCTTGGGTGTCGCATTGGCGCGCACGCTCATCGAAATGCATGGCGGCCAGTTGCTAACGGAATCGGGGCCGCATGGCCGCCGCATCGTCTGTGCCTTGCCCTTGCAGGCACGTAGCGCGGCCTAACCCTTCAGAACGGATTCCAGGGCCGTGATCAACCCCTGGCGTGTCACTGTCGTCTTGGTGAGATAGCCGCTGATATCATAGCGGGAACGGACGAGCCGTTCCGGCGCCTGGCCTGGCTGTCCGGTATGGAGCAGGACAGGCAGTGCCCGGGTGGCGGGTGCCGACCGCATTTCATCCAGCAAGGTCAGGCCGGCATCGGCCGTTTCCATGACGACATCGAGGAGGACCAGGTCGATACCACGGGACAGTTCGGCAAGGTGCTGCCGTGCATCCGCTGCCGACAGAGAATGTATCAGGTTGAGCGACCGACCAGCGATCCGAACGCCGGTCAAGGCCAGTTCGACGGCACGATGCACTTCACTATCGTCATCGACGATGAGAACGGACCATGGCCGCAGCGCCACGGCCTCGGTGTCATCCGCTTCGCTGAATTCGAACAGGTCATCGTCGGCAGGCGGTATTGGCCGTAGCAGAACCCAATGCGCCGTCTCTTCGGTGGAAAAGGCCGTCGGCGGTTGCAGCGTCATGCTTTGGCTTCCTGACTGGTTGTCGCTGCCGACTGTGGCGTGATCCTGGGCAGGGTGATGGTAAAGGTTGTGCCCAGTCCGACTTCACTTACGACACCGACACTGCCGGCTAGCACGTCGCCGACGATATTATGGACGATATGCAGGCCAAGGCCGCTGCCGCCTTGTCCGAGCTTTGACGTATAAAACGGATCGAAGATGCGGCCAAGGACCGGGGCGGGAATGCCCACACCATTGTCTCGCACTTCCAGGCGAATCATCTGCCCGTCGATCGGCTGCGCACTGATGCCAATGTGACGTGTGCTAGGGGGCGGGGCCTTCGGATTATCTTTGGGGAAGGCATGCAGAATGGCGTTGTTGATTAGATTTGTCAGAACCTGGCCGAGAGGGCCGGGATAGGAATCGAGCATCAAGGCAGGGTCGATCGATGCGTCAGTCACGACTCCGGCGCGCTTGAGACTGGGATGCATCGTCGTCAGAATCTCGTCCACGATCTCTGTCATCTGGAACTGTCGGCGCTGCGAGCTCGTTTGATCGACCGCCACCTGCTTGAAACTCTGAATCAGGCTGGCTACCCGCTCGATATTGCGGTTGGCAATGTCGACGCCCAACTTTACTTGCCGTACAAATCCATCGAGCGCGCCACGCGTGAGTTTCTCTCGAAGCTGTGTTTCGAAATCGTCGATAGCGCCAACCAAGGTGGAAGTGGCAAGGCTGGCATTGCCGACCGGGGTGCTGATTTCATGGGCAACACCCGCGACCAGGCTGCCCAGCGAGGCGAGTTTTTCAGCACGCATCAGGCCTTCAATAGCGGCCTGCAGTTCTACCGTTCGTTCCGCCACAAGCCGTTCCAGCTCGTCATTGAGCTTGCGTTGCGCTTCCCGCGCCTCGAGGCGGATGGTGATGTCTTCGACGATCGTCCATTTGAATTCCTGACCGTCCGGTCCCGACACCAGAACGGTGGAGGTCGAGACTGGAATTCGGCTACCGTCCTTGTGAAGATAGGCCTTTTCATAAGCGGGTATCAGTCCCGTTTCCCGAAGGCGCTGCAGCCGTGCCGGCTCCTCTTCAAGATAGTCCGGCGGAATCAGGTCGTAGCAACTTATCCCAAGAAGCTCTTCCCGCGAATACCCGACAATCTTCAGGAAGGCATCGTTGGCATCCACATAACGTCCGCTCATATCCTGCAGGTTGATGCCGAGTGGACTGAAGGTAAAGAGCGAACGCAACTTCTCTTCGCTGGCCCGTAGCTGTTGTTCGCTGCGAACCTGCTCGGTGATGTCGTGCTGCACGCCAAGAATCCCAATGATCTCACCGCTGGCATCCGCCATCGGTAGCTTCTCGGTCTTGATCCAGCGCGCCGACCCATTTGGAGATAGGAAGGCCTTGACTCGATCAAGCAACGGTTTGCCGGTTGCCAGAACCTCTCGGTCTTCCTCTTGGAACTCGTTGGCATATTCTGCCCATGGCAGGTCGAAATCCGACTTGCCGATGACATCGTCTGGATCGGTAAAGCCCGCTTCTTCCGAAAAGACACGATTGCCGCCGAGGTACCGGGAATGGCGATCCTTCCAGAACACGTATGACGGAATGGTATCGAGAACCTGCTGCAGCATGTGCTGGGCGTTCTTCGCCGCGCGCTCGTTCTCAAGAACCTCCGTGATGTCATGCTGCACACCGAGGATGCCAACGACGTCGCCATTGTCATCCAGCAATGGGCGCTTGATGACGCTCATCCAATGGACCGTGTCGTCCGGTAGCACGAAGGGGATGTTCCTCGGCGCGCTTGTCTCTTTTGTGGCAACGATGTGACGGTCGGTCTCAATGACCTTGCCGATCTCTGCCAAAAACGCAGGCGTTGGATTGCGTAGCTGATCATAATCGGTTGTTCCGACGACGTCTGCCGCGGATGCAAAGCCATTATCAAGCGCAAATTGGCGATTGCAGCCTAGGTAGATTGAGTCTCGGTCTTTCCAGAAGACATGCGCCGGGACCGTGTCGAGCACCGCCTGCAGCATGTTCTGCGCTTCGCGCGCCTTCTGTTCGGCTTCCTTGATGTGCGTGACGTCGTGCACGGAGGTAAGCAGCGCGTCGACGCCGTTGAATTCAAAGGTTCGGCCCCACAAGATGCAATGGCGCACTTCCCGACCGTGCCTCGAAATACGGATCGGCATGGAGCGGACTTCGCCATTGCGTCGGACCTGCCCCAGCATGTCATCGCGCTCGTCGAGGTCGACCCAGATTGCAAGGTCGATCGTAGTCCGTCCGATGGCCTCGTGCCGGCTATAGCCCGTGATCTGCTCAAAGCCTGGATTGACCTCGAGGATGCGGCCGTCGGATAGCGCTGTAATGAGAATGGAGTCCGGCGATTGCAGCAATACGCGGGACAGCATTTCTTCCGACTGGCGTAGGCGCGAGGTGACCCGCTTGCGTTCGCTGATGTCCGATGCCATGCCCAGAAAGCCGTTGATGATCCCGTCGGGCCCGCGAATGGCCGTAATGGATAGAAGGGCAGGGAAGCGGCTGCCATCACGCCGCACATAGATCCACTCCTCTTCGTTTCGTTCACCGGCCAGGGTCTTGGCTGTAAAGACGTTGTAGCCAGGCACAATGGGCGTATTGAGTTCCTTTGAATATTGGACAGCCCGTTGTTCGATCTCGGCAGCGTCGTGAAAAAGGAGCGGTGTTTCTTTGTGAACGACCTCGTCTGACCGATAGCCGAGCATCTGCTCGGCAGCGCGATTGAAAAATGTGATCTTACCGTTGATATCGGCAGCAATGACGGCATAGGCGGCGTTTTCAAGGATCGCTGCCTGCAGAGCGGTATTGGCTGCCGATTTTTCCTCGAGCTCGCGGCGCTGTTGGTTGGCAGCCGTCAACGCGAGATAGCTGCAAATGCCGCGGGCTAAGGCCAGATCGGCTGGCTGCCATGGCGCGCCCTGTGTCGTCCGTTCAAAACTCAGGAGGCCGACATCGTTACCACCGACGCGGATGACGTGCTCCAGTACGGAAATGACACCGGTTTCCTTCAAATAACCATCACGGATGCCGGCAAGGCGTGGATCCGCCAACGCATCATCGCTCACGATCTGGGCTGTCTGATTGAGTGCCGCCAGCTCAGCGACGACCTTGTCGGCGGGCAGGTCGATCGCTGCGCCGGGTTGGCCGGTTTCGGCATCGTAGCGCATGATACTGCTGATGCGGGTTCTCGCCCCATCGAGCATCCAAACACTGAGATAGCGCGCGTCGACGAGATCCAGCGCGCGTTTGCAGGCGAAGGCGGCGACGGCTTCGAGATCGCCTTCCTGGACAGCGGACAGGCGCGCCAGCTCCGCCAGGAAGGCAGCTGTCACCGGCGATAAGATATCGCGTTGATTGGCTGGCTGAGGCGCGGTCGTCACCGCCGCACCTAGCTTGCGAGATCTGGCAGCAGAAGAGTGACGCGACTGCCGCCACCCTCGCGATCTTGGATGAAGATCCGACCACCCATCATAGTCATCAGCAATCGACAATGTGTGAGCCCGAGGCCCAGACCGCTCGCATCCTTGGTCAGCACGTCCTGGCCGATTGAAAAGGGCTCGTCGAGATTTTCCTTGATGGATTTCGGAATACCCGGGCCGCGATCGCTCACGGATATGCGCAAGGAACCTTCTTCAAAGCTCCAATCGATTTCGACGGTATTGTTGCGCGGCGAGAAGCGGATGCCATTGGAGATAACGTGGCTGAGAATTTTGCTCAGCGAGCTGCGGTCGACATGACAGACTTGCTCGCGCGGACCGGCAGCGACGGCGAGCTGAAGGCCGAGGCGGTGGGCTTCGCCGATGAAGAGCTCCTGCTGATAGTCGATCAACTCCTGGATATTGACCGGTTCCACGATCAACTGGCGCTTGCGGGAGTCGAGCTGGCTGAAGTCGAGAATGTCGTCGACCAGCGCCGTCAGGCGGCGGCCGGCCTCCAGAATGTCTTGCAGATAGGCCGGCGGAATCGGACGTCGATCGTCAATTGCACGCAGCGACAACTCACTGAAGCCCACGATCGCGTTGAGAGGCGTGCGCAATTCGTGACTGACATTGGCAAGAAAGCGTGATTTTGCCTGTGCCGCGGTGAGAGCGGCTTCCCGCTGTTCCAGATAGTCGATGTTCAGGATCTCGAGCTCTCGCGTCATTTTCTCCAGGCGCTGGTTCGCATCGAGGAGTTGGCGCAGGCGGTCAAAGGCGCGTAGGGCGGTGGTTACGGATGTGAAGAGTCGTACCTTCGACAGTTCGGCCTTCGTACGATAATCGTCGATATCGTAATCACGGATGACGTCATGTTCGGGCGCATAGCCCGGCTGCCCCGTGCGGAGAATGATGCGCGGCGTCGACAGCCCCAATGTATCGCGGATCGTGTGGACAAGACGCAGACCGGCGTCGTCGGTTTCCATCACCACATCGAGCAGGATGACGGCAATGTCATTGAGTTTGGTGAGGAGGGTCTCCGCCTCGCTGGCGGAATAGGCATGGAGAAACTGCAGGGGCCGATTGAGGATGGTTTCGCTGCCGAGTGCGAATTCCGTCGTCACATGGACATCAGGGTCATCGTCGACGATCAGGATGCGCCAGGATTCAGGCCGCGATGCACCGCCATCGGTCTCGTCATCCAGGATGACTGCCGCGTCGACCGTCGCTGAAACCATTGTGCTCAAGGTCGGAAATCCGCTTTGCCAATGCTTTAGAGCACCAAAAACGCGACTCCCGGCGCCCCCTTTCGCCACCTTGGCAAAAGTTTGTTAAGGCAAAATAAATATCCGAATTCACACAGTGAGATAAGAATTCGAGCCTATCTGGCTTCAGCTGCCCGGAACGCCTTTCGAGGTCGAATACTCGAAGTGCAACGCTTCGCCAGGGTGCAGCAGAGGATGCGCCGCATGGGCGGCCATCGCTGCTTCTGAGAAACCGCACAGGATCAGCTTGAGCTTGCCGGGATAACTGGCGATATCGCCGATGGCGAAGATGCCCGGGGCACTCGTGCTGCAATTCTGTGGATTGACCGTGATGTGGCTGCGATCGAGGTTGAGACCCCAATTCGCGATCGGGCCGAGGTTCATGGCCAGACCGAAGAAGGGCAGCAGCGTATCGGCTTCCAACCGGCGAACTTCGCCCTCCATCGTCGCCACGTTCACCGCGGAAAGCTGCCCGGCGGCGCCTTCCAGGCTATGCAGCTGATAGGGAACCACCAATTCGACCTTGTCGGTCTTGGCGAGCGCTTCCATCCGGGCGACCGATTCCGGCGCACCGCGAAACTTGGGGCGGCGGTGGATGACGTAGATTTTCTCGGCGATGTCGGCCAGGGAGATGGTCCAGTCGAGCGCCGAATCGCCACCACCGGCAATCACGATGCGCTTGCCGCGGAAATCCTCGCGCCGCTTCACCAGGTAGAAGATGCTTTTGCCTTCATACTCGGTCAAATGGTCGAGCGGCGGGCGATTGGGACCGAAGGCGCCGCAGCCTGCCGCGATGATGACGACCCTGGTGTCGATCTTGGTGCCGGTATTGGTCTCGACCAGCCAGCGGTCGCCGATCTCAGTCAGTTTTTCGACCTGCTGGCCGAGGTGAAAGGTCGGGCTGAAAGGGGCTGCCTGCTCCTCAAGTTTCTGGATGAGGGCGGCAGCGTCGATCGAAGGGTAGCCGGGGATGTCATAAATGGGCTTTTCCGGATACATGGCAACGCATTGCCCGCCGGTACTTTCCAGCGCATCGATGACATGGCAGCGCATTTTCAGCATGCCGCATTCAAAGACGGCAAAAAGGCCCACAGGCCCCGCGCCGATGATGACGACATCGGTCTGCTGAACGGCACTCATCACTACCTCCCCGAAATTCTGCTGGCCTCCTTTAGCATATTGTAATCAATGGGCAAATCCGTCGGCATGTTGGACGTTGCGGCAAGGTCGCCGGGCAGCTACAAACCGACGCCATGAAGCCAGTGGCGCCACTGAATCTGTTGGAAATCGAGCTTACCGGTGCGGACATGACCGCACGGGCCGGAAGGGTATTGGCCGGCCTCGCGTGTCCTGGAGACGTGCTGGCGCTATGGGGCGATTTAGGAGCCGGGAAAACGACCTTGGCGCGTGGGTTCATCGGCGCCCTGGTGCCGTCGGAGGAGGCCATACCCAGCCCAACCTTCACCTTGGTTCAGACTTATCCGGCCCAAATCGGCGAAAGACCGGTCGAAATCTGGCATTTCGACCTTTATCGCCTGAAATCGGCCGAAGAAGCCTATGAAATGGGGATAGAGGAGGCGTTTGCCGAAGGTATTTCGCTCATCGAGTGGCCGGAGCGCCTCGGCTCGCTCTTGCCACGCCATCGGCTCGACGTGACTCTGCTGGCCGGATCAACTGGCGAGTCGCGAATTCTCAATCTCGCCGGTTCGGACGCGTGGCAGCGGCGATTGAGCGGATTCAAGACAGCGTTGTTGGGGGAGTGACGAGGAATGAATGCGACAACCATGACGGCTGAAACGCGCCTTTTGCGCCGCGACCGGTTTCTTGCCGAAGCGGGTTGGGGCGGGGCCGATTTGCGTCTGCTAGCGGGGGATGCGTCGTTCCGCCACTACGACCGTCTCTCCATGGGCGACAAGACTGCCGTGCTGATGGATGCGCCGCCGCCGATGGAAAATGTGCGACCCTTCGTCCGGATCGGCCGCATGTTGAAGGGGTTGGGCTTCAGTGCGCCGGAGATCTTTGCCGAGGACTCAGAGGCCGGCTTCCTCCTGCTCGAAGATCTTGGGGATCAGACTTATACGCGGGAACTCGATGCGGGTGGTGATGCCGAAACGCTCTACGCCCTGGCAACCGACACGCTGATTGCCCTTCATAAGAAAGTACCGACTGAAGAATTGCAGAGTCTGCCCGTCTTTGACGATGCGCGCGCCTTGCGTGAGGTGCAGTTGGTGCTCGATTGGTACTGGCCGGCACATTTCGGCACATCGGCGCCGGATGACGTGCGGGCCGAGTTCGTCGCGGCCTGGCAAAAGGTTCTGCCGCAACGCGAGAAGGCGCCCAAATCGATCGCGCTCTTCGACTTCCATGTCGACAATTTGTTGGTTCTGAAAGGACGCCAGGGCGTTGAGGCGTGCGGCCTGCTCGACTTCCAGGATGCCGTTCTGGCGCCCGCAACTTTCGATCTGGTTTCGCTGTTGGAAGACGTGCGCCGCAATGTGCCTTGGGATTTGATGACGCGGATGATCGAGCGCTATCTGGCCGCCAATCCGAACATCGACCGCGATGCCTATATGGCGGCCTACGCCATCATCGGTGCGCAGCGTAACACGCGCATTGCCGGTACTTTTGCACGCCTGCTCAAGCGCGACGGCAAGCCTTGGTACCAGCGCTTCATGCCGCGCGTCTGGGAACTCGTCGCCCATGACATCGAGCACCCGGTGATGGCGCCTGTCGCTACCTGGTACGCCCGCCATCTACCGCCCCGCGAACGCGCGGCCATCGCCACTGCCTGAAGGACCCAGAATCTTGCCCAGCGAACGCATCAACGTGCCCAAGACCGCCATGGTGATGGCTGCCGGCTTTGGCACCCGACTGCGCCCTTATACCGACACGGTGCCCAAGGCGCTGGTGCCTGTGCTGGGCGTGCCGATGCTGGACGTGGTGCTCAACCGGCTCGTCGCCGTTGGCGTGAAGCGCGCCGTGATCAACCTGCATCACCTCGGCGACAAGATTCGTGAGCATCTCAAGGGCCGACGCGATATCGAGATCGTCTATTCCGAAGAAGCGGAAATTCTGGAAACCGGCGGTGGCATCGTCCAAGCCTTGCCGCTGCTGGGTGACGAACCCTTTTACGCCATCAATGCCAAGATCATCTGGCTCAACGGCAAGACCGATGCGCTGGTAAGGCTTGCCCAGAACTGGGACGATGCGCGCATGGATGCGCTGTTGCTGCTGCAATCGACGGTGACGGCGGTGGGCTATGACGGCAAAGGCGACTTCATCATGGACCAGGAGGGCCGGGTGCGCCGGCGTCTCGGCTGGCAGGTGGCGCCCTTCCTTTATGCCGGCATTCAGATTTGCCATCCGCGCCTGTTTCGCGATCCGCCCAAGGGCGCCTTTTCGACCAATGTCGTTTGGGACCGGGCGATCGAGGAAGACCGCCTTTTCGGGCTGCGGCATGATGGCGAGTGGTACCATGTCTCAACGCCGCAACACCTTGTGGAAGTCGAGCGGCATTTGAGCTTCCACGGCATCCGATTCTAAGCCAAGCTGCCTCGCCAATGAGGCGAGGGTGATGGATAGACGGCCAAGTCTTTTCGGGCGCGAGTCGCGTGTCTGCTGCATTCCGACGGGCGTCAGCTTCGTCGATGCGTTGGCGCATGGTCTGATGCAAGAAGCCGCCGACGATCCGTTGAGCCTCAGTGCCATTACAGTGCTGCTCCCCAATCGCCGTGCGTGCCGCGCCGTGCAGGAAGCCTTCCTGCGATTGGGTGCCGGCGGCGGTCGTGCGCTGATGCTGCCACGGCTCATGCCGCTCGGCGACCTCGACGACAATGAACTGGGCCTTCAAGGCGTAGCACTCGACTTGTCTTTGGGTGAGGACCTTTCCGATCCACTGCCAGCGGCTATGCCGGCTATGCGCCGGCACCTGCTGCTCGCGCGCCTTGTACAGAGTGCGGCGGCAGCGACATTGCCCGGTGGCGGCGATATGTCCTTCGATCAGGCAGCCCGTCTTGCCAGCGAACTGGCGCGATTGCTCGATCAAGTCGAGACCGAACGCCTCGATTTTGCAAACATCCGCAACCTGGCGCCGGCGGAACTCGCTGAGCACTGGCAGCTGACGTTGCGTTTTCTCGATATCCTGCAACAGAATTGGCCGGAGATCCTGCGCCAGGAAGGTGCCGTCGATGCCGCGAAGCGCCGTAACCTCCTGCTGCAGCGGCAGGCGCGGTTGTGGCGGGAGCGGCCGCCAGTGCACCCCATCGTCGCGGCGGGTTCCACCGGCTCCATCCCGGCAAGTGCCGACCTCATCGCCACGATTGCGGATCTGCCAAATGGCTTAATCGTTCTGCCGGGCCTTGATGGCCATGCCGACGAGCGGCAATGGCGCGAAATATCCGGTGACCCGGCGCACCCGCAATTCGGCCTTGCTCAATTGCTGGCACGGTTGAAGACGACGCCCCAATCGGTGTGGATGTGGCCGCATGTTTTGCCCGAAGGTCCCCACCGACCGGCTCATCCATCCCGTGCACGCATTGTAGGCGCTGCCTTGCTGCCCGCCGAAGCGACGAAGGAGTGGCCCACCGTCGCAGCACGGCTGAAGGAGACAGCCGAACTTGCATGGCAGAACGTAGAGCGTATCGATTGCCGCACGGAACAGGAAGAAGCCGGCGTGATCGCGCTGATGCTACGAGAGGCTGTGGCCCAGCCGGCACCCTATCGCGCCGCCTTGGTGACCCCGGATCGGGGCCTGGCGCGCCGCGTCGCTGCCGAGTTGCGGCGTTGGGGCATTGTCATCGACGATTCCGCCGGTGCACCATTGCCGACGACCGGGAACGGCCTTTTCTTCCGCTTGATAGCGGAGGCGCTGGCCGAAGATTTGGCGCCAGTGCCGTTTCTTGCCTTGCTGAAGCACCCGCTATCGGCTGCCGGCATGGCGCAAGTCGATTTTCAGCGCCTTGTGCATCTATTGGAACGAAAGGTTCTCCGCGGCCCGCGACCGGCGCCGGGCCTCGCCGGGCTTGAAGCAGCCCTTGCCGCGGCCGAGCGTGTCGGCGACGCCGATCGCCGGTCGCTACGCGCATTGCTGGATCGCCTGACGATGTTGATTGGTGATCTTGGCTTTTGGTCGGAAAACCTGCCGTTGGCCGATCGTCTGACGGCCCATGTGCGTTTTGCCGAAGCCCTGGCCGCACGGCCGGATGCAACGGGCGGCAGCTATCTGTGGCATGGCGAAGCAGGCGAGGCGCTGGGTGGATTTGTTGCCGAGTTGCTGCAAGCTTCCGCCGGCATGACTGCGATGGATGCCAGCACCTATGCCGCCCTGATGGGCGAGTTGATGGGCAGCATCGATGTGCGACCGCATTTCGGCCTGCATCCGCGCCTCTTTATCTGGGGGCCGCTTGAAGCGCGCCTTCAGCAGGTCGACTTGATGATTCTGGGCGGGCTCAACGAAGGCGTATGGCCAGGTGAGGTCGCGGTCGACCCGTGGCTCAGTCGGCCGATGCGCCGCGATTTCGGCCTGCCGGCCCTGGAGCGCAAGATCGGCCTCGCGGCGCATGATTTCCAGCAGGCATTGGGAGCGCCACAGGTCGTCATGACGCGCGCGCAACGCGTTGGCGGTAAACCCAGCGTGCCGTCACGCTGGTTGCTTCGGCTTGATGCGTTCCTGCGGGCATTGGAACTGGTCGAACCGATCGAGGGCCCCAGCCAGTATCGTGGCTGGCAGGTGCGGCTGGACCGGCCGGAAAGAGTCCAGGCGACCGGTCGGCCGGCACCGAAGCCGGGCGCCAAATATCGGCCGAATGAGCTGCCGGTGACGGATATCGAAAAGTGGATGCGCGATCCTTATGTGCTCTATGCGCGTCGTATCCTGAAGCTGAAGCCGCTCGATCCGCTGGACCAGAACGCCGACGCGGCCGATCTCGGCAATCTGTTCCATGGCATCCTTGATCGTTTCTTCAAGGAAACGCCGCTGCCATTGCCGGAGGATGCAGAGACGCGCTTGCTGACGATCGGCGAACAGGAATTCTCTCTGCATATGGCGCGTCCGGCGGTTTGGGCTTTCTGGTGGCCGCGCTTCCGGCAAATGGCCGGCTGGTTCATCAATGAGATGCGTGGCCGCGAAAGCGACCTCGCAGCCATTGCAACGGAACGCACCGGCCGTATGACCATCGCGGGTGTGACACCACCCTTCACACTGACGGCAAAGGCCGATCGGCTCGATATTCAGCGCGATGGTCGCCTGACCATCGTCGATTACAAGACCGGCCGGCCGCCCAACCCACGGGACGTCATTTTAGGTTTTTCCCCTCAATTGCCGTTGGAGGCTGCGATCGCCAGCCAAGGCGGTTTCGACAACGTGCCGACCGCCGCCGTAGCAGCGCTCGAGTTCTGGCATTTGAAGGGTGGGCGCGGCGGCGCGGCGGTTGTCCCTGTGAAGGATACGGAAAGCAAGACCCTGGCCGATCCCATGACGCTTGCCGTTGAGGCCTATCAGGGTCTCAAAGATCTGGTCGCCTATTTCAGCCGTGACGACGCATCCTATCTTGCCGAACCGCGCGGTGATTTCGGCCTTACCTACAATGACTACGCTCACCTGGCACGCTATGACGAGTGGTCGAACGAGGACGAGACATGAGTTCGGCCCGTTCATCTTCACCCACGGCGCTCGCCACCGATTATCAGAGGCGCGCTGCCGATCCCGGTCTTTCAGTCTGGGTGTCCGCTTCGGCCGGTTCCGGCAAGACCAAGGTCTTGCGTGACCGTGTGCTGCGTCTGCTCCTCGACGATGCGCGGCCAGAGCGGATTCTGTGCCTGACCTTCACCAAGGCGGGCGCTGCGGAAATGTCGAACCGGGTCGCGACCACGCTGGCTGAATGGGCGTCAATTTCCGATACCGCTCTGCAGAAGCAGTTGAAGGATCTGTTAGGCGATGTCCCGCTCACGGATTACAAGGCCAAGGCGCGCGGGCTCTTTGCCAAGGTGTTGGATGCGCCAGGCGGGATGCGGATTGAGACCATCCATGCCTTCTGCCAATCGTTGCTGCGCCGTTTCCCGCTGGAAGCCGGTATCGCTCCACATTTTCGGCTGATCGAAGAACAGGACGCCGCGGCACTGCTCGCCGAGGCGCGAGAAGACATGCTGACAGCGGCGCGCAACGGCAACAATGCAGACCTCTGCGCCGCATTGACACATCTTGCGGATCGCGCCGGCGAATTCAGCAGCGACCTCGTCATCCGGGAATTGCTGAATGCACGCAGCCGCGTTCTGGCGCTGCAGCGGCGCATGGCAGGCATTGACGGGTATCGGCATGCGCTAGCGCGGTTACTGCAAATCCCCGCCGATGCTACGCGCCACATGGTGCTAGAGGGTGCATCGCAAGAAGGAGCCTTTGATGGCGCTGCGTTGCGTGCATCCATCGCGGCATTGCAAGCCGGCACGAAGACTGACATTGAGCGCGCTGGCAAGATGGCGTCCTGGCTGTCCGGAACGATCGTCGATCGCGTAGCATTGTTCGAGAGTTACCTTGGCGTCTTCTGCACGAAGGAAGGCGAGCTGCGCAAAATCATGGCGACCAAGGGTACCGCAGCAGCCATGTCAAACATCGACGATGTGCTGCGCGCGGAAGGCGCGCGTCTGTGTGCTGTGGTCGAGCGTCTCAATGCCATCGAGATTCTGGCGGATTCGACCGCTCTGCTCACTCTGGGGCTCGATCTCATGGCGCGCTTCGGCCGTTTGAAGTCGCTGACCGCCGCGCTCGACTTTGATGATCTTATTCTCGGCACCCGCGATTTGCTGGCGCGGCCCGGGATTGCGCCGTGGGTTCTCTATAAGCTCGATGGCGGTATCGACCATATTCTTATTGACGAAGGCCAGGACACGAGCCCCGCCCAATGGGACATCCTGAAAACCATCGCGGCAGAGCTGATCGCCGGCAAGGGCCGTGACCGGCCACGCGAGGATCAGCCCCGGTCCATCTTTGCTGTCGGTGACTTCAAGCAGTCGATCTTCAGTTTCCAAGGGGCGGAACCGCGCGCCTTTCTCGACGCGCGTGATCATTTTGCGGCCCAGTTGCATCGGTCAGTCGACCGCAGCGATACGCGTACGCCTTTCGAGAATGTTGATCTCAATGTCTCGTTCCGCTCCAGCCCGGCCGTTCTCTCGCTGGTTGACCAGGTCTTTGCCGGACCGGCAAAGCAGGGTGTGATTGAGCCCGGCGCCGATGCGATACGCCATCTGGCGGCGCGCAGCGGGGCCGCCGGCTTGGTCGAGGCATGGCCTCTTTCCATTCCGCTCTTGACCGCCTTGCCCCTGCCCTGGTCCCCGCCGGCGATCGATTCTGCGCCAGCGGACCCGATCACACGGCTTGCCGAGCGCATCGCGACATGCATTGCCGAAATGATTGGCGCGGGCGAGATCCTGCCGGCCCGTGGTCGCCCGGTGCGGGCTGGCGACTTCCTGGTACTCGTGCGCTCAAGAAATGCGTTTGTGCCGGCGCTCGTGAAATCTCTGAAGGCCAGATCGGTCGAGGTCTCGGGTATCGACCGTCTCAAGCTGCTTTCCGAACTGGCGGTACAGGACGTTCTGTCATTTCTCGATTTCCTGCTCCTGCCCGAAGATGACCTCAATCTTGGTGGCCTGCTGAAGAGTCCGCTGATTGGGTTGGACGAAACAGCGTTGTTCGATTTGTGTGTTGCCCGCGGCCCCCGCAGCCTGTGGGAGGAATTGCGCAGCCGTCGTGACGAACGCCCGGCCTTTTCTGCAGCCGTCGCATTGCTGCAAACCTATCTTGAGAACGCGCAACGTCGGACGCCTTACGAACTCATTGCCGACGTCCTGTCGGCGGGCGGCCTGCGACGCAGGCTTCATGCGCGGCTGGGAATTCAGGTGAGTGAGGCGCTTGATGAACTGCTCAACCTCGCACTGGCCTTCGAGGCCAATCACATTCCGTCGCTGCAGGGCTTCCGGCATTGGCTTGAGGTGTCTGAGGCCGAGGTGAAGCGCGAACTCAGTGACGATGGCGGCGGCCAGGTGCGCATCATGACCGTGCATGGTTCAAAAGGACTGCAGGCGCCGATTGTGTTTCTCGCCGAGCAGCGCCGGCAGCGGCCGAACCGGCCAGGCCTCTTTTGGCTCACCAGTGAAGCGGATATTCCCGTCTGGGTGGCGCGGAGTGCCCTCGATGTAAAGGCAACCGCCGCTGCGCGCGCTGATGTCGCACGGCGCAACGATGAGGAAGAGAACCGCCTGCTTTACGTGGCACTGACCCGCGCTGAAGACCGGCTTTATGTCTGCGGCTGGCGCGGCGAGCGCAATCAATCGCAGCCCAGCTGGCACGATCATGTCTCCGATGCGTTGACCGAAATGCTGCAGGAGGGCCTGGGTGTCGAACGGCAAGCTGCGCGCGATTGGCGGGGGGAGGACGGTTGGGAAGGCGACTGGCTGCGCCTGACGACCACGCAGTCGGATGCCGCCGAGCAAGGGGTATCCAAGCATGGACTTTCCATCAATCTAGACATGCCATTCCAGGATTGGGCGCTGTCGCCAGCGGTGGCGGAGCCGGACCCGCCACGCCCGCTCATTCCGTCTCGCCCAAGCAGCGAGATCAATGCCGCGCCGGATAACAGCACACTGATTTCGCCTCTGGGGCGCGATCAGGGTTTCCGCTTCCAGCGTGGCCTCGTCATTCACAAGCTCTTTCAATTATTGCCCGACCTCGCCACTGGCGAGCGCCGCGTGGCAGCGCGACGGTGGCTCGACAATGTCAATCGGGTGAGCGGCCTCAATGCCGATGCGACCGCGCAGGATGCCTTGGTCGACGAAGTCATGGCAGTGCTTGAAGACGTCCGGTTCGCACATCTCTTCATGCCAGGCTCCCGCGCCGAGGTGCCGATTGTCGCGGAAATTCTGGGGGCGGACCGGCGCAGCCAAGTGGTGAGCGGGCAGATCGACCGGCTCGTCGTAACGGCCGATTCCTGTCACATCGTCGATTTCAAAAGCAACCGGCCGCCAGCCATGCAGCCTGAGCATGTCTCGCCGCAATACCTGCGCCAGCTTGCCCTTTATCGCGCTGTGGTTGCTCGGATTTATCCAAGTCATACAATCTCTTGCTACCTTCTTTGGAGTGCCGAGCCGCGACTCATGGAAATACCGGACCAGCTCCTCGGCAGTTATGCGTAGGAAGCAGCCCTGACGCCGGAACGCGTCGCTCACCTTGACGCTGCCTGGGGGGCTTCATAGATTCAGTCGCATACGACGCCCACCGCAAATGGGGCGACGTTCATGTGTAGAATTGGAGCGACCGCCGGGGCGGCGACTCCTTTGAAAGGGAAGACGGGATGAGCACGACCCACGTTAGCGATGCGAGCTTCGACGCCGACGTCTTGAAGTCCACACAGCCGGTGCTGGTCGACTTCTGGGCGGAATGGTGCGGCCCGTGCAAGTCGATTGCACCGGCGCTGGAAGAAATCGCTCAGGAATTGAACGGCAAGCTGAAAGTCGTGAAGGTCGACATCGACCGCAACGCGCAGACGCCGAAGAAGTACGGTATCCGTGGCGTGCCGACCCTGATGCTGTTCAAGGACGGCCAGGTCGCGGCGACCAAGGTCGGCGCCGAGCCAAAGCGTAAGCTGCTCGACTGGGTGAACTCGGTCATCTGACCGGCGTCCTAGATTAGGTTTCAAGCCAACCCCGCCCGGTGCGAACCGGGCGGGGTTTTGCTTGTGAGCGGCTTCCAACGGGCGCAAGCTGTCACCGTGGGCGAGGACAGCTTAAGGCATGCCGCTTCATGCGCTGCGCGACCTGTGGCACCGAAAACAAGCCTGGCCGGCAATTCTGCGCATCCTGCGGTGCGGGGCTAGCCGGCGCATGCGCCAAATGCGGCTTCATCAACGATCCAGATGACAGCTTCTGTGGCGGTTGCGGCCGTGCCTTGGCATCTTCGCCCGCCCCGACTGCGTCGATGCCAGCTGCACCGATGACAGCTGCGCCGATGCCAGTTGCACCGATGATGGGAGCGGAACGCCGCCCGGTGAGCGTGATGTTCGTTGATCTTGCCGGCTATACCGCCTTGGCCGGCAAGGTGGACCCGGAGGAGGCGCATGCCTTACTGGCGCGTTTCTTCGCGCTGGCCGACGACATCATCGTGCAATGCGGTGGCCGCATCGACAAGCATATCGGCGACAATGTCATGGCCTTGTTCGGCGCGCCAACGGCCCATGGCGACGACCCGCGCCGCGCCGTCAGCGCCGCACAAGCAATCCACGCTGCCATGCCCGCGCTGGCCGCCAATACCGGCCAAGATCTTGCCGTGCATATCGGCATCGCCGTGGGCGAGGTGCTGGCCAGCGGCCTAGGAAGTTCCGCACATAGCAGTTACACGGTGATCGGTTCCGCCGTGAACTTGGCCGCACGCCTGATGGCTTTGGCAAAGCCCGGCGAGACCTTGGTTTCGGCCGAGATCGTTCGTCATCTGGATGGTTATTATACGGTTGAGGAGCGGAGCGCCCAGTCGATCAAGGGCATGGATGTCCCAGTCGACATCTATCGCGTTGGCGATGCCATCGGTAATGCGCGCGAATGGAAGCCGATCGTCGGCCGCCGTGCCGAACTACGCCAGATTTCGGCACTGCTCGATGCCGGCAAAGCCGACAATGCTGGCAACGCATTGTTGGTGCGTGGGGTGCCAGGCATCGGCAAATCGCATCTGGCCGAGGAGGCTGCGCGCCTGGCACGGCAACGCGGTTTTCGGAGTATCTGCATTCGCATTCTCGATTTTGGCGGTGGCGCTGAGCGTGATCTGCATCGGCAATTGGCGCGCGCGCTGGCTTCCATGACGGGAGGTATCGATCATCTGGAGCCGTTGTCGCGAGCACTCTTCGCGGCTCTGCTGGGCGAAGCTGTGGAGCCGGTGCTGCAACAGCGCGTCGATGCCATAGGCCACATGGCACGCCATGCCATGCGTGCCGCAGCTTTGGCCGACATGCTGGCGCATGCCGCCAGCAAACAGCCGCTTCTGCTGGTGATCGAGGACATTCACTGGGCCGACCCGAATGGCCTGTCGACCCTGGCCGTTCTCGCCGATCGCGTGCCGAACATGCCGATTATGCTCCTCATGACAAGCCGCCTGGATCCGGATCCGATTGATGCGGCGTGGCGGGCCAGCCTGCGCCAGGGTCACGTCGTGACGATCGACCTTGCACCCATCTCGGAAAGAGAAGCGCAGGAGATGTCCCAGCAGATTGCCGCCGATCTTGGCCAGTTCGCCGAGGAATGCATCGCGCGGGCCGAAGGTAACCCCTTATTTCTCGAGCAATTGCTGCGCAGCCGTCTGAGCGGGGAACCGGGCGCCCTGCCGGACTCGCTGCAGAATGTCGTGCTGGCCCGCCTCGATCAGTTGCCGGAAGGCGAGCGTGTTGCCCTTCAGGTTGCTTCCGTCCTGGGGCAGCAATTCAACGCAGCCGATCTGACGGCGATGCTGGATCAGCCGGATTTCGATGCCGGACCGATGCTGCGACGCCAATTGCTGCGGCCGGTACCGGATGGGTACCTCTTTGCCCATGCCTTGATCCGCGACGGCATCTATTCGGCGCTGACGCGGGAGCGTCGCCGCGGCCTGCACCGCAAGGCCGCCGCTCTTTACGCCGACAAGGATCCGATCCTGCATGCTGAACATCTCGACCGTGCCGAAGCGCCGGAGGCAGCGCTGGCCTATCATCGGGCGGCAATAAGCGAAGCAACGCAACATCACCTCGACCGGGCCGCGCGGTTGGCGGGGCGCGGTCTGGAACTGGCGCGCAAGGTCGATGAGCGCTGCCAGCTCGCACTTTCGAGCGGACGGCGCCATCTCGACATCGGCAATGCGCCGGCGGCACGCATCGCCTTTCAGATCGCGCTCGATGCCGATGCCGCCGGCATCGATCGATGCCGTGCCTTGATCGGTCTCGCTGCCTGCGATCGACAATCCGGCGATATCGCGACGGCCTTGGACCGGCTTGCCATGGCCGAACCGATTGCCATTACGGTCGGTGACATGGTGCTCCTGGCCGAAATCAATTACCTGCGCGGGAACCTGCATTTCGCGCGTGGCGCCGGCGAGGATTGCCTTGAGGCGCATTCCGCAGCCCTGGCGGCGGCCAAAGCGGCCAATGAGCCAGAATGGCTGGCGCGGGCTGAAAGCGGCCTTGGTGATGCCTACTATCTTCAAGGACGCTATCCCTTGGCGTTGGAGCATTTTCGGGCCTGTGTGGACATTGCCGAAACCTTCGGTCTGTTGCGCATCCTGCCCACAAATCGCTGCATGGTCGGCAATTGCCAGGTCTTCCAATGCCGTTTTGACGATGGCCTGAAGGAGATCCATCAGGCGCGCCAGTCGGCGCTGCTGATCGGCGATCGCTTTGGGGATATGTTCGGGTTGGAATCCGCGGCTTTTATCCTGATGGCCGCGCGGCGTTGGCGAGATGCCGCCGGACCCGCCGAGGCGGCGTGTCATCTGGCCGCCGAGATCGGCGCCCGTCGCTATGAATCGATCACCGCCATCATCCTTGCCATGTCGCGTAAGGCTGCCGGGGACGACCATTCGGCCATAGAATTGTCGACGCGCGCCCTGCGCATCGCCGAGGAGACCGGCATCGGCTTTGCGGGCGCGCTCATCGAGGCCATCCGGGCCAATATCCTGGGCGATGTGCCCGAAGCGCGCCAGGCCATCGAACGCGGGGAAACTTTGCTGCGGCAGACCAGCATGGCGCACAGCCACATCTTCTTCCGTGAATTCGCGATCGATTGGTCAATGGCGCGAGGTGACTGGCCCCAGGTCGAGCGCTATGCCGGCGACCTCGCGCAGTTCACTGCAGCTGAACCGCTGCCCTATGTCGAAATGATCATTGATCGCGCCCGACTGCTCGCACGCCTGCAACGCGACCAGGAAAATGCCAGCTTAAAGCAGCAAATTGCCAATCTGTCGGCGCAGGCGCGAGCGGTCGACTTTCGTCTCAGCTTCCCTGTCTGACTCAGCCGTTATCGGCAAGGATCGTACCGGCGAGATAGAGCGAGCCGCAGATCAGGACGCGCCGGGAATCATCGGCGCCGTGGGCATCGACGATCGCGCGTAAGGCTGCCTCGACGGAGTGATAGCCCTGGCTGAGCAGGCCCACTTCCGCGCCGGCTGCTACGCAATCCTCGACCAGGAGGCTGGCGTGATCGCCCGGAATCGCCACCGCGGCCATATCCTCGACATGGGGGGCAAGCTGCTTCAGGAAGGCCACCGGATCCTTGGTGTTGAGCATGCCAAAGATGAGATGCGCCGGCTTGCCGTCCCGGGCATACCAGTCAGCCAGCATTGTGGCGATCACCTCGCCGGCCTCTTCATTGTGGCCGCCATCCAGCCACAGCTCCCATTTCGCATTGGGAAGGCGCTCGATCAAAGGCCCGTTGGTCAGGTGCTGCATGCGCGCCGGCCAGCTCACATTGCGCAAGCCCTGCGCGATATGGGCGTCGCTGATGGTGAAGCCATCAAGCACGGCTGTGGCAGCGATGGCGCAGCCGGCATTGCGGAACTGGTGCCGCCCGGCAAGGCCCGGCACCGGATAAAGGCGGGGGCCGCGACTGTCGAAGAAGCGTAAGGCCGTCTTAAGCTCACCGTCGCATTGCCATTCCTTGCCGAAGCGAAGGAGCGGGGCGCCGAGTTCAGCGGCTTTGGCTTCGAAAACGGCCATAGCCTCTTCCGGCTGCGGCGAGACGATTGCCGGGCGACCGTGTTTCATGATCCCGGCTTTGTTGGCGGCGATCTTGGTGAGGCTGTCACCCAGGAACTGCATGTGGTCGAAGGAGATCGGCATCAGCACGCTGGCCAGCGGCTGGTCGATCACATTGGTGGCGTCGAAGGTGCCGCCGAGGCCAGTTTCCAGCAACACGATATCTGCCGGCTCGCGCGAGAAGGCGAGGAAGGCTGCGACCGTCGTGATCTCGAAGAACGTGATCTGGGTGCCGCCATTGGCCTGCTCGCATTCCTCCAGCAGATCGATGAGGTGCTGTTCGTCGATAAGCTTGCCGGCAAGGCGGATACGCTCATGAAAACGTACCAGATGCGGCGAGGTATAGACATGGACACGATAGCCGGCGGCTTCGAGGATCGCGCGCATATAGGCGATCACAGATCCCTTACCGTTGGTGCCGGCAACGTGCACAACCGGCGGCAGCTTCCGCTCCGGATGGCCGACGGCCTCCAATAGCTTCTCGACGCGGCCGAGCTCCAAATCGATGATCTTGGGGTGGAGCTTGTTGAGCCGTTCGAGGACTATGTCGCTTGTACTCACGCGCTGGCCGGTTGCTTGGTCAGCAAACCGATGACGCGGCCTATCTGCTCGCGCAGATCCTTGCGAGCCACGACCAAGTCGATGATGCCATGTTCCAGCAGATATTCGGCGCGCTGGAATCCTTCGGGCAGCTTCTCGCGGATCGTTTCCTCGATGACGCGGGCGCCGGCAAAGCCGATCTGTGCGCCGGGCTCGGCGATCTGGATGTCACCCAGCATCGCGAAGGATGCCGAGACACCGCCCGTGGTCGGATCGGTCAGCAGGACGATGAAGGGAAGCCCCGCTTCCTTCACCTGGTCGACGGCAATGACCGAGCGCGGCATCTGCATCAGCGAGAGAATCCCCTCCTGCATGCGCGCACCGCCAGACGCCGGCACGGCGACGAGGCCAGCCTTGCGCTTTACGGCTAGTTCAGCCGCTGCCACGAGGCCTTCGCCGACCGCCATGCCCATGGAGCCGCCCATGAAATCGAAATTGAAGGCGGCGACCACGGCCTCGGCGCCGTTCATCGTCCCATAGGCGACGACGATGGCATCCTGTTCGTCTGACTTGGCTTGTGCCTCCTTCAGGCGATCGACATAGCGCTTGCGATCCTTGAACTTCAGCGGATCGACGGCAACCTTCGGCAGCTCGATGCGTTCGTATTTCCCTTCATCGAACATGAGTTCGAGGCGGCGCTTCACGTCAATGCGCATGTGGTGGCCGCAATGCGTGCAGACGCGCTGATTGGCGTCGAGCTCGCGATGGAAGATCATCTGGCCGCAGGCGGGGCATTTGTCCCAGAGATTCTCCGGAACGTCCGTCTTCTGCACCAGCTTGCGGATCTTCGGTCGAACGAAATTAGTAAGCCAGCTCATCCTTCATGTCTCCGTTCAGGCACGCGCCGCGCGCACGCCGTCAGCGAGGCTTTTCACGAGATCGATCGCCGCCTGCGCCGCGCGCGGGCCGGGCTTGCCGTCCGGACCCAATTCGGCCGCGATCTTGTTGACGATGGCGGAGCCGACCACGGCGGCATCCGCCACTTTGGCAACCGCCGCAGCACGTTCCGGCGTCGAGATGCCGAAACCGACCGCGATCGGCAGTTCCGTATGGCGCTTCAACCGGCTGACCGCTGCCGTGATATCCGTGTCGGACGCGGTACGGGTGCCGGTGATACCCATGATCGAAACATAATAGACGAAGCCGGAGGTGTTCTTCAGCACCGTCGGCAGGCGGTTGTCATCGGTCGTCGGTGTGGCGAGACGGATGAAGTTGATGCCGGCCTTCATGGCGGGCAGGCACAACTCGCTATCCTCTTCCGGCGGCAGATCGACGACGATCAGTCCGTCCACACCGGCGCTGTCGGCATCTTTGAGGAACTTGTCGACGCCATAGGAATAGATCGGGTTGTAGTAGCCCATCAGCACGATCGGCGTATTCTGATCCTTGGCGCGGAACTCGCCGACCAGTTTCAGCGTCTTCTTGATGTCCTGCCCGTTCTTCAGGGCACGCAGGGACGATGCCTGGATCGCAGGGCCATCGGCCATCGGGTCGGTGAATGGCATGCCGAGTTCGATCACGTCGGCGCCGGCACCCGGCAGGCCCAGCACGATTTCGCGCGAGACTTCGTAATTGGGATCGCCGGCGGTAACAAAGACCACCAGTCCGCCGCGTTTGGCCGCTTTCAGTTCGGCGAAGCGGCGCTCGATACGCGTGCTCATAGTTTGGTGCCCAGCTTTTCTGCGACGGCGTAGATGTCCTTGTCGCCGCGGCCCGAGAGATTAGCGACGATCAGGTGATCCTTCGGCTTGGTCGGCGCCAACTTCTTCACATAGGCCAAGGCATGGGCGGATTCGAGCGCCGGGATGATGCCCTCGAGGCGCGAGAGATCCTGGAAGGCCTGCAATGCCTCGGCATCGGTCGCCGAGACATATTTCACGCGGCCGATGTCATGGAGCCATGAATGCTCCGGCCCGATGCCCGGATAATCGAGGCCGGCCGAGATCGAATGCGCGTCAATGATCTGCCCGTCATCGTTCTGCAGCAGGAAAGTGCGGTTGCCATGCAGCACGCCAGGGCGCCCGCCGGTCAGCGAGGCGGCATGACGACCCGTTTCGACCCCATCGCCACCAGCTTCAACGCCGATGATGTCGACATCGCGGTCATCCAGGAAGGGGTGGAACAGGCCCATGGCATTGGAACCACCGCCAATGCAGGCCACCAGGCTGTCGGGCAGACGGCCTTCGGCTTCCATCATCTGCGTCTTGGTTTCCTCGCCGATCACGCATTGGAAATCGCGGACCATGGCGGGGTAGGGGTGTGGGCCGGCAACGGTACCGATGATGTAGAACGTGTTCTCGACATTGGCGACCCAGTCGCGCAACGCCTCGTTCATCGCGTCCTTCAAGGTCGCGGTGCCGCTATGGACGGGAATGACCTCGGCGCCCAGCAGCTTCATGCGGAAGACGTTGGGTTGCTGGCGGGCGATGTCGGTGGCGCCCATATAGACCGTGCAGGGCAGGTTGAAGAGTGCGCAAAGCGTCGCCGTCGCCACACCATGCTGGCCGGCGCCGGTCTCGGCGATGATGCGGGTCTTCTTCATACGCTTGGCAAGCAGGGCCTGGCCAAGGCAATTGTTCACCTTGTGCGAACCGGTGTGGTTCAGTTCCTCGCGCTTGAGGTACACCTTGGCACCGCCCAGCTCGGCGGTCAGGCGCTCGGCGAAATAGAGCGGACTCGGCCGGCCGATGTAATGCTTGCGGTAATACTCCATCTCCTCGGCGAATTTGGGCTCCAGTTTTGCCGCGGCATAAGCCTTCTCGACCTCGAGGATCAGCGGCATCAGGGTCTCAGCGACGAAGCGACCGCCGAAAATGCCGAACCGGCCATGTTCATCGGGCCCGGTACGGTAGGAATTGGGGTTGGCAGCTTGTGCTGTGGTCACGGCTTAAAAAGCTCCGAGAGGGCGGAAAATCAGATCAAAACCAAGGGATTCGCTAGAAGCGCGCAATCAACCATAGCAGCGCCCAAAGGTCAAAGCCCTAACGCCGTCGCCAGCGCCGTCATAGGGTCTTGGATAATTCAAGGAACTCCTTGATTTTACTGACGCTTTTCTCGCCTGGCCGATCCTCGACCCCGGAGGAGAGGTCGACCGCCCTGGCACCGGTCCGCCTTACGGCCTCGGCGACGTTCCCGGCGTGAAGCCCACCAGCCAGCATCCAGGGTTTTTCGAAGCTCTGCCCCTTCAGCAGCGACCAATCGAAGGAAAGGGCATTTCCTCCCGGCAGGGCATCCTTCATCGTCTTCGGCGGTTTGGCATCGAACAGCAGGCGATCGGCGACCTTCTCGTAGTTCCGGGCCCCAGCAATATCGGCGGCGTCGGAAACGCTGATCACCTTCATCACCGGCAGCTTGAAGCGCGCCTTGACGTCGGCCGTCCGCTCCGGTGTTTCATGACCATGCAACTGCAACATGTCGAGCGCGGCCTCGGCCAGGATGGCGGCGATAGTCTCGTCATCGGCGTCGACGACAAGGCCGACTTTGACGACTTGCGCCGGCACAAGTTGACCGAGCGCCCCGGCAAGGGCCGGTGTCACGCAGCGCGAGCTCTTCGGATAGAAGTTGAACCCCAGCATCACGGCGCCGCCTTCGACAGAGGCACCGACTGCAGCAGGCGTCTTCAAGCCACAGATTTTGACATCGATCGCCATTACACTGTCTCCGACACGAAGCGCGGATAGGCCAGCACGAACAGGTTGATCTGCACCGCCATATAAACCAGCGAGATGAAAGAGGAGAGCGCGCTGAGGGCCAGCGGCGCCGCCTCGGCAAGGCCTGTGTTGAAGAAAATGGCCCCCAGCAGCGACTGCGCCACGAAGGCTGGCAGGGCCGACAGCATCAGGCCGATGACAATACGGCTGGTTTGCCCAAGAGTCCGTTTCCACGCCGTACCGAACGGCATCGGCGCATCGATCGCGATGCCGATCCAACTCGGTGACAGCCGAACGAGCAGCATCAAATAGCCGATAATAAGGATCAGCATCGATATCGGCATGGCAAGTGCGCCGAGGCCCACCAGCGTCAAGACCAAGATCGCCACGAATACGATCACGAAGACCGCCGCGACGATGGCCAGCATGACGATGACGAAATGGAGATGGCGCCCGGAAAGCTGCAGGCCGAGGCCCGGCACCGCTTCCCGGCCAAGCGTCATTTGCCGGATCCAGTTCACGTTAAAGACGCCGATCACCACCATCAAGCCGAGCCCGATCAACAGGGATCGCACCGAGCCATCCATGATGACGGTCATGTCGGCAGCCTTGCCCTTCTCCATTTCCACAAACATCGCCGTTTGCACGGTTTCCAGCAGGCGGAACAGCAGGTAGAGCGGAATGAACGGGATGATGCCAAGCCGCAGCAACTCGTCGCGTGCCAGCCAAATCTGGCGATAGGCGGTAACGGCGAGGCCGAAGGGCTGTAGATCCTCAGATCGAGCGGTGTTCATGTTTCTTCAAGTGCTTTAGTTGGCGGCTTGCCCCAGTACCGATCCGATTTCGAGGACGATACGGCTGGCGGCATCGCGCGGATCGGCTGCCTGGGTAATGGGGCGGCCGATGACGAGATAGTCGGCGCCGGCCTTGGCGGCATCGCCGGGTAACCGTACGCGCTTCTGATCGCCGCTGGCTTCGCCGCTGGGACGCACGCCCGGCACGACCAGCAGGAAATCCTCGCCCAAGGCCTCGCGCAAGGCTTCAATCTCGTGCGGCGAGCAGACGACGCCGTCGAGACCGGCGCTACGGGCAAGCTCAGCCAGACGTTTCACCTGGTCGCTCACGGGCGCCGCCTGGCCGACGGCCTTGAGATCCCCGTCATCGAGCGAGGTCAGCACGGTCACGCCGACGATGCGCGGTCGCTTCGTCTTCTGCTTGTCCGCGTTCTCCACCGCCGAATCGCGTGCCGCCTGCATCATGGCAAGGCCGCCACCGGCGTGAACGGTGAGGATCGATGGCTGCAACGGTATGATCGCTTTCACGGCGCCGGCCACCGTGTTGGGGATGTCATGGAGCTTCAAATCCAGGAAGATCGGCATGCCGGTCGCCGCGATGCGCCTGTAACCCAGTTGGCCGTTGGCAAGATAGAATTCGAGTCCCAGCTTCAATCCGGCAACCGCGCCATCGAGCTTATGCGCCCAATTGACGGCCTCATTGACCGAAACCGTATCGAGTGCTGCCAGAACCTGTCCCTTGCTGCCCACGGCCCTTCTCCCAAGCTGCCATCCCATTTAACTGCCGGCTTTTAGCCTATATTGGCGGCAGCGTCACCCTTTGCCCAAAAATACTCCTCGTTTTCAGTATTTTAGATCCTAGATAGGGCGCGAGAGCGGTCTTTCAACCGACAACGCGAAGGGCTAATCTCCGTCGGAACAGGACAGCCAGAGCAAGACAGGCGGCGCCCGGCATGCAATTGACCCAGTTCTCGGACTACTCCCTGCGTACCCTGATATATTTGGGTTTACGCGATGGATCGCTTGCCACGATTGAGGAAATTGCGGCGGCCTATGGCATTTCCGAAAGCCACCTGACAAAGGTCGTCCATAAATTAGGGCGCCTTGGCGTCATTGACACCGTTCGCGGCCGCGGTGGCGGCATGCGCCTCAGCCGACGCCCATCGGAGATCAATATTGGCGCCACCGTCCGGCTGACTGAGGGCAACCTCACCATCGTCGAGTGTTTCGACGTGGTCCACAACACCTGTCCGATTGCCCCTGTCTGCGGGCTCAACGGTGCCTTGGCCGAGGCGCTCGAAGCCTTCATGGGCGTTCTCGACCGCTATTCGCTGGCCGACATCATCAGCAATCGTCGCGATCTTGCGGCGTTGCTGCCGATGCTGGATAGCGACCTCGGGCGTCGCCGTCCGACCGCTTCGTGATGAGTTGATCGCCCTGCCAACGACCGCAAGCTAGAGGGTCTTCATGCCGCGCTTGTTTCCGACATATCTGCCGGTCACCAAGACCGCTTGTTTCTTGATGCTGGCCGCTCTGGTTGCGGCTTGCACAACACCGGTCAGGACCGTGGACAAGCCCAGCGGGCCGCTGCCCTGGAGTGCAGCGATCGGGCGGCTTGATGCGGAAGACGGCTCCTGCTCGGCCACTCTTGTGGGGCCGGATGTGATCCTGACGGCATCGCATTGTCTCTATGGGCGGGGAAATGAGGCGCGCATCACCGACTTCCAATTCACGCCAGCGCTCGATGTCGGCCGCGAAAGGCTGAAGCCGGTCAAGGTCACGGCCGTCATCGATATGGGCTGGCCCATCAAATCCGACGCCAGCGGCAAGTTGCGGGGCGAGCCGAAAGACGATTGGGCAGCCTTGCGCATCTCGCCGGCCATCACCTATCTCGAACCGATGAAGGTGGAGAAGCTAAACGTCGATGGCATCGATGCGCGCATCAAGAAAGGGGCCAAGCTGTCCCATGCCGGGTATGGCGTCTATGGTGCCTTTTCCGGCAAGCGGCTCCAGGTCAGGGACAATTGCCATCTGGTGACCGACGCCGACAAAATGCTGAAGGTCACGCATGACATCATCGTCAACCGTTGCGAAGTCATTCCGGGCGATTCCGGTGGGCCGATCATGCTGACCGATCCCAGCGGCAACCGTGCCATCGTCGGTGTCGTGACCAATCTCTGGGGGGATCACGGGCAGAAAGATTTTGTCAGCTTCGGCCCGGCCTCGATCTATTTCGCCGATAAGCTCGGCAGCAACACCAGCGCCACATCGACGCAGTAGCCGTAGCCGTGCGGCGCCGGGCAATGACCATCGGCAGGTGGCGCACAGTTATCTTGCTCTTTCTGGCCGCCGGCCTTGCCGGTTGTGCGGCCCGCGTCACTCCGCCACCAAGTCCGGCGCCAACGCCCCCTTCTGCAGGTGCACCCTGGACGGCCGCCATCGGCCGCCTTGATGTCGCGGGTGCCTCATCCTGTACGGCCGTTCTGGTCAAGCCGACGCTCATTCTCACGGCGGCGCATTGTCTGCACCAGAAGGCGACGGCAAGCCCCCCGGGCAGCCTGCGTTTCCAACCCAATTTCGGCGCCGCACTGGAATTGCCGTCGGCACAGGGCACGCAACTGGTGGCAGAGGGTGGCGACGTCCGCGAAGGTCATCTGGCGCGACCTGAACAACTCATGAAGGACTGGGCGCTGATTGAGATCCGCCCGGCGGTCACCGCCGTCGCCCCGCTGCCGCCGGCAAACCTCACAATGGATGAAGCTGTCCGTCGTCTCGGCCGCGGGGACAAGCTCTTTACCGCCGGCTATGGCCAGGGTTGGATGAAGCGTCTAGAGCAGCACACCACTTGCGGTCTCGTCGACGATCCCAATGTCATTCCCAGCTATCGCAACCGGTTGCTGGTCACCGATTGCATCATCCGCATAGGTGACAGCGGTGGACCGGTGATCCTGATGGATGTTGCCGGCAAGCCCAGTTTCCTGGGGATATTTGCCGGCTTCGATACCAAGCGCGGGCTCTCTTATGCGGTGGCGACGGGACCGATCATGCAGCGCCTCGCCCAGGTGCCTGTCAGCACGCTGCCCATGGATCCCATGCCGTTGGCGATTTTCGTGATCGATCAGCGGTTTGCATCGGTCCCGGCGAGCCATATGGAGGGCCTGCCGCACGGGCGTGATTGACGAGCGCTTCCAAGCTGTATACAGCTTCCCCAGGACTAGCCGATCGCCAGGGGGAACACCGTGCCGCGCAATCCTCGTTACGACATTCTGTTCGAACCCGTGAAGATCGGGCCGGTGACGGCAAAGAACCGCTTCTACCAAGTCCCCCATTGCACCGGTATGGGCTATGACCTGCCGCATTCGGTTTCGCGTCTGCGCGAACTCAAGGGCGAGGGCGGCTGGGGTGTCATCAACACCGAGTATTGTTCGCTGCACTGGTCGTCGGAAGACGCGCCCTATCGCTTATGCGCTCTCTGGGACGACAACGACGTCAAAACACAGTCTCTGACGGCCGAGAAGATCAAACGGCAAGGGGCACTTGCCGGCGTCGAATTATGGCATGGCGGCAATCACAGTCCCAACCGCTGGAGCCGAGAGACGCCACTCTCGCCCTCGGGCTCCACCCAGCATGCCGTCTTCCCCATGCAGACCCGCGCCATGGACAGGCAAGATATCCGCAACCTGCGCCGCTGGCAGGTCCAGGCCGCCAAACGCGCCAAGCGCGCCGGTTTCGATATCGTCTATGTCTATGCCGGCCACGGCTATCTGCCGTTCCAGTTCATCACCAAGCGCTGGAACCAGCGCACCGATGAATACGGTGGTCCGATTGAAAACCGGGCACGCCTGTTGCGGGAGATGATCGAGGAAACCAAGGACGCGATCGGCGACACCTGTGCCGTGGCCGTGCGTCTCGCCATGGACGAGTTGATGGGGCCGAGCGGCGTGCAGGCGGCGGAAGAGGGTGAGGCGGTGATCCGCCTCCTTGCCGAACTGCCGGACCTCTGGGACGTCAACATCTCCTATGTCGAGAACGATTCCATGTCCTCCCGCTTCGGTGCCGAAGCGCATCAGGAAAAGTACACAGGTTTCGTGAAGAAGCTCACCACCAAGCCGGTGGTGGGTGTCGGCCGTTTCACCTCGCCCGACACAATGGCGGATCAGGTGAAGCGTGGGATCTTGGATTTCATCGGCGCGGCGCGTCCCTCGATCGCTGATCCCTTCATTCCGAAGAAGATTGATGAGGGGAACGAGGAAGACATCCGCGAATGCATCGGCTGCAATATCTGCCGCGCCCAGAACAACACCGGCGTGCCGATCCGCTGCACGCAGAACCCGACCATGGGTGAGGAATATCGCCGCGGCTGGCATCCCGAAATCATGAACCCGAAGAAAGGCCATGCCGAGGATGCGATCCTCGTCGTCGGTGCCGGTCCTGCCGGCCTCGAATGCGCCATGTCGCTGGCCAAGCGCGGCTATGATGTAGGTCTTGCCGATGCGGCGCGCGAGCTCGGCGGCCGCCTCAACTTCGAGCCCAAACTGCCCACACTTTCTGCCTGGGTGCGCGTGCGCGACTATCGCCTGGGCCAGATAGCCAAACTTCCCAATATCGAAATCTTCCGCGAAAGCCGCATGGACAAGGCAGCCCTGTTGGAGAGCGGCTACAAGCACATCATCCTGGCAACGGGCGCTACCTGGCGACGCGACGGCGTCGGCCATAACAACCACTTCGCCGTACCGGGGATGGACGTCGCCAACGTCGTGACACCTGATGATGTCATGAAAGGCAAGGTGATCAGCGGTGATGTCATCGTCTATGACGACGACCAATATTACATGGCCGCCGTGATCGCCGAAAAGCTGGTACTTGCCGGATGCAACGTCACCTTCGTAACGCCCGGCCTCGATGTCGCGAGCTGGTCGCTCTATACCGACGAGCAGTTCAAAGTGCAGGTCAAGCTGATGAAAATGGGCGTCAAGCTGGTACTGACCCATCGCCTTGCTGCCTGGAACGGCGATCACGGAATCTTTGCCTGTAATTACACGGGTACGGAAAAGCGCATTGAGGCGACGACGCTGGTCAGCGTCACCTCACGCCTGTCCGACGACGCGCTCTATATCGATCTCAAGGTCGACGAAGCAGCGCGGGCGCAAGCCGGCATCGTGACCCTCAAGAATATCGGCGATGCTGATGTGCCCGGCGCCATCGTCCATGCAGTCTATGCCGGCCATAAGGCGGCGCGCGAGTTCGGCGAGGTGATCGATCCCGATCAATTCCCGTTCAAGCGCGAACTCGTGTTTGTGAAATAGGGGAGGGTGCCATGACGCGGGACGCGACGAAGCGGCGCGAGCGGCGGACGGTGAGTTCCGCGCCGCGACAATTGCCCTTTGCCAAGGTGACCAACCGCTATCCACCGATCGCGCTCCTCTCCGCCGACGAGCTGGAATCGATTCATCATGCCTCCCTGCGTCTTCTCGCTGAAATCGGCATGGAGGTGATGCATGATGAGAGCCGCGCACTGCTGAAGGCAACTGGTGCCAGCGTTGATGAGGCGACACAGCGGGTTCGCTTCGACCCGGCCATGATCGAGGAAAAGATCAGGACGGTGCCATCTTCCTTCACGTTGCAGGCGCGCGATCCGGCAAAGAATTTGAAGGTCGGCGACGGAAGTCTCATTTTCGCGGCGACCGGCGGCCCGGCCTTCGCCCATGACATCGAACGCGGGCGCCGGGCCGGCAATTACCAGGACATGTGCGACTACATCAAGGTGGTGCAGTCGCTCAACGTCATCCATCAGGAAGGCGGTTGCCCCTGCGAACCCACCGATCTGCCAGCGGACACACGTCATCTCGATTTTTATCTCGCGGCCATCCGCTACAGCGACAAGAACTGGCAGTGCTGGGCCCTGGGCGGATACCGGGTCGAGGATGCGATCGAGATGCTCGGCATCGCCCTCGGCCAATCGCGGGAAGAACTGAAGAAGAATCCGGCGACGCTCACCATCGTCAATTCGAATTCGCCCTTGCGCCTTGATATTCCGATGGGCGAGGGGCTTTGCACCATGGCACGCGCCGGCCAGCCGGTGGCGATGACACCCTTCACCCTTTCCGGTGCCATGAGTCCCGTTACCATCGCGGGCGCCCTGGCTCAGCAGAATGCGGAAGCGCTGGCACTCATCACGCTTTCGCAGATCGTCTCGGCCGGGGCGCCGGTGATGTATGGCGGCTTCACCTCGAATGTCGATATGCGCACCGGAGCGCCTGCCTTCGGCACCCCGGAATATGCCAAGGCCCAGCTGGCCTCGGGGCAGCTGGCGCGGCGCTACAACATCCCGTTTCGTTCTTCCAATGTGACGGCGTCGAATTGCGTCGACGTGCAGGCGGCTTATGAGAGTGGCATGTCGCTGTGGAGTACCATCATGGGTGGCGTGCATCTCATCGAGCACGCCGCCGGCTGGCTCGAAGGCGGTCTCACCGCGTCATTCGAGAAGCTGGTGCTCGATGCCGAGATGCTGCAATTGATGCGCAGCTTCCTCGATCCGCTGAAGATCGATGACGAGCATCTGGCGTTCGAGGCGATGCAGGAAGTCGGTCCCGGTGGACATTTCTTCGGTGCCCAGCACACGCTGGCGCGCTTCGATCGTGCCTTTTATGAACCGATGCTCTCTGACTGGCGCAATTTCGAGACTTGGTCTGAGGCCGGTGCGAAGACCGGCACGGAGCGCGCCAACGCGATTTGGAAAGAGTTACTGCGCAGCTACGAGGCCCCGGTGCTCGACCCGGCGCGGCTCGACGCGCTTGAAGCCTATGTCGCCCACCGCAAGGAAGAGATCATGGCCGCTCGCTGACACTGCCTTCGGCGAGCGGGTAGGAGCAGCCCATGATCTGTTCCACTTTGCGGCCGCCTTGACCTAGCGGCAGCAAAAGCCGCTCATAGCGCCGCCACTGATCGGTGAAGGTGCCAGGCGGCGGTTCGAAGCTCCGGAGCTGTGCCATCGGCTGGCCGCCGTCCCGCACGCGGTGATAATCGTCGAACACGTCAGGTGCATAAGGCGAGATATCAATCTCATCCATGGTCTTGCCGGTCCATTCCCGGTTGGCGGCATTCACCAATGACAGGCCATAGAGACGGAACTTGAAATATGGTGCCTGCGGCAACACGTCGACGATGAAGATATTGCCGAAGAAGGGGCGTAAATCTTCATCGGCGAAATCGCTGCGCATCGGCAGACGCTCGGGCCCGTTGCGCGCCTGCCACAGAGCCAGCAGGCGCTGCAGTTGCGGCATTGTCGGCGACTGCATATCCAAGATCGGCAAGGCCTCGCTATTGATCCGGACCTTGATCGACCGGGGCTCGTCAAGGTGTCGGCAGTTGGCCCCCCTGTCAATCAACGAACAGGGGCAACGAACAGGGGCAAGGAATAGGGGTGCGACATCAGGCCGCGCGCACCTTTTCCAGGAAGCCGTGCACTTCGGCGCGCAGCTGGCCCGACAGCGTCGATAGCTCGCTTGCTGAACTCAGCAATTGCCCCGCCGCTTCGCCCACCATGCCGGACGCCTGGGTGACGGCAGCGACATTGCTCGAGACTTCATTGGTGCCATCGGCGGCTTGCTGCACATTGCCGGCGATTTCCTGGGTCGCCGCCCCCTGCTGTTCGACAGCGGCAGCGATGGCGCTGGCGATTTCGTTGATTTTCTGGATGATGCCGGCGATGCCGTCCATTGCCTTCACCGCATCGTTGCTGACGCCTTGAATGGCGGATACCTGATTGCTGATTTCGCCGGTCGCTCCTTCAGTCTGGTTGGCGAGCGCCTTCACTTCGGAGGCGACCACGGTGAAGCCCTTGCCGGCCTCCCCGGCGCGCGCCGCCTCGATGGTGGCGTTGAGGGCGAGGAGGTTGGTCTGCGCCGCGATGCTCTGGATGAGGCTCACCACCTCGCCGATGCGCTGGGCGGCCTGCGCCAGACTCTTCACCGTGCCGTTGGTGCGATCGACGCCGGAGACAGCCTCGCCCGCAATCTCGGTCGAATGCGTCACCTGACGGCCGATCTCGGTGATCGAGGCCGCAAGCTCCTCGGCAGCCGCCGCAACGCTCTGCACGCTGCTGGTCGTCTCGGCAGCGGCCGCTGAGACGGCGATGGCGCGCTTATTGGTCTCCTCCGCCGTGGCAGAGAGGCTCTTGGCCGCGGCCTGCATCTGGGTGGCCGATTGCGCGACCGAACCCACGATGCTGCCGACGCTGGCTTCAAAGAGATCGGCCATGCGATGGAGGGCTGCACGTTGCTCCTCCGCCGCCAATACTTTGGCACGTTCCTGCTCGGCACCGAGGCGCTCCATCTCGATGGCGTTGTTCTTGAAGATGGTCACCGCCGCCGACATGTCGCCAATCTCGTCGCGCCGCTCGGTTCCCGGAATGGCGACGCCCTTATCGCCGGCCGCCAGCCGCTTCATGGCGTCGGTCATGCCGACGACCGGCTTCGAGACCAACTGACGGATGAGCAGCCCCAGCAACAGCAGGATCACGGCGACAGCGATGACGGTGGTGAGGATGGCGCCGCGGCGGAACTCGGCCAGGCTGGCATAGGCCTTGTCCTTGTCGATGGCGAGCCCGACATACCATTTGACGCTGGGCAGGCCATCGATCGGTGTGAAGGCGAAGAGCTTGTCACCCTCCTTGAGCGAAACCTCGTTCATGCCTTCCTTCACCTGGAAGGGATCGCCGGGAAATGCCTCTGCAAGCGGCTTCAGGGTGAAGTCCTTGTTGGGATGAGCGATCACCACGCCATCGCCATTGACCAGAAAGGCATAGCCGATATCGCCGAGCTTTAACGTGTTGACGATATCCGCAAGCGTGGTGATATCGAGATCGCCGCCGACGACACCCTGTTCCTTCCCATCCTTGATGACGGGCGTCGCCACCGTGACGATCAGCTTGCCGGTCGAGGCATCCTGATAGGGCTCGGTGAGTGTGCTCGCTTTCGCAGCGATTGCATCCTTGTACCAGGGGCGCTGGCGCGGATCGTAACCTTCCGGCAGTTCATCGGGCGGTGACATGGTCATGACGCCGTCGGCGCTGCCGAAATAGGTGAACATGAAGCTCTGATTGAGGATCTTCTGTGTCACCGTGCGGTCGACATTGGCCTGCGCGGTGTCGCCGCCGACGGTCTCGCCGACCGTTTCCACCAGCAGCACGCGGCCTTGCAGCCAATTGGCGATGCTGTTCGCGGTCAAATGACCGACTTCGGCAAGCCGGCTCTCCAGCGAAGTGCGGATGCTCGCGCGTTGCTGCAGATCGATATAGAAGGTGAAGGCGGCAAATGCGGCGATGATAACGACGGTCGTCGCCAGCAGAATTTTATGGATGAACTTCAGGCTGAAGCCTGCTTTGCGCTCGGCTGCAGATGCGGCTGGCGTCGACATTCTGACTTCCTCCCTTGTCCCCGGACTGCGATGAGTCGGGTGTGCTATTGAATGACTGGCGTGCTTGGGTGAGGCGATTTTAAGGCGCATCTGATTAAAAAACGGATACGCTGCTTGCGGCATTCGCTCCTAATTTCTTTCTCTGCAGGCGGATGAATGCGCTGTTATGATCGGTCCTAGGAAAATGATCGCGTGATTGCCCATGTCTGACGACAACGAAGCAAATTCCTTGGCGGGCCGCGTGAAGCGCTACGCGAAAGTCGGGCGTGCCATGGGTGGCATCGCGGCACGCGTTGCCGGCCATCGCTATCTCGGACTGAAGGTCGATCGCGCGGAGCACGCGGCCGATCTCAAGGCGGCACTCGGCGGTCTCAAGGGTCCGCTGATGAAGGTGGCGCAGATCATGTCCACCATCCCCGACGCGCTCCCTAAGGAATATGTTGAAGAACTCCGACACCTGCAGGCCAATGCGCCGGCCATGGGTTGGCCTTTCGTGAAGCGGCGCATGGCGGCGGAACTGGGCACCGGCTGGCAATCCCGCTTCAAGGAATTCGGCCATGACGCGGCGGCCGCCGCGTCACTCGGCCAAGTGCATCGCGCCGTATCGCTCGATGGTGCGAAGCTTGCCTGCAAGCTGCAATATCCTGACATGCAATCGGCCGTCGAAGCTGATCTCTCGCAGCTCAAGCTGATCTTCCGCCTCTATGAGCGCTACGACAAGGCGATCGCGACCGAGCATATTCATACCGAGATTGCCGACCGCCTGCGCGAGGAACTTGATTACGCGCGCGAAGCAAAGGCGATGGCGCTCTATCGCCTGATGCTGGCGAAGGAGGCGGAGGTCCATCTGCCCCAGCCAGTCGACGACCTCACCACCAAGCGCCTGCTCACCATGACCTGGATCGATGGCGAGCCGCTGATGGCCTTCCTGGACAAGAAGCCCTCGGTGACTTTACGCAACAAGGTTGCCTACAACATGTTCCGCGCCTGGTATGTGCCGTTCTACGATTACGGCGTCATCCATGGCGATCCGCATCTCGGCAATTACACGGTACGGCCCAAGGGCGCCAAGGATGAAGGCGCCGTCAATCTCATGGATTTCGGCTGCATCCGCATTTTCGAGGCGAAATTCGTCAAGGGCGTCATTGATCTTTACTGGGCGCTGGAACGCGGCGACCGCGATATGGCGGTCGCGGCCTACGAAGGCTGGGGCTTCAAGGGTCTCAACAGGCAAGTGATCGACGTCCTCAACCTCTGGGCCAAATTCGTCTATGGCCCCTTGCTCGAAGACCGCACGCGCAAGATCCAGGAAGCCGAGAGCGGCATCTATGGCCGCGAGGTGGCCGAGAACGTCCACGCCGAACTCCGGCGCCTAGGCCCGGTCACGCCGCCCAAGGAATTCGTCTTCATGGACCGCGCCGCCATCGGCCTCGGCTCAGTGTTCCTGCACTTGAAAGCCGAGATCAACTGGTACCAGCTCTTCCACGACCTCATCCGCGACTTCGACGTGAAGGCACTCGCCAAACGCCAGAAGGCGGCGTTGAAAGAGGTGGGGTTGTGATTCTAATCGTCATGGTCCGCCTGCGCGGTCCATGACGGATTGGGGCATAGCCTCTCTCTAGCCCATGCGTGCCCCCAATCGCCGCTTGCGCATAGGATTTTCCCCCGGCAATCTTGGCGCCGTTTGGGGGTTGGGGTACCGACCGGCTTCAGGTGCTCGATTCCTGTTGATAAGGACAAACGGTTCAACGGCTTAAGCGCCGTAAGGACCAGATTGGGGAGCGCATGAAGATCGGCATTCTGAAAGAGCGCCGCGCCCACGAGAAGCGCTGTGCAGCGACGCCGGAGACGGTGAAGAAATATATCGGCCTCGGCGCGGAGGTCGTGATTGAGACCGGGGCCGGCATTGCCGCCTCCATTCCGGACGCTATTTTCGAAGCGGCAGGCGCCAAGATCGCACCCGACGCGGCGGCGGCAACGGCTGGTGCCGATATCGTCCTCAAAGTGCAGCGGCCGATGACCTCGGCCGAAGGCACGGACGAGCTCGGCAAATTGGCGAAGGGCACGACCCTCATTGCCATCCTCAACCCGCATGGGGCGAAAGAGCAAATCCCGGCCTATGCCAGTGCCGGCATCGATGCCATGGCGATGGAACTGGTCCCGCGCATCACGCGCGCGCAGTCGATGGACGTGCTCTCATCCCAAGCCAATCTCGCCGGCTATAAGGCGGTGGTCGACGCGGCTGCCGAATATAACCGAGCCTTCCCGATGATGATGACGGCAGCCGGCACCGTGGCCCCGGCCCGTGTGCTGGTGATGGGCGCCGGTGTTGCCGGCCTGCAGGCGATCGCCACCGCGCGGCGCTTGGGTGCCATCGTCTCGGCAACCGATGTTCGCCCGGCCTCCAAGGAACAGGTGGCCTCTCTCGGTGCCACCTTCGTGGCGGTCGAAGATGAGGAGTTCAAGCAGGCGGAAACCGCGGCTGGCTACGCCAAGCCCATGTCGGAGGCCTATCAGGCCAAGCAGGCGGCCCTCATTGCCGAAACGATCAAGAAGCAGGACATCGTCATCACCACGGCACTCATCCCCGGCCGCAAGGCGCCGGTGCTGGTGACCGAGGAGATGGTGAAGACCATGAAACCGGGCGCGGTCATCGTCGATCTGGCGGTGGAGCAGGGCGGCAATTGCCCGCTCTCCGAACTGGGGCAGGTGGTGGAGAAGCACGGCGTGAAGCTGGTGGGGCACGCCAATGTGCCCAGCCGGCTGGCGGCCGATTCCACGGCGCTCTATGCCAAGAACCTGCTCAATTTCGTGACGCTGCTGATCGACAAGGAAACCAAGCAGCTCAAAATCAATTGGGAAGATGAGATCGTCAAAGGCGTCGCCCTCACCAAGGGCGGCCAGGTGATCCATCCCGCCTTCCAGGGCCAGTAAGGGGAAACGCCATGGATGAAACAACAAACGTCGCGGCCGATGTCGCTGCGGCCATTGCACCGGCAGACCATATGCCTTTCGTGCAACTCTTTACCGTCTTCGTGCTGGCCTGCTTCGTCGGCTATTACGTCGTCTGGCGCGTGACGCCGGCTTTGCACTCGCCGCTGATGGCAGTCACCAACGCGATCTCGTCGGTGATCATCGTCGGTGCGCTCATCGCCGCGGGTGCTGCCGCCTTCGGGATCAGCCAGGGCATGGGGTTGGTTGCCGTGGCGTTGGCCTCGGTCAACATCTTCGGCGGATTCTTCGTGACCTATCGCATGCTGTCGATGTTCAAGAAAAAAGACAGCAAGGGGGGCAAGTAACGTGAGCCAGAATCTCGCCTCCTTCCTCTATCTCATCGCCTCCGTCTGCTTCATCATGTCGCTGCGTGGGCTTTCGAGCCCGGCGTCGTCACAAGGCGGCCTGCGCTATGGCATCGTCGGTATGGTGATCGCCATCGGCACGACCCTGGCGCTGCCCAGTGTCGCGGCCTCATCCTATGTCGGCATCATCGTGGCACTCGCCATCGGTGGTGCCGTGGGTGCGGTCATTGCCCAACGCATCCAGATGACGGCCCTGCCGCAGCTGGTCGCAGCCTTCCACAGCCTCGTCGGTCTTGCCGCCGTTGCCGTGGCGGCAGCTGCCTTCTATGCACCGACCGAGTTTCATATCGGGGAGCCCGGTGCCATCCATGCCGGCAGCCTCGTCGAAATGGGCCTCGGCGTTGCCATCGGCGCCATCACCTTCACCGGCTCGATCGTGGCCTTTTTGAAGCTCCAGGGCCTCGTCTCCGGTGCGCCGCTGGTCTTCAAGGGGCAGCATCTTCTCAATGCGGCTCTGGGCATCGGCATCATTGCCCTTATCGTGGCGCTGATCCTGGGGCAATCCGATCCGCTCTTCTGGGGCATCGTCATCGTCTCACTGCTGCTCGGTTTCCTGCTGATCCTGCCCATCGGCGGCGCCGACATGCCGGTCGTCGTCTCGATGCTCAACTCCTATTCGGGTTGGGCCGCTTGCGGCATCGGCTTCACGCTTTCGAACCCGCTGCTCATCGTTACGGGGGCCCTTGTGGGTTCGTCGGGCGCCATCCTCAGCTACATCATGTGCAAGGGCATGAACCGCTCGATCTTCAACGTCATCCTCGGCGGCTTCGGCACCGATGCCGGGGGTGCCGCGGCAGCGGCGAAAGGTGCGGCCGACCGGCCGGTGAAGGCCGGCAGTGCCGACGACGCGGCCTTCATCATGAAGAACGCGGCCAGCGTCATCATCGTCCCGGGCTACGGCATGGCGGTGGCCCAGGCGCAGCATGCGTTGCGCGAAATGGCGGACCTCCTCAAGGGCGAGGGCGTCAAGGTCTCCTACGCCATCCATCCGGTGGCGGGCCGCATGCCGGGGCATATGAACGTGCTCCTCGCTGAAGCCAACGTGCCCTATGATGAGGTCTTCGAGCTTGAGGACATCAACCGCGACTTCGCGCAAGCCGACGTCGCCTTCGTCATCGGCGCTAACGATGTCACCAACCCGGCGGCGAAGACGGACCCGAAGAGCCCGATCTATGGCATGCCGATCCTCGATGTCGAGCAAGCCAAGACCGTGCTCTTCATCAAGCGCTCCATGGCGTCGGGTTATGCCGGCGTCGACAATGAACTCTTCTTCCGCTCGAATACCATGATGCTGTTCGGCGACGCGAAGAAGATGTGCGAGGACGTGGTGAAGGCCTTCGGGCATTAAACTCAAGCTCTAATCTTGCGTCAGCTTGAGATAGCGATCAGCGGCTGCGGACCAGCAGGTCTCGCAGCCGCTTGTTTTTTGGCCGATGCCGGCCACAAGCCTGTGATCTATGAACGCTTTGCCGAGGCCCGGCCGGTCGGTGCGGGGTTGATGCTCCAGCCCGCCGGTCTCGTGGCGCTCGAGCGTATCAATTGCCGCGGCTGCGTCGAAGCCCTGGGCAGCCGCATCACCCGCTTTCGCGGCTGGTCGGCGCCCGATTGGCGGCAACTGGTCGAAGTCGATTACAGTCAACTCTCCGGCAATCTCTACGGTCTCGGCATTCACCGTGCCTCCCTCTTTGGCGCGTTGTGGCAGGCGACAACGACGCGCGGTATCGCCATCGAGACGGCAACGGAAATCATCGGCGCAACACCAGCGGCCGGCGGTCGCGTGCGGCCGCTCTGCCTGGATGGTCGCCACTTGCCTTGCGTCGATCTCATTGTTGACGCGAGCGGCGTCAACTCGCAGTTGCGCGGTATCGTCGGCGCATCTCCGGTACCGAGCCCCTACCGCTACGGCGCCATCTGGGCGAGCCTCCCCAACACGGACTTCGCGCGCGACATGCTGCTGCAGCGCTATGTCGCCGCGCGGCACATGGTAGGGATACTGCCGGTAGGACAACTGCCAGCCAGCGATACGCCGCTCGTCACATTGTTCTGGAGTCTCCGCCCGGAAGACCATGCGGGCGTGCTGGCCGCGGGATTCGAGACGTGGCGTGACAAGGTTGCAGCGATCTGGCCAGAAGCTGCTGACTTGCTCGACGGTACAGTCGATTTCTCCGCCTTTGCCCTGGCGCGCTATGCGCAGTTCACGCTGCGGGTACCGTTTGCGGAAGGGGTCGTTTTCATTGGCGATGCGGCGCATTCGACCAGCCCGCAGCTCGGGGCGGGCGTTACCATGGCGATGCTGGATGCCCGGCCCTGACCGATGCTTTGGCGGCGGCGGGCGGTCTACCAGCTGCGCAACGCGCCTATGCCGGTCTTCGCAACCGCCATATCCGCTTCTATCAGATGATGAGCCGCTTGCTGACGCCGCTCTTTCAATCGGACGCGCGGCTGTTGGCGGATTTCCGCGACGCGGCGATGCCTCTGATCGACCATTTCCCCTGGTTGCGCCGCCGCATGTTTGAGACCTTCGCTGGCCTCGCGACGGGCTTGTTCACGGCGGCTCGTCCTGACACATTGGCGGGATGCAAGTTCTAAAGCCGGAACGTCTGCACATCGACGACACGGTGGCGATCGTCTCGCCCTCCTGGGGTGGGGCGAGCGTGTTTCCGCATATCTATGAGCTGGGGCTGGGCCTGCTCACCCGTTGGGGCCTGCATCCGGTCGAATATCCGACGGCGCGCATGAAGGCCGCCGAGCTTGCGGCGCGGCCCGATTTGCGCGCGGACGATATCAACCGCGCTTTTGCAGACCCCAAGGTGAAGGCGATCTTTGCCGCGATCGGCGGCGATGACAGCCATCGCATCCTGCCCTTCCTCGATGCCGAACTCATCAAGTCGAACCCAAAGATCCTGATGGGTTATTCGGATACCAGCACGCTGCATCTCTTCTGCCAGCAGCTCGGGCTCGTGACGCTGCACGGTCCCTCGATCATGGCGGGCTTTGCCCAGATGTCGGCCCTGCCGGATTACGCCGCCCATGTGAAGGAGATGCTGTTTCTTCCCGAGCCGGATTATCGCTACCAGCCGTTTATGACCTATTGCGACGGCTATCCCGATTGGCGACAGACCGCCAAGGCGGGGCAGGTCAACGATCCGCATCCGGCCGAGGGCTGGCGCCTGCTGCAGGGTGACGGGGTGGTGGAGGGGCGTCTTTTCGGCGGCTGCATTGATGTGTTCGAAGGCCTGCGTGGCGGCGTCTTCTGGCCATCCGCTGAATTCTGGGATGGGCGGCTGCTGTTCCTTGAAACGTCGGAGGAGGCGCCGCGGCCGGAACTGGTGGCCGAAATGCTGCGGGGCTGGGGGCGGAACGGGATCTTCGCACGCATCGCCGGCCTGATGATCGGCCGCGCCGCCCGCTACGATGCGGAGGCGAAGGCAGCCCTCGATACCGCCATCGTCGGGGTGGTCACCAATGAGTTCGGCTGCCGCGATCTCCCCATCATGACCAATATGGATTTCGGCCATACCGATCCCCAATTCGTCCTGCCGCAGGGCATTGCCGCGCGATTGGATTGCGGCGCCAAGACGCTGGAGCTGACCGAGAGCTGGCTTGGCTGAAATGTTTCACGTGAAACAAAACGAGAACATATAATTGAATCAAGGCGCTGGGTCAAGCGTGCAGAAGAATCTCCAAGCAGGGGAATCCCCAAAAGGCATCGCCCCGCTGGCGGGGCCAGCGGGGCGACATCATGCGTTCTCTCGTCGAACCCTGGCCGCTCTCGGAGCGGCCGGAGGCGGAAGGCCTAGAAGCCCTCGCGCTCCATGCGCTTGCGCATCAGCTTCCGGTAGCGACGCACCGCCTCGGCCTGTTCGCGCGCCTTGCGCTCGGACGGCTTCTCATAATTGCGACGCATCTTCATTTCCCGGAAAATCCCTTCGCGCTGCATCTTCTTTTTGAGCGCGCGCAGGGCCTGATCGACATTGTTGTCACGGACGAGAACTTGCACGGTTTACCACGGCTCCTTTCGCCGATTGGAGTAACGTAAAAACGAAAATAACTATCGGGCTGCCCCAAGGGAAGCCCGGCTCGGGGGATGCTCTATCATGTCCCTCAGCGCTTGTGAAGCCCCGGAAGGGCGATTTGGGCCGCTGATGGACCCTTCCTAAACCCCTGTCCGGCAGCCATATTCCATTGGAAATGACGCGAGTGGAAGATGGCCATCCTGAAAATCGCCCGCATGGGGCACCCTGTTCTGAAGCGTGTCGCGGAGTCGGTCATTGACCCGACGGCACCGGAAATTCATAAACTAATCAATGACATGGTGGATACGCTGGAGGATATCGGCGGTGCTGGCCTCGCGGCCCCGCAGGTTCATGTGCCGCTCCGGGTGGTGGTCTTCCACGTCCCTGGCACCCGCCTGGCGGCAGAGGACGGCGCGTCCGGCCAAGTCCCGCCAGGAATCCCGCTCACCGCCCTGATCAACCCCGAAATCACCCCTTTGGGGCCGGAAACGGTCGAGGGAATCGAGGCCTGCCTTTCCGTTCCGGGCCTCGCTGGTATGGTGCCAAGATACCGCAACATTCGCTACAGGGCCCTGGCCCCAGACGGGTCGGTGATCGAGCGGGAGGCGAGCGGTTTCCATGCCCGGGTGGTGCAGCACGAATGCGACCACCTCGACGGCATCCTCTATCCGATGCGGATGAAGGATATGGCGACGTTGAGCTTCGTCGAAGAACTCCGCCGCTACGAGGATAAGGAAGCCGAGGACTGAAGCAAAGGCGCCCGCGGCATTCGGGTGAATGACACGGGCGCGAAGCTTAATCCTTGTCCTTGACGTTCTTCGGGCCGCCGAAGCCGCCGCCCTTGGGCTTGTCGGCGAAGTCCTTCGGGCCGCCGAAATTCCCGCCCTTCTTGCCCCCGCCATCGCTGTCTTTCTTGCCTTCCTTGTCGATGTCGCCTTTGCCCGGCACCGAAATGCCGTGAAGTGTCGCGTAACAGGGCGAGGTCGAGGTGATGGTGAGCGCGCCAGCGCGGCAGGTGTAACGCTCCTGTTCCGCTTGGGCCGCATTGTTGAGCATTGTCAGGGCCGCCATGGCGGTAACGACAAACACAGTCATGGTCTTCATTGTCAGTCTCCTTGATAGTAGGGGGGTCGCTCTTTCGCGTGGGCTCTCTCGCCCATGCCTGTCGGTCGACGGAGGGACTGCGGCGGTTTGCAGCAACTGTGAAGCACTTCACAGGAGGCCTTCGGAGGTGGCGATCCGGGGCGGGAAGTGGCAAAATGGAAAGACGAAGAACGAGGAGTTGAGACCGTGAGCGACAAGGGACCGGAAACAGAAGGCGCGTATGACTGGCAGGCCGATCGCGACCGGCTGGTCGACGCCATTCTGCCGCATGTGCCTTTCGACGGCTGGAGCGATGCCGCCTTCAAGGCGGGTGCCGCCGATGCCGGGCTCGACCTGCCGCGTGCGCTCAACGCTTTCCCGGGCGGCATGCCTGAAGTGCTGGCCCATAACCATCGCCGGCACGATCAGGTGTTGATCGCGCGCATGACGCGGGAGCAGGGGAGCGGTCGTATCCGCGAGCGCATCACACAGGCCGTGCGGATGCGCCTGGAACTGGTGAGCGGCCAGCGCGAGGCGGTGCGCGCCGGCCTTTCCTTCCTGATGCTGCCAGGCAACGCGACGCTGGGGCCGAAGCTGCTCTATGGCACAGTCGATGCGATCTGGCATGCGATCGGCGACAAGTCGACCGATTTCAGCTTCTACACCAAGCGCGCGATCCTGGCCGGGGTCTATTCGGCGACGCTGCTCTATTGGCTCAACGACAAGAGCGAGGGGCACGCGGCGAGCTGGGCCTTCCTCGACCGCCGTATCGATGAGGTGATGAAGATTCCGGCTGTCAAAGGCCGTCTCAAATCCGTTTTCGACAAGCTGCCCAATCCGCTGCACCTGCTGCAGCGTGGCGGGGCCCAGGCCGGCTCACGCGAGGGTCTGCCGCTCGGCATGCGGCCGCGCCGCCGCCGCCGCGCTTGACAGGCCAAGCGCATGGGGACTGAGGCGACGAGCCAGTCGGGTCCAGTGTTGAGCGCCGCGGCCGTCGATTTCGACTTCGCGAATTTCGATCTCAACATGGCCATGAAGCTGCTGGTGGCGCTGGCCATCGGCCTCCTCATCGGCTTGGAACGCGAGTGGCGCAAGCAGGACGCCGAGGACCACGACCGCATCGGCATCCGCACCTTTGGCTTGATGGGTTTGCTGGGCGGACTCGGCGGCACGTTGACGATGGCCGTCGGTACCTGGCTTGTGCCGTCGATTTTGGTGGCGCTCGCGATCCTGCTGGTCAACGACCGCCGCACCAACGGCAGCGGTGCTACTTTCGCGCTGGTCGAGGATATGACAACGCTGGTGGCGGCGCTGGTCACGGTCCTTCTGGGCGTGCTCGCAGCGATCGGTGCGGTCGAGCTCGCGGTATCTGGCGCCGTCATCGTTGTGGCGCTGCTCTATCTGAAGCCGACCCTGCATACGCTGGTAGGCAAGCTCACTCAAAACGAGCTCAAGGCGACGTTGCGCTTCCTGGTGATCTCGTTGGTCATCCTGCCAGTGCTGCCGGACAAGGGCTATGGCCCCTATGCGATCTTCAATCCACGCACGGTCTGGCTGCTCGTGGTGATGATCTCCGCCATGTCCTTCGTCGGGTATTTTGCCATCCGCTGGCTGGGGGCGGCTATCGGCGTGCTGGCGACGGGCCTTTTCGGCGGCCTCGTCTCATCGACGGCGACGACGATCTCGTTTGCCAAGCTCGCCAGCGATGCCCCCGGCCAAGGCCAGGTCTTTGCCGCCGGCGTGGTGCTGGCAAACGTGGTGATGGCGGCCCGCATCCTCATTCTGGCGGCTGTACTGGCGCCGGCATTCGCCATGGAGTTGCTGGTGCCGATTGGGCTCTCTGCCGTGACAGCCGCCTTGTTCGTGGCATTCATTTGGCACCGCACGCAGAAGACGCAGGTGTCGGCGGAGTCGATTGGCATCACCAACCCGTTCGAGCTGTCGCAGGCGATCAAATTCGCGCTGCTGCTGACCGTCGTCCTGCTGTTGGAGCGGTTCTTGAGCGAGCGGTTCGGTGAGGCCGGACTCTATGTGCTGGCGGCGATCGCGGGCCTGGCCGATGTCGATGCCATTACCCTGTCCGTCGCCAAGCATGCCAATGCTGCCGGCGATTTCACCGGCGGCATCGTTGCCATCCTGCTGGCGATGAGCGCCAATGGGTTGGTGAAAGTGGTCATCGCCGTACGTGCCGGCGGAATCTTCGCCCGTTGGAGTGCGACTGCGATGATCGGGATGATTCTAGCCGCCGCCGTAGGGGCAATCGCTCAGGCTTATTTCTGATCGCCCTCGTCGGGTGCGTCCTCGCCACTCTTTTCCAGCTCCTTGCCGGATAACAGCGCATCGCGGCGCTCCGCCGCGCGACGGTCGTTTTCCTTTTCAACCTTGTTGCGGCCGAATCGAACACGATTCTCGGCGGCCTGGTGCCGATCCGATTCGCGCGCCTTGGCCTTGCGGAACTGGTTCAGATTGACGATTTCGGCCATTTCAGCCTCACGGAACTGTCATTCTCGGCAGGTCACTGGAACCTTGCTCCATCTTCCCGCGTAAGGTGATAATGGGTGCAATTCGGTCCGCATTCAAGCGGGCGACCGCAAGACCGGGAGAAGTTTGTCATGAAGAAAGCGCTGAAGATCGGCGGCGGTATCCTCGCCGTCATCATCGTCCTGTTGCTGGTCGCCCCCTTCTTCATCAATCTCAACAGCTATAAGGGGCTGATCACCGAGAAGGCGAAGGAAGCAACTGGCCGCGATCTGGTCATCGACGGCGACATCTCGCTTTCGCTGCTGCCCATCCCGTCGGTTTCGGTCGAGGGCATCAAGTTCGGCAATGCCGCCGAAGGCTCTGCCGCGAATATGGCGGAAATCGAGAAGGTCAAGGTGAAGGTCGCCTTGATGCCGCTGCTCTCGGGCAAGGCCGAGGTGAAGAGCATCGAGCTGGTGAAGCCCAGCATCGTGCTGGAGAAGTTGCCCGACGGCAAAGGCAATTGGGAGATCGCGCCGGCGAGCGACGCGCAAGCGACCGAAGCTGCGCCAGCGACGGCCGATAGCGGCAGCAGCAAGTTCGATCTGTCCATTGAAGGCGCCAGCATCACGGACGGCACGCTGATCTATCGCGACCTCACCACGGCCAGTGAGCAGCGAGTCGAGAATCTCAATGTCGATCTGTCGCTGGGCAGCCTGCAAGGGCCGTTCAAGGCGACGGGCGGCGTCACCGCGATTGGCATGCCGTTGGGCTTCGATGTCGCTGTGGGGCGCCTCGATCCCGCGCAGCCGATGCCGATCAATGTCACGTTGAAGGTCGAGGATGCCGGTGCCAGCATCGGCTTTTCGGGCAATGCGGATTTGAAGGCCGCAGAGACGGCGGACCAACCCATCGTCACCGGCAAGCTGACCGGCAAGGGCGATTCCGTTGCCAAGCTCATCGCCGTGCTGTCCGGCGGCAAGGCGGAAGAAGGGCCGCTTGCCCAAGCCTTCGCCCTCGATGGCGACATCGTGGCCGGCAAGACAGCCGCCGATCTCAAGAATTTCACGGCGAGCCTCGGCGATATGAGCGCCAAGGGCTCGGTTGCGGCGAAGATGGGCGAGACGACCACGGTCGATGCCAATCTTGCCATAGGACGGCTCGATCTCGACAAACTCATGCCGGTCAAAGCCGCCGATAGCGGCGAAGCGCCGGCCGCGGCAAGCAGCGAAGCGGCGCCGGCCGGCACATTCAGCCTGCCCGCCGGCATCAATGCCAACGCCAATGTGACGGTCGATCAGGTCGTCTATCAGGGCAGTTCCATCGACCAGGTGAAGCTGGTGGCCGCACTTGCCGATGCCAAGCTCAACCTCACCGAGCTTTCGGCGCAGTTGCCCGGTGCCACCAAGGTGAAGCTGGGCGGCACGCTGCAGGCGCAGAATGGGCAGCCGGCTTTTGCGGGCGGGCTCGATCTCAATGCCGGCAACCTGCGGGCCCTCATCGACGCCTTTGCCAAGGGGGCGGTGGATTCCGTGCCGGGCGATCGGTTGCGCAGCTTCGCGCTCAACAGCCGCATCACCTTCACGCCGGCCCAAGTGGCCCTTTCCGACCTTGCGGCGAAGCTCGATGCGACCAAAATCGCGGGCGGCGTCACCGTGGCGCTGCCCGACGGGCAGAAGCGCCAGCGCATGGCGTTTGGTGTCGGCCTCTCTATCGACCAGATGAATCTCGACGGCTACATGCCGGCGAAGAAATCGGAGGCGGCACCAGCGGCCACAACCAACAAGCCGGCCGATATCGGTGGCAATCCCCTGAAGGCCCTGGCGCCGCTGGGCGATCTCGATGCCAATGTCGAGCTGCGCGCCGGTGCGCTTACCATGAACGATCAGCAGGTCAAGAAGCTGCATGCGCTGATCGGCCTCGCCGGTGGCGTGCTGACTATCGAGGATCTGTCGGTCGGCGATCTGATGGGCGGCAAGGGCGCCATCAAGGGCCAGATCGTCGAGCTCAAGGGCAATCCGCGCTTCGATCTCGATTTCGACGTGACGGCGAAGGACGCCAATAAGCTGGCGCAGATGGCGGGTGCGGCGCCGGCCGGCAAGCTCGGCAGCCTGTCCCTCAAAGGCAAGGCGTCGGGTGGCGGCGACGAGGTTTCCTACGACGTCGCCATGGCGATGAGCGGGATCGGCCTCGATGGTACCGCGAAGGGCGGTGCGGCGGGCCTTCTTGCCGGTGGCATCCCGCGCATCAATTCAACCTTCGACATCAAGATCGACAAGCTGGCGCCGCTGGTGGCGCTGGGCGGCAGCGGCTCTGACAACGCGACACAGCTCAAGGCTGCCGACAATCTGGGTTCGGTCGCCTTCAAGGGCACAGCGCAGAGCGGCACCGATGATCTCGCCTATGATGTCGATCTCAGCCTCGCTGGCATCGGCGGTGCGGGCAAGCTGTCGGGCAAGATCACTGGTATCTCCGGAACGCCTGCTGTCGATACCACGCTGGATCTGCGTGCCGACCGGCCGGCGCCCTTGCTGCAGCTCGCGGGGCTCGCTGGCCCGAAGGCGCAACAGATGGGCACGCTCGCTGCCAAGGGTTCGCTGAAAGGTGGCGCCGACGATCTCAATCTCGATCTGGGGCTCCAGGCGGCCGGTGCGACGGCGAAGGTTGTCGGCAATATCAAGGCGAAGGCCGATCCGATGGCCTTCGATATTTCGCTGCAAGCCAATCATCCGGAGTTCACGCAGCTCCTCGCTCTGGCCGACATGCCAAGCTCCGGCACGAAGGCGGGGCCGCTGGCGCTGAATGCCAAGGCAAGCGGCACCACCAAGAAGGCGAGCGTCTCCGGTCTCGACTTCAAATGGGGTGACTCGTCCTTGAGCGGCGATGCCGATTACGACGCGACCGGCGCCAAGCCGACGGTGAAGGCGAGCCTTGCCGGCGGCACGGTCAATCTGGTGCCCTTCATGGGTTCGGGTGGCGGTGGCGGCCAACAGGCCGCACCCGCGGCCAAGAGCGGCAATTCGCCCTGGTCCAACGAACCGCTGGATCTCTCGGCCCTCAAGGGCCAGGACGCCGACATCGACTTCAAGGCCAATTCCGTGATCATGCCCGACCAGCGCATCGACAATGTCGTCGCCAAGGTCACGATCAAGGACGGCGTGCTCAATGTCGACACGCTGACCGGCAATATCTATGGCGGTGCCTTCAATCTCTCCGGCACGCAGGTCGATGCGCGCACGACGCCGCAGGTTGCGGCGAAGGTCGCGATCGACAAGATCCAGATCGGCCAGGTGCTGGGCGGCGGCATTGCCGGCAACCAGCTGAAGGGCCCGCTCTCGCTCAATCTGGACCTCACCGGTGCCGGCGAAAGCCAGGCGGCGATCGTCCGCTCGCTGACTGGCAAGGGCGACCTCGGCGGCACGATGATGATCATCGGCAAGGTCGAGCAACAAGTGGGCTCGGCGCTGCTCGGTGTGCTGGGGCAGAAAGTGAAGCAGGTGAAGGGTGTGGCCGACAGCATCAATGGGGTGCTCGGATCCTTCACCGGCGTCGACAATCAGCTCTCCGGTACCTTCGACATCGCCAAGGGCGTTTTGGACACGCAGGACTTCGCCTTCACCAACCCGAAGGCGCGCGGCACGGCCAAGGGCCAGGTCGATCTCGGTGCCTGGGCGCTGAACATGCTGGTCGATCTCTTTGGCCAGCAGGCCGAACAGGCCTTCATGAGCATCAACCTCACCGGCCCGGTCAACGGTCCGACGCCGGCCTTCAGCGGCAATGGTGCCGCAGGTGCGGCCGGTGCAGCTGGCAGTCTGGTGCCGGGTCTCAACCTGCCGGGCGTTGGCAACATTCCGGGCCTCGGCGGTGTCACGGGCACCAGCGGTGCCACCTCGACCGAACCGGGAGCTGCTGCGGCACCTGCTGGCGGGCTGTTGGAATCCGTGCCGGGTGTTGGCGATCTCCTGGGCGGCAACAAGAAAAAGAAGAAGGACGCTGCGCCAGCCGCCGTCGAGCCGGGGGCTGTCGTGGAGCCGGGCGCTGCCGCACCCGCCGAAGCTGCGCCAGCAGAAGCCGCCCCGGCCGCCGAACCTGGGGCCGCGGCGCCGGCTGAACCTGCACCTGCTGAGGCTGCGCCAGCGGAGGCGGCTCCTGTGGAGGCCGCGCCTGCCGCTGAGCCAGGCGCGACGGCACCAGCTGAACCAGCACCGGCTGAACCAGCACCGGCCGAGGCTGCACCCGCGGAAGCAGCGCCTGCGCCGGTTGAGGCTGCTCCGGCTGAGGCTGCACCTGCTGAAGCGGCGCCGGCCCAGCAGCCGGCCGCTGAACCGGAGGCGGCACCTGCACCGGCAGAGATCTTGCCGCCAGCCACCAGCGGGGCGGAGCCGGGTGCCACGCCGCCGGCGCAGTAAAGGTTGTTCAGAGGGCCTTCGTCGCCGTCAGCACGAAGACACGGATGGCACTGGAAAGATTGGGCGCGCCGGGGTCAGCCTCGCGCGCCCGATCTATGTCGGCGATGAGGGCCGCGACCGAATTGTTCCGCGCCGCCGCGATTCCCTTCAGGGCTTCCCAGAAAGCATGCTCCAGCGTCACCGAGGTCGAATGCCCGGCGATGTTGACGGAGCGTTTTTTGAGGGCAGTGGGCGAGGTCATGCCGGCACCGAGACGCCCCCCTCCCCAACCCTCCCCCTAAAGGGAGAGGGAGCAAGAGCGAGGTTGAGCGGACGAGCTCGGCAAGAAAACCCTCCCCCTTCAGGGGGAGGGCTAGGGAGGGGGGCTCTCAGCCTCGGCCTCACTTCGGCCCGAGCATATCCTGCGGGCGGACCCATTTGTCGAACTGGTCGGCCGTCAACAAGCCCAAGGCCAAGGCCGCTTCCTTGAGGCTGGTGCCTTCCTTATGCGCCTTCTTCGCAACCTTGGCGGCGTTGTCGTAGCCGATATGGGTGTTGAGGGCGGTCACCAGCATTAGCGATTGCTCGAGTGACTGCTTGATGCGCGCGAGGTTCGGCGTGATGCCGGCGACACAATTGTCGGTGAAGCTCACGGCCGCATCGGCGATGAGCTGGCCCGATTGCAGCACGTTGTGGATGATCACCGGTTTGAAGACATTGAGCTCGAGATGGCCGTTGGAACCAGACACGGTGACGGCGACGTTATTGCCCATGATCTGCGCGCAGACCATCGTCATCGCTTCGGCCTGGGTCGGGTTGACCTTGCCCGGCATGATCGACGAGCCCGGCTCGTTTTCCGGCAGATTGATTTCGGCGAGACCCGAACGCGGGCCGCTCCCCAGCAGGCGGATGTCATTGGCGATCTTCATCAGCGAGGCGGCGATGACGTTATAGGCGCCGGACAGCTCGACGAAGGCGTCATGCGCCGCCATGCCTTCGAACTTGTTGGCGGCCGTCGTAAATTTCTGCCCCGTGATCTTGGCAAGCTCGCTCGCAAAGGCCTTGTCGAAACCCTTGGCGGCATTGAGGCCGGTGCCGACAGCGGTGCCGCCTTGCGGTACGGAAAGGAGGCGCGGCGCCGTTGCCATGATGCGGTCGATGCCGAAACGGACCTGCGCCGCATAGGCAGAGAATTCCTGGCCCAGCGTCACGGGCGTGGCGTCCTGGAGATGCGTGCGGCCGATCTTGATGATCTTGGCGAATTCCTTGGCCTTCTTCTCCAACGCGCCGGCGAGATGGTCGAGCGCCGGAATGACCTCATTGGCGATTTGATCCACGGCGGCGATGTGCATGGCGGTCGGGAAGCTGTCATTCGACGACTGGCCATAATTGACCTGGTCGTTGGGATGGATCGGCTTCTTGTCGCCGCGCTTGCCACCCAGCATCTCATTGGCGCGGTTGGCGAGCACTTCGTTGACGTTCATGTTGGTCTGGGTGCCCGAACCCGTCTGCCACACGACCAGCGGAAAATGATCGTCCAGGGTGCCGTCGGCCACTTCGGACGACGCGGCGACGATGGCCTTGCCGAGCTTCTTGTCGAGTTTGCCGAGCTTCATATTGGCTTGCGCGGCCGCCTGCTTCAGCGTGCCGAAGGCGCGGATGACACCCGCCGGCATACGCTGGCCGCCGATCTTGAAGTTCTGCAAGCTGCGCTGGGTCTGGGCGCCCCAGAGCTTGTCGGCCGGCACGTCGATCTGGCCCATGGAATCGGTTTCAACGCGGGTGGCCGGCTTCTTCGCCATGTCTGGTCTCCTGGGGACGGGATGGATTTGATGGCCCGTTCTACCGATTTTCGCGGCGTGGCGAAAGGGCGGGCTGCCCCTGCGGCGGATCGTCCCGGGTTTCAGGCCCAGCGGGAATCAGCTTTGGACACCCAACCGGCAGTGGCTGAGGACGAAATCGGCGATGGCTGGAATGTCGTTGAGGTCGATGACCGGCAGTTTGGTGCTTGTCACCATCTGGTCGCTCAGGATGGCCACATAGGTGGGATCCTCGGCTGAGAGCAGGGGTTTGCCGTTCTCGGGCCGGTAGATTTCCAGCTTGTCATGGGGCTCGTTCTTGAAGCCCTCGATGAGCAGCAGATCAACCGGCGTCATGTGGCGAATGAGCTCCGCGGCATCGGGCTCGGTGCTGTCGCGCAACTCATGCATCAGCGCCCATCGCTTCCCCGACGACACCATGACCTCGGTGGCACCCGCTTCGCGGTGGACGTAAGAATCCTTGCCCGGCGTATCGACGTCAAAGGCATGATGCGCATGCTTCATGGTCGAGACGCGGATGCCGCGACGCGTGAGTTCGGGAATGAGCTTGGCAAGCAAGGTGGTCTTGCCGGCGCCGCTCCAGCCGGCGATGCCGAGAATGCGCATCTCAGTAGGTCTGCCCATCCGCCATGTGTTTGAGGCCGACCCGCAGGTAATCGTAGCCGGTGATGACCGTCAGGATGGCTGCCACCCACAGCAGGACATCGCCGATAAAGGTCACATGCAGCCAGTCCGGCCCAGCATTGCCGACGATGAGGAACCCCAAAGCCACCATCTGCGCCGTCGTCTTCCATTTGGCGAGCAGGCTCACCGGCACACCGATCTTGAGGGTGGCGAGATATTCGCGCAGGCCCGATACCATGATCTCGCGGCACATGATGATGAGGGCGGGGAGGACAGACCAGCCGCTGATCTGATGCGTGGCCGTCATCGCCATCAGGATGGCGCCCACCACCAGCTTGTCGGCGATGGGGTCGAGGAAGCGGCCCAGGGCCGAAACCTGTGCCATGCGGCGGGCGATATAGCCGTCGAAGAAATCGGTGATGCAGGCGATGGCATAAAGAGCCAGCGCGGTCCAGCGGAAGACCGGCTGTTCGAAGAACAGCAAGGCGGTGATCAGCGGGATCGCGGCGATCCGCGACAGGGTCAGGATATTGGCGATATTCGGCATTTGCGGGCGATGGATCGAGAAAGTTAACGAAAAGCGACTGGGACCATAGCAGGAAGGTCCGGCTCTGTCACAGGGTCGGCGGCGCTGTGCGTGCTGCATCGCGAAAAGGTGAATAGGGCCAGTGCGGCGGGAGAAGAAGGGGCAGAATCAACCTGACGTAAACACATTCTGTGAGACAATAACGAGGTAGTACACACCCGGTTGGAGATTGTCCGCGGCATGTATGAAGACGTGTCCGAGGCCGAGGTCGAACGCAGGATCGCCGCCTGCCACGAAAGCGTTCGTGCCGTCGTCGTCTATTGGCGCGAGAAATGTGCCGGGCGGCCAATGCCCGGCCGAACGGACATCGACCCCATAGATCTCAAGCGGTTTCTGCCGAGCATCATGCTGGTTGACGTCGTACCGGACGAAAGACGGTTCGTTTACCGGCTGGTGGGAACCCTGGAGGTTGCCGGGCGGGGTTACGATCCGACCGGTCTTTCCGTGGCCGAGGCCTTCTATGCGGCCAGCCTGGAGGAGGGGCTCGCCACCTATGAATATGTCGTGCGCGAGCGGCGTCCGTTCTGCTTCCGCGAGCCCTATCTGACAGCGGATAACTGGCACGAGGAGGAGGATACAATCTATCTGCCTCTGTCTGGCGACGGGCAGAATGTCGACAAGATCCTGGTCTATTCCTATTCCGCCACCTACAAGCCGCGCCTCAACGACAGCTATATGATCTGACGGCATATGATCTGGTGGCCGGAACCATCAATTGGGATGGAAATGGTCGTAAATGACCTTGGCCACCGTCTCAGAAATGCCGGGAACGGCGGCGAGATCTGAAAGTCCGGCCTGAGCCACGGCGCGGGCCGAGCCGAAATGCATCAGCAGCGCTTTCTTACGCTTGGCGCCGATACCGGCCACTTCATCCAAAGGCGATTTGCTGATATCGGCCGAACGCTTGGCCCGGTGCGTACCGATGGCGAAACGATGCGCTTCATCGCGCAGGCGCTGCAGGTAATAGAGCACGGGATGCTTTGGATCGAGGCCGAACGGCTCGCGCCCTGGCATGAAGAAGCGTTCGCGCCCGGCATTGCGGTCCGGTCCCTTGGCGATCGACGCTACGGCGACATCGTCGATGCCGAGATCGGCGAAGACTTCGAGCGTCACCGATAGCTGACCCTGCCCACCGTCGATGAGGACGAGATCGGGCCAGCTCGCATGCGTGTCGTCTGGGTCCTCCTTCAGGGCCCGCGTGAAGCGGCGGGTGAGCACTTGGCGCATCATGGCGTAATCATCGCCAGGCTCGATCGGCGCCTCGCCGGATTCCGGGCCGGGCTGCTTGATCCCGAACTTGCGGTACTGGTTCTTCATGAAGCCTTCGGGACCGGCGACGATCATGCAGCCATAGGCATTGGTGCCGGAGATATGGCTGTTGTCATAGACCTCAATGCGCTTGGGTGGCGTTTCCAGCCCGAAGATCTCGGCCATGCCGGCCATCAGCCTGCCCTGGCTCGCATTCTCCGCCATGCGGCGGGACAGCGCTTCCTTGGCATTGGCGAGGGCGTGCTGGACCGGCTTCCTCTTTTCGCCACGCTGGGGTTCGACGATCTCGACCTTGGCCCCGGCGCGCAGGGTGAGCGCCTCGGTCAGAAGCTCGATCTCGGCTGGCATCTCATTTACCAGGATGAGGCGCGGCGGGGTCTTGTTCTCGTAGAACTGCGCCATGAAGGCCGCCAGGATCTCCGCCGGCTCCGCCGTCTTGTCATGGGCCGGAAAATAGGCTCGGTTGCCGTAATTGCCGTGATTGCGGAAGAAGAAGACCTGAATGCAGGTATGTCCTGCCTCGTGATAAGCGGCGATGATGTCGGCTTCCTCGACGCCTTCCAGATAGATGTCCTGGCGGCTTTGGATGAGAGCCAAGGCCTGGAGACGGTCGCGCAGGCGCGCCGCATGCTCGTATTCGAGTGCATCGGATGCCTTTTGCATCTCGGCGGCCAGGCGCTGCTTCACGCTGTCGCTTTTGCCCATCATGAAGTCGCGCGTCTCTTCGACCAGCGCGGCGTAATCGGGGCCGGAGATGCGACCGACACACGGCGCCGAGCAGCGCTTGATCTGATATTGCAGACACGGCCGCGTGCGGCTGGCGAAGATCGAGTCCGAACAGGGACGCAACAGGAAGGCGCGTTGCAGTGCCACGATGGTGCGATTGACCGCTCCCGCACTGGCGAAAGGACCGAAATATTGGCCTGGCCGGTTGCGGGCGCCGCGATGCTTGGTGATCTGCGGTGCCGGATGGTCGGCAGTGATCAGGATGTAGGGGAAACTCTTATCGTCCCGCAGCAGCACGTTGAAGCGTGGGCGGTAGCGCTTGATGAGGTTGGCTTCCAGCAGCAGCGCTTCGACCTCGGTATGGGTCGTCATGAATTCCATGGTCGCCGTCTCGGCGATCATGCGCTGGATACGGTTTGGCTGCCGATTGGGCAGTGTATAGGACGTGACCCGCTTCTTAAGATCCTTCGCCTTGCCGACATAGAGCACTTCGCCGTCGGCAGAGATCATGCGGTAGCAGCCGGGTGTGTTGGGCAGCGTTCGAACCTTGCCCTTGATGATCGCGACACCATGGGCCAGCCGGCCCGTCCCCTTCGGGCGTAGGGCTATATCGTCCGGAGTCTCAAGCTCGTCGAGGTCGATCTCCTCCTCGACCTCTTCCTCTTCTGGATGTTCTGGATCGTCAATCATGCGCATCGGCTTGTCGCAAAAGGAATTATACGGGCACAAAATTGGCCGGAATCAGTTCCGGAATCGGCTCCGTTTTGGACACCCGGAAACTAGCATGCCGGGCGGTTGCAGGTAACTTCGGGGATATCCACCATTTCTGTGGATAAGTCTGTCGATATCGCCGGGAGCTTCATCCGTCAGCTCCCGGAATCAGGCTTTCCTCGTTTCTGCACAAATAATAGGCAAAAATGCTAATATATTGATTTAGATAGATTTATCAGAATAAACTTGCAACAACTCGGTCATGAAGGGGATTCAGTCTTGACTCTGATAGGCCGTTCGGACTCGCCAAGGCCGTTGTGAACAACTTGGCTCAGGAATCGGCCGATAGAGTCCTGAAAGGCTTAACTTTTGGTAAATCGGTCAGGTTTTTCTCGCGCCCGAATCGAGAAAAATAAATGTTCGTTAAGCCTAGCGGTCGGCCCGAGTTCGCTCGATCTCGACACCCACGCTGAACGCTTCCTTGAAGACGTCCAGTTTGTCGATCCGGACCTTGGCGGCCAGCACCCGGCGGTCGGCCAGGCAGACATCGGCAACGCGGTCGGCCAGGGTCTCGACAAGATTGATATGGCCATCGGCCACCACGGCCTTGATGCCCATAAGAGCTGTCGCGTAGCAAACGACGTTGTCGACATCGTCATTGATGGCCGGATGCTCGACACAGGTCAGCTCGACATTGATCTGCACGCGCTGTTGCGCCAGACGCTCGTGCTGATGGATGCCGATCGAGCATGGTAGGACGAGGTCGCGGATAAAGACGCGCATGGTCCGCACCGGCGCCACATTCGGCAAAGACGTGATTTTTTCCAATGGATTCATGGTCCCTGGACCTCCGGATTTCTTGGCTAGGCTCACCGCACACCGATCGCCGCGCTCTGGGGCAATGGGGTGGAAGGGAGGGCCGCACCCTGGGGCCCATATGCATAACCCCATTATAGAGCTTCGGCTCCGCCCTGGCTATTCCCCGAACGGCGCCCTTTTGGTCATTCCCTGGGTTGAAAACCCTTATTAGGCACCTGCCAGCCCAGATGTTCGCCACCATCGAGCGCAATCATCTGGCCCGTCATCGAGGGCGAGGAGAGGATATAGAGCACCGCCCTGGCGATTTCATCGGGTGTCGCTCCGTGGCCCAGTGGCATGGCGGCGGATTGCGCGGAGAAATGCTCCGCCGATTGACGCGGGCTGGGCAAGGTCGGGCCCGGGCCGATAGCGTTGACGCGAATCTTTGGGGCAAGGGCCAGCGCCATGGTTCGGGTCAGGGTCCACAGACCCATCTTTGCCACCGTGTAGGACATGAAATAGGGCGTGAGCTTCCACACCCGCTGATCGAGCATATTGACGATGTTGCCGTCGGCAGCCTCGGGAAGCTGCCGCGCGAAGGCTTGGGCAAGAACGAAGGGCGCCCTGAGATTGGTCTCGATATGCCGGTCCCAGCTGTCGCGTGTCACCGTGTCGATCTTGTCCATCTCGAAGACGGAGGCGTTGTTGACGAGGCAAGCGACCGGACCGAGGTCGCGGCCAATGGCGGGGAGCAGCTTCTCGACCTCGCTTTCCCTGGCGAGATCGGCTTGCAGGATCATCGCGCGCCGTCCCAGGGCGCGTATCTCGCCGGCAGTCGCTTCGGCGTCGGCTTCCGACTGATGGTAGTGAATGGCGATATCCCAGCCATCCGCGGCGAGCTTCAGCGCGGTGGCGCGGCCCAGGCGTTTGGCGCCACCGGTAACAAAGGCGATCCGGGATGCGCTCATGGCCTTAGAGCTTCTCCGTGCCGAGGATCTCGACGCCGAAACCGGAGAGACCCATATACTGCCGCTCCTTGGTGGCGATGACGCGAATGGATTTCACACCGAGATCCTTGAGGATCTGCGCGCCCAAACCCACTTCGCGCCATTGCTCCAACCGCGATGCCTCGCTGCCAGTCGACGGGGCGGACGGCGTGACGCCGACGGCGCCCTCGCGCAGATAGATGATGATGCCCCGGCCGGCCTCCTTGATCTGCTTCAGTGCACGCATGACGCTGCCCTGTTCGGGATTGAAGACGTCGGTGATGGCGTCCTCCTGTTGCAGGCGGATGACAATGTCGCGTCCATCGCCGATATCGCCGTAAACAACGGCGATATGGTGGGCGGCATCCATCGCGGTCGAATAGACCACGCCCCGCGCCGGGCCAATGGCGGTCAGGATTGGCCCTTCGGAAGTCCGGGTAATGAGCGATTCCCGCTGCTGACGATAGGCGATGAGGTCGTCGATCGAGACGACCAGCAGCTTGTGCTCCTTGGCGAAGGTCAGGATGTCGGGCAGGCGCTTCACCGTACCGTCATCATTGACCAGCTCGGCAATGAGCCCCACCGGGGGCAGCCCGGCGAGGCGCGACATGTCGACCGCGGCCTCGGTATGGCCGGAACGGATGAGGACGCCACCCTCACGGGCGATCAGCGGGAAAATATGGCCCGGCCGCACGAAATCCTCGGCAGCGACATTCGGGTTCGCCAGCGCCCGGATGCAGGCACAGCGCTCCTGGGCCGAAATGCCCGTGGTGAGATCCTTGGCGTAGTCGATGGAAACTGTGAAGGCCGTTGCGTGCGGCGCAACATTGTCGGCGACCATGGGCGTCAGATGGAGGCGCCGCGCGTCGCTGCGGGTCAGCGGCGTACAGAGGATACCGCTGGTGTGCCGGATAAAAAAGGCGACATACTCCGGTGTGGCCTTGGACGCGGCCATGATGAGGTCGCCCTCGTTCTCGCGGTCTTCGTCATCCACGACGATGACGGGCCGGCCAGCGGCGATGTCGGCGATGGCGTCTTCGATCTTGTCTAGCTTGGTTGTCACGATGCTGCCTCTTGGCGCGCTTAAAACATATTCGGGCAATAGCGCGTCCGGCGCGATGTCGCAAGTACGCCACTTTCCCCGTGGAGCCAATTCTGGACCACCGCCGGTCAATGATCCAGGCTCAGGCCATGATGCGATTTTTGCATGAGCGATTGACGATGGAAGGATTTTCGGTCGAGACTGCTTGAAACTAATATTAACGGCATACCGCCACAATCCAAGCGGACCGAACCAGGGTGGGCGTTCCGGTAAATACTAAGGCGGTTGATACGGCGGGCACGGGCCAACAGGTGCCGTGCCTCACAGGGACGTTTTACCAGTAGGGAGGTCTTAAATGTCTTTCGGCTCCGGAAATGACGATCGTTTCCATCCAGCGATTCCGAAGCTCGTTGATGCCCTAGAGAAAAGGCATATCGGGCGTAGAGAGTTCATCCGCACGGCGACATTGCTCGGCATGAGTGCCAGCATGGCGACACTGATCGCAGCTTGCGGTGAAGAAAAGAAACAGGAAGCCGCATCCAGCGGCGAAACGCAGACGGCCGCGGTGGCACCGGGTACGCCCAAGAAGGGCGGCGTCCTGCGAATCGGTGCACGTGTTCCGGCACTCGACAATCCGGCGACCTTCTCTTGGGTCTACGATTCCAACTGCGTGCGTCAGGCCAATGACTATCTGACCCGCACCCGCGGTGACGGCGTCACCGTGCCGATCCTGCTTGAGAAGTGGGAACCCAGCGAAGACCTGAAGACTTGGACCTTGCGCCTGCGCAAGGACATCAAATGGTCGAACGGCGACGCGCTCAATGCCGAGCACGTCGTCTGGAACATCAAGCGCTGGCTCGATCCGAATGTCGGTTCGTCGGTTCTCGGTCTCTTCCAGGGCTTCATCCTGAAAGAAGTCGAGACGGGCGAAAAGGACGAGCAGGGCAACCCCAAGAAGACCACCGAGCTGTGGGACGCCAACGCGATCGAGAAGGTCGACGACTATACCATCAAGCTCAACGGCCAGGTCTCGACGCTCGCCATCCCCGAAAACCTCTTCCACTACCCGGCCTTGATCCTGCATCCGAAGGATGAGGGCAAGTGGGGCGTCGGCGCCATCGGCACCGGTGCTTTCGAGCCGGTCGAGGTCGAAGTCGGTAAGAAGTGCGTGTTGAAGGCTCGCAAGGGCTATTGGGGCGAGGGTCCGTATCTGGACGAGGTTCAGTTCATCGACCTCGGCGACGATCCGGCGACCAAGCTGTCGGCTCTGAGCTCGAAGCAGGTCGATGGGCTCTACGACGCGGACATCAAGGTCTATCCCAGCATCCAGAAGCTGGAGCATGTCGAACTCCACAAGATCGACACGGCGCAGACGGCCGTTGCCCGCATGCATTGCAACGAAAAGCCGTTCGACGATCCGCGTGTGCGCAAGGCCATGCGCCTTGCCATCGACACGGCGGCCGTTGCCAAGATCGCCTATGGCGACCTCGGCACCGCGGCGCAGCATCACCATGTCTCGCCGGTGCATCCGGAATTCGTTGACATGCCGATGCCGCGCGACCTCGAGGCAGCGAAGAAGCTCCTCGCCGATGCCGGCTATCCCGACGGTATCGACGTCGAACTCCATGCCAAGAAGGATCCGGATTGGGAGCCGACGGCCTGTCAGGCGATGGTCGAGCAGTGGAAAGAGGCCAATATCCGCGTGAAGCTCACGGTTCTGCCCTCGGCTCAGTTCTGGGACGTCTGGACCAAGGTACCGTTCGGCTTCACCGTGTGGACGCACCGCCCGCTCGGCATCATGGTGCTGGGTCTTGCCTACCGGACCGGCGTGCCATGGAACGAGAGCAACTTCGCCAACCCGAAGTTCGACGAATTGCTGACCAAGGCAGAAGGCCTCGTCGATATCGGCAAGCGCAAGGAAGTGATCACGGAGATCGAGCACCTGATGCAGGAAGAAGGCCCGATCGTCCAGCCACTCTGGCGCCAGAGCTATCAGCCGTTCGACAAGCAGCTGAAGGGCTACGAAGCGCATCCGACGGAGTATTACTTCTGCGAAGGCATGTGGTGGGACAAATAAGTCCCGTCCATATCGGATGAAAGAACGGCCCGGGGAAACCCGGGTCGTTTTTTTGTTTGGGTAATAGTTGGGGAAACCGAGCCCCTGCCGGCATACCCCCCCTCTCTAACTCTCCCCCTCAAGGGGGGAGAGGACCAAGCGAGTGTGTAAAAGATGTCTTGCTTCTCTTCTCCCTCCCCCTCCCCCTTGAGGGGGAGGGGAGAGGGTATCTATCCGTCGACCAGTTCTATCCCCACCGCGAAGAACCGGCCGTCGCCATGGGTGTCGCGGCGAAAGCGGATGCGCTGGCCTTCGGCGAGATCGCGCAGGTCCGAGGCGTCGAGTTCCGCCACATGAACGAAGACGTCCGCTCCGCCGTCATCCGGTTTGACGAAGCCATAGCCCTTGGCGCCCTTGAACCAGAGGACCGTGCCGCTGACGATTGCGTTATTTTCCGCTGCCGGCGACGTCATCGGTATCACGGGTCAGGTAATAAGCGGCCAGGATCGGCGCGAAGGTGATGATCATGACGATGATCGCCGCCACATTGGTCACCGGCCGCTGATGCGGACGTGCGAGCTGGCGGAACATCCAGATGGGCAGCGTCTCCTGCTGGCCGGCGGTGAAGGTGGTGACAATGATTTCGTCGAAGGAAAGCGCGAAAGCCAGCATGCCGCCCGCCAGCAGGGCGGTTGCCAGGTTGGGCAGGATCACATGCCGGAAGGTTTGGAACGTGTCAGCGCCGAGATCCATCGAGGCCTCGATAAGGGCCGGCGATGAGCGGCGCAAGCGCGCGATGGCATTGTTGTATACGACGACGATACAGAACGTGGCGTGGCCCAGCACGATGGTGATGTAACTGAACGGAATATCGCCAATGGCAAAGGCCGAGCGCAGGCTGATGCCGGTGACGATGCCGGGGAGCGCGATCGGCAGCAGGATAAGCAGCGTCACAGCTTCCTTGCCGAAGAACTTGAACCGATACATGGCCGCAGCGGCCAGGGTACCCAGCACCATGGCAATCGCCATGGCGGCGAACGCCACCTGGACAGAGAGGGCGAGCGCATCCCAGAAATCCTGGCGCGACCAGGTGACGGCAAACCATTCCGTTGTGAGGCCCGGCGGCGGGAAGGAATAGCTCGCCTCGTCAGTGGTGAAGCCGTAGAGCACGATGAAGAGGATCGGCAAATTGAGATAGAGCACACCGAACCAGGCCGCGGCCTTGAGGCCCCAGCCGGCATTGCCCTTCGAGCGGTCGGGAGCTGTCGTGGTCTTAGAGGGCATCGAAAGCTCCGAGGCGTTTGGCGAGAGTGAGGTACACGGCCATGATGACGATCGGCACCATGGCGAAGGCGGCGGCCATCGGAATGTCGCCGGCCGTTCCCTGGAACTGATAGACCGCCTGGCCGATGAAGGGGCGCGACGAACCGATGAGCTGTGGGATGATGTAGTCGCCCAAGGTCAGCGAGAAGGTGAAGATCGATCCAGCCGCGATGCCAGGGATGGCGAGCGGGAAGATCACCTTGCGGAAGGTCTCGTTCGGCTTGGCGCCAAGATCGCTCGAGGCTTCGATCAGCGATCTTGGTACACGCTCAAGTGCCGCCTGAACCGGCAACACCATGAAGGGTAGCCAGATATAGACGAAGGTGAGCGTCGTGCCGATATAGGAGGTCGACAGTGACGAGCCCTCGACGACCGGCAGGGTCAGGATCCAATCCAGCACCGGGCCGAGGCCCAACGCGTTAACCGCCCAATGGATGGCGCCTTCCTTGGCCAGGATGAGCTTCCAGGAATAAACGCGCACCAGGTAGTTCGACCAAAGCGGCAGCATCACCGCGATATAGAAGAAAGCCTTCATGCGGCCGCTGGCGAAGCGGGCGACGTAATAGGCAAGAGGAAAGGCAATGATGCCCGAGATGATCGTCACGACGGCCGCCATCATCACCGTGCGGAAAATGATGGAGAGGTTGGTCGCGGTGAAAAGCCTGGCATAGGTATCGAGTGTGGGTTGATAGACGACCTGCGCTGTGAAATCGTCGATCGAGAAGAAACTCTGCGCCAGAAGCGTGAAGAGCGATCCAAGATAGATGATGCCCAGCCACAGCAATGGCGGCAACAGCAGCAGGATGAGCACGAAACGCGGTCGTTGGTAGAGGAATGTCGATAGGTTGTTGCTGAGGGAACGTGTCGCGGCTGTCATGGCTGTTTCCTTCAGCGCGCGAAGCGCATCAGGTGACGCGCTTCCCACCACAATTGTACGTCTTCGCCTTCCTTAGGCTCGATATGCGCATCGCGGTTCTGGACGGCAACCGTGAGCTCGCCGCCGCCTGGCAATGCCACGTCATAGCGTGTGTTGGCGCCAAGATAGAGAATGGCACTGACGCGTCCGGCAACACCCATTGCGTTGGCTGGAACGGACGAACCAGCGCTATCGAGATGGATCTTCTCCGGCCGGATCGAGCAGGCACCCTCCGTTCCGGTCACGGCCTTGGCAGCAGCGCCTTCGAGCAGATTGGAGATGCCGACAAAGCCGGCGACGAAGGATGTAGCCGGGTTTTCATAGAGCTCGGTCGGGCTCGCCAACTGCTCGATCTTGCCTTGATTGAAGACGGCCACCCGGTCGCTCATGGAGAGCGCTTCGCCCTGGTCATGAGTCACATAGACGAAAGTGATGCCGACACGCCGCTGGATGGCCTTGAGTTCGACCTGCATCTGCTCACGCAGCTTCAGATCGAGCGCGCCCAGCGGCTCGTCGAGCAGCAGCACCTTGGGATGGTTGACGAGGGCACGTGCTAGGGCGACGCGCTGGCGCTGGCCGCCGGAAAGCTGCGAAGGTTTGCGGCCGCCGAAGCCGCCCAACGCCACCATGTCGAGCATCTCCTCGGCCTGGCGACGGCGCTCGGCTGCCGGCACTTTGCGGATCATCAGGCCATAGGCGACGTTGTCGAGTACGCTCATATGCGGGAAGAGCGCGTAATCCTGGAACACCGTATTGACGTCGCGGTCATAAGGCGGCACGCCGTTCATATCGGCGCCGTGCACGAGGACGTGGCCCTCGGTCGGCTGCTCAAAGCCGGCGATGAGCCGCAGGCAGGTGGTCTTGCCGGAGCCCGATGGGCCCAGCATGGCGAAGAACTCGCCATCCTTGATGTCGAAGCTGACGGCATCCACCGCTTTGACCGCGCCGAAATGGCGCGAGACTTGGTTGAAGGAAACGGCAGCGGTGGTGGAGTTCATGATCAAATCCGTAACGTTGATATAGAATTGGGGCGGATCATTGCTGATCCGCCCCAAGGGTAAGTCCGTTGTGATTACTGTCCGCTTTGGACGGACTGCACGGCTGCGACCCAATCCTTATAGGGGACGCACTCGCCGTTCTGGCTGGCGCAATCCTTCACCGGCGTCTTCCAGAAATGGATACGCGCGAAGAGCTGCGAGCCGTTGGCGACGCAACCGCCTTCGGTCAGAATCGGATCCGCGCAGGAGGACGGCACCGCCGGCACGCTGCCGAACCAGGAGCCGGTACCTGCCTGGGCGTTGTCGCTGAGCGAGTGGTTGAGCCACTTATAGGCACAGTTGGGGTGCGGCGCGCTGGTGGCCATCATGGTGGTGTCGGCCCAGCCCGTGGCCCCTTCTTTCGGCACCACCGAACCGACCGGCACCTTGCCGGTGGCGCGGAGAGTGTTGACCTGATAGGCCCAGCTGGTCGAAGCGACGATGCCTTCATTGGTGAAGTCGTCGACCTGGGCCGCTGCATCCGACCAGTACTTGTTGACCAGCTGACGCTGACCGCGCAGCAGCTCGACAGCCGCATCGAACTGCGCCTGGTTGAGTTCGTAGGGGTCTTTGATGCCGAGTTCGGGCTTGTTGGCCATCAGATAGAGCGCCGCGTCAGCGAGATAGATGGTGCCGTAATAGGCCTGGACGCGGCCCTTGTTGGATTTGCCGTCGGGAAGCTTCTGCTCCTCGAACACAACCGACCAGCTCTGCGGCGCGTTTTCGAACGTCTTGGCGTTATAGAGCAGGACGTTCGGACCCCACTGCCATGGCACGCCGAAATGCTTGCCGTCGACCGTGTGCCACGCCGCGTTTTGCAGGCGCGGATCGATCTTGCCGTAATCGGCGATGAGTGCGGTGTTGATTTCCTGGACCGTGCCGCCCTTCACCAGGCGAAGCGAGGCGTCGCCCGAAGCAGTGACGAGGTCGAAGCCGCCGCCATTCATCAGCGAGACCATTTCATCCGAACTGCCCGCGGTCTTCACCGTGACTTTGCAGCCGGTCTCTTTTTCGAAGCCGGTGACCCAGTCGTAATTCTTGTCGGATTCACCGCGCTCGATATAGCCCGGCCAGGCGACGATGGCGACTTCGCCCTCGCCGTCGCCGATGCTCTGCAGCGGCTCGGCCTGGGCAGCAACAGCGCCCAAGACCAAGGCGGCGGCCACGCTGGTACCCGCCAATTTCCATTTCAAGGACATCTTTTACCCCTCCCTTTGTTGGCGACAGACGGGAAGGGGGCCCTGCGGCGTTTGTCCGCAAGATCGCCCGTATCCCCTCAATCCACGCGAAAACTAGCAATGTTCGCAGGATTGCAAAACACAAAAAGGCGGTCTGTCGTTAATGCATGGCGGAAATTGGACAATTCTGCTGTCCGGCCGTCAGGCGGGAGCAGTGTCGTCCAGGAAAGCGGCCATGGATTCGGCCAAGAAAGCGCGATCAATATCGCGGGTGATGAAGACCAGCTTCGAACGGCGATCCGTGCTGCTCCAGGCCGGCAATAGGACCGGCGGGTGGAACAGGTGCTGCACACCATGGATGGCGACCGGGGCCGTTTCGCCCGCGACGTTGAGCACACCCTTAATGCGCAACAGATTAGGCCCACGGGTGGCCGTCAGCATATCGACCCAGGCGCAGAATTTCGCCCAGTCGATCGGTGCATCCCGCGTCAGGCAGAAGGCGCTGATATGGGCGTCGTGCCGGTTCACGTCGAGGCCGTGGCCATGATCATGGTCGTCGTGATCGTGATCATGCCCATGGTGATGGGCGTGCGCGTCGCGCTCGGCATAGGCTTCTTCCTTGAGCCAGCGCTGGACGTCCAGGCTCTTGGTCTCCGGGTCATAGAGGCCGGCATTGAAGAGACTGGCAGGTGAGGCATCGCCATTCACGATACGCTGGATGGGCGCCGCCGGATTCAAGCGATAGAGCCGCGCCTCAAGGGCATCGAGCTTCGCCGGATCGCTGAGATCGCTTTTGGTCAGCAGCAGGCGGTCGGCGACCGCGGCCTGCTTCACCGATTCCGTCTGCCGGTCCATCTGGCTTTCGCCATTCACGGCATCGACCGTGGCGATGACGCCGTCCAAGCGATAGACCGCCGTGAGGACAGGATCCTGCATCAAGGTGTGGAGGATGGGGGCGGGATCGGCAAGGCCGGTGGTCTCGATGACGACACGCTTGAAGGGCGGTACTTCGCCTTTGACGCGGCGCTTGTAGAGCCTGCGCATCGCATCGATGAGATCGCCACGGATGGTGCAGCAGAGGCAGCCGGATTCCAGCAGGATGGTGTCGTCGTCGGCCTTTTCGACCAGCAGATGATCGAGGCCCACTTCGCCGAATTCGTTGATGATGACGGCCGTTTCGCCCATATCCGGATGGGCAAGGAGATGCTTCAGCAAGGTGGTCTTGCCGCTGCCGAGGAAGCCGGTAATGACCGAGACGGGAAGGCGCTCGACCGGCGGTTCATTGACCTCAGTCTCGGCCATGGTCAGGCTTTCGCGATGCGCTTCAGACCATGCTGGGCCACGAGGCCGCTCCCCAGCAGCACGAAGGCGCCCAACTGATGCAGGACGGCAAGCGGGATCGGCACGACCAGCCACAAGGTCGCCATGCCGAGGAACGCTTGGGCCGCCAACGCACATGGCAGGGCGATGGCACGGCGCTTCAAGACGCGGTCGAAATCACGGCGACGGAGCCGCACGAGGAAACTGATGACGGCGATGGCGACGAAGCCGGACGTAAGGCGATGCTGGAACTGCACCATCGCCAGGTTCTCGGTGAAGTTGAGATACCAGGGAGAGGTGAGAAAGAGGTCGGGCGACAGCCAATGCCCGTTCATCATCGGGAAGTCGTTATAGACGAAGCCAGCATCGGTGCCGGCGACCAGGCCACCCAAGGCAATCTGAAAGGCGATGAGGATGTTCATCCACTTCGCGTGGCGCGACAGATCCGCCGCCTGCGTGCGATTGCCCTGCAATGGCCGTGCGTCGAGATAGTCCAGCGCGTACCACAGCATCAGCGCGAAGATCGCCAGCGCCAGCATCAGGTGAACGACAAGACGATACTGGCTGACATCGACCCGGTCCTGGAAGCCGCTCGCCACCATGAACCAGCCGGCAAAGCCCTGCAGGCCTCCCAAGGCAAAGAGGGCGGCAAGGCGCGGCGCCTCGGCGCGGGTGAGGCGACCGCGGATCAGGAACCAGACGAACGGCACCAGGAAGGCAACGGCAATCAGCCGGCCCCACAGCCTGTGCAGATATTCCCACCAGAAGATGCTCTTGAAGCCTTCAACCGTCATATCCGGGTTGATGTGCTTGTATTCGGCAATCTGCTTGTAGAGCGCGAAGACATGATCCCAGGCCGCGTCGGTCAGCGGCGGCAGGGCGCCCATGATCGGCTTCCATTCCATGATGGAAAGGCCGGAATCGGTCAGCCGCGTGATACCGCCCAGCAGCACCATGACCGCCACCATGAAGCAACAGACGAGCAGCCACAGGCCGACCGCGCGCCTGGTGGCACGCTCAGGGATGGCGGTGGCAATCGTCGCGGTGTCGGTCAGAACCTGGCTCATCTGGCTCACTCTCAAAGGCGGCGGGAGCATAGTCCGGTCACGACAAAAGAAAAGGCCCCTTCCGATACGGCCAAATAGCCCTTTTTTCAATCACATAGGGCTGTTTCTACGGCGCCCGGCGGTATTTTTCGGGCAGAAGTTCGGCCACCGGCACGCGGTCCAGCGCGGCATCCCTGGTCATGATGACGGCGCTGCCCGGGGCGAAATCGGTCAGCATCTCCCGGCAGATGCCGCAGGGGGAGACGACCTTGGGCTCGGCATGCTGTTCCTTGGGACGCGGATGCCGGACCGAAACGATGGCCTCGATCTTGGTTTCTCCTGCTGACAACGCGCTGCCCAGGGCGACCGCTTCCGCGCAGACCGAGCAGCGCCCGACATAGGTGTCGAGATGGAGCCCCAGATAGATCCGGCCGGACCCGCCACGCACGGCAGCCCCGATATGGTGTCGGTTTTCCAGATAGCGGCTACGGATGAAATCGGTGGCAGCAGCCACGAGTTCCTGATCGGCCGATGACAAAGGCGCCAAGTGCGGATCCCCAATGGGTGAATCTCCGCGCATGATGCCGCAAGCGCCTTATGCCCGCAATCGCTCACCACTTGTGGAAGACGAAGAAGCCGGCGGCGGCAATGAGGACGAAGCCCACCACATGGTTCCAGCGCACGGCCTCGCCGAGATAGGTGATCGAAAAAACACAGAAGACGAGCAATGTGATGATCTCCTGCATCGTCTTCAATTCGGCTGCCGAATAGACGCTGTGCCCGACGCGATTGGCGGGAATGGCGAAGCAATATTCGACAAAGGCAATACCCCAGGAGGCAAGGATCACGATCCAGAGCGGCTTCGACGTGAACTTCAAATGGCCGTACCAGGCGAAGGTCATGAAAACGTTGGAGATGCACAGAAACACAATCGGTACGAGCTGCGGCGTCAGGAAGGACGGCATAGGGAGGATTCCTCTGGGGCGGGATAATCGGGCTGTTTCTATCAGGGCACTGTCACGGGTGGCAATCCGCAGGGAGCATTGCCGCCAGGATGCAGGGCGGATAATTTACGGTCGAAAGTAAGGGGTGGTTTGCAAGTCGGGGGATTTAATGCGCGACCGTTTGAGAACTCTGTCCATCGCGGCGGCATTGCTCGCCTCTGCCTGCAGCGGCAGCGGGTCGTCAGCCGGACTGGCGGATAACAATGGCACACAGCCGGCGGCCGCCAGACCCAGTGAGGATCAACTGCTAGAACTGCTGCCGGACCGCACGACGGCGGATTGCCTCGGCAGCCTCGAATTCGTCAGTTTGCGTCAGGTCGAGGGGCGGTCTCGCTGCTCGGGTCATTTCAGTGGATCGACCGACGGCTCACTGGCTGCCGGGACGCTCTGCGTCTATTCCACCAAGGTCGAAAGCAAGACTGCGACGGACTTCACCGCAGGCGGCCATTTCGTCTGCTCGGAGGGGACGCATGGTGTTGTCCGTTTCCGGGAGACGCAGGGCCGGGCCACCGGCGTTGCGACGGCTACGGCCAGTGACGGCCGCATCGTCACAATCACATATCAATAATGGCACCTATCAATAATGGCACCTATCGATAACGGGCGCCTGCACAGCCTGGCCGGGCGCTCTGCCCAAAATTTGACCAGTAACCTCGTGTGAAATCCGGTATTGCACACCGAGCAATACACCCTTTCGTTAGCGCGCATTGTGCGGCGCGGCGACGCTACCTAGCTTCGTTAACAAGGGGAGGGGCGTGCCGCATTCCTACCCGTCATTGATCCCGTACACCCAATTCACAGGAATGATAGGTAGCCTCATGTCCAAGCTTCTTCAGCCAGTCAATTTTGGCGAATTGCATCTGCCCAACCGCGTTGTCTTGGCGCCACTGACCCGGTCGCGCGCCAGCGAAGGGCGCATCCCCAATGATCTGATGCGCGAGTATTATGTTCAGCGCGCCTCCGCCGGTCTCATTCTGACGGAAGCTACCGCGGTGACACCGCAGGGTGTCGGCTATGCCGATACGCCCGGTATCTGGTCAGATGAACAGGTTGCCGGCTGGCGCAAGATCACCGATGCCGTGCATGCCGCCGGTGGCCGCATCGTTTCGCAGCTGTGGCATGTCGGCCGCGTTTCCGATCCGATCTTTCTCAACGGTGATCTGCCGGTAGCACCCAGTGCTGTGACACCGGCCGGCCATGTCAGCCTCGTTCGGCCGCAGCGTCCCTATGTGACGCCGCGCGCGCTTGAGTTGGACGAGATCCCCGGCGTCATCGCGGCTTACGCTAAGGGCGCCGAGAATGCCAAGAAGGCCGGCTTCGACGGTGTGCAGCTTCATGGCGCCAATGGCTATCTGCTCGATCAGTTCCTGCAGGACGGCACCAACAGGCGCACCGACAAATATGGTGGCTCGATCGAAAACCGCGCCCGCCTGATGCTCGAGGCAGTGGATGCCGCGGTTAAAGTTTGGGGGGGCGGCCGTGTCGGCCTGCATCTGTCGCCACGCGGAGATTCGCATGACATGGGCGATTCGGCGCCGGCGCAAACCTTCGGCTATGTCGCTGAACAAGTCGGCAAGCGCAAGATTGCCTTCATCGCCGCACGCGAGCATGTCGGTCCGGACAGCCTCGGTCCGTCACTGAAGAAGGCGTTCGGTGGTGCTTATATTGCCAATGAAGGCTTTACCAAGGAAAGCGCGGAGGCGATCCTTGCCAGCGGCAATGCTGATGCAGTGGCATTCGGCAAGCTGTTCATCGCCAACCCGGATCTGCCCAAGCGCTTCGCCCTCGGCGCCAAGCTCAATGAATGGGACAACAGCACGTTCTACGGTGGCAATGCCAAGGGCTATACCGACTATCCGGCGCTGGATCTGGTCGACGCTTGATCCGGGCCATCGGCCCAACGAAACAGCCCCGCCGACCATTTCGGCGGGGCTGTTTTTTTTAGGCAGTTGCTGTCTGAGGCTCGACGACGGATCTTGGAAACAGCAGCCAGATCCAGAACAGCATCTGCAGAAGCGGTATCGCTCCAAGATAAGCGATACTGGGTCGATAGCCCGCGTCTCGGCATCGACCGGATACAGTATGGAGTAGGGCCGTCAACCCGGGTATGCCGATCACGGCGCTTATGACCAACTGCATGATCAATCGTGACCGCTCAAAATTGTCCGCCGTAATGTGCAACTGAATTGCCAAAATAACGGCAACAAAGTTGCCGCCGATCCACATGGCGAGCAGGATGAAAAGCATGGCGAATAGATAGCGACTCCGCTTCATACGGAAGCCCTGCACATTCCGTGAAATCCCCAGATAGGTTGACAGTGCAAGCGTTGCGGCGCCGATGCCGAGGCTTATAAGGTAGGCGATATTTTCCGTCATAGATTGGCTCTTTATGCAGCGTGTACCTATATTGTTCTTACAAATAATACGCGTTTTATGCAATCAAAAATCTCCATTCGCGGACCGAACGAAAACTCACCCGAATTATGAGTTTTCCAGGCTTCTCCAGCCAAGCCCGCCTGCCTTACTTAAGCACTTACTATCCAACTGAAGTGTAAGGGGTTCCGGTATCATGAAATCGCAGGCGCGCGTGGTCGTCATCGGTGGCGGCGTGGTGGGTGTGAGTGTGCTTTACCACCTGACCAAGCGCGGCTGGACCGATGTCATGCTGGTCGAGCGCTCGGAGCTCACCTCCGGTTCGACTTGGCACGCCGCAGGCGGCATGCACACGATCAACGGCGATCCGAACATGTCGCACCTCCAGGCCTATACCGTGAAGCTCTATGACGAGCTGGAACGGGAATCGGGCCAGTCCTGCGGTGTGCATCGTGTGGGCTGCCTCTATCTCGCTGGCACCGAGGCGCGGGCCGAGTATTTCAAGACTGAACTTGCCAAGGCGCATTACCTTGGCATTGGCCTTCATGAAGTCAGCATGGACGAGGTGAAGAAGATCAATCCGCTGGTCGACACCTCGAAATTCACCAAGGCAATGTTCGACCCGGCCGACGGCCATGTCGATCCTTCCAGTGTTACGCATGCCTATGCCAAGGCCGCCAAGAATAAGGGCGCCACGATCTCGCTGCGCAATCCGGTGTTGGAGTTACGCCAAAAGCCCAATGGCCATTGGTTGGTCGTCACCAAGGAAGGCACGATCGAGGCGGAATATGTGGTGAATGCCGGCGGTCTCTGGGCGCGCGAAGTGGGGCGCCTCGCCGGCATCGATCTGCCCATCCTGCCGATGGAACATGAATACATCGTCACCAACGCGATCCCCGAGGTTGAGGCGCTGGATCGCGAGATCCCGATGACGATCGATTTCGAAGGTGAGAGTTATCTGCGCCAGGAGCAGAAGGGTCTCCTCATCGGCACCTATGAGCATGACTGCCGGCATTGGGCCTTGAAGGGGACGCCGCAGGATTTCGGTTATGAACTCTTGCCTGAAGATGTCGACCGCATCTGGTCGGCGCTGGAATTCGCGATGACGCGCTACCCCTGCCTCGAGAAGGGCGGCATCAAGCGCACTATCAACGGGCCGATGGTGTTTGCACCTGACGGCAACCCCCTGGTTGGTCCGGTGCCGGGCCTCACCAATTACTTCACCGCCTGCGGTGTCATGGCCGGCTTCAGCCAGGGTGGCGGCGTCGGCATGGTGGTCGCCAATTGGATCATCGACGGCGAACCGGGCATGGATGTGTTCGCGATGGATGTGGCGCGTTTCGGCCCGCACAACAACCGCGCCTTCACCATCGAGAAGACGACGGAGAACTATCGCCGCCGCTTCACCATGACCTTCCCGAACGAGGAACTGCCGGCGGCGCGGCCCTTGAAGACCTCGCCGATCTATCCGTTGCTGAAGAACGAGGGCGCACTGTTCGGCGCCTCCTTCGGCTGGGAATACCCGCTGTGGTTCGCGCCCAAAGGCACCGAGCCCAAGGAAGAGCCGACCTATCGCCGCTCCAATGCCTTCAACCATGTCGCAGCCGAAGTGAAGGCCGTGCGCGAGGGTGTCGGCATCTGGGAAACCTCGAGCTACGGCAAGATCGAGGTTTCCGGCGCGGACGCCGCGACGTTCCTGGATCGCATGGTCAGCAACAAGCTGCCAGCCCTGGGCCGCACGGTGCTGTGCCCGATGCTGTCGCCCAACGGCCAGATCTTCGGTGATCTCACCGTGACGCGCACGGCGGAAGACACATTCCTGATGATTGGGTCAGGTGCGGCGGAGACCTACTACACGCGATGGCTCAACGCCAACGCCAAGGGCGAAAAGGTCACGATCCGCAATGTGACGACCGACTATTCCGGCCTGTCGCTGACGGGTCCTAAGGCACGTGACGTCCTGCTGCAGCTCACCGAAACCGACCTCAGCCACGCGGCGTTCCCGTTCTTGGCAGCGCGGCAGATCCATGTGGGTCTCGCCGATGCGCTGGTCATCCGGGCGAGCTTCACCGGCGAGCTCGGCTATGAAATCTATGTGGCGCCCCACAACTTCATCCATGTCTTCGAACGCCTGCGTGCGGCCGGTGCAGCGCATGGGCTGAAACTCTTCGGCGTGCGGGCACTGCATTCGATGCGCCTCGAAAAAGGCTACGGCTCCTGGGGTCGTGACTTCACCGCCGATTACAATGCGGCCGAGGCCGATTGGGGCCGTTTCGTCAAATTCGACAAGGGCGACTTTATCGGCCGTGCTGCGGCGGAGAAGCAGTTCAAGACGCCGCTCACCCGCAAGATCTCGCTGATCGAGATTGCCAGCAACGAGCTCGACATCATGGGGGCCGAGCCGATCTTTGCCGACGGCAAGGCGATTGCTCGTGTTACCTCCGGCTATTTCGGACATTCGGTCGGCAAGCAGCTAGCCTTGGCCTACCTGCCGCTGACCGGCGACCGGTTCGAGATCGAGGTTCTGGGCAAAAGGGTCGCTGCCAGCCGCCTCAAGGAAGCGCCGTTCGATCCCAGCTCCAGCCGCCTGCGCAGCTAACGCCGGTAAATATTGTAACGAAACGTGACAGCGGCGCGTGGCGACACGCGCCGTTTCATTTTTCACGCATCTTTGACATTCCGGCGTTACCGCCTGCGCCGATGCTTCTCCCCACGAGCGACGGCCTAGACCGCCCCGACGGACGGCCGACCACCGCTCGAGGAAAATTCGAGAATTGGGAGAATCATCATGAAGACTCGTCTGCTGCTCGGCGCCCTTGCCGCCACCGTGCTCGCTTCCGGCACCGCGATGGCCGCTTCGACCCCGGCCGAAAAATGCACCACGCTGATCAGTCAGTGGAACGAGGTCGCCAAGACCCACAAGGGCAACACCAAGTTCAACGCGGCCGAGAAGGATGCGATGGCCGGCGAGAAGGCCTGCCACGCCAACAAGGCCGCGGATGGCGTCAAGGATATCACCAAGGCCCTCAACCTGCTCGGCGTGAAGCCGCAGGCGTAAAAGCGAAGGCCCTTCACCCCGGCCCTCTCCCCGCTTGCGCGGGGCGAGGGAGTTTCGAGTGAGCTTGCCTATAAACCCCTCTGGAGAGAGGGGTTGGGGTGAGGGGCCGCTTTAGAACGTCTTGCACAGCCTAAGGCCGTCATAGATCGCGGCGTGGATGTTTCTGGCGGCGACGGCATCGCCGATGCGGAACAGCTGGAAGGATCCCGCCGCGTTTGTTTTCAGCGCCTGCGGGCGGCCTTCAATAAAGGCATCGAAATCGATCTCGCCGCGATTGATGCTCTGTTCCTTGAGATCGAAGTAGACGGCGTCGGCCGGCAGGTTGCCGTGTGCCACGATGATCTGCTGGGCGCGCTTTTCGACCGTCGATTTGTCATAGGGGTTATGCAGCGTCGCCACCAGCTGGTTGCCGTCCTTGGCGATCTTCTTCATGCGCAGATTGAGCGTCACCTTCACATCGCCCTGATAGAACGCCTTGTAATAGGCCGGATAGTTGAGCCCGCCCACTTCGGCGCCGACCATGCGTTCCGGCGTTACAATCTCGAACTTGATGCCTTTGTTGGTGAGAAATTCTGCCGTCGAGAGGGCTTCGTGCCCGCTTTCGTCGTCATAGAGGATGATGTCGTCGGACAAGGCCACCTGACCGGACAGCACATCCCAGGTCGATAAAGCGAGATCGCCGCCTTCACCGAACGGCGCCGTGTTCGGCGTGCCGCCGGTGGCGATAATGACGATGTCGGGATTCTCGGCCGTGATGTCGCTGCCTTCGGCAAAGGTATTGAAGCGAAAGTCGACGCCGGCATGCTGGCATTCGGCGTAAAGCCAATCGGTGATGCCGATCAATTCCTTGCGGCGGTTGACCTTGGCGGCAAGTGCCACTTGGCCGCCGACGCGATCGGTTGCTTCGAACACGACCACCTTGTGGCCGCGCAGGGCCGAGACTCGCGCAGCTTCAAGTCCTGCCGGGCCGGCACCGACGATCGCGACCTTCTTCTTGGGGGCGCTCGTACGCGCAATGACATGCGGCATCGTCTCTTCACGGCCGGTCGCCGGATTGTGCAGGCACAGAGCCTCGCCGCCCTGATAGATGCGATCGATGCAATAGCCGGCGCCGACGCAGGGGCGGATGCGCTCCTCCTCCCCGCGCATCATCTTGGCAACGATATGCGGGTCCGCCATATGGGCGCGGGTCATGCCGATCATGTCGACCGCATCGTCGCTGATCCAGTGCCGTGCGGTGGCGAGGTCATTGACGCGGGCCGCGTGGAAGACGGGCAGGCCCGGCAGCAATTTGCGCGCCGTTTTCACCTTGGCGAAATTAGGACCGGCCGGCGTACCCATCAGCGGAATGATATGCGAGAGCGCTTCGTCCGTGTCGATCGTGCCGACAATAATATTGAGGAAGTCCATCAAGCCGTCGGCATGAAGACGCTTGGCGATCTCGATACCCTCTTCGAAGCGCAGGCCGTCGTCTTCCGCCTCGTCTATCACCATGCGGACGCCGATGATGAAATCGCTGCCGGCCTGGCGGCGCATTTCGCTCAGCACCTCATGACCGAAGCGCATGCGATTTTTCAGGCTGCCGCCGTAATTGTCCTCGCGGGTGTTGGTGCGGGGCGAGAGGAACGCATCGAAAAGATGGCCATAGGCCTCGACCTCGACCCCGTCGAGATTGCCGGCGCGGGCGCGTTTCGCCGCCTCACCATAGGCTTTCACAGTCCGGGCGATGTCGAAATCTTCCATCGTCTTCGGGAAGCTGCGATGTGCTGGTTCCCGTTGATGTGATGCTGAAATCACCGGCAGCCAGTTCTCCTTGTTCCAGGATGTGCGGCGGCCCAGATGCGTGATCTGGCACATGACCGCGCAGTCATAGGCATGGACGCGCTCGGCGAGCTGCTTGAAATGCGGAATGATGGCGTCGTCGTGGATATAGAGATTGCCGAAGGCCTGCGGCGAATCCTTGGCGACGACCGACGAGCCGCCAATCATGGTCATGGCGGCACCACCCCTGGCCTTTTCCTCGTGATAGGCCTGATAGCGTGATGTCGGCATGCCACCCACCGAATAGGCTGGCTCGTGCGATGTTGAGAAAATGCGGTTCTTCAGATTGAGGTGCTTCAGGCGGTATGGCTGCAACAAGGGGTCGGCCATCAGGGGCTCCGATGTGTGGCTCTTATTGAGTGTCGGCTCGGTCAGTACCAGGCGTCGGCCACGGATTGCTTCTTGCGCTCCATGAAGTCGCGCAAGGCCTCGTCGATTGCCGGGTCGAGTGCCGGGTCGGTATGGCTGGCGAGCAAGGCTTTCCATTTCTTGCCGGCGCGGACATCCGCCGGGTTCGAGCCGGCATCGCGCCATTGCTCGAAGGAATCGTTATCGGCAAGGTCCGCGTCGTAGAAGGCGGTGGTGTAGTTCGCCATGGTATGGGCGCAGCCGAGGAAATGCTTGCCGGGTTCCACCTCGCGGAAGGCGTCCATCGCCAGCGTGTTGTCGTCGAAGGTGAGGCCGCCCAACAGCTTGTGCATCATGCCGAGATGGTCGCAATCGAGGACGAATTTCTCGTAGCCCATGACGAGCCCGCCTTCAAGCCAGCCAGCCGCATGCAGGATGAAATTGGCGCCGCCTAGAAGGGCGGGCCACAATGAATCGGCGCTCTCTTGCGCGGCCTGAGAATCCGCGACTTTCGAGGCCGTGAGCGATCCGCCGCAACGCAAGGGCACGCCAAGGCGGCGCGCCAATTGCCCGATGGCAAGATAAGCCATGGCCGGTTCGGGCATGCCGAACGTCGGCGCACCCGAACGCAGTGACATGGAGCTCAGGAAGTTGCCGTAGATGACCGGGGCACCCGGTCGCTCCAACTGCGTCAGCGCCACGCCGACCATCGCCTCGGCGTGTGCTTGGGCAATAGCGCCGGCCGTCGTCACCGGCCCCATGGCACCGCCCAGAATGAAGGGCACAACGACGGCCGCTTGATTGGCGCGGGCATAGGCGCGCAGGCCTTGCGACATGACACCGTCGAAGATCAGCGGCGAATTGGTGTTGATGTTGCCGAGAATGACGCAATTCTTGTCGACGAAATCGGCGCCGAACAGGATGCGGCACATCTCAATGGAATCCTCAGCGCGTTCGGGCGCGGTCACCGATCCCATGAAGGGTTTGCCCGAATGCTTGATATGAGCATAGACCATGTCGAGATGGCGCTTGTTGACCGGCACGTCGACCGGCTCGCAGACCGTGCCGCCGGAATGGTGCAGCCAGGGCGACATCCAGGCCATCTTCACGAAATTCTTGAAGTCCTCGAGCGAGCCATAGCGGCGACCCTGCTCCTGGTCATAGACGAAGGGCGAGCCGTAAGCGGGTGAGAACACCACCGCATCGCCGCCGATCTCGACCGAATGCTGCGGATCGCGGCCATGCTGGGTGAAGCTCTTGGGCGTTGTCTTCTGGATGATCTCGGTGACCATCCCGGGCTCGAAGCGCACACGTACGCCCTCAACCTTGGCGCCGGCCTTGCGCCATAGATCCAGTGCCGCGTCGTCGCCGCGAAACTCGACGCCGATCTCGGCCAGAATCTGCTCGGCCTGGGCATGCAGGCGATCCAGCCCATCGGCATCGAGGAATGAGTAGGTCGGGATCTGCCGCCGCAGATAGGCCGGTGCCGCGACTGTCGGCCGAGACCGCGTGCGGTTCCGCTGGCGGGCGGGTTGGGGGCTGGCGGTGGGCTCGCTCATGGGGATCGCCTTATCTCATCCTTAAAATCTGGCGCATGATGCTAACTGGTGTGCTGGCTATGTAATCCTGGAAAAAAATCAGGAAGTTGATAAGGTGGGCTTATGAAGTTACTGCGCACGCAATTGCCACCCCTGAATGCCCTGGTCATTTTCGAGGCCGCCGGACGTCTTGCCAGTTTCACCAAGGCGGCGCAGGAACTCAATATGACCCAGGCCGCAGTCAGTTACGGCATGAAGCAGTTGGAATCGGCGCTGGGAACCGCGTTGTTCCGCCGGGAACACCAGCGAGTGAAGCTCACCGAAGATGGCCGACGCTATCATCAGGACGTGACGCTGGCGCTCGAGCATATCCGGCGCTCGACCGAGACCCTGCGGCGCAGCCAAAGCGGTACCCATGTGACGCTCTCCTGCTCGACTGCCTTTGCGTCATGGTGGATGCTGCCGCGCTTGGCACTTTTTCGTCAGGAAAATCCCGGCATCGATCTCAGGTTGCAGACCACGGACAAGGATATCGACCTTGATGCCGAAGGCGTTTCGCTCGGCATCCGGCGCGGTGACGGCCGTTATCTGGGCCTCGATGCGGTCGAGATGGTGGGCGAAGCGATCATCCCCATCTGCAGTCCAGCCTATCTCGAACGTGCTGGCCAGATCGATTCTGTGGCTGATCTGCGGAAGCAGCGTCTGATCCACCTCGATGAACCCTTCCGCCCCCGCCCCAGCTGGGACGATTTCTTCCGCGCCATGGGCGTGGCCGGCGCACCGGATAATGCCGGCCTGCATCTCAATGACTATGCATTGGTGGTTGGCGCTGCATTGGAAGGGCAGGGAATTGCCCTGGGCTGGCGACACCAGACGGATCATCTGGTACGACGCGGCCTGCTCGTGCATCCGATCGAGCGGCCGTGGATCACAGGCTTTGCGTTCCATGTGGTGTGGCCGCACGGCATCCAACTGGCACCCGAAGCCGAAACCGTGCGCAACTGGCTGGCCGGCAATCCGGCCATACCCGAGCCGGCCTGGCCCGCAGTAGCACGTTAGATCCTGAGACCTCAGATGGCCGTCACAGGCGCCGGCATTTCAAAGACGCGCAGCTGGTTGCGGCCGCCTTTCTTGGCCGCATAAAGCGCATCGCCGGCAAGCTTGAAGAGGCCCGAACGATCGCCGGTGGGGCCGGGTCGGCAAACCGCTGCACCGATCGAAACGGTGACGATCGGGGCCGTTCCCGAATGCGCATGCGGCAACGACAAGGCCCGCACGGCGTTGAGCAACCTTTCACCGACAATCGCCGAGCCATTGGCATCGGTATCAGGCATCAGCCCGACGAATTCCTCGCCACTGTAGCGCGCCAGCAGGTCGCCTGGGCGCAGGATGGCCTTCGACATGGCCTGCGCCAGGATGCGCAACGCGTCATCGCCGGCGAGATACCCATAGGCATCGTTATAGGCCTTGAAATTGTCGATATCGGTCAGATAGACGCAGAGGTTGGATTTCAGGCGGATGGCGCGGCGCCATTCGCGGTCGAAATCCTCCTCGAAGGCACGGCGGTTGGCGATCCCCGTCAGCCCGTCGACGGCGGAAAGGCGGCGCAGAAAATCGCGCTGCTTCTTCAGTTCCAGCTGATTGCGCACCCGGGCCAGGACGATGGGCGGGCTCACGGGCTTGGCGATGTAATCGACGGCGCCGAGCGCCAGGCCGCGCGCTTCCTGGCGTTCCTGGTCCATCGCGGTCACGAACATCACCGGGATTTCGCGTGTAAAGGGGTTGGCCTTCAACCGGTCGCAGATTTCATAGCCATCCATGCCCGGCATCATGATGTCGAGGATGATGAGGTCCGGTTCCTCGGATGCCGCGAGAGCGAGAGCATCGCTACCGTTATTGGCGGTGATGACCTGATAAATGTCGCGCAGCACGACATTCATGATGGCCAGATTGGTGGGCGAATCATCGACCACCAGGATCAGATCTTTATCGCGCGCCATATCGCCTGAGTGCCCCGACTTGTTTTCATTACTTTGCGACATGACCGACCATTACGATTATGAGATAGGTAGTCTACCTCTAAAAGTAAGTAGATGGTAGGTCGGTATGCCTTTCTGATCATTGGCGTTTCACAGCGAACAGACGAAATTCGCGGCTAGCCTCAGCCGACATCCCCAACGGCTGCAGCCACACCGGCGCTTCCCCCCTCAATAACTGATGATACAACGAATTCGGGGAGGATTCACCGATGACCTTTGGAACTTCGGTGATGCAGATCAGGACATAGGCGGCCTGGCGTTTCGCCAGAATGTTCCATGCGGCCGTATCGTCGGTGCTGAGGGCAAGGTCGTACATATCCGCCACATCTTGCACGCCGCGATGATAAGGCCCGCCAACGAAGCGGTAGCGGGTCCGATAGGCGAGCTCCGGCGGGTAGTTGATCGACTCGGTGATGATGATCGGCGTGTGGCGATCGGCGCCTACCGGCTCCGGCGCGGCGATTCCGGGATGAGCGGCATTAAGCCAATCGGCCACGGGCTTGGGGTTGCAGACGGCAGCCTTTGGCGGCGCTTCGTTCGAGGGCGCCAGCAGCCAAAGCTGGCCGCCGAAGACCACAACCGTGGCGCTGAAGAGCCGGGCGATCATTCGTGTGGCCCTCATCCGGCCTTCCGCGAGATCGCAAATCATGGCGAACAGCCCACAGCCGAGCAAGGCGCCGAACGCGCTCAAAAAAACGGCGAGGCGCTGGTGCTGTAATGCGCCGAAGAGCGCCACCAAATATGAGACGGACAGGAAGAGCGTCGGCGCAAACCGTTCTTGTCGGCGCCATGCCCACAGGCACACTGGAATGACCGGCAACGCTGCCAGCGCATTGCCGATCATTCCGAAGAATTGGTCACTCGTAGTGCGGTTCACCGGCCAGATCGGTGACATCTCCATAATGTCGTCCAGGAAGACCATCGCCTCTGTATTCGAGATGTTGCCTAGAGGGCCTAGATAGAAGCCAGGGAAGGCGAGTGTGAGAATGAGGATCGAGCCGAGTGCGACGGCAGTCATCGCAGCGACGCGCTTCGGGCCGGCCCAGGCGATGCGTTCGGCGAGCCAGAAGTCAACGATGGCCATGCCAGCAAGGGCAAGGTGCAGGATCGATACCTTGTCGTATTCAGCCTGAAGCCAGTGACTGGGAGGCTGCTCGATCAGGATGGCACTCAATAGAATAACGGCCATGCCGCAGCAGAATCGGCGTCCAAGTCTTGCCCAAATCCGCGCCATATCGCTGCCAAGCAGCCATAGCACGCCGAAGCTGACAATGGTCGCGCCGCTGCCGATGAGTGCTTCCGGGCTGACCCAAATGCCGACACCGGCCCAAGCTCCAGCTGCCCAGGCAGGATGAGGATTCTCAGGTTCCAGAGTGGCGCGGATGGTTTGGCCGGCGGCCAGTAGGGTGAGAAGCAGGCCAAGGCTATGGTGGTCGGGGCGACCTGCCAGGCAATAAGTGAGAGCGGCGCCATTGAATAACACCATCAGCGCCGCAAGCCGCCAAGCTCTGTGCTGTGGCCATAACGGCTTTGCAGCTTTAGCCGCGGCAATACAGGCGATCAGTTGCAGAACGGGCGAGACCCAGAACCCGACCCAGTAAATGGCGCGTTCGATCGGCAGGCCGAAGAGATTGAGAAAGAGCGCCGGCAGCAAGATCAGAAGATCGAGCGGCCGGGTCCAATGTAGCGACAGCTTGCCGGGGGCCCCCAGGCTTGACGTCAGCGTCTGGTACCAATCGCCACTTTGCCATAGCTCCTCAATGCGGATGAGCCGCATATAAGCATCGGTATCCTGCAAGCCACCCGAGGCGAGGAGCCCGCTCTGGCGCGCCAATGTGTAATGCAATGCGAGCGTCGCGACGAAAATGACGGCGATATCGGCAGCATTGTGCCAACGGCTTTGAGTGGAAGTCATACGTGCGACGCGATCCAAAAAGGTGCTGCCAATTCCGGCCGTTAATCGTTAACAAAGTATTGCCGCGCGTCCCCCTTGCCAATAAATCTGCAGAAAACGCGGGGAACGGACCTACTGTTCACACCATTATGTAAAGCTGCGCTCTTCGAATGACTTGCGAAGTGATGAGTCGCGTTGGAAGATGATTGCCAGTGTCCGCGTGTCTGTAAATTGCCGCGAGGCACCAAAAAGGAAAATCATAAATAGCGACGGTAAAGTCGCGACCCAGGTTGCAACGTACTCAAAGTGTTGGAGATGAACTCATGAACAAGCTTCGTAAGCTTTTTAAGTCTGAATCGGGCGCGACCGCCATTGAATATGGTCTGATCGCCGCCTTCGTCGCACTCGCCATTTTCGTTGGTGCGCAGCTCGCTGGTAACGGTCTCAACAAGATGTTCATGGTGATCGGCACGAAGATGTCGGGCGCCGCTTCGACAGCGACCAACTAAGTCGCGTCGCGACTGAGGACGAAACATCGGACGCGCCGGCTCCTGAAGGAGCCGGCGCGTTTGCGTTTTTGCGCAGAGCAGATTGGCCCTATCATAGCGACTTTCAGCGTGTCGTGATTCTTTGGCGTGTCGGTTGATTCCTTTGTCCAGTCTCTTTGTCGCAACATGCGAGATCCTGCTGCTCGGCCTGCTGATCGCGGGAGCCGTGCTGGATATCGTCAGATTCCGTCTACCCAACTGGCTGACGCTAGCAACCGCTTTGATTGCTTTGCCTTGGCTCATCCTCTCAGTTCCGATCTGGCCGGATTTTGGCCTGCACCTTGTTGCCGGTCTGATATTTCTTGCCATCGGCGTGGTCATTCTGCGGTTCGACTTGATGGGGGGCGGCGACGTCAAATGGCTATCCGCCCTCGCCGTCTGGACGGGGCCTAGTCTCGATTTCGTTCGTTTTCTGATGTTGACCGGCTTTGCAGGCGGCCTTCTGGCCATTGTCATGCTGATGCTCGGACGATTCCGGATCAATTACGGTATGGAGAATGGCAAGCGACATCTCCCCTATGGTGTTGCTATCGCTCTGGCGGGACTCGATTTTTGGTTCCGGCGCGGGCATCTGGGGCAGCAAATCGTCGCTCTCTACGAGTGACAGCGCCGCTGTTAACCATTTTTTTCTAACGCCCGCTGGCTTGCTGTTAAATATTCAGAAAGCACTGCAACATTTTGACTCAATGCGCTGAATCCGAGATAGCAGCGAGTCAAATTCGGGTAAAACGGCTGGCATCTTAACCAAAAATTGGTAATAATGGTTTACGGGGATCATGTAGGGCGAAATGAATCGTCTGCATGAATCGTTCTGGCACTGCGTTCATGCTGCAGGCTGGGAAAGAGGGGCCAAATGCGGCCGATAGTTCTTGTTCTGATCGTTGTGGCGCTGGGGGCGGCGATCTTGACGGCCTTCCTGGCGACTCGTTTTCTGGCTTCGGTCCAGCAGCAACAGCCGGTTCAGACGGCTGAGCAAGCAGTCGTGACCGGTGTCGAGGAAGTGTTGGTTGCCGCTCGCGATATCAAGCCGGGCGAAGTTCTTGTCGACACGGACTTCCGCTGGGAGCAGTGGCCCAAGGCCGCGATCGATCCACGCTTCACGCTGAAGGGTGCTAGCGGCGAGGATCCGCTCGCTGGTTTCCGCGACACGATGGCCCGCCGCTCCATCATGACCGGCGAGCCCATTGCAGTCAGCTCGATCGTGAAGCGCGGCGATGCCGGTGTCACATCGGCGGTATTGGCGCCCGGCATGCGGAGCGTCACCATTGACGTTTCGCCACGCAGCGGGGCCGCCGGGCTGATCCTGCCCAACGATCACGTCGACATCTTTCTGGTTAGCAACATCCGCGATATGGCGCGCGTACCTGAGGATGTTGGCCGAGATATCCTCAGTCAGACCGCTGTCGAGGCGATTATGCGCGATATCAAGGTGATCGCCATCAATCAAAACCTGACACGTCCTGAAGGCCCCGGCGCCGGAATCAATGCGCAGACTGTGACCATGGAAGTCACGTCCGAGCAGGCACAGAAGGTTCTGGTCGCTTCGCAGATGGGGCAGATCGTGCTCGCCCTGCGGAGCTGGGCGCGCAATGACGAGGCAACGGAAGCCGATGCCAAGGCACCGCTTTTCGTCACCGATCGCAATACCAGCAAGGTTCTCGACGATCTGATGGGGGGCGGCCTCGATCAAGAGCTATTCCAGATGCCCTCGGCGGAGGAACATCAAGGGGACGCGTCTTCGGGATCTAAGGTGGCGACGCAGACCATCACAATTAATCGCGGCGGTGCCGTAACTGTGGAAAGCCTCGGCCAGTAAGCGCCGGAGCAGCAATGATCGGACGAAAATGAAACAGGGATGTTCGTTACGGTCCACGACGGCGCGACGCCTTATCGGCGTCGTGGCGATCGGTGTCGCGATGGGGGTGAGCATCGCGGCACAAGCGCAGAACACGCCGGGGCAGCCAGGTGTGGTGCCCATGACGCAGGCGCCAAGTGGCGACGCGGCGAATGCCGAAAAGCGGATTGAGCTTTCCATCAACAATACGCGAGAGCTGACACTGGCTCAGCCGGTACGAGACATCATCGTCGGCAATCCCGATATTGCAGACGTCATTATCCGCTCTCCTACACGGCTTTTCATTGCCGGTAAGACCGTTGGTTCGACCAATCTGTTTCTGCTCGATGCTGCAGGCAAGATGATCGACAGCTTGCAGATTTCAATCCATCCAGATGCGGAAGCAGCGCAGGCGGCAATTCGCAATGCCATGCCGAACGAGACGATCACGATTTCCGGTGCGGGCGACTCCCTTCTTCTCAATGGCACCATCAGTTCTGACGCAAGCTCGCTGCAGGCGCAGAGCATTGTTCGCCGCTTTGTCGGGCAGGACAACCAGGTCATCAATCTGATGCGCCTGGGCGCCGAACAACAGGTGATGATCAAGGTATCCGTTGCTGAAGTTCAGAAATCGGCCTTGAAAGAACTCGGTCTGGAAAATCTCATCAGTCCGACGACGGTCGGGGATCTGGTCATCGCTGGCGTTACCGGCGGTGCCAGCATGGCGATAGGTGGCGGCATCGCACCGCTCATCACGCAGAGCGCGCGGACCGCACTCCCGGCCGGTGCCCTATTTATTGATGGTCCCGGAGCCATCGATACTGCCGTGCGTATCCTTGAGCAGCACGGTCTGGCGCACAACCTCGCGGAGCCGAATCTAGTCGCGGTCTCGGGCGAATACGCGACCATGCTGGCTGGTGGTGAAGTGCCGATTCCGACGGCTCAGGACAACAATACGATCACAGTTACGTTTAAGCCGTTCGGCGTTGCGCTGACCTTTCTGCCCATTGTGCTGGATCGTGGTCGCATCAGCCTGAAGATCGCGACCGAGGTGAGTGCTGCCAATTTTACCGATGCCGTGGCGATCGGTGATATTACGCTGCCGAGCTTTGTCGTTCGCCGCGCGACTTCAACGGTCGAGTTGCCGAGCGGCGGCAGCATTATGCTGGCGGGCTTGCTCAATAACGAGATCACGGACGCTCTGCGCGGTGTCCCAGGTCTGATGAATATCCCTATCTTGGGAACGCTGTTCCGGTCGACTTCGTTCCAGCAAAGAGAATCCGAACTGGTTATCGTGGCGCGCGCCTTCATTGTGCAGCCGACAGATCCTAAAGTACTGTCTTTGCCAACGGATGGTTTCGCACCGGCCAGCGATCTCGATATGTATCTGCTCGGCCATCTGCAGAATATCTACACAAACCGGCATGGCGCGGCCAAGCAACAGGTGCCCCAATTGCAGGGCCCTGTTGGCTACATCATTCGGTAGGGAGAGTGCAGCTATGAAATGCCGCCTGCTCGTCACCGCTGCATTTTTTGCATTGGGAGCGCTGGTCCTCGCTGGCTGCGAGGCCAACATGATCGACTACGAATATGGCCAACAGCATCCGGTCAAGGTTGAAACGCGGACGGCGCTGTTGATTCTCGACCCTGGCCCGGGCGGGCGCATACAGAATGTGGATCTGCCGGCCATCACCGAATTTTCCGGCGATTTCGGCAAAAGAGCTGCGGGCGGCATCGTCGTTCGTGTAGGTGCTGCCAGCACTGCCGACCCCTTGGCCCAGGCCTTTGCTGCCGACGTGATGCAAGTTTTGGCAAGCCGCGGTGTGCCTGCTGCAGCCGTCGAATTGTCTTATGCTACGGATGAACAATCGGCCAAATACGGTCGTGCGGTAATGGAGTTCCCTATCTATGTGGCCTTGGCGGACGAATGCGGTACCTGGAAGGACAGGCCCGAATTCACGCCGCTCAACGAGAATACCTACAATTTCGGCTGCGCCGTGCAGCGCAATATCGCGGCTATGATCGTCAATCCGCAAGACCTTGAAGATGCGGCGGTGTCGAGCGGGCGGTTGGCCGCGCGTGCGGATAATGTCGTCGGCAAGTATATTATCGGCACGAAGATCGGTGGTTCGACGGAATCACCGGCAATCGATCCGCCGGCCACGACTGGAGGCAGTTAAGTGATTCATCGCTTCAGCATCGAAGCATTTCCCCAATCCAAAGAGACTGAGGCAGCGCTCGCAGCGCTGACGAATGAACGCGAGTTCGCCAAGGCCAAGCTCACGGTCCATTTCGGGGGGATGTCGCGCGCGGCCAAGCATTACGTCGACAATCCGAGTCCGCAGTTCATCATCGTTGAGGAAAACGGCACTTCGGATGACATTCATCGGGGCCTCGAAGCGCTGGCTGATGTGGTGGAGCCGGGCCGAAAGGTCATCGTCATTGGCGCCGTCAACGACGTTCAAGCCTATCGCCGGCTGATCAATGAAGGTGTCAGCGAATATCTGGTGGGTCCGGCCAGCACAGCCGATATCGCGGCGGCGATCGTCAGCTGTGTCAAGGATGCCAGTTCAGCTCCTAAAGGACGTGTGATTTCCTTTATCGGCAGCCGCGGCGGTGTCGGCAGCTCGACACTGGCTGTCAATACGGCCTGGACGCTGGCGTCATTGAACCGCGAGGAAGTGATCGGCATCGATTTCGACTTCAATTTCGGGACTATGGCGCTGGCGCTCAATCTTGACCCCAAACAGCCGGTCTTCGAAGCTCTGACGGAAGCAGACCGCATCGATCCCGTCCTGGTTGAGCGTTTCATGACGGAACATGGGTCGCATCTTTCCGTCTTGTCGACCAGTGGCTCGACAAGGGAGCTCAGCGAGCCTTCGATCGAGGCGGTCGAGCGACTTATCGAGATCTGTCGGTCGATGGCGCAATACGTCGTCGTCGACCTTCCGCGCCACTGGAGTGGTTGGGTCAGCTCGGTCTTGCTGCTGTCGGATGAAATTGTGGTGACAGCCAATCCGGATCTCGCCAATTTGCGCGATGCGAAGCTGCTGTTCGACTGGTTGCGGGGCCGCCGTGGCGGGGCTATCAACCGTCTAGTTCTCAACAAGGCCGATATCGCCAAGAGGAACCAATTGTCGGCCAAGGACTTCCGGGATACCCTGGATATCGCGCCGAGCCTCACCATCGGCTTCGACCCGACCCTCTTTGCGCAGTTGGCCAATAACGGCCAGACCTTGGGCGAGGGGGCGAAGTCGCATCGCCTGAATGAGCAGTTGCGGCAGTTCGCGCAGCAGATGGGTGGCAAGAAAGGCAGCATTGCGCGACAAGCGCCACCGAAGCTGTTGGGCTGGCTGAAACGGCCGGCGAAAACGAAATAGGCCGGCGTGCAGGCGCTGGTAGAAGTCGAGCCGGGAAAAAAGCATGTTCGGCAAGCGCAATACACCAATCGGTGCCGCCAGCGACAAGCCGTCGCCACGCGCCGACCTGCCTGAGAAGCCGGCGGCAGCAACGCCTGTGCCGGCGGCCGCACCCGCCGCTGGCGCCGTCAATATGGCGCCTGCGACCCGATCGGTCGAAATGGACAACCGCTTGGGTGAAGTCAAGATCAGTGTCTTCAATGACCTGATGGCGACAGTCGACCTCGGCGAGTTCGCCAAGCTCGATCACAAGGCCGTTCGCGAGGCGATCAGCGAGATCGTCGGCGAAATCATCAATATGCGCAATCTGATGCTCTCGGCCGTGGAGCAGCAGACGCTTATCACCGATATCTGCAACGACATTTTGGGCCTTGGTCCGCTTGAGCCATTGCTGGCGCGCGATGACATCGCCGACATCATGGTGAACGGCTACGACAAGGTCTATATCGAAACGAACGGCATCATTCAGCTCACCGACGTCAAATTCCGTGACAATCAACAGCTGATGAACATTTGCCAGCGCATCGTCCAGGCCGTGGGCCGGCGCGTCGACGAATCGAGCCCGATCTGCGACGCGCGCTTGCAAGACGGCTCACGCGTCAACGTCATCGCTCCGCCACTGTCGATCGACGGTCCCACGCTTACCATCCGAAAATTCAAGCGCGATCGTCTGACACTCGACAAGCTCGTGAAATTCGGCTCGATCTCGCCGGCGGGTGGTCGCCTGTTGGAGATCATCGGCCATTGCCGCCTCAATGTCATCGTTTCGGGTGGTACGGGTTCGGGCAAGACGACGCTGCTCAACTGTCTCACCAATTACATCGACCGGAACGAGCGCGTCATCACCTGCGAGGATGCGGCTGAGCTGCAGCTGCAGCAGCCGCACGTGGTGCGCCTGGAAACGCGCCCTCCAAACCTTGAAGGTGTCGGCCAGGTCACCATGCGCGATCTGGTACGCAACTGCCTGCGTATGCGGCCCGAGCGCATCATCGTCGGCGAAGTCCGCGGGCCGGAGGCCTTCGATCTGTTGCAGGCGATGAACACCGGCCATGACGGCTCGATGGGAACCATCCATGCCAACAATCCGCGCGAATGCATATCGCGTATCGAAAACATGATCGCCATGGGTGGCTATACGCTGCCGGCGAAGACAGTGCGTGAGCAGATTGCGGGTGCAGTGAATGTCATCGTCCAGGCCTCGCGCCTGCGCGACGGCTCGCGCAAGATCACCCATGTCAGTGAGATCGTGGGCATGGAAGGCGATGTCGTGACGTTGCAGGATCTCTTCGTCTATGAGATCCAGGGCGAGGATGCGCAAGGCCGCATCGTCGGCCGGCATCGCTCGACTGGCTTGCGGCCAGGCTTCTACGACCGCGTCCGCTATTTTGGCAAGGAGCGAGAACTCGCCGACGTGATGGAGGAGAGCAGTGTCTAGCCAGATTTCTGGCATGATGCCGCAGATCATCATGTTGGCACTGGTGGCCGGTGTTGCCGTGACATTGGTCGTCGTGGCGCTGGTGGCCATCGTAGGCGCGCCCCGTGCGCGTGTGAAAAAACGCATCGCTGCCGTAGTGGGTACCGGCACGCAAATCATCGCTGACCCCAAGGGTGGTCGGGAGCAGCAGATGGCTGGGCGCAAGAAGCAGGTTGCGACCAAGTTGAAGGAGGCCGAGGACGCCACTCAACGTCGCCGCGGTGCCCGATTGCGTCAGGCGCTGGTCCATGCCGGCTTGCAGATTTCACCGCGGCGCTTCATGCTCTTTGCCGCTGGGAGCGGCCTGTTTTTCGTGGCGATCACCTGGTTTTTCTCCGGCCAGCCGCTCTTTTGCCTCGTGGCGCTGCCGATCGGCCTCTTTGGCATGCCTAAACTGGTTCTCAACTTCCTGATCAAGCGCCGGCGCCAAAAATTCACCGCCTATTTCGCGGATGCTATCGACGTCATCGTGCGCGGCGTGCGATCGGGCCTCACGGTCGGCGAATGCCTCAATATTGTGGCACGTGAACTGCCGGCGCCAGTGGGACCGGAATTCACGCTGGTCAATGAAGGCGTCAAATTGGGCATGACGATGGCGGAAGTTCTGCAGCGCATGTCCGACCGTCTGCCGACTGCGGAGGTGCGCTTCTTCACGATCGTTCTGATCACGCAGCAATCGACGGGCGGCAATCTCGCCGAGACACTGGCCAAGCTTTCGGACGTCTTGCGACAACGCAAGCGTATGCGGGACAAGGTCACTGCCATGTCGAGTGAGGCCAAGGCGTCGGCCGCCATTATTGGATCTTTGCCGTTCATTCTGAGTGGCGCGTTGGCTGTCTTGCAGCCAGAGATCATTAGCCTGCTGTTTACGACGGACGTCGGCAATCTATGGATCGGCATCGGCATCGTCATGATGCTGATCGGGGCCCTTGTGATGCGCCAGATGATCCAGTTCGATATCTGAGGTGGCAGATGCAGGGTATCGAACTCGGCCTCAATCTGCCGTCTCTCATCATCATGATTTCCTTCGTGGCGGCCTTTGCCTCGGTTCTGGCAGTGGCTCTTCCCTTCATTTCGCAAGGTAGTTTTTCCGATCGCTTGAAGAGTGTTGCGGCTAAGCGCGAGGAACTGCGTATTCGCCAGCAAGAACAGTTCCAGCAACGCAAGCGATTGATGCCGGCGCGGCACGAAGGCGCCATGCGCGCTGTCATCAATCTCTTCAAGATGGAGGAGCTGCTTCGGGCCAAAGATCTCAGGCTGAAGCTGCTGCAGGCCGGCTGGCGGCATCCGTCGACGCCGGTTCGTTTTATTTTTGCACGCATTGCCGCTCCAGTCATTCTGCTGATCGGCGGCTATTTCTATATGTCTATTGCGCTTCCGGACAAACCGACCGAGCTCCATGTCGGTGTCGCTCTCGTTGCCGCGGCATTCGGCTATGTCTTCCCCAATCTGTGGGTGAAGAACGCTATTCAGAAACGGCAGGCTGCCTTGCGCCGAGCCTTTCCCGACACGCTCGATCTGATGGTGATTTGCGTCGAGGCAGGTATGTCGATCGAAGCGGCTTTTCAGAAGGTGACGGAAGAGATGGCTGAGAACGCGCCGGAGCTTGCCGAAGAGATCGGCATCACGGCGGCCGAACTCGCCTTTCTTGGCGACCGGCGCCTTGCTTTCGAGAATCTGGCGACGCGCACCGGTATGCGGAGCTTCAAATCACTCTCGACGACGCTGGTTCAGGCGGAGAAATACGGCACGCCAATCGCGCTTGGCCTGCGCACGATCGCTCAGGAGAATCGTGAGGAGCGTATGATGGCGGCAGAGAAGAAGGCGGCCGCTCTACCGGCCAAGCTTACTGTGCCGATGATCATGTTTTTCCTGCCCGTGCTCTTCATCGTCATCATCGTCCCCATCGTCATCAAGGTAACGGCGACCTTTAAGTAACAGGGCAGATCAAGCCAAGCCCAGCCCAGCCCAGCCCAGCTCAGTTCGCTCCGGCCAGATAGCGATAATAGTCGGCGTTGAGATCCGCCATGTCCTTGGGCAGATCTTTCCGGGCCAAACGTTCAGCGCTGGCCGTATCGCCTTTCAAGGCCAGCAACAACGCAAGATTCTGCCGGATTTGAGGCGTAGCGCTCGCTTGGTCGGTCGCCTGGCCCAATGTCTCGATCGCACCGTCGAGATCGCCCGATTGTGCCTGCGAGAGCGCCAGATTGTTCAGTACGTCCGGGTTGCGCGGCGACAGCATCAGCGCCTGCGCGTACTCTTCGCGGGCCCGATCATATTGGCCTTGATAGTCGAAGGCCACGCCCAGGGTCGAGAAACTGTCCCAGGTTGCGCCCTCGAGTGAGGTCGCTTCCTGAAGCGTTGGCACGGCCAGATTCATCTGGTCGCTCGAGACATAGGATTTGCCGAGTTCGGTCAGCAATTGTGGTGTCCGGCCGCGTTTGGCGATCAGTTGGTTAAGTATATCGATGTCCTGCGGCGTGCTGCCGGCAAAACGCAAATTCCGCGCGAGACCGATGGCAAGTTCGAGATTGTCCGGATCGCGGCTGAGCAGGGATTGATAGTGCTGCGCCGCTTCCAGGTAGTTGTTCTGGGCCTCGGCCTGAATGGCCGCAAGCTTCAACTGGGGGTCGACTTCGGAAGGCTTGACTGCGGCCGCCGGCGCGTTATTGGCGTCCTGGGTGGCCTTGGCACTTCCAGGCAGTCCCTCGCAGGCGCCAAGGCAAACCAGAGTGGCAGCCAGAACCACACACCTAGCACCCCACGTTCCCTGCCGTTCAGCCAGTCTGTCGATCCTTATCATGGCCAATTCCCCCATGCCGATTTGCATTCAGGCAGTTTCGCATAAATCCAGGCTAAATCCTACTATTACATAGGAAATTTAATTGAGCGTTAAGATGATTGGCGCTACGATGCAGTATTGTTTGCGGCTTCTGGGCAAGGATCGGGGAACCCCAATGCGTGCGACCTTAAAGGCCAGCTTTGCCATGCTCACCGTGGTGGTGCTCGGTGCTGCGGCTTTGCCGGCGACGGCGGACGATGCCGTTCAAATCACGTGGCGCAAGGCGCAATTCATGTCGTTCGGTGGCGGCGTTGGCGGCATCGTCATTGGCGATCCCAGTGTTGTCGATGTGACCGTGGAACCCAATGGACAACTGGTCGTCTTCGGCAAGACGCCGGGTGAAACCAATATGATCGTGACGGGCACCGACGGCTCTGTCCTCTTCAGCGCACCTGTTGTCGTGATGCCGGAAGATAACCGTCAAGTTTCGATCATCAATGCGGGCGCCGGAACGATCAGCGAGCGCAGCTGGACATGCCTCACACGCTGCGTCCAGGTGCTGGGGCCTGGCGGCACTAGCTATGCTTCGATCCAGCCGCAAGGTGGTGGTAGCGTGATGGCCCCGGCAGCTGCTGGGGCTGGTACCGGTACCGGTGGTGGCAATGCCGCTGCAGCAGCTGCCGCCCAGGAGACCGCGCAAGGTGTCGGCAATGCCAATGCAGCTACGGCCAAAGGTGCGTCAAACCTTGCTGGCCAAGGCGGGATCATGATCACGCCCTGACCGATCGGTCGTTATAGGGCGAATGTCGCGCGTCATGCGCGATAGCACATGGTGATAGTTGAATGAACGCCGTTGCTGCGCAGCGGTGATCGTTTGCTGCTGAGAGGATGACGGATAATGCCTCGCTTATTTCATGGCACTCAAGGCGGCACGGCCGTCAACGCGTGGCGACGTTTGGGCCGCAGCCTCGCTGCGGATCAGCGTGGATCCGTTGCGGTCTGGGTGGGTTTTGCATTGATCGTTTTCATCGGTTGTGCCGGCCTCGCGGTCGATACGGCGCGTGGTTACATGCTGAAGGCGCGCTTGTCGCAAGCTCTCGATGCTGCGGCTCTGGCCGGTGCCAAGCAGCTCGGCAGCGACAAAGTCGATACCGATATCACGATGTTCTTCAATGCGAACTTTCCGGCAGCAGAACTCGGCGCAACATTGGACGGTCCTCACATTATACAGGATGACGACACCAACACTGTCAACGTCGATGCAACGGCCTCGATTGACACAACGCTGATGTCGGTCCTTGGCTTCAAGAAGATCACTGTGGGGGCTGCGGCGACGGCGGTACGCGGCATCAATGGCCTAGATGTTGTCATTGCCATCGACGTCTCAGGATCGATGTGCCTCCCTTGCACCAAGATCGAGGCGGCGCAAACGGCCGCGCGCCTTCTCGTCGACACGGTCTATGCCGATCCCAATCCAAAAGAGGTCACCATCGCCGGTGTGACTTACCCCCTGCTCAATATCGGCATGGTGCCCTGGGCGGGTAAAGTGAATGTGGGCGATGATGGTGCGACCTATGATGTCGACAAGGTCGTCGCCGAAAGCGTCGGCAGCACCTTCACGAATCCCGTCGACAGCAGCAAGACGCAGTCCGAGGTTTATTTTGCCAAGGATTTTACGGATGTGAGGTTGTTGAGCATACCGCCTGCCGGATGGAAGGGCGGTGTCTATGCTCGTTACATCGACGACAACATCAACACTGACGACGCTGACCTCAAGCTGGGATACGGCCTCTTCGGTGGCAAGGCCTGGTATGCCTACGAGCCGGTTTTGCCGGGCATGGGTGAGCCGATTGATCCGCCGAATACGAAATGGGACAGCACGACAGGCGGCTCCTGGGGCAACGGCAAATATGCGCAATGCGCCGAGGCCTATTGGAATGACAACGGCCTCAACAGCACCGAGCATCCGACCGGTACCTCCGGCATCGGTGACAGGCCATCCTATTGGGTGAAGGGCAATCAGGGCAGTGCGACCAGCCGGGACAATGATTGCACGCCGACGCCCAGCCCCGGCATCCGCCGCCTGAGCCCGGTCCGCGACACGACGGAAAAGGCTGCCATGATCACAGCCATCGACAACCTCTATAAGGGTGTCGACACGTTATCGGGGCAATATACCGATACACCGCAGGGGCTGTATTGGGCGTGGGAAGTCCTAATGCCAGGCAAACCTTTTGATGAAGGCAAGGCGTCCGTACCGTTCAACCGCACACAGGCGATCGTTTTCCTGACCGACGGTAGTGCGACAGGCAAGAATGGTGATTCTTATAAGGGCGTGTTCGGTTTCAACACGAATGCCGCCACAACTACCGCACATGGCAAGTTGGGCGACGGCAGCTACAACAACAAGAATAACCGGCTGAAGCAATTGGCTACTGCCATCAAGGGAGCCGATCCGACCAAGGGCGTGAAGATCTATGTTGTGCAGTACGACGATCCGAGCTCGACGTTGAAGGCTTTGTTGCAGTCGGTCGCGACGGGCCCCAATGCACCCTATTACTATCTGGCGAACAACGCGACCGATCTCGAGGCTGCCTTTAAGTCGATTGCGGCCAGCCTTTCGGTTCTGCGCCTCTCCAAGTAATGCTCTCGGGCTGAGGCAGAGCCTGTCGGCTCGGCTCCATGGAATGCCAGATGGGAGATCAGGCTGTGTTTGCTGCCGGGTCTAGCGCCGGCAACCGAGTCACCTTGTGCGGGCCCGAAGGCCGCTCTTCGTCAGCTTGTTTTTGCGCGAAGTCGGCTACGCGGCGCTGCGGTCCAGCGCTTGCCGTCGGTCACTTCGGGGTGTCAGTGAGGTTTGAAAAGCGCGGGCGGGTGAAGGCGCGCGTGTAGATGGTTTTTTCCGTGTAGATCATCGAGCCGAACAGCGGCTCATACTTGAAGACAACTTCCGCGACGATGATGTTCTCGCCTTCGCGAATGACCATGCCGGTGGGCAGCACCGGCGTGTCGCCGGCCGTGCCGATCTTGCTATAGGCGGTGAAGCTGCCGGGGCTCTTCATCTGCCAGGCTACTTTCTCCGCTGTCCCATCGGGGTTGGAGAGCGACGTGATAATGACGCGGCCATTGTTCTCGATGTCATAAGGCGCCATCAATCCATTGGCCGCCTCAAACAGGTCGTTCATCTTCGCCAGGACATTGCCCTGTGCTGGATCGATCTGGGCGACGAGGTCGGCTACTGAAGCCGAGGCGCGCTCCATTTTCTGCCCGATCAATAGATATCGCGGCACCTCAAATGTGCCGAGGAATAGCGTCGAGAAGAAGAACAGGAACAGCGCCATTTCGACAGCCATCGCGCCCAGTTCGGAGCGGCAAGACCGTAGTTCAGCGCCAAACTTGAGTGTCATTTCGATCCTCAAGTCCCGGCGTTCTTGTAGAGGTTCGGTTCGTTACGCACCACGATGGTTGCGCGCAACGGAATCTTACCGCTGGGAGCCAATAGCTCGCCTACGAACGGCGTCATGACGTGCCAAGGAACTTCGACGCTGTAGGAAACGACTTCGCCGCCCATGCCGGCACCTTCCTGGCCGATATCGGCATCCCACACGCCGTCGCCGTCGGAATCGGTAAAGGTCTCGACGCAGCCCGTGCTGGGTGGATCGTACTTGTTGTTATGGCAAGTCGTGTCGCCAGGGTCGTCCGGGTCCGGGGCGCTGTCGACAAACGGCTCTGGCTGACCGACGCCCGAGAAGCTTGGATATGTCTTCACGGAGAAAGTGGCCTCGCTCATATCGACGAGGTCAATCGTGTGATCTTCGAGGATGGCGCGGATTTTCTCGATACGTGTGGCATCCGATGGGGTTTGCCCGGTGATGCCGTAGCGCGAGGCTTCTTTAAGCCCCCCTTCGAGCGTCGATTGGACCGCCATGATCATCCCGATCTCGATGGCACCGAATGTCATCAAAAGCAGGATCGGCATGACGAGGGCGAATTCGATGATAGCGACACCGCGATCGTCGAAACGGCGGCCACCCAGAAACAGGTTGGAGATGGATAAAATTCGTTTCATTTTTTCCGCAAACGACGTTGTCCACTGCCGTATTATTTTCAGCGGAGCCGACGGAATAAGGCGATTTCTATTTTATTCCCTGATCCGTTAAAAAAAGATATGCCAATGGCGCCGGAAGGCCAAGAGGTGCAAGGCAGCACAACGGCTGTCCTTCCACTATGATGTAAGGAAGGAGCCTCTATTCAGGCTCTTTATTGGCGGGCTTTTTCGACCCAGCCGCCATCCTCGTCCTGCTGATAGTAAACGAGCTGCTGCTGGGCGTTTTTATAGTCCCGCCAATAGGCACGGGCGGCGCCAACGGCTTCATCGTCAAGGCCGTTGAAAAGCGTACAAACTAGGCTGAAACCCTGGGCTTCAATATCGCCCACACTTGGCGCGGTGGCTCCGTCGCAAAGCAAAAGAAGCTTGGCGCCGTTGGGGTTTTCGTAACTGGCAGTCAGATAGATCGGCTGGTCGGCCGCGTTGCCGTCACGGGCGGAACCGTGTGGCAAGAAGCTCGCGGGATCGAAGGTCCAGAGATGGGCGTTGAGCGCTTCAACCCGCTCCGCGGATCCGGCCATAACGACGGCACGGTCCTGCCGATCAACGACGCGCCGGAGGAGGCGGGTTAGGGCCTCCTCCAGCCGCGATTTCGTCAGATGATAGAAACGAATTTCCGCCATGAAGCGGGTTACTTGTCTTCGTAGTCTCGCGCCACCAACTGCTCGAGCAGGCGCACGCCGAACGCCGTGGCGCCCTTGGGCGTCGTCGGCCTGTCCTTTTCGCTCCAAGTCACGCCGGCGATGTCGAGATGCGCCCAGGGCGTGCCTTTTTGGACAAAGCGTTGCAGGAACTGTGCGGCGGTGATCGAGCCACCATAACGGCCGCCGATATTCTTCATATCGGCCGCGGGGGAATCGATCAGGCGGTCATAAGCGGGTGCGAGCGGCAGGCGCCATAGCAATTCGCCGGTAGCCTTGCCGGCGGCCACCAGTTGATCCGACAACGTGTCGTCATTGGAGAACAGGCCGGCGTGCTCGGTGCCCAGCGCGATCATGATGGCGCCGGTCAGCGTTGCCAGGTCGACGATGGCGCGCGGGCGGAATTTCTCCTGCGCATACCACAGGGCATCGGCAAGAACCAGGCGGCCTTCGGCATCGGTGTTGAGCACCTCAATGGTCTGGCCCGACATCGAGGTGACGATGTCGCCCGGGCGCTGCGCCGCACCCGATGGCATGTTCTCGACCAAGCCGACCACGCCCACGGCATTGACCTTGGCCTTGCGGGCGGCCAGCGCCCGCATCAGGCCAATCACGACGCCCGAGCCACCCATGTCCCATTTCATATCTTCCATGCCGGCCGCGGGCTTGATCGATATACCGCCGGTGTCGAAGGTGACGCCCTTGCCAACAAAGCAAATCGGCTTTGCCTTGGAATCGCTGGCGCCGTTCCACTGCATGGTAACGAGCTGGCTTTCGCGCTCCGAGCCCTGGCCGACGCCGAGGAGGGCGCCCATGCCGAGCTTCTTCATTTCCTTCTCGCCCAGGATCTCGACGGTGATCCCCAATTCGGCAAGAGTCGCCGCTTCCTTGGCCAGTGTCGCCGGGTAGATGATGTTGGCCGGCTCCGACACCAAATTGCGGGTCATGTTGACGGAATCGACGATCTTATCGAGCGGATCGAAGGCCTTTTTTGCCCCGCTGGGGTCGCTGAGGGTAATCGTCAGCTTCTTCAGCGTCGGCTTATGCTCGGGCTTTTCCTTCGTCCGATACTTGTCGAAGCGGTAAGAGCGCAGCCGCGCACCGGTCCCGATATGGGCCGCGATCTCCACCTCGCTCAGCGGGCAGCTCGCCAGTGCTTCGACCGCTATCGTGGCTTCCCGCTCGCCGGCTCCGTTGAGGGCGGCGACCAGCCGACCGCCGATCGCCTCAACAGCGGCGGCATCGAGCTTGGCCGGGTTCCCGAAGCCGGTCAGAATCAATCGCGTGGCATCGAGCCCGCTCGGCGCCAACACGATAAGTTGTTCGTCGGCCCCGCCCTTAAAGCGGCTGGCATTGAGTGCCCGCGACACGGCTCCCTTGGTGGCCTTCTCCGCCTGGGCCGCCGCAGCAGTCAGCTTGCGACCTTCCGTGACGCCGACGACATAGGCGCCCTGATCTGGCACTTCCGGCTTGGCAAAGGTGACCTTCATCTTGATTTCTCCTGCTTTTTCGCAATCTGGCCACGCATTGCGGCGGTCTTGGCCGGGCTTCGGTGGCGGGGAACTGTTCTGGATGCGACGCGGTACTCGCCAAAATCCAGCGAGTCGACGGCCGACATATTTGCAAGCCTTAGCACAAAGAGATTTCCGTCGCCAATGCCGCTTAAGTCCTGGGTGATATGCGCCAAGCTACTGAAATATGTGGACGAATAGGTTCTGCATGCTACTTTAGCCGCCAGATTCCCGGCTCGCCAAAGCCGGTCGTAAAAATGTCCAGTGGGGCGGTTTGGGGGTAGATTTTGGCGCGGTCTGATTTGTTGGGTTCAGCCTTTGGTGCTGCCCTCTATGGCTTGGTTATTGCCATGGGGACAGTGAGCCCTGCCAAGGCGGACGATACCGTTCATCTGGTGGCCGACGAGGTCGGCTATGACGAGGATTTCGGCATTTATGTCGCGCGCGGCCATGTCGAGGCGCAGCGCGGCGACAAAATCATCATGGCCGATACGCTCACTTATAACGAACGGACCAAGACCGTTACCGCCAATGGCAATGTGGCCATGCTGATGCCCAACGGTGACACGCTGTTCGGCAACTACGCCGACGTCACTGAGGATTTCAACGACGGAATCGTTCAGGGATTCAAAGGCTTGTTCAAGGACAAGTCGCGTCTGGCCGCGCAGACGGCGCAGCGGGTCGACGGTAACAAAATGATCCTCAAGAACGCCGTCTATACGCCTTGCTTGCCGTGCAGGACCGATCCCACGCGCCAGCCGATCTGGCAGGTGAAGGCGCGCGACGTCGTGCAGGACGATACTGCGCAGACGATCACCTATCACAATGCCTGGATGGAAATGTGGGGGCTGCCGATCTTCTGGACGCCTTATTTCCAGCATCCAGCGCCTGGCGTCAAACGGGCGACCGGTCTGCTGGAGCCGCGTTTTTCCGTGTCGTCGGGGCGTGCCGGTTATCAATATGCCCAGCCCTATTTCATCACCCTGGGGCCCGATAAAGACCTGACGCTGACCCCGATCGTGCGGATCGGCGGCGATCCGGATTCGGCCGGTGCCGTCGGCGATGTCGAATACCGCCAGCGCGTACGCAACGGTGCCTACCGCCTGGAGGTTTCAGGCACGCAGGAAGACCGCGTCGGCAACGAGGACACGTCGATCGTCAAGAACAACGAATTCCGCGGCCATCTGGAGGCGGACGGCCTGTTCCAGATCAACCGCGACTGGCGCTGGGGTTTCAACAACAAGGTAACGACTGATAAGACCTATCTGCGGCAATACCATTTCGGCTCGCCCGACTGGCTGGAAAATCAGCTTTGGGCGGAAGGCTTCTTCGGGCGTTCTTATTTCGACGCCCGCGCAATGGGTTTTCAGTCGACCGACAAGGATTTTGACTCCGACAATGCACCGATGGTGCTGCCGTCGATCAACTATAATTTCGTCGGTGAGCCGGGACAGTACGGGTCTTATTGGGGCCTCAACCTCAATACCCGCAATATCGTCCGCGAAGATGACCGCGATTCTCTGCGCTTCTCGGTGGCGCCCAGCTGGACGCTACCGTATACGAGTTCGATCGGTGACATTTACGAACTGAAGCTCTCGTTCCAGAGCGATCTTTATGTGGTCAATGACGTCGACAAGAATTCGGATGCCGTGACTGGCGGGGATTTCAATGGTGTCGAGGGGCGCTTCTTCCCCGAGGCCAGCTTCAAATGGCGCTACCCCTTCGTCCATCCCGGTGAAACGATCACCCAGGTGTTCCAGCCGATTGCACAGCTGGTACTGGCGCCCGATTGCTGCAATACGGGCAAGATCCCCAATGACGACAGCCGCGCTTTCGAATGGGATGACACAAAGGTCTTCGATCCCGACCGCTTCGCCGGCTCCGACCGGGTCGATTCCGGTTCGCGCTTCAATTATGGCGCGGAATGGACCGGCTACCTGCCCGAAGGCGGCTCGCTGGACCTGTTCCTGGGGCAAAGCCTGCGCTTCTGGAATGATGGCGACGAGGTCCGCGACGGCAGCGGTATCGATGACGACCTTTCCGATCTGGTCGGTCGCGTCGTGGTGACGCCGGCGGAATGGCTCGATCTGTCCTATCGCTTCCGCCTCGATGTCGAAGACGTGGATATGAACCGGCAGGATCTTTCCTTGACTATGGGGCCGGAGGAATTGCGCGCCAGCGTCAGCTATGTGCAGATCGAGGATGACGTCGACGGCGGCAAGGAAGAACAGGTCGGTCTGGGCCTTCGTGCCAAGATCGGTGAATATTGGACCGTTGGCGCACAAAGCAGCTACGATATTCACGACAGCGAGCTGCTCGCCGTGGGCTCGATGCTGGAGTATCAGGATGAGTGCTTCGGTATGCTCCTCAGGGCCTCTTATGCGCCGGAAAGCGACGAAGAAGATACCAGCGGCGATTTTACCGCCATGGTTCAGTTCCGTTTCACCAATCTCGGCAATATCGGGTCGAGTTTCTAACGGCCCTAACGGCCAGAGCTTGGGATAATTGGTTGTTATGACGATGCTACTTATCAGGATGCGCGCAATTTTGCTGGGCCTTGCTGCCCTGTTCGCCGTTATTGCCGCGCCGATGCAGCCGGCTGTGGCTCAAGACGCACTCAAGATCGTGGCTGTCGTCAACGAAGACATCATTACCGAGCTTGATCTGTTCATGCGTATGCGCCTGGCCATGATCTCGGCCAAGCTCAACGACACGCCAGAGACGCGTCAGCGCTTGCTGCCGACTTTGCTGCGAACCATGATCGACGAGCGTTTGAAGACGCAGGAAGCCAAGCGGCAGAATGTCTCGGTCGCAGCAGGCGAGGTGCAACAGCGCATCGATGATCTGGCCAAGCGTAATGGGTTGACCACCGACCAATTCGCGCAAACGCTGCAAAACAATGGCATTCTGATCGACATTATGGCCGATCAGATCAAGACGGAACTCGCCTGGGCGCGGCTGGTGCAGCGCAGGCTGCGCTCGCAGGTCAAGATCACCGACGAAGAGATCGACCAGGCGCTGGCCAATATGCAGGCAGCGCAAGGCCAGACAGAGTATCGCCTGTCGCAAATCTATCTTTCGTCAGGCAGCGGCGATGAGGCGAGTGTCCAGCAATCGGCACAGCGCCTCAAGGAGCAGCTTGAGCAGGGGGCGGATTTTGCGGCCCTGGCCAGCGAGTTTTCACAGGATCAGGGCGCCATTCGTGGTGGCGATTGGGGATGGGTGCGGCTTGATATGCTCGATCCGCCGGTGGCCAGTGTGGTGCAGTCCCTGCAGCCTGGGCAGATCGGCGGACCTGTGCGCGGTGCGGGTGGCTATTATGTCGTCACCGTCAAGGCGACACGCATCATCGATGTGCGCTCAGTATCGGCCGGTACGGTCGAAATGGAGCAGATACTTTGGTCGCTGCCGAGCAATGCAGCTGAATCGGAAGTCCGCAAGGCATTCTCTCAGGCCAATCCGCTGATCTCGCGCGTTCAGTCCTGCGCGGATTTGGCGAATATCGCTGGGGATGCCAAGCCGGGCGTCTACCGGAATCTCGGCAATGTGCTGGTGAAGGATTTGCCTGAGGAAGTGCAACCCTATGCGCTCAACCAGCCGATCGGCGAACCAACGCCGCCACTGCGCACCAATCGTGGCGTCGGCCTCTATGTCGTGTGCGGTCGCAGCGCGGGTGACGATGCCTCGCTGTCGCGCGTGAGTGTTGCCGACCGTCTCGGCCGCCAGCGCCTCGATACCTTGGCACGCGGTTACCTTTCCGATCTGCGGCGCGCAGCGGTGATCGACATCCGCCTATGAGCGGTGGCACTGCCGACGACGAGAACGGCGCCTCAGGCAAGCTCCTGCCGCTTCCGCCGTTGCGCGAGGTTATTGCCCGACACGGCCTCAGCGCCAATCGCGCTTTCGGCCAGAACTTCCTCTTCGACCTTAACCTGACCGGCCGAATCGCCCGGGCTGCCGCACCGATCGATGTCGGCACGGTCATTGAAATCGGCCCCGGTCCAGGTGGGCTCACGCGTGCACTGCTCGATCATGGGGCGCGCGAGGTGATCGCTATCGAGCGAGATCGCCGGTTCATGCCCGTGCTCGCCGAAATCTCAGCAGCTTATCCGGGGCGTCTGCAGGTGATCGAAGGTGACGCGCTCAAAGTCGACGCCGCAAAGCTCGGTTCGGCGCCACGGCGCGTCGTTGCCAATCTTCCTTACAATGTCGCAACCCCACTGTTGCTCGGCTGGCTCGAGTCCGGCACGGCATTTGCCAGCCTCACCTTGATGTTTCAGAAGGAAGTAGCTGAACGCCTGTTGGCACAGCCCAAGACAAAGGATTACGGCCGACTCAGCATTGCGACGCAATGGCGCGCCCATGTGAAGCGCCTGTTCGATCTGCCGCCGCGCGCCTTCACGCCGCCGCCCAAGGTGACGTCGACCGTCGTGCAGTTGATACCGCGAGCCGAACCCTTGTTCCCGGCCGATGCCGCGATGCTGGAACGGGTAACGGCAGCCGCTTTCGGACAACGCCGCAAGATGCTGCGTCAGTCCCTGCGCCAGGTTTCTCCGCAGGCCGAGGAGGTACTCGTGGCGACCGGCATTGCACCAACGGCACGCGGCGAAGAATTGAGTATCGAGCAGTTCTGCGCCTTGGCGCGTGCCTTTAAGGTAAAAGGCCCTATTGCCCCTCGCGCAGGCCTTTGACGAAATCCGTGAGGCCGATCTGACGTTGCCGGCGCAAACGTTCCGCGCGCAGGATCGCCCGTACGCTCTCGACGCTCGAATCGATGTCGCGATTGACGATGATGTAATCATATTCGGCCCAATGGCTCATCTCGTCGGCGGCCTTGGCCATGCGCTTTGCCACCACCTCGGTACTGTCTTGAGCGCGGGTATGTAGGCGGCGCTCCAGTTCACGGGTGGACGGCGGCAGGATGAAGACGCTCACCAGGTCTTCGCGCGCATTGTGGGCGAGCTGTTGCGTGCCCTGCCAATCGATATCGAACAGGATATCCCGGCCCCGCGCGATCTCCTTGGCAACCTGTGCCTTGGGGGTGCCGTAGTAATTGTCGAAGACCTTGGCGTATTCCAGGAACTCGCCGCGGTTGATCATCAAGTTGAATTCGGTTGCGTCGACAAAGTGGTAGTCGACGCCAGCCGTTTCGCCCGGCCGTTTTGCGCGTGTTGTCGCAGAAACGGACAGCGCCAATTGTGGTTCCAACTCCAGCAGGCGGCGCGAAATCGTCGTCTTTCCCGCACCGGAAGGCGAGGACAGAACCAGCATCAGCCCACGTCGGCGGATGTCGATGAAGGCGGAATTGTCGGTAGCGGGGGCGGTCACGGTCTCAGTCTCGTATTCATTCGATGTTCTGGATCTGCTCACGCAGCTGCTCGATCGCTGCCTTAAGCTCGATGCCGAGATTGGTCAAGGCAAGATCGGCGGCCTTTGAACACAGTGTGTTGGCCTCGCGGTTGAATTCCTGGCAGAGGAAGTCAAGCTTGCGCCCGACGGCACCACCCTTTTGGACGAGGTCGCGGGCGGCGGCGACATGGGCCGCCAATCGGTCGATTTCCTCACGCACATCGGCGCGGCCGGCAATGATGGCAAGCTCCTGCGCCAGGCGTTCCGGATCGACCGGCACGCCTTCGGGCATCAATTCGCGCAATTGCTCTTCAAATCGCTGCCGGATGTTGATTGGCTGCGCGCCGGCAGTGCCCACGGCCGCCTGACGCAATCGTTCCACTTCGTCGAGATGCCCGCCGACCAGATCCGCCAAGCGCTTGCCTTCGACGCGACGCATGGCGCTGAGTTCGGCCATGGCCTGTTTCAGCCCGGCTTCGATCGCTTGCTGGCGTCGTGTCAGCGTTTCGGCCTCGACCGGCGGCGTCTCCAGCTCAAGGACGCCTTTGAGACCCAGCAACCCATCGAGGCTTGCCGGGCGGGCGTCGATGCGCCCCTGCATTTCGCCAACCAACGCCAGTATCTGGTCGAGTGCTACACGATTGACCGTCAGTCGGCCACGGCTGGCGACATCGTCGACGGTCAGATTGGCGGAAAGATTGCCACGCTTCAGATACTCGGCCGCTGCCTGCCGGACCAGGCCGTCCATCGCCTCAAAACCCTGCGGAACACGGCAGCGCACGTCGAGTGAACGACCGTTCACCGATTTCAGCTCCCAGGTCCACAGAAAATCACCGACCGCGCCGCTGGTGCGCGCGAATCCGGTCATGCTGGCAATCGACACGGTCTACCCCCTTGAAATGCTACCGCCATCATCTCGGAACCCCGCGCAACTGGCAAGCCGCGCGAAGGAATATGCTATGCTTGCAACGCAAATTTGAGGGGCAAATGCGCGGCCAATTCCAATCGATCCTGATTACCGGGGCCAGTTCCGGCCTCGGCGCCGCTTTGGCTGAGGCTTATGCCGGCCCTGGCGTTCATCTTCATCTTGGCGCCAGGCGTGCCGATCTCTTGTCGGCGTTGGCCCGCATCTGCCGGGCCAAGGGAGCTGAGGTCTCCGTTGAGGCCGTCGACGTCACCATGCGTGAGCTGATGGCCAACTGGATAGAGCGGGCTCATCAATTGCGGCCACTCGATCTCGTCATTGCCAATGCCGGCATATCCGGCGGCACCCATGGCGGTATCGAAAGTGACGAGCAGGTTCGTGCTATTTTTTCGGTCAATGTTGATGGAGTGCTGAATACCGTGCTGCCGGCAATTCCGCTGTTGATCGCGCGAGGGAAGGGGCAAATCGGCATCATGGCGTCGCTTGCCGGTCATCGCGGCTTTCCAGGGGCGCCCGCCTATTGCGGGTCAAAGGCGGCGGTCAAGGTGTGGGGTGAGGGCCTGCGCGGTGATCTTGCGCTCCACCATGTCGGTGTCAGCGTCATCCTACCGGGCTTCGTCGAGACGCCGATGACCGAAATCAACGACTTCAAAATGCCTTTCCTGATGTCGGCGGAGAAGGCGGCTCAGATCATCGGCAACGGGCTGGCGGTCAACAAGGCGCGCATCGCTTTTCCATGGCCCACGGCCTTTGTGGCATGGCTGCTGGGGACGTTGCCGCCGGCCTGGACCGATGCCATGCTGCGTGCGGCCCCCCGCAAGAGCTGATGCTCAATCCTCGATCGTGATGATGCGGCGGATCTCGTCGGATTTGAGGCCGACGGCCTGCGGGCGGCGTACGCCTGGCAGGGTGCCGATATCATAGAGTTCGGTAACGATGCCCTCGATCCGCAACCAATGCACGGCAGAGCCGGAGCGCAAATCGATCACCATCAGGGCGCAGATCGGTTGCGCCTTGCGCTTGCGCAGTTCGTCGTCGAGCGCCAGACCGCTGAAGGTCCGGCTCTCCCGTGGTTGCGAAAGACCGATGATCGCAAAATCACCTGCAAACGTCAGGCCGCGCAGATATCCGGGGCAGAAGGCGATTTCGGTGAACGTGCCGGAATGCGGATCAAGGGTGCCGAAGCGGCCGGTGCCGGAATCATGCAGATAGAGCCTGTCACGATACCAACGCGGCGAATGCGGCATGGAGAACCCACGCCCGACGATGCTGTCGGCGCTGATATCGATCACGACACCGCCGTCCTGCCGCCAGTCGCGCCAGCCATCGGCGACGTCGGATTCTGAGGCAGCCGTCGCGTAAGCCATCTGGCCATTGCGCGTGGCCAGGCCGTTGAGGTGGCAGCGATCCTCAGCCGCGAGCCGCGAGATGAAGGACGGCTTCCATAAGGGTCTGAAGCTCTTTGTTTCTGAAGTCGTGGCGATGCAAGAGAACAGCGTGTTGACAAAGGCCGGCCGGCCTTTGTCAACCACCTGGAGATCGTGGATATCGAGATCGGCGGTCGTGTAAGCTGTCTGCGGCACGAAGATGCGATCGAAGCCGTCCGCTGATGGTGCCGACAGTACGTTTTCGAGGCGCCAGAGTTGATAAAGGCTTGAAAGCCAAATGGTGTGCCCGTCGGACCACATGCCCATGCAGCGCGCGAAGCTGCGTTCGAACACGGAGAGCCGCTGATCCGACTGCAGGCCGATAAGAAAGAGCTTGCCGGCCTGATAGGTCGTGAAGGCGAGGGACAATCTCTGCTCCGCCAACCAATCGGTGAACTGGCGGGACGGCAGCAGCTCCAGTTGCGGCCGGGATGTGGGCGCAGCTACGTTCAATCAGATCACCCCAGCATCGGGCTCGGCAAGTGGTACATTGGAAGGGCCGGGATAGAGCGTTATCACCGGTGCTGCCTGTTGCCCCGTGGGGGAGCCATTGTCCAGGAGGTCGGCCGTTTGCAGGCTGCTGCCGAAATCGCGCCCGTAGACCACATAGGCTTGGCCGGCATTGGTTTCGCCATCAATGTCCGCGCCCGGAGCGCCGATCAGCAGGTCATCAAAGCCATCGTGGTTGAGATCGCCGGCAGCGCTCACCGTTGCACCGGCAAAGAAGGAAGCACCGCCGCCGGCGATTCTGAACCCGTCCTCGACGGTCAGGTGCCGCAGATCGATATCCATGGGCGCATCGCTTCCGAAGATGACATAGGCGATGCCGGCATCGCTGCGATCCGACGGGTTGGCTTCGGGGGCGCCGACGAGGATGTCATCGAACCCGTCGCCATTAATATCGCCGGCCGAACTCACCGACTGGCCGCTGAAATCATACTCAACGGCGCCGGATATGCGGAAGCCTTGCGACGACAATAGATTCGAGAGGTCGATATCTGCATGGCCGGTATCATTTCCATAGATCACATAGCTCTCGCCCGAATAGTGGCGACCCGGCTGCCGTGCCGAAGCGTCGCCAAGGATGATGTCGTCAAAGCCATCGCCATTCACATCGCCGGCCTTGGCCACGGCAAAGCCGCCGGAATCGAAATCAGGTGTGCCGGTGATGGTGAAGCCTTGGGCCGGGGTGAAATCGGCGAGGTCGATGTCGCTGAAATCGCCTTCCTGGCCATAGACGATAAAGGCTTTGGCGTGCGTGCCGCGCACGCCGGCAACGGCAAAGTCATCGATGCCGTCACCATTGATGTCACCGGCCGAACTCACCGCGCGTCCGATACCGTCGTAATCGGCTGTACCGTTAAGCCGGAAACCCTGGTCAGGCGTCATCGTGGCAAGATCGATATTGCCAAGGCCCGTGCCGCCAAAAACGACATAGGTTTGGCCTGCATTGTAAAGGCCGTTGATGCCAACCCTCGGCGCGCCGATCACGAGATCGTCGAAGCCGTCGCCATTGATATCCCCGGCCGAATTGACGGAGACGCCGCTCCAATCGCCAGCGGCGACGCCGGATACGTTGAAACCTTGTGCGGTCGTTAGTGTTGCAAGGTCGATGTCGGTAAGACCGCCAACCGCCCCGTAGACGACATAGCTCCGGCCGGTATTGCCGTCATCACCGGGTGCGCCGACGATCAGGTCGTCGATGCCGTCACCGTTGATATCGCCGGCACTGCCGATGACGTGGCCAAGCGCTTGGCCCGTCGCTGCACCTGTAACACGAAAGCCGTCCGCCGCTGTGAAGTCGGTAAGGTCGATGTCGTGCAGGCCGCCATCGTCGCGACCATAGATGATATAGGTTCCACCCGCGCCGGGGCGGCCGCTCGGATCCGTGCCGGGCGCGCCGACGGCGATATCATCGATCCCGTCGCCATTGATATCGCCGATATAGGCCAGACCGCGGCCGGCACTGTCCTGCGCTTCGGCACCGGTAATAACGATGCCATCCGTGGCATCCAGCCGGGCAAGCTCAATGTTGTTGGCCGAAACCGAAACATCGGTTTCGATGAGAGCGGTTACGGCGCCATTCTGCCAGATGACAAAGTTGCCATTCTGGCCATGTGGATCGGTGACAGTGCCGGCCTGCGCCCAACCTTGATCGGTGAGGTTGATAAGATCCGTGGCGTCGCCGCGGATGAGAAGCGTATTGGCACCGAAGGCGGTGCCGTTATTGCCCGAAAGTGCCGCGATGATCGTGCTGTCGAGCGAAAGGGTATTGCTTCGCACCCCTGTGAGATCGATGATTTCGATATCCATGATGCGGCTACGCCAAGCACCGCCGAGATCGAGCGCGTTGTCGAAGTTGTCGGCGGCCAGCGTATCGATACCGGAGCCGCCGTCGATGCGATTGGCCTGTCCGAAGAAGTCATCAATGGCGATGCGGTCATCCCCCGAGCCGCCATAGATGATGGATTGGCCGGTGGCAGTGATGTCGTCATTGCCACCGCCGCCGATCAATACGGCGTTCATGTTGTCGCTGGCAATTATCTCATCTGTCTCATTGCCGAGATAGCTGACCGAATTGGTAAAATTGCCACCATAGAGGATATAGGTTTCGCCGGCGTCAAGGCGTCCCCCGGGGTCGGGATAGAAGGCGGAGATCGCGAGATCCGCAAAGCCGTCGCCATTGACATCACCGGCACCGCTGACGGCGCTGCCAAGATGATCCCAACTTGCAGCGCCGATCACCTGGAAACCTTGATCCGATGTCAATGCAGCGAGGTCTATCTCAACTGGGAGATTCATGGTGCCGTAAATGACGAAGCTGGCGCCGGCTTCAAATCGTCCCTCGGGATCGGCACCGGAGGCATCGACGATGAGATCGTCGAGGCCGTCACCATTGATGTCCCCGGCGATACTGATCGAGCGCGCCTGGAAGTCCCCATTGCTGTCGACGATGCTGAAGCTGTCTGAAGTGGCGATAACCCCGAGGTCGAGATTGCCGATATCCCCGCGCCCGTAGAGCACATAGGCGCGTTTGCTGTCGTCCGAGCTAGGCGCGCCGATAAAGACATCGCTGAAGCCGTCGCCATTGACGTCACCGGCGCCACTTACGACATATCCGCTGAAATCGTATTCGGAAGCGCCGGCGATCCGGACACCTTGACCCGGTGTCAGGTTTTCGAGGTCGATATCTCCGCTGCCGCCATGCTGTCCGAAGATGATATAGCTTTCGCCGGCATAATGCCGGTTGTCGGGACGGGCGGATTCGCCACCGATGATGATGTCATCAAGACCGTCACCGTTGACGTCGCCGGCGGCACTGACCGAGAAGCCGCTGGACGTGTACTCGGATGTGCCGGTAACGCGGAATCCCTGCTCTGGCGTGAGAGCGCCGAGATCGATATTGCCGAGCCCGCTTTCAGCACCATAGACGACAAAGGCCTGACCGCGCGTGCCGTCGATACCGCCGATCACGATATCATCGAGGCCGTCACCGTTGACGTCGCCAGCATCGCTGACCCAAAGGCCCGTGAAGTCGTAATCGCCTGGCCCGGACAACGTGAAGCCGCGCGCTGGATCGAGATTGGCGAGGTCGATATCGCCCGTGGCTCCACCATAAATGACATGGACCTGGCCGGCGTTGTAGCCGGCGGCATCGGCGCCAGGCGCACCAATGACAATGTCATCGAAGCCGTCGCCATTGACATCGCCGGCATCGCTGACCGAGCGACCCGTCATATCGCCGACACCGATTCCGGCGATATGATAGCCTTCTGCGGGTGTGATATCGGCTAGGTCGATCGTCCCGCCGCCCTCGCGCCCGTACACGACATAGGCGCCACCCTTGCCCTCCAATGTACTGACGACGATATCATCCAAGCCATCGCCATTGATATCGCCAGCGGTGCTGAGCGAATAGCCGACATGCTGGCCCTCGGCGGCACCAAGGATGCGGATGCGCAGGCTGCTGTCGAGTGTCGCAAGATCGATCGTGGAAACGTTCTCGTCCGGCACGTCTTCGACGGCAATGTCAAAGCTCTGGTCCCGGTAGAGGCCGGTCTCCGGGTCGGTCGCACGGACGGTGACGGTGTGCTGATGCGCGGTTTCGTAATCGATCGCCACGCCATTGGCGACGCTCACGACACCAGTCGCCGGGTCGATCGCAAAGCGTCCGCCAGCATTGTTGGTGAGCGTATAAACGACGTCACCATCCAGGGAGTGATTGGCATGTGCCGTGATGCCGACCGGCGTGCCATTTGCAGCACCTTCGAGAACCTGGTTCGTCCCGGTATTGCTATCGACCAGTGACCGCAGCACGCCGACGTCGTGATCGGCAAAGCGCAGGATTTCAACATTGCTGACGAAATCATTGCCCTCATCGCCATTGGCGAGGTTCATGTCTTGAACGAAGAAGGATGGCCCGGCCGGCGAGAAGGCATAATCGGCCAAATTCCCAGCGAAGACGGCGATGTCTTGGCCGGCGCTACCATCAATAACGTCGTTCCCGGCGCCACCCGTCAGCAAGTCTGACCCGCGGCCACCATCCAGCGTGTCGTCGCCATCGCCGCCCAGCAGGCGATCATTGCCGTCGCGACCACGCAGGATGTTGTCGCCCACATTGCCGAAGACGAAATTGTTGCCGGAATTGGCAATCCCGTTGATGTCGGCAGTACCGGTGAGGCGCAAGCCTTCGATATTGAGATGCGACGAAAGATCAAAGGTAATCGACGAGTGCACTTCATCCGACCAGCCGCCGCCTTGGGCGTTGCTGATATTCTCGACCACCACTTCACCGGTGGAATCGACGATATAGACGTCCTTGTCGCGGCCACCTTCCATCCGGTCGGTGCCAGTGCCCCCATCGAGCCAGTCGTTGCCTGCACCGCCGCGCAAGGTGTCATTGCCACCAAGCCCATGCAACTGATCGTTACCGCCCTGGCCATTGATGACATCCGGACTGCCATCGAGGCCACTAATCTGATTAGGGAGGTCGTTAAGAAATGTTGCCCGATCGGGGGCGGAAACAGCGCCGTTGATCTGAGAGGCCGACCAGACGTCAACGCCATCGCTCACGGTCGCTTCGCCGTCGAACTGGAAGTTACCGGCCGCCGCGATGTTCTCCAACTGCTCGATAGTGATATTGGTCAGCGTCACGCTGGTATTGGCAACGCCGGAAAAAGTTATCAGCACATCGGCGCCAACTTGGCGCAAGAGCAGGTTGGGGGCCATCAGGCCACTGCCGCTGAAGCGCAGTGTATCCAACTCAAGCGGGTCAAGAGGCAAGGTGCCGTTGCCGAAAGCGCCGAAAGAATCGATTGTAAGATTGTCTCCTGGCAGCACTTGGAAGACTTGATTGCCGCCGGCCCCGTCGCCATCCGCCATCTGTCGCCCCATCGCCGAACGTGCCCATGCTGAAGCTGCGATCAAGGTTTTCACAAATGCTCGCGATCGGCGAGGGAAGATACTCCGTGTCACGAATTGATCATCGGTAACCGTTGGCTTGGGCCATTCGAACCGGAGTGTGAGGAGGGGGTCTGCGTCAACTCGACACCGATTGATCCAGGTCAAGTGTCACCTAGTGCTGCAGTAGGATACTCACCTAAGGTCTAACAAAGGATTCTCCAGCGAGCTTGCCATGCCGCAGACACGCTTCATCACCATGGAACCGGAACGCCGCGCGGTCCGCCGCTTTGCGCTGTTCGAATATGGCTTCCGGCCGTTCTTCCTGTTCGCTGCCTGCTACGCCGTGCTGGCAGTGCCGGTCTGGATCGCCATTTGGCGCGGCTCTCTCGGTTGGCAGCCGGCCATGCCGGCGTTGCTGTGGCATGGCCATGAGATGATCTTCGGCTTTGCCGTTGCCGCCCTGGCGGGATTCATGCTGACAGCTGTTCCCAATTGGACAGGAGAGGCGGCAATCCGCGGGCCGCGCTTGATAATGCTGGTGGCGATATGGGCGGCGGGGCGTGCGGCGGCCTATCTGCCTTGGCCGCTTCTCTTTGCCGTGTTGGATATCGCCTTTCTGCCGGCATTGGCGCTGGTTCTGGGACCGGGGATCATCCAGCGCAACGGCCGCCGCAACGGCGTGCTGGTCGCCATTTTGCTGCTGCTTGCCGCCGTCAATAGCGCCGTTCATTTCGACGGCTGGGGTTTTGCGAAGCTTTCCGGCAGTTGGGCTTTACAGGTGGCGATTGCCATCTTTGCCCTCCTGATCGGCCTCATCGGTGGCCGCATCGTGCCGGCATTCACGCAAGGCGGCATGAAGATGAGCGGCGTTCCCTTTGCCATCACCGGCCATCGCGTCGTTGATGGAGCCGGCATGTTAAGCCTTGCCGCACATCTCCTTGCGACACTTCTGCTGCTGCCGGCGCCGATTACCGGAGCGATTGCCCTGGTTGCCGCCGCAGCCAACGGTATCCGTCTGTGGCGTTGGCAGAGTTGGCGGACATTTTCGGTACCCCTCGTTTGGGTGCTGCATGTCGGCTATGCCTGGCTTGTGGTGGGGCTGTTGCTGAGCGCTCTCGCCTCATTCGATATCATTCCCACGGCGATGGGCATTCATGCCCTGACGGCCGGATCTTTCAGCACCATGATCCTCGCGGTGATGAGCCGCGCCTCGCTCGGCCATACCGGGCGGCAATTGGTTGCGAGCCGGGAGACGACGTTCGCCTATCTCGCCCTGACCGTCGCCGCCGGTCTCCGTGTCGCCGCACCGCTCGCGGGCGATTTTTACAGCGCGTTGATCGACTGTGCCGGTCTTTTCTGGATCACCGCTTTTCTGTTGTTCGTGTATCACTATCTGCCGATCCTCATCGGCCCACGCCCCGACGGTCGGCCAGGCTAAGAGCCATCTCAACCGGGATACCAGACCTTCCGTGGATCCTGCGGCGAACGCTGATACGCAAAGGCGGCGTCGATCATTCTCAGGGTGTCATAGCGCGGCCGCCAGCCGAGTTCATATCTGGCACGGGCATTGTCGAGCCAGTTGGAATGATACTGGCTGGGAATGTCGATCGAGGGCAGGCCGCGTGTTGCTTTGAGATGTGCCGCGACCATGCCGTAATCCACCGGCTCATCCATTGAGACATTGTAGAGCCGGCCTTTGGTAGCGGGATTGTCCAGTGCCAGCCGAATGGCACTGCTCAAATCCTCCACATGGACGAAATTGCGCTTCAGCGGCCGGCCATGAGCATCGCGCAGCAGCGGCACGGCGCCTGACGTTCGGCACTGCGCCGCGATCTCCGGCGCCACCATGGCCTTCCAATCCGGCCCGCCGAACACATCGTCGCCGAAGGACAGCGTATAGCGGAAATCGTCCTTCTCCATGATCCAGGGCGCGCGCAGGCAGCAGGCATTGATGCCGTATTGAATGCCGAACTGGGTCAACATCACCTCTTCCAGCACCTTGGAAAGCGCATAGCAACCGGGATAGGCCATATGCGGCTGCGCTTCGGTGATAGGGCCGTCATGCTCATAGAAGAAGTGCCCGATCCCTGCATCACCGCCGATCAGGACGAATTGCTGCGCCGTGGGCGACTGCCGAAAGGCCTCCAACAGCCAAAAGAGGCCTTTCACCGTCACGTCCATGACGGTCTCGGGAATCTCCTTGCAGGTGGCGAGATGGACGACATGTGTAACACCGGCCATGGCCCGGTCGACTGCGTCGCGCTCGGCAATATTGCCTTGCACGATTTCGACCCGGTCGCGCGATACCGGCACGCGGTTGTGGCACAAGGCACGAATGCGGGCACCTGACCATTTCGGATCCTGCAGTATGTCAGCGATGAGCTGTACACCGACCTTGCCGGTCGCGCCGGTTACCAGCAACAGCATGGCGTGTCTCCTTATGTCTCTTGCAGACTCAAATGTGCTAGACTTCCTGTGGGAGCGAGCCATTCACAGACGCTCGTTCGATCAGCGGACATTCAACCTTGATCTGTGCCGGGCGTTTCTCCGGTCGGCCCGCGTGATCGATCAGATATTCGGCGGCCAGCACACCCATGTCGAAATGGGGCAGCAGCACGGTGGTCAACGCCGGCCGCAGGAATTGCGCGATCTCTCGGTCGTCATAGCCGATCACGGCGACGTCCTCGGGAATGCGCTTGCCCATTTCCTTCAGTGCCTCGAAGCAACCCAGGGCCATCAGGTCGTTGGCGCAGAAGATCGCGGTCGGCGGCTCTTTGAGCTTCATCAGCGCATAGGCTTGTTGATAGCCGGCCGACGGTTCCCAATTGCCGGGCCGCACCAGTTTGGCGTCGAACGGGATCTCGTGGTTGGCGAGCGCTTGGCGATAGCCTTTGAGCCGGTCGCGCATCGCGTCCATCCACACCTCACCTTCAATGAGGCCGATACGGCTATGGCCGGCACGGATCAAGCGCTCCGTCGCCGTTCGTCCACCCAGTACCTCGCCGGGCATGATCGAGGGCAGCGAACGGTCGGCGACATGGCAGTTGAGCAGTACCGTCGGCAACCGGGTAAAGGCGGGCGAGGGCGAGACCTGCCGCGTTTGGATCGTGCCATAAATGAGGCCGAGTAGCGGTTGGTCCAGGAAGCGGAGATGTGTCACCTGTTCCATCTCGGCATCGCCTTGCGTCACCGCGACGCTCACCGTCAGCCCGAACTCCCACGCCTTTTCACGAATGCCGTCGAGGGCTATGGCGCACCAGGGGTCGGTCGACATTTCGTCGACCATGAAGCCGATCATCGTCGCATGCGTGGCCGAAGGCCGTGCCGGTTCGCGACGGATCAGGCGATAGCCGAGCTGCCTCGCGGCATCGAGCACCCGCTGCCGGGTCTGGCCGGAGAGCCGTGCGCCCAGCGCATCATTCAGCACCAGCGAAACAGTGGTCTGCGAGACGCCGGCAAGGGCGGCGATATCCGTCATGGTAACGCCGCGACGGCTTGTGGCCAGGGATTTCTGCTGCGCCGCAGATCGGCCGTCGGATGGTTTGTCGGCGCTCATAAAACCCTTCTGAAACCGGCCGTTGGTGCGCTGTAAGTCACGGGTGCCTATCCTGTCATCCATCCGAATTTGCGCATATTATCACATCTAATATATTGTTTAATAATAATTATTAAATGTGATAAATTAGCAATTGACGGGATATTAGCAGCGGTGAAACACTCATTGGAAGCGGCGCATTCAGAATGCCGCGGCCCGCAACGGGCCTTAAACGACAAGCAAATCTCAATGGGAGGATCCTCGTGAAGACTCTGATCTCTGCAGTCGTCTCCGGCGCCATCATGCTGGCGACGGTCCAAGCCTTGGCACAAGAGAAGAAGCAGCTCGCCTTTGTCGTGAACGCTGCATCCGACTTCTGGAAGCTTGCCGAAGCTGGCGTTAAAAAGGCGCAAGGCGAATTGCCGAATTACGAATTGCAGTTCAAATATCCGGCCCAAGGCACGGCGGCACTTCAGAATGCCCTGATGGACGATCTCGTCGCTGCGGGCACAGACGCCATCATGATTTCGTCGGTCGATCCCAAGACCTCGATTGACGCCTTCAATCGCATTGCGGGGCAAGTGCCGCTCTTCACCACCGATAGCGATGCGCCGGACAGCAACCGCATCGCCTATCTCGGCTCCTCCAACACCGCGGCTGGCGTCCAGGCCGGCGAGATCGCCGTGAAAGCCCTCCCCAGTGGCGGCAAATGCATGGGCTTCGTTGGCTTCCTCGGCGCCGACAATGCCAAGGAACGTATCGCCGGCTTCAAGCAGGCGGTGGAAGGCAAAGGCATCGACCTCGTCGACGTTCGCGGAGACGATGTCGATTTCGCCCGTGCCCGCAGCAATGTCGATGATGTGCTGGCGGCCAATCCGGAAATCAACTGCATGGTCGGGTTCTACTCCTACAACCCGCCCAAGATCTATGAAGCCTTGCAGTCCGCCGGCAAGCTCGGGCAGATCACCGTGATCGCCTTCGACGAAGACCCGATCACCCTGGGCGCCGTGAAGGATGGCAGCTTTGCCGGTACGGTGGTGCAGCAGCCGTTCGAATGGGGCTATCAGGGTATGAAGCTGATGGCGGCCTATCTCGAAGGCGACAAGTCCCAGATCCCGGAAAACAAGCTGATCATCGTGCCCACCAAGGTCATCGACAAGGCCAATGTCGACGAGTTTCAAGCCAATCTGAAAGCAACACTCGGCAAATAGGTCAACGAAACCTGCTTGGTGTAACTGTGCTGGCGCGGCGCTCCCACCCGTGCCAGCAACTCCTTGCACCCGCCCTTAAGCTCCATCACACTAGAGAATGCGATTGCCCGGGGGCGAAGCTGCAATGGCCGATGCGTTTCTTGAACTGACGCATATCTCAAAATCCTATCCCGGGGTGCGGGCGCTCGAGGACGTCTCGCTGTCGGTCGCCTCCGGAGAGGTCATCGGCCTTGTTGGCGAGAATGGCGCCGGCAAATCCACGCTGATGAAGATTCTAGGCGGCGTCGTCATTCCCAGCGGTGGAACGATCCGCGTCGACGGCGCTGAAAAATCGGCGCTGACGGTGAAAGAAGCCATTGCTGCCGGCATCGCTTTTGTTCACCAGGAACTCAATCTTTTTGAAAACCTCGACGCCGCGTCCAATGTCTTCATCGGCCGCGAACCGCTGAAGGCCGGACCGCTACGGCTCGTTGATTCCCGCGCCCTTCATGCCCGAGTGAAACCCTATTTCGAACGCCTCAATGTCGATTTCAAGCCAACCACGCCGGTTGCCGAGCTTTCCATCGGCCAGCGGCAGCTGCTTGAGATCGTCAAGGCGCTTTCGCTCAACGCGCGGCTCATCATCATGGATGAGCCGACATCGAGCCTGACCCTGGCCGAAACCGAGCGCCTGCTCGCCATCGTGGCCGATTTGAAGGCCAAGGGTGTCAGCATCATTTTCATCACCCACCGCCTTAATGAACTCAAGGTCTGCGCGGACCGTGTCGTCGTCCTGCGCGACGGGCGGCTGGTGGGGCATTTGCCGAAAGAGAAGATCACGCATAGCGAGATGATCCGGCTAATGATCGGCCGCGATCTCAAATCGCTTTATCAGCCACCGGCCGCGCCACCCGGTGAGACGATGCTGGAACTGCGTGATCTGCGGACCCAAGCACATCCAAATCATCCCGTGTCGCTATCGGTACGGAAAGGCGAAATTCTGGGCCTTGCCGGCCTTATCGGCGCCGGCCGCACGGAACTGGCGCGCAGCATCTTTGGTATCGACCGGGTATTGGGTGGAACGGTTCTGCTGGATGGCAAGGAAGTGAGCCTTTCCACACCGCAATCGGCGATCGCGGCCGGTGTTTTCCTGGTGCCGGAAGACCGGAAGAAATCGGGCTTGCTGCTCGATGTCTCGATTGCCGAGAACATCGCTTTGCCGGATCTTGGCGCCTACGCCACAAACTGGCTGGTGGCAGCGGATCGCATTCGGGCACGGGCCGAACAGCAGAAAGATAATCTCCATATTCGGGCACCCAATACGGAAACCATTGCGGGCGCGCTCTCGGGCGGCAACCAGCAGAAAGTTGTTCTGGCAAAATGGCTGGCGATGCAGCCGCGCCTCCTCATTTGTGATGAGCCGACGCGCGGCGTCGACGTCGGCGCCAAGACCGATCTCTATCGGATGTTGCGCGATCTTGCCGATGCTGGCGTTGCCATTCTGATGATCTCCAGCGACATGGAAGAGGTCATCGGTGTCAGTGACCGTATCGCCGTGATGCATGAAGGGCGCGTCAGCGGCCTCCTGGATCGCGCCGATTTCAGCGAAACCAATGTCCTGCAGCTCGCCGTGGGGCATGCAGCAACCGAGAGTGCCTCGACCGGGATGGGGATCCGTTACGCATGATTAAGAAAGACATCGGTCTCTTCATCCTGATCGTCGTGGTTGGTACGGTCGTCGCAATCATCAACCCGCTCTTCCTGTCGCCGATCAACCTCGGCAATACCGCCAATCTGGTTGGCCTCTTCGGGCTTTTCGCCATCGGCCAGGCCTTTGTCATCATCACCGGCGGTATCGAGCTATCCGTGGGGTCGATCATCGCGCTTCTCGGCGTCCTCTTCGTCGATCTCATGGTGAATTATGGTGTCCCCTGGCCAGCGGCGCTTCTCCTGATGTTGGCTTTGGGCATGGTGATGGGGCTGATGCACGGTCTTCTCATCACGCGCCTCCACTTGCAGCCCTTTATCGTGACGCTCTGCGGCCTTCTCATCTATCGAGGCGTGGCGCGCTTCTACACCGCCGACGCGACGGCAGGCTTCGCCTTCGGTGAGAGCTTTCCGACATTGGAATGGTTGACCACTGGCCGTTTCTTAGGTGTGCCGCATTCCTTCATCGCGATGATCGCTGTCGCGGCGGTCATGTGGGTCGTCCTGCACCGCTCGGTCTTCGGTCGACATCTTTACGCGGTCGGCAAAAATGAAGAAGCGGCGCGGTATTCCGGCATCAATACCCAGCGGATAATTGTCGCCGCCTATGTAATCTGCGGCTTGCTCACAGCCATTTCGGCGATTTTCTTCGCTATGTATACGCGGTCGATCTCACCATCCTCACACGGCAGTTTCTACGAACTCTATGCCATTGCAGCGGCGGTGCTCGGCGGCTTCTCCTTGCGCGGTGGCGAAGGTTCGATCGTCGGCGTCGTGCTGGGCGCTATCCTGCTCCAGGTACTGCAGAACCTGGTGAACCTGCTGGGTATCCCAAGTTCGCTCAACTTCGCGGTCATGGGCTCGGTCATCCTCATCGGTGTGCTCGCCGATACGCAGATCGCTGAATTCCGCAAACGCCGCATCACCATCAAGAGCCTGCACTGAGGTTAAACCCCTCAATCATTCTTGGCATTGAAATGCCATCTCCCGAATGCTTCGATGGGCTGGACACAGGCCGTGCCGGTCGGCCGGTCCTTCGCAGGGGAGAATGAGTGATGGATACGCCGCCGAAGTTTTCCGCCTTCAACCGCATTCAGCAACTGATGTCGTCATCGCCGGTGCCGTCGATCTCGACGGAGCTTCTGGTGACGGCAGACGGTGAGCTCAACCGCGAACTCAACAGCTTTCTCTTCGACCCACCTTCCGATCCACAACTCCTTAGAGGAAAGCGCATCGCCATCTGCTGCACCAACGGCGTTGAGGAAGTGGAGATCCTCGGCGCGCATCGCTGGCTGGCCGAGCACGGCGCCACGGTACATATCGTCGCCCCGCGTATCGGCGAATTCCATCCCACCCTCGGCCTGCGCTTCCCGCCGCAATGCGCCACCCATGTGCTGGCCATCCGCCTCATGGAAAATGCCGGCTGGTTGAAGATCGATCGCTACACCGATGAAGCGAAGATGGCCGATTACGACGCCGTCATCCTGCCTGGTGGCTGCTGGAACCCCGATGCCCTGCGCATGGATCCGCATGCGCGCGAACTGGTACGCGCCATGTTCGAGGCGAAGAAACCGACCTGCGCCATCTGTCATGGCCAGTGGGTAATGGTGAGCGCCAAAATCTTGAAAGGCCGTCGCGCCACCGCCGTCTGGAACATCCAGATCGATCTCGAAAATGCCGGCGCCACCGTGCTTGACGAGCCCTGTGTGGTCGATGGCAACCTGATTACCGCCCGCTTTCCCTACGATCTGCCGCGCATGGTGCAGGCGATGGTGGCGCAGTTGATGGCTGCCAAGGGATAGGGCCCGGTTACCGCGCCATCACATCGGCAAGGCCATTGAGCCCGATCTGTACGCCGACGCATAGCAGAAGAAAGGCGGCAAGCTTCGATGCCGTCTGCGCACCGGACCTGCCGATGAGAGTCATGACGCGGCCGGCACCGCGATAGAACAGAAGGATGGCGAGCGAAATCAGGCAGACCGCAGCGGCGGAGCCCAGCGCAAAGCGTAGAAGCTGGAATTCGCCCATCGGCCGATTGGCGCCGAGCGCAATGGCGACCGAGATGGTGCCGGGGCCGGTCGTCATCGGCATGGTGAGTGGCACGAAGGCGATATCGCGATCCGACGTGTGATCCGGCTTGGCGCCTGTTGCTTCAGCCGGTGCGTCCGGCCCCGAAAGCATCTGCCACGCGGTGGCAGCAACGACGAATCCTCCCGCGAGACGCAAGGCGGCGAGCGAGATGCCGAAGAACTTCAAAACATAGGCGCCGATCCAAAGCGAGCAGAGCATGACGAGAAACGCATAGAACGCTGTCCGCCGTGCCAGGTCATTGCGTTCCCTGGGCGTTTTGTACTTCGTGACTTCCTGAAACAGGAACGCCGTGCCGATGGGGTTGACGATGGAAAACAGGGCTGTAAAGGCGAGCAGAAAATCCTGGATCAAGGGAAGCTGGGAGGCCATTCCATTCTCCTTGCTGCACGGTGCCCGAAGATCGTCAGGTCGCAGCTCTCATCAGCAGCCGCCTCTGCCTGCGGGCCGATAGCCGACCTCAGTCCTTGCGATCCAAATGCGGCCGATAGCAGCGCGGAGAAGCGACAGCAGTAGCTACTGCTACTGTTGCACCCGCGGAATCCGGCGCAGCATGCGGTAGTAGAGCGGTTTATTGTCCGGCGTCGTCAGTGTCATCAGCACGTCGCCGGGCAGGGCCTGCATGCCCAGCATCAGGCCGGCATTGGTCACGGTATAGACGCGCCAAGTCTGCGTGCCTTGCGCCGACCAGCCGGTGATGGCGACGGGTGTAATCGACATGACGCCGCCCGCCATGCGGTAGGTGTCATACATCGGCGCCTTCGCCCAGGCATCGGCGAGGATCTGGTCATTGACCGGCACCTGCGGGGCATCCGCCCGGGTCACGAGGCCGATGCGGCCAACGCCGGTCGCATCCATCGGGCTGACGATGAACCACTGCCACGGATTGTTGAACGGCGAGGTCGGGCGTGTCGGCTGAATGAAAGCGGGTGGCAACTGGACCATCTGCCACGACCCGATCAATTCATTGGGCTGGGCGGCATTCATCATGGCCGGGGGCAGGGGGGCTGCCGGATTGGCGACGGGGGCCACCGGCTGCACAGGTTCGCTGGCGCCGCCGGCCCAGGGCTGGCAGCCTGCCAAGACTGAGGCGCTCATCAGAACTGAGATGAGCAGGCCGCGTACTTTCATGATCAAATCTCCCCCCGATCGAAGCCCGCCAGCCGGGCCCGGTCCGGGGGGCAGTTTAGCGAGCGAAATCCAGGCTGAGAAGCTTTGAGCGCCCGATTCGCCCCCCGGAAGCAGCAAATTTCGTGTCGAATCAGGCCCTTTTTTGTTCCGGAAGGGTCCAGCTCCTGTACGATCCCATGGGGTGAAGCGGTTCACAGCAGCCGAGCCCGGCGCCTACCACATGATCTTCATCATGCCGCTTGAGGGGGGCGGGCAAGCTACCTAGCCTCTTCCCCATGCCCTGGCGGCCAGTCAAAGGAGATAAGGATGGCACTTTCGAAACGCGACTTTCTGGTGGCGCTCCCGGCTGCGGCCTTGGCTGGCTGGTGCCTCGCCCGGCCCGCTGTGTCGGCGGAAGGGAAGGCGGGCGAGGTTTCGCGGCTGTCCGGGCCGGTCTCGATCATTCGGGGCGGGGCCGAAAGTCCGGCGACAGTCGGTGCGGAGGTGCTGGTCAGCGACAGCATCCGTGCCGGCGCGGATGCCCGGGCGGAAGTGACCTTCAGCGACGGCTCGGTCCTGACTATCGGCCCCAGCAGCGAGGTGGCGGTCGCCTTTTTCGCCCCGGAGGCGCAGGAATCCTCGGCCCTGCTCGACGTTATTGCCGGCATCGCACGCCTCACTGTCAACAAGGCGACATCCTGGGGCCGCTTCGACGTGCGCACGACGACGGCGGTCGCCTCGGTCCGCGGCACGGACTATCTGGTCGAAAACACCGGCGCCAAGACGGCTGTCTTCGTGGCCGAGGGGCGGGTGGCCGTTTCGAGCCGCGTCGGCAGCGGCACGGTGATCCTGCGGGAAGGCCAGGGTGTCGACGTCACGGCGGAGAAGGCACCGCTCACGGCCAAGACCTGGGGACCCAAGCGGCGCGATGAGGCTCTGGCCCGTGTGACATTCCCCTAACGTGGCGCAACCAAACGGCATCTCAAAGGCAAAGCGAGGCTGGGTCGGCCTCGCTTTGGCGCTTGTTATCGGCGTGACGGTCGGCTGGCTGCATCTCTCCAGCGACCCGTGGCTGGAAGGGCTCGATCAGGGGGCGACACTCGACTGGCGTTTCCGCCTGCGCGGGCCCAAGGCACCACCCAACGATATCGCCGTCATCGTGGTCGACGACCGGTCGCTGGCCAAGATCGGACAATGGCCCTGGCCGCGCGCCAAGCTTGCCGAGATGGTCGAATATATCAGGATGGCCGGCGCCAAGAGCGTCGGCTTCGATATCCTGCTTTCCGAACATGAAGTCGATGGCAGCGGCAGTGGCGACCAGATCCTCGCCGACGCGTTGAAGCGGCAAGGTCATGCGGTGATCGCGACGGCGCTGCTCTTCAACAATGGCTCGCCCAATGCCGGAAAGGTCGAGGATGTAGGCCACATCGCACTTGGCAATCTGGTCAACCAAGAGATGGGTTTTGCCCATGTCATCACGGCGGATGAAATCCTGCGGCCGCTGCCGGCATTCGAGAGCGTCGCTGCCGTCGGCCACGTCAATCAGCAATCGGCCGAGATCGGTCAAACCCGGGCGCAATATCCGGTGATTGCTTATGGCGAGGCGCTCATACCATCCTTTCCGCTGTTGCTGGCCGCCCAACAGCGCGATCTGCCGATGAATTCGATCGGTTTTGACTTTGCCGGCAGGCTGATTTTCGGGGCGCAGAAATTCGCCCTCGACGACCGTTACGGGCTTGGTCTCAACTATCTCGGCCCGACCGGCACGTTCCGCACCTATTCGGCGCTCGATCTCCTGGAGCAACGCATCCCGCCAGCTTTGCTGAAGGGAAGAGCGGTACTGGTCGGTGTTTCGGCGACCTCGCTTGGCGACAATTTCACGACGCCCTATTCGCTCGACCTGCCGGGTGTCGAAGTGCTGGCAACGGCGGTGGCCAATCTGATGCATGGCGATGCCCTGATCCGAACGCCGGAACAGCGCATTCTGGAGGCGCTCGGCATCATTTTTCTCGCCGGCCTTGCCTGGCGGCTTGGCATCCGGGCGCAGCGTCTGCTGGGGGGTATCGGCAGCAATCTCGTGCTGCTGGGCGGTTGGCTGGCTTTTGCACAAATCATGTTCACTGGGGCCAACCGACTGGTCGCGGTCAGTGGCCCGCTGGTGGCCATTCTCGCGGGGGCAGCACTTGGACTGCTCTCCCGCATGGTGCTGGAGCGCCGCTTGCGCAGCGAAGCCGAGCGCCAGCGTGGCAACCTCGCGCGCTATGTGCCGCCGAGCCTTGCCGAGACTCTGGCCGAACGCGCGACGCCTGCCTTTGACGCGCGCGAGCAATTGGCGGCGGTGATGTTTGTCGATCTGCAAGGTTTCACCCATGCCAGCGAAGAACGCTCGCCGGCCGACACCGCACAGTTCCTGAAATCCTTCCATGCGCAAATTGAGGATGTAGTGACGGCTCATGGTGGAATCGTCGCGCAGTTTTTGGGCGACGGTGCGCTGGTGCTGTGGGGGTTGCCGCAGCCGCGTGACGATGATCCGGCGCAGGCATTGGCCTGCGCTCGCGAAATGCTGCTGCGCCTGCAGCGCTGGCACCCGGAGAATCCGGCACGCGTCGGCTTGCACTTTGGTCCTGTTGCCATGGCACAGCTGGGTGGGCGGCATCAGGCGCAACTTGCTGCCGCCGGCGATACGGTAAACGTGGCAAGCCGGCTGGAGGCTGCCGCCAAATCGACCGGCACGGTGCTGGTCATTTCCGACGATATGGTGGCGGCGATCCGGGCGCTGGGGCGGGGCGAACTCATCAACGGCCTGAGGTCGCGGCCGGACCAGCCCGTTCGTGGGCGCGACAAACCGATCAGCTATTGGTCGGCCCCAAGCTGCACGGATCTCGTGTGATGCCGTGACGCAACCTGCTTTTCAGGCATTCCCGTGGCGCCGTCTGTGGCTGCTGCTCATTCTGCTGGCGGGCGCAGGGTTGTTTTTTGCTCTCGGCGGCACCAGCATCCTGAGCCTGGACACGCTGCGCGCCCGACACGCCGACCTTACCGCTTTCGTCCAGCTACATTATGTGCAGTCGGTGGTCGCCTATACGTTGATCTATGTCGTGACTGTCGCGCTGTCCGTCCCCGGCGGCACCGTGCTGACCCTGATCGGTGGCTTCCTGTTTGGCGTCTTTGCCGCCACATGCTACATCCTGCTGGGGGCGACGGCAGGGGCGGTAATCGTCTTTCTGATTGCCAGATCGTCTTTGGGGGAGCCCTTGCGCCAGCGCGCCGGTCCGTGGTTTTCGAAGCTGGCTGCGGGCTTCGAGCGAGATATGTGGAGTTACATGCTGATCCTGCGCTTGGTGCCGCTCTTTCCCTTCTTCGTGGTCAATCTGGTGCCGGCATTTCTGGGTGTATCGCTCACCTGCTTTGCCGTGACGACCTTCTTTGGCATCCTGCCGGCGGTCGTGATCTATGCTGCCTTGGGGAGTGGGCTCGGTACGGCGCTTGCCAGTGGTGGTGATCTGGCGGTCGCACTTTCGCCGCAGATGCTGCTGGGACTTCTCGGGCTCGCCGCATTGGCGGCCCTGCCCGTCTTCTATCGGCGCTTCAAGGGGCGCGATGCGTCTCATGACTGAGACCACGATCCTCACCCCGGATATCTGTGTGATCGGCGCCGGTTCCGGCGGCCTGACGGTGGCGGCGGGCGCTGCTCAGCTTGGTGCCAATGTCGTGCTGGTCGAAGCCGGCAAGATGGGTGGCGATTGTCTGAATCATGGCTGCGTGCCGTCGAAGGCTTTGCTGGCGGCGGCCCATCAGGCGGCGATCGTGCCATATGCCAAGAAGTTGGGTATCAGCTTTCGCGCGCCGACGATCAACCGGAGCAATCTCTCCAGGCATATCGCCGGCGTCATCGCCGGCATCGCCCCGCACGATTCCGTCGAGCGCTTTGAAGGATTGGGTGTCCATGTCATTCATGGACATGCAGCATTCGACGCGCCGGATAGTGTTGTGGTGAACGGGCAGCGCATTCAAGCGAAGCGCTTTGTGATCGCCAGCGGTTCCATGCCGGTCGTGCCGCCGATTGCCGGCCTCGATACCGTACCCTATCTCACCAATGAGACGATTTTCGCTGCCACCGAAGCGATGGCGCATCTGCTCGTCATCGGGGGCGGTCCGGTGGGGGTCGAATTGGCACAGGCCCATAGACGGCTCGGTGCCAAGGTGACGCTGGTCGAAATGGTGCGGCTGTTGCCCAAGGACGATGCGGAGCTGGTTGATTTCGTGCGCGCTGCACTGGTGTCGGACGGCATCGACCTGCGCGAGGGAACAAATGTCGTGCGCCTTGAAAGGGGTGAGGATGGAATCTCGGTTCATCTCGCCAACAATGAGGGTGTTGCCCAGGCGATCACGGTCAGCCATGTTCTGGTGGCCGTGGGGCGCAAGCCTAGGACGGATGGACTTGGTCTCGATAGGGCCGGCGTCGCGCTGAACGGCGCGGCGATCAAGGTCGACCAGCGTTTGCGCACGAACAATGCCCGCGTCTACGCCATCGGCGATTGCATCGGCGGACCTGCTTTGACGCATGTTGCCGGATATCACGGCGGCATCGTGCTGCGGAACATCCTGTTCCGACTGCGGGCCAAAGTGAATCCCGATATCATCCCCTGGGCCACGTTTACCGATCCCGAACTGGCTTATGTAGGCCTGCAGGAAAGTGCTGCCCGAGCGCGTTTCAAGGACGTGCGCACGGAGCTGCTCGATTTCGAGGCCAATGACCGGGCACGCACTGAACGCCGCGAAGCGGGTCGCATCAAGATCGTACTGCGCGCAAGCGGACAGATTCTGGGTGTCGGCATTGTCGGCCCCCAGGCCGGTGAATTGCTGGCGCCCTGGTGTCTGGCCATCGGGCGCGGGCTGAAGCTTTCCGCCATGGCCGGACTGCTGCTGCCTTATCCGACCCTTTCCGAAATATCGAAACGGGTGGCCGGAAACTATTATGCGCCGCGCCTGTTCAGTGTCGGGGTGCGGGCATTGGTCCGCGGATTGCTGAAATTGCCATGAACGATATGGACGTCAAGCTGCCGAGCTTCGGCCGTGGCCTTTCGGCCCGGGTGCTGGTGCTGACGATTCTGTTCGTGCTGGTCAGTGAAATCCTGATCTATGCGCCGTCCATCGCGCGCTTCCGCCTCGATTGGTTGGAGGAAAAACTCAACACCGCCCATCTCGCCATCCTCGCTTTGGAGGCGACGCCGGATTACATGATCGATCCGGAGCTGGAGGTGCGCCTTCTCAACCACGTAGGCGCCCGCATCATCGCCCTGCGCACCGGCGACGGAAAGAACCTGATCCTGCGCGGATCGACGCCGCCGCTCTTGGTCGATGTGACCGTCGATCTCGGTGACCGCGGTTTCTTGCCGCTACTGGAAGATGGGCTTGAGACGCTGTGGCAGGGCCGCAACCGCGTCATGCGCGTCAAAGGCTATTCGCCGCGTGCGGCTGATGTCGTGGTCGACGTGGTGTTCGATGAATGGCCGTTGCGCCAGGCCATGATCGCCTATTCCTGGCGTGTGCTTGGCTTCTCGATCGTCATCTCGCTAATCACAGCCGCCCTGCTGTTCGGCGCATTGCAATGGCTGATCATTCGCCCGATGCGGCGCCTGACCGGCGGCATGGTGACTTTCCGGCAGGATCCGGAAGAGCAGCGCGGCGATTTTGGTGAAACCAGCCGGGGCGATGAGATTGGCCTGGCCGAGCGCGAATTCAGTGAAATGCAGGATCGGGTGCGCCAAGCCCTGCGGCAGCGGGCGCGTCTCGCGGCCTTGGGCACCGCCGTCACCAAGATCAACCATGACCTGCGCGGCATTCTGGCGACGGCGCGGCTGGTGACCGACCGGCTGGCGGAAAGCGACAATCCAGAAGTGCGCAAGCTGGCGCCAGCGCTTTTGCGCTCGCTCGATCGGGCTGTCGATCTTTGTTCCGACACCCTCAATTTCACCCGCGAGGGACCGCCCAAGCCGGAATTCGAGGTCTTCGCGCTGAAGGAACTGGTCGATGAGGTAGGCGAAAGCCTCGGCAAGCTGCTGACCGAGGGCAAAGCCTGGGCGAGCGAGGTGGAGGCCGATCAGAAGATCCGCGCAGATCGCGGGCAGGTCTATCGGATCCTGCGCAATCTAGGCGAAAACGCGCTGCAGATGGGGGCGAAGACCGTCACCTTGCGGGCGCAGGAGCTGGGAGACAATCTCGATATCGTCGTCGCTGATGACGGTCCGGGTCTGTCGCCCAAGGCGATCGAGAATTTGTTCGTGCCCTTCAAGGGGTCGGCCCGGGCCGGCGGCACGGGGCTCGGTCTCGCCATTGCGCGCGAATTGATGCGCGGGCAGGGCGGTGACCTGCGTCTCACCGAGACCAGCGCAGCTGGCGCCGTGTTCTCGCTGACGCTGCCGGCAGCGCCGGACGGAAGATAAGAAAGCACCCCTCATCCCAGCCCTCTCCCCGCAAGCGGGGCGAGGGAGTCTCCATTAAACCCCCTCGCCCGCGATAGCGGGGAGAGGGTCGGCGTGAGGGGCAGCGCCCGCGGTCTCTCAAGCGAATTGAAAAAACGCCTCGACGCGGCAATACTGCGAACGAATTTCAAATACCTCGGGGGATGATCCATGAAAGCCGAACTCGACCACAGCACCAAGTCCGAGCTGGAACGCAACGGTTTCATCGCGCTGCTGGCGCTGTTTGCCCTGGCCGGGCTCTATGTCGCTTCGCGCGCTGGCGCCGGCACGCCCTATTGGGGCGGGCTCGGCTTCAGCCTGATCTGCGTTGCCGGCCTCTTCTATTCGATCGCGAAGGTCAAAGCCTTCAAGTAAGCGCTCTCGGGCAGTCCCGGATGCACCGGATGGTCCGGGGCAGCGCCCGTGTGATAGAGCATGCGGGCATTGCGCCCGGCCTCCTGGATGCCGCGCGCGGCTTGTTTGATCAGCTCATCTGCCGGCATGTTGTGCGAGCATGAGCACAGCATGAGGATGCCGTCCTTGCCGACGCAGGATGCGGCCAGGCGTGCCAGCTTGCGATAGGCGCGGGCGCCCTGGTGGAAATCCTTCTTCGACTTCACGAAAGCCGGCGGGTCGGCAACGACGATATCGAAGCGCTGACCGCTTTGCGCGATTTCGGGGAGAATGTCGAAGGCATCGCCGATACGTGTCTCGAAACGTCCTGCATGGCCGTTGATCTCGGCGGCACGCTTGGCGAAGTCGAGGGCGGATGCGCTACGATCGAGCGCCAGCACATGCTCGGCGCCGGCTTTGAGGGCCTGGTTGCCGAAGCCGCTCATATAGCAATAGGCATCGAGCATCCGCGCACCCTTGGCGAGGCGCGCGATGAGGGCGCGGTTGTCGCGCTGGTCGAAGAACCAGCCGGTCTTCTGGCCAGCGCGCGGATCGCACAGGAATTTGGCACCGTTCTCGATCACCTCGACCGGCTCGTCGAGTGTTCCCTTGATGATGCGGCTCAGCGGCTCCAATCCTTCGAGTTCCCGCGCCGGACCATCGCCGCGGGCCAGGATCACGCGGGGGCTGAGCAGGCCGTCGATGGCGGCGCTGAGCGTTTCGATCTCCGCATCCATGCCGGCGCTCGACACATCGACCACCACGACATCGCCATAGCGGTCGATGACGCAGCCAGGAAACCCATCCGCCTCGGCATGGGCCAGGCGGTAGAAGGGAACGCCGATCAGCCGCTCACGCAATTTGAGGGCGCGTTCCAGGCGGCGGCGCCAGAACTGGACGTCGACCTCGACACTATGGTCGCGGGTGATGACACGCCCGCTGATGAGGGACTTCGGATTGAAGAAGACGAGACCGATCGGCTTGCCGTCGGCCTGGCGCAGGGTGGTGATGGTCCCCGGCTTGATCGCCTTCAGCTCCGGCCCGCTCTGCAACTCGTTGGAATAGACCCAGGGGTGGCCGCCCAGGACGCGCCGTTCCTCGCCCGATTTCAGGTGGATCGTGGGCCGTTTCGTCATCAATAAAGTCCTGTTGAATCAGTGTTCATGGCGGCGGGAACACAGCACGCCTAGTCGCCGAGCGCAATGCCCTCGCGGCGTGGATCGCTGGCCCCCAGGAGCGTCGCCCCCTCGAGCACGATGACATTAGCACCGCTGCTCAGTTCCTGCATCTTGACCTTATGGCCGCGCGCCTCGAGCTCGCTGCCCAAGGATCTGATATCGCGGTCGGCTTCCAGGATGGTGGGGCCGTTGCGGTTGAGGAAATGCGGGGCGGCTATGGCGGCGTAAGGGTCGCGCTGCCAGTCGATGAGGCCGATGAGCGCCTGGGTCACATAACCGATGATATTGGCCCCGCCGGGCGAGCCGAGCACGGCCCTGAGGGCACCGCTCTTGGCGTCGAAGACCAGGGTTGGCGACATCGAGGAGCGCGGCCGCTTGCCGGGTTCGACCCGGTTGGCGGCGGCGCGACCCCTGGCGGCGGGGGTAAAGGCGAAATCGGTCAATTGGTTGTTGAGCAGGAAGCCGTCCACCATCAGATGGGCGCCGAAGGCACCTTCGATCGAGGTGGTGAAGCTCACGGCATTGCCATCGCGATCGACCACCGACATGTGGCTGGTGGAAAGCGGCTCGGCGATCTGGCGCGCCGGCAATGCGCCGAGCAGGCTCGCCTCGGTCGGCCGGCCGGGCTGCGCCTCGCCCATGGACCGCGCGAGGTCGATCTCAGCGGCACGGCCGGCAAGATAATCGGCGTCCAACAGACGGTCGGCCGGCACGGGCGCGAAATCGGGATCGCCTATATAGCGTTCGCGATCGGCGAAGGCGAGGCGGCTTGCCTCGGCGATGAGATGCACGGCGTCGATGCCGTCCGGCCTCAGTGCTGCGAGATTGAAATGCCGCAACATGCCCAGCGTCTGCAGGACAGCGATGCCGCCCGATGACGACGGTCCCATGGAGCAAACGCGCGCCTCGCGATAGTCGAGGCAGGGGACGGGGCGCTTCTCCGCCTGATAGGTGCCGATATCGGCCACCGTCATGCCGCCGCGATTGGGTTCGGCCCCATTCACCGTGCGGGCGATGTCGGCGGCGATGCGCCCCTCATAGAAAGCATCGGCACCGTTCTCGGCGACGGCGCGCAAGGTGCGGGCAAGGGCGGGGTTCTTGAGCAAGGTGCCGCTGGCGATCGGCGTGCCATCGGGGCCGAAGAAATAGCTGCGGGTGGTTGGCTGCGTGCCAAGGACCGGGTCTTCGGCGATCTCGGCGGCAAGGCGCGGCGAAACGATGAAGCCATCTTCGGCAAGCGCTATCGCCGGCTGGAACAGCACGCGCCAAGGCAGGCGGCCATGCTCGCGATGGGCAAGTTCCAGCATGCGCAGTGTGCCCGGCACGCCGACGGAGAGGCCACCCGGCATCACATCGGCAAATTTGCGTGGGCGGCCATCATCGCCCAGGAACATCTCCGCATTGGCACTCTCGGGCGCCGTTTCGCGGCCGTCATAGCTGTCGATGGCGCCGCCCTCGGCGGCGTAATGCAGCAGGAAACCACCGCCACCGATGCCGGAGGATTGCGGCTCGACCAGGGTCAATACCATCTGCATGGCGATGGCGGCATCCACGGCAGAGCCACCTTGGCGCAGGATGTCGAGCCCGACCTTTGCCGCCGCAGGATGTGCCACGGCAACCATCTGATGCACGGCGCGGACAACGCGGGCCGCCGGCGGCGGTGCAGATGTACCGGCGGGTGCCGCCGTGCAAGCGGTAAGAAGAAGCAGCGCCGCGGCGACGACGAAGCGCTGGCGCGGCCTCATCAGCTGCGGATGCCGCGCAGGCGTTCGGAGCGGCGGCGCAGCAGTTCCACCGTCACCAGCATCACGGCGGCGGCAACCACCAGCATGGTGGCGGCGGCGGTGATGGTGGGGCTGATTTGCTCGCGGATGCCGCTGAACATCTGCTTGGGGAGCGTGCGCTGGTCGGGGCTGGCGATGAACAGCACCACAACCACTTCGTCGAATGAGGTGATGAAGGCAAAGAGCGCGCCGGAAATCATGCCGGGCAGGATCAGCGGGAAGGTGATCTTGCGGAACACGGTTGTCGGCGAGGCGCCGAGGCTGGCGCCGGCGCGGATGAGCGACTGGTCGAAGCCGGTCAGCGTCGCCGTCACGGTGATGACGACGAAGGGTGTGGCCAGCGCGGTATGCGCGAGGATGATGCCGAAATAGGTGTTGTTGAGGCCGAGATTGGCGAAGAAGAAATACATGCCGACCGCGGTGATGACGACCGGCACGATCATCGGCGAGATCAGGAAGGCCATGACCGCCGCCCGGTAGGGGAAGTTCGCGCGGCTGAGGCCGAGGGCGGCCAGCGTGCCGAGGGTCATCGAGAGTGTCGTCGACGCAAGGCCGATGATGGTGCTGGCCTTCAACGCATTCAGCCAGCGCGGATCCTGGAAGAAATCCGCATACCATTTCATCGAGAGGCCCGGCATCGGATAGGTGAAATAGGGCTCCGAATTGAACGAGAGCGGCATGATCACCAGAATCGGCGCGATCAGGAACAGCAGGATGAGTGCGCAGATCACGACCAGTGCCGCGCGCCAGACGCGTTCCAAGGATGAGGCGTAGGGAGGCAGGCTGAACATGGGCGTTATCCGAGCTTCATCTTGTCGATGCCGACAAGCTTGTTATAGACGGCGTAGAGAATGAGGGTGGCGGCAAGCAGGATGGCACCCAGCGCCGACGCCTGGCCCCAATTGAGCTCGCGATTGGTATAGAGCGCCACGAAATAGCTGATCATCTGGTCGGTGGGGCCGCCCACCAATGCCGGCGTGATGTAATAGCCAAGGCACAGGATGAAGGTCAGCAGGCAGCCGGCGGCGATGCCTGGCATCGTCTGCGGAAAATAGATCTGCCAGAAAGCGCTGAACGGCCCGGCACCGAGCGAGCGTGCGGCCCGCACATAATTGGGCGAGATCGTCTTCATCACGCTGTAAATGGGCAGAAGCGTGAAGGGCAGCTGGATATGCGTCATGGCGACGATGGTGCCGAAGCGGCTGAAAATCAGCGGCAAGGGTTCGTTGGTGACACCCAGCCACAGCAGCAGGTCATTGACCGGTCCTTCCGTCTGCAGCACCACGACCCAGGCGGTGGTTCTGACCAGCAGCGAGGTCCAGAAGGGGAGGAGCACCAGGATCATCATCAGATTGCTGTGCCGCGGTGGCAGCGTCGCCAGCACATAGGCCAGCGGAAAACCCAGGATCAAAGTTGCGAGGGTCACGCCGACGCTGATGCCCAGCGTGCGGACGAAGACGTCGACGAAGAGGCGCTGATCGGGCGCCACTTGCTCGATGCCGCCGGTGGGGCTCCATTGCCGGTCGAGCGCCTTCAACAGATAGAACGAGGTGGTGCGATGGCTGGCGCGTTCGATCACCTGCCAGGTCTCGAGTTTTCCCCAGAGGGGGTCGAGCTTCAGGAACGCATCCTTGAACGGTCCGGCGGTCATCTTCTCGGCGGTGCGGCCGGCCTGCAGCATCTTGCTGCGCGTGCCGGGCAGTTCGTAATTGAGGCGCTTGCCGAGGAGGCCCGTGGCTTTCGACTTTTGCGCGGCTTTGAGGTCTTCGGCAAAGGCGGCATAGACCGCTTCGCCAGGCAGATCCTTACCGTCCCAATCCTTGAGAGCGGTTGTGGTCAGCGGCAGATTGTCGGCGATCTCAGGGTTGTCGACAGCGCGCGTCAGCAGAATGGCGATCGGTGTCACGAAGACGACCAGAATGAACAGGAACAGCGGCAGGACCAGGCCCAGGGCACGCAGGCGCTGCATGCGCTCGGCACGGCGCAGCCGCGCTTTCAAGGTGGATCGATCTTCGGAATAGGTGGTGACGCTCATCTCGCCGGACGCCGCTTGTTCTTATTGGTTACGGATAAAATGGTCGGTCGCTTGGAAAAAAGCACTGGCGGGAAGCAAGCTTCCCGCCAGCACATCTAGGCAAGTCGTTACTGCGCGAGCCAGGTATTGAAGCGGGCGCGCAGCTCTTCGCCATTGTCACCCCAGAATTGCGGGTTGAGCGGAATGGCGGCCTTGAGGTTGTCCGGATGGGTCGGCAGAGTCTTGGCAAGCTCCGGATCCACCAGGGCGACCGCGTCGAGGTTGGTCGGACCATAGGGGATGTGCGGGGCCAGCGCCGACTGCACTTCGGCCGAGCTGGCGAAAGCCAGATACTCGTACGACTTGTCGAGGTTCGGCGTGCCTTTCGGAATCGCCCACATATCGAGATCGGGGGCTTCGCCGTCCCAGACGATCTTGAAGGTCTTGCCTTCCTTGATCGCGTTGGCGATACGGCCGTTCCAGGCCGAGCTCATGACGACTTCGCCGTCGGCCAGGAGCTGCGGCGGCTGCGCGCCGGCTTCCCACCACACCACGTCCTTCTTAATGGTGTCGAGTTTCTTGAAGGCGCGATCGACGCCAGCCGGGGTGGCCAGCTCGTCATAGACCTTGTTCGGATCGACGCCATCGGCGATGAGCGCCCATTCGAGGTTCACGAACGGGTTCTTCTGCAGGCCGCGCTTGCCCGGGAACTTCTGAAGGTCGAACAGATCCTTAATCGACGCCGGACCATCCTTCAGCTTGGCAGTGTCATAGGCAAAGACCGTGGCGTACACGTCCGACCCGATGGCGCAATCGAGGGCAGCACCGGGCAGCACCTTCGCCTTGTCGATGACCTTCGAATAGTCGATGGTTTCGAGCACGCCTTCGTCGCAGCCCTGGAGCGCCGTCTGCGTGTCGACGCTGATCACATCCCAGCTCACCGTGCCGCTTTCCACCATGGCGCGGATCTTGGCGACTTCCCCGTTATATTCTTCTTCCTTTACGGCCGTGCCGGTCTTGGCGGTGTACGGGCCGAAGATGGTGTCGTGTTGCGCTTTCTGATAGGCGCCGCCCCAGGAGACAACCGTAATGCCGTCGGCCGCATAAGCGACCGAGGCCAGCACGCCGGCGGTCGCAACCGCGGCGATGAAGCCCGTCGTTAAGAATTTCTTGTTCATGATTGTTGAACCCCTTCCCTGTTACCCCTGCCGGTCTTTCGATCGGCATGGAACCATTTGAGCCTACCGCTCGCTTTTACCGGATCCCGGCCGGAGCGGTGTGAGCTCGGGCCCGGTAGCCAAAACAATGACGGCCGCACAGGGCGGCCGTCCAAACACATTCGTGTCAGTAAGCGTCGAGAGCGCGGCAATCTTCTGGCTTCCAGCCGACCCGCACCTTTTGGCCGGGGCTGAGGCTGGGGACGCCTTCGGCATTCGCCACCTTGATGATGAAGTTCGAATTGCCGAGGACCGACACGCGGCAGCGTGTGTGATCGCCGAGATAGATCAGTTCCTGCACTTCGGCGTCGAACTGATTGGCGTAATGGCCGGCTTCCGGGTTGATGCGCACGCGTTCGGGGCGGAGCGACAGGGTTGTTGCGCTGCCGACATTCTGCACGCTGATGGGAATGGCGCTCACCATCCCGAAATTCTGGATCTCGACACCGCAGGCCTTGCCGTTGACCGAGGCAACCTTGCCGTTGAGGCGGTTGTTCTCGCCGATGAACTGCGCGACGAACGAATTTTCCGGCTGCTCATAAAGGGCGCTGGGCTTGGCCAATTGCTGGATGATGCCGTCATTGAAGACGGCAACGCGGTCCGACATGGTCAAAGCTTCGGACTGGTCGTGGGTCACATAGACGACGGTGACGCCGAGGCGCTCGTGGATGTGCTTGATCTCGATCTGCATATGCTCGCGCAACTGCTTGTCGAGTGCGCCGAGCGGTTCATCCATCAACACGAGTTTCGGATCGAATACCAACGCACGGGCAAGGGCCACGCGCTGCTGCTGGCCGCCCGAAAGCTGGCCCGGGCGGCGCTTGGCCATTTGCGGCATCTGCACCATGTCGAGGGCGCGGGCGACCTTCTTGGCCACCTCGTCCTTGGCCACCTTCCGCACCATCAGCGGAAAGGCCAGGTTCTCCTCGACCGTCATATGCGGGAAGAGGGCATAATTTTGGAAAACCATGCCGATATTGCGCTTATGCGGCGCCGTGTTGTTGATCTCGACCCCATCCATGGTGATGCGCCCATGGGTCGGCACTTCGAAGCCGGCCAGCATCATCAAGGTCGTGGTCTTGCCGGAGCCGGATGGCCCCAAAAGAGTCAGAAACTCCCCGCGCTCAATCGACAGATTGAGGTTTTTGACGACAAGTATCTCGCCGTCATAGGTTTTCTGAACATCGGTGAATGCAACAAACGGATCGTTGGTCGTTCCCATCGTCCCTTAGCCTGCCCTCATGCGCAACCCTGACGGTTACAACATCCTGTGTTTTTTATCCGTCGATGCTTTATCCCAGCGCATTCGCGGTCGCGGCATTTTTCTGCCGCCATCCGCGTTTAAAGCAACCAAGCTTAACGAGTCAAATGCAAAACACTGATTGTCACATAGCGACCGCTATCTGACGCCGCAGGGTCATCTAGCAGGGATGTGTCAAGCGGCAAGCGGCAAGAATAGTTCGTGCCAAACTTCCTTCAACGCTGCGACGAGGGTCTGCATCAGCGCCTCATCATGATAGGGCGTCGGCGTGAAACGCAGTCGCTCCGTGCCGCGCGGTACGGTCGGAAAGTTGATCGGTTGGACATAAATTTTGTGACGCTCGAGCAGGCGCTTTGCTGCCTCGCGGCAGGCATCGGCATTGCCGACCATCAGCGGCACGATATGGCTTTCGCTGGCAAGGACCGGCAGGCCCGCTTCGGCCATCAATTGCTTGAGGCGTGCCGCATTCGCCTGGTGCCGGCGGCGCAGGTCCGTGGCGGCAATAAGGCTCTTGAGGCTCGCCCGCGCACCGGCAGCGATTACCGGCGGCAAGGCCGTGGTGAAGATGAAACCCGCCGCAAAGCTGCGCACGAAATCGACCAGCAGGTTTGATCCGGCGATATAGCCACCCATGAGGCCGAAAGCCTTGCCGAGCGTTCCCTGGATGACGTCGAGGCGATGCGCCAGGCCCTCGCGCGAGGCGACGCCGGCGCCGGCTGGGCCGTAAAGGCCCACGGCATGCACTTCATCGAGATAGGTGAGGGCGCCGAATTCTTCAGCCGCATCGCAAATCGCAGCGATGGGCGCAATATCGCCATCCATCGAATAGACGCTTTCGAACGCCACCAGCTTTGGCCGGTCGGCAGGCGCCGCTGCCAGCAGCTCACGCAGATGCGCCACGTCGTTATGGCGGAAGACGTGATACTCGGCGCGGCTGTTGCGAATGCCGGCGATCATCGAGGCATGATTTGATGCATCCGAGAAGACGATGCAGCCCGGCAATTGCTTGGCCAGCACGCTCAACGCCGCTTCATTGGCGACGAAGCCGGAAGTGAAGGTGAGTGCTGCTTCCTTCTCGTGCCAGGCTGCGAGATCACGCTCCAGCTCGACCAGTTCATGGCTGTTGCCGGAAATATTGCGCGTGCCGCCGGCACCCGTGCCGGTGCGGGCGATGATGTCCTGCATCGCCGCCATGACGGACGCATCCTGCCCCTGGCCCAGATAGTCGTTGCTGCACCAGACGGTCACTTCGACCGGTGCCGCATCCGGCGCCGAGCGATAGAGTGCCCGCGGAAACTGGCCGGCCAGGCGTTCGATATCGGCAAAGACCCGGTACCGGCCTTCGGTCTTCAGGGCGTCAAGGCGTGCCGCAAAGATGGCGGCGTAATCGATGGCAGTCTTGGGGGCGGCTTCAGGCATGTCCTTCACGTTTCAACCAATCATGCGTGTCCTTCAGCGCCCGGGCGAAGCGGCCGAACATGTCGGTCAGCTGCGCAGCAGTCGAGATCAGTGGCGGGCAGAAGCAAAGCGAATCTATCACGGGCCGAATGATCAGGCCGTGCTCGTGAGCGAACTTCACCAGTGTCGGACCGACAGCCAGTTTGGGGTCGAAGCTTTCATGGCTGGCCTTGTCCTTGACCAATTCTATGGCGCCGACGAGACCGACCTTGCGCACTTCGCCCACCAGCGGATGATCGACAAAGGCGTTCATTTCGCGCTCGAAATGCGGCGCAATCGATCGAACATGGTCGATGATGCGCTCGTCTTCGTAAATCTTGATGGTCTCCAGCGCCACGGCCGACGAGACCGGATGGCCGGAATAGGTCAGGCCATGGGCGAAACCGCCCAGCTTGTTGGAATTGTCGCGCAACGCCTCATAGACAGGCTGGTTGATGAGGATTGCGGCGATCGGCAACTGGCCGGCCGACAGCTGCTTGGCGGTGGTGATGATATCCGGCTGCATGCCGAACGTCTGCGTGCCCCACCAATTGCCGGTGCGGCCGAAGCCGCAGATCACTTCATCGGCCACCAGCAGCACGTCATACTTCTTCAGAACCTTTGTGATCTTTTCCCAATAGGTTTTGGCCGGGATGATGACGCCGCCGGCGCCCTGCACGGGCTCGGCAAAGAAGCCGGCGACCGTATCCGGGCCTTCGGCGAGAATGAGCTTTTCCAGATTGTCGGCGCAGCGCGTCGCGAACGCTTCCTCGCTCTCGCCCTTTTCGCCGAAGCGATAGTAATGCGGGCAATCGGTGCGCAGGATGCGGGCGATCGGCAGATCGAATTCATTGTGCAATGCCGGCAGGCCGGTGAGCGAAGCCGCCGCCACCGTGACGCCGTGATAGGCCTTCACGCGGGCGATGATCTTCTTCTTGTTCGGTCGGCCGAGCGCGTTGTTGAAATACCAGATCATCTTGACCGCGGTATCGTTGGCCTCGGACCCGGAATTGCAGAAATAGGCCTTCGACATCGGCACGGGTGCCAAGTTCACCAGCTTCTCAGCAAGTTCGACCACGGGCGAGGCCACCTTCTGAGTGAAGGTGTGATAGAAGGGCAGCGTTTCCATCTGCTTCTTCGCCGCCTCGATGAGGCGCGGCTGCGGACCGAAACCCAGCGACGCACACCACAGGCCGGCCAGACCGTCGAAATACTCCTTGCCTTATTCCGTGTAGACGAAGGGCCCGTCACCACGCATGACGACGAAGCCGCCATCCTGCTCGTTGCGCAAGGCGTTGGTGTAGCCATGAAAATGATAGGCGGCGTCGCGAGCTGAGAGGGAGTTCGGCCTGGCAGTCATGATGTCCCTGATTCCAAACATAAAAAGACCAGCCGCACACATCGCGACGGCTGGTTAAAATGAACCGATGGCAATATCCTCTGTTGCTTGCCCCAAGTCAAAGGCCGGGCCCTGCATTCAGCGTAGGGCAGCCATTCGCTGGGGGAAAAATTCGTATGATTTTAAAGGGGTTGGAAATGTCGCTGCGGATTTGCATCGGGGGTGCGACAGGTTGGACCGGCAAGGCACTGGTCGCTGGAATCGCTGAAGCCAAGGATCTTTCGCTGGCCGGTGCCGTGGCGCGCAAGGCTGCTGGCGAGGATGCGGGCACCGTGGCCGGCATCGGCCATATGGGCGTGGTCGTGAGCGGCAGCGTCGCCGATGCTCTTAGCGCCGAACCGACCGATGTCTATATCGATTACACGCATCCATCGGCGGTCAAGGCCAACGCCTTGAAGGCACTGGAACTCGGCGTACCCGTGGTGATCGGCACGTCAGGGCTTAGCGCTGCCGAATATGAGGAGATCGCCCGGATGGCCGACAAACAAGGCCTCGGTGTCGTCGCGAGCGGTAATTTTTCGATCACCGCCAGCCTGATGACCCGCTTCTCGCTGCTGGCAGCGCAGCATGTGCCGGACTACGAGATCATCGACTACGCCAAATCGACCAAACCCGACGTTCCCTCCGGCACGGCGCGGGAACTCGCCGAACGCATGGGCGCCATTCAGAAGAGCGTGCCGGGCTATCCGATCGACGGTGTCATCGGGCCAAAGGAATCGCGCGGCGCCGATATCGGCGGTGGCCGCGTGCACGCCGTGCGCCTGCCCAGCTATGTGCTGGCGGTCGAAACCATCTTCGGCAAGGACGGCGAGCGCCTCACCATCCGCCACGATGCCGGCAGCTCGGCCGGCCCCTATGTCGCCGGTACGTTGCTGGCCGCCCGCCGGGTGGTAGCGCTGAAGGGGCTGGTACGCGGATTGGATACGCTGCTGTTCGGGCCGGTGCCGGCTTAATCCATAGCTTCGTCATGCCCGGGCTTGTCCCGGGCATCCAGTCTATCAACTGCGTCACTGGATCCCCGGGACTTCGCCCGGGGGTGACGAAGGAGGGGAGGCAACCAAGGGCTCATAGAACGCCGCAGAAAACCCCGCCGCATCGCGCGCCGATTTGTTGAAGGGTGGCTTCAACCGGCCGCGGAAATGACGGCGCACCAATTCCTGCCACAATGCTGCAGGGTCGCGCCCCGCTTTCGCGGCGAAGAAATCGAACCAGCGCTTGCCGATGGCGACATGCCCGATCTCATCACGATAGATGACCTCCAGGGCCGCGGCGGAGACCTCGTCCCCGGCGCGGCGCAGATCGGTGAGCGTGGCCGGCGTCACATCGAGGCCGCGGGCTTCCAGCACCAAGGGCACGATGGCAAGGCGAGCGAGGAGATCATGCGCCGTCTCCTCCGCCGCCTGCCACAAGCCGTCATGGGCCGGCAGGTCGCCATAGGCCGAACCCATCTCGCGCAGCCGGTCGCACAGCATGGTGAAATGCAGCGCCTCCTCGTCACCGACCCGGACCCAGTCGTCGAAGAAGGCGCGGGGCAGATCGGCATGGCCGAAGCGGGCGATCAAATCCCAGGCGAGGTCGATCGCATTGAGCTCGATATGGGCCAGGGCATGGATGAGTGCCACGCGTTTTTCCAAGGCGCCGCCGGCCTTGCGCTTGGGCATGTCGCCAGGGCGTCGCAGCTCCGGAAAAGGCCCTCGCGCGGGTCTTTTGGGCGTCTCACCTAGTGAAACAAACTGCGCGGAACCGTCCCGCCAGGCCGACGCCAGCCGGCGGGCAGCGGCCGCCTTTTCACCGGCATCGGCCGTGTTGAGAACGGCAACCGCTCCTGTCGCGAGATCCAGCATCAATCCAACTGCTTGATCGCCTTGGCGACTTCCTCGACATGGCCCGGCACCTTCACCTTGCGCCAGACGTTCCGGACCACACCCTTGCCGTCGATGAGGAAGGTGGCGCGCTCAATGCCCATGTATTTCCTGCCATACATACTCTTCTCGACCCAGACGCCATAGGCCTCCGTCACCTTGCCGGTATCGTCGGAACCGAGGGTGAAGTTGATGTCGTACTTCTTCTTGAACTTGTCGTGGCTTTCGACGGAATCGCGGCTGACGCCGACGACCACGGCATCCAGTTTCTTGAAAGCCGGCAGGCTGTCGCGGAAGCCGCAGGCCTCGGCGGTGCAGCCGCTGGTATCGTCCTTGGGGTAAAAATAGAGCACGACATTCTTGCCCTTGAGTTCGCTCAAGGAGACCTTGCCGCCGCCATCGGTCTTCATGGAAAAGGCTGGTGCCTTGCTGCCGCTCTCAATCGCCATGTCAGCTCTCCTCATCCGTTCTTTCGACATCGAAAATGGCCTTGAAAATATCAAAAACAAGCGCCTGTTGTTGCTGGATCAATGCTCTCAGCCGGCTGAAATCCGGTTCGCTGGCGATCTGGGCGAGGTGCTTCTTGGCGGGCTCGCCGAGTTTTGCTTCCTGCAATTTCTCGCCGACGATCAGGCGGACGACTTGTTGCAGCCGGTGCCAGAGCCGCGCAGCCTCGATCAGGCGATCGCCGACGGCCGGGTCAATGAGGCCCAGAAGATGCGCTTCACCCAGTGCAATGACGGGGTCGCCGGCGACGATGGCGGGGAAATCGGAGGCGTGTTTGAGGATCAGATATTGCGAGATGAAATCGATATCGACCTGGCCGCCGCGCGCGTGCTTCAGATCCCACATGTCGTCTGTGCGGTATTGCATACCCATGCGCCGGCGCATGTCGAGGATATCGGTGCGCAGCTTCTCATTATCCCGCTTCTGGCAGATGACGCGCATCAACATGGCCATGGTGTCGTCGGCCAAGCCCGGGTCGCCGGCGATCACACGGGCACGGGTGAGCGCCATATGCTCCCAGGTCCAAGCCTCGGTCAGCTGATACTTCTCGAACGGGGCCAGACCGCTGGCGATCGGACCCGAATTGCCGCTGGGCCGCAGGCGCATATCGACTTCGAAGAGGCGCCCTTCCTCGGTCTGCGCGGTGATGGCGCTGATGAGGCGCTGTGCCAGCCGGGCATAATATTGGATGGGCGCCAGCGGTTTGACGCCGCTGGAAAGCGTCGTGTCCCAGTTTGCGATATGGGGTGGAATGTCATAGACGAAGACCAGATCGAGATCCGAGGTCATGGTCATTTCCCGGCTGCCGAGCTTGCCAAGCGCCAGGAAGACCATGCCGCGACCCGGCAGCTTGCCGTGCTGGATCTGGAATTCGGCTTCGACGCGCGGGAAGAGAGCCGCCAAGGCACAATCGGCCACATCGGCCAGCAGCGGGCCGGCGGCATCGCCGTCGAGTGTGCCGCGCAGGATGCGCACGCCGATCTGGAATTGCTGGTCCTTGGTCCAGCGGCGCAGGATATCGAGCGCGTCCTGGAAGTCGCCGGCAAGATCCAACTGACGCTCGAGATCGGCAGATAGCGTGTCGCGATCGGCATTGGCATCGTAGAGGCCGGCCGCCAATACACCGTCGAGGAGGGCCGGGCGCCTTGCCAATTGTTCAGCGAGCAGGGGCGCTGTGCCCATCACCTCGGCAATGAGATCCAGCAAGGCCGGGTTGGAATAGAGCAGGGCGAACACCTGAACGCCGGCCGGCAATGCCCGCAGGAAATCATCGAAGCGGCGGAAGGCGGTTTCCGGATCGGCCGTGCGGCCGAGGGTTCCCAGCAGCCGCGGCATCAACTCGGTCAGCAATTCGCGCGCGCGGGCGCTGCGCGTGGCGCGATAACGGCCGTGATGCCAGGCGCGGATCTGCGTCGCCACGGCGCTGCCGTGCGGAAAGCCCATCCGCTCCAGGGTCGAGACCGTCTCTGGATCGTCTTCGGTGCCGGTGAAGACCAGACTGCCGGCAACGCCGGCGTCATCGCCCGCAAGGGTCGGCGCTTCCTCGAACAATTCGGCATAATGATCCTCGACCCGGCCGAGGTGGTAGCGCAAGGCGACTTCGAATTCCGCCGTATCGGCATGGCCGCAGAAGAGGGCAACGCGGTCGAGCGCCGGGCCGTAATCCGGCAGGGTCTGTGTCTGCTGGTCGTCGATCATCTGCAGGCGGTGTTCGACCTGGCGGAGGTAGCGATAGGCGGCAATCAATTCATCGGCGACCAGGCGGCTGCATTTGCCGAAAGTGACCAAGCCTTCGATCGCGGGGCAAGTAGCACGCTTGCGCAATTCCTTGGCGCGCCGGCCCCAGATCAATTGCTGGGTCTGGGCGAAAAATTCCACCTCGCGGATACCACCGCGGCCGAGCTTGATGTTGTGGCCGGCGACCGCGACCTGGCGATGGCCCTTCACCGCGTAGATCTGCCGCTTGATGGAATGGATGTCCTGGATGGCGGCAAAATCCAGATGCTTGCGCCAGATGAAGGGGCGCAGCCGATAAAGGTAAATGTCGCCGGCCACGATATCGCCTGCCACGACACGCGCCTTGATCATGGCGGCGCGCTCCCAATTCTGGCCCATACCTTCGTAATAGGTCTCTGCCGCAAGGGTCGAAATGACTAGCGGGGTCGAGGCGGGATCGGGCCGCAGGCGCAGATCGATGCGGAAGACGTAACCGTCGGCGGTGGCATCCTGCAGCAGCCGGACCAGATTGCGCGCCAGGCGGACGAAGCATTCCTGGGCCGTCTTGCGACCCGTATAGCGGACCTTTTCGCGCTCGAAGAGCAGAATCAGGTCAATATCGCTGGAATAGTTGAGCTCGCGGGCGCCGAGCTTGCCGAGGCCGAGCACGATCAGGCCACAATCGCGCTCCGGCTCGTCCGGAAAGGGCAGTTCGATCTCGCCCGCCCGGGCCAGATTTCGCAACAAATGGCTGATGCTCGATTGCAAGGCGATGTCAGCAAACTGACTGAGTGCGGCCGTCACCTTTTCGAGCGGCCATTGCGCGCTGATATCCGCCACGGCGACGATCAAGGCCACCTGTCGGCGGGCGCGCCGCAAGGCCTGCATTAACCCTGCTTCGTCCAGGTTTTCCAATGCCTTGGGTGTGACCGCGGTCACGACATTGTTAAAGACAGAATCGATATCCTGCGTTAATAGTTCAAGAAAAGTATCGGCTTCTGCGAGCAGGCAGCGGCTCAGGAAGGGAGAGTTGCCGAACAGCGCCCTAAGCAGGGCTTGCGCAGCCGGTGTTGCCACAATCGCCTGATGGGATGGTGGCAGGATTTGCGCGAGCTGTTCGAGATGGAATTCGACCTGTCGCGGATCGCTCGGGCGCGGCAGTGAGGCGGGGTCGATGGCAGCGATGTTGGGTGATGACATTGGTTCGGCTGTCGGCGGCGGGGAAACCGAGAGACTGCTGAAGCATCTGGTTCCGGTCAAGCAATTGGTGATGCCTTGGCAATTGGTTGTGTTCTGGCAATTGGTTGCGTTTGGCAAGGGAAACCCTAGGTATTGGCAGGTGTTGGTTTTGTTGGCGCAATTCTGCCAAAGCCGTCTGGTGATCGGAGCTGACCGCGCGTGATTCGCCGCACCACCATCATCACACTCGAACTTCTCGGTGCCGCGTTGGCCGGCGCCGCGATCATTCTTGCGTTCGTCACCTGGCGATTGACGCAAGAGGGGCCAATCCACCTGCGCTTCCTGTCGTCCTATGTCGAGCAGGCGCTTGTCCGCAGCGACCAGCCTTACCGGCTGGCGGTGGATGACACGGTATTGACCTGGGCCGGCTGGGACCGCGCGCTCGACGTACGGGCAATCAATCTGCGGGTCCGTGACCTCGACGGCCGCGAGCTTGCCAATCTGCCGGAAGTTTCGATCACCTTCAGCGCCAGGGCACTTTTCAAGGGATTGGTGGCGCCGAGCAAGATCGAGATCATCGGTCCGAAGCTGACGCTCATCCGCAATAAGGATGGAACGCTGGCTTTCGGCCCCGGTGGTGTCACCAGCGAGCCGACGACCAGGAACAGCGACGGCAGCTTCGAGGCGTTGATCCTGCTTGCCAGCGACATGCTGGAGCCGCCGGACAGGTCGAAGCCGACCGGCTATCTGACCTCGGCCGCCATTCTCAATGGCAGCGTCCAGATTGTAGACAACGTCACGGGCCTTACCTGGCAGGCTGACAATTTCGGTGCCGAGGCCAGGCGTGAGCCGGGTGGGCTGGTCGGCGACCTCTTTGCCGCCTTGCCGCAATTCGGCGATCCGGCCGTTGTCAGCGCCAAGCTCGACTATCGCCGCGACACCAAGAAGCTTGGCCTGGATGCCTCGGTGGCGTCCCTGCAGCTTTCCTCGCTGGGACTGATCGAGCCGGCGCTCTCGGATCTCTCGACAACCGATCTCGCCATCACGGCCCAGGTCCAGACTTCGATCGAGATCGCCAATGCGCAATTGGGTGATCTGGGCGAGGTCAATTTCACCCTGGCGAGCGGTGCCGGTGCGCTCGACTTGCCGAGCTTCACCAAGCAGCCCATTCCGGTCACCAGCCTCAATGTCGCGGGGCATGTCGATCGCGATGGCGATATCATGTCCATCTCGTCGCTCGATCTCGATATTGGTGGGCCGCGCATCACGGCGAAAGCCGATTGGCTGGGCGCTTTCAGCGGCAAGGCCAAGGATGGCGGCGCGCCAGTGCTGACGACTGATCTCAAAGTCGTCGATCTACCGGCGGAATTGCTCGATCCCTACTGGCCGGAAACGGCTGCAGCTGATACGCGCAACTGGGTCGTTCCGAATATCCCGCATGGCATGGTGGATGAAGCCAGCGCTCATATGGTCGTGCGCCTGCCCTTAGATGGCAACGGTGCCAAGGTCGAGGACGTGAAGGGGATTCTCAAGACCAGCGATCTCACGGTGCATTACCTGCGGCCGATGCCACCCATCACCAAGGGGGTGGCCACGGCCGAGTTCGATGCCAAGACCTTTACGGCCAAGATCACAGGCGGCGAGGTCGGCAATATCAAGGTGAAGAAGGGCGATCTGGTCATCACGGGGCTCGACGTCGAGGACCAGTTCATCAAGGTGGGTGGTGACGTGGCGGCGCCCCTGCAGGATGCGCTGGCGCTGCTCGACCATCCGCGCCTCGGCTATGCCAAGAAGCTCGGCATCGATCCCAAGACGTCAGGCGGCGATGCCACGGCGAACATCTTCTTCGATTTTCCCGCCGCCAAGAAGCTGACCTTTGCCGAAGTCAAGGTGAAGGTGGCCGCGGAAATGCACAATGTGCAGGTTGCCAAGCTGCGCTTCGACAAGGACGTGATGCAAGGCGATCTCAAGCTGACGCTGGATGAAAAGGGCATGAATTTGCAAGGGCCGATGGTCTTTGCCGATGTCCCGATGATGTTCGACTGGAGTCAGACTTTTGAAGACAATGCCGCCTATGATGAACGATTGCATGTGAGCGCCAGCGCTACGGCAGCACAAATTGCGGCGATCGGCTTCGACTATCGTCCCTGGGTCGACGGCACTTGCCAATGCGATATCACCTACACCAAATTGCCGGACGGGCGATCGACGTTGCTGGGATCGTTCGATTTGACCAGTGCGGTACTCGATGCGCCGACGGCGAAATGGCATAAGGATGCCGGCGTGCCGGGCCGCGCCGATCTCACGCTGGAAATGGTCAATGAAAAGCCGGTTGCCATTCCGCAATTCACCGTGGCGGCCGGCGATCTGGCGACCGGTGGCGCCTTGCAGTTTGCAGCCGACGGCAGCATCTCGCGCGTGACATTGCCGGAGATCAAGCTCGGCGGCTCTCATCTCCTCGGCTTCGATGCCGAGTTGAAGGAGGGGTGGAGCCTGGTGACCGTCACCGGTGGCACGCTCGATGCGTCGCCCTGGATGGACGACAAGACCCAGCCGACACCGGAAGAACTGGCGCGCACGGAGCCCGAAAAACAGAGGCCGTTCACCCTGAAAGGACAGCTGGCGGAGCTGCGCCTTGGCGAGGGGCGCGAGTTGACCAATGCGACACTCGAAGCCATTCATGATCCTTCCTGGTGGGACGTCATCGCCTTCCAGGCCACCTTGCCGAGCGGCCAGCCTATTACGTTCGATTACCGTCCCTCCAAGCCGGGGCAGCATGCCCTGAAAATCAGCACCCAGGACGGCGGCGGTGCGCTGCGCGTGCTCGATCTCTATGACTCGATCAAGGGCGGCACGCTGAACATCACGGGCACGGTGAAGGATAACCAGCCCTGGCGTCCGCTGCGGGGCAAGATTTCGATGTCCTCCTTCCGGGTCATCAACACGCCTTTCGTCGCGCGCTTCCTCACCGTGGCGACGATTACCGGCGTGGTCGATGCGGTGACGGGCGAGGGCTTCCTGTTCGGCGGTGCCGAAGGGCGTTTCACCAAGACGCGCGGACTGATCGATATCCTGAAGTTCCGCAGCGCCGGCCCGTCGCTGGGGCTGACCGCGGCCGGCAAGATCGATCTCGACCGCAACAATGCCGATGTGAAGGGGACGCTGGTCCCGGCCTATGCCATCAACAGTGTTCTGGGAAATATTCCGCTTATCGGTGCGATCATCCAGGGCGGGGAAGGCGAGGGCCTGTTTGCCGCCACCTATGCCGTGACGGGCAATCTCGACGAGCCCAAGATCGACGTCAACGAGTGGTCGGCGTTGGCGCCGGGCTTCATCCGCGATCTTTTCACGGATGACGGAACTGAGGAACAAGAGCCGGACCCCGACGAACCGCCGACGACGACGAAGCCGGCTGCGCCGCAGGTACCGGAACAGCCACATCCCAGCGACTGAATGTGACGGAGGGACGTATGTTGAAGCCCTTGCTTTGGTCCGCGGCACTTCTTTTGACAGTTGCTTGCACCGGACCCCAGGCCGGGCCGGTGGCGTTGCGCATCCTCGCCTTCAACGATTTCCACGGCAATATCCAGGCGGAAAAGCCAAGCCCTGGCCGATTGCCGGTGACGGTCAATAGCCAGACCGAGATGGTCGAGACTGGTGGCGCTGCCTATCTTGCGACCTTGATCGGACAGGAGAAGGCCGACCATCCCAACAGCATCGTCGTCAGTGCCGGCGATCTGACCGGCGCCAGCCCGCTGGTGTCGGCACTGTTGAAGGACGAGCCGACGATCGGTGTCATGAACGAGATCGGCCTCGATCTCAATGTCGTCGGCAATCACGAGTTTGACTATGGCGCGCAGGAATTGCTGCGCAAGAAGTCGGGGGATGCGACCTTCAAAGGTGCCGCATTCGACTATCTGGCGGCGAATGTGGTTACGGCCAGCACCGGCAAGCCACTATTTCCGCCCTATGCGGTCCGTGCTTTCGGCGGTGTCAAGGTCGGCTTTATTGGCGTCATCACGGCGGAGACGCCGACGATCGTGGCCGCCGCCGGCGTCAAGGGATTGAGCTTCCTGGATCCTGCTGAAGCGCTCAATCATTATGCGGCGGAACTACGTGGCCAAGGCGTTGAAGCGATTGTGGCCGTCATGCATGAGGGCGCATCGGTACCGCCTGAGATTGCGATGGACGGATCGCCCTGCCGGGGCATGATCGGCGCGCTCACGGATATCGTTGCCAAAGCCGATCCTGCGATCGACCTCTTTATCACCGGCCACACGCATCAGGCCTATGCGTGCCGGCTGGACGGTCGCCTGGTGACGCAGACGGCCAGCTATGGCCGCATGCTGAGCGTGATCGACCTCAGCCTCGCCAACGGCGATGTCAGCGCCGCTGCCGTGCGGAATGTGCCGGTGACGCGCGATCTGGCACCGGATAAGCAGATTGAAGCGCTCGTTGCCGCTGCGGAACAAAAGACGGCGCCCATTCGCGCGCAGCCGGTGGGAACGCTTGCAGCCCCGCTGTCGCGCAAGCCGGACGGCAATGGTGAATCCGCGCTCGGCGACGTCATTGCCGATGCGCAACTGGCAGCGGGTGGTCTCATGGGGGCGGAGATCGCCTTCATGAATCCGGGTGGCATCCGCCAGGATCTGCCGAGCAGTCCGGAGGCCGGCCTCACAATCAGCCTGGGCGATCTTTTTGCGGTCCAGCCGTTTGGCAACAATCTAGTGGCGATGGATTTGACCGGGCGACAGATCCATACATTGCTGGAGCAGCAATGGCTGAACCAACCTGCCGATCGCAAGCCACGCATGCTGCAGATCTCCAACGGATTCAGCTATTGCTATGACGATGGCCGCGCCGAAGGGACCAAGATTCTTGCCGAAACGATCCAACTCGGTGGCGCGCGCCTGGTGCCGGATCGCCAGTACCGGGTCGTGGTCAACTCTTTCCTGGCGGATGGGGGCGACCGCTTTGTCGTTCTGAAGGATGGGATCAACCGGGTTCAGGGTGACAGCGACCTCAATGCTTTCAAAGATTACGCCGGTCGGAATGTGGCGCATCTGCCAGCTGCGCCGCAGGGGCGGATTTGCCGGAAAGGGTAGCGCGATTGCCCTTTTTCGGATGATTGCAGGCGGCGGCCACTTCACAACTTATTAATGAGTTGGCTCGATATTCCTAAGGATAAATAAAGTGTCCTGGGAGTGAAAACCATGAAAGTCGGGAAGTCGGCGGGCGGTTCGCTTGCCGTCAAGATTTTGCTGCCCATTCTGGTGGCGCTCGTGGCCGGGTTGGCCCTTTCCACCTGGATTACCGTTTCGAACAGCAGCGCCACGGTGGGCGATCTCAGCAACGGGCTGGGAACCGAAGTGGCGACGAACGCCGCCGAGAAGGTCGAGAATGTGATCGCCGGTGCCTTCGGCTCGGCACGGGCGACGGCGGCCAATGCCGTCGGCCAGATCGCCGGGAAGGCGCCGAGCCGGGCTGCTATGCTCGCGTCATTGCAGAAGCTGCTTGACGACAATCCCAATCTGCTGGCGACCTGGGTAGCCTTCGAGCCCAATGCGTTTGACGGCAAGGATGCGGAATTCGCCAAGACAGAAGGCCATGACGATACCGGCCGCTTCGTGCCCTATCTCGCGCGCGGCGCGGCGCTGACGGCACTCACCGATTACACCAAGCCGGGTGCCGGCGATTATTACCTGCTGGCCCATGACAGCGGCCAGGAGCAGCTGCTGGAGCCGTATTCTTATGTCGTCGGCGACAAGGAAGTGCTGATGACCAGTGCGGCCGTACCGATCGTGGTCGATGGCAAGGTGATCGGCGTGGCCGGCATCGATCTGTTGCTGGAAGGTCTCAACGGCCTGCTCGCTGAAATGAAACCGTTTGAAACCGGTTCCGTTTCGCTGATTTCGAACGGCGGCCTGTGGGCTGCCTATAGCGATGCCAAATCGCTCGGCAAGCCGATCCCGGAAATCTCGCCGACCCTGAATGCTGCCCTCGATGCGATCAAGAAGGGCGAACGGTACGAGATGGTGGATCACTCCACCTCGCTCGACACGGACGTTGCGCGCATCTTCGTGCCCGTGACGGCGGGTCTTTCGAATGACCGTTGGTCAGTGATGGTCAACCTGCCGCAAGACAAGATGCAGGCGCCCGTCAACAAGCTGACCAATACCGTGCTGATCGTTGCGGCCATCATCGTCGTTTCGCTCGGCATCATCATCGCGCTGCTGGTGCGTTATCTGGCGGCAAAGCCGATCAATGCCTTGACCGGTGCGGTCGAGGGCCTCGCCGGCGGCAATACCGCGCTCGACGTGCCGCTGACGCAGCGTCGCGACGAGCTTGGCGTCATGGCGCGCGCCATCGATTTCTTCAAGGAGAAGCTGATCGAAATCGATCGCCTGCGCGACGAACAGAAGGCTTCGGAACAACGGTTGGCGACCGAGCGTCGCAAGGCGATGCTGGATCTCGCTGATAGTTTCGAGGCGGCGATCAAAGGCGTGGTCGAAGGCGTTTCCTCGGCAGCAACCGAACTGCAGTCGAACGCCAGCTCGCTCTCCGGCACAGCCGAAGAGGCGACGCGTCAGTCGACGGCGGTGGCGGCGGCGACGACACAGGCGTCCGCCAATGTGACGACCGTCGCGGCGGCGGCCGAGGAGCTTTCCTCCTCGATCACCGAGATCAGCCGCCAGGTGGCGGACAGCTCAACCGTCGCCCGCACGGCGGTGGACGAGGCGGCCAAGACCGGCGAGACCGTGGAAGGCCTGGCCGTAGCGGCCGAGAAGATCGGCGGCATCGTGCAGCTGATCAACGATATCGCCAGCCAGACCAATCTACTGGCACTCAACGCCACGATCGAGGCGGCACGCGCCGGCGAGGCCGGCAAGGGTTTCGCGGTCGTCGCCTCCGAAGTGAAGAATCTCGCCTCGCAGACCGCCAAGGCGACGGAAGAAATCTCGGTGCAGATCGGCGGCATGCAACAGGTGACGCGACATGCGGCGGATGCGATGGGGCATATTCGCGCCACCATTGCCCGCATCAACGAGATCGCCTCCGGTATCGCCGCGGCAGTCGAGGAGCAATCGGCGGCGACCAAGGAAATCTCCAACAACGCGCAGCAGGCCGCGAGCGGCGTCGATGAAGTCGCCCGCAATATCGGCGGCGTCAATGAAGCCGCCAACGAAGTGGGTGGTGCGGCCGGCGAGGTGCTAGGCGCCTCCTCGGAACTCTCGCGCCAATCGGAAGCCTTGCGGCGTGAGGTCGATTCCTTCATCGCCAAGGTGCGTGCCGGCTAATCCCGGCTGGATAGCGGTAAAAAGAAAGGGCGGGATCTTGGAGATCCCGCCCTTCTTCGTTCGGTCGGAGGTAATCTTCTATTTGGCGGCCGCCACGGCACGGCCGGCCAACACGCTGATCAGATGCGCCCGGTACTCGGCCGAGCCATGAAGATCGCTGTTGAGATTGCCGGAGGGCACCTTGGCACCCTTGGCGGCATCGGCGCTGAAATTCGCTAGAGCCGCTTCCACTTCCTTGGGTCGGAACACGCCTTCTTGGCCGGCACCCGTGACGGCAACGCGCACGCCGCCCTTGGTCTTGGCCACGAAGACGCCGACCAAAGCGAAGCGCGAGGCGGGCTGGACGAACTTCTCGTAGCCAGCTTTCTCCGGTTTCGGGAAATGCACGGCGGTGATGATCTCGCCGTCTTCCAGGGCGGTTGAGAACATGCCTTGGAAATAGTCGTCCGCCTTGATCTCGCGCTTATTGGTGCGGATCGTGGCGCCGAGCCCCAAGGCCGCCGCCGGGTAATCCGCTGCCGGGTCGTTGTTGGCAAGCGAGCCGCCGATCGTGCCGCGTGCCCGCACCTGCCGGTCGCCGATATGAGCGGCGAGATGGGCGAGGGCGGGAATGGCCCCTTGCACGATGGCCGAAGAGGCAACCTCGGCATGGGGTGTCATGGCGCCAATGGTGATTCCGTCGCCTTCCGCCTTGATCCCCTTGAGGTCGGCAATGGCGCCGAGATCGATGAGATCGCTGGGTGAGGCAAGGCGCTGGCGCAAGGTGGGCAGTAATGTCTGCCCACCCGCGATGATCTTGCCGTCGCTGGCCGAACCGACGGCCTTCACGGCATCCGCCACGGAAGCGGGACGATGGAATGCGAAATTATGCATGATCTCTCTCCCTTATTCCGCTGCTTTGGCTTTGCCGGCCGATTGAATGGCCTGCCAAACCTTGTGGGGTGTCGCCGGCATCGAGATGTCCGTGACGCCGACGGGGCGCAGGGCATCCAGCACCGCATTGATGACGGCGGGCGGTGAGCCGATGGCGCCCACTTCGCCGACACCTTTTGAGCCCAGTGGGTTGTGCGTGCACATGGTGCTGTGCGTCGCCACCTTGATGCTGGGCACGTCGTCCGCGCGCGGCATGGTGTAGTCCATATATGAACCTGTCAGCAGCTGGCCGGTTTCCTGGTCATAGGCGCAGTTTTCGAGCAGCGCCTGGCCGATGCCTTGGACCACGCCGCCATGGACCTGGCCTTCGACGATCATTGGGTTGATGACGCGGCCGATATCGTCGACGGCGGTGAAGTTCACCACCTGCGTCACACCCGTCTCGGGATCGATCTCGACCTCGCAGATATGGGTGCCGCCGGGATAGGTGAAATTCAACGGATCGTAGAACGCGGTTTCTTCGAGCCCCGGCTCCAATTCCGTGATCGGGTAGTTGTGCGGGACATAGGCGGTGAGAGCCACTTGGCCGAAGCTCACCTTCTTGTCCGTGCCCTTCACGGTGAACTCGCCGTTCTTGAAGTCGATGTCGGCGACCGAGGCCTCCATCAGATGGGCGGCGATGCGCTTGGCCTTGGCGATGATCTTGTCCATCGCCTTGACGATGGCGGAACCGCCAACCGCCAGCGACCGTGAACCATAGGTGCCCATGCCAAACGGGATCTTATTGGTGTCGCCGTGGCTTACCTCGACACTTTCGAACGGAACACCGAGCGTGTCCGAGACCAGCTGGGCAAAGGTCGTCTCGTGACCCTGGCCATGGCTGTGTGTGCCGGTGAAAACGGTGACGGATCCGGTCGGATGAACGCGGACCTGGCCGCATTCATAAAGGCCGGCACGGGCACCCAGCGATCCCACCACGGCCGAGGGTGCGATGCCGCAGGCCTCGATATAGGTGGAGATGCCGATGCCGCGCAGCTTGCCGCGCTTTTGCGCCTCGGCACGGCGGTTTTCGAAATCCGCCCAACCGCCCATCTTGAGGGCGAGGTCGAGTGTCGCTTCGTAATCGCCGCTGTCATATTGCAGCGCGACCGGCGTCTGGTAGGGGAAGGCGGTCTTCGGAATGAAGTTCCGGCGGCGCAATTCGACACGGTCGATGCCGGTCTCACGCGCTGCCTTTTCGACCAGGCGTTCCAGCAGATAGGTCGTCTCCGGCCGGCCGGCCCCGCGATAGGCATCGACGGCGACGGTGTTGGTGAAGACGGCCTTTACTTCGGCATAGATGACCGGCGTCGTGTAGACGCCTGCCAGCAAAGTGGCCGAAAGATAGGTCGGCACGCAGGGCGCGAAGGTCGAGAGATAGGCGCCCATATTGGCGATGGTATTGACGCGGAGCGCGATGAATTTACCGTCCTTGTCGAGGGCGAGCTCGGCATGGCTGACATGGTCGCGGCCCTGTGCATCGGAGAGGAAGGCTTCGGAACGGTCCGACGTCCATTTGACCGGGCGGCGCACCTTCTCGGACGCCCAGGTGACAAGCGCTTCTTCCGAGTAATGGAAGATCTTCGAGCCGAAGCCTCCACCCACATCCGGCGCCACAACGCGCAGCTTGTGCTCCGGAATCTGCAGCACGAAGGCGCCCATGAGCAGGCGGATCACATGCGGGTTCTGGCTGGTCGTGTAAAGTGTGTATTCGCCGGTCGCCCGGTCATAATCGCCGACCGCGGCGCGCGGCTCCATGGCGTTGGGTGCCAGGCGCTGGTTGATAAGGTCGAGCTTGGTGACGTGATGCGCCTTGGCAAAGGCGGCGTCGACTGCTGCTTTGTCGCCGATATGCCAATCGAAGCAGGTGTTGTTCTTGGCATCCGGCCAGACTTGCGCAGCACCAGCCTTGTCGGCAGCGCCCGTGGAGACAATGGCCGGCAGTTCCTTATAAGTGACGTCGATCTCTTCGGCCGCATCGCGCGCTTCAGCTATGCTGTTGGCGATGACGAGCGCTACCTGGTCGCCGACATGGCGAACGCGATCCTTGCACAGCGGGAAATGCGGCGGCTCGATCATTGGGCTGCCGTCTTTGCTGTGGATCTGCCAGCCGCAGGGAACGCCGCCCTTATCGTAATCGGCGCCGGTGAAGATCGCGGCCACGCCCGGCATGCCTTTGGCCTTTGCCGTATCGATCTTGACGATCTCGGCATGGGCGTGGGGCGAACGCAGGATATAGGCGTAGGTCTGGCCGGGGCGATTGATATCGTCGGTATAGGTGCCGCGGCCGGTGAGGAAGCGGAAATCTTCTTTCCGCTTGGGCGACGCGCCGATGCCGGTGGCGGTTCCTGAATCAGCAGCCATGACTCACCTCCCTTTCCCAGCTTGCATCGCGTCGGCGCCCGCTTTCACGGCCTTCACGATGTTGTGGTAACCGGTACAGCGACAGATATTGCCTTCAAGGCCGGCGCGAATCTCGGACTCGCTCAGATTGCTTTTGCCCTGAACGAGATCAATGGCGCTCATGACCATGCCGGGAGTACAGAAGCCGCATTGCAGGCCGTGATTGTCGCGGAAGGCTTCCTGCATCGGGTGCAACGTGTCGCCATTGGCGAGGCCCTCGATGGTCGTCACCTGTGCGCCATCCAACTGAACCGCCAGCGCATTGCATGACTTCACGGCCTTGCCGTTGACATGCACGGTGCAGGCGCCGCATTGCGCGGTGTCACAGCCGACATGCGTGCCGGTGAGTTCCAAAGTGTCGCGTAGGAAATGAACGAGCAGTGTGCGTGCTTCGACATCTGCCGAAACAGCTTTGCCGTTCACCGTCATCTTAACGGTGGGCATTCGATCCTCCCTTGAGTTGCCGTGGCTTGGCGCCACTAGCTGCCTTCGTTTTCAACCGCGCCGGCCCTGACCCAGACGCGCACCAAGATCGATGCGAGAATTAAGCTTGCCCACCCAAAAGAAAGTCAAGGCGAGAATACGTTCAATGCCTTACGTCACGCCCGTGCAACATTGCCGGCGCCTGCGAATGCCTAGAAAATCACCAATGCTGCGATGCGTCACATGCGTGTTGCATACGCATTGTCGCATTCTGCAACACTTAGGGTTCTGTGTTTGGCGAAGTCTATCGCTGCGCGAAGAAATAAAGGACACCGCCGACCACAGCGACGAGGCCGGTGATCCAGATGGCGGGGTGCAGGCCCTTCTGAGTCGATGCGGGTGGCGTTGCTATCCGCGCCGCTGCAGCGGCAGCAGCTTCCGACGCCGCGACTGCTTCAACGCCGGGGGCTTCCGCGCCTTGCATTTCAAGGCTCGCTGCCCCGGCGCCATTGGCCGGTTGCGCCACGATGGCCGCGGCGAAAGCACTGAAGAAATCGTCGGCCATCTTCCTTGCCGTGCCTTCGATCAGGCGTGAGCCGATCTGGGCCAGCTTGCCGCCGATCTGTGCGTCGGCGGTGTATTTCAGGATCGTGCCGCCTTCGCCGTCATCGGAAAGGGCCACCTTCGCACCGCCCTTGGCAAAGCCGGCGGCACCTCCCTGGCCTTCACCGGTGATGGTGTAGCCGTTGGGCGGATCGATATCGGAAAGCGTGATGCGGCCGCCGAATTTGGCCTTCACCGGCCCCACTTTCGCGACCACGGTCGCCGTGAAACCATCACCGTCGCGGACCAGCTGCTCGCAACCCGCGATGGCGTTTTTGAGGACGTCAGGATCATTAAGGCCGGCCCAGACGACCGTACGCGGCGCCGGAATGGGGTATTCGCCAGAAATGTCCATGACGCTTCTCCTTCGAGGATTTCGCTAGAATAGAGGCCACGCCGGTGCGAATTGTCAACGTAGCCGCTGAGGCTACGCCGGTTCTTGACCAGTTCTTGACTAGGCAAGCGGCGGCTGGTCATCTGCGGTTGTATCCCACTCCCGTGCGCGAGGCATATGTGTCTTTGAAGCGTTTCTTGCAAGTGGCGGTGACCTGCTGGCTCATTCTCGCGGGCCATGGGGCGGTGGCTTCGGAAAAAGTGCCGGTGCTCATCCATGCCGGTGGCAGCACCTACAAGTTCAATGCCGAGATCGCCGACACGGCGGATGAACGCGCGCAAGGCTTGATGTACCGCGAACATCTCGATGCGAACGAAGGTATGCTCTTCCTCTATCCGATGGCGAAGCCCGTTGCGTTCTGGATGAAGAACACACCATTGCCGCTCGACATGATCTTCATCGATGCGGACGGCAAGATCATCAATGTGGCGGCGATGGCCAAGCCCTTTGATACCAGCCCGATCAGTTCGGATGGTCCGGCGATTGCTGTCTTTGAGATTCTGGGTGGCTCAGCCGGTCAGCTCGGCATTCAGGCTGGCGATAAGGTGGAGTGGCCGGCGCAGGAAACGGCGCCTACACCCTAGCACTTCTAGGATCAGCGCTTGCGGGCGATCGTCAGGCCGTCGGCAATCGGCAGCAGGACGAAATCGACCCGTGCATCGGTGGCGATGAAGCTGTTGAGATCACGCAAGGTCACCGTCTCGATTTCCTTCTCGTCGGGGTTGGCGACATCGCCACCCCAGAGAACATTGTCGATGAGGACGGCGCCGCCCGGACGCAGCAGCGTCAGCACGGCTTCGTAATAGTTCCGGTAATTGGTCTTGTCCGCATCGATGAAGGCGAGGTCGAATTTGCCGGCTTCGGTCTTGGCCAATACCTTCAGCGTCTCGACCGCGGGCCCCAAACGCAGATCGATCTTGCCGTCGATGCCGGCCTTCGCCCAATAGCGGCGGGCGACATCGGTATATTCCTTGCTCACATCGCAGCAGGTGAGCTTGCCGTCGGCGGGCAGGGCGCGCGCCACGGAAATGCTGGAATAGCCCGTGAAGGTACCGATCTCGAGCGCCCGCTTTGCGCCGGTCAGTTGTACGAGCAAAGCCATGAACTGGCCCTGTTCCGGCGAGATTTGCATCTGGCTGGCCGGCAGCTTGGCCGTCTCGGCGCGCAATTCCTGGAGCAGCGCGTCGTCGCGAAATCCGAATTTCAGGATGTAGTCATAAAGCTGGCCGGTGATCTGGAGCGGCTCTTTGCTCATGCCCCACTCCTATTTGCCGGTGCTCAATTGGTGCGATTGGGGCTGGGAAGGCGGACGTATTGGACGCCGGATTCCAGCGAACTCTGGGCAACGGTCTTGCGTCGCGACTGGTCCTGGACGCAGAAGATATGAGCGTATGGGGTGCCGTCGATGCCATTGAAGATCGAGGCCACTTCCCAGGTAATCAGGTTGGTATCTGCCGAACGATAGCGGGCACCCACCACAACCCGGTTGTCTTTCTTCGAACTGAACAGGCCCATATCTTACGTGCTCGCCGTCTTGGAAGTACTCATCTGGCAACATTCTTCAACGGCCGGACCGCTAACTAGGGCATCCGCCCCGAGTCCCATGTGGCTACGGCCTTGATTCGGAGGCAGAACGTAGCATTTGAGTGGGAAGCGAACAAGCGCGGGCGGAGCCACGTTCGGCGGCCTCACCCACGCTTTCTGCGGCTTGCGCCCCTAAGCGTTGCGCAAATACCACGCGTAATCGAGCTCGGTGACCCGGGCGTTGAAGCGGTCATACTCGGCCTGCTTCACCGAACGGTAAACATGATGGAAGCGGGTTCCGAAATAATCCTTCATCCGGGCCGACTGACCAAAAAGGTCAATCGCCGCCTGCCAGTTGGTGGGCAGGGTGAGGCCCATTTCCTGGGCCTTGGCGTAACCATTGCCCTCGACCGCGGCGCCCGGATCCAGCTTTTGCTTCAGACCCCAATGGATGGCGGCCAACATGGCTGCCACGGCGAGATAAGGATTGGCATCGGCGCCGCAAATCCGGTGCTCGATATGGCGCGACTTGGCGGGGCCGGCCGGCACGCGGAAGCTCACCGTACGGTTGTTGACACCCCAGGTCGGTGCTACCGGCGCGTAGGAGTTGGCCCGGAAGCGGCGGTACGAATTGGCATTCGGTGCAAACACCGCCATCGATTCATTGAGCATCGCCTGCATGCCACCCACGGCCTGCTTCAGCAGCGGGCTGCCTTCCGGGTCGTCACTGGCAAAGGCGTTGGAACCGTCAGGGTTGGCGAGACTCACATGGAGATGCATGCCGGAACCCGCGATATCGCTGTGGGGTTTGGCCATGAACGTGGCCTCGAAGCCGTGGCGGACGGCGACACCTTTGACCAGGCGCTTATATTTTGCTGCCTCATCGCAGGCCTGAAGCGCGTCGGCGCGGTGCCTGAGGCCCAGTTCCAACTGACCCGGGGCATATTCCGAGATCGCGGATTCGAGCGGCAGGCCGATCGCCTCGCCTTGGGCATAGACGTCGCGGAAGAAGGGCTCGAAATCGTCAAGCTCGCGCAGGCCGTAAACCTGGATATCCCACGGCCGGTTGCCGGTGACCGCCGAAACCGGTGGTTGCTTGCCGCCGCCGGGGCGACCCTCGCGGTCGACTAAGTAGAATTCCATTTCGCAGGCGACGACCGGCGTCAGGTTGAATTCCTTGAAGCGGTCGATGACCGATTGCAGCACATGGCGCGGGTCGACATCGCAGGGGCTGCCGTCGATCTCATAGACCGAGAGCATCAACTGCGCGAAATCAGCACCGAGCCAGGGGGCGAGCGTCAGGCCGCCGGGTGTGGGTTTGCCTAAGCGATCGGCATCGCCATCGGTCCAGACCAGGCCAGATTCCTCGACATCTTCGCCGGTGATATCGAGTGCCAGCATGGTGCCGGGCAAGAAGCGGGCATATTCGTAGATCGGCTTGACGTCGTGGCGCAGCAAATTCTTGCCGCGCGGCACGCCGGATTGGTTGGTGAAGAAGATCTGGACGAACTTCACCTCAGGATGCGCGGCGAGGAAGGCATCGCATTCGGCGATGCTGGCAATTCTGGTCGTCATGGTTACCCCCAAATTCAGTATAGCGGCGCCGGTCAGGCAGCCAGTTCATCCAGGCATTGGCCGATGGTCGCAACGAGACGTGCAACCTGCGCCTCGGTCGTGACCGGGCTGACCAAAGTCATGTTATGGAACGGTGCGATCAGCAATCCGCGATTGAGCAGATATAGATGGACCGCGAGTTCTACCGGCCCATGCATCGCAGCCTGCGCTTCCGTGCCGTTGCGCGGGCGCTCTGGTGCGCAGACGAATTCGGCACGGGCGCCGACATTCGAGACATGCCAGGGGATGTTGCGCTTTTTTATTTCGCCCTCGATGCCGCGGGCAAGCTTCTCGGACAGCGGCAGCATGTGGGCGTAGGCAGCCGGCGTCATGACTTCTTCGAGATTGGCGCGCATGGCCTTGAATTGCAGCGCATTGGCGGAGAGTGTCGTGCCCATGCCGCTATAGCCGGGACCGGCTTCCTTCTCAGCCGCACGCATGCGCTCGGCAATCTCGGCCGTGCAACCGAAGACGGCGGTGGGCAGGCCACCGGCCACCGGCTTTCCAAGTGTCAGGAAATCCGGCTTCAGGTTATGGGTGCGGGTATAACCGCCGAAGCCCGTTGAGATCGTGTGAGTCTCGTCGATGACCAGTAGCGTGCCGGTCTTCTTGCACAAGGACTGCAGCGCATCGAGAAAGCCCGGCTGCGGCAACACCATGCCGATATTGGTCAGGGCCGGTTCAGTGATGACGCAGGCGACGTCCTGGTCTTTCAGCGCTGCTTCGAGCGCCGGCACGTCGTTGAACTCGACCACCTTGGTATGCGCAGTGAGGTCATAGACCTGCCCGATGAGGCCGGGCCGATGGATCGCCTTGCCGTTCTTCAGGCGCACGAATGTATCGTCGACGGCGCCGTGATAGGCGCCGTGGAACACCAGCACCTTGGTGCGCTTGGTGATGGCGCGGCACCAGCGGATGACGAAGCGATTGGAATCCGTTGCAGTGGTCGTCACCTGCCAGAAAGGCAGGCCGAACATGTCCTCGAGCAGCTTGCCGACTGCGATGATGTCTTCGGTCGGCAGCATATAGGTGAGGCCGTGGCTCGACTGCGCCGCGATGGCTTTTGCCACAGGCTCGGGCGAGTGGCCGAACATCGAGCCGGTATCGCCGAGGCAGAAATCGTCGTAGGTGTGGCCGTCGGCGTCGGTGAGTGTGGCACCCTTGGCATCGGCGACAAAGAGAGGAAAAGGGGTCGACCAATCCAGCATCCAGTGATGCGGAACGCCCTTGATCCAGTTGCGGCGAGCCTCTTGGCCCAGCTTCTGCGAGATCGGGTTGGATTGGAGATAGCGGTCGGTCTCTCGCTTTGTCATCGCTTCGACTTGCGCCTTGGGCAAGCCAGCTTCCGAAAATTCCATGATGCGCGCACTCAGCTCCTATGCGGTGGCCTCAACCAGGCCCGATGGGCGCATTGATAGCGACTGCCCCGGGGGCAAAGCAAGGGGGCGCGCCAGAAATACTTGTGGCGCGCCCTTAAGTCCTTGTGGCGAAAGACCTGCTGCGGTGCCGCGAAAGCGCTTAGAGCCAGCCGCGCTTGCGGAAATACCAGAACGGCAGCACGGCGGAGAGCACCATTAGGCCGATGGCGACGAGATAGCCGTGTTGCCAGTGCAGCTCCGGCATGAACTCGAAATTCATGCCGTAGATGCTGGCGATGAGGGTCGGTGGCAGGAAGGCGACCGCCGCAACGGTGAAGATCTTAATGATCGCGTTCTGCTCGATGTTGATCAGACCCAGGGTAGCGTCGAGCAGGAAGTTGATCTTGCCGGCAAGGAAGTTGGCGTGATCGGCGATCGAGGCGATGTCGCGCGACAGTGTCTTGATGCGCTGCTTGGCGTCCTTCTTCATGTTGTTCTGCGCATTGAGAAACAGCACGACGCGGCTCAACCCCAGCAGGCTTTCGCGCGCCTTGGTGGCGAGATCACCATTGCGGCCGATGCGTCGCAAGACGTCCTGCAAGCTGCTGCCCTTCTGTCCAGCGACACCCTTCCGCGCGCGCCGTTGCGGGGGCGTTTGCGTTTGCTTTGAAAAGATGTCGCGCGAGACTTGTTCCATATCGGCGGCGGCAAGCTCGAGCACGTCGGCAAGACGGTCAGCGACACCTTCAAGAAGACCGAGGAGCACCTGCTGCGGGCCGCTGGCAAGATGGGCATGGCGTAGTGCCCGCCTAGAGAAGACGGCGAAGGGCAGCGGATCGACGAAACGCACGGTGATCAATGCGGACGGGGTCAAGATGAAGGTGACGGCGCCGCTCTCGGGGTGTTCGGTCGCCGCCTTGTGCAAGACGGGTGCGGTCATCACGAGGTTTTCGCCTTCGTCATAAAGGCGGCTCGATGCCTCGATCTCATGCATCTCTTCGCGGGTCGGCATCTCGATCCCGAAGGCGGCCTCGATGGAGTGAATCTCGGTGGCGTTGGGTTCGAGCAGATCGACCCAGACTGCATCGCGCGGCATCGCTTCGGCGGCATGGTCCGCCATTGCCTGGATGTGGCTGGGCAGCACGTCCGCAGCCGGCACGTCAGCGACGACGGCGCGGGTCTCAAGTCCACTGATGACGTTCTTTTTGAGGGTGCCGTTCTGGTGGAAATAGGCGGTGATCATACCGGCCTCCTGGGTAACGGATGGTGACGTTCAACCCGGAGGCATCGGCAAAGGCAGGGATTACAGGCGGCCTGCTTTTACCGATGAAGCCGGGTCATTCGCAATGCGAAAGCCCCTACTGGGAGGCTCCGCGGAGCTGGATTGTGCCCGGTTCATGTTACGGTTCCTTGGTAAGAAGACGCGGCGCCTATGGCCGCGCTTGGCGTTGGTAGGACTCCCTTTGCGGCCTGTCAAATGAAAAGGCGCACCGCTAATATCGCCGGCAAAACAAGGTTAAGAGGGAGGCCTTCATGAAGGATCGGATCGCGCTGGTGACAGGTGCCGGTAGCCCGGATGGGATCGGTTTTGCGACGGCCAAGGCGCTTGCCTTGGCCGGGGCGCGGGTCGCCCTTACGTCGACCACCAAGCGTATTGAGGACCGCCTGCGAGAGCTGGGTGGTGAAGCTGGGCGTCACATCGCACTCGCCGCCGACCTCACCGACGAAAAGGCGGTGGCCAAGTTGCTGGCGGCGGTCAATGCCGAGCTCGGCAAGATCGATATCCTCGTCAACAATGCCGGCATGATCCAGACCGGAAAGCGGGAGCGCGCGCGAGCCTTCCACGATATCCCGACCGAGGAGTGGTTGCGCACGCTTGATATCAATCTCAACACCTGCTTCCTGGTAAGCCGTGGTGTGGTGCCGCAAATGCTGCGGCGTAAATATGGGCGCATCGTCAATATCGCTTCGGTCACGGGACCGATGGTCACCAATCCGCGCAGCGCCGGCTATTCGACCGCGAAGGCGGCGATGACCGGCCTCACCCGCGCACTGGCGATCGAGGTCGCCGATCGGAATGTGACGGTCAATGCGGTCTGCCCCGGCTGGATCCAGACCGGCTCATCCTCGAAATCAGAGATTATCGCCGGCCAGCACACGCCGGCGAGGCGCCCCGGCAGGCCGGAGGAGGTTGCAGCTGCAGCCGCTTTTCTGGCGAGCGAAGGTGCCTCCTACATCACGGGCCAGACGCTGGTGGTGGATGGCGGGAACATGATCCAGGAATACAAAGGCCCGCCCGGCAAGGGGCGCCTTGCTTAAGGTTCGACCAGTTCAGTCCGCGCGTTGCGCTCCAGATAGGTGTTGAGGGCGATGTAGGAGCGTGTCCCCTGGACTCCGGGCACGTCGTAGATGCGCTTCAGCAATTGCTCCAGCGCTTTCGTGCTCTCGCAGCGGACTTTGATGACGAGGCAGGTGTCGCCGGCCACGGCGTGGATTTCCTCAATGCGAGGGTCGTCCTGGATCGCCATCAGTTCCGGCGATTTGCCCCAGCCTTCGGTGTTCACGTGGACGAAGGCGAGAAGGGGCCGGCCGATCGCCTCGCCGTCGATGGCGATGGTGTTGTGCTTGATGACGCCCTGGGCTTTGAGCTTCTTCACGCGCTCGAAAACGGAAGGGGCGGAGAGGCCGAGTCTGTCACCCAGATCCCGATAGGCTGTCTCGGCATTGTCGGCCAGCAAGGCTAACAGCTTTCGGTCGGTGGCATCCATAAGCCGGGCTCCGCTGAACGACGTTTGGTGTAATGCAGAACAAAGTTCGGAATTTGCTATTATATATCTAACCTGATACGAAATACGAGACATATTTATCTCTGGTGTTAGGCCAATGACCAACCACTCGCTGCCAGAAACAACATCCCTCACCATCTTGATGACGGGCATCGCCGCCGTGGGCATCCAGGCGCTGATGCTGTCGCCACTCCTTCCCGACATTGCCGCGGATCTTCAGGCGACAGCGCGCGAGATTGGGTTTGCAACCGGCGCCTATGGTGTCGGCGTGGCGACCGCCGCTCTGCTGGCTGCGCCCAAGCTTGGCCAATGGCGCAAGGCCGCTGCCATCCGCATCGCCTTTGCCGTTATGGCGCTCAGCCTCGGCCTCTGCGGGTTTGCCTGGGATTGGCGTGTGATGGTGGTGGGGCAGTTGGTAACCGGGCTCTGCGCCGGCGTCATCCTGCCGGCGACCTATGGTCTTGCCGCCGACATCTCGGCACCCGAGCGGCGCTCGCGCGCCATCGGCAAGGTGATCTTCGGCTGGTCGGTCGCGATGGTGGCTGGCATTCCGCTAGCCGCCTTCCTCTCCGATTTCATCGAATGGCGCAGCACCTTCGCCCTCATGACCGCGATCTGTTTTGCGATGGTGCTGATCATCGGCCTCATCCCGCGCAGCAGTGCCGTCGTGGTTGCCGAGCGCGTGCGATATCGCCAGGTGCTGCAGATTCCCGGCATGATCCTCGGTTTCGTCGCCACCTTCGCCTATATGATCGGCTTCTATCAGACCTACACTTTCATCGGTGATCACGTACGGCACCTGCACCACGCAGGCGCCTGGCTTGGCGGGGCTGTCGCGTGCTCGTACGGCATCGGCTTTGGTGCGGCGATCCTCGGCAATGCCTGGCTGGACCGCATGGGTCCGGTGCGCCTCATGGCGCTGTCGCTCTTCTGGGTCGGCGCCAATTACCTGATCCTGCCGACGGCCACCCTGGCGCTGTGGTCGACCCTGGCCTTCCCCTTCCTCTGGGGGCTCGCCAATCATTTCTGCATGAATGTGCTGGTGAGTTTCATTGGCTCAGCGCCACCTGCGGCCCGCAGCACGGCGATGGGGCTGTTCTCTTTCATCACCTATGTCGCCGTGGGCCTTGGCGGCGCCGTCTTCGGCAGCGTCTACACACAATCCGGTTTCGCGACGGTTTCCTATGCCGCGACCGCGACGCTGTGGATTGCCGCCGCAATCGTCGGCTTGCTGCTGAAGCGAAAGGTTGCTGTCGCCGCTTAGACTCCGTCGGCCACCACGAACTGGCAGCGCGTCGCCTTCAGCCGATAGGGCAGAATTCGCTGATACTCCGGCGAGTGGTACCAATCCTCGGCGGTCTTGCGGTCGGGGAATTCGAGCACGGCAATTCGCTGGAACGGCATATCGCCTTCCAGTGTCGTGAATTTTCCGCCCCGGACCAGGAACTTGCCGCCGAAAGCCTCGATAGTCGGTATCACCTGGGCACGATAGATCTCGAAGGTCGCCGGGTCGTCGATCTGTTCGTATACGATGCAGTAGGCAGCCATATTACCTCCCTCGCTTTGCGGTCTTTATTCTGTCACGGGCGGTGATCACGAAGCTGTGAACCGGTTCACCCTTTCAGCGTTCGCTCCAAGCTAAGTCTAGCGCGTAGACTGTGCGCCGCCAGCCCTGCTGGCCAAAACGTCCGGGAGTTAACGGATCGTGACCATGCCCCCCAAAGCCCATGTCAATCGGATCGGCGTTGCGATCCCAGCGCATGACGTCCATGACGGATTCCTTGCCCATGCCCGCACCATGTTGGGAGATGAGCGGAGCATCCGCCTCTTCGATCGCGCCGCCCGACGCAGTGGCATCGCCCACCGTTTCTCGCACATGCCGGTTGCCGAGCCAGGCACTTCCTCGGTCGACGGCGTCGGCTTCTATCGCTATGGTGATTTTCCAACTACGGGACAGCGCATGGAGCGCTACGCCCCGGAGGCGCTGGATCTTGCCGAGCGCGCTATCGCCAAGCTGGACCTTGGACAGGGTCTTGTCGACATCACGCATCTCATCGTCGCCTCCTGCACTGGGTTCAGTGCTCCGGGGCTCGATCTGCAATTGGTCGAGCGCCTCGGTCTTTCCTCCCGGGTCGAGCGACAGTTGATCGGCTTCATGGGGTGCTCGGCAGCGATCCCGGCCTTGCGTGCTGCCCACCACATCGTACGTTCTGAGCCCGCAGCGCGCGTGCTGGTCGTCAATGTCGAGATCTGCACACTGCACTTCCAAGCCACGGCTGATCTCGAAACGATGCTGTCATTCCTGCTTTTCGGCGATGGCTGTGCCGCTGCCCTGGTGACGGCAGAAGAGCAAGGCATTGGCCTCGACGATTTTCGCTCTGTCATCATTCCAGGTACGGAAGACCTCATCACGTGGAAGATCGGTGATCAGGGGTTCGAGATGTTTCTCTCCGGCCAAGTACCCGGCCAGATTACGCAGGCGTTGCGCCAGGAAGCCGGACGCAACGATGCGGGGGGAATCCTTCATGGCGAGGGCACGCAGTCGATTGACCTTTGGGCCGTGCATGCCGGTGGCCGCAGCATTCTTGACGCGGTCGAGGCGGGCTTGTCGCTATCGCCCGCCGCATTGGCGCATTCGCGGTCGATCTTGAATGACTTTGGCAATATGTCCTCGGCCACCATCATGTTTGTGCTGGAGCGCATGTTGAAGACGGCCAAGCAAAGGGAACGTGGCATGGCCATGGCGTTCGGACCGGGCATGGTAGCCGAAACCGCGCGTTTCAGCATGGCGGCGTGAGTCCGATGCAATTCGCGCAGCGCAACGATCTTTCGGAATTGATGGATACCGAATCCGTCACGCCGGAGGATTTTGCGGCTTGCCTCAAGGATCTTGCGACAGTCAATCGCCTGACCTTGGCCATGCGGCCGACCTTTGCCTGGCTCAACCGCGTGACGCGAAACTGGCCGGCGGATCGGTCGCTATCGATCCTCGACGTCGGTTATGGCCAGGGCGATATGCTGCGCGCTATCTGGCACTGGGCGCGGCGTCGGCGCCTCAAAGTCGTGCTGGAGGGAGTCGATCTCAATCCATTGAGTGAACTGGCGGCACGGAACGCGACGCCGCAGGAAATGAATATTCGCTTCCATACCGGTGATGTCTTCGCTTTGCAGCCGGAACGGTGCTTCGATGTGATCATCTCATCGCTGGTGACGCATCATCTGACGGATGCGCAGATCGTTGCCTTCATTCGCTTGATGGAGCGGCAGACGAATGTCGGATGGCTCATCAACGATCTCCATCGGCATGCGGTTTCCTACCACGTCTTCCATGCTTGGGCGGCGCTGGCCGGCTGGCACCGCTTCGTACGCCATGACGGGCCGGTTTCGATCGCCCGCAGCTTCCGACGGGGCGATTGGGTCCGCTATCTGGGCACGGCGGGTGTCACGGCAGAAATCACTTGGTACGTGCCTTTCCGCTATGGCGTTGGGCGGGTGAAGGCAGGAGACGCATGAGAATGCCGCTTGTCATCGTCGGCGGGGGCGTCGCCGGTGGTGCGGCGGCGGTGCTGCTCGCGCGTGCTGGCCGGCATGTGATGCTGCTCGAGCGAGAGCAGGCGCCCAAGCCCAAAGTCTGCGGCGAATTCCTGAGCTGCGCCGCCCACGACTATCTCATAGCGCTCGGCCTCGATCCGGCAACGCTGGGCGCCATGCCTATCTCACGTCTACGTCTGGCAGCTGGCTCGCGGGAGGTCTCGACAAATCTGCCTTTCACCGGTTGGAGCCTGCCCCGCGATATCCTTGATGAAGCCTTGCTGCAGCGCGCGGCGGCCTTGGGTGCCGATATCCGACGCGGAACCATCGTCCGCTCCTTGCAGGATGGCGCGCGTCCGCAACTGATCGTCGATGGGTTGGGCGAGATCGAAGCGGACACCGTCTTTCTGGCCACCGGCAAGCATGATCTGCGTGGCGTTGCCCGACCGATTTCAGCGACGCATAATCTTATCGGCTTCAAGGGATACTTCCATCTTCCCAACAGTGCGGCACATACGCTTGCCGGCCATATCGAGCTCGCCATGTTCGGCGGAGGCTATGCCGGCCTGCAATTGGTTGACGCCAATCGCGCGAACCTTTCCCTGTTGGTGACGCAGAGCCGTTTTGCCGCTGCCGGCCAAGACTGGTTCCGGCTGCTGGACGAGATCTGCGCCGAGAACGCGCTATTGCGGTCACGCTTGTCCGACGCCTTGCCCGAGACGGATCGACCGCTGGCAATCTTTCGCCTGCCATTCGGTTTTCGTCATCGTCCGGATGGCAGCGAGCATGTCTTTCGCCTCGGTGACCAAATGGCCTGCATGCCATCCTTTGCCGGCGATGGTATGTCGATCGCGCTGCACAGTGCCGTGGCGGCGACCGATGCCTATCTGGCGGATGTCGACGCCGATGCTTACCATGAGCGGATGCGACGTGACCTTGCTGGTCAATTCACCTGGAGCCGCGTTCTCTCGCACATCATCGCCACGCAGGCGGGCCGCCGCCTGTTGATGGAGGTGGCCGCTTTGCCGGCGGTGATGCCGGCCCTTGCGCGACGGACCCGGCTTTCACGTTTGGCGCAAGTCATCCGATAGATGGATCGATTGCAGCACTCTCGGCCGGATGTCGAACACAGCTGCATCTAGTCACCCCATAACGTCAGCTTCGCGTCAGCGATGACGACAAAAGGCTGACATCGGCAGCAACATTTCTTCACAACTCTGTGAGATCGCGCAGAACTTTGCTTCTGCGCGATATGTTCATGCAGATACGTGCCTCACGAAAGCCGAGCGTCAGAAAGCCTGGCTACGGTTGTCTGCATCAACCTGGCGATGTCGAGAACGACAAGAATCGCGTCGCGCTGCGCCGAATGCTCCGCTGACAGGAAGGCGAGGAATGACTGTTTTGAGCCCATGGCCAAATGCAGTGCGTCACGCGCATCTGCAAGAATGCTTACCCGATGAAAGGAAGATGACGGAAGCGCTGATCCGTGAAAGGTTTCGGCAATCCTTCGGCGCCGACCTGCACGCGTTGATGCCGCGCCTCTTTACCTTGCGTGCGGATGACGGTGACCTGCCCGGTGATCTGTTGTGTGCCTTCGGCCTGCGCGAAGCCGGCAAGCATCGGCTCTATATGGAGCAATATCTCGACGAGCCGGTCGAGGCGGCGATCTCCAGGTTGGCCGATGAAGACGTGGCCCGGGAACGTGTCATCGAGGTTGGCAATTTGGCATCGCTGCCGGGCAATGCCCGCACCATGATTGTGACCGTGACGCGCTACTTGCATGCCGCAGGCTATCACTGGGTGGTCTTCACAGGCGTCGCGGCCTTGCGTGCAGCGTTTCACCGACTTGGCCTGAAGCCGCAGATCATTGCCAAGGCCGATCCGGCGCGGCTCGCACCGGAAGACCTCGCCAACTGGGGCAATTATTTCGCAGCTCAGCCGCAGGTGATGGCGGGCGATGTGCGCTATGGCCATCGCGTGCTTACCGAAGGCACAGACACAACCACCGTCTCCTGGCAGTCCGCATCATGACGTTTCGCAATGCCCATGAAGCGCTGCTGCAGCGCGCAGCCGCGCAGCCCGATGAATGTGCTCTGATCACGGTCGAGGGCGAGATCAGTTATGCAGAACTGGCGAGCATGGTGAGTGGGATGGCGCGACAGCTGGCCGGTGTGCGGCGCTGCGCGCTCTATCTCGACAACGGCGCCGGCTGGGTCACCGCGGATCTGGCACTACGCCGCATTGGAGCGGTGATCGTGCCGATTCCGCTCTTTTTCTCGGCGGACCAGGTGGAATATGCGTTGCGCCTCTCCGGCGTCGACGCCATCATCACCGATGCCCCAGGGCGCCTTGGCGCGTTGCTGCCCGTAGAAGGCCAAGATCTTGGCGCCGATCCCCATTTGCGCGGCGTGACAGTGTGCCGGCTGCCAGCGCCGGCGGATGTGCCGGTTCTGCCATCTGGCACGCATAAGGTGACATTCACCTCGGGGACCACTGGCCGGCCCAAGGGCGTCTGCCTGTCCGAACCGGCACTCGACACCATCGCACGTTCGCTTTGCGATGCGACGGAAGGTGTGGCGCAGGATCGTCATCTCAGCTTGCTGCCTTATGCGGCACTGCTCGAAAATGTGGCCGGCATCGACGTGCCGCTGCTGGCGGGCGCCACATTCTGCGCGCTGCCATTGGCAGCACTCGGTTTTACCGGATCGTCCGGGCTTGAGCCGCAAATTCTCGCCGCGGCGCTCGAACGTTACCGACCGACCAGCATCGTGACGGTGCCGCAAATTCTGGCGGCCCTGATGGCGATGCGGATGCAGGGGTATTGGCAGCCGGACTATCTGCGCCATGTTGCAGTCGGCGGCGCGGTCCTGGCGAAGGGCATGGTGGCCAAGGCGCGCGCCCTGGGCCTCCCGGTCTATGAAGGCTATGGCCTTTCCGAATGTGCCTCGGTCGTGACGCTCAACATCCGCAGGGCCGACCGGCCGGACAGCGTCGGCCGCCCCCTGCCGCATTGCCGCGTCAGCATCGCCACCGACGGTGAGGTGTTGGTGAACGGCCTCGCGGCCGTAGGCTATCTGGGCGGGGGCGAGGCACCGGCGGCGGATGCCGAGGGCACGCTGGCGACCGGCGATATCGGGCGCTTGGATGAGGATGGCTATCTCCATCTGCTCGGGCGCAAGAAGAACATGTTCATTACGGCCTTCGGCCGCAATGTCGCGCCGGATTGGGTGGAAAGCGAACTGACTGCCACAACGGCGATCGCCCAGGCCTATGTCCATGGCGAGGCGCGTCCCTGGAATGCGGCTGTCATCGTGCCGCGACCGGCGCTGCTGGCGCAAAGCGAGGTCGATCCGCGCCGCCTCATCGCGGCCGCCATCGATCAGGTCAACCACCGGCTGCCCGATTATGCCCGGGTACACAATTGGATTCTCGCCGACCGGCCATTCCTCACCGCCAACAATCTTCTCACCTGGAACGGCCGCCTGCGCCGGGCCGAGATCGCATCCCTCTATCGCGACCGGCTGGACCGCCTCTATCAAAAGGACGATTTGCATGTTTATGGATGACCTCATTGCCGGCACGACGGCCGAGCGGAATGCGCTGCTCGGTGTGCCGCTCATTCAGAAGGCCCTGCGCGGCGAGGTGACGCGCGCCGCTTATATCGAGTTTCTGGCGCAGGCCTATCATCACGTGCGCCATACCGTGCCGCTGCTGATGACAAGCGGCGCCCGCATGCCCCAGCGCCTTTCGTGGCTACGCGATGCCATCGTCGAATATATCGATGAAGAGGCCGGGCATGATGAATGGATCCTTGCCGATATCGATGCGGCCGGCGGCAATGCGGCAGCCGTGCGCGATGGTGCGCCTTCCACTGCCACCGAGTTGATGGTTGCTTATGCCTATGACGGCATCACGCGTCGCAACCCAGTCATGTTCTTCGGCATGGCACATGTATTGGAAGGCACCAGTGTGCAGCTGGCCAGCCAGGCCGCGGGCGTGTTGCGCCAGTCGCTCGACCTGCCGCAGAAGGCTTTCACCTATCTCACCTCCCACGGGTCGCTCGACATCGAGCACACCAAGACTTTCGCCGGCCTCGTCAATCGCCTGGACGCGCCAGAGGACCGCCGCGACATCCTGCATGCGGCAAGGATGTTTTATCGCCTCTATGCCGACATCTTCCGTGGCGTGGAGGTGTCGGCATGACCGTGCGGGCCCATGCTCTGATCACCGGTGCGACCGGCGGCATCGGTGAAGCGCTGGCGCGCCAGATGGCCGACTACGGCTGCGACCTGACACTGGTGGCGCGCGATCCTCTGCGCCTGGCCAAACTCGCCGACGATTTGCGGGCGAAAGGCACGGGCGTCGCCGAGATTGCGATGCCGCTCGGCCGCGGCACGGATTACAGCGCGCTTGTCGCGCGCATCGCCGAGGTTGGCGGACCGATCGACATCCTGGTCAACAATGCCGCGGTCAATTGGTTCGGCCATTTCGCGGCGATGCCGGATGTCGATATCGATGCCGTCATCGACACCAATATTGCGGCACCGATACATATGTGCCGCGCCGTGCTGCCTTTCATGCAACAGGCGGGGCGCGGCACCATCGTCAATATCGGCTCGGTCTTCGGTAGCATCGCCTTTGCCGGCTTTCCGGTCTACAGCGCCAGCAAATTCGCCTTACGCGGCTTCTCGCAGGGGCTGCGGCGCGAGCTCCGGGGCAGCAATATCGATGTGCTTTATGTGGCGCCGCGCTATACGCGCACGGCCTTCAACAACGGCGTGATCGATCGCATGGCGCGTGCAACTGGCATGGCGATGGACGCGCCGGAAGCGGTGGCGGCACGCATCATCGCCGCCATCCGCGACCGCCGTAGCGAGACCACGATTGGATTCCCCGAGCGTTTTTTTGCCAAGCTGAACGCATTGCTGCCGGGCGTGGTCGATCTCGGCCTCAGCGGTACCAGCCGCAAAGTTCTCTCATTCGCGCCGGGCGAAAAACCCGGCTTCACGCTCAACAAGGAGAATGTGTGATGAATTTGAAATCCCTGCTGCTCGGTGCAGCCTTCTTCGCCGCGATTGCCGCGGCCCCCGGCTTTGCCGCCACCGGTGACGATATTCCGGTCCTGCAATCGCTGCAGCATGAATGGGCCAAGGCCAATTACGGTCTCAAGGATGATGAACGCGAAGCGGCGTTGAAGGCCCTGGTTCCGAAAGCCGAAGCGGCAGTGAGCCAGTTCCCGCAATCGGCGTCGCTGCTCGCCTGGCGCGGCATCATCATGAGCACCTATGCCGGTGCCAAAGGCGGGCTGGGGGCACTCGATTTGGCCAAGTCGGCGCTGAAATCCCTCGAGGCCGCGCGCAAGATCGACGAGAAGGCGATCGGCGGCGGTATCGATACCTCGATCGGCGCGCTCTATTACCGCGTGCCCGGCTGGCCGTTGGGCTTCGGCGATGACGACAAGGCGGCTGACTATCTCGCCAAGGGTGTCGCTCTCAACCCCACCGGCATCGACGAGAACTATTTTTTTGGTGATTTCCTGGCTGAGCAGGGTGAGAAGGACAAGGCCAAGACCTATCTCGAAAAAGCCCTCGCCGCTGCCCCGCGTCCCGGCCGCGAAGATGCCGATGCTGGCCGCCGCAGCGACATCAACGCGACGCTGAAGAAGCTCGCCGATTGATCGGAAGATAGTGACCGAAGGGGGCATTCGCCCGGTTGCGCGAATGCCCCCTCATTTTTAAACGTGCTTCGGCTGGATGAGCATGGCCTACGACCGAGCGTCGTAAGCCTTGATCTTTTCCTGCAATTCCTCGAATTCCTCGCAGGTCCCGCAGGCCTTCTGCAGGACGTCGAGACGGGCCTTGGCCATATCCGGTTGCTTGGTTTCGAGATACAACTCGCCGAGATATTCGTTGGCGCCGAGATGCATCGGGTTCAAGCCTAATGCCTTGTTATAATAGACCAGCGCATCCGCGTATTTGCCGGTCTTGCGCATGGAAAAGCCGATCAGGTTGAGCAAGTCAGGATTGTCGGGCGATTGCTGATCGAGTTGCTCGAGAGCTGGGAGCGCCTCGTCATACTTTCCCGCATCGACCAGCTGGCGCAGATCTTCGAAGACCGGGCTGTCTGTACTTGCGGGCGTCTCTTCGGTATCGGCCGCCTGTGCGCCCAGCGGCAGCAGCGACAATGAGAGGAACGAGAGGGCGGCGATGCGCAGTGTCATCGGTGTCATCATGATCTGATCATTCCATTTGCTGTTTTAGATCGTGGGATATTCTTTGAGTGTCGCGGCGCCGGAGCCCATGCCCACCTCACGCCAGCCGATGCCGTGATCGGCAGCGGCCGGGTCCCAGGGCAAGGGTGCCTTCTTGGGCTGGCTGCCGGCGGCGGGCAGGGGATACATCGCCGACCGCGCCGAAATGTGGCTGACATTGCCGGTCACGTGATGGTTTTCCTGATGAACATGTCCGTAAAAGACCGTGGCCGATTGGAACGGCTTCAGGAGCTCGATTGCCTGTGCACCGTCTTTGGTGAACCAGTCCCAATCCTGCTTGAGATCGAAGAGCGGCCGGTGGGTGAAGAGGACGACGGGTTGCGTGGGGTGCAGAGCGCCAAGCTCGCGCTGCAGCCAGGCGAGTTGATCGGCGCCGACGATGCCGTCGGGGTCCGAGACATTGTCGATGGTCGCGAAATAGATTCCCTTATGGGTGAAGCTCTGATGGGTTTCCCCGAAGAACTCCTTGAAGGCGCCGCCGCGGTCGTCGGCGGCGTCGTGCTCGCCCGGGAGGAAGTATATTTTGGGTACCTTGATCCCGCCGACGATTTCCTTGAACTCCGCCATGCGTTTTCTGCGCGTGACGGGATCCTTTGTCTTGTGTGTCAAATCGCCGGTAAAGATGACAAAGTCCGGGGCGGGGCTGACACTGTTGATGGCCGCGACCGATTTCAACAAGGTGGCGTGCGGATCCGGATTGACCTTGGGATCATCGAAACCCCAATGGGTGTCACTGATCTGCACGAAGTAGAAATCGTCGGCGGCCTGGGCGGTCGGCAGGATGCGGCCCGTCACCAGACGGGAGGCGAAGACGACCCCGCCGACAGCTGCAAGCGTGAGGGCATCGCGTCGTGACAATTGGGCTTTCATGGCATTCTCTCCAAAAGGGGGGCAACGAAGTGGAGACCCCGGAGATCGGCCGCCTATTCCCGATTTTTGGCCCGGGAATAAATGAGCCTCAGGCGAGGTATAGAAAGATGTGCCCGGCCATGACCACGCGGTCCCGCATGCCGGAATGGGAGTGCTGATCTTGTCGGAACCTGACCGCCGCGCGCAGTTCGAGCGACTGGCGATGCCGTTGCTGGATGACGCGGTCAATCTGGCGGTCTGGTTGACCGGCAACCGGGTCGATGCAGAGGATATTGTGCAGGAATCGATGTTGCGTGCCTTCAAATATCTCGACCGCTTCAGCGGGGAGCATTTCCGCCCCTGGCTGCTGCAGATCGTGCGCAACACCGCCATGACCTGGCTGGCGCGCAATCGCTCGGGCCGGGTCGTCTACATGGCGGATGCGGAAGCGGCCGAAGCGGTCGCACCTGCCGACACAGCCCGCGCCGAAAGCCCGGAACAGGAGATGCTGCGCCAGGATTTGACGGAACAGATCAATCGTGCGGTGGCGGATCTGCCGGTCGAATTCAGGGAAGTGATCATCCTGCGGGAGATGCAGGACCTTTCCTATAAGGAGATCGCCGCCGTGATCGACGTGCCGATCGGGACGGTGATGTCGCGCCTGGCGCGGGCGCGAAAGATACTGATGTCGGTCCTGCCGAGGTATGCATCATGAGTGAAGGCAACAGCATCGGCTGCGCGGCGCGCGACGCCTATATTGACGGCGAATTGAGCGCACTCGAATCCGCTGCGTTCGACCTGCATGTAGAGGGCTGTGCGGCATGCCAGCAGGCATTGGAACGGAGCCTGGCGCTCCGGTCGGATATGCGCGGCAAGCTGCAGCGGCACGAGGCCGGTGTCGCTCTGCGTCAGAGCATTCTCTCCGCCCTGCCGGCGACACCCAAGCCGGCGCTTCACCCAATGCGATCAGGCCAGCGCCAGTGGCTGTCGCTTGCTGCTGCAGCCTCGCTTGCCGCGATCCTTGCCAGCAGCACTACCTTTTATGCCCTGCGGAATTCACCGCAGGAGGTTTGGGATCAAGCGGTTCTCGACTCTCATTTGCGGGCGACATTATCGGGCCATGTTTTCGACGTGGCGTCATCGGATCGCCACACCGTCAAGCCCTGGTTCAATGGCCGGACGAGCGTGGCGCCGGTTGTCGTCGACCTATCGGCATCCGGTTATCCGTTGATTGGCGGTCGCCTGGACATATTGGAACGGACACCGCTGCCGGTACTGGTCTATCGGGCCGGCCCACATGTCATCAGTATGGTGGTGCGGCCAGGCACCGGCACCGCGGCGCCGGCTCTGATGCGGAAGGACGGGTTCGCCTTGCTGAATTGGCGCGCCCACGGTTTTGAATTCTCGGCCGTCAGTGATGCTGACAGCGGCGAGATTCTTGCGTTTCAGAAGGCCTTTGCGGCAGGGATTGCTCAACTCCCCTGACAGGGCCGGCCCGCCCGTTTAATCCTCGAGCGAGGGATCAGCGCCCTGCCGTGACGATCATGCGACTAAAAAAGCAGGAAACTCATCGAGAATGGCGGAGGGGGTGGGAGACTGCCCCGACAGGCAAGAAATGACTTCAAATCAATGAGATGAGCGCCAAGCTTTCACTCGACTTTGTACCACTCCTTTGGACCCCGGGGCAATGGGAAGGTCAAATCAGGTTCATTCCGCCAATGGTGTAAAGATATTAGGTCGGGGAGAGGTGTTTCCAGCCAGCGGCATTGCAGCTTTTTATCTGACTAAGAATTTCGGTTGCGTTGCTCGCCATCGGCATCCTCACGACATAGTCGCTGCTACCGTCGCCCGTATTGAAGCTGAGCCAAACCTCTCCGACTACCATCATGGGCAGCAGATCGGTGAACGCGGGCGCATTCTCGTTTACACCTGCCAACCCCAAATAAGACTTTCCAGCGGACTTCAGGCGTTTGAAGCCCCTTGTGTCAATCTTTTCATTGTCGAAGAATGAAGCCGATTTGACTGTTAGCTCTACTATCTTCCCCGCTTCGACTTCGGTAGCGTTAATCAATACGGCGGCTGACGGTGTTTTTCCGGGAAAGAAAGTGTTTGTGATCGTACCAGCAACTTGCATGGCTTTCCTGGACGGGCTGGTTCCGATCATTGAGAAGTGGACGCCGCAGGTTTCTACCTGACCGTTTGAAGTCTCCATCGCCAACTCGTGAGAGTGCTTCAGGATACTGAGTTGTTCGGCTCGTGCAGAGCTAGCCAGCCCAAGAAAGAGCGTGATAGAGCAAAATGCCAGCGCGCTTAGAGCAAGCTTCGCGGACAAAGATCGAAAGAGCTGCGGGTCGTTCATCTTTAATTTGGCGTGCCAAAGGGGGTGTCTGAACGGATTGTTGGTAGAAGTAGGCCTTCCAAGGCGGTCACTGCGGCATCAACCGATACCTTTACGGCATCATTCTCGGCCTTGCCCTGAGACCACATTGTCTTACGATACCCTTTCAGTTCTTCTGCATGGTCCTTTGTTGCGGTGGCTGGACCATCGGTTGGCATATCGGCAAAGAACTCAACCGCGAGCGCAATGTCGCGTTGCTGTCTCCATAGGGCGTGTAGTTGCTCTTCCACTCGGTCACCAAACACCGCCTTTGCGACGGGCATTATGTCAACGAGCTCATCCCATTGTTGCCTGTAAAATTCCATTCGGAAGACCATGCCTTGCGCAGTTCTGAGATTACGCACTCGAGGCTCCGGAGTGCTGTCGTCTATCACTTTCCGTTCGCGAAGGTCGTTTTCAGCCCTGGCCAACTCGCCGCCGAGCATCAGTGGCGAGCGGATCGCTTCGATGGCGCGTTTAAGCTTATAGGCCAATGTTAGAACCTGCTCGGCAAGGTCAATCCGACGCTCTTCGCTCTTTTGTCGCCGCCACTGCTTGTACGTGTCAGAGCCTTTGTGAGCGGCGTAGAGGACGACCAAGGCTCCCGCTAAGGTGCCCACGCCCGACAACATTGATCCCGTTGCCGTCCAGTCAATTGGCCCGCATATCCCCCAATCCATCGCACTCTCGATCTTTAATGCGTCCACATGTGGATGTATCTGACGGCAAATAAACTACCTTTCCTTGCACGCAATCTTCAAGTCTTGTTCTCAACTTTCTTGGGGCACATTTTCTAGCTCCCTTCACTCAACCCTGGGAGACATCCTTGCTCACTTTCAGTATCGGCATGACCGGCCTTTGGCCCCGCATTGCGTTCCGCGTCGGTCATACCTTCATCGTCGCCCTATCGCGTCACGAGGTAACGCTACGGCTTCCCCTTGTTGGGCAACTGCATTGGATGCGCGGCATCCTAGGGGCGACATGGGAGCGATGGAGCGAAATCAAGGGTCAACGGTGGGCGTCATTCGCGGCTGAATGAGTGGCGAGGGGCACAGGGGAAATTTTGGAGCAAAAATCTGAGAGGCGATGGAAGAACCTTGCAGCGCGAAATACCCCCGTGCCCCGGGGTTGCCGCACCTCATGGCAGTCGCCATCTCGTTTTGGCGAACATGCTGACAGCTACCCAAAGGGGATAGAGTAGATGCCCATAGCCACTGTGGCACTTGCACGCGTTATGAAGCGTCGTGAGGATCAGGCGCGAGCAATACTTAACAAAGAACTTGCCTTAGGCAATATCAAGGTTTCCGACGCCATCTCAGAAGATGAGGCTGCTGGCTGGCTCTTTTGCTCCCTGCGTGCCTATGGGGGCTTTCCTACCAACTTGTAACTTGAAGGTGTCCTTATTGAAGAAAGACAACAGACGATCATTCCCAATCACCCCGACATTCACCGCCGCAGATGATGGCAAAGCCGTCGTCCAGGTGCCGCTTAGTGGCGACACTGACAAGGTGGTGACGGTGGACCGGGCGGACTATGACGCCTTAGCTGAACTCGGCATCCATGAAGGTTGGTTCTGGGGTGGAAGGCCGGATGGTAGCGGCTCCGTCCGCTGCACCCTGTCGGCCAACTACAGGGGCCTAGGTGTCGCCCGGCTCATCCTGCAAATGAGCGGAGAGATGCAACCTCGGCCCAATCGTCCCAACCTCGTGGCGAGATACCGGGACGGAAACCCACTCAACCTAAGGAGACACAACTTGAAAGCTGCGAAGGGCAGGAAGTCCCGGAACATCGAACGGACCGCTTTGGAATGGGCATATGGCACGTCCGCTGGGGCCTAGACCTAAGCCGAAACGGTCCCTGCTGCATACGAAATGTGCCCGCAGGATACGGTTCCCGAGCGGCAAAGTAGTTCTGTGGATGCCGCCAAGTGAGGCGATCACGCGCGTAAGACTACTAGCTGAAGACTTTGGGCTGCTGATCAGAAGGGGTCTCAATCCAACCGTCATTCGGAGAGGTAACGCAGAAGACGCCATCCTGCGTGTTGTCCGTAAGGTCCGAACCCTTAGCATCTCTACCTTACTTTGAATTGGAAGTGCGAATGAGAAACAGCTCATGAGTGGCATTGCACGTTGCTTTATGGCGGATGGCGTTGAGATAGCGCATACGCTGATGGCCTTCGATCAACCAGTGTGGGATGTCGTCGTGCTCGCCATCGCCCATGTCACAGGCCCCTGCGTCTCAAGCACGATCACAGGGATATTCCAAGTTCCGGTATTGTCCATCGACTTTGCCGGCTCGTGCCCAAATTGTCTTAAATGGCCGTAGTCCCAAGAAGGGTTTTCTTTGGACGAGTTACCGCGCTTGACGTCTTTGAGCAGATTTTCGGTACTCCATCGCTCAATCGTCCAGCTGATGCCCTCAATTGGGATGTTGCAGTAAGGTGAATGTCTCCAATGACGATATATCCATTGTTCAGCTATCTGTGGATGAATGTGCTTTAGGGCTTTCGCATTCCGTGCCCACCAAGGGGCAAATTCTTCTCGATCAAATTTATCTTCGTCGCCAAGAGGTTTGAGGTCGATTGACCACGCCAGATCGTGAGTGCCCCTGAGGTCTATTGCCATGCTCACTTTTCCTTAGGGCATTGCTGTGGGAGCTTCTTGATTGCGGTGGAAAGAACTTCGAGTGAGTATCCAAGCCCATACTTATCGCCTTCGTCTTTACTGGCGTGTCCAGTTAGGGCGTCATGTATGGATTTTTCGATATGGGCATTGCGGCACAGGTCTTTGAAGCGGTGTCGCCATGAGTGGTTAGGCACTTTCCTTCGGTCGGCAATGCCGAGGTCGCGCATCCATCTACCCAAGATTTTCGTAGCTGTTCCGCCTCGCTTGCCGAAGCGGTCTTTCGCTGCGTCGGGAAAGAGGGGGGACAGCTTCGGTAGTCCCTCGACAAACTTCAGGAAGCCTTCGCCAATGATGTCTTGATGAAGGGGTATCTTTCTGGCGTTGTCCTCACCCATCTTCAGGCTCTTACCTTCGTCATCCAGATTGATGTCGAGATACCAGATGCCTTTCTCCTGTCGGACGTCCGAAGTCATGGCTTGGCAGACTTCCTCCAGTCGCGCCCCGCTATAAGCCAGCAGCCAAGGAACCCAGCGACGGAACCCTTTTCTTTTGCGGGCATCAGATAAGAGCGTCTTGGCGTCATCATCCGAGAAAGGGAGCCTAGCCCGTTGCTTTGTGGTTGCCTCTGCCACCACCACGCCATCGGCTGGATTGATCGCCAATCGCTCATTGTTCTTTGCCCACTCAAACAATGCGCGGGCATGGAGAAGGTGGTTTGTCACCGTTTTTGGGTGTTTGTCCTCGGCCAATAGCGCATCCTTCCAACGGACAATATCGGCCTTGGTGAGCTTGGTGGCATCATCATGCCCAACGAAGGTAGCAAGCCGCCCCAAGAACCGGCGACGCTCATACTCGGTCCGCTCGATTGGTTTTCTTTCGGTAACCCAGGCGTCGAGAAGGGAGGAAATGAATACCGACGAAGATGTGGCGGTTGGAACCGGACGCTTCCATTTCGGCAGGGTGTCCAGGGTTGCATCAGGACTGTAGTCGCCGTGAGCCATTGCCTTCAGCGAATTGAGAAGCTTGACCTTGTTCCAGAAAAGGCGGGGAACCAATCGCGACCGGCTATCGAGATCGATCACTAAGTTTTCAGATTGGAGTAGGGCGTTTAGCTCACTCGACACATTGGCTGCTTCTAAGCCCTTTTCGGCGGCATGTGCCATCTGATCGAGAAGCAGATCGCACTCCTTTTCGTCAGGATCAGCCTTCAGCCGTTCCAGTTCGCGCTGCAACCACTCCCCGGCCAGCGCATGGACTTGCTCATTGGTCAGCCTAACCGGACCACCTTCGGCAGCAACCAGGGCAGCATCTACCTTGGCGGCTGCATCGGGGTAACGACGCTTCGCTTCTTTGAGGTCTTTGGTCTTCAGGCTGATGCGATATTCAGTCTTGCCGATTATGGGGCGGAGAGCTGTCGGAACTACGCGGCGATAATACCAAACGCCAGTCTTCGGGTGGAGCCACGGAGATGCCATTCTGAAACCCATTGTGTACCACCTCTTTGTACCACCTGAGGTGACGCACAAGTCAATGTTTCAAGGGATTTCTTGCGTATCAGCGCGTTAGACGGCTGATGGCGGAGGGGGTGGGATTCGAACCCACGGTACGCTTGCACGTACAACAGTTTTCGAGACTGTCCCAATCGGCCACTCTGGCACCCCTCCGCAGGGGATCGAAACGACCCGGGCCGGTTGAACGGCGCGGAACCTAACGAAGTGAATCGCTCTGTGCAAGCCCGGCTTGACCTCGTGCGGCGTTAATGTCGATCCTCGCCTTGGGAAACGAGGAGGAGAGGGACGCTGGCGATGAATCTGCCGCAGATTCCGGTGATCGACCTTGGAAACAGGCCATTGAGCGACCTGGCCGTCCTGGCGCCGGACAAGGTCCGGCTGCTCTCGGCCTCGGGGAGAGCCCTGACGACGGGGCTGGTCCAGGCCTGGATGGATCGGCGCTCCCAGGCTTGGCTCGCCCGCAATGTCACGCCCTATAGAGAGGAGATCGCGGCCGTGGCTGCCGCGAGCGGGGCTGCAGGCGTTCATGCCCTTAATATCAGCACGGAATGGGCTTGTTCGAGCATTGCCCAGGCCGGCTGCCTGATGCGGACTCTCGACTGGCCGCTCCACGGCATGGGGCCGGCCTTGACGGTGACCCGGCACGATTCTGTCGCTGGCGCCTGGTGGCAGGCCACTTGGCCAGGCTTTGTGGGCGTGCTCACGGGTCTCGCCCCCGGCCGTTTTGCCGCCTCCTATAACCAGCCGCCGATCCGCAAGACCACCAGCCTCAAACCCCTGGATTGGGTGCTAGAGCGGCGCCGAAGTGCCCGCCGTACTGCCATTCCACCCACTCATCTTCTGCGGCAAGTATTTGAGAAAGCGTCTGGTTTTGAGGAAGCTCGGCTGCTCCTGAGCGAAACGCCCCTAGCCATCCCCGCACTCTTCACCTTGGCCGGCGCTGACGGCCGTTCGATCGTCATCGAGCGATTGGAGGATCGCTATCGGCATCGGGCCAGCCCTAATGCCAGCGCGATTGCCAATCATTGGCCGGATTTACCCGGATTTACCGAAGGTTGGCCCAGGGGCTGGCTGCGCGGGGTCGACAGTGCCCGGCGCTTCCGGGATGCCTGTGTCTGGGCAAGTGGGCTTGATGTCTTGCCCGCCGACTTTTCCTGGCTGCAATACCCGATTCTCAACAAATTCAGCCGCTTGGCGGCGATGATGGATTGTATCAGCGGGACTTTCATCCTGATGGGCTTGGAGCAGGCCGGAAACAGTGCCGTGCCCGCCACCCAGATTTTGCGGCTTGAGGGTTTGAAATCAACAGGTTAAGACAGGTGTGGCAGATGTGGCGTGGGGAATCCCCGGCTCCGCATAACCTGTTGACAAAGTGGGTCCGGAACGTCTATTTCCCACCTCGAACGGGTCGCCCTTCGGCGGCCCGAAGCTTTTGGCTCGTTCGGCGGGCCGAAGTTCTGACAATTTATGGCGCTGCGTGAGTACCTGCTCGCGACCCGCCTCTAGGACGGCAATTATGTTTGCAGTGATCAAAACGGGCGGCAAGCAATACAAGGTCGCCACCAACGACATCATCCTGGTCGAGAAGCTTGAGGCCGAAGAAGGTGCCAGCATCTCCCTCAACGACGTGTTGATGGTCGGCGAAGGTGGAAACATCACCGTTGGCGCGCCCAACGTGGCCGGCGCCTCTGTCACCGCGAAGGTGATCGAGCAGCGCAAGGGTGACAAGGTCATCATCTTCAAGAAGAACCGTCGTCACAACTATCGCCGCAAGCGCGGCCATCGTCAGTTCGTGACGGTGCTCAAGATCGAAGGCATCAAGGCCGCCTAAGGCGGGCCTTGGTCAGAATTTAGGGAGAGACCCAAATGGCACATAAAAAAGCCGGTGGTAGCTCGCGCAACGGTCGCGATAGCGCTGGCCGTCGCCTGGGCGTGAAGAAGGCCGGCAGCGAAGTCGTCGTTTCCGGCAACATCATCATCCGCCAGCGCGGCACGAAGGTTCACCCCGGCCTCAACGTCGGTATGGGCAAGGATCACACCTTGTTCGCCACCGCGCCCGGCCGCGTGACGTTCAAGACCGGCGTCGGCGGCCGTACCGTCGTGTCGGTACTGCCTGTGGCGCTCCCGGCAGCCGAGTGAGCATCGGCGCCCGGTAACGGGCGCGGCCATTCGCTGAAACGGTTTAAAAGGGGAATGGCGGAAACGCCGTTCCCCTTTTTCGTTTTTGGATTCGACCGATCATGAAGCCGAGCGACTATCCATACGCACCCCTGGTACCCGAACTGATCTGCAGCGATTTCGCGCGGTCGCGGGATTTCTATGTGGGTCTCTTGGGTTTCCGCCCGGCTTATGAGCGACCCGAGCATCGCTTCGCTTATCTCGAACGTGGTCCCATCCAGATCATGATCGAGCAGTTCAGCGAAAATGGCTCGTGGCTGACGGGCGAGATGGTTCAACCCTATGGCCGTGGCATCAATCTGCAGATCGAGATCGACGATCTCGACAGCCTCGCGGCAAAGGTCAAACAGGCCGGCATCGTTTTCTATAAAGAGCCGGTCGATCGCTGGTACCGCGTCGACGATCACGAATCGGGTCAGCGCCAATTCCTGGTGCAGGATCCCGACGGCTATCTGCTGCGTTTCTGTCAGAACATCGGTGAAAGGCCGGTCACATGAAATTCCTCGACGAGGCCAAGATCTTCGTGAAATCCGGTGACGGCGGCGCCGGCTGCGTCTCCTTCCGACGCGAGAAGTTCATCGAATTCGGCGGACCGGACGGCGGCAATGGCGGGCGCGGCGGTGACATCATCGTCGAGGTCGTGGCCAATCTGAACACGCTGATTGACTACCGCTACCAGCAGCATTTCAAGGCGCGCCGCGGTTATCACGGCATGGGCAAGCTGCGCACGGGCCAGGATTCCGACGACATCATCATGCGCGTGCCCGTCGGTACGCAGATTTTCGACGAGGACAAAGAGACGCTGCTGTTCGATCTCACCAAAGCCGGCGAGCGCATCGTGCTGTGCCGCGGCGGCGATGGCGGTTTTGGCAACGCGCATTTCAAATCCTCGACCAACCAGTCGCCGCGCCATTCCGGCCAAGGCTGGCCGGGTGAGGAGCGCTGGATCTGGCTGCGCCTCAAACTCATCGCCGATGCCGGTCTGGTTGGTCTTCCCAATGCGGGCAAGTCGACCATGCTGGCCGCCGTTTCGCGCGCCAAGCCGAAGATCGCCGACTATCCCTTCACCACCTTGAAGCCGCAACTCGGCGTCGTCCATGTCGACGAACGCGAATTCGTGCTGGCCGACATCCCCGGCCTCATCGAAGGTGCCCACGAGGGCGCCGGGCTTGGCACCAAGTTTCTGGGCCATGTCGAGCGCTGCCGCGTGCTGCTGCATCTCATCGACGGCACGCAGGACGATGTGGCGGGCGCCTACAAGACCATCCGCAAGGAGATGAAGGCCTACAGCCCCGAACTCGCGGCCAAGACGGAACTCGTGGCGCTCAACAAGATCGATGCCTTGATGGAAGAGGAAATCGAGGAGAAAGCCGCCGCTCTCAAGAAAGCTGCCAAGCTGAAGAAGGGCCAGATTGTCTATCGCGTCTCCGGTGCTGCCGGCATGGGTATCACGGAGTTGATGCGCAAGATGCTGGAGATCATCGACAGCGACAAGGCGCGGGAAGCTGCCGAGCAGGCGGAGATGATGCAGGGCATCGAGATCGAGGCGTGAGGTAATCGGGCAGGGGAGACCGGGGTCAACGCCCCTCACCCCGACCCGCTCCCCACTTCGTGGGGCGCGGGAGTTTCGAGCGAGCTGGGACTGAGCCCCTCGCCCCGCTTGCGGGGAGAGGGGTTGGGGTGAGGGGCACTTCAATGACCGAAAAGAAAAAAATAGCGAGCAAAGAGCGCTCACTCGGCAGCGCCAAGCGCATCGTCATCAAGATCGGATCGGCACTTCTGGTCGATGACGAGACCGGCGGCATTCGCCGCAAATGGCTCGATGCCGTGGCCGACGATGTGGCCGCTTTGCGCGCGGCCGGCAAGGAAGTGGTGCTCGTTTCATCCGGCGCTATCGCCGTCGGGCGCCGACACCTCGGTCTCATCGACGGCGTACTGCGCCTTGAGGAAAAGCAGGCGGCAGCGGCGACCGGCCAGATTCGCCTGGCCCATGCCTATCAGGAAACGTTGGCGCGCCACGACATCACCGTGGCGCAGATTCTCATCACCCTCGACGACACCGAGGAACGCCGCCGGCATTTGAACGCGCGCTCGACCCTCAACGCGTTGCTGCAGATGGGCGCTGTCCCCGTCATCAACGAGAACGACACCGTGGCGACCAGCGAGATTCGCTTCGGCGACAATGATCGCCTGGCAGCCCGCGTGGGCGCCATGATCAGCGCTGATACGCTGGTGCTGCTCTCGGATATCGACGGCCTCTATACAGCTGACCCGCGCAAGAACAAGAACGCCGCCTTCATCGGTGAGATCACTGAAGTGACACCGGAGATCGAGGCGATGGCCGGTGTGGCACCCACCGGTTATTCCTCGGGCGGCATGGTGACCAAGATCGCTGCCGCCCGCATCGCCATGGCGGCCGGTTGCCGCATGGTCATTGCCAGCGGCAAGAAGATGAACCCCCTCCAGGCCATTCTCGATGGCGGCGCTTGTTCCTGGTTCCTGCCCGCAAGTGGTCCGAAGACCGCGCGCAAGAGCTGGATCGGCGGCTCCTTGAAGGCCAAGGGCACGCTGGTTGTCGATGACGGCGCCCTCAATGCCTTGAAGGGTGGGCGCTCGCTTCTGCCGGCTGGCATCACCAAGGTCGATGGCCGTTTCGAGCGTGGCGATGCCGTGCTGGTGGTTGATAAGGCCGGCAACGAAGTGGCCCGCGGCCTAGCGGCCTACGACGCCGCCGATGCCAGGCGCATCATGGGCCATAAATCGAAAGAGATTGCAGCCTTGCTCGGCTATCGCGGCCGTGATGAGATGATCCACAGAGATGATCTGGTGTTGAGCTGAGGATTTGACATGACCGCGTTGAAGAAAGAAACCGGTGACGCGCTGACGGATGAGATGCTGAGTCTCGGCCGAGCCGCCAAGGCCGCTGCCGCCAAGCTCGCCCAGGCCCCGCGCGAGAAGAAGGACTTGGCCCTCCGCGCCATGGCCGCAGAAATCCGCGCGCAGGCTCCGAAGATCCTCGCTGCCAACGAACGCGACATGAAGGCTGCAAAAGAGAAGGGCCTTTCCGGCGCACTGCTCGATCGCCTGCTGCTCGATGGGAACCGCATCGAAGCCATGGCGAAGGGGCTTGAGGATATCGCCGAGCTTCCCGATCCCATCGGCCGATCGCTTGGCGCATGGGACCGTCCCAATGGTCTGAAGATCGAGCGTGTCGCGGTGCCGCTCGGCGTTATCGGCATCATCTATGAAAGCCGCCCCAATGTGACGGCGGATGCGGCCGGATTGTGCTTGAAGTCCGGCAATGCCGCCATCTTGCGTGGTGGATCCGAGAGCGCGCATTCCGCGGCGATGATTCTCGATTGTTTGCAAGAAGGCCTCTGCGCCGCCGGCCTCCCTAAGGCAACCGTGCAGCGCTTGCCCACGACTGACCGCGCCGCTGTCGGCATCATGCTCGGCATGACCGAATATATCGACGTTATTATTCCCCGTGGCGGCAAGGGGCTTATCGAGCGCGTCGCCAATGAAAGCCGCATCCCGGTCTTGAAGCACCTCGACGGTATCTGCCACACCTATGTCGATGCCGAGGCTGATCCGGAAATGGCGCGCGCCATCGTGCTCAATGCCAAGATGCGCCGCACCGGCATCTGTGGGGCCACCGAGACATTGCTCATCGACCGTCCGGCGCTGAAATTCGCCAAGCCCATTCTCGATGATCTCATCAAGGCGGGTTGTGAATTGCGCGGCGACGCCGAGATCCAGGCGCTCGACAAGCGCGTCGAGGCGGCTGCTGCGCAGGATTGGGATACCGAATATCTCGACGCCATTCTGTCGGTGAAAGTGGTGAATGGCGTGGGTGAGGCGATAGAGCATATCGAACGTCATTCCTCGCATCACACTGAAGCGATCGTGACGGCCAATCCCGAGACAGCCGCGCGTTTCCTGAACGAGATCGATTCCGGCATTCTCATTTGGAACAGTTCGACACAGTTTGCGGATGGTGGTGAATTTGGCATGGGCGCGGAGATCGGCATTTCGACCGGCAAGCTTCATGTGCGCGGGCCGGTGGGTGCAGAGCAGCTCACGTCTTATAAATACATCGTGCGCGGTAACGGCCAGGTTCGTCCCTGAACGTGACGACGATCGCGCGCAAGATCGGCATCCTTGGCGGCTCCTTCAACCCGGCCCATGATGGGCACAGGGATATCAGCCTCGCGGCTCTGGCCTATCTTGGCCTTGATGAGGTCTGGTGGCTGGCGGCGCCCCAGAACCCGTTGAAGAGCCGCGTAGGGATGGCGCCACTGGATGCTCGGATTGCGGAGGCGCAACGTGTCGCCGACCACCCACGTATCCGCGTCAGCGATCTCGAACTCCGGCTCGGCACGCAATTCACGGCGGATACGCTCAAAAAGGTGGTGTGCAAATACCCGCATTACCGCTTCGTGTGGCTGATGGGGGCCGACAACCTTGCCGGCATGCATCACTGGAAGGACTGGCAACAGATCTTTCATCTGGTGCCAATTGCGGTTTTTGACCGTCCGACATATACTTATAAAGCACTGGCCGCTCTAGCGGCACGGCGATTCGCCTGTTTTCGGGCGCGGGAGCAAGCAGCCCGAACGCTGGTTACGTCGCAGCCGCCGGCGTGGACATTTGTGCATCATCGATTGAATCCGATCTCGGCCACGGAAATCCGCTTGAAGCGGCTGTGGGGTGAGAACGGATCACGGGTGGCAAAACCGGCGACGCCCCGATGATTGTTAATTTGTGACGCCGGCTTGAGGAGGATGAAGGCCATTTCCGAAAAGAACACCGCGGTTCGCCGGAAGACCGCTCTCAAATCAGCCGGCACAGCAAAATCCGCCGCCAAGAAAGCTGCTCCCAAAGTAGCCAAGAAGAGTGCGGCGACGAAGCCCCAAGGCGCGAAATCGGGGGCAGCAGCCAAGCCTAAGGCGGCGACGAAAGCCAAGGTCGCGACGAAGCCCAAGGCTGCGGCCAAGGCGAAGACGGCGACGAAGACCGCCGCCAAAGCGAAAGCTCCCGGAAAGCCGACTGCGAAATCCACTCAAGCCGCGAGCAAGGCCGACGCATTTTCGCGTCAGCTCTTGAAGCTGGTGGAGAAGTCGCTCGATGACGACAAGGCTGAAGACATTGTGTCGGTCGACCTCGCCGGCAAATCCGCCATCGCCGATTTCATGGTCATCGCCACCGGCCGCAACGTCCGCCAATTGGCGGCGATGGCGCATCACGTGGCCGAGAAACTGGCCAAGGCCGGGGCGAAGCCGATTGGTATCGAGGGCATCAGCCAAGGCGATTGGGTGCTGGTCGACGGCAACGACATCATCATCCATCTCTTCCGGCCGGACGTGCGCAAGCTCTACAGCCTGGAAAAGATGTGGGGCCTCGACCAGGTCGAACCGGAAAACCTGCAAGCCGTCGGGTAAGTAGAACGCCGTTCGGCCCTCCTCGTCATGGTCCGCCTATGCGGACCATGACGGCGTCAATGAGCCTCCTTGAACGCCTTCGCCAGCATGCCCTGCGCGATGGCTTCCGCGCCGATGACGATGCGGTCGGCGCCGCGTTGCTGCAGATACTGCGTCTCGTCGCCCGAGAACGCGCGGGCAATGATCTCCAATGACGGATTGGCCTTGCGTGCCTGTTCGACGGCCTGACCCGCCTCGAACGCATTGTCGATCGCCACGAACAGGCGCTTGGCTCCCGCAATATTGGCGGCGGCGATGGCCAGCGGGTCCGCTGCATTGGCAGCGATCACCTCGACACCCTCGCTGCGCAGAGCTTTCAGCGCATTATCCCGGTCCTCGATCACCAGGAACGGCAGCCCTTCGGTCTTGAGGTAGGTGATCAATTCCCTGCCGACCCGGCCGCCGCCGACGATCACCGTGTGATCCGCCAAGGCGGTCTTCACCAGTTGGTCCCGCGTGGCGCCGTCGGCCAGTGCGGTGTCGGCCTTCTTTGCCTTCATCCGGTCGATGGCGGCGAAGAGCAGGGGGTTGGCGAGGATGGAAAGAATGGCGCCGGCCAGAATGAGGTCGCGGCCTTGCGGGGGAAGGAGCTCCAGGTCAACACCGAGCGCCGCCAGGATGAAGGAGAACTCGCCGATCTGGGCAAGGCTCGCCGAAATAATCAGGGCTGTCCCGGTGGGGTGCCGGAACGCCCTCACGATGAGGAAGGCGGCCACCGATTTGCCGAAGATTATGATGGCGCAGGTGGCCAACACCAAGAGCGGGCTGGTGACCAGGATCATCGGGTCGAACAGCATACCGACCGAGACGAAGAACAGCACCGCGAATGCATCGCGCAAGGGTAGAGATTCCTCCGCCGCCCGGTGGCTGAGCTCCGATTCCGCCAGCACCATGCCGGCAAAGAACGCACCGAGCGCGAACGAGACGCCGAACAGCATTGCCGACCCGAAGGCGACGCCCAGTGCGATCGTGAGGACAGCAAGGCGGAACAGCTCGCGCGATCCGGTATGGGCGATGTAATGCAGCACCCAGGGGATCACACGCCGCCCCACGACCAGCATGAAGACGATGAAGGCCGTCACCTTGCCGAGCGTGATGACGAGCGGCATCACGATCTCGCCCTCGCCGCCGGTGAGGATCGCGCTGAAAGGCGGCAACAGGACGAGGACCATCACCATCACCAGATCCTCGACGATCAGCCAGCCAACCGCGATCCGTCCGCGATCGGTCTCCAGCGCGTGGCGCTCCTGCAATGCGCGCAACAGCACGACGGTACTGGCAACCGACAGCGCCAAGCCAAAAACGAGGCCGCCTGCCACCGGCCAGCCGAGCGACCAGGCGAGTGCCCAGCCCAAAACCGTCGCAAAGGCGATCTGCAGGACGGCACCGGGAATGGCGATGGCTTTGACCGACAGCAAATCCTTGAGCGAGAAATGCAGGCCGACGCCGAACATGAGCAGGATGACGCCGATCTCGGAAAGCTCGAGTGCCAGGCCCTGGTCAGCCACATAGCCGGGAGTGAAGGGGCCAACAGCGACGCCGGCCAGTAGATAGCCGACCAGTGGCGAGATCCTCAGCCGCTGCGCAATCGCCCCCAGGACGAAGGCAAGGGCGAGGCTGCCGACGATGGTGGCAATGAGCGGCGTGGCGTGAGGCATCGGGCTCCGACGTCGCTAGATGTTGCAGGATGGGCGGAAAGTGGGCTGAAACCCCTTCCTAAATGGCCGTTTGAGCGCCCCATTTCAACCTTCGACAGGTCAGAAGCCGTGCCAGCGTATTATTTTGGCAGGCTCCCATGACGCAATCGCGCTAGTCAGGCCATTCTTCGGCCGATAGCCTCCGAACCAGACCTCCCGACCCTGGATTTTCCCATCATGCTCGCCAATCGCGGCGTCCTCCTGGCGTTCCTCGCCTCCGCCGCCTTCTCGATGAAAGCCATCTTCGTCAAGCTGGCCTATCTCTATGGGGTCGATGCCGTCCTGCTGCTGGCGCTGCGTATGGCGTTCTCGCTCCCTTGCCTACTTGTCGCCGCCTGGTGGTCTGGGCGGGGTGGAGCGGCGCCGATCTCGCTCCGCGATTGGGGGGCGATCCTGTTCCTGGGCTTCGTCGGCTATTACCTCTCCAGCCTCTTGGACTTCATGGGCCTTGCCTATATCTCGGCCGGTCTCGAACGGCTGATCCTGTTTCTCTACCCGACCGTCGTTGTGCTGATCTCGGTCTATATGTTCGGGAAGAGCATCACGCGCCGCGCGATCTTCGCCATGGCGCTGTCCTATGTCGGCATCGGCATCGCCTTCCTGCACGACATCGAGGTGACGGGCGATCACCAGGCGACGGTCATCGGCGGCGGGCTCGTCTTTCTGTGCATGATCACCTATGCGATCTACCTGGTGGGATCCGGCCAGATGACCCAGCGCATGGGCTCGACCCGGTTCGCGGCACTCGCCACCAGCGTCGCGGCGGTCTCGTGCCTCATCCATTTTGCGATCGCCAGCCCGCTGGTCGAGGCGGTCTCCCAGCCCTGGCAGGTCTATGGCTATGCCGCGGCGATGGCGGGGTTCTCGACCATCCTCCCCATCTTCCTGACCGCCAAGGCGATCCAGCTCGTGGGGGCATCCAAGGTCTCGATCGTGGGGTCGGTCGGCCCGGTCGCCACGATCTTCTTCGGCTGGCTGTTCTTAGGGGAAGACGTTTCGATCGAGCAGATGGTGGGTGCTGCTTTCGTGCTCGGTGGCGTGATGTTGGTCGGTTCAAAAAAGGCTTAAAAATCAGACATATGATGCCCGGATCCTAGCTTTCGAATTGGCTGGAAATCTCGCGCGAATTGCTTAGATTGCGCCTCGATCATCGTTTCTCCCGCGAGACCTAAAGACTCATGGCCAATTTGCCAAATGAAGTAGCCCGGCGCCGCACGTTCGCGATCATCGCGCACCCCGACGCCGGCAAGACCACGCTGACAGAAAAGCTGCTGCTGTTCGGAGGCGCCATCCAGTTGGCCGGTGCCGTCAAGGCACGCGGCGAGCAGCGGCGTGCGCGCTCGGACTGGATGAAAGTCGAGCGCGAGCGCGGCATCTCGGTCACCGCCTCGGTCATGAGCTTCGACTACAAGGGCTGCGCGTTCAACCTCCTCGACACGCCTGGCCACGAGGACTTCTCGGAAGACACCTATCGGACGCTCACCGCCGTCGACAGCGCGGTGATGGTGATCGATGCCGCCAAGGGCATCGAAGCCCAGACCCGCAAACTGTTCGAGGCCTGCCGCCTTCGGGACGTGCCGATCGTCACCTTCATCAACAAGATGGACCGTGAGAGCCGCGAGCCAATCGACCTGTTGAGCGAAATCGAGGATCAGCTGGCGCTGGACGTGACACCTGCCTCCTGGCCGATCGGCATGGGGAAGACCTTCCGCGGCTGCTATGACCTCATGAAGGATCAGTTGATCCTGTTCGAGCGTGGCGGCAAACAGGACGAGGACGTCGTTGAAATTAAAGGAATCGACGATCCGGCGCTTGAGCAAAATCTGAAGAGCGACGAGGTGCAGCGCCTGCGCGACGATGTCGAGATGGCGCGCGGGTTGATGAAGCCCTTCGACCTTGAAGCCTACCGCGAAGGGCATTTGTCGCCGGTCTATTTCGGTTCGGCGGTCAACAATTTCGGCGTCGGCGAACTGCTCGCAGGGTTGGCCGAGATGGCGCCGCCGCCCCGCCCGCAGAAGACCCTGACTCGTGTGGTGCAGCCGACTGAGGAAAAGACCACGGCCTTCGTGTTCAAGATCCAGGCGAACATGGACCCTAAGCATCGTGATCGCATTGCTTTCACGCGCCTCGTCTCGGGCCAGTACCAACGCGGCATGAAGATGCTGCATGTCCGCTCAGGCAAGCAGCTGACTCTCCACAATCCGGTCGTCTTCCTGGCCCAGGACCGTGAGATCGCGGAAGAAGGCTTTGCCGGTGACATCCTGGGCATCCCCAATCACGGCAACCTGCGCATCGGCGATACGCTGACCGAGGGCGAGGCACTGCAATTCGTCGGCATCCCCAGCTTCGCGCCGGAATATCTGCAGTCGGTCCGTGCCGACGATCCCTTGCGTGCCAAGCATTTGGGGAAGGCACTTGAACAATTGGCCGAGGAGGGTGCGGCGCGCGTCTTCCGCCCCGAGATCGGCACCGATTACATCGTCGGCGTCGTCGGCGCCCTGCAGTTCGAAATCCTCGCAGACCGCATCCGGACGGAATACGGTTTGCCGGTGAAGTTTGAGCAGACCAGCCTCCATACTGCGCGCTGGGTGGAAAGCGACGACTCAGCGGCCTTGAAAGCGCTCCTCGATGAGACCCGGGCCAGCATGGCGAAGGACCATAACGGCGATCCCGTTTTCCTTGCCCGCAACGCCTGGCACCTCGACCGAGCCCAGCAGGATCACCCCAAGGTCCGGTTCCTCAAGGTCAAGGAACAGCCGCACTGAGACGGCGCGCGCTCAACGTTCGCGATCTTCGTCATCCCCGGGCTTTGACCCGGGGATCCAGTCCATCTGCCGTATCAGTGGATCCCCCGGGACTTCGCCCGGGGATGACGGTGAATTAAGAAAGCACGCCGTCTCCTGTCATGGCCCGCTTGCGCTGGCCGTGACGAATGCGAAGGGACAACTTCCCGGATCAAGTTACTGGCGGCGATGGCAAGAGCTCGATCACGGTCCCGATTGCGAGCAGCTTCTTCCCCTCCTGAATGCGCCACTGCCGGCTTGGCAGGATTTGGGCCAGGATCTCGGACGGGCACAAAAACGTCACTTCTGCGCTTGCGCTCTCACCCGGATTCAGCCGCGTACCCTCCGGTAGGACAACAGAGCCGATCACCATGCCGTTGGCTTCCGGCGCGAAGAAGTTGTGATTTGGGCGGAAAGTGCCGTTCAGCGGTCCCTCTCGGCCACCCTCCGCGATCGACAAGCGCCGGATCTTTGCACGAACGTGCAATATTTGTTCATTAGGCATCACGCACTCCCAATGAAGACGCCGGCGGCGAAGACGAGGAGGCCGCCGATGATGACCTGGAAGGCGGCTTTGAGGAACGGCGTGTCCATATAGCGCTTGCGGATCCAGGAGATGGCGAAGAGCTCCAGCAATACGACGATGCTGGCGATGGTCGTCGCCGTCGCGAAATCCGGGATGAGGTAGGGGAGGGCGTGGCCGAGGCCGCCCAATGCGGTCATCAGGCCGCTCGCCGACCCGCGCAGCCAGGGCGAGCCGCGACCCGTGAGCGAGCCATCATCCGAGAGCGCCTCGGCAAAGCCCATGCTGATGCCGGCACCGACCGAGGCGGCAACACCTACGAGGAAGGTCTCCCAAGTATCGTGGGTGGCGAAGGCCGCGGCAAAGAGCGGCGCCAAGGTTGAGACCGATCCATCCATGAGGCCGGCAAGGCCCGGCTGAACGATCTGCAGCAGGAACAGGCGGCGTTCTGCTTCATGCTCCTCATGGCGGGCGCCGGCGGGGACGAATTTCTCTTCGAGCTGTTCGGCCTTGGCCTCATGCCGACGTTCCTCGGCGGCGAGGTCGCCCAGCAATTGCCGGATCGCCGCATCGGTTGAGCGGCCGGCGGCGCGGGTGTAGAAGCGCTTGGTTTCGGCCTCCATCAACTCGGCCTGTGCCCGCACTGTTTCGAGCCCCAAGGGGCGCGACAGCCAGACCGGCTTCCTCGTTACGAACCCGCGCACGTCCTGGCGCCGAATGAGCGGAATGCGTTCGCCGAACTTCTCGCGATAGAGGCTGAGTAACCGATGGCGATGCCCGGTCTCCTCCTCCGACATGGCTGCGAACATCTTGGCTGTGTCGGGATAGGTTTCGCGCAGTTGTTCCGCGAACTCGTCATAGATGCGGGAATCTTCTTCCTCCAGCGAAATGGCCAGAGCCAGAAGCTCGCGCTCAGTGAGTTTGGAGAAATCCAACATGCCGTGCCCGTTCGATCGATTGTCTCACCTAAAAGGTAAAGGCGATCTCGCGGCGGCACAATTGGACCTTTGTGTGATCGCTCAAGCCCCGCGCTGCCAGGTGACCTCGAGTTCCTCGCGGAAAGCGAAGCGGATGAGGTGACAGGCGATCACGTCCTCCATGTTTGCAAGGGCTTCTGGATCGGCAGCCGAGACATGGAGGGCCAAGGCGTCCCTGCCGGCGGCCAGTTCACAAAAGCCGAAGGAAAACTCAATACGGCCAGTATCGGCATCATGGCTCGCAGGCACTCTGTGGGCGAAGTGCTTGCAGAGCTGGCCGAGATAGCGTGCTGCCTTGTCAGTCGGCACGCGGGCAATGGAACTCAGTAGCAACGCGTTGGTGTTGGCCGCGGCGTTGTTGGTTGTGGACATCATCATCCCCATCATCATTTCAAGTTCTCGATTCTTTGCGCTGCTTCATCGAGTGCTGCGGCAATGGCGCGGATCTGCTCGTCGGTGAGCGGACCTTGCGACATGCGCAGGCGTGCCGCGATCTTCAGGTTTTCCATCGCGCGCAGGATCTGCGGGGCCGGACCACCGCCATGAGCGGAATGCGTCTCGCTGATGCGGTCGAAGATCGCTGAGATGATCGACTTGTTCTCGATCAGGAACGCCTTGCCGGCTTCGGTGATGGCGTAGAGCTTCTTATTGCCCTCGGCCTCGCTCACCGTCGCATAGCCTGTTTCTTCGAGCAGGGTCAGGGTGGGGTAGATGACGCCGGGGCTGGGCGTATAAGCGCCGCCGAGCTTTTCCTCGATCGCCTTGATGACCTCATATCCATAGCGGGGCTTTTCCGCGATCATCTGCAGCACCACATAGCGCAAATCGCCATGTTCGAAGATGCGCCCGAAGCGCCGGCCATGGCGGAAACCATGGCGCCCGAAGCCGCCGCGACCGCCGAAGAAACCGCCACCGCCGAACTCGCCTCGGGCAAACCGGCGATCGCCGCGCTCCCCATGTTTATCGCAATGGTCTCTTAAGTGTTTGAAAAACATATATCTGTCCTTTCTATTTCGATATATCGAGTAATAAGATATATCGAAATACAGTTTCGTCAAGGAGTGCGGTCCGGATTTTCTGCGCGCGTCGCTTGACCTTCCCATGATGGGAGGCCCCATATTCAGGCCATCAGATCAAAGGAAGGTCGTTTCCCATGTTGAATTTGAAGGTCGAAGGCATTCATTGCGGCGGCTGCGCCAGCTCCATCAAGAAGGCACTCGCCGACGTAGCGCCCGGCTCGGATGTGAATGTCGATATCGATGGCGGCAAGGTGAAGGTCGGCGGCTCCCCCGACCGCGCCAAGGTCGTCGCGGCGATCGAGGATGCAGGCTACGACGTGACGGGTGACGCGGCGTAAGGGACTGCAGGGGCTGGTTTCAAATCCGCTGATCGCCCGCAGCGCCGAAGATTTTCTTGGCGAGGTCGGCGGCCCGTTCTGTCGCTTGCGATTGGCGATAGGCTTTCTCTGCTTGCTGGCGACGTTCTGCTTCAGACGATTTGGGCTGCCTGCCGTCTTGTGCGATGAGAGCCGCGGCAGCACCCGCCACGGCGCGGGTGTCGCCCGATGACGGAGATTGCACCGAGACCGCGGCGGCCTGCACGCGGCGGAGGGCTTTCTCCTGATCCTCGGGCGTGCCGCTGACATTGACGTTGACCTGCACCTTGCCTTCGACGGCATACATCTTGCCATCGGGGCCGCGCTTGAAAACGTATTGTGGTTCGCCACCGAACTGACCAGCGGTTGCCGCATGGCGCTGTTCTTCGTTGCGCACTTCACGGTCGCGCGCCTGCAGTTCGGCGACGACGCGCTTCTCTTCATCGGTGAGCTGGCCGGAGGCGGGTGCGGCAGTGCCTGACTTGGCAACAGGCGCTGCATCGCCGGATTTCCCAGGCGCATGCGCATCACCGCTGCTGGTCCTACGGACCAGATAGGTCTCGGTCCCAGGCGCACCGCCGGGTAATTTGGCGATGAGTTGGCCCTGACCGTTATTGATGAGGCTACCGATCGTCGGCATGGCACTTATTTTGCTGCCAGCCGCTGCCGCTGTCTTGGTTAATTGACAGCCGTCACTTGGCCTGGCGCGGACAGGGGTCGCCAGTCGGATCGGGCACGTCATTCATACGGGCCTGGATGGTGCCGGCGCGGCTGCGGATATAGCCCGTGGGTTTCGACGCGGACCAGCGGATTGGATTGGGGAGAACGGCGGCGAGCAAAGCTGCTTCGCGCCGCGTCAGATCCTTGGCGGATTTTCCGAAATGCGCCTCTGCCGCGGCTTCGGCGCCGTAGATGCCGGGGCCGAATTCCACGACATTGAGATAGACCTCAAGGATGCGCTTCTTAGTCCAGGTCAGTTCGATGAGGCCGGTGAAATAGAACTCCAGGCCCTTTCGGATATATGTGCGGTCGGGCCAGAGGAAGACGTTCTTGGCGGTCTGGTTGCTGATGGTGGACCCGCCGCGAATGCGCTTGGCCTTCTGGTTCCGCTTCCAAGCCTTTTCAATCGCTTTCCAATCGTAGCCGCGATGTTCGCAGAACGTCGCATCCTCGGCGGCGATCACGGCACGCGCGAGATTGGGTGAGATGTTTTCGTATGAGCGCCAGGATTTGTTGATCCAATTGCCCTCAAACACGCGCTCGATCATCAGCCAGGTGATGGGGACCGGCAGCCAGGCATAGACGGCCGTCGAGACCACCGATATCAGGAGGAAGAGGGCGACGATGCGCGTGAAGAGGCGCCATAGACGACGCATCCAGCCCGGTCGCTTTATCGGTTCCGCCGCAATCATCCAGCCCCCAAATATCCAGCGGCATTGGATATCTGGTGAGGGCCGGTGCCGCAAGCGGTGCACTCTGGACAAAACAGGAACATCGCGGCAAGCTGCCATCTCTTGAGGAGAGCGATGATGGCAGAGATTTCGAACAGCGTTCCGCTGATCCCTGAAGGGCTGCGTGACGAGGCCAATCCACTGATCGCGACGGGTATCGCCCGGGGCGTGATGCGGCTCTTTGCGGATCTCGGCTATGCAGCGCTTCAAGAGTTTCCACTGCGGGCGAAGCGGCGCGCCGATATCGTGGCGCTCAACGATGCGGGCGAGTTCGTCATTGTCGAGATCAAATCCTGCCGCGCCGATTTCCGCGCTGACCAGAAATGGCCGGAATATCTCGATTTTTGCGACCGCTTTTTCTTCGCGGTGGCACCGGATTTCCCGCGCGAGATTCTGCCCGCTGACCGCGGGCTGATCATCGCCGACCGGCATGGTGGCGCTATTCTGCGCGAGGCCATTGCCACACCGCTCAACGGCAATCGCCGCCGCGTGCAGACCTTGCAACTCGCCATGACCGCGAGCCAGCGGCTGGCGCGGGTGATGGAACTGATGGGGTGAGGCGTACGACGTTTCGCCCGCCGTCATCCCCAGGCAACATCCCGGAGATCCGCTGGTACAGCGGAGAGACTGGATGCCCGGGACGAGCCAGGGCATGGCGAAAAAAACCGGGCATGACGAAAAATGGGGCCGGGAGCGGGGCATGTGTGCTCCGCTCCCGGTGTCCTCACTTACACGCGATCGAGCTCGAGGCCGATGTCGCGCCTGAGATGCGCCGACAGCAGCCGGATGTCGAGCGCTGGTGGCGCTTGACCGCGTCTGGGCTTGTCTCGCTCCGAATGATCGTGTGCACCGGTGCTTAAGCCGATGGTGGTCAAAACGCTCGGTTGACGCGAACGGCCCATCCAGCGCGAGAGCATGAGCGTCCAGAGATTGAGATTGATCGGCATGATCCGATTTCCTTTTTCAAAGTTGGAATGCGCCTCAGATCGCAGGTTGAGCTTCATCGTTCCGTCGAACGCACCCGAAAGGGGCGAAACGACCGGCGACAAAGGCGCGGGGTTTGTAGTTGAGCCTTGAGATCCGACGACGACGCGACGCCGTTCAAGCGAACGGACGATTGCGTGCCTTAAACCTTGGTTTTCCGGAAAGAGTCGGAAACGGATCAGACGCAAAGCGATGTCCCGTTGTGATGGGAATCGATCGGCGACGGAAAGACATCCGACGTTACGCGGCTAGAGTTGAACGAGACTTCCGGGGAACAAGGGTAACGGTGACACGCCATCGGCGCGTCGGCCGAGGTCGAATCTCAAGCTGCTTGGCAGCTCTTTCGGGATACATAATTCATTCGACGGTCCTCCTCCTTGTTCGAGAGGTGCGGCGAAAATACGCACCGACTTGGCTAGCGTCAAGCAGGGAAAGTGTATCGATGCAAATTTTCCGTGCGGCCGCGTGGCGAAGATGCAGCAGGTTCCAATTGATCGCGAATCGCCTGGGCTTTTGCGATTACTGCTTCTTGCGGAAGGCGTCGAGCGCTACGACTGTGCCGGTATTGGCACCGGCAGTGGCGGCATCGCCGTCGCTCTTGGCGGCAGGCAAGGCGGGCTTCACGTCCGGCTTATCGAGGGCGAGCACCGGCTCGTTGCTCCCGACCGATTCGTCGCCTTCATCCTCGTCCTCATCGCCCTCGCCGGAATCAAACTGCAGCGCGAACTTCACCGACGGGTCGGCGAAACTGACGATGGTCTCGAACGGAATGAACAAGGCTTCATGCTTGCCGCCGAAGCTCAAAGTCACGGTGAAGCTGTCGTCAGTCACCTCGAGGCCCCAGAACTGATGCTGCAGCACGATGGTCATCTCGCGTGGGTATTGCGACTTAAGATGCTGCGGGATGCGGACCTGCGGCTGATCGGTGCGGAAGGTGATGTAGAAATGATGATCGCCCGGCAGACCGGAGACAGCCGCCTCGGTGAGCGCCCGCCGCACGACGCCGCGCAGCGCGTCTTCCACCATCTGATCGTAGCGCAGCCAGTCCTTCGCCATAACGCCGTTCCATTCCCCAGTCGTTTTACCGTTCGGAGTCATTCGACTCACTGGCACTGCCGCCCCCCAAGGCTGGATCATGTGCCGGAATTCAGGTGGGGGGCTTTCTGTTGCCCGGCGCCCCCCGAGTACCGCGTTCTTGTAAGCTACTTAGAGCCCGTTAGGGATCTTAGGCAGCCATACGAAGATCGGATGCAACGTTGTCGTTGGCATCTCTAGGTTTGGCCCGATAACGGCGGGTACCATACCGAGCAAAAGCCATGTCTTTACCGCGCACGTCGATCCTATTTCGCCCCCATGAGACCCGCCGGGCTTTGCTTAACGCATTGACCGGGAAGGGATTATGGTGGAGGCGCCGGGTACCGCCCCCGGGTCCGCAACGCTTATTTCACAGGACGTTTATCGCCATAGTCGGTTGCCCGACATCCCTAATATAGGCGCCCGGATTGCGCGGGGAAAGTCCCGCGGGAGCGGATTCGTTAATCAATTAACTTCCCCCGATTTCCAGGGTGATTTTAGCGGCGCTTGTTGAGGGCGCGGCATCCGGGTAAAACGCGCGACCGGCCCTGGGTCGGCTGGGGGGCGAGTCGCCCTTTTGGGGCCTTTTTGGCGATTTTTTGAACTCCAAGGCGGGATCCGGCATGCCCTTATCTCCTGAGCAATTGGCGGCAATCGACGAACAGCGCGCGGTCTCACTGCCCACGCGCCGCGCGGTGGCGCCGGCTTTGGAAGAGATTCTCTATCAGCCGATCGAGCTCCTGGATCACGGCCTGGTCCGGGTCATCGATTACATGGGCGACGACAACGCCGTGGTGCAGGCGGCGCGCGTCTCGTATGGCCGTGGTACCAAGAAGGTCACCGAAGACCAGGGGTTGATCCACTACCTAATGCGCCATCGTCACTCGACGCCGTTCGAGATGTGCGAGATCAAGTTTCATGTGAAGATGCCGATCTTCGTGGCGCGGCAATGGATCCGCCACCGCACCGCCAATGTGAACGAGTACTCGGCGCGCTATTCGATCCTCGACCGGGAATTCTATATCCCGGCGCCGGAAAACCTCGCGGCTCAGTCCTCGATCAATCGTCAGGGCCGCGGCAATGTGCTGGAAGGCGCAGACGCACAGCGCGTACTGGATTTGCTGAAGCGCGATTCGACCCAGGTTTACGACCATTACGTCGATATGCTGAACGAGAACGAGGCGGGCGAGCCGGCCGATCCCAGCCGCCCGGGCCTGGCGCGTGAACTCGCGCGCATGAACTTAAGCCTCAACTTCTATACCCAATGGTATTGGAAGATCGACCTGCATAACTTCATGCATTTCCTGTCCCTGCGCGCCGACCCGCATGCGCAATATGAGATCCGCGTCTATGCCGATGCGATGATCGACGTGCTGAAGCGGTGGGTTCCGCTCTGTTACGAAGCCTTCGTGCAGCATCGCCTGGGTGCCGCGACGCTTTCCAAGAACGCGCTCAATGTCGTGAAGCGGCGTCTTGCAGGCGAGACAGTCACGCAAGAGAACAGCGGCATGGGCAAGCGCGAGTGGATTGAACTGCAGGCGCTGCTCGAAACCAAATGAGTGAGCTCGTCCTCGATAACGTCGGCTGGGTTGCCGCCACGCCACCGCGCTGGTTGAAGCGTGTCGGCAAAGCGGCGGCGTTGCTGATGCTTGCCTGGGCGATGCTCACTTATCTGCCGGGACCGATGGCTGCGTTTTTCATCGGCCCGATCGACAAGGTGCTGGTCGACAAGTCGGCGCGCACGATTTCGCTGATGCGCGACGGCAAGGCGGTGTTTGCGGCCGACATCTCGCTCGGCAAGAATCCGACGGGCCAGAAGCAGCGCGAGGGCGACCAGCGCACGCCCGAGGGGAAGTACAAGCTCATCTGGGGCAACGACGCCTCAACCCATCACAAGGCATTGCTCGTTTCCTATCCGAACAAGGTGCAGGCCTCGCGCGCGGCGGCGAAGGGGGAAGCGGCCGGCGGCGGGATCATGATCCACGGCCAGCGGCAATGGTGGCGCTATTTCACGCGCTCACCGCTCACCAATGGCTGCGTCGGCGTCTCGAACCTCGCCATGGATGTCATTTGGTCGGCGGTCGATCTCGGCACGCCGATCGAGATCAGGCCATAGTCGTTTTTAGCCGTCATGTCCGGGCATGACCCGGGCATGACGCACTATTTGATGATTACCAGCCCGTTGCCGCATCCGCTGCAAGTCGTGCGGCGATTTCCGGCATTTTGTCTGCATCGACATTGGCGAAGGCGACGCGGAGGAAATCCTCCTGATCCGGGCCAAACATCGAACCGGGGAGGGCCAGCAGGTTCTGCTTGTCGGCCAAACGCTTGGCCACATCCGTCGCATTGCGGCCCCGATGCGGGTGCTTCACATAGGCGAAATAGGCACCGGCGCTGACGACTTCATAGCCGAGATCGTTCCGAGAGAACGCCTTTTGCAAGGCGACGAGGCGGTCGCGCATCAGGCGCGTGTTGCCGCCGCGCCAATCGGCCAAGGCTTCAAGGCCGCGCCGCGCGGCGATCTGGCCCAAGCGTGGGGCGCAGATGGCGACGCAATCCATCGACTTGCCGATCTGGTCGAGGAGCTTCGGATCGCCCACGATGGCGCCGACGCGGTGTCCGGTAAGGCAGAAGACTTTCGAGAAGCTGTAGAGATGAACGAGATTCTGCTCCCAACCATTCTCGCGGAAGAGGCCATGGGGCGCATCGTCATGCGGCATGAAATCGCGATAGGTCTCGTCAAGGATGAGCGCGATGCCAGTGTCGCGGCAGAGCTTCAGTGCCGCCGACAGATATTCCGGCGGATAGACCGAACCCGTCGGGTTGTTGGGTGAAATCAGCACCAGCGCCTTGGTCTTTGGGTTGATGAGGCCGCGAATTTCATTCAGATCCGGCTGGCCGCCAGCTTCCGGGCGGAAGCGAACATGGCGCGCAGTGACGCCGATCATCTCCAGCCACATCTGGTAATTGAAGTAATAGGGCAGTGGCAGGATGATCTCGTCGCCGGCCTTGGCGAGCGCTGCCGTTGCAAGGCAATAGGCTTGGTTGCAGCCGGCGGTGACGAGGACATTCGCCGCGGTAACATTGCCGGCGTAGACACGGTGGATGTCGGCGGCCAAGGCAGCGCGAAGATCCGCCAGGCCTTCGATATCGGTGTAGCGATGCGTGCTGGGGTTCTTCAGCGCTTCCGTCATATAGGCCACCAGCGCGTCCGGCGGTGCATAGCCGGGCACCGCCTGGCAGACGTCGATCAGCGGCTTGTCGGCCGGAAAGGTACGGCCGTCGATCCAGCCCTGTGCTTCGGCGATCGGCGGGACGGCGACGGAAGTGAGCCAGGGATTGGCGGCAAGCGTCACGATTTAAGCTCCGGCAGATTGGCGTAGAGGTCGAGCGCTTCGGGGTTCGCCAGCGCTTCCTTGTTCTTGACCGGCTTGCCATGCACCACTTCGCGCACGGCAAGCTCGACGATCTTGCCGGATTTGGTGCGCGGGATATCCGTCACCGAGATGATCTTTGCCGGCACATGGCGCGGCGTGGTGTTGTTGCGAATCTGCGCCTTGATCTTTTTTTCCAGCGCGGCATCGAGCTTTACGCCTTGCCGCAGGCGTACGAACAAAATAACGCGGACATCGGCCTCCCAATCCTGGCCGATGACGATGCTCTCGAGGATTTCGGGCAGTTGTTCGACCTGGCGGTAGATCTCGGCCGTGCCGATGCGCACACCGCCGGGGTTGAGCACGGAGTCGGAGCGGCCATAGACGACGATGCCGTCATGCTCGGTGAGCTCCACGTAATCGCCGTGGTGCCAGATGTTGGGATAGCGTTCGAAATAAGCGGCCTTGTAGCGCTTGCCGCCCTCATCATTCCAGAAGCCCACCGGCATGCAGGGGAAGGGGCGGGTGCAGACCAACTCGCCTTTCTCGCCCTTGACCGGCTTGCCGTTATCGTCCCAGACCTCGACGCTCATGCCGAGGCCGCGCATCTGGATCTCGCCGCGCCAAACCGGGCCGGCCGGATTGCCCAGCATGAAGCAGGAGACGATGTCCGTGCCGCCTGAGAGGGATGACAGGCAGACGTCTTTCTTGATGTCGCGATAGACGTAATCGAAGCTTTCCGGGACCAATGGCGAACCGGTCGAGCCGATGGTGCGAAGATGCGACAGGTCATGCGTCTTTATCGGATTGACGCCGGCCTTCAGGCAGGCGTCGATATACTTGGCCGAGGTGCCAAAGAAGGTGCAGCGCTCGGCCTGGGCGAAGTCCCATAGGATATTGCCATTGGGCGCGAAGGGCGAACCGTCATAGAGCAGCAAGGTGGCGCCGGAGCCCAGCCCCGAAATCAGCCAGTTCCACATCATCCAGCCGCAAGTCGTGAAATAGAAAACGCGGTCATGCGGCTTCACGTCCGAATGCAGGCGATGTTCCTTCAAATGCTGCAGCAAGGTGCCGCCCTGGCCATGGACGATGCATTTCGGCACGCCAGTCGTACCGCTCGAGAACATGATGTAGAGCGGGTGGTTGAAATCGACCCGCTCGTATTTGAGCTCAGCGCCCTTATTGGCGGCGATCACGTCATCGATGACGCGCGCCTTGGGCAGCTTCGAAATATCTGGGTGCTGGCTGAGATAGGGGATGACCAGCACTTCCTCGACGCTGGGCATCTTGGCAAGGATCTCGCCGACGCGTTCCAGGCAATCATGGCTCTTGCCGTTATACCAATAGCCGTCGGCGGTGATGAGAACGCGCGGCTCGATCTGGCCGAAACGGTCGAGGACGCCCTGGACGCCGAAATCGGGCGAGCAGGAGGACCAGACGCAACCCAATGAAGCGGCGGCGAAGGCGCCGATGATGCTTTCCGGCATGTTGGGAACGAAGCCCGCCACTCGGTCGCCGGATTTGAGGCCGATGCCGCGAAAGTGTGCCGCGAGGCCGGCAACGCGGTCGTGAAGCTCGCCATGGCTAACGCGACGCTTCACCTTGTCCTCACCCCAGAAGACGAGGGCGTCGGTGTCGTCGCCCGATTTCGAGAAGCGGAGCAGGTTTTCGGCGATGTTGATCTTGGCGTTGGGAAAGAACTTGGCGCCGGGCATCTTGTCGCCATCCGCCAGGACCGGCTGGTGCGGCCCATCGGCGATCACGTCGCAATAGCGCCAGAGGGACAGCCAGAAATTCTCGATCTCGTCCACCGACCATTGCCAGAGAGCGGCCGTGTCGTGGAGGTCGACCTGCCAGTCGCGGGCGATCTGGGTGCGGAACTTGGTCATGTTCGCGCCGGCGACCACGGCCTCACTCGGTTGCCACAGCAATTCGTCCATACCCGATCCTCTCGTCACCAACGTGGCGCCCGGCGCCGCTGCAATTGCCCGCCAAACTGCCCCGCCTTGCGGAAAATGCAAGGCTTGGCCGCATGATCGACCCTTTTTCTTGTTCACGCGGCCCCGTACTGTGGCCCGCGAACATTTCATGGGGCGCATCTTCTGGGCGCGCGCCTCTCCTGGCAAGACGATTCCCGACATCCGCATGACAAAGTCCGACCACAGGAGAAGCGGCCTACCGGAGCATATCCAGGTGGCGGTCCTTGCCTTGGCGGCCTGCGTCTTCTTTGCGGGCCTGAGCGCCACCGTGAAGCATCTGTCGGGCGAATTGCACGGATTTGTCATCGTCTTCTGGCGGAACCTGTTCGGCTTCGTCTTCATGGTTCCCTGGCTGTGGAAGAACGGTTTCGGACGCCTCAGGACAGGGCGGATCGGCGCCTATTTGTTCCGCTCCAGCATCAGCGTGATTTCGATGATGTGTGGCTTCACGGCGCTGGGCTACATGCCGATCGCCAATGCAACGTCGCTCTCGTTCACGGCCCCCCTCTTTGCCACGATCCTTGCGGTCCTGCTGCTAAAGGAGAAAGTGAGGCTGCGCCGCTGGAGCGCCACATTGATCGGGTTCGCCGGCGCCATGATCGTGCTGCAGCCGGGCGCCCATGGCGGCATCGGGTTTGGTGAAACGCTGGCCATCGGGGGCACATTTCTGACCGCGATGGGAACTATCATCGTGAAGACCCTGTCGCGCAGCGAAAGCCCGCAAGCGATTGTCACCTATATGGTGCTGCTCTCGACCCCGCTGGCACTCATTCCCGCCCTGTTTTATTGGACCTGGCCCAGTGCCGAAGCCTGGCCTTTCGTGGTGGCGCTCGGCTTCTTCGGGACGCTGGGGCATCTCTGCTGGACCCGCGCCTTTGCCATTGCCGATGCCTCGGCCGTGGTGCCGTATGACTATTCGCGCCTCATCTTTACGACCGGCATCGGCATGATCTGGTTCGACGAGCAGCCGGACCGCTGGTTCTGGGTGGGCTCCGCAGTCATCATCGGGGCCGGTCTCTATATTGCCCAACGTGAAGCGGCACTGCGTCGCCACCATGCGACGCAGGCTGTTGCCATCCAAGCCAGCGCCGACAGTGCCCAACCCGGCATCGCCACCGAGATCGTCACGCAATCGCCCGACAGGAAAGATCCATGAAATCCGGTTTCCTCAGCCTGTCAGGCAATGCGCAGGGTTGCATCTGGATGGCCTTCTGCGGCCTTGGTTTCTCGGTGATGGCGGCCTTCGTCAAGCTGGCCGGCCAGTCCCATATGAATATCTTCGAGATCACCTTTTTCCGGGTGCTCATCGGATTCCTGATGCTGGTCCCCTTTATCGCCAAGGCGGGGCTCGTTTCCCTGCACACCCAGTACATCAAGGCCCATGCGCTGCGGGCGGTATTGGGTTTCGTGGCGATGATCTGCGCCTATCTCGGCATCGCCAAGCTGGAGCTTGCAACCTACACAGCGCTCAGCTTCACCAAGCCGCTCTTTGCCGTCATCCTCGCCGTCGTCATCCTTAAGGAAGACGTGCGATGGCGGCGGTGGGCGGCGACCATCGTCGGTTTTTTCGGCGTTCTGGTGATGATGCAGCCGGGCAGCGGCAGCTTCAACTCATGGGCATTGCTGGCCCTGGGCGACGCCCTGTCGATCGCCTTGCTGATCACGATCCTGAAGCGACTGCCGGCCAGCGAAACGCCGCTGGTGATGTTGTTCTATTACGGACTCATCGGCACCCTGCTGATCGCGCCCTTCGCGATCTTTGCGTGGCAATGGCCGACGGCCACGCAATGGCTTTACCTGCTGGCGATCGGATCTACGGGGGCCTTGTCGCAGTATTGGTGGATCCTCGCCTTCAAGGCCGGCGAGGCATCGGTGGTGGCGCCGTTCGACTATCTGCGCCTGCTTTTTGCCGGCTTGATCGGATTCATCATTTTCGGCGAGCTGCCGGATCATTGGACGCTGATCGGCTCGGCCATGATCATCGGCAGCACGGTCTACATCGCCCAGCGCGAGGCACGACGCAGAGCGGTGAAGGTGCGCTAGGTATCGAGCTTGTTGAGCGCCGTGCGTGCCTTGTCACGATGTGTCGGCGTGATGTGCTTGGCCACGGTTTTGATGGCGGCGTAGACCACCGCGGCGTCGTCGGCGAAGCCGAACAGGGCAAGGAAATCCGGTACGGCATCGAAGGGCAAGACGAAATAGGCCAAGGCCCCCATCAGCACAGCCTTGACGCGCAGCGGCGTTGCGGGGTCGACGGCGCAGTAATAGGCTGCGAGCAATTCGTCGACGAAGGGAATGCGGCCGGCGATACGGCGCAGTTTCGGCCAAAAACCCTGTTCGACCTTCTGACGGTCGCGCTCGAACTTACCCGCGTCGAAGCTGTCGGTTTCGGACTCGGTAGGGTCGGCCAAGGCGCACTTCCTCCTCAACAAGAATCGGAAAATGGTATCGGCAGACCCGCGCGGCAAGGGGGGCGTACCCCTGGCAGATGCCGAATTCAGCACTTATAAACGGATTGTGAGCCTAACTGGCCCAGGAAATGCTAATCTCCGCCCATCCAGCCATTATTTGCGGCCATGAAGAGCAGATTTTTCCCTTTTTCAGCCCTGATTGCCCTCGGCATGTTGCCGACGATGCCGGCATTTGCCCAGCAGGCGACGCCTTTGCCCCCGCCACCGGGCATGAATGCCGCCCCGTCGCCTGGCGAAGAAGCGCCGGCTGCAGCTGACGCCGCACCGCAGCAGATCGCAGCGCCGGGCGACGATTTGCGTGCCTGCAAACATACCAAGGTTATCGACGGTATTCCCTATACTTGGGACAAGCTGGAGAAGGGCACGGACCGGGCCTGGCAGGCCTATATGAACGGACAATATGCCGGTTCGGTCCCGGTCTTTGCCAAGCTCGCGAATATCGGCCACCCCGTTGCCGAATGGCTGATGGGGAATGTCTATTTCTTCGGGCAGGGCGTGCCGCTCGACTACGTAACGTCGCTGTCTTGGTTCGAGAAAGCGGCGATGCAGGGTTGTTTTGCAGCCTACGCGCCGACTGCGCAAATGTACGAGGCTGGAAAAGGCACCATGGTCGATCCGGGTAAGGCCTATATGTGGTACAACATCGCAGCGGGCCATCTGCCACAGGGCAAGGAACGCAAGGACATGATCGACCGGCGTGAGAAAGTGGCGGCCCTGATGACGCCGGCGCAGGTCGAGGCGGCGCAAAAGCGTTCGTTGCAGTTCAAGGCCGTCATCGTGACGCCGCCGGATCTCAGCGAACTGCCTGAAGATTTCCTGAAGCAGCCGTGAGCCGACGCTCTTCAACTCGCCTTCGGCATACCCACTTCGACGCGTGTGCCCCGGCCGGGTTCGCTTTCGATGTGGAGGCGCCCACGCATGGCCTCGACCAGCCGCTTCACCAGCGCAAGCCCGATCCCCGAACCACCGACCTCCGCCCGCATCGTATCACCGAGACGGGTGAAAGGTTGCACGGCGCGCTCGATTTCTTCCACCGACATGCCAACGCCGTTATCGGTCACCGAGAACACAATCATGTCGTCTGCCTCGTCCGTGGCGATCTCGATTTCGCCGCCCTTGCGGGTGTATTTCGCGGCGTTGCTGACTAGATTGAGCATAACCTGGCGCAGCAGGCGCCGATCAGACCAGCAGGATGTCCTGGCGTTATCGACGAATAGCAATTGATGTTGCCGATCAGCCGCCATCGCCTCGCTGATGGCACGACAATCCTGCAATATGTCGGCCGGCTTAACGGCTTCCTGCTTCACCTCGACACGGCCGGATTCCACGGCGGAAAGATCGATGATGCCGCCCAGAAGGTCGAGCAATTGCTGACCGCTGGCGTGGATGTCATCGATGTAGCCGCGATAGGTGGCGTTGCCGATCGGCCCGAAAACCTCACGTTGGATGACGTCTGAGAAGCCGATGATCGCATTGAGCGGCGTGCGCAGCTCGTGGCTCATGGTGGCGAGAAACTCTGATTTTGCGCGGTTTGCCTGCTCAGCTGCATGTAGGGCGCGTATCAGCCGGACCTCGGCTTCCTTGGTCGCAGTGATGTCGAAGACATAGCCGCCGATGGCCACGACTTTTCCCTGATTGTCGATGACAGGGAATTTGATCTCGCGCTCCCAGGGATAAGCCTGTTTCAACCCGGTATTGCGTTCCGCTCGGACGACCTCGCCCCTTTTGACCTTGGCATCGTCGTCATCAAGTGACGTGGCGATCGGCTCGACGAAGAACTCCTGTGCCGTCATGCCAAGATAGGGACGGCTGCCGACATCGAAGGCCCGCCGCGCCTCGGCATTGAGGTCGATATAGTGACCGGTGATATCCTTCACATACATGGCGACAGGCGCATTCTCCATGAAGGCATGGAGCAGGTCGCGATTGCGGCTGGCTTCCGCTTCCAGCCGGCGCCGGCGATCAGCATAGGCGGCAATCACGAAAAAAGTTGCACCACACATGAGCGCTGCGATCAAGGTTGCCAAATGGAGCGGCGAATCGGTCGCAAGGGCAGCCAGCGGGCGCACGCGCGCGCCCAATTGCCAGGCTCCGTCGGGGAAGGGAATGTCGACGGTGACGGGATTGTTCTCAAAGACGCCGGCATCCCCTAGCAGAATTTCCGGAGCAAGCGTGGCATTGCGATTGCCACGGACGGCGAGGTTGATGAGCTGCGCGGCGTCGGTAAGGCCGGCCTCGGCGAAGAGGCCGTCCATGCGCAGCGGCATGCTGATGGCGCCCCAATATTCCGGCGCTTCTTCACCCTGCCGCATGAAGATGGGCACACGTACGATGATGGACCAGCCACCTTGCACGAGATTGGCGGGCCCGGCGACATCGGGCAGACCGCTCTTCTTCATACGTTCGAAGGATTGCCATTGGTCGGGATGTTCGCGCAGGTCGACGCCAATGGTCTTGGCATTCTGTGCCAGCGGGCAATTGTCGCTGATGACCGAGCCGACGACGAGCGCGATATTGCGGATCTTGGGCTCGTTCTTGAGCAGGCGCTCGCAGGCCTCGGCAAATTCATCCCGAGTCATGCCATGGCGGGCCGCCAGGACGGCGGCAAGGCCGCGACTGAGCTCGACGCTTTTTTCGATCTCGGTCTGCAGGCGGGTCGCAAGGACCGACAGTTCCGATTTGAGCGTTGCCCGGGCCAGCATCATTTCGCGTGCATGACTCAGCCATTCGCCGGCCGCAAAAACGACTGCCGCGACAATCGTGGCGGCGATTGCGATGAGAAGGTGCTTGATCCGATGTGACGACAGCACGCGATCGATCCTGCTTCCGGGCTCGAGGCAAGAGATGTGACCCGATTGATATTGGGCCGCGTGGCGCGGGGCCTGTCAACATGCCGCCTTGTTTGCGGCTGCTAACGGGCCTCGGGCAACTGCGCCTCGACAACGGTGCTGATCCCCGGCGCGCTGGTGATGACCAGAAACCCATGCACGGCTCCGACGAGGTGCTTGACCAGGGCCAAGCCGATGCCGGAACGGCCTGTTTCCGCGCGCATCGGGTCGCCAAGCCGCGCGCGGTGTTGCGCTGCCGGCACGATATCCGTCAGTTGGCGCAAGGGACGGCGCAGCCGTCAACTATGGGGTGAGGATCAGGCGGCCTCGATGATCTCGAAGCTGTGGGAGATTTCGGCGGTCTTGCCCAGCATGATCGAGGCCGAGCAGTACTTCTCGGCCGAGAGGTCGATCGCCCGCTGCACCACGTCGGGCTTGAGATCCTTACCGGTCACGACGAAATGCATATTGATCTTGGTGAACACCTTGGGTTCGGCCGTCGCCCGTTCCGCTTCCAGGCGGCATTCACAATCGCGCACGTCATGCCGGCCCTTCTGCAGGATCATGACGACGTCGATCGACGTGCAGCCGCCAGTCCCCAGCAGGAGATATTCCATCGGCGACGGCGCGGTGGTGGCGCCGCCTGGCGAGGTCGCGGCGCTCATCACAACGGCATGGCCGCTATTACTCTCGCCAAGGAATGTGTTGTTCTCGATCCACTTCACGCGGGCTTTCATGGTGTTTCCGGTCCTCTACTGAAGAACGATGCGCGGCGCCGAACGCTGCGGCGTCGAGTCCAGTTTCTGCCAGATCTTGGCCGCGATCTCGCCATAGGCCAGCGAATGCGCGGAGGTTGGGTCGCTAGCGACGATCGGCTTGCCGGCATCCGACGTCTCGCGAATGACGATATCGAGCGGGATTTCGCCAAGGAAGTCGACGCCGAACTTCGCCGCTTCGCGCTGGGCGCCGCCATGGGCGAAGATATCGGTCCGATGGCCGCAATTGGGGCAGCTGAAATAGCTCATGTTTTCTATGAGCCCGAGGACCGGCACGTCGACCTTGCGGAACATGTTGAGGCCCTTCTTGGCATCGAGCAAAGCGATGTCCTGCGGGGTCGAGACGATCACGGCGCCGGAAAGCGGCACGGATTGCGACATGGTGAGCTGCGCATCGCCCGTGCCCGGCGGCAGATCGCAGACGAGGATGTCGAGCTCACCCCAATTGACCTCGCGCAGAAGCTGGGTGATGGCGCTCATCACCATGGGGCCGCGCCAGATCATGGGCGTGTCTTCCTCGATGAGGAAGCCCATGGACATGACTTTGACCCCAAAGCTCTGCTTGGGCTCGAGCGTCTTGCCGTCACGGCTTTCCGGGCGGCCGCTGAGGCCCATCAGGCGTGGCTGCGATGGACCGTAGATGTCGGCATCGAGCAGCCCGACTTTGAGGCCGAGCGTGGTGAAGGCGAGGGCGAGATTGGTGGCGGTGGTCGATTTCCCGACGCCACCCTTGCCGGAGGCCACGGCGATGATGTGCTTGACGCCCGGAACCAGCGCCTTGTTGCCGCCGGCACGCGGTGCCGGGGCGCCTGCGGCAGCTGGTCGCTGTGGCGCTGCGGCACCGGCACCCTTATGGGCGGTGAGGACGGCCGTCACGGAGAGAATCCCCGGTAAGGCCATGACCGCCGCTTCGGCCGACTTGCGCAAGGGCTCCAACTGGCTGCCGAGGGCCGGATCGACCTCAATGCTGAAGCCGACATGGCCGTCACGCAGAACCAGGCCTTGAACCATGCCGCGCTCGACGATATTGCCGCCGCCGGGGGCGGTAATTGTCGACAAAACCGAGCGAATTTCCGCTTCCGTGGTCTTGGCCATCCTTGAAATTTCCTCTTGCAGGCCCGATATGATACCGCGCGCCATCAATTCGTAGCGGGGGCCGAATCCGGTGCGAGCCCCTCTCATTGCGATGGTGCGGCGGCTGTCATATAAGGCTTTGGCGCGTCCAATAAAAGGGCGCTCACTGGCCGGCAGCGGTCTTAATCTAGACCAGTCTTGAGGATCCTTATGGCGTGGAACAATCAGGGTGGTCCCTGGGGCGGCGGACAAAACCCTTGGGGTCGCGGCGGTGGCGGCGGTAATCAACCCCCCGATTTCGAAGAAATGATCAAGCGCGGCCAGGACCGCATGAAGTCGATCCTGCCAGGTGGTTTCGGCTCCGGCCGTGCCATCACGCTGATCGTCGCCGCAGCAGTCGTGCTGTGGCTCATCACTGGCTTCTACGTTGTCAATCCGGGCCAGGTCGGCGTGAATATGCTGTTCGGCCGCTTCGTCAGCCAGACTCCGCCAGGCTTGCGGTGGAACTGGCCGGTGCCGATTGGCGATCATTTCACGCCTGACGTTGCGACCCGCAACCGCATCGAGGTTGGTTTCCGCGCCGAAACGGCGAGCGGTTCCGATCGCGATGTGCCCGAAGAAAGCCTGATGCTGACGGGCAACGAGAACATTATCGACGTACGCGCCGTGGTTCTGTGGCGCATCAACAATGTCGAGCAGTACCTGTTCGGCATTGGTGACCCGGAAGCCAGCGTGAAGAACACGGTCGAAGCTGCCTTGCGCGAGATCATCGGTCAGTCGACGTTTGAATATGCCATTACCGAAGGCCGCGGTTCGATCGAAGTGAAGGCTCGCGACCTTGCGCAGCAGATGCTGGACAGCTACCGCATGAGCGAGGGCACGGGTGGGGCGATCACCATCGAGCAGTTGTCGCTGCAGAAAGTCGACGCCCCCAGCGAAGTGATCGATGCCTTCCGCGACGTGCAGAAGGCGCGCGCCGACAAGGAAGCGGCGATCAACGACGCCCAGGCCTATTTCAACCAGGTAACGGAAGAGGCGATCGGCCAGTCGACCCAGATCGTCAAGCAGGCCGAAGCCTATAAGGCCGAGAAGGTCGCCGTGGCGCAGGGTGACGCACAGCGTTTCATCTCGATCTACGACCAGTACAAACAGGCCCCTGACATCACAGAACGGCGCCTCTATCTGGAAACCATGTCGAACATTCTTGCCGGCATGAACAAGGTGCTCATCGATGAATCCGGCAAGGGTGGGGCCGTCCCCTATCTGCCGCTGGATCAATTGTTGAAGCAGCGTCAAGGCGCCGATACCACGGCTCCCAGCACCGGCAACACGGGAGCCGCGCAATGAACCAGAGCAAGGTCATCGTTCTGGCGATCATCGCCGTTCTTGTCGTGGTCTTGGCCTACAGCTCGACTTTCGTCGTGCAGCAGGCGGAAAGTGCCATCGTGCTGCGCTTCGGCAATCCGCAGGCTGTCATCGACGAGCCTGGTCTGAAGCTGAAAGTGCCGATCGCGGATCAAGTGATCCTGCTGGACCGTCGTGTGCTGAATTTCGATGCGCCGGCACAGGAACTGCTGACCCGCGATCAGAAGCGCGTCGTCATTTCGGCTTTCGTGCGCTATCAGATCACGAACAGCCTGAAATTCTATCAGGTTGGCCGCACCTATTCGAATGCGGAGAGCCAGATTCGTTCGGTGCTGGGATCAACGCTTCGCAGCGTGATTGGCAACGTTGCGCTGGCGGACACGTTGACGCCAAAGCGTGCCGACATTATGCGTCAGATCCATACCGAGCTGACGCGTCAGGCAGCCGAGCCTTATGGCATCAAGATCGTCGACGTTCGTTTCAAGCGCGTCGATCTGCCGGCACAGAACAGCGACGCGGTTTTCAACAGCATGCGCAAGCAGCGCGCGCAGGAAGCCGCCCGTATCCGTGCCGAAGGTGCCCGCGAGGCGCGCCAGAAGACGGCCGAAGCGGACAAGGAACGCGTGGTCAAACTGGCGGACGCCCGCAAGCAATCGGAGATCCTGCGCGGCCAGGCCGATGGCCAGGCGATCAAGATCTACAACGAGGCCTTCGGACGCGATCCGGCCTTCTTCGATTTCTACCGTTCGCTGCAGGCGATGCAGGACGGCCTGAAAGGCGATACCACGACCTATGTCGGGCCGCCGAGCGGCGATTTCTTCCGCTTTTTCGGCAACGATCTGGGGAAAGCCGCCCCGGCGCAGTAAGGGGCGGAGAAATGCAGATGGCGCGTCAGTCGCAATGATGTGTCGGCAAAGACCGATCGGGTGCCTTGCCCGGTCGGTTTTTGCGTTATAGTGGGTAACGGAGCATGTACGCCGTCCGAATAGATCGCCGGTGGATGCAGATACGAGGGTAGTGGAAGCGATGCAGAACAACCGGAATCGGTCGCGCGCGCGGGCTATCGCGCTGGCCCAGTCGGAATCCCTGGCGAAATCGGCGGCAGATTACATGCGCCTCGCGGCTTGGGGCCTCCTGGTCGCGGCCCTGGCCCTGATCACCGGTCTCAACATGGCGTCGGCGCGGTCGGCGCCGGAGAGCTTCGCCGACCTTGCCGAAAAGGCGCTGCCGGCGGTGGTCAACGTCTCGACCACGCAGATGGTTTCGCCCGACAGCCAGATTCAGGATCTCGACGATATGTTTCGCGAGTTCCTGGACCGGCAGAATGGCGACAAGCCGAAGCCGCGCAAGGCGACATCCTTGGGGTCGGGGTTCATCATCGACCCGGCTGGCTACATCGTCACCAACAATCACGTCATCGATGGGGCGGAGGAAATTACCGTCATCACCCATGACAATGAGGAGTTGAAGGCAAAGCTCGTCGGGCGCGATGAAAAGACGGATCTCGCCCTCCTCAAAGTGGAGACCAAGACACCGCTGCCGGCGGTGAAGTGGGGCGATTCCGATGCTTTGCGTATCGGCGACTGGGTGCTGGCGATCGGCAACCCGTTCGGCCTGGGCGGCACGGTGACGGCCGGCATCGTTTCGGCCCGCCAGCGCGATATCAATGCCGGCCCCTATGACGACTTCATCCAGACCGATGCCTCGATCAACCGCGGCAATTCCGGCGGTCCGATGTTCAACATGGATGGCGATGTCGTCGGCATCAATTCAGCGATCTATTCCCCCTCCGGCGGGTCGGTCGGTATCGGCTTCTCGATCCCGTCCAACCTGGCCAAAGGCGTCATCGCCCAGATCAAGGAATTCGGCCATCCGCGCCGCGGTTGGCTGGGCGTTCGCATCCAGACCGTGAGCCCGGAACTCGCCGAAGGCTTGCGCCTGCCGCAGGCAAAAGGGGCACTTGTCTCCAGCGTGTCGACGGGTGGCCCCGCCGACAAGGCCGGCATCCGCCAGGGCGATGTCATCTTGGAATTCGACGGCCGCGAGGTTTCCGATATGAAGGCGCTGCCGCGACTGGTGGCGGATTCGCAGTTCGGCAGGTCAGTGCCGGTCAGCATCTGGCGCAAGGGCGCCAAGACAACGGTGACTGTGGAACTCGGCGAACTCGACGAAAAAGCCGAAGCCTCGTTGCAGACGACGCAGCCGGAAGGCGAAACGCAGCAGCCGGCGGATACCGGCGACAAGATCGAACAGCTCGGTGCTGAAGTGGGGGCACTCGACGACGCGGCACGCACCAAGTTCGATCTGCCGCAGGATGCCGAAGGCGTGGTTATCATTACCGTCGATGAGAATGGCCCGGCTGCCGAAAAGGATCTGCGGCCCGGTGACATCATCGCTGAGGTGGACCAAAAGGCGGTTGCTTCGCCCGGTGACGTGCGCGACCGCGTGAAGTCGGCGCAGGAGAATGGCTATCGGCTGGTGACATTGCTGATCAACCGGCAGGGTGACTTCCAATGGGTCGCCGTGAAGATCAGCAAGAAGTAGCCGGCAAATACATCGAAGTAGCGCATGCCCGGCCTTCAGGCCGGGCATGTTGCTTTTCAGGCGATGAATTCGCTGCGGCGGTAGCCCATGTAGAAAAGCAGGCCGGTCAAGTCGGCGTAGTTCAACTGGCAACCGGTAGCCGCCTTTACCTTCGGCTTGCCGCGATAGCCACAGCCCATGCCGGCGGCAGCGAGCATCGGAATATCATTGGAGCCGTCGCCGATGGTGGCGGCTTCGTCGAGGTCGATGCCGCACTTTTCAGCAAGGTAGTGCAGGCGACCGAGCTTGCCGAACTCGCCATCCGGCGCAACGATCGGCGGCACCAACTGGCCCGTGGTCTTGCCGTCGGCCATCTCGAACTCGTTGGCGATATCGATATGGAAGCCGACACGCTCGGCGACGCGGCTGGTAAAGTAGCGGAAACCGCCCGAGACCAGGGCGGTATAGCAGCCGTCGCGGCGGAGGGTCCGGATCAGCGTCTCGGCACCCGGCGATAGCTCGACCTTTTGATAGGCCACAGCGAACTCAGCCTCGGTGAGACCTCTGAGCAGAGCTACGCGGGCGATCAGGCTTTCCGTGAAATTGATCTCGCCCTTGATGGATTTCTGGGTGAGGGCGTCGATCTCAGCCTTGTCCTCGGCGAAGACCGAAAGGTCGTCGAGCGTTTCCGCCGTGACGATGGTGGAATCCATGTCGCACAGGAGGAGGCGCTTCTTGCGCCCCGCGGCCCGCTGGGCATAGCAATCGACGGCATCGCCACCCAGCATGGCCTGGGCGATGTCCTGTGCCGGTCTGGCGGCAATCCCGCTAAGGGCGAGATCGCAGGCAAGGCCCGGGTCGAGCCAGTCGGGACTGGCCACGGTAGCGCCCGCGCGCGTCAGGGCAGCGCCGATCGCCGCCACAAGGGCGTCGTCGAGCCGGGCTTTGTCGGGGGCGGAAACGAGGGTAAGAACGAGATCCATAATTGTCGGGCGTATAGAGGAAATGGCGGAGAAGAACAAGCCAGCGGCGACCAGGGCTGCACAGAGCAAGGCGGGCGGCGTGATGATACTGGCCGGCCCGACGGCCAGCGGCAAGTCGGCCCTGGCCCTCGACCTTGCCGAAGCTCTGGGCGGCACGATCATCAATGCCGATTCCATGCAGGTCTATCGCGATCTGCCCATTTTGACGGCACAGCCGGGTGCTGCCGATCAGGCACGCGCGCCGCATCGGCTCTATGGCTTCCTGGATCTCGACGATGCCTGCGACGCGCAGCGCTGGGCAGAATTGGCTGCCAAAGAAATCGACGCCGCCTTGATGGCGGGTCGCGTGCCGATCGTCGTGGGCGGGACGGGGCTCTACGTCCGGGCGCTCACGACCGGTTTCAGCCCCATGCCGGAGATTTCCGGTATCGTCCGCGAGACGGCCCGGCAGATGGTGATCGAGCTCGGGCCTCATGAGATGCATCGGCGCCTGGCCGGGCGCGATCCGGCGACAGCCCAGCGCCTGAAACCCAGTGATCGGCAACGCATCGCCCGCGCTTGGGAGGTGTTGGAGGAGACGGGACAGCCACTCTCATGGTGGCAGGCGCAGCCGACGGTGCCGCTTACGCCGCATCGCTTCCTGCCGCTGGTCATCACGCCCGATCGGGCGGATCTCTACGCCGCTGTCGATGGCCGCTTCGCGGCGATGGTGGAACGTGGTGCCCTGGACGAGGTCGCGCGGGCGGAGGCCCTGCCGCGTCGGGGCGAGGCGGGTGGGCGGAAGGCCTTGGGCTATCCCGAACTGGCAGCGGTGGCCGGCGGGCGCATGGCACTGGACGAAGCCGTTCCTGCGGCGCAGCAGGCGACCCGGCGCTACGCCAAGCGGCAGCTGACCTGGTTTCGGCATCAAGTGCCGTCGGCGAATTTTATATCATCTGACCAGCCAGCTATGAAATTTTCGCAAAGTTATACGGCGCAAACGCGCCAGAAAATTCGCGATTTCCTGTTGACCCCTCGATAGTCACAAACTAAGGTCCGGCCACCGCAGTGCGAAAACCGCTCTGCGATTGGATTTCTTTGTGCCTGAAGGGGCGCGGGAAAAGAGGATCGGATATGGCTACGGAACCTATCACTGGTGCAGAAATCATCGTCAAAGCCCTGATAGATCAGGGCGTTGAGGTCATTTTCGGCTATCCGGGCGGCGCCGTACTTCCGCTCTATGACGCACTCTTCAAGCAGAACAAGGTACGACATATTCTTGTCCGCCACGAGCAGGCAGCCGTTCATGCGGCTGAAGGCTATGCGCGCTCGACCGGCAAGGTCGGTGTCGTGCTGGTGACCTCGGGCCCCGGCGCCACCAATGCGGTGACGGGTCTGACCGATGCGCTCATGGATTCGATTCCGATCGTCTGCCTCACGGGCCAGGTGCCGACGCATCTCATCGGCAATGACGCTTTTCAGGAAGCGGACACGACCGGCATCACCCGGCCCTGCACCAAGCACAATTATCTGGTGAAGTCGGTCGAGGATCTGTCGCGCAAGGTCCATGAGGCTTTTTATGTCGCCCGGTCAGGCCGTCCCGGCCCGGTTCTTCTCGACCTGCCGAAGGATGTTCAGCAGGCGAAGTACGAATACGTCAATCACGCCGGCCAGCGGCATCGCACTTATAACCCGGTGCAAAAGCCGGATCGCGCGCAGGTCGAAAAAGTCGTCGAGCTGATGGCGGGTGCCAAGCGGCCGATCTTCTACGTCGGCGGTGGTGCGGTGAATTCCGGTCCGCTCGCCTGCAAGATGCTGACCGATTTCATCCGCTTGACCGGCTTCCCTTGCACCCAGACCCTGATGGGTCTTGGCGCCTTCCCGGCGTCGGATCCCTTGTCGCTTGGTATGGTCGGCATGCACGGCATGTATGAAGCCAATCATGCGATGCATGATTGCGACGTGATGATCAATATCGGCGCGCGTTTCGACGATCGCGTCACCGGCCGCCTGAATGCATTCTCGCCGGGATCTAAGAAGATCCATGTCGATATCGATCCGAGCTCGATCAACAAGAGCGTTCGCGTCGACCTTCCGGTGGTCGGCGACGTGGGCCATGTGGTCGAAGAGATGATGCGGATCTGGAAGGCGCGGCAGGTGAAGACCGACCAGAAGGCCTTGGCCGCTTGGTGGGACCAGATCAACAAATGGCGTGCGCGCGATTGCCTGAAGTACAAGGCCTCCGACACGATCATCAAGCCGCAATTCGCGCTTGAGCGTCTCTATGCCGCGGTGAAGGACAAGGACTTCTACATCACGACGGAAGTGGGCCAGCACCAGATGTGGGCGGCGCAGTTCCTGAAATTCGACAAGCCCAACCGCTGGATGACGTCAGGCGGCCTCGGCACCATGGGCTATGGTCTGCCGGCCGCCTATGGCGTGCAGGTGGCGCATCCGGAATCGCTGGTGATTGACGTCGCCGGTGAAGCCTCGATCATGATGAACATCCAGGAAATGGCGACGCTGGTGCAGTACCGCCTGCCGGTGAAGATCTTCATCATGAACAACAAATGGATGGGCATGGTGCGCCAGTGGCAGGAATTGCTGCATGGCGGGCGCTATTCGGAATCCTACAGCGACGCGCTGCCCGATTTCGTGAAGCTCGCGGAGGCGTTCGGTGCCAATGGCCTGCGGGCGTCCAAGGTCAGCGAACTCGACGACGTCATCAAAGAGATGATCGCGATCAAGGGCCCGGTCATGGTCGATGTCGCCGTCGATGAGAAGGAAAACTGTTTCCCGATGATTCCGTCCGGTGCGCCGCATAACGAAATGCTGCTGGGTCCGGAAGATCAGGCTGCCAAGCCGGTCTCGGAAGAGGGCATGGTCCTGGTCTGATCATGAGCGATCTCAAGCGTCGCAATCTGGGTATTGTCTCTGGCGTGCCGGCCGCTATCGGGGGTGCAGGCCAGATAGGGGAGTCGACAAGCGTGAAAGACATAACCATCGAACGCCATACGATGTCGGTGCTGGTGGACAACGAATCCGGTGTCCTCGCCCGTGTCATCGGTCTGTTCTCGGGCCGTGGCTATAACATCGAAAGCCTCACCGTCGCCGAAGTAGACGCGGCGCAGCATCTCTCGCGCATCACGGTCGTTACCACGGGTACGCCGATGATCATCGAGCAGATCAAGAACCAGTTGCAGCGCCTTGTGCCGGTGCACAGCGTCACCGACCTCACCGTCGAAGGTCCGTCGCTGGAACGTGAAATGGCGCTGGTAAAAGTGGCGAGCACCGGCGACAAGCGCGTCGAAGCCTTGCGTATTGCCGACATCTTCCGCGCCCGCGTGGTCGATGCGACGATCGAGAGCTTTGTTTTCGAGATGACCGGCTCGACCGAGAAGCTCAACGCCTTCATCGGATTGATGCAGCCTTTGGGCCTCTCCGACGTGTCGCGCACCGGCATCGTCGCCATGAAGCGCGGCTCGGGCACGGAATGATTTCGTGGGTTCGGCAACAGCCGGGCCCGCAGCACTGACCTGTTTTACTGAAAGGGAAAGACCATGCGTGTTTATTATGATCGTGACGCCGATGTGAACCTGATCAAAGGCAAGAAGATTGCCGTGGTTGGGTTCGGCAGCCAGGGCCATGCCCATGCGCTCAACCTCAAGGACAGTGGCGTCAAGGACGTGCGCGTGGCATTGCGTCCGGGTTCCGCCTCTGCCGCTAAGGCGACATCGCAGGGCCTGCAGGTCATGACCCCGGCCGAAGCCGCGAAATGGGCCGACCTCATTATGATCCTGACGCCCGACGAATTGCAGGCGAAGCTCTATGCCGAGGATCTGGCGCCGAATATGCGCCAGGGCGCGGCGCTCGCTTTCGCGCACGGCCTCAACATTCACTTCAAGCTCATCGAGCCGCGCGCCGATCTCGACGTCGTGATGATTGCGCCGAAGGGCCCGGGCCACACCGTGCGTGGCGAGTATGTGAAGGGCGGCGGCGTTCCTTGCCTCGTCGCCGTGGCGCAGAACTCCAGCGGTAATGCCCTGGAATTGGCCCTTTCTTACGCCAGCGCGATTGGTGGCGGCCGTTCGGGCATCATCGAAACCAACTTCCGTGAAGAGTGCGAAACCGATCTCTTCGGTGAGCAGGTCGTGCTGTGCGGCGGTCTCGTGGCGCTCATCCAGGCCGGCTATGAAACGCTGGTCGAAGCTGGTTACGCGCCGGAGATGGCCTATTTCGAGTGCCTGCATGAAGTGAAGCTGATCGTCGATCTGATCTACGAAGGCGGCATCGCCAACATGCGCTACTCGATCTCGAACACCGCCGAATATGGCGACTACGTGACCGGTCCGCGCATCATCACCGAAGAGACGAAGAAGGAAATGAAGCGCGTGCTGGAAGACATTCAGTCGGGCCGCTTCGTGCGCAACTTCGTCCTCGAGAATGCGGCCGGCCAGCCGAGCTTCAAGGCGACGCGTCGCCGTCAGGCCGAACACAATATCGAGGAAGTCGGTGCAAAGCTCCGTGGCATGATGCCGTGGATCGCGAAGAACCGCCTGGTCGACAAGACCAAGAACTAAGTCACGCCTCGCATAGATTGTGCGGAGGGGACGGTCCTTAAGGGGCCGTCCCTTTTGCTTTTCAAACAGGGTGAATAAAGCTTATGAAAATACGCTTATTACGAGATTAATGCCGCGCACTAATACCTGTTTGCGCGTCTGTCGTGAGGGTCATTCGGGCCTGCCAGGCACATTGCCGTGACCTGCTGTGAGGTCGGGATGACAGAGGGTGGACCAGGGCCCAGCGGGCATCACGCCTCGTCAGGAACACCCCACACTCATTTGGAATTCCATCACAAATCCTCTTGTCCCGTTGCGACACGGGCGGTAAAAGCAACGCCGGACCGGGCCATGCTGGTATCCGGAGTCGGGGCATGTTCCGGACCGCTAACGCGTGAAAATCCGAGGAATATTCCCATCAAATCAGAGTCTCGCCGCAACTTGGCTGATGGCTCGATTGGCTCCTCAGGAAATCGGCAGAAGGCCGCCGGCCAGAGGCGAGCCGTTTCAAGAACAATAACGCCGCGTCGCGCGGTAAGCAGGTGGTACTGATGTTTTCGAAGTTGATGGGCATGTTCTCCGCCGATATGGCGATCGACCTCGGTACCGCGAATACGCTGGTCTACGTCAAAGGCCGTGGGATCGTGCTCAACGAGCCGTCCGTGGTGGCGATTGCCGATGTGAAGGGCAAGAAGCACGTGCTGGCGGTGGGTGACGAGGCCAAGCTGATGCTGGGCCGTACCCCGGGCAATATCCAAGCCATTCGTCCCTTGCGTGACGGCGTCATCGCCGATTTCGAAGTGGCTGAAGAGATGATCAAGCACTTCATCCGCAAGGTGCATAATAACCGCCGCAGCTTCGCGCGCCCCCAGATCATCGTCTGCGTGCCCTCCGGCTCCACCGCCGTCGAGCGCCGCGCCATTCAAGAATCCGCGGAATCTGCTGGCGCCAGCAAAGTTTACCTGATCGAGGAGCCGATGGCGGCGGCGATCGGCGCGGGCCTGCCGGTGACCGAGCCCACGGGCTCGATGGTGGTCGATATCGGCGGCGGCACGACGGAAGTTGCGGTCTTGAGCCTTGGCGGCATCGTCTATTCGCGCTCGGTTCGCGTTGGCGGCGACAAGATGGATGAGGCGATCATCGCCTACATCCGACGCAACCATAACCTTCTGGTCGGTGAAGGTTCGGCCGAGCGTATCAAGAAGGAAATCGGCTCTGCCTGCCCGCCGGAAGACGGCGAAGGCCGCGTCATGGAGATCAAGGGCCGCGACCTGATGAACGGCGTGCCCAAGGAGCTGGTGATCACCGAGCGCCAGGTGGCGGAAGCCCTGGCCGAACCGGTTGGCGCCATCATCGAGGCGGTGAAGGTTGCCCTTGAGCACACGGCGCCGGAACTCGCGGCCGATATCGTCGACAAGGGTATTGTCCTCACGGGCGGCGGTGCGCTGCTCGCTAATCTGGACTTCGTCCTGCGCCATGCGACCGGCCTGCCGGTCTCGATTGCCGACGACGCCCTGTCCTGCGTGGCGCTCGGCACGGGCCGCTGCCTCGAGGACATCAAGGCGCATCGCCACGTTCTCATCAATATGTACTGAAAATATGCGCCGTCGGCCTGATTTATCACGCTGACGCGGCGGCTTGGTAATTGCGCTTTAACCCTTCCTGTGGAAAAATAGCCTAAGTGATTGATCGGCTTCGACTCACAAGTCGGTCCACGAGGTTTGGGAGGAATCATAGGTGAACAAGCGTATGGGATCGATCGGGGCCGCGGCGGCGACCCGCTCCTGGACCCATCGGTTCACTTTTGTTCTTTTGGTGGCTTTCGCCTTCGGCTTGATGCTGATCGGGAAGCCGGATTCCATCATCGTCAGCCGTTTGCGCATGGCCGTCATGGACGTGACGGCGCCCCTGATCAATGCCGTTTCGCGGCCGATCGATGCTGCCCGTGAAACGGCAAGCGATGTCCAAGATTACTTCGCACTGAAGGCCGAGAACGAGGCGCTGAAGCGCCAGAACGACACGCTGATGGAATGGCAGCGCGTCGCCCGCGAATTGCAGGCCGAGAATGCCAGCCTGCGCGAACTGCTCAATTTCCAAATGGGCCCCAAGGTCAGCTTCGTCACGGCCAGCGTGGTCGCGGACGCGTCGTCAAGCTTCGTGCGCTCGCTGATCGTGCTGGGTGGCACCAAGGCGGGTGTCGCCAAGGGACAGGCCGCGATGACCGGTGCTGGTCTTGCCGGCCGTGTCCTCGAAGTGGGTGAGCGATCGGCGCGCATCCTTCTCATTACCGACATCAACGCGCGCGTGCCGGTGGTGGCCGAACGCAGCCGCGACCAGGCCGTGCTCGCCGGGCGCAACTCGGATATGCCGGAACTGCTTTATCTATCGCGCGACAACGACGTCAAAGTCGGGGACCGCATCGTCACGTCGGGGCAGGGTGGCGTATTTCCGGCTGGACTTCCCGTTGGCGAGGTCGCATCGGTCACTGGCGGCCATATTCAGGTGCAGCCTTTCGTCGACTTCAGCCGCCTGGAGAATATCCGCCTCATCGATTACAGCCTGCCGGGCATCCTGATGCAGGACCTGGGCGTCGACACCACGAAGGCGCTCAGCCCCAACAATCAGACCGGCCTGCTGTCCCCTGGGGCGGGCGAGTGATCAGACCCAGCCTTGGCCAACAGGCCGACATTGCCTGGCGCGCAGCACTTCCAGTCGGGCTCACCATTCTGCTGCTGTTCACGGCCCTGCTGTCCTGGCATCTGCCTCGGCTTGGCACGGTTGCCTCGGCGCTGGTTCTGATCTCGGTCTTTTTCTGGACAGTGCATCAGCCTGGCCTGATGACGATGTGGGGCGTTCTTTCGATCGGCCTGTTGCATGATTTTCTGATGCTGGCGCCGATCGGTGTAGGCCTGCTGGTCCTGCTCGTCGTGCATGGCGTTGCCTTGTGGCAGAGGAAGCCACTCAACGGCATGCCGTTTCTGCTGATCTGGGCGGTGTTCGGCCTGGTCGCCGCCTGCGCCACCATCCTCACCTGGTTGCTCGTTTCCTTTTTGCAGGAGACGCTGGTCAACCCGGTTCAAGCGTTCAACCTTTTCCTGCTCGAATTCGTCTGCTACCCGCCGCTCGCTTATGTTTTTGCATGGATCGAGCGCAGGCTGCTGCCGACCGATTGAGATTGCATCATGGCTGGTAACAAGCAACAGGCTCAGAATCAGGCCAAGGTTTTCTCAAGGCGCGCCATGATCCTGGGCGGCATGCAGGCGGGCCTCGTCGGCTCGTTGATTGCGCGCCTCTATTACCTGCAGGTCGTGGAATCCGAGAAGTACCGGCTGCTGGCGGATGAGAACCGCATCAACCTGCGCCTGCTGCCGCCGCCGCGTGGCCTCATTCTTGACCGCTTCGGCGTGCCGCTTGCTGCGAACTTCCCCAACTACCGCGCCATCCTGGTGGCTGAGCAGACCAAGGATCTGGAGCAGACACTCGGCGATTTTGCGCGTCTGGTGCCGCTCACTGAGCGTGAGCGCGCCAAGGTGCTGCGCGAACTGAAGCGCAACCGCGCTTTCACGCCGATCCCGGTCAAGGAGGATCTATCCTGGGAGCAGATGAGCCAGGTCGAGCTCAACCTGCCGGAACTGCCGGGCATCTCGATCGAGGAAGATCAGAAGCGTTACTACCCGTTCGCCGGCCTCACGGCTCATATCCTCGGCTACGTCCAGACGGCGTCTGAATCCGAGGTCGCCGCCGATCCCGATCCGCTGCTGACGCTGCCTGGCTTCCGCATTGGCCGGAGCGGGCTTGAGAAGACCTATGACGGCTCGCTGCGCGGCTCCGCCGGCAAGAGCGAAATGGAAGTGAACTCGGTCGGGCGCATCATCCGGCAATTGTCCCGCGTCGAGGGCAAGCCGGGGGCCGATCTGGTGACCACCATCGATATCGGCCTGCAGGAATTCGCCCAGCAGCGCATCGCGGCCGAACAATCCTGCTCGACCGTGGTGATGGATATTTTCACCGGCGAAGTTCTGGCCATGGCATCGACGCCAAGCTTCGACCCTGCCTCGTTCTATCGTGGTATTTCGGGCGATGAATGGCGCACGCTCAATGCGGACATGTTCCGCCCCCTCACCAACAAGACCGTCTCGGACGGCTATGCGCCTGGGTCGACCTTCAAGATTGTCACGACGATGGCGGCGCAAGCTGCCGGTATCAGCCCCAGTTTCAGCGTCTTCTGCCCCGGCTTCTATACCTTCGGCCCGATGCGCCTGCATTGCTGGAAGAAGGAAGGCCATGGGCATGTGACGATGCCGGATGCCCTGAAGCATTCCTGCGATGTCTATTATTACGACGTTGCCAAGCGCGTCGGCATCGATGCCATCGCCGAAATGGCGCGCAAGTTCGGCCTCGGCCGGCCGACGGGGGTCGATCTGCCGGGCGAAAACCCGGGAGTCATCCCGGACCAGCAATGGAAGATCAGCACGCTTGGCGAGAAATGGTATCCGGGCGAGACGCTGGTGGCCGGTATCGGCCAGGGCTTCATCCAGGCGACACCGCTGCAGCTCTGCTTGATGACGGCCCGCGTCGCCAATGGCGGTTATGCCGTGAAGCCGCGGCTCTTCAAGCGCTATGGCGCTGCCGGCAGCGACGAGGCATACCCGCCGCTCACCGTCGTGAATGCAGCCCAGGAGAGCGATGCCGCGCCCAAGATGGATGTGAAGCAGGAACATCTCGCCATGATCCGCCGCGGTATGGATCTGGTCACCAATGACCAGCGCGGCACCGCCTATCGACGGCGCATCGACATTCCAGGCATGGAAATGGCCGGCAAGACTGGCACCAGCCAGGTGCGTCGCATCACCATGTCGGAACGCGCCACGGGCGTGCGCAAGAACGAAGACCTGCCCTGGCCGCAGCGCGATCATGCCCTGTTCGTAGCCTTTGCGCCGGTGCACCAGCCGCGCTATGCGATCTCTGTTGTGATCGAACATGGCGGCGGTGGTTCGACCTTTGCGGCACCTATTGCCCGCGACATCCTCATCGAATGCCAGCGCCGCGATCCGGCGCGCCGCAATCCGAATGACGAAGGCGGCCGGCGGGAGATGCCCTGATGTTCGCCATGACCCCCATGGGCAACAAGCAGAAGAAGATCTCGCTCGGCGAGAAGCTTCTGCAACTGAATTGGAGCCTGGTGCTGCTGGTGACCGCCGTGGCGTCGATCGGCTTTGCCATGCTCTATTCGGCGGCCCATGGCAGTGCCGACCCGTGGATGAACGCGCAGATCAAGCGTTTCGCCTTGGGCGTTGTCGGCATGCTTCTGCTGGGCCTCATCGATCTGCGCTATTACATGCGCTTTGCCTATCTCTTCTATGGCCTCGCCTTTGTGCTGCTGGTCTATGTCGAATTCCTCGGCGAGATCGGCATGGGCGCGCAGCGCTGGATCAATCTGGGCTTCATGCAGTTGCAGCCGTCGGAAATGATGAAGATCGCTTTGGTCCTCAGCCTGGCACGCTATTTCCACGGCGTCGATTGGGAGGCGGTCGGCAAGCCCTGGGTGCTCATTCCACCAACCCTGCTGGCCGTGGCACCGGCCGGCCTCGTCATGAAACAGCCCGATCTCGGCACGGCGGTGACGCTGATGATCGTCGGTGGCGCCATGTTCTTTGCGGCAGGTGTGCGCTGGTGGAAATTCGCCATCATCATTGCGGTCGGCGTAGTCGGTGCCTATTTCGCCTGGAATTCGAGCCTGCTGCACGATTACCAGAAGGCCCGCATCCTCACCTTTCTCGATCCGGAATCGGATGTGCGCGGCGCCGGGTATCACATCATCCAGTCGAAGATCGCGCTGGGGTCAGGCGGTGTCTGGGGCAAGGGCTTCCTGCAGGGCACGCAAAGCCATCTCGACTTCCTGCCGGAACGGCAGACCGACTTCATCTTTACCATGTTCGCCGAGGAATGGGGGCTCGTGGGTGGCGTCGTCCTCCTGACGCTCTATTCGCTGCTGGTGCTCTACGGCGTCGTCATCGCGCTCAGGTGCCGCAGCCAATTCGGCAAGATGATGGCGTTCGGGTTGAGCTTCAATCTCTTCACCTACTTCTTCATCAACACGGCGATGGTCATGGGTCTTATTCCCGTGGTCGGTGTGCCGCTGCCGCTCATCTCCTATGGCGGCACGGCCATGATGACTGTGCTCGCCGGATTCGGGTTGATGATGTCGGCCTATGTCCATCGCGATGCCAAGCTTAGCCGCGGTGGACGAGAGGAGAATTAGCCTCTCCAAACAAGGCGGTAAGTCCCGGTCGGATTTATCGAATTTAGCTATCGACAGGCTGCGGGGCGTTTGCTATACCGCGCGCCGACCGGAACATAACGGTCCGCGGGCGCATAGCTCAGTTGGTAGAGCAGCTGACTCTTAATCAGCGGGTCGTAGGTTCGAGTCCTACTGCGCCCACCATCTTTCCCGCGAGACAACAGTCTGACCGGCAGCGGCAGCCTTACATGGTTGTGAGCTCTTAGGGTTGGACGACGCGATGATAAAGGCCTGTCCCGAATGGGGCAGGCCTTTTTGCTTGTCGCCATGCTGTGCCCGCTCGCCACGAACGAGGCTAGGCGAACGAGGCTGGAACGATCCGGCCGCCGCGGCGTTAGGGCGCTCATGGCCGAGTGGGAGCGGTCCATCAAATCCGCACAATGTTGCCTGAGTGCGGGAACTTCCGCCTTTCGTCGGAGATACGAATATGTGGCTATGTCATCGCCCGGTGTGATTTCTGTGACATCCGTCCGAGGGCGGGTTGTTGTGCGTCTGTAAAGAGCGACTAAAAATTGTTCCTCTCACGCTATTCTTATGTTGCGGCACGATTTTGGCGTTATCAGTATCTTGTAGAGTACGGCAGGGGTGGCTATCAGCAGGCCTCATTTGCCGCGAGGCTGCACCGGCGACGCCATGAGTGAAGATATGACACGACGCCTACTTTCTCATTTTGTTAACGGAGTTGTCGCGGCAATGCTCCTTTCAGCCTGTGCCGGCACCGCGCAGGATGCCAAAAAGCCCGTCGCCGTCGCGGCGAAGCCAGCTGCTACAACCGCGTTGCCGGACGAACCGATCATTCCCAAGCTGAAGCCAAAGACGCAGAAGAGGGCGCCCGCCTCGCCGAAATTGCTAGAGGCCGACGCGACGGGCGCGACGACGCCAACGGGTCAGGCGACAGGAGGCGATGCGCATCAGTTGCTGATTACACAGCCGGGCGATGTCGTCGAGGCGCGTGACAAGGATGACGTGCCGGACGAGCTCGCCGCTTTGCCGGTACCGCCAGTCATGACGGCCGAGCCTGAGCCGATCGCCGCGTCGGCATCGGCGTCCACGCCGGACGAGCTCAAGAGCAAGGCCGAATCGGATGTGGCATCCTTGCTTGGCCGTCCGATCGCCACACGGCGCGAAGGGACCGGCACGATCTGGACCTATCGCACCGGAACTTGCTCGCTCGACGTCTATTTCTTCCTGGACGTCGCGGACAATCAACGCCGCGCCCTGAGCTATGAGATGCTGCCCGAGGGTGCGGACGATGCCGCAATCCAGTCCTGCTATAAGGCGCTCAAGGAGGCGCACCATGTCCCATAAGAAGAGGAACGGCCAGGATGGCTGAGGCGACGCGCATTGTTGTCGTCGATGACGACGACCTATTTCGGCCGATGCTGGTCGGCAATCTGACCGAGGCAGGCTTCAGCGTGCGCGAATATGCGGCACCTGACGTCGCACTCGAAGCCCTGAGCGCCGATGCCGTGGCGCAGGATGTCATCATCGATCTGCTTATCCTCGACTGGAAGATGCCGGGCCTTACCGGATTGGAATTGCTGCAGCGCTTGCGCCAGATCGGCTTGATGACGCCAGCGATCTTTCTGACCTCCCTTGACGACGTCATCTATGAGGAGGCGGCGCTGAAAGCCGGCGCCATCGATTTCGTCGGGAAGACGCGCAGCTTCGCCATTCTGCAACGCCGGATCGAACTGGCCTTGAGCCGCAGCGAGGCCGTTGAGGCGGGTGGTGACAGCCAAGGGGGCACGGACGGGATTCTGCAGACTGGCCTGCTCTTGCTCGATGCTGGGTCGCATGCCGTCACGTGGCGCGAACGGCCCGTGAGCCTGACGCTGGGTGAGTTCAAATCGGTAGCTCTGATGGTGCGCGCCGGTCGCGATGTCAGCTATCGCGAGATCTATGACGCACTTCGCGGAGAGAATTTTGCGGCCGGGCAGGGGCCGGATGGCTACCGGGCCAACGTGCGGGCGCTCATCAAGCGCGTTCGCCAGAAATTCATCGCGGTCGATCCCAGTTTCGATGCGATCGAGAATTTTCCGGGCTTCGGTTATCGCTGGCGTGCTGCCGGCAAGGACACTTAAGGCCGGGATCGCCCGCGGGGGAAGGGATGCTGCGCACCATATTCGGATCGGTTCTGGTGAAGCTGGTATTGCTGGGGCTGGTGTTCCTCAGCGTGCCGATGATCCTCTACGCCCGCTTTGCCACAGTCGATGAAGAGCGGCAGCAATTGCTGCTCAGCAATCTGCAGAATCAAGGCTATCTGTTGGCGCAAGGGCTGGAGCTGGCATTGCGTGCCGAGGGGGCGAAGGCGCCGGTCGCTGCCACGGGATGGGTCGCGCGATTGGGTACCAGCAGCTTGCGCATCAAGCTGCTGATGCGGCCCATCGGCGAACAGCAGAGTTTCTATTATGTAGCGGCATTCCCGACGGTCGATGCCGCCTATCTCGATGCCGAGCGACGCGCTCTTGTTGCAACCGGCATCCTCGGCAAGGTCGAGGAAAGCTGCGCCGGTAATCGCAGCCTCAGCCAGAGCTTCACGGGGCCAAGCGGCACCACCGAAATCCTCACATCGATCTCGCCCTTCCATACCGAGGTTGGCTGTTGGGCCGTGATTACGGCCTATGCCGAAAATGACCCGGCCGGCACGACTTTGGCACGCCCATTCGCCTCCGCGCCAGAAGTGCGCTGGGCAGGCATTTTTTACGCCATGATGGCATTGCTGATCCTGGCGGTCGCGGTCTCGGTGGCGCTCGGCCTGAACCGCTTTGCGCGCCTCGCGCGTATCATTCGCCATACCCCTGGCCGGCGGCAAATCAGCTTTGCCAATGCAACGCCGGTCCCTGAGCTGAAGCCAGTGGCGGTGGAATTTGACAGCCTGGTCACGACGCTCGAAACCTCGGCGCGGTCGATCCGCGAGGCTGCCGAAGAAAACGCCCATGCGCTGAAGGCGCCGATCGCTGCCATGGCACAGGCCGTCGAGCCGATCCGGCGCATCGCCAATACGACCAATGACGATCGCGGCAAGCGGGCGGTTGAAACCATCGAGCGCGCGCTGGAGCGATTGGAAGATCTCGTCGCCTCGGCACGGCGGATCGACGAAGCCATCGCCGAAATGATCGACGCACCGTCCGCGCCGATCAAACTGTCGCCGCTGGTCGAGAACACCGCGCGTGCCTTTGCCGAAGCGCATGGCAACAACGTGAAAATCGTGGCAATGGTCGAGCCCGGCATCAAGGTGTCGGCGAGCGAAGAGGCGCTGGAAACGGCGATCGAGAATCTCGTCGACAATGCGGTGAGCTTCGCGCCTCAGGGCTCAACGGTCCGGTTGGAACTGAAGCAGGGTGGTGGGCGCGCGCGCCTTACCGTGATCGATCAAGGGCCGGGTGTGCCCGTCGATCTCCTGCCGGCAATCTTCGAACGCCATGTCTCGCATCGCCCGGCCAATGGCAGTGGTGCTGCGGGCGGTCCGCATTTCGGTCTGGGACTGGCGATCGTTCGCCGCAACATTGAACTGATGGGCGGGCGCGTTGCCGCGCGGAATAGGCCGGAAGGCGGTTTCGAGGTGACGATCAGCCTGCCGCTCGTCGGCTGATCGGCTCAATCGACGACGAAGACCTCGTCAGCAATCGGGGTCTCATCGCAATTCTTGCCCGGCCCACCGCGATCGACGACCAGGAAGTCCTGCTCCGCTTCCAGCGCAATCAACGGATAGTGCCAAGTGCCGGGCGCATAATTGACGCCTTGCAGGCCCTGCGTGCGAAAGCAGCGCAGATCCTGTGCGGCAGGGGCTGTACCGGCCGCCGCCACGATGACCAGGAAGGCGCGCGGCATCAGCGGCACGAAAGCCTGCGACGACAAGGGGTGTCGCTCCATCATCTCCACGCGCAGCGGCAAATTGCGGGGCCTGGCGCGAAAGATGTTGATGAGAGGTCGGCCGCCATCGGCCGCGACTTCTACCTTGGCAAGGTCGTGATAGCGTTCGGCGAAGCCTTCGTTGATCGTATAGTGATTGCCGCCATCGCAATCGATGACGTCACCAAAGGGCGCGAAGGCCGCGCGCGTGAGTGGCTCTATCTTCAACTTCACGCTGGTTTACCCCAGAGGCGCAACCGCGATACGCCGCCATCGGGAATGACGTTCAGCCGAACATGGCTGATCGGCCCCAGATCGATGATCTCTCGTGCATAGAGATGCTGCTTATCCATCACCATCTTCTGCTCCGGCAGCAGGGTGCGCCAGAACATGGATTGCGTGACGATGGATTGCTCGGTCGCAACATCGATCAACGCTGCCTGAATCGAACAGCGATCCGGGAAATTGCCCTTGAAATGGGCAGTATCGATTTCGATCTCCTCGATCCGGCCTGCATGGGCGAGGGCGATGATGCACCAATCATTGCCGGGCTCGCGCCGCCGCCGCGTTTCCCATCCGTCGCCCATGTTGATGCCGCGACCCGGGAAGAGCGCGCGCATGGGCGAGCCGTAATGCTGGTCTGAACAGCCGATCGCATGGGCGCCAAGCTCGACAGCGGCGAGGTTGACGCGCCGGCCCTGCAGCTTTGCCCAATCGGTGACGGGCCGCCCATAGGCTCGCAGGCGTGCCACACCGCCATCGGGATAGATGTTGAGGCGGATATGGGTGAAGATATCGGCGCTGTCGCTCGCCACGAAGTGATGGCTGTCGCCGTTCAGCGATGTGGCGACCACGATGGTCTGCCATGTCGTCGCCGCATCGGGATCGCCGTCGATACGGCACGCCTCGATCGATGCCGCCGGCGGGTAGTTGCCGGTGAAGTGGCTGGTATCGATGTCGAAGCCGGCGATGCGGCCGGGAAAAGCGAGCTGGCAGACGCAATGATCATAGCCTTCCTGTCGCTTGCGCCGGCTTTCCCAACCATCCATCCACTTGCCATTGTCGTCATACTTGCCGGGAATGAAGACGGCCGGATCCGGGTTGAGCATGCGCTCCTTCGGCGCGAAGAATTCATCGCTGGCCGAGAGTGCCGCGGCGCCGAGGCGCGGATCGAGGAGGTTGATCGCCGCCGCACCAAAGGGATGCGCGTCGGCAGTTGGGCTGCTCATGCTTGTTCTCCGAAAGGATGGCGGTCACGCCAATGCCGCGCGATATCGATGCGTCGTGCCACCCAGACCTTGTCATGGGCCGTCACATGGTCGAGGAAGCGCGCCAGCGATTTAAGACGCCCGGGCCGGCCGACCAGACGTGCGTGCAGGCCGACCGACATCATGCGCGGCGTGTGCTCGCCCTCGGCATAAAGTACATCAAAGCTGTCGCGCAGATAGCCGAAGAACTGGTCGCCGCTGTTGAAGCCTTGAGGTGTCGCAAAGCGCATGTCATTGGCATCGAGCGTATAAGGCACCATCAGCTGCGGTGCCCCATGGAGGGTCGACCAGAACGGCAGGTCGTCGCTGTAATCGTCGGCATTGTAAAGAAAGCCACCTTCCTCAGCGACCAACCGGTGCGTGTTGGGGCCAGTGCGGCCGGTATACCAGCCGAGCGGCCTTTCACCCGTGACGTTGCGGATTGCCGCGATGGCGCGCGCCATGTCGGCACGCTCCGTCGCCTCGTCGACATTCTGGTAGTTGATCCAACGATAGCCGTGGCTGCAGATCTCATGTCCTGCCTGGTGCATGGCACGAATAACATCCGGGTGGCGTTCGACCGCCATGCCGACAGCAAAGATGGTGAGCGGCAGCCGGTGGCGGGCGAAGAGATCAAGCACCCGCCAGACGCCGACCCGGCTACCATATTCGTAGATCGATTCCATGCTGATATGGCGCTGGTTGGGCAGGGGCTGGGCGCCAACGATTTCGGATAAAAAGGCCTCCGAAGCCGCATCGCCATGCAGGATGCAATTCTCACCACCTTCTTCGTAATTGAGCACGAATTGCACGGCAATCCGGGCGCCGCCGGGCCAACCGGCTTGTGGCGGGCGCCGGCCGTAGCCGATGAGATCGCGCGGATAGGTCGAGTTTGCCATGGTCCCCACTTTACCCAAATTCCGGTCCCAGCTTACACCGACGGGGCGGGCGGCTGGGCAGATCGGTAGCTGGACGAAACTCTACAAAACTTCCTTTGAAAATGGCCCGGGACCGGCCCATCCTGACCGACAGCAGGGATATCGCGGTTGATTCCTGTCCAAAGGGTCAGCATTATTCGCGTAAGGTAGCGGCAGGCCCGGCGGGGGCGCCGCTTACCCGACGAAAAGAAACGGCCAAAAGGCCACTTTTGGGAGACATGAAATGAATAAGCTTTTGCTTCGCGCGGCGACGGCGATGGCGGTGATGTTTGCGGCGGGCGCTGCCATGGCAGAACCGGCCGTGGTCTATGACGCCGGCGGCAAGTTCGACAAATCCTTCAACGAGGCCGCCTTCAACGGCATGGAGAAGTACAAGGCCGAGACGGGCGATGCCTATCTGGAATTCGAAGTGCAGACGGACGCCCAGCGCGAGCAGGCCTTCCGCCGCATGGCGGAGAAGGGCGCTGATCCCATTATCGGCATCGGTTTCAGCCAGGCCGATGCGCTGACCAAGGTTGCCAAGGAATTTCCCGACAAGCATTTCGCCATCATCGACATGGTGGTCGATCTGCCGAATGTGCAATCGATTGTGTTCAGCGAGCACGAAGGCTCGTTCCTGGTCGGCATGCTGGCGTCGATGGCGAGCAAGTCGGGCAAGGTCGGCTTCGTTGGCGGCATGGACATCCCACTCATCCGCCGTTTCGAATGTGGCTACGAGCAGGGTGCCAAATACGCCAATAAGGATGCGGCCGTGACGGCCAACATGACGGGTACGACGCCTGCCGCGTGGAACGATCCCACCAAGGGCACGGAACTTGCCAAGGGTCAGTTCGACCAGGGCGTCGACGTGATCTTCGCCGCCGCCGGCGGTACCGGCACCGGCGTCTATCAGGCCGCCAAGGATTCCGGCAAGTTCGCCATCGGTGTCGACAGCAACCAGAACTATCTCCATCCCGGCACCATGCTGACCTCTATGGTGAAGCGCGTGGACGTTGCCGTCTATAACTCGGCCAAGGCTGCCAAGGATGGCAGCTGGAAGGCCGGCGTCACGGTCATGGATCTCGCCCACGAAGGTGTCGGCTGGGCGCTCGATGACAACAACAAGTCGCTGATCACCGACGACATGAAGGCGAAGGTCGATGCCGCAAAGGCCGACATCATCTCCGGCAAGATCAAGGTGCATGACTACATGGCCGACAACGCCTGCACCTATTAAGCGGGTGGATTTCTGAACAATATGCCAGCCGCCCCTCACGGGCCGGACCAGGCGATGACAGCGGCGGCGTCCAATGGGGCGCCGCCGCCTGCCATCGAATTGGTCGGCATCAACAAGCGTTTCGGTTCGGTCCAGGCCAATCGCGATGTTTCCCTGCGCGTCGAGAAGGGCACCATTCACGGCATCATCGGCGAGAACGGCGCCGGCAAATCGACCCTGATGTCGATCGTTTACGGCTTCTACGAGGCCGATAGCGGCGAGATCCGCATCGACGGGCAGAAGGTGAACATCCGTTCATCAGCCGCGGCGATCGCTGCCGGCATCGGCATGGTGCATCAGCACTTCATGCTGGTTGAGAGCTTCACCGTGCTCGAAAACGTCATGCTGGGCGCCGAAGGTGGTGCCATGCTGAAGGAAGGTGCCAGCAAGGCGCGGACCGAGTTGCTGCGCCTCGGCACCGAATTCGGCCTGACGGTCGACCCGGACGCGCGCGTCGGCGATCTTCCCGTCGGCGATCAGCAGCGGGTCGAGATCCTGAAGGCGCTCTTTCGGCACTGCTCCATTCTCATTCTCGATGAGCCGACCGGCGTGCTGACACCGCAGGAGACGGACCAGCTCTTCCGCATCCTTGCTGCCTTGAAGGCGCGCGGTGTCACGGTCCTGCTCATCACGCACAAACTTAAAGAAGTGCTGGCGATCACCGATCATGTCACCGTCATGCGCGGTGGCGAGGTCGTGGCCGACCGCCGCACCGCCGACACCAATGCCAACGAACTCGCCGAGCTGATGGTTGGCCGCAAGGTGCGCCTGGAACTGGAGAAGACACCGGCCGCGATCCGCGCCGTGGAACTTGCTGTCGACGCGTTGTCATTGGTCGATGAACGCGGTGTCACGCGACTCCACGATATCTCTTTCAACCTCCATGCCGGTGAGATCGTCGGCATCGCCGGCGTGTCCGGCAATGGCCAGAGCGAACTCTTGGAGACGCTCGCCGGCATTCGCACGCCCAGCCGCGGCAGCATTCGCCTGCGTGACACCGTCATTTCGGCGGACAGCCCCAGCGATCCTGCTGCCATGCGCGCGCTTGGCCTTGCCCATGTGCCGGAGGATCGGCATCGCCTTGGTATCGTGACCGGTTTCCCGGCCTGGGAATCGGCCGTGCTCGGCTATCAGCGCGACCCCAAGCTGGGCGGGCGCTTCCTGCTCAACCGCAATGCCATGACCGGGCGTTGCGAAGAACTGATGCAGGGTTTCGACGTGCGCCCACTGCAGCCGCAACTCGGCTCCAGCAAATTCAGCGGCGGCAACCAGCAGAAGCTAATCCTCGCGCGCGAGATGGCCTGCCAGCCGCGCGTGCTGCTGGTCGGTCAGCCGACGCGCGGTGTCGATATCGGTGCCATCGAGTTCATTCACCGTGAGATCGTCGCCTTGCGCGATCGCGGTGTCGCCATCCTGCTGGTCTCGGTGGAACTCGATGAGATCCTGGCACTGGCCGACCGCGTCCTGGTCATGAACCAGGGCCGCATCGTTGGCGAGATCGCCGGCAAGGATGCCGATGAGCGGCAATTGGGCCTGATGATGACCGGCAGCGCCGAGCAGCAGCGGGCGGCGTCATGAGTGCGCGGCCCAGTCAATTGCCGCGCTGGATCGAGATCGGCTTGTTGCCCATCATCAATGTGCTGATGGCGCTGGTCGTTGCCGGCCTCATTCTGTGGACCATCGGTGCCAATCCCTTCGAGGCCATCGCCATTCTGGTCGAGGGTGCTTTCGGCAGCGGGTACGGGTGGGGTTACACGCTCTATTACGCGACCAGTTTCATCTTCACCGGTCTGGCGGTCTCCGTTGCCTTCCATGCGGGGCTCTTCAACATCGGGGGAGAGGGGCAGGCCTATATCGGTGGCCTCGGTGCCGGTGTGGTGGCGCTCGCCTTCGACAATCTGCTCCCGGCCCCGGTCCTCGTGCCTCTGGCGATTCTGGCGGCCGCCGCTTTCGGTGCCGCCTGGGCGATCGTTCCCGCTTATCTCCAGGCCTATCGCGGCAGCCATATCGTCATCACGACGATCATGTTCAATTTCCTCGCGGCCGCGCTGATGGTCTATCTGCTGGTCGACGTCTTCCGCGATCCCGGACAAATGTCGACCCAGAGCCGAACCTTCACCGAGAACGCGACATTGCCCGAAATGGCGACAGCTTTCGGCTGGGTCGGCATCAAGATCTCCTCGACGCCGCTCAATCTCTCGCTCGTCTGGGCGCTCATCTGTTGTGTGCTGGTCGAAATCTTCATCTGGCGCTCGCGCCTGGGGTACGAAATCCGCGCCACCGGCCTCGCGCCGCGCGCCGCGATCTATGCCGGCATCAAGCCGGCGCGGGTCGTCATCATCGCCATGGCCATCTCCGGCGCACTGGCAGGTTCCGTGGGTGTCAATGAGATCCTGGGCGTGCAGCATCGCCTGCTGCTGGAATTCGTGGCGGGCGCCGGCTTCACCGGTATCGCCGTCGCCTTGATGGGCCGCAACCATCCTTTCGGCATCGTGCTGGCGAGCCTCCTCTTCGGCGCGCTTTACCAGGGCGGGGCCGAGCTCGCCTTCGAGATCCCGACCATCACGCGCGAGATGATCATCACCATCCAGGGTCTCATCATCCTGTTCTCCGGGGCGCTCGCCTATATGAACCGCCCCTGGGTCGAACGGCTTTATCTGCGGCTGGTGGCGGCCAAAGCGCAGGGAGCGTCATCCCATGGATGATACCTTCCTGCTGGCACTCTCGACATTGGCAGCAACCATCCGCATGGCGACGCCGCTCATCTTCTGCGCCATGGCCGGCATCTTCTCGGAACGCTCCGGCGTCATCGATATCGGACTTGAGGGCAAGATGCTGGCGGCAGCCTTTGCCGCGGCCGTCGTCGCGGCCGAGACGGGCTCACCCTTCATCGCGCTGGGTGCTGCCGTCGTCGTCGCCACGCTGCTGTCGTTGGTGCACGGCTATGCCTGCATCACCCATCGCGGCGACCAGGTGGTGTCGGGTGTCGCCATCAATATCGTGGCGGCGGGCCTCACCGTGGTGCTCGGCCATGCCTGGTTCGGGCGCGGTGGCAATACGCCGGACCTCACGCCGGATCAGCGCCTGATGCCGATCAAGCTGCCGGGTGCCGATACGCTGATCGAAATACCGTTCATCGGCCCGATCTACTACCACATCATCAGCGGCCACAGCCTGCTCACCTATGTGGCCATCGCCATCGTGCCGCTGGTCTGGTTCGTGCTCTATCGCACCCGCTTCGGCCTGCGCCTGCGTGCGGCGGGCGAGGCGCCGGCAGTGGTCGACACGGCCGGCATTCCGGTCCTGCGTCTGCGCTATATGGCGGTGATGATCGCGGGGTTGCTCTGCGGCATCGCCGGCACGTTCCTCTCGATCTCGATGAACGCCACGTTCCAGAAGGAGATGACGGCGGGGCGCGGCTTCATCGCGCTTGCTGCCATGATTTTCGGCAAATGGCGGCCCTGGCCCGCCTTCTTTGCCTGCTTGCTGTTCGGTTTCCTGGATGCGATCGCCATTCGCCTGCAAGGTGTCGCATTACCCGGTATCGGCCATGTGCCGGTGCCGCTCATTCAGGCTTTGCCCTACCTCTTCACCGTCGTCCTGCTGGCCGGTTTCATCGGCAAGGCTGTGGCACCGAAGGCGCTGGGCTATCCCTATATCAAGGAGAGATGACAATGGATTCCCGGCTGCTTGAAGCCGCGCGGCGCGCCATGGCGCATGCCCATGCCCCCTATTCGAGCTATCATGTGGGTGCTGCGATCCTTGCCGACGACAATGCGGTCTATGCCGGCTGCAATGTCGAGAACGCGGCGTTCCCGGAAGGCTGGTGTGCTGAAACAAGTGCCATCGGTGCCATGGTGACCGCTGGTGGCAAAAAGATCCGCGAGATCGCCGTGATGGGCGATGGCGAGGATCTCACCACACCTTGCGGCGGTTGCCGCCAACGCATCGCCGAATTTGCAGCACCCGATACGCCGATCCATATCTGCGGCCCTGATGGTCTGCGCCACACCTTCAAACTCGCCGAATTGCTGCCGGCATCCTTCGGCAAGGATCACCTGTCGTGAGTGCTGCTGCGCTGAAAGTCATCGCCCGCAAGGCAAAAGGTTTCCGGGCCGAGATCGGCCTGGTGCTCGGTTCCGGTATGGGGGAGTTTGCGGCAAAGGTCGAAGACCCGATTGCCTTTCCCTATGCGGATCTGCCGGGTTTCGAGCAATCGGGGGTGAGCGGCCATGCCGGCCGCCTGGTGCTGGGTCGCATCGGCCGCAAATCCGTGGCCATCCTGCAGGGGCGCATTCATTATTACGAGCGCGGCGATGCCGGTGCCATGAAGGTGCCGATCGAAACGCTGCATGGCCTGGGATGCGAAACCCTGCTTCTGACGAATGCCGCCGGCAGCCTGATGCCGGGTGTCAAGCCGGGCGGCCTCATCCTCATCAAGGATCATGTCAATTACGTCCAGGAATCGCCCCTTTTCGGTCTCAAGGGCAATCAGCGCTTCGTCGACATGGTGGGTGCCTATGACGCCGGCCTGCGCAAAGAGCTGAAGAGCGCTGCGGCCAGACTGAAGATCCCGCTGAAGGAAGGCGTCTATGCCTGGCTCGCCGGCCCGCAATTCGAGACGCCGGCTGAAATCAAGAGCTTGCGCGCGCTGGGCGTCGATGCGGTCGGCATGTCGACTGTGCCGGATGTCATTCTCGCCCGTTATTTCGGCATGAAGGTCGCGGCCGTCAGCGCCGTCACCAATATGGGCGCCGGGATGAGCCGCGAGACTCTCAGCCACGAACACACCATGCAGCAGATGAAGAATGCATCCGAGAGGTTGACGCGCCTGTTGCTGAGCTATCTCAAGGCAACGAAATGATGCTGCCCCAGGAAATCATCCGCAAGAAACGCGATGCTCAGCGCCTGACGCCGGCCGAGATCGAGTTCTTCGTCAGCGGCATCAGCTCCGGCGCCGTGAGCGAGGGGCAGATCGCGTCCTTTGCCATGGCGGTCTTCTTCCGTGGCATGGACATGACCGAGCGCGTCGCCCTGACACGGGCGATGATGAATTCCGGCACGGTGCTCGATTGGGCGCAGCTCGCGCTCGATGGCCCGATCGTCGACAAGCATTCGACCGGCGGCGTCGGCGACAAGACCTCGCTGGTTTTGGGGCCGATCGTCGCCGCCTGCGGCTGCTATGTGCCGATGATCTCAGGCCGTGGCCTCGGCCATACCGGCGGCACGCTCGATAAATTCGACGCCATCCCCGGTTACAAGACGGCGCCCGATCTCGACACCTTCCGCAAGGTGGTACGGCAAGCAGGCTGCGCCATCATCGGCCAGACGGCGGATCTCGCCCCGGCCGATCGGCGCTTCTATGCCATCCGCGATGTGACGGCGACGGTCGAATCCGTGCCGCTCATCACCGCGTCCATTCTCTCGAAGAAATTGGCGGCGGGCCTCCAGGGGTTGGTGATGGATGTGAAGACCGGCTCCGGTGCCTTCGCGGCCGAGCTGAAAATGGCCCGCGAGCTTGCCGATTCCATCGTCCGTGTCGCCAATGGTGCGGGTGTGAAGACGAGCGCCCTCATCACCGATATGAATCAGGTGCTGGGCCGCACCGCCGGCAACGCCGTCGAGATGCTTGAATCGATCCAATGCCTCAAAGGCGAGAAGACCGAGCCGCGCCTGCTCGAGGTCACGCTGGCGCTGTCGGCCGAATTGCTCGTCCTCGGCGGCAAGGCCGAAGATGCGGCGCAGGGGCGGCGGCTGGCCGAACGCGCCCTTGAAAGCGGACGTGCCGCGGAACATTTCCAGCGTATGGTGGTTGGGCTGGGTGGCCCGGCGGATATTCTCGAGAAGCCGGAAAAGTATCTCGCCAAGGCGCCGGTGATAAAGCCCTGCTTTGCGGAAGAGGCGGGGGTGGTGAAGGTGATGGACACGCGTGCCGTCGGCATGGCGGTTGTCGCCTTGGGCGGTGGGCGCACCAAGCCCAGCGACGGGATCGATCATCGCGTCGGCTTTACCGATATCGTGGGGCTGGGCGAGGCGGTGGGACCGCAGCAGCCGATCGCCATGGTTCACGCCGCCGATGATGCCTCTGCCGAACTGGCGATGCAGAATTTGCGCCGCGCCGTACGGCTGGTGGGTGAGAGCCGCACCGGCCCCGTGGTGCTGGAGGAATTGCGATGAGCGATAGACGCGCCTTCATCCTGGTCATGGATTCTTTCGGCATCGGTGCAGCACCCGATGCGGTGCGCTTCGGCGATAGCGGCACGGATACGCTGGGCCATATCGCGGCATTCTGCGCAGCCGGGAAGGCTGACAAGGATGGCCTTCGCAAAGGCTCGCTGCGCCTGCCGCATCTTGAGGAGATCGGCCTCGGTCTCGCGGCCGAACTGGCGAGCGGCCAATTGCCGGCGGGCTTTGCCAAGGTCCAGGCGCGTGGTGCCTATGGCGCAGCTGCCGAGCTTTCCGCCGGCAAGGATACGCCGAGCGGCCATTGGGAAATGGCCGGCTGTCCGGTACCGGTCGATTGGGGCTATTTCGCCAAGACCGAACCCTGCTTCCCGCCTGAGATCATGGCCGAGCTGGTGCGCCAATGCGGCTTGCCCGGCATCATCGGCAATTGCCACGCCTCCGGCACCGAAGTGCTCGACCGGCTGGGCGAGGAGCATATCCGCACCGGCAAGCCGATCTGCTACACCTCGGCCGATTCCGTCTTCCAGATTGCTGCACACGAACAGCATTTCGGGCTTGAGCGCCTGCTTGATGTCTGCCAGGTCGCAAAGAAGCTGCTGGAGCCCTTGCGCATCGCCCGCGTCATCGCGCGGCCCTTCATCGGCGAACGCACGGGATCGTTCAAGCGCACCTCGCGCCGGCGCGACTTCACCACGCCGCCGCCGGAGCCGACCTTGCTCGACCACCTGCAATCTGCCGGGCGCGAGGTCATCTCGGTCGGCAAGATCGCCGATATCTTCGGTGGCCGCGGTCCCACACGAAAGGTGAAGGGCGAGGACAACGCCGCCCTCGTCGATGTGACGCTGGACCTGATGGCCAGTGCCCCGGATGGCAGCCTCACCTTCGCCAATTTCGTCGATTTCGACACGCTGTTCGGCCATCGCCGCGATGTCGCCGGCTATGCCGCAGCGCTCGAAGCGTTTGATGCGCGCATCCCCGATTTCCAGGCAGCGATGCGCCCCGGGGATCTCGCCCTCATCACGGCCGATCACGGCTGCGATCCCACCTCCGGCGGCACCGACCACACGCGCGAATTCGTGCCGGTCCTTTTCTTCGGCCCGTCGGCCCCAACCGGTTCCCTCGGTCGTCGCGCAAGCTTTGCCGATATGGGCCAGACCATCGCCAAGCATCTTGGGCTGGCACCACTCGCCCATGGCACCGCCTGCTTCTAAAGGTCATTAGGTCCGCTATGACAACGCCGCGCCGTTTCGCCGCCACCGATACCGGCCTCACGCCCGAGATGCGCGAGGCCTTTGAGGAGGACGGCTATCTGCTGATCGAGAACTTCGTGCCGCCGTCGCTGTGCGACCAACTCATCGCGCGCGCCAATGCGCTGGTCGAAGGCTTCGATGCCGAGGCGCATCGCACCATCTTCTCGACCAAATCCGTGGCGCATGCGGCCGACCGGTATTTCCAGGAATCCGGCGATGCCATTCGCTTCTTTCTGGAAGAAGAGGCGGTGGATAGTGACGGCCGCCTGACACGGCCCAAGGCGCTTGCGGTCAACAAGCTGGGCCATGCCATGCATGACCTCGATCCGGTTTTCTCGGCCTTCTCGCGCCAGCCGCGTCTCGCTGCCTTGGCGAAGGGCTTGCTGACCGATCCACTGCTGCTGCAATCGATGTATATTTTCAAGCAGCCGGGCATCGGCGGTGAAGTGTCCTGGCATCAGGATTCGACTTACCTCTATACCGAACCCATGAGCTGCATCGGCTTCTGGTTCGCGCTTGAGGATGCCGACAGCACCAATGGCGGCATGCTGGGCATGCCCGGTGCTCATCGCGGTCCCTTGCGCAAGCGCTTCCGTCATGTCGACGAAGATTGCCTCGTCACCGAAACACTCGACGCGGCACCTTGGCCCGATTGCCCGGCGGTCAACCTCGACGCCAAGAAGGGCTCGCTCATCGTCCTCCATGGCTTGCTGCCGCATTACAGCTCGGCAAACCGCTCGACCCGCTCGCGCCACGCCTACACGCTCCACTGCATCGACGCCGCCGCCCATTACCCGCCCGACAACTGGCTGCGCCGCAGCCCGGCTTTGCCCCTGCGCGGCTTCTAGATTGCCCCTCGGCACTCTCATTCCATCCGCCATTTCATCCGTCATGCCCGTGCCCAGTGTTGATCCGGTCTGGCCGGGCACCCACTCTCGCAAGCGGCACCCCTGGATCCCCGCGACTTCGCCCGGGGATCACGGTTAGGGAGAATGCGTTCCTAATTTGTTCTTGACAAGGCGCTAGGAATTTGATACTAACAAATCTGTGCACACATCACCTCCGGTCCCCAGCCGGAACCGCTCGGTTGTCCCGGCGCAAGCCTCTCGGTTCGCAGCCCCCGCCGGATCCGATGCGGTGACCGGATTCCCCTTCGGTGCTGCAGGCAGCAGCACCCGTCACGGCCGAAACGCACGGCCGGCACATCTGCCCGAGCGGTGTCGCGTGGGGATCTTGAGGAAGAGAAAAACAGAAACCGGATGGAGAAAGTCATCGCTACCCCCTGAAGGGAGAGGGCTTTCTCACCGAACTCGCACCGACGACCTCGTTCCAATTCCCTCTCCCTTCAGGGGGAGGGCTAGGGAGGGGGGCGCCAAGTGACGGATGCCAGCAGAAGGGCCGCAAATGAAGAACGACATCAGGAAACGAGAACCCTAAGCAGCCCTCAAATAGCGGCTGGGAGGGAAGCCCAATGTCTTTCTGAACATCGTGGTGAAAGCGGCCGGGCTGTCATAACCGAGGTCGAGGGCGATGTTCGTCACCGCTTCGCCTTCGGCCAGGCGCGGCAGCGCCGCAAAGAGGCAGGCTTGGCGTTGCCACACGGCAAAGCTCACGCCGCATTCGCGCTTGAAGTGGCGCGTGAAAGTCCGGCGGCTCATGCCGAGCGCTTCCGCCCAATCGTCGATGGTCTCGCTGGCCTGTGGAGCACTGAGGAAAGACTGGCAGCGTTGCCCGAGCCGCGGATCGGCCGGAAAGGGCAGTGACAAGGGCAGGACCGTCAATGCGCGCAGTTCGGAAAGCAGCAGCGCCATGATCTCGCCATCGCGGCCGGTGAGGGCATAATCGATGGGGAGCTCGACCGCTGCCTGGATCAGTGCGCGCATCAGCGGCGACATGCTCAGCACCTGGCACTTTTCCGGCAGACCCGCGATATGGGTGGGGTGCACGAAGACGCAGCGCGTTTCCACGTCGCCCATCATGCGCACCGAATGCTCGATCTGTGGCGGGATCCAGACCGCCTGATCCGGCGGCACGACCCAGGCGCCGTGCTCGGTGCGGACCGTCATCACGCCGGGGACGCCATGGAGCAGCTGGCCATGGGGATGGTGATGCGGCGCAATCTCGTGATCGGCCGGATACTCATTGCCGGAGGCGATGACCGGTCGCTCCGCCGTGTCCAGTTCCCAGCCTCGGACGTTTCGAACCATGGCCCAATCTCGAAAAACTATGACCCATTGTGGAATGCAGGCCCAATTTAAGCGCGTATTCTGCTGAAATCCATCGATTTCAAGAGCCCAAAATGACCGTGACCACCTCGGATACCGATTTCCAGGAAGCCACCCGCCGCGAGGAGAAAGCCGCGCGCCGCGTCCTCCTCACCATCAGCTTCTGCCACATGCTCAACGACATGATGCAGTCGCTGATCCTCGCCATCTATCCGATGCTCAAGGCGAGCTTCTCGCTGAGCTTCGGCCAGATCGGCCTTATCACGCTCACCTTCCAGATCACGGCCTCGCTGCTGCAGCCGCTCATCGGCATGTACACGGATCGCAGCCCGAAGAACTTCTCGCTTTCGGTCGGCATGACCTTCACGCTCGCAGGTCTCCTGCTCCTCGCTTTTGCCAGCAGCTATCCGATGGTGCTGGTCGCTGCCGCCATGGTCGGCATGGGCTCGTCCGTCTTCCATCCGGAATCCTCGCGTATCGCGCGGCTCGCTTCCGGTGGCCGGCATGGTTTTGCGCAGTCGCTCTTCCAGGTCGGCGGCAATGTCGGTTCGGCGATCGGCCCGCTGGTCGCGGCCTATGCCATTGCCCCGCACGGCCAGTCGAGCGTCGGCTGGTTCTCGCTCGTGGCCTTGCTCGCGGTGATCCTGCTGGCCACGGTCGGTCAGTGGTACAAGGCGCATCGTGCGTCCCGCGCCAAACGACCCGCACCGGCCATCACCAATGCCTTGCCGCGCGGCAAGGTATTCCTCGCGATCGCCGTGCTGCTGGGCCTGCTATTCTCCAAGTATTTCTACATGGCCAGTATCAGCAGCTACTACACGTTCTATCTCATCGACCATTTCGGCGTCGCGATGCGGGATGCGCAGGTCTACCTGTTCGTCTTCCTGGGATCGGCCGCGTTGGGCACGATCCTGGGTGGGCCGATCGGTGATCGCATCGGCCCCAAGCGCGTGATCTGGGGTTCGATCCTGGGCGTGCTGCCATTCACCCTGGTGCTGCCGCATGTGGGGCTCACCTGGACCATCATCCTCACCGTGCCGATCGGATTGATTCTCTCTTCGGCCTTTGCCGCCATCGTCGTCTATGGCCAGGAACTGATCCCCGGCAAAGTCGGCATGGTTGCCGGGCTTTTCTTCGGCTTCGCCTTCGGCATGGGCGGCGTGGGTGCCGCGGTGCTCGGCAAGCTTGCCGATGCCACCAGCATCACCTTCGTCTACCAGCTTTGCGCCTTTCTGCCGGCGCTGGGTCTGCTGGCGGTGTTCCTGCCCAATGTCGCCGGTCGGCGGCGCGGCTAGGATCGGACTCCCGCAAATGTGATGGAGGCGTGACGGCGCGCACAGAAGCCGCCGTTGCCCTCGTCGCATGGGCCGAGTAAATCTCTTTCCGGGGGACAAAAGAAACCAAGCGCCGGCCGCTCTGGCTGGCGGGAGACCGGAGAGATGAACCGAGTTCATTTAGCGATCGCCGCGAGCTGTGTTGCTGTCGCGGCCGTAGCCACTGTGGCCGTGTGGCAGACCAACCCTGCTGTCGCGCAGGAAGCCTTCGCCGGATCCTGGGACGTGGTCAACGTGCAGCCCGCCCCATGGACGCAGGGCAGCTCGACCGACAAGCCCTATGTCAATGAAGAAGTCGCGCGCGGGCGCATCACCTTCATGCCGGATTCCGTGCAGGGCCCTGACTTCCTCAATTGTGACAAAGCCAAGTACGAGATTGCCAAGGTGCCGCCGGATTATCTGTTCGAAGGCGGTCTGACTGATCCCACCCGCCAGGCCAAAGAGCTTGGCTTCGACGGCGGTGAGATTCTGCAGCTCAGCATGGGCTGCGTCTCGGGCGATGCCGATATCGGGATGGATTTTGACCTGATCAGCGAGGATACGGCCGTCTTCGCGCTCGACAACATGATCTATACGATGAAGCGCGTTAAGCCTTGAAAGGGCCACGCGCATAGCACCTATTCCGCGGCGGGGCTGGTGAAACCCCGTTGCGAGGCATTATAGACTATTCATATCCAACAAATACGGGCTGCCGATCGCTTGGCGGCCCGTACTCTTTTGACCGAACCATTCGCGATAGCAATCATGGCAAGTGACCACAAAGCCGCAGCACCCGACCAGGTGCGCGTTGAGTTCATCGTTCTGCTGGCGCTCACCATCTCGCTGGTGGCCTTGGCGATCGATTCCATGCTGCCGGCCCTGTCCGAGATTGCGACGGATCTCAGCGTTACCAATCCCAATGACCGCCAGATGGTCATCACCGTGCTTTTCGCCGGCTTCGGCATTGCACAGATTCTCTACGGGCCCATCTCGGATAGCGTGGGGCGCAAGCCGGCCATCTATGCTGGCTTCGTCGTCTTCATCGCCGGCAGCATCCTCGCTATCCTGTCGCAGGATTTCACCACCATGCTGATCGGCCGCTTCCTGCAGGGCTTCGGCGCCGCCGGGCCGCGGACCGTCACCGTGGCCATGGTGCGCGATCGCTATGAGGGCCGCGCCATGGCGCGCATCATGTCGCTCGTAACCTCGGTCTTCATCCTGGTGCCGGTGCTGGCGCCCTCGATCGGCCAGGGTATCCTGCTTGTGGCACATTGGCGCGCCATCTTCTGGATGCTGCTGGTGCTCGGCATCGTCACCGCCATGTGGTTCGCGCTGCGCCTTGATGAAACCCTGCCGCGCGAGCGCCGGCGCGAGCTCTCCATCATGCGCATCCTGCATGCCGTGGTCGAAACATTCCGCACGCGTGTCGCACTGGGTTACATGACGGCGACCGGGCTGGTCTTCGGCGCCTTCATTGGCTATCTCGCGTCTGCCCAGCAGATCTTTCAAGAGATGTTCGACATGGGAAAGCTCTTTCCCATTTGCTTCGGCACGCTCGCCATCACCTTTGGCGCTGCATCCCTCACCAATGCCAAGTTGGTCATGCGCTACGGCATGCGCAAGCTCTCGCACCGCGCCCTTCTCGGCCACACGATTCTGTCGTTGGTCTTTGTCGTCATCGCTTTCTATGTCGACGGCAAGCCGCCTTTCCTGGTGTTCATGGCCTATATGATGGGTGCCTTCTTCCTGATCGGGCTGCTGTTCGGCAATTTCAACGCCATGGCGATGGCGCCGCTCGGGCATATCGCCGGCGTGGGTGCCGCCGTTATCGGCATGATGACCACCTTCATCTCCGTGGGCTGCGGTGCGGTCATCGGTCATGCCTATCAGGGCACGATCCTGCCGCTCGCCATCGGCTTCTCAGTGCTGGGCGTGCTGTCGCTGCTGGTGACGCGCTGGGCCGATCGCGGCCATGCCGAAGGCGCGCACTGACGGGCGTTCAGCGCTGCGCGGCGTAGCGAACCATGCTGGAGGATAGGTCGTAGGACCGCTCGGCATGATAGATCGGTGTCTCGCCGCCGATATGGCTCGAGAACAGCGTGAAATGCGTGACCTCGAAGCTCTCCGAGCGGAAGAGGTTATGCATGGCAAGATATTGCTGCAGCTTATGCGGCGGCGGATCCTTCGGATGCGCCAACGTCACATGCGGCTTGTAGTTCTGGCCTTCCGGCGACAAGCCTGCGCGCACCACGGCAGATTCGACCTTGTCGCGCAGATGCATGAGTGCCGGTTCTTTCTGCACGCCTGCCCAGACTGTCTTCACGCGACCGCCACTGGCGAAATGTCCCACCTCGGCCAGCCGCAAATGGAAAGTCGGCGCGCGGATACCGGCCAGCGCCGCATCGACGTAATCAAGGTCACGCCCATCGAGCTCGCCCAGAAAACGCAACGTGATGTGATAATTTTCCGGTGGAACCCATCTGGTCGTCGGCAAGCCGCCGCAAAGCAGGCGCAACTGCCAGCGCACCTGGTCGGGCAGCGAAATGGCCACGAATAGGCGCATCACTCACCTGCCGAAGAAAACGGCCGAATCGAACCGTTCATTATCATACCAGCGAACTCCGGCCCTGGCCAAGAAACTCCCGAACGGCGTTTCGCGCGCGAAGGGAATCAAGGGCAGGGGTAGGTGTGTTCCTTGTTAACCGCATCGATCTCGTTAAGGATTTCTGGTGACAGCTTGATGTCGATGCTGGCGATGTTGCTTTGCAATTGTGCCAAATTGGTCGCGCCGACGATGTTGGCGGTGACGAACGGGCGCGAACTGACGAAGGCCAAAGCCATCTGCGCCGGATCGAGTCCGTGCCGCTTGGCGATACCGACATATTTTTCGACCGCCGCTGCCGCGATCGGTCCCCGGTAGCGGACGAATTGCTGGAACCGGTTGAGCCGCGCGCTGGCCGGGGCCGCGCCGCCGATATATTTGCCCGACAGGATGCCCATGCCGAGAGGCGAGTAGGCGAGCAGCCCGCAATTCTCGCGGATCGCGATTTCGGAGAGACCCACTTCGAAGCTGCGGTTGAGAAGCGAATAGGCATTCTGGATCGAGTGCATGCGGGGCAGTTGAAGCCGCTCCGATTCGGAGAGCCACCGCATCGTGCCCCACGGCGTCTCATTGGAGAGACCGACCATGCGAATCTTGCCGGCCTTGATCTGCTCATTGAGCGCATCGAGCGTTTCGGCAAAGGGTGTGAAGGTCTCATCCGCCTTGTGCTCATAGCCAAGACGCCCGGCGCCGTTGGTGGTGCGCTCGGTCCAGTGCAATTGGTAGAGGTCGATGTAATCGGTCTGCAATCGTTTCAGGCTGGCATCCACAGCCGCGGCGATGTTCTTGCGGTCGAAGGGTAGGTTGCCGTCGCGGATATAGGGAAAGCGCTTGTCCGGCCCGGTGATCTTGCTGGCAAGAACGATCCTGTCGCGCTTGCCGCGCGACTTCAGCCAGGTGCCGATGATGGTTTCGGTCGCGCCATAAGTCTCGGCCCGCGGCGGCACCGCATACATCTCGGCGGTGTCCCAGAAGGTGACGCCCTGGTCGAGGGCGTAGTCCATCTGCTGATGGCCCTCGGCCTCGGTGTTCTGTTCACCCCAGGTCATCGTGCCAAGGCAGATGACGCTGACTTTGATATCGCTGCGGCCGAGGCGACGGTATTCCATGGTGGTTCCTCAAAGAAAAAGATGCTGGTCGCTGTTTACAGAGCGGCAGGGTGTGGCTGCAAGGATGCTTGACCGACCCATAGCCAGTCAGTTATGAATAACCCATAGCCACTTGGTTATGGATATTTGATGTCGAACACCCAGGACGCTCTCTTCAAGACTCTCGCGGACCCGACACGGCGCGCGCTTTTCGAGCGTCTGTGCCGGGACGGCGAGCAGACCGTCGGAGCCCTGACGGCGAAGGCGGGGGTTTCCCAACCGGCCGTGTCGAAGCATCTCGGCGTGCTCAAGCAGGCCGGGCTGGTAAGGGACCGGCAGGAGGGACGGCAGATCCACTATAGCGCCCAGCGTGCCGCGCTGGCGCCCCTCGTCGACTGGACCAGCCAGATGACCGGCTTCTGGGAGAACCGGTTCGACGACCTCGAAGATCTTCTTAAAAGGATGGACCAATGACCGATACCCTCACTGATACCCGCGCCGTCATTGTCGAGCGTGAGATGCCATTTGCACCGGAGAAAATCTGGCGCGCGCTCACCCAGCCGCATCTGATGGCCGAATGGCTGATGAAGAACGATTTCAAGCCCGTTCAAGATCACCGCTTTACGCTCAGCGCGGAATGGGGGTCGGTCGATTGCCAAGTCCGCACGGTTGAGCCGAACCGGACGCTCTCCTATAGCTGGGCGGCCCATGGTCTCGAGAGTGTCGTGACCTGGACGCTGACGCCGACGGGTACGGGCACGCATCTGCGCATGGAGCAGGTCGGCTTCCGTCCGGATCAGCAGCAAGCTTTCCAGGGCGCGAAATTCGGTTGGCAACGTTTCTTCGGCAGCCTCGAGCAGGTACTGGCGAAGCAAGGCTGAGAAAGAGAAAATGGCATGGCGAAGTCAACAACGCAGGAATCCGCTTCGGGGCTCATCGATGCGCGGATCGAGGAATTGGGCGATTGGCGTGGCGCGATGCTCGGCCGTGTTCGGGCCCTGATCAAGGAGGCCGATCCAGACATCGTCGAGGAATGGAAATGGCGCGGCGTTCCCGTATGGTCCCATGGCGGCATCGTCTGCACGGGCGAGACTTATAAGAAGATCGTCAAGCTGACCTTCGCCAAGGGAGCTTCACTCAAAGATCCGGCCGGGCTTTTCAATTCCAGCCTGGAGGGCAATACGCGGCGCGCCATCGATATCGCGGAGGGCGAGAAACCGGATGAGAAGGCATTGAAGGCGCTCATCCGCGCCGCCGTGGCGCTCAACCTAAAGAAATAATGTGAGCACGCCGGTATAGGCGTAGATGCGATCGTGGCTGATTTCGCCATTGGCGAAGAAGCCGGTCAACGGAAATTGGCCGAGATGCTTGGCAATCAGCCGCGTCTCGGCGGCGTCGAAACCGAAGAGGTTCGGCCCCCGCGCGATGCAGGAGACATAGAGGCCGCCGCGCACCGGCCGGTCGATGCGTTGCCTCAGCCTTTCCAGCATGTGTTCCAGATCGGCCAATGCCGTGTTGCGGTCGCGCCTTGTGAAGAGGATGGCATCGCCGGCCGATACTTCGGCAGCGATGGCAATCCAGCCCTTGCCGGTGTCGATGCCGGCGAGGTTGCGCACCAGATAATCACCGGTGTCCGAGCCCGGGATAGGCAGGGCGGCGAAGATGAAGCCGGCGACCTTGCGCATGTCCCTGGCCAGCACTTCGCCGATTTCCTCGCGGAAGACATCGAGCGCCGGACGGCCGTCGATCTCCATGATGATATTCTCTTCGGCCTTCGTGATCGTATGCGCGGGGCCGATCGGCGAGCAGCCCTGGCTGTGTCCGGTGACGACGGCGACATCGCCTGCCAGCAATGCACCGGAAAGGCCATGCTCGCCCACCTGTCCGGCGACTTGGGCCAAGGCCCCGCGTGACGAACTGAGGCCGCCGATCAGATAGAGGCCGGCGTCGTCGCTCAATTGCCGCATCAGTTCGGGAAGCTGCGGATTGCGGGGATCGGCATGAACCAAGGCAATGCCGGGCTGGCGCGCCTTCCGCCAAGGCTCCAGCGCCCGCAAGCGGCTGCTACCGGCACCTGGTTCCAGGAGGCGGAAGCCGTCTGCAGGAAATTCACCGACCATCAGGCTGATGGCCGGCTCGTCGATATATTCTTCGGCCGGTGCGTCGCCCGCCTGTCCCGTGATGGCGATGCCGACCGTACCGATCCAACTCTCGATGCCCGTGCTCAAGCGCAGCTGATCGACGATCGAGTCAAGATCGCCTGCCAGATGGTCGGTGACATAGACGAAGCCCAGCGCGTTCTCGCGCGTGACCGGACCAAGCTCGGCAAGACATGTCCGGGTGATGTCGGCCCAATGCGTGCCACTGGCATGGGCGCTGGCAAAGCGGGCGCTCATGGCGCCTCCAGGAGACGGGTCACATGGGGCAGAATATTGGCGACAATGACCGCAACGCCGTCTTTTGTGGGATGCAGGCCGTCGGACTGGTTGAGTTCCGGCCGCGCGGCGACGCCGTCTAGAAAGAACGGGTAGAGCGGGACGCCGTATTGCTTGGCGAGGTCGGGATAGATCGCATCAAACTGCTGACGATATTCCGCCCCCATATTGCGCGGCGCCACCATGCCGACCAGCAACAGCTTGGCACCGGATTGCCTAATCCTCTGGATGATCACGTCGAGATTGGAGCGGGCCTCGGCCGGGGGCAGGCCCCGCAACATATCATTGGCGCCAAGCTCCAGGATCACGGCATCGGGCCTGTCGGCCAGCATCCAGTCCAGGCGCGACAGTCCGCCGGCCGTCGTGTCGCCGGAAACCCCGCCATTGATTACGCTGACCTCACGCCCCATCTTCTGCAGGGCCATCTGCAGCTGGGGTACAAAACCATCACCTTCCGGCAAACCATAGCCGGCCGTCAGGCTGTCGCCGAACGCCAAGATGCGGGTGGGCGTTGCCACGGCATTGCCGTAATTGGCGGCGAAAAGGGAAACGGCAAGAGTGAGTGTCGCCAGCGCGCGTCTAAGCATTGAGAATCCGGGACAAGGCATGATCGAATTATCGCAAGTCGCTCTTAAACTGGGAAGTGCCGCAGGCGAGGTCAATATCCTCAATGGCATCGACCTCAGGGTTGCCGCCGGCGAAACGGTGGGGCTGGTCGGTCCTTCGGGATCCGGGAAAACCAGCCTGATGCTGCTTCTGGCGGGTTTAGAGAGCCCCACATCCGGGCAGATAAATGTGAGCAATGCCCAAATTTCAGGCATGAGCGAGGATGCGCTGGCGCTGTTCCGGCGCCGGAACATCGGCATCGTCTTCCAATCCTTTCATCTGATACCGACCATGACCGCGACCGAGAATGTCGCCGTGCCGCTGGAACTGGCCGGCGTTGCCGATGCTTTCGCCATTGCCGAGAATGCGCTGAAGGAAGTGGGGCTCGGCCATCGGTTGACGCACTATCCGTCGCAGCTTTCCGGCGGTGAGCAGCAGCGCGTGGCCCTTGCGCGCGCCATTGCACCGCGCCCGAAGCTGCTGCTGGCGGACGAACCCACCGGCAATCTCGACCACGATACCGGGCAGCGCATCATCGAGCTGCTCTTTCGCCTGCGCGAGCAGGTGGGTGCGACCCTGCTGCTCATCACGCATGACCCGGCGCTGGCCAGGCGCTGCGACCGGACATTGCGCATGGCGGATGGGCGCATTGTCGGTGACGATCGGCTGGCGGCCTGACCCCCATGGGTGATCTGCGGCTAGGCTTTTCCATCGCGCGACGGGAAATGCGCGGTGGTTTCAAGCGGTTTGGCATCGTCATCGCCGCATTGGCGCTGGGCGTCGGCATCATCGCCGGCGTGGGCTCGCTCTCGGCCGCGATCGAAGCGGGCTTCGCCAATGATGCCCGCGCGATCCTGGGCGGTGATGCCGAATTCCGCCTCGCCTATCGCGAAGCCGATGTTGCCGAGCAGACCGCCTTGGCAGAAGGCGGTGCCGTTTCCCACGCCATGGAAATGCGTGCGATGGTGAAGCGCCATGATGGCACCGGCACGCCGACACTGTCCGAAGTGAAAGCGGTCGACGCCGCCTATCCGCTCTATGGCGCGCCGGAACTGGCGCCGGCCATCCCGCTCAAGGACGCCCTGGGGCGCGGTACCGACGGTCTGTTCGGCGCGGTCGGCGAACCGGCTTTGGCCGACCGACTGGGCCTGAAGGTCGGCGATACCATCACCATCGGTGAGGCCGATTACCGCCTGACCGCTCTGCTTGAATTCGAACCCGACCGGGGCCTGCGTGGCTTTTCTCTCGGGCCGCGCCTGATGATGTCGCCCGAAGCACTGAATGAATCCGGCCTCCTGCAGCCGGGTGCCCTTGTCTATCACCTCTACCGTGTCGCCTATAAGCCCGGCCTTGATGGCGCGGCCTTCCTTGACAAGCTGCGTGCCGATCTGCCGAAGGCCGGGTGGCGCATCCGCGATCTTGGCGATGCTGCCTCCGGTGCCAGCCGGTTCCTCGATCGCACGGCGCAATTCCTCAACGTGGTGGGCTTTGCAGCCCTCCTCATCGGCGGCATCGGCATCGCCAATGCCGTGCGTGCCTATCTGGAAAGCCGCGCGCAATCGCTGGCCATCCTGCGCTGCCTCGGCGCCACATCGCGCCTGTTGTTCACGATCTACGGCCTTCAGATCCTGGGCATGGCGATCGTCGGCATCCTCGTCGGGCTCGGTATCGGCATTGCTTTGCCCTTCGTGGCGCAATCGGCTTTGAGCAGCTATGGCCTGCGGATTCTGCCGGGTCTCTATGCCTTGCCGCTTGCCTTCGCAGCGGCAGTCGGCCTGCTGACGGCGGCAAGCTTCTCCTTGCTGCCATTGCTGCGCGCCCAACGCATCCGTCCGGCACAGCTCTTCCGCGCTCTCGCGCTGGAATTAGGAGCAGTGAAGAAGGTCGATGCGCTGATCCTGGGTATTGTCGGCTGGATCCTGGCCGGGCTTATCCTTCTTGGCAGCGAGGACCGAGTGCTCGGCACCTGGTTCATCATTGCCTCGCTCATCGCTTTGGCCCTCTTCCGGCTGCTTGCCATCGGCATTCGCGATCTGGCCGCGGCCTTGCGTCGGCGGGCGCAGGCGAATGAATGGCCGCAGGCACTGCGCTTTGCCTTGGGCGCCATGGTGCGGCCGCAAGCGCCAGCGGCCGGCATCGTCATATCCTTGGGCCTCGGTCTTACAATCCTGGTGGCGGTGGGCCTCATTCAGCGCAGCCTGACGCGCGACATCGCCGAGACATTGCCGGCCGCGGCGCCGAGCTTCTATTTCATCGACATCCAGCCGGGCCAGCTGGCGGCCTTTGCCGACGACGTTGAAAAATATCCGACGGCCACCGGGCTCGAGCATGTACCGATGCTGCGCGGCCGCATCTCGCAGGTGAATGGCGTTCCGTCTGAAAAGGTCAATGCGCCGGCGGACATCGCCTGGGTTCTGCGCGGCGATCGCGGCATCACCTGGTCGGTGGAACCACCACCTGGCGCCATGATTGTGGAAGGCTCGTGGTGGCCCAAGGATTACAGCGGCGATCCGTTGATCTCGCTCGATGCCGAGACGGCGCGGGGCCTGGGTTTGAAAATCGGCGACGCGCTCACCGTCAACATTCTGGGGCGCGAGATCACCGGCAAGATCGCCTCCCTCCGCGAGATCGACTGGTCGCGCCTCGACATCAATTTCGTGATGGTCTTTTCGCCGGGGCTGATTTCCAGCGCGCCGCAGACTCATATTGCGACCGTCCGCGTCGATCCGGCGCGGGAGAGCGCTCTGGTCAAGGATTTGGCCGGCAAATATCCCAATGTGTCGGCAATCCGCGTCAAGGACGCGATCTCGACGGCCACGCGCATTCTCGATGCCGTGGGCTGGGCGGTGCGGGCGGCCGCGGCGGTCGCGCTCATCGTGGGTGCGCTGGTGTTGGCCGGGGCCATGGCGAGCGGGCAGCAGCGTCGCATTTATGAGGCCGTGCTGCTCAAGATGCTGGGCGGCACACGGCGCGACGTGGCGCTTGGCTATCTGGCCGAGTTTGCGGTGCTGGCTGGCCTCAGTGCCGTTTTTGCGCTCGGCATCGGCAGCACCGGCGCCTATTTCTTTCTCACCAAGGTCATGGAGAGCAGCTGGGTCTTCGATCTGCCGCTGGTCGTCGGCATCCTGGTGTTGAGCCTATTGCTGGCGGTTGGCCTCGGCTTTGCCGGCTCCTGGCGTGCCCTTGGCGCGCGTGCGGCACCCTATCTGCGCAACGAATAGAGAGTTATTGGGCGGCGCTGGGTGGCGCAACCGGCGGCCACGAATCGACGATGACGGCGCGCGAGGGCTCGGTATTGCCGGGCTCCGCCTCGGCCAGCACAGTCATCAGCGTGCTGCGCAACACCTTGAGGCGGGTGTCGCTTTCGACCTTCAGGCCGAAATGATCCTTCACATAGAAGACGTCGACGGCGCGATGGCCAAAGGTCGAGACCTTGGCGGAGGAGATCTGCAGGTTGAGCTTGGTCAGCGTCGCGGTGAGGTAATAGAGCAATCCACGCCGGTCGCGGCCGTTCACCTCGACCACGGTATGGGTGGCGCTTGCCTTGTTGTCGATCAGCACGCGCGGGATGACCGGGAAGTTGAGTGCTGCCGGATTGGCGAGCGGCGGCAGATCCTGCAACTGCGCCAGGGTCTGCTCCGGCGCTTCCAGCACGCGCGTGATGGTGCTCGAAAGGCGCGCCAGGCGCGCCGGCCGATCGAATGGCCCGCCTTCGCTGTCCTGCACGAAGAAGGTGTCGATCGCCTTGCCGTTGCGCAAGGTGACGATCCTGGCATCGACGATATTGGCGCCGCACAAGGCCATCGTGCCGGCCAGCTGCGAGAACAGGCCCTGGCGATCCGGGGTATAGATCGTGACCTCGGTCATCGACCGCCACCGATCGACATTGAACTCCACCGATAGCGGGCGCTCTTCCATTTCCGCGGCGCGGATCATGCGGGCATGACGGCCGAGGGCTGCCGGCGGGAATGCCAACCAATAGGCCGAGTGCCCGCGCGCCGCATGATCGGCAATGTCGGCGTCGGACCAGTCGGGCAGTTCCTGCTTCAGCAGGCTGATGACCGAGGCGGCGCGATCCTCTTCGGTGGTGTTGAGGCCGCCCATCATCTGATTGAAGGCGCGGGTATAGAGCTCGCGCAGCAACTGCGCCTTCCAGCCGTTCCAGGTCTTCGGCCCCACCGCGCGAATATCGGCGACGGTCAGGAGCAGAAGCAGGCGCAGCCGTTCCGGCGATTGCACCAGATCGACGAAATCGGCGATCGTCTTCGGGTCGTCGATATCGCGACGGAAGGCGGTGTTGCTCATCAGCAGGTGATAGCGTACCAGCCAGGCCACTTGCTCGGTCTCTTCGGCGGCCAGCCCCAAGCGCGGGCAGAGCTTCTCGGCAACCTCTCCACCCAGCAGCGAATGGTCGCCGGCACGCCCCTTGGCGATATCGTGGAGGAGAACCGCAAGATAAAGCACGCGGCGCGACAGAACCTCCTTCACCACCTGGCTGGCGATCGGCGCTTCGTCCTTGAGTTCACCAGTTTCGATGCGTGCCAGGATGCCGATGGCAAAGAGCGTGTGCTCATCCACCGTATACGAATGGTACATATCGTATTGCATCTGCGCCACGACACGGCCGAAATCGGGGACGAAACGGCCGAGGATGCCAACTTCGCTGAGGCGGCGCAGCGTGAGCTCTGGGCCTTTCTCCGAGGTGAGCATGTCGAGGAAGAGGGCGTTGGCCTCAGGCTCGTCACGAATCCGGTCGACGAGGCGCAAGGCATGCGACATCGCCGTCATCGCCGTGGGATGAATCTCAACATCGTTCTTCTGCGAGACGGCGAAGATGCGCAGCAGATCGATCGGGTGCTGTGCAAAATGGTCGGATCGCGGAATGGTCAGCCGGCCACCCTCGATCGGGAAGCCGCCCAATTCCTTCTTCAGGATACCAAGGGCAGGGAGGCGCAGCATCGGCTTCTTGATCAGCCGCGCCTCGATCGCAGCACATACATAGCGCGTCAATCCGCCGACCGATTTGGCGGTGAGGAAGTAGTGCTTCATCAAACGCTCGACGCCCTTGGTGCCGGCGTGGTCGGTATAGCCCAGACGCCGCGCGATTTCCGGCTGCAGATCGAAGGTCAGCCGCTCCTCGCCGCGGCCGGTGAGATAGTGAAGGTGGTAGCGAAGCGTCCAAAAAAAGTTGAGAGCCTTGTCGAACGTGGCGCGCTCGGCCGAGGTCAGCATGCCATTGGCGACGAGATCCTGCATGCTGGCGGCGCTGCAGCAGAAGCGGGCGAGCCATAACAGGGTCTGCAGGTCGCGCAGACCGCCTTTGCCTTCCTTGATATTGGGTTCCAGGGAGTAGCGCGATCCGCCGTGTTTCTGGTGCCGCGCATTCCGCTCGGCAAGCTTACCTTGATAGAAGACCTCGGCATGGCCTTTCACGATTTGCTTGGCAAAGCGCTTTTGAAACTCGTCAAAGAGATTCTGGTCGCCCCAGATATAGCGCGCTTCCAGCAGATTGGTGCGGATCGTGAGGTCGCCTTCCGCCTGGCGCACGCATTCCTCGATCGAGCGCGCCGCCTGGCCGACCTTCAAGCCCAGGTCCCACAGGCGATAGAGCATGAACTCGACCACCTGCTCGCAATAGGGCGCCATCTTGTAGGGGAGCAAGAATAGGAGGTCGATGTCGGAATATGGCGCCAGTTCGCCACGCCCATAACCGCCCACGGCGATCAGCGTGAGCCGTTCTGCGACCGTCGGATTGCCGAGCGGGAAAGCCTTTTGCGTTGCAAAGTCGAAGAGCCCGCGCAGCAGCTGGTCGACCAGGAAGCTCGCTTCATGGGCGCTGGTAAGCCCGGCCTGCGCACCGCGGCTGTCACTGAGGAAGCGGCGCTGAATCTCGTCACGGCCCGCCTGCAGATGCCGCTTGAGGATTTCGACCAGTTCCGGCCCGGGGTTCGTCGGGTCGGATAGCCTTTCCGCCAAGGCATCCAATTCCGCCATGAGGGCGCGGCGGTCGATAACGGCACGCTGATTATCAATCTCGAACATGTCGACAATTTAGCAGGCGAGGGCCGGCGAAGAAAGCCAACCGGCCCCGATCTGCGATTAGGGGAAATCGATCAGCTTCAGAGCCTTGTAGACATCTTCGCGGTTGCCGGTCCGGCTGCAGCCGAAGCCAACGATATGGCGCCGCCAGCCGCCCCATTGCTCGCGCGAGGCGTATTTCTGAAAGCCGACACAGGCGGAGGGGACAGTCTTATATTCGCTGTCGAATTCCGAGGTGGTGAGGCCCTGCTCACCATTACCCCCGCGCCAATGCTCGAAAGCCAGCTCCGAAAACATGTCGCCAAGGGATTCGCGCAGGCCCCGCGTGTTGAAAATATAGCCGTAATTGGTATGGAGGTCGGCCACTACCAGAAAATGGCTGCCGTCTGCGGAGTTGGCTTCCAAGGTTTCGACCGTGACGTCCGCGCCGCTCTCATCCCCGCAGATCGTATCGTAGCCCGCATCCTGCATCTTGATTTTGATCGAGTTGCATTCGACCTCGTTGTCGGCCGCATAACCTGCACTTGCTTCCAGAAAAGCGAAGCCGAGGCATAGGCCAGTCAGGGTGCTGAAGTAGATGATTTTTTGCCTGGTGCCGTTGACCAAGGTCTTCATCTGGGTTTTTCCCGATTCAGTTGCCGATATGGATTTTCGGACTTTGGCCGAAGGCGGGGGGCCGCGTCAAATGCCTGCTGCCGCCAGCAGAGGGGCGTCTGTCGGACGGCGATTTTCCTTGGCGATCCGCCGGAAAGTGGGTTTAACTCAGCAAAATATTGGGCGAAGGCGGCTCTTTCCAAGACCGGCCGGCCACGGAAGCGACAGGGCAAGGGGGCTAAAATGGCGCAAGATGCGCTTCAAGTTGAAGATTTGCACAAACGATTCGGCGAGCTTGAGGTTCTGAAAGGGGTCTCGGTCACTGCCCATACAGGCGATGTGATCGCCATGATCGGCTCGTCGGGATCGGGCAAAAGCACCCTGTTGCGCTGTATCAACCTCCTGGAAACGCCCGATTCCGGCAAAGTCACCGTCAGCGGCGAACTCATTCGCATGCGAGCGCTGAAGAACGGTCATGCCACGCCCGAGGATTGGAAGCAGGTTGACCGCATCCGCTCCACGCTCGGCATGGTGTTTCAGAGTTTCAATCTGTGGTCGCATATGACGATTCTTGAAAACGTCATCGAGGCGCCAGTGCATGTGCTGAAGCTGCCGAAGAAGGATGCGATCGAGCGGGCCGAAAAACTGCTGGCCAAGGTCGGCATCGCCGACAAGCGCAACCATTATCCCAGCCATCTTTCCGGCGGCCAGCAGCAGCGTGCTGCCATCGCGCGCGCGCTTGCCATGGAACCCAAGGTGATGCTGTTCGACGAGCCCACATCGGCGCTGGATCCCGAACTCGTCGGCGAAGTCCTGCGCGTCATGCGGCAGCTGGCTGAAGAAGGGCGCACCATGTTGGTGGTGACGCACGAAATGGCCTTTGCGCGCGAGGTCGCCAATAAGGTGATCTTCCTGCACCAGGGGCGGATCGAGGAAGAGGGCAACCCCAAAGAGGTGTTTGCCAACCCGCGCTCGGAGCGCCTGCGCGGCTTCCTGCAGACGGCGCACCACAAATAAGCGCTAACGCAACCTAAGTTGCGTCGCGTGCTCGATAATCCGGTCCTGTGAAGGTTTTGTTAATCGATCTGCCGGACACTCGCGGCCAGTAGTGACGTGCGGCCTTGGTGCCGGCTGCCGACACGGGGAAGGGCAACGGGCGGCGGTCGCGTGACGCAGAGATCGAAGACCGGGGAAGACAAAGGGCAATTGCGGCGTGACCTTGGCGCGGCCTTGGGTTTTGCGCTCAATCTGGGCGGTCTCGTCGTCGTCGGCGGGCTATTCGCGTTGGAGACCGGCAATCTGCGCGTGCTCAGTGGCATCGCCGGGCTCGTCATCCTCTGCAATCTCGCTCTGGCCTGGCATGCCCAGCGCAGCCGGGCGCCTGAGCCGGTCTATGCCGAGGCCTTCGTTTCCTTGATCCTTGATTCCGTCGACGCGGCGATCACGGTTTACGACGCAACAGGACGCCTGCTCCGCGCCAATAAAGGGGCGGAGATATTCTCCGGCTTCAGCGAGGCGGAGCTGCTCGAGCCGGAAACGTGGCGCCATATACTGCCCGATACCGATTATGAACGCGTTCTTGAGATCGTCAGCGGCCGCCATGCAGATGAGTATCCGATCATCAATGAGAATTACTGGGTGCATCGTTCCGGGGAGCGGCGTCTGCTGCGCTGGTCCAACGTTGCTCTCAAGGATCCGAAGGGGCGTATCTCGCTTCTGGTCTGCATCGGTTTCGACATTACCGAGCTACGCCGTTTTGAAGGCGATCTGATTACGGCAAAGAACGATGCCGAGCTTGCCAATCGTTCCAAGTCGGAATTCCTGGCCAATATGAGCCATGAACTGCGGACGCCACTCAATGCGATCCTGGGCTTTGCCGAAGTCATTCGCGATCAGCGCTTGGCGATCGACATGGAAGCGACACGCCGCTACGCGACCGACATCTACGACAGCGGCTACCTGTTGCTGCAGCTCATCAATGACATCCTGGACATGGCCAAGCTCGAATCCGGCCGCGTCGACCTCGAGGAGCGCGAGCTCGATGTACCCGCCATCATCGCCAGCAGCCGCCGTTTGGTGGAGCAGAAGGCGGCGGAGGGTGGGGTGACGTTAAAGACTGAGATCGCACAATCGCTGCCGCCGTTGATGGGCGGCGAGCGCGCCTTGAAGCAGATTGTCCTCAATCTTCTATCCAACGCGGTGAAATTCACGCCGGATGGCGGCATCGCTCGAATCTCGGCGCGTCTCAATCAGCATGGCGGGATCGAGATTGCAGTGAGCGACAGCGGAATCGGCATTCAGGCCGCGTCCCTCGAGAAGCTGTTCCAGCCCTTCTATCAGGTCGATGCCAAAATCTCGCGCCGATATGGCGGCACGGGGCTGGGCCTTGCCATCACCAAGAAACTGGTGGAAGCGCATGGCGGGCAGATCGCCGTCAGCTCGCTTCCGAACCAAGGAACAACGGTGATCATTACGTTCCCGGCAGTGCGGACATTGCACGCATTGCACGATAAAGAAGGATCCCGGCCGGCGCCGGGATCCCTCACGCTCTAACTAGAAATTTCTTGTCGGTTACTCGGTCGTTGCCGGTGCCGGTGTGGTGGCCGGTGCCGGCGGCTGGGCTGGCTGTTCCGACTGGATCTTCTGCGCGTCGGATTCCGCCTGCTGTGCCTCCTGGGTCTTGAAAGTCGGCGCAGCTTCCAGCTGATCCTCCGTGTACTTCACCTGCAGGAGCTTGGGCTCGGGTTGCACGTCAACCTCATCCCAGGTCAAGCCGACGGACTTTGCGCCGAGACCCATGATGCCGCCGACTGACAGCACCAGGCCCGTGGCCTTGCCGCTGGTGTCGAACAGAATGTCCTTTACGGTCCCAACCTTCTCGCCTTCCGGACTGAAGACCGTGGTGCCAATCAAAGCCTCGGCGCGTACTTCATTTGCGCGCTGCGCAGGAATGACGGCCTCCGCCGGAGGCGGTGTTGCCGGTGGCTCTGCCGCGATGCTGCCGACACCGCCCTGCGTTGCGCCCTGATCCGCCGGCGCGGGTGCTGCCGGTGGCGTGGTCGACGTATCTTCGGCCAATGCCGGAAGGCTGAGGGCGTACCCCATCGGCAGGGACGCCACGGTGGCCGCTAACAGTATGCGCTTCATCATGACCTCTCTCCTCGTTCAGTAATGATCCCAGTGAAGATTCAATGGCCCAGTGATGATTCCATGGCGATGGCTCCATGGCGGGGGCGCGCCAAAGCGCGTCTGCTCATTGAAAAAATGGCAACGGACTAAGATCGTTCCATGATGTCGGTGACAAGAATGTGAGCAGAGATTTGCTTTTTCACGATCATGTCACCGGTGGCGGAATGTCCGAAATTTCGCTAGTGTCTGCGCGCCATCATTGTCGGAGGTTTGTCATGGGGTGGATCAGTTGGATTGTTTTCGGGCTCATTGCCGGCATCGTCGCCAAATGGATCATGCCAGGCCGCGATCCGGGCGGGTTTATCATCACCACGATTATCGGCATCGTCGGCGCCATGCTCGGCGGCTGGCTCGCCACAATGTTCGGTCTCGGCGACATAACGGGATTCGATATCAAGAGCTTCATTATTGCCGTGATCGGGTCGCTGCTGCTGCTCTTCATCTATCGCCGCATTCGCTCCTGACGCGGCGCGCCAATGTCCCGGCCCAATATCCTGTTCGTCATGTTCGACCAGCTGGCAGCACTCTCGCTGCCAGCCTATGGCCATCGCCTGGTGAAAACGCCGCATCTCGATGCGCTGGCGGCACGCGGGACATTGTTCGAGAATGCCTATTGCGCGGCACCACTCTGTTCGCCGTCGCGCTTCGGCATGTTGTCGGGGTTGCTGCCCTCGCGCTTCGGCGTCTTCGACAATGCCAGCGAATTGCCGTCGAGCCTGCCGACTTTCCTGCATGTGCTGCGCCAGGGCGGCTATCGCACGTGCCTGTCCGGCAAGATGGATTTTACCGGTGCCGATCAGCTGCATGGGTATGAGGAGCGGCTGACGACCGACCTCTCGCCATCCGACCTTGGCTGGACGCCGGATTGGGATCACGCCTCTGCCGTCCAACCCTGGTATCACACGCTGCAGAGTGTTGCCGAAGCGGGTTCGTGCGACTATTCGCTCGCTCTCCAATATGACGAGGACGCAGTCTTCAAGGCGCGGCAATGGCTGCATCAGCACGCCGGCGCCAAGGATGGCCGGCCCTTCATGCTGACCCTCTCCGTCATGCATCCGCATGATCCCTATCAAGCCCTGCGGCGGTTTTGGGATCTTTATGATCATGATGCGATCGACATGCCGCAGGTGGCGCCGCAGGATGATCCGGCGGGACGACGCATGTACCAGCTCTACGACCGCGGTGAGATTCCGCTTTCGCCCGAGCAGATACGGCGAGCACGGCATGCCTATTACGGCATGATCTCTTACTGCGACGACCTCCTCGGGCGCCTGATCGAAACATTGGAAACGCTCGACCAGCGCGACAACACCATCGTCATCGTTACCTCCGATCACGGCGACATGCTGGGTGAGCGGGGCATGTGGTACAAGATGACCTTCTTCGATCGCGCGATCCGCGTGCCGCTGGTCTTTGCCGGCCCGGGTATTCAGCAAGGGGCGCGTATTGCGCCGGCTGTCTCGCATCTCGATCTCATGTCCACTTTCGCCGATTTCGCGGGCATTGGCCTCGACGGTCTGCAACAGGACGGGCGCTCGCTGCTCCCGGCGCTGGTCGGCAAGGGACACTCTGCAGGCGAGGTCGCCGCCGAATATATGGGCGAAGGATATGAACAGCCGGCGGTGATGCTGCGCCGGGGTGCACGCAAATTCACCTATGCGCCGGATGACGGTGTGACGCTCTATGACCTTGCCGCCGATCCCCAGGAGCTGCAGAATCTTGCCGGCGACCCGGCCCATGCCGCGGAGGTTGCGGCATTCACGGCGGATGTTCACGCACGTTGGAATTTTGCCGGTCTCCGCGATGCGGTGTTGGCCAGCCAGCGTCGACGCCGGCTGGTGCATGATGCCTTGGTGAAGGGGCGGCTCGCCCCCTGGGATTTCGAGCCGCGCCAGGAAGCGGCCTCGACTTATTACCGGAATTGGGGCGTCGATCTGCCGGATCCGGATGCGGCCCTGCGCCTGCCAAGGCGCGTTTAGAGCCGGTCGCGGACATCCTCCCGGCGCAGGGAGACGGAGAGGTAGCAGCCGAACTCCTTGGGGAAATCGGCGCCGACCCGAGCGTGCACCTTTCCCTGGCGGCCGAAGAAGCGGAAGCTGTCATTCACCGGACAGAGCGCCTCATGCCAGATGCCGGGATGGATATAGAGCCCCGTGCCGCCTTCCGAATAGAAGGCCACGAAGCTCTCCGGCGTGATGTCGTCGCCGGGAAGGGCGAGGGTGGTGACGAACGGTCCCGGCTCCAGCGGAAAGAACAGCTGCCCGCCATCGGGATGGTAATTGCAGCGCCATAGCAGCAACTCATCACGCGGAATCGTCTGCCGGTCTTCGCGTGCCTGGCTGGGTTGGCAGGTCCAGCCCAGCACGTAATCGTCATCGACGGCCTCGTTGCGGGCGCGCAGCACGTCGCCATGCCATTGGAAGCGGAAGAGGCCCTCGGTCGTGCCGCCCTGGTCGCCGGTGTCCGGCTCCACCTGGCGCCAGCCGAGCGACGGCCAGCGCACGATCTCGACCTTCCGTGCATCGGCATGCTCGATGATCTCGCCGTAGCCTTTCAGGTTCTCCGGTGTCGCCTTGATGAGCGGGATGCGATGCACGGGCTTGTCCGGCATGGTCGAAGCCAGTGGCTTCAGATTGGGCGCTTTGAGAATGGGGGGCGAGACGGACATAAGCAGGCCTCCGGCGGGAATGTTGGCCCTGCAGTCTCCGGCGCTGGCTCTCATAAATCAAATTTTATCGCCTGGCATTTAATATTAGGTGAACTTATACTATCATCATGAGCTACAGCCAGTTGCGCGCCTTTGATGCCGTGGCCCGGTCGGGGAGCTTCTCCCGCGCGGCCGAGATGCTGGGCGTCACCCAGCCGGCCATTTCGCTGCAGGTGGCAGCACTTGAGCGCGCCTACCGGATTGATCTGCTCACCCGGAGGGGTGCTACGGTCACGCTGACAGGTGACGGCGACGCCCTCTTTGCCCTGACGCGGCAGATGTTCGGCCTGGAGGCCGAGATCGAGGATTTCCTAGGCAGTTCGGTGAAGCTGCAGCGCGGCCATCTGCGCTTTGCCGCTGACGGACCGCATCTTGCCCTCGATCTTCTCGCCGCCTTTCGCGAGCGCCATCCCGGCGTCACGGTCGAACTGATCCTCGGCAATGCGACGGAGACCTGGAACGCACTGCTGCAATCGGCGGCGGATATCGCGATGCTGGCCAACCCGCCGGAAGATCCGCGCGTGAGCGTGCTCCCCATCGCCGTTCAGGACATGATGCTGCTGGTGCCGCGCGGCCATGCGCTGGCCAAACGCAGCGAGGTCACGCTCAAGGAGATCTCGGCGGAAAAAGTGATCTTCCGCGAGCACGGCTCAAACACCCAGCGCACATTGGAGCGCCAATTGCGCAAAAGCCGGCTTAGCCTCTTTCCCGGACTCACCGTCGGCAGCCGCGAGGCGATGATCGAGGCGGTGTCGCGCCGCATCGGCATCGGCTTCATCTTCGATCGCGAAAAGAATGACGATCCGCGCAGCGCCGCCATTCCCATTCGCGAATTGCGCGGCTCCAACCGCAACATGCTCGCCTATCTCAAACCCCGCAGCCGTCGTCGGACGGTGGCGGCACTGATCGAGCTTGCGCTTAAGCGGCCAGATCTCAAGCAACCAGGCGTTGCGCGATGAGATCGCGGACCCGCTTGTCGCGGTAATCCTTCACGGCCACATGGGCGCCATGGTCCTGCATCGTTTCCGGCGGCAGCGATGTGGCGAGCCCCACCAAGGCAAGGCCAGCGCCAAGTGCCGCCTGCATGCCCGAGGGCGAGTCCTCGAAGGCGACCGAGCGCGTGGGATGCGCTCCCAGGCGCTCCAGCCCGGTGAGATAGGGCAGGGGGTGGGGTTTTGCCTGTGCCAGCTCGTCGCCGATCACCAGCGTCTTGAAGCGGTGGGCGAGGCCCAGCCCGCTCAGCACCAGTTCGGCATTGGCGCGTGGCGCGTTGGTGACGACGCCGCAGGGAATCCCTTGCGCGTCGGCCCAGTCGAGAAGCTCGGCCAAGCCGTCGATGGGAGCAAGTTCCCCAACCATGCCGCGATAGGCCTCTTCCTTCCGGGCGAGCAATGCGAGTGCTGCGTCGCGCGCCAGATGCGGCAGGAAGGTTTCGGCGATGCCGGTATTGGGCTTGCCCATGATCTTGGCGGTATAGGTCGGCCGGTCGACCTGGAAGCCGTGTTCGGCAAAGAGCAGGTTGAAGGCGTCGAGATGCAGGTGATCGGTGTCGACCAGGGTTCCATCGAGGTCGAACAGCAAGGCGGCTTTCATCGAAAATCCTGAATATGTAGAGCGGAAAAGGCCGCGAGATGTGCCATCGGCTCACTGCGGCCGTGAGAAATCGTCACTTGTCCTTCTACCCGAGAGCAGTTGACGATGCTGCCGCTATTTGCGCGAGACACCCCCAACAGAATCGAATGGCCCACGATATCAAACGGCAATGGATCTTGACGGTGCAAAGACTGTGACCGGGAAGGCACAGCAGGCGGCGGGGCCGCGGTCGATGGATTTGACGCCCGAGCTTGTGGCTCGTGTCCACAGGGCGCTTGCCGATGAGGGGCCGGATCCCAGCCTTGCCTATCACGACGACGCGGACTATGCGGCCATCACGGCCGAAATGCTGGCGCGCCATGCTGCCGGCAGGCCGTGCTGGCTCTTTGCCTATGGCTCGCTCATCTGGAAACCGGAAGTGCCCCATGTCGATGAAAGGCGGGGCACGGCGCTCGGCTATCATCGCGCCTTCTGCTTCCGCGTACAGCGCTTTCGCGGCACACGCGCCCAGCCCGGCCTGATGATGGCGCTGGATCGTGGGGGACAATGCAGCGGCATGCTCTATCGCCTGCCGGACGAGAATCTGCCGGGCCATGTCGAGAAGCTCTTTCGCCGCGAGTTCACGGTGAAGCCGCCCAATTGCCGCCCGCACTGGGTGCGCGTCGCCTCGCCGGAAGGGACGGTAGATGCGATCGCTTTCGTCATGAACCGTACGTCACCCAACTATTTGGGAAAGCTGCCACCGGAAGAGATCGCCGACATCCTCTCGGCGGCCTGCGGCCATTGGGGGTCGTGCGCCGAGTATCTTTATCAGACCGTCGCCCATCTCGAGGCCAAGGGCATTCACGATCGTCATCTGTGGCTGTTGCAGCGTCTTGTTGCCGAACGCATCAGCGCGCGGCCTTCTCCGTGAGTCGACCGAAAGAAGGCTCCCGCACCGGGACGGCGATGCGGGAGCCACGACGTACCGGCACGTATTACTGCTGCGGGGTTGGATTCGCGGCGCCGTTATTTGGGCTGGCGCCGTTGGGTTGCTGCTGCTGATTGTTCTCGTCGGGCGTGGTCTGCTGATTGGTCGGACCCGTTTGCGTATTGATGTCCGGCTCATCAGTCTGTTCGGGAATTGTCGTATTGGGCTGATCCTGCCGTGGGCAGTTTGCCGGATCACCAGGGAAGCCCGTGCAGGTACCACCGCCCGGCGCCGTCGGATCGGTGGGTGAATTGTTCTGCGTCTGCGCCGTCGCCGCGCCTGAACCCGCAACGAGTGCAGCAAGGGCGATCATGGGAAGGCTCCATTTCCTTTTCATGCCACATCTCCTTCTGACGCACGTTAAGAAGGAAATGGCAGCGGCGTGGGAACGGTTCCTCCGAATAGATCCTTGCCTTCCGTGGGTGGGCGCCACCTGGTCGCGCTATGGGTCGGTTAATTCGGCCTCATTAACTATTCGGGGGCGTCTAGACCCGGTAACCATTCGAGGATCGCAATCCTGTCACGGTCGCCATTCCTGCTGTCAAACCCCAAGAAGCCCTGCGATTAGGCCTGAAAGACCAGACCTTTTGCGCAAAAGCGCTGCGCCCTGTGATCTGGATCACGATCCACGAAAATCCGCTTGAACCTTTTCCAAGGCACCCCAGTTTCTCGAACAACGGCCCGCTCATCCGGCTGCATGCCGGGCCCGGCGGTGGCCCTGAGACGGAGGCTTTCATGTCCGGCAGCGAAGACTATACCGACGTTCTGCAACAGGCCGACACCCATCATCACCCCATCACCAGCGGCTGGACTTTCGTCGGCGCTATTGCACTCCTGGTCGTCGGCTTCACGAGCCTGGTGCAGTTCTTCTGAAGAAAGCGCATCGCGCACCCGTGATGGACAAATAAGCGGCCTGTGCCCATAGTGCCGGCACGAGGTTTTCTCAAATCGAGTGACCTAGTTGCGCGGACAGATGCATGCCGAGTGAATTGCCGCCGGGGCCGATATTCGCAGACGGCCTCGTTACCGAACCTTTCCGCATCCTCCCCAGCCGCGATGAAGACCAGTTCTGGTCATGGATCGTCATGCTCGCCGGGCCGGTTACGGCGATCGCCGGTTTCTTCTACAGCACCGCACTGACCGACCGGCTGATATCCGGGCTCATTGGCTGCCTGCTCACGGCCTATGGATCGTTCAACTTCGTCAGGGAGCGGCGGAATTTTGGCCCCGGTGCGCGCTATCACATGCTGGTGGATCTCGACGCGTTGAGGATGGCGACACCGGAGGGTGCAGCCGCATGGCCATGGGCGGATCTCGCGCCTTTTGCGGTTACCGAATTCATTGTTGCGGATCCCAACCACCCACCGCGCCATGAAGATCCGCGCACTTTCACAAAGCGTGCCTATCGCCTCACAGCGCATCGCATGAGCAATGGCGAGGAACTCGCGATCGACCTCACCGGCTTCGCCGGCAATCTCGGCACGCCGGGAAAAGAACGTGCCGAAATCATGTGCGCCGTCATGAATGAGCTGCGGCGTCGGAATGCCGTGCAAGGCGCTGAGAACAAAGACCAGTTACCGCGCGACCCATATGTCGTCCCTCGTGGACTGAGGGTCATGCCACGCTAGCCGCGTCGCCATTGATAACCGTCGCGGTAGTCGGACAAATTTCACTGCAAGCGCACAGTTAGAATTTCTAAGACCCGGGAGCCGGGTCTGATTGCATGCTTGAGCCAATCAATTTCCCTTTCATGCCTTGGCATGCATTGCTCGGGATAGGCGCTATTGCTTGCCTTGCACGCTCCGGCGTTGTAAGGGTGATTCCGGCTTGGGAAATACGCGGCGATAACACTTGTTCGCCGACTGCCGAAGAACGCTTCCTTCGATCATTTTCTTGATCGTTATTTTGTCCGGAGCATTGCCCGCCGCCCAATAGTCCCTTCATGGAGACTGCAGATGACAAGCACTCGGAAGCTGTGGATCACCCTGGCTACTCTGCTGATCGTATCATTTGGCGTCCTGCTATGGGCCGGATATGAAATCTACCAGGAAGCGCCGCCAATGCCGGAGCAGGTTGTCTCCACCAACGGCGACGTCATTTATTCGCGCGCCGATATCGAGGAAGGGCGCCGGGTATGGCAGTCGATCGGCGGCATGCAGCTTGGCTCGATCTGGGGCCATGGCGGTTATGTCGCACCTGACTGGTCGGCCGACTGGCTCCACCGCGAACTCGTTGCTCAGCTCGACGGTTGGGCCAAGAGCGACTTCAGTGCACCCGATTACGCATCACTTACGGCAGAACAAAAGGCGCTGATCGAAGGCCGCGTGCGCGAACGCACGCGGCAAAACACGTTTGATTCAGCCACCAAGACGATCACGCTTAGTCCAGAGCGAGCCGCGGCCATCTCTGTCGTCTCGGCGCATTATGACAGCCTCTTTGGTGACGATCCCGCATTGGCCGAACTGCGCGAAAACTACGCGATGAGGAATGGCACGGTGCCCGACCCGGAGCATCGTCGTGTCCTCTCGGCGTTTTTCTGGTGGACGGCCTGGGCTGCCTCGACAGATCGCCCGGGTAGCGATATCACCTATACCAACAACTGGCCCAATGAACCGCTGATTGGCAACCGGCCGCCGGCAAGCACGTTCCTGTGGTCGGCGTTCAGCGTCACATTCCTGCTGGCTGGAATTGGCTTGTTGGGATGGCATCATGCAGTGACGCATGGCCGCGGCGAAGAGCCTCACCGCATCCCTGAAATCGATCCGATGCGGCATATCCGGGCCACCCCGTCGATGTTGGCGACGGCGAAGTACTTCTGGGTTCTGCTCGCTCTCTTCATCGTCCAGATTCTGTTTGGTGCGATGACCGCGCATTATCAGGTGGAAGGGCAGAATGTTTATGGATTTGAATTGGCGCAGATCCTTCCATATTCGATTACGCGCACCTGGCACACCCAATTGGCGGTCCTTTGGATAGCTGTGGCGTGGCTTGGTACGGGCCTCTATATCGCGCCGGCAATCTCGGGCTACGAACCTCCCTATCAACGCCTCGGGGTGAATTTTCTCTGGATCTGCCTGCTCATCATCGTTGTCGGGTCTTTTGCCGGCCAATGGCTGGCGGTGATGCAGCGGCTTGGCCTGGACTATAATTTCTGGTTCGGCCATCAGGGCTGGGAATACGCGGATATGGGCCGTTTCTGGCAGATATTCCTGTTTATCGGCCTGATGCTGTGGCTGTTCCTGGTCGGCCGGGCCCTCTGGCCCACATTGCGTGGGAATTCGGAGGCGCGATCGATCGTCGGCCTGCTATTCCTCTCGACAGTGGCCATTGGCGTCTTCTTCGCCGCGGCCCTGCTGTGGGGCGAGAGAACGTCGCTTTCCATGGTCGAATACTGGCGCTGGTGGCTGGTTCATCTTTGGGTCGAAGGATTCTTCGAAGTATTCGCCACAGCCGTGATTGCATTCCTCTTCACGCGGCTTGGGCTTCTTCAGATACGGACGGCCACGACGGCGGTGCTGTTCGCGACCATCATATTCATGGCGGGCGGCGTCCTTGGCACACTTCACCACCTCTATTTTGCCGGCACGCCGATCGCCGTTCTGGCGCTGGGGGCAAGCTTCTCCGCGTTGGAGGTGGTTCCACTCGCCTATATCGGGTTTGAAGCCTACCACACCTGGAAACTGGGGACGGCTGCCAGTTGGGTCCGCCGCTATCGCTGGCCCGTCATGTTCTTCATCTCGGTGGCATTTTGGAATCTTGTCGGTGCGGGGCTTTTCGGCTTCCTCGTCAATCCGCCATTATCCTTGTACTACATGCAGGGCCTTAATCTCACGCCGCTGCATGGCCATACGGCCTTGTTCGGTGTCTACGGCATGCTGGGCATTGGTCTCGTCCTGTTTTGCCTGCGCGGGATGAAGCCTTACTTGGCCTGGCATGAGAATATCCTCAAGGTGAGCTTCTGGTGTCTCAACATTGGTCTTGCGATGATGGCGCTCTTTACGCTTCTGCCGCTTGGGACGCTGCAGCTTTTCGCGGCGCTCGAGCATGGATATTGGTATGCGCGCTCTGAAGCCTTCATGCAGCAGCCGATTGTCGAACTGCTGGTTTGGATGCGTGTGCCAGGAGACACGATTTTCTCCATCGGCGCACTTGCACTAGCGGTCTTCGTTATCGGTCTCTGGGTCTTTCCGCGCCGCGAGGACGAGGTGCGGGCGCTGGAAGCGGAGCGCCGTGAAGACATGCAAGCAGCTTCGCGCGGCACGCATCGATAAACATTCCGTCGCGGCGCTGATGATAGAGTTCTATGAGCAAATCAAGCTGGTGCATGTCACGGCTGTACTGATGAGCGGCAGTTTGTTCGCATTGCGCGGGCTGTTCCTGAACCTGGGCTATGACTGGGTCATGGCGGCCCCCATTCGCTGGGCAAGCTATACGATCGATACGGTACTGCTGACCGCTGCCCTTATGTTGACCACGATCATTCAGCAATATCCGTTCGTCGACATGTGGCTCACCGTGAAAGTGATCCTGCTCGTCGTCTACATTGTTCTCGGCTTCTTTTCATTCTGGAAGGCGCGCACCAAGACCGTGCGCGTCTGCTGCTGGCTTGCGGCATTGGTCGTCTTCGGGTTCATCATCTCGGTCGCCTTGGCGCACGATCCGCTCGGCATCCTGGCGATGTAATGCGCCCCGCATGGGTGGAATGCGCGGGTGCCGCCCAGCCGACCGGCCAGCCGAGCATGCAGCCAGCGACGGCGGGAACAATGATCCGGGCATGGGGTGCTTCTGTCGGCACGGGATTTCGACTTAGGTGGAAGATTAGGAGGGAGCGGTCAACAGCGCTCAGCTGGACGGACGCTGTTTGAGTACAGCGATGGCTTCTCAATTTCCTTGTGCCGATAGTTGCATCTAAGAGTCGTTATGAAGTATGGGAATGCAACGATAATAAATGGCTGACCTGGAGTAAATCGACGCATGAGAAAGCTGGCATTGTTTGCGAACTGTATCGGCGGGATCCTGCCGCGCCGGGAAGAAGAGCCATCTCAATCAAGTCTGGTGGCGATGGTCCAATATTACCCTGTCGCATGTCGCGCGTTCCTGGCCCTATCTCTCGCTTGCGCATCGGCGACCGATGCAGCCGGAGCAAGCAACGCGCCTTGCACCCATGACGAAGCGTTGGAAATGGGCGCAAAACTGCATCAGGAACTAGATACCTCATCGCCTCGTTGGCGCACAGCCAAAACCGAGGCGGAGAAGCAGGCCCTGTTCGAAGCCTTTGAGGCATTGATGAAAGCGTCGGACGATGTCTTGCGCGGCGATGATAGCGAAGCCTGCAGGCAGTATCGCGAGATTGCCGAGGAACAGGGGATTGAGCTTGACTGACAATCTGACGGCTGGCCGAAAGAAATAGCGGCAACCCTCGACAGATCACACTCCCAAAACAAAAAGCCACCCTCAGGGCGGCTTTGTTTTCTTCAGCTTTGGTGGACCCGATCAGAATCGAACTGACGACCTCCTCATTGCGAACGAGGCGCTCTCCCAACTGAGCTACGGGCCCACCCGCTGGGACGCCCGGCTTGTGGCCGGAGCGGGGCGGAATATGGTGGGGGGCGCGGGCGCTGTCAAGTCTGGGTTAATTCCTTGAATTTCTGGCCAAAAGAGCCATCTTCGATGAGCGTCCGGTCGCCCTTCTGGCGGGTTTGAGCGAATCCCGGCCTCCCATTCGATGCCGGCCTGGATGCCCTGGGCCGGCGGCGCTGCTTGATTAGTCGGGGAGGGGTGGCTTAGCTTGCCGACCCACCCGGGACGCCAATCGTTATGTGGCCAAATCGGGCAAAGGGTACCGCCACCGCTCCAGGCGGCGGGGTCTGACGGATCAAACAGCGGCGACGGATCGAGCACATGCAATCTCTTGGAATTCTGATCGACACGGTCATCTGGATCTTCACCTGGGTTCTCGTCATCAACATCGTGCTGGGCTGGCTGATCCACTTCAACATCCTCAACCCGCGCCAGCAGCTGGTGCGCATGGTGGGCGAGGTTACTTACCGCGTCACCGAGCCGGCGCTGCGACCGATCCGGCGCTATATCCCCAGCATTGGCGGGCTCGATCTCTCGCCGATCGTGCTCATCCTGTTGCTGCAGTTCCTGCGCAATCTGATGTGGGAATATGTGATCCTGCGCTGATCCCGCGGCCTGGGCCATGCGCCACATCTGCCATGAGGTGACGGCCGATGGCATTCGCCTGCGCTTGCGCGTGACGCCCAAATCGCGCCGCGAGGGTCCGCAGGGGTTTGTCGAGACGCCGGAAGGCGATTGGGCGCTGAAGCTCGGCATCAATGCGGCGCCGGAGGATGGCAAGGCCAATGCCGCCGTCGTTGCCCTTTTGTCGAAGCATCTCCCTGTCGCAAAAGCGGCGATTTCGGTCGCCGCGGGGGCAAAAGACCGGCGCAAGCTGGTGGACATTCGGGGCAGGCCGCCGGAACTCGTGGCAGCGCTCGAGGCCTGGCTATCTCCCATTCTCAAAGACGAGGCGTGAGGCATCATGAGCGAACAGAAGATCATCGACGGCAAGGCGTTCGCCGAGAAGCTCCGCGCCAAGATCTCGGATCAGGTCGCGACCTTGAAGTCGAAGAACGGCTTCACGCCCGGTTTGGCGGTCGTGCTGGTGGGCGAGGATCCGGCGTCCAAGGTTTATGTCCGCAACAAGGGCGAGCAGACCAAGGCCGCCGGCATGAACAGCTTCGAGCATAAGCTCGATGCCAGCACGAGCCAGGAAACGCTGCTCAAATTGATCGACCAGCTCAACAAGGATCCGAGCGTCAACGGCATCCTGGTGCAGTTGCCTTTGCCCAAGCAGATCGATTCCCAGGCGGTCATCAACGCCATCGACCCCGACAAGGACGTCGACGGCTTCCATGTCGTCAATGCGGGTCGGCTTGCCACCGGCGGGCAGGGGCTGGTGCCGTGCACGCCCTATGGCTGCCTGCTGCTCTTGAAGGATCGTCTGGGCGATCTTTCCGGCAAGCATGCGGTGGTGATCGGCCGCTCCAACATCGTCGGCAAGCCGATGGCGCAGCTGCTGCTCAATGAAAGCTGCACCGTCACCATCGCCCATTCGAAGACCAAGGATCTGCCCGCCGAAGTGCGCCGCGCCGATATCGTGGTGGCTGCGGTCGGTCGCCCGGAAATGGTCAAGGGTGACTGGTTGAAGGAGGGGGCGGTCGTGATCGATGTCGGCATCAACCGCATCGAGAAGGACGGTAAGGGCAAGCTGGTGGGCGATTGCGATTTCCAATCCTGCCTGCCCAAGGCCTCGGCGATCACCCCGGTGCCGGGCGGGGTCGGGCCGATGACCATCGCGCTGCTGCTCAATTCGACCGTGGTCGCCGCCTGCCGTCAGCACGGGGTCGCCGTTCCGGCATAAGCCCGGCAGGGCGAAGAAGGTCGATCGAAAAAGGGCCGATTGAAAAAGGACTGATTGAAAAAGGACCGGGCTAAACGTTTAGCTAATCGATTAGCTGAACGTTTTTTGCTAGCTTCGGCCGCATGATCGAAGTCACCAGCCGTATCCAGCTCGACCCCCGCGAGATCAGCGAGAGCTTCATCCGCGCCTCCGGGCCTGGCGGACAGAACGTTAACAAGGTCTCGTCGGCAGTCGAATTGCGTTTCGACGCCAAGAACTCACCGAGCCTGCCGGAAGGGGTCAGGGAGCGGCTGATGAAGCTTGCCGGGCGGCGCCTGACGCTGACCGGCGAGATCGTCATTACCGCGCAAAGCCATCGCAGCCAGGAAATGAACCGCGCCGATGCCCTGGAAAAGCTGGTCGAGCTCATCCGCCAGGCGACCCATGTGCCCAAGGTACGCCGCAAGACCAAGCCGACCCGTGCCTCGAAGGAAAAGCGCATGGACAGCAAATCCAAGCGTGGCAGCGTCAAGAAACTCCGCCAGGGAAAGCCTGATTACTGATCCGGTTCGGCCGTTTCCAGAACGACGGTAGCGAGGTCAAGGACAACCTTGCCGACCTCCTCGAAATTCACGGTGACGCGGGTGCCGACCACGCTTTGGACCCTCCCTAAACCCCATTCCGGACAGTTCGGGTTGCGTACGAAGCCGCCAGGGGCGAGAGTGGCCGGATCAAGAGATTCGCTCATGCTCGGGAGCTTATATGAAAATTGACCTCGCCGTCCTCGAACTGACTTGCTCGCGCCTGTGCCATGACCTGATCAGTCCGATCGGCGCGGTCAATAACGGGTTGGAATTGCTGGAGGACGAGCAGGATCCGGAATTGGTGGCGGAAGCGCGCGCGCTGGCGGCAAGGTCGGCGCGGCGTGCCTCGATCCTGCTCCAGGCCTATCGCTGCGCATTGGGGAATGCCGGCAACCAGGCGAGCTTCGGCTTCGGCGAGGCGATCAAGCTGGCGCGCGATTTCCTGGACGGCGGGCGCGTGACGCTCTCCGGTGTGCCGGCGATGTCGCCTGGCGATCTGCCGGCCGGCTGGTCCAAATTACTGCTGGTCGGTATCATCCTGCTTTCGGAAACCCTGCCGCGCGGTGGCGATTTGGCCTTGAGCATCGAGGGGGAGGGCGAGGCCGCCCGTTTCACCATCACCGCCGAAGGAGCCCAGATCGTTTTTGCCGACGATCACAAGAGCCTGCTGACGGGCGATTCGGGCACAGCGGCCCTCGATGCGCGCAATGTCCTGGCCTATCTTACGGGCCTGTTGGCAACGCGGCTGCGGATGAGGATCGACATCGCTCAGAACGGCGGTGGCCGCCTGGCTTTCCGCATCCATTAAGAGACGTTCTCAACACACATTCCCAGGTGTTGCCGCCAGATCGGACGGGGCGGAATTTGCCAATTTTTGGAAGAAGTTGCCGGTCATTTGGTGGCTTCACGCAAAATTAATCCTTTTCGCCAAGGATTAGGTCGCGAAAACGGCCGCCAGGTCGGTCAATTGCTGGCCAAGATAGTGGCAAACGAAGTGGGGCAGGCGCCATGGACGATCTGTTGAGCGAGTTTCTGACCGAAACCAACGAGAATCTCGCCGTACTCGATGTCGAGCTCGTGAAGCTCGAACAAAATCCCAACGATATCGACTTGCTGTCGAACATCTTCCGATTGGTGCATACCGTGAAGGGCACCTGCGGCTTCCTCGGCCTGCCGCGCCTCGAATCGGTGGCGCATGCGGGCGAGAACGTGCTGGGCAAGGTGCGCGACGGCGAGCTGGAAGTAACCGCCCAGGCGGTGACCCTCATCCTGGCGTGCCTCGACCGCATTCGCTCGATCATGGGTGATCTGGAAGCGAGCGGCACCGAGCCCCAAGGCGATGATTCGGAACTGATCAAGAGCCTCAATGCCTTTGCCGATGGCGGCAAGGTCGCAGCACCTGTCGCTGCCGCAGCGCCCGCCCCGGCACCGGCCGCCCCTGCTGCCGCGGAAGTGAAGTCCGGCGCCTCGATCTACGAGCAGATCGGCGGCATGGGCACGATCGATGCCGTGGTCGAAGTAATGTTCAACCGCATCATGGGCGATCTGCGGTTGAAGGCCGTGTTCGAAGGCGACAGCATCGACCATGTGCAAGGCTATATGCGCGACCATCTGGCGCAGATGTGTGGCGGCCCGGCCACGACCGCGCCGCATCCCATCGCCGGTCGGGCGATGTCGGACGTCCAGTTTGATGCCCTGTGCGGTCATCTGCAGGCAGCGCTCAACACATTGGAAGTACCGCAGCAGATCGCGGCGATGATCATGGGCATGGTCTATGCCTTGCGTGAAGAAGCGACCGGCAGCGCGCCCGCCGTCGTCGAAGCCGCACCGGCACCGGTCGAAGCCAAGCCCGTCAAGGCTGCGCCTGCCAAGAAGGAAACGGCTGATGCCGATACCAAGGAATCGGCCATCGCCAACCAAAGCATTCGCGTCAATGTCGAGCTGCTCGAGAACCTGATGACCATGGTCAGCGAATTGGTGCTGACCCGCAACCAGGTTCTGCAGATCTTGCGCAAGCACAAGGACAGCGAGTTCGCGGCGCCCTTGCAGCGCCTCAACCATGTCACGTCGGAGCTGCAGGAAGGCGTCATGAAGACGCGCATGCAGCCCATCGGCAATGCCTGGGCCAAGCTGCCGCGCATCATCCGCGACCTCAGCCACGAATTGAAGAAGAAGATCGACCTGGTCATGATCGGCCAGGAAACGGAACTCGACCGTCAAGTCCTTGAGATGATCAAGGATCCGCTTACCCATATGGTGCGCAATTCGGCTGATCACGCGATCGAAGTGCCGGAAGAGCGCCGCCGCGCCGGCAAGCAGGAAACCGGCAAGATCACGCTCAACGCCTACCATGAAGGCGGCCATATCATCATCGAAGTGGTCGATGACGGTAAGGGCCTGGCCCTCGACAAGATCAAGGCGAAGATTCTCCAGAACAACCTCGCCACCGAAGGCGAACTGGAGAGCATGTCGGATCAGCAGATCCAGCAATACATCTTCAAGGCTGGCTTCTCCACCGCCGCCAAGGTGACCAGCGTTTCCGGCCGCGGTGTCGGCATGGATGTGGTGCGCACCAATATCGAAAAAATTGGCGGCACGATCGAGCTGCGCTCGGTTGAAGGGAAGGGCACCACCTTCTCGATCAAGATCCCGCTGACGCTGGCCATCGTATCGGCCCTGGTCGTCGAATGCGCTGGTGAGCGGTTTGCTATTCCGCAGATCAGTGTGGTCGAACTCGTCCGCGCATCGCCGACCGGCGAGCTCAAGGTCGAGCGCATCAACGACACGCCGATCCTGCGCCTGCGAAACAAGCTGCTGCCGCTGGTTTCCCTGCGCGAGAAGCTACGCCTCGAAGCCGAGACCGAGCGCAGCAGTGACGATACTTTCATCGTCGTGACCCAGGTCGGCACCTATCAGTTCGGCATCATGGTCGACCGCGTGTTCGACACGGAAGAAATCGTCGTGAAGCCGGTGGCCCCGATCCTGCGTCATATCGAGGTCTTCTCGGGCAACACCATCCTGGGCGACGGCTCCGTCATCATGATCCTCGATCCGAACGGCATTGCCGCGGCTTCCGGCCAGATCAGCATGGGCGATGCCGATGCCGCCGAAAAACAGGCGCTCAGGAGCCGGGCGCATGGCGACGAAGCCGTGCCGCTATTGTTGTTCCGCGCGGGCCAGGGTGCGCCGAAGGCCGTGCCGCTGGCGCTCGTTGCGCGCCTTGAGGAGATCGAGCGCAATTCGATCGAGCATTCGAACGATCGCCTGGTCGTGCAGTATCGTGGGCAGCTGATGCCGCTGGTGCCGCTGGAAGGCTACCCGGATGTCAGCAACAAGGAAGGTCGCCAGCCGGTCCTGGTGTTCTCGGATCGCGAACATTCGATGGGCCTGATGGTCGACGAAATCGTCGACATCGTCGAAGCCAAGCTCAATGTCGATCTCGCCGCGGAGACGCCGGGCCGCATCGGTTCGGCCATCATCGCCGGCCAGGCCACCGACATCATCGATACCGGGTTCTTCCTGTCGCAGGCCTTCGCCGATTGGTTCGGCTCGCGCCGCGAAGATTCGGTCGGCGCCAAATCCCGCCGCCTGCTGATGGTGGACGACAGCGCATTCTTCCGCAACCTGCTGGCGCCGCAGCTTTCTGCAGCCGGCTTCTCGGTCACGGCCGTGGATAGCGGCGACAAGGCCATGGAGCTTGCCGAAGCGGGCGAGGAATTTGACCTCATCATCTCTGATATCGAGATGCCGGGCATGGACGGCTTCGCCTTCTGCGAGGCCATCAAGAAGAGCGGTCATTGGCAGCAAACACCGATCATCGCCCTTTCGTCGCATGCCAGTCCGAAGGAACTGGCCAAAGGTCGCGAGGCTGGCTTCGACGATTACGTCGCCAAGTACGATCGCGAGGGCCTGGTGCATATTCTCAACGAAGCTCTCTCTGAAGTGCGAGGTGCCGCATGAGCGGAATGAAGAACGGCGCCGGCGCGGATTTCGGCGCGGCTGTTTCGGCCAACAGTGGCGAGCAGCGCGATTATGTGACGATGTCGATCGGGGATCAGATGTTTGGCATTCCCGTGCTGACCGTCCAGGACGTGCTGGGGCCGCAGAATATCGCGCGCGTGCCGCTGGCGCCGCCAGAGGTTGCCGGCAGCCTTAACCTGCGCGGGCGTATTGTGACAGCGATCGATGTCCGCCCTAGGCTGGGCCTGCCCACCCGCGAGGGCGGGAAGGCAGCCATGTCAGTGGTGGTCGAGCATGACGGTGAGCTCTACAGCCTGCTGGTTGACAGCGTAGGCGAGGTGCTGAGCCTCAATTCGCGCGACTATCAGCGCAATCCGCCGACCCTTAACCAGCGCCTGCGCGAATTCTCCGACGGCATCTATCGCCTCAATGGTTCGCTGCTGGTCGTCCTGAATGTCGGCTCGCTACTCGATTTCGGGACGCGGTCCGACGTTGCCTGAATAGAAACCGAGGATATGGAAGGTACTGTTCTTGGCCGAGTAGGCCTTCCGTAAATATATGAATTTCGGCTAAAAGTTCTGCTACAGTAATTGACGGACCAAGCGGTTGCTGACTATTGCTATTGGGGCGGGGGCGCCGGTCGGTGCCCGAGCTTACGCGAAGGTCCGGGTGCATACGTTCGGCGAACGGAGTTTCTGAATGAAGTCTTGCCTCGTGGTTGACGATTCAAAAGTCGTCCGCATGGTTGCCCGCAAGATCCTTGAGGGCCTCAACTTCCAGATCGTCGAAGCCGAAAATGGCAAGCTTGCCATGGAAGAATGCGTCAAGGAGATGCCGGACGCCATCCTGCTGGACTGGAACATGCCGGTCATGAGCGGGATCGAATTCCTGCGGCTGCTCCGCAAAATGGACGGCGGTCAAACGCCGATCGTCGTGTTCTGCACGACTGAGAATGACATCCAGCACATTCAGGAGGCCATCACGGCGGGCGCCAACGAATACATCATGAAGCCGTTCGACAGTGAGATCATCGAATCGAAGTTCTCCCAGGTCGGTTTGTTGTGAGCGAGAGGACTGTGCCGCGGCCTGATATAGGCGGCCGGTGCAAGCTGCAAAGTTAGACTGGGACAGGTTGGCGTAATGACACCCTTCAAAGCGGCAGCAGTCGGTGCCGGTGGCAAAGCCGGACCGTATCGTGTCATGGTGGTGGATGATTCCGCCGTCATTCGCGGTTTGCTGACACGCGCATTGGAATCCGATCCGACAATCAAGGTGGTGACCACGGTCGGCAATGGCCAGTTGGCGATCGACGCCCTGGCGCGCCCGGACAACGATATCGAAGTCATCGTTCTTGATATTGAAATGCCGGTGATGGACGGCATGACGGCATTGCCGCGCCTGTTGCAGACCAAGCCGGGTGTCGCCGTCATCATGGCCTCGACGCTTACGCTGAAAGGCGCCTCGGTGTCGATGAAGGCGATGTCGCTGGGCGCTTCCGATTATGTGCCGAAGCCGACGACGACCGGCGCCATTTCCGCCGCCGCCGATTTCAAGGCCGATCTGGTCGAGAAAGTAAAATCCTGGGCGCAGGCCGGTCGCCGCAAGCGCGGCATTGCGGCGCCATCGCCAACCGGCGAGCCGGGTGCTGCCGCGCCGGCGGTTCCGAAACGGCTTTACGGCGCGCAGCCGGTGAAGCTGCGCGACATGCCGCCGTTGTTGAAACCTGATTGTCTTGTCATCGGTTCGTCAACCGGTGGGCCACAGGCCTTGTTCAAAGTGTTTCAGGCGATCGGCAAGATCACTCATTTGCCGGTCTTCGTAACGCAGCATATGCCTGCGACCTTTACCACCATCCTTGCCGAACATCTTGGCCAGGCCGCAGGCATGCCGTCGGCTGAGGCCAAGGACGGCGAGCCTGTCGTGCCGGGGCGCATTTATGTGGCGCCCGGCGACTATCACATGGTGGTCGAAGGCATGGCGGTGCAGCGTGTCGTGCGTCTCAACAAAAATCCACCAGAGAATTTCTGCCGCCCAGCAGTCGATCCTATGCTGCGTTCCATCGCAAAGGCCTATGGCGCCAAGACATTGTTTGTCATGCTGACGGGAATGGGGCAGGATGGATTGAAGGGGGCGCAGGAACTGATCAATGCTGGGGGAACGGTGATCGCCCAAGACGAACCAAGTTCCGTGGTGTGGGGTATGCCCGGCGCCGTGGCGACTGCGGGTCTGTGTTCAGCGGTTCTGCCGCTTGCCGAGATCGGCCCGTTCGTTAAAAAGACGATCTTCCGCAGCGGGACATGAGGCAGCCGTCGATGACGATTACGGACTTCGACTTTATTTGCCAGATCCTGAAGAGCCGGTCAGGCCTGTTGCTGACCAACGACAAGGCATACTTGCTGGAAAGCCGCCTGCTGCCCGTCGCGCGCAAATGGAAGCTCGCGACCTTTGACGATCTCGTGCGCCTTATCCGTACCAAGAATGACGAAGCGGTGATCCGCGACGTGGTCGAAGCGATGACCACGAATGAGTCCTTCTTCTTCCGCGACACGAAGCCTTTCGACCAGTTCAAGCAGATCTGTTTGCCGGCGCTGCTGAAGGCGCGCGCTGCGCAGAAGACCATCCGTATCTGGTCGGCCGCCTGCTCGTCGGGTCAGGAAGCCTATTCGCTGGCGATGATCCTTTCCGAGATGGGCGCACAGCTCAACGGTTGGAAGATCGACATCGTCGGCACGGACCTGTCGCAGGAGATCCTCAACCGCGCTAAAGAGGGGATGTACTCGCAATTCGAAGTGCAGCGCGGCCTGCCCATTACGCTGCTGGTGAAGTATTTCCAGCAGACCGGCGACCGCTGGAAACTCTCCGACGCGATCCGCAACAAGGTTCAGTATCGCGAGTGGAACCTGCTCAACGATCCGGTATCCTTGGGCAAGTTCGATATCGTCTATTGCCGCAATGTGCTCATCTATTTCGACCAGCCGACGAAGTCGAAGGTGCTGGCCGGTATCGCCAAGCAGATGCCGGAGGACGGCTATCTCTTCCTCGGCGGCGCCGAGACCGTGCTCGGCATCTCGGACAAGTTCCAGCTGCTGCCTGGCCAGCGCGGTATTTATGGCCTCACTGGTGGCATCAAGGCGCCGACCGCATTCGGCGCAGCACCCGCAGCACCGCGGGCGTAGTCGGGTTAGCCTTGCTCGGTCGCTTGCTTCCCATCTGTGGTCTGCTGACGTTCATTTTGGCATCCGTTGCATCGGCAGAGGAAGATCCCCTGCTGGAGCCGCCCTATGGTGCGACCGAAGCGGAGATCGAAGAAGCGCTGCTGGATTGCCAACACAATGAGATTGCGAACAACATTTGCGCTTGGCGCGCGTTCATGGATTCGGGCCAGGCGCTCGACAAGAGCTATGCCGCGCTCGCTTCGGTCGAGAATGTCGATGTCGAGAGTCTCAAGAAAGCGCAGCTTGCTTTCATATCCTTCAGAAATGCGGCTTGTGATTTCGATATGAAGAACATGGATGGGAGCATGGGATGGGGCGTCGCCTATCGGTGCAGGCTTTCCTACAATGAACGCCGCACGGCTGCCCTGAATGCGTATCTCAGCTGCCTGGGGCAGGATTGCGAGCTGCCGGTTCTTCTCTATACCTTCGATAGATAGGCTCGCAGATAGCTGGCGTGGCTCCCGCGCCGATCCCCAAAAGAAAAATGCCCGGGACCGGCCCGGGCATTCTTGCGAACAGTGATGTCGAGGAAAACCTATGCGCTCTCGGCCGTCTTGGCTGGGAGGACACTGTCTTCCGGGTCGCGCAGCACATAGCCGCGGCCCCAGACGGTTTCGATATAGTTCTCGCCGCCGGTCGCCGTGCTGAGCTTCTTGCGGAGCTTGCAGACGAAGACGTCGATGATCTTCAATTCCGGCTCGTCCATGCCGCCATAGAGATGATTGAGGAACATCTCCTTGGTGAGGGTCGTCCCCTTGCGGAGCGAGAGGAGCTCCAGGATGCCGTATTCCTTGCCGGTCAGATGCAACGGCTGGCTCTCGACCTCGACCGTCCTTGTATCCAAGTTAACGGTCAGGCGGCCGGTCTTGATGATTGAATCGGAATGGCCTTTGGAACGCCGGACGATTGCCTGCAGACGGGCGATCAGCTCGCGCCTGTCGAATGGCTTGGTCAGATAGTCATCGGCGCCGAAGCCCAGGCCCTTGATCTTGCTGTCCAGCTCGGAAAGGCCGGAGAGGATCAGAATTGGTGTGTTAATACGTGCGGCGCGCAGGCGTCGCAGCACTTCGTAGCCGTCGATGTCCGGCAGCATCAGATCGAGGATGATGATGTCGTAATCGTAAAGCTTACCGATCTCGAGGCCGTCTTCGCCGAGATTGGTCGTATCAACGATATAGCCCTCGGCCTTCAGCATCAGCTCGATGCTTTGGGCGGTGTTGGAATCGTCTTCGACGACTAGCACGCGCATGGCAAGGACCTCATTCGGTTCTCGACCGTGGCCGATCGATCAATGAATCTTAACCATTAATAGCGGCTTGTGTAAAGCACTTGGCGTTAACTTTGATGACGAAGGGTGAGGAATCTTGATCCAGGAATGCGGACCTAATTCTCAATGAGGCCAAGACGTTAACGGCCATGCCCGTGGTTGGAGCGGCATAAAGACTGTCTTAACCACTTATTTAATAGCGCGGCGTTAGGGTACCGTCGTAACCGGTAGGCGGCAGATCAGGCCGCCAATGGCAGGTGATTGGGATGGGAAGGAAGACCGCGCGGTGAGCGCCAAGCTGCAGGAATTCGATGCCTTCTACCGTGAGCTCGCGCGCGTTCCGGAGACGCGCATCTACGGCCGTGTCGCTGCGGTCGTGGGCATGCTGGTCGAGATCAGCGGGATGGAAAGCGCGCTTTCCATCGGCGCGCGCTGCGCCCTGGTCGACCGCAATGACCGCCAGGTACCTTGCGAAATTGTCGGCTTCCGCGATGGCTTGGCGCTCGCGATGACCTATGGCTCGCTGGAAGGGGTGGGGCTCGGCAGCAAAGTCGTGCTCATCGATGGCGAGCCGGTGGTGCGCCCGACCCGCGCCTGGCTGGGGCGGGTGATCAATGCCTTCGGCGAACCGATCGACGGCAAGGGGCCGTTGCCGCAGGGGCCGGAGCCATGCCGCATCCGCAATCAGCCGCCGCCTGCCCATGCCCGCGTCCGCGTCGGCGGCAAGATCGATCTTGGCATCAAGTCCATCAATACGTTCACCAGTGTCTGCAAGGGACAGCGCCTTGGCATCTTCGCCGCGTCCGGCATCGGCAAATCGGTGCTGATGTCGATGATGGCCCGCTATACCTCGCTCGACATCAACGTGATCGGCCTCATCGGCGAACGCGGCCGCGAAGTACAGGAATTCATCGAAGACGAATTGGGACCGGAGGGATTGGCGCGCAGTGTCGTCGTGGTGGCGACATCGGATGAATCGCCCCTGCTGCGGCGCCAAGCAGCGCAGATGACGCTGGCGCTGGCGGAATATTTTCGCGACGCTGGCGAGGACGTGCTCTGCCTCATGGATTCCGTGACCCGCTTTGCCATGGCGATGCGCGAGATCGGCCTTTCTATCGGCGAGCCGCCGGCCTCGAAAGGTTATACGCCGTCGGTCTTTGCGGAGTTGCCGCGCCTGCTCGAACGGGCCGGGCCAGGTGTCGCAGGTTCGGGCTCGATCACCGGCCTCTTCACCGTGCTGGTTGAAGGCGACGATCATAACGAACCCATTGCCGATGCCTGCCGCGGTATCCTCGACGGGCATATCGTGCTGGAGCGTTCGATCGCCGAGCGCGGGCGCTATCCGGCCGTGAACATCCTGCGTTCGCTTTCGCGTACCATGCCGGGCTGTAACAACGACTTCGAGAACAGGCTTGTGCGCGAGGCGCGGCGGCACATGTCGGTCTATGAGGACATGGCCGAGCTGATCCGCCTCGGCGCCTATAAACGCGGCACCGATCCGGCGGTCGACCAGGCGGTGGTGCTCTACCCCGAGATCGAGCGTTTCCTCGGGCAAAGGCGCGAAGAGCAGGCGACGCTTGCCAGCGGCTATGCCATGCTGGCCGAAATCCTCGGCATCGCCGATGAGGCAGCTTCGGTCGATAGCGTGGCGACCAGCGAATGAACGGCCTCGACCAACTCCTGCGCTTGCAAAAATGGACCCTCGATGAGAAGCGCCGACAGGCTGCCGATCTCGCGGCCCTCATAGACCGTTTGCAGGGCGATATCACCAAGCTCGACGCGGACGTGGCGCGGGAGATCGAAATCGCCCGATCCGATCTCGAGGCGAGCCGCCACCTGCCGCCCTATCGCGACATGATGGCCAAGCGCCGCGAACGTTTGGAGCAGTCGGTTGCCGATGTGACGCTGGAACTGGAGCGCGTGCGCGAAGAGATCGCGGAGACATTCAGCGACATCAAGAAGACCGAACAGACCATCCAGAACCGCCAGGAGCGCAAACGCCAGGCGGTGGCCCGGCGCGAGCAGATCGCCACGGATGAGATGGGGCTGGAGCAGCACCGCCGCAAGATGAAGCGCGAGAGCTAGAATAACGTGGCGCGTGAATTACCCAGCCTGCTGGCCTTGCGCGCCTTCGAGGCGGCCGGCCGTCATCTCAGCTTTACCCGTGCGGCCGAAGAGTTGTTCCTGACCCAGGGCGCCATCAGCCGTCACGTGCGCGCGCTGGAGGATGAGCTGAGTGTCAAGCTGTTCCATCGCCGCGTCCGCAGTCTGGAACTGACGCAAGAAGGCCAAGCCTATCTCGCCACGGTCCGTCAGGCGTTCGATCTGCTGGCGACGGCAAGCCGGCAGGTGCGCTCGTCAAGGGCGCAAACGCGTCTGAAGGTCGCGCTGACCGCCTCCTTTGCCGCGAACTGGCTGCTGCCGCGATTGTCGCGCTTTACGGCCGCGCATCCGGACATCGGCATCGATTTCGAGCCTGGCGTCCAGGTCATCGATCTGTCGGCTGCGGGCATCGATGCGGCGATCCGCTACGGCAGCGGCAGTTGGCCGGGTCTCGATGCAGTCCCCTTGATGCCGGAAGAAGTCTTTCCGGTCTGCAGCCCGGCTCTCCTGGCCGGCAGCCCACCCTTGCGGAAGGTCTCGGACCTCGCGCGGTACAATCTACTGCTGTCGGGACCGCGCTCCGATTGGGAGGATTGGGCGGCGGCGGTGGGTCTCGATCTCCAGACCGTGCCGCGCCAGACGATGCTCTACGACTACAACCTGGTGCTGCAGGCGGCCATCGACGGCATGGGCATCGCCCTTGGCCGCCGCATTCTCATCGAGGAGCGGTTGAAATCCGGCGAACTGGTGCAGGCGCTGCCGCAGATCGTCCGCAACTCCATGGGCTACCATTTCGTTACGCTGCCGGCGCGGCGGGGTGACAAATCGATCGCCGCCTTTTGCGACTGGCTGCAGGCGGAAGTGGCGCTGCAACATGCCTTTGATGCATGAGTCTCACTCATCGCAGCACGGCGCAAGACTGATTTGTCGGCCTGATTCCGGATCCTTAGTCTGCCTTCCATCTTCAATGGGAGGAAGCTCATGGATGATCAATATCGCGCGTGTTTGCACAAGCTTGGCCTGGACCTGCCGCCGGTAGGCTCGAGCGGCGGCAATTATGTGCCAAGCGTACGAATCAGCAATCTGCTCTACATCTCGGGCCAGATACCTTCGGTCGGCGATGACATAAAATACACCGGCAAACTCGGTGCCGGGCTGGCGGTGGAAGACGGCCGCAAAGCGGCGGAGCTCTGCGCGCTCAATCTCGTGGCGCAGCTGCGCAATGCCCTGGATGGCAATCTCGATCGCATGAAGGCCTGTGTGCGTCTGGGCGGTTTCGTCAATTGCGCGCCGACCTTCGACCAGCAATCCGAAGTGATGAACGGTGCCTCGGACCTCATGGTCGCCCTTTTTGGCGATCGCGGACGCCATGCGAGAACGTCCATCGGCGTATCGAGCCTGCCGGTCAACTCGGCTGTCGAAGTTGATGGTATTTTCGAGATCGTTGACTAGTGTTCGTCCAATTGCCTTGAAACGGAAGGACGAATAACCATGGCGATAGATGTCGCGCTGATGCGCGCGGAGACACCCGGCTGCGAAATGGTGAGGCATTTTAACAATGCCGGCGGTGCGCTACCACCAAGGCCGGTGTTGGATGCGGTGATTTCCCACCTGCAGCGCGAGGTGCTGCAGGGGCCGGTCGAAGCTGGGAACGCCGCCGCCATGGCCATCGACGATGCCTATACCGCCGCCGCCGAATTGTTGAACTGTCAGCGGCATGAAATCGCGATTGCCGAGAGCGGTTCGCGCGCTTGGAGTGCCGCATTCGGTCATTTCGCACTGGGTAGCGGTCGGTTCGGCCCGGGTGACAGAATTCTGACTTCCGCCAGCGAATGGGCGGGCAACTATATCGCGCTGCTGGATGCCGCGCGGGCAGCTGGCGCAGCGGTCGAACTCATTCCCACAGGGCCGGACGGCACGCCGAGCATCGACGCATTGCAGGATATGATCGATGACCGAGTGCGGCTGATTGCGCTCACGCATGTGGCCGCCAATGGCGGCATGGTCAATCCGGCAGCAAGGGTAGGCGATATTGCGCGATCTGCCGGCATTCCATTCCTGCTGGATGCCGCGCAATCCATCGGGCAAATGCCGATCGACGTCGAGGTCATCGGCTGCGATATGCTGACGGCGCCCGGCCGAAAATTCCTGCGCGCACCGCGCGGCACGGGATTGGTCTATATCCGCCAGTCGTTGCTGGAGAAGATGCGGCCATTCCTGGTCGACAATTCCTCGGCCGCGCTGACAGATGACAATCGGATCGTCTTTGGCCGCGATGCGTCGATGTTGGAGACGAACGAGAATTCGCGAGCGTTACGGATCGGCCTGGGCGTTGCCATTCGTTACGCGCTGTCGTTGGGCCTGGGCGAGATCGAGGCGCGCATAACAAGCTTAGCCTCCTATCTGCGGCGCCAACTGGCCCATATCGACCGGGTGGTCGTGCGCGACCAGGGTCGGCGCCAATCCGGGATTGTCTCCTTCACAATTGATGGTCTGCCGGGAGTCGCGGTACGCGACTGGCTTTATGGCCGGCAGATCAACATCTCGGTCGGTGGGGCCGCCTACACGCCGCTCGACATGAAGGCGCGCGGGCTTGCTGAAATCTTGCGCGCATCGGTGCACGTCTACAATACCGAGGGCGAGATCGAAGAGCTTTGCGCTGCACTCGGCGATTTCGTAAGGCAATGCGGCCATTGACGGAGGTGGGATAGATGGATCTGGGGCTCGCCGGGCGTAGCGCCTTGGTCGTGGGCGGTAGCAAGGGCCTGGGACAGGGTGTCGCCGAAGCCTTGGCCGCGGAAGGTGTGTCGGTTGCTCTGCTGGCGCGCGCCCCGAACGCGCTCAAAGCGGCGGCGGAAGCAATCAATGGCAGGAAGAAGGGGCGTGCCGTGGCGGTCGCCGCCGATTTGGCAGATCCTGCCGCCATCGCCGATGCGGTTGCGCACGCACGGGGGCAGGTGGGGCCGATCGACATCCTTATCAACAATTGCGGCGGCCCGCCGCCTACAACGGCTGCGGGCGCGGATGCGGCGCTGTGGCTGGGGCAGTTCCAGCAGATGGCCCTGTCGACCTTTCAACTGACCGATCTGCTGTTGCCCACGATGCGGCAACGGCGCTGGGGGCGCATCGTCAACATCGCGTCCACCAGTGTCGTTGAGCCAATCCCGGAACTGGCCATATCAAATGGCTTGCGGGGCCTGATTGCCGGCTGGTCGAAGACGCTGGCGGGAGAAGTGGCCAGAGACGGCGTGACGGTCAACATGCTGTTGCCGGGAAGCTTTGCCACGGAGCGGACGACATCGATCAACCGTCGTCAGGCCGAGCGCGAAGGTATGCCGGAAGCGGATGTGGCGCGATTGGCAACGGCCGCCATTCCCGTTGGTCGCTATGGCTGCCCGGAGGAATTTGGAGCTGCCGCGGCCTTCCTGTGCAGTCAGTCCGCTGGCTATGTCACTGGCAGCATGATGCGGGTCGATGGCGGCGCGTGCCAGAGCCTGTAGGGATGTCGCTGGCGCCCTGGCGGTGCGCCACCCGCACGCGGCCGCGTCCTAAACCATCACCGTGGGCGTACTGCGCTTCATTTCGTCGAGCGGGATGACGGGGAATTCCGCGACGGTTTGAAAGGCGATGCTACCGGCAAAGCCGGTGAGACCGCGCGCCTCCTCATAGATCGCCTCGATCTCGCGCCGCATGCGGTCAGTCAGGCGGACACGGCTGCGCACCATCAGATCGAAACGCTGTGGTCGCATCAGACCATCGAGCTGGAAGGGGCCAAGGCGCGAGAAATCGGCCTCGACCACGAAACGCGTGCCGCCGCCGCGTTCGGCGGGGTCGGCATCATTCTTCTTCGAGCGGCGATAGAAGAGATTGATCTGAGTGACGCGGCCCTGGTCGTCGATCACAGGCAGGAAAAGCGCGCGCCAATCCACTTCCGGCCGGTCCTGCGCAAGGGCCGAAAGCTGCGCGAACTCCCCCTTGAGACGCTTCACCAGCTCTTCGCGATCGTTGCCGATGCCTTTGTTGGCGAGGAGCGGGCCGAGAAGCTTGGCAAGGTCACCGCCGCGCAAAGCTGCCATGGCGCCCATCAGGCCGGCGCCAAGGCGGATCCCGGCATGGGGCAGCATGGCCAGGGCCTGATGTGCGATGTCGGCATCGATCGCCGCGCGGGTCGCATCGGGGCTCGTCCCCTGCAGGAGCGCGACGAGATCGGCCAGCGTCGGCCAACCTTGCGAGAAAGTGAGCAGGGCTTGCTGTGGGGTCTGCACGACCGGTGTCGGCATGGCCACAGGCGCGGCACTCTCCAATGTGTCGATCGCCAGGGCCAGTTGGGCGCCGGGCACAAGGGCAGAGCGGTTCTGCAACATGATGTCGCCGACGGGCGTGTGGATGACCGCATGGCCCGCCGGCGTCACGCTGACAACGCGGCCGAAAATGACCTGGCCTCGAGCGTCATGTGGGTCGAGGGCAATCGGATCGATCGCGATCTGCTGATGCGGCTGCATCTGCACGGCAAGAACGCGCAGCTTCAATTCCGCGCCGGGTGGCAATGGCTGGCTGGCCTGAGCTGGCCGCGAGCCTGCCGGCTTGATCTCGTCTACCGCGAGATCGGGCATGGCATCCGCTGCGGCAAAAAGGGCCAGGATGCGCTGCTTTGCATCGGCCGTGAGTGCGCTTTCGACAGGCATGCCTATCGCAGGTGAAGCGGTGCCGGGAACATCAGGAAGATCGGTTGGATAGGGAACGCTGATGCCCTCACGGGCCATGATCTGGCCGCTGGGCGTCAACGTTACGATCGGCTTGTCTTTCTTTTCAGCACCGGCCACCAGCAGGGCTGCCTGCACGGTCGCTGCGTTCGCCAAGGTCGCTGCCGGAATGGCGGTCGGCGCGGCAACAGTCAGTGGAACCTGTGGCGCTGCCGTGTCTATTGGGACATTGGGCAAGGGAATGTTGCCGGTGGGAACGGACGATACTTGTACCGGTGGTGGTGTGACAGGCGATGGAGTAACCGGCGATGGCGTAACCGGTGTCGACGAGGTGACCGGTGCTGGCACGCTGCCGGGAGGAACCGGAACCGGCGGCGTCTGTGCCTGGGATGGCGGAGCGGGGGGCGTGGCCGGTGGCGGTGCTGGTGCTGTTTGCACTACAACGGCGCGCAGGCTGGACCCGACGAATTCAATACTCGGTTCCGTGCGTGGCGGCGGTTGCGGTGCCGGCGTGGTCGGTGCCGGACGCGTTTCAACGCCCGGAGGCGCTGGGGCACCTGTCGAAGGCGGCGATGGCCCGGCGCTCGGTGGCGGGTTGGCGGTTGCTGGCTGAGGCGTGGCGGGCGCCGTGTTCTGTGCCGACCTCGTGATGGCTTCGTTGGAAAGGATGAGTACTTGCAGCCGGTCGCCAGTCGGGCGGACTTCGAGCGTCACTTGCGCACCGGGCGGCAAGGGAATATTGGCGGCGACCCGGACGGTACCCTTGTCGGTCGCAATGGCCGTGAGGCCATCGCTTTCGCGCCCCAGAACGACCCCTTTGATGATGGTGCCGGGATCGACCTGACGCAGGCCGCGCGGCGGATCGGAAACGGTCCCCAAGACCGAGGTCGTCGCCACCGGACCTGATGATCCGATGAAGCGGCCGCCCAGCGGGTTGAGGATGTCGCTCATGTGAGGTTGATGAGCGGTATCTGCCCGGCCAGCGCTTCGACGTCCTGCGCGGCTGTCGAACCCGGATGGCGTGTGAGCAACGGTGCTTGGGCCCGGATTGCTTCCTTCACCTTGGGATCGCGACGGACGATGCCGAGGAGCGGCGGATCGAGCTTCAGGAAGTTCTGGCAGGCTTTTGCGAGCGTTGCGTAAGTCTGCCGGCCCTGGAGCGTGTCCTGGGCCGAATTGACGACGATGCCGACACGGCAGGGCGCTTGATCGGCCGTCAGCATTTTGATGAGGGCGTAGGCATCCGTCAGGGTCGTCGGTTCGTCATTGGCGACGACCAGGGCCGTCTGGCACTGCGCCGCCATCAGGCGCACCGGCCGGTCGATGCCGGCGCCGAGATCGATGATGATACGGTCATATTGCGCCGCGACGTCGCGCAAGGCTGCCGTGAGCGCCGAGAGGCGATGCAGCGGCATGTTGGCAAGACCGCCCGAGCCGGAACGGCCGGCGATAACATCGAATCCGGCAGCGCAGCGCGTCGCCGCGCGCGCCAACGGCAATTGCCGCTCGATCACGGTGCCAAGGTCTATTGCCGGGGTGAGCCCCAACTGGATATCAACATTGGCGAGGCCCAGATCGCCGTCGAACAGCATAACGCGCTCGCCATTGCGGCTGAGGGCTTGGGCCAGCGAGATAGCGAGCCAGGTCTTGCCCACGCCGCCCTTGCCGGAAGCGACGGCAATCGCGCCGGGGATGACGGCCGCGTCGGATTTGATGGCGGCAGCACCGCCGATTGCCTGTTCGCTCATGATCTGGTCCCAAATGCTTGGCGGGGCCGTGCTTGCTTCAGCTCACGGCCGCGTGGTGTTTGCAGCAGCCATTCGGCCAGTCGATCCGCGCCGACAAGATCGAGGCCAGTCGCGATTTCCGGCGAAACGCCGAATTCGGCAAAGGCGAGACGACCTGCTTCCGCCGCCGCAAGAATACCACCGTAGCGCCGGGCGGCGTCAATGCGGGTCGGGATGAGACGGCTGGCGCCGGCCTCGGCGAAGAGCTGGCCGAGCTCCCCGGATTCGACCGGGCAGCCTCCGGCCGCCATGACCATGACCATCTCGGCTTTGACGGCGGCGGCCAATTCGGTGAGATGAGCCAAGTCGTCGGATTCCAGCGGGTTGCAGCCTACCGTGTCGATGATGACAAGAGCGTCCGCCGGCGCTTGTGCCACGGCGCGCTTGAGGGTCGCGGCATCGCCTGCCCGGAAAGCAGGAACCTGCAGCGCCTTGGCATACGTCCCAAGCTGCTCCACGGCACCGGCTTTGACGACGTCGCAGGTGATGGCGACACTCTGCCATTTGCTCAACTTTGCCCGGGCAATCAGCTTTGCAAGCGTTGCAGTCTTGCCGGCACCGGGCAGACCCACCAGCATGATGGGGCGGGCAGGGCGTCGCTCCGTCAAAGGCTGTGACGGAAAGCGCAGACGGAGAGCTGCCGCCAATGCCTGGTGTGGATTTTCCAGCAGAACCTGGGCTGCTTGCTGGGTGAGACGCTCGGCGAGCGGCGCAGAGACACGGTGGAAATCAAGCGCCTGGGCGATGGCCTCGAGCGGATCCAGGGCCGGCGCCGGTGGCTGGGCGAGGATCGCATCGCGGTCGAGCGCGGCGGTGATTTTCACCACCTGCCCGATTTGCTCGATATTGAGGATAACGGCGTCTTCACCCAGCTCGGCCTTCACCGCGGCCATGGCCTCTTTCATGCTGGGCGCGTTGAAAGTGCGTAGGCGCATCAGATCTGCCCGAGAGTCCGGATCTTAGCCTTGGGGTGGATTTCGTTCTGCGACATCACGGTCGTGGCCGGCCTGAAGCGCTCGACGATGGAGCGCACGAAGGGACGGATGCCGGGGCTGGTGAGCAGCACCGGGCTGTCACCCATGATGGCAAAGCGCTCAAAGGTCTGTCGCACATTCTGGATGAACTGCTGCAGGTCGCTGGGTGCCATCACGAGCTGGCGGTCCTCGCCGTCACCACGAACGGCATTCGCGAACGCCTGTTCCCATTCGGGCGACAGCGTCACCAGCGGAATGACGCCTGAGGCGTCGCTGCTGGCGTCGGAAATCTGGCGGGCGAGGCGGGCACGAACGTGCTCGACGATGGCATTGACGTTGCGCGAATAACCGGCAGCTTCGGCAACGCCTTCCAGGATGTTCGGCAGGTCGCGGATGGAAACGCGCTCGGACAGCAATGACTGGAGCACGCGCTGGACGCTGCCGACAGAGATTTGCCCCGGAATCAGGTCGGCCACGAGCTTCTGGTTTTCCTTGGGCAGCTCATCGAGAAGCTTCTGCGTTTCCGCATGGGAGAGGAGTTCCGCCATATTGTCCTTCACCAGCTCGGTCAGATGCGTGGTGATGACGGTCGCCGGGTCAACAACAGTGTAACCGCGGAAGAGGGCTTCTTCGCGCGCACTGGGGTCGACCCACATGGCCGGCAAGCCGAAGGTCGGTTCGGTGGTTTCCTCGCCCGTCATGTTGATCTTGTCGCCGCGCGGGTCCATGACCAGGATCATGTTGGGACGCAGATCGCCGCGGCCGGCTTCGATTTCCTTAATACGGATGACGTAGGAATTGGCCTGGATCTGCAAATTGTCCTGAATGCGGACGGCAGGCAGGATAAAGCCCATTTCACCCGCCAGCTGCCGGCGCAGTGCCTTGACCTGATCGGTCAGGCGATGCCCGCGTTCGGTATTGATGAGGCCAAGCAGGCCATAGCCAAGCTCGAGGCGGATGGCGTCAAGCTGCAGCGCGGTGGAAATCGGTTCCTCGGCGACCGGCACATGCTGCTGTTCGACAACCTGCTGCTGAGCAGCGACCGCGGCAGCTTTCTTCTGATGGCGCATGACCAGATAAGCCATGAGACCCGTCAGCAAGGCGAGGCTGAGGAACGGGACGGTCGGGATGCCAGGCATCAGCGACATCAGCGTCATCAGGAAGGCCGCGAGACCCAAGGCTGCCGGATATCCGGACAGCTGCCTGAACAGCGCCTTGTCGGTCGAACCGGACACGCCTGCTTTGGTCACGAGCATGCCGGCGCCGGTCGAGACGATAAGGGCCGGGATCTGCGACACCAGGCCGTCACCAACCGTGAGGAGGGTGTAAGTCGAAGCTGCCTCGCTCATGGAGAGGCCGCCCTGAGCCACGCCGATGATGATGCCGCCGATGACATTGATGAAGACGATGATAAGGCCGGCGATGGCGTCGCCGCGGACGAATTTCGCGGCACCATCCATCGAGCCGAAGAAGTTGCTTTCGTCTTCGAGATTCTTGCGGCGGGCCTTTGCTTCCTTTTCGTCAATCAAACCGGCGGAAAGGTCGGCGTCGACGGCCATCTGCTTGCCGGGCATCGCGTCCAGGCTGAAGCGGGCCGACACTTCGGCGATGCGGCCCGAACCCTTGGTGATGACGACGAAGTTCACCAGGACGAGGATGGCAAAGACGATGATGCCGATGACGTAGTTGCCGCCCATGATGAAGCCGCCGAAGGCCTGAATCACATGGCCGGCTGCGTCGGTACCTTCATGTCCGTGCGTGAGAATAAGGCGGGTCGAGGCGAGGTTGAGCGCCAGGCGCAACATCGTGACCAGCAGGAGGACGGTCGGGAAGCTGGAGAAGTCGAGCGGTTTCTCGATGAACAGCACCGTCATCAAGATAAGAATCGAGATGGTGATCGAAAAAGCGAGCGAGATGTCGAGCAGCCAGGCCGGCATCGGGAAGATGAGCACTGACAGAACGGACACGAGGCCGAGCGCCAGTGCAATCTCGCCGCGTTTGAGGAATTTGAGCGCCTGCAAAAGCGAGCCTGCGCCGCCGCCTGCATTGTTGTTCCCCGTCGCCGCATCGGTCATCGACCGTTATCCCCTTGTTTCAGGCAAGCTTTGCGAAATCAGACAATCTTTTGATGATCACGCGTTGGCAGCTTCGCCTTCGCCATGGGCGGCGGGAACGGCAAAGCCCTCCTCGTTGTACTGTTTCAGCTTATTGCGCAGCGTCCGGATCGAGATGCCGAGAATGTTGGCGGCGTGGGTACGGTTGCCCAGGCAATGGCTGAGCGTGTCGATGATGAGGTCGCGTTCGACCGCGGCAACGGTCCGTCCGACAAGGGCGGTTGTGCCGGCAGCGGCAACCGCCGCAGCCTTGGCGACAGCGGTATCGGTCGGGCTGCTGGCGGCAATCATGCCGGCGCCGACCACAGGCAGGCCGCGTCCGCCGGTGAGGAGAATGGCGTCCTTCTGGATCACCGGCCCCTGGGCGAGCAGCACGGCGCGATGCATGGTGTTTTCCAGCTCGCGCACGTTGCCGCGCCATTCATGGGCACGCAGGATTTCGATCACTTCCGGGTCGACGGAATCGATCTGAATGCCATTGGCGGCCGCATATTTGTGAACAAAATGCTCAGCCAGCAGGGGAATGTCGCTCGAGCGTTCGCGCAGCGGCGGCAATTCCAACGACATGACGTTGAGGCGGAAATAGAGGTCTTCGCGGAAGGTGCCCTTGCGCACTTCCTCCTGCATGTCACGGTTCGAGGTGGCGATGAGGCGGATGTCGACTTTCACCGGCTGCGAGCCACCGACACGGTCGATGACACGTTCCTGGATGGCGCGCAGGAGCTTGGCCTGCAGGCGTGGGTGCATTTCGCTGATTTCATCAAGGAGCAGGGTGCCGCCGGTGGCTTCCTCGAACTTACCGATGCGCCGCGCGATCGCGCCGGTAAAGGCGCCTTTCTCGTGGCCAAAGAGTTCGGATTCGAGCAGGTTTTCCGGAATGGCGGCGCAATTGACCGAGACGAAGGGCTTCGATGCGCGCTTGGAATGGGTGTGGATATAGCGCGCCATCACTTCCTTGCCGGTGCCGCTTTCGCCCGTCACCAGAATGCTGGCATCCGATGGCGCGACCTGGTCGGCGAGCTTCAATGTGGCCTTCATGCTCGGATCGTTGAAGATAAAGGCGGAGCTCTCTTCGGTGACGGCAGCCAGAACAGCGGCAATGAGTTCGGCGTCCGGCGGCAATGGGATGTATTCCTTGGCGCCGGCTTTGATTGCGCGCACGGCGATTTCGGCCGATGTGCCGATGCCACAGGCGACGACAGGGATGCTGATGCGCTCGCGCTTCAGGCTGTCGATCATCTGTGTGATGTCGAGACTGACATCGAACATGATAAGCTCGGCGCCCTGGCCATTGCGCAGGGCAGTCATGGCATGCTCGACGTCATTGACGTGCGCTACCTTGGCACCACGCCCAATCGCGATCTTGCCGGCAGCGGCGATGTGGCCATCAAGGGACCCGACGATAAGAAGTCGCATCGGTTAGTCTCCGTTAATCAAAATATTTGACGCGTTGGTTGGCCGGCAGGATGGTGTTGAGCACCAGCTCCAACCGCCGCGGATTCTCCTGGCGCGCGATAGATAGCGTGCCCAGGATAAAGATCTGATTGATAAGCAGCTCGATCGCCGAATTGCGTTCCAGCTTGCTGGCGATCGGCAGGAAAAACACGTTGGCGAGCACGGCGCCGTAGAAAGTGGTGAGCAGCGCCACCGCCATGGCGGGGCCGATGCCTTCCGGTTGATTGAGCGAGCCCAGCATTTGCACCAGGCCGATCAGTGTGCCGATAAGCCCCATCGCTGGCGAAACTTCCGCGGCGCGACGCAGAATACCAGTCGAGCGCTGGTGGCGCTGCGCCATGGCATGGGTTTCGAAAGTGAGGTTGCGCTCGACTTCTTCGATCGGCATGCCGTCAACCAGCATGGTCATGCCGCGCAGCAGGAAAGGCTCGTTCTTCAGGCTATAGAGCTCGTTCTGCATGGCGAGGAGACCCCGCCGGCGCGCCCGTTCTGCCAGCTGCAGAACCTTGGCGGCCGCCTGATTGGGCGTGTGGCCAACCGAGAACAGCGTCCGGAACATCAGGGGCTGCGCCTGCATGACCTCGGTCACGGAATAGGAAACCGTCGTGATGGCAAAGGTGCCGCAAACGACGATCAGGATCGACGGAATATCGACGAAGGCCAGCCAATTGCCGCCCAGGAAAATCGCGATACCGATCAGCGCCAGCGCGCCGATAAGGCCCAGAGCCGTCGCCATATCGAAGCCCTGGCGTGCCGGTTCGAGGCGCAAGGGCAGGTCGCTCTTGGCCGTAAAGCTCTGGATCGGGTCGTTGGCGGTATCGGACATCTCTTTTGTTCCTGACCTTCGGGTGCCGTGATTAACCGCGATCGGACTTAATGATTTCAGTCATGGTCACGCCGAGGCGATCCTCGACCACGACGACTTCGCCGCGGGCGACCAGACGGTTGTTCACATAGATGTCGACGGCTTCTCCGACCTTCCGGTCGAGTTCGACGACGGCGCCACGGCCAAGCTTCAAAAGCTGGCTCACCTGCATGGTGGCGCGTCCCAGCACCGCCGAAACCTGGACCGGTACGTCATAGACAGCGTCCAGCTCCTTGGCATTGGTCGGCACACGGCTGGCCTCGGCAGCGACATCCGCGCCGCCTTGCTCTTCAAATTCCTGCAGCTGCAGGTTTTCCTCGTCACCCATTTCCCGCTCCTTGATCAGTCGACAGCATCGGCGCTGTCGACAGTGTCGCCGGGCATATCGGATGCCGGCTCGGTTGTTGCATCGTCATTGATCGCCACCGGTTCAATGCCCTGGGTCGCAAGGCACCGCTCGAGCGCTGCCGAGACATCGCGCCAGATGGCATCGCTTTTCCGTTCCAGGCCGCCATCGGCCCATTCGATCAGGCAGCTTGCGCCCTGCAGCGTCGGATCACCGATCAGATTGGCACGGCCTTCGAAATGCTTTTCGGCGGCGAGGTCCGCGATCTTAGCTTGCAATGCCGGCAGGAGGTCGGCGGGGACACGAATATTGAGGCGCTTCTCCCGACGCTGGTCGACGAGGCAACGTTCGATCGTGGCTTCGACCTCCGCCAGCCCGCCGCGGCGGGAGAATTCGGGCAGGATCTTGCGCATCATGGCGAGCGCTAGGCCCGCAGCTTCACCCAGGATCGCGCTGCGATCCTCGGTCAAGTTCGTCGCCATCGTCGCGATCTGGCTGCCGATATTGCCGAGCGCGCCGGAAATCTGCGCTTCTATTTGCGCCTGGGCATCCGCTTTGCCCTTCGCCTGGCCATCCTTAAGTGCTTTGGCCTTCGCCTCGGCGACGGCCGCCGCCAGCTGCGCCTCGCTGAAAGTCGGCTCCGGCGGCGGGGGAGGCGGCGGCGGGGGAGGCGGTTCGGCCGGCGCCTCAGCCTTCTTGCGCACGACGTTTCGCGCCGGCGCGTCGGTGCCGGCGTCGAAATCATTGTCGAAGAGGAATTTGCGCACGGTCTTCAACCCAGAAGTTTCCTGTTCCATTTGTCAGATCAGTAGATCAGCTCGTCTTCGCCCTTGCTGTCGGCCAGCACCAGTTCGCCCTTGGCCGCCATTTCCTTGGCGAGATTGACCATGGCCATCTGTGCTTCTTCGACATCCTTGAGGCGTACCGGACCCATCGCCGCCATGTCTTCCTTGAGCATCTTCGAAGCGCGCTCCGACATGTTGGAGAGGAAGAGGTCGCGAATGGTCTCCGACGCACCCTTGAGGGCGACCGGCAATTTGCTCTTGTCGACGCCGCGCATGAGTGTCTGCACGCCGCCCGGATCGAGCTTGCCGAGATCCTCGAAGGTGAACATCAGCGACTTCACCTTCTCGGCGGAATCGCGGTTGCGCTCTTCGAGGGCGGTGATGAAACGCTGTTCCGTGGCGCGGTCGAGATTGTTGAAGATCTCCGCGATCAGTTCATGCGCATCGCGCTTCGACGAGCGGGCGAGGTTCGAGAGGAATTCGTTGCGCAAGGTCCGTTCGACGTCGTCGATGACGTCTTTCTGGATCGATTCCATGCGCAGCATGCGCATCACCACTTCCATGGCGAAAGCTTCCGGCAGCAGCGCGATGACGCGCGAGGCATGGTCCGATTTGATCTTGGACAGCACCACGGCCACGGTCTGCGGATATTCGTTCTTCAGATAGTTGGCGAGCACGCTCTCGTTCACGTTCGAAAGCTTGTCCCACATGGTGCGGCCGGCGGGACCACGGATTTCCTCCATGATCTGATCGACCTTCGTCTTGTCGAGCACCTTCATCAGCAGGCGCTCGGTGGATTCGAAGGTGCCGGTCAGAGAACCGGTAGACGAGATACCGTCCGCAAATTCGACGAAGAGACGTTCGACGACGGTGGCGCTGACCGTGCCGAGATTGGCCATGGTCTGCGAGATCTCGCGGATCTCGTCATCATGCATCATGGCGAACAGCTTCGAAGCGCTTTCCTCGCCCACCGACATCAGGAGGAGGGCGGCCTTCTGCGCGCCAGTCAGTGACCTATAGTCATCCTTCGTGCGCATCTCAGGCTTCCTGATACATCCACTGACGCATGATATTCACTGCCTGTTCGGGGTGCTGGTCAACCAGTTCGGCGATGCGCTTCAAGGACGAAGCACGCACCCGGCCCTCCACCTGATTGATATCGATCATCTGCTCGATCTCGTTGGCGATGTTGGTGATTTCGCCCATCGAGGTCGGCTGGCCGCTGGTCAGGGCCGCCAGATCACTGGGGGCGCCCGGCAAGGCGAGAGCCGCAGCGGCACCTGGCGGCAAGGCGGCGCCGCCCGGGCCGGCGATGGCAAATTGCTCAGGCGCCGCGCCAGGAATGGCGAGCAAGCGATTGAGCAGCGGACGCACCACCAGCAGAAGCACCAGGACGGCAACCAGCGACAGGACCACCAGTTCCGCGATGCGCATCAGATCCGGCTTTTCCAAGCCCAGGACGCTGAAGCCCTGCTCCGTGACTTCGGGAGCGGCGAATTGCATGTTGATCACTTCGACCACGTCGCCGCGCTGGGCGCTGAAACCGACGGCGGATTTCACCAGGGCCGATATCTGGTCGAGTTCCGCCTGCGGGCGGGCGGCATAAGTCTGGGTGCCGTCGGCAGCCGTCGTATAGGTGCCGTCGACCAGCACGGCGACCGACAATTTCTTCACGTCGCCGCTGTGCTTGACCTCGGTCTGGGTCTTCTTCGAGATCTCGTAGTTGACGGTTTCTTCCGTGCGCTGCGTGTTGCTGTTGCTGGTATCGCCTGAGGCATTGTTCGCGGCCGGCGGGTTCGGCACGTTGTTGGCGACGGAGACGTTGTTGTTGGCGGAGCGCTCCTGGCTCTGTTCGTTCTCATCAACGGTCTGGGTCGAACGCACGACCTGTCCGTCGGGATCGAAGCTCTCGGTATTGGTGGTGAGCTGATTGAAGTCGAGCTCGGCATTCACCTCGGCGCGCACTTTGCCAGCCCCCAATGTCTGGGCCAGAAGATCCTCGACCGCCTGCGTCAGGCGCAATTCATAGCCCCGGCGCATTTCATCCGCATTGGCGGTGCTTAGGTCATCCTCCGAACCACCACGGGCCAGCAGGTGCCCTTTGTCGTCGATGACTGAAACGTTCGCCGTCTTCATGCCGGGCACGGAGGAGGCCACAAGATGCTGGATAGCGGCTACCTGCTCCTTCTCGAGCTGGCCCTGCAGAGTGACCACAACCGACGCGGTCGGCTCGGCCTTGTCGCGCGAGAAAAGCTCGCGCTTGGGCATCACCAGATGGACGCGGGCACCTTTTACCTGGCGCAGCGCACGGACGGTGCGGCCGAGCTCGCCTTCAAGGGCGCGTAACTGATTGATCTGCTGGACGAAATTGGTTGTGCCGAGAGCGTCGGCACGATCGAAGATTTCGTAGCCGATAGTACCGCCATTGGGCAACCCTTCGCCGGCCATGGCGAGGCGGATGCGGCCCACTTGGTCATCCGGCACATATATCTGAGATCCGTCGCCCTTCACCTCGAAGGGAACCTGCGTTTCCTCGAGCTTGGCGGCGATCGCGGCTGAATCGGTCGAATCCAGGCCGCCATAGAGCAGGGCCATGCCGGGCGTCGTAAGGCGGGTGCCGATAAATCCGAAAAACGCGATTAACGCGAGAGAGACGGCGGCAAGGCTCGCAAGTCGCACTGGGCCAAGATTGCGCAACGTCTGAAGAAATGAATTCACGTTAGCCACTCGCTCCAGATAGGCAGCTTTTGCCGACTCGGCCGCACTAATTCGTCTAAAATTTTATATACTAAAATTTTCGACGAATTGCGTGGGTTTGGACGGGAAAGGGCTGCGCGGACGAGGCTGAGTGTAGGAGGGAGGATTTAAAGAGAAGTTAATGGCGGTAAAAATTGCCTAGGGGCACAGAAAATTTTGCCCACCTAGCACATTGATATGGTTAATTTATATTCAGTAATCCACAGGCGTTAAGGAATATTACTTGGAACCATCACGATCGTGGGGATTCATCCTCAGGCTCGACACGATCGATAGTCCGGTAGTCCTGAATTCGCGTTGTGCGCAGTCCGCGCAGACCGTGGCGGTCGATCGCCCGCTGCCATGATAGGAATTCTTCCACAGACAAAGAATACCGCTTACAGGCCTCCTCGATGCTGATGAGGCCGGCGCGGACACCTGCTACCACCTCGGCCTTGCGGCGAATGACCCAGCGCCGGGTACCCGGCGGGGGCAGGTCGTCGATGCTCTTGGGCGGGGCGTCGCCGATGTTGTTTTGTGAAGGTCGTACTTCTGCCATGGCCATACTGGGCATCCTCTGCAGGATTTCCCGTGATTCCGGTCTCGGTTCGGACCATTCATACGCCACGGCCATTTAAGAAAGTCCTAAACTGGTTGCCAACAGTGGTTCGGCATCACTGTCCAAAATAGCTAAAATGTCTTTTAAAACAGGCGCTTCTTTTAAGCGTCGTCGTTGTCGTCAGCAGCTGTCGGCTTGGTGATGTGCTGTACCTTGTCGAGCGGCACGCGGATGCTGCCGACGTTGAGATAGACGGCGCCGTCCTCGATGTCGGCGGAATCGACCACGCCATAGCTGGTGACGTCGGCGGTATATTTTTTGCCGGCAGCATCTTCATAACTGACTGCGACCGTATATTCGCCGTCGGCGAGCTGGTTGCCAAACACATCCGTCCCGTCCCACCGGGCGGGATGGATGCCGGCTCGTGGATCCGCGTCGGTGATCATGACAACCTGGTTGTTCTTGTCACGAATGGTCAGCGTGGCCTTGGTCGCGTTCTGGTCGATCGTATAGTCGAAGCGCGCATCCTTGTTTTTCAGCATGACCTTGTCGCTGTCGATAGCGACGCTGGTACCGATGAAGCTCACCGCCGAATAGGCGTTGGTGGAAGACTGCAGGTTGATGAGCTTTTCCAGGTTCTTGTTCGATTGGATCTGCTGTTCGACCGTTGAGAAGGCGACGAGCTGCTGCGTGAACTGGGCAGTATCCATCGGCGACAACGGATCCTGGTTGCGCAGCTGCGTTGTGAGCAGGGTCAGGAAGTTATTGTAATTGTCGGAGAGATTGGCGGTGGCATCCTTCGTCGTCGATGCAGCATTGGCAGCGGCGGCTGCGTTCCTATCTGCAAGGGTCTGGCTAATGCTGGGGATGTCCGTCACGTTCGTCTCCACCTGATCTCGTTTAGACCTGCACGTCGACCCAGCCGTCGGCCGTATCAACGACAGGTGCCGCTATTGCTGCGGGCGTATCCTCGGCGCCGTCGGCACCATTGGCTTGGCCCGTCCCGTTTGAACCCGATCCGTTACCGGAACCGAACTCACGGGCAAAAGATTCCGGGTCTCCCCCTTGCAAACTGAAGGAAAGATCGCCGGGACCGGCTTTCAGACCAGCTTCTTGCAAGGCCCGTTCCAACGCCTTCATATCGCGCTGCAGCAGTTCCAGCGTTGCCGGCCGTTCGACCGTGACCGAGGCCTGGACGTTGTTTTCCTCGTCAATCTTGAGCTTCAGGTGGATGCGGCCGAGTTCCGCTGGCGAAAGTTGGAGGGTAATACTGCCCCCGCCGTCCCGCAGCGAGCGCTGGATGCTGAGCGCCACCTGTTCGTGTGCCGGCAAATTCTGCAGGTGCTGACGGAGGTTGGCGACGAAATCGCCGCGCCGGATGGCGGCACCCTGCGCGAGGTGCAGGTTCCACCCGGGGAGCCCGGTCGCATTGCCAAGGCCGGTATCGAAGCCAACCGGGATGGTGCCTGACAGTGGCGGGGTCGTCTCGCTGGCCGAGTTGCCGGCATGGGCTTCGACCGCCGCGGCGCTGGCGCCTGTCGACGCCTGATGCGGCGCGTTGGTTTGGCCGCCGGTGGCCCCCGTGCCATTGCCCTGATTGCGGCGCGCATTGGCGGTGTTGCGGCGAAAGGAGGTTCCCGCGTCTTCGATTTGCCGCTCATTGCGGGCGGTGATCGCGCTGACCTGCGACTCCGCCGCTGCAGCTGCATCATCCGCCGTATCGGTCAAGGCGAGGGTCGCTGAGAAGGTCACGCCTTGCTTGGCAGCCTCGCCGCTTGTCGCCTCGTCTGCATCGTCGCCGTCAGCCGGCGCCGCCATATTCTCCGGCCCGTTGGCAGCCGCAGTGGCTTCCGGCAGGGCAGCAGTGGCGGACAAGGCTGCAGCAGCAGGATCCTCGGCCGGTGCGTTGTCGGTGGAAGCCGTACCGGTTGCCCCGGTCGTTGCAGCAACGCTTGCTTGGACTGCATCGACTTCAAGATCGGTCGTCGCCGGCGCCTCTTCGGGAAGCGATGCCGGTACTGTGGCGGTGATCAATGCCGCGTCGGACCCATCGGCATCGCTGCCGGATTCCTGTCCGCTGCAATCCTCACCATCAATCGTGGCGTCCTGATCGCCTTCCGGCGCTTCGATGTCGGTCGCCGGGTCGACAGTTCCATCAGTTCCAGCATCGGTAACATCGCCGGGCTGGCTGTCCGGCTCTGGCGAACCATGAACGACATGGCCATGAGGGGGCGTATTCTCGCCTGGTGCCCTCGGGCCATGCCCCGGATTGGTGGAAGTGTCATCCACACTCCAGCGCGAGCGCGATTGGCTGTTTTCCACGCGGCAATCGGTATGGGTGTCGGTATTGTTGTGCGCATCGAACTGATATGGCGCGTAATCATCGAAGCGCCGACGTGGGGTATAGGTCTCGGCCGGTCTGACCTGAGCCTTATCCGTGCTGACGGTGCTGCTCTTCTGGCCCATGGCGCCGAGCAGCATGTCGGCGAAGGCACCGTTGTTGCCGTTGCCGGTGGATTTCGTCTGGGCGTTCTTGCTGGCCAAGGCAAAAGCGAGATCGATCCGATTTGTTTCCATTGCTCGTCCTTTAGGCCAGGAAATTCACAAGCGAGATCTGATTCGTCGTGCCCATCACTGCAAAGATTGCTTGCAGCTGCGTTTGGGCGATGTCGAGCTTCGCCGCGACTTCGTTCTTGTCTACACTCTCGATCTTGTCTGTTCCGTCGGTGTAGAGATTGATCGACGTTTGGTGGGACAATGCCGTCGCCGAAATGACGGCATCATTGACCGTGTTATCCGCGTGAAGCGCCCGGACCCCGGTCAGGGCATCATTGGCGAGCGAGCGGGCGGTCTCGATCTTTTCCTGATAGTTGTCGAGGTCGTTGACCGCCGATTGCGCATAGCGGAGTGCCAGCTGCAGCTTCTGGAAAGCCGCCTCATTGGCAGAGAAGGTGCTGCGCAGGGTGAGCTGATCGGCGACAGTGATCTTGCCGCGCTGCCAGGCATTGGCGGAATCGTTGGGCTCCTGGTGTTCATTATAAATCGGTGCCACGGGATCGGTCACGACGGTGGGCTGGATAACCTCAAGCTTTGTCGTCAGCTCGACGCCAGGCGTGTTGGAGGTCATAGTAAAGCTGCCTGTGCCGGTGGCCCCCGCAGTAGCGGTAACGCCCATCGACGGGACAGCGGCGTTTACCAACGCAACCAGGTTAATGGCGATCGCATCCATATCACGTTCGTTGCCCGTGGTCAGATAACGGACTGTGCGGCCATTGACCGTCAATTCGTAGGCGTCGCCTTTGCGACCGACTGGGCCCGACAGTGTGGCGCGATCGATCTGCGGCAGCGGGCCGGGTGGGATATTGGCGACAGTCGTGGCGGTTGTTGGCGCGGCCGAAACCTGCCCGACATCTGTCGTCAGCACCGCCGTATAAGTGAAGGGGGTGCCGGCCGTGTCCGAGGTCAAGACCAGCGTATCACCCTTGATCGCCGCCGTGACGCCGAGACCCGCAGCATTGATCAGCCCGGCGAATTTCTGCGCGACCGATTTTGCGTCATCGGTAGAGGTCGTCGTGACCGTGAACGGACCACCAACCGGCGCCGTAAAGTTGACGGTGTAAACATCGCCGGAATCACCGAAGGGGCCGGGGAAGTCCACTTCATCGACCTGGGCGACTGGCACCACGGTGCGCTGGACGGTCTGAACGGTGGCTTGGTTCTGCACGCCGCCACTGGACTCAAAGGCCGTTGCGGAGCTGATTTGGATCTGGCCATTTCCCGGCGCCGTTACCGCTACTGTAAACGGTGGCTGGTATGCGTTGATCTTGTCGACCAGCTTGCCGGCAATTTCGTCCAGACTCGTTTCTTCCCCGGTCGTCCGATATGAGATTGTCACCGGCAGCGTGTTGTTCGGCGGATCCATGATGGTGACGCTGTAGATCTCATTGATCGTGCCGACCGGGCCGGTCAGTTGCAGCAGATCCACCTGGGTGGCGCCGATCGGTACATTGGGTTGCACCGTTGCGGCCTTCGATGGCGTGGGGTCGTTGCCGGTAACAACCGCGCTGAAGGCGGTGCCAGGTGTCGTCGCCGTGATCGTCAGGCCGTTGGCATCGACATCACTGACGGTCACGACGCCAGCCAGCGGCACGGAGCCATTGATGGCGGTGCGCAGCTGGTCTGCAAGTTCCTGTGCGGTCAACGGGCCAGTGAAGGTGAAATTCTGGGCGTTGATCGTAAAGGTTTCAGACTGCAACGCGCCGAGATAGTCGGTCGTGACGCGCACCTGCTGCACGGTGGTGCCGGCGGCAAGCTGCTGCACCGTCGACGAGGTTATCGAATTCGCGCTGCCGGAGGGATCCGGCAATTTATGGAGATCAACCACCGGCAACTTGTCATTGGCCGTAAGGCCGCCGAAAAGGTAGCGATCATTGATCTGCTCGTTCAGCAGTGACCGCATCTGGCCGAGCGCGTTTTCGATCTGGCCGACAATCGGCGAAACCTTGCCTGCCTGAATTTGGGTCGTAACGGCTGTATTGGTGGCGCCGCCCGCGACATTGGTTACCGTGCCCGCGACGTTGTAGGTGGCGCCGACTTCGGTCGACGTGATGGTGATTTCGCTGCCGACGACCTTTGCCGTCACGCGCATGCCAGGTTCTGCGTTGATCTGGTTCGCCAGGTTGCCAGCAACATCATCGAGGCTGCCCTCGATGCCGGCGGTGACGTAGGAGAACAGCTTGCCGTCAACAGTGACCTTGAAGATGTCGCCGATATCGCCAATGTCGCCGTCGAGAACGATCTTGTCCTTTTGCGCCTGAGGTGGCTCGCTCAAAGGGCTCAGGAAAGCGCTGTGCATGTCGCTTGCCAGCTTTTCCATGCTGTTGAAGACCGTGTCATAAGCCTTGATGTCCGGGGTTATGGCCTTGATCGCATCGATATAGCCTTCGCGCCGCTGAATATCGGCGCGCAGATCGAGGAGGCGGGAACCCTGTACGCCGTAATTCACCAGGCTCAGGGATTTCTTGCCGGTGTTGAGCTGCTCGGTGAGCTGCGCCAGCGAGGTCTGCAGATTCTTGACGCCGGCGATATTGCCGAGATAGTTGGCATAGGAGCTATAGGCGTTGATGGTCATTTTCGTCTCCTGATGCCTATCTGCTGACCGCGGCCTGCAGCGTGTCGAACAGCTGCTGAACGACCGTCAGCAGGCGCGCCGAGGCAGCGTAGGCGTTCTGCAGCACCTGCAGATTGGCAAGCTCCTCGTCCAGATTGACGCCGACATCTGCCTGGTAGCGCTTCTCCGTCTGGGCCAGACTTTCTGTATTGAATTTGGCCAGGTCGGAAACCGACTTAGCATTTGCAATCGAGGTGCCAACGATCCCGACCAGCATGCCCTTATAAGAAACACCGCTGACGGTAAGGCCGGCCGCAACGAAAGTGCGGTCCGTGCTGTTGAGCGCATTGACGACATCCGATGCCGAATTCTTCTTCAGCTGCTGGGTGCCGTCGAGCAGGGATTGGTTGACTTGGAAGTTGAAGCGGTCGGTACCCGTAAAGAAACCGCTGCGCAGCTCCGGCGTCTCGCCATTGGCCAGTGTCTTGACGGTAAAGGGCGTGTCGTTGGCCGTGCCGGCGAGCTGAATCGAACCGGCGCCCGCTACCGCGCTGACGCCGAGCGTGGCGTCGCCGTTGACGAGTGCTGCCAGTTTCGCGGCAATCGCGTCGAGGGTCGCGTCGTTGGCCTGGGCGGTATAGCTGAAGATCTTGCCGTTAATGTCGATTTCGAAAACATCACCAGGACGTAGGTCGCCGCTCAGCTTGACCGTGGTGTATTGGGGTGACGCCGGCTGCGCTTGAACGGTGGTCTCGAATCCCATCTCGACGCGCAGCGATTGCCCGGCGGCATCATACGCGGAGCTGAAAGTCGAGCCGGTCGTCGCTGTCATTGCCTTGACGACGGCATCGAGCTGCGAACGCAGCTTGCGGATCACTTCCGTTGCCGGATCGCTGCTCACCGTCGCCGATTTGCTGCTGTTATCGAGGCGGAAGTCGATCAGCGCCCGGATCTTGCCCGAACGAAGGAGGCTCTCGATCGGGGTCTTTGGGTCTTCGGAGCGATAGAGATTGGTTCCGTCATAGACGAATTTCGACGGCGGGCCGTCGACCAGGCTGAGGCCGGCCGGCGTGAACAAGGCGATGGCGCCGTTTTCCCGCTCCACAGTGCGTACATCGACATATTGCGAAATCTCGCGCACCAATGCATCGCGCTGATCGATCAGTTCGGTGCGCTCTGTGCCGTTCTCGCTGGCTGAGCGCAGGCGCACATTGAGTTCGAAGACTTGCTCCAGCAATCCATTGAGGTTGTCGACGGCCTGCGTCGTCTCGTCCTTGACGTCGCTGTCCAGGGTATCGATGCCGGCGGCGACATGGTTGATCTCCTCCGCCAATTGCTGACCATAGCGGATAACCGCGGTCTGCGCTGCCTTCGATTCCGGTGTTGCCTGCAGGGTCTGCCACGCCGCCGTGAATTGCGAGAACAGGTTCGGTAGTGCCGCCTGGTCCGAACTGGTACCCAGCAATTGCTGGATGCGGGACATCAATTCATCCTGCGTGGCGCTGGCCCCGTCGCCAGCGATCAGCGATTCCAGCTGCTTGCGCAGGCTCTCGCTAACGGCCGTCGAATAGGATGCGATGCCGACGCTGCCGATCTGCGACTCTCCCAAGACGAGAGATTCGCGGTTCAGCGTCTTCTTCGTGTAGTTGGGGTCGTTGACATGGGCAATGTTGGCTGACAGCACCTGGATGCTGGCCTGATTGACCCGAAGGCTGGCGACGGCTGCGTTGAGGGCGCCTGTCAGCGACATGACTGCCTATCCCACTTCACTATTCAGCTTAACGCTTGATATTGATGATATCCTGCAGCATCTCATCGGCAGTCGTGATGACGCGGGTGTTGGCCGAATAGGAACGCTGCGTGACGATCATCTTCGAGAACTCCTCGGCAATATCGACGTTCGAGCCTTCCACCGCAGAACCGCGCAACGTGCCGGCGCCGTTTTCGCCCGCACCCGACATGCGCGCCGAGCCGCTATCGAAGGTCTCCGTGAAGGCCTGGCCACTTTCGCGCTTCAGGGTATTGGCGTCGTAGAACTGGGCGATCGGTACCTTGAAGAAGATGCGGCTGCGGCCGTTGTCGTAATTGAGTTCGACATCGCCGTTGTCGCGGATGTTGAGATCCTTGAAGATGCCCTGCGGCACGCCGTCCTGGGTGAAGCGGCGAACGTCGATGGTGTTGCCCGAAAACTGGGTGACACCCTCGGTCGTCTGGAATTTGCCGAGATTGAGCTCGATCGTCTGCGGGCCGACGCCGTAATCGACCTGGAAAGTGATGACAGCATCAGCGCCAGCACTCTGTGCCGTCGGTGTCGTGGCATTGCCGTTGATGTTATATGCATTGCTGATGCCGACCAGCTGGCCGGCGGTTGCAGCTGTGGCGCCGAATTGCACGTCGATGAACGAATTGGTCGAACCGTTCGCCGCAGCTACCGTCGAGGTGAAAGGCGTACCGGCGTTGATTGCCGTCAGCTGTACCGTGCCGCCGAGCGCCGTTGCCGTCACACCGAGCGACGAGTTGGCATTGATCAATGCAGCGATGCCGATGGCAACGTCGTTGAGGCTGGTCTCGGTGCCGTTGGCGATATAGGAAATCGTCTGCGAGCCGACGTTGATGGTGTAGGTATCGCCGATTTCACCCGGGCCGACCGTGCCGGCCAAAGTGACCGTATCGACCTGCGCCGTCGGCAAGCCGTTGGCCACGGTGTTCACGGAAGAAGCGCCGGTCGCAGTAGCCAGGGTAAGCGCACCCACCGTCAGTGTATCGGACACCGCGTTGGTGAAGGTGCCCTGCGCTGCATCGGCATTGATGAGGATGGTATTCGTGGCGCCGGGCGACGCTGTGACCTGGCCGTTGACGGTGACATTGGCATTGACGAGCGCAATGAGGCCGTCACGTGCAGTTTGGGCGCTTTCGACGCCTGCTGCGGTGTAGGTGATGAGCGTGCCATTGATTGTTACGCTGATCGTGTCGCCGGCGGCGAGGCCGGTATTGGGGATCGTGACGGTATCGGTCTGGCCCGAACCGCTGCCGCCAAGGGTCAGCGAGAACGGTGTGCCGCCGACATCCGCCGAGACATCGAAGGTGGTGGCAGTGAGGTTGCCGGCGGTCACCTGGGCGGAGAGGCCCGGATTGCCGTTGATGGCGGCGATCAGCGCGGAACCGACGGTCGATTGTGTGTATCCGCCGACAGGTGCCGTGACGGTGACCGAGTTGGAGCCGATGGTGAAGGTCAGCGACTGGCCGAAAGCCAGGCCGTCGGAGGGCAGAGTGACGGTGTCGACCTGCGAGACTGCCGGCACGTTCGCCGTGGTATTGGCGACTGCCATCGCCTGGTCGTTGACGCCGACCAGCGTGCCCGAAACCGGATCCAGCGTGCTGTCTGCAGCGACGATGTCGAGCTTCCACAGATTGTCGGCCCGCTTGACCCAAGAGAGCGATACCGTATGGGCATTGCCCAGGGCGTCATAGATCTTGATGTTGGTGGGTGCCAGCGGCGGTGTCGGGTTGACGACGGATGAGGCCGGCAAATTGCCGACGAATTCAAGCTCGGTCGTTGCCGTCGGCTCGTCGATCGTCTGTGTGATCTGGATCGGCGCCAGGGTCGAGGTGTCGGCAACGCCGGTTTCCTCGTCGACTGCCCAGCCGTTCAGATAATAGCCGCCGTTGTTCACCAGGTAACCGTCGCGGTTGACCTCGAAGTCGCCGGCGCGGGTGTAATAGGGCAGGTCGTTGAACAGCGTTTGGTTCGCGGTCTGCGATTCCGGTCGGCTGACGACGAAGAAGCCCTCGCCGCTGATCGCCATATTGGTGAGGGTCTGTGTCTGGTTGACGTTACCCTGGAGCGAATTGGCATAGGAGGGTGAGGCGACAACGCCGCCCGGCTGATGCAGATTGGCATTCGAAACAGTGATCAGCGTCTCGAAGCGCGTATCCACCTTCTTGTAGCCGGTGGTCTGGGAGTTCGCGATGTTGTCCGAGATATGGCCGAGGGATTTCGACTGGGCGTTTACACCGCTGACCGCCGTAAACATTGCCCCGAGAATACTCATTTAGACCTCGCCGGGTTCAGAAGGGTTATGGTTTTCTCTTCTGAAGCAAGTCCTGGGCCAATTCGCAGCAGCGTGTTTCTCTAATATAATTCAAATGCTTATGGACATGGCGACGTCCCCTAGGCAGAAATGGAGCGACCATTTCTGCAGGGGCCGAGGTAGCATCTGCCGCATCGTGCCGATGGTCGCGTGACAGGGAGTAGGTATGGCGAACAAGCGGGTATTGGTGACGGGCGGCGCCGGTTTCATTGGCTCCGCCCTCTGTCGCCACTTGGTGGCAGAGGGCCGCTATGAGGTGCTCAATCTCGACAAGCTGACCTATGCTGCAGACCTTGCCTCGCTGGCAGGGGCCGCCGGAAGCACACGCTACGGGCTGGAAATCGCCGATATCTGCAATGGCACCCGGCTGCGGGAGATTTTTGCCGAATTTCGTCCGGGCTGGGTCTTTCATCTGGCAGCGGAGACGCATGTGGATCGGTCGATCGACGGCCCCGAGGCATTCCTTGAGACCAATGTCGTCGGCACACAGCGACTGCTGACGGCCGCCTTGGATTACTGGCGGGGCTTGGAATCAGCGGCGCGTACCGCGTTCCGCTTCGTTCATGTCTCCACCGACGAGGTCTACGGCACCTTGGGGCCGACCGGCGTCTTTACCGAGGAAAGTCCCTACCGTCCCAACTCGCCTTATGCGGCCAGCAAGGCGGCGGCCGACCATTTGGCGCGTGCCTGGCACAGCACCTATGGACTGCCGGTCGTTATCAGTAATTGTTCGAATAACTACGGGCCTTATCAGTTTCCCGAAAAGCTGATCCCCCACATGATTATCCGGGCCGTCGACGGCAGGACATTGCCGGTCTACGGGCAAGGCCTCAATGTGCGAGATTGGCTCTTCGTCGGCGATCACGTTACCGCGCTGATCGCCGTGGCCGAACGTGGCCGGATCGGGGAGAAATACAATATCGGCGGCCATGGCGAGCGCCGTAACATCGACGTCGTGCGATCGATTTGCCGTCACCTCGATCGCTTGCGGCCACTGTCCCAAGGCCATTATGCCGACAGCATCGCCTTCGTCGACGACCGGCCGGGGCATGATCTGCGCTATGCCATCGATCCCACCAAGACCGAGCGGGAACTTGGCTGGCAACGTTCCGGCGATTTCGAGATCGGCCTCGCCGAAACAGTCGCCTGGTACCTCGATAACGAAGCCTGGTGGCGCGCAAAGCTCGCAGCAGGCTATCAGGCCGACCGGCTCGGAAGCGCGCTTACTCCTTGACCTTGCCCTTCAGGTCGAAAAACAGGATATCCCGCTGCTTGTTCGGCCCCTTCACGGGCTCGACGCCATGGAAGCAGGCTTGTGTCTTTGGGAACGAGGCCACGACATTGGGCGCATAGGGCACGGTCATGACGTGGTCGAAATCCTCAAACGGCAGATGCGGGCCGCCTTCGCTGATGAACCCGCGGTCCTTGGGCAAATAGAGCGAGGTACCGAGTTCCGACGATGAATCATCTTCGGGGAGATAAAACAGCATCGAGACAAGCTTGGTGGGGCTGTCGGTATGGGGGCCGAGCGAATACGTCTCCAGGTCGCGCATCAAGAACGTTTCGTGCCAAACCTTCAGGCCCCGGCGCTTATTGTCGCCTTGCTGGAAGCGTTGCTCGATGGACGGCCGGAACCGATCAAAGACACAGGAAGCGAACTCGGCATCGCCCAGCGTATCAAAGACACGGCGCCAGAAATCGCGCTGGGCCGGGCTGATCTTGGCCTTGTCGAGGTCAGCCGGAAACAGGGACAGGCGCGCCCGCGAATACCCCGTCCCGACCCGCATCGTGTCGGCCAGGGCGATGTAACCGTCATTGTCGGGCAGATTGCGGCGAAGTTCGCGATAGAAGCCGTCCGGAAAGACCTGCGGGACATAGATATGCGGAAAGGGGTAGGTACGGATCCGGGTGTTGGCGATGTTGTAGATAATGTGAAGCTTAACGTCGGAAAACATACTCGCCCACTCCCGTAAAGGCACCCTCGGTGCGGGCCGCGCGAGCGACCTGTGCCGGATCGTAATGGAATCCGAACCCGGCCAGGATATCGATGATCTCGCGGTGCTCGGCCAGGTGCGGATTTATCTCGATGATCAGCGAACGCACATCCGGGTGCCGCAAGGTCTCATTGCCGCCGGCGATCACCTTGTGCTCGAAGCCGTCGACATCGAGCTTGACGTAATTGGGAACCGGCATGACGCCGTCGGCCACCAACTGGTCGATGCGCGCGGAAAAGCAGCCTTGGACGAAGGGAGAGTCGCGTTGCTCCAGCTTGAAGTCGACCGAGGCGTCGAAGCTGTGGCAGGATCCGCCGATGGTGAATTGCGACAGGTGGATGGTGCTGAACTTCGCTTCGTCCGACAGGGCACAGCAGAAGGCGGTCACGCGGTCGGACAGATTGTTGCCGACAAGATTGCGGCAGAGCAGGGCATAGTTCTGCGATTCCGGCTCAAATGCGAAGACGCGAGCCTCGCGCATGACGGCGGCAAAAACCGTATACATGCCCACATTGGCGCCGACGTCGAGCAGGACGGCGCCCTGCTCGATCGATTCCAGCCATTCGATGGTTGATGGCTCCTTGGTGAACAAGGTTTGAACCCGCCACAGCGGCGTCTTGCCCGGCAGGGCGTAGCGCAGCTTCTTTCCCTGGTAGGGAATGGCGATCACCGGCATGCCGGTATCGTACTTTTTGACGGCGTCGATGACGCGCGGATCCATTTGCATATTCTTCGCCCTCGGCTCCGCATCGGCTAGCATGGGGATCATTTCTGTTCCTGACGGTAGGTGGCCATTAAGGAAATGTCCAGAAATGTCGAGCAGAATCCGTGCCAGACGCGGCCGCCGGCCGTAAGGCGCGCGTGCTGGCATAAAAACTGCTAGTATCTGCCTAGGCCATGGCCATGGAATGGAGCGATGTGATGGCGACCCCGAGCGGACAGATCAGTGAAGAATATCGGCGCATGCAGGAGAAGCTGCATGAGAACCCGAATTACGGCGTTGCCTCGGTGCAGTACGCCCCGGTGGTCGCCAAGATCATGCAGCAGACCGGGACGACGGAACTGCTGGATTACGGTGCCGGCAAAGGGCGTCTTGGTGAAACGCTTCGTCAGTTGATCTCGACGCCCCTCAACATCCATCACTACGACCCTGCGCGACCCGAATGGGCGGCTGAGCCGTCTCCCTGCGGCTTCGTCTGCTGTATCGATGTTCTGGAGCATATCGAGCCTGATTATCTGGACAGCGTGCTCGATCACCTCAAGCGCCTCGTAATGAAGCGGGGTTTCTTCACCGTTCATATCGGGCCGGCAATCAAGGTCTTGCCCGACGGTCGAAATGCCCACCTTATTCAAGAGCCGCCGAGCTGGTGGCTGCCGAAGTTCATGGAGCGGTTTGACCTGACCGTCTTTCAGAAAATGCCGCAGGGCTTCTGGGTTCTGGTCGAGCGCAAGCCAGAGAAGCCTGCCCTGGTCGAGCCGGTCTGAACTCGGCCGCCGCCGAGAAAACAAAAAAAAGGGCCCGAGCGAGATGCTCGGGCCCTTTTTACTTGCTTAGCCAGCAGCTTATGCCTGCAAGATCGCGTCCTTGTGCAGCTTGGCAACGCGCCGGCCCGACGCCGTCTTGGCAGAATGGACCGACCGGGCCATGAGATCCTGCCAAGTCTGCGTCTGATTGGCGGCTTGGTGCTCGGTCAGCCATTCCTGGGTGTATTCGCTGCCCTTGGTCTCTTCGAAGATCGGCATGCCCTGGGTATAATGAACCAGCTTGGCATCCGGGCGGGGCGCGTCGTAGCCCACCAAATGGTTCCACTCGCGCGGCAGGTCGCCAACAAGGGTATCGGGCAGCCAGTCGAGTCCGTGTGGTGCACGTGCCTGGGCGGGATCCTCGACATATTCCGGTGTCAGGATGCGGTTTGCAGGATGGCCGCAGTTGAACATGATCATCGAAGCCCATTCGAACTTCTTCACGTTCTTGGACACCATTGCCGCGTAGCGATCGTCGCACAGGGCGAACAGCTCGGCGAGATCCGCAAGGCACAGGTAATCCGTATCCATGAACATCGCCCAGCCCTGAAAACCGGCAAGCCACGGTGTCAGGAAGCGGCTGAAGGTGAAGGGTGTCAGGCCCTGACGGGTCATCGGCAAGGTCGGCAGCACCAGCGGTGTGATCGCCACCGGCTTCGAACAACGTCGGAAGATGCTGAATTGCAGAACATTGAACGACACGGCCTGACGATGGTCATAGCCGATGAAGATGCGCAAAGGTTGTTCGTAGGTCTGGCCCGACATAGGTGCTCCGTTAAAAAAGGGCGTCGTAGAGTGCACCGGTCAGCTTGCTCGTGGCGGACGATCCGATGGGGGGAAGGCTGGAAATAAAGCTCGACGCGGCACCCAGCTGCGCCAGAAGCTGATCGGCGTTGTTGGCGAGCGACGTCGCGAAGCCGAACGCATCCTGGCTGTCTGAATAGCCCTTTTCGATCGTGTCGAAATCGTTCTTATAGGTGCCCTGTGTCAACTGGACGGCGTACTGGATGTCATTCTTCATCTGGGTGTCTTGCCCAGGCATACGGCTAATACGCGCCACATAATCGCCCTGCTTCATCTCGAAGGTACCGGCTTCGAGCTTCTGATAGGTGGCATAGGCTTCGTCCGAATCCGGATCGTTGTCGGCGATGAGGATGCCGCTGGTCTTGGAGAAGATTTGGATCCGAAACTGTTCCTTGTCGGTCGGATCGGCAATCAGCAGGCCGAGCTTCGTGAAGCCGGTATTGCTGACCTTGAACTTGAAGACGTCGGCGGAATCCCCAGCCGAAAGTGCGCTGAACAGGTTTAGACGGCTGTCATTCTTGCGCAGGATGCCGATATCCCGCGCCGTCATATTATTGTCGACCTTGACGTCGTTCGTTTCTTTCTGAAACTCCGTAACGCCGCCGGCATTATTGATTTTGGCCTGATCAATCAGATCCTGGAGCTGCTGATTGATTGCCTCAAATTCATCAACCGCGGTGGTCGATACCGGCTTGGCGGTGGCATCGGCGATGGCCTGTGCCGTCTGCTGCGCCGAGGTCTGCAGAATAATATTGTTCCGCGCGATGAGATCGGCGCTCGCCTGCGTGCTGGAAACTGCACCGATGCCGTTGGCCATGGGTCCGTTTTCTCCGCGCTCTTGGCCGTCGTTCTGGTTAGGCCGTGAAATTCATGACCGGCTGGGCGTGTTTGCCCGTGACCGGTGCGGGATTGGCGGCTGGCGCTGGAGTCTGCGCGCCGGTGTTTGCCGCGTCCGGTGGTGTCGCCGACAGACCCTCCGCGATCGAGCGGTTGATGTCGATGATCGGCTGAATCTTGGTGGGGTCGAGATCGGCCAGACGCTGCATCAGATGGCGGTCCATCAGGATCGACAGCGCGAGGACGTTGTCGCGAATTTCGCGCGGCAGCTCGCAGCTGGGATCGATGAGCGAGGCCTGGAAAATCGACCACAAGCGCTGATTGAGCACGAGCGCCGTACGCATCGCTTCGCCATTGTCATCAGTGATTCGGGCTGCAAGTACCAAGCGGCGTGACGCCTCCGCCAGCGCCCATGCTTCGGTGCTGCGGGGGTCCATCGCCTTTGGTTGGCTTGCATAGCCGGTCGCTGGTTTCATCTTCTTCCCTCCGTGGCCCCTTCCTGCCGAAATCGACGGGAAGTGCCGACTGCGCGTTCTTCTAGTCTACATCAGAAGAGCTTCGCCGTCGCCTTGAGAGCCCGGTAGTAGTCTCCGCCATGCACCAAGCGTGCCACTTCCGTTAAGGCTTCCAACGCATCGGTCCGGTGTCGCATGGTTTCCGCCAGAATGGCCTCGAATTTCACAAGATTTTCGGGGGCATTCTCAGGGAAGAGGTAAATCAGCTGGATAATGAGATAGAGCTTCTTTTCGACAGTATCGGCCGAACTGTCCTTCATGACCTCGCGGCCGCGCAGGAAATTCGCCTTGTTGAAGAGATAGAAGCTGCCAGGCTCCTCACCCCGCCCAATCACGGCACCATTCACGATCACTTTTTCGCCGGGACGAAGGGTAAATTTGAGCGGCAAGTCGGGCCTCCATTGAATCTCGGATACCCGTTTTGGCGCCTAGTTCCCTTGAAGCCCCGGTAGCTCTCCGGTGGTCAATCGAACCTTTGGGATGGACGGGCAGCGGCGACGCCGCTGCCCGATCCTACCCAAGCTCCTACGATTAGAACAATCGCAAGATCGCCTGCTGCGCCTGATTGGCGAGAGAAAGCGAGATCGTGCCCAACTGCTGCCTTGTCTGCAGGGTCAGGATGTTCGCACCTTCCTCGTTCTGGTCGGCTGCGACCAGCTTGTTGGCGCCCTCAGTCAGCACGTTCGAGAATTCCGCAGTGAAGGATTCTCGAGTCGAGATGATGTTGAGGTTGGTACTGAGGTTCGACGACGCGGCTCGGAGGGCGAGCTTGGCGGAGTCGAGCTGCTTGACCGCAGCGTCGATGTCGGCCCGGTCGTTCCATCCGTTCTGGGCAAAGTCGAGCTTGAGACCTTGTCCGTTCGTTTGGACGTTCTGGCTGACGACCGTCACCTGGCTGGTGTTGGTTTCGTTCAGCTGCACCTGCAGGTTATTGGCGTCGGTTGCGTCCGTAGCCTGTTTGGTGTTCAGCGTCGCTGTCGAGCCGGTATTGGCCTTCCGGACATCGAAGAACACTTCGCGTTCCGCGGTGAATTCACCTCGGACCTTGTAGTTGATCTCCTGATCTTCCGTGATCACGGCCGTTGCCGAGATCGAGAATGCCAAGACCGCGCCGCTGTTCAGGCCGCCGGCGACACTGAAGGTCAGCGTCGAAGCAGCTGCCAGCGAGAAGCCGGACAGTGTGATCGTCACCGATGCAGTACCACCGAACTCGTCGGTGTACTGGAACGTCGCCGACGTCGAGGTAAGGTCGGTCACCTGAATGTTAATGCTGGTGACCGTGTTGTCGGCGAAGCTGCTGGCGCTGGTGATGCCAATCAGCGTGGTGTCGATGCCCACCGTTTCGATCGTGTTGCTGACTTCGGTCAAGCTGGCCGAAGCGGCAGACGCGACGAACTTCAGTTCGTTCTCATTGAACTTCACCGACGCCGTCGCGGTGGCCGAGATCAGGCTGGCGAAGGCGAATTCGCGGCTGGTCTGGCCGACGCTGAATTGCAGCGACACAGATGTGCCGGATTCGGTATCGGTTGCAGTGATGTTGAACTGCGTGAAGTTGTTGGTTTCGTAGTTGAACGAGGTGCCAACGACTTCGAACGAGACGGTGGTATTGGCCGACACCGTGTTGACGCTGGCAACCTTGACTTCGGAGATGCCGCTGGAGCCGGTGCCGTAGGCACTGCCGACCTTGGCGTCATACTTCGCCGACTGCAGCAATGCCCGCTCGTCGACCGAGACGCGGGCGGTGCCGGAGTCGAAGGCGAAGGCGTTTTCGCCGTTGGCGAGTTTGCCCTGGCCAAGCAGGTTGTTGCCGTCGCGAGTGATGACCTCGCCGTTCTGGTTGGTGACGAGCACCTGCAGATCGACGTTCTTTTCGATCACCGACGTACCGACACCAGCGGTATCCGGCACGTCTTCGATGGCCTCGAAATCGACGTCGAAGCTGACCTTCGTGCCCGAGGTGAAGCTGTGCGAGAAGCGCAGGCTCACGCCGTTCGACTGGGCGATCTGCCAGTCTTCGGCCGTGAAGGTCTGGGTGATGGTCTCGTTGCCTTCGGTGACGGTAAAGGTCTTGTCCTTACCGACGCCGCCCGACAACTTGATCGAGATCGAATCGTAGTTGAAGCGGGTGGTCGAGGCGAAGCCGGAGACCTCGAGGTTCGAGATGCCGCGGTCCGTCTGGGCCTGGGCGATATCGTTGGTCGAACCGGAGATCGAACCGTCGCCGGTGATTTCGACCTTGTAGGTGTCGGCCGAGACGACGTTGGTGACACGGGCGCTGCCGATGCCAGCCAAGCCGTTGACGGCCGCCTTCGACGACGCGGTGGCGTCGATCGACAGACCCGAACCAACGAGCAGGTTCTTACCCTGATAGCCGGAATCCTTGGCCAGGGTATCGATGTTGCGCAGCAGGGTATTGTACTGCGCCGCCAGGCTGTTACGCAGGGCGACAGACGAGGAGTCGTTGCCCAGCGAGCCGAGGGCCTGGGTGGTCAGACCGCGCGCCTGTTCGACGAGGGCTTCGATCTTGGTGATGCCAGTGTCGGCCGATTTGATCGTGCTGATCGCCTGACCGATACCGTCCTTGAGGCCGTTCAAATCGCCAGCGCGCTGGTTGAGGCCTTTGGCGGCGAAGAAGCTCGCCGGGCCTTCCAGGGCGGAGTTGATCTTGTTGCCGGTCGCCAGGCGGAGCTGGGTGCGTTCCAGGCTCGCAGTGGTCTGCTGCAGGAGGAGCAGGTTGCTGCGTGTACCGGCCGCGAGTTGGACTTCGTTGCTAGCCATGAATGATCCCCTTTTGGGAATGATTTGCACCGAAACTTTGTTTCGGTGGCCGTCCACACAATGAGGGCGGCTTGCGGGAGGAAGCAATTTCCCTGCCAAGCGGAAATTTCTGCCCGAATCCCGGTATTTGGCCGATTTCCGCGGGGTCGGTCAGGGGTACAGGCGGCAAAAGCTGCCGCGCCCGGCAAGTATTGCCTAGGCAATATTGGGGCGCTGGCAGAAATTGCCGACTCTTCAATGATTTAGCCTTAACGATGTGTTAACATTACCGCTATAGGCCAGTTTTTGCTGGTACGGGACATGCATGGGGGGCCGAAAGATGCCGGGTCAGGAGCGAAGCGTCGTGGACACCATGCTGGACATCATCGATTTCACCGGGAAAGGCGTTGTTCCCGCAAAGACGTTGCTTGCCGGGCAGGGGGGCAAGTTGCCCATTGCTGTCGGTCAGGCATCTGCTGCCGCGGCGCCGAAAGCCGCGCCGGTCAGCGCCGAGACGCAGCGCAAAGTGCAGCAGCTGATTAATGATTCGGTCAAGTATCACCGCCAGGGCAAGATCTCGAAGGTTCGTGAAGCTCTTGAGCAAGTGATTGAAATAGATAAGGAAAACGACCAGGCGCTGTTCAATCTCGGGATCATCTACCGCGATGCCGACCAGACCGCGAAGGCAGAGCTGTACCTGCGCCGGGCGGTCAAATCCAATCCGGAGCGGATCGATGCCTATCAAGCGATGGGCGACCTGCTATTCAACGCCAAGCATGCGCTATCCGCCGTCAAAGCTTATGAGAGCGGTCTGGAGCGTGCACCGAACCACTTGAACATTCTCATTAATCTACTGCGCACACGGATCGTGCTGCGGCATTTCCGCGATATCGAGAATCTCTGCCGTCGAATTCTCGCGATTGAACCGGAGGAATGCGACATCCTCGCATCCCTGGCCATGTCGCTGCTGCAACAGGGCAAGAGCCTCGACGAGGTAGAGGACTGCGTCAACAGGGCGCTCGGCCAGAAGCCGGGCCACGTACGTGCGATGGTCATGCGCGAACGCGTCGCCAGTGCGCGGGGCGACGCGGCGGCGCAAGCGGCGGCGCAAGACGCCCTGATGACCAGCGTCAAGGAAGGCGACGCCGCGGTCATTCGCGATCTCAAGGAAATGTACTCCTGGTGCGACGCGGTCAAAGAGACGACGCCCTACCTCAATGAATACCTGCTGCTGCATCCCGATGACGCGGAGGCGGAAAGCGCCTTGATGCAGACCGTCATCTGCGACGGCGATTTCGAGGAAGCCCAGCGCATGATCGAAAAGCTGGCGGCGCAGTTTCCGGACAAGCCACAGCTCCATGTCTCGCGTGTCCTCAACCTTTTCCGCCTCGGCAAGATAGACGAGGCATTGCCTCAGATGAACTGCCGCTGGGGGCGCAATCAGGCTGGCATGAAGCTCGATTTTCCCTGCCCGGAGTGGAAGGGTGAGGAAATTCGGGATGGCAAGCTCGCGATCTATGCCGAGCAGGGCGTCGGCGATCACGTGATGTATGCCGGCCATATGATCCCGGTGCGCAAGCGCGCCAATCACATTGTCTTTGAAGTCTCAGCCCGTCAGACCAGCCTCTTCCAGCGCAGCTTCCCGGATTTCGAGGTTATTGACCGAGGGTCGCTGCCGGCGCATTGGCGCAAGGACGAAGTCAAGGCCAAGATCGCGGCCGGCGATGTTGCCTATGTGATGGGCGAGGACTTTCGCAACCTGCCGGGTCGCGACGGTTTTCTCATTCCGCATCCGATGCTGCTGCGAGATTTGCGCAAGAAGTACCAAGCGCGCTTTCCTGGCAAGATTCTGATCGGCATTTCCTGGCGTTCGGGCAATCGCGACAGTGCCGCCGTGCGCTCCCTTGAGCTCGAGAACTGGCTGCCGATCCTGAGCAATTCCAATTGCGCCTTTGTCAGCCTGCAATATGGCGACACCAGCCGCGACATCGCGCAGATGAAAGAGGAATTCGGCATCGACGTACTGCATGACCCTAGCGTCGAGCCGATGGGTAACATGGATCCTTTCACTGCGCAGGTCGCGGCGATGGACATGGTCGTTTCGGTCGATAACAGCACGATCCACTATGCCGCCGCCCTCGGCAAACCGGTTTGGGCGATGCTGCCGATCAATTCCGATTGGCGCTGGCTGACGGAAGGCGACCGTTCCATCTGGTACAATAGCCTTTTGCTCCTGCGGCAGCGCAAGGACGATACCTGGGAAGGCCTTGTCGAGAAGGTCGGCCATATGCTCGCCAATGTGAACAGCGATGAACTGCATCAGGCCCATGTCGGCATGCTCAAACGTTGCGCCGAGACGCTCCAGCAATTCGGCCGTACCTCCGAAACCGAAGATTACTGCCGCATGCTTCTTGCCGAGGACGCATACAAGGATATCGCTCTCCACGGCATTGCGATCTCTGCCCTCAATGTCGGCAAGGCTGAGGATGCCGTCGGCATCCTGTCGCGGGCTGTCGAACTGGCGCCGGATCGTCCGGAGCTGCGTGCCGAGCTCGCCGTGGCGCTCGACGCTGCGGGTCAGTCGGTGCAAGCCGAGCGCCTGGCGCGCGAGACGCTGCGCCAGCGCGGCGACAGCGAGCCGGCGCTCATTGCCATGGGGCGCATCCTGATGCGCCAGGATCGCTTCGACGAAGCGACCGACTATTTCGCACGCGTGCTGCGCATGAAGCCAGACCACATCCCGAGCCGCGTGCGTCTGGCAAAGCTGCTTGGTGCGCAGGGTGAATGGGGATTGGCGCGCTCAAACTATCAGAAGGCCTTGCATTTCGCGCCGACATCGGACGTCGCCCATGTCGGCTATGGCGATGCTGCCTTGCGCCAGGGCGATTGGAGCGTCGGCTGGGAGCATTTCGGCTGGCGGTTTGGCAGCCGACCGGGTCAGTTGCCCCGTCACCTAGAGACCATCGACCCGAAGAAATACCCGCCGTCCTGGGACGGCAGCCACCTGAAGCGCAAGCGATTGCTTTTGCGGGCCGAACGATCCCTGGCGGAGCAGCTGCTTTTTGCGCCGTTGCTGGAAGAGGCGACGGCCGAGGCGCGCTTTGTTCTTGCCGAATGCGATCACGAATTGATCCCGCTCCTGCAGCCGCTCTTCCCGAAAGTGGAGTTTGTCGGACCTGGTACGCTGCGGCCGAACGACATCGTCGAGAAGCGGATCCAGATTCAAACCAGTCTCGGCGATCTCGCTGCCCGCTACCGGGCGGGTGCAGCGGAGTTTTCCGCGGCCAAACCTTTGATTCTGAAGCCGGATACCATGGAGGCGAAGCGATTTGCCGACGAATATCGTGAAGTGCTGCCTGGTCGCCGCCTGATCGGGCTGAGCTGGCGCGGTGGCGATTGGTCGGTGAAATTCAATCCGCTTGATTGGGCGTCGCTCTTTGATAACCCGGAAGTGGCCGTCGTGTCATTGCAGCGCAATGCGCCCCAGGCAGATCTCGACGCTTTCATCGGGGCCGGTTTCAACATGATCGTCGACCGCCGCGGTCAGCAGAATCTCTCCGCTTACGCTGCCCAGATGGCGGTCCTGGACGGCATAATTGCAGTCGATGACGTGACGGCGCATTTTGGCGCGCATCTTGGCAAGAATGTCGCCAAGCCCGTCTCCCGGATCGACCATTGGTGCTGGGGTAGCCAGGGGGCGCCGCAGATGTGGTATAAGAATTTGAAGGCTGTCCTCCAGGAGGAGGGGAGCGAGACCGCCGACGTCATCGTCCGGTCGATTGCGGCAGTGGTCGGCTAGGCTATTGTCTTTCGGGGACGTGAAGCCACGGCGTGAGATGACCCGTGTGCGCCGGTCGACAACGCGAATCTACCCGGGTCAGGAGTGTTTGAAATGAATCGCAAAGCTCGTCGCGTCGCCGCCAAGCAGTTGCGCTCCGCCGACGTCAAGGGAACCGACGAAACGACGACGCAGGTTCTCATCGATCAGGCGGTTGCTGTGGCCCAGGCGGGCAACTGGGTGCAGGCCGAAAAGATCCTGCGGCATCTGTTGGCCGTCGATGCGAACCACCCTGAGGCGCTGCATCTCATCGGTCTCACGCTCGGCAGCACTGGACGGGCGACGGAAGGTATCGACTTCCTGAAGCGCGCCACCGAATTGAAGCCGGGCGAAGCGCTTTACTGGAACAACCTGTCTACCTGCTATATGGCGGCCCATCGCTATGCCGAGGCCGTCGAAGCGGCGCGCAAGGCGGTTATCTTGGAGCCAGGCTATGTGATCGCCTGGAGTCGGCTCGGCGACGTCTATGGCGAATTGAAGAACTTTGCCAAAGCGCTTGAAGCCTATGAACGCGCCATCACGCTCGGCGAGACGGATATCGCGATCCGTAAGCGGATGGCTGTCTGCCTTATCAACATCGATCGGAATGCCGAGGCGGAGCGCGTCCTCGTGGCGCTGCGTGAAATCGTGCCCGACGACGCCGACGTGCTGGGCAACCTCGGCAATGTCTTCGTCATGCGACAAAACTACAAGGACGCCGTGACTTGCCTGGCGAGGTCGGTCGAGATCGATTCCAGTCGGGCCAGCGTGGTTTTCAACTATGCTCGCGCGCTCGCGGGTGCGGGCGAGCTGCAGCCGGCATTGCGCTGGGCGCGCAAGACGACGTCGCTTGACCACCGCCTGGTGCCCGCTTGGCTGTTTCTGGCCGACCTGCTGCTGCAGAGCGATGAGCTGGCGGAGGCAAAGATTGCTATCAAACGCGCGGCTGAACTCGCTCCGAGTTCCGAGGCCGTCGTCGGGCTGCGGCAGCGACTGGCGCAGCAGTCCGGTACCGTGGATGCCGCCGTCGATACGGGGCCGGTGACGTGGGATTTCCATCTCGGCAATGGGCAGCCCATGGCGCCGCTTGTAAGCGGGGTCGATATTAACGCGGGCAAGAAGGCCGCCGCCAAGGAGGCATCCACCGAACCTGCCAGCAAGGCCGAATCTGGGATTGTCGATCTCACCATCCTCAAGATCGGTTGACGGATCCCAATACCAGCAAATGAAAAACGGCGCCTGGATCTCCCGGGCGCCGTTTTTCTTTGTGGCCTTCGCGAAATAATCCCGGCCCAGCGGGAGCGAATCGCTGGGCCGGGTTTGGCTGAGTGCCGATCGGGGGATCGGTCCTCAGAACAGGCGCAGGATGGCCTGCTGCGCCTGATTGGCGAGACTGAGTGAGATCGTGCCGAGCTGCTGCCTGGTCTGCAGCTGCAGCATGTTGGCGCCTTCCTCGTTCTGGTCCGCCTGGACCAGCTTGTTGGCGCCTTCGGCCAGCACGTCGATGAATTCCTTCGTGTATTCCAACCGTGTCGTGATGACGTCGAGATTGTTGTTGAGGGCCGAAGCGGTGGACCGGAGCTTGATCTTGGCGGCATCGATCATGGCCGAGGCGTTGTCGATATCCGCTCTGTCGAGCCAGTCGTTCTGGGCGAAGTCCATCGCCAGACCCTGGCCCTCCGTCTTGACGTTTCGGCTCACGACCGTCACCTGATTGGTGTTGGTCTCGTTGAGCTGGACGGTGAGATTGTTCTGCTCCGTGCCGTCGGTCACCTGGACCGTGTTCAGGGTCGACGTGAAGCCGGTCTGCGCCGCACGCACGTCAAAGCGCAGTTCGTCCGGCGCCGTGAACGTGCCGATGGCGTTATAGGTCAGGGTCGCTTCGGCATCGGCACGCAAGGAAGTACCGCCCACCGTGATTTGGACGACGGCACCGCTATTGACGCCGCCGCTGATGACAAAGCTCAGCACCTGGGCGGAATTGAGGTCGCCCGTGATGAGCGCCTTGCCGCCATAGCCGTCGTCGAGCACGAAGGTCGAGGCCGAGGCATCGGTCTTCACGTTGATGGTGATCTTGTGCGCCAGGTTGTCTGCCATGCCGCTGATGCTGGTCAGCGCGATGTTGCCGGCCGAGACGGCGCCGCCGGTGACATTCTCGGTGGCGTTCGCCTGCGTGGCGTCCGAGGCCGAGGCGACCGTGATGCCATTGAGGCCCGAAGTCAGCAGGTTGATATCGACGCTCTGCCCGTTATCGGCGATCGAGCTGAAGGTGTAGACGCCGTCGGCACTGACCGAAAGCGCCACCGTCGAGGTCGGACCGGTCGTGGTGACTGTGTAGGTGGTGAACTTGCCGGTGGTGAAGTCGAAATTGGCGGGGTCGCCGGCGGCCGTCAGGACATAGGTGAAGTCATTCGAGATGCCGGTGGTCGAAATCACCGGCTGGCCGACGATGCCGGAGGCGGCGCGACCATATGACTCACCGATGGCCGCGCTGTAGGCGGCGGATTGCAGGATCGTCTTTTCGTCGATCGTAAGGCGCGGCGTGCCGGTGTCGAAGCTCCAGCTGTTTTCGCCGTCGGCGAGTTTCTGCTGGCCGAGCAGATTGTCGGCGGAGCGCGTGATGGTCTGGCCGACGCCGTTGAAATTGGCCACCTCTACGCTGAGGTCGACGAACTTCTGGATCGTCGAGGTGCCGAGGCCGTTGGTGTCGGCGACATCGTCGATCTGGTCGAAATCGATATCGAAGTTGACATGCGTGCCGCTGGCGAACTGATGATCGAAGTTGAGCACCTTGCCGGTGGCTTTCGCATCCTCCCATTCCTGCACGGTGAAGGTCTTCGTGACGGCGACGTCGCCCTCGGTGAGGGTGAAGGTCTTCGCCTTGCCGACGCCTCCGGTATAGCGGATCTGGACGGAGTCGAGATTGCCGGCGGTCTTGCTTTGGAAGCCGCTGATGACCAGGTTGCTGATGCCGCGGTCGCGTTCGGCATCGGCCACGTCGCTGGCATTGGCCGAGATCCGGCCGTCGCCCACGATGTCGATGACGTAGTCGTCCGCCTTGGTCACGTTGGTGACGCGCGATGCCGTGACGCCGGGCAGCGCGTTGGTGCCGCTCTTAGAGGACGAGGTGGCGTCGAGGCGCAGCCCGGAGCCGAGCAGGAGGTTCTTGCCCTGATAACTCGAATCCTCGGCGAGTTTGTCGATCTGCCGCAACAGCGTGTTGTACTGATCGGCCAGCGACTTGCGCAGCGCCACCGAATTGGCGTCGCTGCCCAGGTTCTGATAGGCGCTAGTGACAAGGCCCTTGGCCTGTTCGATCAGCGTCTCGATCTTGGTCATGCCGGTATCGGCGGCCTTGATGGTCGAGACCGACTGGTTGATCGAGTCCTTGAGGACGGAAAGGTCGTCGGCGCGCCGGTTGAGGCCCTTGGCGGCGAAGAAGGCGACTGGGCCGTCGATCGCGCCATTGATCTTGTTGCCCGTGGCAAGGCGCTGTTGGGTTCGGTCCAACTTGCCGGAAATCTGCTGCAGCAGAAGGAGGTTGCTGCGGATGCCGCCAGTCAATTGGATGTCATTGGTCGCCATCTGGGTTCTCCCGAATGTGTTCTCGCGACTTCGGTGGATCGTTTCTGACCACCTTGTGGCGCCATTCGCCACGTCTCGGGAGGGCTTAATGCAGCTGGCGTGCCAACTGTTAAGTATATGTTATATATATAAAAAATAGAGTTTTTAGGTGTGTGTCGGCTGAGTAGTGTTTGCCGGGTGCGGTAGAAACGGACCTTCTGACAGGGCAGCTTTTGCTCGGCTATGGGTCAGAAAAGGCGGGCGAGGGGCCATGCGCTGCCCTAAGGCAGGCATCTTTTTCATGGGCGTACAGGGCTTATGCACATGCGTATGTCGATAGGCCTGCAGGCCTATTGCATATTTTACCCGTAAAGCCTATCTTGGAATCTGGGTGACTTTAAGTTGGTGTAGGCTTGTCAGCTTCCTAACTACTGCGCTTCACCAACACCTTCACCCAATATGCTGACGCCTGTCATGGATCCGATATCGGATCTGGATTGAGCGGCACCATATGTGAGGAATATTGCTGAATGGTAAACGTCGCACAGGCAGTCAGTTCCGGAGCCAGCAGCGCCGCGCTATATGCGCGGGCGTCAGCGGGCGCGGCTGGCTTGGCGACGGAGCCGGCCGAAGCTGCCCCGGCGGTTGAAGCAGCGGCCAATCTTCCCATCGAGCAGACTGTTGTCTCTATTGGGCGGGCCTATCGCTACAACAGCTTCGAATTTTCGTACCGGCAGGATTTCGGCAAGATCGTTCTCTTGCGGCAGAAGCCGGACACCGGCGAGGTCGTCCAGCAGTTCCCGTCTGAATATTACCTGCAGAAATATGCCGACGGCCAACGCGTCGCCCGGAGTGCCGCGGAAGAGCATGTCGGCAATGGGGCCGGGACGGGGCAAGCCGCCTCAACAGCGCGCGCAGCTCAGACCGCAGCCAGCCAGCCAGTCGTTTCAGCGCCGGCACCCAGCCCGGCACCATCCGTGCCGTCGGCACCAGCCTTGCCGAGCGCCGGCAATGGCGGCTCTGCCAGCCCGGTCAATCTGACCGTCTGATTTCGTTAAATATGAATATGTTGCTGCGGGCTGCTCGCGGCTTGCGCGAGCTCACGCCCGCTGCTGGACTGCAACTGGGCAGGCCGATGCCTGGCGTCGTGATTTCGTAACGGTGCCACGGTTGTTATAGCCGGTCACGGCGGCGCGCTTGTCATCGAGCGCCTGGACGACTGCGCGCATGACTCGCTCATTGACGTCGCGCATGGCTTTGAGGGCCCGAAGATTATCCTGGACGGCCGTCTGGAAGCGCTCCGTCGCCTCGGTGAGCTCATCCCGCAAGGCCGAGTTGACGCTGCTGAGGTCCTCGCCCGGTTCCTGCAATGCCAGGCTGAAGGCGCGATAGGCGTCCGCCAGGGCGACCTTGTCCATCTGCAGCTGCTTGAGTTCGGTCGGCTTGAGGCTGCGCATCAGTTCGAGCTCACGCTCCATGCAGCTGATGAGCTGCGAGGTGATGGCCAGAAGCTCCGTCATCCGCGTTGTCTTGTCCATCACGCAACCTCCTGAATTTGCAGCAATTGTTTTTGCACGACATCGGCGATACCCAAGGAATGCGTGCGGGCGATGGCCTTGCCGTATTCCTGATTGAGCAGCCCTTTGAACATGTCCTCACCCTCACCGCCGCCCACGACGGGGTCGGGTTCGATATCCGACGACATCTGCTCGAAGACCAGACCGGCGAAGAAGGCCTCGAAATCTTCGGCAACCTTGGCGATGCCGGCGGCATTGCGCGGTGCCTGCCCAATCCCGGGTGTCGCCTGAAGGCGTGGGTCCATTGCGATGGGTGGGGTGCTGAGATCGGCCATCTTACTGCACCGTGATGTCGGCTTGCATGGCGCCGGCGGTCTTGATCGATTGCAGGATCGAGATCAAGTCGCGCGGTCCCACACCCAGCGAGTTGAGGCCGGCCACCAGTTCCTCCAGCGTCACACCGTCATTGAGGACGGCGAGCTTGCGGTTCGGGTCGTCCTGGATATCGATGTTCGTGCGCGGCACGACCGTGGTGACGCCGGTGTTGGAAAATGGTGAAGGTTGAGAGACTTGTGGCGTTTCGGTGACGCGAATGGTGAGGTTGCCCTGTGCGATCGCCACCTTGCTGATCCGCACATTCTGCCCGATCACGACCACGCCCGTATTCTCGTCGATGATGACGCGGGCCTGTTGGTCCGGCTCGACCGGCAGCTGCTCGATATCGGTGATGAGCGCCGTTGGATCGCCGCCATACTGGCCGACATTGAGCTGGACGGTGCCGGAATCCATCGCACTGGCCGTGCCGGCGCCGACGAACTCGTTGATGGCATCCGCAATGCGCCGTGACGTGGTGAAGTCAGGATTGCGGAGTGCGATCTTAAGCGACTGTAATTGCGAGAAATCGAACGGCACTTCGCGCTCGACGATGGCACCGCGCGTGATGCGGCCGGAGGTTGGCACGCCGCGCACGACGGTTTCAGCAGCGCCCGTTACCTTGAAGCCGCCGATGGTGAGCTGGCCCTGGCCGACGGCATAGATTTCGCCATCGGCGCCGAGCATCGGGGTTGCCAGCAAGGTGCCGCCCTGCAGGCTGGTCGCGTCACCCAGGGAGGATACGGTGATATCGATTTCGGATCCCTGCCGGGCAAAGGCGGGCAGGGTCGCGGTGACCATCACTGCCGCGACGTTCTTCGGCTCCAGATCCGCATTGGCCTGGTTCACCTTGACGCCCAGGCGCTCCAACATGCCGATCAGGCTTTCACGGGTGAACGGCGCCTTCTTCTTCACATCGTCGCCAGTGCCGTCCAGGCCGACCACCAGGCCGTACCCAACCAACTGGTTCTCGCGAACGCCTTCGAACTCGGCGATGTCCTTGATGCGGGACAGGGCGTGGGCCGGTCGGACCGGCAGGGCGGCGGTCAGGACGATGGCAACGGCGGCAACCAGGCTGGTCAGCTGCCGTAATCTTCCGGATCGATGAGGGCGAAGGGTGATTGTCATAGCGCACTTGCGTCCAATGGGGTCGGATCTTTATCCGCCCCAATCGATGCGAGTTTCGTGCCATTCCTTAATCAGGAAAATAATCTATCTATTTCAATGCAGTGGATGCGTTGTGCCGGGGAGACGTCGCGGCAAAAGGCGGAAGGTTTCCCCTCACTTGACCGGGCGTGCGCGGCAGAATTTGCCTTGCTCTATGCGGCCCGCGCGGGGCCAAGTTGTTAATTCTTTTAATCTTTTATTAGGCCGGCATGGTACTATATCAGTGTGAATCGGTTCCCCGATCCAGGTGAGTGTGTGCCCATCAAAATCGACCCAGTTTCGCCTAAGCCGGTCGCCGCCAATCGTCGTGTTGGCGGAACGTCCTCGGCTGCCGGCGGGGGTGAGTTCGCCAAGGCTTTGGGCGATACGCACGCTGGCAGTGGGCACCCCGTCTCGATGTCGGTGAGCGTCAATTCGCTCTCGGTTGTTCTTGCCGTTCAGGAAACGCCGGATGCTGCCAAGGGGCGGGCCAAACAGCGCGCCCGTGACCGCGGCCTGAAGATGCTGGATTTCCTGGAAGAGATCCGTGTCGGCCTCTTGATGGGCGCGATCCCGAAGGAGCGGTTGGAGCAGCTGGCGCAGATGGTGCGCGCGAAGCGGGAACAGATTGACGACCCCAAGCTCACCGCGATTCTCGATGAGATTGAACTGCGCGCCGCGGTGGAATTGGCCAAGCTCAGCCGCTGAACCTTGGCCGTTCGGTCAAGAAATTAATCATTTCAATCATTTGAACGACCGAAGGCGCGATAAATCGCACTTGCGGGGAGCGCCCTTTTGCCTATACTCCGCGCCAAATTCGCTCCCGATTCCAACCCGTTTGGGGGGCGAAGTGGCAACGACAAGTCGAGACCACGCATGAAGCCTTTGCTGTCGCCTGACTACCGGCCCTCCGACAAAGAGCCTTTCATGAACCCTGTACAGCTCGAATACTTCCGCCAGAAGCTGCTGGCCTGGAAGGGTGAGCTGCTTCGTGAATCGGGCGAAACCCTGAGCCATCTCCAGGAAGAAAGCCTGTCGGAGCCAGACTTGGCTGACCGCGCCTCGCTGGAAACCGACCGCTCCCTGGAACTGCGCACCCGCGACCGCGAGCGCAAGCTGATCCAGAAGATCGAGGAGGCCATGGGCCGGATCGAGGACGGCTCCTACGGTTACTGCGAGGAGACCGGCGAGCCGATTTCCTTGAAGCGCCTGGAAGCCCGTCCGATTGCGACCCTGTCGCTCGAGGCGCAGGAGCGTCATGAGCGCATGGAGCGGACTCACCGCGACGATTGATCGACTCTGTCGATCAAATCAGCTTTCTTGATTGAGTGAAGCGATGGTCAACCATGGCCATCGTTTCCGATAGCTGTCCGCTTTGGCTGCAGCGCCGCCCTGATCCGGACAGTTTGCGTTGGCGACAAGGTCGCCGCGTGTCAGCTCGTCGAGGCCATAGGGCGCGCGCAGTTCCAGACTGCCATCACTCTTGGGCCGCAATCCGACACACGTGCAGCGAATCTGAAATCGGCCGATCGCCTCCGCGGTGCTGGTGACCGGTGGATAATCGCTACCGAAGCGGTCTCTGTACCAGAGATGCACCCGCGCCTGGTTCTTCAGATCGATCAGCGCATCGAGATCGGCAAAGACCAGCCTGGCCCGTTGGATAGCCGCATCCTCCGCCGCATAGGAAAGATCGGCATCGTCAAAATAGAAGATATCGTAATCCTTGATGCCTTCCGTCGGTGGGCGCCCGGCCAAGGCATTCCAATAGGATTGATAGACGCTGCCAGCCACCAGCCAGGCGTCGTTGAGCCCCAGCATCGGCAGACGCTGCAGGATGGCGCGGTTGATGGGATTGGCGAGAGCGGCATTGACGAGATCGACCATGCGTCGACCTTAAAGCGTTTCAGTCATACCCTGAAGCAGCGGATTGGCGAGTTGCACCCTTGATGTTGCGGCGCAGGCGGATGGATCCCCCAGTCAAGCCGCCGCGCCTGCCCCGTCCTACTGCCGTCATGCCCGGGCCCGGTGTTGATCCGGTCTGGCCGGGCATCCACTCGCGCAAGCGGCACCTCTGGATCCCCGGGACTTCGCCCGGGGATGACGGTTGGGGAGAATGTGTTCCTAATTTGTTCTTGACAAGACACTAGGAATTTGATACTAGTAGAGCTGTGCACACATCACCTCCGGTCCCCAGCCGGAACCGCTCGGTTGTCCCGGCGCAAGCCTCTCTGAGGCGCAGGCCGCCATATCGGCTCCTTCATACGGAGCAACCCAGGTTGCTGGTGAAAGCAGCCTCCCGGACCGGATGGATGAGCGGTCCCCCGCGAGTCCCGGGTCACAGGGCACTCCCCTTGGGCTGCAGCGGTTCGCAGCCCCCGCCGGATCCGACGCGGTGACCGGATTCCCCTTCGGTGCTGCAGGCAGCAGCACCCGTCACGGCCGAAACGCACGGCCGGCACATCTGCCCGAGCGGTGTCGCGTGGGGATCTTGAGAGGAAGAAAAAAACGGAAATTGGATGGAGAAAGTCATCGCTTCCGCCCCCTCTCCCTAACCCTCCCCCACGCCGACGCATGTCGGCATGCGCCGACTGTGGGGGGGGAACTCCAGCCGGTCTGAACTCAACCGTTATCGCATCCTCGGTGAAATCCCCTCCCCCCTACGTGGGGGAGGGTGAGGGAGAGGGAGAGGGAGAGGGAGAGGGAGAGGGGGCGCCAAGGGGCGGGCACTCGTCAAGTGACGACGCTCCTATCCAATCTTGACGCCAAAAAAAGAACCCTTCCATCCGGGTGGATGGAAGGGAAGTTGCCGTCATGAACTCATCGGTGGGACGCATCCGTGGCCGGATGCGCGCACCTCGCAATCGCGTGTCGGAAAGTCTTAGAACGGGAAGAAGATGTCGTAGACCTGCTGGCCGAAGCGCGGCTGTTGCACATCGGAAAGTGTGCCCTTGCCGCCATAGGCGATGCGGGCTTCGGCGATTTTGTCGTAATTGATCTCGTTGACGTTGGAGATGTCTTCAGGACGAATGACGCCGCCCACCGTGAGCTGGCGCAGTTCGTAATTGACGCGCACCTGCTGCGATCCCTGCAGGACCAGATTGCCATTGGGCAGCACTTGGGTCACGACCGCGGCGACGCGCAGCTTGATGGCTTCCGATCGGTCGACAGTGCCCGAGCCGGTCGTTGAGGATGCGCTGTCCGAATTCACCAGATTGCCCGCGTCGATGCCGTCGGGGAAGATGTCCTTCAGCATCGTTTCATAGCCGAGCAGATTGTCGAGGCCGGCGCTGTTGCTGCCGTCGCGGGCCTGATCGGTCTTGTTGTCGAGCTTGGCTTCGTCGTCGATCTCGATCACGACGGTCAGGATGTCGCCGATCTTGGCGGCGCGCTGGTCCTTGAAGAACGCGCGGCTACCCTGGCGCCACAGCGAATTGGGCTGGCGGATATCGGCTGAAGGCGAGGGCATCGGCAGGCTGACCGGCTGGTAGTTTGGATCCTTCTGCGGATTCTCAATCGGATCCATCGATGGTTCTTTGCCGATTTCTGCCACGCGGTCGATCATGTTGCCGCAGCCGGCCAGCATGGTGGTGCTGAGCAGCGTCGCAAGCGACATCGACAGGGCGAAACGGCGTTGGTTGTGAATGCGGGCCATGGCGGCCTCCTTCAATTCAGGGTGAGCTGGCCGGCGACGGGGATCACGATTGTGCTCGAATCCCGGACGATGCCAGTTAGCTCTTTCTTGCTGTTGACGTTGACGACGCGGATCGGCTGGCCGATCGCGGCATCTTCGAGCGCGCGGCCCGTGACGGTCAGGTTCATCTGACCGGACTGCAAAGCGAGCGTCACCAGGGTGTTCTTGCGGATGGCCGGCGTCATCACCAGGTCGCTGCCGCGCAGCATCTGGCCGGTGCGCAAGGGGCGCTTGGTCGTCATGCCGACCAGCTGACGGCTATCCGTAATGACGTTCCCGATCAGGCGGTCGGTGCGGATCGAGATCCACTGCAGATCGCCTTCCTGAACCGTCGTGCCGGCGCCCATGGCGTGGTTGAAGACGGGGATATCGATGGTCTCAAAAATCGACCCCGAGACTTGGCGCTGCAGAACGGTCGGCCCATCGGCCGGCACGATCAGCATGGCGGCAAAGCGCTGGCTGGTCGGATCATATTGCAGATTCCGCACGGCGATGGTCGGGGTGATGTTGGTCGGCAGCGTAAACTCGACATCGCCGCCATCCAGCACCAGATCGAGGCGGGCATCGTTGCCGGCCCGCTCATGGATCGCGTCGTTGATGGAGGCGACGACCTGGGTCGCGTCGATACGCTGGCTGATTCGCCCGACCAGGACTTTCTCGAATTTTGAGTCCGGCTGCCAGTCGAGACGATAGGCGCGGGCGAGCTGTCGCAGGAAACGGGCGTCGAGCGCAATCGTCTGTCCGGGTGCCGGTGCCTGGGCGATGGGCGTGTCGCCGACCGAGAGCGATTCCATGAAGAGATCGCCGAGCCGGACGACATCGTCATCGACCATGACGTTGTTGCGCAGGCTGAGGCCAGGTGCCGCTTCCGCCGCTTCGCCATCACCGGTGCTGGCGACAAGTTCGTCAGCCTTCACCTGGACAGCAGCGATGCTGAGCAGGAATGCGAGGGTGAGGGCGCCCGCATGCCATGAACGATATGTCATGTTACGCCTCCTTACCGGATGTTGGTGATAGTTGCCATCATGTCGTCGGACGCCTGGATGACCTTGGAATTGATCTCATAGGCGCGCTGTGCGGCGATGAGGTCGGTCATCTCGCTCACCATGTTGACGTTCGACTGCTCGAGGAAGTTCTGCTGGATGAGGCCGAAGCCCACATCGCCGGGATTGCCCGTGGTCGGCCCGCCGGAAGCTTCGGTTTCCAGCAGCAAATTGTCGCCGGCCTGCTTCATGCCAGCCTCGTTGATGAAGGTTGCCAGCTGAATCTGGCCGAGCAGGGTGGGCGCTACCTGGCCGGGAATGGTCACTTCGACCTGGCCGTTGCCATTGATGGTGATATCGGTGGCGTTGTTGGGGACGGTGATGTTCGGAACGATGTTGAAACCATCCGCCGTCACCAATGTGCCGTCATTGGAGAGACGCAGGCTGCCGTCGCGGGTATAGGCCGTCGTGCCGTCGGGCAGGGTCACCTGCAGATAGCCGCGGCCCTTGATGGCGATGTCGAGCGGGTTGTCGGTCGGAATGAGCGAGCCTTGCTCGTTGATGCGATAGACGGCAACGGCCTTGACTCCGACGCCGATCTGCACGCCGGCGGGGACGATCGTGGCGGTGTCGGAGGATTGCGTGCCGACGCGGCGATCATCCTGATAGAGGAGATCGGCGAACTCGGCGCGGCTGCGCTTGAAGCCGGTCGTGGTCACGTTGGCGATGTTGTTGGCGATAACATCGATGTTCTGCTGTTGGGCGTACATGCCGGTCGCGGCAGTGGTCAGGGATCTCATGGCTCTATCTCCCGTCCGGCGTTACGAGCTGGGGATGATGTAGTTGATGGAGCGGCGCATACGTTCATGCTCGCCTTCCAGGAATTTCTGGGCGGCCTGATAATTGCGCTGCACCCAGATCATGCTGGTCATCTCGCGGATCGACTGGACGTTCGAGGTCTCGATCATGCGCTGCTGGACTTTGAAATCGTCCGTATTGGCTTGGCTCGGCGCCTGGTCGCTCTCGAAGGTCGTGCCGCTGCTGGGCTTCAGGGCGTTGTTATCCGCGAAGGCGACGACGTCGAGCTTGCCGTAGATGACGGGCGTGTTGCCGCCCTGCAAGCGGTCGGCCGAGACCGTGCCGTCGCCGGCGATATTGATCGGGCCGTCGTCGGGGTTGATGATGACCGGTGCCCCGCCGGCGAGTACGCGGAAGCCGTCGCTATTGACGACTTCGCTCGCCGCATTGAGCTGGAAGCGGCCGTTGCGCGTATAGCGCGGGCCATCGGGGGTATCGACCACGAAATAGCCTTTGCCCTGGATGGCGAGGTCGAGGTCGTTGCCGGTCGGCTGCAACGTGCCTTCGGTGAGGTCGCGATAGCTGGCCAGATCCTGGACATAGGACAGCTCGACCGGCTTTTCGGCCTTGATGAGGTATTCGCTGAAGACCATGCCCTCGGACTTGAAGCCGACGGTATTGGTGTTGGCCAGATTGTTGGCCACCACGTCCATCTGTCGGGACAAACCGAGCTGCCGCGACAGCACGATGTAAGTCGGTGTTTCCATGACGGTGCCCTCAAAGGGTCAGTTTCGTCCAGCTCTGCGGCTGGTGCTGATCCTTATGCAGCTGCCATGCCATTAATTATATCGTGTTATATCAATTAATTACGCGCGGGATGGAGCGCCATCGGCAGAAACTGCCCCGGGCAAAAATGGCGTCAGGCCGGCATAATTTGCGGCGCACAAAGCGGCCGACGGTTCACCGGATATTAACCATCCCGGCCTAGTTTAACCCCACCGCCCGGCTGAACAATTTGGCGCCAGCGCCAAGCAGCCAGCACCACCGCCTCAGTTCCGGCGCCAGACGGCTGCCGTTGGGGCTATTTGCGACGTTGAGGAAAAATGGCTGAAGAAGGCGCAGAAGGCGCATCGCAAACCAAAAAGAAGATGAGCGGTAAAAAGCTGGTGCTGTTCATTGTACTGCCCTTGCTCCTGTTGGGCGGCGGTGGGGCCGCAGCCTATTTCCTCCTTTTCAAGGAGGATCCCAAAGAGGCCGCAGCCGGTCATGAGGGCGAGGCTGAGGCGGCGGCTGAAGAAGAGCAGGCCGCCGAGGACGAGGCCCATCCGCCGGTCTTCATCGAGCTGCCAAAGATGCAGGCCAACCTGATCATGACGGGCAAGAAGCAACCATTCATGGTCACCACCATGGTGCTCGAGGTCGGATCGCCTGAAGAGCAGAAATTGGTCGAGGAACTGCAGCCCCGTATCGAGAACGAGATTGTGACCTATCTTCGGAGCCTGCGGCCGGAGGACGTCCAGGGGGCTGCCGGCTTGCAGCGCCTGCGCGAGGAGTTGCTCCTGCGGGTCAAGAACGCGGCCAAACCGGCCAAGGTCAAAGATATTCTCTTTAAGGAAATGCTGGTTCAGCAATAAGATGGCATCAGAATTGCTTGATTCGTGCGATACTGAGGCCAATCGAGGTTAGGGCATGATCGACGATCCTGAAGAGGAACTCTCCGAAGAGGAAAAGGCCGCCGCGGCTGCCTGGGGCGACATGGCCGATGACGACGGCGGTGGCGACGGCGATGGCGGTGGGGCGACCACCGGGCCGATGTCCAATCGCGTCCTCGATCAGGATGAAATCGACAGCCTGCTTGGCATTTCGAAGGATGGTGGGGCCGAGGAAAAGACCTCCGGCATCCAGGCCATGCTCAACAGCGCGCTCGTTTCCTACGAACGCCTGCCGATGCTGGAAATCGTCTTCGACCGACTGGTGCGCATGCTCTCCACCAGCCTGCGCAACTTCACGTCAGACAACGTCGAGGTGAGCCTCGACAACATTACGGCGATCCGCTTCGGCGATTATCTGAATTCGATCCCGCTGCCGGCGATGCTGGGTGTGTTCAAGGCGGAGGAGTGGGACAATTACGGCCTGTTGATGGTCGATTCCTCGCTCACCTATTCGATCGTCGACGTGCTGCTGGGCGGTCGTCGCGGCACGGCCGCGATGCGCATCGAAGGCCGTCCCTATACGACGATCGAGCGAAACCTGGTCGAGCGCCTGGTCAATGTGGTGCTCAATGACCTGACGGCCACTTTCGATCCGCTCTCGCCCGTGACGTTCCGTTTCGAGCGCCTGGAGACCAACCCGCGTTTTGCCGCCATCGCCCGGCCCGCCAATGCCGCCATCCTGGCGCGGTTGCGCGTTGACATGGAAGACCGCGGTGGCCGGCTTGAGCTGATGCTGCCCTATGCGACGCTGGAACCTGTGCGCGAATTGCTGCTGCAGATGTTCATGGGCGAAAAGTTCGGCCGTGATTCAATCTGGGAAACACATCTTTCCGGTGAATTGTGGCAGACGGATGTGAAGATCAACGCGGTGCTTGATGAAGTGTCGGTATCGCTCAACGATGTGCTGAACTGGAAGCCGGGCAGCCGGCTTGATCTCGAAGTAACGCCGGATTCCTTGGTGGAACTGCGCTGCGGCGACGTGAAGCTGTTCAACGGCCAGATGGGCCGCAAGGGCAAGCATATCGCCGTGAAGCTTCAAGAACGCTTGATCAAGTGACCGGATCGGCAACGGATCGACAGGTTCGATAGCTGATGATGTCATTCGGGCTCATTGCCGATTTCGTTCTCGTTGCCATGCTGGCGGCGACGCTGTTCTACGTGCTGAAACTCTTGCGGCGGCTGGGCGATCTGCAGAAGGATCGTGACAGCTTCCAGAAGCTGGTCCAGGACTTCACCGCAGCAACTGCGCAGGCGGACCGGGCGCTGGCCGATCTCAGGATCGGTGCCGACGGTGTTGGCCGCGAGCTGGGTGAGCGGATCGGCAAGGGCCAAGGTGTGGTCGCCGAATTGCAGCGCAGCAGCGACGATCTGAAGATGTTGATCGCGCGGGCGGAAAACGCGGCCGACAAACTGGAAACTCAGTTGGGGGCGACGCGCAGCGCAGCACCGGCAGCCCCCAAGCCCCGGACCGAAGGCGAACCAACTGGCGCCCTGGATCCGCAGACACAGGCTCTCTTGTCGGCCCTTGGCCGCATTCGCTAGGACCGATCGATGCCGAACGACGCAAAGAACGATGTAACGACGCCGGCGGGGCAGGGGGCGAAGCTCGCCATGCCGCGTGTGCGCCTGTTGCCCGCACTGGCCGGTGTCATGGCGCTGGTGCTGACCGTTCGTGTAGGCGACGTCTATCATCACATCTCCCTCGGCGTTGGCAGCGAAACGCAGGCGCAATCTGCGCCGGCCGCCAATGCCGCATCGACAGCGGCACCCGCATCGGCGCCGGCTCAGAATGCCGCGCCGATGCAGCCCGCCAATGCGACCGCCACCCAGCCGGCGGCACAGAACGGCGCGGCGACAGCGCCGGCAGAGCCCGCGCCATCAGAGTCCGCCGCATCCGAAGCGACGCCGCCCAAAGACCCGCTGGAATACACGGATGAAGAGGTCGAGGTTCTGCAGCAACTCGCCAAGCGCCGCGAAGAGCTGGAGCTGAAGTCACGCCAACTCGACGAGCGTGAAGCCATGGTGGCCGCCGCCGAGCAGCGCATGGAACAGAAGATGGCGGAGCTGAAGGCTCTGCAATCCACCGTCGAGGACATTCTCAAGAAGCGCTCCGACGAAGAGGAGCAGCGCCTGCAGGCCCTGGTCCAGACCTATGAAAAGATGAAGCCCAAGGATGCGGCGCAGGTCTTCGAGGAGTTGGACATGGATCTCCTTGCCGATCTGGTCAGCCGCATGAAGCCCAGCAAATCGGCACCGATTCTGGCGATGGTGACGCCGACCAAGGTTAAGGAATTGACCTTTGAGCTGGCCCAGCAAAAGACTTTGCCGCTGGCGCCTTGATATAATTGGAAAATTTGTTTGAACAGGTTTAACTCCGGTTTAACCTATTTGCTGCAAATTCAAGACCGTACGGGGCAAAAACTGCTTCATAAAACGGACAGTGTTGGAGTGAGAGGGAACTGATGGCGGTCGATCTCAATATGCAGGTGCTCATCGTCGACGATTACAAGACGATGCTCCGCATCATCCGTAACCTTCTGAAGCAGCTTGGTTTCAACAACGTCGACGAGGCGACGGACGGATCCATGGCGCTGCAGAAGCTGCGCGACAAGGATTACGGCATGGTCATCTCGGACTGGAATATGGAACCGATGACCGGCATCCAGTTGCTGCGCGAAGTGCGCGCCGATGCACGCCTCAAGAATCTGCCCTTCATCATGATCACGGCGGAAAGCAAGACCGAGAACGTGATCGCGGCGAAGGAAGCCGGTGTGAACAACTACATCGTGAAGCCGTTCAACGCCGCCACGCTCAAGACCAAGCTGACTTCCGTTCTCGGCAGTTTCTAAGCCGATCGAACCGAGCCAGGAAGAGGGGAGCCAATGGCATGGGGGCCGGTATGACTGCAACAGTTCCACCAGAGCTTGTACATCGTTTAACCGCGCTTAAGGGCCGTATGCAGACAGTCAGTCGCGACGAGATTGCCGAAGTCGTCAGCAGCCTGCTGGCGACGATGGAAGGCGATCTTTCTGACGACAATCTGAAGCTCTATGCCGAGCTTGAAGCCCTCGCGAAATACATCACGACCGCGAAATCCGAAATAGCGGCCCTGCGTCCCGATGAGATCACGGCACAGCACCTGCCCAAGGCGACGGATGAGCTCGATGCCATCGTCGGCGCCACGGAGGAAGCCACGAATGCGATTCTCGGCGCCATGGAAGGCCTCGAGAACCTGGCAGGCGAATTGCCGCCGGAATTCGGGGAAAAAGTCAGCGATGCCGTGACCCAGGTCTATGAGGCTTGCAACTTCCAGGACATCACCGGTCAGCGCATCACCAAGGTGGTGCGGGCGCTGAAGCATATCGAAGAAAAAGTCGATGCGCTGGTGGCCGCGTTCGGCGACGAAATCACCAAATACAAGAAGGCCCATCCTGACGCCGAGGAAAAGCCGGTGGAAGACCAGAAGCCGACTGATGCCGATCTGTTGAACGGGCCGCAATTGCCCGATGACGCCTCGAAGCAGGCCGAGATCGACGCGCTGTTGGCCAGTTTCGACTGATCTCGCCATTCCCCTCGGTCGTGCACGCCTGACAAGCACGCCTGACAACCCGCCCCGGTGGCGATTGCCGACGATCCCGATTATCTTGCTGGGATGATTAAACCTGCTCCTGAGTCGGCCGTTTTGCAGCATGGGCGCCGCCTGGCCGCGGTGTCGCTTCTGGCACTTGCGTTGGCATTGCCGGCAGCTGCTGCGCTGGCGCAGGACGCCGTCGCCGTTCGCGGGCAGCTCTTCGACGATTACGGCCGCTTGACGCTTAGCTGGCCGAAGGCTCCGCCCAAAGTCGATGTGGGTCTCACGCCGGAAATCATGACACTGCATTTCGAGCGGCCGATCGCGCTCGATCCTGCGATCCTGCGCGCCGACCTCAAGGCCTATATCCGCAGCGCCAATCTGAGCTCGGACGGGAAGACCTTGGCGCTGACGCTCAAGAAGCCGGTGACCTATCGTCTCAACCAGGCGGGCGGGCGCCTGCAGCTCGATCTGGCACAGCCCGGCGAGGCGGTCTTCCCCAACAAGTCGAATGTTGCCACCGCGGCACCGGCACCGGCACCGAAAGCAGCCGCGCCAGAACCAGCCCGGCAGGCGGCTCCATCCCAGCAACCGGCGGCGGCGGTAGCCATCAACGCGGCAGCGCCGACATCTGGTCCCAAGCTCAAACTGCGCAGCGGCGAGCATAGCGGCTATTCGCGCCTTGCCCTCGATTGGCCAGGGGTCGATTTCGCGGTTCGCCAAGAAGGTGACAAGGCCATCATTTCCTTCGCCAAGCCGGGCCAGCTCGATGCTGGTTTCCGACTGCCGCCGCGCCTGCGCGGGGTCAATGCGAAGTCGACCGCCGATGGTGGCTTGGCACTCGAGCTGGAATTGCTGCCCAATGTCGGCGTCAATGCCTTCCGCAACGGCGGCACCATTGTGTTCGATCTGGTCGATGGCAAAGCGCCGGCACCAACGCCAACAGCCGCACCCGCGCAAGTGGCCGAGCCCAAACGGGCCGAAACCGCTCCGGCGGAAACAACGCCATCTTCGCCAGCTCCAGCTACACCGAGTTTTCCGGCTCCAGCCTTGGAAATGGCACCGCCGGTGGGGGCGGAACCGCCTGCCGCCGCTACAGCTCCTGAGGCGCCGCCGGTCGAAATCGCGCCACCCGTCGTGGTGAGCAAGGAACCGGCGGCTACCAAGCAGACGAAACCACCGGCGCCGGTCGATATCTCGGCCTCCGCGGCGCCGGCCGATAGCGGTGCCGTGCTTAATTTCGGCTTCCCCAAGGCGACCGGCCTCGCCGTCTTTACGCGTGGGGATTCGCTGTGGCTGGTGTTCGATCGGCCTGGCCCCGTGGACATTGCCGGGCTGGTTAAATCGGCGCCCACCCTCACGGGGCTGTCGCGCGTGGAAACGCCCTATGCGACAGCGCTGCGCATTTCCGGGCTGGAACGTCTGGGCGGTGCCCAGATGGGCGCCGAAGTGAGCGGCGATGGGCGGAGCTGGCAGATCATGCTGGGGCGTGGCCGCAATCTGCGTCCCGGCAAGGTGATCGATCAGCGGCGTGAATCATTGGCCAATGGCGGCGCCTCGTTGTTGTTGCAGGCAACCAAGCCTGGGCCTGTCGTGACGTTGAATGATCCGGATGCAGGCGACACCTTGTCGGTCATTCCCATGACCGCGGCTGGGACCGGTATCGCCGATGGGGCGGCATGGCCGGACTTTCGTGTTCTCCCCAGTTTTCAGGGTGTCGTCGTTGTACCCATCAGCGACCGGACGCGCGTGGAGGCCTTGCCGAACGGCGTCGTCGTGACGACCGATGGCCAGCCTGGTTCGCCGCCCAGCCCCGTGGTGCCGCAACCGATGGCGGAGACGGTGCCACCCCCGGCGGATGGCGGCGCACCCGCCACGGTCGCTGCAGCACCGGAGCCGGCGCCGGAAGGGGCGCCGCCCTCGACCGCAACATCGACGGCAGCACCGGTGGCCGTGGACGGAATCTTCGATCTGCCGCGATGGCGCCGTGGTGGCGAGGCGGAGTTTGCCGCGGACAATTCGGCTCTTGCGTCGGCGATCGAGCAAGCATCGGAACACGACAAACCGCAAGCCCGATTGGCCTTGGCGCAGTTCCACTTTGCGCATGGACGCTATCCGGAAACGATCGACGATCTGGCACTGCTTGATAAGCTCGCCGACGACGGCAACAAGGATGTTCTGACCCTGCGTGGCGCCGCCCAGGCGCTGATGGATCGCAAGGTCGATGCCGTCGCCGACCTCAACCGGCCAGAGCTTGCCGATGTTCCCGAGGCGATCCTGTTCCGCGGCTATGTGGCTGCGCGCCAACAGGATTGGCCAGCAGCTGCCGCGGTCTTTGGCGGTGCATTGCCGAGCCTCGACGATTATCCGAAGACGGCGCGCATGCTGGTGCGGCGTGCCGGTGCCGAGGCGCTCATCCGCAGCGGCAATGCGGTGGGCGGCAAGGCATTCCTGGATCCCATGCAGCTCGATATGCCCAATGCCGAGGACAGGGCCTATTACGATTACCTCACCGGCTTGCTGCAGGCTGCCGACCCAGACAAGGAACCGGCGATAAAGACATGGTCGGCCCTGGCCGAAAGCCCCGTCGATGAAGTGCGGGCACGTTCGCAATTCGACCTCACCGAACTCCAGCTGGCCGAGAAAAAGATCGACGCGCGGCAAGCGGCAAAGCAGATCGAAGCCCTGCGCTTTGTCTGGCGCGGGACGGATTTTGAGTTCGACCTGCTGGATCGCCTGGGGGCGCTCTATATCGAATCCGATCAACCGCGGAAGGGCCTGACGACGCTGCGCCAGGCTGCCACCAACTTCCCCAAAAATCCCAAGGCAAGACACGCTGCCGAGGAAATGGCCCAGGCCTTCCATGACCTCTACCTCGGCAACAGAGCTGACAAGCTGCCACCACTCACGGCCGTGGCACTCTACGACGAATTTCGTGAACTGACGCCGAGCGGCCCCGATGGGGACAAGATGGTGACCGCGCTCGCCGACCGTCTGGTGAAGGTCGATCTGCTCGACGGCGCAGCGAAGCTGCTGGAAACCCAGGTCGCCAAACGCCTGACCGGCCTCGACAAAGCCAAGGCGGGGACGCGGCTCGCCGCCATACGGTTGCTGGACGGCAAACCGGATCTGGCGCTCGATGCCGTGAAGAACAGTGAAGTGCCGGACATTCCGCCGGACGTGACCGCACAGCGGCGCCGTCTGCAGGGCCGCGCGCTGTTCGAGACCGGCGACACGTTGAAGGGCATGGCCCTGATACGCGACGACAACAGCCTCGACGGGCTCTGGCTCAAGGCCGATCTCGCCTGGCGTATGCGGGAATGGCCAGCAGCGGCTACGGCGCTTGAGAACCTCGTTGCCGCCGAGACGCAGCGCTTGCAGGAGGCAGATCCCTCCATGCGGCCGCCGGCCGATCTTGCGAGCGATCCTGCCGCCGTCCTTACCGAAACCGGTGACGACGGCGCAGCTGCCGCCAAGCGCGACGAAGAGTTCAATAAAGTATTGGCGCCGCTGATACTCAACCAGGCCGTCGCTTTGTCGCTGGCCAATGACCGGCCGGGCCTGCGCATGCTGGCAAAGGCACAAGGCAAACAGATGGCCAAGGGGCCCTATGCCACGGCATTCGCAACGTTGACATCGCCCAGCAGCAGCTTGGCCGACAGTATCAGCGCCGCCATGAAGAGCGTCGATCAATTGGGCGCATTCGTCGACGATTACCGCGAGCGGCTGAAGAAAGAGAGTTTGAGCGCGCCGGAGACAGGGGTCGAGACAGGGGCCGATTCAGCCCCACCGCCCGAGGCGGCCCCGGCTCAGTGATTTCGCCGGATCAAGTCGTGCCGAAACTGCGCACCAGGCTGCCGGCAACCAGATACCAGCCATCGACCATCACGAAGAAGATGAGCTTGAACGGCAGGGCGATCATCACCGGCGGCAGCATCATCATGCCCATCGACATCAGCACCGATGCGACGACCATGTCGATGATGAGGAAGGGCAGGAAGACCAGAAAGCCGATCTCGAAGGCGCGCCGCAATTCGGAAATCATGAAGGCTGGCACGAGAACTTTGAGCGGCGTTTCCTCGGGCGTCGCCACTTCATCGATCCGCCCCATATCCATGAAAAGCCTGAGATCCTTGTCGCGCACCTGAGACAGCATGAAAGTGCGAAAAGGGGCCACGGTCAGATTGAAAGCCTGCTCCTCATTGATCTTCTCGGCGATGAGCGGGGCGATGCCGTCGTCATAGGCCTTCTGAAAGGTCGGCGCCATGACGAAGACGGTCAGGAACAAGGCCAAGCTGGTCAGCACCATATTGGGGGGCGTCTGCTGCGCGCCAAGCGCCGAGCGCAGCAACGAGAGCACGATCACCACGCGCGTGAAGCTGGTCACCATGATGAGGATGCCGGGCGCCAGGGACAGCACCGTCATCAACGCAAGAAGCTGAATGATACGGCCGGTCGTGCCACCGTTCGGGCCGTCGCCGAGATCGAGGTTGAGGCTCTGGGCAAGGGCCGGGAACGTGCCGAACAGCACGAACGATAGTGCGAGGATTGCCGGCAGAGCGACCGCGACGATCCGCCAGGCTTTGATGCTGCGACGTTGTTTTGGCGAATGGCTCATGATTGGTGGTCTTCCTGCGATCCCGGGCGATGGTCGGCAGCGGGGTGGAGCTGGGGCGGTTCTTGTCGTACCAGACCGCGGGCGGCCGCGAGGCGGGAAGGGGCCGGGCGCGTCATTTCCTGTTCGAAAGTGGTGCGTTCGATGCCGCCTTCGACGACCAGATCGCCTTGCGGTCCGAGCAGCAGCAGATGTTCCGTCTGATCGCGCCGAACCAGGACGAGGCGGTGCCTCGGCCCCAATGGGGTCGTCTCAAGAATTTGGATACGGCGACGGTTGTCAGCGCGCAATGCACCGCCGAAGCCAAAGCGCCGCAACGCCCAGGCAAAGAGAGCGATGAGGCCCAGCACCAGCAGCAGCGCCAGAGCGAACCGCAGATAGGTGTCATACTCCATGGCAGATTCCGCGTGCGACTACATCGGGATGATGGATCATTTCCGCCCGGCAGGGGAGCCGGGAGATTTAGCGGGGCTGGTGCCATACGCAAGCTGCGCGCGCAAGCGCCGGTCGGCCTGCTGCAAATCGAGCGACAGGTCGACATTTCGGCGCCGCAAGGTGTAGTCGAGCCGGTCAAGCTCGCCCATCAGCGTCTCAAGTGCCGGACGCAGCGGCCGCGCCCTGTCAACGGGCAGCGAACCAATCGCGTCGCACAGCACGGCGATCCGCATGGCAAGGAGGTCAAGCTCCACCAGCTGCCCGGCTTCCACCATGATCTTGGTCTCGTTGATCATGGCCGCCAGTTCGGCAATCGCCGTGGCGAGATCCTCATGTTCATGCAGGGGGTGCGGCGCGCTCATGGTGTCTCGTCCTGGGGCCGCCCATTGGCCCGATAGATGTAGCTGAGGATCTCGGCCACCGCGGCAATCGCATCGACCGGAATCTCGGCCTCAAGTTCGACGGCAGCCAGCAATTCCACCAGGTCCGGATCCTCGCGAACGGGAATGCCCTTGGCGAAGGCGATTTCGAGGATCTGCTCGGCGACGCTGCCGCGACCGGTCGCCACGACCCGCGGTGCCGCCCGCCCGCTTGCCGGTTGTCCGCCTGTTTGTTGTCCGGCGGTGGCACCCATTTTCGGCTTGTGGTCGAGGGCCACGGCGATGGGCACGCGCTCCTTTGGCTTCTGCCATCGGGGGCGGCGGGGGCCGATCTCATCCTCGTCGCTGGCACCCATTCTTGGCTCCATCAGGGCCGATTCTTGACCCGCCAGGGTCGTGCATAAGCACTTATACTATGGGTGCCGGCGCTTAACGAGGTCTTAACGGTGCCGCAATATGATGCCAAATCAATATCTTCGGCGGCGCGCACACTTGGATGCGTGGGATAGGGCCAATTTGCCGAGATTTTTCATAGCATTTTAGGTAATTTAACGGGATCTTAAGGCCTGGGGCCGAAAGTGGCGGGAAATGCCGTTTCGATGGGCCGGATTTGGCGTGTTGAAACGGTTGTCCGGGAGCGGAGTGGATGGACTTTACCAACATCCCATTGTTCGAGCGACTGACCGAGCGGATGAACTGGCTTGGGCAGCGGACGCGCGTCCTGGCGCAGAACATCGCCAATGCCGACACGCCGAGCTATCAGCCCAAAGACCTGAAGCCGCTCGACTTCGAAGCCGAAATGCGAAAGCTGGAGCCGGTGGCACCCGCCCGGACCGACAAGAAGCACCTGACTGGAACCGTGGCGCCGGCTGGTGATTTCGATTCCAAGAAATCGAAAAAGACCTATGAAACGGCACCGGTCGGCAATGCAGTGGTCGTCGAAGAGCAGATGATGAAGGTCTCCGACACCCAGATGAATTACAACATGGTGGTCAATCTCTACCGCAAGCATATCGATCTGTTCAAAACGGCGATCGGGCGCGGCGGCGTCTGAGACCGGCAATGTGCCGGCATTAGGAGCGTAGCATGGAACTCTTCGATTCAATGTTCATCTCGGCCTCCGGCATGCGGGTGCAGGGTGAGCGTCTGCGCGTCATTGCCGAGAACCTTGCCAACGTGGATTCCGTCGGCGAGACGCCGGGTGCCGATCCCTATCGGCGCAAGACCGTCACGTTCCGCAATCATCTCGATCGTGAAATGGGTGTCGACTTGGTCGAGGTGGCCAAGCTCGGCACGGATAAGAGCGATTTTCGCAAGAAATACGAACCGGGCAATCCGGCGGCCGACAAGGACGGCTATGTCAGCCTGCCCAATGTGAACGCCCTCGTCGAGATGACCGACATGCGCGAGGCCCAGCGCTCCTACGAAGCCAATCTCAAGGTCATCGAGGCCTCCCGCAACATGCTGTCGCGCACCATCGACGTGCTGCGGTAAAGCTGAGGAGCGGAACTCATGGCCGATTCAACGATCAATGCCGCCCTTAATGCCTATAACAACGCCGCCAAGGCGCTGGGTACCGGGGGCATGGAAGCGCGCGATGCTGAAGGGCCGAGCTTCAGCGAGCTGCTGCAGAACATCAAGACCGACGCCGTTCAAGCCGGGAAAACTGACGAAAAGCAGAGCATGCTGGCCGCTGCCGGCCAGGCCAATGTCACCGACGTCGTGACGGCCGTCTCGGCGGCCGAGGTGACGCTCCAGGCGGTGACGGCCGTGCGCGACCGCGTGATCTCCGCCTATCAGGAAATCATGCGCATGCCGATCTGATCCCCTGGGATCGGCTTATTTCGTGATACACTTCTGGCATGGATGAGGCAGCACTTCTTGAGATCGCGCGTGACGCGGTGATCGTGACGCTCAAAGTGGGCGCGCCGGTCATGCTGATCTCGCTCACCGTCGGCCTGTTGATTTCCTTGTTCCAGGCCCTGACCCAGATCCAGGAAGCGACCCTTACTTTCGTCCCAAAGATCGTCATCGTCTTCATTTCCTTGCTGCTGCTGGCGCCCTTCATGCTTCATGCACTGACGGATTTCTTCGAGCAGATCATGGCGCGGGCGAGCGGCTGAGGCGCGGGCAATGTCGATCGAAGCCTTCCTGACCGGATCGCTCTTCCAGTTTCTGCTCATTTTCGCCCGTATCGGCGCGGCCGTCTCCCTCCTTCCCGGGATCGGCGAGGTCTATGTTGCCGTCAGATTGCGACTGGCTTTTGCCTTGCTGATGTCCTTCGTGCTGATGCCGATGGTGAAGGATATGATTCCGGTGCTGCCGCCGGAGCCGGTCGCCATGGCGCTGCTGGTCATCAGCGAGATCACGGTGGGGATGTTTTTCGGCCTCATTTGCCGCATCATTCTGATGGCGACCCTGTCGGCGGGCATGGTGGTCGCCTTGCAGATCGGTATCGCCAATGCCTTTTCCAGCGACCCAACCACCGCGCAACAGGGTGCCGTCACCGGCAACTTCCTGGTGGCGGTGGCGGTCGTGCTGATCTTTGCCACGGACCTTGACCATCTGACATTGCGCGCGCTTGTTGGAACCTATGGGGTGTTCCACCCCGGCGAGGTGCCGCAGTTGCAGGATGTCGCCAATACCATTGCCCGCGTTTCGGCCGATTCTTTCCTGCTGGCGCTGCAGATGTCGGCCCCCTTTCTTGTTTATGGCATCGTTCTTGTGGTGGGCATGGGCCTGCTGGCACGCCTGATGCCGACACTGCAGGTCTTCTTCGTCGTTATGCCGCTGCAGCTTCTGATCGGTTTCGGTCTGATGGCGGTCACGGTGTCGGCGTCGATGATCTGGTTCCTTGAAGTCTATCGCAACCATCTCACCGGGTTTGCGGAGTAGGTGGGGTAGGCGATGTCCGAAGACAGCGACGACTCACAAAAAACAGAAGACCCAACATCGAAGCGGCTGGATGAAGCACGCGAGGAAGGTCGGGTTCCGAAGTCGCAGGAATTCAACCACCTGCTGATGATTCTGGCTTTGACCCTGGCCGTGCTGATGTTCGGGAAGTTCTTAGGCCAGCAAATATCGAGCCTCTCTTTGCCCTTTTTCGAAGCGCCGGACCAGATACCGACGGATTTGGGTCATTTGGTAGGTATAGCCTGGCACGCGCTGGGGCTCATTCTGCTGGCCGGCGCGGCGCCTCTCGTTTTGGCATTCCTGGCCGCTTTCGGTGCCGGCTATCTTCAGTTCGGCTTGCTCTGGTCGGCCGAGAATTTGATGCCGAGCCTCGACAAGATTTCGCCTATGGCAGGCTTCAAGCGCATCTTCTCGTTGCGCTCCGTTACCGAGCTTATCAAAGGCATCATGAAGATTGTCATCGTCGCCACCGTGGTCGGGGCCTTCGTGATGCCGAGCGTCGGCGATCTGCATCGGCTGATCGGCATGGACATGATCCAGCTGATGGCGATCATCAACGATAAGATACGCATCATCCTTATCGGCGTTTTTTCGGTCATGGGCGTCATCGCCGCCGCCGATATCTTTTATCAGCGCTACGAGTATATGAAGAGCCTGCGTATGTCGCGCCAGGATCTGCGCGATGAGTTCAAGCAGACGGAAGGCGATCCGTTGGTGAAAGGACGCCTGCGTCAGCTGCGCATGGAGCGGGCGCGTCGGCGCATGATGGGTGAGGTGCCAAAAGCGGACGTGGTCGTCACCAACCCGACGCATTATGCCGTGGCGCTGAAATACGATCAGACCGCCATGTCCGCTCCGAAAGTCGTGGCGAAGGGAACGGACAAGGTCGCACTCCGCATCCGCGACGTGGCGAAGGATGCGGACGTACCGATTGTCGAGAACCCGCCTCTGGCACGCGGCCTCTATGCGGCGGTCGACATCGACCAGGAGATCCCGCAGGAATACTACAAGGCCGTCGCCGAGCTGATCTCCTACATCTTCAAGCTGAAGAAAAGGCGGCTCTAGGCGGCTGGATTTGGGCCTGGGATCGGCTAAACTCGGCACGCACCGATCAAAATGGGGATAGGATCTTGCGCCGAGCGACCATTCTTTGCGGGACATTGCCGGCAGCCGGCCTGATATCGGTCTCTCCTGCATGGGCCCAGGCGGCGGATGCCGCCGCGAGCGGCCCATTGTGGTTGATCGTCGCCATCGGGACCATCCTTGTGCTCGTCGCTGCGCTGTGTGCTTGCGCAATCGGCTGGCGGCGCGCCACGGCCCGCCGGGATCTTCTGCTGGGCAGCCTCAATGCGACGAGCCGGGCGCGACAGCTGATCGACCCGGCCGGACATGTCGTATTGGCAAACGACGCCTTTGGCCGCTTGTTTCATGGATCCGACGCCGCCCTGCCGCAATTGTTGATGTCGCGTGTCAGTGCCGGTTCGGATACGGCCGAGATTCTGCGCCAGCTCATATTGACGGTGGCCGAGGGCGGGCGCGGTCGGACCGAGATCGAAATTCCCCAGGGCGATGGCCACACGGATTGGTTTGACGTCTCCGGCCGTTCGATCACGGGGTTTCCAGGGCATGTCTTGTGGGGCGCCGAGAAGGTCACCGCCCAGCGCCAGATCGAGGACTTCATCCGATCGGACCACGAAACCTTTGCCGACCTTATCGAACATGCGCCGATCGGCTTCTATTCGGTGGATGAGAACGGCCGCTTTCTCTTTGTAAACTCCACTCTGGCGAGCTGGTTAGGGCTGCTGCCGGACAATGAGGGCGGATACCGCCAGACCCTGCACGATCTCATCGTCGATAATCTATCGCCGGACGTGCCGCCCTACAGCCCGTTCCGCGATCCCCAGTCCCGCAGCGGCGAGGTCGCCTTGCGTGGTCCCAATGAGCGGACCTTCCAAGCCTTCATTCGGCATGATGTCGCCAATGTGCAATCGCCCAACGGCAAGGGCGTCAAGCTGCGCACGCGCTCGGTCGTCCATGACCTGAGCCGCGAGCGCGAATTGGAAAGCGCCCTCCAGGTCTCCGAGCAATATTTCCAGCGCTTCTTCGAGGAGGCGCCGGCCAGCATCCTTCTGCTCGACGAGAAGGGACGGGTCGAACAGGCCAACCCGGCTTTCCAGCATTTGCTTGTCGGCGCTGAATGGTCGCAGGTTCCCTTCGTCAAACTGGTTCAACCGGAGGAGCGGGCTGCTGCCGAGGCGCATCTGGGCCAGGTCATGGCCGATGGCCGCGCGGGCCAGCCGCTGACCGTTCGCCTGATTGGCGACAAACAGCGATCGGTGACGATATATGCCTCGCGTCGCGAGGATCGTGGCCGTGCCATCGGCATGATCGTGCATCTCATCGACGCCACCGAGCAAAAGCGCCTGGAGGCGCAATTCGCCCAGTCGCAGAAAATGCAGGCGGTGGGCCTGCTGGCCGGCGGCATCGCACACGATTTCAACAATCTGCTCACGGCCATGATCGGCTTCTGCGATCTGCTGTTGTTGCGTCACCGTGCCGGCGATCAATCCTTTGCCGATATCATGCAGATCAAGCAGAACGCCAATCGCGCCGCCAATCTGGTCCGGCAGCTCTTGGCCTTCTCGCGCCAGCAGACCCTGCAGCCACGCGTCCTCGACGTGACCGATGTGCTGGCCGAGCTTTCGCATCTGTTGCGGCGGCTCATTGGCGAGAATATCGAGCTGATGATGGAGCATGGGCGTGATCTCAAATTCGTGCGCGTCGATGCGGGCCAGTTGGAACAGGTCATCATCAATCTCGCGGTCAATGCGCGCGATGCCATGATTGAAGGCGGACGCCTTCTCATCCGGACCCGCAACGTGACGACGACGGAGCCGATCAGCCGCGGTGTCGAAGTCATGCCGCCAGGCCCCTATGTGCTGATCGAGATCGCCGATACCGGATCCGGTATTCCGGCCGACATCCTCGATCGCATTTTCGAGCCGTTCTTTTCGACAAAGGCGGTTGGGTCTGGAACCGGCCTTGGCCTGTCCACGGTCTACGGCATCGTGCGACAGACCGGTGGCTTCGTTTTCGTCGACAGCACGGTCGGCAAGGGGACCAATTTCCGCATCTATCTGCCCCAGCATGCCGCTGCCGGCGACGCCTCGGCACGCGCGGACAGTGCCGAGGACCAACCGCGCGACCTGACCGGCATTGGCACGGTCCTCCTGGTCGAGGATGAGGATGCAGTGCGCCTGTTCTCGGCCCGTGCCCTGCGCAATAAGGGCTATAAAGTGCTGGAAGCCCGCAGCGGCGAGGCGGCGTTGGAACTCATCAACGAGCAGCTCGACGATATCGACCTCATCATCAGCGACGTGGTCATGCCGCGCATGGATGGGCCGACCTTGATCAAGGAAGTGCGTCAGCGCCGTGCCGATTTGAAGGTCATTTTCATTTCGGGCTACGCTGAGGATGACTTCCGCCGCAAGGTCGATGCCGGCGAGGAAGCGCATTTCCTCATGAAGCCCTTTACGCTCAAGCAGCTGGCGACGAAGGTCAAAGAAGTGCTCGATTGAGCGGGCGCCAGGATAACGCGTCCCGCAAACGAAAACGCCGCGTCCCCTAGGGGGCGCGGCGTTGTCGCAAGTCTCAGAGAAACTTGTCGGAAATCGATTAGATCGATTCCTTCAGTTCCTTGGCAGCGCGGAAGGCGACCTTCTTGCTGGCCTTAATCTTGATGGCTTCGCCGGTGGCCGGGTTGCGGCCCATGCGCGCCGGGCGCTTGCGGACCTGCAGGATGCCAAGAGCCGGGATACGAATCTTGTCGCCCTTCTTCAGGTGCTTGCCGATCAAGGTCACGAGGTCGCTGAGGACTTCGTTGGCGAGCTTCTTCGAGAGTTCATGCTTTTCGGCGAGGTCGGTGCCAAGCTGCTTGAGCGTTACGGTCTTCTGTGCTGCTGCGGTCTTTGTTGCGGTTGCCATAATAAGCCCCTCTGTCACGGATGATTCCCAAGGCCGGAGCATAACGACGGCGGGAATGAGTCGCAAATGAAGAAAGCAGCCCTGAATCGATAGAAATCCGTTTGACACGGGCCTTTCTGCAGCGCAATGCAGTCTGGCGGAATGCAGTCATGTTTGGCATATATGCCGAATCCGCTGCTTTTCGCAGGGGCACCATCGTCATCAAAACGCCGGTTGCAGTTTCTGCGGGCTTTGATAAAACGACTGGAAATGCTTGATTTTGCGGGATCGGGGTGTAGCTCAGCCTGGTAGAGTACCTGCTTTGGGAGCAGGGTGTCGGAGGTTCGAATCCTCTCACCCCGACCATTCCGCGGCATTCCGTTAACGGGATGTTTCAAGCTCAAGGTCCAATCTGGGCCGCCAAGGGCGGTTCAAAAAAATAGGGGCCGACCCGCGCCGCATGTGCCGGGGAACCCCTGGTTTAACGGCCGAATCGGGCCGATAGGAATGAAGGAGCGAGGGTAGGCCATGGCCGCGAGAATCTATCAGCCGGCGAAGTCCGCGATGCAGTCCGGTCGCTCTGGCCGCTCCAGCGAATGGATCCTGGAGTTCCCACAGCAATCACAACGCCGTGCCGATCCGCTGATGGGCTGGACGTCGAGCGACGATACGCGCCGTCAGGTCCGCCTGACCTTTGCCACTCAGGAAGAGGCCGTGGCTTACGCGACGCGCGAAGGCATCGCTTACGAAATCGAGCAGCCCAAGCAGCGCAGCCTGGCGTCGAAGGCTTATGCCGACAATTTTAGATATGACCGCGTCGGCCGCTGGACTCACTGAAGCGCCGTCACCGCGCGCTCGACCCCATAGCTCAGTTGGATAGAGCAATTGCCTTCTAAGCAATAGGTCGCAAGTTCGAATCTTGCTGGGGTCGCCAGATTGTAATCATGAAAAAGGGCGGCAGTGATATTCACTGCCGCCCTTTCGCATTCTCAGAAGATGGTCGCTTAAGCGCGGGCCGGCTGGGCCGACTTGCCGAGGACGTTGTCGACGGCAAAGGCGCCGTTGCCGAGGAGGGCGACGATGCCGGAGATCACGATCAGGAACAGCGGGTATTCCCAGCCGCCATTCGCCGAACTGAAGACCCAGCCATTACCGCTATGGACCCAGAGGGCGCCGAGCAGGATGGGGATGAGGGCGATCGAGACGAGGCGGGACTTGAAGCCCAGCACCAGGGCGATGCCGCCCAGGGTTTCACCGGCGAAGGTCAGATAAGCGAGCGCTGCGGGCAGGCCGAGGGATTCAAAGAACTGGGCGGTGCCGGCGAGGGTGAAGGTCAGGTATTTCAGGATCACGCCATGGGCGAGATACATGACGCCCAGCGAAAGTCGCAGGGCAAAGGCCGCAAGGGCGGCATTCTTCTGGTCGATCATGGGTCAGCTTCCTTTGGTTTCGAGGTGTGGCGGTAGTGTGAAACCAATATCGGCTGTTGAATTTATGATATAAACTGCCAATAATTAGGCATCGATCATTGCAAATATGCACAGATATGCCATCTAATTCATTGGAATGGAATGATTATTGCATCGTCCTGGCCATTCATCGAACAGGTGGGCTGGCGCCAGCGGCGCGCATGCTGGGCGTCAACCACGCCACCGTCTTTCGCCAGGTGAATGCGATGGAAGCGCGGCTGGGCGTCAAACTCTTCGATCGGCACCGTAGCGGATATGGCCTGACGGCAGCGGGGGAGGTGGCGCTGGTGGCGGCCGAGGCAATGGAGGTGCAGGCGCTGGCGGCCGAGCGCCGCATGGCCGGGGGAGATCTGAGTCTGACCGGCACCATCCGGGTGACAGCGCCCGATGACATGGCGCAGCGCCTGTTGCTGCCAATGTTCGCCCAATTCCGCGAGCGCTATCCGAGGATCGAGCTCGAGGTGATCGTCGACAACCGCTTTCTCAATCTGTCGCGGCGCGAGGCAGATGTTGCGATCCGTCCCACCGCGGCGGCACCTGAGGCGATGATCGGCATCAATATCGGCCCGTTGACCATGACTCTTTACGGGACACCGGCATTCGCCGCCAGGGTCGCGGCGGGCGAGGCGTTGCAGTCTTTGCCCTGGGTCGGTTGGGAGGATGGCGCCGAAACTCTGCGTTTCGGCGGGTTTTATCGCAATCGTGGGCTCAACCCGAGTTTTGCCTATCGCAGCAATTCGCTGCTGGCTCAGGTCTCGGCCGCAGAGGTGGGGATGGGGATTGCCGTCCTGCCTTGCTTTGCAGGCGATGTCAGCCCTGCCCTGCAACGGCTTGAGCCAGTCGATCCGTCCTACGCCACCAATCTGTGGCTTCTGACGCATCCGGACCTCAAGCGGGCCGCGCGCATCAAGGCGTTTCTCGATTTCATGTCGGTGGCCCTGCGCAAGAAGCGTCGGCTTCTGGCAGGCGAATAGGGCTTACTTCTCGCCGCAGCTGCCAAGCGATTGGATGGGGCAGTCGGGCCATTCAGGGGCGTCGATCGGCGTGCTGCCATAGATCACGACGAGCGCGATCGCTGCCAGGGCGATGCCGAGCAACGCCAATCCCCCGGCGGGGCTTTCCGCCTCGTCAGGTTTCGGTTCCGGTCGCAATAGATCATCCACCGGCACATTGCCGGGGCGTTGTGGGATGTTCACAATCTCATTCCGTCCAATGAGGCGCATTCATGCGCTGCTTATATGGGGTCTCGACGCGCAAATTGCAGTAGCGACACGGCGTCACAGACTGCTGGTTGCGCGGATTCAAGAGTCAGACTCTTATTGCGCCTCCAATCGCACATATAGTTGCCAAGATGATGCCAATCGGGCAGTTTTCGTGCAGTTGTCTAATAAATAAGACCAGGGAGGGGGCAACATGGTCGGCAGCTACATCACAATAAACACACAGGATGGCGGTCAGTTCCGTGCCTATCTGGCTCTTCCGAAGGCGGGCAAGGGGCCGGGGATCGTCCTCTGCCAGGAGATTTTCGGTGTAAACGCCTATGTGCGCGAAACCGCCGATTATTATGCCGAAGAAGGTTACGTGGTCCTTGCGCCGGATCTTTTCTGGCGCATGGAGCCCAATGTCGACATGGGCTATTCGCCCGAGGAATGGCAGCGCGCCTTCGGCTATTTCCAAAAATTCGACGTCGACAAGGGTATTGAGGACATAGCCGCCACGGTGAAAGCGCTGCGCGCGCGCGCCGAATGCACGGGCAAGGTCGGTGTGCTGGGGCACTGCCTCGGTGGAAAGCTCGCCTATCTCACGGCATGCCGTGTCGATGTCGATGCGGCGGTCGGATATTACGGTGTCGGCATCGAGGGATCGCTGGCCGAGGGCAAGAAGATCAAATGCCCGACCGTGCTCCATTTCGCCGAGCTCGACAAATATTGCGACGCCAATGCGCGCAATCAGATCATCGAGCATTTCAAGGGTCGGCCGGAAATCGAGACCTATGTCTATCCCGGCGTCGATCATGCTTTTGCCAGGACCATGGGCGAGCATTTCGACAAGCCGGCAACGATCATGGCGCATTCACGCTCGATCGCCTGCTTCCGCAAGGCACTCGGGCCGCATTACGATCTTTCGGCTTTGTGGGACGCCCATTGCTACCACGAATTCGCGACACGCGACGTTGCGGCGACGATGAAGACGATGGTCGACCAGCCCTACGTCAACCACATCCCGACGATGACGGGCGGCGTGGGGCAGAGGGAGCTCGCGCGCTTCTACCAGCATCATTTCGTCAATGCCAATCCGGCTGATACCAAGCTCATCCCGATCTCGCGCACGGTCGGCGCCGACCGCGTCGTCGACGAGATGCTGTTCTGCTTCACGCATGACCGGGAGATCGACTGGATGTTGCCGGGCGTGAAGCCGACGGGGAAGCGTGTCGAGATCCCCCTGGTGGCGATCGTCTGTTTCCGCGGCGACAAGCTCTATCACGAGCATATTTATTGGGATCAGGCCTCGGTCCTGGTGCAGATCGGCCTGCTCGATCCCAAGGGTTTGCCGACGGCGGGCGCCGAGACCGCCAAGAAGCTGCTCGATGAGCAGCAGCCTTCCAATACGTTGATGAAGCGCTGGTCAGAAAGCGCGGGGAAATAAATGAGCAATCCGCTGAAGGAAAAGCTCGCCGGCGGTGGCTGCATCGGCTGCCATTGGGCGACCCTGGGTTCGCCGTCGGTCGCCGAATTGCTGGCTGAGTCCGAGCCTGATTGCATTCTTTTTGACATGCAGCACGGTCTCTGGGATCGCACCAGTCTTGAATATGCGATCGGCCTTGTTCGTCACAAGACGATCCCCGCCGTGCGCAGTGTCGATGCCAGCGATTACGCTATCGGCAATGTGCTCGATGCCGGTGCCCGCGCCCTCATCGTGCCGATGGTCGATACGGCCGATCAGGCCCGTGCCGTGGTGCGCGCCGCCAAATACCCGCCCTTGGGCGGCCGCTCGGGCGGCGGTACGCGGCCGATGCTGGATTACAAATCCTATATCCCGAACGCCAATGACGACATCGTGGTCGCTGTCATGATCGAAACGGCGACGGCGGTTGCCAATGCAGCCGAAATCGCCGCGGTGCCGGGGATCGACATGCTCTTCATCGGGCCATTCGATCTTGCCATGTCGATCGGCACCTTCCCCGATTTCGGACCGAAGCATGAAGCGGCGGTGCAATCCGTGCTGGCCGCCGCCAAGGCAGCCGGCAAGACCTGCGGTATCTTCACGCCGTATGCGAGCTTTGCCGCCGACCGCCGCGCACAGGGTTTCCAGTGGGTTGTGCTGGCCTATGACCAGGCACTTGTGCAGGAAACGGCTAAGGGAGCGGTAAAACATGCGCGCACCGGGGCGGGACCGAATTTGGTGAAGGATTCCGTGGCGTTGGTGAGTGGCGCCAATGGTGGTATCGGCAGTGAGATCGCACGCGCCCTGTTGCGGGCGGGTGCGGCCAAGGTCTATTGCGGAGCCCGTCAGGCCGACAGCCTGCGCCTGCTGACGTCGGTGGCACCAGACAAGCTGGTGCCGGTACAGCTTGATGTCACCGATCCTTTGAGCGTCGCGGCGGCAGCGACATCTTGCGCCGATGTCAGTCTGCTCATCAACAATGCCGGCTGGAACTCCAATGAAGGCGTGTTCAGCACCAACGGGCTCGACAACGCCCGGCGCGAGATGGAGACGAATTATCTGGGGACTCTCGCGGTCTCGCGCGCGTTCCAGCCGATCCTCGCCAAGAATGGCGGTGGCGCGCTGGTCAATCTCATATCGGTCATTGCCCATAGCAACGTTCCTTTGATGGCGACCTATGCTGCATCGAAGGCGGCCTTGCTGTCGCTCACCCAGGCGCTGCGCGCCGAGTTGCGCAAGCAGGGGACGCATGTGATGGGCGTGCTGCCGGGCGCCGTCGATACGCCGATGACGCCAGGTTTCGAAGGCATGAAGATGCGACCGCAGCAGGTGGCTGAAGCGATCATCCAGGGCCTCGGCCTGCGCATGGAAGATATCTATCCAGGCGGCATGGCATCAGGTGTCTTCAATGGCGTGGCGCTCGATGCCAAAGCGATCGAGGGCGATTTCGCCAACTATCTGCCGGCGGATACCACCGTGCGCGCCAAGGTGTGAGTACCGGCACCTAAAAGCCATGATCATCGTCGAAAACATTACCAAGCGCTTCGGCGGGATTCGCGCCGTTGATGGCTGTTCCTTGCGTGTCGCCAAGGGATCGATCACCGGATTGATCGGGCCCAATGGCGCCGGCAAGTCGACACTCTTCAATATCATCGCCGGCTCGTTCGCGCCTGATCATGGAAGCGTCGCGCTCGATGGAACGGATGTGACAGGCTGGCCGGCGCATCGCTTGTTCGCCCAGGGCCTTGCGCGCACGTTCCAGATCGCCCACGAATTCAGCCGCATGACCGTGCTGGAAAACCTGATGGCCGTGCCAGCGGGCCAGTCAGGCGAGCGCATTGCCAATGCGTGGTTGCGCTGGTCCAAAATACGCGCAGAAGAACGCACGATCCGGGAGCGGGCGGAGGAAGTGCTGAGCCAGCTTCGCATCGATCACGTGAAGCATGAACTGGCCGGAAACCTGTCGGGTGGGCAAAAAAAACTGGTGGAGCTTGCCCGCACAATGATGTGGCAGCCCAAGGTGGTGCTGCTTGACGAGATCGGCGCCGGCGTCAATCGCACGCTCTTGGCCGAGATCGCCGGTGAGATCGAGCGGCTCAACCGCGACTTCGGCTATACCTTCTTCGTGATCGAGCATGACATGGATCTCATTGCCCGGCTTTGCTCGCCGGTGATCGTCATGGCGGAGGGCAGGGTTCTGACGCAAGGATCTATGGCTGACATTCGCGCCAATGCCGACGTGATCGAGGCCTATCTCGGCGGCGGGAGGGCTTGATGGCACTTCTGGAAGCCAAGGGCATGGTCGGCGGTTACGGCGGGATGGACATCCTCAATGGCGTCGACCTTGCGGTCGATGCCCATGAGGTTGTCGTCATCATCGGCGCCAATGGCGCCGGCAAATCCACGGCCATGAAAGCGCTCTTCGGCCTGGTGGCCTTGCGTGCCGGGCAGGTGTCGCTGGGCGGCAAGGACATCACCAATGCGGCGCCCAATGATCTGGTTGCACTTGGCATGGGTTTCGTGCCGCAGGAACGCAACGTCTTTCGCACCATGACGGTGCGGGAGAATCTGGAGATGGGTGCGTTCTTGAAGCCGGCGGCGCAAACGCGCGTCATGGAGCAGGTTTTTGGACTGTTTCCGGTCCTCAAAGAAAAAGCCGATCAGCCCGCGGGCGAACTGTCGGGTGGTCAGCGGCAGATGGTGGCGGTAGGTCGGGCGCTGATGACAGAACCAAAGCTGTTGATGCTGGATGAGCCGACGGCAGGGCTTTCGCCCTTGATGATGGAACAGATTTTCGAACGCATCGTGGCGATCAACAAGGAGGGGATCGGCATTCTGCTGGTGGAACAGAACGCCCGACAGGCACTGGCCGTCGCCCATCGCGGCTATGTGTTGGCGACCGGACGCAATCGCTTTACCGGCACGGCCGAGGCGTTACTCGGCAATCCCGAAATCGGCCAATCCTTCTTAGGTGGTTGAGATGGAAGCCTTGGCCGATTTCGTCAACCTCTATTTCCTGCCGGGCGTTGCGGTGGGGTGCATTTACGCTTTGGGTGCCGTCGGCATTTCGCTGATCTTTGCGATTCTGCGCTTCGCGCATTTCGCCCATGGCGATGTCATGACCTTCGGCGCCTATGTCGCTTACAGCCTCGTCGCGAGCCTCGGTTGGTCGGTCTATCTCGCCTTGCCGATTGCCATCATTGCCGCGGCGTTTCTGGGCGTTGCCGTGGATCGCCTGGCCTACAAGCCCTTCCGTAAGAGCCCCGGGATCATCGTCGTCATCGCGTCGTTCGGTGTCATGCTGGTGGTGCGATCGCTGATACAACTCATCTGGGGTGTCGACGTCCTCAATTATGAGACGGGAATCCGCAAGCCGATCGAGCTCTTCGGTGGATTCCGCATCGCGCAGAAGCACATCATCATCATTCTGGTCTCGGTCATCATTGCCGCCGGCCTGCATTGGTTCCTCAGCCGCAGCCGCATGGGCAAGGCGATGCGGGCGATGAGTGACGATGCCGATCTGGCCCGCATCTCCGGCATCGACACCGAACGCGTCGTCCGCTGGACGTGGCTCATTGGCGGCGGGCTTGCGGCAGCGGCTGGTGTCTTTGCCGGGATCAATTCAAAACTTCATCCAAGCGTCGGCTGGGACTTGTTGCTGCCGCTCTTTGCAGCCGCGATCCTCGGCGGCATCGGCAAACCTTATGGCGCTATCGTCGGCGGCCTCGCGATCGGCATCGCGCAAGAGGTGGCAACCTATCCCTGGATCGCGGACATGCCGCTGGTGCCGCCGGCCTATAAGAATGCGGTCGCGTTTTTTGTCATGGTTTGCATGCTGATCTGGCGCCCAACCGGGCTCTTCAGGGGGCGGGTGCTGTAATGGACCAGCAATTCCTTGGCCTCTTCATGTATGCGCTGTCGCTGGCCACGATGTTCGGCATCTATGGCGTGCTATGCCTGGGGCTCAACCTGCAATGGGGTTTTGCCGGCCTCTTCAATGCCGGCATTGCCGGTTTCTTCGCCGTCGGCGCCTATACCACAGCCATCCTGACCTCGCCGGAGAGCCCGCATTACCTTGGCGGCTTCGGTTGGCCGCCGATCCTGGCGATGCCCGTTGCCATGCTGTTATCGGGGCTGATCGCCTGGCCGGTGGGGCGCATCTGCCTTGGCCTCAAAGGCGATTACCTCGCCATGGCGACGATCGGTATTTCGGAAATCATCCGTTTGGTGTTGAAGAACGAGGATTGGCTCGCCAACGGCACCATGGGTATCTCGACCGTGCCCCGGCCGTTTGAGAGTCTCGGCCAGCCTTGGGGCAATGTGGCGTTTCTCGCCTTCGTGTTGGTCGTGATGTTGATCGTCTACGTGGCCTTGGAGCGGGCTTGGATATCACCCTGGGGCCGCACTATGCGCGCCATTCGCGACAATGAGCTGGCAGCCGCCGCTATTGGCAAAGATGTGGTTCGGTTTCGCCTGGAGGCTTTTGTCATAGGCGCCGCCGTGATGGGCCTCGGCGGGGCGCTCTCCGCCATGTACTTCAAGTTCATCGGTGCCAGTGCCACTGAGCCGTTGCTCACGACCTTCCTGGTCTGGGTGATGCTGATCATCGGTGGCAGCGGCAACAACCGTGGCGCTTTGTTGGGCGCCGGCTTGGTATGGTTCATCTGGTCCGGGACCGAGCTTCTCACCAATCGCCTGCCGGCGGAATGGATCACGCGGTCTTCCTACATGCGCGCTTTGTTGATCGGGGTACTACTGATCGTCGTACTGCAGCGCTTTGCCAAGGGCATTCTGCCGGAACGGCCGCCGCGCCGCATCGACCGCTAGATGGCGGCCGGCAACTCGGCAAGGCTGGTCAAGGATTTCGCCTTGCCCTGAAGTCCATATTCCCGTGGGCTGTCTTGCCGGCGTAACTGAAACACACGGAAGCCGAACCGGCTGGCGCCCATTGCATCCCAGGCGTTCGACGAAACAAAGCCGATCGCTTCTGTCGGCAAATTCAGATGTCGCCTTGCCATGGCATAGACGTCTGGATGCGGTTTGTAGAGCCGCAACGCATCGACCGAGAGTACGGGATCAAATAGCGGCGCGATGCCGCCGGCTGCCAGTGCGTCACCTAGCATGTCGGGACTGCCGTTCGAGAGAATGCCGATGGTGAGACCCTTGTCGCGCAAGGCCGTGAGTGCCGGCGCCACGTCGGGAAAAGGCGAAAGCCTGCGATAGCTTTGCAGGAGATCGCTGCGCAATGCCGGATCGACGACTTGGTGCTGGGCGAGGGCGAAGTCCAGCGCCTCGGCGGTCAAGACGTCGAAGGGGCGATAATCCCCCGCCAGCGTCAATGTCCAGGTGTATTCCAGCTGCTTCGTCCGCCACAGCGCCGACACGCCCGCCGCCGCGACACCGAGACGATCATTGTGGCGCTCGACGGCGGAATGGATGTCGAGGACGGTACCGTAGGCATCGAACAAAATGGCCTGGATGGACATGCGCGAATCTCCAAAACGATCGCGGCCCGCCAGATGATGAGATCCGGCGGGCCGCAAGAAAGTCAGTCGGATCGGCGATCGTCAGGGGTTGACGAGACCAACCTGCTTGTAGCCGTTGCCCTCGACCACGAAATGGCCGATGACGCCGGGAATGTCGCCGTTGGCGTCGAATTCCATTTCGCCGGTGGCGCCGGAGTAATCGACATCCTTGCCGGCGTCGATCAGTTCCTTGGCCTTCTTCCACTCACCCGGCATGATCTTCTCGCCCGGGGCATTGGCGACTTCGCGCAACGCTTCTTTCACCTTGGCACGGTCGGTCGAGCCGGCTTTCTCGACGGCAAGCGCCGCCAGCATGACGGAGTCATAGGTCTGGCCGATGAAGATCTTGTCCTTCGAGGTCTGATAGGCGGCGGTGTAGAGTGCATCGAACGCCTTGGCCGCATCGCTCTCCGGGGCGGAGGGCGAGGTGAAGAACGAGGTCTTCAGATTGTCGGCGCCGATCGTTTCGATGAGCTTGTTGTCGCGCAGACCGTCGGTACCGATGAAGCGGTTGAAGAGGCCGTTCTCCAGCGCTTCCTTGACGATGGTCGTGCCGGAATCGCCGGCATAGGCGATGACGACCAGCGCTTCCGGCTTGTCCTTGGCCAGCGTCCCGAGTTCGGCAGCATAGCTCTGCTGCTTCTCCTCATGCTTCACTTCGGCCGCGATCGTGCCGCCGCCCTTCTTGTAGGCCTCGGCGAAGCCGGTCGCGAGCGGCGTCGCATAATCGTTGTTGGCATAGGTGAGGGCGACCGTCTTGATGCCCTGGTCGAGCACCAGCTTGGCGAGAACCACGCCCTGATAGGCATCGGACGGCACGATACGGAAGACGTAGTCGTTATCCTTGAGCGAGGTGAAGTCCGGCGAGGTCGCCGTGGGCGAAATTTGCAATACGCCGGTCGGAATGGTCACGGCATTGGCCGCGGCCAGTGTCGTGCCGGACATCAGAGCGCCGACGACGACGGGCACGTTCTCGACATTGACCAGCTTGGTCGCGGCGTCGACAGCGCCCTGGGTCGATCCAGTGGTGTCGCCCACCACGGTCACCATCTTGCCGCCGAGCAAGCCGCCGCCGTCATTGATCTCCTTTTCGGCGAGCTTCACCGAATCCATCATCGGCGGAATGAAGCTGGCGATCGGGCCGGTTACGTCGAAGAGGATGCCGACCTTGGTGTCGCCGCCGGCCGGTGCCGCTTCGCTGCTGGCTGCCTGTTCTTCCTTCTTCTCGCCGCAGGCGGTGAGAGCGAGGCCGGAGGCGAGAATGGCCCCAATACCGGCCCGCTTCAGGAGCGCGATCCTGTCTGTCATTTTTTGTTTCCCCTGTCCTTGTAGCTGTTCGTTGGCATTTAGGTGAAGGCGTTGAAGGTAATGATTGTCAGCGTGTCCTTGACGTGCGGCAGCGTCTGCAATTCCGATGTCACGAAGCGGCCGACATCCATATCCGTCGGCAGGTAGCATTTGACCAGAAGGTCGTACTGACCCGAAATGGAATAGAGCTCGGCGATCTGCTGAACCGTATCCAGGGCCTTTTCGGCGACGTCGTAGGACTTGCCCGGCTCGCATTTGACCATCACGAAAATCGGCCGCATGAAGCTGAACTCCTTAATTGAACCAGTTGGACGGCATGTTGCCCCGAGAGGGCGACAAAATCCAGCCCTCGCCGGGTTTTATCAGGTGACGGCAGCCCGCCGGTTGAATTCCGGCCGCTGCCATTCGGCCCCTGCCAGGACTGATTTCAGAACGGCAACGGCATCCCAGATGTCCTGATAGCGGACATAGAGGGGGGTGAAGCCGAAACGCATGAGGTTTGGGGCGCGGAAATCGCCGATAACACCACGCGCGATCAAGGCCTGCATCACCGCATAACCAGAATCATGGGCATAGCTGACCTGGCTGCCGCGTTCCGCGCTGACGGAGGGGCTGGCAAGCGTCAGCCCGGTACTGGCGCATTCCTGCGATACCAGCTCGATCATCAGATCGCCGAGAGCCTCGGACTTCTTGCGAATGGCGGCAAGGTCGATATCGTCGAAGGTGGCAAGTCCGCATTCGAGGGCTGCCATGCTGAGGACGGCAGGTGTCCCGACCAGAAAACGGTCGATTCCCGCCTTGGGCTGATAGGCTGTCTCGAAAGCGAATGGAGCCGCATGCCCGAACCAGCCGAACAGCGGCTGCCGGGTCTGATCGAGCCAGCGCTTCGCCACGAACAGAAAAGCCGGCGCGCCGGGGCCGCCATTGAGATACTTGTACCCGCAGCCGATGGCAAAATCGGTACCCGTACCATTGAGGTTTACCGTCAGGGCGCCCGCCGAATGGGCAAGATCCCAGAGTGTCAAAACGCCGTCGGCCTTTGCCTTGGCGTTGATGGCGGCCATGTCGTGGCGTCGGCCCGTCCGGTAATCGATCTCCGTCAGCATGACCACGGCGACAGCCGGGCTTATCCGGTCGACGATGGCCTCTGGCGCCACCAGTTCCAGCTTGTGGCCGCGATCCAGCAGATCGCTGAGCCCCTGCGCCATATAGAGGTCGGTCGGGAAGTTGCCGGTATCCGATAGAATGACATGACGGTCAGGCCGTAAGGAAAGAGCCGCGCTCAACAGCTTGAAGACATTGAGCGATGTCGAATCACAGACGACAACCTCGTCAGCATCGGCGCCGATCAACTTGGCAATCCTCGCGCCGAGCCGGCGCGGCAGATCGACCCAACCATGCTTGTTCCAGCCGGTGATGAGATCCTTGCCCCATTGCTCCTTGACGACCATCTCAAGTCGTGCCGCCGTTGCCTTGGGCAAAGCACCCAGCGAATTGCCGTCGAGATAGACGATGCCATCCGGTATCTCAAACCGGGCGCGCGCAAAGGCGAGGGGATCCTGGACGTCCAGCGCCTCACAATGGGCGCGATCAAGCAACGGCATGGGTCATAGGCTCCGCAACATGGCCCGTACTGGGCTTGAATCCGCGCCAGCGATCTTGAGCGGCAGCGCGATCAGTTCATAGCGGCCAAAGGGCACGGCGTCGAGAACAAGACCTTCGAGGATCGCGAGGCCGCGCCGTGCGACGACGAGATGCGCTGCCATCGTCTTGGATGTTTGCGGATCAAGCGAGGGTGTATCGGTGCCGACCAGCTTTACACCGCGATCCGCGAATGCCTCGATGAGGGCGGGATCGATCGCGGCGAAGTTCGCATCCCAACTTTGCTGGGGCGCTGTCTGATAGGTCCGGATCAGCACGCGACTGATATCGGGTTGCAATTGCGCCAGGACATGGTCGGCCGTCACGATACCCTTTGCATGCCGTGCGTCGACGACTTGGGCCGGTCCCAAATAGATGCCGGGATCGACCGCATCGATCGTCTTGCCGTCCGCATCGTAATGGAACGGCGCATCGGCATGACTGCCGCTATGCGTGGAGAAGGTGAGGGCGGAGACGTTGACCGGCACGCCCGGTCCCATCGCCCAGGTCTGCTTGCACTCGAACACGGTGTCGCCCGGCCAGACCGGTAGGCTGGGGCGCAGGGTTTGTGAAATGTCGTAGAGCATCATCTACTCGCCAGGAATTCTGTCTTTGAACCTAGGCGAGAGCGATTTTATCGGCAAGCGGCCCTATTTAGGCGCCATCAAGAAATAGTAGGCAGCGCCGAGACCGCCGGCCACCAGCACCAACAGCCACAACGCGATGCCGGCCATCTCCATGCCACCCAGGCCCGACTTGGCTTTTGGCGCAGTCGTTGCGGCATCTGCACGGCCGGCGACGATGTCGAGCGCGCGTTGTTCATCCTTGTTACGGCTGCTCATGGCGGCTCCGCACTCTAAATCCCCCCGATACTCCTTATATCCTCTAGGCCCGAAGGGTTAACAACTTCTTCACGAGCGACGAATTTGCCTCATTTTTCATAGAGTTTGTCAGGCGCCACAATGACATCGGCGATGATCCTGGGACTATCGTCCCGGACCGCCGTGAAGAAGCAGTTGCGCCGTCCGGTGTGGCAGGCAACCCCGATCTGGTCGACGAGCAGCAGCAGGCAATCCTGGTCGCAATCGACACGCAGCTCGATCAGCTTCTGAATCTGGCCCGATGTATCGCCCTTGCGCCACAGCGCCTTGCGGGAGCGTGACCAATAGACCACGCGCCCGCCGCGCAGAGTTTCTGCAATGCTCTCGCGGTTCATCCAGGCCATCATCAGCACTTCACCGGTGTCATGCTGTTGGGCGATCGCCGGCACCAGGCCGTTGGCATCGTAGGTGAGACCCTCAATGAAGGCCGTGGTCTCTGTGCTGAGCTCGCTCATCTTCGGCTACCAAATGGACAGGGGTTTTTTGACATCGCCCTCGGCGAAGCGTGACAAGCGGAAAGAACGCAGATTGAAGCCGGTTTCCGCACCTTGCACCAGCGACAGCATGATCTTGCCGATGATCGGTCCCAGCGCAAAGCCATGCCCGCAGAAGCCAGTCGCGACCAGAAGGCCGGGCAGCGCAGGCGGCGCATCGAGCACGGGAATGCCATCGGGCAGCGTATCGATATTACCGGCCCATTGTTCGGCAAGCCCGATGCGGCCAGCGGTTGGGAAGGCGCGTTCCAGCAAACGCACGGCATCCTGCAATCGCTCCTGCTGCGGCAGGATGACCGGCTCGCGATCGTGCACCGCCGGTTTGCGTGTCTCGTCCCGCCAGGGCAAACGCTGACAGAGATCGCGCATCATCGGTCCCCCGACATGCAGCGTCAGGCCCTTGGCGCTATCGCGATAGGCGCTCCAATACCAAGGCGCCAGGCGCAGATGGTCGAGCGTCACATCGACATCGCCATGCATGCTGGAGGCGATGTTGAGGGAGCCATCGCTACGCTTGCGGAACGCAATGCCGTCACCGACGAAAGCGGATTCCGTAATGTTCGGCAGAATGTTCGTTCGCGCGACCGAGGCACGCACGACGGATTGGGGCAGCAGAAGATCATGCGGCTTCAGCAGCCGCCAGGAGCTGGCGCCGGCACAGAGCAGGACATTCTTCGTGCGGATATCGCCCCATTCGGTCACGACACTGCTGACACGGCCACCGGATCTTTCGATCGAGAGCGCACCGCAGCCTTCGAGGATAACCGCGCCGCCCTCCCGGGCACGCAAAGCAAAGGCAGCCGCAGCTTTGCGCGGCTCGGCATGACCGTCGCTCTTGGTGTAAAGCCCGCCGATGATCGGGCTGGCGAGGTTGGGCAATAGAGCCTTCACCTCGGCGACGCTGAGGAGGCGTGTATCGAGGCCGAAGGGTTGCGCCGTCTGCAGCCATTTTTCGCGATAGGCCATGATCGCCGGCGAGTTGCTGGCATAGAGCGCACCGCCGTCATTCCATTCGAGGTCGCTGCCCAGCTCAGCCTCAAGCCCGCGCCACAATGTCTTGCACGCTTCCATCAGCGGGATTTCGTCCGGGTCGCGCATTTGCGTGCGCACGAACCCCCAGGCCCGCGAACTCTGCTGGCCTGCCACGCGGGACTTGTCGAGCAGGGCGACCTTCATCCCGGCCTTTGTCATGTAATAGGCGCTGGCGCAGCCCTGAATACCGGCGCCGATGATGACGACATCCGCCTCGACCGGCAGAGTGTTGGGTTGTTGCAAGATCTATCCCCATAGCCACTGGAGTACGGTCGGGAATGTCCTGCCTTGCCATCGCAGTGTCAATGATCGCCATGCCGGAGAAGCAGTGTCGGCATGCCCGGGCCGTGGATTGACGGTCACTCCCGGGGTCTGAGAGAGTGCCGCGCCCCGATCGGGGCAAAAAAGGGGCACGTTCGGGGGCATTATGGGGCGCTGGGTCGGTGTTGGCGGACTGCTTTTGGCCGCCCTGTTCTGGGGTGGGATGATCCCGCTTACGAAGTATCAGTTGGAGCGCTGGGACCCCTATTTCCTCGTCGCGGTCCGCTCGCTGGGGGCCGCCCCCCTTCTATGGCTGATGATGCAGGTTACCGACCGGGGTAGGGCCGCACCATCGTCGGTGCCGCGTTGGAAGCAATGGACCTTCGGTGTGCTGGGGAATGGCGGCTTCGCCGTTTTCTATACCCTGGGCGTGCAGTTCAGCGATCCCATTCTGGCCGCAATCGTGACGGCGACGGCCCCAGCCGTGGCGGCAGTCACCGACCGGCTCTTCTTCGGCTTGCCGCTCAACCGGCTGATGGTGCCGGGTCTCATCGCCAGCGCCATCGGCTGCGCGCTGGCATCTGTGAGCCCAGGCAGCGGGACGGGCGGTATCGCTTTCGGTGGCGGTGAACTGCTCATCCTGCTCTCCACGGTCTGCTGGGCCTGGTATTCGACCGTGGCCCAGCGCTGGTGTCCGGGCTGGTCCCAGGTGCGCATCACTTTCGTCACCATGGCGACCTCGGGCACCGCGATGACGGTGCTCTATCTTGTGCTGGGTATGTCGGGACACGCGGCGTTTCCGCCGGCTTGGCCGGAGCGGGCGATCGAGGGCCTAAGCCTGCTCTGGTATATCGTGACGGTGATGGTGCTGGGTGTTGTGTTGTGGAACGCTGGCGTGCGCGCGGTCGGCGTGGTGACCGCCTCGCTCTACATCAACCTGACGCCGCTGGTGGCCATCGCCATCCTAGTGGTGCTCCAGGGCGCGCAGCCGACCATCCTACAACTGATCGGCGGTGCCCTGGTGCTTGTTGGGATCGTTTATTCGGAATGGCGCATCCTGCGGGCCGGCAAGCCCGCAGGATGATGCCGCCCATCAAAGCTTGCCGTCGGCCTTGCGCTTGGCCATCAAGCAGATGAGATCGCAGGCGATGTGTGCCGCAGCCAGCGCCGTGATCTGGCTCTGGTCATAGGCCGGGGCTACTTCGACGACATCCATGCCCACCAGGTTGAGATCGGTGAAGCCACGGATGATGGCAAGGCCCTGTGCCGCGGAGAGGCCGCCCGAAACCGGCGTGCCGGTGCCTGGTGCGAAGGCCGGATCCAGGCAGTCGATATCGAAGGTGAAATAGGCCGGCCGGTCGCCGACGATGCGGTTCACTTCCTTGATGACCGCATCGGTGCCATGGTGATGCACCCAGGGCGCATCCAGAATGTTGATGCCCATGAAGTCGTCATTCCAGGTCCGGATGCCGATCTGCACCGAGTGTTTGGGGTCGATCAGCCCATCCTTCACCGCCTTGTAGAACATCGAGCCGTGATTGAGCGATTTCGGCTCGTCATCGGCCCAGGTGTCGCAATGGGCGTCGAAATGGATCAGCGACAGCGGTTTGCCGAACTTTTCGACATGCGCCTGCAGCAGCGGATAGGTGACGTAATGGTCGCCGCCAAAGGTCAGCATGCGCGCGCCGGATTTCAGGATATGGCGGGCGTGCTCGACGATGGCGTCGTGGATGGTCATCGGATTATGGACATCGAGATAGCAATCGCCGTAATCGATCACAGCCATCTTCTCGAACGGGTCGAAGCCCCACGGGTACGGCTTCAGGCTGGCCACTTCGGCCGAGGCCAGGCGAATGCCTTGTGGCCCGAGGCGCGCACCGGGGCGATGGGTGACGGCAAGGTCCAGTGGCACGCCGCTGATGACCAGATCGGCACCCTTCAAATTCTTGCTGTAATTGCGGCGCATGAACGACAGCACGCCGGCAAAGGTCGGTTCGAGGGCAAGGCCATAGGGGCTTTTACGTGAAATCGCGCCGTCAATCTTGATGTCGGCGTCGTGTGCAGCATCTTCGTTATGCATCGGAAAAACTCTTCCTGGGTTTCATCACTTAGGGGTCTCCCCTAATGGTCACCTGGGATCGATTGAAAACTCGATTTCGGATTGCTGGGGGTCTCCCCCAGGGGTCGCAATGCTCAAGGAAAGGTCGTTTATCCTCTTGAGCGTGACGACCTTAAGCAAGCTTTGACAGAGTGTCGAGCCATGATTTTGATAGCGCTTTCCATCAACGACTCGGATTGTTACTAAATCATGGCCAAATGGATCGGCTATTTCGGCTTGGCTCTGCTGGCACTTCTCTGGGGCACGATGGTGCCCACCGTCGCCCATCTGCTCCAACGCTGGGATCCGTTCTTTCTGGCAGCCTTTCGCTATATCGGCGCCTTGCCTGTCATGTGGGCAGCACTTGCTTTGTTTGAGCGGCGGCAACCAGCCGCGGCGGTCGCCGGATCGGGTGGCGATTGGCGGATCTGGCCGCTCGGCATCATCGGTATCGGTTGCTATGCGGCGCTCTATACGACCGGTGTCTATCATTGCAATCCGATTACGGCGGCTATTCTCAGCGCCACATCTCCGGCCATTGCGGCGGTGGTCGATCGCATCGTCTTCAAGGTGCCGGTGGACCGGCGCATGCTGCCGGCCATTGCGCTCGCCATTCTTGGCAGTGCGCTGGCGACGGTTCATTTCGGCGACGGCGACATGTTCGACTTCCGCGGCGGCGAGATATTGATGGTGATCGCCTTTGCCTGCTGGTCCTGGTATTCGACGGCGGCCCAGAAATGGTGCCGCGGTTGGTCCCAACTGCGCATCACAACCGTGACGATGACGACCGGCGGTGTCGGCCTCGCCGTTATCTTCATGAGCGCGGTATTGCTGGGCGCGGCACATTTCCCGCCGGCAATGCCGGATAGCGCCACCGATTGGCTCGTCTTCGCCTGGATGACCGTGGTGCTGGTCGCCTTTGGCGTCTATCTTTGGAATTTCGGCGTGAAGCGCACGGGCGTGGTGGTGGCTAGTCTCTATCTAAATCTGGTGCCAGTTGTGTCGATCAGCATCTTCGCCCTGTCAGGCACCAAGCCGACGCTGATGCAAATCATCGGCGGTGTCCTGGTCATCACCGGCATTCTGATGTCAGAGTTGCAGATGCTGAAGGCGAAGAAGACCGATCCGGCGCTGGAATCGGCCCATCTCAGTTAGCGGAGACGATCATGAGCAAGGTAAAGCACTACAAGCGGTCGGAGATGACGTTCGAGGCCTATGGCGGCCCGCCGGGTACGGCGGAGATCAGCCGCCTGGTCGGGCCGGACATGTCGAGCACGATGGGCGTCGGTATCGCCAAGTTCGACGGCTGCTCGATCGATTGGACCGTCCTCTATGACGAGATGATCATCGTCATCGAAGGCTGGTTCCGCCTGAAGCATCCGGGGGGCGTCATCGAAGCTGGGCCGGGGGATGTCATCTGGCTGCCGGAAAAGACGCCGATCACATATGAGGGCGACAAGGCGATCGTCTGCTACGCGCTCTATCCGGTGGATTGGCGCAAGAAGCACAATTTGTAAGCCCCCTCTCCCACGTGGGGGAGAGGGACTTAGGAGCTCACCCGCTCCGTGAGACGTTCCAGGAACGCCTCGCATTGCGCGATCTGCTCGAGCATCACCCATTCATTGGGCTTGTGCGCCTGTTCGATCGAACCGGGGCCGCAAATGACGGTCGGGATATCGATCTGTTGAATGAGGCCGCCCTCGGTCCCGAACGCGATCTTGATCGTGTCATTGGCTTTGGTGAGCGCCTTGGCAATGACCGTGATTTCGGCATCCTCGGCGGTGTCGAGGCCGGGGAAGGCCGAGATCGGCTCCCAGGAGAAACCGGTTTCGCCATTGATGGCGCGCATTTCCTTCGCCAGTTCCTCTTCCGCGAAGCGTTTCACCTCGGCCACCAGATCATCCGGCTTCTGCATCGGCAGATAGCGGAACTCGAAATCGAAGCTGCAATCCTTCGGCACGATGTTGAGCGCCGTGCCGCCCTTGACGACGCCGGTATGCACCGTGGTGTGCGGTACGTCGTAATCGTGATCGTAGGGGCCTTCGGCGGCAAAGCGCCGCCCCATCCGCTTCAGATAGCCGATCACTTCGGCCGCGTATTCGACGGCGTTGACGCCCTTTGGCGCCAGCGAGGAATGGCATTCCAGGCCGTGCACATGGCAGCGCAGGCTCTTCTTGCCCTTATGCGCGATGGCGACCTTCATCAAGGTCGGCTCGCCAATGACGCAGCCCTTGGGCTTCACCGGCAGATCCTTGATCACCTCAAGGGCGCGGCGCACACCCAGACAACCGACTTCCTCATCATATGAAAAGAGCAAATGGACGGGTGTCGTCAGCTTGCGCTTAGCGAGTTCCGGCACGGCGTTGAGCACGACACCGAGAAAGCCCTTCATGTCGCTGGTGCCGCGGCCAAAGAGCTTGTCGCCTTCTTCCTTCACGGTCCAGGGATCACTCGACCAGTCCTGGCCGTCAACCGGTACTACGTCCGTGTGACCGGAAAGGGCATAACCGGCGCGATCGTCCGGGCCGATCGTGGCATAGAGATTGGCCTTCTTGCCCGTCACGTCATGGATAAGCTCGCTTTTGATCCCGAAGCCATCGAGGTAGTTGCGCAGGAAGTCGATCAATTCCAGGTTGGAATTGCGGCTGGTCGTATCGAAGGCGATCAAGCGGCGAATGAGATCGAGACTTTGCGGACGTGGCGCCAAGATGGAACTCCATTACGAAACGCATGCTATTGACGGGCGATCCCGGAAAGCATACCGGGGTGCTGAAGAATGGCAAGGTTGGGGAACGGCAAGGCCGAGCGCATGCAACGAAAGACCTACCTACCGGGCGTTCTGGTGCATTACGAGCCGGCACCGGGCATTGCTCTGGCCCCGGTGGTCTTCGATTCACCCCACAGTGGTTACGATTATCCCGGGGATTTCGATCACGTTGTGCCGCGCGACGTGCTGCGCCGGGCCGAAGATGCCTTCGTCGATGATCTCTATGCCGATGCACCGGCTGCAGGTGCGGCATTCCTGAAGGCCTTGTTCCCGCGGGCCTATATCGACCCGAACCGGCACGAGGATGAGGTCGATGTGGACATGCTGTCGGAACCATGGCCGCGGCCAATTCGCGCCAGTGAAAAGGCCGAGATGGGGCTCGGCCTCATTCGTCGCCTCATCAAGGGGCGCGTTCACATCTATGACCGCCCCCTGACGGTGAACGAAATCATGGCGCGGATCGAGAGCTATCATCGTCCCTATCATGACGAGCTGGCGGCGATGATCGAGGAGCGACTGGTCGCTTTCGGTGCCGTCTGGCATGTCAACTGCCACTCGATGCGCACGACGGGGCGCCATCAAGGCAAGGCGATCCCGCGCGACGACTTCGTGCTGGGCGACCGCGAAGGTGAAAGCTGCGACCCGGCCTTTACCGAATTCGTCGCCGCGCGCCTCCGCGCCATGGGCTATTCGGTGCAGATCAATCATCCGTTCAAGGGTGCTGAATTGGTGGCGCGCTTCGGGCGACCGTTGGCCGGGAGTCATTCACTGCAGATCGAAGTCAACCGAGGCCTTTACATGGATGAGGACCGCATCGAGAAGCATGGCGGCTTCGATGCGCTAAAAGCGAATATCGATCGGTTGATCGGCGATATCTGCATGTTCGCCAAGGAACAGCTCGGCGGCCGTTAGGCCTGGAACTGTTCCTGCAAAATGCGCTCTTCCAGATGATGCTCGGGGTCGAAGAGCAAGGTCAGCGCCGTGTTCGGATCCTGGCAGACGGTGACTTCGGTCACCTCACGGATTTCATTGAAATCGGCAGTGGCGCTTACCGGCCGGCGGTCAGCCTCGCGGATGATGAAGCGCAGCTTCGCCTTCTGCGGCAGGATGGCGCCGCGCCAGCGACGCGGACGGAATGCGCTGATCGGTGTCAACGCCAGGACACCGGAAGCGAGCGGCAGAATAGGCCCATGCGCTGAAAGGTTATAGGCGGTGCTACCGGCCGGTGTCGCCACCAGGACGCCATCGCAGACCAGCTCGTTCATACGCTCGCGGCCATCGATCTCGATGCTGATCTTGGCCGCCTGCGCCGTTTCGCGAAGCAGCGAGATTTCGTTGATCGCAACCAGCTGGTGTTCCTGTCCATTCCCCGTTTTGGCGGTCAGCTGCAGCGGATGGAGGACGACCTGTTCCGCCCTGCGCAAGCGTTCGACCAGGCCCGACGTGTCATAGCGGTTCATCAGGAAACCAACGGTGCCGCAATTCATGCCGAAGATCCGGACCTTGCGGTTCATGACGCTGTGCAGGGCGCGCAGCATCGTGCCGTCACCACCCAGGACCACAATGACATCGGCATGGGCAAGATCGCCGGCACCGTATCGGCCGGAAAGCTCCGCAAAAGCTGCCCTGGCGTCGGGCGATTCGGCGGCAAAAAAGGCGATGCTGGGTGCAGTATTGACGGTGTTCAAAGGCTTCTCGCTCCGGAGGAGGGCGGGCGCAGTATAGCGAGGGTGCAAGCACTTGCCAAAGCTGCCCTTGTCAAAAGCCGGTGCGCATTGCAGTCTAGCCCCGAGAAATCGTGGGGCATTGGGGGTTTTTATGCGTCGTGGAATTTGGGCCGTAGCGCTTGGTTTGGGGCTGGCGGTGGGTGTTTTCGGACAGCCCACACAGGCCTTCGCCCAGGAAAGCGTCGCCCTGACCGTCACCGGCGAGGACGAGGTCGGCGACCGCCACGAGGGTTACTATTATCCGACACCTCAGACGGTCGAGCATTACAGCAGCCGCGTCGTGACCCTTGAGGACAGTGACAAGATCCGGCGCTTGGGCTTCGTCATCGGCATGGCAAGGCAGCTCGTTTCGGGGCAATACGCGCCGGACTACGCCATCTTCGCCAAAGGCGATGAGGCCCAGAAGCTGATCATCACCGGCCTCCACGATGGTTCTCTCGATACGATCTATCGGGCGCGGGCCCTGTTCGCGAGCCTCACCTTGGTTGCCCGCTCAACACCCTTCTTCCAGAAGAACACGCAGCCCGAAGAGGCGACCTTCTTCGATCTGCTGAAGCTGTTGGGATTCACCCAGGTGACCATTTCCGATGGTAAGAAATTCTGCCATCAGGTCATCATCGACTGACGGATTTAATCAACCGCCCGTAACGCTCATGTGTCGCTCGACCGCCGGCCCCTGGTGGTCGCGGTCGATGATGAAGTCATGGCCTTTGGGCTTGCGGCGTATAGCTTCCCGGATGGCCGCCAGCAGGAGCTCATCTGACTCACTCTGGCGCAGCGGCGCCCGCAGGTCCGCAGCATCGTCCTGGCCCAGGCACATATATAATGTGCCGGTACAGGTCAGCCGCACGCGATTGCAAGCCTCGCAAAAATTATGTGTGAGCGGCGTGATGAAGCCAACGCGCTGTCCGGTCTCTTCCACTGTGACATAGCGTGCCGGCCCACCGCTGTAATGGCTGCTGTCTTTGAGTGTCCAGCGCTTGGCGAGATGGCTGCGAAGGAGGGAGATCGGAAAGAACTGGTCGACCCGATTCTCGCCGCCGATATCGCCCATCGGCATGACTTCGATGAAGGTGATGTCATGGCCATTCTCGCCGCACCATTCGACAAGGCGATAGAACTCATCGTCATTGACGCCTTTGAGGGCGACAGTATTGAGCTTGACTCGGATGCCGGCGGCCTTGGCGGCGGCGATCCCGTCCAGAACCGGCTCTAATTTGCCCCAGCGGGTGATGCGGGTGAATTTCTCGGGGTCGAGGGAGTCGACCGAAACGTTGATCCGCTTCACCCCGCAATCGGCCAGCTCTCGGGCATATTTCCCAAGCTGGCTGCCGTTGGTGGTTAGCGTCAACTCGTCGAGCGCCCCGGTTTGCAGGTGCCGCGACAGGTTGCGGATCAACTGCATGATGCCCTTGCGCACCAGCGGCTCGCCGCCCGTCAGGCGCAGTTTCTTGACGCCCAAGCCCACAAAGGCGCTGCACAGCCGATCCAGTTCCTCAAGGGTCAGGACTTCGGCCTTGGGCAGGAAAGTCATGTCCTCGGCCATGCAATAGACGCAGCGGAAATCGCAGCGGTCGGTGACCGAAACCCGCAAATAGCTGATGCGGCGACCGAAGGGGTCGATCATGGGCGGCGAGGGTGTGGGCGTCAGTGCGTTCATAATGGATGAATATAAGGCGCCCCGAGGCATATTTCCTCCCCAAAACCGACAGGGTCTTGGTGGCAAACTGCCGCTATGCGTCGGCCACGCGGCCGGGGCGCCGGAAAGGCGGCTGGCGAACCCTCAAATGCCTTGTTTCCCTTGGAAAAACCCTAAATAATTGTCTTTCGCGCCGCAAAAACGGCCCCAAAATTACCCCAGGTAAGAGTTTCGGACCCAGAAGATGCAGACCGCCAACGATATTCGCCGCGTTTTTCTCGATTACTTCCGCAAGGAAGGGCACGAAATCGTGTCCTCGTCGCCGCTCGTTCCCCGCAACGACCCCACCCTGATGTTCGTGAATTCGGGCATGGTTCAGTTCAAGAACGTCTTTACGGGGGCGGAAAAGCGCGACTATGTCCGGGCTTCGACCGCCCAGAAATGCGTCCGGGCCGGCGGCAAGCATAACGATCTGGAGAATGTCGGCTATACCGCGCGGCACCATACCTTCTTTGAAATGCTGGGAAATTTCAGCTTCGGCGACTATTTCAAGGAACGTGCGATCGAGCTCGCCTGGAACCTGATCACCAAGGAATACGGCCTGCCCAAGGACAAGCTGACCGTCACCGTCTATATCGACGACGATGAGGCGCATGGCCTGTGGAAGCGCATCGCCGGCCTGTCCGATTCCAAAATCATCCGCATTCCGACCTCGGACAATTTCTGGGCCATGGGCGATACCGGCCCCTGCGGCCCGTGCTCTGAGATCTTTTATGACCACGGCGAGGGCATCCCCGGCGGTCCTCCGGGCTCACCGGATGCCGATGGCGACCGTTTCATCGAGATCTGGAACCTCGTCTTCATGCAGTTCGAGCAGGTGACGAAGGCCGAACGTGTGAACCTGCCGCGCCCGTCGATCGACACCGGCATGGGTCTCGAGCGTCTGGCGGCGGTCCTTCAGGGCAAGCATGACAATTACGACATCGATCTGATGCGGACGCTGATCGAGGCCTCGGCGCATGCCTCGAACACGGAAGCCGACGGGTCACACAATGTCAGCCACCGCGTCATTGCCGACCATCTGCGTTCCAGCTCCTTCCTGATTGCTGACGGCGTCATGCCGTCGAATGAAGGGCGCGGTTACGTCCTGCGCCGCATCATGCGCCGCGCCATGCGCCATGCGCATCTGCTGGGCTGCAAGGATCCCTTGATGTTCAAGCTGGTTCCGGCACTGGTGACCGAGATGGGTCAAGCCTATCCAGAGCTCGGCCGTGCCGAAGCGGCGATCACCGAGACACTGAAGCTCGAAGAGACGCGCTTCAAGCAGACACTCGACACGGGCCTCAAGGAACTCGAAGGCGCCATCAGCTCGAAGAGCGGCCTCACCAAGGATGGCAAGCTTTCCGGCAGCGTCGCGTTCGCGCTCTCCGACAGCCGCGGCTTCCCGCTCGATCTCACGCAATCGATCCTGCGCGACAAGGGCATGGAAGTGGATGTCGACGGTTTCAATGCCGAGCTTGAGAAGCAGCGCGAGCGCAGCCGCGCCGCCTGGGCCGGCTCGGGCGAAGCCGCCACGGAAAAGATCTGGTTCGAAATCCGCCAGCGCCTCGGCGCCACCGATTTCCTCGGTTATTCGACCGAGAAGGCGGAAGGCCAAGTGCTGACCATCGTCAAGGGTGGCCAGGAAGTCGCGGAAGCGAAGGTCGGCGACGAGGTTTCCATCGTTGCCAACCAGACGCCGTTCTATGGCGAATCCGGCGGCCAGATGGGCGATGGCGGTAAGCTCGTCTCGGCGAACGGCGCCGAAATCGAGATTCACGATACGCAAAAAAAACTCGGCGATCTCCATGTCCATATTGGCAAGGTCGTGAAGGGTACGTTGACGAATGGCGACGCGGTGGAGATGAAGGTCGACCATACGCGTCGTTCGGGCCTGCGGGCGCATCACTCGGCGACGCATTTGCTGCACGAAGCTCTGCGCCGTCGCCTTGGCAATCACGTGACCCAGAAGGGTTCGCTGGTGGCGCCCGACCGGCTGCGCTTCGACTTCTCGCACACCAGGGGCATGACCTCTGAAGATGTCGCCTGGGTCGAGCATGAAGTGAACCGCCGCATCCGCGCCAATGCCGATGTAGCCACCAAGCTGATGACGCCGGACGATGCCATCGCCGCCGGTGCCATGGCACTGTTCGGCGAGAAGTATGGCGAAGAGGTCCGCGTCGTCTCGATGGGTGGCCGTGCCGAGGAAGAGGTCAAGGAATTCTCGACCGAACTCTGCGGCGGCACCCATGTGCATCGTACTGGGGATATCGGCTTCCTGAAGATCGTGTCGGAGGGTGCCGTCGGCGCCGGCTTGCGTCGTATCGAGGCGGTGACGGGAGCTGCCGCCGAGAAGTTCGTGGCCGACCAGCAGAAGCAGCTTGCCGAGGCGGCAGCGGCTATCAAGGCGCTGCCACAGGAATTGCCGACGCGTATCGTCAGTCTGCTTGAGGAGCGCAAGAAACTTGAGCGGGAACTCGCTGAGGCACGCAAGGCGATCGCCACCGGGGGCAGCGGTGGTGCAGAGGACGCGATTGACGTCGGTGGTATCAAATTCTCAGCCCGCGTGCTCGACGGCGTGCCGGCCAAGGAGCTCAAGAGCATGGCCGACGCGTTCAAGAAGAGGCTCGGCTCGGGTGTCGTGGCGCTTGTCGCCAACAGCGAAGGCAAGGCATCGATCGTCGTGGCCGTCACGGAAGACCTTACGGGTCGAGTGAACGCGGTCGACCTGGTGAAGGCGGCGTCGATCGCGATCGGCGGGCAGGGTGGCGGTGGTCGACCCGACATGGCCCAGGCCGGTGGTCCTGACGGCGCGCGCGCGCAGGAGGCCGTCAACGCCATTGAGGCATTGCTGCGCGACCGCGTCAAAGCGGCCTGACGTAAACGAAATAGGGCAGGGGCGGCGCTGATCACATGGTGAATACCATCGCCGCCATTGCCATTATCGCCGCGATCACGGCCGGTTGGGTGGTCATCGTGCAGTATCTGCTGCCGGTGCGCATCAAGTGGCGCGTCGTGGCGCTGGCATTGGGGCTTGGCGCGCTGTCGCCGGTCCCGCTGCTGCTTCTCTTCCATCTCAGGGAAAAGCTCACCCTGCCGCCGGATCCGGGCCTCGGCGACGCCTTCATGATCAGCCTCACCATGGCTGGCTTGCCGGAAGAATTCGTGAAATCGGTGGCGGTACTCGCGGCCTTCTTCGTGTTGCGGCACTTCTCCGTTTTCCACCAGCAGATCGACCGTGCCACGGCATTCCGGCTGCCGGTTCTTTGCGGCCTTGCCTTTGCTGCGGTCGAGAATATCGGCTACAGCGTCAACTCCGCCGTCACAACGATGGTCAATAGCGAGATCGGCAATCCGCTCATCGTCCCGCTGGTGCGTTCGTTGGCGGCGAGCTTCCTGCATGCTTCACTCGGTTGCCTGATGGGCATCTTCTTCGCCCGCTTGGCGGATGGTCCCCGCTTCAACTGGCTGGCAGCATTGGGTGGTTTTCTGGCTGCCGTTATGGGGCATACCGCCGTCGATTGGGGGTTGATCGTGCCGGTCCTCACCATGCTCGATCATGGTCAGGATCTCGACCCGAGCGAGATTGACCAGATGGTGCCACATTTCGTGTTGGCAGCAGCTGCTATTCCCAGCGTCATCCTAGCGGCGATTGCCAGCGTCATTGCCATGCGGCGCAGCTTGCGGGCTGCAACATGATCCTGACGCTGACGCTTCTCGCTGCCGTCGTTCCACCTCTCTTTCTGATTGCTTTCTTTCTCACCCATTTCCGGCATCGCCTGGGCCTCGGGCTCGGTGTCAAATCGGTGATTGGCGGTATGGTCTCGGCGCCTCTGGCGATCGGCTTCTCCATTTTGCTGGCGCGTTTCGGGCATCCGCAGGACGCGCTTTGGGCGGCAGCCCGCGACGCCTGGCTGGGAGCCGCTATTCCGGAAGAAGTCGCGAAGTTCCTGATCGTCTGGTTCTATATTCGCCGCCATCCGCAATGCGATTCCGGCGGCGATCTGTTCTGCGGCGCGGCGCTGACCGGCCTTGGCTTTGCCCTGCTCGAGAACATTCTCTATCTTCTCAGTGCCAAAGACTGGATGGTGACCGGTCTGATGCGTGGCGCCATGGCTGTGCCGGGTCATACGATCGATGGCATGATGATGGGCGTCTTCCTGGCCTGGTGGTGGCGGAAGGATATTTTGGCACCGGCGGCGCTCTTCCTGGCACTCGGTCTGCCGATCCTCGCTCACGGCTTCTACGATTTTCCCCTCATGGCACTTGAAGCCATGCGCAAAGGGATCTTTGCCAACGAAGATGAGCTGCGCCAGTGGCTCTTCGTCCTTTACGCCGCGACTATCGGTGTCTCTGCAGCCGCGGCAATCTGGGCTGGCCGCATGGAGATGATCGAAGTGTTCCTGCGTGCGCAGCCCGACATCGATCTTTATCCGCCGCGGCAAGGCGGCCTTAGGGCCTGGCGCTGGATTGGGCGTCTGCTCATTTCCGGTGCCATCGTTGTCGCCTTGATCGGCCTCAATACAGCCATGTCCGAGGATCCACTCGAAGGTGGCTGGTTGATAACGATTGCCGCCTTCCCGGCCGCATTCGGCATCGTGATGGCTCGCAAAGTGCCGGATCAAGCCTATAAGCTGCCGCTCATTCTACTGCGCGCACCACGGCGGTAATAACCTACTTAGCCTTTCAGCTTCCCGCCGCGGCGCTATGCCATCCAGTTTGACAAGTGGCTTCGTTCCCGTAAACTGCCGGCCGTTGTAACGCGGGGTGTCCGCTCTTTTGGGAGCGGGCTGAGATCATACCCGAAGAACCTGATCTGGATCATGCCAGCGAAGGGATCGTTGCACCGCCCGGCAAGCGGCTTTTCGCGTCTTCTTGTCTGCTGGTGTTGCTCCCTTCGGTTTTTGGAAGGGAGAGCCTTTGATGTCGCTTGCACCTGTCGAAGCCGATTTTGCCGCTGCTCTGTCGGCCATCCGAAATTCGGCGCCACTCATTCACAATATGACCAATATCGTCGTCGCCAACGTGACGGCCAATGCGTTGCTGGCGATCGGTGCCTCGCCGGCAATGGTCGAAAATACCGAAGAGGCGGCGGAACTTGCCGGCATCGCCAGCGCGCTCGTCGTCAATCTTGGTACATTGTCGCCGGATTGGGCCGCGGCGATGCGTCTTGCGACGGAACGCGCTCGGCGAGAAAAGCGTCCATGGTTGCTTGACCCCGTTGCTGTCGGCGCCCTCGGCTATCGCACGCGCCTTGCCGCCGATCTGCTCGCCAATCGCCCCACCATCATTCGCGGCAATGCTTCCGAAATCGCGGCACTTGCCGGCCAAGCTGCGGGCGGAAAGGGTGTCGACAGCACGCTTTCTTCCGACCAGGCGATCGAGGCGGCTCAACAACTAGCGCGCAATATCGGTGCCGTCATCGTCGTCAGTGGCGCCGTCGATTACGTGACGGACGGAACGCGCCTTTTGGGCATTGCCAATGGCCACCCATTGATGGCGCGTGTTACGGGCATGGGTTGCACCGCCAGCGCCATCGGCGGTGCCTATCTCGCGGTGAATGATGATCCGTTCATCGCGGCTGCCGAGGCGATGGTCACCATGGGTGTCGCCGGTGAGGCTGCCTTTGCCACGGCGCCTGTGCCCGGATCTTTTCAGATCGCTTTCCTCGATGCCCTCTATCGGATCGAAGCGGTGGACCTGGCCCGGGGGATGCGCGTGTTATGATCCCCTTCGATCTGTCGCTCTATCTGGTCGCCGATCAGGAATTCTGCCGTCGGCCTGGGATCGAGGCGATCGTCGCGGCCGCACTGGCTGGCGGCGCCAGTATGGTGCAGTTGCGCGGTACGCGCGCCAATCTGCGGCAACTCCTCGCCGACGCCTTGGTGTTGCGCGCGTTGACGCGTGATGTCGGCATTCCGCTCGTCATCAACGACCATGTCGACATCGCGCTCGCTTCTGGGGCGGATGGCGTTCATGTCGGCCAGACCGATATGCCGGCACCATTTGCCCGGCAATTGCTTGGCAAGGACAAGATCATCGGCCTCTCCGTAACCTGTGCGGAAGATTTCTCCGATCGAGACTTGGCTTTCATCGACTACGTGGGCCTGGGGCCGGTCTTTCCAACCCAATCCAAACCCGACGCCGCGCCGGCACTTGGACTGAGCGGCTTCAGCGCGATCAGGCGACAGATCCGGTGCCCTGTCGTGGCCATTGGTGGAATCAAGGAAAGCAACGCTGCCAATGTCATTTCGGCCGGCGCTGACGGCATCGCCATCGTTTCGGCGATCTGCTGTGCCGATGACCCACGCGGCGCCGCGGCATCGCTCAAGCGCAAGGTGATGGAGGCGAGGCAATGATTGCGAATGTTCTCACGATTGCCGGCAGTGATCCCAGCGGCGGCGCCGGCATTCAAGCCGATCTGAAGACCTTCTCGGCGCTGGGTGCATATGGTTGTGCCGCGCTGACGGCTCTTACCGCCCAGAACACGCGCGGCGTGGTCGGTGTGGAGGTTATAGCGCCGGACTTTGTCGGTCAGCAAATTGACACTGTCTTCGAAGATCTGCGTATCGATGCGGTGAAAATCGGCATGCTTGCAAATGCCGCGATCATCAGGCGTGTTGCGCAGTCGTTGCAACGCTGGCGGCCTCGGTGGATCGTTCTGGATCCCGTCATGGTCGCCAAGAGCGGCCACCATCTGCTTGACGCCGCTGCTGTTCAAAGCTTGCGCGACGACCTTCTACCCATGGCAAACCTCACGACCCCCAATCTGCCGGAAGCGGCGGCACTGCTCGAAGAACCAGAGCCGCGGGATTGGGAAAGCATGGGGCGACTTGGAGATCTTTGGCTTGCCCGCTTCGGCACGGCGTTGCTTCTGAAGGGCGGGCATCTTGTCGGGGATGAGAGCCCCGATCTCCTGGCCGTTGGTGCCGGCCGACATCGTTTCGATGCAGCTCGTATCGAGACCCGCAATACGCACGGAACCGGCTGTACCTTGTCAGCAGCGATTACGGCGTTGCTGCCACGGCAACTGGATATGAGAACTGCCGTCGCGGCGGCCAAGCACTATCTGACAGGTGCGATCACGGCCAGCAACAGGCTATCCGTCGGCCATGGCCATGGGCCGGTCCATCACTTTCACGAGCTCTGGCAAACAGGGGAGCAGCCAAGATGACGTCGTTTCTAAAGGAAGCGCGCGCCCAAAATGCGCGCCTCCTGCAGGCCATCCATGACCTGCCTTTCAATCGCGAATTGACCGCGGGGAATCTGCGGCAGGACCGTTTCCAGCACTATCTCATTCAGGATGGGCTCTATCTCACCGACTATGCCCGGGCGCTCGCAGTGCTAGCCGCCAAAGCCCCGAATGCTGCACTCATTGCGCAATTCGCCAGCAACGCGGCTGGTGCAGTGCATTTCGAGCAGGAGATGCAGCAACGCTATCTCTCAAAATTCGGTGTCGATCGGCAAGCCGCACAAGCGGCCGAACGATCGCCGACCTGTCTTGGCTATACCAGCTTCCTGCTCGCCGAAGCGCAGACAGGATCTTACGAGACGTTGCTAGCAGCCCTGTTGCCCTGTTTCAGCGTTTATGCGGAGGTGGGTGCGGCGATCGCGCGGCAGACCGTGCCGGACAATCCTTTCTCTCTCTGGATTGATACCTATGCCTCGGGTGAGTTCCAGGCTGTGGTCGATGCGGCGGAGAAGGCAGCCAACGAAGCAGCGGAAGGAGCACATGCCGATCTACGCCGGCGCATGCTGACGCTGTTCCGCAGATCCGTCGAATTCGAATGGATGTTCTGGGACGCGGCCCATCGCTTGGAAGCTTGGCCCACCATCGCCTGGCGCTGAAATGAAAAAGGGGCGATGCAAGGTCAGCTTGCATCGCCCCCTCCATGTTGCATTTTTGCCGTTACTTTACGTCGGCAGCAACCCGAACCGTCTTGACATGGTCCGGTAACAGAACCATGCCGTTTTCCTCTTCTTGCGAGCCCGCCTTGATGCGGTCGACGAATTGCATGCCGTCAACGACACGGCCCCAGATAGTGTATTTGCCGTCCAGGAAAGGCGCGGGTGCAAAGCAGATGAAAAACTGGCTGTCGGCGCTGTCGAGCGACGCGGCGCGGGCCATCGAGACTGTGCCGCGTTCATGCCGCATGGTGCTGAACTCGGCGGGCAGGTTCTGACCTGAACCACCCGTGCCAGTGCCGGTGGGATCGCCCATCTGTGCCATGAAGCCCGGGATGACGCGATGGATCGGCGTACCGTCGAAGAATCCCTGGCGCGCCAGTTCTTTCATGCGTGCAACGGTCTTCGGTGCCACCTGCGGCAGCAATTCGATGACGACGCGGCCGTCCTTGAGGTCGAGAAAGAGGGTGTTTTCCGGATCGAGGGCGAGGGCCGGGGCGCTGGCGCCCGCGATGAACGCCAGCACCAAGAGGATACGCTTCAGCATGATTGATCAGCCCATCTTCTTCTTGAGGTTTTCGTCCAGCTTGTCGAGGAACTGCGTCGTCGATAGCCATTTTTGATCGGGGCTGATGAGCAGGGCCAGATCCTTGGTCATGAAACCGCTCTCGACGGTGTCGACGCAGACCTTCTCCAGATCTTCCGCGAACTTCTGCAGTTCCGGCGTGCCGTCGAACTTGCCGCGATACCAGAGGCCACGGGTCCAGGCATAAATCGACGCGATCGGGTTGGTCGAGGTTTCCTTACCCTTCTGATGCTCGCGGTAATGGCGCGTGACCGTGCCGTGGGCCGCTTCCGCTTCGACCGTCTTGCCGTCCGGCGACAGAAGGACCGAGGTCATGAGCCCCAGCGAGCCGAAGCCCTGGGCCACGGTGTCGGACTGCACATCGCCGTCATAGTTCTTGCAGGCCCAGACAAACGCGCCGGACCATTTGAGCGCCGAAGCGACCATGTCGTCGATCAGGCGATGATCATAGGTGATGCCGGCTTTCGCGAACTGATCCTTGAATTCCGCGTCGAACACTTCCTGGAAGATGTCCTTGAAGCGGCCGTCATAAGCCTTGAGGATCGTGTTCTTGGTCGAAAGATAGACTGGCCATTTCAGCGTCAGGCCATAATTGAAGCAGGACCGTGCGAAACCGCGGATCGACTCATCGAGGTTGTACATGCCCATGGCGACGCCGCCGCCGGGGAACTGGAACACTTCCTTCTCGATCGGCGCACTGCCATCGGCCGGCTCGAACTTCATGGTCAGCTTGCCCTTGCCGGGCACCACGAAATCGGTCGCCTTGTACTGGTCGCCAAAGGCGTGACGGCCGACGACGATCGGCTGCGTCCAGCCCGGCACCAGGCGCGGGACGTTCTTGCAGATGATCGGCTGGCGGAACACGGTGCCGTCCAGGATGTTGCGGATTGTGCCGTTGGGCGACTTCCACATCTGCTTCAGGTTGAATTCTTTGACGCGTGCCTCATCCGGGGTGATGGTCGCGCATTTCACGCCGACGCCGTATTGCTTGATCGCATTGGCGGCGTCGACCGTGATCTTGTCGTCGGTCTTGTCGCGCATCTCGACGCTAAGGTCATAGTATTTCAGATCGATATCGAGATAGGGCAGAATGAGCTTGTTCTTGATGAACGACCAGATGATGCGGGTCATCTCATCGCCATCGAGCTCGACGACCGGGTTTTTGACCTTAATCTTTGCCATGGGGGCTCAGTCCTTCTTCAAACGGGGCGCCGGGGAAGGCGCCTGGAGGGCGTGAAATCGCGCGCAGTCTAGTGGCTGGCTGGGGCGATTTGAAGGAATTTGGCGCCCCGACCTTAGTCTACAGACCGGCTTTGGTGTGCCAGAATGGGCCAAATTCCTAAAATCTAGTGTGAAAAGCGGCTTCCGCTGTCAGATACGTTCAGGATAATCCGGTTCCTGGGTTTCGGCAGGGGCTGCGAGCAGATCGAACAGGCGCCCGACCGAGTTCACCACCGAGAAATACTGCCGGCACGAAGGCTGGGCGAAGCCGTCATCGATGATACCGTCGATCATCCCGACCAGGCGGTCCCAATAACCCTCGGCATTGAGCACGATGATCGGTTTGTCGTGCATGCCAAGCTGGCGCCAGGTGACGACTTCGAAAAATTCTTCAAGGGTGCCAAGCCCGCCGGGCAGCACGATGAAGGCATCGGAAAGGTCGAACATCGCGCGCTTGCGGGTATGCATGTTGTCGACCACCCTGAGCTCGGTGATGCCACTATGCCCGATCTCGCGGTCCTGCAGATGTTGCGGAATAATGCCAACAACTTCGCCGCCATGGGCCATTACGCCATCGGCACAGGCGCCCATCAGGCCGACCCGGCCGCCGCCATAGACCAGGCGGATCTTGCGCTCGGCCATCTGTTTTCCGAGATCGCGGGCGAGGGGGATAAAGGCTGGGTTAACACCGCGGGATGATCCGCAATAGACGCAAAGAGATGAAATCGGAGTCATTCCGATAGGTCGCTCCTGTAGTTTTGGGACAATCCGCGGCTATACGCGGCGATGTCGGGGAAATGGTTGGCTCGAGCCGGATCGCCCAAGCCGAGGGCGGGAAATTGCTTATTCATTGAGCAACAATATGAACCGGGTTCGGAGACAGTTCAATGACCATCGGCGGTCGATCAGGAGGCATGGCGATTGCGGCCGGCCGGACATGGGATTAGCTTGACAATAATGGGCCTGGAAAACCGCCTGAGGGGTCGGGCGATAAGGGTGCAACGGGGAAGGTAAATGTCGAGATTGGCTTTGATCGGCGTAACGGGCGCCGCCGTTGTTGTGGTCGCCGCCGGCCTGATCTATTCGATCGCCCAGCAGGAAGGCGACGATTCCAGCGACAACGAAGGACCGCCCGCTGCAGAAAACAGCGATACGACCGCCGGGACTTCGACGGGGACATCGAGCGCTGCTGCCTCCAGCGGCAACGTGACCGAAACCGCAAGTGCTACAGCTTCGAACGGTACATCGGTCGTCGCCAATGATGCTGCCCAGGGCGCCGCTGCATCGCCGGCCGCCCCCAGTTTCGATGTCGTCCGCGTCAACCCCAACGGCGATGCCGTCATCGCCGGCCGTGCCAAGCCGGGCGCCAGCGTCACCTTGCTGGATGATGGCAAGGTGATCGGCAGCGCCAAGGCGGATGACCGGGGCGACTGGGTGTTGCTGCCTAACAGCTCGATCGCGCCGGGTGAGCACAAATTCACCCTGCAAGCCACAGAAGAGGGCGGCGCGGCGCAGCCCTCCGAGCGCATGGTCATTGTCGTGGTACCTGCGCCCGCCAAGGACATCGCCGGCAATGCTGTGGCGGCCCCCGCCGGCGCCCTGGCCCTGTCGGTGCCGCAGAATAATGACGGTCCCAGCGAGATTCTCAACATGCCGAGTTCCGGCAATGCCGCCGATGTGCCGAAAGGCCCGGTGCGTGAGCCGACGCTCGATGTGGTCGATTTCGATAAGGATGGCCGCATGGCATTGGCCGGCCGCGCGGCAGCGGATACCAAGGTGGCGCTCTATCTTGACGACAAGCTGATCGGCTCCGCCACCGTCGACCCGCAGGGACGGTGGCGTTTCGTGCCGGAAGAAAAACTCAGCATCGGGCGTCACGAATTGCGGGTCGATCAGGTCGATGCCAGCAATAAGGTGACGGCGCGTATCGTGCAGCCGATCGAGCAGCCTGATTTTGCCGCCCTCACCCCGGGCAGCATGCAAATCGTGGTGCAGCCAGGTAATTCGCTGTGGCGGCTGGCGCGGCGCACTTATGGCGAAGGGCTGCGCTATTCAGTGATTTATGAAGCCAATAAGGATCGCGTGCGCGATCCCGATCTCATCTATCCCGGCCAGGTACTGAGCCTGCCGCAATAGGCCGCAGGGATCAGACGGCCGGCGCCGCCTTCGGCCAGGTCGGCAGGATTTCCGCAAGAAGCTGCAGGAAGGGCTTTGCTTCCAGCAGGACGCTGGCGGCAGCGGTGATGAGGTCGACCGGCGCTGCTGGCAAGCTGAACGGCGCCCTGCCGACACACAGGATCGTCTTATGCTTGCTGATGGCTAGGCGCACATGCAACAGCTCCTGGCTTGCGTCGATGATCGCCATGACTGAGCGGCGCATGACCAGGCCTTCGGCGGAATAGGGCAGCGGCGCAATCTCGCCTGAAATCTGTACGATCGGTCCCGATTGCACTTGGCGCGTGGTGGCCGAGAACGGCACGTCCATAAATTTGAAATGAAACTCGATGAGCTCGCCGCCGCGGCCAAAGCGCACCGAGCCATCGGTCTCGATGTGCATGTGATCCACACCGGGTGGCAGCGTGCTGTTGGCCAGCATCGGCAGGATCGAAATGCTCACTCTGACGAATCCCTTGTTGCGTTCGCGAGTGATGCTAGGTCGTCTCGCTTAACGATCTGTAAAAGTGGACGCGCCTCGTTCAGAAAAAGTGTGCCCCGGGAGCGGTATTTTCGTGCCGCGGGGGTGGACGATCTGTGGCAAATCATCATATTAGCCGGAGGAGAGGGCCCGACTTTGCCCTCGCGGGTCGTTACCATGAGGCACCATTTTGAAGCCAAAGTTCTTTAATCCGATTCACCGGGCCGGTTGGCCGTTTCTGGCCATTTTTGCCATCGCTACGGTCGTTCTGTGGTGGCTCTGGTACCCGCTCGGCTTCGTCGGCCTTCTACTTACCTTATGGTGTGCGTATTTTTTCCGTAATCCCGACCGCGTGACCCCCACGCGTGCGGGGCTGGTGATCAGTCCGGCCGATGGGATCGTGCAGATGATCCAGCCGGCGGTACCGCCGGCCGAATTGGGCCTCGACCAGCGCCCGCGCACCCGCATCAGCATCTTCATGGACGTGCTGAGCGTCCATATCAACCGCTCGCCGGTGGATGCCGAAGTGGTGGCGACCGCCTATCGTCCGGGCAAGTTTTTCAACGCGGCCCTCGATAAAGCGAGCGACGAGAATGAGCGCAGTTCAATGCATCTGCGCACGGCCGACGGGCACGACATCTGTGTCGTGCAGATTGCGGGGCTGGTGGCGCGCCGGATCCTGAGCTGGACCCGGAGCGGTCAGAAGCTGCGCGCGGGCGAGCGTTACGGTATGATCAGGTTCGGCAGCCGTGTTGATGTCTATCTGCCTGACGGGCTGCAGCCGCTGGTCGCCGTTGGTCAGTTGGCTGTTGCCGGTGAGACCGTATTGGCCGATTTCCGTTCCGAGGAAGCGGCCCGTCTCGGTGAGACGCGCTGAAGCGCTTATCCGCGAGGCGCCCATGACGCCAAGGAGTTTGCCATGATCAGACACCGTCGCCTGCGAGATCATTCGATCAATCGGCTGATCCCCAATATGCTGACGATCTTTGCGCTCTGCGCGGGTCTGACCGGCATCCGTTTTGCGCTGCTGGACCGTTGGGAGCACGCGGTCATCGCCATCCTGATTGCGGCTGTGTTTGATGCCCTCGATGGGCGCATCGCGCGCCTCCTCGATTCCTCCAGCAAGTTCGGCGCCGAGCTTGATTCGCTGAGCGACTTCGTCAGCTTCGGCGTCGCGCCGGCGATGATCATGTTCCTGTGGAGCACGCATGAGGTGAAGGGTATCGGCTGGGCGCTGACCTTGGCGTTCAGTGCTTGCATGGCGCTGCGTCTCGCACGTTTCAACACCAAGCTCGACAATGCCGACCTTCCTGCCTGGACCAGCCGTTTTTTTACCGGTGTGCCGGCACCGGCCGGTGCCGGACTGGTGCTGATGCCGCTGATCGCCTGGCTCGAATACGGCTTTGAATTCCTGCGCGCCCCAGTCTTCGTCGGGATCTTCCTGGTCGCTGTTGCAGGTCTCCTGGTCAGCCGCCTGCCGACCTTCTCCTTCAAGCGCGTGCGCGTGACCCAAGCCTGGGTTCTGCCCACCATGATCGCTGTCGTCGCCTATGCTTCACTATTGGTGAGCGTGCCCTGGGCGACATTGTTCTTCACGCTGCTGCTTTATCTTAGCACGCTGCCCTTCGCCTATCGCACACATCGGCGCCTGCAGACGCAGCGCCCGATCCCCGAGCCGGCCGCGGCCGAGGTTGACGTGGATCACGACTGATGTTCGATCGCGCCGTCAGAAGGCGCATCGATCCTCATCTTGACAGGTTGGCCCGACGCGCTCTTGCCATCGGGCTCTCAGCTGATCGTGTGACTTGGCTTGGTTTTGCGCTCGGTCTTCTCGCCATGGCGGCGGTAGCGCTTGGTGCCGAGTTCGCGGGGCTGCTGCTGCTCGGTGCCAACCGCCTGTGCGACGGCGTGGATGGCCCCCTCGCTCGCCTGACCCGGCCGACCGATCGCGGTGCCTATCTCGACATCGTTCTCGACTTCCTCTTCTACGCCGGCTTCGTTTTTGCCTGCGCGGTGGCGCGGCCGGAACATGCTCTGGCGGCAGCTTTCCTGATTTTCAGCTTCATCGGCACCGGGACGACGTTCCTGGCTCATGCCATCATGTCGGCAAAACGTGGCTGGCCGGTAGAAGAGGAGAAGAAGGGCTTTGCGTATCTCGGCGGCCTTACAGAAGGCACCGAGACTATTGCCGTCTTCGCAGCGATGTTGATATTTCCTGGCGCTTTCCCGGCACTGGCCTGGATCTTCGGGAGTCTCTGCTGGTTCACCACGGCAACGCGCGTCACCGAGACGTTGCGGGTGTTGCAGCGTTAAATGCGTCGGAATTCTATTTGTGGGCGTGATGCGCCTGGATGGTCTGGACGAGCTCTTCGAGCTTGTTCTTATCCATCAGATAGAGGTTGCGCCCTTTGCGCTTCAGCAGGCCACTTGGATAAAGCTGGCTGACAGCGCGGTTCACAGTCTCGCGGGTTGTGCTGGTGATGCCGGCAATCTCATGCATCGGCGGCAGAGGACGCACGACCCATAGGCCGGGTACCGCCGGTTCCGGTTGAGCCATGCGCAACAGTTCGGCGTAGACGCGCTGGGCAGCCTGCAGGGTAGAAAGCTCCATGATGCGCAGGCCGCTCTGGCGCACCAGGCGCGCCATTCGCTGCAGCAAGCGGAACGACACCAGCGCATTGGTCCGGACCAGATCCATGAAGACGTCGGGGGGCATGATGCACAGTTCCGACTTCTCGATGGCGGTGACGCTGGCAGAGCGCGGCTGATCGTCGATCGCCGCCAGTTCGCCGAACGATTCGCCTGGCTTTACGGTCGCCAGAGTGACTTCCTTGCCGGAAGGCGAGAAGGTGACAACCGCAACGGACCCTTTGAGGACAAAAAACACATCCTTCGACGTGGCACCCTTGTCGAGAATAGTCTGCCCTTTGTCGCAATTGCGCCAACGACAGCGTGCCTCCAGCGTCTTCAGTTCGGCTTCGGGCATGCCCTCGAGCAGCGCAAAGGCGCGCAAGGTGCGTTCGATGGATTGTGTCTGAGTCGTTCCCATGGCGGCAGCATAGTCGAAAGGTGTCGCTCCGCCAACCGGCCGTGCAATCGGAACCCAACGGGAACGACGATTTTGCTCTACCAGCGTAGAAGCGAGCGCCCAAGAACCGCTCCCAAGGCGGTCACGATGAGGATGGCCGAGAAGTACCAGATGGCGACATAGAACGGGGAATCGTTGTCGCAGTGCATCGAGTAGATGAAGGCGCCGAAACCACCGGCTGCAAAGCCAGCAATCGCCCCTGCGGTCATCGGCGATTGCGGCGCTCCACGGCGCATGGCGGCAAGCGCGGCAACCAGCGGCGCCAATGAGATCAGGGGCACCAGGGTCAGGCAATAGAGCGGATAATATCCTATAGCACTCGCCGCCCATTGATCGGCCGGCAGCATCGTGAATTCCAGGACAATCGATAGCAGCAATGGCGCCAACGCCAATGGCAGCCACAGGAACCCGCGGCGCAGAGATTGCTCTGGCCGCGCCAATTGGAGGAGCAGCACTAGGCCGAACAGGGCAATGCTGCCAGCGGTCCCGAATTTGAAGATATACCGCCAACTACCAAGGGCTGTCAGGAAGTCCGGTCGCATGCGTAGTTCCGCTACGAATATCAGCAGCGAGACGGTGAGCGATAACGGCAGCAGAATGGCAAGGATTTGCCCGGTCCGCGCCGGTGGGCGTGTCTGGTCGGCCACCAGGCTGGTGATGAGATCGTCGGTCTTCACGGCTCGCTCCTTTGCGCTGCCCGCGACAGCGCGGCAAGTCCCCGGTGCAGCGCCACGCGTACAGCGCCTTCGCTCAGGGTCAGCTTTTTGGCCGTCTCGCTGGGGCTCAGGCCATCGATGGAAATGGCCCGTACGACTTGCGACTGGCCCGGCGGCAGGGTGGCGAGGTGCCGATCCAGCGCTTCAGCGGACAACCGGTCTTCCGGCTCCGGCGCGGCCAGCGTTTCCATGATATCATCGACCGGCACCATGATGCGGCGCCCGCGCCGGCGCAGATTGTCTATCAGTTTGTGACGGGTGACGGCGCGCAGCCAAGGCAGGATGGGCCGGTCGGGATCCCAACTACCGCGTTTCAGATGGATGGCTAGCAATGTCTCCTGCACAATGTCCTCGGCTTCCGCGATCTCGTATCCCTGGCGTGCCAACTCCCGCCGCACCCAGCGGCGCAGCATATCGGCAAGTGCCGACAGCAATCGGCGGTAGGCCGCGGCGTCTCCCGCCTGGGCCGTTCGCATCAGACTGGCCAGTTCGTCTTCCAATTCCGCCACACCTGCACATCCTGGATACGGCGCGTCGTGCGCATTGTTACATCCGACGCCAGAGCATTTTCCCGGGCATCATGATTAATCGCGCCGAATTGGTAAACTGGCTGATTTTGTACAGGTGCGCTGTAACGTCGCGCCGCCCGGCCCCGAAACATCCGATGTAGGGCAGCATCCTGCTGCTCATCTCAGGAGGAAAAGCACATGAATCGCCGTACCGCCGTTGTCGCTCTTGCCGGATCGTTGCTGACTGCCTTGTCGCTGGCAAGCGCCCCGGCCCAGGCCGATGACGCCAAAGAAAAATGCTTCGGGATCGCCATGGCTGGCAAGAACGACTGCGCCGCAACTGGCAGCAATTCTTGCGCCGGCCAGTCCAAGGTCGATTACGACCAAGGCGCCTGGAAGCTGGTGCCCAAGGGCAGCTGCGAAACGACCATGGTCAAATTGCCGGACGGCTCCGAGCGCGCCGGCTCGCTGAAGCCGATGTGATATTTGCCGATGTCGTCGCGGCTTCATATCGCCGCTGCCGACCCGATCCCGGCGCAGGCCGGGATCGGGTTGCGGGCTGGCCACTACGCCGATTTTGGGTTGGCGCCGCAACGTGTCGCCTGGATTGAGGTGCATCCCGAAAACTATATGTGCGCTGGTGGGCCTCAGCACCGTGTGCTTGGCGCTGCGCGAGCCTGTTGCCCTGTATCCTTTCATGGCGTTGGCCTGTCGCTCGGCGGCGCGGCGCGCCCCGATAAAGCGCATCTAGCGCGCTTGGCCGAACTCATCCGTCGTTACGAGCCGTCACTCTTTTCCGAACATTTGGCTTGGTCAATTGAGGACGGTCGTTTTCTCAATGACCTGCTGCCGCTACCCTATACGAAAGAGGCGTTGGAGCGCTTGGTCTCGCATGTCGATGAGATCCAGGACTATCTTGGGCGCCACATGCTGATTGAAAATCCGTCGCTCTATCTTAGCTTCGAAGGAAACGAGACGGACGAGCCCGCGCTCTTGACGGAACTGGTGCGCCGTACTGGCTGCGGCCTCCTGCTCGATGTAAACAACGTCTTCGTATCGGCGACAAATTGCGGTTTTGATCCGCGCGGCTATCTGGCGCGCTATCCGCTTGCCGCGATCGAGGAGATTCACTTGGCCGGGTATCGGGCGGAAATCGATGCCGACGGGGTCGAGGTACTGATCGACACGCACAATGATCTGATTTCGGACCCGGTCTGGGCTCTCTATCGCCACGTCATCAATCAGACGGGACCGCGGCCGACCTTGATTGAATGGGATCAGGATCTGCCGGCTTGGGATGTCCTGCTGGGCGAAGCGGCACGTGCCGATGACATCATGCGGACGGAGGTTTTGCATGCTGCTGAGTAGGCAACAGGCGGCCTTCGCCGACGCCATCTGGCACGGAGACGCTGCGCCCGCAATCGGCATGCGGCCGGCTCGGCGCCTGGCGATCTATCGCAACAATGTCTTTGCCAGCCTTGCTGGCGTTCTTGCAGCGCGTTTCCCCGTTATCCGGCGCCTCGTCGGCGATGTGTGCTTCCAGGGATGCTGTCTGCGTTTTGTCGCCGAGCATCCGCCGCTTTCACCGGTTCTGGCTGAATACGGTGCCGGGTTTGCCGCCTTTCTGACCGCATTGCCGGAATTGGCCGACTTGCGCTATCTCGCCGACGTTGCCAGGCTCGAATGGGCTTGCCACGAGGTTTTGCACAGCGCCGATGCGCCCGTATTGCGCCCGGAAATGCTGGCCGGGATTGCCGCGGAACGTGTGCCTGATCTGGTCTTTCATGTTCATCCCGGCACGAGGCTTCTCAGCGCCGACTATCCTATCCATACCATCTGGCGCACCAACATGTTCGACGCCGAGACGGGCCCGGTATCCGCGGATATGGCGGGTGAGGCCGTTCTGATCTCGCGCCGCGACGAGCAGGTTTCGGTCCTGCCTTTGCCACCGGCGGCATTCGTCTTTGTACAGGCGCTGCTCAGTGGCTCCTCGCTCGGCGACGCCGCAATGGCGGGCGAGGCTGCCGATGAGTCTTTTGCTTTGGCACCCAGCCTGGCTGCATTGCTGCAGGCCGAGGCATTCACAGATTACAATTTCAAGCTTCAAAGGACAGTGGCCGTACCATGTTCATGAACCGGCTGATCGGTCTCTTCTCCCGCATTCCCGGCGATGCCTTCTCGCTGCTGGCGCGACTTGGCATTGGCGTCATCTTCCTGCGTTCCGGCATGCTGAAGCTCGAAGGCTGGGACAACGGCAATACCCTAGCCTTGTTTCAATACGAATATCAGCTGCCGCTGATCCCGCCGCAAATCGCGGCGCCGCTCGCGATAGCGATGGAGCTTGCCATGCCCATGTTTCTTTTCGTGGGGCTGGGCACGCGCTTTGCCGCATTGGCACTGCTCGGCATGACCGTGGTCATCGAGATTTTCGTCTATCCCGCTGCCTTCGATACGCATGCGGTCTGGGCGGTCTCGCTGCTTTATCTCATCAAATACGGTGCGGGAGCGCTATCGCTCGATTGCCTGATTGCGATGCGGTCGCCTCAACGCGTTGCGACCGCTCGCTGAACCAAGGCGTATCGGCCGCTCGCATACCAGGCGAACGCCACGACTTGCAATACCAGCAAAGTGCCGAGTGCGACGGCGTAGGCGTCTGTAACGGCCAGGGTGCTGCTCAAATAATCGATCGCCCAGCCGATCGATGACTGAAATAAGGCGGAGGCCAGGAACAGCAGTAGATTGGCGGCCGATTGCGCACGGCCGGCAAGACGTTTCCCGAAATGGGCACCCAGTGTAGCATAGCCCAGATTGGCGGCCTGGCCGGTGAAGCCATAGACCAGCCAGATCAGTGGCAAAGCGATGGGGAGAGCGAAGATCATGGCAAGCTGTGCCATGGCATAGAGGCTAAAGGCCGTACCGACGATGAATTTGAGGGCGATGCCGCGACGCTGGGCGGCATCGGCAATGAAGCCGGTTGAGAGTGAACCCGTTGCGAAGGCTAGCCCTAAGATCATCAATTGCTGGCCGGCATCGTGGCGCTCCAGGCCGGCCACGTCGCCCATCCATCGTGTCGCCCACAAGGTCTGCACGGCGATAAAGGTGCCGGAGATCGTCGCCACCATCGGGGTCACGCGCCAGAAAATGCCGTCGCGGAAAATGTCGAAATAGCCTTTTATTTGCTGGCTGAAAGCGACCGGGTGGTGGTCGTCATCCCGCCGCGGTACCAGGAAATAGATCGTGGCAGTGACGGTCAGCGTGAAGCCCACCAGCACGAAGAAGAGCGCTCGCCAGCCGATGAGATCGGCGGCGAGATTGGCGGGATAGGTGCCGGCGAGGAAGCCGAGGCCGCCGAATGTCACGACCGCCGAATTGCCAAGCGCCAGGCGTTCTGGGGGCAACCACATCGCATTGGCCTTGAAGGCCGACATCAGGCAGCCGCCAAGGCCGACACCGATCAGCAGGCGAGCACCGGCCAGTTCCACTGCGTTGGTGCCAAGCGCGAAAAGGCCAGCGCCCAAGGCCGCCACCAGCAGTAATCCTGTCTGCACGAGACGCGGTCCGAAACGGTCGAGCAGCAGCCCCAGCGGCAGCTGGAACAGTACAAAGCCGTAGAGATACATCGACGTCATCAGGCCGAGATCGGTATTGCTGAGTTGAAGCTCCCTGACGAGATCATCGGAGATCGCGGCGTTCACCACGCGGAAGAGATAAGAGGTGAAATAGCCGGCGGCGAACGGCCCCAGCGCACGGAGCAACGGATGTTTCGTCATGCGGCGTTGATCGGTTGGCGTTGAGCGCGGCGCTGGTCATAGAGCGTATTGCCGGCCACGGCACCCACCACCAGGATGCCGCCATAGAGTGCGTATATGCCCGGGTTTTCGCCGAGGAACACGAACACCCAGAAGGCGCCGAGCACGGTCTCCACCAGCGAGATGAGTGCGGCCTTGGCGGCCGGAATGAGCCTGGCACCCGTCGTAAAGAGGATAAGGCCGATGGCAAGCTGCACCGCGCCGAAGAGGAAGAGATAGAAGAGATCGTCGCCCGTCACTTCGAGAGCCAGTTCGCCGGCCATGCCAAAGCCGATCACACCCATGATCGCCGTGCCGAGGCAGGTGGCGGGTGTCATGCGCACATGGGCATATCGACGCGTGAGCACGGTCGCTACCGCAAAGCTCACCGCGATGACACCTGAGAGTGACATGCCGAGCGCATCGGCATGGCCTTCCGCTTTGGCGACCATCAGCAGGATGCCACCGAACGCCACCAGCATTGCGACAATGCGTGCGAATCCCAGACGCTCGCGCATCCAGATCCAGGCCAGGAGCCCCGCGACCAGTGGCGCCGTCGATTGCACGACCAGGATCAACGCCACGGTGGCGTGCTGGAGTGCGATGACGAAGGAGATCGAGGCAGCGGCGAAGCAGATCGCAACGCCGATGCCGCCCGGCCCCATGTTGCGGAAGTGGGTGAAAGTTTCGCGCCCGTCGCGGATGAGAAGGAAGATCAGCAGTGCTACGGCGGCAATGGCGCCACGCCAGCCGACCGTCACCCAGGCATCGAGATGGATCTGCCGTGCGATGAGCCCTCCCAGGCTCCAGCAAATCGCGGCGGCGGCCACCAGCAGCGTGCCCTTGGTATTCTGCGAGACCGCCCCGTCCGACATCCGATTCATTCCCCCTCAATTGGCGGCAGCATAGAGGTCATGTCTGTCACGGCAAGGGCACCGCCGCTCATGGCTGTTATGCGCTAATCTTCTTAAGGGTCGCCTGTGGTTTCGCTGCGTTGTACCTCTGAGAGCAGCCAGTCGCGAAAGGCGGCGAAAGAGGGATCGGTAAGTGCTTCGGCGCGGTAGATGAGATGCCAGGCACGCCCCGGATCGACGAGGGCGAGATCGAAGAGCCGCATCAGGCGTCCGGCGGCCAGATCGTCCTGCACATAGGGTGCCCGCACCAAGGCAACGCCGAGGCCGTCGAGCGCTGCCTGGATCGCATAGGTCGAGTAATCGAAGGAGAGGCGCCGGCGGAAGCGCGCCGGATCGAGCCCGGCCATCGCCAGCCAGCGCGGCCATTCCTGCGGTGAGTGTGCCACTTCGAGCAACGTCTGATGTTGCAGATCGGAAAGCTTGCCGATGCTCTCAGCGAGCACGGGCGCTGCCACAGGAAAGAGGGCGGCGCTGAAGAGATTCTCCGCGACGAAGCCGGGGAGGGGGGCGGTGGAGAGCCGGATCGTCGCCGCCCAGTCCTGGCGCAGCGTCACATGATCATCAATGGCGGTCACCAGCCGCACCTCGATCCCTGGATGCTGGCGCTGGAAATGCTGCAGCCGCGGGATGAGCCAGCGCATGGCGAAGGTCGGCCCAGCGGCGACCGACAGGCCGGGGAGGGCCGTCCGGCGCACGCTGTCCACTGCGGCCTCGAGGCGCCGGAACGCGTCATCGAGCAGTGGCCCCAGGCTCCGCCCTGCCGGGGTGGGAATGAGTGAATTGGCGTGACGCTCGAACAGGGTCTGCCCGATCTGCCCTTCGACCAGCTTCACGAGCCGGCTGATGGCTGTCTGGGTGACATTGAGCTCCTCGGCCGCCGCCACGAAGCTGCCCAAGCGCAAGGCAGCCTCTACAGCCTTCAATCCCTTCAAAGATGGCGTCATTCGAGTACCTTACCCTAACAAAAACTTAGGCTAGTCTGGCATAATGTGGCTGGCGGCGGAAGGGGCGGCGGCGCATACCGCTCTGGCTAACCGGGGAACCCGCCAGTGAGTTTTGTCGCCACCCTTTTTGCCGTGATCGCCGCCGTGCTCGGCACGTCGTTCCTCTCCGGCATCTTCGGCATGCTGGGTGGCCTCATACTGCTCGGGCTGCTGCTGCTGGTCCTCCCGGTGCCGGCGGCGATGAGCCTCCATGCCGTCACACAGATGACCTCGAACGGCTGGCGGGCGCTGTTGTGGTACCGCCTCATCCTGTGGCGCGTCATGCCGGGCTACATCTTCGGCTCCGGTGTTGCCTTCGCCATCTTCACCTGGATCAGCTTCCAGCCGCCCACCGCCTGGGTCTATATCGGCATGGGGATCGTGCCGATGATCGCGGTGCTGGTGCCGGCGCATATTGCCCCGGACATCCGTCGCCCCTATGCCTCGACCATCCTGGGCTTCCTGGTCATGAGCGTTCAACTGCTCTCAGGGGTGGCCGGCGTGCTGGTCGACATCTTCTTCTTCCGCACCGATCTCGATCGTCGCCAGATCGTCGCCACCAAGGCGTTCAGCCAGTTGGTCGGCCATGTCTACCGCCTTATCTATTTCACCCTCATCGCCACCCATAGCGAGGTCAGCGCCGACGTGCCGCTCTGGGTCTTCGGCGTCTCGATCGTCACGGCCATGGCCGGTGCCACCCTGGCGCGCGTCGTGCTCGACCGGATCACCAACCGTGCCTTCCTGATGTGGACCCGCGGGCTTGGCGTCGCGGTGGGTGCCGTCTATCTCGTCCGCGGCATCTATCTGCTGCTGTATTCCGGGTAGTTGGCCCAGCTAAGTAGCGGTGACTTTTTAACAATTGCCCTCTATCCTCAGCTTTCGTGATTCGAAAGCGAGACGGGGTAGATCATGGTTTCGGCGGCGGTTCGCGCGCATTCCAACAGGCACGGGAAGCGTCTTGTGTCAGCGGCCCTGCTCACCGGCCTCCTGACCGGTTGCGCGGCGCAGCCGACACAGCCGCCTGTGGCATCGGCCCCGGCAGCGCCGGCACCCGCGGCGCCAGCGGTGGCAACCATTCCTGACTTCACCCAGATTACCCAGACCACCTGCCCCGGCGAGACGCCGAGCTATCAGGAATGGGTGGCGCGCTTTGGCGCCTACGCACTGCATCAGGGCGAGCCCGAGCCGGTCATCCGCACGGCGTTTGCCGGCGTCACCGAGAATCCGAAGATCCGCGACCGTGCCGGCAAGCAAGCGGAATTCGTGACGCCCGTCTGGACCTATCTCGATCGCGCCGTCTCGGCCGAACGCGTCGCCAAGGGCCAGGCGAAGTTGCCCGAGGTGCGCACGATCGCCAGCGATGTCGAGCGCGATTATGGCGTGCCGCCAGCGATCCTCATGGGCATATGGGGCATCGAAACCGATTTCGGCAACAATTTCGGCGATGTGAACGTCTTCGAGGCGCTTTCGAATGTCGGCTACGGCACCAGCCGCAAGGACTTCGCCTGCACCGAACTGATGTCGGCATTGAAGATCGTCGATCGCGGCCATGTGCAACCCAGTCAGATGATCGGCTCCTGGGCCGGTGCCATGGGTCACAGCCAGTTCCTGCCGTCGAACTACCTCACCATCGCTGTCGATCGCGACGGCTCGGGCGCGCCCGACCTCTGGACCTCGATGCCGGACGTCTTTGCCTCGACCGCCAATCATCTGGTGCGCGACGGCTGGCAGCGCGGCCTCACCTGGGGCTTCGAAGTGAAGCTGCCGCAGGGCTTCCCCTATCAGGAAGCCGAACTCGACATCGACAAGCCGGTGGCCCATTGGCAGCAGCGCGGGGTCCGCACCATCGACGGCCAGCCCTTGCCGGCGCTTCCCGGCAATACCTCGATCCTGGTGCTGGCGGGCTATAAGGGCCCAGCTTTCCTGGTGACCAAGAACTTCAAGATCATCCTCAAATACAATTACTCGACCTCCTACGCGCTGTCGGTCGCCTATCTCGGCCAGCGCGTCATGGGTGGTCCGGGCGTCAAGGCGAAATGGCCGGAGGACGAACCGCTTCTCTCGCTCGACGAGCGTGAAGAGCTGCAGCAGCGCCTCATCGATCGTGGCCTTTTGGGTGGCACAGCCGACGGTGTCATCGGTTTGAAGACCCGCAAGGCGATCCGCGCCTTCCAGCTTCAGGTCGGTCTCCCGGCCGATGGATTCGCGACCAAGGCGTTTCTCGAGGAATTGCGCCGCCGCGCATCTAGCTAACGTCCTGTATCCATCTGAAAGATAAGGAAAAGCGTCGATTGCTTTTCCTTCCCCGATGGTTATAGTCCCGCCTTTCGGGAAGGTTGGGGCGGTTTGCCGGACCCTGACGGCCAATATCTGCAGGGAGAGATTTCCATGTTCATTTCAGAAGCTTACGCGCAGGCAGCAGGCGCCGCTCCGGGTGGTGCCGATATGCTGACCAGCTTTCTGCCGCTGGTTCTTATCTTCGTCGTCTTCTGGTTCCTGATGATCCGTCCGCAGCAGAAGCGCATGAAGGAACATCGCGCGCTCGTTGCAGCCGCCAAGAAGGGCGACAAGATCGTCACCAATGGCGGTATTCTCGGCACCATCACCAAGGCGGTCGACAGCGAGAACGATGTCGAGGTCGAAATCGCCACCGGTGTGAAGGTGCGTGTGCTGCGCTCGGCCATTCAGGATGTGCTCAACCGTCCGATGACGGCCGGCAAGGGCGGCAAGGCCGTGGAAACCAAGGCCGACAACAAGAACGAAGGCGCCAACGACGCCTGATAAGGAGAGAAGGGCGGGCGTGGATTGCGTTCCGCCCTTTTTTGCCAGCGACTGGGATATAGAGCGATATGCTTCAGTTTTCGAAATTCAAGATAACGCTGATTCTGGCGGTGTTGTTGGCCGGTCTCTACACGGCCATGCCGAACGTCTTCAGCGCGGCGCATATCGCCAATCTGCCAAGCTGGTTGCCGGCTCGCACAGTGAGCCTCGGCCTTGATCTCCAGGGTGGTTCGCACCTCCTTTATGAGGTCGACACCAAGGAACTGATCAACGCCAAGCTCAAGCAGCTCGGCCAGGACGTTCGCAATTCGCTCACCAAATACGGCTACACCAATGTCCAGGTGCAGAACGACCGCGTGACGCTGAAGCTGCGCGACCTCACCGATCTTGATGGCGCTCGCGCCGCCTTGAAGAAGGCGGTCGTCGGCGTGCAGACGGAAGTGAAGGACGATGGCACCGTCACGGCCTATTTCACCGATACCGATCTTGCGGAAATGAAGAAGCGCGCCGTCGACCAGTCGATCGAGATCATCAACAAGCGCATCGACGAGACCGGCACCAAGGAACCGACTGTTGTCCGCCAGGGCGAGGATCGTATCGTTGTCCAGGTGCCCGGCTATGGCGATCCGCAGCACTTGAAGGATCTGATCGGCAAGACCGCCAAGATGGAATTCCGTCTTGTCGACGAAGTGGCTGAATCGACCGGCACCCGCAGCGCTGGGTCGGCCCAGCTGCCGGTGGTGGAAAAGGACGGCGCCCCCAGCCAGCAACTCTGGATCAAAGAACAGGTCATGGTCTCGGGTGAAAACCTGATCGATGCCCAGCAGGGTTTCGAAGGTGGCATGCCGATCGTGCAGTTCAAATTCGACAATCTGGGCGCCCGCAAGTTCGGCGATGCGACCAAAGCCAATGTCGGCAAGCGCTTCGCCATCGTGCTCGATAAGGAAGTCATCAGCGCGCCGGTTATCCGCGATGCCATTCTAGGCGGCAGCGGCATCATCAGCGGCAATTTCACGACGGCTTCGGCCCGCGATCTCGCCATCCTGCTGCGTGCAGGCGCCTTGCCGGCGCCGCTTACCGTGCTGGAAGAGCGCACCGTCGGTGCCGATCTTGGTGCGGATTCGATCGAGGCTGGTAAGCGCGCTTGCTTGATCGCCGTGATCTTCATCGCCGTGGCAATGGTGGTGCTTTACGGCCTCTTCGGCATCTTTGCCAATCTGGCGATGGTGTTGAACGGCGTCCTGATGCTGGGTTTCCTCTCGGCCATCGGGGCCACGCTGACTTTCCCCGGTATCGCCGGCATGGTGCTGACCCTCGGCATGGCGGTTGACGCCAACGTGCTGATCCTTGAGCGCGTGCGCGAGGAAATGCGCAACGGCCGCTCGCCGGTCAATGCCATGGAGGCCGGCTATCGTGAGGCGCAGGCGACGATCTTCGACGCCAATGTCACTCACGGAATTTCCACCATGTTCCTTTTTGCCTTCGGCTCCGGCCCCATCAAGGGCTTCGCCATCACGCTACTCATCGGCATCGTCAGCTCGGTCTTCACCGCGGTGGTCGTCACCCGCCTGATGACCTCGATCTGGCTGCGCCGCGCGCGTCCCAAGGCGCTGCCGCTATAAAGGAGCGAGAGAGAAGAAAATGTTCAAACCGCTTCACATCGTTCCGCACGGCACCAAGATCAACTTCATGTGGCCGCATAAGATCACGTTCATCATCTCGGTGATCATGGTCCTCGGCTCTTTTGCGCTTGTCTTCACCAAGGGGCTCAATTTCGGCATCGACTTCGCCGGCGGTGTCATCATGGAAGTGAAGGCACCCACCGCCAGGGCGGACCTTGGCGATATGCGGTCCCGTCTCGACGATCTCGGCCTCGGTCAGATCTCGCTGCAGGAATTCGGCTCGCCCGACATCGTCCTCATTCGCATCCCCCAGCAGGACGCGACCGCGACCGAGTCCCAGGAGCAAACCACCCAGGCCGCCGTCGGCAAGATCAAGGAAACGCTGGGCAGCGAGTGGCAGTACCGCCGCACGGAAACTGTCGGCCCCAAGGTTGGCGATGAATTGAAATCGAGTGCCCTTTGGGCTTCGATCTTCGCCATGCTTGGCATCATGGCCTATATCTGGTTCCGCTATGAATGGCAGTTCGGCGTCAACGCCGTGCTGGCGCTGTTCCACGACTGCGTCACCACGGTCGGCTTCTTCGCGCTGACCGGCATGGAATTCAATCTCACCACGGTCGCTGCCGTCCTGACGATCGCCGGTTATTCGGTGAACGATACCGTCGTTATCTATGACCGCATCCGCTATGATCTGCGGCGCTACAAGACGATGCCGCTGACGCAGCTCATCAACCAGGCGCTCAATGAGACGCTGGCCCGTACCACGGTCACCTCGGGCCTGACTTTGCTCTCGGTTCTGGCTCTCGCGTTCTGGGGCGGCGAAGCCATGCACGGCTTCTCGGTCGCCATGATCTGGGGCATCCTCATCGGCACCTACTCGACCATCTGTGTCGCCTCGCCGATGCTGCTCTACATGAACCTACGCAATATCGGTTCGGATAAGGGCAAGGCCGCCGGCACCAGCACACAGAAGGCGTGAGGCTTTCGGGTCTCAGGGAGTGCTAGATGGATCTTACGCCGCTCATTCCCGTCGGTCGGCAGATCATCGAGAGCTATGGCGATCTGCGCTTCAAGGTTACGGGCACGGCCTATGATGGTTCGGTACTCGTCTTCCCGACCCGCACAATCGGCTGGGACGTCCGCGATATGGCATCGCTGACCGTTGAAAGCCTCGCGCCCGTGATCGACGGCGCCAAGGCAGGCGAGATCGACTTGCTGCTGCTCGGTTGCGGCCCGCGCCTCGCCATGGTCCCGCGCGACCTCCGCACGACTTTGCGCGCTCAGAACATCGTCATCGAGCCGATGGACACAGGTGCCGCCGCAAGAACCTTCAACGTTCTCATGGCTGAAGGCCGCCGCATCGCCGCCGCGCTGATTGCAGTGGAGTAGGGTAGGCGGAGACCGCGAGCCCCCCACCCCAACCCCTCCCCCTGAAAGGAGAGGGGCTTCTCGCGGAGTTCGCGCCGACACCTCGCTATACGAACCCTCTCCCTTCAGGGGGAGGGCAGGGGGCAAGTGAAGGCTCTCCCCCAAAAACAAAACCCTCCCGCCGATTTAGCGGGAGGGTTTCATTGCTCTATGGTGAGGGGGAAATCTCAACCGAAATTCTTCGCCGCAAAGTCCCAGTTCACCAGGTTCCAGAACGCACCGACATAATCCGGGCGCTTGTTGCGGTAGTCGATGTAATAGGCGTGTTCCCACACGTCGCAGGTCAGCAGCGGCTTATCGGCGCCGGTCAGTGGTGTTGCGGCGTTGCTGGTGCTGGCGAAATCGAGGCTACCATCGGCCTTTTTCACGAGCCATGCCCAGCCCGAACCGAAGGTGCCGATCGCGACCTTGGCGAACTCGGCCTTGAAGCTGTCATAGGAGCCCCACTTCTTCTTGATGGCGTCGGCCAGCGCGCCCTTGGGTTCGCCGCCGCCCTTGGGCGACAGGCTGTTCCAATAGAAGGTGTGATTCCAAACCTGCGCGGCGTTGTTGAAGATGCCGCCCGACGACTTCTTCACGATGTCCTCCAGCGACCTGCCTTCGAACTCGGTGCCTTTGATCAGGTTATTGAGATTGGTGACGTAGGTCTGATGATGCTTGCCGTAATGGAACTCGAGCGTCTCCTTGGAAATGTGCGGCTGCAGGGCGTCGAGGGCGTAGGGAAGCGGCGGCAGTTTGATCTCGGATAGAAGGCTTACGTCAGACATAAGAAATCCTCATTGCTGCGGAAATGGGCAGCTTGGCGGGCCGCTTCGCGCCTGAGCAAATACTCCGCGCCAACGACACTGGCTGCTAACTCGCAAAATAACCGCTTCATGGCAGAGCGGTTCCCCTTTCGCCTGCGTCAACTTAGCGCACAAAAAAATCGGGGTCCCGCTGGACCCCGATTTCATCAAAACGAAATGTGGATGGGCTTAGTTGCCGATGCCCTGCTGCTGCGCCACCATGCAATAGAGCATGGGGATCGACAGCATGGTGTTGATGCGCGAGGCCAGCATCGCGGTGCGCGCCGACTTCTTCTTGGTGTCCGCATCGGCATCGACGATACCCAGCGCGCGCTTCTGGTTCGGCCAGATAACGAACCAGACATTGAAGCCCATGATCAGCGCCAGCCACATGCCGATGCCGATCGTGCGGAAGCCCGGCTGGAACGTCAGCGCTTCGACCAGCATCTGGTTGTGTCCCGCTGTGATCAGGCCGAAGGCGATTGTGCCCGCAGCGGCCCAGCGGAAGAAGTACAACGCCGTCGGCGCGATGACCTTGCCGATGGCCGGCTTCTGTTCGTCGGGAATTTTGGGCATCGACGGGATCTGCACGAAGTTGAAGTAATAGAGCAGGCCGATCCACAGGACGCCGAACCAGACATGGATGAAACGGAACAGGAAGGAGAAATAGGGGCCGGCATCGAAGCCGCCCAGATTGACGATCAGGAACACGACGACGGCAAGCACGACGCCGGCGGCCAAAGTCCTGTGCAGGTTCTCAAGAATTTTGCTCATTGCTGTACCCCTCCGAAGCAAAAGCGGTGTGGCTATAGGCCGCATCTTATAGGATGGAACGACACGGAGAAACTGATTCCCCGTAAATCCATTGGGAAATTATGGGATTGCTGGTGAAATATGAGCGAAGCGGAAACTGAGCTTCGCGCGCTGGAAGAGCTGCGCCGGACCGATCGCGACCGATTCTTGTGCGCAGTCGCGGCGCCGGTCGCTCTGCGCGCCGATCTGGTGACGCTCTATACCTTTAATGCGGAGATTGCCGGCATCGCTGACAAGGTCTCGGAGCAGATGCTGGGGCTGATCCGCTTGCAATGGTGGCGTGACGCATTGGACGAGATCAGGGCGGGTAAGGGGCATCGTCATCATCTGGTGCAGGCCCTGGCCGATCTCATCACGCGGCGACATCTCGATGCCGCGTTGCTGCGCAGCCTCGTTGATGCGCGCGAGCGCGATGTGGCGGGAGAAACACCCGCCGATCATGCTGAACTCGAAGCCTATGCCGATGCCAGTGCAGGCGCACTTGCCGAACTGGCCCTGCAGGTTTGCCTGAAGCGGCCTGCCCAAGACCAGCGCCGAGCAGCACGGGCGGCCGGCAGCGCCTACGGCCTTGTCGGCGTCGCGCGTGCCACGATCTATCTGGCGCGCCATCGCCGTGTGCTGCTGCCGGGTGTCGATCGCGACGCGTTGCTCAATTTGCGGCCTGGCCCCGACGTGGCGCTGGCCATCGAGCAAGTCTGTACACGGGCGTCGGCGCTTCTTGCTGCAGCGCGAAAGGCAAAACTGCCGCCCGCCGCCATGCCGGCGCTCTTTCCCGGGCGATTGGCGGCGGCGCAGCTTGAGAGCTTGCGGGCGGATCGTTACGATCCGGTCACGGCGGGCGGCAGGGCGCCTTCCGGCCTCGACATCTGGCGGCTTGTTCTCGCGCGCCTATGGGGGCGAATCTGATACGCGAGCAAAAGAAACGAGATTATGAGCACGCCAGCTATCATCACCGTCGCCATCACCGGCAGCCAGCCCACGAAGGCACAGAATCCGGCCGTTCCCACTCAACCCGCCGAGCAAATCGAAAGCACGCATGAGGCGTTCGAGGCGGGGGCGAGCCTCGTTCATATCCATGTCCGTGACGATCAGGACAAATCCTGCTCGGACATTGTGAAGTTCCAAAAGGTGCAAGAGGGCATCGCCAAGCATTGCCCTGGTATGATCATCCAATTCTCGACCGGTGGGCGTGGGCGCGAGGCGTCGGAACGCGGCGCGGCGCTGAGCCTCAAGCCCGATATGGGTTCGCTGGCCACCGGCTCGGTCAATTTTGCCACCATCATCTACGAGAACCCGCCGCAGCTTATCGACGAGCTTGCGAACGACATGATCAAGTTCGATGTGAAGCCGGAATGCGAGCTCTTTGATCTCGCCATGCTCTACAACGCCAAGGCGCTGGTGGATCGCGGGCTTCTCAAGTCACCGCCCCATGTGCAATTCGTGCTGGGCATTCCCGGCGCCTTGCCCGCGCGCGAGAAGATTGTGGACTTCATGCTGGAGGAATTGACCGAGCTGATGCCAACCGCGACCTGGACCGCTGCTGCCATCGGCCGCCTCCAGCTTGATGCCAATCACTGGGCCCTGAAGCGTGGCGGCCACGTGCGCACCGGGCTTGAGGACAATATCTATTTCGAAAAAGGCCGCTTGGCCGCGAGCAATGCCGAACTGGTGAAGCGCGTCGCCGATCTCTGCGGCAAATATGATCGCCATCCGGCGACCACCGCCGAGGCCCGAGCACTCCTTGGTCTTAAAGCTGCCTGAAGCCTGCGCTGCCTGAAGCCTGGACCGGCTGAAATGCGAAAGGGGCGCTTCCTGATCGAGGAAGCGCCCCTTTCAAATAGGGTCGGCTCTGAAAGCGCGATTACTTAATCTTCGCTTCCTTGAAGGGCACGTGCTTCTTCACGACCGGGTCGTACTTGTTGAATTCGAACTTCTCGGTCGTCGAGCGTGGGTTCTTCTTGGTGACGTAGTAGTAGCCCGTGTCAGCGGTGCTGACGAGCTTCACAAGGATAGTCGCTGACTTGGCCATGGCCGTCTCTCAAAAGTAAAATGCGTGTCGCTGCAAAAGGATGGCGCAAAATAGCGGGGAAACGCCGAAAGTCAAGGCTTCCGCATGGTTGTAAGCTGCAGGATATCGTTTCGGTAATTCAATAGCTTAGCGGCCTCTGTGCCGACCGGAATGCCGCTGTCCCACCGCCGGATCGCAGTTTTGAGCACATATTCGGTCACATCGACCAGGTTGAGCGCCCCCAGGCCGGTGACGGGAATCCAGACCAAATCCTCCAATTCGCCATTTCCTGCGAGGGATCCGGCGGCCATTTCCCCGTCGCCGAGGAAGAATCGGGTGTTGAAGCGGCGCTTGGAAGTGACTGGGGTGATCGCCCGGCAGAGATAGTCCAAGCTGGCATAATCCGGCATCCATTCCTGCCCTCGATAGGCCTCCCAGAAGGGCCCCGAATGACCCGCGATGGGGCCTGACTTGGGACGACCGTATAATAGGCCGGTCTCCTCAAATGTCTCCCGGAGCGCCGCATTAATGAATGCTGCCCACCTCGCGCCGAGCTGAGACACTATTGCCGGATGAGGGAGGCCCGGACCGGCCAGAGAGTCCTCGGGGTCGACCCGCCCGCCGGGGACGACATGGATGCCAGGCAGGAAGCCCATCTTGGCGGGTCGGCGGCCGATCAGAATTTCAGGAGCGCCCTTTTTGGCGGCGCGGATGAGGACCAAGCCCGCTGCATCGCGGGGCCTGGCGATCACGGTACGAAGGGGAGCAAGGCCTCGGCGGCATCATCGACCTGCGCACCGTCCGGCGGGTCCGCCAGATCGACGGCGCTCTGATAAAGGCCCGGCTGCCGCAGGAGTTTGAGTGCCAGTTCGAGATCGACCGGATCCTCATTCTTGCGCGCAGGGCAGGTCTGGCGCAGGGCATCCAGCGCCTTGGTGTCGTCGGGCTTGGCGGCATTGCGCTTGGCAACCGGCACCTTGGGCAATTCGCCGAGTTTCAGCTCCGTCAGGAGCTCATCGGAATCATGCTTGCCCGCGGTGCAGACGCTGGGCAGCACGCCGAGGTGATGCAGCGTATAGCCGGACGGCGCATGGAAGCGCGCCCAGGTCAGCTTGATCTCGCCCTGATTGGGCAGCGGCTTGATGTTCTGGACCGTGCCCTTGCCATAGGAGTTCGTGCCGATCAGCACGGCGCGGCCATTGTCCTGCAAGGCGGCGGCGACGATCTCCGCAGCTGACGCCGAATTGCCGTCGATCAGCACCGCCATCGGCTTGCCGTCGGTAAGATCGCCATCGCTGGCTTCGAAATACTGATGGCTGTCCGGATGGCGGCCATGAATCGAGACAATGCGGCCTTCGTCGAGGAAGAGGTTCGCGGTCGCCACCGATTGCGGCACATAGCCGCCCGGGTTGTTGCGTAAGTCGAGGACGTAGCCTTTGATCTTCTTGCCGATCTCGTCCTTGGCGTCTTTGATCTCGCGCTTCAGGCTGTTGGCGGTTTCGGAATTGAAGCTGAATATGCGGAAATAGGCGATGTCGCCTTCGCGGCGATAGCTCACCGTCTCCGGCACCACATGGGCGCGCTTCACCGCCACGTCAAACGGCTCGTCCTTGCCATCGCGCAGGATGCTGAGTACGACCCGGCTGTCGACTTCGCCGCGCAATTCGTTCACCACTTGCTGCTGGGTGAAGCCTTCGACCGAATGACCGTCAATCTTCAGGATGACGTCGTCGCGCTTCAGGCCCAAGCGTTCGGCCGGGGTGTAGTGCATAATTGCGGTAATGCGCACTTCACCGTCTTCGACCGAGATGCGCACGCCGATGCCGCCGAATCCGTCACGCGATGCCTTGTCCTCGCGCGCTGCGTCGGTGCCGGAATAGCGTGAGAAGCCGTCTAGCTTGCCGACGATGCCAGTGAAGATCGCTTCATAGACCTTCTCGTTGCCGGCCGCGGAGACCTTGGTCGATTTGGCGCGCGCTTCCTTCAGGAGCTTGGCCGCGGCCTTGCCCCATTGTTTGGCGCTGGCATCCGGCCCGTCGTCGAGCTTCTCGGCCTCGATGATGTTCTTGTTCTGCAGCAGCTTCAATTCGTCGCTATCGCCTTCGACTGTAAGCTCCGGGTCGAGGCTGGAGAGCTGCTGCAGGCCGGTGAGGGTAAGCCCCCCGATGTCTTGCTTGGTGATGTAAATGGAATCGATGTCGGCGAGGCCGGTGACCAGCATGTCCCGATCAAGGGCGGCGGTCGCATCTTCCGGGGAACGGCTGGCCTGACTGGCACAGGCATAGAGCCCAAGCAGCAGCGGCAAAACGACGATCCGGCGTGACACCTGTTGTACAGGCCACCCGGTCACGAAACCCTCAGGACGAAACGCACTCAAATCAGCCGCTATCCGCTACTTTTCCCAAAGCCAGCGCGCTGCCCCATCGCGCCTGCCAGGGTTACCCCTCGTTGCGCGTCAATCTAGCAGAATTCCTGCCCTAGGCTAGGGGTTCGCGCGTCCTGAACCATGCAGAATCAGCGGCGCTTCTTTCCCTTTTTGGCGGGCTTTCCGCCTTTTTGGGATTTGGCCCGGCCCTTATCGCCGCCGAAACGTATGTTCTTCGGGCGGCCTTGGGGCGGCTTCTTGGCCTTCTGCCGCGGCGAGGTCTGGCGGAAGACTCGGTCTGACCCTTCGGTCAAGGGTTCGGCCGAAAGGAGTTCCAGCGTGATTCCACCGGTCAGTGGATCGGCGCTGACCAGGCGGACCGTGACCGACTGGCCGAGCTGATAGGTGCGTCCGGACCGGCGCCCGACCAGGGCATGGCGACCTTCGTCATGGTCGTAGAAATCCTGCGGCAGGGTGGAAATGGGAATGATCCCGTCCGCGCCGGTTTCCTTCAGATTGATGAAAAGGCCGAAGCGGGCAACGCCGGAAATGCGCCCGTCGAACTCGGCGTCGACCTTGTCGGCCAGGAAGGCTGCGACATAGCGGTCGATGGCGTCGCGCTCGGCTGCCGCGGCACGCCGCTCGGTGCCGGAGATATGGACCGCTGTTTCCGCGAATTCGGCCGTCGCCGACCTGTCGAGCGCGCCTTCGCCGAAGTTATAGGCGCCGATCAACGCCCGGTGCACGAGCAGGTCGGCATAGCGCCGGATGGGCGAGGTGAAATGGGCGTAGCGGGTAAGCGCCAAGCCGAAATGCCCGAGATTTTCGGGCGCATATACCGCCTGGGCCTGGGAGCGCAGGATCAGCGAAGAGATCATCTCGGCAAAGGGTGTGCCCTTCGCCTTCAGCAGCAGCTGCGTGAAATGCTTGGGCCGGAGCACCTGCCCGCGCGCCAGGTTAAACCCCAGCGAATCCAGGAATTCACGCAAGGCTTCGACCCGCGTCGCGTCCGGCTGGTCGTGGACGCGGTACATGCAGGGCCAGTGCTTCTTTTCCAAGGCCTCGGCCGCAGCCACGTTGGCGGCGATCATGAACTCCTCGATCAGGCGATGGCTGTCGAGGCGTGCCCTGGGCACGATCTGCTCGATCTGCCCGTCCTTGTTGATGAAGACACGGCGCTCAGGCAGATCGAGTTCCAGCGTGCCACGCTCCTCGCGCGCTTTGAGCAACGCCTGGAAGGCGCCATATAGCGGCTTGACGACCGGTTCCAGCAACGGGCCGGTGAGGTCGTCTGGATTGCCGTCCATCGCCGCCTGCACCTGGTCATAGGTGAGGCGGGCCGCCGAGCGCATGAGGCCGCGCATGAAATGGTGTCTGAGCTTGCGGCCATTGGCGTCGATGGTCATTTCGACAGCCATCACCGGGCGTTCCTCATACGGGCGCAGCGAGCACCAGCCGTTGGAGAGTTCTTCCGGCAGCATCGGCACGACCCGATCCGGGAAGTAGACCGAATTGCCCCGGTCGCGTGCCACCCGGTCGAGTGCATCGTCGGGGCGGACGTACCAGGAGACGTCCGCGATCGCGACCATGATGCGCCAGCCGCCGGGATTGTCGGCATTGTCGTCGGGTGCCGCCCAGACGGCATCGTCGAAGTCACGCGCATCGTCCCCGTCGATGGTGACGAGCGGAACTTTGCGAAGGTCCGCGCGGTTGCCGAGCGGTGCCGCAGTTGCCGCTTCCGCCTGTTCCTGCGCGGCAGGTGAGAACTGGAAGGGGATATGATGCTCGGCGATGGAGATCATACTGACCGCCTTCGCCTCGCCGACACGGCCGATGCGTTCGACGATGCGCGCGCGGGGGCTTCCCATGCGCCGTGCCGGTTCGATCTCGGCCACCACGATTTCGGACGGACGGGCGCCGCCGAGATCCTTGGGATCTACGGTAAATTCGGTCTTGATGCGTTTGCTGGTGGGAATGATGCGGCCCGTGCCATGCGGCCCCTTTTCCAGGACTCCCACGACGCGTTCGGCCCGCGCCTGCAGGCGACGGATTGGGCGCGCCTCATAGACGTCGGAATCCTTGCGCTCAAGGCGCGCCAGCACCCGGTCACCCGGTGCCAGCGGCTTATCGAGCTTCTTGTCCTCGATGACGATGATCTGCGGCTCTGCATCGTCTTCGGGGAAGTCGATCGGCCGTGCCCAGATATCGCCATCGACGTCGGGGCCGATGATCTGGATGACAGTCACCTCGGGAAGGGCGCCGGGTGCCGCGAGACGTCGCGCCTTGCCACGATCGACGGCGCCATCCTTCTCCAATTCCTTCAGCAGGGCTTTCAGCGGAATGCGATCCTGTCCACGCAGGTTGAAGGCGCGCGCAATCTCGCGCTTGCCGACCGGCACCGGCGAGGTACGGACGAAGTCGAGCACCTGTTCCTTGGTCGGGAAGGGAACGGCCTTGCCTTTGCCGCCCTTGCTTGAGTTATCAGCGGCATCCCGCCGCGCCGCACGTGCATCCTTACGCGGTCCGCGTGAGGGCTTCGGCTTCTTGGATTTGTCGCCAGTCGGTTTATCGCGCGTCATTAAATGCCCCTCACCCCGGCCCTCTCCCTACTTCGTGGGGCGAGGGAGTTTCGATCGAACTTCGTCTCAAAGCCCCTCGCCCCGCTTGCGGGGAGAGGGGTTGGGGTGAGGGGGCTTTTCTTCAAAGCCTCAAAATCTCTATCGCGCCGTCTTGAATTCGATTTCGACAAATGCGTACTCGTAATCGCTGGCGTTGATGACATTGTGCTCGACGCCGACCGGGCGATAATAGGACTTGCCGGCGCCCATCTCGACGATGCGCTGTTCCTTGCCGTCGTCGATCTGCAGCTTGCCGTCGAGGAGCGGCACGACGACATAGTCGTAACCATGGCGATGCCAGGTCGTTTCGGCCCCGGGCGCAAAGCGCCATTCGGTCACGGTGACGCGTTCATTGTCGACTTGGACGGTCGGGACGGCGGCGGGACGGGTGGATTTGGCGCTGGCGGTCATGATGCGATCTTTCCGTAGAATCAAAAGGCCTTAGAATCAAAAAGCTGGCGCGGCTAGTGGCGGGAACGGATTACGTCAAGGCATTGAACCCTAGTCATCGCTCCGCTACAAGGCCCGCCTTTCGCCCAAACAGGGTGCCAGAACCCGAGTCGTGAGGAGCCCACATGAAGTCCATCGAAGCAAGAATCGCCGAGGAACTTGACGCACGGGACGTGCAGGTCAAAGCCGCGGTCGAATTGCTGGATGGCGGCGCCACGGTTCCCTTCATCGCGCGCTACCGCAAGGAAGTGACCGGCGGCCTCGACGACATCCAGCTGCGCAAGCTGGAAGAACGCCTTGGCTACCTGCGCGAGCTCGAGGATCGCCGTGCCGCGATCTTCAAGAGCATCGAAGAACAAGGCAAGATGACCGACGAACTCAGCCGCGAGATCGCGATTGCGGATACCAAGGCGCGCCTCGAGGATCTCTATTTACCGTTCAAGCCCAAGCGTCGCACCAAGGCGATGATCGCCCGCGAAGCCGGCCTCGAGCCGCTGGCTGATCTGCTGATCGGCGATCCGACCAAAAAACCGCAGGATGAGGCGGCGGCCTATGTGAATGCCGAAAAAGGTGTGGCCGATGTGAAGGCGGCCCTCGAAGGTGCCCGCGATATTCTCTCCGAACGGTTTGCGGAAGACGCCGATCTGCTGGCGCGGTTGCGTGAGTTCATGTGGGACAAGGCGCGCCTCGTTTCCAAGGTCATGGAAGGCAAACAGGACAGCGGCGCCAAGTTCTCCGATTACTTCGACGCGGCCGAGCCGATTGCCAAGGTGCCGTCGCACCGGGCGCTGGCCATGTTCCGCGGCCAGAAGGAAGAAATCCTGGCGCTCAATCTCGCCATCGACGAGCCGGAAGACCGCAAGGCGCTGAATGAGGCCGAGCGGGTGATTGCGGCCCAGTCTGGCGTTGCCGATCAGGGCCGTGCCGCAGATTCATGGCTGATCGATGTCGTGCATTGGTGCTGGCGCGTGAAGCTGAAGCTGAGCCTGGAGCTCGACCTCATGGGCCGGTTGCGTCAGGCGGCGGAAGATGAAGCCGTGCGCGTCTTCGCGTCCAATCTCAAGGATGTGCTGATGTCGGCACCGGCCGGTGGGCGGGCGACCCTCGGCCTCGATCCAGGCCTGCGCACCGGTTGCAAGGTCGCGGTCATTGCCGCCACCGGCAAGGTGCTGGAATTCGCGACGATCTATCCGCACGAACCGAAGCGGCAATGGGATGAATCGATCGCGGTTCTCGCCGCTCTCTGTCATCGCCACAGCCTGGAACTGGTCGCCATCGGCAACGGCACGGCAAGCCGCGAAACCGACAAGCTGGCCGACGACCTGATGAAGCGCCACCCGGAACTGAAGCTCACCAAAGTCATGGTGTCGGAAGCAGGCGCTTCCGTGTACTCGGCCTCGGAATACGCTTCGAAGGAATTGCCGGAACTGGACGTGACCATTCGTGGCGCGGTTTCCATCGCGCGCCGTCTGCAGGATCCGCTCGCCGAACTGGTGAAGATCGATCCGAAATCCATCGGTGTCGGCCAGTACCAGCATGACGTAGCCGAGTTCCGCCTGTCGAAGGCGCTCGATGCCGTGGTCGAGGATTGCGTGAACGCGGTCGGTGTTGAAGTGAATACGGCGTCTGCCAAGCTGCTGGCACGTGTGTCGGGTTTGGGTGAGAGTCTGGCGCAGAATATTGTTGCCTTCCGCGATGCCAACGGCCCCTTCAAATCGCGCCAGCAGCTCCTCAGCGTGCCGCGCCTCGGGCCGAAAGCCTTCGAGCAGGCGGCGGGCTTCCTGCGCATCCGCGAGGGTGAAGACGCACTCGACAATTCCTCGGTCCATCCGGAAGCCTATCCGGTGGTGCGCCGCATCCTCGCCGTCACCGGCAAGGAAATCACGGCCGTCATCGGCGACACCAAGCTGCTCAAGAGCTTGAAGCCTGAGCAGTTCACCGATGAGACCTTTGGCGTGCCGACGGTCACCGACATCATCAAGGAACTGGAAAAGCCGGGCCGCGATCCGCGACCGGAATTCAAGACGGCGACCTTCAAGGAAGGCGTCGAGGAGATGAAGGATCTCCAGCCCGGCATGATGCTGGAAGGGGTCGTGACCAATGTCGCGGCCTTCGGTGCCTTCGTCGATATCGGCGTGCATCAGGACGGCCTCGTGCACGTCTCGGCGCTTGCCGACCGCTTCGTCAAGGATCCGCGCGAGGTGGTGAAGCCTGGCGACGTGGTGAAGGTCCGCGTGCTGGAAGTCGACATCAAGAGGAAGCGCATCTCCCTCACCATGCGCTCCGGCGAGACGCCGCAAAGCCGACAGAACACGGAGGCGCCGAAGGACCGGCCGATGGGCAGGAACGAGCGCAAGTTCATGCAGGACAACAAGCCGGCCCAGAATCGCGGCGGCGGTGGTGGCGGTGACAACGCGCTTGCCGCAGCCTTCGCAAAGGCCGGGTTCAAGAAGTAGGACGCGCGGCCTCCGTTCATAGACCGTCATGCCCGGGCTTGACCCGGGCATCCAGTCCATCCGGCAAGCAGTGGATCCCCGGGACTTCGCCCGGGGATGTCGGACGCATTTGGCGGGGCACTCGCCAACGCGCGATTCCACCGTTACGCTCATCCCGATCTTGGAATCGGGGGCCGGTTGAGCAAGCTGTTGCTGATATCGCTGGGGAAACTGGGCGGCGCGGTGCTGGAGGCAGCGGCGCGCGATGGGCGATTCCAGCATATCATCGTGGCCACGCGTAACACGGCCCATGCCCGCGCCAAGGCCAACGCTGCCAAGATCGGCGCCGCTTTGGAAGGTCAATACCCGCGCGTCGACGTGGTGGCCTTCGATTTCAACGCCCCCAATGCGCCGGACCTGTTGCGCAAGATCCAGCCGGATCTGATGTTCGCGGCGCCCACCCTGTTGCCCTGGTGGCGGATTGCGGCGAGCGGTAATGCCGCGAAGCTCAGGAACCTGCCTTTCGGCTTCTGGCTTGCCTGCCATCTGGCGCCCATGCTGGCCTTGCGTGCCGCCTGGGAGAAATCGGAACTGCATTGCCCCTGGGTCAGCGGCACCTATCCGGACGTGGTCAATGCGATCCTGCACATGACCGGGCAGGGGCCGAGTATCGGCATCGGCAATATCAGCGAATGCCTGCCCAAGATACGGTTTCTTGCCAGCGAACAGGCCAAGGCGCCGATTCCGGAATTGGCGGTGAAGCTGGTGGCTGGTCACGCCCTGTCGTCGCTCTTCTATCGCGAGGAAGCGGTGAAGGAGTTTCCACCTTTCCTGCTGCAGGTGCTATGGCACGGACATGACATTTCGCTGGGCGTGAAGGATAAGCTGCGCAGTGTGAAGATGGCAGTGGAGCACACAGACGAAATCAACCGCATCACCGCGTCGGCGGCGCTCGACGTGCTGGCGGCGCTGTTGAGCGATGAGCCCTACGCATTGCATGCGCCGGCGCCGAACGGCCTAGTCGGCGGCTATCCGGTCAAGATCAGCCGCAAGGGCGTCGCCGTCGATCTGCCGCGCGAATGGACGCTGGAGCAGGCGCTGGGCGTCAACGCCGCGGCACTCACCTTCGACGGCATCACGGCGCTGGAGAAGGATGGCACAGTGATCTTCACCGAGAAAACCGCCGCCGCATTCGAGACTCATCTCGGCGAAAAATGCACGCGGCTCAAACCCGAAGATGCCGCGGCGATGGCGGCGAAGCTGGTGGGGCTGGTTGCCTGATTTTCATCGTCATGCCAGGACTTGTTCCGGGCATCCGGTTTATCCACCGCAATAGTGGATCCGTGGGGACTTCGCCCGGGGATGACGGTCCAATGCCTCACACCTCCGTCAGCCGCGCTTCTTCCAATATCCAATCGAGGAAGCCTTTCGCCTCTGGCCGCTTCATCACGTCGGGCGCGTGCACGATGTAATAAGCAAAAGGTGTGAGGATGCTCTTCTCGAACGGTGCCACCAGACGCCCGTCGGCCAGCGCGTCGGCAACGACGGCGGTGGTGCCGAGCGAGACACCCTGGCCCGCTACCGCCGCCTGCAGGCACAGTGCGAAATCGGTGAAATGAATGCCGCGCGAGGTATCGATATCGGGCACGCCCGCGACGCGTGCCCAAGCCGGCCAGTCTGGCCAGATCACCGCCTGGCCGGTCCAGTCGAGATGGAGCAGGGTGTGATGCTGTAGGTCACGCGGCTCGTTCAAAGGATGTTTCTCAAGAAGCCGCGGGTTGCAGACGGGGAAGACTTCGTCGGCGAAGAGGCGATGGGCAGTGACGTCCTCCCAATCGCCCAGGCCGAAGCGGATGTCGAAATCGAAGGCATCGGGTTCCATATGCGACCAGCTGGTCGCCGTCTCCAGCACCACATCGACGCTGTCGGGGCGGCTGCGATAGCGCTGCAGGCGAGTGAGCAGCCAATTGGCGGCCAAGGCCGGGTCTTCGATGCGCAGGCGCAGCGACAAGCCTTTGAGGCCTTTACGCATCCGATCCGAGACTCGGGAGAGCAGGCGAAAGGCGGCGGTGAGGTCGTCCTTCACCTCCTGACCCATGCGGGTGAGCACGATACCGGTGCCCTGACGCTGGACGAGGGCGCTGCCGATCTCGGCTTCGAGCGCCTTCACCTGCTGGCTGACGGCACCCGGCGTGACGTTGAGCTCGGCTGCCGCCTGCCGGACGCTGCCATGCCTGGCCACGGCTTCGAAGGCCCGAAGGCCTGGGAGGGCGGCAAGTCGCCGCTGAGTATTTAGCATAACTAAACATATCCGTTACTAACTATCGCGTGTCAATCACCCGTTTCGGCCTTAACTTAAGACCATGAAACGAATGCTGCAGAGCGGCATGAACCTCCGGACGAGGGCATGCGACAGAGTGTAGCTAAACGATTGGAGATTTCATCATGCTGACCCGTCTTTTCCTCCGTGGCCGCGCCAAGGCGATCTCGCCCAAGCTTGAGACGGTGCTGGCGGATTATGACCAGCACCTGCTGCAGGACATGGGCCTGCTGCGCGACCCCGCGAACCATCTGATGCGCGCGCCGGCTGAGTTCTACGCCTACGACACCACCAAATTCGCGACCGGGTTCGCCCACGGTTTCGAGGGCCCGAAGGCCGCCTGAAGGGCGCTCTTTCCGACCCTTTGAAGGGCCTGCGACTCCATCGTTTCAGGCCATCCCTACCGTAACATCCCTGCCTTCAGCCCGCCGCCATCCTCGGATCGCGGCGGGCCTTTGTTTTTATTGACTTTTTTCCAAGTCAAGGCGCGCTGCATTTGTTGTGGCGCTAAGGCCGATCTGCTATCTTCCGGGCGCGGTTTCGGGGGATCCCGCGCTGCCCAATAAAGTATTGAAGCACAAGGCATAATTTCCAGTGACTGACACGCCCGCCACACCCGGATTCGATATCGCGCCGATCAATATCGAAGAGGAGATGAAGCGCTCCTATCTCGACTATGCGATGAGCGTGATCGTTAGCCGTGCGCTGCCCGATGTGCGCGACGGCCTGAAGCCGGTCCACCGCCGCATCCTCTATGCCATGAGCGAGGGTGGATTCTCCTCCTCCAGCGGCTTCAAGAAATCGGCCCGCGCGGTCGGCGACGTGATGGCGAACTACCATCCCCATGGCGACCAGGCGATCTATGACGCCCTGGTGCGCATGGCACAGGATTTCTCGCTGCGGGTGCTGTTGGTCGACGGGCAGGGCAATTTCGGCTCCATGGACGGCGATCCGCCGGCCGCCATGCGTTACACGGAATCGCGCCTTTCCAAGGCCGCCGAGGCGCTGCTCGAGGACATCGAGAAGGAAACGGTCGATTTTCAGGACAATTACGACGGCCGCGCGCAGGAGCCCGTGGTGCTGCCGGCGCGCTTCCCGAACCTGCTGGTCAACGGTGCGGGTGGTATCGCCGTCGGCATGGCGACCAACATCCCGACCCATAACCTTTCCGAAGTCATCGACGCCTGCTGCGCCTATGTCGACGATCCGGCGCTGACCATCGACGACCTGATGCGCCTGGTGCCGGGGCCGGATTTCCCCACTGGCGGGCTCATCCTTGGGCGCAACGGCATCCGCGAGGCCTACCATTTCGGCCGCGGCTCGGTGGTCATGCGCGGCCGCACCCATGTCGAGGAGATCCGCAAGGACCGCGAGGCCATCGTCATCACCGAGGTACCGTACCAGGTGAACAAGGCGCGCATGATCGAGCGCATGGCCGAATGTGTGCGTGAGAAGATCATCGAAGGCATCGCCGATCTGCGCGACGAAAGCGATCGCGACGGTGTGCGCGTCGTCGTCGAGCTGAAGCGCGACGCGATGGCGGATGTGGTCCTCAACCAGCTCTTCCGTTTCACGCCGCTGCAGTCATCGTTCGGCGTCAACATGCTGGCGCTCAACGGCGGCAAGCCGGAGATGCTGACGCTGAAGTCAATCATTGCGGCCTTCGTCGAGTTCCGCGAGGAAGTAATCACCCGCCGGACCATCTTCGACCTCGGCAAGGCGCGCGAGCGGGCTCATGTGTTGGTCGGTCTTGCGATCGCCGTCGCCAATATCGATGAAGTGATTCAGCTAATCCGGACGGCGCCCGATCCCGCGACCGCCAAGGAACGCCTGATGGCGCGCGACTGGCCGGCATCGGACGTGGCACCGCTCATCCGCCTCATCGACGATCCGGAACACCCGATCAGCGAAGCCGAGACCTATCGCCTCTCTGAGGCACAGGCCAAAGCAATCCTGGATCTGCGCCTGCAGCGCCTCACCGGCCTCGAACGCGACAAGATCGCCGAGGAGCTGCAGGGCCTGTCGACAGAGATCCTCGATCATCTCGAAACGCTGGAAAGCCGCCCGAAGCGCCTCAACATCCTGCGTAACGAACTCCTCGAGATCAAAGGCCAGTTCGGCACGCCACGTAAGACGACGATTGAGGATTCCGAATTCGAGCACGATATCGAAGACCTGATCCAGCGCGAGGACATGGTCGTTACGGTGACCCATGGCGGCTATATCAAGCGCGTGCCGCTCTCGGCCTACCGGGCGCAGCGGCGCGGCGGCAAGGGCCGCTCCGGCATGTCGACCCGCGACGAGGACTTCGTCAGCCAAGTCTTCGTCACCGACACGCATACGCCGGTGCTGTTCTTCTCGACCAAGGGCATGGTCTACAAGACCAAGGTCTATCGCCTGCCGCTGGGCAACCCGCAAGCGCGCGGCAAGGCCCTGGTGAACATGCTTCCTTTGGCCGATGGCGAGACGATCTCGACGCTGATGCCGCTGCCCGAGGACGAGGCAAGTTGGCGCAACAGCCATGTCATGTTCGCCACCGCCAGCGGCTATGTCCGCCGCAATGAGCTCAGCGATTTCGTCGACGTGAAGGCCAATGGCAAGATCGCGATGAAGCTGGACGAGGGCGACCGCCTCATCGGTGTCGCCGTCTGCACGGATGAGAACGACGTGCTGCTCGCCGCCCGTAGCGGCAAGGCGATCCGCTTCCCGGTGACCGATGTGCGCGTCTTCGCCGGCCGTGATTCTGTCGGCGTCCGAGGCATCAAGATGGAAAGCGGCGACACCGTCGTCTCCATGTCGATCCTCAATCATATCGATGTCGAGACCGAGGAGCGCGATGCCTATCTGCGCTATGCCGCCCAGAAGCGCCGTGAAGGTGCCGAGGCCGAGGAGGCAACGCCGGAAGCCAGCGAAGTACCGAGCACCGACGCGGTGCAGCTTTCGGCCGAACGCCTGGCCGAGCTCGAAGGCAAGGATGAACTGATTCTGACCATTACCGCCAAGGGCTTCGGCAAGCGCACCTCGGCCTATGAGTACCGTGTCACCGGCCGTGGTGGGCAGGGCATCGCCAATATCGAGACCTCGGCCCGGAATGGGTCGGTCGCGGCGTCCTTCCCGGTGACCGAACGCGACCAGATCATGCTGGTGACCGACGGCGGGCAGCTGATCCGTTGCCCGATCCATGATATCCGCGTGGCCCGTCGCCAGACCCAGGGCGTCACGGTCTTCAAGGTCGCCGGCGATGAGCAGGTCGTGGCAGTCGCGCACCTGCCGGATATCGGGGATGACAGCGAAGAGGTCGAGGGCGCTGCCGAGGCTAACGGCCCCGACGCAGGCGCGCCGGAAGGCGTAGACGGTGCGGAAAACAGCGGCCCGGAAAATAGTGACGGGGGAGATGGGGGCAATGGCTGAGGCAGCCGGGGCTAAGCGGATCGGGGTCTATCCAGGTACGTTCGACCCCGTCACCAACGGGCATATGGATATCATCAAGCGGGCCTGTCTGCTGACCGACCGGCTGATCATTGCCGTCTCGACCAATGCCGGGAAAGGACCGCTGCTCACCATCAACGAACGCATGTCGCTGATGGAATCCGAGATCGCCGACCCGCGCAACGGCCTCGATCCGGCCAAGGTCGAGGTCCGGGCGTTCGACAATCTGCTGATGCATTTCGTCGAGCAGATGGGCGCGCATTTCATCATCCGGGGCCTCCGCGCCGTCTCGGACTTCGAATACGAATTCCAGATGGCCGGCATGAACGCCCGCCTCGACCCCGAGGTCGAAACCGTCTTCCTCATGGCCTCCGAACGGCAGCAGTTCATCTCCTCCCGCTTCATCAAGGAGATCGGCCGCCTCGGCGGTCGAATCGATGGGTTCGTTTCTCCCAGGGTCGACGAGTATCTGAAGAAGATTTTTAGCTCAGGCCGATAACTATCTGATTTTAAATAATTAAATTTTTACTATTCTGTATGCTTTGCCGCACCGGCGAATGCCGTGATGCGATGCTTGCTTTTTCGCCTGGATAATGGGATTTCATCGCCGCCGCATGGAGGGCCGGTAGCTCAGCGGTAGAGCATCTGACTTTTAATCAGAGGGTCGCGGGTTCGAACCCCGCCCGGCTCACCACCCTCCCACACGTACTCCAAGCAGACCCACACTCAGTTCATCATTAAGTTCACTCCGTCACCGGCACGCGCCCGAGTGTGGCGAGCAGGTCGGTTTGGGTGACGATGCCGACCAGATGGTTGGTCGCATCTGTAATGACCGCTGCATGATTCTTGCCGTTGGTCAGTGGGATGATGAGGTCGATCGCCGGGTTCTCCGGTCGCGTCGTCAATGCGGGCGACATGACTTGCTCCACCGTGCTCCCCGGGGCCAGCAATTCCCGCAGGCCCACAGTGCCGATGACCTTCCCGGCCTGATCCACGACTGGCAGCGTCCGCAGGTTCCGCTCCAGCAGCAATGTCCTCGCTTGGGCTGGCCGTGTGAACGGTTCCACATACACGACGTCCCGCGACATGATGTCGGCGCAGGTAAGGTCGCCATGACTGCGCTCCAGCGCGCGGAGTTCCACGCGCGATAGCAAAAGGTCGAGATCCGCGCGATCGATGTCGAAAGTCTCGCCCAGATCCGCCAGTGCGCCGTCGATATCATCGGACGTAAAGCCAGTGCGCGCACCCGGTACCGCATCTTTGGTGCCGTGCGTGTTGACCGGCGCCGCCAGGGGGCGGTGCGGGTAATTGTGCTTCAGCAGCTGGTGATAGCCGAGGCCGATGAGTGTCAACAGCACCGCGTTGATGGCGACCGGGTCCAGCGCGAAGAGGAAGCCGGCATCGGTTACATGTGAGCCGCCCAGCACGGCGAGCAGAGCCGCAGCACCGCCAGGGGGATGCAGGCAACGGCAAAGGGACATCACGGCGATCGCCAGCGCTACGGCGATACCGGCGGCCAGGACAGGATTGGGCACCAGCAAGGCGACCGCAATCCCGATAAGGGCGGAGATGGTATTTCCGCCGATGATCGGCCATGGCTGCGCCAACGGACTGGCGGGCACGGCGAAAAGCAGCACGGCGGTAGCACCCATCGGCGCCACCAGCAATGGGACATGGGCGATCTCGTCGCTGAAGGTGCCCAAAGTCAGCCGGCAAAGCAGGTAGGTTGCGCAAATGCCCGCCAGTGCGCCAAGGCAGGCGATAGCGCGGTCGCGCCATGTGGCGCCGGCCAGGATCGGCAAGAAGAAACGCGGTTTTTGGGGGGCAGGGGACATTGATATGACGCTCGGGCACTGGACTAGACGACTGGACGCAACATAGGTTTCCGATGCTCTTTATGTCACGGCCGTTGAACTTGTCTTAAAGCGGCACCGTTTAGGCCATTTCACCCGGGCGGTGATTGGCCCTCGCCCACGAAAATTATCCTGTTGGCGCCCCGCCGAAGCCTTGCTATTGCAGCCCTTCGCATATTCGCCGGTACCGGCACCCCAATTAGGATTCCCGCTCATGAACGCGACACTTGCCGAAACTTTCTGGTCGGGCCTGGCTGCCAGCCGCGCGCAACAAGTGCTGGCCGCTCTCGTCGGCACCCTGGCTTTGGCGATCTCGGCCCATACCCAGGTACCGTTCTGGCCGGTGCCGATGACGATGCAGACCTTTGTTGTCCTGATGATCGGCGCGGCCTTTGGTGCGCGCCTGGGTGCCGCGACATTGGTCGCCTATCTTATCGAAGGCACAATCGGCCTGCCGGTCTTTGCCAGTGCGGCCGGCCTGGCCGGTCCGACAGCGGGCTATTTGGTGGGCTTCCTGGTTGCTGCGAGCTTGGTTGGCTGGCTTGCGGATCGCGGACATGGCCGCTCGGTGTTGACCACACTTGTCGCCTTCGTCATTGGTGAGGCGATCATGCTGGGTATGGGCGCTGGCTGGCTGGCGACCAAGGTGGGTGCCGTGCAGGCATTGAATCTGGGTGTGCTCCCATTCCTGCCGGCCGAAGGCGTCAAGATCGCTCTGGCCTGCGCCTTGCTGCCCGTCCTATGGCGGATTGCGCGCCGCCCGTAATCACGCCGAAGCGGAGATTGCCAAGCTGTTTTGGCGTCGCCGACGTATTGTCGATTGTTTAAGATCCTCGGCATAGGCTGTTCGTGTAGATCCATGGCTGGAGACGTGGCACCAGCCTCACCGATGGATGGCCGATGTTCCTTCGCTCCGTGCCGGCGATACTTTGCTGTCTGGCCGCGCTGCTGCCGGTTTTAGGTGGCGCGGCAACCGCCTGGGGCGATGAAATAATGCGCCTGCGGGCGGATTACTGGTGTCCCTACAACTGCACGCCTGGCACCGACAATCCCGGCTATATGGTGGAAATTGCAGCCCGCGCCGCAACACGGCTGGGGATCACGGTCGAGTATGCACTGATGCCATGGGACCGCACCATGTCGGAGGTGCGCACCGGATCGGTCGACGGCGCTATCGGCGCGACTTCCCTGGAGGGGGACGGGCTCATCCTGTCGGACCCCTTAGGCTATGATGCGGACTGCTTCTTTGTCACGGAGGGCTCCGACTGGCGCTATCAGGGGCCGGACTCGTTGAACGGCGTCCTTTTGGGGGCAGTATCCGGCTATACCCACGACGAGGGGCCGATTGACGCCTATATCGCTGCTCATAGCGGGCCAAAAGGGGCGGTTGTTACGTCGAGTGGGGATGAGGCGTCGGCACGAAATGTCCGTTTGCTGCTGCTGGGGCGCATCGATGCGGTTCTCGACAGCGAAGCTGTCGTCAGGACGGAAGCAAATCGCGTCGGTCGGTCCGCGCTGCTGCGGCAGGTTGGCTGCCTGAAGGCTCTGCCGCTGCACATCGCCTTTTCACGCCAATACAAATCGGCCACTGCCATGGTCGAGGCGTTAAAGCTCGAAGTTGCTGAACTGCGCAAATCCGGCAGATTGGCCGAGATTCTGGGCCGCTACGGGATGGTCGATTGGGCGAAATAGCGCCGTGTGCTTGAAGAAAATGGTGCCGGCAGAGGGATTTGAACCCCCGACCTTCGGTTTACAAAACCGCTGCACTACCACTGTGCTATGCCGGCATCCGCAAAAAACAGTCTTGAAATCAGTCTACTAGCATCCAGATAGAATGATGCCTCTTCCTGAAACCATCCGCTCCGCTCTGGATGATACCCATGTCGAAGCGGGCACTACATAGCCAAGCTTGAGCCGCCTGGGAAGAGCCTTGGAAGCTAGAGGATTCCAATAAAATCAGTGCACCGCTGAAACTAACCGAGATGTAGGCGGTTCATTGGATAGCAGCGGTGGTCGGACCTGGCGCCGGCGCGCCTCGACGACGCCCTCGATGAGCAAGAGGAGGGGGCAATGAAACGCACCCTGACATTGTGTGTGGTTGGCCTTCTGGGATCGACGGGCGCCGCCTTGGCTCAGCAAGTACCCGATTACCAGCTCGCTCAATATCAATTGGCGCAGTCCGATGCTGGTCGCTTTATCGTTCATTTCGGCCTCGACCAGGCAACGTTGAACGCGGAGGCCATGTCGGTGGTCGCCGCTGCGGCGCAAGAATACCGCCGTGCTGGATCAGCCCGCATATCGGTTCGCGGTCATACCGATACCTCCGGCAATGCAGCCTATAACCAAGCCCTGTCCGAGCGGCGCGAACAAGCCGTTGCCAATGAGCTGATTCGACAGGGCGTGCCAACCGATGCGATTACGGGCGACGCTCTGGGAGAGACGGACCTTGCCGTTGCAACGCCGGATGGAACCCCGGAAGCCGCGAACCGGCGCGTTGAGATAGCCATTGAGGCACCGCCACCGCCCGTGGCCGAAATGGCGCCAGCACCAACCCCGCAGCCGGTCCAAAGTCCGCCGCCTACGCCGCCAACCCGGAAGCGTGACTACATCTTCAGTGCAGGTCCGTATTACGGTTACAATTTGGAAGACGAAGCGGGGCACACCAGCCAATTGGGCGGCATCAATTTAGCGGTCGATGTTCCGGTTCTGCCATGGCTGTCGGTCGGGGCGGAACAGGCCGGCTTCTATCATTTCGACACGCCGAATGACGGCTTCGGCGGCCGGTCCGTGGCAAGTCTGGACCTGACCTTTGGCGATGAAAGCTTCCGGCCGTATGTCGGTGGCAATATCGGCTATCTCTACGGCTCGGGCTTCGATGACGATTTTGTCGGCGGCCCGGAGATCGGTTTTGCGGCCGGCCGGTTCATCGGCAAACTCGCCTACGATATTCCATTCAACCGCAATGGCGACGAAGGGATCATCAACGCCAGCTTTGGCTTCCGCTTCTGACATTCTGATGTCATTTGACAGGTAGCTGTCGACCAGACCTGCCAATCAAAGGCAGGCGCCAAGCAAAAGCGGGCGCCCGATGGGGATGGCATCGGACGCCCGCACTCTGAAGCGGAGATGGGGACGGTTGGGTGAACCCCGCTTCATGACCTCAAATCTAAGCACGATCCGGCCGCACGTCTGTGACTGGGGTCACAGTGGCGCGGTGGAGCGCTGTTGCGAGGGACGGGGGCGAAGATATGCATTCCCGGCTTGGCGTCGGGCAGGAATCTGGCTAGGTTCGCCGCCCTGTCGGGCCACTGCGGTGGCCCTGTTTCAGTTAATGGGGTTGCACTTGGCTTATGAATTCACCGCGAAGCGATGGTGGCGCAAATTCAAGCGCTATCTCGGCTGGCGCCTTCGGAACCCTTTTGCGCCCTATGAGGACTATTACGTCTATTCGGTGATGAGGAAGATCCGCCAGGGTGACGGTCACCCGGCCATCGGATCGGCCTCGCGCCCAGTGCGCGCACAAAGCGAGTTGCTCGACTTTCTTCAGAAATACGGCCTGCAACCTAATGATACTGCGGTAGATTATGGTTGCGGTTCCCTGCGTCTCGGCAGTGCCGTCATCGACTTCCTCGAGCCGGGAAAGTTCTGGGGCGTCGACATTACCGACGAGTTTTATAAGCTGGGCCTCGAGGCGCTCGATCCTGCCTGGCTGAGACAGAAGGCGCCCAAGCTAGGCGTGATCAACCCCGAAACCCTGGCCAAGGTGCGTGCCGACAAACCGCGCCTGATCGGTTCCTGGCACGTCTGCTCGAAAGTGCCGGAGGCGCGGCTCGATAGCTATATCGGCAGCATTGTTTCGCTGATGTCGCCTGGCAGCATTGCACTCGTTCATTTTCCCGAGACGGCCGAGCGGCGCCAGCTTTCGGGTCTTGCCTGGGCGAGCCCCCGGTCGCTTCTGGAGACCGTTGCACGCCGCCACGCACCCAATGCCACGATCAGCTTCGATCCGCTGACCGCGACGGAGATTGACGGCATCCGCCAGACCTTGCTGGTGATCCGGACCTGATTCAGCCTTTCGGGGCGATGCGCCCCGAAAGGCGATATCGGCTACCGGGGTAGATCAGGCGCACATGGCTCACAGGTTTGCCTGACGACCAGGTCCGGCGGGTGAGCTGCAGGCAAGGCTCATGCGCGTCGATCTTCAGCAGTTTGCGCTCGGTGGTGCTCGGCAGCACCGCCTCGATGATGTGTTCGGCTTCCGAAATTGGGGCGATTGCTGTCAGATAGACATAGGGTGTCTGGCGGGTGAAATCCTGTTCCAGATAGTCCGCCGCGTGACGCGGATCGACATAACGATCCTCGATCTGGACAGGCAAGTCGTTCTCCCGGTGCAGCAGGATGGAATGGAAGACCCGGGCGCCGGTTTTAAGGCCAAAGGTTTCGGCTATCTCGTCAGGCGCGGGCACTGCTTTCAGTGAGATGACGGCCGCCCGATGCTGATGGCCGCGCTCGGCAATTTCCTCGGCGATATTGCGAACTTCGAAGAGGGCGGCCTGTGGCTTTACGGATGCCACAAAGGTACCGACGCCCTGGACGCGGGTCAGAACGCCTTCGATGGTCAGTTCGCGCAAGGCCCGGTTGATGGTCATGCGGCTGACGCCCAGCTCTTTCACCAGTTCCGCTTCGGAGGAGATCCGGTCACCGGGGTGCCAGGTGCCGCCGGCGATCCGGTCGGCGATCATGCGCTTGACGCGCTGATAGTGCGGAACGATTTCCTGGTTCATGCGCTTCCCAGCAAAGTAAGGGCGCGGACTCGACAGCCAACGCGAAATCCAAGATATATATACCTGTATAGACAGCCACCGGGAAAGCCCTATGCCGAGAACCGTCTTCGCCCCCATTGCTTTGCTGCCGGACGGCTGGGCAGAGCAGGTCGTGATCGAATTCGACCGGGCCGGCAACGTGATCCGGGTCGAAACCGGTGCTAACCCACCCGCAGACGCGATGCAATGCCAAGGCCCGGTTTTGCCGGGCATGCCGAACCTGCATTCGCATGCTTTCCAGCGGGCGATGGCGGGGTTGGCTGAAGTGGCGCTCAATCCGGAAGACAGCTTCTGGACGTGGCGCGACCTGATGTACCGCCTCGTTGGCAGGTTGACGCCGGATCAGGTCGAGGACATCGCGCGCTATCTCTATATCGACATGCTGAAGGGCGGCTACACGGCGGTTGCGGAATTCCATTACCTTCACCACGATCTCGATGGACGGCCTTATGCGGACGCGGCGGAGATGTCGCGGCGCGTCCTGCGGGCGGCGGAGCGGGCGGGGATCGGCATCACCCTGCTGCCCGTCCTCTATGCCCATGGCGGCTTTGGCGGCAAGGTGCCGACCGATGGGCAGAAGCGCTTCATCAATTCAGTCGACAGCTATCTCAAGCTGCAGGAGACCCTCGCGAAAGATTGTGCCGGTCCTGGCCGCCGGCTGGGCTTCTGTTTCCATTCCCTGCGTGCCGTCACGCGCGACGAAATCCTGGCGGTGATGGGCAGCACACGGGACGACCGGCCGGTTCATGTCCATATCGCCGAGCAGCAAAGGGAAGTGGATGACTGCCTTGCCTGGAGCGGGCGGCGGCCGATCCAATGGCTTTACGACAATGTGGCAGTGGACGACCGTTGGTGCCTGATCCATGCGACCCATGCCGAAGCCGATGAAGTGGCTGCTATGGCGAGGAGCCATGCGGTGGCCGGTCTGTGTCCGACGACTGAAGCCAACCTCGGCGATGGTTTGTTTCCGGCGATCGACTTCGTCAATGCCGGCGGGCGTCTCGGAATCGGCTCTGACAGCCACGTCTCACTGAGTGTCGTCGAGGAGTTGCGCTGGCTGGAATATGGCCAACGCCTCAAGCATGAGCGACGTAACCGCCTATATGATGCCAACAAGCATGTGGCAGGCTTCCTCTACCGCGCCAATGCGGCGGGCGGTGCTCAGGCGCTGGGGCAGAAGATGGGCGCGATCGCCGTTGGCAACCGTGCCGATCTGGTGGTTCTCGATGGCAACCACCCGCTGCTCGCCTATGTCAAAGGTGACGATATCCTCGGCCGCTGGCTCTTCGCTGGGCTCAACCGTATGGTGAAGGACGTCATGGTTGGCGGCGATTGGGTCGTTCAAGACGGCCGCCATGGCGATGAGATCGAGGCCGGCCGTGCTTTTGCCGAGGCTGTAAAGGCGGCGATCTGAGCTTTGCAGGGCCGGGAATCTCGTCTAAAGACACTGTGACGGGGCTAGTTGGCTGTTCACTGGAGCGAATCCGGGACATGATATCGACCGTCAGCTGACGGGCCCGGCGCCGGACGCAGGATGGCGTTTGGTTGCTGCCAAAAATTGAGGAAATAATGGGACTTAAGAAGACGATCAGGAAGCTGAAGTTTCAGGGTGAAATTCTTGTACTCGATACCCTGGACAGCTTACTCGGCCGCCGGCCGCCACTTGTTCCACCGCGCTGGCTCAACCATGACGGGATCACCTTCGATGGTGCGGATGAGACCGTGCAGATGCTTAAGGACTATGCCGGGCTCGCACCCAATGTCGCGATCCTTGATCTTGGCTGTGGCATCGGTCGTATCGCCTCGAGCCTCACTAAGGAATTGTCGCCTGAGGGCAAATATGTCGGCGTCGACATCGTCGAGCGTGCGGTCAACTGGATGAAAGCCGCGTACAAGCCCCATCCCAATTTCAGCTTCTATCACCTGGATGTCCACAGTTCGGCGTATAACCCGCAAGGCCGCTTGAAAACGGACGAGATCGATTTCAATTTCCTGGGTAATCAGAAGTTCGACATCGTCTTCCTGATCAGCGTTTTCACGCATCTCTATCCGGCCCATGTGCGCCACTATCTTGAACTCATCCGAGGCGTGTTGAAACCGGATGGGCGCCTGTTTGCGAGCGTGTTCGTCAATGATGACTTCGCGAAGGAACGGCAAAGGCTCGCAATTGAAACCAAGCAAAAACTCACCTCGCGCAACTTCCGCTACGTCGGTGATGGCTTTTACGCACCACGCTCCGCTAATCCGGAACTCGCGGTGGCCTTTGATCCCGGGCAGATCGAGAGCATGTGGTCGGGCGCCGGTATGAAGCTGGAAGAACCATTCCGTTATGGGTCGTGGTGCGGTCGTCCCGGAGCGCACGACTTCTATCAGGATGTCATCATCTCGCGTCCTGTCTAATTTTACTCCGAGCCCCTCATCCCAGCAAATTTTGATCTGAGCATAATTAGGTATGAGAGAAGGGTCATGAGCCTGAAGAGAGACCTCCGCAGATTCAACCGCCGTGCTGGGCGCTTTGCGCTTGATGCCGTCGATCTGGTGTTGGGACGCCGGCAACCGCTGGTGCCGCCGCGCTGGCTCAGCCACAACAGTGCGACATTCGAGGCGGCTGACGAAATCGTCGAGCTGGTCGACCGATATGTCGGGTTGAAGCCCAATGCTGCAGTGCTGGATCTAGGCTGTGGTATCGGCCGTGTAGCCTATGGCCTGACCAAGGTGCTGGGGCCGGATGCACAATATGTTGGCATCGATATCGTCGAGCGCGCCATCAACTGGATGCAGAGAGAATACGCGCCGCGCCATCCGAATTATAAGTTCCATCACCTAGACGTTCATAGCTCAGCGTACAATCCGAAGGGGCGCAAGCAGACGGAACAGGTCGATTTCGGCTTTCTCGGCGAGCAGAAATTCGATGTTGTCATTCTGGTCAGCCTCTTCACGCACCTCCACCCAGATCATGTTCGGCATTATCTGAAACTGATTCATGATGTGCTGAAACCAGATGGACGGCTATTTGCGTCGGTTTTTATCAACGACGACTTTGCCAAGGCCCAGTACCAGAAACAAAAAGAGACGGGCGTCAAGCTGACGTCACGAAACTTTCGCTTCAAGGGCGACGGCTTCTATGCGGCCAAGGATGGCAATCCCGAATTCATTGCAGCCTATGACCCCGAGCAGATCAAGGACATGTGGGCCGACTCGAAGATGGAACTCGAGCCGTTTCGCTATGGCACCTGGTGTGGTCGATCCGGTGGGCACAATTTCTATCAGGATGTAACTATCTCGCGTGCCATCTAACCAACGGCCGGCCTTGTCGCCAGAATCGCGATGTTGCCCCGTTGGCGCCGGCCGCGATCTGATGCTCAGATAGCTAGCGATTCAAAGCTTGGGCCGACATCCTCGCCGGGAACCTCGCCCAGCATGAGTCCACCATAGATGAGATTGGGCTCCATGAAGTACGCGATGCCTTCGACATAGCGCGGTGGCTTGTCATGGAGTTCAACGACCTGGCGCATCCAGATGGGCGTGTGATGCTCGGCACAAGCAAGGAAGCCGTTCAAGACATCGCTGCTGCGCGGACCGTGCAGAAAGTCGTCAAGATGGGCTCCACGCAATGAGCGACCGAACGTGCGGTCGATGGCCGTGCCGGTGAGGCGCACACGCAAACGCCGACGGCCCGTCGCATCAGTCTCAACTTCCAGAATATAGAGATAGGGCAGCAGAGACGGCCGGATTTCGATCGGATCGATCGCGGCGCTGCTTTGTCGTTTGGACATGAAGTCGGCAATCTGGCGCAGGATCGGATTCATTTGCCACCCTCAATGCGGCCCAGCCACCCAAGTCTTCCATAAAGACGCCGAAAAGCAAGGCAGGCGTCAACCGCGCCGGCTTTTGTCACGAAAACCGGCGCGGCCCTTGCGATATCAGGCAATCTGCGGATGCGTGCCGCGGGGCCATAGGAAATCGACGACAAAGGCGAGGAGAATGGTGAGCCCAGTCAGCGGAAAGATCAGGCCCATTGCCAGCAGGATGGCGATCGCCCCGCGGGCAACACGATAGTCGCTGGGATAGCGTGGTGCGCCGAGGCTCCTTTTCGGGCGCCGCTGCCACCACATGATGACGCCGGCAATCGACAGGACGACGATGGCGAAACAGACGCTAAGCAGGGCTAACTGATTTACGCGCCCGAATTGTTGGCCCATATGGATACTGACACCCATTTCGATCGCCTTACCAGCGATCCCCAACTGGCTATATCCCGCGTCGAACAGAATTTTCCCGCTGTATTGATCGAGGTGAACGATGCGCTCGGCAGTGATGTCGTCGGGATAGACGGAGGCTGTAAAAACACCCTCGGGCGATTGCGGCAGATCGATCGCATAGCCTTTGTGAATGTCGAGCTTGTCGAACATAGCAACGGCTTGATCGAGGCTGACGGCCCGCCCGCCAGTGGGTGTCGATTCCGGCATGGGGGCAGTTTCCATGGTCCAGTTGATCTGGGTCATCGCGTCCTTCATTGGCACGGTCGATGTCGGGATCTCATCCCAATAGCCTTTCGGATAGCCAAGACCTGCTTCGTTGGCATAGAGGTTGACCTTGCCGCCCCAAAAGCCGGACCAGGGTAGGCCGGTGAATGCCAGAAAGAAAATAAAGCCGCCGGCATAGAGACCTGTCACGGCATGAAGATCGCGCCAGAAGGGGCGCCGCTTGGCCCCTTTGCGAATCCAGAATCTTCCCAGACGACGCCCGCGCGGCCACCACAGATAGAGTCCTGTCACGACCAGGATTATGGCCCAGCCGGCGACGATCTCGATGACTCGATTGGCGAGCCAGCCGAAATAATCAAGGCTATGGATCTTGCGGATCGTCAGCATGAAAGGTGTCAGAGCGGCACCGCCATCGTCGAGCTTCCCAATAACTGCACCGCTATAGGGATTGAGATAGACGCGCTGTTTTCCAGCGTCGGTCCTGATGGCTACCTTGGCGCTCTCGGTCTTGCTGGCCGGTGGAAAATAGGCTGTGGCCGTGCCAGGGAGAAAGGCTGTAGCGCGTGCCACGAGTTCGGATGCCGGCAGAGTCGTGCGCGTCTCCGCTGTGACAGTCAGGTAGTCCTTATAGAAAACGGCATTGAGTTCGTCCTTCAGAAGGTAGATGCCACCGGTAACGGCAAGCAACATCATGAAGGGCAGGACCAGCAGCCCGGCATAGAAATGCCATCGCCATACTGCGCGATAGAGCGGCGACGACGCGGCAGCGCCGTTGTGCGCCTCCGTCGTGAGCGGAAGAGTCATTTGGATAGCCTCTTGAAGCGGCCGGCACATCCGCACCGGCAGTTACATCTGATCGATTGAATTTGGTCTTAGATCAGGGAGGCGGGAGGTGCCCGTGAGGCGAGATCGGATTTGTAGCGGACTGGCGACGGCCACTCATCGTCGGCGGGAGGTAGCAAATGAAGCTGAGCAAAATCAGTGGCGACATAAGTGGCGGCCGTTTCCGGCACCGGCAAGGCTGCGACGCCGAAGCTGGCGGTGCAGGCGATCTTACAGGAGAAGCAGTCGCCTTCCGGTGCCTGCCTCTCATGCGCTGGTTCATTTGATGTAACGCTGCCATCGGCGCAAAGTGCTGTGAGACCCAGAGCCTCGTGCTGCGCCATGGCAAAGGCATGCGCACCTGCCACCGCCGGACCCAGGATGGACTGGATCAGCAGGGCATAGGCCAACATCAGAACCGGCCACAAATGCTTCCGGTTGGGTTGGAGAGGGCGCGCGCGCTTCCGCATGCCGCCTATTTACGCGGCGGATGGAGCTTTCGGCAAGGGGTCACTCGGGACGCCAGGTCGCCAATGCCTCGACGAAGCGGGCAAGAACGGCTTGGACGCGGGCGGCCTGACTTGGCTGATAGTCAAATGGCGGCTCTTCGCGCATATAGGTGTGCTGGGCGAGTTCGAGTTGGACGGCATGAATACGCCCGTGCGGATTGCCATAGTGGCGCGTGATATGGCCGCCCTTGAAGCGCCCGTTGACGACATAGGCGTATCCTGGTGTGTGGCAGATCTCGGCAAGGCGTGCCGAGAGGTCGGCAGCACAGCTCTTGCCTTCATTGGTGCCGATATTGAAATCCGGCAGTTGTCCGTCGAACAGGCGCGGTACGAACCCTTTGATGGAATGGGCGTCGAAGAGTACGGCATGACCATGCTCGGCCTTGATGCGCTCAAGTTCTGTGCCGAGGCGGTTGTGATAGGGCTCCCAGATCTCGGTCAATGCCCGGTTGCGGATATCGGGGCCAGGTGCCTTGCCGGGTGCGAATAGCGGCTGGCCATCGAACAATACATCCGGATAAAGCCCCGTGGTCGCCGTCGCGTAGAGCGGCTTGTCGTCAGATGGACGATTGAGATCGATGTTGAAACGTGACCAGCGGGCAATGACCAGCGTTGCACCGATACCGCGGGCGAAATCGTAGAGCATGGGAAGATGCCAATCGGTGTCGCAAAGGCCTTTGGCTGGTTGCGCCAAGCCGGCTTCGACCTCAGGCAATAGCTCCGTACCGACATGCGGCATAGAGATGAGAAGGGGGGTCGTTCCGGCAACAAAATCATAGGCGTGCAGCATGATCAATGCGCCTTCAGGGATATCGCGATCAATCTCGCTTTGGGGCTTTGCGCGGTGAGGCTCACCAGCTCCGGAGTGTCGCTGTCGAGCCGCAACGTCTCGCCGTCGCGCAAAGTTGTACCGGCACCTTCGACAGCGCCGCTCAGCAGATGAATAATAGTCAGGGGTGCGACGGCCAATGTCAGGCGCTGGTCCTTGACCAGGTCCAGGCCGTTCACAGCGGCAGCGCCCCACGCGCGCCGAACCATGACGTTGAAATCCTGGATAACGCCGTCAATGAGGCGACAGTCGGTCACCCACTCGCCTTTAAAGGCATGGGGCTTAAGCGGCTTCGCTATGACGGCCGGCGGTGCATCCTGGCCGAAGCTTAAGACCATCCCGTTGCCGCTGACCAGCATGATCTGCCGGTCAATCCCCTCGAAGGTCGAGAACGGGCCGGCGGTGGCAACATCGGCGATGGAGAGACGCCAGTTGAAGCCACCATCGGGCAACGCCTCTTGAATCAATTCAAGTGTCGATCCGCCGCCATTTTTCCACGGCATGCGTCTGTAATCGGCCGCTCCGAGATTCGTTACGCGCATTTCTTCACCCAGGCACCGTTCTGGATGATGCCACTGCAAGGATTGCCGCCGAACCAATAACTAAGCTCTGCCGGACGTTCAATCGACCAGATTGCGACGTCGGCTTGCATGCCTGTTTGCAATTGGCCATGGGTCTTGTGCAGACCAAGCGCCTTCGCTGCATGGCGCGTGGTACCGGCCAGTGCTTCCTCCGGTGTCAGCCGGAAAAAGGTTGTCGCCATACTGAGCATCAGCAAGAGCGAAAGGGTGGGCGAGGTGCCAGGATTGTGGTCGGTTGAAATCGCGATCGGAACGCCGGCCTTTCGCAGACCGTCAATCGGTGGCAGCTTCGTTTCACGCAGCGCATAGAATGCGCCGGGCAGCAGCACGGCAACGGTGCCGGATTTCGTCATCGCTGCGATACCGTCTTCGCTCACATATTCCAGGTGGTCGCAAGAGAGTGCCGCGAATTCGCAGGCAAGCTGCGTGCCGCCCTGGTCGGAGAGCTGTTCGGCATGGAGCTTTACCGGCAGGCCGAGGCGCTTGGCTGTTTCAAATACTTTGCGGGTCTGTGCCGGCGTGAAAGCGATCTTCTCACAGAAGGCATCGACGGCATCGGCAAGGCCTTCGTGCGCAATCTCCGGCAGGATCTCGTTGCAGACCTTGTCGATATAGCCGTCGCTGTTGCCGGCAAATTCCGGCGGCAGGGCATGGGCGGCAAGGCAGGTCGTGCGGATGGTGACCGGGTGCATTTCGCCCAGACGCCGCGCCGCCGCCAGCTGCTTGCGCTCGTTTTCGAGATCGAGGCCGTAGCCGGACTTAATCTCAATCGTGGTGACACCTTCCGAGGCGATCTCAGTCAATCGCTTGGCGGCACTTGCGGCGAGGCTGTCGACGCCTGCAGCGCGTGTCGCTTTGACGGTCGAGGCGATACCGCCACCGGCCCTGGCGATCTCCTCATAGGTGGCGCCTTTGAGGCGCAGTTCGAACTCGGCCGCCCGATCGCCGCCATAGACGAGATGTGTGTGGCAGTCGATGAGGCCGGGTGTCACCCAGCGGCCGTTCAGGCGCCCGGTTTCCTTGGCATCGCCGGCAGGGAGATCACCTCGCGCACCGACCCAGGCGATCCTGCCATCCTTCAGTGCGATCGCTGCATCGTCGATCGCACCATAGGGCTTGCCGGTCTCCGCCATGGTGGCGGCGCGGCAATCGGTCAGCAGGATGTCCCAGGTCATGAGCGCGACTTTGTTGCTAGTTGAGCATCGGCAGATTTAGCCCTTGCTCGCGGGCACATTCAATGGCCGTTTCATATCCCGCATCGGCATGACGCATGACGCCGGTGCCGGGATCGTTGGTCAGCACATTGCGGAGACGCCTGTCCGCATCCTCCGACCCGTCGCAGAGCACGACCATACCAGAATGCTGCGAGAAGCCGATACCGACACCTCCGCCATGATGAAGGCTAACCCAGGTGGCGCCCGACGCGGTGTTGAGGAGGGCATTGAGCAGCGGCCAGTCGGAAACGGCATCCGACCCGTCGCGCATGCCTTCCGTTTCGCGGTTGGGACTTGCGACGGAGCCGGAGTCCAAGTGATCGCGGCCGATGACGATGGGTGCCTTCAGCTCGCCCTTGCGCACCATCTCGTTGAAGGCGATCCCTAAGCGCATGCGCTGTCCCAGGCCCACCCAGCAGATGCGCGCGGGCAGGCCCTGGAATTTGATGCGACTGCCGGCCATGTCCAGCCAGTTGTGGAGGTGCTTGTCGTCGGGGATCAGCTCCTTCACCTTGGCATCCGTCTTGTAGATGTCTTCCGGATCGCCGGAGAGGGCCACCCAGCGGAACGGGCCGACGCCGCGGCAGAAGAGGGGGCGGATATAGGCCGGGACGAAGCCGGGAAAATCGAACGCGTTGGCGACGCCGACTTCCTTGGCCATTTGGCGGATGTTGTTGCCGTAATCGAAGGTGGGGATGCCCATCTTGTGGAAGTCGAGCATGGCGCGGACCTGGATCGCCATGGATTCCTTGGCGGCCTTCACGACGGCGGCCGGATCCTTCTGGCGCATCTCAGCGGCCTTGGCGAGGCTCCAGCCGGCCGGGAGATAGCCATTGAGGGGATCATGGGCGCTGGTCTGGTCGGTCACCATGTCCGGGCGAATGCCGCGCTTCACGATCTCGGGGAAAATCTCGGCGGCGTTGCCGAGGAGGCCGATCGAAATCGCCTTGCCGTCCTTCTTCGCCTGCTCAAGGATCGCCAACGCTTCATCAAGCGAGTTCGCCTTGACGTCGACATAGCGGGTCTCGAGCCGCTTCTCGATGCGGGAGGGTTCGCATTCGACGGCGATCATCGAGGCACCGGCCATGGTGGCAGCCAGCGTTTGCGCGCCACCCATGCCGCCCAAGCCCCCGGTCAGAATCCAGCGGCCCTTGAGGTCGCCGCCGTAATGCTGGCGGCCGGCCTCGACGAAGGTTTCGTAGGTACCCTGAACGATCCCCTGGCTGCCGATATAGATCCACGAGCCGGCCGTCATCTGGCCGTACATCATCAGGCCCTTGGCATCGAGCTCGCGGAAATGCTCCCAGGTCGCCCAATGCGGGACGAGGTTGGAGTTGGCGAGCAGCACGCGCGGCGCATTCTCATGGGTGCGGAAGACACCGACAGGCTTGCCAGACTGGATGAGGAGGGTCTCATCCTTCTCCATCTTCTTCAGCGTCTCGACGATCTTGTCGAAGCAAGCCCAGTTGCGCGCCGCCTTGCCGATGCCGCCATAGACGACCAGTTCGCCGGGGTTCTCAGCCACGTCGGGGTCGAGGTTGTTCATGAGCATGCGCAACGGGGCTTCAGTCGCCCAGGATTTGGCGTTGAGCTCGGTCCCGCGGGGGGCGCGGATGACGCGCAGGTTGGTCTTGGCAGTCGTCGCATTCATGATCGGCACCTCATGGCGTTAACTTGTATATACATGTATGGACAATAGCATGCGATTGTAAGGTCGACAACATACTTAACGGCGGCGCTAGCGCTGGTCCCCAAGGCTCTGTAAGCTCAATCCTTAACGGGGTTCGCGGGGGCGAAATGTCTAATGAAATGAAGGGCGTGTTGCTCGCGATCGGAGCGACGGTCGGTTGGAGCCTGAGCGGCGTCTTCATTCGTTTCATTCCTGATATCGACGCCTGGACCTTCAATGCCTATCGCGGCGCCAGTATGAGCATCGCCCTGTTGCTATGGATGCTGGTCCGGTACCGCGGCGAGACAATCAGCCATTTCCGGCAGGCAACCCTGGTGCCACTCATCGCCACCGCCGGCTTCTTCGGCATCGGTTCCTCGCTCTATATCCTCGCCATGCAGAAGGCGAGTGTAGCGGCCGTTTCCTGCGTCGCCGCGACCTCGCCGCTCTTTGCCGCCTTGCTGGCCTGGGTGTGGCTCGGGGAGAAGACGCGGCTGGTCGTGTTTCTAGCCATTCTGATTGCCCTTGGCGGCGTCGGTGTCGTTGCCTTCGGAGAGAAGGATGCTTCCATCACTGGTCTCGAAGGATCGCTGATTGCCATTCTGGTGGCGCTGTGCTTTGCAGGGCAGAGCGTCACCCTGCGGCGCTACCATAAGGTCGAGATGGCACCGTCGCTGATCGTCGGCGGCTTCGGCATCTTCATCGTCGTGGCACTCACCCAGGGTCTGGCACCGATCAGCCTTGACGAAATGCTCATCCTTGCTGCGATGGGCACGGTACAGTTGGCACTGCCGCTGGTGCTCTACATGCGCGGCGCCCGATACGTGCCGGCGGTGCAGATGGTGCTGATTTCGCTTGCCGATGCCTTCCTCAATCCATTCTGGGTCTGGCTGGTGCATGGCGAGGTACCGAGCAGCAGCGTATTCCTGGGTGGCGCGCTGATCCTCGGCGCCATCGCCTTCGTCACGGTGCGCAAAGCTGCGCCGCTGCCCAGACAGGATGTGCCTGTCATTTCCGATTAGCGTGCTTCAAGCCAAGCGAGAGCCAGCCATGAAATTCGACAGCGTCAATGTCATGTCCGAGATCGTCCAGCATGTGTCGGAAGACGATCCGCTCTGGGTGCAGCTGACCGACCAGGTGCGGCTGCGGCCACTGATGTTCGATTGCACCAACGGCGCCTGGTCGAATCTTCTGAAGGTGACGCCGGGCGGAAGCTTGGCGTGCCATTATCACACCTCCCCCGTCCACGCCTTCGTCATCGACGGCGCCTGGCGCTATCTCGAACATGACTGGGTGGCCGATACCGGCAGCTTCATCTACGAGCCGCCGGGAGAGGTGCACACCCTGGTCGCGGACGAGAAGCGCGGCATGACGACATTCTTTGTCACCCGCGGTTCGCTCATCTATACCGACGCCGCCGGCAAGCAGATCGGCTATGAGGACGTCTTTACTCGGCTGGAGCGCTTCCGTGCGCACCTTGCGGCCTCGGGTCTTGATCAGACAATCGCTGATCAATTGATTCGCTGAACTTCGCAGCGATCAGCGTGTAGGCGACGGGCACCACGAACAGCGTGAAAAAGCTGCCGAAAGTGAGGCCGCCGACGATGACCCAGCCGATCGCTTGACGCGATTCGGCGCCGGCGCCCACGGCCAGCGCCAACGGAATGGTGCCGAGCACCATGGCGCCTGTTGTCATCAGGATCGGGCGCAAGCGCAGGACAGCCGCACCGATCACCGCATCCTTGAGGCTGAGGCCGGTGGCGCGCCGCTGATTGGCGAATTCGACGATCAGGATGCCGTGCTTGGTGATGAGGCCGATCAATGTCACCAGACCGATCTGGCTGTAGACGTTGAGCGTACCGCCGGTGAGTTGCATGGCAAGCAGGGCGCCGGTCATGGCGAGCGGCACGGTCAGCATGATGATGAAGGGATCGCGGAAGCTCTCGAACTGAGCCGAAAGCACCAGGTAGATGAAGGCCAGGGCCAGGATGAAGACGGTGATGCCGCTCTGGCTGGAGGCGCGCAGCTCGCGCGACTGGCCGGCATAATCCAGCTGCATGGTGGGTGGCATCAGCTTGGCAGCAATTTCCTGCAAGGCATTGATCGCATCGCCCGAGGTGTAGCCCGGTGCGGCGTTGGCGGAAATTGTCGCCGCGCGAAGCTGATTCCAACGGTTGAGATCTTTGGGCGAGACGGTTTCGCGCAAGGTGACAAGGTTCGAGAGCGGCACCATGGCGCCGCCTGCCGCGCGCACATAAATCAGCTTGGCTTGATCGGGGGTCGACCGCGAACGATCGTCGACTTTCACCACGACGTCATATTGACGCCCCTCGCGCTTGAAGCGCGTGACGTCGCGGCCGGCGAGGAGCGATTCGATCGTCGTGCCGATACGTTCGACCTCGATGCCGAGATCGGCCGCCTTATCGCGATCAACCGACAGGCGGATTTCCGGCTTGGAGAGTTTGAGGTCAGAATCCGGGTTGAGCAGGCGTGGATCATCCCGGGCGGTATCGAGGATGGACTGCACGACCTCGTCGAGCTCCTCATAGCTGCCGGTACTGAGCACGACGAGTTCCGCCGCTTTGGTATTGGGGCTCTGTCCCAGCGATGGCGGCACGTTGGCATAAACGTTGACACCGGGCAGGTTGCTGAGCGGCTTGCGCAGGCTGGTTGCGATGTCCTTCGACGAACGCTGGCGTTCTTCCCAAGGCTTCAGGCGCAAGGGCGCCATGGCCTGCGACGGGCTCTGATTGCCGGTCACGGTGAAATAGGTGCTGAGTTCAGGCACTTTGGAGAAAATCTGCTCCATGCGCCGGACATAGCTTGATGTGTATTCCAGCGTCGCACCTTCCGGCCCGGTCACGGAGGCGAAGAGGATGCCGCGATCTTCGACCGGTGTCAGTTCCTGTTTCAAACCAAGGAACAGCCAATAGGCGGAACCGGCCACGATCAGCACCAGGGCGACGACCAGCCAGCGCGCCGCCATGCAAAAGCGCAGCGCCGCCTCATAGCCGTCATTGAGCTTGTTGAGAAGGAATTCGATCACGCGATAGATCGGCCCGTGCTTCTCATGCTCACGGTCTGGCAGAAACTTGCTGCACATCATCGGCGACAGGGTGAGGGCGACGAAACCTGAAACCAGGACTGCACCCGCCAGAGTCAGGGCGAACTCGGTGAAGAGCTTGCCTGTGCGGCCGCTTTGCAGGGCGACCGGCACATAGACGGCCGCCAGCGTGATCGTCATCGCCAGCACGGCGAAAGCGATCTCGCGGCTGCCAACCAGGGCGGCACGTAAGGGACTGGCGCCTTCCTCGATATGGCGGTGGATATTCTCCAGCATGACGATCGCGTCATCGACGACCAGGCCGATCGCCAGCACGAAAGAGAGCATGGTGAGGGTATTCAAGCTGAAGCCCAGCGCATACATCAGCGCACAGGCGCCAACGAGAGAAAGCGGGATGGTAACGAGCGGGATCAGCGTCGCGCGGAGCGACCGCAGGAAGAAGATGATGACCAGCAGCACCAACACGACGGCTTCGAAGATGGCGTGATAGACATTGTCGATCGACGTGCGAATGAAGGTCGAGGAATCATAGGCGATGGCAAGGTTCATGCCACTGGGCAAGCTCGCCTGGATGGTAGGAAGGGCGGCCCGAATCTCGTCCGAGACATCCAATGGATTGGCCGTCGATTGTTTGATGATGCCGAGTGACACACCGGTTTTGCCATCTACCCGGGTGCGGACCGTATCGTCATACGCACCAAGCTCGACATCAGCGACGTCACCAAGTCGAACGAGGGCCTGGCTCGATTTCTTCACGATGATGGCGGCGAATTCCTCGGGCGTGGTGACGCCGGTATCGGAGAGCACCGAAAACTCGCGTGCCTGGCTTTCGATGGTACCGGCCGGCATCTCGGCATTCTGCGCCCGCAGCGCATCTTCGATATCCTGCACGGTGAGGCGATAGGCGGCGAGACGCTCGGGCTTCAGCCAGATGCGCATGGCGGGCTTTCGTTCGCCGAAGATCCGGACCTCGGAGATGCCGGACAGGGTCTGTAACTTGTTCTTCACGAAGCGATCGACATAGTCGGAAATCTGTAGTGACGAATCGACATCGCTGGTGAAGGCCATCCAGATGATCGGCTGGGCATCCGCCTCGACCTTGGCGATCACCGGCTCTTCGACATCGTCAGGCAGCTTGCCGCGGGCACGCGAAACGCGGTCGCGCACGTCGGCTGCGGCGGAATCGATATCACGGCTGGGGCGGAAGGTGATGCTGATGCGCGAGGATTCGGCGCGGCTTGCCGATTTGATGAAGTCGATGCCTTCGATGCCGGAGAGACTTTCCTCCAGCTCCTGCGTCACCTGCAGTTCCATGATCTCGGCCGAGGCGCCACGGAAGGTGGTGGAGACACTGACGACGGGCTCGTCGATGTCCGGGTACTCGCGGACAGCGAGGCGCTGATAAGCGATGACGCCGATCAGCAGGACGACCATGTTGATAACAGTGGCAAAGACCGGGCGGCGGATGCAAAGCTCAGGAAGGCGCATGAAACCGGCCCCCTATGGCTGGCCGATAGTGACGTCGGCGCCGGGGCGCAATTTGATCTGTCCGTCGGTGACAACGGTTTCGCCGACCGTGAGGCCTTCGACGATTTGCACCTTGCCGGCCTGGCGCAAGCCGGTCTTCACTGGCTTCATGACCGCCTTGTTCTCCTCGATGGCATAGACGAAGACGCGGTCGCCGCGCGCCACGAGTGCTTCCTCGGGAATCACGACCGCATTGTCGATCGTGCCGGCATTGATCTCGACCTCGATGAAAAGACCGGGCTTCAGGCGCCCATCCGGGTTGCCGATCTCGGCGCGGACGGAGACAGCGCGTGCAGCCGCGTCAAGTTCGGGGTCAATCGCCAGGATCTTGCCGGCGAATTGCTCACCCGGAAACGCGTCGGTGGTGATGTTGACGGGTGTGCCTTCGCGCAGGGCCGCAAGCTCAGTCTGCGGCACCGAGAAATCGACATAGAGCGGGTCGATACGCGACAGCGTGAAGATCGATTGACCGGGCGAGAGATATTCGCCGGTCGAAACCTGGCGCAAGCCAAGAGTACCGCCGAAGGGAGCGGTGATGCGCGTCTTGGCGAGGTTGGCCTGGGCAAGCTTCAGGGCGGCTTCGGCAATGCCCAATTCGGAGGCAGCCTCATCCACGGCTTTGGGCGTGCCAGCGCCCTTGGCCATCAGATTGTTGGCGCGCTCGGCATTGGCTTTCCAGAGCTTGCGCTTGGCGTCTGCCTCGGCAACCTGAGCTTCGTAGATGGACGTATCCAACTCGGCCAGCATGTCGCCCCGTGCCACCTGCCCGCCTTGGGCGTCGGAGATCGAAACGACGCGACCGGCGATTTCGGGACTGACCGTCACCGTATCGGAGGCCTTGAGGCTGCCGACGGAGCGCGACTGGCGGATCAGCTTCTCGGCGGTGGCTTGTGCGGCAAAGACCGTGACCGGTGGGGCCTTGGCGCCGGCGCCAGGGATGGGAGCGGCGGCCGAGGAGGGCATCAGGCTTGCTGGCATGAGGTTGGCAGGCAGCCGATCGCGCGCCCAATAAACGGCTCCCGCCAGTACAACGACTGAAATCAGCGCGAAGATACGCGGGGTGTGGGATCGTTTTTTCGATCTGGTCATTTGGGGCGTCGGTCGTCCGAATCGGTTGGCTGGCGAAATGGCGCGAAGCCGCGGCAGAGTTTGAGAATTGCTGCGTGGCATCGAGCCTTACACGCTTGCTGCGCTAAAACCCTGTGCAGTCCATAGCATAGTCCCAAAAGGTGACAGGACCGAACGGCAAAGTGCTGCGCTGCATCATGCAATACGCCGCAATTTGCCAGATTCCCTGGCGCCCTTTTCTCTTTCTGCCCGCGCGGACAGAATTTGCTGCCATCTGTGTTGACAGCCCATGCGGGGTTGCAGTACATGCTGCCCCGCCGAACAGACGAGGCCGCGAGCCGGTCCCGATCCTGTCATGCGCGGGTGTAGCTCAGTTGGTTAGAGCGCCGGCCTGTCACGCCGGAGGCCGCGGGTTCAAGTCCCGTCACTCGCGCCACTTCTCTTTTCGAAAATCACCAGATATTTCAAAAGGTTAATTGGCTGCTAGAAGCCAATTCGCGCTGTCTTTTGGTGGTTTTTGCCCTTTCTTGGCCGGATTAACGTCTTTATAGTGGGGCCAGCCCGGAGTCGTAACTTTGCTTGCGATCAGGGTCTTTTGCGCTGCGAAAAAATAGCGTAAAGGACCGCAGCAATCCGGGATGATTGCGCCCTCATCTTCGGCTTCCCGGCCGCGGCGAGAGGGAAGTTTGGGGTGAAGCGTAGGAAAGCATCACGGGATGGACGACCTACTCAAAGAATACCTGCCGGTCTTGATCTTCCTGATCATCGCATCGGCCCTGACGCTGGTGATGGTCACGGCGTCGCTGATTGCCGGCAAGCAGAATCCCGATTCCGAGAAGCTTTCGCCCTATGAATGCGGCTTCGAGGCGTTCGACGACGCCCGCCGCCAATTCGACGTGCGCTTTTATCTCGTCTCGATCCTTTTCATCATCTTCGACCTCGAAGTGGCCTTCCTGTTTCCCTGGGCGGTTTCGCTGGGCAACATCGGCGTTTTCGGCTTCTGGTCGATGATCATCTTCCTCGGCGTCCTCACCGTAGGTTTCATCTACGAGTGGAAAAAGGGCGCCCTTGAGTGGGAATAAGGGGAGTGGGAGTAAGTAAAATGAGCCAGCCCCAAACGGTGCCAGCCAGTGGAATTTTGCGGCCCGGTCCGGCCCAAGACCAGGTGCTTACGCAAGTCACCGACGAACTGCAGGATAAAGGCTTCGTCATCGCGCAGATGGACAAGCTGGTGAACTGGGCGCGTACCGGTTCGCTGTGGCCGATGACCTTTGGTCTGGCTTGCTGCGCCGTCGAAATGATGCATGCCTATATGGCACGCTATGATCTCGACCGGTTCGGCGTCGTGCCGCGCGGCTCGCCCCGCCAGTCAGACGTGATGATCGTGGCCGGCACGCTTACCAACAAGATGGCGCCCGCCTTGCGCAAGGTCTACGACCAGATGGCCGAGCCGCGCTGGGTCATCTCGATGGGCTCCTGCGCCAATGGCGGCGGCTATTATCACTATTCCTATTCCGTGGTTCGTGGCTGCGACCGCATCGTGCCGGTCGATGTCTATGTCCCAGGCTGCCCGCCGACGGCTGAGGCGCTGGTCTATGGCATCCTGCAACTGCAGAAGAAGATCCGACGTACCTCGACGATCGCGCGCTGAAACGGCGCAGATCCAAAAGCGTGCTAGGGAAGGGTAGGGACAATACCATCATGACGGACGTCTATCGCGAGCTCGGCGACTATATCGCTGCCGCCCTCGGCGACGCGGTGCTGCGCACCGAAATCGCTCTTGGCGAGCTGATGATTTATGTGCCGGCGAACCGCATCGAGCGGGTGCTCGGCTTCCTGCGCGACGATGCCAATTGCCAGTTCAAGATGCTGATCGATCTGTGCGGCGTGGATTATCCGGAGCGGCCTGCGCGCTTCGACGTGATCTACAACCTGCTCAGCATCAGCCTCAACCGCCGCTGCCGCGTGAAAGTGGCGCTGGCCGAGGATGACGCGATCCCTAGCGTGGTCGATATCCATCCCAGCGCTGCCTGGTTCGAGCGCGAAGCCTATGACCTTTACGGCATCTTCTTTGAAGGCAATCCGGATCTGCGGCGCCTGCTGACCGATTACGGTTTCGAAGGGCATCCGTTCCGTAAGGATTTCCCGCTTACCGGCTATGTCGAGGTTCGCTACGACGAGACGCAAAAGCGCGTCGTCTACGAACCGGTGAAGCTGACGCAGGAATTCCGCTCGTTCGATTTCCTGTCACCCTGGGAAGGCATGCTGCAGCCACGGCCTGTTCTGCCGGGTGATGAGAAAGCTGGGGAAGCCCCGGCTGGGAAGACAAACTGATGGCCGAAACGCATATCAAACCGATGACCATGAACTTCGGGCCGCAGCACCCTGCGGCCCACGGTGTGTTGCGCATGGTCATGGAGATGGACGGCGAAATCGTGCGCCGCGTCGATCCGCATGTCGGCCTGCTGCATCGCGGCACCGAGAAGCTGATCGAATACAAGACCTACACCCAGGCCATTCCCTATTTCGACCGCCTCGATTACGTGAGCCCGATGTGCCAGGAGCATGCGTTCGTGCTCGGCGTCGAAAAGCTCTTGGGGTTGGAAGTGCCGATCCGCGGCCAGTACATCCGCGTCATGTTTGACGAGGTGACGCGCATCCTCAATCACCTGCTGAATATCCCAGCCTATGCCATGGATGTCGGCGCTGTGACGCCGTTCCTATGGGTGTTCGAGCAGCGCGAATTGCTGATGGAATTTTATGAGCGCGTTTCCGGTGCGCGCCTTCATGCAGCCTATTATCGTCCGGGCGGCGTGCATCAGGATCTGCCGGCGGGCCTCCTCGAAGACCTCTGGGCGTGGAGCGAGAAGTTCCCCAAGGTCGTCGACGACATGGAAGGCCTGCTCACCAACAACCGCATCTTCAAGCAGCGTCTGGTCGATGTCTGCCCGGTGACAGCCGAAGACGCCATCGCCTGGGGCTTCACCGGCCCGGTGCTGCGTGCCTCGGGCGTGCCGTGGGATCTCAGGAAGTCGCAGCCCTATCTCGTCTACGACAAGATGGATTTCGACATTCCGGTCGGCAAGCATGGCGATTGCTACGATCGCTATCTGGTGCGTGTCGCCGAAATGCGCGAAAGCCTCAAGATCGTGCGCCAGTGCATCAAGGAAATGCCGGGCGGTCCCGCGACGTCAGTCGACCACAAGGTGACCCCGCCCAGCCGCGGCGAGATGAAGCATTCGATGGAAGCGCTGATCCATCACTTCAAGCTCTATACCGAGGGCTATCACGTGCCCGCCGGCGAGACCTATACCGCCGTCGAAGCGCCCAAGGGCGAGTTCGGCGTCTATCTGGTCTCGGACGGCACCAACAAGCCGCATCGCTGCAAGATCCGTGCGCCTGGTTTCCCGCATCTCGCGGCCATGGATTTCCTCTGCAAGGGCTACATGCTGGCGGATTCGGTGGCGATCCTCGGCTCCCTCGACATTGTGTTCGGTGAGATCGACAGATGAGTGCACACGCAAACACCGACGTGGTCCAGCCGGACAGCTTCGCGTTCAACGCGGAGAATCTGGAAAAGGCCAAGAAGATCATCGCGCGTTATCCGGAAGGGCGTCAGCCATCCGCGGTGATGCCGCTCCTCGACATGGCGCAGCGCCAGGAGGGTTGGATCTCGCGCGTGGCGATGGATGTCATCGCCGGCATGCTCGATATGGCGCCGATCCGCGTCTACGAGGTCGCGACCTTCTACACGATGTACAATCTGCAGCCGGTCGGTAAGCATCTGATCCAGATCTGCCGCACCACGCCTTGCTGGCTGCGCGGCTCGGACGGGCTCACCGATTATCTCAAGAAGCGCCTCGGCGTCGGCATGAAGGAAGTGACCAAGGACGGTCTCTTCTCGATGATGGAAGTCGAATGCCTGGGGGCCTGCTGCAATGCGCCGATGGTGCAGATCAACGACGACTTCTACGAAGACCTGACGCCGGAAACGCTGGGCAAGGTGCTCGACGAATTGGCCGCCGGGCGCAAGCCGCAGACCGGTCCGCAAAACGGCCGCCGCGGTTCGATGGCCGAAGGCGGCCCGACGACGCTCTCGGAGATTCCGCTCTCCTACGACATGTCGCCCGATTTGGCCGGAGGTAAGTGATGCTCCAGGACAAGGATCGCATCTTCAAGAACGTGTATTGCCAGGACGATTGGCGCCTTGCCGGCGCCCGTCGGCGCGGCATCTGGGACAACACGAAGGCGCTGCTGGAAGTGGGGCCCGACAAGATCGTCGACGAGATCAAGGCCTCGGAATTGCGCGGCCGTGGCGGCGCCGGTTTCCCGACCGGGATGAAGTGGTCCTTCATGCCCAAGCAGTCGGATGGCCGTCCGTCCTACCTCGTCGTCAATGCCGATGAATCCGAACCCGGTACCTGCAAGGACCGCGAGATCCTGCGCTTCGACCCGCACATGCTGATCGAAGGCTGCCTCATCGCCGGGTTCGCCATGCGTTGCAAGGCCGCTTACATCTATATCCGTGGCGAGTTCTACCAGGAGGCGATGCACGTCCAGGCGGCGATCGACGAAGCCTATGACGCCGGCCTCATCGGCAAGAATGCGTCGGGCTCCGGCTATGATTTCGACGTCTATCTGCATCGCGGCGCGGGCGCCTATATCTGCGGCGAAGAATCGGCGCTCATTGAAAGCCTAGAAGGCAAGAAGGGCCAGCCGCGCCTCAAGCCGCCGTTCCCGGCCGCTTGCGGCCTCTATGGCTGCCCGACCACGGTCAACAATGTCGAGACCATCGCGGTGACGCCGACCATCCTGCGTCGCGGCGCGTCGTGGTTCGCTGGGCTTGGCCGGCCGAAGAATGTCGGCACCAAGCTGTTCTGTGTCTCGGGCCATGTGAACAAACCCTGCAATGTCGAAGAAGAGATGGGCATTCCCCTCAAGGAACTCATCGAGAAGCATTGCGGCGGCGTGCGCGGCGGCTGGGACAATCTGCTGGCGGTCATCCCCGGTGGGTCTTCGGTGCCGATGCTGCCCAAGCATATCTGCGACGATGTCCTCATGGATTTCGACAGCCTGCGCGCGGTCCAATCGGGCCTCGGCACGGCAGCTGTCATCGTCATGGACAAGTCGACCGATCTCATCGAAGCGATCACCCGCTTTGCTCATTTCTACATGCACGAAAGCTGCGGCCAGTGCACGCCGTGCCGCGAAGGCACCGGCTGGATGTTCCGCATCATGACGCGCTTCGTGAAGGGCGATGCCGATCCTTCGGAAATCGACATGCTGCTGGAGATTTCCAAGCAGATCGAAGGCCACACCATCTGCGCGCTGGGCGACGCGGCGGCGTGGCCGATCCAGGGGCTGATGCGTCACTTCCGTCCGGTGGTCGAGCAGCGCATGCGCGACTTCCGCGGCCGCCAAGCTGCTGAATAAGAGACTGCCGGGTAGGGCAGGGGAATAGGGATTAGATCATGCCGAAGATGACAATCGACGGAGTTGAGATCGAGGTGCCGGCGGGGATTACCGTCCTGCAGGCCTGCGAGCTCGCCGGCAAGGAAATCCCGCGCTTCTGCTATCACGAACGCCTCTCGGTCGCCGGCAATTGCCGCATGTGCCTGGTCGAACAGGAGAAGGCACCCAAACCGGTGGCCTCCTGCGCGATGCCCGTTGCCGAAGGCATGGTGATCAAGACCGACAGCCCGCTGGTGCAGAAGGCCCGCAAGGGCGTCATGGAATTTCTGCTGATCAACCATCCGCTCGACTGCCCGATCTGCGACCAGGGCGGCGAATGCGATCTGCAGGATCAGGCGATGGCATTCGGCAAGAGCTTCTCGCGCTACCACGAGGAAAAGCGCGCCGTTACCGACAAGGATTTCGGCCCGTTGGTGAAGACCGAGATGACACGCTGCATCCAATGCACGCGCTGCATCCGCTTTGCGACCGAAGTAGCCGGCGTCGAAGTGCTGGGCGCCGTCTCGCGCGGCGAACACATGGAAGTCACGACCTATGTGGAGAAGGGCATCGCTTCCGAGCTGTCCGGCAACCTCATCGACCTTTGCCCGGTCGGTGCGCTGACCTCGAAGCCCTACGCCTTCACCGCGCGCCCCTGGGAACTGGCAAAGACGGAATCGGTCGACGTCGCCGATGCCGTGGGCGTCAACATCCGCATCGACAGCCGTGGCCGCGAAGTGCTGCGCGTCCTCCCGCGCCTCAATGAGGACGTGAACGAGGAATGGCTCGCCGATAAGGGCCGTTTCTGGGTCGACGGCTTGAAGCGCCAGCGCCTCGATCGTCCATTCATTCGCGAAAACGGCAAGCTGCGCGCCGCTACCTGGAACGAGGCCTTCGGTGCCATCGCCGCGAAGCTGAAAGGTTTAGACGGCAAGCGCGTTGCTGCCATTGCCGGCGACCAATGCGATGCCGAGAGCATGTTCGCGCTCAAGGAATTGATGCTGGCCTTGGGTTCAGCCAATATCGATTGCCGCCAGGACGGTTCTGCGGCCGATGCCAATGCGCGCGCCTCCTATCTTTTCAACAGCACGATCGCCGGTATCGACAAGGCCGACGTGATCCTGCTCATCGGTACCAATCCGCGCTGGGAAGCGCCGGTCCTCAATGCCCGCATCCGCAAGCGTCACCTCAAGGGCGGCTTGAAGGTCGCGAGCGTCGGCGGTGTCGGCGAACTCACCTATCCGGTCGAGATGCTGGGTGCTGGCGGCGACACGTTGAACCAGCTGGTGAGCGGCGGCCATTCCTTCGCTGACGTCTTAAAGAACGCGAAGGCGCCGATGATCATCGTCGGCAATGGTGTGTTGGCGCGTCCGGATGGATCGGCCGTACTGGGTCTTGCCAAGAAGCTGGCCGACGCCGCCAATGTGGTACGCGACGGCTGGAACGGCTTCAACGTGCTGCAGACCGCGGCATCTCGTGTTGCCGGTCTCGAACTCGGTTTCGTGCCGCAGTCTGGCGGCCGCGACGTGGCCGGCATCCTTGACGGTGCGTCAAAGGGCGAGATCGAGGTTGTCTACCTGCTCGGCGCCGACGAGATCGATACCAACCGTCTCGGCAAGGCCTTCGTGATCTATCAGGGCCATCACGGCGACCGCGGCGCGCATCGCGCCGATGTGATCCTCCCTGGTGCTGCCTATACCGAGAAGGACGGCACCTATATGAACATCGAGGGGCGCGCCCAGCTCGGCCGTCTCGCCGTGTTCCCGCCGGGCGATGCCAAGGCGGATTGGAGCATTTTGCGTGCACTCTCCGAAGTGGTCGGCAAGAAGCTCGGCTATGACAGCCTCGAGCAGCTGCGCCGCAAGCTCTATCAGGCCAACCCGCGATTCCAGCGTCTCGGCGCCATCGAACCCGCTGCCTGGACCGCCTTTGGCGGGCAGGGTGAGATCGGCCGCGATTACTTCCGACCTGCCATCAGCAATTACTACATGACCGACCCGATCAGCCGCGCCTCGGCGACGATGGCGCAATGCACGGAACGCTTCGTGCCCACGGCTGCCGGCGGAAAGACGGGCACCCATGGCTGAGTTTTTCACATCGACCTTCGGTCCCTATCTCGGGACCACCATCTTCACGGTGCTGATGATTCTGTGCATCATCGTGCCGTTGCTGCTGGCCGTTGCCTACCTCACCTTGGCCGAGCGCAAGATCATGGCGGCGATGCAGATCCGCCGCGGCCCGAACGTGGTCGGCCCCTTTGGCTTGCTGCAGCCGATCGCTGACGGCGTGAAGCTGCTGTTCAAGGAAACGATCATCCCCTCGGGTGCCAACCGTGTCGCCTTCGTCGTGGCGCCGATGATCACCTTCATCCTGTCGCTCATCTCTTGGGCAGTCATCCCCTTCGATGACGGCGTGGTGTTGGCCGACCTCAATGTCGGCATCCTCTACCTCTTCGCCATCTCGTCGCTGGGCGTCTACGGCATCGTCCTCGCCGGCTGGGCGTCGAACTCGAAATACCCGTTCCTGGGCGCGCTGCGCTCAGCCGCACAGATGGTCTCCTATGAAGTCTCGATTGGCTTCGTGCTGGTGACCGTCCTGCTCTGCGTGGGTTCGCTTAATCTCAATGACATCGTCAAGGCGCAGGCCAATGTTTGGTTCTGCATCCCGCTGCTGCCGATGTTTGTCGTCTTCTATATCTCGGGTCTCGCCGAAACCAACCGTCCACCTTTCGATCTACCGGAAGCGGAATCGGAGCTTGTGGCGGGTTACTTCTCCGAATACTCGGCCTTCACCTTCGCGCTCTTCTTCCTCGGCGAATACGCCAATATCTGGATGATGAGCGCCATGACCTCGATCCTGTTCTTGGGTGGCTGGCAGGCGCCGTTCAATGTCGTGCCGTTCACCTGGGTGCCCGGTTTTGTCTGGTTTGCACTGAAGGCGAGCTTCATCGCCGCGAGCTTCGTCTGGGTGCGCGCCACTTTCCCGCGCTATCGCTACGACCAGCTGATGCGCCTGGGCTGGAAGGTCTTCCTGCCGCTCTCGCTCATCATGGTGATCCTGACCGCCGGCGTGCTCATCGCCACGGACAGCCTGCCGAAGAAGGGCAACGTCATGCCAGCCCCTGCGGTCGAAGACACCGCGCCGGTCAGCAATTGAGGATTTGGTATCATGTCAGCCATCAGCCGCACGCTTAACAGTTTCCTCCTCAAGGAACTCGTCTCGGGCATGGCGCTCACCTTCTCCTATCTCTTCAAGGAAAAGGTGACGATCAACTATCCCTATGAGAAAGGCCCGATCAGCCCGCGCTTCCGTGGCGAGCACGCTTTGCGCCGCTATGCCAATGGCGAGGAACGCTGCATCGCCTGCAAGCTGTGCGAGGCGATCTGCCCCGCCCAGGCCATCACGATCGAGGCCGAACCGCGCGATGACGGCAGTAGGCGGACAACGCGCTACGACATCGACATGACGAAGTGCATCTATTGCGGTTTCTGCCAGGAGGCCTGCCCGGTCGATGCCATCGTCGAAGGACCGAATTTCGAATTTGCCACCGAAACCCGTGAGGAGCTGTTCTACAACAAGGACAAGCTGCTGCGGAACGGCGAGCGCTGGGAAGCTGAGATTGCCGGCAATATCGCCGCCGACGCGCCCTATCGTTGATGCCGGATAGGGTGGGGGGAGAAACTTTAAGATGATCGTTCAGACCATCGCCTTTTATGTCTTTGCCGCCGTGGCCGTGGTCTCGGCGCTGCTGGTCGTCGGAAACCGCAACCCGGTCTATTCGGTGCTGTTCTTGATCCTGACCTTCTTCAATGTCGCGGCGCTCTTCGTGCTGATCGGTGCCGAGTTCCTGGCGATGATGCTGGTCGTCGTCTATGTCGGTGCTGTCGCGGTGCTGTTCCTCTTCGTTGTCATGATGCTCGACATCAACTTCGTCGAATTGCGCCAGGGCTTCGTGCGCTATCTGCCGATCGGCGCCGTCGTCGGGGTGATCCTCGCTGCCGAGCTCATCTTCGTGATGGTTGGCACCGGCCTCGGCACGGCGGTCGCCGGCTCGCCCACGCCGCCCATCGACCAGGTGAGCAACACCGAGGCGCTCGGCAACATCATGTACACGCAGTATTTCTACCTGTTCCAGGTCGCCGGCCTCGTGCTGCTGGTCGCCATGATGGGCGCCATCGTGCTGACCCATCGCGAGCGTGAAGGTGTCCGCCGCCAGCGCATCGCCGCCCAAGTCGACCGTACTCGCGCCTCCGTCCAGCTGACCAAGGTCAAGACTGGCGAAGGTGCCACCGGTGGCGTTACTGGCGGAGGTGTCAAATAATGAGCATCGGTCTCGAACACTACCTGACGCTGTCCGCGATCCTCTTCACGATCGGCATCTTTGGTATCTTCCTCAACCGCAAGAACGTCATCATCATCCTGATGTCGGTCGAGTTGATGCTGCTCTCGGTCAACGTCAACATGGTAGCCTTCTCGCATTACCTCAACGACATGGTCGGGCAGGTCTTCGCCATGCTGATCCTCACCGTCGCCGCTGCCGAAGCTGCGATCGGTCTCGCCATCCTGGTGGTCTTCTTCCGGACTCGCGGCTCGATCGCCGTCGAGGACGTCAACGTGATGAAGGGCTGACATGAATCTCGACGTCGCCATCGTTGCCCTTCCACTGCTGGGCGCCCTCATTGCCGGCATCGGCAATCGCCGTATCGGCGACCACGCCGCGCAATACATCACGGCAGGCCTGATGCTGGTCGTCATGGCAATCTCCTGGATGACCTTCTTCGACGTGACCGGCAACGGCACTGTGCGCACGACGGAGCTGTTCACCTGGTTCGAGACCGGCGACTTCCGCGCTGCCTGGGCGCTCCGCATCGACCAGCTTTCGGCGGTCATGCTGATCGTCGTCAACACGGTCTCTGCCATGGTGCATGTCTATTCGATCGGCTACATGCATCACGACAAATCGGTCCCGCGTTTCATGGCCTATCTGTCGTTCTTCACCTTCTGCATGCTGATGCTGATCACGGCGGACAACTTCATCCAGATGTTCTTCGGTTGGGAAGGCGTGGGCCTCAGCTCCTACCTCCTCATCGGCTTCTGGTTCGACCGCCCCAGCGCCAATGCGGCTGCGATCAAGGCCTTCCTCGTCAACCGCGTCGGCGATTTTGGTTTTGCCCTGGGTATCATGGGCTGCTTCCTGGTCTTCCATACGGTCGAGTTCAAGCCGATCTTCGAAACTGTGATCTCGGGCCAGACGCCGCCGACCTTCAATTTCTTAGGCTATGAGCTTGATACGCTGACCACCCTCTGCCTGCTGCTCTTCGTGGGCGCCATGGGCAAGTCGGCGCAGCTTTTCCTGCACACCTGGCTGCCGGATGCCATGGAAGGCCCAACCCCGGTTTCGGCCCTCATTCATGCCGCCACCATGGTGACCGCGGGCGTCTTCATGGTCTGCCGCCTGTCGCCGATGTTCGAATACGCGCCCTACGCCAAGGAAGTCGTCACCGTCGTCGGCGCCTCGACTGCCTTCTTCGCGGCGACGGTGGGCCTGACGCAGAACGACATCAAGCGCGTCATTGCCTATTCGACCTGCTCACAGCTCGGCTACATGTTCTTTGCGGCTGGCGTCGGCGCCTATGGCGCCGCCATGTTCCACCTGTTCACGCATGCCTTCTTCAAGGCGCTGCTGTTCTTGTGCGCCGGTTCGGTCATCCACGCCATGTCGGGTGAGCAGGACATGCGCAAGATGGGCGGCATCTACAAGCTGATCCCGACGACCTATACTCTGATGTGGATCGGCAATATTGCGCTTGCCGGTGTCGGCATCCCGGGTGTGTTCGGGTTCGCCGGCTTCTATTCCAAGGACAGCATCCTCGAATCCGCCTTTGCCGCCCATAGCGGTGTCGGCATGTATGCGTTCTGGCTCGGCATCATCGGTGCGGTGATGACGGCGTTCTATTCCTGGCGCCTCATCTATCTCACCTTCCACAACGAGCCGCGCGCCAGCCATGACGTGATGCATCACGTCCATGAAAGCCCGAAAGTGATGCTCATTCCGCTCTTTGTGTTGGCGGCGGGTGCCATCTTCGCCGGCTTCTTCTGGCATGAAGGCTTCGTCGGCGCCGGGATGGAGCATTTCTGGGGCGAGGCGATCCATTTCGCCGCGACCAACGAAGTGCCGCATCACGCACATGACGTCCCGCTCTGGGTGAAGCTGCTGCCGCTCGCGGCAGGTCTCTTCGGCATTCTCTTTGCGACCTATGCCTATCTGCAGGCACGGGGCCTGCCGGCGGCCATCGCCGCGACGCTGCGTCCGCTTTATCTGCTTTCCTACAACAAGTGGTATTTCGACGAGCTCTATGACGCCATCTTCGTCAACCCAGTGAAGGCGCTTGGTCGCTTCCTGTGGAAGAAGGGTGATGGTGCTGTGGTTGATGGTGCCGTGGATGGTTTTGCCTGGCTCACCGGCATCTGGGCCGCCAGGCGCGCCAGTGCGCTGCAGTCGGGGTATGTCTACCACTACGCTTTCGTCATGCTGATCGGCATTGTCGCCATGGTCAGCTGGTACATTTTCGCCTTTAAGTGAGAGACGTGATGAGCGCCAGCATGCCCATCCTCAGCCTGACGACGTTCCTGCCGCTAGTGGGCGCGGCGCTCATTCTCATCCTGCGAGGTGAGGACAAGGCAGTCGCGCGCAACGCCCGCTATATTGCGTTGTGGACCTCGCTTATCGTCTTTGCCATCTCGCTGGTGATCTGGTTCGAATTCGACCGTTCGATCGTCGGCTTCCAGTTCGAGGAAAAGGCAGATTGGCTGCCGGCGCTCGACATCAACTACCACATGGGCATCGACGGCATCTCGATGACCTTCGTGCTGCTCTCCACCCTGCTGACCCCGATTTGCATCCTGGCCAGCTGGGAAGCGATCGAGAAGCGCGTCAAGGAATACATGATCGCGTTTCTCGGCCTTGAGACGCTGATGGTCGGCACCTTCTGCGCGCTCGACTTCATCACTTTCTATATCTTCTTCGAAGGCGTCCTCATCCCGATGTATCTCATCATCGGCATCTGGGGTGGCCCGCGCCGCGTCTATGCTTCGATCAAGTTCTTTCTCTTCACGCTGGCCGGTTCGGTGCTGATGCTGCTGGCGATCCTGGCCATGTATTCCATCGCCGGTACCGCCGATATCCCGACGCTCATGGCCTACGGCTTCGACACGGGCATTCAGAAATGGCTATGGTTGGCGCTCTTTGCCTCCTTCGCCGTGAAAGTGCCGATGTGGCCGGTTCATACCTGGTTGCCGGATGCCCACGTCGAAGCGCCGACCGCGGGCTCCGTCATCCTCGCCGGCGTGCTCTTGAAGATGGGCGCCTACGGTTTCCTGCGATTCTCGATCCCGATGCTGCCCGAGGCTTCGGCCTATTTCACGCCGCTGGTCTACGGCCTCAGCATTGTCGCCGTCATCTACACCTCGCTCGTGGCGCTCGCCCAGGAGGATATGAAGAAGCTCATCGCCTATTCCTCGGTGGCGCATATGGGCTTCGTCACGGCCGGCATCTTCTCGATGACCCAGCAGGGTCTTGAAGGTGCGCTGTTCCAGATGCTCTCGCACGGCATTGTCTCCGGCGCGCTCTTCCTTTGCGTCGGCGTCATCTATGACCGCCTGCATACCCGCGAGATCGCGCGTTACGGCGGCCTCGTGCATCGCATGCCGAAATATGCCGTGGTGTTCATGATCTTCACCATGGCTTCGGTGGGGCTCCCCGGCACCAGCGGCTTCATCGGTGAATTCCTGGTCATGGTCGGCGTCTTCCAGGACAACACTTGGGTGGCACTGCTGATCGCGACCGGCGTCATCCTTGGTGCGGCCTACATGCTGTGGCTCTACCGCCGCATCATCTTCGGCGAATTGGTGAAGGAAGACCTGAAGACCATGCTCGACCTGTCGCTGCGCGAGAAGATCGTCTTCGCGCCGTTGCTGGTCCTGGTTTTCTGGATGGGCATCTATCCGATCAGCTTCACCTCGATCTTCGGCCCCACGGTCACCGATTTCATCCAGGATTACGCGCCACGCATGGAGGCCCAGGCGGCTCCGGCGGCTGCGGCTCCTGCCGAAGCAACGCAGTAAAGGCGAGGGCAATCCCGTCATGACGTTCACCGACCTCAATCTTGGTCTCGCCACGCCGGAGATCTTCCTGGCGATCGCCAGCCTTGTGCTCCTTGTCATCGGCGTCTCGCTGGGTGACAAGCGTATGCGCCTCGTTGCCTGGGCAAGCGTCCTTGCCCTCGTCGTCGCTATCTTTCTGACTGCCTCCGATTCCAACAGCGGCCTCGCTTTCCAGGGCCTCTTCGTGGCTGACGGCTTCGCCCGCTTTGCCAAGATACTCTCCTTCGGTGCGGCGGCTGTCGCGATCGTCATGTCGCTGGATTACGCCGAGCGCGAGAACATGGCGCGTTTCGAACTGCCGCTGTTGATGCTACTGGCCAGCCTCGGCATGGGACTGATGATCTCGGCCAACGACCTCATCTCGCTCTATGTCGGCCTGGAACTGCAATCGTTGGCGCTTTACGTGGTGGCGGCCATCCGTCGCGATACGGTGAAGTCGACGGAAGCCGGCCTCAAGTATTTCGTTCTCGGTGCACTGAGCTCGGGCATGTTGCTTTACGGCTCGTCGCTGATCTATGGCTTCACCGGCTCGACCAACTTCTCGATCCTTGCCAGCGCACTTACCGGCGATGCCGGTCTCGGCCTCATCGTCGGCATCGTCTTCCTCTGTGCAGGCCTTGCCTTCAAGGTCTCGGCCGTGCCGTTCCATATGTGGACGCCGGATGTCTATGAAGGTGCGCCGACGCCGATCACCGCCTTCTTTGCCGCCGCGCCGAAAATGGCCGCCATCGCGCTCTTCACCCGCGTGCTTGTCGGGCCGTTCGGCGACATGGTCGGCCAGTGGCAGCAGATTATTATCTTCATCTCCGTGGCGTCGATGATCCTCGGCGCCGTGGCGGCGATCTATCAGAAGAACATCAAGCGCCTGATGGCCTATTCCTCGATCGGCAATGTTGGTTACGCGCTGGTGGGCCTTGCCTCCGGCACACAGGAAGGCGTTTCGGGTCTGCTCACCTATATGGCGATCTATATCGTCATGACGATTGGCTCTTTTGCCGTTATCCTCGCCATGCGCCGCAAGGGCGAGGCGGTCGAAGAGATCGGTGACCTTGCCGGCCTTTCGCGCTCGCAGCCGGCTCTGGCCTATGCACTCGCGATCTTCATGTTTTCGATGGCCGGTATTCCGCCCTTCGCCGGCTTCTTCGGCAAGCTCTTCGTCTTCATGGCGGCAATCCAGGCAGGGCTGAATGTCACCGCCGTGATTGGCGTTCTGGCCAGCGTGGTGTCGGCCTTCTACTACATCCGCATCATCAAGGTGATGTTCTTCGACCAGCCGACCGAAAGCTTCGACCGGGTTGCCCCGACTTTGCGCCTGGTGCTGGCGGTGACGGCAATTGTCATCACCTTCGGCTTCCTTGCGGCGTCGCCTTTCGTCGACATGACGGCTGATGCTGCGAGTGTGCTCTTCGTCGAATGAGCCTGATCTTCCGCGTCCAACACCAAGCGGAAATCGACAGCACCAATGACGCGCTGAAGGCGCGTGCCCATCTCGGCGCCGAGGAGGGTATTGTGCTGCGTGCCGATGTGCAGACGGCAGGTAAGGGCAGGCGCGGCCGCGGTTGGGTCTCCGAAGCCGGCAATCTCTACATGTCGATCCTTCTGCGCCCTCAAAAATCGCCGGCAGACGCGGCGACGCTGGGCTTTGTTGCTGCGATCGCTTTGGGGCGGTTGCTGCGGGCGGTGCTCTCGGTTCCGGTCCATCACAAATGGCCGAACGACGTCCTGGTCGACGGGTGCAAGATCTCCGGCATCCTGTTGGAATCCGGCGGGATCACCGGCGGCAAGGTCGATTGGCTGGTGCTGGGGATCGGTGTCAATCTGCGCCACCATCCGGCACAGACGCTTTATCCCACGACGGATCTTCTAGCGGCAGGTGGACCATCTTTGACGCCGGACCAGGCGCTCGATCTGCTGCTGGCGGAATTTCGTCCGCTTTACGAAGCTTGGCTCAGTGGCGGTTTTGCGAACCTGCGGGCCGATTGGCTGGCTCATTGCCATGGGCTTGGCGATCCGATCGTTGCTCGCTTGGAGCGTGAGGAAATTTCCGGCCGTTTCGAAGATATCGACGGCGATGGTACGCTGCTACTGAGGACGGATGACGGCATTCTGAAGCGCATCGCCGCTGGCGATATCTTCATGGCGCCACGCCCGGCTGCCTAGGACGAGAGGGAAGGGACAGATGCTTCTCGCAATCAACGCCAACAACACCAACGTGAAGTTCGCCCTCTATGACGGCGACAAGGCCGTCGGCGACTGGCGCATCAAGACCGAAGCCGGCCGCACTGCCGACCAATATGTCGTCTGGCTCAACCAGCTTCTCACCATGAAGGGGCTGACCCTTAAAGTCATCGACGCGGCGATCATCGCGACGGTCGTCCCGCAATCGCTGTTCCATCTCAACCTCCTCTGCGAAAATCATCTCGGGACCAAGCCGATGGTGGTGGGCGATCCGGCGGTAAAGCTCGGCATCGAGGTGAAGATGGACATTCCAATGTCCACCGTCGGTGCCGATCGCCTTGCCAATGCCGTGGGCGGGCATCTCACCTACAGGCGCCCATTGATCGTCGTCGATTTTGGCACGGCGACAACCTTCGATGTGGTCGACCAGGGCGGCAACTATATCGGCGGCGCCATCGCCCCCGGCATTGTGCTGTCGGTCGAAATTCTGCATAGCGCCACCGCCATGCTGCCGCGTATCGTCGTCGAGCGCCCCGGCCGCGTTATCGGCAAGAGCACCACCGAGGCCATGCAATCCGGTATCTTCTGGGGTTATGTCGGCTTGGTCGAGGGCATGGTGAAGCGCATCGCGGAAGAATTCGGCGGCCCGCTCGATGTCGTGGCAACCGGCGGCTTGGCGCCGCTCTTCCACGGCAACACACCTGTCATCACGCATCTCGACCCCGACATCACCATGCGTGGCCTTGTAGAAATTTATCGCCGTAACCGCACATGATCGATCCCTTCAAGCCAGGTAAAGACGAGCTTCTGTTCCTGCCTCTGGGCGGGTCGGGCGAGATCGGCATGAACCTCAACCTCTACGGCCACGACGGCAAATGGCTGATGCTCGATCTTGGCATCTCTTTTGGGGATGACAGCACGCCCGGCATCGACGTCGTCATGCCCAACCCCGAATTCATCACGGAACGTGCAGCCGATCTTGTCGGCATCGTGCTGACCCATGCGCATGAAGATCATATCGGCGCCGTACCTTATCTTTGGGACCGCTTTCGCTGCCCGCTTTACGCGACACCATTCACGGCCTCGGTGCTGCGGCGGAAGCTCGCCGAAGTCGGGCTCGAGAAGGAAGCCAAAATCACCATCATCCCCATGTCGGGCAGCCGCGAAATCGGCCCGTTCATGGTCGAACTCATCACGCTGACGCATTCCATCCCGGAGCCCAATGCAGTCGTCATCCGCACGCCTCATGGTGCTGTGCTGCACACGGGCGATTGGAAGCTCGACCCCGAGCCGCTGGTGGGCGAGACGACCGATATCGCCGCCTTGCGCAAGCTTGGTGACGGCGGCGTGCTCGCCATGGTCTGCGATTCAACCAATGTGTTCGTCTCCGGCACGTCAGGCTCCGAAGCCGATGTCCGCGATTCCCTGATGGATGTGGTAGGGCGCCTTCGGAACCGCGTCGCCGTCGGCTGTTTTGCCAGCAACCTCGCCCGCGTTGAAACCATCGCCCGTGTCGCCGAAGCCCATGGCCGCCATTGCGCGCTGGTCGGCCGCTCGCTGTGGCGCATGTTGGAATCAGCGCAGGAGAATGGCTATCTGACCGATCTGCCGAAATTCATCACCGAGCATGATATCGGCTACTTCCCGCGCGAGAACATCGTGATGATCTGCACCGGTAGCCAGGGCGAACCGCGCTCTGCCTTGACCCGCATTGCCCGCGGCGAGCATCCGCAGGTTTCGCTCGAAGCAGGTGATGCCGCGATCTTCTCTTCCCGGGTCATCCCGGGCAACGAGATGTCGATCAATCGGCTCTTCAACGATCTCACCAAGCGCGGTGTCGAGATCATCACTGATCGCGATGAGAACGTACACGTCTCCGGCCATCCGGCCCGTGACGAGCTGGCCGAGATGTATCACATGGTGCGCCCGCGTATTGCTTTGCCGGTCCATGGCGAAGCGCGGCACATCCAGGAACATGTTGCCTTCGCGCGTGAATGCCAGGTGCCCGAAGCCTTGGCGCCGGAGAACGGCACGCTCATTCGCCTGGCGCCGGGCGCGGCGGAGATCATCGCCCGCGTGCCGGCCGGAAGGCTGGCCCTCGATGGCAGGGCATTGGTGCCTGCCGACAGCGAGGCGATCCGCCATCGCCACCGCCTTGGCTTCAATGGCGTCATCATCGCCTCGGTCGTCGCCGACAAGACCGGCAAGCTGCTGGCGCCGCCGCAGGTCTCGCTGGAAGGGTTGCTTGACGGCGATGAGGCCGCCATGGCCATCGCCGAAATCGGTGCGGCGATCGTCAGCGCCTTGGGCGAGTTGCCCAAGACCAAGCGCGCCGACGATGCGGAGTTTTCAGAAGCGGCACGTCTTGCCGCCCGTCGTTGGTACAACAAGACTTACGATAAGAAGCCGGTGACCAAGATCCACGTCATCCGCGTGTGAAGGACGTGCTGCGGCCGAAGAGATAGACGATCGGTCCGGCCGGTAGCAAAGCCAGCATCTCGGCCAGCAGAAACGGCATGGCAAGCCAGCCGGATGCGGCGAGGAAGCCCAAGGCTGGTGCTTGCGCGAGGCCTGTCACCAGTACCAGCAAGTCGATGGCGACCAGGGCCACCAGCAAGGTCAGCACGGCATATTTGCGCACGTCATTGGCGCCGCGCTGGAAGCCGAGTGCCGTCAGCATCAGCGTGGCGATGACAATGACATGGCCGCCGACAAGTATTTCGGTCCGGCCTTCGTGCCACAGCGCGATGGGGAAGGGCGGGCGGAACGGAATGGCGCCGTCCAGCATCTGCCAATGCCCGACGATGGTTTCGGCCCCGGCCCAGATGACGAAGGACGCCCCGGCCATGATCTGGAAGAAGCGCGCCTTGGCGCCGTAATGGCGATAGATCCAGGCAAGCAGCACGACGGCCCAGGTGAGGCCCATGGCGCTGTCGAGCGCCGAGAGAATAAGAACCATCGCCAAGGCGAAGCCCCAGATGACCAGCTCTGGCGCTGGCGGTTCGGCAGTGGCATCGGACGCCAGTACGAAGAGCGGTGCAATGCCGAGAGACAGGACGGCGGCGGCCAGCAGCATCGTGCCGTTGGTGAGTGCGCTCGGCCCCAATCCCAGCGAGGGCAGGCTGACGGCCAGGAACAAGGCGCCCAGCAGCGCCACGATCGAGGTCGTGCTGTGCTCGCGCAAAGTGCTGCCGATCAAAGTGCCGGCCATGGCGAGGCTCCCCACCAGGAAAGGCAAGGCCGTCACCAACAGGATAACGCGCGGATCGCTCTCCATGCCTGGGCTATGCAGCGTGCCGACCCACAGGCCGAAAGCATGCTCCATGGCCGGCGGTGCCGCGAAAAGCGCAATGGCGATGCCGGCCAGGATGATCACCGGCACCCACAGCCAGAGCAGGTCGATGCCATGGCGGTCGATACAGGCCACCACATGCTCGGCCAGGGCCACGGCCGTAGCGACACCGGCAATGGCGACGCCGACCCAGCCCAGCATGGTCAGCAGCGGGAAGAGGATCAGCGCGATGACGACGGCTGGGCCTACCAGCAGGTCGCGGCGGGCAATTGCTTTAAATGCTGGCAAACGGTCGATGATGGTGGCGGGTACCAGCAATGGGAAGGCGAGGGCGAGCCAGGCGATGGCCACGGGCCAGGGTTGCGGCCCCAGTTCCGGGCGCAATACCGGTAGGCAATCGGCAACCATCACGCCCAGGGCGACCGTCGCCAGGCCGATCTGACGCAACCGCGTCATCGTATTGGCCGCTGGCTCCTCCGAAAAGGCCCCTGCCATCCAGCTATCTCCAGCTTCCCCAGCACCAGCACCCCGGCGGCACGTGATCCGAGCCTAGGGGCTTCAAATTTACGCATCACCACAGCGTTATTCGCGGTCCGGGGGCCAAGCTGCTAGACTGCGGCCATGCACCCCATCGTCCAGTCCCGGGCGGACCCCATCCCTGCGATCGCCCGTTTCCGAGTCGCGGTTGTTAACGCGATGATGGTCATTCTTACCTACTTCGTGAGTGTATTGCCAGCGGCGGCAGATATCGCCGTTTCCAGGCGTGATTGCGACAGGCTGGTGAAGTATCAGCAGGCCCCCGGCGTCGAATATCGGGCCGGAGTCGATGCCCATGGCCAGCCCGTGGCTCCGGCGGATCTTGGGGGCGGTTACAATATCAAGCCGCCTGAAACCATCGTCATTCCCATCGAAATCCTGGTCCAGGACCGCTTCCATATCCCCAGCAATTCGGTGTTGTGGAATGCCGAGGCGCAGGTGGGGGTGGTCACGGTGAAGGGGGACCAGGTCTATTACGAGGGCCAGCTTCTGGGCGATCAGGAGACCGCCGCCCTCGAACAGCTGTGCCGCGAGCAAATGCCGGCCCAGTGAGCGTCGTACAATGACCCCGGCTCCAACGGGCCCGGCTGTTGTGGACAGCAACAGGCCCTTTGCCTAAAGTCCCGCCCGATCCGACCCTTCCAATCAAACTCTTTTCCAGCCAAGGCCTTCCCATGCGTTCCAGTCAGTTCTTCATGCCCACCCTCCGGGAAAACCCCTCGGAAGCCCAGATCGTCTCCCATCGCCTGATGCTTCGCGCCGGCATGGTGCGGCAGGCTAGTGCAGGTATTTATTCCTGGCTCCCGCTAGGCTTCAAGGTGCTGAAGAATATCGAGCGCATCGTCCGTGAAGAACAGGACCGCGCCGGCTGCCAGGAAGTCCTGATGCCGACCATCCAGTCGGCGGACCTCTGGCGTGAAAGCGGCCGTTACGACGATTACGGCAAGGAGATGCTGCGCATCACCGACCGCCATGAACGCGAAATGCTCTATGGCCCCACCAACGAAGAGCAGATCACCGAGATCTTCCGCAACGCCGCCAAGAGCTACCGCGACGTGCCCAAGATGCTCTATCACATTCAGTGGAAGTTCCGCGACGAAGTGCGTCCCCGTTTCGGCGTCATGCGCGGCCGCGAGTTCCTGATGAAGGACGCCTATAGCTTCGACCTCGATCAGGCCGGTGCGAAACGTGCCTACAACAAGATGTTCGTGGCTTACTTGCGCACCTTCGCGCGAATGGGTCTGCGCGCTATCCCGATGGCGGCGGATACCGGGCCGATCGGCGGCGACCTCAGCCACGAATTCATCATCCTCGCCGATACCGGCGAAAGCGCCGTCTTCTGCGACAAGAGTTTCATCGAGCGTGACGTGCTGTCGCTCGACATCGACTACGACAGCGATCTCGAGCCGTTGGTGAAGCAGTGGACGACCGATTACGCCGCGACCGATGAGAAGCATGACACGGGGAAGTTTGGCGCATTGCCGAAGGACCGCCAGGTCGAAGCGCGCGGCATCGAAGTTGGCCACATCTTCTATTTCGGCACCAAATACTCCGAGCCGCTGAAGGCCCAGGTGCAGAATCCGGAAGGCCAGACCGTTTCGGTCCATATGGGCTCCTACGGCATCGGTGTGTCGCGCCTGGTGGGCGGTATCATCGAGGCGAGCCATGACGACAAGGGCATCATCTGGCCGGAGAGCGTGGCGCCGTTCAAGGTCGGCCTCATCAATCTCAAGGCCGGCGATGCCGTGACCACGCCGATGGCTGACGATCTCTATGCCAAGCTGAAAAAGGCCGGCGTCGAAGTCCTCTATGACGACCGCGATGTCCGCGCCGGCGAGAAGTTCGCGCAGATGGATTTGATCGGCCTGCCGTATCAGGTGGTCGTCGGTCCGCGTGGTGCTGCCAAGGGCGAAGTGGAGTTCAAGCTCCGCAAGACCGGTGCCGTTGAAGAAATCTCGGCCGAAGCGGCGCTGAAGAAGCTCGGCGCATGATCTTTTCTGCCTTCGAGCGCCTGGTGGCGATGCGCTATTTGCGTGCGCGCCGCCAGGAAGGTTTCGTTTCCGTCATCGCGCTCTTCTCGCTGCTGGGCATCGGGTTGGGTGTCGCGACCCTCATCGTCGTCATGTCGGTGATGAACGGTTTCCGGGCCGAACTGCTCGATCGCATCCTTGGATTCAACGCGCATCTTTCCATCAGCGCCAATGGCGGGCCGGTCGCCGACTACGACAAGGTCACGAACATCCTGCGTGCCTTGCCGGACGTCGCCTCGGCAACGCCGATTGTCGAAGGTCAGGTCTTCTTGACCGGCACCGAGGGGGGCGTTGGCGCGATCCTGCGCGGTGTCCGCCTTGAAGACCTCAAGATGAAGACGCTCATCGCCGACAGCTTGGTCGCCGGCACCATCGACGGCCTGCGCGACCGGGATGGCATCATCATTGGCCAGGCTATGGCGCGCGCACTGCGTGCCGGTATCGGCTCCGAAGTGACGGCCATCTCACCCGACATCAATGTGACGATCGGCGGCGCGATCCCGCGCATGAAGACATTCAAGGTGGTCGGCATCTTCAATGTCGGCATGTATCAGTACGACAACACCATCGCCTTCTCGAATCTCGAAATGGCGCAGATCTATTTCAAGGTGAAGCAGGGCGCGACCAACATCGAGGTGATGGCGAAGAACATCAACCGCTTGCCGCAACTGAAGACGGCCGTTACTGACTCCATCGGCCCCGGCTTTCATATCGGCGACTGGCAGGAAGCCAACCGCGACTTCTTCACGGCGGTCGAGGTTGAACGCAACGTCATGTTCCTGATCCTGACGCTCATCATCGTCGTCGCCGCCTTCAACATCATCAGCGGCCAGATCATGATGGTGAAAGATAAGGCGCGGAACATCGCCATCATGCGCACCATGGGTGCCACGCAGGGTATGATCCTACGCATCTTCCTGCTTTCCGGCGCCAGCATCGGCATTGTCGGCACGATCTTCGGTTGCCTGCTGGGGGTGGCATTCGCTGCCAATATCGAAACCATCCGGCGCGGGCTCGAGAGCATCACCGGCACCGAGCTCTTCAACGAGACGATCTATTTCCTCTCCAAGCTTCCGGCCATTGTCGACCCGGTTGAGGTGGCGCTGATCTCCGCCATGTCACTGGTCCTCACCCTGCTGGCTTCGATCTATCCCGCCTGGCGCGCAGCACGTCTCGATCCGGTGGAGGCCCTTCGCTATGAGTAAGGGCGCCATGGGCCGGGGCCACGCCAATAACGGCGATGTCGTGCTGGAACTGAAAGGTATCCAGCAAAGCTTCGCACAGGCCGAAGGCCGGCTCGAAGTCATCCGTCGCGCGGACCTCACGCTTCATCGCGGCGAAATGGTGGCGCTTATCGGCCCCTCCGGCTCCGGCAAATCGACGCTGCTCCACATCACCGGCATGTTGGAAAAAGCCGTCGCAGGCGAAATCCTGATCGGCGGCAAGGTCATGAACGCGCTCGGTGATGATGCTAAAACATCGATGCGCCGTGAGACCATGGGCTTCGTCTATCAGTACCATCACCTGCTGCCCGAATTCTCGGCGCTGGAAAATGTCATCATCCCGCAGATGATCGCCGGCAAATCGCGCAAAGAAGCGGCACCCCGTGCGGCCGATCTGCTGACGCGTGTCGGCCTCGGCAAACGCCTCGACCATCGTCCCGGCAAGCTATCGGGCGGCGAGCAGCAGCGCGTCGCCATTGCCCGCGCCTTGGCAAATGATCCGAAAATCCTACTGGCCGACGAGCCCACGGGCAATCTCGACCATCACACCTCGGAAGAGGTCTTCGGCATGTTGGGCGCTTTGGTGCACGATCTGGGCGTTGCCGCTCTGATCGCCACGCACAACATGGAAATCGCCCAGCGCATGGACCGCATCGTCACCCTGCGTGATGGCGAGTTGGTTGCAGTTTAGCTCGGTTTATTTGGGTGTAAGGAAAACGGGCCGCCGGCGATTGCCGACGGCCCGTTCTTTGTGGCGGGCATTAGTCGTATCGCATCAGGCCGTGGTCGGTGTGCCGGCCAGATAGCCGACGCCACCGCCCAGCTTGCCGGCGGCATCACCGTAATTGGCTTTGATCAGCGGGTCCAGGGTCTCATAGACCTTGACGTGCAGGCCGCCTGTGACCTTGCCGCTGTCATCCTTCTTCAGCTCCCAATCGCCGACATGCTGGAAGTTGCTCATGATGTAGGTGAAGCCGTTCACCTCATCCACCGCATGCAGGCCAGTCGATTCGGCGCCCGACGGGGTGGAGAGGAGGCGCGACAATTCCTTGGTGTCCACGTTATAGGCCCAGAGGAAGTTGTTGACGTGCATTCCGCTGTCCTCGCCGATGAACAGGGTGCGCAGCTTCTCCGAGAATTTGAGGTTGTCCGGGTTGGCGATCTTGTCGGCATGGGCGAGGTTGCCCAGCGCATCGGCTTCCTTGAGATCCTCGCCGATCAGGTCAGGCACGGGCGCCATGTGTACCGGCATCCACTCGCTGTCGATGGCGGTGCCGTCGGTATCCTTCTGGCCACCGGTCAGGTTGAGCGCGTAGACGATGCCAGAAGCCGGCCCCTTGATCTTGACGTCGCCGGAGCCGTTGGTCATTTCCTTCTTCACCGCGCTGATGGCGCTGTAGGCGACCTTGTCCTTGGTGTTAACCGTGGTGCCTTCCATCTTGGTGAAGCCCATGCTGCCGCCCTTGAAGGCGGCATAACGATGGGTTTCCAAGAAGGCTGCGGCCTTTTCCTGGCCCGGCACGAACTTGACCCAGTTGTCCTTGCCGCTCAGCGGAATCTTGGTGAAGCCGGCATCGTTGGGGTCTTCCGATTTCGCCTCGACGATGTCGGCGGCCTTGAGCTTGTCGGCCAGGGCTTCGATCTCGCCGCTGGTGGCGTGGCCGAGATGGATCCAGGTGAGGTCGGCGGAACCGCCGTTCTCTTCCGACTTCTGATTCCACTTGGCGACATAGAGCGAGCCGGCGCTGAGATCGCGCGGCTTGTCGGCGACGAAGACGAACAGGCCGCCATTGCTGGCGTCGTCGCCCATCAGCACGGTCCGCTCATCGGGCATAACCTGCACCAGCTCGTGCGAGATGCGGCCCATGCAGTAATGCTTCTTGATGCTGCCGGTGCCATCGGCATTGACGGTCACTTCCGGCAGATGGTTGTAGTGATAGGGGTTAGCCTTCTTCGGGTCGCCATAGAGGTTCTGGCTGAAGGCCTGGAACTCTTCATTCTTGTCGATCTTGGTGGCGTCCGGCTCGTATTCCTCGCTGGAGAGGTGCGTGTTCCAGGGCGAGAGGCTGGCGCCGCAGGTGATCCACAGGCCATGCACCGGCGTCGTGTTGACATTGTGATATTTGACCAGCGACAACGCGCCGCTCTTGGGATCCTGGTCCAGGGTCAGCACGGCGATGGGCGAGGGCAGCTTGCCATACATATCTTCGCCGGCCGCATCCTCGCTGGTGTATTCGAACTGCACCACGGCGAAGACCGGGTTGCCCTTGACGCCCTCGACCTTGGCGCCTTCCAGCTGGATAAGGCTCATGCCATCCGGGCAGTCGGAGAAGAATTGCGGTTTCGTCGCGGCACCGGACGAGGCATCCAGGATCGGCTTGCCGTCGATGTCGTAATAGCCGCCGGCGATGATCTCGCCACCTTTGCCGTCCGGCACCTTGGTGCCGCTGACGAAGAACGGGGTATAGGTCAGTTTGAAACTCTGCTTGGTGCCGTCAGCGAAATTGAGTTCCAGGCCGGATGCGACCGTGGTGGTCGCCATCGCCGCCGGATTGCCCAGTTCGGGCGCGGGCATCGACAGGAAGCGGGCGCCGGCCAGCTGGGCGGCGGCACCTGCCCGGCGGGCGAAGAGCGCCGACCCGGCGAACGAACCGGCCAGCGGCAGCAGCGGTGCGCCGGCCAGAAGCTTGAGCGCCTGACGGCGCGAGGCGTCGATAGCATGTGTCATGGCTGAATATCCCAAGTGAGTGTCGCGGGTTGAACCGGGGGCATTCCATTCCCGCCGGCCAGTTCCCCTGGTTTGCGATTGCCTGTTGCAGATCTGACCATGTGGCGTTGCGGAAACCCGGATGCGCAAGCCGCCGGCGCGGCGACCCTAGCGCCTCGATCATGACCGTTACATGATGTGGTCATGACGAAAATAAGTCACGCCACTTTCTCTGTTGTGACTGTTGCCGAGGATGACAGCGGCAAAATCGGCGCCTGATTTTCTGACCTGTTGCGAAAGAAAAGGGCCCCGGCCGGATGCTTCCGGCCAGGCTTTTTGCCGTCACATATCCTTCATGATTCGGGCGCGTTGTCCGTCATTTGCTCGGTCTACGCAGGTCGCCTTTCCACGCAAAAGGATTAGGAGGCAACGATGGCGGACCATCCGCAGAATGCATCGACACCCACATATGCCCAGCTGGTTTCAGCACGCTTCTCGCGTCGCACGATGTTGCTGGGCGCCGCCGGCGCTGCGGCCGCTTCGGCCATGTCGTTCCGGCTGCCGGGCGCGCAGGCAGCTGCCAGCGCCTCGACACTGACCTTCCCGGAACTCACCAAGATTTACGACCAGACCCATCACGTCGCCGAAGGCTATGACGCTGACATCCTGGTACGCTGGGGCGAGGCGATCCTGCAAGGCGGCGCCGAGCTTGATGCTGGCGCGCAGAGCGCCGACAGCCAGTCGAAGCAGTTCGGCTACAATTGCGATTTCATCGGCTATCTGCCGCTGCCGCTGGGCTCGAACAACAGCGAGCATGGCCTGCTTTGCGTCAACAACGAATACCCCGATCCGCACATCATGTTCCCGGGGCTGACCGAGGACGACGCCGGCCAGAAGATGACGCCGGAGCAGATCAAGGCAGTACAGCAGGCCTGGGGCCACTCCATCGTCGAGATCAAGAAGGAGGGCGGCAAATGGCAGGTGGTGAAGGACAGCAAATATAACCGCCGTATCACCGGCACGACCGAGATCGCGATCTCCGGCCCCGCCTCGGGCCACAAGCTGCTGCAGACGGCGGCCGATCCGACCGGTACCCGTGTGTTCGGTACCGGCTACAACTGCTCGGGCGGTGTCACCCCCTGGGGCACCATCCTCACTTGCGAGGAAGGCCTTTCCGATACGTTCGGCGGCGATCCAGCCAAGGGCGACGACCCGAAATTGCTCGAGCGCTATCTCTATGACGGCACCGATCTCTACGGCTTCTCGCGCATCGACGACCGTTTCATCCTCGACAAGACGCCCAACGAGCCCAACCGTTTCGACTGGGTGGTCGAGATCGATCCCTATGCCCCCGATGAATTGCCGGTGAAGCGCACCGCCTTGGGTCGCATGGGCCACGAAGCCGCGACCTCGATCATCAACAAGGATGGCCGCGTCGTGGTCTATACCGGCGATGATGATTATTTCGAGCACATCTACCGCTTCGTCAGTGCCGGCAAGTTCAACCCGGACGATCGCGCCGCCAACAAGAAGCTGCTCGATGAGGGCACGCTGTCGGCGGCGAAGTTCAACGATGACGGCACGCTGACCTGGATCCCGCTGATTCATGGCCAAAATGGTCTGACGCCCGAGAACGGCTTTGCCGACCAGGCGGAAGTGTTCATCAAGGCGCGCTTTGCCGGCGACCAGGTGGGAGCCACAAAGATGGACCGCCCGGAAGACATCGAGCCGAACCCCGTCACCGGCCGCGTCTATGCCGTCATGACGAAGAACAAGAAGCGCAAGGTCGATGAGGTCGACGCCGCCAACCCGCGCGCCGAAAACAAATATGGCCATATCCTGGAGATGCTGCCGCCAGGTGAAGGTAAGGACGCCGATCACGCCGCCGACAGCTTCAAATGGGATGTGTTCCTCCTTGCCGGCAATCCGGCAAAGCCGGAGGAGGGGGCGAAATATAATCCGGGCATCAGCCCCAATGGCTGGTTCGTGGCGCCCGACAACATCGCCTTTGATCCGAAGGGCCGCATCTGGATCGCCAGCGACGGTGCCAACGACTTCGATATCGCCGATGGCCTCTATGGTGCCGACACGTTGGGTGACGGCCGCGCCTTGCCGCGCTTCTTCTTCGCCTGCCCGACGGGTGCGGAAATGTGCGGCCCGGCCTTCACGCCGGACGGAAAGACGCTCTTCGTCTCGGTCCAGCATCCGGCCGAGGATTCGGAGAACACCGACAAGCTGACGACGCGCTGGCCCGATTTCGGCGACAGCCTGCCGCGTCCCAGCGTCGTTGCCATCACCAAGCAGGATGGCGGCGACATCGGCGGCTGATTTTTGGATTAAACACTCGTCCTACCGAAAGTCCCCTCATCCCAACCCCTTTCCCCCGAGGTGCGAGGGGCTCGAAACCAGGCTCGCTCGGGACTCCCTCGCCCCGCGATAGCGGGGAGAGGGTAGGGGTGAGGGGCTTCGGGGCCCAGTCATCGACTTGTCATGCTGCTGCAAGAGGCTAGCAACCAGAATCGGTCAGTATCGGTTTCAGAGAGGGTGCCTGGTCCCGGCAAAAAATCCTTACGAGGATGTCTTGCCGGGGCCAGGGCATCGCAGGATTAGAAAGGGAGGTGCCGCCATGACCGTACATTCCAACATCGTCGGCATCGACAGCAAATCGGCGTCTCCTGCCGTCGGTCTCTCGCCCGACCTTTCCGAAATCGTCGCCTTGCGCCGCGACCGCTGGCTTGACGGCCCGGATGGCGAAGCGCATTTCGGCGTCGATCTTGAGCGCAATTGGACAGAGCGCGATACCGACCTCGCCTGGGAGCGCCTGGCGCGCCAGCGCCTTGGCATCGGTACCGCGCTGGTCGACGTCGCCAACGGCCTGGCCTATGCCATCGACGTCGGCAACGAGATTTTCCTCTACCGCGTCCTCTCGTCGCGCGCCCTCGACCGGCAGCTCAGTCTGGCTGCGCTGATCGAGAGCGGCGAGGTTGCGGCGGCACGCTTCGTTGCCAACGGTATCCTTGAATGGATCCCCATTGCCGCCGCCCGTGACGTGATACATGTGCGCGAGACCGCGCTGCGCCTGGGTGCCACGCCGCTGCGCCGCATCTTTGCCTTGTCGCCGCTCAAGACCGTGGGCGGCCTGCGCATGATCTCGGCTGGCGGCAACGAGCCGCTGACCCTTGACCTGACCCCGCCCAATATCGGCGACCATCGCTACCCGCAGGCCCGCCGCTTCGCCTGGACCGAGCAGGATGCGCCGATGAGCTACGGCTTCGGCGCGCCTGCCGCCGAGCAGATGCCGACGGGCCTTGCCGCTCTCTTTTCACAGCCCTGGTAATACTAAACTTTTCCTCCAAATCCTCTTTGCACGTTTCCCGTCCCGGCCTGTTTCGTCCGGGTCAAGCCGAGATCGTCCCCCGAACGATTGATCTCGGCCTCACTGAAGCCCTCCGTCCTGTCCACGGAGGGCTTTTTCTTTTTTTGTTCTGTGAGGTCGGTGCGCTTCGCCGCTCAAGTGACGGATTTCGGCGGACTTCCCAATCCTTCCATCCCCAGGTGAATCCCACTAGACTCGGCCATCCCGCGACTCACCCGGTACCGATATCCCCATGGCGCATGCCGATTTTGTCCATTTGCGTGTTCATTCCGCCTATTCCCTCTCGGAAGGGGCGATCAAGAACAAGCAGCTGGTGGATCTGTGCAAGCGCAATTCCATGCCGGCGGTGGCTGTTACCGATACCGGCAACCTCTTTGGCGCGATGGAGTTTTCCGGTCTTGCCAAGGATGCGGGCGTGCAGCCCATCATCGGTTGCCAGCTGGGCCTGGCGCGCGAGCGCGACCCGCATCAGATGCAGATCCCGGCGCCGGACCAGATCGTGCTGCTGGTCCAGAACGAGGCTGGCTACGCCAATCTCACGAAACTCTCCAGCGATGCCTATCTGCTGAGCGAGCCGGGGACCGCGCCGCAGGTTTCGTTGGAGGAGATCGGCAAGCATACCGATGGCCTCATTGCATTGACCGGCGGGCCGAAGGGGCTCGTCGGCCGCCTGCTGCTGGAGGGCCAGGATGCGGCGGCGGAAGCGGCGCTCAAGCGTCTCGCCGAGCTCTTCCCTGGCCGGCTTTATGTCGAACTGATGCGCCACGGGCTTGAGGACGAGACGCGCATCGAGGAAAGCCTCATCAACCTCGCCTATGCGCTGGATCTGCCGCTGGTCGCCACCAATGACGTCTATTTCAGCGATGAGGGCATGTATCAGGCCCATGACGCGCTGCTCTGCATCGCCGGCGGCACCTATGTCGCCGAAGGCAACCGCCGCAAGGTGACGCGCGAGCATCGCTTCAAATCCGGCGCTGAAATGGCGCAACTCTTTGCCGACATTCCGGAAGCGATCCAGAACACGCTCGTCATCGCCCAGCGTTGCGCCTACATGCCGCCGGCACGCAAACCCATTCTGCCGGCCTTCTCGGATGGCAAGAGCGAGGATGAGGCGCTGAAGGAGATGGCGCGCGCCGGTCTCGAACGCCGCTTCGAGACCGACAGGATCGCCGAAGATGCGCGCCAGACCTATCGCGACCGTCTGGAGTTCGAGCTTGGTGTCATCATTCAGATGGGCTTTCCGGGCTATTTCCTCATCGTTGCCGAGTTCATCCAGTGGGCGAAGAAGGAAAGCATTCCAGTCGGTCCGGGCCGCGGCTCCGGTGCCGGTTCCGTGGTCGCCTGGTCGCTCACCATCACCGATCTAGATCCCTTGCGCTGGGGCCTGCTGTTCGAGCGTTTCCTCAACCCCGAACGTATCTCGATGCCCGATTTCGACATCGACTTCTGCCAGGACCGCCGCGAAGAAGTGATCCGCCATGTGCAGGAACGCTATGGTCGCGACAAGGTTGGGCAGATCATCACCTTCGGTAAGCTGCAGGCGCGCGCTGCCGTGCGCGACGTGGGCCGCGTGTTGCAGATGCCCTATGGTCAGGTCGACCGGCTCTCGAAGCTCATCCCCAACAACCCGGCCAACCCGATCACTTTGAAAGAGGCGATCGAGGGCGAGCGGCAATTGCGCGATGCGATGGATGAAGATCCCAGCGTCAAGCGCCTGATGGAAGTGGCGCAGAAACTCGAAGGTCTCTATCGCCACGCCTCGACCCACGCCGCCGGCGTCGTCATCGGCGATCGCCCGCTCGACGAATTGGTGCCGATGTACCGAGATCCGCGCTCGGATATGCCGGTCACCCAGTTCAACATGAAGGACGTCGAAAAAGCGGGCCTGGTGAAGTTCGACTTCCTCGGCCTCAAGACTCTTTCAGTCCTTCGCACCGCCGATAAGCTGTTGCGGAAGCGCGGCATCGAGCTCGACATCGATCATCTGCCGCTCGATGACGAAAACACCTTCACCATGCTTGGGAAGGGCGATGCGACCGGCGTGTTCCAGTTGGAAAGTTCCGGCATGCGCGATGTGTTGCGCAAGCTGAAGCCCGACCGTTTCGAGGACATCATCGCCGTCGTGGCGCTCTATCGCCCCGGCCCGATGGACAACATCCCGAAATACATCAATTGCAAACACGGCCGCGAGGAACCGGACTATCTCCATCCCTCGCTCGAAGGAATCTTGAAGGAAACCTTCGGCATCATGATCTACCAGGAACAGGTCATGCAGATCGCCCAGGTGCTGTCGGGATACAGCTTGGGCGGCGCCGATCTCTTGCGCCGTGCCATGGGCAAGAAGATCAAGGAGGAGATGGAGGCCCAGCGCAAGCTGTTCGTCGATGGCGCCGTCGAGCGCAAGGTGAAGGCCGACAAGGCGGCCGAGATCTTCGATCAGGTCAACAAATTTGCCGGCTACGGCTTCAATAAGAGCCATGCGGCGGCCTATGCCTTCGTCTCCTATCAGACGGCTTGGCTGAAGGCCAATTACCCGGTCGAGTTCTTCGCCGCCTCGATGACCTACGACATGGGTAATACTGACAAGCTCAATGTCTTCCGTCAGGAACTCAACCGTATCGGCATCAAGCTGCTGCAACCCGACGTCAACAAGTCGGACCCCACTTTCTCGGTGGAGCAACAGGCCGATGGAGCGCTGGCGGTCCGCTATGCGCTGGGGGCGGTGAAGAATGTCGGCATGGGTCCGGTCGAGGCGATCGTGCGGGCCCGCAATGAAGGCGGCCCGTTTAAGAGCCTCGAGGATTTCTCCGAGCGTGTCGATCCCAAGGGCCTCAACAAGCGGCAGATGGAAAATCTCGTGCTGGCCGGCGCTTTCGACAGCCTCAATGCGAACCGCCGCCAGGTCCATGACGCGGTCGAGCAGATGCTGCGTCAGGCGCAGGCGGCACATGAGGCCAAGGGCAGCAACCAATCCAGCATGTTCGCCGAGACGACGCAGGTGCGCCTCACCTTGTCGTCGCTTCCCGACTGGCTGCCGATGGAACGGCTGCAGCATGAATTCGGCGCCATCGGTTTCTACCTCTCGGCGCACCCCCTGGATTCCTACGGCGCCAGTTTGAAGCGGCTCGATGTGGTGGCCTTTGCCGATCTGCCGCAATGGCTGAAATCCAAGGGCGCCTCCCGCGCCCGCGTCGCTGGCCTTGTCGTCGGCAAGCAGGAACGGACTTCACAGAAAGGCAACCGCTTCGCCTTCATCCAATTGACAGATGCGAGCGGCATGTATGAAGCGACCATTTTCTCCGAACGCCTCACGCAAGCGCGCGAGATGCTGGAGCCGGGCCGCGCCTTGTTGCTCAACGTCGATTGCCGCCAGGAAGAAGAGGGTGGCCTGCGGCTCATGATCAACGAGGTCTCCAGCCTCGATCAGGCCGCGGCCGCGACTGCCGCCGGTCTCAAAATTTTCCTCAAAGACGCCAGCCCCGTCGACACGATCAAGCAGATCCTCGGCAAGGCGGGCAGGGGCAAGGGCCGCATCGAATTCGTTGTCGACTTGCCCGAACAGAAGCGCGAGGTCGACATCGTGCTGCGCGAACACTTCGCCGTCACCCCGGCCGTCAGGGGCGCCATCCGCGCCATGCAGGGCGTGAATGAGGTGCTGGACACGTAGCGACGACCAGCCTTAGGTCTATTTGTCATGGCCCGTCTGAAGCGGGCCATGACAATTTGGAAGGATCGGGGGCATCACGGGTCTATCTACCCCAACACACATGTCAGCAGCGCCGCACCCTCCGCAAAGGCCGTTGCTGCCAGGACCAGGCCGATCGCCATCACGCCGGATATCTTGATCAGTCTGTTCATAGCGCTGTCTCCGCTCATGGGGCGTAGCGGTTGAAGACATAGTCCCGCGACGCCACCGTCTGATGGCAGGCAAAGCAGGTGCCGTGGACCTTCGCATCGCCCGGCTGGCCGTCATTGAAATGCGCGTAGCCCCAGCCGCCGGTCGCGGCATATTTCTTCGAATCCTTCACCATGAACTGCACGCCGTTCTTGGGGTGCAGCGCGACATGGGATTGCGCTTGGCCGAAGGCGGCCGCGCTTTCGGGCAGCGGCGTGTAGTCCCAGGCCAGCCGCGCGATGATCGCCCCGTCGGGATAGACGGCATCGCCGCGCCGCGCTGCCGCGATCGCGATATCGTTGCCGAGAACGGCGCGGAGGTCGTTGAGTTTGCCCTCCTCACGCGCCACCGAAATCAGCCGCCAGTCACGATAATCCGCAGGCAGCTTGATGCCGAAGATCGGCACGGCGGCGCCCTCATCTGCACCAGAAGTGGGCGCCATATAGGTCGCCGCCCCGGCAAGAACCCCCACGGCCACCAGGCCCGCCATCGTCCACCGCATCGCCCATCTCCTCACATAATATCGAACAAGATTAAATCGGACACGATATAAATGGCGCAATTGCCCCCGACTTCAAGCCCCGCCATGGGCGAGGGGTTGCGATTTTGGCCATAACCTAGTATTTCACCGCCACTAACAAACCGCATGCGGGTTCGCGCGCTGCTGGGGAGACATCCCGGCAGACTTCGCTCCGGTGGCTTAAGTCTCAGAAAATACTGGGATTTTGGCCGCAAAATCCGCAGAGGCTTAACCGGAAAAGGACTTTTGAAATGGCGCTGCCACAATTCAGCATGCGTCAGCTCTTGGAAGCTGGCGTTCACTTTGGTCACCACACCCGTCGTTGGAACCCGCAGATGGCCCCCTATCTGTTCGGCGTGCGCAACGGCGTGCATATCATTAATCTCGAATACACCGCTCCGATGCTCGAGCAGGCGATCAAGACCGTGCGCGACATCGCCGCGGCCGGCGGTCGTGTCCTCTTCGTCGGCACCAAGCGCGCTGCCGCCGACAAGGTCGCGGAAGCTGCCAAGCGTTGCGGCCAGTATTACGTCAACCATCGTTGGCTGGGCGGCATGCTCTCAAACTGGAAGACCATCTCGCAGTCAATTAAGCGCCTCCGGGAAATCGAAGAGAAGCTCTCGACCAACACGGTCGGTCTGACCAAGAAAGAGCTTCTCATGATGACCCGCGATCGCGACAAGCTCGAGCGTGCGCTCGGCGGCATCAAGGACATGGGCGGCCAGCCCGACATCCTCGTCATCATCGACACCAACAAGGAATCGCTCGCGGTGAAGGAAGCCAACAAGCTTGGCATTCCGATCGTCGCCATCCTTGATTCGAACTCCTCGCCGGAAGGCATCAATTTCCCGGTCCCGGGCAATGACGATGCGATCCGCGCGATCTCGCTCTATTGCGATCTGTTCTCGGGCGCCGTGCTCGACGGTCTGCAGCAGGAAGCGATCTCCTCGGGCGCCGATATCGGCGAGTCCGAAGAACTGCCGGCTGAACAGCTCCCGGTCGCCGACGGCGCCGAGAACGCGGCTTCGGCCTAAGTCGCTCTGGCTTTGCATGGGGTCCGGGGTGCAAGACATGCCCCGGACCCCATTGCCACATCTGAACACCCGGTTTCGTTACCGAATTAAGACGGAAGGAAAAGACCATGGCCGAGATTACTGCGGCACTCGTGAAGGAGCTGCGCGAAGCCTCGGGCGCCGGCATGATGGATTGCAAAAAGGCGCTCGGTGAAACCAACGGCAACATCGAAGAAGCGATCGACTGGCTCCGCAAGAAGGGCCTCGCTGCCGCCGCCAAGAAGGCCGGCCGCGTCGCTGCCGAAGGCCTCGTCGGCGCTGCCGCCGAAGGCAAGGTCGGTGCGCTCGTCGAAGTGAACTCCGAAACCGATTTCGTTGCTCGCAACGAGCAGTTCCAGGGCCTCGTCTCGGCGGTATCGCGCCTGGCGCTCGCCCATGACACGGTCGAAGCGCTCGCCAACGCCAAGCACCCGGAAGGCGGCACCGTCGCCGAGAAGGTCACCAATCTGGTGGCGACCATCGGCGAAAACATGAACCTGCGCCGCTCGAAGCGCCTCTCGGTCGAGAATGGCGTGGTGGCTTCCTACGTGCATAACGCCGCCGCCCCGGGCATGGGCAAGATCGGCGTGCTGGTGGCTCTTGAGTCGACCGGCGACGTTGCGAAGCTCCAGGCGCTGGGCAAGCAGATCGCCATGCATGTGGCCGCTGCCAACCCGCAGTCGCTCGACATCAGCAGCGTCGACCCGACCGCCCTCGACCGCGAGCGCGCGGTTCTGACCGAGCAGGCCCGTGCCTCCGGCAAGCCGGAAGAGATCATCGGCAAGATGGTCGAAGGCCGTGTCCGCAAGTTCTATGAGGAAGTCGTCCTCCTCGAGCAGGTCTACGTCATCGACGGCGAAAGCCGCGTGAAGCAGGTCGTGGAAAAGGCCGCCAAGGAAATCGGCGCCCCCGTGAAGCTGGTGGGCTTTGCCCGCATGGCTCTGGGCGAGGGCATCGAGAAGGAAGAAAAGGACTTCGCGTCCGAAGTCGCGGCTCAGCTCCGCGCCTAAAAGTCGCGCTTCGGCGGGTGCTTCCTGCGCCGCCGAATCGGGGTATAGTTCGGCGGGCGATGGTCTGAAATCGGCCATTGTCCGCCAGCCGCCTCAAGCTCCGGCGGCTCACCCGGCTACCCAACCCGGACCGGGTCCAAGAACGAGAAATGACGCAGGGAGATATGCGTATGTCCAAGGCTGGTGCATCGACGACGGTCGCTGAAGGTGAACATCCGACCGTTGCCCATGCCCCATCCGCACCGCCGCCGGGTCTCACCTATAAGCGTGTGCTTCTGAAAATTTCCGGCGAAGCCCTGATGGGCCAGCGCGAATACGGCCTGGAGCCGGCGACGGTGAACCGCGTCGCCCAGGAAGTGAAGACCGTCCACGAGCTCGGTGTCGAATGCTGCCTCGTCATCGGCGGCGGCAACATCTTCCGTGGTATTGCCGGCGCATCGGAGGGCATGCAACGCGCCTCGGCCGACTATATGGGCATGCTGGCCACCGTGATGAACGCGCTCGCCATGCAGAACGCGCTCGAACAATTGGGCGTCGACACGCGTGTGCTGTCCGCCATCCCGATGCAGACGGTGTGCGAGCCCTATATCCGCCGCCGCGCCGTGCGCCATTTGGAAAAGCGCCGCGTCGTCATTTTCGCCGCCGGCACCGGCAACCCGTATTTCACCACCGATACCGCCGCCGCCTTGCGCGCCTCGGAAATGGGCTGCGAAGCGCTTCTGAAGGGCACCAAGGTCGATGGCGTCTACAGCGCCGACCCGAAGGTGCATAAGGATGCCGAGCGCTATCAGCAACTCTCGCACCAGGACGTCCTGGCACGCGACCTCAAGGTCATGGACGCGACGGCGATTGCGCTGGCGCGCGACAATGGCATTCCGATCATCGTCTTCTCGGTCCACACGCCCGGCATGATGGCCGAGGTGCTGCAGGATCGCGGCCGCTTCACCGTGATCGGCCACCGCAAAGAAAAACTCGCGAGCTGAAGTTTAGGAGGGGGTTCCATGAGCGATCCGCGTCTCGAAGATTACAAGCGCCGTATGGACGGCGCACTTGATGCCCTGCGCAAGGAATTCGCGGGCCTGCGTACGGGCCGTGCGTCGGTCAACCTGCTCGATCCCGTGCAGGTCAGCGCCTATGGCAACAACATGCCGCTCAATCAGGTCGGCACGGTGAGCGTGCCGGAGCCGCGCATGATCACCGTCCAGGTCTGGGACAAGAGCATGGTGGGCGCGGTCGAAAAGGCCATCCGCGACGCCGGCCTCGGCCTCAATCCGGCGAGCGACGGCACCACCGTCCGCGTGCCGCTGCCGGAACTCTCGCAGGAGCGCCGCCAGGAGCTGACCAAGGTTGCGCATAAATACGCCGAGCAGGGGCGTGTTGCGGTTCGCAATGTCCGTCGCGACGGCATGGATTTCCTGAAGAAGCAGGAAAAGGACCACAAGATCACCGAGGACGAGCATAAGAAGCTCGCCGATCTGATGCAAAAGCTCACCGACGAGCATGTGAAGAAGGTCGACGAGGTGCTGGCGTCCAAGGAAAAGGAAATCCTGCAGGTTTGAGACCCAAGGTCTGCCTCGAGGTTTGATTGTGAGCCAACCGCGCCTCATTGCCGAGCCGATTGCCGCGTCCAAGGGGGAGACCCCCGGGGTGGGCGATGCGATGCGCCCGCCGCGCCATGTCGCCATCATCATGGATGGCAACGGGCGCTGGGCGCGCGCGCGCGGGCTGCCGCGGACGGTCGGCCATAACAGCGGCGCCGAAGCGGTTCGCCAGGCCGTCAAAGGTGCCGTGACTTGCGGCGTCGAATACCTGACACTGTTCGGCTTCTCCTCTGAAAACTGGAAGCGCCCGACCGCCGAGATCGATGATCTCATGGGCCTTCTGAAGCTCTATCTCCGTCGCGAGATAGAGGAGTTGCACCAGAACGGCGTCAAGATGCAGGTGATCGGCGATCGCTCGCGCCTTGGGCCCGATGTGGTGAAACTGATCGAGGCGGCCGAGACCAAGACCGCCGCCAACAAGAAACTCACCCTTACCATCGCACTGTCCTATGGCTCGCGGGCCGAGATCGTACTGGCCGCCAAGCGTCTCGCCGAAGCCGTGCAGCGCGGTGAGCTTTCGCCGGACCAGGTCGATGAGGCGCGCTTCGAGCGTTTCCTCTTCACCGCCGACATGCCGGACCCGGATCTCCTCATCCGCACCAGCGGCGAGAAGCGCATCAGCAACTTCCTGCTGTGGCAATGCGCCTATGCCGAGTTCGTCTTCCTCGACAAGCATTGGCCGGATTTCGGCCAGGAAGATCTCCGGGCCGCCATCGCGGAATATTTCGGCCGGAACCGGCGATATGGCGCCTCCGAGTAAGAAACCCAGCAACCTCACCGTACGCATTGCGTCGGCGCTGGTGCTGATCCCGGTCGTCGTGATCGCGGCCTATGTCGGCCATCCCTGGTTCGACGCCCTGGTCATCCTCTTTGCTGCGATCATGGCCTGGGAATGGGCCCGCATCGCCGGCCGCCGCCGCAACCCCGCCGATCCTAGCCCCGCTGCAAGATTGCCGGTCGGGAATTGGGCGCTGGCAGGTGTGCTGTCGGTCGTCATCGTCGTGGCTGCCCTGCTGATCGATCGCTTTCCTGAGTGCTTCCCGTTCGGCATTCCGAGCTGGGTTCTCATTACCGTTGGCACGCTGGTCGCCCTGGCAGTCGCTTGGCCCGGCCATCGCCGTCGCTCTCTGTGGTTCGGCCTCGGCATCCTCTATGTGGCGGTGCCGTCCATGGCCATCCTCTGGGTTCGTGACGATCCGGTGACGGGGCAGGGGATCGAGCTGCTGGCCTGGATCCTCGCTCTGGTGATCGCCACCGATACCGGCGCCTATGCTGCCGGCCGGTCCATCGGGGGGCCGAAACTGGCGCCCCGCATCTCGCCCAACAAGACCTGGGCAGGGCTTCTGGGCGGGGTAGTCTCGGCGGCCATTGTCGGGCTTATTGCCGGGCTGCTGCTGGATCTGCCAAATACTTGGAAATTAATGATTTTGAGCGGCGGATTGGCTGTGATAGAGCAGGTCGGTGATTTGGCTGAATCGGCCTTCAAACGGCGCTTTGGAATGAAGGACAGCAGCCATATAATCCCGGGCCATGGGGGCGTCCTGGACCGGGTTGATGGGCTGCTGGCGGTATCCGTCGCGGTCGCAGCGTTGGACTATTTTGGCGAAGGTAGCGTGCTCTCATGGTTATGACCGGAACGGTGACGGAGCTTAGGGCTCCAGCAACTGGCCCCCGCAGCGTCACGGTTCTGGGCTCGACCGGGTCGGTCGGCACCAACACCATCGACATGATCGAGCGCAACCCCGGCGCCTACCGGGTCGAGGCGCTGACTGCCCATGGCAATGTCGATCTCCTGATCGAGCAATCCCTGCGCCTGAAACCCCGCCTCGCCGTCACCGGCAGGCCTGAGAATTACGACAAGCTGAAAGCCGGCCTCGCTGGTACAGGCATCGAAGTGGCCGCCGGCCGCGCCGCGGTCATCGAAGCCGCCGAGCGTCCGGCCGAATGGGTCATGGCCTCGATCGTCGGCGCCGCCGGCCTCGAGCCGACGCTGGCCGCCGTGCGCCGTGGCGCCCTCATCGGCCTCGCCAACAAGGAAACATTGGTCTGCGCCGGCGCGCTGATGATGAAGGAGGTGGCCAAGCACAAGGCCACCATGCTCCCGGTGGATTCCGAGCATTCGGCGATCTTCCAGGTTTTTGACTTCGACAAGATCGAGGCGATTGAGAAGATCATCCTCACGGCCTCGGGCGGTCCGTTCCGCACCAAGACCTATGCCGAGATGATGGCGATGACGCCGGCCCAGGCCGTCGCCCATCCCAACTGGTCAATGGGCGCCAAGATCTCGGTCGATTCCGCCTCCATGATGAACAAGGGCCTCGAACTCATTGAGGCGCACCACCTTTTTGGTCTGCCGGAAAGCCAGATCGACATCCTGGTTCACCCGCAATCGGTCATCCATTCCATGGTCGCCTATCGCGACGGCTCGGTGCTGGCGCAGCTCGGCACCCCGGATATGCGCACACCCATCGCCTATGCCCTGGGCTGGCCGAACCGCATCGAGGCGCCGTCCGCCAAGCTGGATTTCGCCAAGATTGCGCAGTTCACCTTCGAAGCGCCTGATCCTGAAAGATTTCCGGCACTCCGTCTGGCGCGTGAAGCGCTCAAAGCCGGCGGTCGCGCACCGACCATCCTCAATGCCGCGAATGAGATCGCGGTGGCGTCCTTCCTCGGCAACGAGATCCGCTTCACGGATATCGCTGCTGTGGTCGAAACGGTGCTGGAGAAGCTGCCGGTGGGCCGCCTCGAGAGCATCGACGATGTGCTGGCGACCGATGGCGAGGCCCGCGATGTGGCCCGGGCCGAGGTGGCAGCACGGCGCAAGAACAGCTAGGCCTGAATTGACAGGTCATGGTCAGAGAGCTGTCGGATAACGAGTTGCGGTAACAGGGAGCAAAGCTGGCATGGATATCGTCGCGGAAATCTCGCGCAACGGCTTTTGGTTCCTTGTTCTTTTGACCCCCCTGGTCTTCGTTCACGAACTCGGCCACTTCCTGGTCGCCCGCTGGTGCGGCGTCCGGGTCGAGGTCTTCTCGATCGGTTTCGGCCGCGAGCTCTTCGGTTTCACGGACAAGCACGGGACGCGCTGGAAGTTCAGCCTGCTGCCCCTCGGTGGGTATGTCCGTATGTTCGGCCAGGCGCCCAACGAGCTTGAGGGTGGGGAAAAGACCGTCGCCATGACGCCGGCCGACAAGGCCGTCTCTTTCATGCACAAGAATGTCGGCCGCCGCGCCGCCATTGTGGCTGCGGGCCCAGTTGCCAATTTCCTCTTTGCGATCATCGTGCTCGCCATCCTGTTCGCGGCCTTCGGCAAGGTCTTCACCTCGCCGGTGATCGATGAGGTGAAGATGGGTTCGGCCGCCCAGGAGGCCGGATTGTTGCCGGGCGACAAGATCGTGGCCCTGAACGGTCGCGGCATCTCGACCTTCGAGGAAGTGGCGGAGTTCATCCCCCTCAACCTCGACCAGCCCTTGCAGCTGACCGTCGAGCGGGACGGCCAGGAACTGACGGTAACAGCTGTCCCTAAGATCGTTGTTCGCAAGGACATTCTGGGAAAGGATGTGCGTTCTGCGCTGCTCGGTGTGGGCAGCAACCATCGCGGTCCCGTGCAGCGCTTGGGCCCCGCCGAAGCGGTAGGTGAGGCGGCGAGCTTCACCTATCTCAAGGCCGCCGACATGCTCAAAGGGCTGTGGCAGATGGTGTCTGGCGTGCGGCCGGCGAGCGAGATCGGCGGCGTCCTGCGGATCGCCAGCGTGTCGGGGGCAGTCGCGGGAATCGGCTTTTACGAGCTGACCATGCTCGCTGTGCTGCTCTCGATCAATCTCGGTCTCATTAATCTTTTCCCCGTTCCGATGCTGGATGGCGGGCATTTGGCCTATTACGCGGTCGAGGCCGCCCGTGGGCGGCCCTTGAGTGAGGGCGCCCAGGAATGGGGGCTGAAAATCGGCCTCGCCATGGTACTTAGCCTCATGTTATTTGCCACCTGGAACGACTTGGTTTATCTGAAAGTCGTTGATTATTTCCGTTGGCTTTTCACCTGATCGGATGATGCGTAAAATGGCTTTTTTGCGTACGCTGCTTTGCGCCTCCCGGGGGAAGGCCACGACAGCTGGGGCTTCTGGCGGCCTTTTTCGCGTCTTCCTGGTTGGCCTCCTGCTTGTCGCCGCATCCGGCGGGCTGCCGCGTATCGCCCAGGCGCAATCGATCAGCGCCGGCGACCCGATCCAGGAGATTCGCATCGAAGGCAGCCAACGTATCGAACCCGATACGGTGCGCAGCTACATGGCGATCAACCCGGGCGACCCGTTCGACGCCAAGGCGATCGATAAGGCGCTGAAGAACCTGTTCGCGACTGGCCTCTTTGCCGACGTCAATTTCCGCCGCGAAGGCGGGTCGCTGATCGTCCAGGTGACGGAAAACCCGATCATCAACCGCATCGCCTTTGAAGGTAACGACAAGCTGGATGACGACCAGCTGCAGACCGAAATCCAGCTGCGCCCGCGCGTCGTCTACACGCAGCAGCGCGTCCAGTCGGATGTGAAGCGCCTTCTGGATCTCTATCGCCGCAACGGCCGTTTCGCCGCGACCGTCGATCCCAAGGTCATCAAGCTCGACCAGAATCGCGTCGATCTGGTGTTCGAAATCAATGAAGGCGACACGACCGATATCGAGCGCATCGATTTCGTCGGCAATAAGGTCTTCGATGACGACGATTTGCGCGACGTCATCATCACCAAGGAAAGCGCCTTCTACCGCTTCCTCACCAACAACGACAGCTACGACCCGGATCGCCTGACGGTCGATAAGGAAAACCTCCGCAAATTCTACCTCGAGGAAGGTTACGCCGACTTTCGCGTGGTATCGGCCGTTGCCGAACTGTCACCGGACCAGGAGGCCTTCTTCATCACCTTCACGGTCGATGAAGGCGAGCGCTACAAGCTCGGCAAGGTCGAGATCAAATCGACCCTCAAGGATCTCGATCCGAACTCGCTGTGGAGCGAAGTCCAGACGGCCGATGGCGACTGGTACAATGCGACGCTGGTCGACAAGTCGGTCCAGGCGATTGCCAACCGGGTCGGCGCCTTGGGTTACGCTTTCGTCGACGTGCGCCCGCGTATCAAGCGCGATGCCAAGAACCACACACTGGACCTCACTTACGACATCCAGGAAGGCCCGAAGGTCTATGTCGAGCGCATCGAGATCACTGGCAACATCCGCACCCAGGACAAGGTGATTCGCCGCGAATTCCGCTTGGCGGAAGGCGATGCCTTCTCGACCACGAAGATGAAGCGCACCGAGCAGCGCCTGCGCAATCTGGGCTTCTTTGAATCGGTCGACATCCAGACCACACCGGGCAGCGCACCGGACAAAACCGTCATCAAGGTGAAGGTCGCCGAGCAATCGACCGGTGAATTTACCTTTGGCGCCGGCTTCTCAACCGCCGACGGCCCCTTGGGCAATGTCGGCATCCGCGAACGCAACCTGCTGGGCAAGGGCCAGGATCTCCGCGCCAACTTCACCCTGTCGGGCAAGCGCTCGCAGCTCGATGTCAGCTTCACCGACCCTTACTTCCTCGATAAGGATCTGTCGGCCGGCGTCGATCTATTCCACCGTCGCTACAACGACGTGCGCGGCGACAATTACGATCTGTCGCAGAGCGGCTTCGGCCTGCGCATGGGTTACGAACTGACCGAGTTCACGCGCCAGACCCTGGGTTTCCGTGTCAGCGCCGACAAGATCTCGGATGTCGACAATGATTTGTCGGAGGCGATTCAGGACGAGAAGGGCTGGACACTACGGACAACCTTCAGCTCCGACATCATCTATGACCGGCGCGACAATCCGAACGATCCACGGGACGGTTATTTCGTTGCACTATCGAATGACCTGATCTCGATCCGCCCCGATTTCGGCAATGAAGACTTCAACCTGCAAAGCTTGGTGAAGGGTGGCTATTTCTATCCCGTCACCGACGATATCTCGATCGGCTTGTCGGCGGAGGCAGGCTATATCCGTGCCTTGGGCAGTGGCGACGTGCGTGTGACCGACGCCTTCACCCTGGGTGGTCAGAATCTCCGTGGCTTCGAAAGCTCCGGCGTCGGCCCTCGTGATCATGACACCAACGATTCGCTGGGCGGCCAGGTTCTGTTCGACGGCACGCTCCAGGCCACCTTCCCAATCGGCCTGCCGGAGGAATTCAACGTCCGCGGCCGTGCCTTTACGGATTTTGGCACGCTGACCGAAACGGATCTCAGCAGCAACATAGACATTGATGATGATGCCAGTCTGCGTGTTTCGGCCGGCCTCGGCTTGACCTGGGTATCGCCTTTCGGGCCGATTGCTATTGACGTCGCTTATCCGGTGATGAAGGAAAGCTACGACAACACGGAATGGTTCCGGTTCAGTGTCGGCACCTCCTTTTAAAAGTTAACAGTTATCTGTGGAGTTACGCGCGTGCTCAATTTCCGAATGATGTCGAAGGCCGCCATGGCCCTCGCCGCGGCGCTGATCGTGATGCCGCTGGTTCCGTCCGCAATGGCACAGGATGCCACTGCGCCCGCAGCCATTCCCGTTGCGATCGGCATTGTAAATGTCCAGGACGTGGTGAAGAAATCAACCGCCGGCCAGTCGCTGAAAAAGCAGGCCGATGCTCGCCGCAAGCAGAATCAGGCCGAGCTTCTGGCGGAGGAAAAGAAGCTGCGGGCTGAGAACGACCAGCTCAACACCCAGCGCGGTGCGCCGGATTTCGCCACCAAGCAGCAGGCGTTCCAGCAGAAGCTGGCGGCCTGGCGCCAGGGTGCCGAGCAGAAGTCGAAGGCCTTCGAGGTCGCCTATGGCACGGCCCAGAAGCAGATCTTCGAAACCCTGCAGAAGGTCATTGGCGACATCGCCGTGCAGAAGCGGCTGACCTTGGTTCTTAACAAATCGGTCGTAATTGTGAGCGCTTCGGCTTGGGATATCAGTGACTCAGCACTGGCGCAGCTCAACAAAGTGCTGCCCGCCGTCAAGATGTAAGGCGGCTTCAGGATCGATCGGATTGCGCGCCGTCCCACAAGGCGGCGCGCTCGATTTTCGGGGAATACGGGGAAAAGGGTTTTTGGATGGCGGACCAGGCAGCCACGGGCGGAGTTATCGATATTGCGTCGATCATGCGCATGATCCCGCATCGTTATCCGTTCCTGCTGATCGACCGGGTGATCGATGTCGTCTCGGGCGACAGCGCCACCGGCATCAAGAACGTGACCGTCAACGAGCCCTTCTTTCCGGGTCACTTTCCAGGCGCGCCGGTGATGCCGGGCGTGCTTATCGTCGAGGCGATGGCGCAGACCGCGGCGGTGATCGCCGTTCATGCATTGGGTTCGGAAGCCGAGGGCAAGATCGTGCTCTTCATGAGCATCGATGATTGCAGGTTCCGCAGGCCGGTGACGCCCGGCGATCAGCTGCGGCTCGAAGTAAAGAAGGACCGCGCCCGCGGTCCGGTCTGGCGCTTCGTAGGCAGCGCCAAGGTCGACGGTCAAGTCGTCGCCGAAGCGACCTTCGCTGCGATGATCCGGGACAGGTAGGGTATCAGCCTCGATTGTCATCCCCCGCGTAGGCGGGGGATCCACGACTTGCTTTCATCAGTTGTCGACAAACTCGTGGATGGCCCGCCTTCGCGGGCCGTGACAAGAAGCAGCGTCTGTGTTTGTCAAACGCCCACCATCCACCGCGTCACGAAGAACACCGCCATGCCGATAAGGATCGTCGGCATCAGCTTCTTCCATTTCCAGCTCACGACCGCGGCGACCACGGCGCCCACCAGATAGGGGTTCATATAGGTCAGCTGAAGGCCCTTATCGGCGTCCGGATAGAGTGTTGCCGGCACGATGATTGCGGTCAGCACTGCGACCGGCACGAAGGCAAGCGCCCGTTCGACCAGTGGCGGAAAGCGCACGTGATCGGCAAAGAGATAGACCGGCCAGCGGATGGCGAGATTGATGAGTGCCATGCCGGCAATCATCAGCATGACTTCCATGCCGCTCATGACATCACCTGTTCGCCGCGTGCTTTGCGCCGGCGCCATTCTTGCAAGCCCAACCCGGCGAGAATGCCGGCGAGCGCCCCCAACATCAGCCCCAGTTTGTAGGGCAGGAAATTGCCGAGTGTCGCCACGATGCCGGCGATGATCGCCGCCGCCCAGAAGGGAGATGAGCGCAGGGCCGGCATGACGATGCCGGTGAAGGTCACGATCATCGCGAATTCGAGGCCCCAATTCTTGACTTGTGGAAACTCGGTGCCGAGCACGATGCCGATATAGGTCCAGAACTGCCAGTTGAGATACATGCCGAGGCACGAGGCGAGATAGTACCAATGTGCATTGGGCCCGCCGCCTTCCTCGCGATAGCGGCGCTCCATGATGGCGAAGGTCTCATCGGTCAGGGTCGCGGAGAGCCCGAAGCGCCAGGTCTGGCTGAGGTGCCGCACATGATCGACCAGTGTCGCCGCGTAAAGCAGGTGCCTGAGGTTGAGGATCAAGGTTGCAAGCCAGATCACGCCCAGAGCCGAACCGGTGCCAAGCAGCAGGATGGCGATGAACTGTGCCGAACCGGAGAAGACAAACACCGACATGGCCATGACGGCGAGCGGCGAGAGCCCGGCATTGGTGGCGAGTGTCCCGAAGATCACGCCGAAGGGGATGGCGGAGACCATGAGCGGGAAGGTGGCGGCAAGCCCGCGCGCGAATTCAGCGCCGATGGTGCTCGGGCTTTCTTTGGCAAGATCCGTCATGCGCGTCACACGATGCCGTAGGAGCCGTCGGGCTGCGAGCGCAGCAATTCGCCGATACGCTGCAGGGCCACCTCAAGCACGCGCCGGTCGGCGGGCGCGCACAGGCACAGGCGTACGCCGTTGGGTGCATTGCGGGTGAGCGAGAAGATCGTCGCCGGGGAAACGCCGACGCCGCGCAAGCGTGCCTGCAGGGCAAAGCTGTCCGACGTCCAGGGTTCGGGCAGCTTCAGCCAGATATGATAGCTCGCCTCATCGCCGCAGATCGGCAGATTGCCGAGAATGCGCCGCGCCATGCGCTGGCGTGCAATTGCTTCGATGCGGTGCGCTTCGGCCAGATCCATGCCGGTGCCGTCTTCAACCCAATCCGCCGCGATCTCGGCAGTGAGCGGCGCCGCCATCCAGGTGGTCGAACGGACCACTTGTGCGAATGAATCGAGCGCACCTTCGGGAATCGCGAGATAGCCCACACGCAGGCCCGGCGCCATCGATTTCGAGACGCTGGTGAAATAATGGCCAAGCTCCGGGGCATGCGACGAGAGCGGCTCAATGTTGCGCGTGCCGAGGAGGAAGCCGTAGACGTCATCCTCGACGATCTTCACACCGTGGCGGCGCGCGATTTCAGCGAGTGCCTTGCGCCGCTCGGCCGAGACGATGATGCCGGTCGGGTTGTGCATGTTGACGACGCAATAGAACGCCTTGGGCCGGAAGTTGATGCAGGCGGCCTCAAAGGCTTCCGGATCGACACCGTCTTCATCCATCTGCACGCCGTGGAGACGGATGCGCAGGAAGTCGGCAAGACGCCGGAGTCCTGGATAAGTGACGCATTCGGTGACCACGACATCGCCCGGTTCCGTGATGGCGCCGAGGGCCGCCGTCATCGCGTGTTGGCCGCCCGCCGTCACGATCACGCGCTCGGCCGAAACGGAATAGCGCTGTTCGGCAAGCCACTGCGCACCCGCCGCGCGATGGCGGGGCAGGCCGACATGGTGATGATAATCGAGCAGGGTATGAATGCCCGGCCGCGCCGCGACACGCTGCAGCGCCGTCGAGAGCAGCGCATCATTGGCGCGCGGAGTCGGGAAATTGATCGAGAGATCGATGAAGCCGCCGGAATCGATTTCAACCTCGCGGTCGATCGGCATTTCGGGCCGGCGCCGCACATCGGGGCGCACGAAGGTGCCGCGCCCAACCTCGCCGCCGATCAGGCCGCGCCGCTCGGCTTCGGCATAGGCGCGCGTCACGGTGCCAACCGTGACGCCAAGACGGAAGGCGAGTTCGCGATGGGTGGGCAGCCGGGTGCCCGGCGCCATGCGCTGTTGGCGGATGTCTTCGGACAGCGCGTCAGCGATCGCGAGATAGCGCGGTCCGGGAAAGGTCGAAAGATCTGGCTGCCAGTTTGTCATGGTGACAATGTATCGATTGACTTCATTTCTTGTCAAAACAATTATCCAGTCACGGGTACAATTCGTTTGATTGTCCCGGCGCGTCTAAACATATCAACATAGGAGAACTAAATGTCTCGATACAAATCGCCGGCGATCGGCGGATCGCCCATCTTCGGCCGATCTAGGACGTCGGAACGCCTGTCGCCGGGCCGGCGCTTCATCGCGTTTCTGTTCGATTGCATCGACATCTATCGCCAGCGCCGGGCGCTGGAAGCGTTGGACGATCGCATGCTCAAGGATATCGGCGTCTCGCGCTGCGACGTCGAAGCCGAGGTCTCGCGCCCGTTCTGGCGATGATGCGGATGGGATGGGAGAGTTGATCATGAAGTACCCGATTTACCAGGTAGATGCCTTCACCGACCGCGCCTTCGCCGGGAATCCGGCTGGGGTGATGCCGCTCAAAACCTGGCTGCCCGATCAAGTCCTCCAATCCATCGCCGCCGAGATGAATCTGGCCGAGACCGCCTTCTTTGTACGCACGGCGGACGGCTATCACCTGCGCTGGTTCACGCCGACGGTCGAGATCAAGCTGTGCGGTCACGCCACCTTGGCCTCGGCCTTCGTGCTGAATCGCCTGATGGATTCCAGCATCCGTCAAATGCGCTTCGACAGCCTGTCGGGGCCGCTTTTCGTCGATGTTGACGGCGATCGCTTCGTCCTCGATTTCCCGCTCTACACCTTCGAGGCGAACAAGGACGCAGGCGTTCCGGCGCGAATCGCCCAGGCGATCGGCCAGCAACCGGTCGACGTCGTCGTGAGCCCCGGTTACGATTCCTTCTTGGCGCGCCTTAAGGATGTTGCCGCCGTCCGCGCCGCGGTTCCCAATTTCCCGGCACTCGAAGCTCTCGGCCTCGACCTCATCATCACGGCCGATGGCGGCGGGGAGGGCGTCGATTTCGTCAGCCGCTTTTTCGCACCCCTCCATGGCATTCCGGAGGATCCCGTCACGGGATCCTCGCATTGCGTGCTCGCCCCTTACTGGCAGGGGCTGACGGGCAAGACGCGATTCCATGCCCGCCAGGTCTCGAAGCGGGGCGGCGATTTGTGGCTCGAGCGGCAGGGCGACCGGCTCAAGATTGCCGGCCACGCGGTCTGCGTACTCACCGGGGAAATCGAAGTAAATTAATGAGTTAGGAGGGCAGTGGACGCGACCCTCCCGGCGTCTGCGACCCCTGCCGCTCTTGCACCGCGGAAGGCTTTGCGCTAATAGCCCTTGCCCAAGCGGTCAGGCGATGAGGCTCGCGTCTCGCGCCACCTTCGTTTGGGCTCAGTTTGCGACCTAGCTCGAGCCCGAACCAGTCATGACCAGCGCATCCAGCAACAATGCCGGTGAGAAGTTCCTGCTGCCCGCGGGGCTAGGCGATGGCCTGCCGCCGGAAGCGGGCTTCGAAGCCGCGATCGTCGAGCGGCTGGTAGCCTCCTTCGCGCGCTGGGGCTATGAGCGGGTGAAGCCGCCGCTCATCGAGTTTGAAGATTCGCTGCTGGCCGGTCCCGGCGAGGCGATGGCCGCGCATACCTTTCGCCTGATGGACCCGATCTCGCAGCGCATGATGGGCCTGCGCGCCGATATGACACCGCAGGTCGGCCGCATCGCCGCCTCGCGCCTGCAGAACATGCCACGCCCGTTGCGCCTCTCTTATGCGGGGCAGGTGCTGCGTGTGAAGGGCGAGCAGATGCGCCCCGAGCGGCAATTGGGCCAGGTCGGTGTCGAATTGATCGGCGTTGACGGTGCAGCCGCCGATGCCGAAGTGGTGTTGCTGGCCGTTGAGGCGCTGACGAGCCTCGGTGTCCGCGAGCTTGCCGTCGATCTCAACGTGCCGCGCCTGGCGCCCAGCATTCTGGGCGAGGCACATCGCCGTGAGCTGATCGCGGCACTCGATCGCAAGGACACGGCCAAGGTTGCCGAACTCGCCGGCGATCAGGCGCCCATGCTGTTGGGGCTGCTGCGCGCGGTGGGGCCGGTCGAAACGGCGCTGCCGGTTCTTGAGAGTCTCGATCTACCGCCGCCCGGTGCCGACGTACGCGCCAACCTCGCCGCTATCATCACGCTCATCCGCAAGGCGGCACCGGATCTCACGCTCACCATCGATCCCACTGATCATCGCGGTTTCGAATATCACAGTGGCATCGCCTTCACCCTGTTGGGTCGCGGCGTGCGCGGCGAATTCGGTCGCGGCGGCCGCTATGTCAATCACGCGGGCGAGGCGGCGACCGGCTTCTCTCTCTATCTCGACACGCTGCTGGGCACCTTGCCGATTCCGGCGGGGCCCAAGCGCGTTTTCGTGGCCCTGGGCAGCGATGCGCAGGTGGCGATGAAATTGCGCGCCGATGGCTGGGTGACGGTGCAGGGGCTTGGCGCCGTCGCCGATGCGCGCGCGGAAGCAACCCGACTCAATTGTTCGCATTATCTCGAGAGCGGTCGCGTTGTCGCGCTCAAAGACTGATCTTTGTTAGAGGAATATCATGGCTAATGTCGCGGTAATCGGCTCGCAATGGGGCGACGAGGGTAAGGGCAAGATTGTCGACTGGCTCTCCGAGCGCGCCGACGTCGTCGTGCGCTTCCAGGGTGGCCACAATGCGGGTCATACGCTGGTCATCGGCGGCGTCACCTACAAGCTGTCGCTGCTGCCCTCCGGCATCGTGCGCCCGGGTAAGCTGTCGGTCATCGGCAATGGCGTCGTGGTCGATCCCTGGCATCTCATCAAGGAGATGGAAGGTCTGCGTGGGCAGGGCGTCACCATCACGCCTGACAATCTCGTCGTCGCTGAAAACGCCGCCCTCATCCTGCCGCTCCACAGCGAGCTTGATAAGCTGCGCGAAGGTGCTGCTGAAGGCGGTGCCAAGATCGGCACCACCGGTCGCGGCATCGGTCCGGCCTATGAAGACAAGGTGGCACGCCGCGCCATCCGCGTCTGTGATCTGGCCGACAGCAAAGGCCTTGATGCCAAGGTCGAGAATCTGCTCCGCCATCACAACGCCTTGCTGAAGGGCATGGGGGCACCCCTGGTCGATGGTGCCGAATTGCTGGCAAAGCTCCGCGCCATCGCCCCGCAGATCGCACCCTTCGTGCGCCCGGTGTGGGAAATGCTGGATACCGCCCGCAAACGCGGCGACCGCATCCTCTTCGAGGGTGCGCAAGGCGTCATGCTCGACATCGATCACGGCACCTATCCTTACGTCACCTCATCGAACACGGTGACCGGCCAGGCGGCGACCGGCTCCGGCCTCGGCCCCTCCGGCATCGGCTATGTGCTCGGCATCACCAAGGCCTATACGACCCGCGTCGGCTCCGGCCCGTTCCCCAGCGAACTTACCGACGAGATCGGCGAATTGCTGGGTGCGCGCGGCAAGGAGTTCGGCGTGGTCACGGGCCGCAAGCGCCGCTGTGGCTGGTTCGACGCCGCCCTCGTGCGCCGGGCGGCCAAGGTCGCCGGCATCAGTGGCATCGCTTTCACCAAACTCGATGTCCTCGACGGCATGAAGGAATTGAAGATCTGTACCGGCTACGAGATCGACGGCAAATCCTACGCCTATCTCCCCGCCGCCTCAGATCTCCAGGCCCGTGCCAAGCCGGTCTATGAAACGCTCGAAGGCTGGCAGGAATCGACCCAAGGGGCGCGCTCCTGGGCGCAGCTGCCGGCAACCGCGATCAAATATGTCCGCCGCGTCGAGGAACTCATTGAAGTGCCGGTGGCACTGCTCTCCACTAGCCCGGAACGCGACGACACGATCCTGGTGAAGGATCCGTTCGCGGATTGATGAACTCTCTTTTGTTGTCATCCCCCGCGAAGGCGGGAGATCCACGAGTTACTTTGTTCGCCTGCGGGCAAACTCGTGGATGGCCCGCCTGAAGCGGGCCATGACAATAGAGAATACCCCTCAACACCCTTCCACGCGCCTCAGGAACATCTCGATCTCCTGGCGCACCAGCGTCGTCTGTCTGTTGAGTTCGTTGGCGGCGATGAGCATGTTGCCGGCGGCCTCAGTGGCCTCGGCCGCGCAATTGCTGACATTGACGATATGTTCGCCCATCGAGCTGGTGCTGTCGGCAGCCTGCTGCACATTGCGGGCGATTTCCTGCGTTGCCGCACTCTGTTGCTCGACGGCGGCGGCGATGGTGGCGGTCACGTCGCTCATGCGGGCGATGGTGGCGGCGATGCTGTCGATGAGCGTCACGGATTTCCGCGTCTCTTCCTGAATGGTGCTGATCTGCCCGCCGATCTCTTCGGTGGCGCGGCCGGTCTGCCCGGCGAGGTTCTTCACCTCGGCCGCCACCACGGTGAAGCCCTTGCCGGCCTCGCCGGCACGGGCCGCCTCGATGGTGGCGTTGAGCGCCAGCAGGTTGGTCTGGTTGGCGATGGCATTGATCAGTTTCACCACATCGCCGATTTTCTCCGCCGCATGGCGCAGGCCCTGGACCGACCCATCGGCATTGCGCGCTTCGCTGACCGCCTGGCCGGAAATGCCTTTTGACTGCTGCACCTGATTGCTGATCTCGACGATCGAGGCGGAGAGTTGGTCGGCCGCTGCCGCCACCGCATGCACATTGCTGGTGGCGCGTTGCGAAGCGTCGCTGACATTGCGTGCGGTATCGGTAGTGAGACTGGTGCTGTCACCCAGCGACTTCGCCATGGCCTGCAATTCCACCGCCGCGGCATCGACCGATTTCAAGGCATTCTGGATGATATCGGCGAAGTTGGTGACAGCCTCGCCAACCAGCCTCTGGCGCTTCTGCCGATCGGCAAGCATCGCCTCCTGATAGGTCGAGATCGACAGGTCGATGTCCAGCATGACGACGGTCGTGATGGCCCCGCTCAAAGTGCCGCTCTGCGTCCGGCTGAAGGTGAATTGCCTGGTGGCGAGGGCCAGCAGCCGCCGCAGCACGAAGCCATAGGCGCCGATATACCAGCGCGGCTCCAGACCGATGCGGTTATGGGCATGGCCGATGGCGCGGGCGCTGTCGAAATATGCCTGGTCGAAGCGGCCGGAGAAAAGTGTCGCCCAATGCCCTGACTGCGCTTTCATCAATCGCCTGCGTTGATCGCCGATAAGGCTGGCGAGCTGTGGCACGGTGGTAATGTGGTTGTAGAAATCGTCGAGGATACCGGGCAAAGCCGGCTCCACCTGCGGCCAGAAGCCTCTGAGCAGGCGGCTGGTCTCTGCCGTGATGCCGAGATAGGCTAGGCGCTCGGTATATTCATCGGTGAGATCAGAAATCGTCGCTCGCTGTTCCAACTCAACATCTCCCCTGGGTGAAGTGTCACTCGGATTGGATCAAACGCCTTTACCTGTCGGCTCCCCCCGATCGGCAAAGGCGGCTAATGCGTGCTTGCCATCGCCTCCGATTGTGGGCGCGGCTGGGTCGTCTGCAGGCGATCGGCACTGAAGACCAGCCTGGCCGTCGTGCCGATGGCGGGAGCACTCTCCAATTGCAGCGAGCCACCCTGCAGTTCCACCATGTTGCGGACGAGGTGGAGCCCGAGGCCGGTACCGCCGACTTTGCGATTGAACGTGCTGTCGATCTGCCCGAAGGCTTGCATGGCCTTCGGAATATCGGCGGGCGCGATGCCGATGCCGGTGTCCTTGACCTCGATCAGCAATTCGCCGGCGCTGGATTTCTTGGCGCCGACGGTGATGCCGCCCTGCGGTGTGAACTTCACGGCGTTGGACAACAGGTTGAGCAGCATCTGCTTCATCAGGCGCTCGTCGGCATGGAGGAATGGCAGATCCGGCGCCACATCGACGACGAGATGAAGCCCGGCAGCCGTGGCGCGTTCGCGGACCATCTGCACGCAGGCGAGGATGACCGCTTGCACGTCGATGTCGTCGTAATGCGCCATCAACTGGCCGGCTTCGATCTTGGCGACGTCGAGCACGTCGTTGATGACACTGAGGAGATGCGTACCGGCGTGGTGGATATCGGCGCAATAAGTGCGATAGCGTGTGGAGCCGAGCGGACCGAACGTCTCCCGCTGCATCACCTCGGCAAAGCCGATGATGGCGTTGAGCGGCGTCCGCAATTCGTGGCTCATATTGGCGAGAAATTCGGATTTGGCACGGTTGGCGAGTTCGGCATGACGTTTGGCCTCGCTCATCGCCAGTTCGGCACCGACTCGTTCGCTGATATCGCGGCCTTCCGCGATCAGCAGGGTGACGATTCCATGTTCGTCTTGAATGGGCTTCAGTGAAAAATCGATGACGTGGCTGCGTTGGTCGGCGCCTTGGATTTCCAGCTCGGTGCGGATGGTTTCGCCAGCAGCGGCACGGGTAATCAGGGCGTCGATCTCCAGCGCCTGTCCGCTCTCCGGGCGTGCCCACCAGCCAGCCTCGCCAAATGGCCGCCCGACCGTGGCATTGCGTGCCAGGCCGCCGAGCTCAAGGGCACTGCGGTTAAGCTCGACCACGATGCCGTCCGGCGTCAATAAGCCGACGAGCTGAAAGGTCTGTTCGAAAACGGCACGAAAGAGGCGTTCGCTCGCCTTCAAAGCCTGTTCGCTGCGCTTGCGCTCAGTGACGTCGCGCAAGATTGCGGTAAGTATCGGCTCGCCTTCGGCGTTGAAATGCATGATCGAGGCGTCGACCGGGAAAGCCTCGCCGGATTTGCGGCGCGCCAGGATTTCGGTGCGCTGGCCCATGCGCCGCGTATAGCCGCGGCTGGCCACGAAATCAGTCATGTGTTTGCCGTGCGACGCGCGCAGGCTGGGGGGCAGCAGCATGTCGAGCTTGCGGCCGACCACTTCGCTGGCCGCATAGCCGAACATGCGCTCGGCACCATTGCTGAAGATCTGGATGGTGCCGTCGGTCGTCACCGACACGATGCCGTCATCACTGAGCTCGACGATTTTGGCGAGATAGGTTTGTGTCGCGCGCAACTGCTTGCGCATGCGCCGTGCCGGGGCCGCATCATCGACTGTCAGGGCGATGACAGGTTTGCGGTCGAGCCGCAGCCGCCGGCAGGCGACGCGCAGATCCAGCGCGCGACCGCTCTTGGTGCGCCCACTGATCTGTCGCCAACGTGGTGCACGATCGGATTTTGCGGGCGTTTGCTCCAGCAACGGGCCGATCTGCGGCAGGATATCGGCGATATCACTGTCGATCAGTTCGCTCGGGCGACATTTGAAAAGCCGCACCGCATCGGCGTTCAAACGAATGATGCGGCCGCTGGGGCGAATAAGAATGATGGCACCGGCGGCGCCGTCCACGATAAGCGTGCTGTCAGGTAACTCGCCGCCTGACTTTCGGCTGTCTTGCCGAGGGCGTGTCACGTTGGTGCGCCGGGAAGGTGGATGCTTCTTCGGCATGCGACTTCTCTATGCCACCACATTTTAGAGCTGCGATCGATAGGAGTGACCCAACCACGCCTATGTTTTACACTCGCATAAATAATAATTGGAATTGATCTAGATCATAGGATGATGATGACAATCTGCATACGATACCTAAGTACGCAAACGTCCAATGGACTTGTTGCACCGACGCGTTGAGAGTGGCGCGCCGCGCTGTCATGTGTTCGTGCCTTATCAGGGCGACTCAGGCGGAATTAGCTAAATGAAACTAGTGCGAGTGACGTAAATGACGGTTATGTCCGCCTTGCCGATATCGTGCGCGCAATGTCCGCGCCTCAAGACGGCGTTCTATCGCAGTGAACACGAAACGCTGGTAGCGATGGAACAATTGCGCTCCGGCCATCGCCATTTCCCAGCCAAGCGCACGATCTATCGTGAAGGCGAGATTGCCAGCGAGATGCTGATGATCTTCGACGGCTGGGCCTTCCGCTACAAGCTGCTGCCGGGTGGCCGGCGTCAGATTCTCTCTTTCCTGTTGCCGGGCGATCCGATCTGCTTGCCGCTGCTCACCGTCGATCGGCTGCCATTCTCCGTGCAATCGCTGACATCGATCACGGCTTGTACGTTCGATCGCAGCTGCTTTGCCAATTTTGTCGCGGAGCATCGCCAAATAGCCTTTCAGGCCGATGTTTCCTGCGTGTCGGCACAGACCTCGGCAGATGAGCGGCTGATCGACCTCGGCCGTCGTTCAGCTTACGAGCGGGTGGGGCGGCTCATCCTGGAATTGGTGACGCGGATGGAAGCCAAGGGATTGCCGACGAGCAATCCGATGTTCTTCCCGCTGGGCCAGACGCATATCGCCGACGCATTGGGTCTCACCTCGATCCATGCCGGGCGCGTGCTGCGTCGCTTCCGCCGCGAAGGCGTGCTGTCGCTCCATCGCGGGCGGCTCGAACTCTTCGATCGCGCGGCGCTCAGAAGGCTTTAATTCTGGCGCGAGAGCAGGGTTGCCAGCAATGACATGGCGGCTAGCATCATCAGCGTGCCGCCATAGAGATAGCTGGCGACCGGCAGGCCGAGATGCGGTGCCACAAGTCCGATGAGAATCACCGGCAGGCTGAACGCCAGATAGCTTTCGACATAAAAGGCGGCGAGCAATCCGGCGCGTTCATGCAGCTCGGCCAGCGGCATCACCTTGCGCGAGGCGCCGAAGAAGCTGGCGCCCATGCCGAGGCCGGACAGGATCGTGCCGACGAGGAGCAGCGGTGCCGCTTCGAAATAGACACCGCTCAGCGTTATCGCGACGCCGGGGATGAGTGTCGCCGTCCCTAGGATGAGCGTGCGGCGCGCATGCCATGTGCGGGCAATCAGCACGGCTGCCGCACCACTCAGGGTCAGCACAGCGACGACACTGCCACCCAGCAACGGCGAAGTCAGGCCCGTCGCCACGCGAAAGAGCGACGGCATCAGCGACAGATAGAAACCGCCGAGCGCCCAAGCCGCGATATTGACCGGCGAGATGAGGAGGAGTGGGCGGCGCGCCTGCACCGGCACGGCGACATGGGGCTTCAGCGAGGCCCAGGCGCCTGCCATCGGGCTCGCCGTTTCCGGCATCTGCCAGACGATGGCGGCCAGTGCCAGGAACAGGGTCATCATCACGACATAGACGAGTTGCAGCGGGGCGGGGGCAAAGGTGACCAACGAGCTGGCACCCAGTGCGCCAGCCGCCATGCCGAAGAACGGCATCAGGCTGTTGAGCATGGCGCCTTTCTCGCGATTGCTATCAAGGATGGTGGCGCCGAGCGTGCTGGTGAGCGCACCGGTGGCGAGGCCCTGAACGGCGCGTGCCGCGATCAGCCAGGGGGCGGAATCCGCTTCGATGAAGAGAACCATGGCAACGGCGCTGAGGAGCAGGCCGGCCGAGATCATCGGACGCCGCCCGACATAGTCGGAAAGCGAACCGACGGTCAGCAGCGACAGCAACAGTGTGATCGCATAGATCGAGAAGATGAGGGTGAGCGTCAGCGGCGAAAGGGACCAGGCCTCTTGATAAAGCCGGTAAATCGGCGTCGGAGCGGCCGACCCGGCAAGGATCGCCGCCAGGCTGAGCCCCGCGAAAAACGCCATGGCGCGACGGCTGGTCACGGGGGCTAAAGCGGCGTCGGCACTCGACATTTCGACCTTCCATCCTTAAAGCTAAGGAATTGCATTAGTGAGATGTAGGTGATCTCCACTTCTAATGCAAATAATTTGCTTTAGTGTGAAATAGAGACCCTGACGGAGCGATGGGTATGAGCACCAGGGAGAGAGTCCGGTTTGGTGGGCGTTCGGCCCGTATCCAGGAGGCGGTGCATCAGGCGGTGAAGGATCTTTCCGCCAGAACACCGCGCGCCGACCTTACGATCCCGATGATCGCCGCGAAGGCGGGGGTGACGCCCTCGACCATCTATCGCCGCTGGGGCGACCTTGCCGAGCTTTTGTCTGATGTTGCTGTCTCGCGCCTGCGCCCCATCGCCGATCCCGCCGATTGCGGTTCGCAGGAAGCGGACCTTGCTGCCTGGACTGAGCAATTCATGGAGGAAATGTCGTCGGATGCCTGTCGCGGCATGATCCGCGATGCCTGCGCCAACCCGAACGACACCAAGCAATGCTGCGGCTTCATCCAGGATCAGCTGCAGGTCATCGTCGAACGCGCCGAGGCGCGTGGTGAGAAGCCGTTCGATCTCGAGCGCGCCATGGACCAGATCGTGGCGCCGATCATGTACCGCATCCTCTTCAGCGCGAAACCACTCGACATTCCCTACAGCCGGCAGCTGGTCGCCGATTTCTTGAAGTAGCGCGCGCTCGGCCCCGCCACTAGACCACACGTTTCGGCACGATGAGGCGCGAGGTGAGAATCTGCAGCACCTCACCCCGCTGGTTCTTCGTTTCGCTCCGCATCACCGCCATGCCGCGTTCCGGTTTCGAGCGCGATGGTTTCACTTCCAAGATCTCGCTCGTCACCTGCAGCACATCGTCGGGTCGCGTCGGTTGCGGCCAGGAGATTTCTCCGCCTGCACCGATGAGCCCGCCGGCAATGCCCGGTTTCGTCGCCGTCAGCAGCTTCATCGTGATCGCCGCCGTGTGCCAGCCGCTCGCCGCAAGGCCGCCGAAGAATGTGTTCTTCGCCGCCCCTTCGTCGGTATGAAAAGGCTGTGGATCGAATTCTCGCGCAAAGGCCTTGATCTGCGCCACGTCCAGCGCATGCGTCGGGCTGGTGAATTTCAGTCCGACGGTAAGGTCTTCGAGATAGAGAAGATCGCTCATGACTGACCTCGATAGATTTCGGCGCGGAACGCGTCGGCAAGCGATTTGAGATCGGGCCCGAAGACACGTGCGGCGGTCATCGGCGGGAAATGCCGGCGAATGGTTGCCAGTGTTTCGGCAAGCGCCGGCGGTGCCGCGCGATCCGTCATATGCAAGCCTTGCGAAGCGACCGCGCCCAGCATGGCAAGGCCTGCGTCGAGGCAACGGCCGGCCTCTTCCTGTGCTTTCCAGGCAAGGCCCGTCATCGGCGCCACATCGTTCTGGCCGAAGCCGCCCGCCTCGCTGCCGGGCAGGAAGTTGCGCTGCGCCGCGCGCTTGGCCTCTTCGACATAGCCGATATGGGCAAAGCCCATGATGCCGATATAAGCCTCTTCAGCTGCCTGCAATTGATCGGGCAGCAGCGAATAACGGCCATCGAGCAGCTTGGTATTGTGCCGCTCGGCAAGCACGCAGAGATCGGCGGCGGCGGCGGCAAGATTGTCGAGTGCCGGATAGGCGCGGGCGTTGTGATAGCCGCCATTGCTATAGACGCGTGCCTTCGGGTTCGCGGCATCGGGCATCAGGAAGACCGGGTTGTCGGTGACCGATTGCAGCGAGCCAAGTGCGATCTCTTCAGCCTGAGCCACGGCGCGGCGCATCTGGCCCAGCACGCGCGGCAGGATGCGATAGGAGACCGGCGCCTGATAGGGCCGGCGCGGATTGGCGCCGCCGCTCAGCAATGCGCGCAGGCGCTGCAGGGCCTCTGCCTCGAACGCATCGCCCCACAGATCTTCAAAGGCTGCGTCATAGGCTTCGAGTGGCGCCTTGATTGCTTCGGCCGAGAGCGCAAAGACACGCTCGGCGAGATCGAGACGTCGGCGCATGGCGATCGCCGCATCGGCAATCAGCGCGCTTGCCGCCGGCGAGCCGTTGATGAGCGAGAGCGCATCCTTTTCACCGAGCGGAAAGCTTTCGGCGAGATCGACGATGAGCGGCGCCATCCACAGAATCTCACCAGCGCCACCCTGGCCGCTGATCGAAACCGATGGCAGCTTGTCATCGAGCAGCGCCGCCACGGCATCTGCCAAAGCCGGTGTGATCGCGGCATGCCCTTCGATGAAATTGGCCAGCCGTGCGAAGATGATGCCGCGCGCGACACGCTCTGGTGCCGCCTCGCCGAATGCAACCGCGGGGCTGCGCGGTGGTCGCTGGGCATGGGCCCGTCGCGCCTCGCCGGTGTAGCGCTTGTTGGCGTGCTGGCCGTAGCCACTGGTGACGCCATAGATGGTGATCTCGGGATCGGTGTCGAGCAGGTGGATGAAGGCTGTCCTGGCCTTGGCCATCGCCGCCTGTGCAGCAGAACCCAGTCGTACAGTGGCGCCTTCCCAGGCCACGCGCTGGTAATTGCCGAGGGTGAGGTCGGCGCGACGGTTAAGTTCCAACGGCATGGACGAAAGCCCCCTTTTCGGAATGATCGCGCGCCAATTCTTAAGCGATTCCAGGCCGGTGCAGCAGGGGCCAAAACGCCGGGCAGGGTTACCGGAACTTTCTCCGACTGAAGCTGTTGGACCGGACAAAGCCCGGCTACACTGAAGCGGGACGGAACGACCCGCTGATTCGGCCCGCTGATTCGGAGAGAGTTCATGTTTGCCAAGATCATGCGATCCATCGCCGCTTTAGGCATTGCCGCGGCCACCTTCGGCTTGCCGGCCACTCATGCCGTCGGTGCCGGCACAGGCGTCAATATTGGCGTGCTCGATTGCACCGTGGGCGAGGGCATCGGCTATATCATCGGCTCAAACCGCAGCATGGCCTGCCAGTTCAAGCGCAATGACGGCACCGTCGAAAACTACCATGGCGAGATCCGGCGCTGGGGCCTCGATATCGGCTTCAGCCGTGAATCGCGCATGTTCTGGGGCGTGGTGGCTCCTGGCCATGTCGAAAAGGGCGCTCTTGAAGGAACCTATGGCGGGGCCGGGGCCGATGTCGCGGCCGGGCTCGGTGTCGGGGCCAATGCGCTTTTCGGCGGCAGCTCCCGCCAGATCGCTTTGCAGCCCGTGACGGTCAGCGGCAATGTCGGTGTCGCGGTGGCGGCGGGCGTTGCCAAGGTAACGCTTTACGTCGGCAAATAGGGCTCGGATCGGGTTCCTAAACCCGTTATTAACCAATCCGGCATCAAAACTGCATCTGATCATTCGACCCGCCTGGACTCCCACCGTGGCGGGGTAGAATTTGCCTGATCTGATCTGGATGGAGCGATGGCGGCAGCAGGTGTCATGGAAGCAGTGGAACTGGGGGATCGTTATGAGATCCAGCCCAGTCAGCGCCTTGCCGCCTTGGACAACGGCATGGCGGAAGCTTTTGCCGCCACCGACCGCATCGACACCTCGCGCAAGGTCTTTGCGCTGATCGCGCCGGGGCATCTGGCCAATCGCGGCCTTGCGATGGCACCGACACGCAATGCGGCCGGCGCCTATCTGATGTGGCCGGTCACCAGCGGCATCGTCGATTGGCCGGTCGGCATAGAGGGCAGCGAAGTGCTCTGGGGCCGGCGCCCCGCCTTCATCTATTCCATCCCGGCGGGCGAGAAGGTGGTGGGTGCCAACAACCAGCTGCCGACGCTGAACGAATCCCAACTGATCAAGAACTTCATCCAGCCGGCCATTCAGACCTTGCGCGATCTCGTGCTGCTCGGCTTGCCGCATCGGGCGATCCGTCCGCAGAACCTCTATTATCAAGGCGGCAATGCCGGCGACATCATGTTCGGCGACTGCCTGGCCTCGCCGCCGGGCAGCCACCAATCGGCGGCGCTGGAGACGATCGATGCCGCGATTTCCGACCCCATCGGCCGTGGCGGCGGTTCCATCGCCGACGATATCTATGCGATGGGTGTCACGGCGCTGATGCTCTATCTCGGCCGCGATCCCGTGGCGCAAATGACTGACGAGCAGATCATCAACGCCAAGATCAATTCCGGCTCCTTCTCGACGCTTGCCGGTGGTGAGAAATTGGCGCCGAGCCTGGCTGAGTTCTTCCGCGGTGTGCTGTGCGACAAGGTTGCCGACCGCTGGACCATCAAGCATCTGGAAGGCTGGATGACCGGCGCGCATTTCAACCCGACCTTGCCCAGCGTCCCGCAACGCGCATCGCGGCCGCTGAAATTCTGTGGCGTCGATTACCTCAACAGACCGGCGATCGCCCATGCCATGTCGCGGCATTGGAACGAAGCGATCGTGCTGATCTTCAACAGCGACTTCGACAATTGGTACAAGCGCGGCTTCGGTGACGAAAAGGCGCCGGACAAGATGACGCGCATCCATGGCCTCGCCGCTGCCTATGGTCCGCAATCGGGCATTCGCGATCGCGCGGTGTCGCGCTTCATCATCCATCTGGGCGGTCATCTGCCGCTTTGCTACAAGGACGTCCGCACCAGCCTGATGGGCATGGGTGCGATGCTGTCGCATTACTATGAGCGCAAGGACAAGGTGCAGCAGATCGCAGAGGCGATGCGCGCCCGGCTGCCTCATGCCTGGTTCGAGGAGCAGCCCAATCTGCGGCCCGAGCAGATGCAGCTGCGGCGATCGCTGGAGGTCATCGACAAGGTGATCGACCGGCAGGGCCCCGGCTATGGCATCGAGCGCGTGCTCTACGAACTCGATCGCGGCACGCCCTGCAAATCGCCGCTCGTCGCCGATTACTACGTGGTCGAGATGACGGATTTGCTGCCGGCGATCGATGCTGCCATCCCCGGCGCGCCACATGGCACGCTACCGATGGATCGGCACATCGCGGCCTTCATCGCCACCAATATGAAGCGGCAGATGGACAATGAGATGACGGCGCTCGGCAATCGCGCCGACGACATCGCCTATCGCACCGCCATCCTGCGACTGCTCGCCATCGTGCAACGCGTGCATCAGCAATACAATCTGCCGCGCCTCGGCCAGGTGGTGGCGGAGATGCTGGAGCCGGTGATCGCGGCCTTTCACAATACGGCCATGCGCGATCACATTCGCAATGAGATCGCCAAGCATGCCGATGACTGCCGCTTCGACGAGATGTTGCTGCTGCTCGACGGCGAAGGATCGCTGAAGAGGGCCGACAATGACGGCTTTGCCCAGGCGGTCCAGGAATACGCCAATTTCGAGCGCGGGCGGTCTTGGCTGGTCAATGGCGGCTTGACCGATACGCCGCGGGTGCGTGGCATCGCGCATAAGGTCGCGGCGATGACGGCGACGCTGTGCAGCACGGCGAGTATCGCTGCCTATGGTCTTTTCGCGATGTTGTTCTAGATGACGGTGCGACATGTCGGATAACAGCGTCAACGCCGCCGGCCACACCGGCATCAAGGCCTGGGTCATCATCGTCCCCGTGGTGCTGATCGGCCTCATCTTCCTGCCGAGCGCCATCGTGATGGGTGTCGGCATGATCCCGACTTTGGTGGCTCGCGTCGTCGATACCTCGCCCGGCAAGCGCCTTTCCATCACGGTGGGCGGCTTCAACCTGATCGGTAGCCTCTATTTCCTGCATCGCATCTGGGCGATGGGGCAGGGGATGGACGACATTCAGCCGACACTGGGCGACAGCTTCGGCTGGCTCTGCGCTTTGCTCGGCGCCGGTATCGGCTGGGTCGTGTTCGGCTTCATGCCGGCCGTCATCGGCAAGATCGCCGAGACCCAAACCGCCTTGCGCCTGCGCAACGTCACCAAGGAGCAGGAACGCCTCATCGAAGAATGGGGCGAAGCTGTCCGTGGCCTGCATGGCGTGCGCGAGGTCAAGAAGGAAGAGGACTGAGACTGGCCCCGGCCCCGGACGACAATCCGATTTCGCCATCCCCGGGCACAGAGCCGGGAATGGCGCTCAGAAGAGCAGAGAGATTTATTTCACCTGATCGACATCGCGCACTGCGCCCTTGGCGGCGCTGGTGGCGAAATGGGCGTAGGCCTTCAAGGCCGGTGAGACGTTGCGCTTCCTGACATAAGCGGGCTTCCAGCCATCCTTGCCCTTGGCGTCCATCGCCTTCTTGCGTTCGGCGAGCACATTGTCCGGCACGGCCAGCTTGATGGTGCGGTTGGGGATGTCGATCTCAATGCGGTCGCCATTCTCGACCAGCGCGATGAGACCGCCCTCGGCGGCTTCCGGCGAGGCATGGCCGATGGAGAGGCCCGAGGTGCCGCCCGAGAATCGCCCGTCGGTGATGAGCGCGCATTCCTTGCCCAAGCCCTTCGACTTCAGATATGAGGTCGGGTAGAGCATTTCCTGCATACCCGGCCCACCGCGCGGACCTTCATAGCGGATGACCACAACGTCGCCCGCTTTCACTTCGCCTAAGAGAATGCCGGAGACGGCATCGTCCTGCGCTTCATAGACGCGCGCGGGACCGGCGAAGACATGGATGCTTTCATCGACGCCGGCGGTCTTCACGATGCAGCCATCCACCGCGAGATTGCCCTTCAGCACCGCGAGGCCGCCATCCTTGGAGAAGGCGTTCTCGGCATTGCGGATGACGCCTTTCTCGCGGTCGAGATCGAGACCCTCCCAGCGCTTGTCCTGGCTGAAGGCGGTCTGCGTCGGCACGCCACCGGGGGCCGCCATGAAGAATTTCTGCACCGTCTCGCTATTGGTCTGCTTGATGTCCCAGCGGCGCAGCGCATCGCGGATCGATTTCGCATGCACGGTCGGCTCGTCCGGATTCAAAAGACCGGCGCGGTCGAGCTCACCGAGAATCGCCATGATGCCGCCGGCGCGGTGCACGTCTTCCATATGCACGTCGGATTTCGCGGGCGCTACTTTGCACAGACACGGGACTTTGCACGACAGGCGGTCGATGTCTTCCATGGTGAAGTCGACGCCGGCTTCGTGAGCGGCCGCCAAAAGATGCAGCACGGTGTTGGTCGAGCCGCCCATGGCGATGTCGAGGCTCATGGCGTTTTCGAACGCCTTGAAATTGGCGATGTTGCGCGGGAGGACGCTCGAATCGTTCTCCTCGTAATAGCGGCGCGTGATGTCGACGATGACGCGGCCGGCTTCGAGGAAGAGGTTCTTGCGGTCGGCATGGGTGGCGAGCGTCGAGCCGTTGCCGGGGAGCGAAAGGCCGAGCGCTTCGGTGAGGCAGTTCATCGAATTGGCCGTGAACATGCCGGAGCAGGAGCCGCAGGTGGGGCAGGCGGAACGTTCGATGCTGGCCACTTCGGCGTCCGAATATTTGTCATCGGCCGCCGCGACCATCGCATCGACCAGATCGAGCGCCACGGCCTTGTCCTTCAAGATCACCTTGCCGGCTTCCATCGGGCCGCCGGAGACGAAGACCACGGGGATGTTGATGCGCAGGGCCGCCATCAGCATGCCCGGCGTGATCTTGTCGCAATTGCTGATGCAGACCATGGCGTCGGCGCAATGGGCGTTGACCATGTATTCGACGCTGTCGGCGATGAGCTCGCGCGAGGGCAGGGAATAGAGCATGCCGTCATGGCCCATGGCGATGCCGTCATCGACCGCGATGGTGTTGAACTCCTTCGCCACACCGCCCGCCGCCTCGATCTCGCGCGCCACCATCTGGCCGAGATCCTTCAAATGGACGTGGCCCGGCACGAACTGCGTGAAGGAATTGACCACGGCGATGATGGGCTTGCCGAAATCGCCATCCTTCATGCCCGTGGCGCGCCACAGGCCGCGGGCGCCAGCCATGTTGCGGCCATGGGTCGTCGTGCGGGAACGATAGGCAGGCATCACTCATCTCCTTGGCGGCTGGCCCGGGTTGCGCGCTGACCAGGCTGGCGGCCGGTATTTATGTTTCCAAAATCGCTACGCGGCTTGTCACAAAGTGTCATATGGCAGGCCGGCAGACCGGTCAAGGAACCGAGCCGTGCGCTTTGCGCAGACGCTTATGAGGCATGGTTGCTACCCTTTAGTGGACGTTGGCTCCTTCGTGGTTTGCGGCGCTGGCCGGACGGTTGTTCGTGGGCGGGTTGTTGGTAAGCCGGATATTGGTAAGCCGGATATTGGTCGCCGGTCAGGGGCAATCGCTCGAACAGTCGACGGTGGGACGACGCGTGACCGCCGGCTGCGTCGATCGGTTGACCTGCCGATCACAGGGAACCGCATCACCCAGCGGGACGAGGGGACGTCGCTTGATCCAGCGCGACCGTGCGGAAGGCCGATTGACCCGGGCGGCCCGCAGGGAAGCCGCGTAACCTTAAGGCGGCTCACAGGGGATCGGATTGCGCTCCAACCCAGGCGGGGCCGGCGGTGCCCACCGCTTATCAGCGGTGCCGCCCCAGGGTGCCGCTGTGTCGCCACGGCCTGACGTGGGGCCCAGGCATTCCCAACGCGGAAACACCGGGTTGCTCCCCACCGACCTGCGCCCCCTCTACCGCGGATTACCCCACGCAGAGCTGAAGCCTGTGCCGGCGAACAGTCGAACGATTGCCCATGACCGGCGAACCGGCCGAAGTGAAAGGCGTCGCAGTGATCAAGTGCGCGCAGTGGGAATAGTATTAAATTCCTAGCATGGAGTCAAGAACAAAATAGGAATAAGATGGTGTCTTCCGCGCGGTGCAAGCTACTGAATCATCTGATAATAGTAGCTTCGGGCAAGAAGCAGATAAAAAATTGTAGCACCAACAATTGCCTGTCTTTGGATGTCTTTGGTGGCGCCAGTGCGGTTTTGGCACTCCGGCGAGCAGATTGCTGGTACGGCAGTTGGCAGTGAAGCCTGTTCAGGAATGATACCTCAGTCGTCGACGGCCCGAGTAGTTCGAAGATGAAACGCGAATGGTGAGGATAGTGTCGCTGAAGAAGTACGCCGATAATGTTTCTACGGTGATCAATATTCTATCCGGTGCTGCCACTGTCGCTGCGGCAGTGGTTGGCATCTATGCCTTCTTCGGAACGGACTTGGCCGAGGAACTGACGAGACAACTCAATACTCAGATTGCTGCTCTCAACGAAGAGAAGATCGATCTGCTTCGCACTAAGGGCGATCTTGAGTCGCAAATTGCTGCAGCAGAGCAAGAAAGGACCGCGTCTCTTAGGGATGGCGAGAAGCTCGAGGCAGACATCAAGGAGCTTGAGGAAGGAAAGTCGAGCCAGATTGCACACCTCGAGGCATTGCAAGAGGAGCAAAAAGCTCTGACTGCCAAAAACCAAGAACTATCAAATAAAGTTGAGGCACAGCTAACGGCACTGGCTGCCGCGAACAGCGACCTTATCAAGGTCGTAGACGAAAACCATCGTGCGGTTATCGAGCTTGCTGTGAACAATATCGAGTTTCACGCGGCGTGGGCCGGCATCTTTGGGCCCTACGACCTCATGGACATTAGGAACGAGGCGCTCGCGGCGGGATCTATCGTAGAGTACAGAGAATGGCAAAGACAAAGTGATGCGAATGTGCTGCCTCCAAACGCTACATATGAGCAGTACGAAGCGTATAGTCGGCGCTTCGGCGCTCTTTACGAGAGCAGGCCTGAAGGATGGGAGATGCTACGACTGAAGAGTGACAAGGCCAAGGCTGCTCCAAGATCTGACGACGACGTTGTCGCCGCGCTGCGTCGGCAGCTGTCGGATACAACGAGAAAGCTAACCGGCATGAAATTTGTTGAGGAGTACCTGCTCAATAGGGATGCTGTGTACGTGCGGTACTCGAAATCGAACGACGCGAAAGTGAGGGCATTGATAGAACGGTACCTACAAGACAACAGGAAACTGCTGAACGAAGATATGATGGTGATCAAGCCGATGACGGCTTCTGATGAAGAGGTTCAAATAGAGGCAAAGAAGGTTCTGAAGACAATTGACGGCGTGCAACAGTTGTTAAAGCGCATGCCGGATGACATGCGGGGACTGCTTTCGATGGCCCAATAGAAGGACCGATTTTCGCGACAGAGAGTTGGCGCTGTTCGAGTTAAGAAGTGCGGCGCGAGCACGACTGAGATCTGATCGTAGAACTGCCACAAAACAAAAGCTAAGAACGTACTTGCCCTTAAGGAGGCATGCATTGCTGCGCATCAGTGATCTGCATGATGCTCGTTTGAAGCATTCGCTCTACGACGCGGAGCTCTGGAGTTTTGTCGACCAGGTACAGGGCCGAAACCTTGTGAATGCTAGTGATGACAGACTTCTGGAGCGTCTCCACGATATTGACGAGAACATCCTATTCCTCGATGACCGCACGACGGCCCGCGATGATTTGAAGCCAGAACAGGGCTGGTTAAGTCCATGGTGGTGGTGGCGGATGCGTCATTGGACGCTAACGGAATGTGGGAAGCGAGGCCTTGCTTTGGTAGAAAGCACTGTGCTCCCAGTGGGGGAGCCACTTCGGCCGGAATTTAGAGGTGTGTTTTCAGGTGGAAGAAGGCTGCTCGTTAGGATCTCTAGACGCGACAGAATTCTAAAAGCGCTGATGGATGGTCAACTACGTTTTGCGCCTGCGGCTTCATATAAAGATAGCAAGATGGGCGTCGCGAGAACTGACGAAGAGATGGCAAAGCACTACCTTCGGCCGGGTTGTGCCATTGCAGTTGCGAAGTTGGGGGAAGAGCCGACGACGCCGATTGGGGATGTGGCGTTCGCATCTAGGCGTGGGGCCTATGATGGGCGCCAATTCACTGATATTCCGTACTGGCTGTGCTCGTTCAGTAGTGATCTCGACCCGCGCCTATTCTTTGATTTTGCTGACCGAGATGGGGCCGAAAGTGCCTGCTTGGTGATTTTTCAGCCAGGTGAGTTTGTGAGGCGAATTTTGCCGAAGCTAAATGGCATCGCCCCACTCGCAACAAAGTCTCTGGTTCCTACGGAGTACTTCGACCCATATCATCCAATGGACAAGACTTTATCCGTCGTAAGGCATAAGCACTTCTCATACGCGTGCCAACGAGAGATGAGGTTTGTCGTCGACCCCGAGGGAAATCCATGGTCCGCATGCGCTATGCATGAAGCCTTTTGCGTCGAGGCCGGTTCCATCGAAGATATTGCTGCAGCTTACCAAGCGACAGGTGAGCGAATTGCAGGCAACGGCCCTGACAATTTCTTAGCCTGAGTCCAGCGAAGAGGGGCCGTGTTGCCCAACCCTGAACGCGCCAAGCCTGAACGCGCCACGGAGCTCAGGGATCATCTGCAGCCTACGGTAATCCTTGGTATCGTATCAATCCTCCTTTAGGATATGACGATCATCCTGAAGGAAAGAGGAGAGGGCGATGGATGCTGTGGCGCTGAGCGAGCGAACGTCATCGGTGCCGGCATATGCGCCCGTGCCGACCGGGGGCCAAGCGGCGCGCGTGGCCGGGGCCGCGGCGGTATCGGCTATCAGGGGACGACTGCCGCGGCGCTGGAGACGATGATCGCGCGCGGGTTCAAGGATGCGGTTGGTGCAGGTCTCGATGCGGCACTGGCCAAGGGGCGGGATTGGAAGGAGGCAGAACGAGAGGCCGCGCGGGAGTCTCGATCGGCTGGGTAGATGGCTGCATTGAGCTGGTGGCATGTTGGGCGACCGGTGGGAGTTGCAGGCCAGTAGCAGTGCAGCCCTGTTCAAGTGCCTTGCAAATGCCACGTGCAGGGCCAGAATCCTGCCCTTGATAGCTTCAGAATCCTATGACGTGCCGGCGCGAAAATCGGCACATGCCCGGTATGATTTTCTTAAGAACCCTGTGGGAAGCTTGGCGAAGTGCTTGCGAGCGCGCCCATTTTCGCAAGACTTGTACCAGTCGTCGCCGTCCCTGCGCGGCCCAGCCATGCCGATCCGCGTGCGGACCAAGCCCGGAGGATCGCCGTGGCCAAAAACATTTGGATTACCGCTGTTCTGATTGCCTTGGGACTGGTGTTGGGCACGTTGGGCGCCATTTCCGTGCCGGTCGGCATGGGGGTGACAAATTTCTGGCCAGGCATGCTGGTGCAATCGCTCGGCGGAATCTGGTTCGGTCTGTGGGGCGGCCTGATCGCCGCGGCCGGGTTCCCGGCGCTCAGCAATCTCATGATCGGCGGCAGCCTCATTCAAGTCATCGGCTTCATCCCGGCGAACGCCGTCCAGGGTTTGATACCTTGTTGGGCGTTTCGGCATTTCGGCATGTCATCATCCATTCCCGGCTGGCGCGGCATCGGCTTCTTCGGTCTGTGGGGGTGCCTGTTGCCCAACCTGGTCGGTGGCATCCTTGGCCCGGTGGTCCTGGCCCTGACCGGCGAGATCGCGTGGGATGCCTATCCGACGATGATGTGGAGTTGGATGTTCGGCAACGCCGTGCCGGCGTTTCTGCTGGGCGTGCCGCTGCTGCGCTTCGGTAGCCGGATTCTGGAAGAGGCCGGATTGCTCATTAAGGGATACTGGCGCTGAAGGGGCCGATTCATGACCCGCGATGATAAGCCTGGGCCGCCGGCACCCGAACCGAAGGCGAGGCTTGAGACCTGGAAGGACAGGTTCCGCAATACGCCGATCCTCTTGAAGGTGCTGCTCGCCTTTGCCCTGGTCGGTGTCTTTCCCTTTGTCGTCATGTCGATCGTCGAGACGATCCGGGCCGGCGGGCATCGGCCGGAAGGGCCCAACGTGCCGGCGCTGTTGGTCAGCCTGGGTCTCGTCATGTCGTTCATCGCCGCCGCCTTCCTGTCCAGCCTCATCACCGGGCCGCTGCGGCAGTTGAAGAAGCAGGTCGAGGCGCTGAGCCAAGGTGCACGCGAGACCTTGGTGATCGACCGCCACGATGAAATCGGCCAGCTTGCGGCCGCCTTCGATCGGCTGCTGCGGGAACGCAGCGAGCGGGAGCTCGACCTGCGCCGCAGCGAGATGCATCTCAGCTATCAGAAGGAACTGTCAGAGCGCATCTTCGATTGTACCAAGGCCCTCATCATCGTCACGGACGGCCATGGCAGGGTTCTGCAGCTCAACCGCTATTGCGCCGAACTGACCGGCTATCCGATCGGCGAACTGACCGACGAGCTGCATTGGCAGTCGCTGATTCCGCCGGAGGAATACCAGCTGGTGATGCGGGCGCTTGATGCCAGTTCGCCGGTTCCCTTTCCGCGCCAGATCGAAAACCACTGGATCACGCGTGAAGGCGACCGGCGCCTGCTGCAATTCATCAACGGCGATATCCGGGATGAAGACGGCCACGTCATCGGCATCGTCGCGATCGGCCACGATATCACCGATCAGCGCCGGCGCGAGATGGACCTCATTCAGGCACGCAACCAAGCCGAACTTGCCAACCGCGCCAAATCGCAATTCCTGGCCAATATGAGTCACGAATTGCGCACCCCGCTGAATGCCATCATCGGCTTCTCGGATCTCGCGGCACATCAACGCCTAGGCGACCGGCCGGAAAAGTATCGTGAATACGCGAGCGACATCAATGTGGCGGGGCGCCACCTGTTGGAGATCATCAACGACATTCTCGATATTTCGAAGATCGATCTCGGCGCCGTCATGATCCGTGAGTCGGAAGTGGATGTCGGCGATATCGTCGAGAGCTGCGGGCGCCTGGTGGCGCCGCATGCGCGTGACAAGAAGGTTGCGCTCAATGTCACGCGGCCGAACTGGCCGGCCATGTGCTGGGCGGATGACCGCGCCCTCAAGCAGATTCTGTTCAATCTGCTGACCAATGCGATCAAGTTCACCGATACGGGCGGCACCGTGGCGCTGGGTGTCGAGAAGGCCGGCGAAGATGTCGGCAGAGTCTATGTGCGTGATACCGGCATCGGCCTCACCGAAGAGCAGCTAGAGCAAATCTTCCAGCCATTCTGGCAGGCGGAAAGCACGCTGGCACGACAGCAAGGCGGCACGGGCCTGGGCCTTGCCATCGTCAAGCGGCTGGCCGAACTCATGACGGGCATCAAGGTCTCGATCAGCAGCAAGCCCGGCATCGGCACCGAAGCCGTGGTTGAATTCCCGATCCTGAAGACGGCTCCCCATCCACGATCGGCAGCATCGGTCTGATTTGAGATTCGGACGGCGGTGGATGCCGGAAAGACGAGATGCGCGACGCCCCAAAACAAAAAGGCGAGCCTTCTCGGGCTCGCCTTTTTTCAGTCGCGGCGGCGAGGCGCTTTACGCGAACTCGCCGATCAGCTTTTCGTCGATCGCTTGCTTGCGGATCGAGCGTTGCAGTTTGTCGAAGGCGCGCACTTCGATCTGGCGGACGCGTTCGCGGCTGATGCCGAATTCGGTCGAGAGATCCTCGAGTGTGGTCGGTTCATCCTTCAAGCGCCGTTCCACCAGGATCTTGCGCTCGCGCGGGGTCAGGGTGAGCATTGCCTTGTCGAGCAGCTTCTTGCGGCGGCCGAATTCCTGGTCGTCGGCGACGCGGGTTTCCTGGCTCTCGGACTCATCCACCAGCCAATCCTGCCACTCGCCTTCGCCGTCGATGCGCAAAGGCGCGTTCAAGGAATGATCCGGCGCCATCAGGCGGCGGTTCATGTTGATCACGTCCTCTTCAGAGACGTTGAGGCGCGTCGCCACTTCCTTGACGTTCTCGGGCGTCATGTCGCCTTCCTCCAGCGCCTTGATCTGGCCTTTGACGCGGCGGAGGTTGAAGAACAGCTTCTTCTGCGAGGCGGTCGTGCCGATCTTCACCAGCGACCAGCTGTGCAGGATGTATTCCTGGATGGCGGCGCGGATCCACCACATCGCATAGGTGGCGAGGCGGAAGCCCTTATCCGGGTCGAAGCGCTTCACGGCCTGCATCAGGCCGACATTGCCTTCGGAAATGACTTCGGACATCGGCAGGCCATAGCCGCGATAGCCCATGGCGATCTTCGCCACGAGACGCAAATGACTCGTCACCATGCGGTGGGCCGCCTGAGGATCCTCATGCTCCTGCCAACGCTTGGCGAGCATGAACTCCTCACCCGGCTCCAGCATCGGAAATTTGCGGATCTCCGACAGGTAGCGGCCAAGGCTGTTCTCGCCAACCAGGGCGGGAAGGGTGTTCGTTGCACTTGCCATCTTTTCCCCAATCTTTCTGTCGATGAACCGATTCTGGCGCCCGATCGTGACCACTTTAAGGCAAGGAGCCTCGAAAAGCCTGACTGGCAGAGTCGGTTATCGATCTAGTTAAGATAGGTTAACCAAGCGGTTCTTCAAGCCCCGATGAATTTCTCAACAGATCAAGGGCTTACTTCGTTCCGAGGTGTCGGATAAGTTCCTGCATATCGGCGGGAATTTCCGACTCCCACTCCATATACGCGCCGGAACTGGGGTGGGTTACACCCAGGAGCGCCGCGTGGAGCGCCTGGCGCGGAAAGGCCTTGGCCGCCTCGCGGGCGGAATCGGACAATTGCGCGCGCCTGGCGATCGTGGCCTTGCCATAGACCGGGTCGCCGATCAGTGGATGGCCGATATGGGTCATGTGGACGCGGATCTGGTGGGTTCGGCCCGTCTCCAGCCGGCATTCGACCAGGGAGGCGCCCAGGCCGAAGACCTGCTCGACCTGATAGTGGGTGATGGCTTCCTTGCCGTTGCGGCTTACCACAGCCATTTTCTGGCGGTGGGTCGGGTGGCGGCCGATCAGCGTTTCGATCGTGCCGGCCTTGGGGCTGGGCAGGCCCCAGACCAGGCATTTATAGGCACGTTCGATGCTGTGATCGGCGAAGGCTTTGGAGAGCGCGTGATGCGCCATGTCATTCTTGGCGGCGATGAGGAGGCCGCTGGTGTCCTTGTCGATGCGGTGCACGATGCCTGGACGCTTCACGCCGCCAATGCCGGACAGGCTGTCGCCGCAATGGGCTATCAGGGCATTGACCAGCGTGCCATCGGCATTCCCCGGGGCCGGATGGACCACCATGCCGGCGGGCTTGTCGACGACGATGATGTCGTCATCCTCATAGGCGATATTGAGGGCGATATCCTGGCCGACCGGCTCAGGGGGCGCCGCTTCGGGGATGTCGAGCCGGTAGACTTGCCCCGGTTTGACCCGGAACGAGGGCTCGTCTATCGTCGCGCCGGTTTCCGCCGTGGTCAGATTTCCGGCCTCGATCAAGGCCTTGAGGCGGGAACGGGACATCTCCGGCAGCAAGGCGGCCAGCGCCCGGTCGAGGCGTTCGCCGCCCGCTTCGTCGGGGATGTTGAGGTCGAGGATTGGGGTCATTGGGTGCCGCATGAGTGAGTTGCAGAGGGAAGTACCCCGAGACATGCGGTTTCTCAAGGCATTGGTGATTTTCTTCGCGCTCGTGCTGGCGGCCGCGGCGGTTTTCCTGGTCTATGTCGGCGTCTCGCGGATGGGCAAATCCGGCTTCGATCTCGCGACTTTGCCGGTGCCGGATGGCTGCCGGGTGGAGCAGATGACGGCGGAAGGAGACCGGCTGGTCCTCTCGATTGGCGGGCGGGATGATTGCCGCCGGGTGCTGATCGCGGATATGAAGACGGGCAAGCTGATCGGCCAATTCGATTTGAAGGGTGCACCATGAATTTCTGCAGCGACAATGTGGCGGGCATCGCCCCGGAAATCCTCGAGGCGATCGGGAAGGCCAATGCCGGCACCCAGCCGTCTTATGGCGCCGACGAAATCACGGCGCGGGTGGAGAAGCGCCTCTGCGAGGTGTTCGAGCGCGAGGTCTGGGCCTTTCCGGTTGTGACCGGCACCTCGGCCAACGCGCTGGCGCTCTCGACGCTGACGCCGCCCTATGGCGCCGTCTATTGTCACCCGGAAGCGCATGTCATGGTCGACGAATGCGGCGCGCCCGAGCTCTATACCGGCGGCGCCAAGATCGTGCCGATCGACGGCGAGGGCGGCAAGATCACGGCGAAGGCCGTGGCGCTGACACTCGACAATGCGCGCGCGGGCGACGTGCATCACGTACAGCCGGCGGCGGTGAGCCTCACACAGGCCAGCGAATGCGGCACGGCCTATACGGTCTCGGAAGTGGGTGCCATTTCGGAAGTGACGAAGAAGCACCGGCTGAAGCTTCATATGGACGGCGCGCGCTTTGCCAATGCGGTGGCGCATCTCAAGGTGAGGCCCGCCGACATTACCTGGAAAGCGGGCGTCGACGTGCTCTCCTTCGGCGCCACCAAGAACGGTGCGCTCGCGGCCGAAGCGGTGGTGTTCTTCGACAAGGAATTGGCGGCGAGCTTCGGCTTTCGTCGTAAGCGCGCCGGCCACCTCATTTCCAAGATGCGCTTCATCTCGGCGCAGCTCGATGCCTATCTCACGGGCGATCTGTGGATGAAGCTTGCCGGGCACGCGAACACACAAGCGCAGAAGCTGGTCGGCGGCTTGAGGCAGGTTGCGGGCGTGCATCTGCTTTATCCGGTCGAGGCGAATGAGATCTTCATCCGCCTGCCGCTTGAGACGGTGGCGGGCTTGCGCGATGCCGGCTTTCAGTTCTATGACTGGCCGGGCGCAGCACCCGGTACCATTCGCCTGGTGACGAGCTTTGCGACCAGGGCCGAAGATGTCGACGCCTTCATCGCCACGGCGCAATCGCTCGCCAAGGCGGCCTGATCAACGGCCTGGCTTCGGCAGGCGGATGGTTGCGGTCAAGCCCGGCGCACCCTCGTTGTTGCGCAGGGTCAGGCTGCCGCCATGGCCGTGCACGATGTCGCGGGCGATGGTGAGGCCGAGCCCGGTCCCACCCGTCGCCCGGTTGCGTGATGTTTCCAGGCGCTGAAACGGCTTGAACGCGGTCTCGATATCGCTGGGCGCGATGCCGGGGCCGATATCGGCGATGGCGATCACCAACGCATCCGCGTCGTCATGAAGCGTCACCGTGACCCTTCCGCCATATTTGCAGCCATTGTCGATGAGGTTGTTGACGGCACGCCTGATCGCCGTCGGGCGGCAACGCAACGAGGCGTGATCCGCCCCTCGATAGATGGCGGCTTGCCCCGCATCGCTGGCATTGTCGCACAGGCTGATCACCAGGGAAGCAATATCGACCGTGACGTAGCTTTCTTGCTGGGCGTCGTCGCGGGCAAAAAGCAACGAGCTCTGGATCATCATTTGCATCTCGGCGACATCGGACAGAACCTGGTCGCGCTGGCGCGGATCGTCGAGATCCTCGGCCAGGAGCCGCAACCTGGTCAAAGGCGAGCCGAGGTCGTGCGAGATCGCGGCCAGCATCTGGGTGCGGTCATCGACAAAGCGTTTGAGGCGCAGCTGCATGTCGTTGAAGCTGTCGGCGATGGCCTTGTATTCGGGAATCTTCATCTCCGGGATCAGCGTCACATTGCGCTCGCGGCCCATTTTTTCCGCCGCCACCGACAATTGCCGCAAGGGCCGGAGCAGGCGATGCGCGCCCCAATAGGAAATCAGCAGGATGAAGAGAATGCTGAAGACGGGGGCCGCGAAATTGCGCACCAGGCGCAACCCAACCGAATCGTCACTGCTTTGCGATGCGGTGAGCCAGCTACCGTCCGCCAGCCGCAGGTGAATATCGAGGTTCGGGGTCACCAGCAGCGTATCGTTATCCGTCCCCGTCGACGACGTGGCGCGAACCGGCAGCTTGGTCGTGACGACGGCAATGGAGGTCAGCGCATAATCGAAATTGCCGCCGAAATCCTTGACCGCGACGATGAACTCGGTGTTCGGGCGTAAGCGCTGGCGCAGGGCGTCCCTTAAAGCAGCCACTTGTATGTCGCTATCCGAAGCACCGTGATGCCATCTGACGTTCGGGGCATCGTCGAGGCTGAAGGCCAGGATATTGCGGGAGGGTAGGTCGGCCAGCAGCTTGGGCCGCGCCTCCGGCGGAGCACCATCCAGCAATGCTTGTGTGTCACCGATCGTATCGGCGAGCCACTCGCGCTCCATCAGGATAACATCCGGTTCCGGCACGAAAACGCGCGAAACGCCGTCTATCATCAGTATGGTCAGGATGATGAGGACGCTGATGAGGGCGAGGCGGACGCCAAGCCCGAGTTTGGGTTTGCGGAATTTCATGGGCGTGCCACTTCGGCGGCGTCATCCAGAACGACTGCGGGCGTGAAGAAATAACCTTCGTGGCGAATGGTCTTGATGAGCGCTGGATTCTGCGGGTCGACTTCGACCTTGCGCCGGAGCCGGCTGATATGGACGTCAATACTGCGGTCGAATTGATTGGCAACCCGGCCATGCAGATATTCCAGCAATTGATCGCGGCTGATGGCACGCTGTGCGTTCTCGGCAAGGGCCACCAGCAGGTCGAACTCGGTGCTGGTGAGGACGACGAGGATTTCGGCAGGCGATATCAAGGCGCGACGGTTGACGTCGAGCGACCAGCCGGCGAAGCGGTAGATGGGCGCGCGAGTACGCACCGCGCCGATCACCGGCGCGGCGCTCGCGCGTCGGATGAGGGCGCGAATGCGTGCCAGCAGCTCGCGCGGATTGAAAGGCTTCGTCACATAGTCGTCGGCGCCGAGTTCAAGCCCGACGATGCGGTCGGTATCGGCGGAAAGCGCCGTGAGCAGGATGATCGGCATCATCGTTTCGGCCCGCAATTGGCGGCAAAGCGTCAGGCCGTCGTCGCCCGGCATCATGATGTCGAGCACCACGAGATCGATCTGCCCGCGCTGTAGCAGGCTGGTCATCTCGCGGCCGTTACCGGCTTCGCTGACACTGAGCCCGTGTTCGCGCAGGAACTTGGCGAGACGCTGGCGAATCTGCCGGTCGTCATCGACGATCAGGATATGAGGAATGACGGCCGTCTGATTCATGGGCATTGGTCCGGATAGGCATCTCTGGCAGAGACTGTCTGTGCGAGAAGGATGTGAGTTTATCGCAGCGAGCCGTCGCGGGTTAGGGAAAGCTGACCGTCGCAATATTTCGTAACAAATCGACAAGCCGCCGACATCGTGGGTGGCCCAGCGGCGGCTAAGGTGGTCTCGCCCCGATCAACCTGAACGCGCCCAACGGCGCATGAGCGAGCCATGACCCATAACAACAAGCCGGCCGAGAAACGGCCGGAACGTGAAAGCGCCGGCGATGACCTGGCGCTGCCGCCCTTTCTGACTGCCCTGCTGCGGCAGGCCATCGCCGATCCGATGCCGGAAGTGCTGGCGGACTGGCCCGATATGGATGCCAAAGGAAGAAAACCATGAATTTTCTATCGATCGTTGGCCGCGTCACGCTGGCCATGCCGTTTCTGTTGCTTATGGCCGGCATTGCTCTGGCGCAGGAAGAAGGGCATTGGAGCGGCCATCTCATCCTGGGGGGCGGGGCGGCACCGGATTACGAGGGCTCGGAGGATTACCAGCTCATCCCCTTTGCGGCCGGCAAGATCGCCTATGACGACTACTATCTGGAGACCCGCGGCCTCGGGGCCCGCGCCAATGTGCTGCCCGGCGGGTTGCTGCCATTCGGCCTGGAATTCGGGCCGGTGGTCAATTGGCATTCCGGCCGCGATGACGTCGATAGTAACCGGGTCGATGATCTGCGCGATATCGACGGCACATTGGAGATGGGCGCGTTCGCCAAGATCTCAACTGGCAATGTGATGCTGGAAGATGACGAGCTGGCATTTGAGATCGAGTTCTTAAGCGATGTCGGCGACGAGCATGATGGGACGACCATCAGTTTCGGCCCAAGCTATAGCTTCTCGCCCATTGAGAAGCTGCATCTCGGCTTCGATCTTTCAGCCACTTATGCCAGCGGCAATTACAACGACACCTACTTCAGTGTTGACGCGGACAACGCCACCCGCAGCGGGCTGTCGCAATATGATGCAGATGCGGGCCTCAAGGATATTGGCGTCTCCGTCAATGCGACCTATCAGTTGACGGAACATTGGGGCCTCACCGGCATCGCCAAGGTGACGCAATTGGTCGGCGACGCTGCCGACAGCCCCATCGTGGATGACGAGGGTAGCGCAACGCAGGGAATTTTCCTGGCCGGCCTGCTATTCCAGTTTTGATGAAAGCAAGGGGCGGGCGGCGTGCCCGCTCTTTCGTTTCTCAAGCCGTTAGAGCGGACAAGGGTCTGCCGTACGAACCGATGCAGGGCCGCCGCCGGCACCGACGTCCTTATCCCAGTCGAGCCGCTCTAGACGCTGACCGCGATCATAGCTGCTGCTCGCATCCGGGATGTGCCTTTCCGGCGCCACGACATGCTGCTCACAAGACGCGGCCGTATCACGCAGCGCGAAATCCGCTCCAAAGAGAATACCACCGACGAGGACGATCAAGGCCCATGCCGCAATCACCTCGCGGTGGGAGATGATAGGCATGCGTCGGCCCCTCGATTTCGCCTCAATTGCATATCTCGCCCTGATGGCGTGCCGCTGCATGGCGGTGCGTGGCAGGCACTTTATAAGTTCCCGGTGCACACACGCGGCTGCCCACCGCAGATCGGCGGCCTGATGAATTGTGTGAATCATGTTTGTCCTCGGAAGAAACGCAGCCCCGGCACCCCTTAGGGGAAGGTGCCGGGGCGATCAGCTCGCGTTCCGGCAATGCGGGGCGGAACGACGAACTAAATCCGAAAATCGATTATGTGGCGTTATGACGCGAGGTGCCCAAACCCTCTAGTGCAACGTGGTCATGAATTTCCGCAAAACCTGTTGTGCAATCCATTTGCGAAGACCGCATATGCGTGAGCGGCATTGGCGCCCTGATCCTCTTCTCCGTTAACACTGATGATTATCATCACCAAGACTGATGATCGGCATGGCGACCTTTCGGGTATTAGATGTCGTCATCGGGTGGAAATGAGAACCCTCAATCTGTTGCATTCAGTGCTGAGGAGAATTCAGGAATGCATCGCAGTGATCTTGGCGACCTGACGGCGTTTGTTGCTGTCGCCGATCATCTCAATTTCAGAGCGGCTGCGTCGCGGCTCGGTATCACGCCGTCGGCACTCAGCCATTCAATGCGCCAGCTTGAGGATCGACTCGCTGTGCGCCTGCTCAATCGCACGACGCGCAGCATGTCGCTGACCGATGCGGGCCACCGCCTGCTCGAACGCCTGCGGCCGGCCATCGCGCAGATCGACAGTGCTTTGGAAGATCTGAATGAGGAACGGCAGCGGCCTTTCGGAAAGCTGCGCATCTATGCGGGGCAGGTCGCTGTCGCGGCAGTGATTGTGCCGATCTGGTCGCGGTTTTTGGCCGCGTTCCCCGATGTTCATATGGAATTGCAATTGGGCGAAGCGCCGATCGACATTGTCGCCAAGGGCTTCGATGCCGGCATTGGCGCGCATGACCGCGCCGCCGTCGATATGATGGCCGTGAGGGTCACCGGTCCGGTAAGACTCGCGGCTGTTGCCGCCCCTTCCTACCTGGCGCTGCGCAAGAAGCCGCATGCGCCGGAAGATCTTTTGCATCACCGCTGTGTGCAATATCGTTTAGGTGCCGACGGTCCAGTGCTGGAATGGCCTTTTTTGCGCAACGGAGAATCGCAGCGCATCGCCGTCGATGGGCGTGTGATGGTGAATAATCCGGAGCTTGCCATTCGTGCCGCAGTGGATGGACTTGGTATCGCCTTGACCATTGAGGCGCTGGCCGAGCCATTGCTGCGATCAGGCGAGTTGGTACGCGTGCTCGACGAATGGTCCCCCTGCCTCGAAGGGCTTTATCTCTATTATCCGAGCCATCGCCAGATGCCGGCCGCTTTGCGCGCGCTGATCGACATGATCCGCGTGAATGGGCAGGGCACGGCATTGCGCTCGATCGAAAATCCATTCCAGGCGGCATGATGCGCGAGCTTTTCGTCGTATTCGTGAATTTTGCTCAGTACGGAATAAAACAGATAGGCGCTTATCGCATCAGATGCCGGTCATTTAACGTGCGCCACACCTGCCGGCCGCACGAGTCACAAAATGAGATCGTCAATGGCAGGTTGATCCGGGAATCTTCCTTGCCGGCATACGCCGGGGCAAGCTCCCTTCGACGACGGAGAGAACTGCATGTCCATTAAAGACGCCTGACGTCCGATCGGTCGCCTTCATGCCTTAAGGTGAAGGCCAAAGATCACCAGCAAAGAAGATTGCATCGCAGACAATGGACGGGGCACCAAATGATGTCGCCTGTCCGCAACATGGGAAATCACACGATGAAAATGGGGGCGATAGCGGTAAAACGCGCTCTTCTCGGCACGTCGGCACTTTGCGCGACGAGCCTCTTGGCAACTTCGGCCTTTGCCTCGGACGGCGTTAAGCTGTCGCTCGGCGGCTACATCACCAACGCCTTCGGTGTGGCGTTCGATGACGACAATGCCGGCGAGAAGGGTGACAATATCAACACGACCGGCGTCGGCACAGACGCCGAGATTTACTTCCTCGGCAGCGTGACGCTGGATAACGGCATCACCGTCGGCGCCCGCTTCGACCTCGAAGGCGGCGACGAAAACGACGACCAGATCGACCAGGCCTATGCCTATTTCAAGGGCGGCTTCGGTGACATCCGTATCGGTTCGCAGACGGGTGCGGCCGGCAACATGTACATGCTGCCGCCGGGCTCGACCGCGAACTTCGGTCCGTATTCGCCGAACACCATCGGTGCTGCGGTGTCGCCGGGCGTCTTCGATATTGAAGGCATGGAAGCCAACCAGGATAAGTCGCAGAAGCTCGTTTACTACTCGCCGAACTTCGGTGGGTTCAGCTTCGGTCTGGCGTTCACGCCGAACGACAACGAGAAGGACTACAACAACGGCGACAACGCTGACGGCCAGTGGCGTGCGAAAAGCGATTCCGGTGATGCGGATAGCAACATCGGTCTTGGCGCCCATTACGACTACGAAGGTGACGGCTGGGGCGTGAATGTCGGTGGCGCCGCCTACTTCGAGGGCGACGTGCAGGATGCGCCGGCAGGGACTGACGAGCAGTCGGGCTACAACGCCGGTGTCAACTTGGCGTTCGGCGGCCTGACCATGGGTGTCGCCGGTACCTATCTCAAGAACACGACCATCTCCGGCGCCAACAGCGACGGGGAGGACACCTGGGTCTTGGGTACGGGTCTTGCCTATAACATTGACGCTTGGACGGTGGGCGCCGGCTGGGCGCATGTGGTCGGCGAAGCGCCGGGCACCAGCGCCAAGGACCACATCGACCGTGTCGGCGTGACCGGTTCCTACGCGATGGGTCCGGGCATCGATCTCGATGCCGGTGTGTTCTACACCTGGGCCAACGCGGCCAATGAGGGCAATGAAGCCGATGACGGCTTCAACTCCTTCGACGATCACAATTACGACGCAATCGAATTCTCGGTCGGTTCGTCGATCAAGTTCTGACAGTATCCCTAAGTACGATCAGACGACCAACTGGGCCGCCATCCAACCGGATGGCGGTCCTTTTTCTTTGGCACCCGGGCGCAGCGCCAAGCATCTCGCCAGAAGGGGCAAACGAGGCGTAAGCTTCAAATGTACCTAGCTCACGCAGTGAATTTCGGTTCAGACCCAATTTTCCTGAAAGGAGCGGACATATGATCGCCAAAACGGTGCAATGGATTCTCTCATCCGTCTCGCGGCGCGAATGCCGGCGCGTCATCGCAGTGGCGGCAGGCGTTGGCTTTTGCCTGACATTGCCGCAGGCGGCAATGGCGGCGGCGACGAAGATCGATCTGGTCGAGCGGGCGACGACTGACGCCGTGACCGACCTCGGGGCGACCGGCGATAGCGCCGGCGACCTGCTGACATTTGCCAACGAGATCTATGATGCGAAGAACCAGAGCAAGATCGGGACTGACCAAGGCTGGTGCATTCGCGTGGTGGTCGGGACGTCCTGGGAGTGTTTCTGGACGCTGATGCTGGAAAAGGGGCAGATCACGGTCGAAGGCCCGTTCTATGACAAGGGCGATTCCGTGCTCGCGGTGACGGGCGGCACTGGTGCCTATGCCAATGCGCGGGGCCAGATGAAGCTCCATGCGCGCGATGACAAGGGGTCGGCTTACGACTTCAAATATGAGCTGAAATAGGGTGGCCTGGGGGCCATGCGCATAAGCGGGGTCGAGCCGGCCGGAATAATCTTTTTTGAGCAAGGCGTTAGATGAGGCTTGATCGGCGCGCGGCGATCCTCTAAGAGTTCGCCCGCGCCGCAGCCATTTCGCGCCCGCGGCAGCCATGGTCCCCATCGTCTAGTGGCCTAGGACACCAGCCTCTCACGTTGGTAACACGGGTTCAAATCCCGTTGGGGACGCCACTCTTCAATTCCTGGATATTTAGCTGAGAAGCGCCGGCCCGGATGGCGGGCGTTAGCGCGTGCTTACTCACATCTTTGCGCGGGCAATGATCTTGAGTGCGGGGGTGGGGGCGACAAGCCCGGTGATGAAGTCGAATTGGGCCTCGGCCGACACGGTTACGGTATTGCTTGGGGCGTCGATCACAGCGGTGACGGAAGTGGGGGTCAGACCCGCCATCTGATCCTTGGCGTAATCTTCAATAGCGGTCGTGGTGCCCGTGATATGGAACACGCCCCACCGGGCCGCCTGGGCACAACCGAATTGCAGGGTGTTGTAGGCGTACATATACCGGCCCCATTCGACGAGGCCGAGCAGCATCAGAATGAGTGCAGGCGATATGAGTGCAAACTCGACTGCGACAGCGCCGCTGTTCGAGCGAAGGAGTCTCCGGATCACATTCCGGATCACAGGGCACCTGGCTGTGCACGAGCGGTGGCGCTGCTGGTGAGCGTCAGCTGACTGGGGAAGACGTAATACTTCAGCAACATGTCGTGAGTCTGCGTCACCTTGACCGTCAGATAGTATTCGACGATCGCGCCGCCGCCGCAGGTCGTTGTCTTGGTGCAATCGCTGCCTGATGCGGTCATCGTGCCGTCGCAATAGCAACTGGGGGTCGCTTCGACCGTCAGGCTGTCCTGATCCGCTGTCTTGGTGGAGAAGGCGTTCTTGGCGGCGGTGGTGATCGCGGCCGCGTCCCACATATTGCCGAAGCCCTTCTGCAGGCCGGCGCGGGCGGCACCTTCGACCTCGGACTTGGCGCGAATGGCGAGGCCGAAATCGATGAGGCCAGTTGCCATGACCATCAGCATCGGCGCGACCAGGGCGAATTCAAGCGCGGCCGCGCCGCGGTCGGCTCGGCGGAGGCGCTTTAGCCATGTTTTCATGCGTTGCATGGCTTGGCTACTCCACCAGAACCGGGACCGATTTCGCGATCATCGGACCGACATTGTTGCCCATCTTGGGGCAATTCGAATTGCCAGGGGAAAGTGCCGCCGACGTATCGCCGATAAAGACGATGTTCTTGCCGATGAGGCGCGTGCAATTGCTGCCACCGGTGCTGGTGCCGCGATAGTCGATTTCCTGATTCGGAAAATAGAGAGCGCCCGAGATCGCGGTGTTGCCGGTGCCGCCGAACGAGCTTCTCGTATTGGAACTACCGGCCGCGTTGTAGAAGGCGACGCCGCCATAGCGTGGTGTCGGGCTGGCATCGGCGCTGGGTGCCGTCACAGTGACGTTCGCGTTGCCATTGATCGTTACCTTGGAATCGGCATCCATCAGGACGAACGTGCAGGTACAGTTCACCACGGCGCCGGCATTGATCTTCAGCTCGCCTCTGACATAGACCTCGCTCACCGAGCTTGGAATGGTCACGTTCGACTGGCTGCCGAAGGTCAGGCCGCTATCGAAATAGGCGGCATTGCCTGAAGCGACGCTGCCATCCCAGGTGTCACCGTTGCCGAATCTCGGATCAGCCTGCGCCGGGCCCGGCAGGGGGACCGGAAGCTTATCCTTGAACGGATCCTGCATCGGTGCCTGGCCGGTCAACGGCGGTTCGGTGTCCAAGACCGGCTGCGCGCTGCCGTTCTGATCGAACCCGCCGACCATGGCAAAGTAGTCGGCCACAACCTGCAACTGGGCGCCACCAGCGGTCGTCATCGAGGTGCTGGAGGTCGCGTTCGAGAACATGCCGCAACCATCGAGGTGCATGTTGGCGCTGCCACTCAGCTGAATACCGATGGGGGCGCTGGGCGATAGTGACAGAACGCAGGCTTCGCCCAGGATCTTCACTTCGGCGACTGAGCGCACGCGCAGATCGACAGCGCGTCCGAGCAGGGATGTGAAAAGCAGCGCTGGCTTCTCGACGATGACCACCTCGACAGCCAAGGGGTTCGCGGTAAAAGCGCCACTCGTCGGCGGTGCCGACGCGGTGATGGTGACGAGGCCGCTCGGCACAACTTGATTCTTCGCCGCATCGACTTCGGCCGAATGCTGGATCTGGCTGGAACTCTCGGTCATGTACATATTGAAGGCGGCGCCCAAGGCTGCAGCGTCGGCAGCCGTCTGGTTATGGCGCTTTGTCGCGTACCAGGATCCGACTTCGACGCCGAAGCCGACCATGCCGACCAGAAGCGACATCGAGACGCCGACGACGATGGCTGCGCCACCCCTGTCGTCAGATAGATACCGGCTCGGCCGAGCTAAGAAATTCGATGCGAATTTGGTGAATATTTTCCGTAATTTAGCCATGCTGGATCCGCGATCTCGATTTTTATGCCCTCGTAAAACGAGATCGCCGGGGCACCTATTCCGCTTCCAGGCGGACTTATTCCCGTCATGTGGAAAAAAAGATGCATTGGGGTGTGTGTATTCGTACTCACGAAGCCGATGTTCTCTTTAGCCGCTGTTCCATTCTGATGAGCGTCGCGTCCAAGTGGTCGATAAGCGGGCCAAGACCCGCCGCGATGGCATCCTGGCGGCTGGCATTAAGCAGGCTGAGCGCATGAGCCAGGTCGTGATCGGTGATGGCGCGCACAATCTGGGAAAATGCCTGCAGAACCGAATTCGCATTCGCCCCGGCGTTGAAATCGGGATCGGCGAGAAGTGCGAATACCGAGCTGCTTTCGGCCTTGCCCTTCACGGCCGCCAATCCCAACGGCAGGACGGCAAAATCAGGGACAAGGTCTTGCGTCGCCCAGCCGATCAGAATGTCGACGCCATAGTTCTTTGACAGGCCCTCCATGCGTGAGGCCAGGTTCACCTCGTCGCCGATGGCCGAATAGTTGAAGCGTTGCTGCGAGCCGAGATTGCCGACCAGGCAAATGCCGGAGTTGATGCCGATACCCATCCGCAAGGGTTCGTGATGACGTCGCTGCACCTCCGCCTCGCGCTCCAGCTCGCCATTGAGAGTGGCGAGGCGACGGCGCATTTCTATCGCGGCGAGGCAGGCGTTGCGCGCGTGATGCGGATCATCGAGCGGCGCGTTCCAGAATGCCATGATGCTGTCGCCGATATACTTGTCGATCGTGCCGCCGTGGCTCAGGACCGCATCGGTCATCGGCGTCAGAAAGCGATTGAGGAGCAAGGTGAGATCCTGCGGCGACGTGCGCTCCGAGATGCTGGTGAAATCGCGGATATCGCAAAATAGGATCGTGAGAGGCCGGAGCTCACCACCGAGGCGCAAGCGTTCCGGCTCTGCTGCCAATTGTTCGACCATCTGCGGCGATAGGTAGTGGCTGAAGGCGGCGCGTACCGAGCGTCGCTCGGTATCGGAGCGAAAGTAGGACGACATCGCGCCGATGATAAAAACCAGCAAGGCGGCAAGGCTGGGATAGATCGGATCGAAAAGCTGGCCTCGATCGGCAAAGGCATACCAAGCAGCGCCGATCGCCGTCAGCATCGCCGTGGCTCCAAGAAACGCGCAGCCCAGCGGGCCGACGCGTGGCAGCAGTGCGATCATGGCACTACCCAGCACGATCAGAAAACCAAGCTCCGGAAGGATGGTCCAATAGGGGCGATTGAGCGACACGCCCGTCAGAATCTGCTCGGCGATCTGGGCGTGGATTTCTACGCCCGGCGTGACCGCGTCAGTAGGCGTTGCCCGGAGATCAAGCAGGCCCGGCGCGCTGGTGCCGATGAAGAGAATAGTGCCTGCAAGGTCGACCTTCTCGCCCTCCAGGATGCGCCAAGCCGGGATCGTGCGGGCAGCGATACGCCCGGTATCGTAAAGCCACACTTGGCCATGCTCATCGGTCAACGGCTTCAGTGCGCCGATTTTCACCTCGGCAATACCTTCGATATCGACCAAGCTGCCGGTCAAGCGCTGCCACCACGCTGTGTAGCCTGCGGCACCGGATGACTTCACCACGATGGTAGAGGCCTTCTGGGCGACCCGCAGGGTGTCGGCAACAAGACTGGGATAGAGCGTATCCCGCCCATTGAGCAACAGAGGCAGGCGCCGAACGATCGCATCTCCTTCCGTGAAGACGTTGATGCTGCCCTGGCCCTTGGCGGCGATTTGAAACGGCTGCAGGCTGGTGATCGCTGAGTTGAATCTTCTGACGAAGTTGCGTGGATCGCGGCCGGCAGCAGCGCCGGTGACGGCCATGCCGGCCTTGCGTCGCGGCATCGGTGCCGTGCCTTCCTCGTTGAGAAGGATGAAGCCGAGCACGGTTGGGGTACTCTTCACTGCATTGACCAGTACCAGATCGGGATCGGTCACGCGCGCGGTGATGGCCTGGGCGAGGGGATCGGTATCGGCGAGACCCCAGCCAGCAGCCGCGGCCTTCGGTCCGGTTCTATCCGGTTCGGCAAATACGATGTCGAGCGCTACGGCGCGGGCGCCCGCCGCTCCCAACTTGCCAATAAGGTCAGCCACCTGACTGCGGGGCCAGGGCCATTGCCCGAAACGCTGCAGCGTCGTGTTATCGATATCGATCACGCGCACTGGCGTTTCGACATAAGTGCGTGGCTTAAAGCGTTGAAAAATGTCGAAAGTGCGCAAACGTATTTCAGAAAGAAATAGTGGATCCTGGATGCGCAGGGCCAGTGCGCCAATTAACACTAGTGCGGGTAATCCCCGTTGCAGTAGGTATGACATTCGTTGTAAGCCCATCTATCCCGAACGGAATGATCAGCGCCGATCTGGCTGCGGTCGACTGATTTATATTTTCCGGCAGGGGCCGGGGAATAACGGATGATGCCAGCCGTAGTCGTCTTGTCCCAGTTTATACCGCTTGATATGTTGCGTTGCAGCATCGCGGCCTAATTTGGGGGGAGGGTAGGTCATGAAGAAGCTCATCGCCCCCAGCATTGGGGTCGTTTTTGTGTGTACAATTTCTGCGCTTGCACTGGCCGCAACCGAGGCGCTGCCGGTAGCGAGTGTGGTTGACGTTGTGAAAGACGCTTTTCATACCCCACCGGGCGGAGCAGAGGCATCGGCCAAGGTCGGCGATAAGCTGTTGACGGATGAAGCCATCCGCACCGGACCGGATTCCGCCATCGAAATGAACTTCCCGGACGGTGCCACGCTGCGCCTCGAGGCGGATAGCGACCTTGTTCTCGATTCCTATGTGTTCGATCCGAGCGCGCTGAAATCCGCCGCCAATATTTCCATTCCACAAGGCGTAGCGCGCTACACGACGGGCGGCGTGTCAACCGACGATACGGGCGTGCAATTTTCGACACCCGTCGCGACGGTCGGCATCCGCGGCACGGACATCGTCGTATCCGTTGGCGCAAATGGCGGGACAGTCATCGACGTCCTTTCAGGAAAGGTGACGGCCAAGCCGCATGAGAATGAAAGTGTCGCTGAGGCGGAAGAGGGCCAAAGCATTCTCATCGAGACGGAAGACCAGCCTCCGCAAGTTGGCACCATTGGCGATTTTGCAACGGCTGCCGGCGCGCCGAGCGAATCCGCACCGGGCGAGGCAACGGATGTTGATCCGCGCGACCAGGATAAGTCCGGCAAGCCGAAGGGGAACGAGCCTGCGAGCGGCGGCTCTTCTGGTGGTGGATCGTCGGGTGGCGGCTCGTCCGGCGGAGGTTCCTCCGGTGGCGGCCAATCCGACAGCGATGGCGATGGCAATTCGGGCCATGGCGACAATCCGGGTAAGCACGACAATGATAATCCCGGCAATGGTGGCAATGGCGGCAATGCCGGTGGTGGCGGCAATGGCGGTGGCAATGGCGGTGGTAAGAACCACTAAGTGCCACCGAATTGTCGCCTTCTGGGACAAGCCTGTGATCTGACCGTTCGATCGTTAACCTGGCAGGAATAGCAGTCCTGCCAGGGCCGTTAGTTGTCGTCGCGGGCATGCAACGCCCGACAATTAAATCCGGTTGGAGAGACCAATGACGACGAACAAGAAGCACATTACCCTTCAGAGCCTATTGGTAGGTGCGACCTTGGTGCTTGCATCAGCTGCTTTCGTTGCAATGCCAGTGGGCAATATCGCTGTTGCGAAGAATGGTGGTGGAAACGGCGGCGGCCACGGCAATGGCGGCGGTAATGGCGGCAATGCCGGAGGAAAGTCGGCTGACCATGCCGCCAATGATTCTGATCACGCCAATGGTGGACAGAATCATAGCAACAAGAACGCTACGCCAGACGACGACGATAGCCCCACGGCTAGCCAATTGGGCAAGCTGAACGGCTTCCTCCATGCGGCTCCGGAAGCACTCAACAACGCGTCGCCCAATTCGTCGATCGGCAAAATCAGCCAGGTATTCCACGATTTGCTGAACGGCTTCGCGGAACAGCAGGCGCCCGAGGGCACGGCGGAGGACGGTACAACGGAGGATCCAAATGAGGTCACCATGGATGACCTCGCCGGTGCTCTTGCCGATGCCACGAACAAGACGATGAGCCCGGAAATCGTGAAGGAAGTTCTCGATCGTTTGACCGAAGTCTATGGCGATGATTATTCGTCGCTGACGGATGAGGATCCGAATGAAACGCCGGGTGAGACCCCGGGCGAAGGCGAAGAACCGGCGAAGAGCTTTGCAGAAGATCTGTCGGATCGGGTGAATGAGATCAACGGCTTTTCCTCGGACAGTGATGACGAGGCCGATCCGTCCTGATGATATCGGTGTAGCCTAGCGCGTTGGCCGTGCGATAAGCTGTTGTCTTATCGCACGGCCATTGTGCAATTCAATGCCGCTTGGACGAGGCCATGACCATAGACCGGGTCTTTGCCGGCTGCGCCCAGGTCAATAGCGTCCGCGTAGAGCCCCTCGACATCATTGCCATTGATGGCCAACGCCGCGGCTACGAACGGCGCGGCAAAGGATGTCCCGCTGACAAATTTCCCCTCTGCAGAAGCCAACGTGTAGGCAGCACTATCAGGCTTGCCGCCGCCCGGTATCCATAGATCGACACCGGGTGCCGCGAGGCCAACAAAGGAACCTCTGTTGGCGAGAGAGTAGGGATGCTTTTCGAAATCGATTGCTGTGACGCCGACGACACCAGGATAGGCTGCCGGAAAGCGCGGTGTGCTATCAAGGCCATCATTGCCGACAGCAGCGACGATCTGAATGTGTCGCGTTTTCGCTGCGGCGATTGCCAATCCCACAAGATCGTTGTCCGGCCCGCTCAGACTTGTATTGACGGTCTTGACGCCCCGCTCGGCAAGCCAGTTGAGGCCCGCCATGAAAGACGTCGCACTAGCAATCGGCTCACCTTTTGCGTCGAGGCCGAAGATCCCCGCGACGGAGACCGCTGCATTCGGCAACAAGCCGAAATCCTTCTGGCCGACGAGAATTGACGCCACGATACTGCCGTGATCAGGGGCTGCCGGAATATCGCTTGTCTCGTCGAGGAATTGCTGCTGCGTAATGTTGGCGCCGTGCAGCAGCGGCGTGGTGAGATCCGCCAAAGTATCCAGTATGCCGATTCCTAGAGATGGAGCGCTGCAGCCTTGGAGCGTCGGACTCCAATTGATTTGCTTGCTGGCATAGCTGTGGGTCGGCAGCGATAGATTGGCCTGCGGCGAATAGACGTGATTATAGTCAACCGACGCCCCAGGAAACGCCGACTTTATCTTGGCGCGGGCTGCCGCGAGGGAGACGTTGGTCGGTACCGAGATGCGCGTGACTGAAAATCCGAGCGCACCCATGTTCTGCTGGGAGACGACATTCATGCCGTTCGCTTCAGCAAAACCCTGTAGGCTCGGTTCAGCATTGGCGACGACAATTTCATTGGCAACTGCACGGTCCATGGTACCGCTGCCAGCTATTTGAGATGGAGCCGGTCCAACAATCGCAGTGTCTATTGTGGGAGTGCCGACCTTGTTTTGGCCGGCCTTCTTGCCATTATTGCCGCTCTTGCCAGGGGCGTTAGCGCTATTGCCGTTGTTGCCATTATTTCCGCTGTTGCCGGAATTGCCGCCGCTATTCCCGCCGCCGTTGCCGCCACCGTTCCCACCGCCGTTGCCGCCGCCGTTGCCGCCGCCATTGCCGCCGCCATTGCCGCCGCCATTGCCATTGCCGTTTCCGGCCCAGACTTGATCCGCGATGGACATGATTGCGGCGATCGTGCCGGCGCTGACGGCACTAAGGTATGCGAGAGCCAACAGGCTCACGAAAATGCGATGGTTGCGCGAAGCCAATACCTGCTCCTAATGCGCCGGCGCGACGGCAGGAGACGCGATCGGCAGTCTATTTCTGTGCTGATGGGATCGTAACGATCTCCCATCCATCTGCATTGCGACAAGCAAGGCCACCGGCGAGAACGTGCCCGGATTCAGCTTGGTTGAATTCCGCGCACCGCGCACCCGTGGCCAAGTCGAACCAGCGTAGCACAGAGACTTGGCCCTGCTCATCCCCTTGATCGGGCATAACATATGAATGACTGGTTAAGGCAGGTTCGGCTTCCAGTGCCGAAAGCAAGGCTATACGGAATCCGGTGGGCGCTGCAGCTTCGTCAACGGCCACCGCCCCAGCCAAGCGCATGCCATTAGCATCTTGACGGGCAGACCAAATTCCCAGTGCGCCTGCGCCGATCACCAGCCCAAGAATGGCTGCTGCCACCTGGCCACGATACCAAGGCTGTCCCGCCGGCGCCTTGGCCGGTGCCGTCACGGCCCTTGCCAGCGCAAGCGGCACAGGCTGCCGCTCGAACACGGACATAGTATCGCGAGCCACCTGCGCACCGGCTTTGAGATCATCTGCCAGGGTCTGCAACGCAGGATCGGCCGCTATCTGGCGTGCGACCTGGTCCGCCTGATCGGAAGGCAGCGCGCCGTCACAGTACTGCATTACTCGGATCATCATTTCGTCGCCAATTTGTTGTGATTGCTCAGCCATTACGGTTCCTAACGAGCGAAGACCTTGCTCTATTCCCCAGCGCCGTTGTCGCGGATCTGCTTACCGAGTGCGAGCCTCGCCCGTGCTAGGCGGCTCATCACAGTGCCTATCGGGATCCCAAGCATGTCGGCAGCTTCCTGATAGCCAAAGCCCTCAACAGTCACCAAGAGCAGAACCTGACGCTGTTCCTCCGGCAATTTCTTAATAGCTTCCCAGGTGTGCCGGAGATCCTGCCGTGCCTCGAGTTCGGCCAACAAAGGTGCCCCGGGAATTTGCTCCCAAATACCGTCGCCGGGGACTGAAAGACGGCTAACTGCGGATCTGCGCCGGTCGATCCACAAATTCATAATGATTTTGTACACCCAGCTGTCGAGGCGCGAGTCCGGCTGCCATTGGCCGTGCCGCTCCAGCGCTCTCAAGCATGCCTGCTGCACAAGGTCATCACCTTCATCGGCCGAGCCACTAAGTCCAATCGCAAAGCGCCGCAATCGCGGCAGCAGGCTGATCAGACCTAGCTCAATATCCCTTCGCTTCGTCAATCGTTCGGTCCGAGCAAATACGAATGAATTCACAATTCGTTGTTGAGAATGGTGCCTTGCAACCAAACTGACTGACGTAATAGCGAATACCAGCGGGGATTGCACGCAGCCCGACGTGCCAACTACCAGATCACGCGACCGGTCGGATCAGTCAAGTTTTTTAACAACCTACTGCTCACACGATATTGCAGTAGTGGTCGATATTTGTCTCGAATTATCGGAATAGGCGCAAGCGGCAGAACGTTCTTGTCCCGGGGATATATCGGTTCCTCCTGCTCACGGGATATCTATCATGGCCGAATACAATATTCCTTCACTTGCTGTCGGATCGGGGCATGTCGCGCGGAGCGACGCGGAGTGGGGCGCTTCCAAAAGCGGCGCCAATCGCACCGTGACGTATCAATTAGACATTCAGTCCCAAGCCGCGCGCAGCGGCCTGTACGATATGACCACGCAGCGTGAGGTCTATCTGTTCCTGGTCGATGGTTCCGTTTTTGGCCGGGAAGGGCATGACGAAGCCGCGGCGGAAATCGGCGAAATCGTCTTTGTCCTGTCGGTCGATGCCGATGGCAAGATCACCCAGGATCAATTCAGATCAGTAGCTTCACCCGGCACACTCGCGGCGCCCGATTTGATTACCTTGACGGCTATCGTGTCCGGCAAGGACGGGACGACGGATCGCGCGTCGGCGAAGATTGGCGGCAGCCTTGAATTTGCGATGGAGCGCGCCGAACGCAGGCGCCGCCAGCGCGGTCAGTCGGGCGATCTGTCGCCTGACGGAGACGTAGCCCCGCTTTCAGCAGATATCATCTATGAGTTGAGTGTCGCCGTAGCCGGGGCGGATACGGGGCTGACGGATGCCGCGAGCGGCAAGTCTATTTTTCTGTTTGGGGAAGGTGAGCAAGTCATCGCGCGGATAGGCGACGACGCGATGGCCGCGGCGGTGGGCGAGATAGCTTTCCTCATTTCCGTCGATCAGGCAGGCAATGTGCTGCTCGATCAACGGCGAGAGATCACCGGCAGCGAAGCATTCATCTCCGCCGCTTTGTCGCAACCCGATCTCGTCAGGTTGAGAGCCAGGCTGGGCGGTTCGGACGGCAAGCGCGAAGTGGCTTACGCGAATATTGCCGGCTCTTTGCGCTTTGGCGAACGCGGTGCGCGGGCCGCCATATCGCCGGGCCCAGCGTCTTTCTCCCGCAATCCGTTCCAATCGGCGTCGGCGGATACAGCTTTCCGGCGCGATTGGCGTCAAGCGGAGAAAAGTCAGGCGCCGCACACGATCATGTAAGTGAGCGCCAATATTTGCATCAAATTGTCGGAATACCACTGGCGGAATTTTCGTTTTCCCGTCGAAGCACGAGCGCCGAAAGCGTGCATGGAAAACCCGCTGAATTCAGCATGATGGGAGCCTGTTATGGCCACTGACACGACGAATGTGACGACCGCCACCGAGTTGCGCGCCGACGACATCGACCAGGGTCAATTGACGCAATCGAACGCTGCACCGGTGGTCGTGCAAGTGCCTGCAGGCGAGAACGTCGTCCGTGTCCAGGTGACACCGGGCGAGACCGTCCAGCTCCCATTCCCGATCGACGCCGTCGTGGCGCGCCTGGGCGATAACGGCAACCTCGCCGTCAAGGTCGGTGACGTGACGGTCATCCTGCTGGGCTACGCCGAGGCGACGGGGCAGGCTGAAGTCACAATCCTGGGCACGGATTCACGGCCGATGGATGTGGCCGCGGTTCTCGCAGCGACCGATCCAAACCTCGACATTCAGACGGCCGCAGGTGCGGCTGCCGGGCCGGATGCTGCAGGTGCCGACAATAACGGCGGCCTGTTCACGCCGTTCGATCCCAACAGCGGTATCGGCGGCCTGGATGCGGTGGGCGGCCTCGACCCGACCGCGCTCAACTACAACCTCATCCAGCGCCAGTTCGTCGACATTATCGAGAACGACACTGTCGTCGATCAGACCCCCACAATCATTCACATCGACAGCGTACTGATCAACGAAGATGATTTTAAGGGAGGCGAGTACAACGATTATTCCCGCGAGCAGAGCTTCGGCTTTGGGTTCGGCGGCCATGACGGCAATGATCAATACGACAGCGACGACAACGACGAAGATGGTTTGTCGGGGCCGACCGATGGAACCGGCAACAATGACGATTTGGACAAGGAACCTACGGCGCGCATCGTCAAGATCGACGTCGATTTCCACGGTGAAGTACCGGGTGATCTGAAGCTGCTGAAGGACGGTCTGCCGACGACGTGGGAGTCGAACGGCAACCCGATCACGTGGGATCTTTCCTCCGATGGCCATACGCTCATTGGTTTGGCTGGCGGCGTGCCTGTCATCGTTGTCGAAGTGCTGAATGCACCCAGCACGGATGGTCATTTCGACGTGCTGGTGCAGCTTCTCGAGCCGCTGGACCACCCGCTGCAAGGCGAAAGCCCGTCAGTTCAAGATCTGCTGACTGCCAATGTCAGCTTCCAGGTCATTGATTCGACCGGCACCACGGCGCAGGCTGCCTTCCCGGCCACGTTCGAAGACGACGTGCCGTTCGATGCGCAGGTCCATTTCTATCAGGAAAGCGAGACCAACCCGAACCAGGGCCATGTCGACGAGGATGCGCTTGTCGGCGGCAATAACGACCAGGCTGACGGCGATGATGACGGTGGGTCTTCCGTCGAGGGTTACGTCTCGGTCTCCTTCGGCGGTGACGGCCCGGCGCAGGTTGAACCGTTCAAGTTCCAGGTAACAGCAGATTCCGCTACGGGGTTCCATACCGCGACCGGTGAGGTCATCCTGTGGGGTATCGACAGCAATCAGCATGTCTTCGGTTACGTCGACGGCCAGCAGGGCCATGTCTTCGACGTTTACATCAACGACTCTGGCTTCTTCGAGTTCACGCTCAACGAGGCGATGCAGCATGACGTACAGGACAACCCCGACACCGGCGATGTGACGGAAACCGGCTACGAGGACAATCTTGTTATCTCGATCCCGGTCGTTGCCACGGACAATGACGGCGACACGATCAGAACTAACATTGAGATCAATGTCGATGACGACATGCCTGTCATCGTGACGCGCAGCCCGGAAAGCGAAGGCGATTTCATCCAGTTGTTCTCCGATGAAACCGTTCGCACGACTGCGGGTGATCTGGACGGCAATGGTTCGGGCACGCAGGACGGGCCGCGCAAGGAGAATGACGAGCTTGACTCGCCGATCGACGCCAAACTGACGGCGATCGGCACGATCATCGGTCACGCTGAGGCGGATCTGACGGACATCTTCTTCAGCTTCGACGCCGGTGCTGATGGCGAGAAGAGCCATCTCTATGAGCTGAAGATTGCCAATGCCGACACGACGCTGATCGATACGGCGACCGGCAATCCGATTTCGCTCGAATACGGCCCCAATGGCGAGATCCGCGGCGTTGTGGACGACAACGGCGTGTCGAAGACGGTCTTCGCCCTCGTAGTCGATCCCGACACGGGCGACGTCGAACTCGCGCAGTATCGTGCCATCGACCATGGCGTCGACGGGCAGGGCTTCACTTCGTATGAAGACGAGGTTCTGGCGCTGGGTAGCGGCTATCTGAAGGCCACCCTGACTGTCACCGACAATGACGGCGATACGGCGAGCTCCGAATTCGACATCGGCAATTATGTCCGCTTCGAGGATGACGGCCCCGTGGTGGGCGCCAATGTCACGGCCTATATGGATGACGATCTGTTGCCGGGCGGCATCGAGGGCGGTGTGGGCGATAAGGATCCGGATATCGGCGATTATGCGCTCGATAACGACGGACATCCGTATACGACCGGCACGCTGAATATCGACTTCGGCTCGGACGGCCCCGGTAATATTGACGTCTTCAGTGTTGCACTGACGTCCCCCGATGCTAGCCTCAGCATCGATTTCCAGCAGGGAAGCAACGGCGTGCAGTCCTTCGACGTGAAGGATGGACAGACAGTCATCCTGCATGTCGAGATCCTGGACCCGGTTGCTGGCACCTACAAAGTCACCCAGCTGGCGCCTTGGCCGCATGCGGCGGGTCAGGAAGAGAACGATAATTACGGCGTTGATATCACATTCAGGGTCAGCGACGGGGACGGCGATAGCGCCTATACCCACCTGATCGTCAAAGTGAATGACGATACGCCGACGGCGACGGCGGCCAACTATGACGAGCCGGTGGCGACCGAAGGCGGTGATCCGGTTCTGCTGCAAAGCCTGGCCGACTTCCTCGAAGCCCATGTGTCCGGTGGCGCCGATGGCTATAAGGAGGGCAGCCTTGCCTTCCAGGCCGGCTCGCTGGGCGGCACACTCAGCATCGTCGACAACAACGGCGAAGCGTGGATCCAGTATACGCCGCCGGCGCAGGTCAACGATCCGACGCCGCCGAGCGACGAAGTCTTCAACTTCACCGTCTCCGACAATGACAATGACGTTACCGGCAGCACCATCACGGTGAAGGTCGATGACGGTGACGGTCCGAGCATCGCCGCGGCGACCGGTACTGTCGACGAGGAAGGCCTCGCCGGCGGTCTGGCCGGAACCAGCTACAACGATAACAGCGATGTCGCCGGTACGTCCAAGACGGTGGGCGATACCCTTCAGGTGACGCAGGGCAGTGACCCGCTTGCGACCGACAATCCGTTCAATTTCACGGGCAGTGTCAACCTCAACAGCCTGACGCTGCTGGATGGGACGCTGGTTGTCTGGGGAGCGCCTACGAGCCAGGAAGTCGGCAGCGATACGATCCTGACCCTGATCGGCTACCGCGACGGCGGCGACAAGAATCTGCCGGGCGATCAGGTCTTCACTCTGACGCTCAATCAGGATACCGGTGCCTGGACATTCGAACTGCAGCAACCGGTCAAGCACGCCGTCGAAAATACCGAGGATGACCTGACGCTGACCTTTGGTGTCAGCGCTGAGGACGAGGATGGCACCAAGGGTTTTGGCAGCATCACCATCACGATCGACGACGACAGCCCGACCATCGCGCGCAACACGGTCGCCGCGCCGAGCCTGACGGTCGACGACACGAATCTGGCGATCGATGCTAGCGCCTCGTTCGCCGGCCTGTTCACGGGCCTCGCGGGTGCCGACGGGCAGAAGGGGAACATCGCCTATGCCCTCGATGTGAAATCGCCGGGCGTCGAAAGTGGCGTCATCGATGTCGCGACGGGCAACAAGGTCTATCTGTTCCTGGATGGCGGCGTGGTTTACGGCCGCGAAGGCACGGATGCCCAGGACGCGCAAACTGGTGACATCGTGTTCACCGTCAGTGTCGATGCGGCCGGCACAGTGACGCTGGATCAGCTGCGGGCCGTGCAGCACGACGATCCGTTGGATCCGGATGAAGCCGGCTCTTCGGCTGTGCATCTGGCAGCCTCCGACCTGATCAAGCTGACGGCGACGATCACGGATCAGGACGACGATTCGGCCAGTGCCACGGCCAATATCGCCGGGCAGCTGAACTTCAAGGATGATGGTCCGTCGATTGACGACAATGAAAACGTCCAGCTGGATGACGATGCGCTGACCGGTGGTAATCCGGGCGGCACGGGCGACGTCAATCCGGACACCGCACATACCAGCGGCACGCTGGCCCACGGCTATGGCGCCGACGGCGCCGGCACGACACTGCTCACCGGTGTGAACCTGCCGCTGGTGGGGAACTTCACCCAGAGCCTCTCGCTGGATGGCAAGACGCTTACGATCCTGCAGAACGGTGCACCGGTCGTGAAAATCGAGCTGACCGACACCAGCAATGGTTCCTACACCGTCACCCAGTTGGCACCGATCAGCCACCCGGCCGGCCTCAACGAGAACGATGTCTCGTTCAATGTCACCTATCGCGTGACCGATAAGGACGGCGATTGGATCGACGGCTCGTTGCAGATCGATGTCGACGATGACACGCCGATCGTTTCTGAAAATGATCAGGTGCAGCTCGATGACGATGCGCTGACCGGCGGCAATCCGGGCGGCACGGGCGACGTCAATCCGGATACCGCGCATACCAGCGGCCGGGCGGCTTCAGCTACGAGTTCTCGGGCACCGACCTGCTGGTGAAGCAGGGTACGACCGTGGTGATGACCCTGACCGTGGATTCGACCACGGGCGCCTATACCGTTACCCAGAACGCGCCGATCCAGCACGCGCCTGGTGGCGACGAAAATGACGTTCAGTTCGTGATCAGCTATCGGGTCACGGATAAGGATGGCGATGCGGCCAACGGCAGCCTTGTCATCAATGTCGATGACGACACGCCGACGGTCTCTGCGAATGATGCCGTCCAGCTCGATGACGATGCGCTGACCGGTGGCAATCCGGGCGGCACGGGCGACGTCAATCCCGACACCGCACATACTAGCGGCACGCTAGCCCACAGCTATGGTGCCGATGGCGCCGGCTCGATCGCTTACCTCACCACGGGTGCACCGGGCGGCTTCAGCTACGAGTTCTCGGGCAGACAAGGACGGCGACACGGTCAACGGCTCGCTCACCATCAATGTCGATGACGACACGCCGACCGTTTCCGCGAATGATGCCGTCCAGCTCGACGACGACGCGCTGACCGGTGGCAATCCGGGCGGCACGGGCGACGTCAACCCGGACACCGCGCATACCAGCGGCACGCTAGCCCACAGCTATGGTGCCGATGGTGCCGGTTCGATCGCTTACCTCACCACGGGTGCGCCGGGCGGCTTCAGCTATGAGTTCTCGGGCACCGACCTGCTGGTGAAGCAGGGCACGACCGTGGTCATGACCCTGACGCTCAACGCCACGACGGGTGCCTATACCGTTACCCAGAACGCGCCGATCCAGCACGCGCCTGGTAGTGATGAGAACGACGTTCAGTTCACGATCGGCTACCAGGTCACCGACAAGGACGGTGACACGGTCAACGGCTCGCTCACCATCAATGTCGATGACGACACGCCGACCGTTTCCGCGAACGATGCCGTCCAGCTCGACGACGACGCGCTGACCGGCGGTAATCCGGGCGGCACGGGCGACGTCAATCCCGACACCGCACATACCAGCGGCACGCTGGCCCACAGCTATGGTGCCGATGGCGCCGGCTCGATCGCTTACCTCACCACGGGTGCGCCGGGCGGCTTCAGCTACGAGTTCTCGGGCACCGACCTGCTGGTGAAGCAGGGCACGACCGTGGTCATGACCCTGACGCTCAACACCACGACGGGTGCCTACACGGTCACGCAGAACGCGCCGATCCAGCACGCGCCTGGTTCGGATGAGAACGACGTTCAGTTCACGATCGGCTACCAGGTCACGGACAAGGACGGTGACACGGTCAACGGCTCACTCACCATCAATGTCGATGACGACACGCCGACGGCAACCAATGACAATGGCGGCTCGGTCAACACGGGTTCGTCCATCAACGTGACTGATCCGGCCAATGGCGTTCTCGCCAACGACCATTTCGGTGCGGATGGTGCCAAGTCCGGCGGTGGCCTGATCGGCGTGGTGGCTGGCAATGGCAGCACGCAATCGACGGCGGGCATCAACTCATCGATCGAAACGTCGATGGGCACGCTCGTGCTTCATGCCGATGGTACCTACACCTACACGGCGAAGGCGAATGTCTCCGGCACCGACTACTTCACCTACACGATCGAGGATGGTGACGGCGATCGGACGACGGCGGTCTTGAGTGTCAATGTCGCTGACCAGGCGCAGGGCTCGATTTCTGGCACGGCCACCGTCTATGAAGACGGCATGGCGGCTCAGAATACGGGGAATCTGACCACGCAGAGCACTGCCCTGTCGATCAACTTCACCCCGGCAGACAATGAAGTCGTCACCAGCCTAACGATCAAATTGTTGCCGGCCGGCTGGCAGATTTTCGACGGCAACTCGCTCCTCGTCACCGGCTCGGGCGTAGATGAGACCATCGACATCACACTGCACCCGCTCGCCAACCTGAAGATCTTGCCGCCGGAAGACAATGCCGACAGCGATCTCTCGCTCAACATCACGGCCACCATTCAGGATCCGAACGGTGGGCTTACGAGTGACATCAATGGTTCGCTGGCAATCACCCGTGACGCAGTGGCGGATAAGCCGACTAATGTGTCGATCGCAGTCACCGATGCCGGCAACAATGGCCTGTTCAGCATCGGCGAAGCCGGTGTGGTCAATGTCAAGGCAAGCTTTGGCGATGTGGTAGACTCGTCGGAAGCCCACTCCCTGGTCGTGAAGATCCCGGCGGGCTTCAACCTGACGGACTATGTCAGCTCGACTTGGAATGGGGCGTTGCCCGCTGGCGTCACCTTCGTCAGCGCGACCGGATCGTCCGGTACCGGCTGGACAGTCACTTTCAATGTGGCCGACAACACCAGCAACGTGGACATGAACCTCAACGTCACCAACACCGCGGCGGTTGGCTCTAACGCCACGTTCACCGTCGATGCGAAGGCGGTCGAGGATCAGTTCAGCGGGACGGAACCGGACAATACGAACAACACGGCCATTACCTCCGCTTCCGCCCCCGTCATCTCGGCCCGCATTCTGAACGGTGAGTTGATTACCAACACGCCGAGCGCCCAGCAGGGTGACCAGGCGATGATCCTGACCTTTATCCAGGACGGTCAGCCGCTAAATGCCTACTCCCAGGTTGTCGTTCGCGACACCCAGGGTCAGCAGGGTGCGGTTCTGGCGGATTCTGGCTTCAATATCGATCCTAGCCAACACTTTAACGTTGCATTGGAGAATCCGCTGGAAGGCCACAAGATCATCGTCACCGACTTCAATCTGGAAGGGGTCACGCTCGACGTTTCGGGCGGCAACATCCAGATCGAACATGAGGATGCGTCCGGCAAGCCGATGGGTGTCTATGCTCAGATGAGCCCCGATGATGGCGGCACTGTCATCGTCGCCAGTTCGTCCGATGGCGACAGCGGCAACAACACGGTCCCAGGTACGAGCGGCCAAGATTATCTCTATGGCGGCTCTGGCAATGACACGTTGAACGGTGGCAACGAGGATGACGTCCTCAATGGCGGCGTCGGCAATGACACGCTGAATGGCGACGCCGGCAATGATGTCCTGGTGTGGAACGGTGGCCTGCAAACCGAGGCTTCCAATCCGGCACTCGGCGACACCTATCATGGTGGGCTTGGCTTCGATTTGCTTCGTGTCGACCAGGGCGCACTGTTCAACTCGACGGTTGGAAACAAGGCGAGCATCGACTTCTATCCGGACGCAGCCGGCGACGCGACGGTTGATCTGCACGGCGCGCATATCGATGGGATCGAAGGCATCCTCATTACAGAGGAAGCTGTGATCAGCGGTTCGAGCCAGTCTGGTAGCCCGACGCTGGGGACCACGATCAAGTTGGAAGCCACCGACGTCTTCAACTTCTCGGACAATCACACGCTCTATGTGATTGGCTCCGACGGAGACAAGCTCGATATCGATGGATCTGCCTTCAATGGATCCGAGGTGTGGACAAAGGGTGCCGACAGCGAACCCGTACCGGGTGGCGTTACCTTTGCGACTTATACAGCAACAGTCAGCGGCCAGACGGTGACGCTCTACGTGGACAAGGACGTGGACGTCGTCTGACCTGCTAAGAGGTGCAAGTGCGGTGCCGGCCTAGAGGGCGAAGCCCCGGGCCGGTGCCCAAACCCAGATGCGGTGTCCGGGGTGCCCCAAGACCCGGCCCGCATCGATCGCCGCGCTGCGGGCGCCCCTGCAGCGCGGCGTCTTTTTTGCCCGATCACAGAATCGCGAGTTGCACCGTGGCGCGGTGGAGGCCATTTTCTTTTCAGGCTGAGACCTCAGTGGCGGGAGATATTTAAATGCGCGTCGTCCAACTGCTGATGACGATGGGAACTTGTCTGGTTCTGTCGAGCTCTTTTGCGCTGGCGGACAATGCGCCGGAACCGGGTGCCACACCGCCGGGCAGCAGTGACCCGAGCGTCGCGGATATTGTCATCGGTGAGATCGAGCGCCGGGTCATCCGCGATTACTATCAGCGCCACTACGACGATTGGGAGCACGAGCAGGGCGGCAAGCACAAGAACAAGAAGAAAGGCCACGATAAGGAGGGCCTGCCGCCAGGTCTCGCCAAGCGCGGCGAGCTGCCGCCCGGCCTAGCCAAACAGCTGCAGCGCAACGGGCATTTGCCGCCGGGCTTGGAAAAGCGGGATCTGCCGCCGGATCTGCTGGAGCGCTTGCCGGCCCTGGACCCGGCCTATCGCTACCTCATCGCCGACAACAAGGTGATGCTGATCCGTCGCGCGACGAATCTCATTCTGGATACACTCACCGTTGCGGCGGTGGATCTGCTCGATTGAGGAAGTGCGGCCCGGTCAATGGCCATCCTTGACCGGGCGCCGTTTCAGTAGCAATGGCTTTTCGTTGTGCAACTCGCGTTCGATGAGTTGGAACATCGACATGGGCGGCGGAGCTGCTTTTTTCTTGGGCGCCGATTTGAAGGTGAGGTGGACCTCACCGGCGGGGAAGTAGAGCGTGACGCCGTTGGCAAATGAGACGAAGTCCATGCCGGAAACGTCGAAATGCTCGGATTGCGTATCTTCCGGCGCTATGCCGCGGGCAAGTATCTCGTCCCCATCATCGAGCTGAATTTCAAGACGCTCGCCATCGACCTGGATAACCACGGCGCCGGTTTTGTCCGGCAGCAGATCATCGAGATTCAAGGCGACAGATAGCGGCGCCATGAGGTCGCTGGAGTCTGGCTCGCCCGTGAAATTCTGGTCTTTCCTGGTGCGTCCCATCGAAAGGCTCCAGTTATCATCCCTGACTGGATTGGTAGTACAACGATGGAGCCCGCGCTTTATGCCGAATTGACGTCAAGGCGCATGACAGAGCGGCTTTGCGTGAATAACGGCAGGTTTGCCGTGCTTTGGCTCATTTCGGCCGGGATGTCGAAATGTCCATGTTTATCAATTTATTGCGAGAGATTTTCTGGCGCTGGACGGGGCGGCGCTGAGGGGTATCGCCCCCGATGATCGACGCCTTGGACGCTCAGATATTGGCGACCTCGAGATAGATGATGACCTTGTCGACCTTCTCGCCGTCGGTGGAGAGCGGCAGCAGGAGGGTCTCGGTATCCTTCAGCAGGCCACTGCCGGAAGGCGTCTGCTCGGCGTCGTAGACGATCTGGTGTTCGTCGATCACCAGCCGGTAGTTCTCCATGACGTCGTCCAGCGACGTGCCGTGATAGCCCTCGGCGATGGTCTTACCCGTGACATCGGCCTGGCGTAAAGCAACTGAGCGGGAACCGACCAGGCGATAGACGAGGCGCCGGGGATTTTCGAGCACATCGACGATGATGATGCCGGGCAGCCAGCGCTTCATCTCGATGGGGTCGAGATCCGTGCGGGACGGCATCTTCCGGCCGCCGCGCTTCTCGTCCCAATAGGCGTAGAAGCTTGCCAGCATGGGCGAACATGTGGCGAGAAAATCGAGGGAAGTCGATCGACGATAAATAGTAGCCATTCCATCCTCACTCCGGGACATTTTATGATCGGAGCGGGCGAAATCAAATATGGTCGGATCGAGCTGATCCATATCAGGCATCCATCGCGGCAGAATGCTCCAACACGCCGGCCAATTGCCCGAGCCCAGTTTCCAATTCGTCAAGCATGCGGCCCAGCACATCATTTTCCGCCTCGGCAATGCGGCACTGGCCAGCGATCGTGGCCAGATCCTGGCGCATCGGACGGCGGCGGCGCGCCGGCAGATAGACGATATTCGATGTACCCGGCTGCCCCGTATTCTGGGCGATCATCTCAAGACGGCAAGTGACTTGAGCGGGAAGGTCAGCAACGCCATGCCCGGCATCGCCAGCAACGAGCAGCGCGGACGCCGCTTTAAGAAGCCGGTCGTCCGCTTCCTGAATCGTCTCGCGGATGAGCGTCATATCGCGCTCCACAGTCTCCTGCATGTCGGCGGTGAGGGACGGCAGGATCGGGCGCAGTCTTTCGTGGAGACGCGGCCATTCGCGCGCATAAGCGATCGATATCTCCCGCAGCCTGCGGTAGTTATCGAGAATCGCGTGGGCCGTTTCGAGCAACGTATGGTCGGTCAACTTTTCCTCGCCGGATCACAAAGCGTGACGGTGGTATCCGTCGCTTTGCCCATCATCGGCCAGGAAACAGAAGATTCCTTTAACACCGGGGCGATTCGGCGGTTGAAATCGCGATCGGCACACACAAAGAGGGCCGTTTAGCCGCATTTTTCTCCGAAACGTGAGATTCTTATCTCAACTGGGTAGAAGCCCTTATGCAGGCGGATGTGCCAAGAATCTGGGACTTACCCGTCAGTGGCGGGTGCCGATGAGATGTCGATAGATCGTGCTGCGATTGATGCCGAGGCGCTTTGCGGCGCGCGAGATATTGCCGTCGCATTCGGCCAGCACGCGGCGCATCAGGTCGAGCTGGACATCGCGCAGCCGGTCTTCATTTTCCAGCGAAGCGGGCGTGGGGATGACCACCTGCGATGCACGGGTGTCGATGCCAAACTCTGCCGGTAACATACTGGGCAAGATCGGGTTGCCATCTTCAGCAAGGGCCAGAAGCGAACGCAGGGTGCCGACAAGCTGCCGGAAGTTGCCGGGCCAATCATAGCCAAGGAGAGCATGCTCCGTTTCAGGCGACAGCGTCACATGGCGCTGATTGGCAAGGTCAAGCCACACGTTGCGGATCACGGCCGCCAGCCCGGGGAGACTGCGCAAGGGTGCCAGCTCCTCGGTAAACTGGGCGATGCGAAAATAGAGATCGGCGCGGAACGAGCCTGTTGCGACCATGGCGCGAAGATCGCGATGCGTAGTGCAGACTAGTGCGAAGTCGGTCGATACCGCGCGGCCGCCACGCGATGGCTTCGCCTCGCGATCCTGCAAGATGCGCAGCAGCCGCGATTGCAGACTGAGCGGCATATCGCCGATTTCGTCGAGGAACAGGACACCACCGGCCGCTTCGCGTATCAGCACGTCCGGCAATGCCACACTGTTCACGGCCACGAAAGGCCGATCCGCACGCGCACTGCCATGATGCATCGCACGGGCGAAAATCTCTTTCCCCGTACCTGTTTCGCCGTGCAGCAGAACCGGCACATCTGCGTCGATGAGGCGGGTCGCGCGGGCAAGGGCTTTGCGGGTTCCCGGGTCAAAGACCGGTGCAACAGGCCGTGCGGCCATCCGAGCCCCACGACCCGCGCGCGATACAGCCGGACGGGCCGGTGCTTGCAGGCGGGCGAAGAACTGGTCGCCATCCTGCGCCTGCAGACGCTTAAGGAATCCGTCGCCATGCAAGCGGCCATCGCTGAAGAGATCCTCGAACAGGCGGTCTTTTAGCGCCGACCAATCCAGGCCGAGAAGCGCCAAGCCCCGACGATTGCCGGCGACGAGGCGGCGGTCCTCGAAGACGAGCACGCCTTCCTGGCTGGTGCCAACCAGGCCCGGATCGGTATGAAAGCGTATCGTCTCACAGCGCGCAAAACCTTGGTCGAAGAAGCGGTGTTCGATCTGATCGACGGCCATGCGGACCAAGCCGAGTGCGTGCCGTTGGTCGGTGGCGGCTGGGCCGGACATATCAAGCGCGCCGGCGATCTCACCGCGCGGGTCGAAGATAGGTGCGGCGGAGCAGCTCAAGAAACCGTGCGGCTCAAAGAAATGCTGGATGCCATGAACCTTGATCGGCCGCTTTTCGATGAGGGCCGCGCCAATGGCATTCGTACCGGTCGCAGCCTCGGTCCAGGGAACGCCCGGACGCAGAGCGACACGCGCGGCGCGATCGGCGAAGTCGACGTCGCCGACAGTATCAAGGACAAGCCCTGTGGCATCCGTCAGGATGACGATGCAGTCTGTCGAATCCGCTTCGGCATGCAGGGCTTCTATCTCCGGCCTGCACAGGCGGCGCAATGTTTCGTGCTGTTCGGACCGGGGGCGGAGCTCTGCAGCCGTCAGCGGCTCCAAATGCGGCGCGACGCTGTTGTTAAGCCCGAGTGCGTTGCAGCGGCGCCAGGAATCGAGGATCGGCAGAGGGATGACGTTCTGCGGTACGGGCCGGCCATCGAAGAAACTACGGCGCGCTTCCACCATTGCGTGTCGATTGTCGACTGTAAGCATAGGCACCTCCCTCGGATGCCTCATTTGCTGAGGTCTTCTTTGGTCGAACCGATCCTATTCAGATACCATCAAACCTTTGTCTGCCGGCGTTGTATTTTGCAACACTCCTTTGGTCGACCTGATATCGGACCGAGTATGGGGGCGCCTCGACCGCACAGGCTTGCTTTGCTCGCGATCCCAAGGGTTTGCCCTGGCGAGGTGTGAAAACGGTGTCGAAGGTTGCGGCATTTCATCGACGAAGAAGCCGGCCGATGAGCATCGGCCGGCTGAGTTTTTCGACAGAGGAAACCGAATTCGGTTAGTGGGCGTGCTCGCAGGAGACGTCCGGATTCATATCGGCGAAAACGCCTTTTGAATTCTTTTTCCAGGCCCAAACGTGGAGTTCGTAGAAGGCCGGCAAGCCGTACCGGTTGGGCGTATTGGTGAAGCTGAACAGCTGACCACCCAGATTGGCCGGCCCCTTGGTCGCAATATACTCGACCGCTACCAGCTTCATCTTGCCGTCCTTCGCTGGCTCGTACATGACAGCCTCCGGCTTATCGAGCTCAACCATGTCATTGATGAGGCCGGGATTCACGTAATGGATGCCCATGGCACCACCTTCGATGCCGCTGGTGCAGGCGATCGGCGCATAGCCTTCTTTCTCGGCCACCTTGACGTCTTCGAAGCGACTGTTGGCCTTGCGGACTTGGTCCGGCAATGTACCGCCGTCAGAAGCCAGGGCGCAGGCCGTGCTGGCGAAAAACATGGTCATGGCGGCCATTCGAACAATCGTCTTTTGCGAACTCACGTTTCATTCTCCCGATGTTATTGGCTGATTGGTGAGTTCGGAAGCTAGTCGCGAGCACACACGTCAACATCGGGAAAGTTCCCTATTTTTTCGCGGAATGAGCGCCCCTCATTCCTTCGGTGGAATTTTCCCCCGTCGCTCGTCGCCATCGTAGTCCGCACGCCGCCGGCGCCGATCAGGCCCGGTATATTCGTCATGTTTCACGAATTGGCGCGGGGCAGCAAAGACCAGGTCGATCCGACCGAGGAGTGCAGCCGGTGAAATGGGCTTGGCAAGAATCTCTGTAACACCTGCGTCGCGCATCTCATGGATGTTTTCGGCGTCGGTATGTGCGGTCACCATGATGATCGGAATCTGTTGGAAACCGGTATCCGTGGAACTGCGGATGCGGCGCACGAAATCGATTCCGTTAGAATTGCCGATCAAAAGATCGGCGACGACCAGGTCATAGCAATTGGTGCCGAGCAGGCTGAGGGCCTCTTCCGGGGTGCTGCAGACGCTGACACTGTCGATGTCGGCACCGCGGCAGATCTGTTGCACCAATCGGCCAAAATAGGCGTTGTCGTCGAGCACGAGAACGGCCAACGCCGCGTAATCGATCTCACCATTGGCCTTGCGGATCGCTGCCTTCGGCTTGCCAGGCGGAATTTCGCTCATCGTTTCTTCTCATCGACTTACGATCCCATCGAGACTGCCATAACGCTCTGTAAAGACAAGAAGATTGGCGATGCCGGGACGATGGAACGCGGCTGCTAGGATTGTCTTGCTATAGCGAAGCCTAGGAGCCTACGCCGGGTTGGCATTTTTGCTTGCCGATACGGGACTTTTTACCTGCAAAATTGGGAACTTCGGCATATCGGGGTCGTTTGGGAGCATTGCCAGATCCTGAGGAGGCCGAAAGCATGAAGTTTGCCGCGCGCAAGATTGCTGGTGGAGTGGAGTTAGGCCGCAAGCATGTCGCTGCGTTGCGCGCATTATCTCTCAACCCTGCCCACACGCCAGTTGATGGCATGTGTCTCGATGAGCTGCGCATGATGGCACTTATCCGGCCAGCAGGTAGTGGCTATGCCTTGACGGCCGTAGGCCAGGAGCAATTGCAGGCAGAATTGACTGCCGCCGAAGAGCGGGAGCAGAAGTGGAGCGCTGGCGCCGCCGGCCAGTTGGTTGAGTAACACACTTTGTGCCGGTGAGGGCAGGCGGCATATGTTTTGGTGTTACGCCAGGACCAACTGCAGCAATAGCCAGAAGTTTGCTGCGACAATCACGACGAACAGAATCCAAGCAATGATTTGCAAGATGAATGGATTGGCAAATGGCCCCATTGCCTGTCGATTACTGGTCAGCCGGATCAAAGGGTAGATCGCGAACGGCAACTGCAGGCTTAACACGACTTGGCTCATCACAAGCAATCGGCCGACAGAGCCCTCGCCGAGCCAAAGCACGCCGACAAGTGCGGGAATGAGCGCCAGGCCGCGTGTTATTAGCCGGCGTTGGTAGCAGGGGATCTTGAGATCCAAGAAACCTTCCATGATGACCTGACCGGCGACAGTTCCGGTAAAAGTCGAGCTTTGTCCGGAAGCAAGAAGCGCTATGCCGAAGAGAATGCTCGCGGCTGCCGTACCGGCAATTGGCTCCAGCAAGCGATATGCATCTTCAATCTCGGCCACCTCTGTTGCTCCGGCGGCATGGAAGGCTGCTGCCGCCAATATGAGAATGGCCGCGTTGATGAAGAAGGCGAGTACCAGCGATAGAATGACATCAAGGGTCGCGAATTTGATCGCCGACTCCTTCGCCGCCAACGAAGCGCCGGTGACGCGGGTCTGCACCACGGATGAATGAAGATAGAGATTGTGTGGCATCACCGTGGCGCCAAGGATACCGATGGCAAGATAAAGCGCCCCGGCATCGGTGGCGACGATGTCACTAGGCCGTAGGCCCTGCAGAATCGATCCGAAATCCGGACCGACCAGGGCCAGCTCAATAAAAAAACAGATCGCAATCGTGGCGATGAGCCCGAGGATGATCGCTTCCAATCGCCTGAAACCACGGCCCTGCAATCCCAAGACGATGATGGTGTCGAGCCCGGTAATCACGATGCCCCAGGTTAAGGGCAGCCCGAACAGCAATTTGAGGGCAAGGGCGCAGCCCAGCACTTCCGCCACGTCGCAGGCGATGATCGCGATTTCCGCACAAAGCCACATGAATTTGGCTGTGCCAGGTCGATAGGCATCGCGGCTGGCACGAGCAAGATCCTTTCCAGTGACGATGCCCAGCCGGAGGCTCAGAGTCTGAAGAACGATGGCGGCGAGGCTCGACAGCAGGACCACGAAAAGAAGGTCGTAGCCGAAGCGGGAACCAGCCTCGATATCGGTCGCCCAGTTTCCGGGATCCATATAGCCCACAGAGACAAGCAGGCCAGGGCCGGCAAATTTAAGAATGCGTCGCCATACCGGCAGTGCCGGGTCGATGAAAATGGAGCCGCGGACTTCGGACGGACAGAACGGGGCGGTAGCTCGGGTGGGGAGTCTGAACATTACCGCACTCTGGCCCGACCTCCTGCAGGAGATCAAGCCGGAGCCGCGTTGTCATCAGATGGAATCGACCATCACCAGTTCGGTATCCTCAAGGGCGGTCACACGGATGACCGCCTCATCGGTGATCGCCAAACCGTCTCGGGCATCGGCTTTGACGCCATTCACCTCAATCTTGCCATTGGCCGGAACGAGATAGACATGGCGGTCATTGCCGAGCGCATACTCCGTCGACTGGCCGGCTTTCAATGTGGCGCCCAAAACGCGCGCCTCGGTGCGGATCGGCAGCGCCTCAACATCGGCTTCATAGCCGCTGGCCAAAGTGACGAAACGACCGGCCCGATCGCCTCGCGGGAAGGGCTTGGCCCCCCAACTCGGCGCTGTGCCTCGACGCGAGGGCAGAATCCAAATCTGGAAAATACGTGTCGTTTCGTCTTCCAGATTGTACTCGGCATGTCGAATGCCGGTACCGGCGCTCATCACCTGAACATCGCCAGCAATGGTGCGGCCCTTATTGCCTTCGCTGTCCTGATGGCTGATGGCGCCTTCGCGGACATAGGTGATGATCTCCATGTCGGCATGCCCGTGCGGCGGAAAGCCGCTTTTCGGGGCGATGGTGTCATCGTTCCAGACCCGCAACGCACCCCACGCCATACGGTCGGGATCGTAGTAATCAGCGAACGAGAAATGATGTTTAGCGTCCAACCAGCCATGATGGGCGCTGCCGAGGGATTTGAACGGTCGTAAGTCGATCATGGTTTCTGATCCTATTTTTGCCGGTAGCTTCCCCGCCGGCCGCTTCATGACAGTAAGATGGCCCTTATCAATTGTTGCGGAAATGGCTGATATAGAAACTAACTGTTGCTAATTATGCAACGACGAGCGACTGGCCTGTGCAGCGAGCCAAAAAACGGGCAGCATGCCGCCAAGGGATTGAATCGGGGGCATTTATGTTCAGGCGCTGGTTGGGTTTTTTGGGCCTATTGACAATGCTCGGGGCGGGCATGTCAGCCCATGCGCAGACTGCGGATAGCACCGCCGGGCCACCTCCCAAGGTTCAGGAACTGCTGCAGCTTCTGGACGATCCCGCAGTCCGGGAATGGGTTGCGCAGCAAAAGGCGCCAAACGAAGCACAGGCAAAGCCTGCCGCGACCGGCGAGATGATGGTGCCAAGCAGCTATGTCGACAAACGTCTGGCCGAGATCCGCCAGCACGTCGGCAATCTCGTGATGACCGTGCCCAACATGCCGGACGAGTTTGCGCGCGCCCGGGATATTCTGATGGTCGAATTCGAGGATCGCGGCATCACGCAGATTCTGTCGCTTATCGTCGGCTTCCTGGCGTTGGGTTTCCTGGTCGAATGGCTGTTTCGATGGGCCACCCGCGGTCTGCAGCGTTGGATCGTCACTGTGCCGCTTGAGACCGTGGGCGAGAGATTGCGGGCAGCAGGTATTCGCATGTGTTTTGGCCTGGGGCTAGTCATAGCCTTTGCCGTAGGCAGTGTTGGTGCCTTTCTGGCATTCACTTGGCCACCGCTGCTGCGCGAAATCGTGCTGGGCTATCTCAGTGCCTGCCTGGTTCTGCGGATTGCGTTGGTGTTTGGACGTTTCATTTTGGCGCCGGGGGGCGAACGCTTCCGGCTGGTGCCGATGAACACGGCGGCCGCGTGGTTTTGGTATCGGCGCATTTCCTTCGCTGTCGGCTGGCTGGCGATCGGCTGGGTCACCGTTGGGCTGCTCGGCACGCTTGGTCTGTCATTCAGTTCGCGCGTGCTGATCGCCTATGTTCTCGGGTTGATGTTGCTCGCAATCGGGATTGAATCGACCTGGCGGCGACCGCTGGCCGCATTGCACCCCGAGCAGGTTCCGCCCCATGAACACCGGCGGCTCACCAACTGGTTGATCACGGTGTATTTCGTGGTGCTGTGGCTGCTTTGGGTAGCCTCGGCAATGCCGACTTTCTGGCTGGGCGTCGCGGCGGTCGGGTTGCCTTCGGCCATGCGCGGTATGCGACATGCCGTCAATCACGTCTTGCGGCCAGCGGGTGCCGCCAGTGCACGGGGCAACGTTCGCAGCGTCACTGAAGTCTCGTTGGAGCGTGGCTTGCGGGCCTTGCTCATTATCGCGGCGGCTCTGCTCCTGGCGAAGGCCTGGCATGTCGACCTTGTCGCGATGACGATGCAGGATAACTTGAGCACGCGCCTCACGCGCGGGTTATTGAGTGCTATCGTTATCGCCCTGATGGCTGAGTTCCTATGGCACTTTGCCCGTGCAGTTATCGACGCGAAACTGTCTGGCTCGCAACAGAATGCTCATGTCGATAATGAGGACGTTCGCCGGCAGGCGAGGCTGCGCACGTTGTTGCCGATCCTGCGCAATGTCCTGTTCGTGATCATCCTGGTGATTGCCTTGCTGATGATCCTCTCTTCGATGGGCATCGAGATCGCGCCGCTCATCGCCGGTGCGGGCGTCGTTGGCGTTGCGGTCGGCTTTGGTGCGCAGACGCTGGTCAAAGACATCATCAGTGGCATGTTCTTCCTGCTCGATGACGCCTTCCGCATCGGCGAGTACATCCAAAGCGGTAGTTACAAAGGAACAGTCGAATCATTCAGCCTGCGCTCGGTGAAACTGAGGCATCACCGCGGCCCGCTCTATACAGTACCGTTCGGTGAGCTTGGCGCCGTGCAGAACATGAGCCGCGACTGGGTAATCGACAAGCTGACCATCGGCGTCACTTACGACACTGATCTGGAGAAGGCGAGGAAGCTCATCAAGGAGGTTGGCAAGGAGTTGGCGGCCAATCCGGAATACGCGCCGCACATCATTGAGCCCTTGAAGATGCAGGGTGTCGAGCAATTCGGCGACTACGCGATTCAGATCCGTATGAAGATGATGACGAAGCCCGGCGAACAATTCGTCATTCGCCGCAAGGCGCTGGCACTCATTCGCAAGGTCTTCAACGAGAATGGGATCAATTTTGCGCAGCCGACAGTGCAGGTGGCTGGCGGCGGTGAACATGTGAGTTCGGCCGCGGCGAAACAGGTACTCGACCTCGCAGCATCTGCAGCAGGCGACGGATGACGGCTAGCCTTGACTCTTCCTGGCGCAGTAAGGCAATAAAGCATATTGTATGACAAAAATTGCGCGAGATAAGGCGGCTCCTTAGCGCAAGCAAAAGACATCGTCGCTGCCGGCTGCAACGGCCGGATCACTGCCGGGAGGATAAAACGGTGCTCAAACAGCGTGAGGCCGGACGGCCATTTTTGCGGCGCAGCATTCACAGCCAGATACTCAACGAAGTCGGTGAGCGTATCTTGAGCGGCGTGTTCATGCCGGGCGATGTCTTGCCCAGCGAGAATGCACTGTCGGATGAGTTCAAGGTCAGCCGCCCGGTCATGCGCGAGGCCATCAAGGTGCTGGCTGCCAAGGGGCTGGTCGACCCGCGGCCGAAGATCGGTACAAGAGTGCGCGGTCGCGAGCAGTGGAACATGCTGGACCCGGACATTCTCAACTGGAGCTTTGCTTCTCGCGAGGCGGAGCAATATGCGATTCATCTTTCCGAACTTCGCCGAATTCTGGAACCGGACGCGGCCGCATTCGCTGCCGAACGTGCGACGCCGGAGCAAGTGCAGAAGATCGCAGACGCCTACGCCGGCATGGAGCGATGCCCGGAAGATACGCCGGAGCACATCGTGCACGATCTAGCCTTCCACCAAGGGATATTGGAGGCCACGAACAATCCATTCATTGGCTCGACGGGCCATGTCATCGAATCAGCGCTGCTTTTCAGCTTCAAACTATCGAGCCAGATCGAAGGAGCTCGGGCCGAAGCGGTGCCATTGCACGGCCAAGTCCTGCGCGCCATTCAGGTAAAGGATTCTGCGGCTGCCCGTAAGGCCATGGCGCAGCTCATTGACGATGCTTGGGCTGACATCGAGGGCTATATGGCCAAACGCGATGCCAATCGGCGTGCGAGACAGGAACGTTAGGAAACGGAGTGAATCCGAATTGGACTGACAGGCGTTGGGAGAACTGCGCCCCTATCCATTGGTGACGATGCTGAATGCTTGCGGCGCCAGGGCCGGCCTGCCTCATCATGACGGGATTGATCATCATCGACATCATTGTGCTACGGGAAGTGGCGCGCAAGAGCGCTAAGGCTCCCGACCTATTTGACAGGAAAGTATCATGGACATCGCACTGACACCCGCCAATGTTCTTCCCAGCGATGGAAGCGCTGGCACGCTGATCGGGCGGGCATGGGTTCCCGGCAATCCATCGGGCCCCAGTGTGGTTTTGGTAAGTGGCGGGGAGCTCAAGGATTTGTCGCAATCCTTTGCGACCGTGTCGGCGCTGCTCGCCGAGAATGATCCCGCCAAAGCCGTGCGAGCCGTCGCGAACAGCGCGCCGTCGATAGGAAGCCTCGACGCTTGTCTGGCGAATACGCCGCCGGGCAAACGCGATCAGCAGAGGCCATATCTTCTGGCTCCCACTGACTTGCAAGCGATCAAAGCCTGCGGCGTAACCTTTGCTGCCAGCATGCTGGAGCGCGTGATCGAGGAGCGGGCGAAGGGCGATCCGACTGCCGCTGAAGGTATTCGGCATGTGATCGCCAAGGAGATCGGTGGTGACCTTCGCCGTATCAAGCCGGGTTCGGCAGGAGCCGAGACACTGAAGCAAGCGCTGATTGAAAGAGGGATGTGGTCTCAATACCTCGAGGTCGGCATTGGACCTTATGCTGAAGTCTTCACGAAATCGCAGCCGATGTCGGCGGTAGGAACGGGTGCGGATATTGGCATCCATCCGGAATCGAGCTGGAATAATCCCGAGCCGGAAATCGTGCTGGTGATCGATCCTACCGGCCGGATTGTCGGTGCAACTTTGGGCAACGACGTCAACTTGCGCGATTTCGAAGGCCGTTCGGCGCTGCTGCTGGGACGTGCGAAGGATAACAATGCGTCCGCTGCGCTGGGGCCGTTCATTCGACTGTTCGATGCGACCTTCACCATCGACGATCTGCGCCAGGCGGAATTGTCGGTCAAGGTGACCGGTCTCGATCAGTTTGTGCTCGATGATAGATCCTCGATGAATCAGATCAGCCGCGATGTGACCGATCTCGCAAAGCAGACACTGAGCCGCAACCACCAGTATCCGGACGGTCTGGTTCTATATGTCGGTACGATGTTTGCGCCCATCAAGGATCGCGGTGCACCTGGCATGGGCTTCACCCACAAGATTGACGATATCGTGACTATTGCCACACCGAAGCTGGGTGCATTGGTCAACCGCGTGCGATTAACGACCGAAGTTGAGCCGTGGACGTTCGGAACCGGCGCGCTCATGAAAAACTTGGCACAGCGCGGTCTATTGGGACGCTAAGGCAGAGGAGAGAAGGATGGCTATTCAACATGTCGGCCTTATCGGTGCCGGCCTCATGGGACATGGTATCGGTAAGAATATTCAGGCCAAGGGCTTCAAGCTTTCGGTTCTGGCGCATCGCAACCGCAAGCCGGTTGAAGACTTGCTGGCAAAAGGTGCCAAGGAAGCCAAGAGTCCGGCGGAACTTGCCGCAGCCTGTGACATGGTGATCACGGTTGTCGGCAATTCCGCCCAGATGGAAGAAATCGTCCGTGGACCCAACGGCCTGCTCGCTGGGCTGAAGCCCGGCCTCATTGTCGCCGATTGCACGACGGCGCAACCGGAATCGACTATCAGACTGGCCGCAGAAGTCGCAGCGGTGGGTGGTCGCCTTGTCGATATTCCGATGACCCGCACGCCCAAAGAAGCGGAGGCCGGCAAGCTCGGCCTGATGACTGCAGGCGACACGGCGACATTGCAGGAGATTCGGCCTGTTCTTGATTGCTTTGCCGACACGGTCGTCTATTGCGGTTCGGTCGGTGCTGCGCATAAGGCCAAACTGATCAACAACATGCTGTCACTGGGTTATGCTGCAGTGACGGCCGAGGCTCTGACAGCGGCCAAGAAATCTGGCGTCGATCTGGCTGCGTTGCGCCAGATCGTGACAGCCGGGGGTGCCAACAGCGTGATGTTCCAGCGTCTTGCCGCCTATCAAATCGATGGCGACAATACTCAGTTGCAGTTTGCCATCGCCAACGCACAGAAGGACATACGCTACTTCCTGCAGATGGCTGAGAGTTTGCCGGTTTCAACCTTTGTCGCGTCGGCCATCCATCAGCTCTACGCCATGTCGAATGCCGCTGGCCTGGGCCAGAACTATGTTCCTGAAATTATCGACGTGTTGACAAGCCTTAGTGATCGGGCGTTAGCAAAGGCGCACTGATAGCGAGAACAATAATGGGGCGTCGATCCCTCGGGGAATGGGATTATATCGTTGTCGGCGCCGGCTCTGCGGGCTGCGTGCTGGCCAATCGCCTATCGGCAGATGGCGCCAACCGCGTGCTTCTGCTCGAGGCGGGCGGCAAGGATGATTACGTCTGGATCCATATTCCAGTCGGATATCTTTATTGCATGAACAATCCACGCACGGATTGGGGTTTCAAAACCGTGCCTCAGGCCGGCCTCAATGGGCGATCGTTGAATTACCCGCGCGGGAAGGTGCTGGGTGGCTGCTCGTCGATCAACGGCATGATCTATATGCGCGGGCAAGCTCAGGACTATGACGGCTGGCGGCAACTCGGCAATTCGGGCTGGGCATGGGATGATGTTCTGCCTTACTTCGTCAAATCCGAGCGGCATTTTGCGCCTGAGGAAGGGATGCATGGCGGAATGGGAGAATGGCGCGTCGAGGAACCACGTCTTCATTGGCCCATCCTAGACGCAGTGCGCGATGCCGCGGTCGAACTTGGTATTCCCAAGGTTGACGATTTTAACCGGGGTGACAATGAAGGTTCATCCTATTTCCAGGTCAATCAGCGTAAGGGGGTGCGCTGGAATACGGCGAAGGCGTTTCTGAGGCCCGCCCATTCGCGAACAAATCTCACAGTGCTGACTGGCGCATTGGCCGAGCGCCTGGCGATTGTTGAGCGGCGAGCTACAGGTATCGAATTTCGCCTGGGTGGTGAGCAGGTCTCTGCCGAGGCCCAGAAGGAAGTCATTCTGGCGGCAGGTGCGATCGGCTCGCCTCATATACTTCAGTTATCCGGTATCGGCCCTGGTGAAATACTCCGTGCCGCGGGCATCGACACGTTGCACGAGATGCCGGGTGTTGGTGCCAACCTGCAGGATCATTTGCAGATCAGGACCGTCTTCAAGATCTCAGGTGCCCGCACACTCAACCAGATGGCTGGCAGCCTGTTCGGCAAGGCGCGAATTGTTGCAGATTACGCGTTGCGCCGCCGCGGACCGATGACGATGGCGCCCAGCCAGCTCGGTATTTTTGCAAAATCAGATCCGAGTTTCGCGACGGCGAATATCGAGTACCACGTGCAGCCTTTGTCACTGGATGCTTTCGGTGAGCCACTGCATCGCTTTTCCGCCATTACGATGTCGGTCTGCAACCTGCGGCCGCAAAGCCGAGGCAGTGTGCGGATCGTCTCGCCAGATCCGGCGGCCGCCATGGCGATCGATCCCAACTATCTGTCTGATCCTGCCGATCGCAAGGTTGCCGCGGATTCGATCCGGCATGCGCGGCGCATGATGTCGACGCGGGCGATGGCGCCCTTTTCGCCGGTTGAGTACAAGCCGGGTGTCGAATTCCAGGATGACGATGCTCTGGCGCGGCTGGCAGGGGACATCGGGACGACGATCTTTCACCCCGTCGGCACGGCGCGCATGGGCCCTGATGGTGTGGTCGACGAAAGGTTGCGGCTGCGCGGCCTGAATGGGCTTCGCGTGATTGACGCGTCCGTTATGCCAACTATTACCTCTGGCAACACCAATTCGCCGGTCGTGATGATCGCGGAGAAGGGGGCCGAGATGATCCTTTCCGACAAGCGCTAGGCACTCCGCGCCCATCAGTTGCGCTGCCGCCCCGCATTCAAATCTGTGTGCGCCGTCACGTGAACGTCTTGGGCCTTCTTGTCGGCCCCGGCGGCTCATGGCATAAGGCCGTCAGGTTCCTGGCAGGCCCGCGTTGCGTGGAGTGGACGCCGATATGCTCGATATGACCCAGTACGACCCGACGCCCTATTATAATTGGTGCTATCCGGATCAGGGTGGGCTGGTGCCCGGCAGTCAGGCACATCGGGACGCGTTTTGTCGGCTTCTAACGGATACCTACAATCCTTATAAGCCGGCAGTCATTCCTTGGCCTGTTTTGTCTAAGGAAGAAATGGCCCGTCTCTCCGGCCTGCCATTCTGGGATACGGCGGTCGCGATCGAGGGGCGAGCATCGCTCCGCATGGAGTGGCAAGCAAACTGCCTCACCGACAGCCAGATCGCTGCGGCATTGAATCTCAATGCGGCTGAAGAGCGACGGCATAAGGAAGTGCTGCACAACATGCTGACCTTCTACCGAATTGAGCTCGGCCCTGAACCCGTCTATCTACCGCCTCGCGATCCCGAGTTCGGCTTTTTGCGGACGGGTTTTGGTGAGTGTATCAATTCTTTCTTCGCTTTCGGGCTCTTTGACCTGGCGCGGAGCTCAGGCTTTTTCCCACCGGCTCTCGCTGAGACCTTCGAGCCCGTCATTCAGGAAGAAGCGCGGCATATCATGTTTTTCGTGAACTATGTGGCCTATCGCAGGTCCGAGTTGGGGCTGCTCCGGCGCAGTTGGTTCGATCTGAAATGCCTGATAGCGATCGGCGAACAGTATGCGTCGCGTATCGGCATGGCCATGGAAACGCGCCGCCGTCGCAAAGGCGTCAAATCGAACTTCCTCACTGCCGGTGCGACCACCGTTGCGCGCGGTTTTACCAAACGCGCATTCTTCGAGCTCTGCTTGAAGGAAAATGACCGTCGTATGAAGGGTTATGATCCGCGCCTGTTGCGGCCGATGATGATGCCGCGGCTGATCCGGCTGGCGCTGAAGGTAATGGGCGACGCTTAGCGCGTCGATGCGCCCACCGGGCCCCTGGCCTCGGTCATGATCCACTCACGGAAGGCCGCGCATTTCGGCAACTGGCGGCGCTCCGCCGGATAAACCAGATAGTAGGCAAACTCAATTGGCTGATCGATCTCGGCGAGCCTTGTCAGCTTACCGGCTGCAAGGTCCGCTTCAGCGAGTGTTGCCTTGGCTAAGGCGATGCCGCGTCCGGCGACGGCTGCTTCCAGGACGAGACTTGATTGGTTGAAGCGAGGACCACGGCGCCAATCGACACCGCTCACGCGCGCAGCGCGCAGCCACATGCGCCAGTCCGGGCAGGTCTTATCCTGATCTGGGCTGTCATCATGCAACAGCGTGTGGCTGCGCAGTAGATCCTGCGGGTGGCCGACAGTTTCCAGAAGCTGAGGCGCACAAACCGGAAAGACGCGTTCCGCCAATAGATGTTCGGACGTGACGCCCGGATAGACTCCACTGCCGTAACGAATGGCGATATCGACATCGTCGACCGCGAAATCCACCAGCTGATCCGTTGCTAGGATGCGAACGTCGATTTGCGGATGTGCTTGCGCGAACGCATCGAGACGTGGCGACAACCATTTTGCGGCGAAGGAGGGGGCGACCGACAATGTCAGTATGTTCTCGTCACTCTTGGGGCCCAACAACGACAACGCCATGCGCAGCTGATCGAAGCCCTCGAGAATGCCGGGGAGAATCGCCTTTCCCTCATTCGTCAGTTGAAGGCCGCGGCCTGTCCGGATGAAAACAGGAATGCCGAGATGATCTTCAAGCTGCCGAATCTGGAGGCTGACCGCCGACGGCGTTACGTGAAGATCCTCCGCCGCAGCTGCAAGGCTGAGGCGTTCGGCGGCAGCCGCGAAGGCACGGAGCGAGTTCAACGGTGGCAGGCGACGGGTCTTCTCGGACATAAGAAACTTTCAGCAACCGCTTTAACTATCTACTCTATCTATTTAGTTAGGTATTTATTATGTGGTCAAGGTGCAATTTTGTGCTTTGGGGGGAGCCGAAAAAGTCTTTTTGGAATAGCGCCTTAGAATAAGAAACGCGGGCCTCTGAGGGCCCGCGTTCTGTTGGGATGACAGGTGTCGGCTTGCTGCCGCTAGACGCCTGTGGCACGAGCAAGATTGCGGGCTGCCTCTTCGACCTGTGCCAGTCGTCGGAAGCGGCTGCCGTCCAGAAGGCGGAAGCGCGGATCAGCCGCAAAGAAGCTGAAGCCACCGCGCTCACGTAGCGCCAAGCCCGCCGAGATGCCTGCGACTTCAATAGCAAAGGCGGGGATATTTTCGTTAGCCGCCGCGCGGCTGATAGAAATGCTGGACACTTTGTAATCCTCCTCACCGGCTTCGCGAGGTGTTGTAAGCCGGATCGATGACAGCAGAATGAAGCGAGTGCTTCGCGAGCGTCGAACGATGAGCTCAACAACAGGTTCCGCTGCGACAGGATGCTGTGAAGTGGATACGGGGTTCTTGGCGCGGCTTCATATCGGGCACTCCTTTCGAGAAAGGGAACCCACGACTTCCGTCGTGGCGCTTTAGCTTTGATGTCGCGGTGCAAGCTGCTCCCGTCAAATGCCGCGGACTCGAAGATGGCCTCCTCAAGTCACCATGTGATTGGAAGGATAGGTAGGATGAACGGCCTTCCCAAGCGAGATTAACTCTGTGTTGTGAGCAGGATTCCTTGACCTGCCATGCCAGCTTGCTTTGATGCGCCATGCCATTCTCCGATTTCACCCTGAATCCAGTTTCGGAACGCGGTGATCGCCGGGCGTTTGCTGCGCTCTGGCGGATAGACCAGGAAATAGGCGAATTCGATCGGAACATCGTCATGGCCGAGACGAAGGAGGCGTCGACCAGCAAGATCCTGTTGCACAAGTGAGGATTTTGCGAGCGCGATGCCGAGACCATTGGCGGCGGCTTCGAGTACGAAGATCGACTGGTTGAAGCGTGATCCTCGCTGGGCGTCGATGTCGATGATGCCGGCGGCTTTCAGCCAGCTCTTCCAATCGGGGCAGGTTTCGTCCTGATCCGGACTGTCGTCGTGGAGTAGCGGCAGGGTGCGCAGCAATCGTGCAACATCCGCATCTGCATGCGATTCCAAGAGTCGTGGCGCGCAGACGGGGAAAACGGATTCGCGCATCAGCAATTCGCTAGCCAGACCTGTATAGCCGCCGCGCCCGTACCGAATGGCGAGATCGACATTCTCTTTTCCAAAGTCGGTGAGTTCATGGGTCGCCATGACCCGGACGTCAAAATCCGGATAACGGGCGCAGAAGCTGTCGAGGCGCGGCAATAGCCACTTGGTCGCAAATGACGGAGCGACGGAGACGCTGAGCGTCTGTTGGTCGTGGCGATGCTGTTCATCGATCAGCGTTTCCTGGAGGCGGGTGAAGGCATCGCTGACACCCGGCAGGATCGCAGCGCCGTCACCCGTCAGAGATAGCCCGCGCGGAGTCCGGTCAAAGAGCTTCTGGCCGAGCTCATCTTCGAGCTGACGCACCTGCAAACTGACCGCGGACGCTGTCACATGAAGTTCTTCGGCAGCGGAAACAAAGCTGCCATGGCGGGCCGCCGCCCAGAACGCGCGGAGCGCATTGAGTGACGGCAGTCGGCGGATCGGTCGTGACATGAATTTCCTCCCTTTCTAAGACGCGCTTTTCGGCCGGCTAGTCGGAGCGCCATCGAAAAAGTCGCGTTAGCGAAAGGAGATTAAATCTCTATCTAATCGATAGACAATTGAAGGTATCTTATGAGTGTAACGAGCTTAACTTAGTCCTAGGTAAGGAGTTAAATCTTATCAGTGACTTAGGCGCTAGACAGTTAACTCATCAGAAGCATTTTAGTGAAATACTGCGGCGTCCAAGTCCGCCATGTGATTTTGGAAGACATCCCGGATTTCGCGGCTGGGCAGGGGAGAGGCCGGGTTCTGCAGGAGGTGTGGAATGGCGGGCGTGTTCAAGACATTCAAAGTGTCATGGCAAATTCAGTTGGTGAGCCTCGTGGCGCTCGCCGGCTTCCTCGGCATCCTCGTCTACTATTTGGTTGCTGACGGCGCACGTGCGGCCGAGCAGGAGCGTGCCAATCGCACGACTGCGGTCTACGTCATCGCCCAGGATCTGCGTTACGAGTTCTTGAATGCGCGCCGGCGCGAGAAGGACTTTCTGCTGCGCCTCGACGAAAAATACATTCAGCAACACGATGAAGTTATGGGGATCATCGATCAGCATCTAACGCAGCTTGAAGCTGCGGATGCAGGGGGTACCTACAAAGAGCCGATTGCCGCCATTCGTGGCGGCATCGACGAATACGAGACGGCCTTTAAGGCGACTTCATCAGACTGGATCAAGATTGGCCTCACCGATGAATTGGGCCTGCGCGGTGCATTGCGCAAATCAGTGCATGAAGTTGAGGACAAGCTGAAGACGCTGTCGCTCGACAAGATGACCATTTCAATGCTGATGCTGCGTCGTGCGGAAAAGGACTTCCTGCTGCGGCTCGACCCCAAATATGTGGAGGCTCACGGCAAGGCGGCTGCAACATTCATGACCGATATGGACGCTACCAGCGCGCCGGCCGCAGACCGTGACCAGATCAAGAGCCTGATGAAAGCCTATGGCGATGATTTCCAATCGGTTGCAGCAACACGACTTGGAATTATTGCCGACGAGAAGCAGCTCTCAGAAGCCTTTGCGAAGGTGGATCCAATCGTCACCGATATGATCGGCCGCATCAATACTGCTTTCAGTGCGGCGACGGATCAGGCTGCCCAGCTTAGCTCTAAGACGCGCCTTTGGATCACGATTGCCATCGCTGTTGTGGCGCTGCTCGCCATTATTGTCGCGGCAATGATTGGCAGCAAAGTGGTGGCGCCGATTTCTGCCATGACGAAGGCGATGTTGGCATTATCGGGCGGGCGGCAGGACGTGGCGATTCCAGCAACGGACTACAAGAACGAGATCGGCCAGATGGCGCAGAGCGTCGAGGTATTCAAGAACTCGATGCTGGAATCTCAGCGTCTCGCGCAGGAGCAGGCCGCGGCCCAACGGCAGCAGATCGAGCGAGGCGAACGCATGCAGGCCCTGACCCGCGCCTTCGACCAGGAGGTGGCGACGGCACTCGGGACCGTCAACCATGCGGTCGAGGAGATGGAGAAGACGGCGCAATCCATGGCGGATTCTGCAAAGTCGGTAAGCTCCGGCGCGGAAGCTGTTTCGGCAGGTGCGATTGAGGCGTCGTCCAACGTGCAAACGGTTGCTGCGGCAACCGAGGAACTGAATGCCTCGATTGGCGAGATCGGCAATCAGGTGACGATGTCCACCAAGGTCGCCGAGGACGCGGTGGCGGAAGCCGAGCGCACCAGCAATGTGGTGACAGGTCTTGCCAATGCAACCGAACGCATCGGCCAAGTCGTGACGCTGATCCAAGACATCGCCAACCAGACCAATTTGCTGGCCCTGAATGCGACGATCGAGGCGGCGCGTGCGGGAGAAGCCGGTAAGGGGTTTGCGGTCGTCGCCTCCGAGGTGAAGAATCTCGCCTCGCAGACGGCAAAAGCGACAGAGGAGATCGGTCAGCAGATCGGGGACGTGCAAAGCTCGACTGGCACAGCGGTTGGCGCCATTCGGCAGATATCCGAAACGATCAAGCGTAGCCATGAGATCTCGGCCACAATCGCCGCCGCTGTGGAGGAGCAGACCGCAGCGACGCGTGAAATTGCCCGCAATGTCGAGGAGGCGGCGAAGGGCACAGAAGAGGTGACCCAGAACATCTCGCTCGTGAATGACGCTGCCCGCGCCAGCAATGAGGCAGCATCGACCGTCCGTCTGTCGGCAGGCCAATTGGCTCGCCAGTCGGCTCAGCTCGACAAACTGGTGAAAGGCTTCCTCGGTGATGTCCGTGCGCTCTGATATAAATATTTGATCTGGAACGATAAAATATCACTTGCCGCCTCTCCTTGTTTAAATAACAACATCGAATCAACATTGAATGTGTCTTCCTTGTTGACTTTTGTGCCGATCGATGGCGAATGATGGGCAAAAGAGTGGGTCGCGAGGCGGACAATGCGGGAGGCAATGGCGCGGGTCGAAGCCCTGACCTGTTGGTCCGGGAAGGTGCAGCCTGAGGTCATTAAAGGTGGCATCACTAACGCCAATTTCCGGGTCGAAGATGCTGGACGCCAATACTTCGTACGTATCGGCGATGACATTCCTGTTCATGGCGTCATGCGCTTCAACGAATTGTCGGCGAGCCGTGCGGCGGCGACATGCGGGCTGTCGCCGATGGTTGTGCATGCCGCCCCAGGCGCCCTGGTCTTCGAGTTCGTCGACGGTAAAACACTCTCTGCCGAGGACGTGCGGCAGCCGGACATGCTGGCCCGTATTCTACCGTTGATGCGCAAATGTCATCGCGAGATGCCGCTGCATGTCACGGGACCCGCCCTGATTTTCTGGGTCTTTCATGTCCTGCGTGACTATGGCCACTCCCTGAGGGCGGGGAATAGTCGTCATCTGGCAGTTTTACCGCGCTTGCTCGATATCGCAGCTGAACTGGAAAAAGCCGTCGGCCCGGTCGAGATCGTTTATGGCCACAATGATTTGCTGCCGACCAACTTTATCGACAGCGGAGATCGCCTGTGGCTGATCGATTGGGATTATGCCGGCTTCAACTCGCCGCTCTTCGATCTCGCCAATCTCTGTTCAAACAATGAGGTAGCGGAGGTCGACGAGAAGTGGCTGCTCGAAGCTTATTTTGAACGCAATGCCGATACTGATCTTTTGCGCCGCTACCACGCCATGAAATGTGCCTCGCTCCTGCGCGAGACCATGTGGAGCATGATTTCCGAAATCCACTCGACTCTGGATTTCGATTACGCCGCCTACACCGCCGAGAATGCCGCGCGTTTCGAGCGCGCACTCGGTGCGTTCCGGAATATGTAAGGAGTTACCTATGAGCGATTTTCCGACCTCCGCCCGTGCGGTCATCATTGGCGGCGGTATCATCGGCTGCTCGACGGCCTATCATCTGGCCAAGCTTGGCTGGAAGGATGTGGTGCTGGTCGAGCGCCACAAGCTAACAAGCGGATCGACTTGGCACGCAGCGGGTCTGGTCGGGCAGTTGCGCACGTCGGCCAACATCACACAGCTTTTGAAGTACTCGGTTGAGCTTTACAACAAGCTGGAAACTGAGACCGGCTTGGCCACGGGTTGGAAGATGAATGGCGGCCTGCGCTTGGCGTGCAACAAGGCCCGCATGACCGAAATCGAGCGTCAGGCGACCACGGCGCATTCCTTTGGCCTGGAGATGCACCTGCTGACGCCCAAGGAAGCGCAAGATCTGTGGCCGATCATGGATATTGGCGATCTTGTCGGAGCTGCCTTCCTGCCTACCGACGGCCAAGCCAATCCCGCCGACATCGCTCAATCGCTCGCCAAGGGTGCCCGTCAAAATGGCGTGAAGATCGTTGAGGAGACGGCCGTCACCGGTATTGAAGTGGTGAAGGGCAGGGCCGTTGCCGTCCAAACCGACAAGGGGCGCATCGCCGCCGACGTCATTGTCAATTGCGGCGGCCAATGGGCGCGTGAGATCGGGGCCCTGGCTGGGGTGAACGTTCCGCTGCAATCCGTGCAGCATCAGTACATTGTCACCGAGGCAATGGCTGGGGTGCCCAAAAACCTACCGACGCTGCGGGATCCAGACCGCCTCATCTACTTCAAGGAAGAAGTCGGTGGCCTTGTTATGGGCGGTTACGAGCATAACCCGATCCCTTGGCTTCCGGGCACGGATCGTTTTGCGCTGCCTGGCAATTTCGCCTTCCAACTGCTCGAGAATGACTGGGATCATTTCGGCCAGTTGATGGAGCAGGCGCTGGCCCGTGTTCCGGCGCTGGAGAACGCCGGTGTCAAGCAGATGATCAACGGACCGGAAAGCTTCACGCCGGACGGAAATTTCATCCTCGGTGAAGCGCCCGAGGTGCGGAACTTCTTCGTCGGTGCCGGCTTCAATGCCTTCGGCATTGCGTCCGGTGGTGGAGCAGGGCGCGCGCTCGCCGAATGGGTTGCTGGCGGCGAGCCGCCGATGGATCTTTGGCCGGTCGATATCCGTCGTTTTGGCCAGGTACATCGCGACAAGAATTGGGTGCTCACGCGTACGCTCGAAGCCTATGCCCATCATTATTCGATGGCTTGGCCGCATGAGGAACTGGAGAGCGTGCGCCCGGTCCGGGTCTCTCCGCTTTACGCCAAGCTCAAGGAGCAGGGCGCCGTCTTTGGCTGGAAGCTCGGCTGGGAGCGGCCGAATTGGTTCGCACCCAAAGATGTCCAGCCGAAGGATGCCTATTCCTACGAGCGGCAGAACTGGTTCGACCACGTCGGCAATGAGCACAAGGCAGCGCGCGAGCGTGTTGTGCTCATCGATCAGACATCTTTTGCAAAATTCATGCTCGTTGGGCGGGATGCAGAAGCTGCGTTGACCTGGATCGCCAGCAATGACGTTGCGAAGAGGCCCGGCAGCATCATCTATACCCAGATGCTGAACCAGCGCGGCGGCATCGAATGCGATCTCACCGTTACGCGTGTGGCGGACGACGCCTATTACATCGTCACTGGCACCGGCTATGCGACGCATGATTTCCACTGGATCTCGTCACATATTCCAGCAGGCCTGGATGCGCGCCTCGTGGATGTTACGTCGGGCTATGGCGTCCTGTCCTTGATGGGGCCGAAGGCACGTGATGTGCTGGCTGCCGTGACGCCACAGGATGTATCGAACGCCGCGTTCCCCTTCGGCACGGCGCAGGAGATTGCCATTGCCGGCGCCATCGTCCGAGCACTGCGCGTGACATATGTTGGCGAGCTGGGCTGGGAGCTGCATATCCCGGTCGAAGCGATGGCTGCCGTTTATGATGCGCTCTGGGCGGCTGGCGCCAAGCATGGCATTGCCAATGCCGGCTACCGGGCGATCGAAAGTCTGCGATTGGAGAAGTTCTATCGCGCCTGGTCGTCGGATATCACACCGGATCATTCACCGCTTGAGGCCGGAATGGGCTGGGCTGTGAAGCTGAAGAAAAATGTGCCGTTCCTTGGGCGCGACGCTCTTACCGCTCTGTCGCAAAAGAAGCTGCCCAAGTTGTTGGCCTGCTTCACTGTGGATGACCAGAGTGTCGTACTGCTTGGCCGCGAAACTATTTTTCGCAATGGCAAGCAGGTGGGTTGGCTCGCTTCAGGCGGCTATGGCTATACGCTCGGCACCAATATCGGCATCGGCTATGTGCGCGATCCGCAGAACGGCGTCAGTGCCGAGGACGTGCTGAGCGGCACGTACGAGTTGGAAATCGCCTGCCAGCGCTATCCGGCGAAAGTCTGTCTGCAGCCGCTCTATGACCCAAAGATGGAGCGGGTGAAGGTTTAACGATCAGGCCGCCGTCACCTCGACCTCGACCCCGTGCACGCTGGAGCTTTCGGCCATATCGCTCTTGGTGCCGGGGTTGAGTGCGTTGACGCTGAGACCACCCGGAATGAGCTTAGGCCAGCGGCTCTTGGCGGCAAGAGCGACGCCACGCGGTAGCATGGGCGCTACATCGACAATCATTTCGATCGATGCGGTCGCATTGCTGACCCTGACCTTGGCGCCAGTCTGAAGACCGCGTGCCGCAGCGTCATCCGGGTGGAGCGTGATATGCTCCGGCCCCAGTTTGGCCGCGATCTTCGGATCGTTGTGATAGGAGCTGTTCATCAGCCACCGCGAGGCGGGCGAAAGCAGGCGCAGCTTCCGGCCCGACGGCTTTTCATCGACCGATGGCTGCGGCACGCGCGGATAGCCGGCAGCCTCGGCAGCACTGCTTGCCAGTTCGATCTTGCCGGAAGGCGTCGAAAAGGCGAGGTCCGGGAACTGCAAGACCGGTTCTGCCCAGCGTTGAACGGTTCCGGCACGTTTCAGGCTGGCGAAATCCGGCTGGCCGAGTTGGCGGGCGAGATTGTCCAGAATGACGTCGTCCGGCTCGTAAAGCTCGGCCTCCCCAAAACCCATTGCCTTCGAGAGTCGTCGGAAAATCTCTTGATTGGGCAAGGATGCCCCTATCGGTTCCTTTGCGGCCACCTGTGCCGATACGGTGAGATCAAAGTAAGACATCACCAGATCGTCAAATTCCAGGAAAGCCGACGCCGGCAAGATGACATCCGCATGATCGACCGTATCGGTCGGGAAAAGGTCGATCGCGAGGTGGAACAAGCCATCGCTGTTGAGCGCATCGCGTAGTTCCGCCTGGCGCGGATTCGAGGCAGCGATATTGATGTTCCAGGTGATGAGTGCGCGAGCACGCTGGCGGTGGCGCAACAACGCGACCAGATCCATATGGCTGACCGTCTGACGCTCATTGCGACGCAGGTGTGATGCTTCCAGATAGTCGCCGTCGATGCCGCGCCGGGCGCCACCGTTGAGATAGAGCAGTCCGGCGCCAGGTTTCGCGAAATTGCCGGTAACGGCGGGTAGGAGGCCGACGGCACGGAAGACGTTGCCACCCATGGGTTGGCGTTGCAGCCCCTGTCCCAGCCAAAGGAGCGCCGGTCCGCTGCCATAAAGCTTGGCGGCGGCAATAATGTCCGCTGCAGGAACACCCGTTTTCTTCTCGGTGGTCGTCGGATCGGCAGAAGCAATAAGCGGCAGCAGGTCGCTCCACCCGATCGTATGGGCATCAATGAAACTCTGATCGACCAGATTCTCGGTCAGAAGAACATGAAGCAGGCCATAGGCAAGGGCGGCGTCGCTGCCGGGATAAGGTTGCAAATGAAGGTCCGCCTGGGCGGCTGTATCGTGGCGTACCGGGTCGACGACAATCACTTTGGCCGGGGTTTCGGTCAGCCAGAATTTATGTCGATGCGGTGCCGAAGCAGAGGGATTGGCCCCCCAGACCAGGACGCAGGAGGCGTCCTTGGCCGTGCGTGGGTCGAAACCGTCCGAAGAGGTGCCGTAGAGATAGTTGAGCGCGGCATGGCCGGCGGCGTTGCAGATGCTGTCGGGGTCAACTTCGCTGGCACCGAGGCGATGGAAGAAGCGTTGCGGGAAACCGCCGGCGATGGCCGAGCACGTCCCCGTGTAATGAGTATGCCAAATGGCCTCTGGGCCACTTTCCGCAATGATCTTCTTAAGGCCGTCCGCGACGAAAGCTATGGCTTCGTCCCAACCCACTTCTCGGTACTGACCGCTGCCCTTCGGGCCGGTACGCAGCATCGGCTGCGTGAGGCGTGCTTTAGGGTCGAGATAGGCGCCGTTATAGGCGATGGCACATTTCCCACAAAGTGCGCCCCGGCTCACAGCATGATCCGGATCCCCCAGCACCTTGAGGCGACCGTCAGCTGATTTGACCACTGCAATGCCGCAGGCATCGTAGCAATCACGGGGGCAAGTCGTTTTTATGATCGTTTTGTCTGTCATGATCCCACCAGTCTAGTGGTCCGGCTGGCGAATGTGAACAAGACTCGCTTGTGCCAGCTTGACTTTGCTGGCCCCGAAACCCGATTTTGTAGGAGAAATTGGGGGAAAGGCAGAAGATGAACGATCGTTCCTACGCGCGGCTCATTCTCGATCCTGGCTTTGGATGGATGTTGCTGACCCAGTTCCTGGGTGCCCTCAACGACAATCTCTATCGCTTCGCCGTTACATTCTTTGCGATTGCCCTTGCGACGCAGCAATCGGACTCGTCGACTGCCAACGCTCATATTTCGGCGATCGCGGCGGTCTTTGTCGTGCCCTACCTGCTTTTTTCCGGTTATGCGGGGCAGCTGGCGGACCGGTTTTCGAAGCGGTCGGTCCTCATTGGCACAAAATCCATCGAAATCCTGGCGATGGCCTTGGGGCTGGTCGCCTTCCTCCGTGCCGATCTCAACATGATGATGGGAGTCATGTTCTTGATGGCGACGCATTCCGCTTTCTTCAGTCCGGCGAAGTACAGCTCATTGCCTGAGCTTTTGCCCGAACGTGATTTGTCACGCGGCAATGCGTTGATCGAGATGAGCACTTTCCTAGCGATCATTGTGGGCACGCAATTGGGTGGTCAGCTGTTCCAATCGCTGGGACACATGCCGCTGGTGATGGGGATCATCCTGCTTTCCGTGGCGATTATCGGCAGTCTCGCCAGCCTCGGCATTGGCCGCACGCCCATTCCGCAACACCAGCGCGCGTTCAATTGGAGCCCCATCGCCGGTATCGATACCGGCTTCAGGGAACTCTTCTCCAATCGACGGCTCTACCTCACAGTACTCGGTATTTCCTGGTTCTGGTTCCTGGGCGCGCTGGTCCAGATTTCGATCCCGCTCTATGGCACCCAGATTCTGGGCCTCAGCGAAGGGGCGACCGGTGGTCTATGGGCCGCGGTCGCCATTGGCATCGGTATCGGCAGCATGGTCGCCGGCCGGCTTTCCGGTCACAAAGTGGAACTCGGCCTGGTGCCGATCGGTTCGATCGGCATGGGTGCGTCGGCGATGTTGCTGGTGACCGCAGATACAACAATCGGCGCCGTCACCTGGTTCACGATTCTCGGCTTCTTTGGCGGCTTCTACGCAGTCCCGCTCAACGCCATGCTGCAGCAGAAATCTGCGGCAACGTCCCGCGGCAGTATCATTGCTGCGAACAACGTGCTCAATTTCATCTTCATTCTGTTGGCGGCAGGCACCAATTACCTGTTGGGTAGCGTTCTGAAGCTGACAGCAGACCATGTGATTCTGGCTGGCGGACTGCTGAGCTTCCTTGTCACGGGTTACATCTTCTATCTGCTGCCGGATTTCTTCATCCGCTTCGTGCTGTGGATGCTGACGCATTCGATCTATCGCATCCGCATCGTCGGCGCAGAGAATGTGCCGCTTAACGGGCCGGCCTTGCTCGTGTGTAACCATCTCTCATTTGTCGATGGGCTGCTGGTTGGCTCCTGCGTGCAGCGCTTCGTGCGCTTCATGGTCTATGCACCATTCTTTGGTATTCCGGGGCTCGGCGCCTTCCTCAAGAAGATGCGGGCCATCCCGACCGGCGGCGGGAAGGTGCTGGAGCCCATCAAGCGGGCGCGCGCCGAACTTGAAGGCGGCCACGTTGTCTGTATCTTTGCCGAAGGTGCAATCAGCCGCACCGGCAATATGCTGCCCTTCAAGCGCGGCTTCGAGCGCATTATTGATGGCATCGATGTGCCGATCATCCCGGTGCATCTCGACCAGGTCTGGGGCTCGATCTTCAGCTTCAAGGACGGCAAGTTCTTCTGGAAGTGGCCGCGCCGGCTCTTTTATCCCGTCACCATTACCTTTGGGAAAGCGCTGCCCGGCAGTGCCAAGGCACGGGAAGTTCGGCAGAGCCTTCTCGAGATGGGCGGCGAAGCGTTTCGGCATCGCCGCAAGGCCGACGATCTCGTAGCCAAGCGCTTTATCCATACCGCCAAGAGATACTGGTTCCGAATGGCCGTGGCAGATTCGTTGGGGCGTGAGCTGAATTTCGGCCAGGCGCTCACCGGTGCGCGCTTGCTTGCCAAGTGGTTCGGCCGCGAACGTGCCGCTGACAAAATGGTCGGGGTATTGCTGCCTGGGTCGGTCGCCGCTGCATTGGTCAATATGGGGCTGATGCTGGCCGGCAAGGTTCCGGTCAATCTCAACTTCACCATCGGCGCAGAAGCTATGGACTCTGCTATCCGGCAATGCGGCATCACGACGATCGTTACAGCGCGCGCCTTTCTCACCAAAGCCAAATTGGGCGAGCGGCCAGACATGATCTTCGTCGAAGAGCTGCTCGCAAAGCAGGGGAAAGTGGCGCAGTCGCTGATATATGTCGCAACAATGCTGATGCCGACATCCTGGCTGGTGCGGGTGGCCGGACCCAAGGGCCAATCGATTGACGATCTCTGCACCGTGATGTTCAGTTCCGGATCGACCGGGGAACCCAAAGGCGTCATGCTTTCGCAGCACAACGTCATCTCCAACCTTGAGGCGATCGCGCAGATTCTCTGGCTGACGAAGGAGGACAAATTCGTCGGCGTCCTGCCATTCTTCCATTCATTCGGCTTTACCGGCACGCTGTGCCTGCCGCTGGTGATCGGCAATGGTGCCGTCTATCACGCCAACCCGCTGGATGCCAAGACGATCGGCGGACTGGTAAAGAAATACAAGGCCACGATCCTCATCTCTACACCGACCTTCTGCCAATCCTACTTGCGCAGCATTCCGGCCGAAGAATTCGCCAGCCTCCGCCATGTCGTGGTCGGGGCAGAACGATTGCGGCCGGATTTGGCGGCGGCCTTCAAGGAGAAATTCGGCATCGACATGCTGGAAGGCTATGGCGCCACGGAGATGGGACCGGTGGTTTCGGTCAATGTACCCAATGTGATGGGCATGGGCGAGAATCAGACAGGCCACAAGCCAGGGACCGTCGGCCATCCCGTGCCGGGCGTTACGGCACGCATCGTCGATCCCGATACCTTCGTCGATCGCAATGAAGGTGAGGAGGGCTTGCTGCTGCTCAAAGGGCCGGGACGCATGGTCGGATACCTCAACAATCCGGTCAAGACCGAGGAAGTGATCAAAGATGGCTGGTATGTGACCGGCGACATCGCCGTGCTGGACGAGGACGGCTTCATCCGTATCACCGATCGTCTGTCGCGGTTCTCCAAGATTGGCGGCGAGATGGTGCCGCATTTGAAGGTTGAGGAGGCGATGATGCGCATTCCCGGCATCAACGGCGCCAATGTGACTGCCGTACCGGATGCGGCCAAGGGCGAACGCCTGATCGGGTTCTATTTGGCTGACGAAAGCATGGGACCGGAATTAGTGTGGCAGGGCCTGAACAACTCTGGTCTGCCCAAGATCTGGGTGCCGAAGACTGCCGATTTGCATAGGCTGGAGGAGTTGCCGGTGCTCGGAACAGGCAAGACGGACCTCAAGCGCTTGAAGACAATGGCGCTAACGCTTGTGGCGCAATAAGCGGAAGGCCAAAGGTGCCGCAACGACAATCATGAAGATGCGCACGACATGATGGCTCGAGACATAAGCGGCGTCGATGCCCAGGGCGAGCGCGATGAGGCTCATCTCGGCAAGGCCGCCAGGTGAGAAAGCGAGAAGGGCCGAGCCGAACGGCACCTGCGCCGTCGCGTCCACGGCAAATCCAAAGGCCACAGCGACCAGCAGCAGCAAGGCCGTCGCGCCAACCGCCAGGAAAATGCCCCGCACCACAAGGCGTAGCGGCAAACCGGTGAAGCGCGCGCCGATCATTGATCCGACGACAATCTGCGCAAGGGCAACAAGCTCGGCGGGCGGTCGTGATGCGGTAAGACCAGCGACATGCAGCAGGGCGCTGACAATCATCGGTCCAACCAGGGCATAAGCCGGCATGCGCAACTGCCTGGCGCCTAAGAAGCCCAATACGCCGGCCGCTGAAAGCCATGCCAGGTCGGTCGCTGCGAGCGGCGTCGTGACGACGGCTATGCCGGTCCCCGACGGCGCATAACCGCCGAGCCAACGATAGCCGAACGAAAGGACGAAGACGGCGACCAAAATGCGCGCGCCATGGGCAAGCGAAATACGCGCTTCATCGCCGCCGAAGGCGCTGCCGGCCAAGATCATCTCGGAGAGGCCGCCGGGCGCTGCCGAGAAATAGGCCGTGACTTCATCATATCCGGCAACACGTATGTAATAGAGTCTGACCAGATAGGTCGTGACCACCACATAAAGCCCCAACCACAAAAAGCTGATGGCCCAATTCTGCAGATGATCCAGCATTTGCGGAGAAAACGCGCTCCCCAGCATGATGCCGAGTACGGCGACGAAGATCATGCGCAGGCGCGGCATCATGGCGATCCGTATGCCGGACACGGCGGCTACGGTCGTGAAGGTCATCGCCCCCATCATCCAGGGAAGCGGCAGATGCAGAAAATAGAAGGCGCCGCCGCCGATCGCTCCCAATGCCAGGCATAGTATCCTGGCGCGGGCTGGGGGCGAGAAAGGCAGCGGCATCGTTGCGTTAGATCTCTGCCGTGACCTTCAAGCCTTCGAGCACGGCTTCTTCCGCCGTGCGCGGTGTCAGGCAATCGCCGATGATATGCAACTCGCCACCCCAATCGGCGAGTTCATCTTCAAGCTCGCTTTGACGTTCATGACCAAGCGATGCAACGACGGTATCGATTCCTTCGAAAATGATCGGCTCGGCGCTCGTCGCGTGCTGGAAATAGGCGGTGTCGCCGTCCACGCCATAGAGGCGGGCATAGGGGATGATCTCGACATTGAGCTTGTGCAGCTCGCCCGCCCAATGGTCGCGCACATATTGATGGATGCGCTGGCCGGCCATGTATCCGTCTACGCAGAGGCGCACATGGCATCCTGCCCGGGCGAGCTTCTCAGCCAGACCCATGCCGATCCAGTCGCAGCGCCAATCGGCGATCACAACCGAGCTGCCGATATTCACTTGGTCCTTGATGACATCCCAGGCACTGACGACGTGGCCGCTTTCCACGCCCTCGATACCGGCGCCGAGGGCCGATCGCGGCTTGGCGCCGGTGGCGATGATGATGGCGTCCGGCTTCTCGGCGTCGACGAGTGCGCGCGTCACTTTGGTGCGCGTGCGAATCTCGGCGCCACCCAGCTGCACCTCACGGGTTAGATTGGTGACGATCCCCCCGAACTCGGCCCGGCTCGGAAGCATTTGTGCGAGCAGTGCCTGGCCACCCAAGCGCTCACCAGCCTCACACAGAATGACCTGATGGCCACGCTCCGAAGCGACGGCGGCGGCCTTCATGCCACCCGGGCCGCCACCGGCAATAAAGATCTTCTTTTTCCGGACAATCGGTTTGCGCGTTCCATAGATCAATTCGCGGCCGGTTTCCGGATGCTGGATGCACGAAATCGGGTAGCCCATATGGAAATGCCCGATACAGGCCTGATTGCAGGCGATACAGGCGCGGACATCCTCGACCTTGCCGGTCTCGGTCTTGCGCGGCATGTCTGGGTCGCAGATCATGGCGCGCGTCATGCCGATAAGGTCGGCGGCACCACTGGCCAGGATTTTCTCGGCATCCTGCGGTTGATTGATGCGCCCCGCAACCAGCACGGCCGCTTTGGCCTTCGCCTTCACGGCTGCTGCAAAAGGGGCAACATAGCCGTTCGCAATCGCCATCGGCGGCGCGATATGCACGGCGCCGCCAAAGCTCGCGGACGAGCCGGCGATCACATTGAAATAATCCATCACATCGTCAAGCGCCTGGATTGCCGCCAGGCTTTCGCTCTCCTGCAATCCGTCATGATCCTTATCGTCGCCGCTGATACGCAGGCCGATGACCATGTCGGGTCCGACCTTGGCTCGGATTGCTTCGGCCACATCGCGAGTAAAGCGCAGGCGGTTTTCGAAACTGCCGCCATATTCGTCCGTGCGGTGGTTGGTCCGTTCGTTGAGGAATTGAGCCGGCAGATAGCCATGGCTTGCCACGATCTCGACGCCGTCCAGGCCGCCCTTCTGCAAGCGCAGGGCAGCATCGGCATAGCCGGCGATGATCTCCTTGATCATCCGCCCCGACATTGGTCGCGGCATGACGTGGAAGCGCTCGTTGGGAACGGCCGAGGGGGCGTAGGCCACGGGCGCCGTGCCATCCTGGCTTTCCATGATTTCGCGGCCGGGGTGGAATAACTGCCCGAAGATCTTGGTGCCATAAGGCTTGCAGGCATTGACCACATCGCGATAGCCGGGGATGCAATCATCCGTCGTCGCCATGATGAGGTGCGAGGTGTAACGCGCCGTTTCGTGAACACCTGCCACCTGCATGACGATGAGTCCCGCACCGCCCTCGGCACGGGCCTTGTGATAGGCAACCAATCGTTCGTTGGGAACGCCATCGGTTGGCATGGTGGTGTCGTGCCCAGTCGAGAAAATGCGGTTCTTGATCTGGCAGTTGCGGATAGTGAACGGCTGGAACAGGCGGCTAAAGGCGGTCATATTCTGGCTCATCTGGGCAATCTGGCTGGAACTGCTGGCGAACCTATCGCGGCTTGGCCCGGCTTTGAAGGGCGATCTTGCGTCGCTTTAGCGCTAAAACGGCAAAAACGGTTGACTCCTTGGCGCTTTGCCGCTGATTTGGCGCCAACCCTGTAGACCCCCCACGAGGCTTTCATGATCCCGCGCTATTCCCGTCCCGAAATGACCAAGATCTGGGATCCGGAAAATCGCTTCCGCATCTGGTTCGAGATCGAGGCGCATGCCTGCGACGCGTTGGCCGAGCTGGGAGTCGTTCCCAAAGAGGCGGCGGCCGAAATCTGGGCCAAGGGCAAATGGGAGGTCGCGCGTATCGACGAGATCGAGCGAGAAACCAAGCATGACGTTATCGCCTTCCTGACCAATCTCGCCGAGCATGTCGGGCCTTCCGCGCGCTTCGTCCATCAGGGGATGACCTCGTCGGATGTGCTTGATACCTGCCTCGCCGTACAGCTGAAGCAAGCCGCCGATCTGCTGCTGGAGGATCTGGACCGGTTGCTCAAGGCGCTGGAGAAGCGCGCTTTTGAGCACAAACTGACGCCGACGATCGGCCGTAGCCATGGCATTCATGCCGAGCCGACGACCTTCGGCCTGAAGCTCGCATCCCACTACGCGGCATTTGCCCGGGCCAAGCAGCGCCTTGTATCGGCGCGCGACGATGTTGCCACTTGTGCCATCTCCGGCGCGGTGGGCACGTTTGCCAATATTGATCCGCGGGTCGAGGCGCATGTTGCCAGGAAGATGGAGCTGAAAGTCGAGCCGGTTTCGACCCAGGTCATCCCGCGCGATCGGCATGCCATGTTCTTTGCTGTATTGGGCGTTATCGCGAGCTCGATTGAAAATCTCTCGATTGAAGTGCGCCATCTGCAACGTTCGGAAGTGCGCGAAGCCGAAGAATTCTTTTCGCCGGGTCAGAAGGGCTCGAGCGCCATGCCGCATAAGCGCAACCCGGTGCTCTCCGAGAATTTGACCGGGCTTGCGCGTATCGTTCGCGCCACCGTCAATCCGGCGCTGGAGAATGTGGCTCTCTGGCACGAGCGCGATATCAGTCATTCCTCCGTCGAGCGTGTCTTCGGTCCGGATGCGACCATTGCCCTCGATTTTGCCCTCAATCGCCTCGTGGGCCTTGTCGAGAAGTGGATCATTTATCCGGATACCATGCAGGCGAATCTCGATCGCTATAGCGGGCTGGTGCATTCGCAACGTGTGCTGCTGGCGCTCACGCAAGCTGGCATGAGCCGCGAGGATGCCTATCAGGCCGTGCAGCGCAATGCGATGAAAGTATGGCTGGAAGGCAAGGACTTCATGGCAGAGCTCAAGGCCGATGCCGACGTGATGAAGCGCCTGTCGACCCAGCAGATTGAGGAATGCTTCAACCTCGACTACCACTTCAAGCATGTCGATGACATCTTCCAGCGCGTTTTCGGCCGCTCTTGAGACCCTGATCGGATTCTGCGCGGCACATCCGGTTCCACAGATCGATGCGCCACGCCTTCTGGGTCGACTGAATACAGGTCCGGACGCCATTATCGATTGGCGGGAGCGCGGCCTTGTCGCTGTTATCCTTGATGCAATCATCGGCGCGAGCGGGATCGTACCGTTTGAAGTCGTTGGCCTGGCCGACGGCCGGATGAGTACGCAATTGGCAGCCGATCTGCTCGCCGAATTGGCACTGCGGGCAGTCAAGCTAGGCGCCAAGTCGAATGAACTGGCGATCACGCCGATATGGCGGTCACATCGCGATGTTGTGGCGAAGGCCGGTTACAGCCGTTCCTACAACGATTGCGATATGATTTGCCGTGATCCCAATTGGGGGCCAGATCTGCCATTGCCGGCGGGTGCCGCCTGGCACGATGCCTGGCCAGATTGGGTAGAGGATTATACCGACGTCCTGACGACAGGTTTTGCAGACGTGCCGGGCGCTTTTGTGCCGAAGCCTGAAGAGATCAAGCGCTACCTGCAGCAATCCGGCATTCGTGCACGCATTCTGATCGAGGGCGGGAAGGGGATCGGTCTGCTGCGCTACACCGAGCCCAGTAGCTACATCAATGCGGTGGTTCGCGCCGGCGGACAGAAGGGGCGGCGGATCGGCCAAATGGTTATGGATGAGGCGCGTCGATGCCTGGTTGGCGGCAACCGGAATGCCGCGCCAATGACGCTAACGGTGGTAGATGTGAATACAGCGGCGATAGAACTCTATCGCCGCTGCAATTTTGTCGTCGAACAGGAAGTAACGGTGTTGATCCGTCACTTCTGAAAGCTATCAGTTCTTCACTTCGGTCATGATCTGTTGCTTGGCGGCAGCGAACAATTCGTCCATCTGCTTGTGCAGACGGTGTTCACTGATATCCACGTTCTTCGCCTGGAAGTCCTTCAGGATCTTCTTGAGCACGTCATGACCGCCGGCTTCCGCGAAATCCGACGCGACCACTTCCTTGGCATAGGTCTCCGCTTCGGCACCGTCGAACCCAAGCAGCTTTGCCGCCCAAAGACCCAGCAGCTTGTTGCGGCGGCTGCGCACTTTGAACTCCAACTCCTTGTCGTGCTTGAACTTGTTCTCGAAGGCGGATTCGCGCTCGTCGAAAGTGGTCATACCCTTGCAATCCTTTAACTGGTTCAGAAGCAGCTATGTTCGCTGGAAAAATGGTTGGCCAGGGCCCTGCAGTCAAGTCTAATAGGGGCAGCCTATGTCTTTCATAACTTTCAAGCTTTTCAGTCAGTTGGGCCCATGTGCAGCGTTATCATTCTTTCCCGGCCGGATCATGACTGGCCGATTCTGATTGCCAGCAACCGTGACGAAATGCACGAGCGCCCGTGGGAGGCGCCCGGGCGGCATTGGTCGGACCGGCCGGAAGTCACTGCCGGCCGAGACGTTCTGGCCGGGGGATCCTGGCTCGGCATCAATGATTTCGGTGTCGTGGCCGGCATCCTCAATCGGCGCAACACACTTGGTCCCCAGCCCGGCAAACGCTCGCGCGGTGAGTTGGTGCTGGATGCGCTTGATTTTGCCGATGCCGAGGCGGCCATTGCCATGTTGCAGGAACTGGACGCGTCGGCCTACCGGCCATTCAATATGGTGGTGGCAGACAATGCTCACGCCTACTGGCTGCGCAATTTGGGCCATGGGATCGAGGCTGCTTTGCTGCCGCCAGGGCTTTCCATGATCACAGCCATGGATTTGAACGACACGGGCAGTGCGCGGACGCGTCATTTCCTGCCGCAATGGCGCGAAGCACCAGTACCTGATCCGGCTGCAGCGGATTGGGACGCCTGGATGAAAATCCTGCAATCGCGCGATCACGAGCCGAAAGGCGATGTGTTTGACGCCATGTACATTGTTTCAAATACAGGTTTTGGCACGGTTTCTTCGTCCTTGATGGCGCTGCCGTCGGTCAATCACTCGGATCGGCTGCCGATCTGGCGTTTTCTGGGGGGGCGTCCAGATGCGCAAGCTTGGGTCGATATCGATCTCAGTTAAGTATCGCTATTTGCTCTTGCGGCGTGGGTAATCGCGCTCTATGAATGTTATAGTATAACATTGCATATGGAGCGAATGATGCGGCATCTGTTTTGTGCGGTAAGTATGGCCGTGGGATTGCTGCTGAGTGCCCCGACGGGCGCCATTGCCGACACGAAATTAGCGGTCGTTGCAACATTCAGCATCCTTGGCGACCTGACTGGGAAGATTGGTGGCGACGCCATTAATCTGACCGTGCTGGTAGGTCCGGGGGCGGACACGCACACATTCGAGCCGACCGCCGAAACACAGCGCGCTATTGCTTCCGCCAAGGTTCTCGTGGCAAACGGCCTGGGGCTCGAACCCTGGCTGGACCGCGTCGTGGATGCGTCGACTTTCAGCGGTGAACTGGTTGAAGCGACCAGTGGAATCGAGCCCCTCGCCTCAGTCGAAGGTGAAGTGGGCGAGCAGGCCGGCGAAAATGGCCACGACCATGATCATGGTGCGGTCGATCCGCATGCTTTTCAGGATCCCAGGCTGGTCCTCACCTATATCGACAATATTGCTGTCGGCCTCGCCAAGGCAGCGCCGGAACATGCCGACATATTCAGGAAAAATGCCGAGGCGCTGAAATCCGAGTTTCGTGCGTTGAACAGCGAATTGACGGCCTCCATCGGTAGTCTGCCGCCGGAAAGCAAGCGCGTCCTGACATCGCATGATGCCTTCCAGTACTTCGGCCACGCCTATGGCATTACGTTTATCGGCATCCAGGGCGTCACTACGGATGCGGAACCCTCCGCGCGGGATCTGAAGAAGATCATCGAGCAAATCAAGTCGGGCGCGATCAAAGCCGTATTCATCGAAAACATGAATGATCCGCGCTTCGTTGAGGGATTGGCAGCCGATACCGGCGTCACTGTCGGTGGCAGCCTTTACTCCGACGCCTTGTCTGAAGCCGACGGACCCGCCGCCGATCTGCTCTCACTCTATCGACACAACGCCGCGGAATTGCTCAAAGCTCTGAAATGACGTAGCTTCGTCCCGCCCGTTGTGGAGCTGGAGTTAGTGATGCCGACAAGACGAAACATACTCCTGAACGCTGCGGCCTTTGCCTTGGTTGGCACGGCTGGCGCGAAATTGGCCTATGCTCTGTCGAGCGAACCGATGGCGCCGGAAGATTTGAGCGCCCTGGCTTTGGCCTGTGGCAATCAGACGCGCCATACCCAGCTGATCAGCGATGCGCGGCTGCTGCTTGACGATGCCATCAAGAGCGGCATGAAGCCGGCAGGTACCACCGAGACCGTCGTCTGTCCCTTCTGTCGCTGTGCCTTCCAGGTGACGCCCGACATCGGCTTCCAATAGTCATGCGCGTCTTGAGTTTCGTAGTCGGGCTGGCCATACTTGCCAGCTGGCCGCAGATGGCTGCGGCGCATCCGCACGTCTTCATCGACAATCAGCTGGCCGTCCTGTTCGCCGCCGACGGCAAAGTCGCCGGCTTTCGCACAGCTTGGACATTCGACGATATCTTTACCGAGGATCTGCTCAACCAGTTCGACGCCGACGGCGACAAGCAGTTCAGTGCGTCGGAAAGCGAGCAGGTCAAGGACGGCACGCTGCCCAACCTGGCAGCGTTTCATTACTTCACCTACATTTACGAGAACGGCAAGGATCTGGGAGAAATGGCGCCGACGACTTTCAAGGCGGATATCGTCGACGGCAGGGCGCGATTCCAACTCACCTACAAACTGCCGGATGCCGTCGACCCGCGACAGTCGCCCGTGGCGCTCTCGGTCTACGATCAGGAATACTATGTCGAAGTTCTGCTGGCCGAAAAGAATCCGGTCACTATCGAAGGCAATGCTGCGGGCTGCGCGGCGGAGATTGCCGACGATCAGGACCATGCCTATTTCGGCGGATTCGTTGTTCCACAACTTGTCTCCGTCAAATGCCCATGAAAGTCATCGCGCTCCTTCTCGGCCTGTTCATTCTGACCGTCGCCACTGCTTCTAAAGCGGAAGAGATGGTATCGCCCTTTTTCGGGCAAGCTGCCGCCGTCGCCGGCGAACAAGCACAGAGTGGGAAAGCCGGTATCGTCACAACGATCGGCCGGACCTTTGTCAGCCTGCAGCGCACGGTCAACCGTGCCATCAACGACCGCCTGATGGCGATCAAGCGTGGCGATGATGGAGCGGCGATCTGGGCTGGGCTCGTGGTCGCCTTCCTCTACGGCGTTTTTCATGCTTTGGGCCCTGGCCACGGCAAAACCGTCGTCATCGGGTATTTTCTGGGTCGGGAGGCGCAGCCTTGGCGTGGCGTCGGCATGGCGAGTTGGATTGCCCTGAGCCATGTCGTCGGTGCGGTCGTGATCGTCGGCGTCGCGCATCTCATCCTGTCGCGCAGCCTGGTCTCACCCACCAATGAGTTCTTCTGGCTGCGGGTCGTTAGCTATGGCGCCATCGTCGTCGTCGGTTTGGCGATGCTGCGCGACTGGGCGCGGGGCGGGCATCACCATGACCATGACCATCTCGGGCACGGCCATGACCACGAGCACAATCATGCCTGTCATGCCGGGGATCTTACCTGGGCGGACCGGCGGGCACCGCTGGAGCAGCGTTTGTTGGCGGTGGCGGCGGGTTTCGTGCCCTGTTCCGGGGCGATCCTCATCCTCCTTTTTACCTTGGCCAACGGCCTTATCCTGGCCGGCATTGCCATGGCAGCCGCGATCGCTCTTGGGATGGGATTGACCCTGGCATTGCTTGGTGTCGCCAGCATTCTGTTGCGCCACCAGGTCGCTTTACGCCTGCCGAAAGGTGGCTCAGCTGGCCGCTGGCTGGCGCTTTGTGCGCCGGTTTTCGTGATCGCGATCGGCGTCATTCTGCTGGCTGCCAGTCTTGCGGCGCAGATCTCCATTTAACTATTTATAATATAATGATAAATTATCTTTGCCGCAGCCGCCAGTGATAGGGCTGCAATCGTTGTATTGAAGGGCTCATACTGCTAGAAGATGGCCGAATCTCGGCAGCTCGGTGGAAAAGAGTCGGTCCAGCCGCGCCGAGCACTTTTGGAGAATCCCCACATGTCGCGCCGGCGCCGCATTTATGAAGGCAAGGCCAAAGTCCTATTTGAGGGACCAGAGCCTGGCACGCTGGTCCAGTACTTCAAGGACGACGCGACGGCCTTCAATAACCAGAAGAAGGGCACCATCACCGGCAAGGGGGTGCTGAATAACCGCATCTCCGAATACCTGATGCTGCGCCTGGGCGAAATCGGCATTCCGACCCATTTCGTCCGCCGCCTTAACATGCGCGAGCAGCTGGTGCGTGAGGTCGAGATCATCCCACTTGAGGTCGTGGTGCGCAATGTGGCCGCCGGATCCATGGCCAAGCGCTTAGGGATTCCGGAAGGGACGCCGCTGCCGCGCTCGATCATCGAGTACTATTACAAATCCGATGAACTCGGCGACCCGATGGTGTCGGAAGAGCACATTACCGCCTTCAACTGGGCCATGCCGCAGGATCTCGATGAGATGCTGGCGCTGGCGTTGCGCGTGAATGATTTCCTCTCAGGTTTGATGTTGGGTGTCGGCTTGCGGCTGGTTGATTTCAAGCTGGAGTTTGGCCGCCTCTACGAGAACGAGGAAATGCGCATTGTTCTGGCGGATGAAATCAGCCCCGACAATTGCCGCCTGTGGGACGTGAAGACCGGCGAGAAGCTGGACAAGGACCGGTTCCGCCGCGATCTCGGCAATGTCGAGGAAGCCTATCAGGAAGTTGCGCGCCGCTTGGGCATTTTGCCCGAGGGTGGACCGCGCGACATGAAGGGACCGAGTACGATGCAATAAGGGCGATCTCGCCCGGAGTTTCGGGGCGCCTTTTGGGCGCCCCTCTCGTTTCAGTTGGCCAGGCCTCATTTGATATTTGAGGCCTTTCTATCGATAAAGGGAGCGTTATGAAGGCCCGCATTCACATCACCCTCAAATCCGGCGTCCTCGATCCGCAGGGACGTGCGATTGCGAATGCACTGCATGCTCTTGGTTTCGACAGCGTCGATGACGTCCGTCAGGGCAAGTACATCGAAGTCGACCTCAAGGAGAGCGACAAGACAAAGGCGAAGGCCGCGGTCGATCAAATGTGCGGCAAGCTGCTCGCCAACACCGTCATCGAGAACTACGCGATCGATCTGGTGGATTGAGACATGAAGGCAGCGATCGTCGTATTCCCCGGTTCAAATCGCGAGAATGACGCCAAGGCAGCGCTGACCCAGGCTCTGGGGCGCGAGCCGATCATGGTCTGGCATCGCGACACCTCGCTTCCCAAGGTTGACCTGGTCCTGGTGCCGGGTGGCTTTTCCTATGGCGACTATCTGCGCTGCGGCGCGATTGCGGCCAACTCACCGGTCCTGCGCGAAGTAAAGGCACGATCCGAGCAAGGCATGGCTGTGATTGGCGTCTGCAACGGCTTCCAGATCATCACCGAGGCTGGCTTGCTGCCCGGCGTTCTGTTGCGCAATGCAAATCTCAAATTCGTATGTCGGAATGTGGGGCTCCGCGTCGAGACGTCGAATTCGCGCTTCACCTCGGGCTATAAGAAGGGCCAAGTCCTTTCCATTCCGGTTGCGCATCACGATGGCAACTATTTCGCCGATCCGAAGACGCTGGATGAACTGGAAGCCGAAGACCGCATCGCGTTCCGCTATTGCGGGCCTGAAGGTCGCCTGGACGCCAACTACAATCCTAACGGATCGACCCGCCATATTGCGGGTATCCTCAACAAGAAACGCAATGTGCTGGGGCTGATGCCACACCCTGAAAATGCGATCGAGCCGATCCACGGTTCGACCGACGGCAAGGCTTTGTTCCACAGCCTGGTGGAGGCCGTGTCGTGACTGCGCCCAAGATTACGCCTGAGATTGTCGCCGAACATGGCCTCAGCGCTGATGAGTACAAGCTGGTTCTGGAGATCATGGGCCGCGAGCCCAGCATGACCGAGCTCGGTATCTTCTCGGTCATGTGGTCGGAGCATTGCTCCTACAAGTCATCGCGCGTGCATCTAAAGAAATTGCCAACCAAGGCGCCCTGGGTCATCCAGGGTCCGGGTGAGAACGCCGGCGTTATCGATATCGGCGACGGTCAGGCCGCCATCTTCAAGATGGAAAGCCACAACCACCCCAGCTTCATCGAACCCTATCAGGGTGCTGCAACGGGCGTCGGCGGTATCATGCGCGACGTCTTCACCATGGGCGCGCGCCCGATCGCCAATCTGAACGCGCTGCGTTTCGGCGAACCCAATGACCCGAAGACCCGGCATCTCATCAGCGGTGTCGTGGCTGGTATTGGCGGCTATGGCAATTGCATGGGCGTGCCGACGGTTGGCGGCGAGGTCAATTTCCACGCCAGCTATAACGGCAATATCCTCGTCAACGCGATGACGGTAGGCCTGGCTGAGACGAACAAGATTTTCTATTCGGCCGCTGCCGGTGTCGGCAATCCGGTCATCTATGTCGGTGCCAAGACCGGCCGCGATGGCATTCACGGTGCCACGATGGCCTCGACCGAATTCACCGAGGATTCGGAGGAGAAGCGTCCGACCGTGCAGGTTGGCGATCCCTTCACCGAGAAGCTGCTCTTGGAAGCCTGCCTTGAACTGATGGCGACAGATGCGATCGTGGCTATTCAGGATATGGGTGCCGCCGGCCTCACCTCGTCATCGGTCGAAATGTCGTCGAAAGGCGGCCTTGGCATCGAGCTCGACCTCGACAAGGTACCTGTGCGCGAAACCAAGATGACCGCTTACGAAATCATGCTGTCGGAGAGCCAGGAGCGCATGCTCATGGTGTTGAAGCCAGCGGCGATGGAGAAAGCGCGCGCGATCTTCCACAAATGGGAACTCGATTTCGCTGAGATCGGTGTCCTGACCGATACCGGCCACCTCGTCCTCAAGAAGGACGGGCAGGTGCAAGCCGACATGCCAGTGGCGCCGTTGGTCGACAAGGCGCCGGTTTATGAGCGCCCCTGGATTCCGACCCCGGCGCAGCCAGTTATCAGCGCCAAGGATGTGCCGGCACCCAACGATTTGCTCGGCGCCTTGAAATCGCTGATCGGTTCGCCCGATCTCGCCAGCCGTCGCTGGGTCTGGGAACAATACGATCACTTGGTCATGGGGCACACGGCACAGCGCCCGGGTGGCGATGCCGCAGTGGTGCGCGTTCCCGGTGTGCCGGGCAAGGCGCTGGCCATGAGCTCCGATTGTACGCCGCGCTATGTCTTTGCCGATCCGAAGCAGGGCGGGGCGCAAGCGGTGGCGGAAAGCTGGCGCAACATCACGGCGGTGGGTGCACTGCCGCTCGCCATCACCGACAACATGAATTTCGGCAACCCGCAGCGGCCCGAAATCATGGGTCAGTTCGCGCTCTCGATCGAAGGCATGGCCGATGCCTGCCGCACGCTCGATTACCCGGTCATCTCCGGCAATGTCTCCCTTTATAACGAGACGAACGGCAAGGGCATTCTGCCGACCCCGACTATCGGTGGCGTGGGCCTGATGAAGAATGTCGACCGCATGGCGACAGTGGCCTTCAAGACGGCTGGTGAAACCGTGTTGGTTCTCGGTGAAAGCAAGGGCTGGCTTGGCCAGTCGATTTTCTTGCGCGAAACGCAAGGCCGGGAAGAGGGCGCACCGCCGCCGGTCGACCTCGCAGCCGAGCGTCGCAATGGCGATTTCGTCCGCAGCCTCATTGTTGCCGGCGAGGTTGTCACCTGCCACGACGTCTCTGACGGTGGCTTGCTGGTCGCCGTCGCGGATATGGCGCTGGCCGGTGGCGTTGGCGTGACGCTGACGACACCGCAGAGCGGCGTGCCGTCACACGGCTATTGGTTCGGCGAAGATCAGGCGCGCTACGTCATCGCCGTTCCGGCCGCTGCAGCGGCTGGTATCGAAGCGAAGGCGAAAGCCGCCGGCGTGCCGGTCGAGCGCATCGGCAGCACGGGTGGTGCCGACGTGGTCCTCGACGGCCGCAAGATGCCGATCCAGGATCTCAAGCAGTCGCACGAAGCTTTCCTGCCGACCCTCATGGGCGCAGCCTAAGAACGGAGTTCAGAAATCATGGCGATGGAAGCCAGCGAAATTGCCCGCCTCATCAAGGAAGCCTTGCCCGATGCGGAAGTGACCATCGAAGATCTGCGTGGCGACGGTGACCATTATGCAGCACAGGTCATCTCCACGGCCTTCATCGGCAAGTCGCGTGTACAGCAGCACCAGATCGTCTACGCCGCCTTGCGTGGCAGGATGGGTGACGAATTGCATGCGCTTGCCCTGCAGACATCAGCGCCGGCTGCCTAGAGCGATATAGCGGAACCTGATCATGTCTCGTCATCCCGCCTATCGCGCGGGACTGGTCTTTGCGGCTGCTGCCTATCTTAGCTGGGGACTCATGTCCCTCTACTTCCGCGCGACGGCTTTCATGTCGCCGCCGGAAGTATTGGACCATCGCATCATCTGGTCGCTGATGCTGACAGCTTTGGGAACGGCGGTGCTGGTCCCGAGGGCGGAGATGCGGTCGCTCCTGCGCAACCGCCGCAAGCTGACGGGATTGCTTCTTTCCTCACTCTTCCTTGCCGCCAACTGGCTGATCTTTATCTGGGCCGTGGCGGGCGGCCAGGCGCTGGAAGCTGGGCTTGGCTATTTCATTTGCCCCTTGCTCAGCGTGGCGCTTGGCGTGGTCGTCTTCAAGGAGCGGATGACGCGCGGGCAATTCGCGGGTTTGATCATTGTGGCGATCGGCGTGGCGCTCACGACCTTTGCCTTCGGTCGCCTGCCTTGGATTGCCCTCTCGCTCGCGGGAACTTTTGCCATCTACGGCTTATGCCGCAAGATGTTGGCCTTGCCTGCCATGCTGGCACTCTTCACCGAGACGGCGCTGTTGCTGCCGTTTGCCCTCGCCCACGTCTGGTGGCTGGAGCATGCCGGGCAGGGGCATTTTTGGGCCGGCTCGTGGCATCATCAAAGCCTCATCATCGGCCTGGGCGCCATAACCACAATCCCATTATTGTTTTTTGCCGGTGCGGCCAATCGCCTCGATCTCACCTCGCTGGGGCTGATGCAGTATCTCAATCCGACCGTCCAGGTGAGCTTGGCCGTGCTCGCTTATGGCGAGCCGTTTACCTTGATCCACGGGCTTACCTTTGCAGGAATTTGGGTCGGCCTTGCGGTCTTCTCGCTGGCGCCGCGGCTGCGGCGACGGCAGAATGCCAGCCGAACGGCCGCGCCGGCGCTCGGCCTCGACAATTGACTTTCACACGGACAGCCGCCATATCGCGGGCTTAGGCAGAAAGGATCTGACGCCATGAGTGACAATCCCGTTTTCGACCGCATCCGCGACGATATCGGCAGCAATGATGTGGTGCTCTACATGAAGGGCACGCCGGTCTTCCCACAATGCGGCTTTTCCGCTGCGGTCGTGCAGGTGCTGAGCCACCTTGGCGTGAAGTTCAAAGGCATCGATATCCTGCAGGATCCGAGCCTGCGCCAGGGCATCAAGGAATTCGCCAGCTGGCCGACCATTCCCCAGCTCTATGTGAAGGGCGAGTTTGTCGGCGGTTGCGACATCATCCGTGAAATGTATGAGTCGGGTGAGCTGCAGCAGCTTCTGAAGGATAAGGGCGTCGCCTCCAGTCAGGCTGCCTGACCTCTCCTTTGGCATTTCTTTCGATTTAAAAGGCTGGTTCGCTGATTGCGGGCTGGCCTTTTTCTTTGCGTTTGAACCGCACGGTCAAATCAACATCGTTTCCACGAAATTCGCACAATTGGCTTGCGAACGAGCCGAGGCTGTGGCTAGATTTTCATACTAATACACAGCGCCCCGAGTAACGGGGCCGATCGAGGCAAATCGGGAGACGTGAAATGACGATGACCTTCCGCCGCAAGGCGATGGGTGCCGCCATGGCTTTGGCCCTCGGCGCCGGATTTTCGATGCCCGCCGCGGCGGAGCCGGAAAGCACCGATCCGATCAAGATCGCTCTGTTTGACTGGACCAGCGTCAATCTGAACGCGACCATCCTGTCAAAGATCCTGAAATCCTATGGCTACAATACTGAGCTGGTGACCTCGGATTATCTCGCGAGCATCCAGACGGGCCTGCGGACCGGCGATCTCACCATTGGTATGGAATATTGGGACACGACGGCTCGCGAAGCGATGGCCGATGCCGATGCCAGCGGCGAAACCGAGAATCTCGGGCCGATTGGGCCCAAAGCGAAAGAAGAGTGGTGGTTCCCCGAATACATGAAGGAAACGTGCCCGGGCCTGCCTAATTGGGAAGCGTTGAAGGGCTGCGCCGAGGCCTTCTCGACCCCCGAAACAGCGCCGAAGGGGCGCTATCTCGGTGGTCCGGTGACCTGGGGTGGCTTCGATGATGAGCGTGTCGAAGCGCTCGATCTGCCGTTCGAAGTGGTGCATGCGGGGACCGACGCCGCAATGTTCGCCGAGCTTGAATCCGCTTATCAACGCAAGGCGCCGATTATCTTGTGGATTTACACACCGCATTGGGCGCCGGCGAAATATAAGGGCGAATGGGTGCAATTCCCGGAATGGACGCCCGAATGCTACAGCGATCCGGCCTGGGGCTCGAACCCGGACAAGGCCTATGATTGCGGCAAGCCGCATGGCGAGATCTATAAGTACTCGTGGAAGGGCTTCGCCGAGAAGTGGCCGGTGGCGCATAAGATCGCCAAGAACATGAAGTTCACCGACGATGAGATGAACGCGCTCATCGGCCAGGTCGATCTCGACAAGAAATCGCTAGATGACGTGGCGGATGCCTGGATCGCCGCCAACGGAGACAAGATTAAGCAGTGGGCTCAGTAAGGCCCGATTCCCTAACTGGCCGGGCCGTCATAGACTGGCGGCCCGGCCATTTCTTTCTCAAGGGTCGCAATGGGGCAGGGTGAAGCGCCAATGGACGCGCCGAGCGTTGCGCAGGAGTTGAATGGGGCTGGCCTGCGTGGCGTAAAGCTCTCCTGCCGGAATGTGTGGAAGCTGTTCGGCGCCAATGCTGATCGGAAATTCGATGCGGCCGATCTCACGAACCTGACGGCGGCCGAGCTTGGCGCGCGGGGCCAGATGGCGGCCGTTCGCGATGTGACCATCGATGTGCGCGAAGGCGAGATCTTCGTGCTCATGGGTTTGTCCGGATCTGGCAAGTCGACCTTGCTGCGCTGTCTCTCACGTCTCATCGAGCCCAGTGCCGGTGCGGTGATGTTCGAGGGGCAAAACCTGCTCGACGCCAACCCAGCGCAGCTCATAGATATCCGCCGCCACAAGATGGGTATGGTGTTCCAGCACTTTGCCTTGCTGCCGCATCTCACCGTTATCGACAATGTGGCTTTTCCGTTGTCGCTGCAGAAGGTGGGAAAGAGCGAGCGCCAGCGGCGCGCGAGGGAGGTATTGGAGCTCGTCGGCCTCAAGGGCAAGGAGCTCAGCTTTCCGCGGCAACTTTCGGGTGGCCAGCAGCAGCGCGTCGGCATTGCCCGATCGCTTGCGGCCAATCCAGAACTCTGGTTCCTCGACGAACCGTTCTCTGCACTCGATCCGCTGATCCGACGCGAAATGCAGGCCGAATTGCAACGCCTGCAAAGCGTGCTGAAGAAGACAATCGTCTTCGTGACCCATGATTTTGACGAGGCCATCCGCCTCGCCGACCGCATCGCCATCATGAAGGACGGCGCTGTCGTGCAGTTGGGGACACCTGAAGATCTGGTGCTCAACCCGGCAACTGACTATGTCGCTGAATTCACCGGCGATGTCGACCGCGCCAAAGTCGTAAGTGCCGCGCGTATCATGCGGCCCCGTAGCGGCGGCGCCGTTGCTGGCGAAGTCAATGCGCGTGACAAGATCGTCGATATTGCACCGCGCGTGATTGGCGCCGGCCAAGCTTTTGTCGTGCGCGATGGCAGCAGGGTGGTGGGTGAGATCACGCCGCAATCGGTGCTCGATATTCTGCTGGAACGCGGAACCCGGCGATGAGCACCGACGCCGCAACAGCCCCTCTGGAGCGGCGCTCGCCCTGGCCACTGATCTGGCTGGGGTTTCTGGTCGCTGTCGTCGCCATATGGCTGCTGCGCGATCCGTTGATCTGGCTCGTAAAATATCCCGACAAGCTTGAGATCAATCTGGCCAAATGGATCGGTATCGCGGCGAAATGGCTGGTCGCTCACATTCAGTTTCTCACGCGTGGGCTTGCAGCCGTACTTGATATGCCGCTCGATACCGCGATTGCAGTGCTGGCCAAGGGCATTCTCGCACCCAATGACGCCGTCATCGTGCCGCGGGTGTCGTGGCTCGGTGTGATCGGCGCAATGACGCTTACCGGTTACGCCTATGGTGGCCTGCGAACGGCAGCCACCGTCTTTCTCTGTTTCACATACATTGCTTTCTTCGGGCAATGGAATGGCGCAATGCTCACCCTGGCATCGGTCATCGTTTGTGTGCCGATCGCGGTTGCTCTCGGGCTCGGCTTTGGCATTTTGGCATTTCGGCATCCGCGCCTCGCCACCTGGGTCGTGCAGCCGTCGCTTGATCTGATGCAGACCATGCCGTCTTTTGCCTATCTTGTGCCTGTATTGCTGCTTTTCGGCTCAGGCCCCGTACCGGCGCTGGTGGCGACAGTTATCTTCGCATCGCCGCCAATGGTGCGGGCAACCGTTCTTGCGTTGCGCTCCGTACCGGAAGAAGTCATGGATTTCGGCAAGATGGCCGGGTGCTCGCCGCAGCAGAAGACGTGGCGGATCATGATTCCTAGCTCTCGTGCGCTGCTGATGGTCGGTGTCAATCAGGTTATCATGATGACACTCAACATGGTCATCATTGCCTCCATGATCGGTGCGGGCGGTCTTGGTTATGATGTGCTCCTGGCTTTGCGGCAAGGTGATATCGGCCGTGGTGCCGTGGCCGGTCTTGCAATTGTAGCGATCGCAATCAGTCTCGACCGCATCAGCCAGGCGGCGGCCGAGCATCAGGCACGGCCATTCAAATCTGGCGATACGTTTGCACATCGGCATCCATATCTGATCGCGGGAATCGGCTGGCTGGCGGTGACGACATTGATCAGCCTGTTCGTGCCAGAGTTCTCGGATGTTCCCAAGTCTCTCACATTGACGCTGGGCGATTCCCTCAATGAGATCGTGAAGTGGATCAACATCAATTTCTTCGATTTGATTGAGGCAATTCGTACCTGGCTGCTGCTCAATGTGATGAACCCTGTAAAGCAAGGTTTGCTGATGGCACCGTGGATTGCGATTCTAGGCGGGCTTGTCTTGGCAGGCTATCAGCTCGGTGGCCGTAGGCTGGCGCTACTCGTTGCCCTCCTCGTCGCCTTCATCCTCATCGCGGGCCAGTGGGAAAAGGCAATGATCTCGGTGTATCTTTGCGCCATCTCGGCCGTGATTGCCGCACTCATCGGTATTCCGATCGGTGCTTGGGCGTCACGTAGCGATTGGGGCAATCGTGTCGCCACAATTGCGGTGGATACGCTGCAGACGCTGCCGACCTTCGTCTATCTCATCCCCGTGGTCATGCTCTTCCGCGTTGGTGACGTGACTGCCATGATTGCGATCGTGTCCTTTGCTGTTACACCAGCCATTCGCTACACCGCACATGGCCTGCGCAATGTATCGCCGCAGGTGGTCGAGGCCGCCCGTGCCATGGGATCCACTCCGCGACAGATTTTGTGGCGTGTCCAGGTGCCCTTGGCCTTGCCCGAAATCATGCTCGGCATCAATCAGGTCATCCTCCTGTCGCTTAGCATGTTGGTGATCACCGCTTTGGTAGGAACCCGTGATCTTGGCCAAGAAGTCTATATTGCGCTCACCAAGGCCGACCCAGGGCGCGGCATTGTTGCGGGCCTATGTGTCGCTTTCCTTGGCATCGTTTTAGATCGGCTAGCTGCCGCTGGAGCCAAGCGGGCTCGTGAGCGGCTCGGCCTTCTCGATATCAACGCCCAGCATTAGGCGCAGGTTCATCATGGCAAAAGACCTCGAAGTCCTCACCGATCTCCGGCTCAACAACCGGCAGGCGCGCATCATGGAAGTGTTGCGGCGTGATCAGCTATTGGCCGTGACGCAGCTGGCCGAGGCGCTGGATGTCTCTGGCGAGACCATCAGGCGCGATCTGCGCCTCTTGTCCGCCAAGGGCCTCGTCGAAAAGAGCCATGGCAATGTGCGCTGGCGCGACCGCAGCGACGACCAGCCGCTGCAGCGGCGCATGCTGGACAACATGGCGGCGAAACAGGCCATTGCCGCCGCCATTGCCAACGAGATCAGCGACGGTGAATCGGTCTTCCTGGATACGGGCTCGACCAACACCTATGTCGCGCAGGCGCTCAAGGGCCGGCGAAATCTCACCGTCGTCACCAATTCGGCGCCGATTGCCCAACAGCTCAGCACGGGGCAGGGGAACAAGGTCTACCTGGCGGGTGGCGAATTGCGTGCCGATGACAGCGCGGCCTTCGGCCCTGCGGCCATTCTCTTCCTACAGCAATTCATGGTGAAGACGGCAATCATCAGCGCCTCCGGGCTCGACGCGAATCTGGGTGTCATGGACGATCATTTGTGTGAGGCCGACGTATCGCGCTCGCTGATCGGTCATACCGAGCGCATGATCGTCGGGGCAGATCACACGAAATTTGGTCGCCGCTGCCTGGTGGCGGCTGTTGGTTTCGATGTCGTCGATCTCCTGATCACCGACCAGAAGCCGGCTGGCGAACTCGGCGACGAGCTTGAGCGGCACGACGTCGAAGTGCTGGTCGTTGAACCGACCGCCTAATCCCCCGAAATCATTTCCATATCATCACGGAGCCTTGAGAGACGATGAGCGGGCGTCAACACGCGGAAATTCTGATCATCGGTGCCGGCATCATCGGTTGCTCGATCGCCTATCACCTGACGCGCATGGGGAAGAAGGATGTCGTGATCCTGGAAAAGAGCGGGATCACCCATGGTGCCACCTGGCATGCTGCAGGCTTGGTGGGGCAGCTGCGCTCGTCGCGCAACGTGACGCGCATGCTGCGCCATTCGGTCGAGCTCTACGACAAGCTCGAAGCCGAGACCGGCATGGCGATCGATTGGAAGAAATACGGCAGCCTGCGTCTTGCCTGCTCGACTGAGCGGGAGATGGAAAATAAGCGCTCGCTCACGATGGCGAAAAGTTTCGGTCTGGAAATGCAGGAGCTGTCGCCGAAGGAGGCGCAGGATCTCTTCCCGATCATGAGCACGGAGGACGTGCGCTCGGCCGTCTACATCCCGTCCGACGGCTATATCGATCCGGCCGGCGTCTGCCAGGCGCTGGCCAAAGGCGCCAAGGACAAGGGTGCCCGCATCATCATTGGCGAGCGGGTCACTGGCATGACGGTCGAAAATCGCCGCGTCACTGGCGTGAAGACTGATAAAGGTGAATGGACCGCCGATACCGTCGTCAATTGCGCCGGCATGTGGGGCCACGAGGTGGGCGAACTCGCTGGCGTGCGTATTCCGAGCTTCGCCGTCGAGCATCAGTATCTCATTACCGATCCACTGCCGGACGTGCCGAAGAAGATGCCGACCATGCGCGATCCGGATCACTTGGTCTACTACAAGCCGGAGGTGCGCGGCCTCGTTATCGGCGGCTACGAGCCCGATACGCTACCGTTTGCGCCCGGCGGCATACCAAAGCATTTCGCCCAGGAATTGCTCCCCGGTAATTTCGAACGCTTTGAGATGCTGGCCAAGCTCGGCGGCAAGCGCACGCCGATCATCAACACTGTCGGTGTTCGTGAGCTGATTAACGGCCCGATCCCTTACTCGGCGGATTCCGATTTCGTCATGGGCAAGGCGCCGGAACTCGATAATTTCTTTGTCTCGGCTGGCTTCCTCTATGGCATTGCCGCCGGCGGTGGTGCCGGTCGCATGATGGCCGAGTGGATTGTCGACGGCGCCCCCAGCCTTAATCTGTGGCCGCTGGATGTTCGCCGGTTCAACTTCCACCACAATACGCGCCATTTCATGTATCCGCGCGCGGTCGAGCTCTACGGCGATCATTACAAACTGCATCGGCCGGGCGATGAGCACGAGACCATGCGTGGTATCCGCCGCTCGCCACTCTATGAAACGTTGAAAGCGCGCGGCGCCGTCTTTGGCTCGCGCGGTGGCTGGGAGCGGCCGAACTGGTTCGCCCCGGCCGGTGTGAAGGCGGTGGATGAGCCGGCCTTCGACCGGGCCAAGACGAATTGGTTCACTCACGTAGGCGCCGAGCACAAACAGGTGCGCGGCGGCGTGGCGCTGATCGACCAGACGTCTTTCGCCAAGTATGAGGTCGTCGGGTCGGGTGCGCTGGCGGCGCTGCAGAAACTTGCCGTTTCCGATATGAACAAGCCGGTCGGCAGCACGATCTATACCCAGCTTTGCAACCCGAAGGGCGGGATCGAATGCGATCTCACCTTCTCGCGCATTGGCGAGGACCGTTTCTATTTTGTGACCGGCAGCGCCTTTGGCCTTCACGACAAGCAATGGATCGAAAGTCACTTGCCGCGCGACGGGTCGGCTCAGATCGTGGACATGACCTCGGCCCGTGCCGTGATCAATATTTGCGGCCCGAAGTCGCGCGACGTCCTGGCGGCGGTGACGGAAGAAGATATTTCGAATGCCGCCTTTCCGTTCTCGACCTGCCGCCGCCTCACCGTGGGCGCGGCGCCGGTCCTTGCGATCCGCATTGGCTATGTCGGCGAGCTGGGCTGGGAATTGCATGTGCCGACGGAATACGCGGCGCATGTCTACGAAACCTTGCGCGGCGCGGGGGAGAAGCATGGCATCGTCGATATCGGCTACCGGGCGATCGATTCCCTGCGCATGGAGAAGGGATATCTTTACTGGTCGTCCGATATCACGCCGGATTATTCGCCCTATGAGGCCGGCCTCGGCTTCCGCGTCAATCTGAAGAAGGGCGATTTCATCGGCCGCGATGTGCTGGCAAAGCAGAAGGAGGCTGGCGTCAAGCAGAAGCTCTGCACCTTCGTGCTAGAGAAGCCTTTGCCGCTTTATGGCGGTGAGGCGGTGATCCATGACGGCAAGGTCGTTGGTGTCACGACCAGCGGCAATTTCAGCTACACCTTAGGTAAGTCGGTCGCCTATGCCTATTTGCCGATCGAGCTTAGTATGGCGCAGAACTTCACGGTGGAAGCATTCACCGAGCAATCGCCGGCGACGCGGCATGACGGGCCGCTCTATGATCCCAAAAACGAGCGATTGAAGGCCTAGAAGGGGGTATTCATGCAGGACGAGAAGATCATCCAGGATGCGATGCAGCGGATTCCGCTTCTGGCGGGCCTTGGCGTCAGCGACGTGAATGCCGAGCGGCTGGGGGGCCTCACCAACCGCAATTACCTGCTTGGAACGCCCAAGGGCAAATTTGTCCTGCGCATTCCTGGCGAGGGGACGAGTGAATATATCTCGCGCAAGAATGAGGCACATGCGGCGCGTGTCACCTCCGATATCGGGGTCAATGCGCCGTTGATCTTCTTTGACGAGGCAGATGGCGTTCAGCTCGCGGGTTTCATCGATGGTGCCGTGACGATGAATGTCGAGCGCTTTAAGGATCTAGGCTCCGTCCGGCGTTCGGCCGAAGCCTTGCGCAAGGTGCACGACAGCGGCCGGCAGTTCCTCAACCGGTTCGAGTTGTTCCAGATGATCGACGACTATCTCGGGTTCCTCGAAAAGAAGTCGGCACCGCTGCCCGACGGCTATCATGATGTGAAGCGCGAGGCTGAGAGCGTGCGAGCAGCACTTGGCAAGCGGCCTTTGCCGAACGTCCCCTGCCATTGTGATCCGCTGGCGGAGAATTTCCTCGATACCGGCAGGGTCGTCCATGTCATCGACTGGGAATATGCCGGCAATAACGATCCCATGTGGGATCTGGGTGACGTTTCTGTCGAGGCGGCCTTCGGGCCGGAGCAGGACGAAGCACTTCTCGAGGCCTATTTTGGCGGCAAGGCTCTACCTGCCGATCGCGGCCGCATGGTCCTCTACAAGGCCATGTGCGATCTGTTGTGGACACTCTGGGGTATCATCCAGCATGTGAACCAGAACCCGGCAGATGATTTCTGGGCCTATGCCGTGAACCGCTTCGAGCGTTGTAAACGTCTGATGGGGCAGGCGGATTTCGGAAAGCACATGCAGGCTGTGATTGACGGCTAAGGCATGCCCGCGCTGCAGGGCAGAGATTACGTCAATAGTCTTGTCTTTCTTGGCTCCTTCCCGTCTTTATGACGCCCTGTGTTCGCGCTTTCAGGGATAGTTGGGATGGACGATACCGTTTCGCCGCGCAAGGCCGCGATTGCAGCGCGCGCCTTCCAGGACGGCTTGCTGGTCGAAGACGCACCGCTGATCGGCGTGATTGATACCGACGCACTTCGTGCGACCATCAACGATCTGCGCTCCAGCTTTCCCAATTTCTTCACCCATGCCTTTGCGGCCAAGGCCAATACCATGCCGACGGTCCTCGACCTCGTGCGCAAATGGGGCATGGCTTGCGAGGTGGCGAGCCCTGGTGAATACCAAGCTGCAGTGAAGGCGGGTTTCGTTGGCGGCGAGATCGTGTTCGACAGTCCGGCGAAGACCAATTGGGAGATCGATGCGGCGCTCAGTCATGGGGCGACGCTCAACATCGACAACTTCCAGGAACTTGCCCGCGTCGATGCCTGGCTTGGCAAGAAGAAGTCGGCATCGATCATCGGCTTGCGGGTCAATCCGCAGGTGGGCGGCGGCTCCATTGCTGCCATGAGCACGGCGACGCAAAGTTCAAAATTCGGTATCGGTCTTGAGGATGGTGACAACCGACAACGTATTTTTGACGCCTATGCGACGCGGCCCTGGCTGACGGCGCTGCATACGCATGTCGGTTCGCAAGGCTGCCCGCTCGATCTCATCGCCGCCGGCATCGCCAAGACCTTCAATCTGGCACGCGAGATCAACCAGCGCCTAGGCGCCAAGCAAATTACGACCCTCGATATCGGCGGCGGCCTGCCGGTGAATTTCGCCAGCGAGGATGTGACGCCGCGCTTCGGTGACTATGTCGCTGCCTTGCGCAAGGAGGTACCGGATCTCTTTGCTGGCGAGTTCCGCGTCATCACCGAGTTCGGCCGCTCGGTGTTGGCCAAGGCCGGTTTCATCCTGGCCCGCGTCGAATACACCAAAGAGCAGGGTGGGCGTCCCATCGCCATTACCCATGCCGGTGCGCAAGTGGCGACCCGCACGGTCTTCATGCCGGAAATGTGGAAGATCCGCGTCTCGGCCTTGGACGCCAACGCGCGGCCGAAATCAGGCTTGAAAGTCATTCAGGATGTCGCTGGCCCGTGCTGTTTTGCCGGCGACGTGGTGGCGCATGGCCGACCTTTGCCGCTGTTGGAGCCCGGCGATTTCGTCATGCTGCATGATACCGCCGCCTATTACTTCTCGACCCCCTTCGTTTACAACAGCCTGCCGGCCATTCCGGTCTATGGCATTTCCGGTGGCGACGAGGCGTTGAAGGTGACGGTCATGCAGGAAGGTGGCGTGCTGCCGCTCTAAGGTCTTATGAAGCCGGTTGCGGCGGCGTGGCCGGGTTGGCGGCCGTCGTCGGCACGCAGGCGCGGATTGCTGTATCAGCACGGTGCCAGTTATCGCGCGCCATGTCCGGGAAGACACCGCTCACCTGATGTGTCGGCCAATAGAGATCGCCGTTATAGAACTTCACCAGCGACTTATTGTTGGGATGTGGCTCGACCGTCACGAAGGCAATCAGGCCCCCCCGCGGTGCATAGACACTGATTTCCGCTTTCGGCCCGAAGAAGAGTAGATCCGGCGCCGCCCCTCGGAATTCATTCGCCAGAGCCTGGGCAAGGCAGTTGGCCATGGCTTCCGGCGTCTGATCGATCCGCGCCGTGATGTCAGGCTTGGCGATGTTTTCGGTCGAGGTGCAGGCCGCAAGACCGAGCAGGAGCAGGGACAGCATAAGAGGGCGCATGATTGGCAATCCGGTTTGAGACCTTCTTGGCCTTAAGTAAGCATACCTTGTGCCATCTTGATTTAACGATCTGGCAAACAGCTATCCCTTTGATATCTCGTTAACTATTTCACGTATAGGCTTGCTGGAATCGAGTGGGATGGCGCTAACTCCTGAGCGGAGTGGTCGATTTTGCCGGGTTTGTACCCGGCAGGGACAAGGCAGGAGAAGGGCTGGAATTATGTGCCGTTGGCTGACCTATTGCGGCGAGCCGATCTATCTCGACAGTGTCATCTTCGAGAGGGAGAACTCGCTCATCCGGCAAAGCCTTAATGCGCGTCGGAGCCATGTGACGACCAATGGCGATGGTTTCGGTATCGGCTGGTATGCCGAGCGGCCGGTACCCGGCACCTATCGAGACATTCTGCCGGCCTGGAACGATGCCAATCTGCGCTCCATCGCCCATCAGATCCGCTCGGGCCTCTTTCTGGCACATGTGCGCGCCTCAACCGGCACAGCCACGTCCCGCGCCAATTGTCATCCCTTCGCTCATGGCAAATGGCTCTTCATGCATAACGGCCAGATCGGCGGCTATGACCGCATACGCCGCAAGATCGAAGCGCTGGTGGATGATGCCTATTACGTCCACCGTTTGGGAACCACGGACAGTGAACTCATCTTCTATCTAATGCTGTCTATGGGGCTCGATCGTGATCCGATATCGGCTGTGCAAAGATCGCTTGCCGCGGTGGTCGATTTGATGCGCGAGGCAGAGATCAAAGATGCCTTGCGCTTCACCTCCGTCTTCACCAACGGAACCCATATCTTCGCCGTGCGATACGCGACCGATGAAGCGCCGCCCTCGCTGTTCTGGCGCTATGAGGACGACCAGTTGCTCATTGTCTCCGAGCCGCTCGATGACGACCAGCGTTGCTGGCACGAAGTGCCGGCGGGCCAGATCATCGTCACCGAGCGCAACACCCGGGTCGACATGGTGCCGTTTCTGGCGGCTTGAGTCGGGGAGGGGCCGCAAAAGAAAAACGGGCCGGAGGCTTATCGCTTCCGACCCGTTTAATCTGGCTCCTCGAGCTGGACTCGAACCAGCGACCTGCGGATTAACAGTCCGACGCTCTACCGACTGAGCTATCGAGGAATAACCGCAGCCTAGAGCCATACGGCCCGGCGCGTTGGGGCAGCATATAGCAGAAGCATTGCGCCGATGCCAACACCTTTCTTCATCTTTTACATGGGTTCCAACAGGCTGATTTCAATACGAATTTTACGGCAGCCATTTGCCGCACCCCAGGCTTCCAGGGGTTGACAGGCGGGCGCTCTTCCAAGATTCTCCGGCGCCAATTCCTTTGTCGGGGCCGCGGGCCCCGGCGCACCAGCCATCGGAGTTTCCATGAAGGCCGTCATCTTGAGCGCGGGCCAGGGTTCGCGATTGTTGCCGCTGACCGAGGGTCGGCCGAAATGCTTGCTGCAGCTCGGCGATAAGACGCTGATCGAATGGCAGATCTGGGCGCTGACCCAAGGCGGCGTCGACGACATCGCCGTCGTCGTCGGCTATCACGCCCAGGACGTGGTGGCGCTGCTGAAGAAGCTGGAAAGCCCGAAGCTCAAGATCCGCACGATCTACAACCCCTTCTACAAGCTCGCCGACAATCTCGCCTCCTGCTGGATGGCGCGGCACGAGATGGGCCAAGATTTTGTCATCCTCAACGGCGACACGGTCATCGAGCCGAAGATCTTCCAGAAGCTGATGGCAAGTCCGGCAGCGCCCATCACCGTTACCATCGACAAGAAGGAGTCCTATGACTCCGACGACATGAAGGTGCATTTGAAGGGCACGCGCCTGCTCGAGATCGGCAAGACGCTGGCACCAGAGCGCACCAACGGTGAATCGATCGGCATGCTGCTCTTCCGCGGCGATGGCCCGAAGCTCTTCACCGACACGCTCGAGAATTTGATGTACACGCCGGAAGGCGTGAAGTGGTGGTATCTGCGGGCCATCGGCCAGATCGCCGAGCATCATCAGGTCGAAACCTGCAGCATCGAAGGCAGCCTCTGGGGCGAAGTCGACTTCCCCGCCGATCACGCCCGCGTCTCGCAACTCGTAACCGAGTTCTGAGCTTTTATTGCGTCATGCCCGGGCTTGTCCCGGGCATCCAGTCTTTCCAGGCAATAGTGGATCGCCGGAACTTCACCCCGGGGACGACGCCCAATACTGTAAGACCTCTCAGCTAAACCCTGAGCTCGACCCAGATCGGGGTGTGGTCGCTGGGTTTTTCCTTACCCCGCGGGGTGCGATCTATTTCGCATGAGTCGAGGCAATCGGCAGCCTGCGGCGACAACAGCAGATGGTCGATACGCAGCCCATTGTCGCGCTGCCAGGCGCCTGCCTGATAATCCCAGAAGGTGTAGCGGTGGCCCTCGGGATGCAGGTGCTGGAAAGCATCCGTATAACCGAGATGCATGATCTCGCGGAACTTCGCGCGCGTTTGCGGCCGTGCCAAGGCGTCTTCCGCCCAGGCGACTGGATCGTAGACATCGGCATCGGTCGGGATGACGTTGTAATCGCCGCCGAGGATGACCGGTTCTTCGGTCTTCAACAAAGCGGCGGCGCGTCGCTTCAGATGCTCCATCCAGGCGAGCTTGTAGGGATACTTCTCGCTCTCCACCGGATTGCCGTTGGGCAGATAGATCGTAGCCACACGCACCTGTTTCCAGCGCGCACCCTCGGGTGTCTCGATCACAGCTTCGAGGTAACGAGCCTGCTCATCGCCGTCATTGCCAGGCAAGCCCTGCTGTTCCAGCTTGAATTTGGTCTTCGAGAGAATGGCGACGCCGTTATAGCTCTTCTGGCCCAGGGCTTCCGCGTGATAGCCGAGCGCCTCGAATTCCAGGCGTGGGAACTCGGGCGTGGCGCATTTGATTTCCTGGAAGAGGGCGACGTCGGGCGAGGCCGCTTTCAGCCAATCAAGTACATTGGCCAGCCGCGCCCGCAGCGAGTTGACGTTGAAGGTCGCGATCTTCACGGGATCTGCTGATCAGACGGAGAAGGAATTGCCGCAGCCGCAGCTCGACGAGGCGTTCGGGTTCTTCACCTGGAACGACGCGCCGACGAGATCCTCGACGAAGTCGATCTCGGACCCGGTGAGGAGGTCCAGCGACGTGTCGTCGATGACGACCTTCACCCCATTGCGCTCAAACAGATGATCATCCTGCTGGGTGGATTTGTCGAACGAGAAGCCGTATTGGAAACCCGAACAGCCGCCGCCCGAAACCGACAGGCGCAGCATAAGATTCTGGTCGCCTTCCATGGCAATCAGCTGCGCAATGCGCTTCGCGGCACTCTCGCTGACGGTAACCTGGCGCTGGGCGTCGGTGGAATCGGGCATCTGAATCACTTGGGGTTGGTTCATCGTCGAGGGAATTATTTAGGAACTGAACGCTGAAAGTCAAACGCCCCCAGCGCATAGCTGTCATCTATACCCTTACAGCTCCTACGTTTTTTGGCCCGAAGCCCATTTCAGCAATAGTCATGCGCGAGAGCGCCTGTTAGGGTCCGATCATGTCGCTTGCACCCTTTGCCTGCCATCCTGAGGAGACCCGCGGCCGGCGCATGCCGGAGACCGAGAGCCCGATGCGTTCGGTCTATCAGCGCGACCGCGACCGGGTCGTCCATTCGGCGGCGTTCAGGCGCCTCAAACACAAGACGCAGGTCTTCGTTTACCACGAAGGCGACCACTACCGGACACGCCTCACGCACAGCCTGGAGGTGGCGCAGATCGCCCGCACGATTGCCCGCGTCCTTGGCCTCAATGAGGATCTCGCCGAAGCGCTGGCCCTGGCCCACGACCTCGGACATCCACCCTTCGGCCATGCGGGCGAAGACGCGCTCAATGCCTGCATGGCAGATCTCGGCGGCTTCGATCACAACGAACAGACCTTCCGCGTGCTGACCGCGCTGGAGCGCCGCTATGCGGGCTTCGACGGCCTTAATCTCACCTGGGAAATGCTGGAAGGGATCGTCAAGCATAACGGCCCTTTGCGCGGCCCCAACGCCAGTGCCCGCAATCTCGCCCAAGGTGTTCCCGCGACCATCCTGGCTTTCGATCGCGATTGGCCGCTGGAACTCGATGGCTTTGCCAGTGCCGAAGCCCAGGTCGCAGCCCTGTCCGATGATATCGCCTATAACAACCACGATATCGATGACGGGCTGCGGGCCGGCCTCTTCGCCATTGAGGATCTCCACGACGTGCCTCTGGCCGGCCCGGTCTTTGCCGGGGTGGCCAGGCTTTATCCGGGGCTTGAGCCGACGCGGATGATCCATGAATCGGTCCGGCGGATGATCAATGTGATGGTCAGCGACGTCATCGTCGAAAGCCAGAAACGCTTGGCCGCGGCAACGCCGAAGAACGTCGCCGACATTCGCAAGCGTGCCGAGCCGGTCATAGCCTTCTCGGCCGCGGTGCGCGAACTCGACATCGGCCTGAAGCGCTTTCTGTTCCAGCGCATGTACCGTCACGAGCGCATCAACAGGACCATGGTCCAGGCCAAGAAGGTGGTGGCAGAATTGTTCGAGCGCCATCTCGAGCACCCCGACCTGCTGCCGCCGGAATGGTCGCGCGAGGCCACCGGGGCTGACCGCCTGGGGCGGGGAAGGGTGGTTGCCGACTACATCGCCGGCATGACCGACAAGTTCGCGCTGGAATGCCACGAGCGGATCTTCGGTGCGCACGCCCTTGTCGCGGAAAAATCCTAAGTGAATCTGAAAGTTAAGTCGGATGATCACCGCTCGGTGACTTGACCGACTCGATGCCAAGCTGGTTTGATTCACCACTTGATCCGGCCTCTTGCCCGGACCCCGAATTTGGCGTCAAGGATAGCGTTAGATGACGACGGAACCGCCCCGCCCAGATCAGATTCAGGCCAATGTCGCCGCGGCCCTCAGCCGCCTGCGCGGCGAGCTGGCCCCGACACCGCCTATGGGTAACTCCCCCATGGGCGCGTCCCCCATGGGCGCACCCACGGCAGCGGCTGCTGGGCCGGAGTCCGAAACGGGCATGGCCGGCGGTGCCGATTCCGAGCCGGTCGGCCCGACCTTGTCGGCGCCTGATCCCGGCATGGCCTTGAACCCTGCCAAAGTGTCCGCCTCGAGCGAGCCCCTCGATCCGCCCTTCGCACGCATGACCGGGATCAAGCCGACCGAGCAGCCCGATCTGTTGAGCGGTATCGGTTCGCCACCGCCATTGGCCGATCTCGGTGATGCTGAGTTGGAAGCCGCGCATCGCCGTCGCCGATTGCGCAACCGCCTGGTCGCTGGCGGCATTCTGGTGCTTGCCTTGGCCGGCTTCTGGTATTGGAGCAGCGATGGGGAAGGCGGCAATGAGCCGGTGCCTGTAATCGCCGCGGACGGTTCGCCGGAGAAGGTGAAGCCGACGGATGAGGGCGGGCTTGAAGTGCCCAATCAGGATGTTGCGATCCTCAATGGCGAAAACTCGGCGGCACCCACCCAGGGCGAAACCGTCCTGCCGGCGCCGGAGCAACCGGCGACCCCGCCGGCACCGCCTGCCGAACCGGCAGCAGCGGCGACCTCTGGCGCTGCACCGGCTGCGGATACCAGTGCTGCGGTGCCGAGCGTGCCGGCGCCTGCCGTCGATGCCATCCCAAGCGTTCCCGCCCCGGCCGAGCCCAGCACGGCTACCAGCGAGGCAGCCCCGGTAACTGCGCCCGCCACCTCGGAAGCAGCGCCCGTGCCGGCCGAAGAGCCGGCCCAAACGGCAGCTGCGCAAACCGCGCCCGCCGAGACAGCTCCTGCGGCCGAAACGGCGCCGGCTGCGGCTCCTGCTGCTGCCGGGTCAGCGCGTATCCAGCTGGCCGCCGTGAAGAGCGAGGCGGCGGCGCAAAAGGAATGGGCGCGAATTCAAAAAGCCAATCCGGATCTGCTGGGTGGCCTGTCGCTCCATGTCGAGCGCTTCAACAAGACGGCGAGCGAAGTCTACTATCGGATCCAGGCTGGTCCATTGGCGGACAAGGCCGCGGCCAAACAGCTCTGCGCCAAATTAAAGCAAAAAAATCAAGCTTGTCTGGTCGCTAATTAAAGCGAAGCAGCAGGTCGAATTCTGGGAGACTACAGCATGCCGTTGGCAGCGATCCTGGGTTGCGCCGGGCCGGAACTGAGCGATGCGGAGCGCAGCTTCTTCCGTGCCGTCGATCCGCTCGGCTTCATCGTTTTCGCACGCAATCTGGTCGACCCCGAGCAAGTGCGCCGGCTGACGGCCGACCTGCGTGCCACGATCGGTCGGCCCGATGCACCGATCCTGGTCGATCAGGAAGGTGGCCGCGTTGCCCGGCTGAAAGCGCCGCATTGGCGCCAGCCGCCTGCGGCGAACAAGTTCGGCGTGATCGCCGCGACCGATCGTGCCCGGGCGGCCGAGGCGGTGCGGGTCAATCACGAACTGATGGCGGTCGAACTGCGCGCACTGGGGCTCAACGTTGATTGCGCGCCGTTGATCGACGTCCGCATGGAAGGCGCCCACGACATCATCGGCGACCGCGCCTATGGGACGGATCCCTATCTGGTGGCAGATCTCGGCCGGGCAGCGGCAGAAGGCCTGCTGGCAGGCGGCGTCATGCCGATCATCAAGCATATTCCCGGTCATGGCCGTTCGATGGTCGACAGCCATTTCGATCTGCCGCGTGTCGATACTGACTTCGATACCCTGGCGGAGACCGATTTCGTTCCCTTCCGGGCGCTCCATGACATTCCCTGGGCAATGACGGCACACATCGTCTACAGCGCCATTGACGCCACCCAGCCGGCGACCCTGAGCCGTACCGTGATTGCCGAAATCATCCGTGGCGAGATCGGGTTTGCCGGCCTGCTGCTGTCTGACGACCTTTCGATGAAGGCTCTGAAGGGCGGGCTCGATGAGCTGGCGCAGGCGAGCCTCGAAGCTGGCTGCGACGTCGTGCTCCACTGCAATGGCGACATGGCTGAGATGGAGAAGGTCGTCAAAGGCACTAAGCCCTTGTCTTCCGCCGGACTTGCCCGATATGAACAGGGCCAGCGGCGCCTCAATGTGGATCCGGATTTCGATCAGGCGGATCTCAAAGATGAACTTTCGGCCCTAATGGCCTGAAGTTTCAGTAAAAGCGGGGAGAGTGCGGCCGGTCTTTGGATCGCACTCTAGGAGCCAATTTTGGAAACACTCGATTTCGGCCATTTGGCGCAGCTCGCCACAACCTGGGCGTTGCCTGTCCTGATCGCCATCACACTGCACGAGGCGTCCCATGCCTATGTCGCTTGGCGCCTGGGCGACGACACGGCCTATATGCAGGGCCGCGTGACCTTCAATCCGCTGAAGCATGTCGATCCCTTCGGTACCGTGATTCTGCCGGCGCTGCTGTTGATGACGGGCAGTGGCTTCCTCTTTGGCTATGCCAAGCCCGTTCCGGTCAATTTCCGGCGTTTGAAGCATTTCCGGCGTGACTCGGCCCTCGTTGCCCTGGCCGGTCCCGGCAGCAATCTGATCCTGGCTGTCATTTCCGCGCTGATGCTGCATGCGGCAGTTCTGGCCCCCAGTTGGTTTGCGGATTGGTCTGTCCAGACCCTCATAAATTCCATGCGGCTCAATGTGATGCTGGCGCTTTTTAACATGCTGCCTTTGCTGCCGCTGGATGGTGGCCGGGTGCTGGGTGGAATCCTGCCGCCGAGCCTGGCACGGCCATTCTACCGTACCGAACGCTACGGCATGATGATCCTTCTCGGCCTCATCTTCGTGCTGCCGTTCATCGGCAGCTCATTGGGGATGAATCTCAATATTTTGGGCTGGATTTTGGGTCCGGCTTCCGACTATCTCCTGCATCTTGTTGTAACCCTGACGGGGCTGACGGGCTGATGGCGCCTTGGACCGCCGACGACGAAACGGATGTGCCGGAAGCACCTGGTGGGACACCTGGTGTCGCCGAGGACACGCCTGCGCCCACGCCTGAGGATGCTGCCCCAAGCGAAGCGGCGGCCGAAGGCGCTGCGAGCGAGCCTGCCGACACAGAACCGGCTGGCGAAGAACCTGTTGGTGAACAGCCTCCTGCCGAAACCCCCGCTGGCGACGATGTACCGTTGGTCGCCGCCAATGACGATGGCGAACTGCGCCTCGACCTTGATGGCTATGAAGGGCCGATCGATGTCCTGCTGACGCTCGCCCGCGAGCAGAAGGTCGATCTCAAGAAGATCTCGATCCTGGAATTGGCGGACCAGTATCTCACGTTCATCAACCATGCTCGCCGGCTGCGCCTTGAGCTTGCCGCCGATTATCTGGTGATGGCGGCATGGCTTGCTTACCTGAAGTCCCGCCTGCTGCTGCCTGAGCCGCCGGCGGATGGCGAGCCGACCGGCGTCGAGTTGGCCGCCGCCCTTGCTTTCCAGCTGCAGCGCCTCGAGGCGATGCAGAAGGCTGGGCAGGCGATGTTGAATCTGCCCCAATTGGGCCGCGACGTCTTTACCCGGGGCACGCCGGAGCCGCTGAAGGTCATCGACATTCCGGTCTACGAACTCAGCCTCTATGAGCTGCTGAAGGCCTATGGCACCCATCCCGGCCGTCGCCGCGAGGGCATGCTGCAGATCACGCCACTCAACCTGTTCTCGATGGACGATGCCCTTAAGCGGATTGGCGATATCATCGGCCATACGCTGGACTGGACCATCCTGCAGAATTTCCTGCCTGACGGGCTGAAGCAGCCGCTTCAGCGCCGTGCGGCCGTGGCGGCAACCTTTGCTGCCTCGCTCGAACTCGCCCGTTCCGGCATCATCAATTTGCGCCAGGAAGGGCTGTTCGGCCCCATCTACATGAAGCGGGCGGAACCTGCCGCCCCAGCATCGCCCGGTGAAGTGACGTCATCATGAGTGAAGATAGATTCGAGACATTGCGCTTCCTGGAAGCGGTTCTGTTTGCCGCCGCCGAGCCCCTGACCGAGAAGGCCATGGCTCAGCGCCTGCCAGATGACGCGGATGTCAAAGGCTTGCTGGCAGAGCTCACGGGGCATTATGCCAATCGTGGCGTCAACTTGCTGCAATTCGACGGGCGCTGGGCGTTCCGGACCTCGCCGGACCTGTCGCATCGCATGTCGATCGAGCGCAAGGTGGTGCGTAAGCTGACCCGCGCCGCCATCGAGACGCTGGCCATCATCGCCTATCACCAGCCGGTGACCCGTGCCGAAATCGAAGAGATCCGTGGTGTCGCCATCTCAAAGGGCACGCTCGACTCCCTGCTCGAGGCCGATTGGATCAAACCGGCCGGTCGACGCGAGACGCCGGGTCGTCCGGTGACCTGGGCCACCACCACCGGTTTCCTCGAGCATTTCAATCTCGAAAGTTGCGAGGCACTCCCGGGTGTTGAGGAGCTACGTGCTGCCGGCCTGCTCGATGCGCGCTCCGCCGTCTCGACCCTGGGCACCCAGGGCAGCACCGTTCTGCCGCCCGATGGGGCGCAGGAACAGGCGGAAGAAGAAGCCGCCGCGATCGAACTGCGCGGCGAGCCAGAGGCGCTGGTGGCTGGGGAAGAAGAAGCCTCGGAAGACCGTGCCGCCGACGACGCCTATGAAGCGGAGCTTCTGGCCCGCGCCGAGGAAGAAGAGCCCAGTGGCGCCTTCGCACCTGCGGAAGAGCACGAAGAAGCTATCGATGTCACCGGCGACGATGAAGATGAAGACGCCGACGATGACGATGAAGGCGACGAGGACGAGTCCGAAGAAGACGCCGACGAGGACGACGACTTCGACGAAGATGAGGATGACGACGACGACGATGATTCTGACTCAGGTGACGAGCCGGATGAGAATGAGAAAAAGTCGGATCACGGCTGACCGTTTCGCTTCATCGCGTTTTACCGCATAGCAAAGATATTGCGTTATCGCCAAAGCACGCTACGCTCTTAGGGACCGGCTGAGTTTTCAGCCTGAAAGAGAGGTGGCTGCGATGACCGTTGCGAGCATCCTCAAACAAAAGCCTGACCGGCTCATTTCCGTGCCCGAGACTGCCAGTGTCGCTGATGTTGCGGCGACTCTGACGCGCGAGAATATCGGTGCCGTGCCCGTCCTTGATGGCAAGGGCGAGATGATCGGGATTTTTTCCGAGCGCGATATCGTTCGTCAGATCGCGCGCGAAGGCACGGCCGTCTTGGCCCGCGCTGTCGCGACGTTGATGACCCGCAATGTCATTTGTTGCGCACCAGAAGACACGGTCGAAAGCACGATGGCGTTGATGACGACGCGCCGCTTTCGGCATCTGCCGGTGCGCAGCGACGGACGCATCATCGGCATGATCTCGATCGGCGACGTCGTGAAACGCCGCGTCGAGGATGCCGAGCGTGAAGCGGAATCCTTGCGCGAATACATCGTGCGTGGCTAAGCCCCGCGCGCGTACATCGTTCGCGGGCTATCTGCGCTAGTTGATTTCGGCGCTGTCCGTTGGCCGGAAATAAATCCCGACGAGCACCATGTCGACCCGTTCCTTGTCCGCCGAGAGCGGCAGGATGAGTTTAGCCTGGCGCGAATAGACGCCGTCGCTATTGGTGAAATCCGCCTCGTAATAGGCCGGCGACTTGTGGTTCAGCACGGCAGCATATTGTTCCAGCAGCAAGCGCCGCTCGTCCTCATTGGTCAGCTTCTCGACGCCGAAGCCGGTACGGCGCGTGCCGTAATAATGCTCAAGATTGGTGCCGTCGAGGCGGATCTGATAATCGGCGACGCCGCTATGGAATTCGATCAGCATGAGATTGCCGAGCCATTGCTTCATCTCCAGCGGATCGATATCGGTGCGCGCCGGCAGATCGTGCCCATGCATCTTGCTGTGCCAATAATCATACAGCGACCGCAGTCGCGGTTCCGGAATGTCGAACGGTGGCTCCATGCAACTCTCGGCGCAATGCTCAAATATTTCTGCCTGCCGGCGATCGGCTATTTGCCCCCGAAGCCCGGATGCGACCCCTGCATCCATCATGCTCGCCGGATAACAAACCTAGTTAATTTAGCATGCTACACGATCTATTTCATCCAGAACGCAACTTTCGTTGAGGCTCCGTGTTTGGGTGGGGTCATTGACGCATACTGGGCGCGGTACTGCCGATCTATTTGACCTGATCGTTGCATGAACTGGAGGTTCAGATGAAAAAGCGTTCACAACTTATCCTTGTTGCCGGTCTGCTGCTTCTCACGGCCTGCGCCGAAAGCCGCATTTTCGATACTAACTGCAGCGGAAACGGCTGGATCAGCAATCCTGGCTACTGCACCGATACGTTGCACCCATTCGCGGGCCCCTGGAGCACGCGTTAATCCCCTAAAAATTGAAACGCTCATCGCCCGGCCGGATCTGCTGCCACTTGGTGCATTTCCGGCTGGGCAGCCGAATCTGACAGCAAGATGACCCGGCCCGGGGGCAGCAGCACCCTGACATGGGTGCCTTGCCCCGGCTGGCTGGCGATCTCGATTCGCCCTTGATGTAGTTCGACCAGGCTCCGGCAGATGGCGAGGCCAAGCCCGGTGCCTTCCTGCTGATGGAAGGCCGAGCGGTCGGCTTGCACGAAGGGTTCAAAGATTCGCTCGATGTCCTTGGCCGAGATGCCGATGCCCGTATCGGCAACACCGAAGATCAGGCTGCCATCGGGCTCGCAACCAGCGCTGACAGATACCTTTCCGCCGGCCGGCGTGAACTTCACGGCATTCGCCAGCAGATTGAGCACGATCTGCAGCAGCCGCCGTTGATCGCCCCGCACCCGCGGTAGATCGGGCGGCAGAGCCAGCTCCAAGGCGATATCGCCCTTGGCGGCGCGGGCCGAAAGCATGGTCACGCATTGCCGCATGATCTCGGCAAGATCGACGGCGCTTTCCTCGATGATTGCCTTGCCGGATTCGAGTTTCGAATAATCGAGAATCTCTTCGATCAGTCGGAACAGGATGCGTGCGCTGGCGTGAATGTCGCCGGCATATTCATGAATGCGCGATCCCGGATCGCTGTTACGGGTCATCAGCGTGATGAGCTCGGAAAAGCCCATGATGGCATTGAGCGGCGTGCGCAGTTCATGGCTCATGCTGGCCAGAAACTCGGTCTTGGCGCGGTTCGAGCTTTCGGCATCGCGCCGCGCCAGCATGAGCTGCCGCTCGAAGCTCTTGCGCTCGGTGATGTCGATGACCGTCCCTTCGAAATGCGACGGCCTGCCGTCGCTGCCGCGCACCAGGCGCGCGGTTTCGGAGATCCAGATGCGTTCGCGTGTCTTGTGACGGTAGATCTCGGACTCGAAGTTGCGCACAAAGCCGTCGCGCTCGGCCAGTGCCACAAAGTCGTTGCGCCGCTTCGGATCGACATACCATTCGATGGCGATGTTGTTCACCGCAGCGATCAATTCGGTCGGCGTCTCATAGCCGTTGATGCGCGCCAGCGCATGGTTGGCGCCGATCATCTTTCCGTCCAGGCTCGAGATGAAATTGCCATCAACGGCATTCTCGAAAAGGCCGCGATAACGCTCCTCGGCCTCCTGCAAAGCCTGCTGCGAGGCGACCAGCGCCGTGATGTCGATGACTGTGCCGATCAACACCGCTTGTGGCGTGCCCAGCCCGTGCATCGATGCGGATTCAGAGATCCACAGCCTTATCCCATCACGGCGCACAATCTCGCTCATTTCGTTGGTGAGGTTGCCGGTCGCCGCGATCTTGCTGAGCAGCCGCTCCCGTTGCCCCGGATCGGCGTAAAGTGGCGCTGGGTTCCGACCCATCTCGGCAAGCAAATCGGCTGGGGAGGCAAACCCCATCATACGAGCGAAAGCGCTGTTGACCGACAGCAGCACGCCGGAATGGGCGGTCATATAGATGCCGACATCCGAACTTTCGAAAACGTTGCGATGAAAGTCTTCGGGTTTCACGGGCCTCTACTCGGAAAAGACCAGTCGATGCGCGATGTTAACTCTACCATTTAAAATAGGACAAGGGATCAACCTCAGGTAGCGTCGCTACCAGAGGTGCAGGTCTGGCACGCCATTTGCTGATACATCCCCAGGAAAGTCTCTTTTGGCTGGAAAAGCGGCAGAGAAATGGGTGCAAAGGCGAACATCGCAGGCATGAGCTCGGCAAGAACTGCCGTGTCTTCGGCATGCTCTGCCATTCGGCCTCTTGTACACCAGGCGGGGCGGGCGTCATGACTCCGCTGGCGACACTGACCAATGTCACGGGCCAGGACGTCTCGATCAGGTCCGATGTCCTAGCGGGTATCCGGCAGGCCAGCCTGTCGACCGGCGTCGATTTTTCCTACCTCATGGCCCAGGCCAATCGCGAAAGCAGTTTCGATCCGGCGGCCCAGGCCAAATCCTCTTCCGCCGCCGGTCTCTATCAGTTCGTCGAGCAGACCTGGCTTGGTGTCGTCAAGAACCACGGTGCCGAATACGGCAAAGGCGATCTTGCCGACAAGATCACGCGCCGCGCCGACGGGCATTTTGTGGTGGCAGACGCCGCCACTCGCAAAGAGATCCTGGAGCTGCGCCGAGATCCCAGTTTCGCCTCGGCCATGGCTGCCGAACATGCGGCCGACAATCAGGCCAAGCTTGAAGAAAAGCTGGACCGCGATGTCAACGGCACCGACCTCTACATGGCGCATTTCCTGGGGATCAGCGGCGCGCTCAAATTCCTGCGCACGATGGAGGAAAGCCCCGATCGCACCGGTGCCAGCCTGTTCCCCAAGGCAGCGGCCGCCAATCGCAATGTCTTCTACACCGAAGATGGCCGGGCGCGCACGGTCTCCGAGATCTACAACCGCTTCGACACCTCGATGGACGCCGACATGGCGGCCTATGCGTCGCTCGCAGGCGATGGTGGCGATATCGCTGTCGCCAGTGCCGACAGCAGCGATACCGTCATCGGCAGCATCCCCGGTACCTCGCTCGTGGCCGGCCTCTCGCTGCCGGCAGCACCCAACGCCGCCTTCTTCGGCCGGCTGCGCACCACGCTCAACTCGGATTCCCGCCTCGATGGGGCGACATTGGCCGATGCCGGCTCAAGCAGCTTGAGCAAGGTCGGCAGCCTGTTGTCGCCGCTGATGCTGGTGACACTGGCGGCATTGCCGGTCTCGGGCGAGGATGACGGCAGCGACAAGGAAAAGGCCCCGGCCCAACAGCCGCAGGCACGAGGCGGCAGCCTCTTCAACGGCCTCGACAATCCGCTGCATCTCGATCTGCTGCGCGGCGCGCCGGCGATCTAAAAGGCAAAGCCCGCGCGCCGGTTGAGCGCACGGGCCAGGATGCCATTCTTATCAGGCTTCAGTGATTCTTGGTCTCGACCGCACGGCGGCCGGCATCGGTCAGCTTGCAGACCAGCCAATCAGGCTTCAGCGGGTTGGTGAACCAAGGCTCCGCCCAACCATGGTCGATGCAGGCACGGATGGTGCGCTCGTTGACCTTCTGACCCCATTCGTCGAACAACGGCAGCTTGCCGCCGGGCTGTTTCAGCCCCTTTGTCAGCCAGGAAAGCTCGACATCTGTCGGCCGTTCCGCGGCGCTGGCGGCACTCGAAACCCGCGTCATTGATACCCCTCGAAATACGCAAACCCCAATCTGGTTTCACCATAACGCAAAGCATGGCCAGCGCCAAGTAAGGGCCGAGGCGTCTATTTCTTCGCGGCGATGCCGAGGCGGGGGATCTCGATGGCCGGGCAGTGATCCATCACCACATCGAGCCCGGCTTGGCGGGCCTCGGTGGCGGCTGTCTCGTTGATGACGCCGAGCTGCATCCAGACCGTCTTGGCGCCGATGGCGATGGCGTCCCGCGCCGGCTCGCGTGCTGCCTCGGAATTGCGGAAGATATCGACCATGTCGATCTGCCCGGCCTTGGCTTCCGGTATGTCGGCAAGGCGCGCGTAAACGCGTTCGCCGTTGAGCGTCTGCCCCTCCAGCCCCGGATTGACGGGAATGACGCGGTACCCCTGGCGCTGCAGGAAACGCATCACCCCATGGCTCGGCCGTTCCGGCTTGGGGCTGGCGCCCACCAGGGCGATCGTCTTCGTCTGCTCCAGAATGCGGCGCAGGGTCGTGTCATCGGTATGTGTCATTTTGCTTTTCTCAGATTGTGCGAAGCTCAGCCGTCATAGCTTGCCGCCTGCTGGGCAAAGAACGAGGCTTGGGTCGGTAATTGCGGCAGCCGCAATTCGTTGCCGACGCAGCGCACGCGCCCCGTGCGCTGGCCTTCTACGATGCGGCCCTCATGGGTGGAGGGCAGGGGATTGGGCGACAGCGGAATGGCATCTTCGGCCGAATAGACGCAGATGAACAGCGTGCGCGGCCGGGTCGAGCGATTGGGCGCGGAGCCATGAAGCAGCCTTGTGTGCATGAAGCACACGCTGCCCGCCGGCCCTTTGGCTTGCTGTGCGCCTGCACGCATGTCTGCTTCCAACTTCGGGTCGACTGCGCCGGTGAAACGCCCGTCATGCCACAGCTCGTAAAGCGGTCCTTTATGCGAACCGGGCAACACTTCCAAGGGGCCGTTCTCTGCCGTCACGTCATCGACGAAGATCAGCGCCGTCACCAGATCGTCATTGCTGTGTGGTGTGAACGGAAAGTCCTGGTGCCATTTCACCAGCGTCGCCGCGCCCGGCAGCTTCGAATTGATCTTGGCGTGGTGGAATTTGACGTTGGGTCCGATGAGATCGGCAATGAGCAGGGGCACGCGGCTTGCCGACATGACGCGGTCGTAATTCTCCGAGATCTCGGTCGGTGAGTTCACGCGGCGCAAGGCCGGCTTCTCCGCGCTATGTCCGGGCTCCAGATCGAAGCGCGGCCGACCGTCGGCAATGATGCCCCAGGGCTTGTCATGCTGCCGGCTGTCGGCGACCCAGTCCTCGAATTCCCGCTGCAGGGCCTTCAGGTCGTCCGGGCTGAGCGCATTCTCGACCACCAGATAACCATCCCGCCAAAACGCCTCGCTTTGGGTCGCCGTGAGGTGCTGAGATGCGGATGATGTTGTGAGCGTCATGGTTTTGTCCCCGGACTTTGTTCACAAGCGGCCAGTCATATGATCGAGATTATCCTGCGATATCAGCCGGGTCGAGGGATCTCAAAATGGTACGCAATAAAATTACTTAAAACTCTCTTAAATTCCCAGGCGATAGTGCTTGCGCTTCACGCCCCAAAGGCCAATCTTTTATGCAGTGTTTCATGGAGCAGGAGCCTGGGCGATGGCCATCAGCCAGGTAGGTGCCGTAGCCGCCGGTATCGAAGCGGCCCGGTTTTCCGGTGTGCAACAGAGTTCGCAAGCAGCGAGCACCAATGCGGTGCAGCGCCAGAACAACCGCGTCGCCGAAGAAGCCGACCTCAAGAAGACCGAAGTGGTCGAGGAAAGCTCCGAGCGTGATGGCGTGAGTGGCACCAGCGACAAGCGCCTCGACATCACCGTCTAAGTATCGCGCATTTACCTGCGCATAAAAGAACGCCGCCGGCATCAACCGGCGGCGTTTTTATTTGCGCGTCATGACCTCTCCCAAGCCAGCGTCAGGAAATTGGCCTTGTAAAACGCGGTAATCGAAATGATAGAATATTCATTCATATATACACCGCAATGAATGACGCGGGAGTCTTGGAATGGCAGGTTATCTCGCGCAATTTGCTGGTGCGCTGGCATTAAGCTTCATCGTCATGGGCCTGCTGCTCGGCCTTATTCTCAGGTGGTGGAAGACGGGCGGCTATGTGCGGTTGCTGGTCGCCGCCATCATCGCCGCCGTTTTCGAAGTGGGGCTCGCATCCTATGGGCTTGCCGCCCCGGGCGGGCCGCCGAAGGTGCTGGAAGCCGTCGTCATCTATGCGCCGGCCGTCGCCGCCGCAACCTTGCTAATCTATCTCGGCAGCCGCCGCCGCGCCCCGGCTGAGTGAGAAAGGAGGGGCCGGTCGATGCGGAGAAAATTGTGGCACGTCGCGATTCTATCAGCGTTGTCGGTTGCTTTGTTGTCGGGCGCCACTCATGTCGCTGATGCCGAAGATCAACTCGAGGTAAGCACAAAGGTAGAAGACATCGAAGTCTTCGAACGCGTCGTACTGGGTCGCGGTCTGCGCGCCGATTGGGCGACGGCAAGGCTCGATCTCCTTAAAGGCGATGTCGTGACCGTCCATGCCATTGTCGGGCGTTATCGTGGCGGCTATGGCGACCTGTCCGCCGAGGTCGAGAAAGCCGCACGGAAAATCCAGGATGTGGCTACCATGACAACGGGACGACAAGTGGTGGGAGATGTGACGACGGAGCACGCCGACAATCTCGGCGCGGCTTGTGAAGCATTCCTCAAATCCGGCACCCGGGCCCCTGGGCGAAACACCATCCTCGTCGCGCCCGGCGATGATGCCCGTGATTGTGCAACCATCGCAGAGCTGTCTCCATTTTCACTCGCAAAGATGCCAGGCGACCAGGATCTGGGCGATGAACGCCACCTGAATTGTGCGTCCAGATCGCGGAGTGCGGCGGACGGCAATGGCAAGACGACAGTCATTGCGGCCTCACCAAAGGGCAATAAGGGCGACATCTATCTCTTGCGCTATTGCCTGTTCGACCGATCCTTTTCATTTTTCGGCTTTCGCGGCCGGCTCGTCTACGCATCGGCGGCACGAGAAGACCTCATCGAATCCCTGCGGTCAGTCCCCCACTTCTCGGTGATACCGGGCACCGCGGATGTGTTGATGCTGGCACTCGCCTACCAGTATCTCGACAATGGCGCAGATTACATGGCGGTCCGGGACCAGATCAAAAAGCGGATAGGGAAGCTGAAGCCTTAGCGATGACGGTACCATTTTCTTCACCCTCGAATGGGCGCCAGTGCACCATCACGCGCGGTCGAGAGAAATCGGATTTGCCATGAACACAAGAAATACAGGCCTTCTTGTAGTGCTGTTGGGCGTTGTCGCAGTAGTGGTCGTCATTCTTGGAATAGGGCGGATCTCCGTCGAAGAAGACAAGCCGCCAACATATTACGAATTCGGTACAACGATAGTTTACGAGGGGCGATCACTTGAGATCAGCCGCATAGTCGAGTGTATAACGCCCAACACCACTCAACGCACTTTTCCGGCGACTGGCCGCAGCCGGGAAGCGATGGCGGAAAAGCTTTACGACGGTTCTGGGTTAATTATCGTCATACCTAATCTGTGCGATGCTGAGGCATGGCCAGTTTCGCCTAGCTACGTCCCGCTTATTCTATGGACTGAGGATCCCGATGATCCGCAAGTGCTTGAGGGTTATCTTGCGGAAGACTTGTTAAGGTCGGGGGCTGCGCGAGTGACGCTTAAGGGTGTCTTCGCCAAACTATCTTCCAAAGAACGTTTTGGGGATGCCTCGCGAGACTTCACGCAATTCTCTTTTAGCGGCAATCATGGCGCATTCCGCAAATTTTCCACTGCTGGCATGCGATTTGTGGGCCTAACTGCTCGGCCAATCGCGCGGGACGTCTGGGCCCAAGTGCCGGAGCTTGCGGGCATCCTTCCAACGTTGGATGCAGCCAAAATAATTCCGTCGAACCTGTTTAAGTCAATTGAGACCCACTTTCCGTTCAGGTTTGGATTGGATGCCCTCGAGCCAAACCCCTCCGACAATTGGCCTCGCAGTGCACCGGATCGGCGTGACGCGTTAAGCCACGCTATGCCGCTACGCTGGAGCGATGGCGCGTTTCACATCGACAACCAAAGTGAGGGCATAGGGTTTATCTATCCTGTCGACAAAGTTCCTACGCTCAACATGATTGCATCTGACCAAAATTCCCCGGGCGTGACCAACATTGTCCCTCGTTCAAAGGGGGCAGCGACAGGCCCGGAATGGCCCTTATGGACCGGGAAAGCGGTCATAGAAATCGGCGCTGGTGCGATTTATTTCGATCCCGCCTCTCAGCAGATCATTCCGACTCAAGAAATCGGTTTCTATCTTTTTCAGAAATAGAGGCAACGGATAGGAGGATCTGCGACGCGGCGTAGTCGAGATCAGTGTGCGATTTGTCGTTTAGCTGAGTGCATGCAGGTCGAGCCCTCTCGGCCGCCATGAATCATCGCCCTAGTTCAGATCCCGCGCCACCCTGAAGCCGAAGCTGATGGTGGCGCCGTCGGGTGTGTAGGCGCTGCGGTCGGCGAATCTGAGGTCGCTGGTTTTGACGTTCCAGGCGCCGCCTCGGATGACCCTGGATTGGCAATTGCCGCCAACCGCGCTGCCATCCACCGGCGTGTTGTTGTAATTGTCGCGATAGCAATCCTCGACCCATTCCATGACGTTGCCGACCATGTCATAGAGCCCGAATCCGTTCGCCGGATAGCTGCCCGCCGGCGCGGTATAGGCATAGCCATCGTCGCAGGGTGCGCCGCTCCAGGACGGAAAGCGTTGCAGGATGCGCGTGTCGGCGCCGTTGGTGCCGGTGCAGACGCCGGAAAGATCCGAGCCCCAGGGGAAGGGTGTCTGCTTGCCGGCCCTTGCGGCATATTCCCATTCGGCCTCGGTCAACAGCCGATAGGTCTTGCCGGTCTTGTTGGAGAGCCAGGCGGCATAGGCCTCCGCATCGCGCCAGGTCACGCAAACGACCGGGTCGTTCGCGCCTTGTGTATAGCCGGCGAAACCGGGGCCGGCCCAATTGTACCAGGCCAGATTGTACCAGGTGCCGTCGCCATCGGGATCGGTCCAGCAATAATCCGTGGGGCGGTAGCCAGAGGCCTGAACGAATTTCTGGAACTGGGTCAGCGTCACCTCGAACTTGCCGACGGCAAAGGGCTTGCCGATCGTCACGCGATGTTGCGCATTCTCGTTATCGGCGCGTCCCGCCTCGCTCGGCGGCGATCCCATGGTGAAGCTGCCGGCCGGCACCACCACCATCTCCGGGCAATCGCTGCAATCGCGGATGATCGTGCCGGGTTTGGCGCCTTCGCGCTCGGGCGCTGCCGCCGCTGCCGTTTCCTCGGGTGGCTGGGTTGCCTCGGCGGGCGCAGATAGCGGCGCCGGCGCTGGAGCGGGCGTGGCGAGAGCAGCCAGCAATGCTTCCGCCTTGGGCTTGAAATAGCTGCCCGGATGCGCCTGCAGAAAGGCTTGAACGGCTTCCGCACTCGGTTTCCGTTTCACCTCTCCCCAGGCAGCGATCTCATCGGCATCAGCCTCGACCAGCAATTGCGAACTGACATAGCCGGTGTCCTTTGCCAAGCTGACGCGGTACCAATCCTTGTCCTGCACTTTCCCTGTCACAGTGACCGCGTCATCCTCTTTCAGGCGACCGATGATCTTGGCCAGCGTGCTCGGCTCGGAGCGTATGTTGGCTGATTGGCGCGCGACATAGGTTGCATCCAGCTCCACGACCCGATCCGCTGGCGGCTCAGGCGCAGGCGCCGTGCTTTGTTCTATCGAAGGCGCGCCAGCATTCGACAGCTTCGCCATCTTGCCATGCGCGAGCCGCGCAAAGGTGCCGTTGGGATATTGTTCGAGATAGGCGGCGAACTCTTCCGGATCCTGGCTGTCCTTGATCGATTCCCAGAACAGGGCTTCCTTGTCGCTGCCCGTGCCGGGTGCAGCAACGGCGGGCGCTGCAGTCGCGACCTCCGGCGTGGCAGCGGCAAGGACTACTTCACCGATCAGCGACGAGCTGTCCCACGGCGTTTGCATCTCATGGGTCTCGGTCAGCACCTTCGAGCGGACATTGCGGTGCGCCGTATCCACCGAGATGCCAGGCTTGCCGAGTTCTTCCGCCAGCGCCAGCGCGTAAGGCGAGTTCTCGCCGTCGCCATCGGTTGCGACCTCGCCCGGCGCCGTTGAATAACCGACGAAGCTGCCCCGTGGTGCCTCGACACGCGCGAGGCCTTTCTCGACCGAGCGGAAGCCCCGCGTCAGGGGATTGTTGCGGCAGGCGTCGAGGAAGACGAGATTGACGGCGTTACCGGCATATTGCATCTGGCTGAGAATGCTGCCGGCCGCCACGGCCTCGATCTCGACATCGCCCTCGGATTCGATCTGGGCGCCGATCGGGATCAGGTAATTTTCGCCGCCGACCTGCAGGCCATGCCCGGCATAGTAAAAGAGCCCGATCCCATCCAGGCCGGATTTGCGCAGCTTCATGCCGAAGTTCTTGATGGCGCGCTTCATGGCGCGCTGGTCGCCGTCCAGAACAAGATCGACCGCGAAGCCGAGACCTTCCAGTGTCTTCGCCAGCAACCTTCCGTCATTCGCCGGATTCTTCAACCGGCCCATATCGCCGTAATCAGAATTGGCGATCACTAGTGCTACGCGCCCATCAGCCAGCGCCGGCGCGGCATCGAACAGCGGCACCAGGATAGAAAAGCACAATCCGAGCAGAAATCCCGCCATACCTCGCGGTACAGGATCGAAGGAAACCTTGCGGATCATCGTCCTAGGCTCCGTCGTGTGGCGTCCGCTTTGATCAGCAATCGGATAATATCCTAAGCCGGGTGACGGGCTTTGGAAAGCCGGCCCTGCCGAGATTCTAGTCGACATTGGCTCCTGCGCCTATCGCCTCCAGCTTCCAGCCTTTGATGAGAGCATAGACAGCCGGTATCACCGCCAGCGTCAGCACCGTTGAAGAAATCATGCCGCCAATCATTGGTACGGCAATGCGCTGCATGATTTCCGACCCAGTGCCGGTGCTCCATAGAATTGGCAGTAGGCTGGCCATGATCGCAACGACGGTCATCATCTTTGGTCGCACGCGCTCGACGGCACCTTCAATGATGGCCGCGCGAAGGTCGGTGGTGCCAAATGGCTTCCCCGTGGCATCGCAACGCCGCTGCCGTTCCTTCATCGCTTGATCCAGATAGATCAGCATGACGACGCCGGTTTCCGCCGCAACACCGGCGAGGGCAATGAATCCTACGGCGACCGCGACGCTCATGTTGAAATGCAGAAAGTGCATGAGCCAAAAGCCGCCGACCAGAGCGAAGGGCAGTGACAGCATGACGATGAGCGTTTCCGTCAATCGCTTGAAGTTGAGATAGAGCAGAAGGAAAATAATGAGTAGCGTCACCGGCACGACGATCTGCAGACGCTTCTCGGCGCGCTCCAGATATTCGAACTGGCCGCTCCAGACAGCAAAATAGCCGGGAGGGAAGGCGACATTGTTGGCAACGGCCTTTCGGGCGTCCGCCACATAGCTGCCAATGTCCCGGCCGCGGATATCGATGTAGACGTAAAGCGCCAACAGCGCATTTTCAGTTCGAATCGTCGATGGACCTTGCGCGAGTTCGATCGTGGCGAGCTGTCCAAGCGGAATGGCGGTGCCCGTCGGCGTGTCAACCAAGACCTGCCGACCGATCGCCGTTGGATCGCTCCGGAGGGCCCGGGGGTAGCGCAGATTCACACTGAAGCGTTGGCGCCCTTCGACCGTCGTCGTCACCGTCTCGCCGCCCAGCGCCATGGCGATCGTATCCTGGAAGGCCGCGACCGTGATTCCATGGCGTGCCAAGGAGTCCCGGTCTGGCGTAATGTTGAGGTAATAGCTTCCTACCACGCGCTCGGCATAGGCGCTCGTTGTCCCCGGCACACCGCGCACCACCGCCTCGATCTGGCGTGCCAGAGCATCCATCTGCGTGAGGTCAGCGCCGATGATCTTGATGCCGATGGGCGTTCGGATACCGGTCGAGAGCATGTCGATGCGTGCCTTGATCGGCATTGTCCAGGCATTGTTGACACCCGGCAATTGCAGCGCGCTGTCCATGTCGGCTGTGAGGCTGTCGATGGTGACGCCCGGTCGCCATTCCGATTGCGGCTTCAGATTGATGATCGTCTCGAACATCTCGGTCGGTGCCGGGTCGGTCGCCGTCGCGGCGCGCCCGGCCTTGCCGAAAACGCTGGCGACTTCTGGAAACGATTTGATGATCTTGTTCTGGGTTTGCAGCAATTCGCCGGCTTTGGTTACCGACAAGCCCGGCAGGGTGGTCGGCATATACATCAAAGTCCCTTCATTGAGCGTCGGCATGAATTCCGTTCCGAGCTGCCGGATCGGATAGATGGTCGCCGCCAGGACAACGAGGGCAATGACGATCATCAGGATCTTTGCCCTGAGAACCACACGGATGATCGGGCGATAGATCCATATCAACAGACGGTTGATGGGATTGCGTGCCTCGGGAATGATCTTTCCTCTGACGAAGAGGATCATCAGCACTGGCACCAAGGTGATGGAGAGAAAGGCGGCGCCCGCCATGGCGAATGTCTTGGTAAAGGCGAGGGGCTGGAACATGCGGCCTTCCTGGGCCTCCAGCGTGAAGACCGGCAAGAACGACACCGTGATGATGAGCAGGCTGAAGAAAAGCGCCGGTCCGACTTCCGTCGTTGCCCGAATCAGAACCTGAATTCGCGGTTCGTTCGGCGCCGCGCGCTCGAGATGCTTGTGTGCGTTCTCGATCATGACGATGGCGGCATCAATCATGGCGCCCACCGCGATCGCGATCCCACCCAGACTCATGATATTGGATGTAAGCCCCAGAGCGTGCATCATGATCATGGCCATAAGGACACCGACTGGAAGCATGATGATCGCCACCAGCGCACTGCGGAGGTGTAGCAAAAAGATGAAGCAGACGATTGCGACGACGACACTTTCTTCGACAAGCGTATGCTTCAACGTCGCTATGGCACTCTCGATCAGTTGCGATCTGTCATAGACCGATTTTATCGTGACACCGGCTGGCAGCCCGCTGGCAATACCGGCGATCTTTGCCTTCACATTGTCGATGACGTCGAGGGCGTTGGCGCCGAATCTCTGCAAAGCGATACCGCTGACGACCTCGCCCTGACCATCGAGCTCCGTGATGCCACGACGCTCATCTGGCCCCATTTCAATTCGCGCAACATCCTGCAGGCTGACAGGCGTTCCGTTGGTCGATTTGAGGACGACTTTGCGAAGATCCCCGATGCCTTTGAGATAACCGCGGCCACGCACGACATATTCTGTCTCGGTCAGCTCGACCGTGCGGCCACCGACATCCATGTTGCTGTCACGAACGGCATTCTTGATATCCGCCAACGAAAGACCATAGGCCTGCAATCGCTTCGGATCGACGACGACCTGATATTGCTGGGTGAAGCCACCGACGCTGGCGACCTCGGCAACGCCCTCGGATTTTGCCACCTGATAGCGAACGAACCAGTCTTGCGTCGTGCGAAGTTCGGCCAAGGTTCGGTTGGCGCCTTCGACGACATATTGATAGACCCATCCCACGCCAGTGGCATCGGGACCAAGTGATGGCGTGACGCCCGAAGGCAGCGTTTTCTGTGCGAAGTTGAGATACTCCAGCACCCGGCTGCGAGCCCAATAGATATCGGTACCGTCCTCGAAGATGATGTAGACGAAAGACGCGCCAAAGAATGAAAAGCCGCGCACGGCCTTCGAGTGTGGCACGCTGATCATGGCCGTGGAAAGTGGATAGGTGACTTGATCCTCAACCACCTGCGGGGCCTGGCCCGCATACTCCGTATAGACGATGACCTGCGTGTCAGAGAGATCCGGAATGGCATCCAGTGGGATCTGCCGCACCGCATAGATCCCGGCTGCGACGATGAAGACGGTACCGAGCAAGACCAGAATGATGTTGCGCAGCGACCAACAAATAACGGCGGAGATCATTGTGCTGTCTCCGGAGCAATCGCCTGTTTGCTCGTGAACGCTCGCAACGCGGCCTGGAGATTGCTTTCAGCGTCGATCAGGAAGTTGGCGCTGACAACGACCTTGTCACCCGCCGCCAAGCCATTGGTTACGGCGACGAAGCCATCGGCTCGGCTGCCCACCTGGATCGATCGTGGCTCGAACCGGCCCCCGCCGCGATCGATCAGGACGGTCAGTTGGAGGCCGTCGTCCAAAACGGCATTTTCAGGAATTGCCAGGACTGAGGTGGTTTGCATCTCCGCATCAATCGAGACACTGGCGAACATGCCGGGCCGAAGCAACTCGTCCTGATTGTCGAGCTCGACCCGCACCTGCGCCGTACGGGTAGCTGTCGCAACCATGGGGTAGACCAGGCTGACGGTTCCGGTAAACGCCTTGCCGGGCCAGGCGTCAAAAGTGATGTCGGCAGGAAGACCGGGCCGGATCGAGGCGATATCCTGCTCGTGGATTTCAGCAATGACCCACACGTGGCTGAGGTCCACCAGGCGATAGAGGGGATCGCCGGCCTCCACGCGCATGCCCAGGATCGCTTGTTTCTCGATGACCTGGCCGCCGGCGGGTGCTGTAACCATCATCGTGCGCGGTGGGGTGGTCTGGCCCTCCAGGGTGGCAATCTGATCCTCCGTCATGCCTTTGTTGCGCAGTTGGTCCTTGGCGTTTTTGACAAGCTCAGGGCTGCTTTTAAGTGTCGACAGGTATTGGCTTTCGGCGATCCGCAGGGTAGGGCTGAAAATCTCCAGCATCCCATCGCCCCGGCTGACGGTGTCGCCGGTCTTCATGACCTTCAACTTCTCGATCCAGCCATCGAATTTGCTGGTGACGATCACCTGCCGGGATTCATCGATCTCGACAGTGCCAACCGCGCGAACTGCACGAGTGAGCCGGCGCAACTGTGCCGGCGCACTCGTGACCCCCAGTTTCTGGATCTTGTCGAGGCTGATCTGCACGACATTGTCGGCGCCGGCGTCGGTGGCTTCGTCTTCATAAACCGGGATGTAATCCATCCCCATGGAATCCTTCTTCGGCTCCATGGAGATGTCCGGCAGGCCCATGGGATTGCGATAGTAGGCAATCTTGCCCTTGCCGCTGGCCGGTGCCGCGGCTGGCTCTTTGAGTTCGGATTGGGGTTCGGGTGCCGTCCCCTCATAGACCGGGATGTAGTCCATGCCCATGGAATCCTTTTTGGGCAGTGGGGATGTGTCCGGCCCACCCATGGGATCTTTGTAATAGAGAACCTTCCCCCTCATCGGCTCCGTGGCCGATGCGGCAGTTCCAATCTCTCCAAAGAGAGCCTGGATGTTTGGGAGGCGATCTCGGTAGAGAATTACCGCCCCTGCAATAAACAGTGACGTGGCAATCGCGAGCGGCCATGCAAGGCGGCCACGGCTCGTGCTTTTCATAGCAATACCTGTCGTTCAGCCGATCAAGAATCGGCATGACACTTTTTTGTCGAGCACGACTGGCGCGCGACAATGAAATCCAGGCAAGCAGCGCAAGCTGCCTTCTGGATCAGCGATCAGGCAGTAATCTTTGGAGGGCTGTGATCTGGCTTGGTGTCGACACTGTCTAGCTGGTCGACTTCAGCGGTCGAGAAGGGGCTCCGCGACCAAACGGCGGTGAACATGACGCCGGTCGGTACTGGCAACTTTGCACAAAACAGCAGGCACCCGGCCTTATCGATGCAACTCGGCGCCTTGGGCACTGTCGGCGCCATCTTCCCATCCACGCCAACCATCATGTGGGCGCAATCCATGGGCGCCGACGCACTGACCTCGGCCGGCGCGACGGTCACAAAGACCATTGCGAGTGCCAATAGCAGAGACATGAAAAGGTTACGTTTCATCATCATAGATATATTGGACCGGGCGTCGAAACGCGAATTCGAAATCACACTGCGTCAACCGCAGGCCTGTAAGGACTCCTACGTCCTGAAATTCTCGTTGTTACAGAAGGCCAGATAGGCGCCATTGGCCCTGCCGTTTGTTTGGCCCCGCCGTTTGTGGGGATTACCCACCCGCGTATCGTGGGCTTCTGCGTAGCGGTCGCGTGGTAACTACCGCCAGCCGGCGCGGTCCATGATCATCACGGCTTCGGCGTTGTTGCGGCCCAAGGCGGCGACATTGACTTCGTCGCGTTTGAAATCGCCCCAGCTGGCGACGATGTCGGAGACCTTCGAGCCGGCGACGACCGGGTATTCGTAATTGGCGCCGGAGAAGATCTCCTGTGCCTCCGGCTTGGCCATGAATTCGAGATAGGCGATCGCGTTTTCCTTGTTGGGCGCATAGGCGGCAACGCCGGCACCCGAGACGTTCACATGCGTGCCGCGATCGGCTTGGTTCGGGAAGAAGACGGCGAGGTTCTCAAGGCCCTTCTTCTCATCCTCGTTCTTCGACGACAGCATGCGTGCGAAGTAATAGGTGTTGCTGATGGCGATGTCGCCTTCGCTTGCAACCAGCGCCTTGATCTGGTCGATGTCGCCGCCCTTGGGCGGGCGGGCGAAGTTGGCGACCAGGCCCTTGGCCCAGCTTTCCGCTTTCTCCTCACCGTCATGCTCGATGATCGAGGCGAGCAATGACTGGTTATAGATATTGTTCGACGAGCGCACCAGAATACGGCTCTTCCAGACTGGATCGGCGAGCTGCTCATAGCTCGAGAGATCGGCGGGCTTCACCTTGCGCGTGTCATAGACGACGACGCGGGCGCGGGTGGAAAAGCCGAACCAGTGGCCGCCGGGCTCGTGATAATGCTGCGGGATCTTCTCATCCAATAGGGCCGACTTTGTCGGCTGGAAGACACCTGCTTCCTGCGCGCGCCACAGATTGCCGGCATCGACGGTCACGAACACATCGGCCGGCGAGCTCTCGCCCTCCAGCTTCACACGCTCCATCAATTCTTCGGCCGTGCCCTGGATGACATTGATCTTGATCCCGGTCTCCTTGGTGAAGAGGCCATAGAGCGTTTCATCGGCGGGGTAGTGGCGGGCGCTGTAGATGTTGACCTCGCCGGCATCGGCAAAGCCACGACGGCTGATGAAGGGGGCGGCGAGGGTGCCGAGGGCGAGGGCGGAGAAGTGACGGCGCGAGAGCGAGCGAGGGGGGAGGGTGAGCTTGCGCATGATGACCTTCGATCCGTGGGGAGGGTGCAAGTGAGAATAACTTGCAAGTGAGGATATAAGGGGCGATTCCGGATCGTTGCAAGGGGGGTTACGACCCCTTTTGGGTCAGGCAAATTGTCGCAGCAGCGACCTTATTGTGTCACGGCCGACAGAAATTCGTCGCGCGTCACGATGCCATCTTTGTTGGCATCGGCAAGGTTTACGAGGTCGACGCAATAGGCCTGGTCCTCGGTGAAATCTACTTTACCATCACCGTTATAGTCCGAGCGCTTGAAGCGGGCGGTGAAGAAGTCGATCGCGTCCTGGCGATTGGGCGGGATGCCGTAGGTATATTCCTCGAGGCTGAGGCCGCCGTCCTTGTTGTCATCTATGCGCTTGAATTCCTTGGCAGAAATGCGCTGCAGATCCTGCAGGGTGAAGCCCCCGGTCTTGCGCTGATCCAGCCGGTTGAAATAGGCGGTCCGGAAATCCGCGGCTTGGGCAAGGGCTTGGAGCGGCAGCAGGAGGGCGATCAGGACCAGGAGGGGGCGCATGGAAAATCCTTGATAATCAGCGGGCTAATTCATACAGCGAAATCGCCGCCGCGTTCGACACATTGAGGTGATCGATCGGCCCGGCGGTGGGGAGCCGCACCAGCAGATCGCAGTTCTCCCGCGTGAGACGGCGCAGCCCGGCACCTTCGGCGCCGAGGCACAACGCCACCTTACCACCTGATTTTACAGAAGAAAGTGCCTGCTTGGCTTCGGAGGCAAGGCCGATGCACCAGAAGCCGGCCTCCTTCAATTCCTCCATGGTGCGGGCGAGGTTGGTAACGCGCACCAATGGCACGTGTTCCAGGGCACCCGAGGCCGATTTCGCCAGGATTCCACTCTCCGGCGCCGCATGCCGCTCGGTGAGGATGATGGCAAGAGCCCCGAAAGCGGCCGCAGAGCGCAGAATCGCCCCGACATTATGGGGATCAGTCACTTGATCGAGGATGACGATCACCGCATCCGACCGATCGCGCGCTTTATCGCAGATCTCGTAGATATCGACTTCGGGCAGCGGGGAGACGCGGGCGGCGATTCCCTGGTGGACGACATCGCGGCCGACCAGCTTGTCGATGAGATCACGCTCCACGACCTCGGCATCGACACCGCGACCCAGTGACGCAGGTGCGTCACCGGCGACGACGAGCCGATGAATCTGGCGGCGTGGATTCCTAAATGCTTCTTCCACAGCATGATGACCGAACAGCCAATAACCGCCCGGCCCGCCAGCCTGGGGTGCGGACGGTAATTTTGTTTCAGCGCGCGGCCCGCCGGCATCGCGATTGCGATTCGGGTTTCCTGCTTTTCCAGGCGAATGGCGGCTATCACGATCGTCGGGCCTTTCCCGGTGGCGATGTGGGGGCTTTGATGGCTTGCGCGGGGACATGGCGGACTCTATGATTGTGCTGACAGACGGAGCTTTACTCTAACTCCCTTCGGGCCGGAATCGAAATCGGCGCGGACGGGAGTTTTTGCTGTGATTTCAAGTTGACAGCAACGGTTAAATGCTCATAAGTCCGCGTCTCCGCTACGGCGGAGTCGAGCGCGATGGAAGGGTGCCCGAGTGGCTAAAGGGGACGGGCTGTAAACCCGTTGGCTTCGGCCTACGTAGGTTCGAATCCTACCCCTTCCACCAAGCTCCCCTTCGAGCATTTGGCCCATGTGGTCGGTGTTTTCGAAGGTGGCTAGGCGATCGGAGACGAGGTGATCGGGCGGGTGTAGCTCAATGGTAGAGCTCCAGCCTTCCAAGCTGGCTACGCGGGTTCGATTCCCGTCACCCGCTCCAACAGTTTCGCCGCGGTTCGGTGCCTTCTGGCCGGCCCGGGGCAGCGTTAAAGAGTTTAGAAGAAACGAATTTCAATCTGGTTCTCGTAGGATTGTACGGACATGGCGAAGGCTAAATTCGAGCGTAACAAGCCGCACTGCAACGTTGGCACGATCGGCCACGTTGACCACGGCAAGACGTCGCTGACGGCGGCGATCACGAAGGTTCTGGCGGAGACGGGTGGTGCGACGTTCACGGCGTACGACCAGATCGACAAGGCGCCGGAAGAGCGCGCCCGTGGCATCACGATCTCGACG
>JACPDN010000001.1 GCA_016183985.1 Pseudomonadota bacterium | reverse complement strand
TTGCAGGCCGATGGCAGCTATGTCTACACGCTGACGGCTTCCTCGGTGCCGGCTGGCGCCACGGAAAGCTTCACCTATACGCTGACCGACGGCGACGGCGATTCGGACCCGGCGACCCTGACGATCACGATCGATCAGGACGCGCGGATCCCGACCGTTACCAACAGCTGGGTGTTCGTGGACGAAGAGGGCCTTTCCGACGGCACCCTCGCCCCGACCAGTGCCGAGGTCGGCGCCAGCAACTTCTTCATCGACACCCATGGCGAAGGTCTCTCTGCGCTGACCATCGGCGGTGCCGCGGTCAACCTGGCCGCCCCCTATCCGCAGACGCTCATCAGCGACAGCCAGGGCACGCTGATGGTGATGGCCGTTATCCCGAGTGCCGGCGGCTATATCGTCCACTACAACTACATTCTGGCGGACAATGTTCTGACGCACAGCACGCAGGGCAACACCGACACGGTCGACGGCCCGAACTTCGCCGTGGTGGCGACCGATGCGACCGGCGACAGCAATGTCACCGGCTCGGTTCAGGTCGTCATCGGCGACGACGCGCCGATCGGCAAAAATGATGTCGACGGAACCCTCAATCAGCTCTCGACCGATGGCAACGTGATCACCGGAATCGGCACGATGACCGGTGCGCTCGGCGTCGACACGCCGGGTGCGGACGGCGGTTCGATCGTCGGCGTCTCCTATCTCGGTGTTCCGGGTACCGCCCTGCCGGCGAACGATCCCACGCATGGTGCGGGCTTCAGCATCGCCGGTACTTTCGGCACGCTCGTTATCTATGCCGACGGCTACTACGTCTACACGCGCAACAACGGCAACCCGGTTCATGAGGGCGTGGATTCGTTCCAATACGTCCTGCGCGACGGCGATGGCGATGTCGCGACCCCGGCCCTGATCATTCATGTCGATGACGCCGGCATTACCGTCTCGGTACCGCCGGCCGGCGAAGCCGGCGCGCTCGTGAAGGAGATGGGTCTGCCCAACGGTTCCGGTGAGGTCGCGGATCCCGCGCCCAATACCGACCAGTCGGAAGTGACCAGCGGCAAGATCACGATCAATGCGCCGGATGGCCTCGCCTCGGTGACGATCGGTACCACGACCCTGACTTTGGCCCAGCTGCAGAATGCGGCGACCTTCCCGGTCACCGTCACCGATGCGGCGAGCCATGTCGGTACGCTGGTCTTGACCGGTCTCGTCGGCAACCAGATCAGCTACACCTATACGCTGACCAACAACACGTCCGGCGATACCACGCATGACGATTTCGCCATCCTTGTCACCGACAGTGACGGCGATACCGGCGCCACCACGCTCAATGTGAAGATCATCGACGACGCGCCGACGGCCCGTGACGATGCGGACAGCGTTGCCGAAGGTCTCGGCAATTGCAGGCCGATGGCAGCTATGTCTACACGCTGACGGCTTCCTCGGTGCCGGCTGGCGCCACGGAAAGCTTCACCTATACGCTGACCGACGGCGACGGCGATTCGGACCCGGCGACCCTGACGATCACGATCGATCAGGACACGCGGATTCCAACCGTTGCCAACAGCCAGGTGCTGGTGGATGAAGAAGGTCTCTCGGACGGGTCGGCTGCGGCCGGCAATTCGGAGACGGGCAGCAGCAGCTTCTTCGTCAACACCAATACCGAAGGCCTCGGCGCGCTCAGCATCGGCGGCGTTGCCGTCAACCTGGCTGCCCCCTATCCGCAGACGCTGATCGACAATGCCGACGGTAAGCTGGTTGTTACCGGCATCGCGCCCAGCGGCACGGGCTTCACCGTCACCTATACCTACACGTTGGCCGACAACGTCCTGTCGCACAGCGTCCAGGGTAAGGATGACGTGGTCGCCGGCCCGACCTTCGCCGTGGTGGCAACCGATGCGACCGGCGACAGCAATGCCACCGGTTCGGTTCAGGTCGTCATCAGCGACGATGCGCCGACCGCGGTCGCCGACACCAATTCGGTGAAGGAAGACACGGCGCCGAACCCGGTGACCGGCAACGTGCTGACGAACGATGTGGGTGGCGCGGACCTCAAGGACGTGGTGACGCAGGTCGGCGGCTCGGCCGGCAATGTCGGCACGGTCATCAACACGACCTATGGCACCATCGTCATCAATGCCAATGGCAGCTACACCTACACGCTGGACAATACCAAGCCGGCGGTGCAGGGGCTCAACAATGGCCAGACGCTAGTCGACCAGGTGACCTACCAGATGAAGGACAAGGACGGCGACACCTCGTCGACGACCCTGACCATCACCATCAACGGCACAAGCGACGGGCCGCTGCTGAACAATGCAACGGCACTGGTCGACGAAGACGGCCTGCCCGGCGGTTCGCTCAACGACGTGACCTCGCCCACCAACGACCCGACGCCGGGCGATGATGTCGGCGGCAAGAACTCGACCTCGGAAGCGGTCTATAACGACACGCTGCCGGGTCTCGACTGGCAGGGCAATGTCGGCACGCTGACGTTGACGGTCGACCAGACCCAGCTCAACACCATCACACTGCTGGATGGCACGCACCCGCAAGCCGGCAATGTCACCGGCAACGGGACGAGCCATCTCGTCGTTAATGACGGCAGCGGCCATGCGGTGCTGGACATCGTTATCGACCCGACCAGCGGTGCCTATACCGTAACCCTGCTGGGGCCGGTCAAGCACAGCAGCATTGGCACCGAGGACAACGTCACGCTTGATGTCACCGTGCATGCCACCAATTCCGGCGGTACCAATACGGCGACGCTCACCGTCAATATCGATGACGATCTGCCGACAGCCAATCCGGTGGGCGAGGTGGCCAGCGGTTCGGCCGTGCTCAACACCAATTTGATGCTGATCCTCGATATTTCCGGCTCGATGGGCTGGGATTCGGATCTTACCGGCAATGGCGGCAGTGGTGCTCTGAGCAAGATCATTGCAGCCCGCGCGGCGGTCAATGAGCTGCTTGAGCAGTACAACTCGCTGGGCGACGTGATGGTGCGCATCGTCACCTTCTCCGGTTCCGCCAATGAACAGGGCGCGGTTTGGATGACATTGTCCCAGGCCAAGACCTTTGTTAACGCACTGCTCGATGACGGTGGATCGACCAATTATGATGATGCCCTCATCGATGCGATGGGTGCGTTCCCGGATACAGGTCGCCTCGGCGATGGCACCAACGGGACCGTCCTGCCCAGCAACGACGCGCCCGTGCAGAACGTGTCGTACTTCATCTCGGACGGCCAGCCCAACCAGCAGACCAACTTCCCCGGCGTTGATTACGGTGGAAGCGGCAATTCCTCCGGCATCCAGTCGCCGGAAGAAACGGCCTGGATCAACTTCTTGAAGCAATACGACATCAAGAGCTACGCCATCGGTGTCGATCCGAGCTTTGCCAGCAACCCCAGCTGGCAGGATGCCCTGAAGCCGATTGCCTATGATGGTGCTGCGGAGACGAACAATGACGACAGCCTTGTCATCACGCTCAGCGATTTCGGCGCGCTCGCCCAATCGCTGATCGGCACGATCCCGACCATCAATGCCTCGCTGCTGCTCAACAGCAACGCTTTCGGCGGCGATGGCGGCTTCGTGAAGTCATTGAGCTTTGCCAACGGCACGGTGCTGACCTATGACCCGGCTACCAACCAGGTCACCTCATCTGGCCCCGGCGTCTCTTTCAGCTGGAACAACGTCAATCACCAGCTGACGGTCACGCTGACCGAAGGCGTCATGATCATGAACATGGTGACCTCTGTCTACGTGTTCACGCCGGATTCCTCGATCGGCTCATCGGTCAACGTGCCGGTCGGCTTCGTGCTCAGCGACAATGATGGCGAAACCGCTGGCAACACACTGACGCTCGGCGTCAACCCGGTCGATTATGCCCCGATCGCGCGTGACGACAGCATGGTTGTGGCCGATAGCTATGGCAGCGGCTTCGCCATCGATAACCGCTGGCTGCTGTGGAACGACAGCGATGCGGATGGCGACACCATCACGATCGCCTCGCCGCTCACCGTCAACACCAACTCGGCCGGCACTGCGACCTACACGGCCAATGCCGGCGGCCAGTCGGATACCGGCGACGTCACCTACGGCGAAACCAGCGGCACGACGCTCAATGGCAACGGCCTCGATAACATCATCGTCGGCGACGGCGATAACGAGACGCTGAACGGCTATGAGGGCAAGGACGTCCTCGTGGGTGGCGGCGGCAACGACAACCTCACCGGCGGCGAAGGCAACGACCTGCTGATGGGCGGCACCGGCAACGACACCTACAATTTCGTCGGCGGCAATACCGGCGCCAATGCCACCGGCAAGGATCTCATCGTTGAAGAAGGCGGTTCGGCCGATAAGGTCGTCCTCACCGGCACGACGCTGGCCCAGGTGACGCTCACCCAGGTCGGCAACAATCTGAAGATCACCTATGGCTCGAACGCCGACACGGTGACGGTCGAAGACCAGTTCTCGAACCCGAATAAGACCATCGAGTTCATCACCATCGCCGGCGTCGACTACCAGATCTCCGGCACGACGCTGGTGCCGCTGGTGGCGCCCAACACCAACACCGCCACGGCCAGCGGCAATGAGGATGCGGCCTCCATCACCGTCAGCCTTTCCGGCACCGATGACGGCACCGTGGCCTCGTTCAAGATCACCAGCATCCCGGGCAACGGCACCCTTTATAAGGATGCCGCTCTCACGCAGGTGATCTCGGCCAACGACCTGGTGACCGCCAGCGGCAATGCCGCTACGGTCTACTTCAAGCCCAACGCCAATTACAACGGCGCGCCGACCTTCCAATATGCGTCGGTCGACAATCTCGGCCTGCAGGATGCCAGCCCGGCGACGGCGACGATCACGGTCAACGCGGTCAATGATGCGCCGGTCATTGCCGGCATGGGTGGCACGCTCGGTTACAGCGAGAACGCCGCCGCGACCATCATCGATGGCTCCGGTGTTACAGTGAGCGATATCGACTCCAGCAACTTCAATGGCGGGTCGCTCACCGTCGCCTTCACGGCGAACGGCACGACGGCCGACCAGCTGGCAGTCAACAACCAGGGTACGAGCAACGGGCAGATCTCCGTGTCCGGTACGACGGTCAGCTACAACCCCAACTCCGGCCCCACCTATGTCGTCGGTACGCTCAGCGGCGGCACCAATGGCGCGCCGCTGGTGATCACCTTCGCCAGCAACGGTGTCAATCCGGAAGCGGTGCAGGCGCTGATCCAGAACATCACCTATGCCAACAACTCTGATAACCCCAGCACGCTGCCCCGCACCGTCACCTTCTCGCTTAATGACGGTGATGGTACGGCGAATGGCGGCACCAACATCGGCAGTGCGACGGCCACGATCAATGTCACGGCCGTCAATGACAACCCGGTGATCGGTCAGGACAACATCATCACCAACCAGACGGGCACCGTGACTGTTCAGGATGCGTGGCTGCTTTGGAACGATACCGATCCAGAGGGCAATGCGCTGACCATTACGGCGGCAACGACGAGTGACAATGGCAACTTCGATACGATCCCGAGCCACAGCGGGTCCGCCATCACGTTCACGCTGGATACATTCCAGAATAACGGCGGCGACACGTACATGACCAATGGTGAGCAAACGTCGCTGACCTACACGCTGTCCGACGGTGTGCTGACCGACACGACGCCAAATGCCACGATCACTTATGTGACGGGGACGACGCTGACCGGCACGGTCGCTGACGAAGTCATCATTGGTGGCAGCAGCGCTGAAACCATTACCGGCGGTGCCGGCAATGACATCCTGGTTGGCAATGGTGGCAACGATACGCTCGTACACGACGCCAACGACACCTTCATCGGCGGAACGGGTGTCGATCGAGTGCTGGTCGGTGACTCCGGCGCGGTGTCGCTCACCTACTCGTCGACCAAGTACAGCGGCGTCGAGATCATCGATCTCGGCGATACGAGCAACCGGAGCAACAATGAGCATACGGTTGTCATCAACGCGGCGGACGTCATTGATGTTGGCGCCGGCGGGGTGACCGTCGGAACCCACACCGTTGACCTTGTCGTCATGGGCGATACCAACGGTACGGGCTCCGGTTCGGACAACGTCGACCTCAATGGCTTCACAGCCTTGACCGGCGCCGGAAATGTCAATGTTGGCTATATCGACCCGTTCACGAACATCAGCCACAACTACAATATCTATGTCAGCAGCGCCGATCCGAACGTGAAGGTCGCAGTTGAGGCGGGTCTCGACGTCATCTGATAGATTGCAATGACTGCAACAAAGGGCGGCCTTCGGGCCGCCCTTTTTATTTGTGGCGACAGACGGTGGCATTGTCAGGGGGGCGGGGCTCGCACATGATGGTACCGGCAGATCATTGCCACCCCAGGACCGAAATCACATGATGCCAACGCCGATGACCAAGCCTCTCGTCATCGATCCGGACACCGCAGCGTTCCTGGCCGAGACTGGGGAACGGCGCTGGGGGCGGTTCCTCGGTTACTGGCAGGGACTCGCTGCCCGGCTCGGGCGCTGGCCGGAGCGACGCGAGGTCGATGCGCTGGAAATGGGCGCCGATCTCCTGGGCAGTATCTTCCTGATTGATATCGAGCGCGCGGTGGGTTCGAGGTTGCGCTATCGCTTCCGCCTGGTGGGCGGCGAGATCACGGCGCGTGAGCTTGTGCGGCCGGGCATGTATCTCGACGAGATGGGACAGGAAGCGCTCCTCGTCACCTTGGAGCAGCACTACACGCAAGCCATCGCCGGCCATATCCGCCTGCGCCGCGAGTCCCTGGTCTGGGAATCGCACAGCAAGGAACATGTGCATTACGGCGTCATGATGCTGCCGCTGCTGGGTCCGGAACGTGCGGTCGACCATCTCATCGGCTGCGCTATCTATGCGGACGAACGGCCGCGACTTTAGCCCCAAATCGTCAGGCGCCGGGCTTGGCGATGGTGAGGCCGTAGCGCGCCATGATCTCGGCCATCGCCTGTGGGTTGGGACCGCCCGGCGCCTTCACCACCGTGGCGATGTCGCGGAAATACTGTGCACCGATATCGGGGGTGAGGATGATGAGCGCCTTGGTCGGCGCGTCATGCGGGTTGGCAAAGGCGTGGACCGAGCCCTTGGGCGTGTACATGCGCTCACCCGGCGTCAGGTCGCGAGTCTCGCCATCGACCGAATAGCGCAGGCATCCCTCAAGAACGTAGACCAGTTCTTCATTGTCGCGGTGGCTGTGGGCCGGCGGCACGCGCGCGCCCGGCGCCACGGTCAACTCGAACACCCCCATGCCGGCACCGCTCTTTGTCCCGTCGATGAGATAGTTGATCTCCAACCCACCGATCTCGATCGGCGCATCGATGGCAGCGGCGTTCATGGTGTGGCCCTCCGGTGGCAGCAACAGCGCGCACGCTAGACCCACACCGGGCCGACGGCAATGCCTGAATGGCGCGGCCTATTCCGCCGCCATCATGGCCTGCCGTTCCGCGGCATCGACCAGATCCTCCGGGCGGTCGCGATCGCGCAAGGTGACGAGGGCGTCATCCTCGCCGATCATCACGGCCTTGGCCCGCTGGCGGCCGCAATATTGGAACATTTCCTCCAGGCTATAGGCACCGGTATCGAGCAGCGCCACCAGATCGCCCGGCCGCGTGGCGGCCGGCAGCGAGCGCGTCGATGGCAGGCGCACGATCTTGGCCTTGAGCTCGGCCAGCAATTCCGGCGTGACACCGGCGACATTGCCGAGCTTTGCCTGCAGGTCCGCCCACAGATATTCGCCCTCGACATCGAAGAAGCAGTCAGAGGAATCGCACAAAGGCCCGACGACGCGGAACTCGCCATCGGCTGCCGCGTCCATGCGACTGGCATTCACCATCTGGTAGTACCAGCGCACCGCCGCCGCATCGATCAGCAGGTTGTAGCCGGCATCGAGATAGATCCACGGCATGGGACCGCGCTGCTTCATGTTCTCGACGCGGCTGAGCAGCAGCCCGCAATCCGCCACCATGGCGCGGCCGGGTTCGAAAAAGATCTCGGCTTGTCGGTCAAGTGCCCGGGAGGCCGCCGCCGCAACTTTCCCCAGCATGTCCGCCGCCGGTTCGCCGGCACTATAGGCCGTGTAGTCGAAATCACGGCCCGCATTGGCGCCACTGCGGCGATGCACGTAATTGATCGGATAGCCGCCGCCGAGATTGAGGTGGCGCAAGGGCCGCCCCAGACTCGTGGCGATCTCCTGCGCCTGTCTTGCCGTGAAGCTGACGCTGTCCAGGAAGTCCGGCAGGTCCAGCACCTGACTGCCGATATGGAGATGCATGCCGGCGACGTCGATCGCGTCCGGGTGCGCACGTGCCGTTGCCAGCGCCTCGCGCAGCTCCGCCTGGCCCATGCCGAACTTGCTCTTCTCGGAACCGGTCTGGATACCGGCCGTGGCGCCGCCGCCGATGCCCGGCACGATACGCAACGAGACGCGCGCCTGTCTGCCAAGGCGCGTCGCCACTTCCGCAATGCGCGTCAGCTCGAAGGCGGAATCGACATTGATCGCCTGGATGCCCAAGCTCACCGCCTGATCGATTTCCGCCACCGATTTCGCGACACCGTTGAAGACGATCTCGTCCGGCCGGTATCCGGCCGAAAGCGCCTTCCACAATTCGCCGCCGGAATTGACCTCAATATTAAGGCCCTCGCGCCGGAACAGCTTGATGACATGGAGGTTGGAACAGGCCTTGCTCGCAAAGAAGATGCGTGCGCGCGGATGGCCGGCGGTGGCCGCCGCCAGCATGGTGCGGGCATTGTGGACCAGGCGCCGACCGGAAAAGACGAAGAGCGGCGTGCCGTGTTCGGCGCCCAACCGGGCAAGGTTCTGCCCGTCGAGCGCCAGATCGGCCCCGTCTGCGGTCAGAAACGGCGGCAAGGCGTGCTGCGCATGGAGGCTCATCGCGTCATCTCCCGGTCGAGCGGATAGATCGGCCGGGGCACATTCTGATAGGGCAGGCGGTCGTAATAGGTGGTGCAGAGCGCGCCGCTGTCACAGACGATTACCTTGCCGGCGATCGGCTCGAAGGCAGCGCGGAAATGCTGCATGGATTTGAGGCCGACCACGGTCTTGCGCGTGGGGTCGATGCCGAAGGCCTTGAACTGCTGCAGATCCAGCATCTGCGCCGGCTCGGTCACGACCAGGATCTCCATGCCGTCGATTTCGATGACGGCCGAGGGGCCGAAGGAATGCTTGAGGCCGCCGATCATCGGCCCGTCGCCGGTATAGGCGCCGTCGCTGATCAGCTTCAGCGTCACAGGGAGTTCCAGCGGCGCGCCGCCGAAACGCGGATCGGTCTTGCCGCCGAGGCGCACCGTCACCTTGTCGCCGATTCGCTGCTTGTGCAGATAGACTGCCGTCTCATTGTCGACAATCGGGCCGAAGGCCGCGTCACGTACGCCGGCATCGAGCAAGGCTTTCAGCAGGTTGGTTGAATCGCCATAGCCGCCGCCGCCGGGATTGTCGGCGTAATCGGCGACGATGATCGGGCCGGTGCTGCGCACATAGCCCTTGGCGATCGCGGCTGCCTCTTCGACCGGCATGTAGTAGTTGAGCACGTCGAAGCGCCTGGCCCAGATGTCCTCGGCGATGCCTTCGGCAAAGGCGCGGTGCTTCTCGACCTGGCCTTTTTTGGCGTCATAGGTGACCAGCACGGTCGGGCCGACATCCTTGATATCGGCATTGCCGAAGCCGGCATTGATGCTGACCGCCAGCACGCCGGGCTGGCCCTCATAGGCGACGCATTGCGCGAGGCGCTCGATCATCGGGCCGACATCGGTGCGACCGCCATTGGCTTCATCCAGCATCGGACGATGCACGCGCAGGGTCTTCGGCGTGATCTCGCCCGTCATCGTGCGCTGCAGGATCTCACCTGCCTGCACCGCGCGCTCGCGCATGTCGATATGCGGATAGGTCTTGTAGGAGACGATGATGTTGGCCAGCGCGCACATCTTGGGCGTCACATTGGCGTGGAGGTCAAGTGTGATGGCGATCGGCACATCCGGACCGACCACGGCGCGCAGCCGCTCCAGCAGCACGCCTTCGCCGTCCTGGTCGAATTCCGTCACCATGGCGCCGTGCAGGCCCAGCATGATGCCGTCGAACTTGCCCTGCTTCGCCGCCGCGATGATGGCACCGCCAAGCCGGTCGAAGGCATCGCGCGTCACATTGCCGGCGGGCTGGGCCGAGGCGCTTAGAACATGCACGATCTCCCAGCCATGCTTCTTGCCGCAATCGAGGAAGCCGGCCAGCTCGGTATTGGCATCGCCCCGTTCCTTGATCGCGTCGGCGCCGAAATAGGCATTGCGGTCGACGAAGGCCGCATAATCGGTGAGGTTCTTGTTGAAGGTGTTGGTCTCATGGGCGAATTCGGCGGTGAGAACGCGGAAGGTCATGGGTCGGCTCCAATCAGAGGGGGTGATGGCAGGCATGGGCATGGCCTGCTTCATCGATCGTCAATTCGGGCCGCACACTGCGGCATGTTGTATCCGCCGCTGGGCAGCGCGCGGCAAAGGCGCAGCCCTTGGGCAGGTCGAAGGCGGAAGGAATCTCGCCGGTCAGGCGCTTGATCTGGCGCCGCTGCGCGGGATCAGGGGCGAAATTGCTCTCCAGCAGCGTGCGCGTGTAATGGTGCCGTGGCGGCGCTTTTGGATCGGGCAGAATCTCGACGATGCGCCCCAGATACATCACCACGATGCGGTCGCAGAAATAGCGCACCAGACCCAGGTCGTGGGAGATGAACAGATAGGTGAGGCCGAGATCCGCCTGCAACTGCTCAAGGAGTGCCACGATCTGTGCCTGGATCGAGACGTCGAGGGAGGCCGTGGGCTCGTCCAGCACCAGGAAGTCGGGCTTCAAGGCGAGCGCCCGCGCAATGCCGATGCGCTGGCGCTGGCCACCGGACAGCTGATGCGGATAGCTCGCGGCCATCTGCGCGCCGAGGCCCACCATGGCGAGCAGCTCGGTTACCTTCCCTTTCGCCTCGGCCGATGAGAGGCGGATGCCCTGGATACGGAACGGCTCCAGCAGCGCCTCCGCCATGGAATAGCGCGGATCGATGGCGGAATAGGGATCCTGGAAGACCATCTGCATGCGGCGGCGCAATTGGCGCAAGGCGGTGGGCGACAGCGATCCCATTTCCGTGCCGTCGAACGTCACCTCACCCGCGCTGGGCTTCAGCAGGCGCAGCACCAGCCGCGCCAATGTCGACTTGCCGCAGCCGGATTCGCCCACCACGCCCGTCACCTTGCCGCGCGGCACGTCGAGATCGAGGCCGCTCACCGCCATCATCGACCGCGTCTTGCCGAAGAGTCCCTTGCGGCTCTCAAAGCGTTTGTCGAGCGCGCGCAGCTCCAGAAGATTGCTCATGCCGCACCGCCTGGGAAATGGCAGGCGAGCTCGCCGCCGCTCTCTGGCTGAGCCAGCGCAGGTACAATCGCGCCGCAAGGCTCGCCGCGCCGTTCGCAGCGGGGATGGAAGCGGCAGCCGTTGGGATAATGCGCGACACTCGGCACCGCGCCCGGAATTCCCACCAGGCTGCCCGGGGCCGTCTCCTCGCGCGGGATGCAGCGAATGAGGGCGCTGGTATAGGGGTGGCGGGGCTCGGCGAAGACTGCATCCACCCGGTTGCTCTCGGCGATGCGCCCGGCATAAAGCACGACGACCCGGTCGCAGATCTGCGCCACCACACCCATGTCATGGGTGATGAGGATGAGGGCGACGCCCCGCTCGCGCACCAGTTCGGCCAGCAGATCGACGATCTGCGCCTGGATGGTGACATCCAGCGCCGTGGTCGGCTCGTCGGCGATGATGAGGTCGGGGTCGGCTGCCAGCGCCATGGCGATGACGATTCGCTGCTTCATGCCGCCCGACAGCTGGTGCGGATAATGGTGGTAGATGGTGGCGGCTTCCGGGATGCGCAGCTTTTCCATGATCTCGATGCTGCGGGCCTGCGCGGCCTTGGGCGCAAGACCCAGATGCAGCGTCGCCATCTGGTCGATCTGGGCGCCGACACGCATCACCGGATCAAGCGAGGTCATCGGGTTCTGCGTGATGAAGGCGATGCGCTTGCCGCGCAATTTGCGGAAGTCGTTCTCGGGCAGGTGCGTCAGATCCCGGCCATCGAAGCTGACCGACCCACGCTCGATCCGCCCGCCAATCAATGGCAGCAGACCCATCACCGACAAGGCGGTGAGCGACTTGCCGGAGCCGGATTCGCCGACGATGCCGAGGATCTCGCCCTTGTCGAGAGCGAAGGAAATGCCATCCAGCGGCCGAATGCCGTGGATGTTGATGGAAAGATCGCGGACATCAAGAAGGGCCATGGTCGTCAGCCCTCCCGGAGCTTGGCGCGAATGTCGAGCGCGCGGATGAGGGCATCGCCGAACAGGTTGATCATGACCACCGTCACCGCGACCGCGAGTCCCGGGAAGATGATGACCCAGGGTGCCTTGAAGATGAGGGCCGAGCCGGCGCTCATCATCGCTCCCCAGGACGGGACTGGCGGCTGGGCGCCGAGACCGAAGAAGCCGAGTGTTGCTTCCAGAATGATGGCGTCACCCGTCGCCAGCATGCCGCAGATGATGACGGGGGCGAGAGCATTGGGCATCAGATGGCGGAAGATGACATGGAAATGCCCGGCACCCAGGTTGAGCGTCGCCTCGATATAGGTTTCGTTCTTCAAGCTGAGAATCTGCGAGCGCGTCAGGCGCGTGAATTGCGCGAGGTAGGCGACGCCGATCGCCAGCATGGTCGAGGTAAGGCCCGGGCCGATGATGGCGACCAGGATGAGGGCGATGAGGATTTCCGGGAAGGACCAGGAGAGATCGACCGCCGAGGTGACGCCACGGTCGAACATGCCGCCGAAATAGCCGGCGGCGGCACCCAAAGCCATGCCGATGAAGACCGAGACGCTGATGGCCGTGATGCTGACCGACAGCGAGGTGCGCGCCCCATACATGATGCGGGAGAGCACATCGCGGCCGAATTCATCGGTCCCCAGCCAATGCGCCATGCTGGGTGCCTGGGCGGCGATGGACAGTTCCTGCGCGTCGAATGGATAAGGCGTGATCCACGGCGCCAGCAGCGCCACCAGCACCAGGATCAGCAGATAGGCGCCGGCGATGCCGCCCTTGGGCGTCAGCAACACCTTGCCGGCCGTCGAGCGGCGGAAGGATTGCCAACGGGACGGGGTGCTGGTCATCGAAATGGAAGTCATGCCGGCATACTCATGTCAGCGCATGTCGCACGCGCGGATCCATCGCCGCCTGGACGATATCGCCGATGAGGGTCCCCAGCATCACGGCCATGGCCAGCATCAACAGGCAACCCTGCATCACCGGATAATCATGCTGGTTGAGTGCCTTGATCAGCAGCGTGCCGAGACCGGGGCGGGCAAAGACGAATTCGACCGTCACAGCACCGCCCAGAATCCAGCCGATGCGCAACCCTAAGATGGTGACGACCGGCATCATGGCGTGGCGCAGCACATGGCGCAGCTGGATGCGACGCGCCGGCAAGCCCTTGGCATGCAGCAGCATTACGAAATCCTTCTGCATCGTCTCCAGCATGGCAATGCGGGTGACCCGCGCGACCAGTGCCGTGCCGCCAAGGCCGATGGTGAGCACGGGCAGGATGATCGCCTGCCAGCTGCGGGCGCCCGAAACCGGCAGCCAGCCGAGCTCGACGGAAAACAGCAGGATGAGCAGCAGGCCCAGCCAGAAGCTTGGCAAGGTCGACCCCAGCAGGATGCCCGCCATGACGCTGCGGTCGATCCGCGTGTCCTTATGGATCGCGGCCAAGGTGCCTGCGGCGATGCCGAGCAGAGTCGAGAACAGCAGGGCGGCACCGCCCAGGCGCAGGCTGAAGGGAATGTTCTGGGCCAGGAGATCGGCAACCGGGCGGCGCATGACGATGGCATTTCCCAGATCGCCTTGCGCCAGCTGCGAGAGCCAGATGAAATATTGCTGGTAGATCGGCTTATCCAGGCCATAACGCGCGGCAATGATGGCCCTCTGCTCCGGGCTCGACCCGATCCGATTCAGATTGTCGATCGGATCGCCCGGCACTAGATGGATGATGCCGAAGATGATGATGGAAACGGTGAGGAAGACCGGGATGAGCAGCAACAGCCGCCGCAGGATGTAGCTCAACATCCCGGTGTTCCTGGCAGAACGCGCGTTCCGCTCCGACATGCCAAAATATTCTCCGTCATGCCCGCACTTGGTGCGGGCATCCACGAGTTTCTATCCGTCAAAGGAAACTCGCGGATCCCCCGGCCAAGCCGGGGGATGACGAACGAGGTTGTCGATTCGGAGCGCACTTATCCCAACCCTTACTCAGTCACTTCCATGTCCATAATGGACGGCGAGGCGACCTGGGTGCCGCGGATCGTCTCGGGCAGTTTCAGGCGCGCCTTGCTGTAGCCGATGTTCTGCACCGGCTGGTAGATCGGGGCGAAGGGGAATTGCGACAGGACGTATTCATGATACGCCTTGAAGTTGGCGACGCGCTCCTCGACGGTCTTCGATTCCGTCATCGCCTTCTTGTTCAGCTCCTCGGCCTTCGGATCGTTGAACATCGAGATGTTCGGATAGCCCAGGCGCTGGCCGCTGAAGAACCAGTCAATGATGTCGGCATTGTTCCAGTTGTAGGAACGCACCGCCAGCTGATGCTCGTTCTTCTTGTACTGGTCCTTGATGGCGCTGGAATCGAACACGGTGATCTCGGCATCCATGCCGACCGCCTTCAACTGCGCCTGCACGGCCTCGGTCAGGCGCTTGAATTCGCTGTCGGACTGGGTCCACAGCTTCACCTTCAGGGGCTTGCCGTCCTTCTCGCGGATGCCGCCATCGCCCATTTTCCAGCCGGCCTCGTCGAACAGCTTGGCCGAGCGTGCCGGGTCATAGGAGATCTCGAATTTCGGATCGACCTTCGATTCCGGCAAGGCGCTGATGAGGAAGTTATGCGCTTCCGAACCGACACCGCCGTAGATGTTGGCGAGGATTTCCTTCTGGTTGATGGCGAACGCCGTCGCTTCACGCACCTTGATATCGTCGAAAGGCGCGCTGGTGACATTGATCGGCATATAGGCGACGTCGAGGCCGGGCAGGGTGAGGACGCCGACATTGGCTTCCTTCTTCAGCTCGCCGATGAAATCGGTCGGCACGCCCAGCAGCAGATCGACGCCGCCGGTCTTCAATTCCAGGAAGGCGGTCGATTCTTCCGGGATTTCGCGGAAGGTGATCTTCTCGATCTTGGCCGGACCCTTGTTGGCCGAGAGCTCGGAACCCCAGGTATAGTCGTCATTGCGGACCAGCACGGTCTCCTGGCCGACGGCGAAGCTCTCCAGCTTGAAGGGGCCGGTGCCGATGGCCTGAGTCACACCGAAATTGTCACCCAGATCCTTATAGGCCTTGGGTGCCGGAATGCCCATGAAGGTGCTCGACAGGTTGAAGAGCAGATTGGGTTCCGGATGCTTCATGACGAATTTGGCGGTGAGCTCATCGACCACTTCCACCTTGTCGATGGCATCGACCATGTACTGGTTGTCGGTACCGATATAGGTCTGGATCCAGTCGGCGACAGCCTGCGCGTTGAAGGGCTCGCCGTCATGGAATTTGACGCCCTTCTTCAGATGGAACACCCATTGCATGCCGTCCGGCGCTTCTTCCCAGGACTCAGCCAGATGCGGGTGGAAGCTCTGATCGGCGTCCTGCACGACCAGGCAGTCGAAGATCAGGCCGGTCGCCGCATTCAGCATGCTGGCCTTGACCGGGTTATAGGTGGGCGCACCGACTTCATTGGTGTTGAAGACGAAGGTCGCTTCCTGCGACCAGGCCATGCCGGCAGCGCCGAAAGCGGCCCCGGCCAGAGTCATCAGCGCGGTGCCGCTGACCAGAAATGCCCTGCGTAACTGGTGTTTCACGTAAGCCTCCCCTTTTGAGTCGTTATGGTTCGTGGTTATCTGCGGTCAGGTAATGGCTGTCAGGATGCCGGCCCGGAAGAATCGCCGACATAGCCGGTGAAACGGCTGTAGAGCGCCGATACTTCATTCATGCGTGCTTCGACCGACGGGCCGAGCTCGTTGAAGATGCTGTTGATGAGGAGAGAAATCAGGCTGGCGATCGGCGCCGTCGCATCCCAGAACTGGTTGATGTCGGTCGGTACGATGAACATTTCGTCGACCAGATCGCGACCCCAATCGCAATAGGCATCGGTGAAGAGCGTGGTGGGGATGCCGGCGCGCTTGGCTTCCGTCGCCAGCACCTTGGCAAGGCGCGAATAGCGCCGACCCTCAATGAGGATGAGGCCCGATTTCTTGACATCGCCCAGCAGCAATTCCGAGAAATTGCCGCCGGCAAGATCGAGAAGCTGCACGCCGGGCCGCAGATATTGCAACTGATTGACCAGATATTGCGCGAGGCCCCGTTCGGTCTGGAAGCCCGCCACATGGACATTCGGCAGGCGCGCCAGGCGTTTCACCGCACGCTTCCATTCCTTGGAATGCGCGAGCTCGTAATTGCTCACCAGTGCTGCGATTTCCATCTCCAGCCCGCGCGCCAATTCGTCATCGCCCTTGCGGCTGCGCTCGCGGTAATCCTTCAGGCGGTCGCCGATCAACCAAGGTTTGTCGCCGATATCGCCCTTGAGATCGGCCTTCAGATCCTTGAAATGCCGATACCCCACGGTGCGGCAGAAACGGCCGACAGAGGGTTCCGAGACACCCACTTTTTCGGCCAAGGTCGCCGCATTCTCGAACGGCAATCCGTTGAGATTGGCCAGCATGTAGCTGGCGATGGCCTTCTCGGTCTTGGTGGCGGTATCGAGACACGCGCTCAAACGCTCGCGCACCGATTTGCGGCTCGCTTCACCCATCTCTTCAGCCTGTCTTCCTCAACGCAGTCTCAGGTATCCCTGTGTCGGGAGCCTTGAATGCGCCGAGCTGGCGGCCCCTCTTGCAGTCATTTCGCTAGTTTTCTGTCAAACTGTCAATAGCGTTTGTTTTCTATCAATCAACACTGCCACACAAAGCCGGAGACCGCGCGCTTGCAGGCCCGTCGGGTCGTCATTACAAAACTGGCAGACAAAAGATTGCAGTCAGAACCCATGCCGGCCGTGAATTCCGAAAACCCCTCGAAACCAGCAGCGCTGAAGGCGTGGGCCGTGCGTGCCTGGCCTTGGCTGCTGCTATTGGCAGCCTCGATCGGCTTCGGCCTTTATGGGCGCTATGGCCTGATCCAATCCACGCCGATCGGCCTGATGTGCCAGAGCGCGGACCCGGCGTGGTATTGCGGCCCCCGCCATCTGCTGTGGCAGGTCGGCAATATCGGGGGCTGGTCCTGGGCCGCGATGCTCGGCGGCTTCCTGGCGTTGTTCTTCGGCTGGCGGGTGGCGATTATCGTCGCCATCGTGGCCGGCGGTGCCGGTCTCGCTCTCTACAATGCCGGTCCGGCCGCCTTCGGCCTGCTCCTCGCCCTTATGCGGCTGGTACGACGCTGAGGCTGCGGATCGGACGGCGCCAGGAGCCGGCGACAGTTAGTGCGAATATCGCCAGCAACCCGCAGAAGCCCAGGGATTGCCAGTTCAAGGGGCCCTCGAACCAGGCGATGAAGGCGGCGCAGGCAATGAAGATGAGGGAGAGGATGCGTTCCTCGCGGCCGTCGATGACTGGCGCCAACAGCTTGCCGGCACGCCATTGCAGCAACAGGAAGGCAAAGGCCGGCACCGCATAGGTGGCGATCGGGAAGCCGCGATAGCGGCTGTCGAAGGCGAGGGCTACGGCAACCGTTGCGGCGCCGACCAGCACGACGAGGCGAATGAGTGCTGCTACCGGCACCGGCCTCGTATCGAGAGCGATCAGCCAGCGCGTGGCGGCGGCGAGTGGCGCCACGCCAAGATCATCATTGCGGCGCAGGGCAAGGATGAGTACCAGCGCCGATTGGGCGAGCAGCCCGATCTCGATCGCAAGATCAATCATCGTGACATAGATGAGATGCGCGCGTTCCGCCTGCAGCGTGATGAGGGTGCCACCGATGAGGGCCGCGAATGACAGGACCAGGCCGTCGCGCCAATCCTGCGCGCGGGGACGCGCCAATCCCAGCGCGCCGAGGCCAAGGGCCAGGCTGATCGCGGCGAGGATCGGCCAATAGGGGTGGTTGCTGACCGGCTTGAACCAGTCGAATTTGGGATGGCGATTGCCGTCGAAAAGGCCCCAATAGCCGCCAACGGCACCTTCCTGCGCCCGTTTCCAGGGCTGATCGAAGGCCTCGATGAAATTGTAATCGAGGTCATGCGCCTTGGCGTAGAGCAGGAAGTCGCGCAAATAGCGCGCCTGGTCGACGATGGAAGGGATGGCATCTTCGCGCGCCCGGCCGGCGGAAGGCCAGCCGGTCTCACCGATCATCAGGCGCTTGCCCGGAAACTGGCGCTGCATTTCGCCAAGGGCGAATTCGAGATGCGGGACGGTCATGGTCGAGGGGGCCGGATCATCCTCCCAATAGGGCAGGATATGGATGGTCATGAAATCGACCGCGTCGACGAGCGATTTCGGTGCCTTCTGCCAGAAGCCCCAGACATCGGCGTAAGTGACCGGCAGGCCCGTCGCCTGTTTGACGCGCGTCACCAGCGCGGCCAGCGTTTCGCCGCTCTGTTCACCGCGCAAGAGAACCTCGTTGCCGACGATGATCGCCTTGATCGCGCGTGGATGCGCCTTGGCTAGCGCTATCGCCTTGGTGATTTGCGGCTCGTAGATCGCGGCTTCCGCACCGATCCAGATGCCGAGCAGCACCTGCATGCCGCGTTCCTCGGCGAGCGGAACGGTCTTGTCGAGCCCCTGATCGGTCGCATAGATGCGCACGCAATCGGTGATCGGCTTCAGCAGGTCGAGATCTTCGGCAATTTGCTGCGGCGGGATGACCAGATCGCGATCATAGGGCGTCTGGTCGCCGCGGAAGGGCGTGTAGCTGACGCAATGGAGCTTGGGCTCCGGTGCTGGCGGCAGATCGACGGGACGGCCGAGCCAGGCCCAGAAGCCGATGACTGCCAGGATGGCCGGCAGCAGCGGCCCAGCCCATGTCTTGAGCATATCGATCCCTTTTTACGCGGCCTTCTTGGTCTCAGGATTGGTCTCGACCGTCGCATCCTTGCCACTCGCCACCGCGAGCGCGTTGATGAGCGAGGTCTCCGGCCCGTCGCTGCGCTGACCCAGGCGCAGCGCATTGATCATGGAAAGCAGCAATGCCGAGAAGAAGGGCAGGGATTGGACGAAGAGCAGGACCGCCCACAACACGGCAGCCGGCTCCAGGCTGCGCTCCTCAAGCGTCCAGACACCGCAACCGACCAGCGCCAGGAAGATCGCGGTCTCTTCACGCGCCGACACCAGCCCGCGCAGCGCCGCCGGCGCATTCTCCATCTTCGGCGTCCGGTGGAACGGCAGGTTCGAGGTGAAGATGCCGCGCCATACCGCCTTGCCCACCGAATAGGAAAGGGCGAGGCCGGCAAGACTGGCGCCGATATTGTCCCAGATACTGCACGGCACTTTCTGCGCATAGAGCCAGAACGACTTGCCGACCTTGAAGGCGAACATGCCGATGGTGACGAAGAGATAAACGGTGAGCGGCGGCGCGATGTATTGCGGCCAGACGATCATGCCGACCGTCCACGCCAAGGCCAAGGCGATGAACGAGATCTGCAGGCCATCGGCGATCCAGGGCAGCCAGCCCGCCAGAAACTGGTAACGCTGCGCCGGTTCCAGGCGCTTGCCCATGAAGGGCATCAGATCGCGCCAATGGCTTTTCAGGATCTGCATGGCGCCATAGGCCCAGCGATAGCGCTGCTTGCGGAAGGCGTCGAAGCTGTCCGGCATCAAGCCGCGGCCATAGCTCTTCTCGGTATAGACTGCCTTGTGACCCGCCTCGAAGAGGCGCAGGCCGAGCTCTGCATCCTCGGTGATGCACCATTCGGCCCAGCCACCGGCTTGCGTCAGCGCCGAACGGCGGATGAGTGCCATGGTACCATGCTGGATGATGGCGTTCTTCTCGTCGCGGCTCTTCATGCCGAGATAGAAGAAGCCGGCATATTCCCAGAAGCACATGCGCTTGAAGAGGTCTTCGTGACCGTCGCGGTAATCCTGCGGCGCCTGCACCAGCGCCACCTGCGGGTTGGTGAAATGCGGCACCAGATCGGAGAGCCAGCGCGCCCGCACGATGTAATCGCTGTCGATGGTAGCGATGATCTCGGCTTCCGGATGCGTCTCGGTCAGCGCATAGTTCAAGGCACCCGCCTTGAAGCCCGGCCATTTCGGCAGATGGAAGAAGCGGAAGTTCGGCCGGCCCAGCGACTTGATATAGGCCTCGACCGGCTGCCAGACCGCATCATCCTTGGTGTTGTTGTCGATGATGAGGACTTCGAAATTCGGGTAATCCAGCCGCTCCAGCGCCTGGATCGTCTCGATCATCATGTCGGGCGGTTCGTTGTAGCAGGGGACGTGAACCGAAACCTTGGGCAGCTTCCACGACGAATGGATGGGCGGCGGGATGAGGCTGCGCTTCGATTGCCCCAGCCACAGATTGACCGCCATCTCGAGGCCTTCGATGAGGAAGATGGTGAGCAGCAGCAGCACGGCCGGCGCCACGGCGACCATGGCGATGACGTCATAAAGCGTCAGGTAAAGCTGGCTGTATTGCGCATAGATGAGGACGGCGGTGATGACGCCGCCATAGCCCAGCATGGCGACGAAGAAGCGCCCGCGCCGCTTCATGCCCAATTCGGTCCGCATCAGGAACAGCACAAAGGGCAGGCCGATCACGACCGAGGCGATGGCAAAGGCCGGCCAATTGGCGAAGTTGATGAGGCTGCCCTGCAAGGCGGGCTTGGGCAGCCGGTCGGCGTTCCACAGCCCCCAATAGGCGCCGACGCCGCCTTCGACCGCGATCTTCCAGGGCTGGTCGAAGGCCTCGATCACGTTGTAATCGATGTCGGCCTTCTTCGCTTCGATGAGGAAGCGGCGCAGGAACAGGCCCTGATTGACCGGCGAGGCGACGGCACCGCCCTTGTCCTGATATTCCGGGCCTTCTTCAGGAAGCGTCGAGCGGGTGAGGCCTTCGCTCGGCCAGCCCACTTCGGCGATGAGGATGCGCTTGTCGGGGTATTTCTTCTGCACCGCATAATAGCGATCAAGCGTCCATTTCAGCGCCTGGTCGATATTGATGCCGTTCCAGAAGGGCAGGATATGGACGGCGATGTAATCGACCTCGGCCACCAGATCCGGGTTTTCGAGCCACAGATCGAACGGTTCGGCGGTCGAAACGGGCAGATCGCTCTCGGCCTTCACGCGGCGGATATAGCCGAAGAGCTCAGCCTTTGCTTCTTCTTCCTTGTCGCGGTTGCGATGGATGAATTCGTTGCCGACGATCAGCTGATTGACGCTGCCGACATTGTGCGCGATCTCGACGAGGCGACCGATTTCTTCCTCATTGACCTTCTTATCGGCATCGATCCAGGCGCCCGCCGTGACATTGAGGCCCATCTCAGCGGCGATTTCCGGGACGCGCCCGGCGATGCCGCTCGTTTCATAGGTACGCACCGAGCGCGTGAGCCCAGCGACAAGCTGCAGATCCTCACGGATCTCCTCGACCGTCGGTTCGCGCTTAGCGAGCGAAGTCGGATCCTGTCGCCAGGCCGAATACGAAACGCCGCGCAGATCGCCTTGGAAGGGATCGACTTCCACGGTCGGATTCAGGATGAACCAGGCAGCAGCCACCATGGCCGCCAAAGCAAGGCCGATAAGCCAGTTACTGAAACGCATCTCTATCCCGAACCCGAACGCCCGCCAGAACGCAAAGCCTGCGCAGCGCCTGTCCGCGCTGCCGGCCCGTTCAATGCATGGCTAGTTTCAACTCAACCCTCGCGGTCCCCTCGTCGGTCATCCCGGTTCGCTTGGGCTACTGCGATGCAAAATCGCCATTTTTCGGTGTTTTTGCAAGGGCAGACCCACGAAACCGGCTCAACATCACGTGAAGGATGCGATCGCCGCCCGAGGAATCCCCAGAGGGCGCCCGGGCGGCTCCTATTAACCAAACCCAATGATGGTTAGTTCCCCGAAGTCTCGGGCGCGGCAACATCTCCACCTCGCCGACGGGCCTCCCCCTTCAAGGGTGGGGGAAGCGATGGCTTTCGGCCCAACTATCCTCGTGAGACTCAGCCCAGTTCCTTGAACCGTTCCATCCCCTGGACCAGGGCTGCGCGGGTGCCGGGTTCCATGGCGGAATGGCCGGCATCGGGGATGATCTGGTAGCGCGCCTCCGGCCACAGCCGGGCGAGATCGTCGGCCGAGCGGATCGGGCAGACGAGGTCATAGCGCCCCTGCACGATGAAGGCCGGCACCTTGCGGATGCGGCCGATATTTTCCAGCAGGAAATTCTCCGGCAGGAAGATGCTGTTGGCAAAATAATGCGCTTCCATCCGCGCCAAACCCAGCGCCAGGGTGTCGCCAGAAAAAGCCTGGATCGTCTCAGGGGATGGCAGCAGGGTCGAACAACTCCCTTCATAAAGGCTCCAGGCACGCGCCGCCGGCATATGCACCTTGGGGTCGGCATGCATCAGGCGCTTCATATAGGCGCCCAGCAGGTCGTGCCGCTCATTCTCCGGGATGTAGCTGGAAAAGGCACGCCAAGCTTCCGGCGCCAGCTCTTTCAAGCCATAAAGGAACCAGTCGATCTCGGATTTCCGGCACAGGAAAATGCCGCGCAAGGCCAGGCCCTTGACCCGGTCCGGGTGGAATTCGGCATAAGCCAAGGCGAGCGTCGAACCCCAGGAACCGCCAAAGACGAACCAGCTCTCAATTTCCAAATGCCGGCGCAGGCGCTCCATATCGTCGATGAGGAGCGGGGTGGTGTTGTCCTTGATCTCGCCCAAGGGCGTCGAACGCCCACTGCCGCGCTGATCAAAAATGACGATGCGGTAATGCTTGGGGTCGAAAAAGCGCCGATGGCTGGGATTGGCCCCGGCCCCGGGTCCACCATGCAGGAAAACGACCGGCACGCCCTGGGGGTTGCCGCTCTCTTCGAAATACATGGTGTGGATGTCGTCGAGCGGGAGTTCGCCCGTGCGAAACGGTGCGATATCGGGGTAGAGATCCTTTTGCGGCATCTTCCAGGGAATCCTTGGGGGCGGGCGACACTGGCAGCCCTTATAACATGACATCGGCCCACGCCAATCCAACCGGAACCAATCAAGCGGTCGTGATGTTGGCTCTCCCGGACCTGGCCGAAAAAACTGGCATGGTCCGCCAGTTGCGGCGCTATTATCCGGCGAAACATCAGATTCGGTCCCAAAGTTTGGTTTCGGAGCCCATCATGCGCCTCAAACAATCCTTCGCCGTTCTTCTCCTCGCCGGTACCTCGCTGCTGGTTTCCGGCTGCATGCAGGCAACCAGCCCGGCCACGGGCCGCACCTTTTCCACCAGCGTCACCGAGGCGCAGGAAAATCAGATCGGTGCCGAGGAACATCCCAAGATCCTGGCTGAGTTCGGCGGCGCGTATAAGGAGAATCCGGCGCTCAACACCTATGTCGACAGCGTCGGCCAGTTCGTCGCGGCAACGGCCGAGCGGCAGGATGTCAAATATACCTTCACCGTTCTCAATTCGCCGGACATCAACGCCTTCGCTCTGCCGGGCGGCTATGTCTATGTGACGCGCGGGCTGTTGGGTCTTGCCGTCAACGAGGCTGAAATGGCCGGTGTGCTCGGCCACGAGATCGGCCATGTGAATGCCCGCCACACCGCCGAACGCATGGGCCAGCAGCAGAAAGCGCAGATCGGCGTACTGGCCGGTGTGCTGCTCGGTACGCTTCTGGGTGGCGAGCAGGGCGGCCAATTGGGCGGACAGCTCGGCACGGAAGCGGCACAGAATTATCTCGGCAGCTATTCGCAGGACCAGGAATTCGAGGCTGATACGCTGGGTGTGCGGTACCTCAAACGCGCGACCTATGATCCGCAGGCGATGGCGACGTTCCTTGCCGCGCTCAATGCCGACACGCATCTCGAAGCCAAGCTCGCCGGCAACGAGGCTGCGGCCGATCAGTATAGTATGAAGCAAAGCCATCCGCGCACCGTCGACCGGGTGCAGCGCGCCATCGAATCGGCGGGCCCCGCCCAGGCCGGCACGATGCTGGCCCGCAATGAGTTCCTCACCAAGATCAACGGCATCCTCTGGGGCGAGGATCCCAATGACGGTGTTGTGCAGGGTCGACAGTTCATTCACCCCTCCTTGCGCTTCACCTTCACGGCGCCGCAAGGCTTCAAGCTCTCGAACCAACCGAGCCAGGTGTTGGGCAAGGGTGACAATGCTGTCATGATTTTCGACATGGCGCCCTCGGGTACCGGCGATCTTGCGACCTATGTGCAGAGCCAGTGGAATCCCAAGGCCAAGGTCAGCGATGTGCAGCGCATTAATGTCAATGGCATGGAAGGGGCGACGGGCATCGCACAAGGATCGGTCAGCAACACGCCGGCCACCTTCCGCCTGGTTGCGGTGCGCTTCCCGGACAACCACGTCTACCGCTTCCTCTTTGCGGCACCCACCAACAGTTTCAACAGCGCCGATTCCGGTTTCGGCACCACGGTCAATTCCTTCCGGCAATTGGCGGCCAACGAGGCGACCGGCTACAAGCCGATGCGCCTCCGCCTGGTCGAGGTGAAGCAGGGCGACACCATCGACAGCCTCGCTGCGAAAATGGTGGTGCCGGAGGCCAAGGCGGATTGGTTCAGGGTGCTGAACCGCTTGGATCAGGGCCAGCAGCTTCAGGCCGGGCAATTGGTGAAGATCGTCAGTTACTGAAGGCGGCGTCTGATATAGATTCCCGCGCATGGCGCGCGTTGCAAACAATCAGGCTCTCAGATTTCCGATCTGGCTCGTTCTCGCCGTCACCTTCGGCGGGCTGGCGGCGCTGGCCATTGCCGTTGTCGCCTTTACGATCAATCGGATCGCCGTCGACAATACCGAAGGGCTGGTCAATTATTTCGCTGACCGCGAAATCGTCACCCTACAGAGTGCTCTGGAAGATGAGCTCGATCCCGCGCTGGAGCAGGTGAAGTTTCTTTCCAGTTACATGGCGAGCGGCCGGGTCGAACCAAGCGATGACAAGCGTCTTGCTGACCTCTTGATGGGGTCGCTTGCTGCCTCGCCCCAGCTCAGCGCGGTCAGCTTCATCCGCAACGACCTCAGTGTCGTGATCGCCAACCGACAGTTCGATGGCAAGCTCTACGTCACGCTGTTGGCCGACGGTCTACGCGATGCTCGTTTTCGCCGTGCGTACAGGACGGGTGTGGATGCGCGCCAACCGGTCTGGGACGTACCCGTTTATCTGCCTGATCTCGGCAAGCCTGTGCTCTCGACCTTGGCACCAAGCTACCGTCGCGACGAGCCGTTGGGCGTCTTCGCTGCGGTCGTCTCGCTTCCGGAAATTTCGGCCAATCTCAAGGATCGGGCGGCGCCCAACGCAACGCCGTTCGTACTGGGCCTTGACGGCACCGTCTATTCGCACCGCAATCTCTTCAGCGACGACTTCCATCTCAGCGCCGAGCGGCCGCTGCCGCAATTCGACGAGATCAACGACCCCGTCCTGGCGCAATTCGACCGCACCAAATCGCGCGAGATGTTGCGCCAGACCGAGGATAGCGAGCCGCTGCGCGAACAGGATGTCAGTGTCGGCGGTGCCTCGTACTACATCATCTTCAAGGATGTGCCGCATTTGGTGAAGCAGCCGCTGACCATTGGCGTATATCTCCGCGCCTCGATCATCGAACAGGTCTTCGCGGTGCTGCAGCAGACACTTTACGGCACGGCGCTCGCCATCATCGTTGCCGTCGTCCTGGCGCTCTTCCTGGGCCGGCGCATCGGCCAGCCCATCCGGGAACTGGCCGATGCCACGCGGCATCTTTCCGAACTCGATTTCGCCGGCGCCGCATCGCTGGCGCGGAGCCGCTTTCGCGAGATCGATACCGCCAACAGCGCCTATAACAGCATGCGCAATGGCTTGGGGTGGTTCTCGACTTATGTGCCGGGCTCGCTGGTGCCGCATCTGATGAGCCCGGACAGCAATGCGGTTCTGGCCTCGCGCGAGGTTGAGGTGACGGTGCTGTTCACCGATATCGTCGGGTTTTCCGCCATCGCCCAGCGTTTGAGTCCGCGCCGGCTGGCTGCCTTCCTCAATCGGCACTTCACCTTGCTCGGCCAGCACATCGTCGCCGAAGGCGGCAGCATCGACAAATACATCGGCGATTCCATCATGGCGTTCTGGGGCGCGCCGGAAGCGCAGGCAGACCATGCCATTCGTGCCATCCATGCCGCGCAGCGGATCGCCGCACGCCTCAACGCCGACAATGCCCGGCGCGCCCGCAAAGGTCTCGCCCCCGTGCGTATTCGCATCGGCATCCACAGCGGCACCGTCATCGCCGGCAATATCGGCGCGCCCGGCCGCATCAACTATACCCTGGTGGGCGACACGGTGAACATCGCGCAGCGCCTGGAACAATTTGGCAAGCAGGTCGATGACGGCAAGCGCTCCGCCATCGTCAGCATCAGCGCCGATACGGCAAAACTGCTACCGGCCGACATCCTGCTGACACCGCTGGGGAAAGAAGTGTTACCCGGCCGCCGCGACGCGACGGAGATCTACCGCCTGGAATAGGGCTTTCTTCAAACTTGTCGTGCCTCTAAGGCCACACCACTTCGGGCGGCAGCGACATCAGGATCGCTTCGGTATTGCCGCCGGTTTTCAGGCCGAAGGTGGTGCCGCGGTCGTAGAGCAGGTTGAACTCGACATATCGGCCGCGGCGCACCAGCTGATGGTGCCGTTCCTCCGGGGTCCAGGGCTTGCCCATGTTTCGCCGCACGATCTCAGGGTAGATATCGCGGAACGCCTTGCCGACACTTTGCGTGAAGGCGAAATCCCGCATCCAGTCGCCGGAATTGATCTGGTCATAGAAAATGCCGCCCAACCCCCTCGGCTCGTTCCGGTGTGGCAGGAAGAAGTATTCATCGCACCACTTCTTGAAACGCGGGTAATAGGCGGCATCCGTCCCATCACAGGCGCGTTGCAAAGCGCCGTGGAAGAGGGCCGAATCGCTTCCGTGGTTTTCCGGAAACATCGGTGTCAGGTCCGCGCCGCCACCGAACCAGGCCTTCGACGTCACGATGAGGCGCGTGTTCATATGCACCGCCGGGACATGGGGCGAACACATATGGGCGACCAGGCTGATGCCGCTCGCCCAGAATTCACCATCGTCACTGGCGCCCGGAATCTGCTGGCGGAATTCCGGCGAGAAGGTGCCGAACACAGTCGAGACATTGACGCCGACTTTCTCGAAGAGGCGCCCCTTCATCACCGACATAGTCCCACCGCCACCGACGTCGCGCTCCCAGATATTGCGCTCGAAGCGGCCGGGTTTCTTGCCCGGGGCCAGATTGGGATGCGATGAAAACGCGTCCTCCAGCGCCTCGAAGCTCGCGCAAATGTCGTCGCGCAAGGTCTGGAACCAGCGGCGCGCCTGCTCCTGATAATCGGCGGGGAAGGTGGCAGTTGCGCTGTAGGGGGTCATGAAAGACTCGAAAATCCGGTTTGGCGAAGGGCTTCGGCGGTGACGACCGCGGCGGCGATGGCGACATTGAGCGATCTCATGCCCTCGCGCAACGGAATGACCAGCCGGTGATCGGCCGCCGCGTGCACCGCCTCCGGTACACCGCTCGATTCGCGGCCCACCATGATGCTGTCATCGGCCCGGAAGGTGAAATGCTGATAGGGTTCGGCCGCCTTGGTGGAGAGCAGCAGCAAACGCCCGGCTGCTTTGGCATTTTCCTGGCGCCATTGCTGATAGGCGGCCCAGGAATTGTGGCGCAGCAGGTCGACGGATTCCAGGTAATCCATCCCAGCGCGCTTCATGCGGCGATCGTCGAAAATGAAGCCGCAGGGGAAAATCACGTCGACGGCCAGATTCCAGCAGGCGGCCAGGCGCAAAAGCGTGCCGGTATTCTGTGGAATGCCCGGCTCGAACAGGACCAAGCGCATGATTTGGTTATACTTTCGGTAAGCGAGCAAGGCTGGGTGCAACGCTGCCCAACCTTGCAAATCAAACGGAATTGTTTATACCCTTGGCCCGGTTAAGGGGGAATGCCCGGACAGTCGTGTCCGCGGCCGGGATGGGACGGTTTGTCGTCTTTAGTGCGGCGTTCTGTCGCGTCTCAGGCTTGCGGCCGGTTTCAGGTGCCATGGTATAACCCCCGGGATTTTTTGGGTATTCAAGGCCTGTCTGCGTTCCCAGAGCTGCCCATAAGCGGTGGTGATAGGCGCGGGCCGGTTTCTCTTGCCGGAGGGACAAGGAATATGGCGGATCACGCGCAATCGCCTGGCGATCAAAGCACGCGGCGCGACTTTCTCTTTTTGACCGCAGCATCGGTGACCGCCTTCGGCGCGGCCTCCGCGGTGTGGCCGTTTGTCAGCAGCATGAACCCGTCGAAGGACGTGCTGGCGCTCTCCTCGATCGAGGTCGATGTCGGCCAGGTGGCCGAAGGCCAGGCGATCACAGTGAAGTGGCGCGGCAAGCCGGTCTTTATCCGCCACCGCACGGCGGCTGAGATCGAGCAGGCCAAGAAGGACGATGCGGTCGAAATGCGCGATCCGCAACCCGACGAAAAGCGGGCGATCAAGCCGGAATTCCTGGTTCTGGTTGGTGTTTGCACCCATCTCGGCTGCGTGCCGCTGGGTCAGAAGGATTCCGAGCCCAAGGGTGAGTTCGGCGGCTGGTACTGCCCCTGCCACGGTTCGCAATACGACACCTCGGGCCGTATCCGCAAAGGCCCGGCGCCGCTCAATCTGGAGGTTCCGACCTACCAGTACGCCAGCGATACCGTCGTGAAGATCGGCTAAGGAGCGGGACAGCCATGAGCGCCAATTTCAAGAACCCCGTCATCCGCTGGATCGACCACCGTCTGCCGGTCTTCAGCTATCTCCATCACGAAGCCAACGAATACCCGACCCCGAAGAACCTCAGCTACTGGTGGAACTTCGGCAGCCTCGCCGGCTTCATGCTGGTGGTCATGATGGCCTCGGGCATTTTCCTTGCCATGCAGTACACGCCGCATGTCGACATGGCCTTCAATTCGGTCGAGCGCATCATGCGCGACGTCAATTACGGCTGGCTGATGCGCTATATCCATATGAACGGCGCGTCGATGTTCTTCGTCGTCGTCTATATTCATATGTTCCGCGGCCTCTATTTCGGATCCTACAAGGCCCCGCGCGAGCTGCTGTGGCAGATCGGCGTCGTCATCCTGCTCCTGATGATGGCCACCGCTTTCATGGGTTACGTGCTGCCCTGGGGTCAGATGAGCTTCTGGGGTGCCACCGTCATCACCAACCTCTTCTCGGCCCTGCCCGTCGTCGGCAAGCATATCGTGACGCTGCTCTGGGGTGGTTTCTCGGTCGATAACCCGACCCTCAACCGCTTCTTCTCGCTGCATTACCTGCTGCCCTTCGTGTTGCTGGGCGTCGTCGTGCTGCACGTCATCGCGCTGCACCGCTTCGGCTCCAACAACCCGATCGGCATCGACACCAAGGGCCCGCAGGACACGATCCCCTTCCATCCGTATTACACGGTGAAGGATATGTTCGGCCTCGGCGTGTTCATGATCTTCTACGCCTACTGGATCTTCTACGCGCCGGTGACCCTGGGCGACCCGGACAATTTCATTCCGGCCAACCCGCTCTCGACCCCGCAGCACATCGTTCCCGAATGGTACTTCCTGCCGTTCTACGCGATCCTGCGCTCGATCCCGGACAAGCTCCTCGGCGTGCTCGCCATGTTCGCCTCGATCCTGGTGCTGCTCGTCCTCCCCTGGCTCGACCGCTCGCCGGTCCGCTCGGGCCGCTATCGCCCGGCCTTCAAGTGGTTCTTCTGGATGCTGGCGTTCGATTGCGCGATCCTCACCATCTGCGGCAAGAACCCGCCGGATTGGATCTGGTCGCCGCTCTCGCTCTCGATCGCGCCGGATGAAGGCCAGGCTGGCATCAGCATCATCGCCATGGGCCAGCTCGCCACGACCTACTACTTCGGCTACTTCCTGGTGATCCTGCCGCTGCTCTCGATCTTCGAGAAGGCGCTGCCGGTTCCGCTTTCGATTTCCCGCCCGGTCCTGGGTGGCGGCGGCTCCCATGCTGCTATCGCCTCGGCTCCCGCCAAGAACCTGGCCAAGACGATGGAGAAGCTCTGATGGGCGCCAAGACTCTGCTCCTCAAGGGCATCACCGCGCTGGTCGGTGTGACCGCCATCCTGTTCGTCGCGGCCTCGCCCAAGCATGACGTGCATGTCGAAAAGGAATCCTGGTCGTTCCAGGGCTTCTTCGGGAAGTTCGACCAGGCGCAGCTGCATCGCGGCTTCCAGGTCTATAAGGATGTCTGCTCGGCCTGCCACTCGATGAACCTGCTCTCCTACCGCAACCTGCAGGAGATCGGCTTCTCCGAAGCGCAGGTGAAGGAGATCGCGGCATCGGTCACCACCATGGACGGCCCGAACGACGAAGGTGAGATGTTCGAACGGCCGGGCAAGCCGTCCGACCGCTTCCATGCGCCGTTCCCCAACGAACAGGCGGCCCGCGCCGGTAACAACGGCGCCCTGCCGCCGGACCTGTCGCTCATCGCACGCAGCCGTGCCGGCAAGGGTTTCGGCGCCTATGAAGGTGCCGATTACATCCACGGCGTGCTGACCGGTTACAAGGAGCCGCCGGCGGATTTCAAGCTGACCGAGGGCATGAACTACAACGAGGGCTTTGCCGGCCATCAGATCGCGATGCCGGCGCCGCTTTCGGAAGGTGCCGTGACCTATGAGGACGGCACCCAGGCCACGGTCGACCAGATGGCCCGCGATGTCTCGGTGTTCCTCACCTGGGCCGGCGAGCCGAATTATGAGAGCCGCATTCGCACGGGCCTCAAGGCGATGCTGTTCCTCATCGCCTTCACGCTCATCGCCTATGCCGCCAAGCGGAAGATCTGGGCCAGCATTCACTGACCCGATCCTTTGAGACTGACGGTGAAAACCGCCGCATCGGGGAACCGGTGCGGCGGTTTTTCTATTGGTCGGCTGAGAAGCCATGCCAGCGCTGACATAATTCCTGTCGGCGTTTACCGATCGCTCGAAACACGGTACACAGTTCATTCGCGAGTCGCTGGTCACCCAAATAGGGTTTGAGGATGCAAGACGATGTGAGGTCGCCGTTGCCAATCCCGTCCAACACAGGCCCATTGAGTACGGAGACTGCGGTCACCGGCATCGATCATGTGCTGATCGGCGTGCGCGATCTCGAGGCCGCAGCGGCGCGCTGGGAAAAGCTCGGTTTCCACCTCACCCCGCGTGGCCGCCATATCGGCTGGGGTACCGGCAATTACTGCATCATGTTCGGGCGCGATTATATCGAGCTGCTCGGTATCATCGACGCTCAGCAATTCACCAACAATCTCGAGAAATTCATCGCCACGCGCGAAGGGCTGATGGGCGTGGCATTCTCAGCCGATGATGAAACCCGCTGTGCTGCGGCGCTCAAGGCTGCCGGCCTCCATCCCGACGGGCCGAAGGTCTTGAAGCGCGAGCTTGAATTGCCAGGCGGAACCGTGCTGCCGGAATTCGGCCTCGTCATGCTGCCGCGCGATGAGACACCGGCACTCTCCGCCTTCGTCTGCGTCCACAAGACACCGGAACTGGTGCGCCAGCCCGAATGGCTGCGCCATGCCAACCGCGCGACCGGCGTCGTTTCCATGACCGTTGTCGTCGACGATCCGGTCGACACCGCCTTCGGCTGGCTTCCCGTCTTCGGGCCGGAGCGGATCGCCACCGCCAATCTGGTGACGGTGATCGATACCGGCCATGGACATATCCGCTTCACCACCAAGGCAGGCCTTGCCCAGCTCTATCCGGCGCTGGTGCCGCTGCCGGAATATCCGGCGCCCTGGATTGCCGCCTTGAAGATATCGGTGGCCGACAAGGCGCGCTGCCGTGACCATCTCCACTTCGCCAACATCCTCGCCTTCAAGACCGGCAAGGGCTGCATCGTCCCGCCAGAAGAAGCCAACGGCGTCATCATCGAATTCGTCCAGGAATAGCCATGACCGCACCAGTGAAGGTGAGCGACGCGCTCTACCATGACCTGCGCCTCGCCGATTTCTATGATCTCGACAATGGCTGGTATGACGACACGCGCACCTGCCTCAAGCTCGCGCAAGGTGTCGCATCGGTCCTTGATCTCGGCTGCGGCACGGGTCTCCTTGCCAGTGCTATCGCGAAAGAGGGCGCCATCGCGCAAAGCGGCGCGCGCGTGACCGGCGTCGATCCCGCCCCGGCGATGCTCGACATCGCGCGTCGCCGCGAAGGTGGCACCTTCGTCACCTGGGTCGAAGGCGACGGCCGCAGCGTGCGCTTGAACGAACGCTTCGATTTCATCCTGATGACCGGCCACGCCTTCCAATGCCTGCTCACCGATGCAGATCAGTTGGCCTTGCTGAAGACCATCGCCGCGCACCTGACGCCGACGGGCCGTTTCATCTTCGACAGCCGCAATCCCAAGGGGCGCGAGTGGTTGGAATGGTCGCCCAAGGATTCGCATCGCTTCGTGACACATCCAAAACATGGCCGCGTCGAATCCTGGAACGACTATGCCTATGACGAGCCTAGCGGCGTCGTTACCTATGGCACCTATTACCGCTTGAGCGATGGCGATCTCCTCGCCGCCAAATCGCAGATCCGCTTTTCGCCCCAGGAAAATCTTGCGCGGCTCATCGCAGAAGCCGGCCTCACCGTCGACCACTGGATGGGCGATTGGCAGGGCGGCAACTACGCGCCCGACTCCAAAGAGATCATTCCGCTGGGCCGATTGCGCTAGCGCGGTACAATTTCCTCTTGTAGCATCCCCGCAGATACAATCTGGGGCTGAATCTCGCATGTTTATCATCAAGCGCGCGGTACTTGCCACCGCCCTGCTTCTCGCCGCCTGCACGAATGGCGTTCCTGGCGACTTCCATACGACGGGGAAGCGAATCGCCATTCTTTCTTTCGCTGGCCACCAATTGAACGCCTTGGAGAACGTCAAGCCTGATCAAAAGACGCTCGCAGCCGCATTTGAGAAATACCACTCCGCCAAGGCGATGTGGGAAAGCACGGTCACCGACAAGGACTTCGAAATCTCGCCGATGCGGACCTGGAAACACGATATCTCGGATTGGGGCATGGACGCTTTCTTTGTTTCCAAGGCCGCAACTATACTAGAATCGACCCATGAGATTGTGCCCTTTGAATGGGATCCGGCGGACTATGCCGAGCAAGGCACCTATGGCTTCTGGACCGACAAGGAAAAAGAAGAGGTCGGTGAAATCGTGCGGCGACAGAAGGGTTTTGCTGCTGCAAATGACATCGACGCCTATGTCGTCATCCTGCCCGGTACCCGCGAACTGACGGCCTGGGATCGCCAGAGCTTTGGTGTCGGGCTTACACGATCCTTCTACATCGAGTCGTTCAAAGACGATCTGCCGATGGTCGATAAGTTCTATGTGCACGCCCTCTATTACATTGCGATTATCGACGGGCGGACGCTAAAGTTCATCGCCGGGCAGCCCACCCTGGAAGAAGATCTATTCGAAGATCGCTTTCGCGGTTCACCGGGAAAAACGGTCGATGCCGCTTACTGGGCAGCGAACTACGCAGATATTTCCCCGGAGCAGAAGACAAAGATCGAGGCTCTACTGCGGGAGCTCATCTCGAGCAGCATGCCGGCTGCGCTGAAGCATCTCGGCATGGCCCCCTGATCAATGCCCCTTGATCGCGCGCCTTAGGCGTTTGACGCCGAGCCAGACGGCGCCGAGCACGATCGGGACGGCGATGGCGGCGAGCCATTTATGGGCGTGTGCGTCTTCTGACGGGAACAGGCCCTCGGTCACGACCTTCAGCAGGCCGATCAGGTAATAGCTGATGGCAAAGACCGAGAGGCCCTCGACGGCCTCTTGAATGCGCAGCTGCGTGCGGCTGCGGCTTTCCATGTCGGAGAGGAGAGCCGCGTTCTGCGCCTGCAAATTCACATCGACCCGCGTGCGCAGCATGTCGCTGGCGCGGTCGATGCCGGTTTCCAGCTGATCGAGGCGCCGCAGGAAAGCATCGCAGGTGCGCATCGCCGGGGTAAAGCGCCGGTCGAGGAAGCTGGAGAGCCGCGACAGGCCATCGACGCGGCCCTCGCGGATGTCGCTCAGGCGCCGCATCACCAGCTCGGCATAGGCACTGCCGGCGGAAAGACGGTAACGCGTCGCGGTTCCCAGGCTCGCTGTTTCGGCGGCGAGGCGCGTCAGCGCATCCAGCAACTGGCGGTCGCCGGCGTCGCCTTGCACTTCCGAGGTGGCGGTGCGCTCGATGAGGGCCTTCAGCCGTGCCTCGAGATCGGTGAGGGTCGGGTTGGTGCGCCGGGTCAGCGCCAGGCTCATCAGTGCCATCAGGCGATAGGTCTCGATCTCCAGCAGGCGCTGCACCATGCGGCCGGCGCGGCCGGCGGTAAGGGCCCGGTTGATCAACAGCATGCGTCCCAACCCCGTCGCATTGGGGCCGGTCGCATCGAGGCGGAAATCGGTCCAGACCTCAGCCGATTTCTCGCCGACACTGGACGCCACCGTATCGCCGGACGGGAACAACGCCGCCACCATTTCACCGGTCTGCTGCATGCCGGGTCCGGCGCGGAATTCCAGCAGCAGTGCCGCCACCACCTGTCCCGGGCATTGCGAGGCCAGGGTCCGCGCATCCTGCGGCAGGTCGGCCCAGCTCAGATTCTCGGCTTTGATGTCGGGACGCGGCATGACCAGCGTGTAACTGGTGAACTCGGTATGGAGCTCCCATTTCAGCTGCGTCTCGCCGCGCGGCAGAATGCCATAGCGGCTGGCGGGGTCCGGTGCCGGCGCCCCGTGATGCTGGGCGAGATCCGCGATGAAGCGCAGATCTGCCTGGCCCGCGTTGTCGCCGGGCGCCCGCAGGCAGGCAAGATGCAGTACCAAAGCCGGCCCGTCGATGCGCAAAGGGGGCCTTGCATGCACTTCGTCATTGAGCTCGCGGCGCAAGGGGTGCTCAGCGAACATCGTCGGCCATCTCCGGATCGAAACGCGGGAAGCGGCAGCTTAGCAGGTTCGCCCGGGCTGTGCGCTTGTCTTTGCGCGCCCCGTTCTAGCGGGATCGGCTTTCCTTGATCTCAGGCGTCACGGCAACGCGGCGCATGTTACCGCTGACATTGGCGCCGGCATCCTTTTTGAGGCCGAGGAAGAACAGGCAGGAAACCATGACGATGCTGCCGATGAAAATATAGGCGGGCTGGAAGTCGCTGGCCTGGAGTGTCGCGCCACCGCGCGCTGCAAGAGTGAGGTGCAGCGCCAAGGCCGCAGTGCCGGCGCCGATGCTCAACGACAATTGCTGCATCATGGCCGAGAAGGTCGAGGCGCTGCTCATCGCCGCCTCGTTCACATCGGCATAGGACAGCGCGTTGAGACCGGTGAATTGCAAAGAGCGGATGAAGCCGCCGGCCAGCAACATCAGGAAGATCACCGTATGCGGCATGGTCTGGTTGAACAGCGAATAGGTCATCATGACCGCGCCGCAGAGCAGCGCGTTGATGATAAGAACGCGGCGAAAGCCGAAACTCTTCAAGACGAATTGGGTGGCGCCCTTCATCACCAAGGCGCCGGCGGCACTGGCGAAAGTCAGAAGGCCCGAGGCAAAGGCGGACAGGCCGAAGCCCAGCTGCAGCATCAGCGGCAACAAGACGGGCAGGGCGCCGATGCCGATTCTGAATACACTGCCGCCCAGGACGGCGCGGCGGAAGGTGCTGATGCCCATCAGCTGCAGATTGACGATGGGCTCGGCCATATTGCGCGACCGCGCCCAATAGATGACGAGGCACAGCGCACCGGAACCTGCCGTGGCACCCAGCATCCAGTTGGGCAGCGGGAAGCGGCCCATGGCTTCGAAGGCGAAGACCAGCGCAGCAAGGCCGAGGCCGGTCAGCGCAAAGCCGACACCGTCGAGCTTCGGCCGCGTCGGTGCCTTGATCGGCGGGATATAAAGCAGGCTGAGGACGATGCCGATGATGGCAACGGGAATATTGAGCAGGAAGATCCAGCGCCAGGACGAATAGGTGACGATGAAGCCACCGATCGGTGGCCCCAGCACCGGTCCCAACAGCGCCGGAATGGTGAGATAGGTGAGCGCCTTGATGAGTTCGGATTTCGGCACCGCGCGCAGGATGACGAGGCGTCCGACCGGCACCATCATGGCGCCGCCGAAACCTTGGCAAATACGCGCGACGACCAGGCCGAAGAGCGAATCCGCCATCGCGCAGCCGAGCGATCCGGCGAGGAAGATGGCAATCGCACTGCTGAAGACGCGCCTGGCGCCGAAATGGTCCGCCATCCATCCGCTCAAGGGGATGAAGATGGAAAGGCTGAGGAGATAAGAGGTGATGGCAAGGTTGACCTTGAGCGGTTCGGCGCCGATCTCGCGCGCAATCTGCGGCAGCGCGGTCGCAATGATCGTGGTGTCCAGATTCTCCATGAAGAGAGCGGCGGCCACGATCAGGGCCAAGGTACGGTAGGAAGCGGTTCGGCGGGGAGACTCTTGGGCGGGCATTTTCTCGGCAAAAACGGCTGGGACAGCTGGTATGTCCCGAAGATAGGCCGGGTGCCGGACCGGGACTATGCCCGATCCAAGGATGCAGCTATGCGCGGATCAACGGAAACCCGACAATTTCTCGCACAGGGAATGGAAGGGTGGCGCGTGAGCGGGCAAAGGCCCCCTCTCCCTAACCCTCCCCCACGTCGGGGGGAGGGAACTGCAGCCGGCCTGTCTCTGGCAGTGCAGCAAACTCGGCGGGACTCCCTCCCCCCAACGTGGGGGAGGGTGGGGGAGAGGGGGATCTAAATCCTCAGACGTTGAATCTGAAATTGAAGATATCGCCGTCCTGCACCACGTATTCCTTGCCTTCCTGGCGGAATTTGCCGGCTTCCTTGACGCCGGCTTCGCCGTTATGGGCGATGAAATCGGCGCAGGACATGGTTTCGGCGCGGATGAAGCCGCGTTCGAAATCGGTGTGGATGACGCCGGCTGCTTCCGGTGCCTTGGCGCCGTGGCGCACGGTCCAGGCGCGCGCTTCCTTCGGGCCAATGGTGAAGAAGGTGATGAGGTCGAGCAGCTTGTAGCCGGCGCGGATGACGCGGGTGAGGCCGGTCTCCTCGAGGCCGAGGGTCGAAAGGAATTCCTGCTTTTCGGTCTCGTCGGTGAGCTGGGCCACTTCCGCTTCGATCGCGGCGGAAATGACGACGGTCGCGGCACCCTGTGCCTTGGCCATCTCGGCGACCTTCGCGGACCAGGCATTGCCCGTGGCCGCGGCCGCTTCGTCGACATTGCAGACATAGAGCACGGGCTTGCCGGTCATCAGCTGCAGCTGGCGGAAGCGGATCTTCTGCTCCGGGGTGAGATCCTTCAAGACGGTGCGCGCTGCCTTGCCGGCGCGCAAGGCATCGACGGCAGGTGCCAGAACCTCGACCAGTTCCTTGGCCTCCTTGTCATTGCCCTTGGCGCGCTTCTGCGCGTTGTCGAGGCGCTTCTCGACGCTTTCGAGATCCGCCAGCATCAGCTCGGTCTCGACCGTCTCGGCGTCGCGGATCGGATCGACCGAGCCTTCCACATGCGTCACTTCGCCGTCGAAGCAGCGCAGCACATGGACGATGGCATCCACTTCGCGGATGTTGGCGAGGAACTTGTTGCCCAAACCCTCGCCCTTGCTGGCGCCACGCACCAGGCCGGCGATATCGACGAATTCCAGCTGCGTCGGGATGAGTTTCCCCGATTTGGCGATCACCGCGCATTTTTCCAGGCGCTCATCGGGGACCGAGACGCGACCGACATTGGGCTCGATCGTGCAGAACGGATAATTCGCCGCCTGCGCCGCAGCTGTCGCCGTCAGTGCATTGAACAGGGTCGATTTGCCGACATTGGGCAGGCCGACGATACCGCAATTGAAACCCATGGAATGATACCTTCTGTCTTGAGTCTTCGCTGGCAATCAGTGGATGACCGGGTCAAGCTCGGGCATGACGAAAATATTTGGGTCTATTTAGTACCGTCATCCCCGGGCTTGACCCGGGGGTCCACTTTCGCCGTATCTCGTTTCTTCTCGCCGGTTTTGTTTTCGCCGCGCGGTTCCGGCGGGAACAGGGTGACATTCACCTTGTTCATGAACTTGTTCTCATCCGTGGCAAAGAGCAGTGGCAGGTGTTCGGCGCAGACCGCGTTGATCTCGTCGACGAGCTTGCGCTCTTCCTTGCCAAAATCCATCAGCACGAAATTCTTGACGGCCGCCTTCACGCCGGGATGCCCGACCCCTAAACGAATGCGCCAGTAATCCGGCCCGATATGGGCGTCGATCGAGCGCAGGCCGTTATGGCCGCCGGCACCGCCGCCGCGCTTCACCTTCACTTTGCCGAGCGGCAGGTCGATCTCGTCATGGATGACGATGATGTCGCTAAGCTCCAGCTTGTAGAACTGCAGCGCCGCCTGAACCGAGCGGCCGGAATCGTTCATGAAGGTGGTGGGGCAGAGGCAGATGACTCTCTCGGTCCCGATATTTCCTTCGGCGATCGCGCCGTGGAACTTGGTCTTGATGGGGCCAAAAGAATAGCGGCGGACGATCTCGTCCACCGCCAGGAAACCGATATTGTGCCGGTTGTCGGCGTAGCGGGGCCCCGGATTGCCCAACCCAACGATAAGGCGCATCGCGGAGCCCCACTAAACCCGACGAATGTCGGCTTCTTACTTCTTCTTCGGCGCAGCGGCAGCGGCCGGGGCAGCGCCCTTGGCCGGCGCAGCGGCAGCCGCACCCTTGGCCGGAGCAGCAGCGCCGGCAGCCGGAGCAGCAACCGCGGCAGCAGCCGGAGCGGCTTCCGCGTCAGCCTTCATGCCCGACGGCGCACCGATGGTGACGAGCGTGAAATCGCGCTCGCGCACGTTCGGCGTCGCGCCTTCCGGCAGCTTCACCGAGCTGATGTGGATCGAACCACCGATATCGAGACCGGTGAGGTCGACTTCGATCATCTGCGGGATGTGGTCGGGCGAGCAGATGAACTCGATCTCGTGGCGGACCAGGTTCAAGACGCCGCCGCGCTTGATGCCCGGGGCAGCGGCTTCGTTGCGGACCACGATCGGCACGTTGACGTGGATCTTGGTGTCCTTGCCGACGCGCTGGAAATCGACATGCAGCGTGCGGTCGGTGACGACGTCGAACTGGACGTCGCGCGGCAGCACGCGATGCTTCTTACCGGCAATTTCGACATCCAGAAGGGTCGCGAAGAAGCCCTTCTTGTGAATGTGACGGTCGATCTCCTTGGGGTCGAGCGAGATCAGGGTCGGTTCTTTCTTGTCACCATAAATGACGGCGGGCACTCGACCGGTGCGACGTGTGGCACGGGCGGCCCCCTTCCCGGCGCGGTCGCGAGCTTCCGCGCTGACGGACTGAACTGCGGACATTGCTGTCTCCTATATTTTCGCAGTTACCAATAACCGGACCATCCGGCTATCGACCGATCGACCTCCAGGGGTGCCGATCGGATTTCAGTTTCGCCTCCGTTCAGTCGAACAGGGACGAAACCGATTTCTCCTCACTGATGCGCGCCATGGCTTCGGCGAGAAGCGGCGCGATCGAGAGTTGGCGCACCGTCTGCGACACGCGCACGGCTTCGGTGGCCTGAATGGAATCGGTGATCACCAGGCTCTCAAGCGGCGAGGCCGAGACGCGGGCGACGGCGCCGCCCGACAACACGCCATGGGTCACGTAAGCGGCAACGGAGGTCGCACCTTGTTCTTTCAGGGCGACGGCGGCGTTGCAGAGCGTGCCGGCGGAATCGACGATGTCATCGACCAGGATGCAGCGCTTGCCGTCCACGTCGCCGATGATGTTCATGACCTCGGAAACACCGGCGCGCTCGCGGCGCTTGTCGACGATGGCAAGGTCGGCATCCAGGCGCTTGGCGAAAGCGCGGGCGCGCACCACGCCGCCGACATCGGGGCTGACGATGCACAGATTGTTGCCCGTGCCGAAGCGCTCCTTGATGTCCTTGGTGAGGACAGGGGCGGCAAAAAGATTGTCGGTCGGGATATCGAAGAAGCCTTGGATCTGCCCGGCATGGAGATCGACGGTGAGCACGCGGTCGGCGCCCGCGGTGGTGATGAGGTTGGCGACGAGCTTGGCCGAGATCGGCGTGCGGGGGCCGGACTTACGGTCCTGCCGGGCATAGCCGTAATAGGGGATGACGGCGGTGATGCGGCGCGCGGACCCGCGCTTCAACGCATCGATCGTCACCAGCAATTCCATCAGATTGTCGTTGGTGGGGAAGGAGGTCGGCTGGACGATGAACACATCCTCGCCGCGGACGTTCTCGTTGATCTCGACGAATACTTCCATGTCGGAGAAGCGCCGCACGCTGGCATTGACCAGCGGCAGGTTGAGATATGCCGAAATAGCTTCCGCCAAGGGCCGGTTGCTGTTGCCGGTAAGGATCTTCATTTGGTGCCCGTCTCTCGTCCCGAAATCGACCGATGCGCCCCGGCCAATACGCTTTGTGAGGCCGCCAGCTTCTTGAAAGGCTAGTTGGCCGATCCAATATTCCCTTGTCGAACCAGAGCCTTCCGCCTCACGGCGCAATAGCGGGCGCCAAGACGAAAAAACCCCTCCCCGGAGCCGCAGAATTCACCTCTGCGGGGGGTCGAAAGGCGCGCGGAATGTATCAGCGGCCCCCGCCCGGAGTAAAGCGCGGTTTGGACCCTGTGAATTATTTGTTAAATCATTGATAAATATATATTTTTTGGCAAAATGTTGCATCGCAGCAACGGCGTCCGGCCGGGACTCCGTCTAAAGCACGGCAAAAAACATCGCCAGGACCAAGAGGAACCCTAGCCCGATCACTATGAAATAGGGCACCGCGACCCCTCCTTAAAACCGGGGCGAGAGTTAGCGCGAGCGGCGCGTCAGGACAAGGGGCCGGCCTCAGTCTCGCACCCGCTGCCGCTCTCCCACATCACACCCGCCAGAACGGCTTCGCAGCCTCGTTGGCGACGTCGCTGCGCGAGAGGCCGATGTCGTGGAGTTGGTGATCGCTCAGGGTGGCCAGCGCCCGGCGCTGGCGGCTGCGATCCATGGCATCGGCGATCCAGTCGATGAAACGGATCAGCAGACCCTCCGGCTCCGGGCTTTGGGATCCGTGGCATGTGGTCGTCCGGTGATGGGTCATTGTTGTCATGATCAGTCCCTCCAATGGGAGAAAGATGGGGCCACCAGCGCGTGAAGTCCCGCGCGATCGCTTCGTTCGCGGCCGAAGCATCTCCAGTTGGCGGTCCGATATCCGGTTTCTATGATTGCCCCATGACAGTTGGATCAAACTTGGCGGAAGTTGCTTCCCTGGTGGGCGATCCGGCGCGGGCCAATATGCTGGCGGCGCTGATGGATGGCCGCGCGCTTACAGCGACGGAGCTTGCCTATGTCGGCGGCGTCAGTGCGTCGACCGCCAGCGCGCATTTGGGCAAGTTGGAAGCGGCGCATCTGTTGAGCGTGGTGAAGCAGGGGCGCCATCGCTATTTCCGCCTCGCCTCGCCTTTGGTCAGCCGCATGCTGGAAGGCATCATGACTTTCGCCGCCATCGGCGGACCACCGCGCTACCGGCCGCATGGGCCGAAGGATGCGGCGATGTGGCTGGCGCGCACCTGCTACGATCATCTGGCTGGCCGCCTCGGTGTGGCCTTGGCCGACGCCATGGTGGCACGCGGCTATGTCGTCCTCACCGACGATGCCGGTGAGCTGACGCCGCGCGGCGAAGCGGCCCTCGGCGATATCGGCCTTGCCGTCGATTCGCTGCAGCATGCGCATAAGCGCGTCTTCTGCCGCCCCTGCCTCGATTGGAGCGAAAGGCGGCCGCACCTTGCCGGTACCGTCGGTGCCGCCCTCGCCCATCATTGCTTCGATCGTCACTGGATCGAGCCCATCCGCGACAGCCGCGCCGTGCGGATTACCCCAGCCGGGCAGATTGCCCTGCGGAAAGATTTCGGTATCGATTTGTCGTAAGGGCGATGCCCCCGCCCCAGCGGCCTTATTCCCGGGCGGCCTTTCCCCGGCGCCTTGAGCCGCCCACCTATCCGCGCTAGAAAGAAGCCCTCTTTCGCGAAAGGTATAGATCATGCGCCGCTTCCTGGCCGCCCTCGCCCTCACGGTCTCGCTATCCGCCGCGTCGCTACCGGCCTTCGCTACCGATTACCTCTCCGGCATCAGCGATCTGCCGCTCCCCAGCGGCCTCGTCGAGGCGAAAGACAAATCGACCGTCTTCGATTCGGCCGTGGGCCGCGTCGTGACGGCCTATGCGAGCGGCCCGGGCACCGCCGACAGCGTCCATGATTTCTACAACGACACCCTGCCGCAGCTCGGCTGGTCGAAGACTGACGAGGGCAATTGGCGGCGCGAGAAGCAGACGCTCAAAATCGATGTGCTGGGGCCGGAAGCCGGTCCCGTCACCGCCACCTTCACGCTTTCTTCCGACAACTGATTTTTGGGTAACGAGATTCATCATGGCATTCGCCACCATCGAGCTTGAAAAGAAGGGCCGTGTCGGCCTCATCCGCCTTAACCGCCCGCAGGCATTGAATGCGCTCTGCGACGAACTGGTGCGCGAATTGGGGACCGCCCTCAACGAGCTCGAAGCCGATAGCGGCATCGGCGCCATCGTTCTCACCGGCTCGGAAAAGGCCTTCGCTGCCGGCGCCGACATCAAGGAGATGAAGGATCGCAGCTTCGTCGACGTGCTGGTCGGCGATTTCATCACCAATGGCTGGGAGCGCATCTCGACGGTCCGTAAACCGATCATCGCCGCCGTCTCCGGCTTCGCTTTGGGTGGCGGCTGCGAGATCGCCATGATGTGCGACGTCATCATCGCGGCGGAGAATGCCAAGTTCGGCCAACCGGAAATCACGCTTGGCATCATCCCGGGTGCCGGCGGCACGCAACGTCTGACGCGTGCGGTCGGCAAGGCAAAGGCGATGGACCTTGTCCTCACCGGCCGCATGATGGATGCGGCGGAAGCGGAACGCAGCGGCCTTGTGGCGCGCGTGGTGCCCGCCGACAAGCTTCTCGATGAAGCGCTGGCCGCCGCTGAAAAGATCGCCGGCTTCTCGCTCCCCATCGTCTTGATGGCGAAGGAAAGCGTGAACCGCGCCTTCGAATCGAGCCTCGCCGAAGGCATCAAATTCGAACGCCGCCTGTTCCATGCCGCCTTTGCGACCGACGATCAGAAGGAAGGCATGGCGGCCTTCATCGAAAAGCGGAAAGCCGCCTTCAAGCATCGCTGAACCAGGCGACCGGCCTCACGCCAGCCCGCTCCCCGTCAACGCGGGGGAGGGCCGGGGAGAGGGGGCCGGAGAGAGGGGCCGCGCAGCGGCAAACCACCCTGGCCACCGACGCCCAGGGCCCCCAGGAGCCATTTCCGGCAAATATTCTGACTAGTATCACCAGTAGTATATTGAACGATTACAAGCTACTAGGGAAAGCGGCGCGACGGCTTGTCGCCTTTCTTCTTGCGTCTTTGGTGGGATTTTCTATCTTAGCGTGGTCATTCTGCTTCGTACTGCCGACCTGCTACGCCCTCCGGGTGCCCAGATCGCGTCAAGATCGAGACACAGTCTGATGCGTTGCCCATCGGGGGTGGCGCCACCCAACTATGTTTACGGAGGACAGCAATGCCGACCGGCACTGTCAAATGGTTCAACAGCACCAAGGGTTACGGTTTCATTCAGCCGGAAGCCGGTGGCCCGGACGTGTTCGTTCACATCTCGGCCGTCGAGCGCGCCGGCATGGGCACGCTCAACGATGGCCAGAAGGTCTCGTACGAAGTGCACAACGACCCGAAGCGCGGCAAGAGCTCGGCCGAGAATCTCAAGGCCGTCTAAGCTGACCGTTTAGCACCGTTCGCGGTGCTGATGGAAATGGGGCACCCCGCAACGGGTGCCCCATTGCTTTTGATATCTCGTGAAATGCCTTCGAGCCGGCCGGGCATGATGCGCCCGTTTTTTTGCCGACTCATCCGATGCCCGCCCATGGCTGCCTTTATCGGCACCGGGCCAACGACCTAAAGATGGAGATTTCCATGGCGCGCAAGAAACCAGTCGTCGATGCCGGCTTCGTCCTCTTCGACGTCGTCTATCAGGACGGCCGCCAGACCTCGAACCGCAAGGTGCCCGCCGCAGATCTCGGCGGCCTCGATGGCGACGACCCCGCGAAGACCTTCATCGAAGAACAGGACCGCAAGATCGCCGCAATGTCCGGCCAATCGCGTGGACCGATCAAGACCATCAAGCGCTCGCCGAACCAGTAAGCGGCGGCAGGTGCTTTACCGCGCACCGCCATTCTTGAAATCATCATGCCCGGGCTTGACCGGGACATCAGCCGGCAACTGTAGAACAGAGCCCGGTCGAACTTGATCCCCGGCCAATGGTATCGACGCTGGGCCCGGGGATGACGGTCGGCTTCACACCAAACGGGGCGCAAGTAACGGTTCTACCCGACCCAATTTTTCCCGTCACGGTCCGCGCAGTCGGACCATCCGCCAACGTCCTCCGCATCAGCACCCCCTCAAGGGTCTACCCCACCACCTGATCGATCGCGCCGAAGATCGAAGCCCCCGCCGTGTCCAGCATGTCGATCCGCACGCGGTCGCCGCTTTTCAGGAATGGCGTTACCGGCTTCCCGCCCGTGATCTGTTCCACCATGCGCCGCTCGGCGATGCAGGAATAGCCGCGGCCGCCTTCCGATACCCAGCTTCCCGGCCCGCCATCGGGCCCACGGTTCGAGACCGTGCCGGAACCGATGATGGTGCCGGCGCCAAGCGGGCGTGATTTCGCGGCATGCGCAATCAGGGTCGGGAAGTCGAAGGTCATGTCGGTGCCGGCATCGGGGCAGCCGAACATCTCGCCGTTGAGATACGAATTGAGCGCGCCGGTGAGTTTCCGCCCATCCCAGGCTGCGCCGAGTTCGTCAGGTGTCACCGCGACGGGCGAGAAGGCGGAGGATGGCTTCGACTGGAAGAAGCCGAAGCCCTTGGCAAGCTCGTCGGGGATGAGGCCGCGCAACGAGACGTCATTCACCAGCATCACCAGGCGGATGCGTGTCATCGCATCCTCGGGGCCGGTGCCGAGCTTCACATCGTCGGTCACCACCGCGATCTCAGCCTCGAAATCGCAGCCCCATTTCGGATCGCCTGCTGGAATGTTCTCGGTGGGCGCCAGAAACGAATCCGAGCCGCCTTGATACATCAAGGGATCGGTCCAGAAGCTTGCCGGCATCTCGGCGCCGCGCGCCTTGCGCACCAATTCGACATGGTTCACATAGGCCGAGCCGTCGGCCCATTGATAGGCGCGGGGCAAGGGCGACAGGCAATTCCGCGGATCGAAGGCGATGCCGCGAATCTCATGCGCCTCCAGGCGCTGCGACAAGGCTTTCAAGGCCGGTTCGGCTGACGCCCAATCATCGAGCGCCGCTTGCAGGGTCGGAAAGTCGGCAACCGGGCAGGCGCGCGTCAACGCACGGTCCACCACATGCAGCGCGCCGTCGCGCCCACGTTTTTCAAGGCGCCCGTTCTTCAAGCTGGCGAGTTTCATTTCTTCCCCGATCCGGTCTTTAGTGATCCGTCATGCAGCCAGGCGGCGTGTTTGGGGGCCTTTCTGGTCTTCGCCCATTCTTCCAGCATCGGCCGCTTCACTGCATCGAGACGCCGCTTCATCTCCGGTGTCTGCACGTCATGCGCCAACTCGATGCGGTGGCCGTTGGGATCGAAGAAATAGATCGAATGAAAGAGGGTATGGTCGATCGGGCCGATGACCTTGATGCCGTTTTGCGTCAGGCGTTCTTTGGCGGCGAGCAGTTCGGCTTCCGAATTCACCTTCAATGCCAGATGCTGCACCCAGGCCGGCGTGTTGCGGTCGCGGTCCATCTCGGTCTTGGTTGGCAGCTCGAAGAAGGCCAGCACATTGCCGCCGCCCGCATCGAGGAAGACATGCATGTAAGGGTCGGGCTCCTTGGTCGATGGTACCTCGTCCTCGGCGATGGCCAAGACGAATTCCATCCCCAGATGCTTCTCGTACCACTCCACCGTTTCCTTGGCATCGCGGCAGCGATAGGCGACATGGTGGACACCGCCCAGTTTGAATCCGGTCATCGCGTCACCTTCAGTTCTGCCCGACCGCTTTTCTGCCCGACCACTTTTCGCTCAATCTGCTCGCGCTCGATCGATCGGAAGAGGGCGGCGAAATTGCCCTCGCCGAAGCCTTCCTCGCGCTTCCGCTGGATGATCTCGAAGAAGACCGGCCCCAGCAACGTCGTGGTGAAGATCTGGATGAGGATGCGCGGGTCGTTATCTTGCGTGCTGCCGTCGATGAGGAGGCCGCGGGATTTCAACTCACCCACATTTTCGCCATGCCCCGGCAGGCGTTCTTCCAGCATGTCGTAATAGGCGTTGGGGGGTGCCTTCATGAAGGGCACGCCATTGGCGCGCAGGCGGTCGACGGTGCCGTAGATATCGTCGGTCGAGAGCGCGATATGCTGGATGCCCTCGCCATTGAAGCGCATCAGGAATTCCTCGATCTGTCCGGTTTCCTTCGATGCCTCTTCATTCAAGGGAATGCGGATACGCCCATCGGGTGCCGCCATCGCCTTCGAATGCAGGCCGGTATATTCACCCTTGATGTCGAAGTAGCGCACCTGCGCGAAATTGAAGAGGCGCTCGTAATACCCCGCCCAGAAGGCCATGCGGCCCTTGTAGACATTGTGGGTCAAGTGATCGATCTCGACGAGGCCGAGGCCCTTGGGTTCCCGCTCATTCGTCACATAGCGGAAGTCGATGTCATAGATGCTGGCACCCGGCGCATAGCGGTCGATGAGATAAATGGGCGCCCCGCCGATCCCCTTGATGGCGGGCAGCTTCAATTCCATCGGCCCGGGCGCGATGTCGATCGGCTGCGCGCCGCGTCTGAGCAACTCGGCATAGGCCTGGTGCGCATCGGCGACGCGGAAAGCCATGCCGCAGGCCGAGGGGCCATGCTCCTCGCCGAAATATTGCGCCAGGCTCCCCTTCTCCTGATTGACGACGAAGTTGATCCCGCCCTGGCGATAGAGCTGGACGTTCTTCGAGCGGTGCTGCGCCACGACCTGGAAGCCCAGCGCCTTGAACACCTCGTCGAGGAGCGCCGGGTCGGGGGCGGCGAATTCGACGAATTCGAAACCGTCCAGGCCGATAGGGTTGAGGGCAGTCATCCGCATCTCTCCAGCTGTCTTGGGACACCTCCCAAAAGGTACCGCCACGGGGCGATTTGGGCCTAGACGGGCGTCTCACCTGGTGAAACACTTTGACCATGCAGAAGACGAATCGGAGCCTCGAACGCGGGCTCGCCCTGTTGCGGCAATTGGAGCTCAAGGGCCCCATGACCCTCTCGGCCCTCGCCCGCCATGCCGATCTCCCCAAGGCGACAGCAAGCCGGCTGCTCCTCACCCTGGGCGAGGCGGGCTGGGTCTATCGGCGCATGAATGATGGCCTCTTCGTGTCGACCCTGCCGCAGGCGGCGGCCGATACCGGGCCGGATCGTGGGCGGCTGGCCCGGGCGGCACTGCCTTACCTGGTTGATCTCACGGCGGTGACGGGGCTTGCCGCCGATCTCACCTGGCTCATCGAGGATGGCGTGTTGGAGGTGATCGAATCGACCCGTGAGCAGCAAACGAGCGGGGTCGATCCGAAAGTGGCCGGATTCCGCCCCTCGCTGGTCTTTTCCGCGCCCGGCCGCGCCCTGCTGGCAGCCTGCGACATGGCGACCCGCGCCCGGCACCTCGCCCATGTGGCGCGCATGGATTCGCCGGCCGAGCGCCTTGCGATGACCCGCGGGCAGCTGGCGGCGGAGCTTGCCGCCACGAACAAGCGCGGCTACGGCCAGCGCGCCGCCGGCTATTGGCCGCAATCATCGGATTACGGGCGCGAGCCCATGGACATCGCGGTGGCGATCGGCGTCGAGGGCTGCCTCAGCCTCGTCTGGCCGGCGGAAGCACATGAGGCGGGTGCGGTCGCCGCCACCAATCTCACCTTGATGCAGGACGCAGCCCGCGCCATCGCCCGGGCGGTCAGGGCCTAATCCACCGCTTCCCTGGCAATGTTCACCAGCCAGCGGCGCACGATTTGCTCCTCGGCGGGGGAGAGATCCTGCTTCAGCCATGCATCCAGCCGCTGCACGGGCTTGCGGCATTGGCTCAGCATCTGGCGCCCGGCCGCCGTTACCTCGATCTGCTGGATGCGGCCGTGGATGGCATGCTTGTGCCGCATCACCAGCCCGGCTTTGAGGAGATTGCCGACGATGACGCTGACCGTCTGCGGCGTCAGCAGCGAGAGCCGCGCGAGATCGGCGCCGGAGAGGCCCGGATAGCTTGCCAGCATGGTGAGCACGACGAATTGCGGATTGGTGATGCCCAGCGCATTCAATGCCTGCTCGAAGCGATGGCGATGGGCGACGCCGGCCTGGCGCAGGAGATAGCCGAAATGCCCGCCCTCGCCACGCTTGCCCTCGCCCGCTTTCGGGACATGCGCCCCGGGGACATGCTTCTGCGGCATGGCGGGGTCGTCGGGCTTCCGCTTGCGCATAATATCAGAGCTCTTATATGTTGTTCGTATTCTGATAATAGCCGATTCAAGGAAGCAGACCAGCCATGTCCGTGACCCCGCGCCTGTCCCAGGAGACTTTCTACAAGATCGCCCCCGACGCGCGGGATGCGCTCATCGCGCTGGGAAAGGCGGTCGACGCCTCGGGGCTGGAGAAGGATCTGACCGAGCTGGTGAAGCTGCGGGTTTCCCAGATCAATGGCTGCGCCTTCTGCCTGCAGATGCATCTGGGCCTTGCGCGGAAACTGGGGGTGAAGGGGCCGAAACTCGACCTCGCCGCCGCCTGGCGCGATGCCGATATCTATTCCGCGCGCGAACGCGCCGCCCTCGCCTGGGCCGAGGCGATCACGCAATTCGATCATGGTACGGCGTCGGATGCGGCCTTTGCCGCCCTGCAAAAGGAATTCAGCGAAAGTGAGATCGCCTTCCTAACCGCGGCCATCGCCAACATCAATGCGTGGAACCGGATCGCCGCGGGTTTGCGTTTTGCGCCAATTGTCTGACGACCAAAGCTGACGCGTCGTGGCAGCGATAAACCATTTCCTAACCATCTTGCTTCAGTCTGGCAGCAATCAGACCACCGGCTCCAGCCGGGGGTTAGGAAAGGTTTCGGTATGCAGGCTCCCAATACCCAGGCGTTGCCCCGCCTCACATTGAAGAACATGCATGTGATGATCGATCGGAAGGTCCATCCGATCGTCAACATGAACATTCAGGACGTCCTGATCGGCGGCATGCCCGATTGGATGGCGGTGGGCCAGCGCGTGGAATTTTCCTTCGTCATCACGCTGAAGGAATGGGAGCGCAGCCTGCCGACCTATGGTGTCGTGATCAAGAACGACCGCAGCGGCTGCGATGTGCGCTATACGCCGCCCACACCCAGCTGGCGCAATATCCTGATGAAGCTGGTCTCTGAAGACGCCCGCGGCGGGAAAAAGTAGGCAGGACCAACGCCCTCAGGACCAACGTTCGGTCGCCTTGTCGTCGCTCTCCTTGGCCTCGACCCAGTTCTGGGCCTTGCCATCGTCTTCCAGTTTCCAGAACGGCGCCTTGGTCTTCAGCCAGTCGATGAGGAAGGCGCAGGACTGAAGCGCTGCTTCGCGATGCGCGGAAGCGCTTGCCACCAGCACGATGCGATCGCCCGGCAGCAGCTTGCCGTAACGGTGGATGATGAGAAGCCGGGAGAGCGGCCAGCGCCGTGCTGCCTCCTCGGCAATGGCGGCGAGCTGCTTTTCCGTCATGCCGGGATAGTGCTCCAGCGTCATGCTGGATTGCGCATCGCCGTCATGAGGGCCGGCCATATCGCGCACGAGGCCGGTGAAACTCGCGACGCCGCCTACCTGGGTGTCGCCATCGCTCAGGGCCGCCAGCTCCGCGCCGATATCGAAATCCTCGCGCTGGACCTTGACGGTGATCATCTCAGCCACCGGTGACGGGCGGAAAGAGCGCTACCTCGTCACCCGATTTCACCGGGTGATCGGTGCCGACATATTCCTGATTGACCGCCACCTTCACGACCTTGCGCTCCTTGAGCGCACCGGCGTAATTGTCGCCGCGACTTGCCAGCCAATCGAGCAAGTCGCCCACATTGGCAATGTTAGGCGGCAGGGCCACTTGTTCTTCACCGACGCCGATCTTGGCGCGGATCCAGGCGAAATAGAGCAGTTTCATGGCCCATCATTTAGGGCGGGGGCGCCGCTTCGTCCAGCCACAATTAACGGAATGCGGCGGGGCGCCACTGATGTAACGGAAAGCGGCGGGGCCACGCGCGGTTGGCAAGGCCGGGCATCCGCCGCTAGGTTGGCCGGATCACCTTACAGCTCGACTTAAAGGCAGGGGCCACATGACCATTACCATCTATCACAACCCCAAATGCAGCACCTCGCGCAAGGTTCTCGATTGGCTGACGGAAAAAGGCCATACACCCAAGGTGGTCGAATATCTGAAGACGCCGCCCGATGCCGCGACCCTGAAGAAGATCCTTGGCATGATGGATGCGGCACCCGCCGATATCCTGCGCCGCAAGGGCGAGGCCTATGAGGCGTTGGGCGATATATCCAGGCTGAAACCCGACCAGCTCATCGCCAAGATGGTCGCAGAACCCGTGCTGATCGAGCGCCCCATCGTGGTGAGCGGCACTCGCGCGGTTTTGTGCCGCCCGCCGGAAAAGGTCTGGGATGTGGTGGGGTGAGGGGCGGCGGAAGCGAAGATTCTCCGCCGCTTCCCGTTGCGACGATTGACCCAGGTCAAGGCGGGCCGATGCAAGGGCTGCCAGATTGGGAACCTCGATCATGGATGGAGGCTCTCATGCGCAATGGGATGATGGCAGTTGCGGCCGTGTGGCTGGCTCTTGCGACACCGGCCTTCGCGCAGCAATCGACGGGGTCGGATTCCTGGATGATGGGGCCCGGCTATAACATGGGTTCTGGAAGCATGCCGATGATGGGCATGATGCAAGGTGCCCAGCATGTCGAAGGTCGCCTCGCCTTCTTGAAAACCGAGTTGAAGATCACGGATTCCCAGGAAGGTGTCTGGGAAGATTATGCCAAGGCCCTGCGCGCCAATGCCCGGCAGATGACCGAGATGATGAAGAACATGCCGCACGGCATGGCCGGCACGGGCGCCATGAATCAAGGCATGATGGGCCCCGGTATGATGAATCAGGGCATGATGAATCAGGGTATGATGGGCGGCGCACAGGGCAAGCAGATGACCGTGCCGCAGCGGCTCGATTGGGCGGAGCAGCACATGGCGCAGCATATGAAGATGCTGCAGGCGATGAAGGCGCCGACCACCGCACTCTATCAGGCCCTCAATCCCGCACAGAAGCAGATTGCCGATCAGTTGCTGATCAGCCCGATGGGGATGATGTAACGGCTTTTCTTTGAGATAGAGCGAGGGTGGCACCCCCCCTCCCTAACCCTCCCCCTGAAGGGGGAGGGGATTGGAGCGAGGTGGTCGGTGCAAGCTCGGTGAGAAACCCTCTCCCTTCAGGGGGAGGGCAGGGAGGGGGGGAAGTGACGATTCTATGCGGCTTTCTCTCCCGGCACACGGTCGGGCAGTAGGAACACCGTGCGCGCTAAGGGATGATTCAATCGTTCGGGTGAATAATGCCGCGACAGCGCCGTGCCGTCGAAGAGATCGGCGTGGCGTGCGGCGAAATCGACCCATGTCATCAGCCGGTCGGCAGCCAGGCGCTCATTGATCAATGTCATGAAGGCGGTGGTGATGGTCTCGTGATAGAGGCCGTCCTTGCCGATGGTGGCCGCGAAGGCCCGGATCGCGCGGCGCATGCGCCCCAAGGCGTCGGCAAAATCATGGCGCTGCAGATAGAGGAAACCCGCGCGCAAATGGGCGGCGTGGTTGAACGCTGCCGGATCGATGCGGCAGGTCTCCAGGGCGTTTAGAAAATCGTTATCGCTCATCGCGCCTTCTCCTTCATCCGGTGCGCGGCAGTAGAAGTGAGCGTCAGGCCGTAGACCTTCTTCAGCTCCAAGATCTGCTCGACCGTCGCCGGCTCGAAGGCGCATTTCCCTTCAAAGGCGTGGAGTGCCATGCCCTCGATGAGATCGCCCAAGGTCATGTCCTTCAATTCGGCCACGGCCTTCAGAACTTTCAGCAGCCGCTTCTCCAGCCGCACCCCTGTCTGCACGCGCTCGATGGTTTCCATTGCTCGTTCTTTCGTGATTTGCATGGTACTTATATACCAATATAACATAAGAAACAAGCACAAACTTAACGGTTGTCCTGACAACAATATTTTGTATCTTTGGTGAGCAAGAACAAACAGGGAATTGACGATGACCCGCGCGTTTGCACGTGGATTAGTCTTGCTCCTGTCTTTGGCGTTCGCCTCATCGATCAGCGGGGCCGCACATGCAGAACGCCTGGACAAGCATTACGAAGGTGTCTGGCTGATCGAAGCGTTCACCTTCGACGACGACAGCGCGTTTAGCCATTGCACGATGAGTGCGAGCTACGATGACGGCGTATCGCTGATTTTCTATCTCGACAACGAGTTCTATTGGGGCATCCGGCTTGTCGGCAAAAGTTGGCGATTAAAGGCGGGCGATACCTATGATGTTCAGCTCACGGTCGATGACGCGAAGCCAACGCGTCTTGTCGCGGAGGTGTCCGACACGCGATGGGTTCATATTGCCGTCAAGGGCAATGACCGCCTGTTCGATCAGCTGCGCACGGGTCGCATGCTCTATATCGATACCTCCGCCGAGCTCATGTCATTCAATCTTCAAGGGACATCGCGCGGCTTACTCGCCTTGTTCGATTGTGTCGATCGACGCGTGCGAACAGCCTCCCGAACGAATCCGTTCGAAGGGTCATCGGCCGGTCAAAATTCACTGAGTGAAAATCCGGATGACGCGGATGAGAATCCCTTCGTGCACGACACCGGACAGGATCGGGCGGCGAAGACCGGTGGTCAGGCCGAGGCCAATGATGTAACGAACAGGCTGCTGCAACGGGCAGGGATAACCGGTTACCAGATCAAGGACGGGTTACCGGACCCGGCGGGATTTTCGACGATATGGCGGAACGGCAAGGGCGTGATCGGCGCCTTGCTCGTCGTGACGGAAGGGGGCCGGGAAGACGCTGAAGAATCGCTCGGTGCCATGATGAACGGCACGCGCGAGGATTGCGCGGGAAAATTCGTCAGCAATCTGGATGCGTCGGTCCGGATGCACGGTGCCTACATGCCGCGCGCTTATGGCGGCTGCAGCGACGGCGGCAAATCGGTCATGACGTATCTGTCGGCCTTTCAAAGACGACAAGGCGGCTACTATGTCTTCTTTACGGCGACGGTCCCGGGCGGGCCGGCCAGCATGGCTGCCGAACTCGATGAGCGGATTCGCGAGGCTGCCTATCAATTGCAGTCGCCGGCTGTCAGCGAATAACCAAACCACCATCGACATGGATCACCTGGCCGGTGACGTAGCGGGCGGCGGGAGAACAGAGGAAGGCGACTGTCGCCGCGATGTCGGCGGGGCTCCCCAGATCGCCCATGGGGATGCGGGCCTTGAGCTTCTGCCATTCTTCGGGCGAGAGAGTTTGTTCGCCTGACGATTTGTCCTTGGCGATGAGGCCGGGGGCGATGGCATTGACGGTGACGCCGTCGGGGGCGAGTTGCAGGGCCAATGACTTCACCAGCGTTTCCAATGCCGCCTTGGCGGCGGCCGAGGCAGGGAAGTTGAGATAGCCCGGCAGGAAGAGATGCGCGTTGTGGGTCGAGATGGCGACGATGCGACCCTGCGGCCCGGCGGATTTGAGATGCGGCAAGGCAGCGGTGGCAAGCGCGAAGAGGCCCCCGGCGATGACCGCATGGGCATGGTCGAATTCGTCGCGCGTGAGCCCACCTATGAGCGGGCGCAAGGGGAAGCCGGCATTGCTCACCACGATATCGAGACCGCCGAACGCCTCGACCACGTTCTCGACGAGTCTTGCCCCGGTATGGCGTTCAGCGAGATCGCCGAGGGCAAGGATGGTGCGCGTGCCCTTGGCTTCCAGTTCCGCCGCAACCTTTTCAAGGCCGGTGCGATTGCTCTTGGTATGGAGCAGGATCTGCGCATCCGCGCTTGCCAGTGCCCGCGCCGTTGCGGCGCCGATGCCGGAAGCGGCCCCGGTAATGAGAATGGAACGGGCCATGATTTCGGTCTTCCCCTGAATGCCTGGGCGCCGACTGTAGTGTGTTTGGTGAAGTGCTGGAAGCGGGTCGACCTCTTCCCGTCATGGTCCGCGAAGGCGGACCGCCCATGACCTTCTGCAGCGGTCGGCAAGCTCGTGCGCCGTCGGCCTTCGCCGACCATGACGACTAAATGTTATGTGGCGCGCGCGGGGCCCCGCGCTGCTCAGCGCACTTTCGGTATGGTCAGCGTCACCGTGGTGCCGACATTGGGGGTCGAGGTGATGTCGAGTTTGCCGCCGTGGAGTTTCACGAGGCTGTCGACGATGGGGAGGCCGAGGCCGGTGCCGGCCTGGGCATAGGGGCTGTCGGTTGCTACCTGGCCGAAGGGCTGGCGCGCCACCTTGATCTGGTCCGGCGTCATGCCGATGCCGGAATCGGCCACGTCGATGATGATGCTGCCCTGCTCCTGATGCGCGGTGATCATGACCGTGCCGCCGGCCAGCGTGAACTTGATCGCGTTGCTGACGAGATTCACCACCATCTGCCGCAGGCGCCGGCGATCGGCTACCAGCGACAAGGGCGAGCGGCCGAGATCGACCACCAGCTGCACGCCGCGCTTCTCGGCGATCGGCGTCATCAACTGCACCGAGCTGTTGATGAGCTCCTTGAGCTCGATCGGCTCCAGGCTCAGCTGCAATTCGCCGGCTTCGACCTTGGAAAGATCGAGAATGTCGTTGATGAGCTCGAGGAGATGCGTACCCGCCTGGTGGATGGAGCGTGCGTAACCCTCGTAACGATCGGCACCGGCAGGGCCGAAGACGCGGTCGGCGATGACTTCGGAGAAGCCGAGGATCGCGGTCAAGGGCGAGCGGAGTTCATGGCTCATGCGCGCCAGGAAATCGCTCTTGGCGCGGCTCGCGGTGATGGCGACCTGGCGCTGGCGCTTGAGTTCGCGGTTGAGCTGGGCCGTTCCCGCTGCATGCATGCGCAATTGCTCGGTCGCTTGCGCCAGCTGCACCTCGCGCGCCTTCTGGGCGGAGATGTCGACGATGGAGGCGACGAGCGCGTCCGCGCCTTCGTATTTGGCGATGCGGCCCGAGAGCAGGGCCCAGAAGCGGCGGCCGGTAAAGCTTTGGAACTCGATCTCGAAATTCTGGATGATGCCGTCGTGCCGCAGCCGCTGCAGCATCGTGTTGCGCATATTTGGATCGGCATAAAGCGGCAGGGCAGGGTGATCCGGCGGCAGGTCGACGGGCCGCTCGAACAATAGATACGCGGCCCGGTTGGCGAACAGGATGTCGGCGGTGTCCAGTTGGGTGATGACGATCGGCGTCGCGATGATGTCGAGCAGCGCCGCATCGGCCGCCGACATCGTCGTCGGCTGCCTGGTCAGATTCTGCCCTGTGCTTGTGTCCAGTTTCATGGAACAGGCCAATTTGCGATCCATCCTGTGGCCGGAAATGCGACCGACCATACGTTCAAAACATTCAAAACTAACTGCCAGCAGGTTGACATTTGGTGAATAACGAGTGGTAAACAACCCGCATATACCATCATACCATCGTGATATTTTATCGATAATTGGTGTTCATTCCTTGCGCGGACTTAGAGCCGGCTTTCTGCTGGCCAAGCGCAGAGGCTTTGAGTAGGTTGCCGCCAACCGCAAAGAGGGAAGCCGGTGACCCGCGCAGGTGCGCGACATTCCGGCGCTGCCCCCGCAACTGTAGGATCGTTATCCCAATTCTTGCTTGGGATGCGGCGGATGACAGGCCACTGGCCGTAAGGCTGGGAAGGCCATCTGCCGAAATACGGTCGAGTCAGGAGACCTCGGCGGCCGAACTTTAACGGCAACGACCTCGGTGGGAGGTTTCGCGCCATCATGGCTCGATCCTTATCTTCAGGCGCCGGCCTAACCGGCCTCATCACCCCATTACCCGCCATCACCCTGGTGCTGGGCGGTGCCCGCTCGGGCAAAAGCCGCTATGCCGAGGAAGTGTTGGACCGGCATACGGGGGCCCGCACCTATATCGCCACTGCCGAAATCCGCGATACCGAAATGGCGGCGCGGGTGAAGCTGCACCGGGAGCGGCGCGATCCCGATTGGCGCCTGGTCGAGGAGCCGCTCGAGCTTGCCAAGGCCATGGTGGCGGAAACAGAGAAGGGGGCGGCGGTTCTGGTCGATTGCCTGACGCTGTGGCTCACCAATGTATTGCTGGCGGATCGCGACGTGCCGGCGGAGATCGACGCGCTTGAGGCTGCTCTGGGCCAATGCGGCGGTCCGCTTGTCTTTGTCGCCAATGAAGTGGGCCTCGGCATCGTGCCGGACAACAAACTAGCGCGCGATTTCCGCGACCATGCGGGGCGCCTCAACCAGCGGATCGCGGCCAAGGCCGATCATGTGCTGTTCGTGGCGGCGGGCCTGCCGCTGATACTTAAGTGACGCGCGGGTCTGCCGCGCGGTTTGAAGTAAAGCCGATAAGGATCGAAGAAATGTCTGTCGCTTCCAACGCTACTGGTAAAATTCCGGCCACCATCGTCACGGGATTCCTCGGCGCGGGCAAGACCAGCCTGATCCAGCATCTCCTGAAGAATGCCGGCGGCAAGCGCCTGGCGCTCATCATCAACGAATTCGGCGAGCTCGGTGTCGATGGCGAGATCGTGAAGGGCTGCAGAATCGAAGGCTGCCCGGATGAGAACATCGTCGAGCTCGCCAATGGCTGCATCTGCTGCACGGTGGCGGATGATTTTCTGCCGACCATCAAGGCGCTGCTCGACCGCGCCAGCCCGCCCGACCATATCGTCATCGAGACGTCGGGCCTGGCGCTGCCGAAGCCGCTGGTGAAGGCGTTCAACTGGCCGGAGATCCGCACGCGCGTGACCGTCGATGGCGTCGTCGCCGTGGTCGATGGACCGGCAGTGGCCGCCGGGCGCTTTGCCGACAACCCGGACGCGGTCGATGCACAGCGGAAATCGGATGACGGGCTCGACCATGACAGCCCCTTGGCCGAGCTGTTCGAAGACCAGATCAATTGCGCCGATCTCATCATCGTCAACAAGGCCGACCAGATGACCGGCGGCCAGCATGAAGCGGCGCAGGCCCATATCATCAAGGAATTGCAGCGCCCGGCGAAGATGATCACGGCGCGTTTCGGCGAGGTCGATCCGCGCGTGCTGCTGGGGATGGACGCAGCCGCCGAGGATGACTTGAAAGCGCGCCCCTCGCATCACGAGCTTGAGGGCGAGGATCACAATCACGACGATTTCGAAAGCTTCCAGATCGAAATCGGTGAATTGGGCGAGCCGCAGCAATTGCTGGGTAAACTCATTCCCGCCATCGAACGCCATGACATCCTGCGCGTGAAGGGTTTCCTCGCCATTGCCGGCAAGGACATGCGCCTGGTGCTGCAAGGGGTGGGCAACCGCCTGCAGCATTATTACGACCGGACTTGGGAAGCGCATGAAGGCCGCAAGGGCCGTCTCGTCGTCATTGGCCTGAAGGGCCTTGACCGCGCGGCTATCGCGGCAGCGCTCGCCTAATTCCGTGCATCTCCTCGCCGCCAAACCGGGAACGATCGGCGATGGCAATAATGCCGTCGATCTGGGCCAGACGCCTGCCGAGATCGTGGTGCTGAGCGCCGCCGATACGGAACTCGCGGCGCTCGCTGCGGCGCATGCGGCACTGCCTCAGCCCAAACCAACGTTACGCCTCGTCAACCTGCTGCAATTGCAGCACCACATGTCGGTCGATCTCTATATCGAGCAGGTGGCGGCCCACGCGAAGATTGTGATCCTGCGTCTCATCGGCGGCGAGCGCTATTGGCCCTACGGCGTCGAACAGCTGGCCCTCAACGCCACCACACGCGGAATCAAGTTCGCCGCTCTTTCCGGCGATGACCAACCCGACCCGGAACTGGCACGCCGCTCGACACTGGCGGAGGGTGAGGCGCATCGGCTGTGGCAGTACCAGGTTCACGGCGGGCAGGCGAATGCCGAGAACTTCCTGCGCTATGGCGCGCATCTCATCGGGTATGAAGCTGAATGGGCCGAGCCACGGCCGCTCCTGCGTGCGGGCCTCTATTGGCCGAGCGCCGATGTGCTGGGCCTTGGCGATCTTAAGGCCCATTGGCGGGAAGCGGCACCGGTTGCCGGCATCGTCTTCTACCGGGCGCTGTTGCAGGCAGGCACCTTGGCGCCGATCGATGCGCTCATCCGTGCCGTGGCGGCGCGTGGGATTAATCCTCTCCCGATCTTCGTGAATTCACTCAAAGAGGCGGTGGCGGCCGATCTCATCCGCAGCCTCTATGACGAGACGACGCCGGATGTAACCTTGAACTGCACCGGCTTTGCCATCTCGCAGCCGGGCTCGTTGGAATTTGCGACACCTTTCGACGGCGGCGATCATCCCGTGCTGCAGGTCGTGCTCTCCTCTGAAAGCCAGGAGCAATGGCAGGGCAGCTTGCGCGGCCTCAGCCCGCGTGATCTCGCCATGCAAGTGGCGCTTCCCGAACTCGACGGCCGCATCCTGACCCGCGCCATTTCATGGAAATCGGCTGCGCGTTTCGACGAAGCGACCCAATGCACCATCGTGGCGCCGCAACCCTTGGCCGACCGCGTCGATTTCACCGTCGATCTCGCGGCGAATTGGGTGAAGCTGCGGCGCGCCAATCCGGCCGCGCGGCGTGTGGCCCTGGTGCTTGCCAATTACCCCAATCGCGAAGGGCGCATCGGCAACGGCGTCGGCCTCGATACCCCGGCCGGCACCGTTGAGGTGCTGCGAGCGATGAAGCAAGCCGGCTATGCGATGGCGGATTTGCCTGCCGATGGCGATACGCTGATGGCGCGGATCGTGGCCTGCCGCGAAAATGGCGCCGTCCTGAACGGGGCCGACTACGCCGCCTTCTTTGCGGACCTGCCGCAGGCGATGCAGGCCGCGGTGACCCGGCGCTGGGGCCGGCCGCAGGACGATCCGCATTATGCGGGCGCCGGATTCCGCGTGGCACTTCTTGCGTTCGGCAATGTCGTCATCGGCGTGCAGCCCTCGCGCGCATATGATGTCGATCCCACCAGCACCTATCACGACCCGGATCTCGTACCGCCGCACTACTACTTCGCCTTCTATGCCTATTTGCGGCGCCATTTCGGCGCGCTGGCGATCGTGCATATGGGCAAGCACGGCAATCTCGAATGGCTGCCGGGGAAATCGCTGGCGCTGTCGGCTGAGTGCTATCCGGAAGCGATCTTCGGCCCCACGCCGCATCTCTATCCCTTCATCGTCAATGATCCGGGGGAAGGCGCGCAAGCCAAGCGCCGTGCGGGCGCCGTCATCATCGATCACATGACGCCGCCGCTGACGCGTGCGGAGAGCTACGGCCCCACGCGCGACCTCGAGCGACTGGTCGATGAATATTTCGAAGCGAGCCAGGTCGACCCGCGCCGTTGCCTCGATCTCAAGCGTCAGATTCTCGATCTGGCCATGTCGTCGGGGTTGGCGGCGGATTGCGGCGTGGCTTCGGATGACGACACCGACACGGCGCTGGCCAAGCTCGACAATCACCTGTGCGAACTGAAAGAGGCGCAGATCCGCGACGGGCTGCATATCTTCGGGAAGGCGCCGGAAGGTGCCATGCTCGATGAATTGCTGGTGGCGTTGACGCGCCTGCCGCGCGGCAAGGGCGATGGTCGCGGCGCCTCGCTTATTCGCGCGTTGGCTGCCGATCTCGGCCTCGATTTCGATCCGTTGAATGCAAAGCTCGGCGATGCCTGGGATAGCGCCCGGCCGGATGCCTTGAAGCGAGTCAGTGGCGATCCGTGGCGTCTTACCGGCGACACGGTCGAGCGGCTGGAGGTGCTGGCGCTCAACCTGGTGTCGAAGAAAGCTGTCGCTGATCCCGCGTGGAAACGCACGGCGGATGTGCTGGCCTTTATCGAAGACGATCTGCGGCCGCGGGTGCAAGGCTGTGGGTCAGCCGAGATCGCCGGCATCTTGCGCGGCCTCGACGGGCGTTTCGTGAAGCCGGGGCCATCGGGGGCACCAACGCGCGGCCGTCTCGATGTGCTGCCCACGGGGCGCAATTTCTTCTCGGTCGATACGCGCTCGGTGCCGACGCCCACCGCCTGGAGTCTCGGCTGGCAATCGGCGCTGCTGGTGCTCGACCGCCATCGCCAGGAACATGGCGCCTGGCCCAAGGCCATCGTGCTCTCGGCCTGGGGCACGGCGAATATGCGCACGGGCGGCGACGATATCGCGCAGGCGCTGGCCTTGATGGGCGTGAAACCGACCTGGGATCCCGGCGGATCGGGCCGTGTCGCCGGTTTCGAGATCATGCCGCTGTCGGTGCTGGGGCGGCCGCGCGTCGATGTGACCTTGCGTGTTTCCGGCTTCTTCCGCGATGCCTTCCCGGCCCAGATCGATCTCTTCGATTCCGCCGCACGCGATGTGGCAGCACTCGACGAGCCGGATCAGCTCAACCCGCTGGCAGCGCGCTTTCGCAGCGAACGCGCGGCATTGGTGGCACAAGGCGTGACGGATGCGGAAGCCGCGCGCCGTGCCGGCTACCGTGTGTTCGGCTCGAAGCCAGGGGCCTATGGTGCCGGCCTGCAGACGCTCATCGACGAGAAAGGCTGGTCGGAGACCGGCGATCTCGCGCGCGCCTATCTCGCCTGGGGCGGCTATGCCTATGGGCAAGGGGTGAGCGGCGAGGCGCAGCAGCAGCTCTTTGCCCAGCGCCTGACCGGTGTCGAAGCGGTGCTGCACAATCAGGACAATGCCGAGCATGACCTGCTCGACAGCGACAATTACTACCAGTTCGAAGGTGGTCTCGCCGCGGCCGTGCAGCATCTCACCGGCAAGCGCGCAGTGGTGTGGCACAACGACCATTCGCGCCCCGAGGCGCCGAGGGTCCGGGCACTCGACGAGGAGATCGCCCGCATCGTGCGCGCCCGCGTCGTCAATCCGAAATGGATCAACGGCATCATGCGCCATGGCTATAAAGGCGGGTTCGAGATGGCGGCGACCGTCGACTATCTCTTTGCCTTCGCGGCCACCGCCGATTGCGTGGCCGATCATCATTTCGACGCGGTCTATACGGCCTATCTCGATGACGAGGCCGTGCGCGAATTCCTTGAAAAGCATAATCCGGCAGCGCTCAAGGACATCGCTGATCGCCTGCTGGAAGCACAGACTCGCGGCCTGTGGCAGGCCAAATCGAATTCGGCCGGCATGCGTCTCCATGCCTGGTCCAACGGGAGCAAAGCAGCATGAGTGAAGACAATATGACCGGGCCAGTGAACACCGACGATCTCAACCAGAGAGCCAATGAGAAGGCGGCCCGCCGCAAGGAAGCCCGCGACCGCATGATGGCCGATAAGACGCAGGAAAAGGGCCTCGTCATCGTCCATACCGGCAAGGGCAAGGGCAAATCGACGGCCGCTTTCGGCATGGTCCTGCGCTGCATCGGTCATGGACTCAAGGTGGGCGTCGTGCAGTTCATCAAAGGGAAATGGGACACCGGCGAGCGCTCGGTGCTGGAGAAATTCCCCGATCAGATCGAGATCAAGGCGTTGGGCGAAGGCTTCACCTGGGAGACCCAGGACCGCGCCCGCGACATCGCCTTCGCGCGTGCGGCGTGGGAGGAGGGGAAGCGCATGATGAACGATCCTTCGTTCCAGTTCGTACTGCTGGATGAGATCAACATCGCGTTGCGCTACGACTACCTGCCGGTCGAGGAGATCGTCGATTTCCTGAAGGCGAAACGCCCCGACCTCCATGTCTGCCTCACTGGCCGCAATGCGAAGGAAGAACTCATCGCCATCGCCGACCTGGTCACCGAGATGGAGATGATAAAGCACCCCTTCCGCGACGGCGTGAAGGCCCAGGCGGGGATCGAGTTCTGAGCGTGGAGAGCCGCTTGGTCGGATTTCACCAAATTCGCCCCATGAAGACTCCCGCCATCATGTTCCAAGGCACCGGGTCCGATGTCGGCAAGTCGCTGATCGTTGCTGGCCTTGCACGTGCGTTCACGAAGCGTGGGCTTAAGGTCCGGCCGTTCAAGCCGCAGAATATGTCGAACAATGCAGCGGTGACGGCCGATGGCGGCGAGATCGGGCGGGCGCAGGCGCTGCAGGCGCGCGCGGCTCGCACGCCGCTATCGGTGCATATGAATCCTGTGCTGCTGAAGCCACAAAGCGATGTGGGCTCCCAGGTCATCGTGCAGGGAAAGATTTTCGGCAATGCCAAGGCCGCCGATTATCATCGGCTGAAGCCGCAGCTCCTCGGCGCGGTGCTGGAAAGCTATCGCCATCTTGAGCGTCAAGCCGACCTGATGCTGGTGGAAGGTGCGGGATCCCCGGCCGAGATCAATCTGCGGGCCGGCGACATCGCCAATATGGGCTTTGCCGAGGCTGCCGATCTGCCGGTGGTGCTGGTAGGCGATATCGACCGGGGCGGCGTCATCGCCAGCATCTACGGCACGGTGCAATTGCTGGAGCCCAATGAAGCCGCCCGCATCAAAGGCTTCCTCATCAACAAGTTTCGCGGCGATCCGGCGCTGTTCGCCGACGGCATGAAGCTGATTGCCGACAGGACGAAGCTCGTATCCTTGGGCCTGGTGCCCTGGTTTGCAGGTGCCGAGCGCCTGCCGCCGGAAGATGCGGTGGCCTTGTCCAGCTATCGCGGCAAGGATGCGCCGATCAAGATCGTGGTGCCGCAACTGCCGCGCATTTCCAATTTCGACGATCTCGATCCCTTGCGGGCCGAGCCGGATGTGAGTGTTGAGCTTGTCCGTCCCGGTCACGCATTGCCGGGAGACGCCGATCTCATCCTGCTGCCGGGGTCGAAGGCCACCATCGCCGATCTCAAGGCGCTCTATGAGGCTGGTTGGGACATCGATATCCGCGCGCATCACCGCCGTGGCGGTGCGGTCTTCGGCCTTTGCGGCGGCTATCAGATGCTGGGCCGGCGTGTTGAAGATCCGGCCGGCGTCGAAGGGCCGGTGGGCGGAATCGATGGCTTAAGCCTGCTCGACGTGGTGACGGTTCTGACCAGCGACAAGGCACTGGTCGAGGTCAAGGCGCGGGCTTTGGGTCATGACGTTGCCGGTTACGAGATGCATGTCGGGACGACGGACGGGCCGGATACGGCGCGGGCCTTCCTTTCCATCGGCAACAGGCCGGACGGCGCCATGTCAGCGGATGGTCGCGTCATGGGGTGCTATGTACACGGCCTTTTTGCGGCGGATGCATTTCGCCATGCGTTTCTGACTTCGCTGCACGCGCGCGCCGAAAGCGGCGTCGCCTATGAACAAGGCGTCGAACAGGCGCTGGATGATCTCGCGGCGCATCTCGAGCAGCATGCGGATCTCGACCGGATGCTGGAGATTGCGAAGGCGCGCTGATTGTCATCCCCCGCCGTCGGCGAATGCCGACATGCGTCGGCTGTGGCGGGGGATCCACGAGTTGCCTTCTTCGTGTTGTCGATAAACTCGTGGATGGCCCGCCAAAAGCGGGCCATGACAGCTTAATGGTTAGAGCGCGGCGCAACCCAACACGACCAGCCCCAGCACCACGCAGCCGCGCCAGTAGAGCGCAAGGCCAGCACGGATATCGGGCGCGCGCAATTGCCAGCGGCCGCCATCATTCATCCAGCGATCCGACACCATTACGCCGTGATAGCGCCGTGGCCCGGCGATGGCGAAACCGAGGGCGCCGGCCAGTGCCGCTTCCGGCCAACCGGCATTGGGCGATTTGTGGCGGCGGGCGTCGCGCCTGACCGCACGCCAGGCGGCAGTTGCATGCGCGCCGCGCATCACCAGACTGCCGATCATGAGCGCCAAGGCAGAGAGGCGCGAGGCCGGCAGGTTGACGAGATCGTCGAGCTTTGCCGCCGTGCGGCCGAAATCGAGATGGCGCGGGGTCTTGTGGCCGATCATGCTGTCCATCGTGTTGATGGTCTTATAGGCGAGCATCCCGGGCAGCCCCAGGACGAGGCCCCAGAAGATCGGCGCCACGATGCCGTCGGAGAAATTTTCGGCGAGGCTTTCGATGGCGGCGCGGGCGATGCCGGCCTCATCGAGCGCGTCCGGATCGCGCCCGACAATGCGCGACACGGCGATACGCCCACCTTCGACGCCCGAAAGCTCCATCGCTTTGGCGACATCGGCGACATGGGCATAGAGGCTTTGCTGTGCGATGAGGGTTGACATGAGGAAGCCCAGCCAGAGCGGCCCGCCGGGAAGTGTCAGCAACAGCGCCTGCAATCCCCAGCCCACGAGGAAAGCGCCAAGGGCGAGGCAGGCACAAGCGATGGCGCCGGCGCGTCGGCGGGCGTCGGCCGTGGCGCTCTCAAGGTTGAAGCTTCGATCCGCCCATGCGATGACTTTGCCGATGAACACGATCGGGTGAGCAACGCGGCGATAGAGCCAGCCGGGCTCGCCGATGACGGCGTCGGTTGCGATGGCGATGAGCAGGGCGACAGGTTGGGGCAGTGCGGTCATGATAGGCCGATCCTGCGCATCCTTCCCCGGGCGTCAAGCCCGCACGCGCCGGAAAGCGCCGCAATTGCGGCAGGAGGGCATGACGATGGTGCATGAAGGCGGTTGCCTCTGCGGCAAAGTGCGCTTCACCGTGACCGGTGCGCCGCGTTCGGTCTTTCATTGCCATTGTTTCTCGTGCCGGCGCCAGACCGGCGGGGCGGTCGCGAGCTTTGCGGCATTCCCGGTCGGCGGCCATTTCCGTTGGACCGCCGCGATGCCGACGGCCTTCCATTCCTCGGCCGGCGTCACGCGGCGGTTCTGCCCCACCTGCGGCACGCCGCTCAGTTATGAGGCCGAGAAGTTCCCGGATGAGATCCACCTTCATATCGGTGTGTTCGACAAGCCCGATGATCTGGTCCCGGTCGCCCATTGGCACACCGATGAAAAGGTGGCGTGGTTCGAAACGGCGGATCATCTGCCGCGCCATCCGGGCGACTGAGCCATGCCGCTTTACGTTCTGGGCATCGGCCATGAAAGTGCCGCAACCCTTGCCGACATGCTGGAATCGGTCCGTGACGGGCTGAACAGGGCCGGTATTTCGGCTGCCGATCTCGTGGCCATCGCCAGCATCGAGCGAAAGGCTGAGGCTGGAATGGTCACGGCCTTGTCCGGGTCGCTGGGTGTGCCGGTGCGTTTCTTTGACGCGGCAACGCTCGAGGCGGAGACGCCGCGCCTCAAGAACCCTTCTGATGCCGTCTTCCGGCAGATCGGCTGTCATGGCGTGGCCGAAGCGGCGGCGCTCGCTGCGGCCGGACCGGAGGCCGAACTGATTTTGCCCAAGACCGTCGGAAAAGGCGTTACCTGCGCCATTGCCCGGGCCGGGCGATCCGGGCCATAAAGAGGCCATGTCGATCGTTCATTTCATCGGCGCCGGTCCCGGCGATCCGGACCTCATCACGGTCAAGGGGCGCCGCCTCATCGAAGAGGCGCCGGTGGTACTCTATGCCGGTTCGCTGGTCCCACGCGGCATCGTCGATTGCGCGCGAAAGGATGCGCGCGTGATCGATACGGCCGCACTCAATCTCGATGAAATCATTACCGAGATGAAGGCCGCCTATGACAAGGGGCAGGATGTCGCAAGGGTGCATTCCGGCGACCCGTCTATTTATGGCGCCATTGGCGAACAGATGCGCCGCCTCGATGCGCTTGGCATCTCTTACGACATCATTCCGGGCGTGCCGGCTTTTGCCGCCGCTGCTGCTCTGTTGAAATCGGAGCTGACGCTGCCCGGCGTCAGCCAGTCGATCATCCTTACGCGCGTGCAGGGAGCTTCATCGCCCATGCCGCCAGGCGAGGACCTGGCAACGCTCGGGAAGGCTGGCGCTACGTTGGCGCTGCATCTGTCGGTCAAGAGCATCGCCAAGGTCGTGCGCGAATTGACACCGCATTACGGTGCCGATTGCCCGGTCGTTGTCGTCTACCGTGCCTCCTGGCCGGATGAATCGGTCATGCGCGGCCGGCTCGACGATATCGAGGGCAAGCTCGCCGGTACCGACATTGCGCGCACGGCGCTTATTTTTGTCGGCCGCGTCTTTGGCGCGGCGCAGTTCAAGGACAGCCAGCTCTACAACGTCGCGCATCAGCATCTTTATCGGCCCGAGTGAGGCGATGAGCTCCCTCTGGGGCCACGCCGATTTCCGGGCGCTGATATCGGCACTCGGCATTTCGCAAATGGGCGCCAAGGTCGCGCGAGAGGCTTTGCCGCTGACGGCGGTCCTGGTGCTGGGGGCGGGGCCCATGGCGATGAGCGGCCTCAGCATTGCCGCAAGCCTTCCTACCCTGCTGATGGCGCTCCATGCCGGCGCCTTCCTCGATCGCATCCGGCGCCGTCCCGGCATGATCGTTGCCGATTTGCTGCGGTTCCTCCTGCTCCTATCGGTACCCATTGCGGCATTCTGCGGCGCGCTCAGCATCTATCAGCTTTGGGGTGTCGCCTTCTTCGTTTCGGCGGCGACGCTTGCTTTCGACATTGCCGACCAGGCCTATCTGCCGGGCCTCGTCGGCCGCCCGCAAATCCTCGAGGCGAATGCGATCAAGGAAACGACGGATGCCGCGACCGAGATCGTGGGACCGCCCTTGGGCGGTCTGCTGGTGCAGGCCATCGGCGGTCCGCTCACGATCCTCATCGACGCGGTGAGCTATCTCTTTTCCGCTCTTTTTCTAAGGAAGATCCGCGCCCAGGAGCCGGTGCAGCCGGCGCACCGGCAGCGGCCGGGCCTCACGCGCGAGATCAAGGATGGTCTTGGCGTCATGTGGCGCGATTCGGTGCTGCGTCCATTGCTCTATGCGCGCTTCATCCGCACCTTCTTCGGCGGATTGCTGGGCCCGTTCTATGTACTTTATGCCGTGACGGATCTTGGCCTGACGCCGTTTCAATTGGGGCTCGTCATCGCGGTGGGCGGCGTGGCGACGCTGATCGGCGCTGCGGCCGTGCCGAAGCTGCTGGCGTTTCTGCCGGCGGGGCCGGGATTGATCCTGGCTTTCGCCGTGAAAACGCTGGGCTATATCTGCATTCCCTTGGCCGGACATGCCATGGGATGGGCGCCCTGGGCGGCAATCGCTCTCCTCATCCTGCAGCAGGGCCTTGCCGATAGCAGCACCGGCTTCTTCATGGTGGTGGAGCGCAGCCTGCGCCAGCACCGCGTGCCGGCGGAACTTCTGGCGCGAACCGGTGCCACGACGCGGCTGGTCAATGACGGGCCGCTGCCATTCGCGGCCTTGCTCGGTGGCGTGCTCGCGGAACAGATCGGCGTGCATGCGGTGATGTGGATTGCCGTTGCCGGTTATGCCTTGTCGCCGGTCATTGCGTTCTTCTCCGATGTGCGGCGTCTACAGCACATCGATGGGGCTTGAAACGGCGCGCCCCACACGTCACATAACCGTCATAAAACGCCGATGAAATCGGCATAACTGGCGCATCCATACATCAGCGCAGTCGATAGTACTTATGCGGTCCGGAGATGATGCCCGGCGGCGCATTCCCTTCGCGGCGGAAGGCTATCGCCAAAGGTGCTTGCCTTGCGCCATCACAATCGCGCTTCTTCAAAGACTTGCTCATCACAGTGACGCCGCGTGATCCGCGCTGCCGATGCGCGGTGCAAATTCCGTGAAAGCGAGGGCTGCAAATTCCGCCGGGTGCCATGCAATGCGCGGCCATGGAAATGATGCGCATTGCTCTCCAGGTGGCGGAAGCGGCCCGTGACATTCGCCGCAAGGAACAATTGGAAGGAAGTCATATGACACGTATTTCTCATCTCATCGCCGGTGCGGCTCTGATGATCTCGGTCGGCGCAGGTGCGGCACTTGCTGAAACGCCTGCGGGTGGCGACGCGGTTTCTGCCGTCTCGGCCAATCTGCCGGTCGGCGTCACGCTCGACAATGCATCCGAGCGCCAGTTGAGCAACGCCGTGCGCCGCACGGTGCGTGCCCATCCGGAACTTTCGGGCGCCATCGTCGAAGATGTCACCAAAGCGGTACCGAGCAGCCGCAAGGCGGCCGTGAAGAAGGCCGTGACTGCCGCCAAGGCACCTTATGCGCGCACCACTGGCCGCGGTGGTCGTCCGTAATTTCGTATTGTTGCATGCCCGGCGGCGTTGTCGCGTCGCCGGGCCTATTTCTTGAACGGCGCCTCGCCGACCAGATTGCCTTTGCGGTCATAGACCAGAAGTTCGATCTCGATCTTATGGTCCGATTCCGTGAGCGCCACATCCCGGGCCGCCCGCGCGATGTCGCCGCCGATGGGGATGCGGGCCTTGGTGCAAAGCTCCAATGCTTCCATCGCCGTATTGCCGGCGCGGATCGCCGCGGCGAGATCGGCATCGCCGCCAAGTGCCGTGGCGCGCTCGGCAAGGCGTCCGAGATCGACCTGGCTTCTTCCCGAATGGAGATCGAGATGACCCTCGGCGAGCTTGGCCATTTTGGCAAAGCCGCCGGCAAGGGTGAGACGTTCGACCGGATGATGGCGCAGGTATTTCAAGACACCGCCGGCAAAGTCGCCCATGTCGATGAAGGCGAAGTCGGGCAGGTCGTGGCGCGCTGCTACAGCCCTTTCAGTCGTTGAGCCGGTGCAGGCGGCGGCATGGCCCTGTCCTGCCGCACGGATCACATCGATGCCGCGGTGGATCGAGGCGATCCAGGCCGAGCATGAAAAGGGATGCACGATCCCCGTCGTCCCCAGAATGGAAATGCCGCCGACAATGCCGAGGCGCGGATTCCAGGTCTGTTTGGCGATTTCGGCGCCACCGATGACGCTCACCGTCACCTCGGCGTCGGCATGGGTGCCGTGCGCCGCCGCCACCTCCCGCAGCACATCTTCGATCATGGCGCGGGGGCCAGGGTTGATGGCGGGTTCGCCCGGGGGAATGGGGAGGCCGGGCTTTGTCACCATGCCGACACCTTCGCCGGCCTTGAACACGATACCGCTGCCGGGCTCGCGGCGGCGTAACCGGGCGCGGATATGGGCGCCATGGGTCACATCCGGGTCGTCGCCGGCATCCTTGATGATGCCAACCTCGGCAAAACCCTCGCCAGAGACTGGTTCCAGCAGCGGAAAGGTCGGCTTCTCGCCCTTGGGCAGGGTAATCGTGACCGAATCGGCCCATTTTCCGCTCAAAAGGGCGGAAAAAGCGGCCTTGGCAGCCGCGGTAGCGCAGCAACCAGTGGTCCAACCGCGCCTCAAGGCCCCTTCCGGGCGGCGGGGGGAGGCATCTGTCGTTTTTTTGTCGTTCATGACGCTATTTTATGGGCCGATGTCTTTTGCTGGCTAGTGCCGGGGCGATCCTGCGCTAATTTAGCGGCCATGAATAAGCTGTTTGCGACATTGCCGGATATCGAAGCCGGCTGGGTTTGGCTGACCGGCGCCGGTCCTGGCGATCCGGGCCTCCTTACCATGCTGGCGGTCAAAGGGTTGGGTTCGGCCGACGTCATCGTCTATGACGCCCTGGTCGACAAATCGATCCTGGACCTGGCCCGCCCCGGCGCGGTGCTGGAATACGCCGGCAAGCGTGGTGGCAAGCCGTCCGCGAAACAGCCGGATATTTCGCTGCGCCTGGTTCAATTGGCGCGCGAAGGCAAGCGCGTGCTGCGGCTCAAAGGCGGCGATCCCTTCGTCTTCGGCCGCGGTGGTGAAGAGGCGCTGACACTGGTCGAGAATGGCATTCCGTTCCGGATCGTCCCCGGCATCTCGGCGGGGATCGGTGGCTTGGCCTATGCGGGCATCCCGGTCACCCATCGCGACAGCAACTCGGCGGTGGCCTTCGTCACCGGCCATGACGCGACGGGTGAGGTGCCGGATTCGGTCGATTGGGCGGCCCTTGCCAAGGGGGCGCCGGTCATCGTGCTCTATATGGCGCTGAAGCATATCGAACGCATCGCCGAACGGCTTATTGCCGGCGGACGCGATCCAAACGCGGCTGTCGCCGTCATCGCCAAGGCGACGACGCCTGAGCAGCGCGTGCTGGAAACGACCCTCTCCCGCGCCGCCGCCGATGTGGCGCAAGCCGGCATCGAGCCACCGGCCATGGTGGTGGTCGGTGAGGTGGTGAAACTGCGCGCGGCGATGGATTGGCTGGGCGCCATCGGCGGAAGGAAGCTGACGCCCGATCCGCTGCACCAGCGCCAGCGCGACCAGGCCGGCTGAAGCATCTTGGCGCGCGGCCTCGTCATCGCCGCTCCGTCCTCGGGCAGCGGCAAGACCCTTACCACGCTGAGCCTCCTCTCCTTGCTGCGGGAAAAGGGTGTGGCCGTGGCCGGCTGCAAGGCCGGGCCGGACTATATCGATCCCGAATTCCATGCTGCGGCGACGGCCAAGCCTTGCTTCAACCTCGATATCTGGAGCATGCGGCCGGAAAGCCTTGTGGCACTGGCGGCGCGACAGGCGGCACGGGCCGACCTCCTCATCGTCGAAGGCGTCATGGGTCTGTTCGATGGCGTCCCGGGCCTCGACCGGCACCGGAATGGCTCGTCGGCGCAGTTGGCGCGGCAGCTTGGCCTGCCCATCCTGCTGGTGATCAACGCGAAGGGGCAGGGGGCGACAGCCGGTGCCGTGATCGAGGGATTGGTGCGGCATGATCCCGGCGTCAGAGTAGCCGGCGTGATCTTCAACAATGTCGGCAGCGCGATGCATCGCGAGATCCTGCGCGATGCGGCCGCTGCAGCCGGCGTTCCTGTCTTTGGCTATCTGCCCCATGTGTCGGCCCTCAGAGTCCCCTCGCGGCATCTGGGGCTCGTGCAGGCGCGCGAGATGACGGCGCTGAAAGATTTCTTGGCCGCCGCGCGTGCGAGCTTTGCAGACGCTTTCGATCTCGATGCCATTGTCGCAGCGGCCGCTGAATTGCCGGCAGCATCATCGCCGTTCGAGCCCTTGCTGGCGCCACCGGGACAACGCATCGCGCTCGCCGATGATGCGGCCTTTGCCTTCACCTATCCGTTCCATCGCGAGGCATGGGCACTGGCTGGAGCCGAGATCATGCCCTTCTCGCCCCTGAATGATGAGGCGCCGCGCGCGGATGCCGATGCCGTTTTCCTGCCCGGCGGCTACCCTGAGCTTTATGCCGGAAAGCTTGCCGGCAACCAGCGTTTCCTGGGTGGCCTGCGCCAGGCTGCCACGCGCCGGGCCTTCGTCTATGGCGAATGCGGCGGCTACATGACCTTGGGCACATATCTCACCGATGCGGCGGGGGAGCGGCACCAGATGGCGGGGCTGCTGCCGGTCGAAACCAGCTTTGCCGCCCGCAAGCTGCATCTGGGCTATCGCGCGGCGCGGCAGCTGGCGGCAACGCCTTTCGGTGGCGCGGGTGCGGTCCTGCGCGGCCACGAATTCCACTACGCCACCATCCTCAAAGAAGGCGATGCACCCGCGCTTTTTACGGCGGAGGATGCGCGCGGGCGCGATCTCGGCGCCGTCGGCCGCCGGGTGGGCAGCGTCATGGGTTCCTTCATGCATCTCATCGACCGTGTCGCCGACTGACGGCTTGGCGTGCTGAGCTTCTTATGGTTAGCGGCGCGTAAACTTTTGCCCCGAGGCAAACGGCTGTTCGTCTCTGGACAGATAGCGGCTATGCAAAGGCGTGCATCGCGCGGATTGCGCCAATCGCTATGATGGCGCGGTCTCCATATCTCGCGCCGAAGCTGCCAGTCTCCCATGAGTATCGCCCTTGCCGCCGATCGCCCTTGGTACGCATCCGTGACGCGGCCGGGACCGGTGCTTTTTGCGACCCTTTTCACCCTGGATTCGATCGCGCGGGCCATCATCGCGCCGGTCATTCCGCTGGAGGCACTGCATCTCCTAGGCTCGGCGCGCAACGTCAGCGTCGCCGTGACCGTTGTCGGCATTGCTGGTGTCTGCATGGCGCTGGTCCTGCCCAGCATCATTCATCGCTGGCGGCCGCGCGCCAGCTATCTGCTGGTGATCAGCATGCTGGGTGTCGCCTCGCTGCTGATGGCCTCGCAGCATGTCGCCGGGTTTGGCCTGGGTTGGATGCTGCGAGCGATGGCGGCGGCGGGGCTCCTTGGCCTCCTCAATATCTACATCGCCGCCTTTATCGATAAGCGCGATCTTGCCAAATCGGAACCGTTGCGCACGTTCTTTTCGGCAACCGCCTGGGTCAGCGGGCCGTTCCTCGGCATCCGCTTCTATGAAATCTCGCCGCTGCTGCCTTTCGCCGTTTCGATCGCAGCCGCAGTGATCTTGTTCATCTATTTCCGTGCACTCAATCTGCAGGCGCCGACGCCCGCAATGGCCGGTGGCGCCTTCACGCCGCTGCGCAATATCGGACGCTATTTCAAGCAGAAGCGCCTGGCACTAGCCTGGATCCTCAATTTCGGGCGCGAGATGTGGTGGGTGACGCTCTTTACCTATGCGCCGATCTACCTGGTGCAGGCGGGAAAGCCCGCGGTTGAGGCGGGCGATCTCATCGCTTCCTGTACCGGGCTGCTTTTCATCAGCCTATTCTTAGGCTGGCTCGGGCGGCGCATCGGGTTGCGGCGCTTCATCAGCGGCGCTTTCCTGTGGGCCGCCACCTCGACCTTCGCATTCGTCTGGTTCAGCGACCAGCCGGATCTTGCGAGCCTCATGCTGATCGTCTCGGCCGTGGGGTCTGTCTCACTCGATTCGGTCTGCGTCGTCACGTTTCTGCGTGCGGTGCGCGGGTGGGAGCGGCCGCAAATGACCATGGTCTTCACCATCTACCGCGATGCCGCGGCACTCATTCCGCCTGCCGTCTTTGCCGTGCTGCTCAGTTTCTTTCCGCTGCCGGTGGTCTTCCTGGTCAATGGCTGCTTCGGCCTTTTCTGCGCCATTCTGGCTCTGAAGCTGCCGCGCAGCCTCTAACGCTGCGGGTACTTAAGACGTGGCGTCACCGCCGCGGGGGATAAAGAAGCTCAAACCGTTCGCAGATCACATCGAGATCGGGGCGCCAGGCGATACCAAGACGGGCGCAGCTGCGCTTGAAATAGCGCTCATGGGCCGCCTGCCAATAGCCAAGGCTGCCATCGCCTTCGCCCTCGGCCGCCGCAAAATCGGCGTCCACAGTGTTGAAGGGCTGAATATTGACGCGGGTCGAACGCAGGATCATGAGCGGCGCGCCGTGATAATCCGTCACCAGACTGTAGCCACCGGCCTCTGGAAGCTTCAGCCCTTCCGCCTGCATTTCCGCGAGCAGCCCCGTCGTCGCGCGCTTCGGACCATTGAGAACAAGGTTGGCAAGGGCCACCGCGAGCTCAGGACCATCGCCAAAGAACCAGATGTCGGCCGCCGTCTCTGCCGGCAAGGTTGGCACATGGCGCCGGGCATCGGCCCAAAAGGCATTCCGGGCCATTTCTTGTTCGGTGTGATCGGCCATGACTATCGATACTCGGTTTGCAGGTAAGCGATCTCACCCCTGCCGGCTGGTCCGGTCAATACTAAGCCGCCTTTGGCGGCTGCGTTTATGCTAGGCTTGAACGGTGACGCAGGAAGGGGATATTGGGCGAACCCAGCCCGCAGAATGCGGTGAATGATGCGCCTTTTTGGCAGGAGAGCATGAAGCGGCCGTGACCTTCCCGGATTTTACTACCTCGCCGGATGTCATTACCTCGACCCGCATTCCGCGCCTGGTCGCTTACTGGCGAAGCTGTTGTGGCGACCGCCAGGTGCCACTCCGTGCCGATGTCGATCCCGGCGCGATCAGGGACCTGCTGCCCAATATCGTGCTGACCGAGATCGACGAAAATTTTCGTGTACGGTATCGCCTGGTTGGCACGCGTGTGGTCGAGTTCAACAAGCTCGATTTCACCGGCGCCTATCTCGATGAGATGCGCTGGGACGTCACCGAGCGCTATTCGCGCGCTTATCGCCGCGTTTCCGAAACGGGCCTGCCGCATTACGGGCTCGATTCCTGGCCGCTCGCCCGCAGCCTCTATGGCCGCAGCGAAATCGCCATGCTGCCGATGACAACCGACGGCACCCGCGTCGACCGCTGCCTGTCGCTGGAGGATTTCCTGTTCTCCTCCCATGACCTGCCGATGAGGCAGGGTTGAGATGACTAGAATGGTGGGGGCTCGCGGTCTCGATGGTGCAAGACGGAATAGAAGTCTCTACTTCTCGACCAGCGCGTCTATGGCGGCGGCGAGTTTCACGTCGCGGGCGCTTAATCCCTTGCAGTCATGGGTGGTGAGCAGGATCTCGACGCGGTTATAGACGTTGGACCATTCGGGATGATGGTCCTGCTTTTCCGCGAGCAGTGCCACGCGGTTCATGAAACCCCAGGCCTCGACGAAATCCTTGAAGCGGAAGCTGCGCTGGATGGCGTCGCGGCCGTCCACGTTCTGCCAGGCGCTGAGTTCGGCAAAGGCGGCAACACGTTCGGCGTCGGTCAGTTTGGCGATCATGTGACGCTCCTCTAGCGGATGAGTGGTGCCATATATTGCGGAATGCCGGTTTCGAGCCGCGCGTTCAGATCCTTCATCGCGACGTCGAGCAGGTTGAACAATACCACCTCGCGCTGATTGAGGGTCATGTCCTCCGCTACAGTCTGCGACCGGGTCACCGTTTCCGTCACGGCACCGGATTTTCCCGAAATCGGGTTGCCCGCCTCGAGCTTCACCGTAATGGAAAGATCGAAGCGGTCCGATTGCTCGGTCTTCAGCGCCGCGTTCATTCCGGATGAGCGCGGCAACGGCACACGCACGGCGCGTGCCTCGACCACGGTAAAGGTCGCCTGGCCGCGTTCGCCCACGGCCTTCAGCCGGTCGCGCGCCCATTCGGCGGCCAGCACCTCAGGCTTCTCCGGGTAATCGGCGGCATTGTCATCCGGGTGTTCGGCGGCGCGATAGGTGCTGACGATCTCGATCTGCGCCACGTCGAGCTTGATGGGCGGCAGGTGCTGGAAGGTGATCTCGGGGAAATGCTGGCGCTGGGGCGGTGTATTGCAGGCCCCAAGCAGCGTGGTGACAGCACAAGCGGTGGCAAGGAAGGCGGTTCGAAGGCAATTCTTGGCGGCGATCATGCTGGCAGCGGCCCTGTAGGATGATGAAATTCCAACCGAAACAGCCGATCTAGGGCGGTCGTTCCGGAAGAGGGAGGCCAGCGACCCTGCCAGGACGATGGGCCTGCGGCAAGATGCAGCATGAATATGCAATTGCAAATCATTTGCAATTAGACTTGGGGGTGGCTAGGGTTCTTTGCGACGGGGAAGAGCGACGGAACGAGGAAACCTGCCGATGGCGGCCAATGACAATGCCTGCACCCATGATCTTGCTACCAGCACGGCCGTCGATGGCGGCGAGCGCGTTCTCGACACCATGCCCTTTGCCGCGCAATTCGCCATCTGGGCGGCGCGCGCCTGGGTGACGGCCCTGAAACTCGATCAAAGCTTCGCCACGGTGAGCGGCGATACCTTTCGCCGTTTTGAGCTCACCGCTGCGGAGGCCGCGCTGGACGAGCTTTTCACGATCGTCGCAACCTCGGCGTCACGACAGATCGACATCCGTTGCATGAAATGCCGCCTGGTCAGCAGCGATGAAATGCTGTTCCAGGAAGCGCTCGCGGCCGCCCAGGCCGATAATGCCTTCGGCGCCTATGATGCGCTGCGCCAATGGGTGCCGCCGGCTGCCGCCCGCATCGGCTTTCGCGCCCTCTATCGCTTTGCGCATCTTCTCAGTGAAAAGCAGCTGCACATGCCGGCAGCGGCACCTGCTTCCGGCGAAACGGCCCATCGCATGCCCTCGGTCGCGCTGCATTGAATTCGGACGTTCGTCGTGCGACGCCATCGCCCCGATGATGGCAGCCGATCTGCCGCCCTTGCCTCTCGGGTGCCGCGCCGATTTGCAGGCGCGCAACAATCTCCCCACCGATGCGGTGAAGTTCTCAGGCCGGGACATTGGTTCCGGCCGGACAATCTCTCAATCGGCCATGGGCATCACGTCGCCGAGTGTAAAGCGGTACTCGTTGTTGCAGAATTCGCAGGTGACGACGAGGGTGCCGTCGATGGCAAGCTCTTGTAGCTCGTCCGTGCCCAGAGATTTCAACACATTCTCGACACGGTGGCGCGAACAACGGCACTGCGCCCTCAAGTCGTGACCGGTGAAGACGCGAACACCGTCTTCGTGGAACAGGCGATAGAGCAGATCGTTGATGCCGATTTCCGGGCCCAACAATTCCTTGTCCTGGGCGCTTGCCATCAATACCACGGCACGGCGCCAGGCATCCTCGGCTTCCTCGCCATCCATGTCAGCGACGCTCTCGCCGCCTTGCCAGTCATGAGGCTTCGATCCGTCCGGGGTCCAGCCAGCGGAATGACCGCCATGGGACGGCAGACGCTGCAGCATGATGGCGCCGGCACGCCAGCCGCCGGGGTGATGCTCGATCGCCAGCTTGAACGCCGCCTGCAGCTGTTCGGATTGCTGGAAGTAATGGTGGATGCACTCGACCAGGCTCGACCCTTCCAGCTCGACGATGCCCTGATAGCGTTCGGCGTGTTCGCCCTGATCGACGGTAAAGGCCAGATAGCCGCCGCCGGTGAGACGCATGAGATTGGCTGAAGCGGCCGGGATCGCAGCGACGGCCTCTGCATCGAATTGGGCATAGCCGCGCACGGCGCCCCCTGAAGTAACATCGGCCACCAGCACGCGCACGGCGCCGTTGCCTTTCGCCTGCAGGGTGAAGACGCCCTCATACTTCAAGGTCGCGGCCAGAATGGCAGCCAGCGCCATCATCTCGGTGAGGAGATGCGCCACCGGTTCCGGATAGGCGTGCTTGGCCACGATCTCGCTCGCCACGCCATCAAGGCGCACGAGGCGTCCGCGGACGCCGTGCCCCTCGATCTGGAATGGTTGAACGAAATCGCTGATGGGTGGGGTGATGCGACTGGTTTCCATGCCCGTCATATTAAAGCAGGCCAAGGCACCAATAAAGAATCCCCTGCTGGGCGTGGAGACGGTTCTCCGCCTCGTCCCACACCACCGATTGCGGACCGTCGATGACTGCCGCCGTCATTTCGTCTCCGCGATGGGCCGGCAGGCAGTGCATGAAGATGGCCTTGGGGTTGGCCAGGCTCATCAGCTTTTCATCGACCTGGAAGCGGCGTAGCTGCTCGGTGCGGTCGAAGGTGTCGGCGTCGCCCATCGAGACCCAGGTGTCGGTGACGATGCAATCGCTGCCCTTGGCGGCTTCCTGCGGATTGTCGGAGATCTTCACCTTGCCGCCATTTTCATGTGCCCAGTTGATGACATCGCGCGGCGGGGCGAGGTTCGCCGGGCAGGCGATGTTGAGCTCGAAATCGAAACGCACGGCGGCATGGATCCAGCTGGTCGCCATGTTGTTGCCATCACCCGACCAGGTGATGCGCCGGCCCTGGATCGGTCCCAGATGTTCTTCGAAGGTCATCACATCCGCCATCAGCTGGCAGGGATGGGTGCGGTCGGTGAGGCCGTTGATGACCGGCACGGTGGCGTATTCGGCCAGCTCCATCAGCTTCGATTCCTTGGTGGTGCGTACCATGATGCAGTCGACATAGCGCGACAGCACGCGGGCGGTATCGGCCACGGTTTCACCACGACCCAATTGCGAGCTTTCCCGCTCGAGCACGACGACTTCGCCGCCGAGGCTCTTCATGCCGATCTCGAAGGAGACGCGGGTGCGGGTCGAGGGCTTCTCGAAGATCATGGCGAGCTTCTTGTCGGCAAAGGGCTTCGCGTTGCCGCCGGGGAAGTTCTTGGCCTTGACGGCCTTCGATACGTCAATGATGCGCCGCAAATCGGCCGCCGACATGACGTCGAGATCGAGGAAATGCTTAGGTGTTTTGATCATGATGTTCACGCAGCTTTCGCTTGGGCCGCCACGGCGGCGAGCATGTCGATGGCGGAGTCGATTTCCGCATGGGTGACGATGAGTGGCGGCAGCAGGCGGATGGTGTTGTCGCCGGCGCCGACAGTCAGCAGGCCGACGCCGCGCAAGGACTCCACCAGATCGGTGTTGACGATGCCGGCCGTGCATTTGATCCCGCGCATCAATCCCTTGCCGCGTTTGCTTTCGAAGGCTTTCGGGAAGCGGCCGAGCAGATCGTCGATGCGACCATCGAGGTGGGCGCTCACCTTGTTCACGTGTTCGAGCAGATTGCCATCGAGGATCACGTCGAGCACCGCATTGCCGACCGCCATGGCGAGCGGGTTGCCGCCGAAGGTCGTGCCATGAGCGCCGGGGCCATAGGCCGCAGCCACCTTGTTGGTAGCAAGACAGGCGCCCAGCGGGAAGCCGCCGCCGATACCCTTGGCGATGGCGGCGATGTCCGGTGTGACGCCGGCCCATTCATGGGCCAGGAATTTGCCGGTGCGCCCGACGCCCGATTGCACCTCGTCGAACATCAGGAGCAGGCCGAATTCGTCGCAGACCTTGCGCAGGCCCTGCAGGAACTCGACATCGGCGGCGCGCATGCCGCCTTCACCCTGCACAGGCTCAATGAGAATCGCGGCGGTTTCCGGCCCGACCTTGGCACGCACCTCGTTCAAGTTATTGAAGGCGCAATGATCGAAACCGTCGACGACCGGCGCATAGCCTTTCAGGTATTTCTCATTGCCGGCGGCGGCGAGGGTCGAAAGCGTGCGGCCGTGGAACGCGCCCTCGAAGCCGATCACGCGATAGCGCTTCGGATCGCCGAAATCGTCCTGGTATTTGCGGATAAGCTTCAGGCCGCATTCGATCGCCTCGACGCCGGAATTGGCGAAGAAGACCTGATCGGCAAAGGTCGCGGCCGTCAGCCGGTCGGCAAGCTTCACCTGGCCCGGCACCTGATAGAGGTTCGAGGTATGCCACAGTTTCTGTGCCTGGTCAGTGAGCGCCTTCACCAGATGCGGATGCGAATGGCCCAGAGCCGTCACCGCGATACCGCTCGCGAAATCCAGGAATCGTCGCCCGTCGCCCGTGAAGAGATAGGCGCCCTCGCCGCGCTCGAAGGCGAGGTCGGAACGGGCGTAGGTCTGCATCAGGCTGCTGGGTTTGGCGGTCATCTCTGGCCTCTGAAGCGGTCAAAAAAGGGCCATTTCCGGCCCGGAAAGCGGCGACTATCGGGAGGCGGGGCCCCTTCTGTCAACCGCGGGTGAAAACTCAACGGAAACAATAGGTACGAAGCTGGATCCGGATCATTTTGGTTCCTCGCAGGCACGAAAAACCCCGCCGACCGGTTGGTGGGCAGGGGGCTCTAAACTCGAACGGGGCCGGGATCTTCGTCGCCGATAAGCCTTTACGTTCGTGCCGAAAGCTGACCGCTCCGCACCTTGGTGCAGGGTCGACGTCGTTCGGCGTGGGTGAAAAGGCTAAACATGATCGGGAAAGTAGGGAAGCAGGCCCCTGCGGTCAAGGGTCCGCTTATCAGGGCTTCAGGCGATAGCCGCGCCGGAACCAGACATAAGTGAGGGCGAAGAGCACCGTGTTGACGGCGAGGAGGATGCCCGCACCGGTCATTGGGTTGGCCGAGCCGGTTCCTGTGAGGCTGAAGCGGAAGCCGTCGATCACATAGAAGACCGGGTTGAAGCGGACCAGGGCCTGGCCCGCCTCGGGCAGGTTCTCGACCCGGTAGAAGAGGCCGGAAAGAAATGAGAGCGGCAACAGCAGGAAGGTGTGGACGGCGGCAAAAGAATCCCATTTCTCGGCCCAGATGCCAACCAGGATGCCGATGAGCGCATGGAGCATCGTGCCCATCAGGCCGAAGAAGATGAGGGTGCCGACGCTGTGCAGCGAGAGATCGGCGAAGAAGAGGGTGACCAGCGCTACGGCGAGGCCGACAGCACTGCCGGCGAGACAGCAGCCGCCGAGATAACCGAGCACCCGCTCGGCAGGCGAGAGCGGCGCCATCAGCAGGTCGGCGATGATGCGCTCATGCTTGTCGAAGATGAAGGAACCGGCGGCACATTCGAAGGCTTTCTCGCAGGCGACGAAGATGATGAGGCCGGGTGCGATGAAATTGAGCAGATCGGCATTGCTGTCGGCCGTGCCAGTGGTGCGCAGCGCCAGGTGGAAGACGGCGAGATAAAGCAGGCTGGAAACGACCGGCCCGAGGATCTGATAATTGTAATCCTGAAGCCCACGCCGTGCCTCGCGCTGCATCAGCGTAAAGAGGCCCATCCAGTTGACCGGACCGAAGCGGCGCAGATTTGAGATGGGGGAACCGGGTACCGCGCTCATGGCTTCATCCGGCTGCCGCGTTCGAAGCTCAGGTAATTGGCGACGAGCAGTGCCAGATTGACGGCGATCAGCGTCACGGCGCCGAGAAGAAGCGAGCCATCGGCATGACCGATGAGGCCATAGCGGAAACCGTCGATCATGTAGAAGAACGGGTTGAGATGAGCGAGCAGCCGCCCGAAATCCGGCAGGCGCTCGGTCGAATAGAAGGTGCCGGAGAGAAAGGCCAAGGGCGTGATGATGAAATTGGTCACCGCCGCCATATGGTCGAACTTCTCGGCATAGATGCCAGCCACCACGCCAAGCTGCGCCAGCATCAGGCTCGCCATCGCCGCGTAGAACACCATCGCCCAGACATGGCTCAAATGGAGCGGCACGAAGATCCAGATGGCGGCTGCCGTGGCCAAGCCCACCACGATGCCACGGGTGAGGCCGCCCAGGGCCAGCCCCAGCGTGATCTCGAAGGCGGTCAAGGGCGGCATCAGCAGGTCGACGATATTGCCCTGGATCTTGGCGATCATCAGCGAGGAGGAGGTGTTGGCGAAGGCGTTCTGCGTCATCGCCATCATGATGAGGCCGGGGGCGAGAAATTCCATATAGGGAACGCCGCCCACCAGATCGACCGCATGGCCCATGGCGAGGACGAAGACCGCCAGGAACAGCAGGGTCGTCACCATCGGCGCCAGCACGGTCTGGGTGCCGACGGCCAGGAACCGCCGCACTTCCTTGCGGTAAAGCGTGTAAAGGCCGATCCAGTTGATGGCGCCGTAGTGGCGGGGGGCCAGATTCGAGGGGCTGTGCTGCATGATGGGGGCGAAATTAGTGCCCCAGCGTCGGCCATGCAATGGGGCCAGGTCGCATGGCGGTACCCCAAGCACCTCATACCGTCATGCCCGGGCGAAGACCTGGGGATGACGGTATGAGAGCTAACCTACTGGATATCCGCCAACCGCGCCTGCATGTTGTCCCTGGCGCTGGTCATGGTGAAGACCAGATCGTAATGGCCAAGCTCCGTGGGATCCCAGGCAGCCACGGTGACATTGCCCCGCTGCCAGGTGGGGACATCCATCTTGAAGGCGATGCCCGGGGCGATTTCGACGCTGTCGCGCTTCACGGAGGAATCGCCGAGGCGCTCGTTGAGGCCCGCCATCAGCTTGTAGCCGTCCTTGGCGCGGACGGGGCTGAGGCGAGCCGCCACCAGCGTGTAATGCTTGCCACCATCCGAGAGGTCGTTGCCGCCATAGAGGGCGTCCGAGAAGCCTGTATCGTCAAAGCTGGCGACCGCCACTTCGGCTTCGCCATCCGAACCGCCTTGCTCGGCCACTTCCATGAAATCGAAGCGCAGGCGCGATTTGACGCCGTTGATCTCGAACTCGACCGGGCGCCACCAGGAAAGATTGGCCGGATCCGGCGCCACGACGCGGCAGGTGAGGATGCCGACACTTTCATAACGCTGCTCATCGCGGGCGACATAGCCGACCATGCGGTTTTCGAGCTCCGGATCATCGGCGCATTTCACCGTGGCGCCCTTGGGCATGTCCTTGAAGGGCAGCTTCATATTCTTGAACTGGGTGAGGCTGGTGCCGAAGCGATAGCCGAGGGCCGCTTCGTCCATGCCGGCTGCGGCGGGCTTGACCGCGACGAGTGAGGCGGCGGCCGAAAGAGCAACAGACATCACTGCAGCGGCGCAGGTGCGGCCTGCGGCCGTCGTCACAAAACGCGTCATCTGAGCGTTCCCGTCCCGTGGGGGTGGTGCTCATTGGAGGCCGGAGAACGACGATCCCACCTTCTCCGACTCGGCACCACCGATACGCAGCAGAATGCCCGCAAAATGCGACAGTTCCGTTGTGAGAAGAATCTCCCAGTTGTGAAATGGCTGTGATGAAAACAGCCCTTTCACAACTTATGATTCATAGGGTCGTGAGATATCCGCGCGGATCGGGAAGTGTCTTAAAATCGGTTAAGTATTGGGCCCCGATGAATGCCGCTCAGAAGGCCTCTGCCGGCATCGCCATCAGCGAGTCAGAGCCCGCCATCAGCGTCGTGAACAGCGAATTTGACTCAGGCAGCAGACGCGCGAAATAGAAACGCGCGGTCATGACCTTGGCGGCGTAGAAGCCGTCGCTATCCTCGTCCTTCTTGGCGAGCGCGATCTCCACCATGCGGCACCACATATAGCCCAGGGCCACCAGCGCGAAGAGCCTCTGATAATCGGTGGCGGCGGCGCCCGCTTCATTGGGATTGGCAAGGCCCGCTTGCGCAATCCAGGCGGTCGCCTGCTGCAGCTTGGCAAAAGCCTTGGCAAGCGGCAGGACGAACTCGGCCATTTCCGGCTTCTCGGAAGCCTGGTCGATGTAATCGGTGACGGGGTGGAAGAAGCGGCGCGCGAGGCGGCCCGTGCCCGTGGGCAGCTTGCGCCCCACCAGATCGAGACCCTGGATGCCGTTGGTGCCTTCATAGATCTGCGTGATGCGCGCATCGCGCACCAGCTGCTCCATGCCCCATTCGCGGATATAACCGTGGCCGCCATAGACCTGGACGCCGAGATTGGCGGCGTTGAAACCGTGATCGGTGAGGAAAGCTTTGACGACGGGGGTGAGTAGCGCGACGAAATCGTCTGCTTCCTGACGCTTCTCCGGGTCCGGATGATGCTGCGAGACGTCGAGCTCGCGGCCGACCCAATAAGCAAGTGCCCGGCAACCCTCATTGAAGGCACGGATGGTGAGGAGCATGCGTCGCACATCGGGATGGACGATGATCGGGTCGGCGGCCTTCTCCGGAAATTTGGCACCGGTCAATGCGCGCATCTGCAGGCGATCGCGGGCGTAAGCGACGGCACCTTGATAGGCCGCTTCGGCTATCCCTAGCCCTTGCATGCCGACCGCGAGGCGCGCCGTGTTCATCATGGTGAACATGGCGGACATGCCTTTGTGCGGCTTGCCCACCAGCCAAGCCTGCGCGCCGTCGAAATTCATGACGCAGGTCGAGGACGCCTTGATGCCCATCTTCTTTTCAATGGAGCCGCAGACGACCGGATTGCGCGCACCGGGTTTGCCGTCCTTATCGGGCAAGAATTTCGGGCAGACGAAAAGCGAGATGCCGCGGATGCCGGCCGGCGCATCGGGCAAGCGCGCCAGGACCAGATGGATGATGTTCTCGGTCAAGTCATGCTCGCCGGCCGAGATGAAGATCTTGGTGCCGTATAATTTGTAAGATCCATTCTCGCCCGTTTCAGCGCGCGTCTTGCAGAGGCCCAGATCCGTGCCGCAATGCGGTTCGGTGAGGCACATCGTGCCGGTCCAGCTGCCATCGACGAGCTTGGGGAGATAGAGCGCCTTCTGCTCGTCGCTCCCGTGTGTGTGGATGGCGTTGTAATTGCCGTTGGAGAGGCCCGGATACATGCCGAAGGAGAGATTGGCCGAGCAGATCATCTCCTCGACGGCGAAATTGACCAGCTTCGGCAGCCCTTGCCCGCCATATTCCGGATCGCAGGGCAGGCTCGTCCAGCCGCCTTCGATGAAGGTCTTGTAAGCTTCCTTGAAGCCCTTGGGCGTGGTGACGGTGCCGTTCTCGTAATGGCAACCTTCCTCGTCACCCGGGTGGTTGAGAGGCTGCAGCACCTCCTCGCAGAACTTGCCGGCTTCCTCGAGAATGGTGGCGACCAGATCCGGCGTCGCTTCCGAGAAATCCGGAATCTGCTGTGGCAGGTTCTCGAACTGCAGCAGTTCATTGAGCACGAACTGAATGTCGCGCAAGGGGGCTTTATAGGCGGGCATGATTCTCTCCCTCAGAACCCGGTCGCACAACACCCCCCTCTCTAACTCTCCCCCTCAAGGGGGGAGAGGATTGTGCCGAGCGTGTAGCTCGGTCGCGACTCCCTCCCCCCTTGAGGGGGAGGGTGGGGAGGGGGGTATGGAACGACTGGGCCAGATCCATCCTGTTCAATTCCTGAGCGGCTTGCCGGTGGTGAGCATGTGTTCCATGCGCGCCAGCGTCGGCCCGGTCCGCAGCAATGTCATGAAGGCCTTTTTCTCAAGCTTCGAGATCTGGTCTTCGGTGACGATGTCGGTGACGTCGGTCTTGCCGCCGGAGAGCACTTCGGCGAGCGCGTCGGAGACCGTCACATCATGTGGCATGGCCTTGCCCTGCTGCGCGAAGCCTTCGACAGCGAGTTGCAGAGCTGTGCGCGCGGTCGGTCCCGGCAGGCGCAGTTCCTGCGGCGTCGGTGGCTGGTAGCCGGCGGCTAGCAGTTTCAGTGCCTTCTGCTTGGCGTCGAAGAGCAGCCGGTCGCGGTTCATCGTGATGCTGTCATGGGCGCGCAGGAAGCGGAGTTCCTTCGCCTCGGCTGCGGATTTTGCCACCTTGGCGAGCGAGATCGCTTCGAAGGCCTGGGCGATGGGCGGCATCGGACCTTTGGGATCCTTAGGCCCGGGTTGATAGCGCAGCAGCATCTCCTTGCAACCGCCCCAGCCGGGAATGAGACCCACACCCACTTCGACGAGGCCCATATAGGTCTCGGCATGGGCCTGGATCGCCGCGCAATGCAGCAGCACCTCGCAGCCGCCGCCCAGCGCCATACCCGATGGGGCGCCGACGACGGGGAAGGGCGCGAACTTCACGGCCTTGTAGGCGGATTGGCCGGTGCCGATCATGTCGTCGATCATCGGCCACATGGCGATGTTGGCGGCAAAGAGGGCGAGGCCGATATTGGCGCCGACCGAGAAATTCTCAGCCTCGTTATGGATGACGAGGGCCTTCATCTTCTTGGCGACATGGTCGACCGATTGCTTGACGAGTGCCAGGCTGTCGGGATCGAGCGCGTTCATCTTGCTGTGGAACTCAAGACACGCCACCCCGTCGCCAATATCCCACAGCGAGGCCGAGCCGTTCTTAATGATGGGCTTGCTGCTGAGCTTGATGTCGGAGAGCAGCAACACGCCCTCGGGCCGCACCAGCTTCGTGTAACTGCCATCGGGCTTCAGATGCTCGATCTGGCCGTTGGCGATCCGGTAGAAGCCGCCGGCCTTGGCGGCGGTGGTGAGGAAGACCGGCACGGGCAGTTTCCCGGCGGCGAGTTTCTCGGCGAACCAGGCGGCACCCATCTGGTCGATCATCTCGAAGGGGCCGCGCTTCCAGTTGTAGCCGGTCTTCATGCCCTGATCGACGGCCACCACATCGTCGGCGATTTCGGGCACGAGCGAGGCAGCGTAAGAAAGGAGGCCGGAGAGGACCTTCCAGGCATATTGGCCGCCCTTGTCCTTGTGTTCGACCAGGGTGCGCAAGCCCCCCTTGGCGGCATCGGCGGAATCCAGGCGCGCGCGATCGCTGGGTGAATATTCGCCGGTGGTGAGGTCGATCGATTCCTTGACCTTATCCCCGCCAGCCGTGTTGAGGCGATAGAAGCCGCCCTTGCCTTTGCGGCCCGTATAGCCGTCGGCGATCATCTTATCGAGCAGCGGCCAGGGGCGGCGCAGCTTCATATAGGCATCGTCGGGCGAAAGCAGGCTCGCCATGCTCTTGTCGACATGGGGCATGAGGTCGAGGCCGACGAGATCGAGCAAGCCGAAGAGGCCGGTCTTGGGTGCGCCGATCGGGCGGCCCATGATGGCATCCGCTTCCTCGACCGTAAGGCCGAGGTCGAGGGCGGCCGTCACCGCCGCCTGCATCCAGAAGACACCGATGCGGTTGCCCACAAACCCCGGCGTGTCCTTGGCACGGACGATGGTCTTGCCCAGCATGCGGTCGCCGAAATCGCTGATGTCCTTCAGAACCTCGGGACGTGTCTTGGCGCCGCCGACGATCTCAAGGAGGCGCATATAGCGCGGCGGGTTGAAGAAATGGGTGATGCAGAAATCAGCCGCCACGCTCTCGGGCATACCTTCTACCAATTTCACCAAAGGTATGGTCGAGGTGTTGGAGGAAAGGACCGAGCCCTTCTTCCTTTTGCCTTCGAGCTTGTGATAGAGGCCCTGTTTGAGGTCGATGCGCTCGATGATCGCCTCGACCACCCAATCGACATCGCCCAATGACCCGAGGTCGTCCTCGATATTGCCGGGCGTGATCAGCTTGGCGGCAGCCTTCGACATGAGCGGTGCCGGATCGGCCTTCAGCAGTTTTTCGATGGCCCCCTTGGCGATGGCGGAACGATCGGTTCCTTCCTTGGGCACGATGTCGAGCAGCAGGACAGGGACACCGGCATTGGCGATCTGGGCGGCGATGCCCGCCCCCATCACGCCGGCGCCGATGACGCAGGCTTTTTGGATGGGCATCAGATGGCCTCCAGGATGGTGGCGATGCCCTGGCCGCCGCCGATGCATTGGGTGGCGAGGGCGAACTTCTTGCCCTCGCGCTTCAGGAGCGCTGCGGCCTTGCCTGTGATGCGGGCGCCGGTCGCCCCCAGCGGATGGCCGAGGGCAATGGCACCGCCGTCGAGATTGACCTTTTTGATGTCGATCTTGAGGTCGCGGATGCAGGCCAAGGATTGCGAAGCGAAGGCTTCGTTGAGCTCGATGATGTCGATATCGTCGATCTGCAAGCCGGCCCGTTTCAGCGCTTTCTGTGTCGCGGCGACCGGACCGATGCCCATGATCTCCGGTGCGCAGCCGGCGACCGACACGGCGCGGATCTTGGCAAGGATCGGCAGGTTATGCGACTTCGCGTAATCGAGCGAGGTGACGAGGCAGGCAGCGGAACCGTCGGTCAAGGGCGAGGAAGTGCCAGCGGTGACCGAGCCGGCGGCATCGAAGGCGGGTTTCAAGCCGGCGAGGCCCTCGGTTGTCGTATCAGCGCGGATGGTACCGTCTTCAGTGACCGTTTCCTTGCCGGAAGCAATCGGCACGATCTCGTCCTTGAACTTGCCGGCGGCGCGGGCAGCGGCGGCCTTCTTCTGGCTTTCGACGGCGAAGGCTTCCTGCTCGGCGCGGCTGATCTTGTATTTGTTGGCGACGTTCTCGGCCGTGATGCCCATCGAGATATAGGCGGCGGGCAGGCGCTCGTTGAGCGCCGGGTTGGGCATGGGGTTGAAACCCAGCATGGGGACGCGGGTCATGCTCTCGATACCGGCGCAGACGAAGACATCACCGGCGCCTAGGGCGATAGCGCCGGCCGCCAGATGAATGCCCTGCATCGAGGAGCCGCAGAAGCGGTTGATGGTGGCGCCGGCAACCGATTGCGGCAGGCCGGCGATCATGCCGACGAGCTTTGCGACGTTGAAGCCCTGCTCGCCTTCCGGGAAGGCGCAGCCCATCAGCAGATCTTCGATGTCACCCGGTTCGACCTTGGTCTTGTCGACGATGGATTTCACGACCGCCGCCGCGAGATCGTCGGGCCGCACCTTGGTGAGCGCGCCCTTATTGGCAAGATGGAAGGGCGAGCGCTGATAGGCGACGATGACGGCTTCTTTCATTGCGGCTTCTCCTTGTTGGCGGCGCGGGCCTTTTCCTCGTCCACCAGATTTTTCTTCAGGATCTTGCCGATGATGCTCTTCGGCAGATCGTCGCGGAATTCATAAAAGCGCGGCTTCTCGATCTTGGAGAGGCGGCTTTCCAGGAAGGTGTCGAGCGTTTCCTGGCTGCAGGTCGCGCCATCCTTCAGCACGATGAAGGCCTTGATGTTCTGCCCGCGATAGGGATCGTCGATGCCGATGACGGCGCATTCCTTGACCGCGGGGTGCTGGTAGATCGCCTCTTCGATGACGCGCGGATAGACCTTGAAGCCGGAGGCGTTGATCATCTCCTTCAAGCGGTCGGTGATGAAGACGAAACCTTCCTCATCGATATGGCCGACATCGCCGGTATGGAGGCAGCCATCCTTGATGACCTCGGCGGTGGCGTCGGGCCGCTTCCAATAGCCCAGCATGACCTGGGGGCCGCGGAAGCAGATCTCGCCCTTTTCGCCGGCTTTCATGCGAGTGATTCCGTCTTCCAGCGACACGATCTCGCAAGCTGTGAAGGGATAGGGCAGGCCGATCGACCCGGTCTTGCCGCCGGTGTTCACGGGGTTGCAGGAGCAGACCGGCGAGGCTTCGGAGAGGCCATAGCCTTCGATGAGGCGGCAGCCGCTTTCCTCCTCGAACTTCTTGCGCACTTCAACGGGGAGCGGTGCGCCGCCGGAAATGGCGAAGATCAGCGAAGAGAGGTCGAAATCCTTGAATTGCGGAAAATTGAGCAGCGCGTTGAACAGTGTCGGCACACCCACCAGCGCCGTCGGCCGCTTGGAATGGATGAGGCGCAGCAGCTTCAGCGTGTCGAATTTCGGCTCCAGGATCATCGAGCCGCCGACCGACAGCGTGAAGTTCATGACGCAGGTCATGGCGAAGGCATGGAACAGCGGTAGCACGCCGATGGTCTTCGATTTCGGGTCGTCGACGGTATAAAACCAGCGCTTCGACTGGATCGCATTCACATAGACATTGGCGTGGCTGAGCATGGCGCCTTTGGGCACGCCGGTGGTGCCGCCGGTATATTGCAGCAGGGCGATGGCATTGGCCGTGTCGATCTCGACGGGGTGGTAAACACCGTCGTTATGGACCAGATCCTTATAGGCGATATGGCGGCTGTCGATCCGCATGCGCGCATGGGCCGAGCGCATGACCAGCGGATAGACCAAATTCTTCGGAAACGGCAATTGGTGCGCCATCGGGCAGACGATGACCGATTTGACGCGGCTCTTCGCCAGCACGGCATCGAGCTTGGGGAGCAGCTGGGTGACGTCCAGCGTTACCATGAAATCGACTTCGGCATCGGCGATCTGCCGCTCGATCTCCGGCTCGGCATAAAGCGGATTGAAATTGACCAGCGTCGCGCCGGCTTTGAGCGCGCCGTGATAGAAGATGACGAAATAGGGGCAGTTGGGCAGGAACATGCCCAGCCGCATGCCGGGTTTGAGGCCCACCTGCTGCAGGCCCTTGGCGACCTTGTCGCTCTCGCGCTTCACCTCGGCATAGGTGTAGTGCTTGTCGAGGAAGTCGATGCAGTCGTTATTGGGGTAGGCGGCCGCACTGTCGTCGAGCAGATGATAGACCGGCTTCGCCACGATCGGCGTCGCCGCATCCACCTCCGGCGGATAGCTTGCCAGCCACGGCCTTGCCGCTCCGTCGACCGCGCCGGTTTCCTGCAACGACGTCGCGTTCATGATCCTCCTACCGACCGCGGTGCCGCCGTTTTTCCCCTGACGTACACGGATCAAGCCCAGAACATTAAAGACATTCTTTAGCCATCAAGGCAAAGGAATGGTTAATGACGGAGATGGGGCGAGGAGCCGACAATATTAAGGCAAGTATTCTGACCCAATATCAGCAAGCGACGGTTGTACTGCTCGAGGCGTCAAAACTAATATGCCGGTCAAAGAATGAGAGGCAGTGAATGTCATTGGTACAGGAACGATCGGCTGAGGCACCGCGACGCCTGTGGGGGCATCTTGCTCTTGTGCTGCTGCTTTCAACCTTCGTGCACAATCTCGGCGCTGTGTATCTCGGGCTTTCCGCACCAAATGACAAGACCGCCTGGCAGTGGCAGAGCGGCGGTCTCGTCATCCTGGGACTCATTCCGGCAATTGTCTTCGCGGCTGCGGGCAGCCACTTTTTGCTTCTTGGGTTGATCGTGGCGGCCTGGCTGGTGAGTGGTGCGTCCACGGGTCTGCAGAACCTGCGGCTGGCTCTGCGCAACCCATCGGAGATCCGAATCCGATCGCACGGTCGATATGCTCTCGTCTCCCCACTATTTCTCGTTGGTATGTTCATCTTGCTGCTAGGGACGACGCATTTGCGGGACCTGACGGTGTTTCGGGCGCCGGCGAAGACACTTGTCACGGAGGGCAAGGAATTACTGATCGGTTTTAAATATGAGCCGTTCGAGACCAATACCGGAATGATCAACAGCGAGCACAATATTCGACTGCAGCGCGGTCAACTGGTGCTGGCGCGGATTCATGACGAACCGGCCCTGGTTCGGATCCTGGCGATCTCCGGCGATACGATCGCCTAATCGCCGGGTCGCCTCCGCATCAACGCCTCGTCGATCAGGCTGTTCCGTCCAATTGATAGCCGCTTCGCCTTGAAAGGCCTTATCGAGTCAATCGCCTATCCGCGTGCGCCCGGCGACGCAGCCAATGACGGCGACGACGCGGCCGAAGAAGCGATGACCGTCGGTTTTCGGGAGTTCATTGTTGCGCGCGACGAAGACCTGACGTCGAACGTCGCCGGTGATCTGCCACTAGAGCGGCTGTTCGACCTTGATATCATCGCGGTCCCGTCAGCCAGCTTATGGAGCCTAACCGATCGGCCGGGCAAAAGAAGTTCTCTGGTCCAGCCCAGCTTGATTTTTGTAAACTGACCGCCCCTCACCCCAGCCCCAACTGCGTCACCACCTTGGCGAAATCGTCGGCGAAGTTGTTGCCGGCCCTGAGGACCGGGGCGCCGGTGGGGAGGCGGTTGAAATCGGCGGAATCGAGTTCCTGGCTGGTGAGGACCGCGCAGGGGATCTTTTCGGTGACGGTCACAGCTTTCAACGCGCGGATGAGGTCGACGCCGGTCAGGCCCTTCATCACCTGCGAGGTGATGACCATGTCGGGGCGCAGGCGCAAGGCGGTGGTGAGGCCCTCGATGGGGTCGCTTACCGTGCTGACGCGGAAGCCGCAGGCCATGATCTGCTTGGAGAGGATTTTGGCGACGGCCCGGGCCGGCGTCACCAGAAGGATCTCAACATTGCGGATCTCGACGTCGCCGGGTGAGAAGGTGCGGCTGACATGCGAGGGCAGGCCACGCACGATCTGCGCGATTTCGTCGTCGTCAGGCTGGGCTTTGCGCTCAAGGAGCAGGCCGAGCGCATCGCAAAAGCCCTGCGCGTCGCGCTGGGTCTTGTCACTCCAATCGCCGACGTCGTTGAGATAGCTTTCCATGCGCTGGGCGACGAGCGTGATGGCGGGGAAGCCGAAGGAGCCGCCGGTGATGCGCAGGTTATGGGCGTGTTCCAGCAAAGCGGGGGCGTTGTCGTCATCCGCCCCTTTTGCGGCGATGTCGTCCAGCAGGCGGTTCATTTCGGCAAGGCGCGTCGTCGCCTCGTCGTGGAATTCAAGCTCGGCCTTCTGGGTCAGCTCGTCGATATTCGCGCTGGATACTTTCACGGCTCAGCTCTTTCCCTGGTCTTTCAGTGGCATTTTATGGATTGCCGCGCGCAATTGGCGATCTCGCGGGCAAGCGCAGGGGGCGGGCGCCCTCACGAGGGCTACCGATCTTGCGCACCCGCAGCATGGGCGCCAGAAAGTTTAAAAGTGGTGAATCGACTCACATTCCAAGGTTAAGACCGACCCGGATTGGTGCGGGATGGAATGGCAAGCGATTGCCCTCAGCCGGCCTTTTCCACCGAGACGATTGCGCCGCGCAGGGCCACGACCTTCACCTTGGTGCCGGCATCGAGATCCTCTCCCTCACAGCGCCAGACCGTGTCGTCGATCTTGATCTGCCCGCGGCCATTGACGATGGGTTCGGACAAGGTGGCGTTGCGCCCCAGCAATTGCTCGCCGCGGCGGTTGAGGGTCATGTCGTCGCTTTTGATCACCAGCCGATGTCGGAAGCGATACCAGCCCAATACCGAGACGGCCGACAGCAGGGCGAAAATGAGAACCTGATTTTCCCAAGTGAGGCCCGGGGCGACCAGCGCCACGATCGAGGTCACCAAGGCAGCGGCGCCCAGCCAAATGAAGAAGAAACCGGGCGTGAGGATTTCGATCCCGGCCAGCGCCGCAGCCAGGATCAGCCAGTGCCAGAATTCGAGCTCAAAGGCGAATGACATCTCGGTCATGACGGTTCCCGGGCCTCAGCTGCGCGGCAGGCTGGAGCGGCGCGTGTCGTCGCGGTCGCCCAGCGCCGATTTTGCCAGTTCGGCGATGCCGCCCAGCGCGCCGATCACGTTGCTGGCCTCAAGCGGCATCAGGATGACCTTCTGGTTATTGGCGCTCGCCAGCTTTTCCAGCGCTTCGGTATAGCGCAGGCCAAGGAAGTAATTGACGGCCTGCACGCTGCCCTTGCTGATGGCGTCGGACACGGAGGCGGTCGCCTTGGCTTCCGCTTCGGCCAGGCGTTCGCGCGCTTCGGCTTTGCGGAAGGCCGCTTCCTTTTCACCTTCGGCCTTCAGAATGGCGGATTGCTTTTCGCCCTCGGCCTTGAGGATTGCCGCCTGGCGCAAACCTTCCGCTTCCAGAATGGCGGCGCGCTTGTCGCGCTCGGCCTTCATCTGGCGGCCCATGCTTTCGACCAGATCCTTGGGCGGCGCGATGTCCTTGATCTCGATGCGCGTCACCTTGATGCCCCAGGGCTGGGTGGCGTCGTCGACGACATGGAGCAGCTGTGCGTTGATCTTGTCGCGCAAGGACAGCAATTCGTCGAGATCCATGCCGCCCATCACGGTACGGATATTGGTCATGGTGAGGTTGAGGATCGCGTTCTCGAGATTGTTCACTTCATAAGCGGCCTTGGCGGCATCGAGCACCTGGTAGAAGACGACGCCGTCGACACTGACCATGGCGTTGTCCTTGGTGATGACTTCCTGTGTCGGCACGTCGAGCACCGATTCCATCATATTGATCTTGGCACCGACGCGGTCGAAGAAGGGGATGATGAAGTTGAGGCCGGGGCGCAGGGTCAGCGTGTAGCGGCCGAAGCGCTCGATCGTCCACTCGCGCCCCTGCGGCACCGATTTGATGCCCATGAAGACCAACAGGACGGCGACGAACAACAGGACGATGACGAAGATGGCGAACGTGCTGAGCATGTGTGCTTCCCCCAAAGCGATGATCCGGCAATTGTTACACAACCAGAAAGCTTTGGAAATGTAGGGATGAATTGCGCCGATTCAAGGATGCGGGCGGTGGGCCGCCGCTAACCCTTTGCGGCGAGCGCGGGATTTGGGACGGGCAGAGCGACATTTTCCGGCGCCTCCAATCCCACGCTTTCGATCTCATCGGCACGCTTGATCGCCTTGTCGGTCGAGATGCGAATCTGGCGTACATCCTCCACCGCCTGGTCGAAATGGCTCTGCAGCTTGCCGACGCGGGTGTCGAGGCGGTCGAGGTCCTTGGCGAGCTCGCCGACCTTGGCCTGGATGACATGGGCCTGTTCGCGCATCCGCACGTCCTTCAAGACCGCGCGCATGGTGGTGAGTGTCGCCATCAAGGTTGTGGGCGAGACGATCCAGACGCGCAACCTGCCGGCCTCTTCGACGAGGTTGGGGAAATTTGCGTGGATCTCGGCATAGACCGCCTCGGACGGGACGAACATCAGTGCCGAATCCGCGGTCTCGCCGGGAACGATGTATTTCTCGGCGATGGCGCGGACATGGAGGCGGATCGCGGTCGAAAACTCACGCCGCGCCTGCACCAGCGCCACATCGCCCTCCGCGTCGCGGATCGCGCGGTAGGGCTCAAGCGGGAATTTGGAATCGATGGCGATGGCGCCGGGCGGGTTGGGCAGTTTCAGCAGGCAGTCGACGCGCTTGCCATCACCCAGGGGCGCCTGGAACTCGTAATTGGCATTGGGCAGCGCATCCTGGACGATGGCCGCCAACTGCACCTCGCCGAAGGCACCGCGCGCCTGTTTGTTGGAGAGAATATCCTGCAGGCTGACCATGCGGGTCGAAAGTTCGGCGATGTTCTTCTGGGCGGCGTCGATGACGGCCAGGCGCTCCTTGAGCTCGCCCAGCGATTGCCCGGCCTCGGTCGAGGACAAAGCGAGGCGCTCATGCATGCGGTCGGACAGCTGGTTGAGGCGCGCATCGAGGCGCTGGTCGATCGCCGCCTGGGATGAGGCTTGGGCGGCGGCCAGGGTCTGCAACTGCCCCGCCAGCTGGTCCAGGCGCGGGTCAGGGGCCGGGAGCGGCGCCGGCTTAGCCCCACGCCAGACCAGGACCAATACTGCGACCAGCAGCAGGGCGATGAGGGCGAGGAGCGCCAGCATTGGGCTCGAATCCATGGCGAAACCTCGAAATCAGGACAAAGAAGAGCGAATCGGGGCGCCTCGGCACCCCACCTCGCTTGACGATAGCCCGGGGATTCCATAGGTAAAGCGCGAAAGCAGCCCGCCGGCACCGAGTAGCGGAACCACCCCCTCTCCCTGACCCTCTCCCACGTGGGGGAGAGGGAAATAGATCGAGGTCGTGGTCACGAGCTACTCCCTCCCCCCAACGTGGGGGAGGGTCGGGGAGAGGGGGCGCTGCAGTTCATTCGTCTCGTGCAGGATACATCGAACGTCATGGCCAAGTTACCGATCCTCGTCGCTCCCGACCCGCGTCTGGCCAAGAAATCGGAGCCCGTCGCCGAGGTGAATGACGAGATTCGCCAGTTGATGGATGACATGCTGGAAACGATGTATGTCGCCCCCGGCATCGGGCTTGCCGCCCCCCAGGTCGGCGTGTTGAAGCGCGTCATCGTCATCGATATCGCCAGCGAGGATGAGGCGCCGGCGCCTTTGCGCATGGCCAATCCCGAGGTCGTCGCCGTTTCCGATGATGATGCCGAATACAACGAGGGCTGCCTGTCGGTGCCGGACCATTATGCCGACGTCGTGCGACCGGCCTCCTGCACCGTCACATATCTCGACGAGAACAACGTCCAGAAAGAAGTCACCGCCGACGGGTTGCTGGCCACCTGCCTGCAGCATGAGATCGATCATCTCGACGGTGTGCTGTTCATCGATCACCTGACCTCGCTGAAGCGCAACATCATCTTGCGCAAGCTCCTCAAGGCGAAAAAGGCGGGCGCCGGCGGCGTTCCGGCCTGACGGGCTTTACCCATGCGCGTCGTCTTCATGGGCACGCCGGATTTCGCGGCCGCCGCCTTGGCGGCGCTGATCGCGGCGGGTCACGAGATCGCGGCGGTCTATTCGCAGCCGCCCCGGCCCGCGGGCCGGGGCCAGGATCTGCGGAAGTCACCCGTTCAACTTCTGGCCGAACAACGTGGCCTCCTTGTGCGCCATCCGGTTTCGCTAAAAGGCCCCGAAGCACAGGCGGAATTCGCGGCGCTCAATGCCGATATCGCCGTGGTTGCGGCCTATGGCTTGATCCTGCCCAAAACCGTGCTGACGGCGCCGCGCCTCGGCTGTCTCAATATTCATGCCTCGCTGTTGCCGCGCTGGCGTGGTGCGGCGCCGATCCAGCGTGCGATCCTCGCCGGCGATGCGGAAACCGGCATCACCATCATGCAGATGGATGAAGGCCTCGATACCGGCGCGATGCTGGTCAAAGAAAGGTTGAAGATCGGCTCGGATATGAATGCAGGTACCCTGCATGATGCGCTTGCGGCACTGGGTGCGCGGCTGATCGTTGCGACATTGGCGGCACCTTTGCCGCGGGCCGTTCCGCAGCCCGCCAATGGCGTTACCTATGCGGCGAAGATTTCACCGGCGGAAGCGCAGATCGACTGGTCGCGCTATGCAGCCGATATCGACTCCCAGATTCGTGCCTTTGCGCCGATCCCAGGTGCCTGGTGCGTCATGGAAGACGGCGCCCGATTGAAAGTGCTGTCTGCCGAAGTCGTTGGTAAGTCCGGCACACCCGGCCTGGCCCTTGACGACGCACTCACCATCGGCTGCGGCAGGGACGCGTTACGCCTCACCTTGCTGCAGAAGGCCGGGAAGAAAGCCATGAATGCCGGCGATTTCCTGCGCGGGCAGAAGGTGCCGGCGGGAACGAGCCTCAAGGGTGCGGCGTGACGCGCTTCAAGCTCACCATCGAATATGACGGCGGGCCTTTCGTCGGCTGGCAGCGGCAGGATAACGGGCTTTCGATCCAGCAGGTGCTGGAGGAGGCGGTGCTCGCGACTGTGCAGGAGACGACCATGGTCTATGGCGCCGGCCGCACGGATGCCGGCGTCCATGCCCTGGGCCAGGTCGCACATGTCGATATCGAAAAGGCGATCGAGCCCAACCGTCTGATGGCGGCGCTCAATTTCCACATGAAGCCGAACCCGGTTGCTGTCATATCTTGCGAGATCGCGGCGGATGATTTTCATGCGCGCTTTTCCGCGACGGGCCGGGCCTATCTCTATCGCATCGTCAATCGCCGCGCGCCGCTCGTTATCGATCGCGGCCATGCCTGGCATCTGGGTGGCGCCCTCGACGCCGCCGCCATGCATGAAGCGGCACAGCGGCTGCTCGGCAAACACGATTTCACCAGCTTCCGCGCCTCGCTCTGCCAGGCGCAATCGCCGGTCAAGACGCTCGACCGGCTGGATGTGATGCGCCAGGGCGAAGAGATCCAGGTGATCGCCGAGGCGCGCTCCTTCCTGCATCACCAGGTGCGCAATATGGTCGGCACCCTGCGCCTGGTGGGCGAGGGGAAATGGTCGGCGGATGACGTGACGCGCGCCCTCGACGCCCGCGACCGTTCCGCCAGCGGCCCGACCTCGCCGCCGGACGGACTCTATTTGACGCGGGTGGTTTACTAGGCGGCTTTGCCGATCTTGACGCTGACCTTCATGCCGGCGGCATGAATCAGGGTGATCAGCGCGTCTAAACTGAACTTGTCGATCTTGCCGCGGATAAGATCATTCAGCCTTGGCTGTGTGATGCCGAGAAATTTTGCCTTCTCGGCCTGCGTGCCGCCGTGCTTTTCGAGGCGGCCGGTCAGGGCCATCATCAATTCAGACCGCAGGCGCATGCTGGCGGCCTTGGCCGGGTCCGATTCCAGCGCATCCCAGACGCTGTCGAATTGCTTCGCCTTTGCCATCACTTCATCCCTCGCGCGATAGCGCCAAGCCGGCGCTTCGCGATTTCAACGTCATGCTGCGACGTCTTCTGGCTCTTCTTCTGAAACGCATGCAGCACGTGAATAGCATCGCCCCAGCTGGCGACATAGATCACCCGGTAGACGCCGCTGTCGTCCCGCATCCGAATCTCGCGAACGCCGATTCCGATGGAACGCATCGGCTTCCAATCACTCGGTTCCAATCCGCGTTGAACGCGATCCAACTGATAGCCCGCATTCTGCCGAGCGCCATCCGGGAAGGTGCGAAGGCTATCCAGCGAATCGCCAGCAAAGATGATCGGCTTCTATGGGCACCTAGCGATTATATCGATATTGATATAATCACCTGATGTCCGATGTCAACCGACCTTGGCAACTGCCGGGATCGGTTCTTCGCGCTTGGCGCCGGCCATGAAGCGGCCGGCTTTCAGATTATCGACCCAGTCATGGGCGATCTGGCGTGCCTCAGACGCTGTGAAGGTCGAGGGATCGAGGCAGTGCTCGAGCCACAGGCCGTCTAGCAGGGCGGTGAGGGCCAAGGCCGCGATGCGCGGATCGAGGCTGAGTTTCTTCTCCTCGGCGATGCCGCTGATATAGCGCTGCAGGCGCTTGCGGTAATCGGCATAGACCTTGCCGTGAATCTCGTGGATGACGGGATCGGTGCGGGTGAGGCTCCAGAAGGTGAGCCAGACGCCCAGCAGATCGGGGTTGAGCATCGGGGTCGAGAAGCTGGCATCGAGGAAGGCGCGCAATTGTGCTTCCGGGTGGTCGGGAGCTGCGGTCAACGCCGCGCGCAGGCCCTTTTCGACCTCCTTCCCGGTCCAGCGATAGGTCTCGGCGATGAGGTCATGCATGCCGGCGAAATGGTGCCGCACCAGCCCCGGCGAGACGCCGGCCTCAGCGGCCACCACGCGCACCGTCGTGCCGTCGAGCCCATGGCGCGCCAGACTCCGTGCCGTCGCTTCGATCAATTGACGCCGGCGCGATTCGGGTAAGTCACGGGTAAATTTGGGTTCTTTCTCAGCCACGCGTTGTGCCTCTCTCACGCTCTTTCGCTTGCGTGAAACAAGTGTAATACGCTCTGGCCCCAGGGTTGAACCAATTTTGGCCCCACACGCAGATTTCTCTTGAGTATTATACAAACGTATAATAACTATCCGGCCATCAATCCAATCCGGAGAGTTCACCATGACCCATCTCACCCATGCCGCAATCCAGCGCGATGCCGTCGAGATCGCCTTTGCCGATGGCAGCACGCATCTTTTCGGCCTCACCTGGCTGCGCGACCATTGCACCTGCACGGCCTGCCGGCATCCCGAGACGCAGCAGCGCCTGCTCGACACCTTCGCCCTACCAAAGGATCTGAAGCTGTCGACGCTGGCGCTGGGCGCCGGCGGTGCGACACTGGTGCTCGGCTGGGCCGACGGCCATGAAAGCGTGCTGGGTGCCGGCGATCTCGCCGAGAGCCTGCGTCCTGTCGGTATCCTCGCTTCGGAGACCACGACCTGGAACGATGCCGAGATCTCGGCCGACTTCCCCCAGGTCGCGTTCGACGCGCTGATGGCGGACGAATCCGCGCTCGAGACCTATCTGGAGAAGATCGAGCGTTTTGGCTTCTGTTTCGTCGAGGGCACGCCGGGGACGCCAGAGGCCACGCAAGCGGTGGCCAAGCGCGTCTCCTATATCCGCGAGACGATCTTCGGCGGCTATTGGGACTTCACCGCCAATCTGGAGCATAAGGACACCGCCTATACCTCGATGGCGATCGGCCCGCATACCGATGGCACCTACAGTTTCGACGCGCCAGGCTATCAGATGTTCCATTGTCTGGCGGCGGATTGCACGGGTGGAGAGAATGTCTTCGTCGACGCCTTCCGCATCGCCGAGATCATGAAGCGCGACATGCCGCATCTCTATCGCATCCTCACGGAGGTCGAGGTGCCGGGGCAGTATATCGACCTTGATAAAGGCATCCATCTGATGGCGCGTCGCCCGCTGTTCCGCGAGGATTCGACCGGGCGCCTGGCGCAGGTGTCGTTCAACAACCATGACCGCGCGCCCTTCGCGTTGGAGCCCGTGCGCATGGCGTTGTTCCAGCAGGCCTATGCGATGTTCGCGACACTCGCCAACGATCGCAGCCTGCAATATCGCCGCCGCCTGCTCCCCGGTTCGGTGGTGCTGTTCGACAATTGGCGCCTGTTGCATGCGCGCGATGCCTATACCGGCTATCGCCGCTTGGCCGGTGCCTATCTCAATAAGGAAGACGTCGAGAGCCGCCTCCGAGTCCTGCGCGCCAAGAAAGCGCAGCTTGCTGCGTAATGAGGTAAGTCGGCGCGAGGTCTCTATCGCCTCGCGCCGGCAAGCCTTTGACATCATTGAATCACAGTTCAGATATTAACATCTATTGAATTGAATTTATTTACCTAATTGTCATCCAGATTAAAGATTGCCAAGCTAAGGTCTGGCCTTTGGACGTCTTGGGGAGGATGACACATGAAGAAGCTTGCTTGCGTGGCGCTGCTGTTGGCGGCGTTGGTGATGCTGCCGGGGCGCAGCCGCGCCGAGGATGGACAGACGCTGCGCATCATGACCTTCAACATCTTCCTTGGCGGCGATCAGGTGAGTTTCGCCAAGGTGATCGAGGCGATCACAGCGTCGCGGGCCGATATCGTGGCGCTGCAGGAGGCAGAGGGGCATACGCGCGAGATCGCCGACGCGTTGGGCTGGCCCTATGCCGCCACCAACCGCAACGTCATCTCGCGCTATCCGCTGTTCGCGCCGCCGACCGCGATCAGCCCCGATGGCAACGATCTCAATTATCTCTTCGCCGAAATCACGCCGGGAAAGTTCGTGGCCGTCGCCGATGTGCATCTCCCGTCCGACCCTTACGGCCCCTATGCCTTGCGTGACGGCAAATCAGCGGAAGAGGTGATGAAGCTGGAGGAGGAGACGCGCCTTCCGGCCATCACCGCCTATATCGAACCGCTGAAGAAACTTGCCGATGCGGGTGTGCCCGTCGTCGTGCTCGGCGATTTCAACTCGCCCTCGCATCTCGACTGGACTGCGGCGATGGTCGGCAAGCGCATGCAGATCACGGCGGCGATGGCCTGGCCGGCCGCCAAAGCCCTCGCCGATGCCGGCTTCACCGACGCCTATCGCGCGGTGCATCCCGATCCGGTCACCAAACCCGGCATCACCTGGAGCTATGGCTATCCCTTCCCGCACCTTGATGAGAACGAGGCGCTGGACCGCATCGACCTCATCCAGGTGGCGGGGCCGGCGAAGACAATCGCTGCCGAGATTGCCGGCGATCCGAAGATGCCGGACACAGATATCCCCGTCTCGCCTTGGCCCTCGGACCACCGCGCCGTCGTGGCGACGCTCGATGTGACGCCGGGGGCGGCACCCGCCATGGTCTCGATCGAGCCGCGTTCAGTGAAGGCCGGCGACATGGTGCGCATCCGCTTCCATGCCGCGACCGAAGACGGGCGGTACGAAGGCGGCCGCATTGCGGTCATTGCCAATGGCGGCGATGTGGCGGCGCCTCTGCTGACGCTCTATGCCAATAATGGTACCGATCGGGCAAGTTCCCAGGATCTCGGCACGGCCGGCTTGGCACCTGGCGCCTATCAGGGCGTGATGCTGGGCGCTGATGGCAAGGAGATCGCGCGGGCGCCGTTCTGGATCGTGGCGCGGGATGCGATGCCGACGCTGGTCACCGACAAGGCGGATTATGCGGCGGGCGAGCCGGTGGTCGCGACCTGGGCCAATGCGCCGGGCAACCACTTTGATTGGCTCGGCCTCTTTGCCAAGGGCGACCCGGCCGAGGACAATTACCAGCAATTCTTCTACATCAACTCGGCGGTCGCGGGATCGCTGACCCTGGATAAGGGATTGCTGGGGGATGCCTTGCCGGCCGGCGATTACGAACTGCGCCTGATGCGCGACGATGCCTATGCACGTCTCGCGGTGGCGAGTTTTACGGTGAAATAGATGGCGGCCACCCGCAACCAAGCCTTCCATCTTCAGGGGGGAGGTTGCGAGGCGGCGCCAAGTAACGGCTCTGATTATCCCGCGCTGAGTTCCAGCCAGGTTTCCTCGGCAGCGGTGAGCTTCTTCTTCACCTCGGCATGCTTGGTCTGCCAGGTCTGCAGTTCGGCCGTGCCGCCATTGTTGTAAAGCGACGGGTCGGCAAGCTTGGCTTCGATGAGGTCGAGGGCCTGGGTGAGTTTGTTCACCGCCAGTTCGGCGTTGCCCAGCGCCTTCTTCTTTTCCGGCGAGACGACGACCTTCTTCGGTGCCACCGCCGGTTTGGCCTCGACCTTGGGTGCGGTGGCGCCGGCATGGGCGGCCGCGAGCTTGGGCGCCGACGCCTTTTCCGGCAGGGCGCCTTTCTTCTCGCTGCGATTCTTCTCACGCCGCTCGCTGATGATCTGGCGGCGGTAATCGTCCATGTCGCCGTCGAAGGCTTTGACGCCGCCGTCTTTCACCAGCCATAGCCGGTCGGCTGAGAGTTCGATGAGGTTGGGGTCGTGGCTGATGATGATGACCGCGCCCTCGAACTCGTTGATCGCCTCGACCAGCGCCTGGCGGCTGTCGATGTCGAGATGGTTCGATGGTTCGTCGAGTAGCAGGATGTTCGGTGCCTGGCGGCTCATCAGCGCCAGCAACAGGCGCGCCTTTTCGCCGCCCGAGAGCTGCGCCACCTTGGTATTGGCCTGATCCTGGCCCAAACCAAACCGACCGAGATGTGCCCGGCGCTTATCGGGCAGCAGATCGGGGGCGGCGCGCGCCATCACCTCGATCGGCGTCGCCTCGAGATCGAGCTCGTCGGTCTGGTGCTGGGCGAAATAGCCGACGCGCAGCTTGTTGGATTTACGCATCTGCCCGGCCATCGGCTCCAGGCGGCCGGCCAGCAGCTTGATGAAGGTCGATTTGCCGTTGCCGTTCGAGCCCAGCAGCGCGATGCGGTCATCGGGGTCGAGGCGCAGGTCGAGGTTTTTTAGGATCGGCTTGCCCGGCTCGTAGCCGACCGACACATGGTCGATGGTGATGAGCGGCGGCGCCAAGGCTTCCGGCTGTGGGAAGGAGATGTTGATGCCCTTCTCGTCAGCCACCAGCGAGATCGGCTGCAGCTTGGCAATCATTTTAAGGCGCGACTGCGCCTGCCGGGCCTTCGAGGCCTTGTAACGGAAGCGATCGACGAAGGCCTGCATATGTTTGCGCTGGGCGTCGACCTTGGCGGCCATCGCCATGTCCTGCTCCATGCGCAAACGCCGCATGTTCTCGAAATCATCATAGCCGCCGGCATAGGAGATCATGCCGCCACGGCTCAAATGGATCGTGCGGTTGACGACCTTGTTGAGGAGATCGCGGTCATGGCTCACCAGCAGGATCGTGCCGGGATAGTTTTTGAGATAGCTCTCGAGCCACAAGGTCGCTTCGAGATCGAGGTGGTTGGTCGGCTCGTCCAAGAGCATCAGATCGGGCGCCGAGAAGAGCTGCGCCGCCAAGGCCACACGCATCTGCCAGCCGCCGGAGAAATCGCTCAACGACCTGAGTTGGGCAGCGCCGTCGAAGCCAAGACCGGCCAGAATTTCAGCCGCGCGGGCTTCCGCGCTATGCGCCTGGATGTCGGTGAGGCGCGCATGGACCTCGGCGATGCGGTTGGGGTCGGTCGTATGTTCCGCCTCATGGAGCAAAGCCGTGCGCTCGGTATCGGCCGCCAGCACGCATTCGATCAGGCTGCGGCTCTGATCCTTCATTTCCTGTTCCAAGCGACCGATGCGCCAGGATTTAGGCACGTCAATCGTGCCCGAATCGGCGTGGAGATCACCCGAAATCAGCTTCAGCAAGGTCGACTTGCCGGCGCCGTTGCGCCCGACCAATCCGGCATGGTGGCCGGCGGACACGGAGACGCTGGCATTGGCCAGGATCTCGCGGCCGGCAATACGGTAGGTCAGGTTGTTGATCGTTAACATATTGTTCTAACGCTATTTCTGTGGCGGCCAGCGGCTTGGGTGCAAGCGACATCCGGCCTCGGTTGTGCAGTGCGGCTGAGTTGTATATAAGCCAGCCCGAATTCCGCCAAGAGGCGCTGGCTTTCAAGCCCGCTGCCCGCAACTCCAGACATGAGGAAAATCATGGCCATCGAACGTACTTTCTCGATCATCAAGCCGGACGCCACCCGCCGCAACCTGACCGGCAAGATCAACGCCAAGTTCGAGGAAGCCGGCCTCAAGATCGTCGCCCAGCGCCGCATCCAGATGTCGGAAGCCCAGGCCAAGAAGTTCTATGAAGTGCACGCCGCGCGTCCCTTCTACGCCGATCTGGTGAAGTTCATGACCTCCGGCCCGGTCGTCGTCCAGGTGCTGGAAGGCGAAGGTGCCGTGTTGAAGAACCGCGACATCATGGGCGCCACCAACCCGGCCAATGCCGCCGCCGGCACGATCCGCAAGGAATTCGCCGAATCGATCGAAGCCAATTCGGTCCACGGTTCGGATAGCCCCGAGAACGCCGCGATCGAGATCGCTTACTTTTTCGCCGGTTCCGACATCGTCGGCTAAAAGACTCCCCCTCACCCCGACCCTCTCCCTGCTGCGTGGGGCGAGGGAGTTCCAACCGAGATTGGGTTGGGGTGCGGGGCAGAAACAAAAACGGCGCCGCGGGATGATCCAGCGGCGCCGTTTTCTTTTGCCCGGAGGCGGAAGCAGTTACTTCCGGCCGGCCGCCACCACAACGGTGATGAAGCAGCCGATGATGGTGATCACCGAAAAGATGCTGAGGCCGATCGACGGGCCGTTGATCACATGGAGGGTGGTGATCAGCGCCAGCAGCAGGGCATAGATGGTGCCCCAGAAAAGCAGGCGGCCGACACCGTTCCAGGTCTGCTGGCGGTTGGCGAGGATCTGGTCGGCTTGCGAGCCGGGCTGATTGGCCATGGTTAATCTCCGAAAGTAAGCGCCATTGAGTTGGCCCCTTTTTACCGAAAAGCGGCGGCCACGGCAATTTCCTCATTGAGGCAGGGCTGGAATAACTTCCATGGGCTCGGTGTCCATCGGCTGCGGTTTGGTCGGATCCGGCTGGATCGGGCTCGGTTTCTGGGGCGCCGTGATCTGCGGGACGGTGATAGTCGGGGCCGTCACTTCCGGGACTTTGGGTTGCGGCACGGTCGGCATTTCGATGGCCGGGACCGTGCCGGGTATTTCGGGCTTGGCAATGGCACCGGGCACCGGCTGGCCTGCTTCCGGGACCAGGAACTCGTCCGGGCAGCGCTGCTGCATCACATCGCCGGGCTCCTGCCACAATCCCTCCTTGGTGAGTGCCCGCATGGTGCCGAGCTGGCGCATTTTCACGCGCACCTCGAGAAGGATGGGAATCGAACGCTCCTTGGCGCGGCCGCAGACCAGCTGCAGCGCGCTTTGCGTCGCTTCGTCACCGAATTGCTGGGCGAAAGCCTCGATCAGGGAATCGCGTTTGACGCGCTTGCCGATGGCCCCGGCGATGGCGAGGTTGAGCATGGTCCGCTGCATGTCCTTGGCGCGGTCGACGGCGCGGCGGAAATAGTTTTCCTGCGACAGCATCGAGCATGCGCCGTAACGCGACCAGTATTGCCGTTCGGCACATTGCGCGGCGCTGGGCATAATCTCGGTAAGGCCCTTGGCGAGATCGGGGCTGAGTTTCATCGCCGGCAGCTTGCAGGCCCGTGTCGCCGCATCGTCAACCTCGCCCGCGAAAATCGGGACCGAGAAGGCACCTGCCAGGGGATCGCAATCCTCCAGCGGCACGGAGCCAGCCCTGGCGTCGGGGCGCAGGCCGATCAGTGTCAGGTTGCGGGCCGCCGGATCCTTGAGGGTCAGTCCCTGACAGAGCGGCAGTTCGGGCTTTTGGAGGCATTTCCCGGGCAGGAAGCCCATGACCAGCGTGTAGTGATCGAGGCTTTGTGCCGCCGCACCATGCGGCAAGGTGGCGAGCAGTAGCCAGAAGGCGAGGCCTAGCAGATGCCGGCCGCGCATCATTTCAGGCGCCCAGCGGGTTGAGCAGGACGCCGCCGGCAAAAGCCGCGTCATAGATGACGGCCTTTTCGCCCCGCACATGGACCTTGCCCTCGGCAATGAGGCGCAGGGCCGCCGGGAACAGGCGGTGTTCGGCGGCGAGCACGCGGGCGCCCAAGCTGTTCTCGTCATCCTCGGGACGCACCGGCACCACGGCCTGGCCGATGATCGGTCCCTCATCCATGGCCGGGCGCACGAAATGCACCGTGCAGCCATGAAAGCGCACGCCGGCTTCGAGCGCGCGGGCATGGGTGTGGAGACCCTTGAAGGAAGGCAGCAGAGCGGGGTGGATGTTGACCATCCTATTGTGCCAACTGGCGATGAAGCCGTCGGTCAGCAGGCGCAGGAAACCGGCGAGCACGACCAGTTCGGCGCCGGCCGCGCGGATTTCCGCATCCATCGCCGCGTCAAAGGTCGCACGGTCGGCAAAGGCCTTGTGATCGACAATCATCGTGGGAATGCCGGCGCGTGCCGCCCGGGTGAGGCCGAAGGCATCCGGCCGGTTGGAGAGCACCAGCACGATCTCGATCGGTGAATTGGCTGCCGCCGGACCGAAATGGTCGATCAACGCCTGCAGATTGCTGCCGCGCCCAGAAATCAGAATGGCGACTTTCATCTTCGCCATTACCCGATTCCTACCAATGCCCGGTGTTGCGGACCTCGCAGCCGGCGGCACCGTCTGCGCGTGCCGTGATCCGACCAATCTCACTGACAACCTCGCCCGCATCGCGCAGAACCTTGGCGATACCGGCGGCATCATCGCGCGCCACCACCATCACCATGCCGATGCCGCAATTGAAGGTGCGGGCCATTTCCTGGGCATCCGTGCCGGCGACCTTGCGCATCCAGCTGAAGACCGGTGGCAGGGTCCAGGCCGCAGCATCGATGCTGCAGGCCAGATTCTTCGGCAGCACGCGGGGAATGTTCTCCAGCAGGCCGCCGCCGGTGATATGGGCCAGCGCCTTCACGCCGCCGAGCTTCGCGCTGTCGGCGCGGATGGCGGCAAGGCAGGAGCGGACATAGATTTTGGTCGGCGTCAGGAGCGCGTTGCCGAGGCGTGTGCCCTTCTGGAACGGCGCATCGGAATCGTAAGTGAGACCGCTCACCTCGACGATCTTCCTCACCAGCGAATAGCCGTTGGAATGAACGCCGCTGGAGCCGAGGCCCAGCACGATATCGCCTTCGGCGACATTGGCACCGGTGATGGCGGCGTCACGCTCGACCGCGCCCACCGCAAAGCCGGCGAGATCGTAATCGCCCTTGGCATACATGCCGGGCATTTCCGCCGTTTCGCCGCCGATCAAGGCACAGCCGGCCTGCTTGCAGCCATCGGCGATGCCGGAAATGATCTGCTTGCCGGTTTCGACGTCGAGTTTGCCGGTCGCGAAATAGTCGAGGAAGAAAAGCGGCTCGGCGCCCTGGACGACCAGATCGTTGACGCACATGGCGACGAGGTCGATGCCGATCGTGTCATGGCAACCGGCTTCGATGGCGATCTTCAGCTTCGTGCCGACGCCGTCGGTCGTGGCAACCAGGATGGGATCGCGGAAACCGGCCCGCTTGGGGTCGAAAAAGGCGCCGAATCCGCCCAATCCAGCGTCCGCACCGGCCCGCGCCGTGGCCTTGGCCAGCGGTTTGATCGCCTCGACCAGGGCATTGCCGGCATCGATATCGACCCCGGCATCGCGATAGGTGATGCCATTGCCCATGGTATGTACTTTAAGTCCTTGTGATTGCTGGTGCCCGGAGATCCGAAACGGGTGCCGCCTCTGGCTTCCTTGGACACAGATTTGCTATAAGCTCGGTCGGACAATACGCATTTCAGGGTGGTTTGCAATGGCCCCAGCGGGCGTCTCGATTCGCAGTTTCCTAGGGGTTCTTGGCTTGCTGGCGGGGTTTGTGCTGGCGTCTCCGGCCTCGGCGCAAAATGTCTATGTGGCATCCGGCGTGCCGGTCGACGTGACGGGCGATGCCGCCACCCTGCGCGACCAGGCCGTGGTGATGGCCCAGCGCGAGGCCTTGAAGAAGGTACTCGCTGAAATCGCCCCGGCCGATCAAGTGGCGGGGCTGCAGCTCCCTGGCGATGACGAAATCGGCTCCTGGGTCTCGGATGTCGAGATCGAGGAAGAAAAGATGGCGGCGACGCATTATGTCGGCCGCTACACGATCCGCTTTGCTGCAGGCCCCGTGCAGGAATACTTGAGCGGCCAGGGCGTTGCCTTTGCCGAGACCCGCGCCAAGCAGATGCTGCTCATCCCGATCTATACGGATGAGACGGGCACCACCGAGCTCTGGGGGCCGAGCAATCAATGGCTGGCGAGCTGGGCCGCGCGACCGCCCAGCAATGCGCTGGTGCCGATCGTGGTGCCGCGCGGCGATCTTGACGATCAGAACACGCTCTCCGCGACCGAAGCTCTGGGCGGCAATGAGCCCAAGCTCGAATTCATGGGCGAGCGCTATCAGGCCGGCGACGTCGTCGTGGCCGAGGCGCAGATGAGCGCACCGACACCGGACGGCAAGCGCAGCCTCGCCCTCAACGTGACGCGCTATGGCGCCGAAGGGCCTGAGAAGTTCCAGGACACGCTGACCGGCGATGCCACGGATCCCGACGGCTTGATGACCCAAGGTGTCGCTACCGTGCAGTCGATGCTGGAAGGGGCGTGGAAGAGCGCCAATCTGGTCGATCCCAACCAGCGGACGGAAGTGTCGGTCCATGTGCCGCTGACCGGCATCGAGCAATGGGTCGCCATCAAGCGGCACCTCGGCCAGGTGAGCTTGATCAAGAGCGTCAATCTGAAGGAACTCGCCAAGAGCGGTGCCGATCTCGAGATCTCCTACGCCGGGGACGAAGCGCAGTTCATCCGCGCCCTGCAACAGGCCGATCTCAACATGGTGCCGAGTGGCGAGGGCGTCGCGACATTGACTCTGGGTTCGGGCGGCGGCGTGGCGCCGACACCGTGAGATAGATCGATAGAGGACGAGACTGACGCCCCCCTCACCCCAACCCCTCTCCCCAGAGGGGCGAGGGGCTTAAGGGCAAGGCGCGGTCGGAACTCACTCGCCCCGCTTGCGGGGAGAGGGTGGGGTGAGGGGTAGTGCCAGCAAGATGACCGACATCCGCGACATCAATATCGAATTCGAGGAACCGCCACCGCCCCGGCTGCGGCGCTGGCCGAGCTATCTGGCGGCGCTCATCGTTTTCCTGATCCTTGTCTATCTGCTGCGCACGGTGCTGTTGCCCTTTGTGGCGGGCATGGGCGTTGCCTATTTCCTCGATCCCGTTTGCGACAAGCTGGAGGAATGGGGCTGCTCCCGCACGCTGGCGACGACGCTGGTGACGATCGTCTTCGCCCTCATCGTCGTCCTCGCTTTTCTGCTGATCGTGCCGCTGCTCATCGATCAGCTGACGGCCTTCATCACCAGCCTGCCGGATCTGGTGGAAAAGGCGCATCAGCGCCTGCTGCCGCTTTATGAGAATTTCCGGGTGCGATTCGATCTGCCGGCGGTCGACGATCTGGGGGCGATGCTCAAGAGCCGGCTGGGCGCGGTCTTCGGTTTTCTGACGCAGACGGTGCAGGGTGTCGTTTCCGGCGGTGCGGCACTGGCCAACCTGCTGTCGCTCATCTTCATCACGCCGGTCGTGACATTCTATCTCCTGCGCGACTGGGATCTCATCATCGCCCGCATCGATCATCTGCTGCCGCGCGATCATGCCGATATCATCCGCGCGCAGATGCGGGCGATCGACACGACCCTTGCCGGTTTCGTGCGCGGCCAGGCCACGGTCTGCCTCGTGCTCGGCGTCTATTACGCGACGGGCCTGATGCTGGTCGACCTGCCCTTCGGCCTCGTCATCGGCATGATGGCGGGTGTGCTCACCTTCATCCCTTATGTCGGCGCCATGTCAGGCTTTGTCACGGCGATGGCGATAGCGCTCGCCACCTTCAATGGTTGGCATAGCCCGGCCATCGTCGCCGGCATCTTCTTCATCGGCCAGATCCTCGAAGGCAATTTCCTGACGCCCAAGCTGGTGGGCGACCGCGTCGGCCTGCATCCGGTCTGGATCATCTTCGCACTTCTCTCCGGCGGCGCGCTCTTTGGCTTCGTCGGTCTGCTTCTCGCGGTGCCGGTGGCGGCCGCGATCGGCGTGCTGGTGCGTTTCGGTATCGGCCGCTATCTTTTAAGTCCGCTCTACCACGGCCATCATCTGGGTGAGGCCGTGGACCACGTGCCGAAACCATCGGACCAACCATGACCGGCGGACAATTGCCTTTCGATCTGCCGCCGCGCCACGCGATGGGGGCGGCGGATTTTGTCGCGGCACCCAGCAATGCGGCGGCACTGGCCTTGATCGAGGCCTGGCCGGATTGGCCGGCCTCGGCTCTCTCGGTGCATGGGCCGGCCGGTTGCGGCAAGACGCATCTCGGTCACGTGTTCCAGGAAACGGCCGGCGATGCGGCATTGTTCTTGAGGGCGCCGACGGACCTGCCGGATCTCCCCGAAAAACCGGTCCTCATTCTCGACGAGCCACATCTCGATGAGACGGCCTTCTTCCACCTCCTCAACCGTGTGAAGAACGACGGCGGCTCATTGCTGATCTTGAGTCGCGAGGCACCCGCGCGTTGGGACGTGAAGCTGCCCGATCTCGCCTCACGCCTGAAGGCCATCCCCAGCGTCGAAGTAGCGACGCCCGATGATGCGCTGCTCGCGGCCGTCTTGGTGAAGCATTTCGCCGATCGCCAGATCCATGTGGCGCCGGACGTCATCGACTATCTGCTGCGGCATATCGAACGCAGCTTTGCCGCGGCCGCTGAGATTGCCGACCGCCTAGACCGCGCAGCGCTGGCCGAAGGCCGCGCCATCACCATTCCGCTGGTGCGGCGGGTGCTGGGCTGACCTGTCAGCGTTCTGTCAGCTTCGTGAAAACGGGCGTTTCTGCAAGGCCAGGGGCTTGCGAGGACGCATCGCCGGGGCCATTTGACCTGGACCTCATCTGCCAGGGAGAATGCACCGATGAAATGTCCGGTCTGCAACCAGGACCTCGTGATGAGCGATCGTCAGGGAATCGAGATCGACTATTGCAGCAAATGCCGCGGCGTGTGGCTCGACCGCGGCGAGTTGGACAAGATCATCGAACGCAGCGGGCGCGAAGCACCGCAAGCGGCCGCACCGCAGCCGGCGCCCTATCGCGAAGATCAGCAATATCAGCGCCGCGACCACGACGACCGCTACAAGCACAAACACTACAAACAGAAATCCTGGCTGAGCGAGCTGTTCGATTGAACCTGACGATGCAGCTTAAGGAACTGGGCCGAGTTTGGTGACTGCATCACAGAGGACTTGCGTGACACTCAGCAGATCGGAGAGCAGTTGTTTGTCCACACTGAAATATCCCTCGTATTCAGCGGTGTTTCTAGCGTTGTGCGCTTTATCGAGGATACGCCATTGTGCGGGCGGCAGGCCGAGTGTGTGTTGCAGCGCCGGGAAGACGATGTAGCGTTTGTTGTCGGGCCGATAGCCGTGCCAGCGTAACGCCGCGAGCGACAATGCATGAGCAGCATTATAGGCCAAATCAAACCGACCATCGGCGGAAAGCGCGGCGTTGCCTGCGTCCTTCAGTCGATTGATGCCGGACGCCTGCAAGCCGTCGAACTCGGCTTGGTCTGCCGGCTCTTTCTTCAACTGACCGGTTTTGACGAGGTTATCTAAGGCTTCTGAGCTCATCTTCGGTCCCGATTAAGAAGAGCTTTGGTTGGGTGAGGATTTTGACGACGAATGAATTGCGCTCACTGAGTTTCTTATGCCACTCGGCGGGCGTCATCATATTCGGGCTGATCATGCGCGCGAGCATTTTTTCGGCGCCTTCAAGGGCTGCGAACACGTCACCATAAGCGAGGTCATGCGCGAGGATCATCAGATCGATATCGCTTTTCGCCGTTTCGTCGCCTCTGGCGATCGAACCATAGACAAAGGCGGACGCGATCAGGGCTTGATGGGGTGCCAGCGCCGCGCGGATCGGCTCAATGATGCCGATCGTCTTCAACACCAGTTGCCGCAGCTCGGTGAAGATCGGCGATGCCTTGTTGGCGTGATAGAGACGACGGCCTCCCTGGGCCGTTGTCGCCAGGATGCCGGCTTTGGTCAGCTTCTCCAATTCGCGCTGAACGGCGCCACGCCCTGAGCCGGCTCGCGAAATGATCTCGGTGACGGGAAAGTCCTGCTCCGGTTCACCGAACAAGATGCCGAGCACGCGTGCCTGGACGCGCGAAAACAGCGCGTTGGACAAATTGGAAGATGCCAGCGTTATACCCATTTTGGGTATATTTGTACCTAAATTGGGTATTTCAGTCAAGCGGCCGATTGGGTCTGGCGGGCTTTGGACCCGTTATGCCTGGAATTCTACGCCTGGAATTCTACGCCTGGAATTCTACGCCTGAAACCTCACGCCTGAAACGCCGGGTCGTTGGCGATTTCCGTGACCAGCCAGTCGCGGAAATGCTGCATGCTGGGTTCCTTCACGCGCTCTTCGAGACAGGCGAGGTACCAGCTGGCGCCGTGACGGACATCGATATCTGGGAACGGCTTCACCAGGCGCCCGACCTTCAAGTCCGGCGCCACCATGAATTCGGGCACGACCGCGACACCCTGGCCCTCGATCGCCGCTTCGATGGCGAGGAGGTAGGAATCGAATTTCGGGGCGGCGCGGCCCTTCAAGGTGGGGAGGCCCGCGGCCTCCAGCCAGTCATGCCAATCCTCGGCGGCGGTATAGACCTGCAGCATGGCGTGATTGACGAGGTCGGCCGGCTGGCGAAGACCCATGCCAGCGCGCTGGACGGCAGGACTGCAGACGGCGACGAGCTTGGCGTCGAAGAGATGCGTGTAATGAACGCCCGGCCCATGCGGCTTCCTGGTGCAGATGAGGCCCAGATCACTTGTCATTGGGTCGAACTCCCAATCGAGCTGGCTGGTCGAAAGCCTCACCAGGATATCAGGATGCGCTGCCTGGAACTGATGGAGCCGCGGCAGCAGCCAGCGCACCGCCACCGTCACATAAACCTGCACGACCAGATCGCCGGAGATGCGCACGCGGTCGACGAGGCCCACCCCTTGCGCCATGCGGTCGAAACCGTCCCGCAAATACGGATAAAGCTGGGCGCCGGCCTCGGTCAGTTCCACCCGGCGTGCGGCGCGGCGGAAGAGGGAGGTACCCAAGCGCTCCTCCAGCCCCGCCACCTGGTGGCTGATGGCCGATTGGGTCAGTGACAATTCCTCGGCCGCCACCCGGAACGACAAATGCCGGGCCGCGGCCTCGAATGCCTGAAGCGATTTCAGCGATGGAAGGTTTCGTTTGGCCATGGCGCATGATTTACCGTGTTTTTTGCAAGATACACGTGAAATGAATTCATGAAAAGCTGAAGAACGGTCGCTTGCCGGAAATGGGGTGCAGGGCGAATATCGCCACGAAAACGCGGGTCTATACGCGGGATATGAATGCGAGGAGACGCTCATGAGTGGGACGACGGATCTGGCAGTGCGGCGCGGTGGGCGCGAGGCGCGCCGGGCGGCCCGGGCCGCCCCGTTGCCGGAGAACCAGCAGCCAGTGCGGTCTGGCATGGAGGGTGGCCGCTATAAACCGCTGACCGATGCCGAGGTGCTCAAGATCCACAATGCGGCGATCGACGTCCTCGAAAAGATCGGCATGGCCGATGCGATTCCCTCCGGCATTGAGGTGATGACCAAGGCCGGCGCCATCCTCAACAGCAATGGCCGCCTCACCTTCCCGCGTGCGGTGATCGAGGACACGCTGGCCAAGGCCGCGCGCCGCTTTCCGCTCTATGGCCAGGACCCGCGCCATGATCTCCATCCCTGGGACAAGAAGGTCTATTTCGGCACGGCGGGTGCAGCGGTGCACATGATCGATCCGATCACCGGCGACTATCGCGATTCGGTGACCAAGGACCAGTTCGATATCGCCCGCATCGTCGACACGCTCGATCACATCCATTTCTGCCAGCGCTCGGTGGTGTGCCGGGAACTGCCCGACCCGTTCGAGATGGATTTCAACACCTGCTATGCGGCCGTCTCCGGTACGACCAAGCATGTGGGGTCGAGCTGGGTCGATCCACGCCATCTCGAAGCCAGCCTTGAGATGCTGCACATGATCGCGGGCGGCGAGGACAAGTGGCGCGAGCGGCCTTTCGTCAGCCAGTCGAACTGCTTCGTGGTGCCACCGCTTAAATTCGCGCAGGACGCCTGCCGTTGTCTGGAGATCGCCGTGCGCGGCGGCATGCCGGTGTTGCTGCTCTCGGCGGGCCAGGCGGGTGCGACGGCGCCGGCGGCCCTTGCCGGTGCCATCGTGCAGGAAGTGGCGGAATGCCTGGCTGGCCTCGTCTATGTGAACGCGATCAAGCCGGGCGCGCCGGCGATCTTCGGCACCTGGTGCTTCGTCTCCGATCTCAGGACCGGCGCGATGTCCGGCGGGTCACCGGAACAGGCGCTGCTTTCGGCGGCGTCGGCGCAGATGGCGCAGTTCTACGACCTCACCGGCGGCACGGCCTCCGGCATGACGGATTCGAAGACGCCGGACGCGCAGGCGGGCTATGAGAAGGCCTATAACCACGCTTTGGTCGGCAATGCCGGCGCCAACATGATCTACGAATCGGCTGGCATGCATGCAAGCTTGCTGGGCTTCTGCCTCGAGAGCCTCCTCATCGACAACGACATCATCGGTGCGACGCAGCGCACGATCAAAGGCATCGATGTTTCGGACGAGCATCTCTCGATCGAAACCATTCGCAAGACCTGCCTGGAAGGCCCGGGCCATTACCTGGGGTCCGATCAGACCTTGCAGCTGATGCAGACGGAATATGTTTATCCGCTGGTCGGCGATCGCTCGAATCCGAAGGAATGGGTTGAGCAGGGGAGGCCGGACGCGGTCGCTCGCGCGCAGAAGAAATTGAAGCAGATCATGAACAACCATTACCCGGCGCATATCCCGGCAGCGGTCGATGATGCGATCCGGGCGAAGTTCCCGGTGCGCTTGGACCGGGCGCATATGCGCAAGGGGTGATGGGTCAGTAATTCCGTCATCCCCGGGCGAAGTCACGGGGATCCACAGGTGCAGTTGAGAGGCTGGATGCCCGGGACAAGCCCGGGCATGACGTTATAAAAAGCTAAATCGGATTTTCTAGGGGACCGGAATGACGCAGCATGCGCGCGTAGTGGTGATCGGCGGCGGGGTCGTCGGCACATCGGCGCTTTATCACTTGGCAAAGCTCGGCTGGAAGGATTGCGTGCTCATCGAGCGCGACGAACTGGCCTCGGGCTCCACCTGGCATGCGGCCGGCAATGTGCCGACCTTCTCCGGTTCCTGGAACATCATGAAGATGCAGGCTTACTCGGCCAAGCTCTACAAGACGCTGGGCGAGGAAGTCGATTACCCGATGAACTATCACATCACCGGCTCGATCCGCCTGGCGCACAAGAAGGCGCGCATGGAGGAATTCGCGCATTCGGTGGCGATGGCGCGCGCGCAAGGGTTGGACTACGCCTTGCTCTCGCCCTCTGAGATCCGCGACAAGTACCCGCTGATGGAGATGGATGACATCGTCGGCGGATTGTGGGACGCCCATGACGGCGACATCGACCCCTCGCAGCTGACCCAGGCCCTGGCCAAGGGCGCCAAGGACATGGGCGCCAAGGTGCTGCGCTTCAACGGCGTCACCTCGATCAAGCAACTCCCCAACGGTGAATGGAAGATCACGACCAAGGACGGCACGGAATTCGTGGCGGAGAAGGTTATCAACGCCGCCGGCTACCGGGCCGGCGAGGTGGCGGCGATGGTCGGGCAGTATCTGCCCATCATTGCCATGCAGCACCAATACCTCATCACCGAGATGATCCCGGAACTGGCAGCGCGCAAAGAGAAGCTGCCGCTGGTGCGCGATCCAGACGTCTCCTATTACCTGCGCCAGGAACGCGACGGCCTGATTCTCGGTCCCTATGAGTGGGATTGCAAATCGGATTGGCATGACGGCGTGCCCGAAGAATTCGCCTTCCAGCTCTGGCCCGACGATCTCGACCGGTTGGAGAGCTATATCGAGCAGGCGGTGGCGCGCGTCCCCGTGCTGGGCACCGTCGGCGTGCAGAAAGTCATCAATGGCCCGATCCCCTATTCGCCGGACGGCAATCCCTATATCGGGCCGCAACATGGCCTCACCAATTTCTACAATGCCAATTGCTTCAGCTTCGGCATCTGCCAGGGCGGCGGTGCCGGCAAGACGATTGCCGAATATGTCGTGCATGGCGAACCGGAATGGGATCTCTGGGGTCTCGACCATCGCCGCTACACGGTCTTTGCCGATCAGAAGTACACCATCGAAAAGGCCGAGGAGCTGTATCAGAACGAGTACGCCATCGGGTTCCCGAATGAGGAACGGCCGGCGGGCCGTCCGCGCTTGAAGACGCCGCTGTTCGACAAACTGACTCAAAAGGGCGCCATCATGGGCGCCCGTGGCGGCTGGGAGCGTGCGGCCTATTTCCCGCGCAACGCCGAAGAAGCGAAAGCCAAACTCTCCTTCCACCGCGCCGAGCAGGCCTGGTTCGAGCCGGTGCGCGCGGAATGCAAGGCGATCACTGAGGCCGTCGGCATCATGGATCTCGGCGGCTTCTCTAAATTCGTCGTCGAAGGGCCGGGTGCGGAGACGTGGCTCGATCACCTCATCTGCGGCGCGTTGCCGAAATCGAACCGGGTCACGCTCGCCTATACGCTGACGCCCAAGGGTTCGATCCTTTCCGAATTCACCATGACGCGTTTGTCGCCCGAGAAATTCTATCTGATGTCGGCGGGCTCAGGGCTCTGGCATGACATGGATTGGCTGACGCAGCATCTGCCAGGCGATGGCTCGGTGAAGCTCGCCGAAGTCAGTCAATCTGCCTCGTCGCTGGTGTTGGCCGGGCCACGGTCGCGCGATCTCCTCAAGAAGATCACGGATGCCGATCTTTCCAACAACGCCTTCCCCTGGCCGAGCTGCCAGGAAATTGTCGTTGCGGGCCGCAAGGTCACGGCGCTCCGCGTCAACTATGTGGGCGAACTCGGCTGGGAACTCCATGTGCCGATGGGCGATCTGGTCCATGTCTATGACGCGATCTCGTCAGCCGGCCAGGAATTCGGCCTCAAGGATTTCGGCATGTACGCGATGGATTGCCTGCGCCTGGAGAAGGGATATCGCTCCTGGAAGCAGGACATCACCCATGAATACACGCCCTTCGATGCCGGGCTGGAACGCTTCGTAAAGCTCAATAAGGGCGATTTCATCGGCCGCGACGCGCTCATCAAGCGCCATGAGGCGGGCGAGAAGGAGCGTTTCGTGCCGCTCATCGTCGAAGGCAACACGGCGGATGCGCCCTCCTGCTCGATCGTCTTCCAGGACGGGAAGAAGGTCGGCATCGTCGGCTCCGGCGGCTGGGGCTTCCGCATCGGGAAATCGATCGCGCTGTCTTACGTGCGCCTGGATCTCGCCGCCGTGGGCACGAAGCTGGAGGTCGAGATTCTAGGGAAGCGTTTCCCGGCCGTAGTGGCGGAGGAGCCGATCTTCGATCCGAAGAATGAAAGATTGAAGGCGTGAAATCTTCAGTTGCCACCCCCCTCTCTAACTCTCCCCCTCAAGGGGGGAGAGGACTGCAGCGAGGATGTGACCGTTAGCTCGCTCTAAACCCCCTCCCCCCTTGAGGGGGAGGGTAGGGGAGGGGGGTACAACGCCCTCGATACCCGCCATCGAAACCACCTATTTGCCGACGTACCAAACCCACCGCATAATCCGTCCCCCTTAAACCAGCGAAGAAAACGATCCCCATGTCTCTCCCCACGGAAGCCCGCGTCGTCATTATCGGTGGCGGCATTCTTGGTTGTTCGATCGCCTATCATCTGGGCAAGCTTGGCTGGGGCAAGGACACGGTTCTGCTGGAGCGCAAAAAACTGACCTCCGGCACGACCTGGCATGCGGCGGGGCTGGTGCGCGCCTCGCTCTATAGCGAGAGCCTCACAAAGCTCGCGAAATATACGACCGATCTCTACCAGACGCTGGAGAAGGAGACTGAGCAGGCGACGGGCTTCGTGCAGCCGGGTTCGCTCTCGGTCGCAACCTCGGAAGCGCGTTGGGAGGAGTTCCGCCGTGGTGCGGACATGCTGCAGAGCTTCGAGGTCGAGTGCATCGAGCTCGACCGTGCCGGTGTGCAGGCGAAATGGCCGCTGCTCAACACCGATGACGTCATCGGCGGCATTTTTTATCCCAAGGACGGCAAGTGCAACCCGGCCGACACCACCATGGCGCTGGCCAAGGGTGCCCGCATGAAGGGCGTGCGTGTCTTCGAGGATATGAAGGTCGAGGAAGTGCTGGTTGAAAACGGCCGCGCTGTGGGCGTCCGCACATCGGAAGGCATCATCAAGGCGGAGTACGTCGTCTGCGCCGCCGGCATGTGGTCGCGGGAGATCGGTCAGAAGCTCGGCGTCAACATCCCGCTCCACGCCTGCGAGCATTTCTACATCGTGACCGAGCCGATGGAGGGGATGACCCCCGATCTGCCGGTCATGCGCGACATGGATCAATGCGCTTACTACAAAGAGGATGCCGGCAAGCTGCTGCTCGGCGCATTCGAACCCAAGGCCAAGCCATGGGGCATGAACGGCATCCGCGAGGATTTCGCCTTCGACGAATTGCCTGAGGATTTCGACCATTTCGCGCCGATCCTGGAAGGCGCCATGCACCGTGTGCCGTCTTTGCAGAAGGTCGGCATCCGCAAATTCTTCAACGGGCCGGAAAGCTTCACGGCGGATCAGCGCTACATCCTGGGGCCGGCGCCGGAGCTGAAGAACTTCTTCGTGGCGGCCGGTTTCAACTCGATCGGCATTCAATCGGGCGGCGGCGCCGGCATGGCGCTGGCCCACTGGATCGTCGATGGCGAGCCGCCGCATGATCTGTGGGAAGTCGATATCCGGCGCCTGATGCCGCATATGAGCCGCAAGAGCTTTCTGGTGCCCCGCGTTTCGGAAGCGTTGGGCCTGCTCTATGCGATGCATTGGCCGTATCGCCAGTTCGAAAGCTCGAGGAATGTGCGCCAGACGGCGTTCTATGAAGACTGGAAGGCGCTGGGTGCCTGCTTTGGCGAAGTCGCCGGCTGGGAACGTCCCAACTGGTATGCGCCCAAAGGTGTGAAGCCGGAATACGAATACGCCTACGGCCGCCAGAACTGGTTCGATTACGCCGCGGCGGATGTGAAGGCGACGCGCGAGGGCGTGGCGCTTTATGATCTCTCGACCTTCGCCAAGTTCCTGGTGGTCGGCAAGCATGCCGAAACGCTGCTGCAGCGGGTCTCGACCGCCGACATCGCGCAGCCTGGCAAGGCCGTCTACACGCAATGGCTCAACGCGAAGGGCGGGATCGAGGCGGATCTCACCGTCTTCCGCATCACCGACACGAAGTTCATGGTGGTGACGGCGGCGGCGACCGCGACCCGCGACTGGCATTACCTCAAGGACCACGTGCAGTCGGGCGAGGATGTCGAACTGGTCGATATGACCACATCCTATGCGACGCTCGGCGTCATGGGACCGAAGAGCCGCGAGCTTCTGCAGCGGATCACCGATGCCGATCTCAGCAATGAGGGCTTCCCCTTCGGCGCCACCAAACATATTGAGATGGGCAACGCCAAGGTGCGGGCGACCCGCATCTCCTATGTCGGTGAATTGGGCTGGGAACTCTACATCCCTGCGGAATTCGCGCGTGGCGTGTTGCATGCGGTGCTGGAAGCCGGCGCCGATCTCGGCGTGCGCCCGGCCGGCATGCATGCCATGGATGCCTGCCGCATCGAAAAGGCCTTCCGCCATTGGGGTCATGACATCGGTATCAAGGACACGATCCTGGAAGCGGGCCTGGGCTTCACCTGCGCTTTCGACAAGAAGGTGCCGTTCATCGGCCGCGAGGCGGTGCTGAAACAGAAGGAAGGCAAGCTTGGTCGCCGCATGGTGCAGTTCAAGCTGACCGATCCTGCAAAGCTGCTCTATCACAACGAGCCGATCTATCGGAACGGCGCGCTGGTGGGTCTGGTGACGTCCGCCAATTACGGCCACCATTTGGGTGGTGCCATCGGCATGGGCTATGTCCATAACAAGGCCGGTGTCGACGCGGCCTTCATCGCTGAGGGCAAGTTCGAGATCGGCGTCGCCTTGCAGCGCTGCGAAGCGCAAGCGAGTCTGGCGCCGATGTACGACCCCAAATCGGCGAAGATGCGGGCGTAACAAAGAAGGCGCCCTCCCCCCCCACCCTCACAGTCGGCGGTGGGGGAGGGCGGGGATCTATCTTGCCATCGCAGTTCTACACCCACCGCCTCGGGCCGCATTGGCCGCCTGCCGCCCTGCCGCAATCACGAATTCTCCCCTAAGGCGATTGCGGCCATAATGGGTGCCATTGATGGGGAGGATGAGCATGACCAAGAATGCGCAGGATGCAGAAGCCGGGATGCGGGATTACGAGGCCCTGCTCGACGAGATCACGGCCTTGTCGCAGGAGGATCAGGATCTGCTGCGCAGGTTGCGCAAGGCCCGTGCCGACCGAGCGCCCAGCGATACCGGGCCGTCCACTTTGGGCGAGCGTACGGCGGACCGGATCGCCGCCGTCGTCGGCTCCTGGCGCTTCATCATCATTCAAACTGGGCTGCTGATTGTCTGGCTGATCGTGAACAGCCTGGGCTGGTTCAAAGCCTGGGATCCCTACCCCTTCATCCTCCTCAACCTCATGTTGTCTTTCCAGGCGGCCTATACCGCGCCGGTCATCCTGATGAGCCAGAACCGGCAAGCAGCGATCGACCGCCTCACTCAACGCTATGATTACGAGGTCAATCTGAAGGCGGAGCTGGAAATCGAGCTGCTCCACCAGAAGATCGACCTGCTGCGTGCCCGCGAGATCGAGCGCCTTACGTTCATTATCGAGGATCTGCGCAGCCGTGTCCCGAAACCAGGCGAGAGCTAACTTCTGCCCGAACATCATTGTGCGCTGCGGGAAAGAACCATTTTGTAGCGGCAGAGCGGCCTGCTGCCGTAAGCTGTCTTCTTGATATTCCTGGCAATCGACAGGTGGGGGCATTTTGGTCATTGGCAGTGATGCAAGCGGAGGCAACGCCGGCATGACCCGGCCGAGCATTGCCGGCCGCCTGTGGCGCGCATTGCGGCGGCCCACCGGCATTATCCGCTGCGGTACGGCGCCGGCATTGCACACCCCGCTCAGCGACATCCGCGCCCTTGTCTTCGATACGGAAACGACCGGGCTCAATGTCCGCAGCGATCGCATCATCTCGGCGGCTGGCTATCATCTCGCCGCCGGTCAAATTCCGGCTGAACCCGATTTCGACCTGATGATCGACCCCGGTCGCCCCATTCCGGTTGCCTCGACCGCGTTTCACGGCATCGTCGATGGGATGGTGGCGGGGCGGGGCGGGTTCGCGGCGCATTGGCCGGAAATCTACCGGCATCTCGACGCCGGCCTCATCATTGGCCATCAGATCTATTTCGACATCGCCTTGCTGTCGCGCGAGGTGCGCCGGTTGGGCGGCAAATTGCAGCCCCCCGTGGCGCTCGATACGGCACTGCTTTACGCAGCCCTCCATCCCGGCCATCGTCACCGCGATCTCACACCCTGCTGCGCCGAGTTCGGCATTAGCATTCCTGCCCGGCACACGGCGCGGGGGGATGCGGCGGCGACAGGCGCCTTGTTCCTGAAGCTGGTGCCGCTGCTGCAAGGACATGGCATCCATACCCTGGGGGAGGCGTTAGCTTTCGAGCGTGCGGCTTTGCTGCATCATCCGCGGCGCTGGCGCTGGTAGGCTGAAGGGAGGCGGCAGGTATGAACGAGGAAATCCTGCAGCGCATCGATGCCTTCGCCTATCGCCACCGGTTGGCCGAGGTGATGCGCAGCCCCGTCATGACGATCGATGCCGCGGCGCCGCTTACCGAAGCGGCGCGGCTGATGACCGAGCGGCGCGTGGGGGCGCTCGCCATTCTCGACGAGAGCAAACGCGCAATCGGCCTCATCACCGACCGCGATATCGCGCATCAGGCCGCCGATCCTCACAAGCTCGCCCGGCCGGTCGCCGAGGCGATGCTGTGCGACGTCACGCAGCTGCCGCCCGATGCCTTTATCTTCGAGGCATTGACCGATCTCAGGCGCAACAACACGCGGCATATCATCGTGGCCGACCGCGCCAATGGCGTAGCTCTTGGCGTCGTCAGCATGAGCGCATTGCTGAAATTGCGTGCCGATGACGCGCTGCTGCTGGCGACCGATGCCGAGCAAGCGCCGGATGCCCAGAGCCTCAAGGATGTGGTTGCCAACCTGCCGCGCCTTGCCAAATCGCTGCTGGCCGAAGGCGTGCCGCCGCGCCAGATCGCCGGTGCCATCGCCGCCGTCATTCGCGACATCTATGCGCGGGTAGCTGTCCTTGCGGAAAATCTCATGCTGGGGAGCGACGGCCCGGCGCCGGCACGCTGGTGCTTCCTGGTGCTGGGATCGGCGGGGCGTGGCGAGGCCTTGCTCGCCGCCGATCAGGATCATGCCCTGGTCCATGACGGCCTTGAGGACGACTACCCCTGGTTCGAAAAGTTCGGCCTGCATTGTTCCGGCATTCTCGACCAGATCGGCATTCCCTATTGCCGCGGCGATGTCATGGCCAGCAACCGCGAATGCCGTCACAACCTGGCCGGCTGGCAGAAGCGCATCGAAACCTGGGTCGCCAGCGATGAGGAGGTGGCGCTGCTCAATGCCGACATCTTCTTCGATTTCCGACCGGCTTATGGCGAGATGACGCTGGCGGCGGATCTTCGCGTGCTGGCGGCCAAGCTTGGCCATCAGCCGATTTTCCTGAAACGCCTTGCGGCCACCATTGGCCAGATCGAGGGATCGCTCACCCTCTTCGGTGGCATGAAGACCAAGGGCGGGCGCATCAACCTCAAACGCGGCGCGCTCCTGCCCATCGTGTCGGGCGCCCGTGTTCTCGCCCTGAGCCTGGGCAGCCATGCGCTGGAGACTGAGGCGCGTTGGGACGTGGCGCGCAAGGCCGGACGCGTCAGCGCCGACGATCTCGTGCGCATAGCGGATGCCCATGACATGGCCTTGAAACTGATGCTGGCGCAGCAGCTTGCCGATATCGAAAAAGGCCGCGTGCCGGGCCCGGAGGTCGAGGTGAAGCGCCTCCTCGATTTCGACCAGGAACGCCTCAAGGGTGGGCTCAAGATCGCCTCGGTCATCGACCTCATCGTCCGCCACGCTCTGGTTTGAGGCGGTGATGCCCGTCACGCAGCGGTTTTGCCGTCCCTAGGCAACATCTCCGCTTTTCCCCCACAAGTCCCTGATTCCGCCACATTTCCGGCACGCCGCCGCCATGCCTTCCCGCGATCAAGGAGGCATCGGCCTTGGTGAGCCGCATCACTGCGCCAAAACCTGAAGCCGACCAGATTAGGGGTAAGTCGTTTCCACCAAACTCTCGCGTGACCTTCAGGGGACTATCATGTTGGACAGCTTCATCACCGTCGGCGCCCGCCTGACCCTTCTTTCCCTCTTCGTGCTGATGCTGGCCTTGGCCGGCGCCGGGGCGTGAGCGTGGCATGATGATGGACCTCACGCATTCGGGCCGCGTCTTTCTGAAGCTTACCATCGCTGCCGAGTTGCTGATCGCGATCTCCGGCATGTGGCTCGCTTTCGCTTCCGACCTTTTCGGCTAGCTTGCGCGGCACCGCGCGGCTGGGGTCTAATCCCACCTCGCTCAAGCCGTTTCCCAAGGTGCCGCCTCATGCCTCCCCTGAACGAATCCGACCCCTTGCGCCGCTTCGGGATGTCGCCCAGCGCGGGTGAGATCGAAGAAATGGGACGGCGGGTACTCGCCAATCTGCCGCAGGAATTCCTCGCCCAATGCGGCAACGTCGCCTTGCGTGTTGAAGAATTCGCCGATGAAGAGACGTTGGCTGCGATGGATATTGAAGATCCGTTCGAACTGGCCGGCCTCTATCGTGGCGTGCCGCTGACCGAGCGGGGCGCCGACGACCCGACCGGCCTCGACATCGTCTTCCTCTATCGCCGTCCGATCCTCGATTGGTGGGCTGAGGGCGAAGATTCGCTCGAACACCTCATCCGGCACCTCGTCGTTCACGAGATCGGCCATCACTTCGGCTATTCCGACGAAGCGATGGAAGCGGTGGAGGATATGGGGGCGTAGAAGCTTGCTGTCTCAGCCGTCATGGCCGGGCTTGGCCCGGCCATCCACGAGTATGGCCTTTACCCCAGAATCTTCGCGTGATGCCGCAAATGATCCTCGACGAAGGTCGAGATGAAGTAGTAGCCGTGATCGTAGCCTTCGTGGCGGCGCAGGATGAGCTTCTGGCCTGAGACCTTGGCGGCGGCTTCCAGTGCATGGGGATGAAGCTGGGTGCCGAGGAACTGGTCCGCTTCGCCCTGGTCGACCAGGATCGCCTGCGGGTGTGCTTTGAGCTTCATCAGCTCGCTGGCATCATGCGCCGCCCAGGCCTTGCGGTCGCTCCCCAGATAGCCGGTGAAAGCCTTCTCGCCCCAGGGGCAGTTGATCGGATTGGAGATCGGCGCGAAGGCCGAGACGGATTTAAAGAGATCCGGATTCTTCAAACCCAGCGTGAGCGCGCCATGCCCGCCCATGGAATGGCCGAAGAGGCCGAGACGTTTCGGGTCCACCGGATAATTGGCGGCGATGAGGGCCGGCAGCTCCTTGGTCACATATGAATACATGTGCCAGTTCTTTGCCCAAGGCGCTTCCGTCGCGTCGACATAGAAACCGGCACCAACGCCGAAGTCCCAATTGTCTGCCTGGCCAGGGAAATCCGTGCCGCGTGGGCTTGTGTCCGGCGTCACCAGCGCCAGGCCCAGCTCGGCGGCGACGCGCTGCGCCCCCGCCTTGATCATGAAGGTTTCTTCCGTGCAGGTGAGACCGGCGAGATAGATGAGCCAGGGCACCGGCCCCTTGGCGGCGGCGGGCGGCAGGTAGACCGAGAATTTCGCGGCCAAGCCAATCTCGGCGCTGTCGTGCTTCCCGAAGACCTGCCAGCCGCCAAAGCCATGATGGCGGCTGGTTTCTGCGACGACACTCATCAGTACAGCACCACGCCGCGGATCGAGGTGCCGGCTTTCATCAGATCGAAGCCCTTGTTGATATCGGCAAGCGGCATGGTGTGGGTGATGAGGTCATCGATATTGATCTTGCCGTCCATATACCAGTCGACGATCTTCGGCACATCGGTGCGGCCGCGCGCGCCACCGAAGGCAGTGCCTTTCCAGACACGCCCGGTGACCAGCTGGAAGGGACGCGTCGAAATTTCCTGGCCGGCGCCGGCGACACCGATGATGACCGAGACGCCCCAGCCTTTGTGGCAGCATTCCAGCGCCTGGCGCATCACCGTGGTATTGCCGATGCACTCGAACGAATAATCGGCACCGCCCTTGGTGAGGTTGACGAGATAGGGGACGAGGTCGCCCTCGACTTCCTTGGGATTGACGAAATGGGTCATGCCGAATTTCTCGGCAATGGCCTTGCGGCCGGGATTGAGGTCGACGCCGATGATCATGTTGGCACCGGCAAGCCGCGCGCCCTGGATGACGTTGAGGCCGATACCGCCGAGGCCGAAGACGACGACATTTGCGCCGGGTTCGACGCGCGCTGTGTTGATGACGGCGCCGATGCCGGTGGTGACGCCGCAGCCGATATAGCAGACCTTGTCGAAAGGCGCGTCTTCACGGATCTTGGCGAGCGCGATTTCCGGCACCACGGTGAAATTGGCGAAGGTCGAAGTGCCCATGTAATGGTGCACCTTCTTGCCGCCGAAGCTGAAACGACTGCTACCGTCCGGCATCAGGCCTTGCCCCTGCGTCGTGCGGATCGCCTGGCACAGATTGGTCTTCTGGCTGAGGCAGTATTCGCATTGGCGGCATTCCGGCGTGTAGAGCGGAATGACATGGTCGCCCTTCTTCAAGCTGGTCACATTGGGCCCGACATCGACGACGATGCCCGCACCCTCATGTCCCAGGATGGCCGGGAACAGGCCCTCGGGATCCGCGCCGGAGAGGGTGAAGTAATCGGTGTGACAGAGGCCCGTCGCCTTGATCTCGACCAGGACTTCGCCGGATTTCGGGCCCTCGAGCTGTACCGTCTCGATGACCAGGGGTTTGCCGGCTTCGACAGCCAAGGCAGCGCGCACGTCCATGGGAGATCCTCCGTCAGATAAGTCTTTTGGGCGATGGTATTTTATAGCGTTGCGAAACCGTGCCGAGAACCCGGGAAGGAAGTTATGGGCCGATCCGTCGCAAGCCCCCGTAATATCGTAACATCACCCTCGCATGCTAGCGTCGATTTCATGAATGAGACCCCATCCATCGCCGGCAGCAGCACGCATAAAACCCATGATTTCCGGGGTCAGAACCACGCCCGCAACGCGCGGCGCGTGCGCATTGTCCTGATCTTCTCCTTCGCCATGATGGTGGGGGAAATCGCGGCGGGGCAGATCTTCGGTTCCATGGCGCTGCTGGCCGATGGCTGGCATATGGCGACACATCTTGCCGCCCTCGGCATTTCGCTGCTCGCCTACAGTTTTGCCGCAAGTCATGCCGAAAACGCGCGCTTCACCTTCGGCACCGGCAAGTTCGGCGATCTTGGCGCCTATACATCGGCCGTTGTGCTGGCCATCGTGGCCCTGGGTATCGGCTATGAGGCGATCGACCGCTTCGTCAACCCGGCCCCAATCCAATATGCCGAGGCGATGGGCGTGGCCGCCCTCGGCCTCATCGTCAATATCGTCGCCGCCCTGCTGCTGCAGGAAGATCATGGGCATGACCATGGGCACGCGCACTCCCATGACACCCATTCGCACGATCACGGCCATGACCACAGCGGTGAGCATCACAAGGATCTCAACCTCAAATCGGCTTATGTGCATATGCTGGCCGATGCGGCGACATCTGTCCTCGCCATGGCGGCGATCGGCGCCGGCTGGTGGCTGGGCTGGACGGTCTTCGACCCCATCGTCGGCCTAGTGGGTGCCGTCGTCATCCTGCGCTGGGTCTATGGGCTCATGAAATCGGCCGGCGCGGTCCTCCTTGACGTACAGCCCAATGTTGACCTCACCGACGCCATCCGCGCCGAGATCGAAGCTTTAGGGGACGACGTCACCGACCTCCATGTCTGGCGGGTTGGGCCAGGGCATCTGGCCGGCATCGTCTCCATCGCCACGGCCGAACCAAGAAATGTCGATTTCTATCGCGCGGCTTTGACCGGCGTCGCCAAACTCTCCCACCTCACCATCGAGGTCGAGGTGAAGGGGGCCTGCCTCCAATCGTCATCCCCGGGCGCAGTCCCGGGGATCCAGTGATGCCGGAAAGACTGGATGCCCGGGACAAGCCCGGGCATGACGGTAGAAGAATAGTGGGGTTTATGCGCGCACTTACGCGATGATGTCCGGGAGCAGTTTGCTCTCGAGCTTCATCATCTGGTCCTTGATGGCCAGCTTGCGCTTTTTGAGGCGTTGGATTTGGAGCTGATTGAAGGGCGAGGCCTCGGACATGGCGCGGATTGCCTCGTCCAAATCGCGGTGTTCGGAGCGCAATTCCTCCAGCTGCACCCGCAGCTCATTCAGGCCGATCATCACTGGCTGACCATCTCCCCGCTCCTAAGCGCCACTAACTTATCGCATTCTATCGCAAAATCCAGGCGGCGTCACGGTTTAGCGGGCATAGCGGGCTCGCCCCACCCAATCTGTCGCAAGGGTGTGGGAGAGGCGGGAGATGGGGCCTTGCGCCCTTTCCGCTCAAGGGGATAGAGATCAGACAAGAAGAATTCACTGCCGGAAGGAGCCCCAGCATGGCGGAGCCGTTTGACCTCGTGATCAGGAACGGGGCCGTCGCGACCCCCAACGGGGTGGAAATGCTCGATATCGGAGTGCGGGAGCGGCGAATCGCCGAGCTCGGCAAGATCGGTGCACATGCCCCGGCGGCGGCGGTGGTCGATGCGACCGGTCTTACGGTTCTCCCCGGTGTCATCGACACCCAGGTGCATTTCCGGGAACCGGGTCTGACGCATAAGGAAGATCTGGCGAGCGGCACGGCGGGAGCGGCCTTAGGGGGTGTCACGGCCATTTTCGAGATGCCGAACACCACCCCCAACACGCTGACCGAGGCCGACCTCAACGACAAGCTGCAGCGTGCCAAGGGCCGGGCCTGGGTCGACCATGCCTTCTTCATGGGCGCCTCGGACGAGAATGCCGACAAGCTGGACGCGCTGGAACTGCTGCCCGGCTGTGCCGGCGTCAAAATCTTCATGGGTTCCTCGACCGGCTCGCTGCTGGTGGCCGATGACGACACGCTGGAAAGCGTGCTGCGCCATGGGCGCCGCCGTGTCGCCATCCATTCCGAGGACGAGATGCGCCTGCGCGAACGCCTGGCGCTGGTGAAGGACAGTGGCGATCCCAGCCTACATCCGCATTGGCGCGATGTGGAAACGGCGGTGCGTTCCACCAACCGCCTCCTCAAGATCGCGCGCAAGGCCGGACGGCGCGTGCATGTGCTGCATATCTCGACCGCGGACGAGATGGAGATCTTCAAGGACCACAAGGATATCGCGACCGTCGAGGTGCTGACCCATCACCTCACTTTGGCAGCGCCCGATTGCTATAAAAAGCTCGGCACCCTGGCGCAGATGAACCCGCCGGTCAGGGACCAGCATCACCAGGACGGTATCTGGGCGGCGGTCCGCAACGGCATCGTCGATTGCATCGGTTCCGACCATGCGCCGCATACGCTGGAAGAAAAAGCGCGTCCCTATCCGCAGAGCCCGTCGGGCATGCCGGGCGTGCAGACCCTGCTGCCGATCATGCTCAATCACGTGCATGAGGGACGCCTGACGCTCGCCCGCCTCATCGACCTCACCAGCGCCGGACCGCAGCGCATCTATAACATCCGCGGCAAGGGGCGCATCGCCATCGGATACGATGCCGATTTCTCGGTGGTCGACCTCAAGGCCCGGCGCACCATCACCAATGAATGGATGGCGACCAAGGCCGGCTGGACGCCTTACAACGGCATGGCGGTCACGGGCTGGCCCATAGCCACCATCATCCGCGGCCATATCGTGATGCGCGACGATGAACTGATCGGCCGCCCCGACGGCGCGCCGGTGCGTTTCCAGGAAACCATCCAACCGCAGGATTGAGAGACCATGGAAAAGGGCGTCATCATCGGCTGGCATCACCTGCCCTTCGTCAAGGAAGATGCGCGCAGCCTTGAAGAAATGATCGTCGCTGCCGGCGCCGGTGCCCTCGATCATGCCGGGATCGGGCCGGAGGAGATCGATGCGATCTATCTCGGCCATTTCAATGCCGGCTTCTCGGCGCAGGATTTTCCTGCCTCGCTCGCGCTTGGCATCGATCCCGCTTTGCGCTTCAAGCCGGCGACGCGGGTGGAGAATGCCTGTGCCACGGGGAGTGCCGCCGTGCATCAAGGCTTGCAGGCGATTGCGGCCGGCAAGGCGCGGCACGTGCTGGTGATCGGCGCCGAGCAGATGTCGCGGGTGCCCCCGAAAGAGGTCGGTGCCAATCTCCTCAAAGCCAGTTACGTGGCGGAGGAAGGCAGCATTCCGGGCGGTTTCGCCGGTGTCTTCGGCCGCATTGCCGAACTCTATTTCCAGCGTTATGGCGACCAGACGGAAGCACTGGCGGCGATCGCAGCGAAGAACCACAAGAACGGTGTCGCCAATCCGCTGGCGCAGATGAGGAAGGATCTGGGGCGCGATTTCTGCCGCGCGGTCTCGGAGAAGAACCCGCTGGTGGCAGGGCCGCTGAAGCGCACCGATTGCAGCCCGGTTTCCGATGGTGCGGCGGCTTTGGTGCTGGCCAGCGGCGATGTTGCGGCGACACGTGCCATCGCCTTCCGTGCAGCCGTGCAGGTCAATGATTACCTCCCCATGTCGAAGCGCGACATCTTGAGCTTCGATGGCTGTCGCCTGGCCTGGAGCAAGGCGCTGGCGCAGGCGGGTGCGATGCTGCCCGATCTGTCGCTCGCCGAGACGCATGACTGCTTCACCATCGCCGAGCTCATCGAATACGAGGCCATGGGGCTGGTGCCAGCAGGCCAGGGCGCGCGCGCCATTCTAGAGGGTGTCACGGAAATGAGCGGCAAGCTGCCGGTCAATCCGTCGGGCGGTCTCAAGGCCAAGGGCCATCCCATCGGCGCCACCGGTGTCTCGATGCATGTGCTGGCTGCGATGCAGCTCGATGGCACGGCCGGCGATTTCCAGGTCAAGGATGCGGAGCTTGCCGGAATCTTCAACATGGGTGGCAGTGCCGTCGCGAACTATGTGAGTATTCTGGAACGGGTGAAGTGAATTGACGAGTTATCGCCCCTAAATAACGCCGTCATCCCCGCACTTGGTGCGGGGATCCACGAGTTTCTGGGCGACTGACGGAAGTAACTCGTGGATGCCCGGGCCAAGCCCGGGCATGACGAATGAAGGATGGCTCTGGGGAGCCAAATTATGGGAGACGCGTGAATGTTCAAGGCGCTGCTGCTGCAGGAGAAGGACGGCAAGGTGACGTCCGCGATTGAGGATTTGCCGGATGACCGGCTGCCGGCGGGCGATGTGCTGATCCGGGTTCACAACAGCACGCTGAACTATAAGGACGGCCTGGTTCTCAACGGCCTCGGCAAGCTGGTGAAGACCTATCCGCATGTCGGTGGCGTCGATCTCGCCGGCACGGTGCTGGAAAGCCAGCATGCCGATTACAAGGCCGGCGACCAGGTGATCCTGACCGGCTGGCGCGTCGGCGAAGTGCATTGGGGCGGATATGCCGAGAAGGCGCGCGTCAAAGGCGAATGGCTGGTGCCGCTGCCGCAGGGCCTTTCGACCGAACGCGCCATGGCGATCGGCACGGCGGGCTTCACGGCCATGCTTTGTGTCATGGCCTTGGAAGAACACGGCCTGCGCCCCGATCAGGGCGAGGTGCTGGTGACGGGGGCTGCCGGCGGCGTGGGGTCGGTTGCGACCGCGATCCTCGCGCAGCTTGGTTATCGCGTCGTGTGTTCCAGCGGCCGCGCCGAACAGGCGGACTACCTGAAAGGTTTAGGGGCCGCCGAAGTGATCGACCGCGCCACCATTGCGGCACCTTCGGGCAAGCCCCTGGAAAGCGAGCGCTGGGCGGGTGCGGTTGACAGTGTCGGCGGCGCGACGCTTGCCGCCATCTTGCCGCAGATGAAATACAAGGCTGCCGTTGCCGCCTGCGGCCTTGCCGGGGGCACGAAGCTGGAAACCAGTGTCATTCCCTTCATCATTCGCGGTGTCTCGCTGCTCGGCATTGACTCGGTCATGGCGCCCTTGATGCGCCGCAAGGTCGCCTGGGCGCGGCTCACCAAGGATCTGCCGATGGATAAGCTCGATGCCATGATCCACCGCGCCAAGCTCGAAGACCTGCCGGTGCTCGGCAAAGCAATCCTCGAAGGCAAGGTACGCGGCCGCGTGGTGGTCGATCTGGGCGTCTAGGCGGCCCGTCTAAGCGGCCTGGCGCATCGCCTGCCGCGTCGGGCTGGCGGCCACCAAGGCGAGATCCAGCTGGCGGCCCACGATGTTTGCAACCACCAGATGGGCGAGGCCGATGGTGGCGTCCTGCTGGAGATTGAGGGTGATCTGATCGCCCGCCCGCAGCATTTCAGCGGCCGGCGCGAAATAGACGGGGCTTAGGACCAGATCGAGGGAATCGGCCGTGCGGTAATGCCAATGAGTGAAGCCGTTGGCATAGGCGAGCACGCTCAGCTGGGCAGCATTGAAGCTCATTTTCCCCTCCAATTACCGGATGATAAACCCATTCTAGCTGAAGCTTACGCATTTTGTCAACTCAAAATGCGTTTCTACAGCATAGAAAAAAGCCTCACGCGCTGACGCTTGCGGTGAGGCTCTTGGAAGAAGGCGCGCTTTGGCGGCGACGCGGCGTTGCTGGCGTCAGCCTGCTTCGCCAGCGCCAGTGATACGGTAGATCCGCTTGACGTCACCGGCTTTAAGCAAGATGTCGCGCGCCGGATTGAACTGGTGGAGGACCACTTCCTCGTCATTGCGCCGGAGGAATTGCTTGATGAGGCCCTGGCCATCATTGAGCTCGACCGCGACGAAGCAGTTCCTGGTCAGCGGCCGGTTCGGATTGACGTAGAGAAGCTCACCCGCGAAATAGCGCGGCTCCATGGAATCGCCGTCGACATAGAGGGCGAAGGCGTTGAAGGCGCCCTTCAGATTGGCTGGCCGCTCGACGAATTCCTTGGCCTCGCCTTCGTTGAAATAGAAACCCTCGCTGCCGCCTTTAACCGCGCCAATCACGGGCAAATCGCGCTGACTCTGGGCGCCGCCCAGCGTGCTCGGGCGCGGCGTCACCGGCTCGCGCCGATGGGTCACGCTCTGGCCCTGCTCGATGCCGGCGAGCTGCAGCACGGCGCCGGGCTCGGTGCCGTGCTGGCCGAACAGCGCGTCAAGTTCACGGGCAAGTTCAAAGGGCAGGAAGCGGCGCTTGTAGCGGTCCTCGTAATGCTGATAGCGCGTAAGGCTCCAGCCCAGCGCCTCCGAGACGGAGCGCATGGTGAGACCGGCCTGCTCGCGCAATTCCTTCAGCCGCCTCGCGGCTTCCGAGATTTCTGTCATTGGAAACTCCTTATCGACCATCCAGCTGTCGGGCGGCCCGGGGGCGCGCATTCCGGCTGGTCGAGCCATAACGGCAATATATGTACGAATAATACGTTTTTAAAGCTTGACAGCGTAACCAAAATATGCGTATTATCGCATAATCCAATAACGCGCAAAGCCTGTCAGCGGCCGCCCTCGGCCGAGTGGGGAGGAAATAATGGAACAAAACAGAAACAAAGATCAATCGAGCCCCTGGGCCGGCCTGCGGCGGTGCCTCAACTGCGGCAGCGGCTTCGTGGCCCGGAGCCCGTATCTGCGGGTCTGCGACCTCTGCAAGGAAGGCGAGGAATGGCAGAGCGGCAATGTCGACTTCGTCGGCCATCCCGCCCCCGCCCCCGCCAACGACAACTGAAAAGGAGGAGCGAACATCATGGCTGAGATCGTCGACTTTCCGCCCAGCCCCACCATGCGGCCCGAACAGGCGGTGGGCACCTGCCTCAAGACCCGGTGGTCGCAGTTCTTGGGGATCGGCATCACGGAGGCGGGCGAGTTCGAGGTGGTGAACAGCGACATGACGGCGGAGCGCGCCTTGTGGCTGGTGAAATGGGCCGAGCGTTGGGCCATGGGGCTCGACGAAATGGAGGAGATCGAGGGATGAGGGCCTTCATGCCCACGCGGCGCGGTCGGCCGCGCAAATCCGAGGCCGCCAATGACAACACGCCCGATCGCGGCACGGCGGAATTGCAGATGAAACGCGCGATGCTGGCGCAGGGCAAGCCAAGCGGGGCGGCGACGCATCCCTTGGATCTGCTGCTGGCGCATGGGTTGATCGATCCGGCAGAAAGCAGCGCCGGCTGGCATTATGCAGCGCTTTACCGACGCGTCATCGGCCGCACGGAAATGAGCTATGGCCGGCTTTATGCGGGGCTCGCCGGCGAGAGTGGCGGTCGGCCGACTGATATCCCGGTCGATCCCGCCGTGAACGAGGCGGAGCTTGCCGCAGCCCAAGCCTTGTTCCGTGCGGCACAGGCAGCTTTGCGGAAGGAAGGTGCCGTCTTCCCAATGGGGCGCGCATCCGCCTCTACGGTGCCGACAATGCCGACCGTCTACGCGGTCTCTATTTCGACGGCGTGGTGCTCGACGAATATGCGCAGATGAGCCCGCGCGTGTGGCCCGAGATCGTGCGCCCGATGCTCGCCGACCGGCAGGGCTGGGCGCTCTTCATCGGCACGCCGATGGGGCGCAATCATTTCTGCGCGCTCTATGAACAGGCGATGAGTGAACCGGATTGGCTGGCACAACGTTTTCCGGCGAGCGAGACGGGAATTCTGCAGCGCACGGAACTCGATGCCGCACGGCGCACCATGTCGTCCCAGGCTTTCGCGCAGGAATTCGAGTGCAGTTTCGCGGCCGGCGTGCCGGGGGCCTATTACGCGGCATTGCTGGAACAGGCGGAAAATGACGGCCGCATCGGTCGCGTACCGTGGGAGCCGCGACTGCCGGTGCTGGCCAGCGACAAAGGCTGTGAGATCAATTTCACGACGGCCGGTGTCACCATGAATCTGTTGCCGGCGGCGACCGCCGGCAATGGCGCGGTTATCGGCGTGCGCAATTCGGCCGGCAGCGGTGACGTCACAATCGATCCCAATGGCGCGGAGACGCTGGATGGCCTGGCAACCCGCCTGCTGCGGCCGGGAGATTGCGTGCTGCTGCGCTGTGACGGGAGCAACTGGCGCACGGTCAGCGGGGCCTATTCCTTCGAAAGTGCCGAGCAGACACTGGCCTTGTCGACTGCCATCGCGGTGGCGCACGGACTGGGCGTGAAGCCCAATTCAGTGCGCGCCGTCTTTCGCTGCAAGACGAGCGAAGGCAATTGGGCAGTCGGCGACGAGGTCGATTACAACGCGCTGATCTGGACCTATGGCGGCGCGATCGCGGCCGATGCCACCACCGCCATTGCGGCACTCAATCAAACTTACGCGCCCAACCTCTCGAACAAGACGACAGGTGTCGGGATGGTCATGACCTACGCCAATTGGAGGCTGGTCATTTATTGCAAAGATCTGCGAGGTTGATCATGCAGTTTTTCTACGTTGCTGTTGACGGCGGCTGTCTGGGTAGTTTTGACGGTCTGCCAGCCGCCTCTCCTTTTCCTGGCACCCCAATTGCCATAGCGCCTGAGGACAGCGCCGAACAGCGCTGGGACGGGTCGGCCTGGGTGTGGCCGGCCGAAGCGTTGCGCCACAAGAAGATGGCGGCGATCGCCGAACGCTATCGGCAGGCGCTGCAGGCAGGCTTTGCCTATGGCGGGAAGATTCTGCAGATCCGTGAGCAGGATCAGGCCAATTTGACGACGATGGGCAATGAGGCGCGCTGGGCGAAGGCGGCAGGCAGTGCCTGGCCCGCCGATTTTGCCTGGCGCATGGCCGACGACAGCTTTCTCGCGCTGCCGAATGCCGAGGCAATGATCGCACTCGCTGAAAGCGCCAAGATGGAAGTCTATCGCTTGCAGCGCGTGAAATGGGCGCATGTCGATGCCTTGCGGGCATTGACGGCGGCGGCGGACGTCGTTGCCTACAATTTCGAAACCGGATGGTGAGGTGTGTGATGGGCGGGTTGCATGAAACGTCGCAGGCCATCGGCCGGCTGCAGGCAAGCGTCGAAAAGCTGGAGCATGCGGTGGCGCGCCTGAGCGAACGCATTGAGGAATTGCAGCGGCTGCGCTGGCTGATGGTGGGTGCGCTGGTCGTGCTGTGCGGCATTTCTGGCGCCAGCGGCGGTTGGCTTAGCAAGCTCCTTGAAATCGGCGCTTGAGGCGGAACCTTGGCATGGAGGGAAAAATGATCGGAAAAGGAATGGTGGCGCTCGGTACCGTCAACAAAGCCTGGGCAGCTGCGATTGCAGCACCGCTTGCGGAATGGCTGGTGGGACTCTTGGCCGACACCTTATGGGCGAAGTGGCAGATCGCCACGCCAGATAGCGCGGAAATGGCCATCGTATCGTTGATTGTCGGCCTCGTCGTCTATCACATGCCTAATCTGCCGGCAGAGCCGGCCGACGACGGCGCCGAACAGGCGGGGGCCTGACATGGCGCCTCGCAAGAAGAGGATTTCGGTGATCGTATCGTTTTCGTTGGCGCTGGCCTTGCTGACGAGTTGCGTGGCGCCCGTTGGCGAACAGGAAAGCGGGCTGGGCATCGATCTAAAAATGCGGCTTGTAGCCGCCAATCTGCTGGCCGGCAGTTTGGCGGTGGGCCTTAACAGCGCCGTGCGCGCCCAGGTCATTGCGCCGGGTAGTGATCGCGCCTTGTTGATCAAGGTGACGCTGGACGCGGTCGAGCAATCGCTGGATGGGGCCAGCGTGGCGTTGCGGACGGGCCTGCCGGAACTGGCAGTGCGCCAGATCGGCGCGGCGGAATCGCAGCTGGATGGTCTGCAGCCATTGCTGCCGGCCTCGACCGGAACGGAACCGATGGGAGACCTGCCATGAACGCCGCCACCATCGCCATCATCGTACAGGGTGTCGCGGCGCTGGCGCCCTATCTCGCCCAGCTCGGCATGCTTGCCGCCAAGGCCAAGGCGGGGGAGCCGGTCACCGACGGTGATCTGCAACTGGCCGAAGAGGCGCGCCGCCGGGCCTTCATTGCTTTGCGGGTGTCCCTCACCGGACCGGCGGCCTGAGGCAAATTCCCCCGGCGTTGCTGTGGAATATTGCGTGGGCGGCCCCGATCCTATAATGACGGCTGCAGCTATTTATCTCGACGTTCCAGGGGAGCAGCCGGCCGCCGTCATGGACCATCTCGACCAGCTTGAGGCGCAAAGCGTCTATATCCTGCGCGAAGCCTTCAATCGCATCGAAAAACTGGGCATGCTGTGGTCTCTCGGCAAGGACAGCAATGTCATGGTTTGGCTGGCGCGCAAGGCTTTCTTCGGCCATGTGCCCTTTCCGGTGATGCATATCGATACCGAGAAGAAATTCCCGGAGATGTACCTGTTCCGGGAGATCTACGCCAAGGAATGGGGTCTCAACCTCATCATCGAGAAATGCCCGCCGGTCGAAGCGACGGATCCGACCCTGCCCCCGGCCGCCCGTTCGGCCGCACGCAAGACGCTGGGTCTACGTGATACCATCGCCAAATACGGCTTTACCGGCATTATCGCGGGCATCCGGCGTGATGAGGAAAGCGTTCGCGCCAAGGAACGCGTGTTCAGTCCGCGTGGTGAGAGCGGTGCCTGGGATTTCCGCGATCAGCCGCCGGAATTCTGGGATTATTTCAACACCGACCTGCCAGCCGGCACGCATCTCAGGGTGCATCCGCTGCTGTCCTGGACCGAACTCGACATCTGGCGCTACATCCAGCGCGAGGGCATTCCGATGGTCGAGCTCTATTTCGCCAAGAATGGCAAGCGCTATCGGTCGCTGGGAGATCATGACATCACCTCGCCGGTGACGAGTGAGGCAGCGACCATCGCCGAAATCATCGCCGAATTGGAAACGACCCGCGCGCCGGAGCGCGCCGGGCGCGCCATGGACCGCGAAACGGAAGATGCCTTCGAACGCCTGCGTGCTGCCGGATATATGTGATGAGCATCGAACTTAAGACAGCGCGCGAGCTGATGCGCATCGTCATCGTCGGCCATGTCGATCATGGCAAGTCGACGCTGGTCGGCCGCCTGTTCCACGACACGGGTTCGCTGCCGGAAGGCAAATACGAGGCGATCAAGGGTATGTGCGAACGGCGCGGCATGCCGTTCGAGTGGGCCTTCCTGATGGACGCCTTCCAATCGGAACGCGACCAAGGCATCACGATCGATACGGCGCAGATCTGGTTCAAGACCGCCTTGCGCGACTACACCATCATCGACGCGCCGGGGCACCGCGAGTTCATCAAGAACATGATCACGGGCGCCTCGAGTGCCGAGGCCGCCTTGATGCTGATCGATGCCGGCCAGGGCATCCAGCAGCAATCGCGGCTACATGCCTTCCTGCTCAATCTGCTGGGCGTCAAGCAGATCGCGGTCCTCGTCAACAAGATGGATCTGGTGGATTTCAGCGAAGCGCGCTTTGCGGATATCTCACGCGAATACAGCTCTTATCTGGGGTCGCTGGGCATCAGCCCCAATTACATTGTCCCGATCGCCGCACGCGACGGCGATAATATCGTCGAGCGTTCGCCGCGGACGGCCTGGTACAAGGGCCCGACGCTGATCGAAGCGCTGGACAGTTTCAGGCCCGCGGCACCTTTGTCCGCCCTGCCGCTGCGTCTTCCCGTTCAGGATGTCTATAAGTTCGACGACCGGCGGATCCTGGCCGGCCGCATTGCCAGCGGGCGGCTCAATGTGGGCGACACTCTGCTGTTCTCGCCTTCCAACAAGACGGCCAAGGTGAGTTCCATCGAAGCCTGGTCGGCTCCGATGCAGGAATCGGCCGAGGCCGGTCAATCGGTCGGCATCACCCTTGATGAGCAGCTCTTCATCGAGCGGGGCGAGATGGCGAGCCATGTCGAGGCGGCGCCGACCGAGAGCCATGTCTTCAAGGCTAAGCTCTTCTGGCTTTCGAAATCACCGCTGAACTTGGGGGGCGCCTATCGCTTGCGCCTGCAGACGCGCGACGTTGCTGTGACCGTCGAAAGCATCACCTGTGTCTACGATCCGGAGAGCTTCACGGCGCGACCGAGCGACACGGTCATCCGCAATGATATTGCGGAAGTGACGCTGCGCTCGCCGGCACTCCTTAGCCTGGATGCTGCGGACATATATCCGAAAACCGGGCGTTTCGTCTTGTCCGACGGGCGCAATATCCTGGCCGGTGGCACGATCTCGCTCGAAGGTTATCCCGACGAGCGGCGCCTGGTCACAGTCCGTTCAAGCAATATCACCGAAGTGGCGCACGGCATCACGGCAGGGCAGCGTGCGCAGCGCAATGGACATCCTGGCGGTGTCTTGTGGCTCACCGGTCTGTCGGGTGCTGGCAAATCGACAATTGCCATGGCGCTGGAACAGGAGCTGTTCCGTCGCGGCTTCCAGGTCTTCGTGCTGGATGGCGACAATGTGCGCCGGGGCCTCAGTGCCAATCTCGGTTTTGCCCCAGAGGATCGCGCCGAGAACATTCGCCGCATCGGTGAGGTGGCCGCTCTCTTTGCCGAATCCGGTCAGATCGTCATTACGGCCTTCATCTCGCCCTATCGCAGCGACCGAGATCGCGCCCGTCAGGCTCTGGCAAAATCTCAAGCACTGGCGAAATCCTTGTCGAGCGTAGCGGCCGGCGGGGGCTTTCATGAGATCTATGTGAAAGCGGATCTCGTGACCTGCGAAGGCCGCGATCCGAAGGGCCTTTATCAGAAGGCTCGCGCTGGCAAGATTGCCGAATTCACCGGTATCAGTGCGCCCTATGAGCCGCCCGTCCAGCCGGAACTCGTGATCGATACGGAAAAGCTCGATATTGCTGCCGGGGTAGCTCTGGCCGTGAACTACGTCGAAGGCCATTTCCGTCGGCCACGTTGAGGTTGCGTAGAATCTATATAACATATTGATAAATATGTTAAAAATATGATAGAGGGATGCGCCAGGCACCCCTTGGGCTGATTCGGCTTGCGTCGTTTTTTTTGTCCGCCTAAGTTAGCTCTGATAACAATAAATTAACGATTGATCGAGCCCGCGCTCGCGAGCCTCGAAACGGTCGTCAGGGGGGCCAAGATCACTTGGTCCGGTACGTGTCACGCGCCAGTCGGCGTCGATTGATCCGAGGGGTTATGGCGGATCGGTCGTAAGTCGGGTGGCGGCTATGGGTCAATTGAGCGTCCTACCGTGGGGATGGGATCGTGGTAACCGGAAGAAGTCCTGAAAAATTGTCACCGCGTATTATCGGCGCGCGTCTCGCAGCCGCTCTTTCCAAACATTTCTCGCCGCGCGAACTGATCGTGCGCAGCGACGGCAAGATCAAATATGTCCGCCTTTCGACGCGCAGCCAGTTGGTCGGCGCCTCGCTCATCGGCGGCATTGCTGTTTTATCGCTGGCGACCTCGATCGGCCTCGCTATGCAGCAGGTTACCTTGCATGGCCGCGACATCGCCGTGCGGGAGGCGGAGGGCGCCTATACGGGTCTCCTTGCCGAAGTCGCCGATTATTTCGACCAGTTCAAGGATAGCACGGGCAAGCTCGGCGACGATGAGGCCTATTTGCTGGGCCTCTCCGGCGAGAATGCCGTGATTCGTGACGGATTGCGGTCGATCGCGACGCAAATCGAAGGCCCGGCGCCGCTGGAAGGCACCACTGTCAGCCACGATATCTCCGGCGGTGATCCGCTGCGCGCGAAACTGCGTGAGGCGCTGAAGAATCGCCTGCAGGCTTTCGACAGCGATTTGAAGCGCATCGCGGCCCGCAACCAGTCGCTGACCAACCAGATCGCCGATCTCAAATCCGAGATCCGCGGCATCGAAGGCGACCGGCGCCGGATGGCCGCTGAACGCGACGAACTCACGGCACTGCTCGATCAGAGCCGGCAGAGCAATGGCAATCTCGCCGGTCAGGTTGCTGACCTCACCGGCCGCCTCACCTCGCTGCAACGCGACCATGATGCGGCAACGGCGCAAGTCACGGCACTCAATGCCAAGGTCTCTTCGTTGCAGGGCGAGCTGCAGGTGGCGCAGGCCAATAATATCGACCTCAGCCGCCAGGTAGCGCAGACCAGGCTGGCGCTCTCCACCGTCATCAATCAGCGCAACGCCTTGCAACTGGGTCGTTCCGATCTCGGCCGCACCATTGACGAGCTGCGTGACAAGGTCGCCTCGGTTCAGGAAAGCCAGGCCAATTTCGTGGCGAGTGTCACGGAGCGTACGCGCAACAGCCTTGAGGAAATGGAAAAGACGCTCGAGATGACCGGCCTCAATGTCGAGGGCATGATCTCGGCTGCCGAGCAGAACGGCATCGGTAAGGGCGGTCCGTTCATTCCCGATCCCGCTACCGGCGCCGACGAGACCGAGCAGAAGCTGCTGGCAAACGTGGCAACCCTCGACGACGAGGTCGCGCGCTGGGAGAAAATGCAGGTCGTGCTGCGCTCCGTGCCGCTCGCGGCCCCAGTCGATCACTATTACATTTCCAGCGGCTTCGGCGCCCGCGTCGATCCCTTCAACGGTGCCCGTGCGCGCCATGAGGGCCTCGACATGGTAGGCACGCTGCGCTCCGACGTGCTGGCGACGGCACCGGGGACGGTCGTCTCGGCAGGCTGGAAAGGGAATTACGGGCGCGTCGTCGAGATCGACCATGGTCTTGGCATACATACGCTTTATGCCCATCTGGATTCGGTTGCCGTGAAGGTCGGGGATGTGGTGGACTATCGGCAACTGGTCGGCAAGCTCGGCTCGTCCGGGCGGTCGTCCGGTCCGCATTGCCACTACGAAGTGCGTTACAACGATAAACCGCTCGATCCCATGGGCTTTCTCAAGGCAGGTCGTTATGTTTTCAAAGGTTAGCAAGTCCGGACAACCGGCCGCGGCGCATGATACTCCGCGCCCCAGTGTGAAAGCCGGTATCCCTTCCATCATCAGCGCCGATCTGCGGATTACCGGTGATCTGGTCTGCAGCGGTGACGTTCAGATCGATGGCTGGGTTGAGGGCGATATCCAGTCCCGCAATATCACGATCGGCGAAGGGGCGACCGTCCAAGGCGGCCTGCAGGCTGAATCGGTCCGCATCTGTGGCCTGGTGAATGGCGAGGTCCGGGCCGATATGGTGGTGTTGGAAAAGACCGCTCGCGTCACCGGCGACATCCTGCACAAATCGCTGGCGATCGAGCAGGGTGCCTATCTTGAAGGCATGTGCCGCCGTACCGACACCCATCCGGTGACAGCCGTGGCGACACCGGAGCCGGTCAAGGATGTGGCCAAGGAAATCGCGGGCGAGAAGAAGACCGCGACGGCCTGATCATCGCGCCAGCAAGAGTTCCTAGAGAAGCGGGTCGCCCCTGTCGGCGGCCCGCTTTATCATTTCGGGGTCCGCATTGCCGCCGGAACAGACGACGACAGCCGTCTTGCCCTGGAGTTCGCCGCGCATCGCCAGCACGGCGGCAAGGCCGGCGGCGCCGCCCGGTTCCACCACCAGCTTGAGATGACGCTGGGCAAAGCTCATGGCGTCGAGCACAGCCTCGTCGCTCACGACTTTTGAGCCGGCCAGCAGTTTCCGATGAATGGGAAAGGTGAGCGCGCCGGGCCTTTCCGCCATCAACGCATCACAGATCGAGGGAGCCGATGGCTTGTTGGGCACGCGCTCGCCAGCCGCGAGGGAGCGGCTGAGATCGTCATAGCCGGCAGGTTCTGCGGCATAGATCGCGGTCTTGGGGAAAACATCCTTCACAGCGGTGGCAACGCCACCCACCAGCCCGCCGCCACTGCAGGGGGCGATGACCAGATCCGGCGTGACGCCCAGCGCCTTTGCCTGGCTTGTGATCTCCAGCCCAGCCGTGCCCTGGCCGGCGATGATGAAGGGGTCGTCATAGGGTGGCACGATCAAGGCGCCTTCGCGTTCGGCAATCGCCCGCGCAATGGCCTCCCGATCCTCAGAGTGGCGCTGGTAGAGCACGACCTCGGCGCCATAGCCCTTGGTATTGGCAACCTTGATCGCCGGCGCATCCGACGGCATGACGATGGTGGCTTTGAACCCTAAGAGCTTGGCCGCAGCAGCAACACCCTGGGCGTGGTTGCCGGACGAAAAGGCGACGACAGCCCGCAGGTTCGGATCCGTCGCTTTTGCCGCCAGCAGCCGGTTGCTGGCACCGCGGAACTTGAACGAGCCGGTGATCTGCAGCGTCTCGGCCTTGATGAGCAGTCGGAAACCGAGACGTTCGCTCACCAACGGATAGTCGAGGAGCGGCGTTACGATGGCGTGGCCCTTGAGCCGCTCGGCTGCCTCGCGCACGTCAGCGGCGTTGACCGCCAGTGTTTCGCTGGAATGGTCCAAGATGAGATCCTCAGTTGATCGCTGGTCAGTTGATCGCTGGTCAGTTGATGGCTGGGCGATTGAGATCGTCTTCAAGGGCGATGCGCGCCCCTTTCTCGGAGAGACGGCTGCGATAGATCTGCAGGTTCTCCATCACGCGCTGAACATAGTTGCGTGTCTCGTCGAAGGGGATGTTCTCGACCCAATCTATGGCGTCCGTCTCCTGGGCGCGTGGATCGCCATAGAGGATGATCCAATCGCGCACCCGGCTGGGGCCGGCGTTATAAGCGGCCACCGCCATGATGTAGGAGCCGTTGAAGCGGTCGATCAGCTTCTCGAGATAGAGCCGCCCCAGCTTCACATTGAAGGATGGATCGGCGGTGAGGCTCGTTTCCTTCATCTTCTTGACACCCAGTTCCTTGGCGAGCGGCCGCGCGGTCGATGGCATCAGCTGCATCAGGCCCATGGCACCGGCCGGCGATGCGATCTTGGCGTCGAAGGCGCTTTCCTGCTTGATAATGGCCAATACCAGCGCCGGTTCCGGCTCCTTGCCGGCTGGCAGCTTGATTGTCGGGAAGAGATATTCGGAAAGCTCGAAACCCTTCTGCCGGGCTTCCTTGGCGACGGCGATGGCGAGATCGTCGCGCTTCACCGATTTCGCCAAGCCCGCCAGCAGCGCATAGTCGGTGGCCTTCGTGGACCGCGTCGTCATCGTCATGATGAAGGGGCGGATACGGTCCTGCTCGCCGAGTTTTCCGAGCAGGCGGACCACGCGCACCATTTCGCGTTTATCGAAGGCGGCCTTTTCGGCGGCACTTGCACGGATGCCGCTGTCGAGCACCAAATGCCTGGGGTCGGTAAGGCGGGCAGCCGCAAGCTGGCCGTAATAGATGCTCAAATTCTTGGCGGCGTTGCGATACCAATCGGTGGCGGCGGCCATGTCGCCCTTAGCCTCAGCCGAACGGCCGATCCAATAGGCAGCGCGGGTCTTGCTGATAACCGATTTGGCACCGTTATAGAGATTGGTGAAATGCTTCGTGGCGACTTGCGGTTCGTCGAGATAGCGCAAGGCGACCCAGCCGGCGAACCATTCGCCCTCGACAAAGGCATCGCCGGTATCGGCATTATGCGCGGCCGCCAAGCGATAGGCGGCGCTGACATCGCCATTCCCCAGCAATTCGCGGGCGGCGCGGTAAAGCTCGTCCCACATCAAATCAGGCCGCGCCACCTTGGCGGGCGGCGGATCGAGCAACTGCAGCGCGCGCTCAATCTGTCCGGATTTGCGCCAGGCACGCGCCATTTCGTAGATGAGGCCGGCGTCGTCGCGCAGTTCCAGCGGCACCAGGCCGCCCACGGCATCGGGTGTTACCTTGCGGTCCTGCAGGCGCATCCGCGCACTCGCCAAGGCCGCGTGGCCGGGGTCAACCCGCTTCATCATGCGCAAGGCCTGGTCGCGCTCGCCCTCCCATAACAGGCGATCGAGGCGCACGACGTGATCCGCCATGGTGAGCGTGTCGCCGAAGCGGGAGAGGAAGGTGTTTTCCTGATCCTGGCTGAAATCCTCGGTGGTCCAGGCGACGACGGCGACCTGCCGCGCGCGGTCGGCCTGGCCATCGGCGCGCAAGGCACCCAGCAGCTTAATGGCACCCTGGGCCGTCAGCGGGTCGCGCGTGCCGAACCAGCTGAGCACGGAAGCGGTCGGGTAGATGTCGGGCATGGTCCGCTCGGCCTGCGCGGTCAGCGTGTCCCTGAGCGGCCAATCGGGATTGCCTTTCAGGAAGGCCGTCATCTCATCAAAGGACCGGCCAGGGCCGGGGCGGGAGAGGTCGAGCCAGCGAATCACCTTCCCGGGCAGCGGCTCCTTGGCCATGTCGGCGAGGCGCCGGGCTTCTTTCCAGCGATCCTTGTCGATCGCGCGGAAGGCTTCTTCGTAAAGCCGTTTATCCTTGGTGCTGAGGCCCTCTTCGGCGATGCCGGGCCGCGCGGCGCCCAGCAGCGTGATGGTGGCGATGAGGCCGGCCGCCAAAAGATGCTTCAAGGACTGAATGACCCGACCGGGAACAGCGGGACGGCTGGCCCGCGCGGCAGAAGCCGTGGCCCGGGTGATGATCGCCGGGGCTCTCGTCGCAGTGATGTGGTGTTCCATTTTCTCGCTCGCGCAAGCCGCGAATCGGCGGCCGCTATCACAGCATTGTATGAGCGCACGCCTTCCTGCTCAATGGATTCAATGTGTTGGCGATCACACATTGATGCAGTGCTTTCGCTTGTCGGACTAAAATGGCGCCAATCTGCCACAGGTGGCGAATCGCCGGTTTCGTCGGCAGAACGCTTGCGGCTTCGCGCAACTGCGGTTATTTTCCGGGCCCGCTTACAACCGCCCAAGCTCCTTATGAGCCGGCATTTTTATGGAGTCAGTCATGTTCAAGGGTTCGTTGACCGCTTTGGTCACCCCATTCCGCAACGGCGCGGTGGACGAGGCTGCCTTCCAGAAATTCGTCGACTGGCAGATCAAAGAGGGGATCGACGGCGTGGTGCCTGTGGGGACGACCGGCGAAAGCCCGACGCTCACTCATGAAGAGCACCAGCGGGTGGTCGAACTGGCGATCGAGGTGGCCAAGGGCCGTGTGCCGGTGATCGCTGGCACGGGTTCGAATTCGACCCAGGAGGCGATCGACCTTACCCGCCATGCCGAGAAAGCCGGGGCGGATGCCGCCCTTGTGGTGCTGCCCTATTACAATAAGCCGACGCCGGAGGGGCAGTTCCAGCATTTCAAGGCGATCCACGATTCCACCAACATTCCGATCATCATCTACAACGTGCCGCCGCGCAGCGCCGTCGATATGTCGGTCGACACCATGAAGCGCTGCGCCGAGTTGCCGCGTGTCATCGGCGTCAAGGACGCGACCGCCGATCTGGCGCGGCCCGCGCGCACCAAGCTCGCGATCGGTGCCGATTTCTGCCAGTTGTCGGGCGAGGATGCGACGGCGCTCCCCTTCCTGGTGCAAGGCGGGGTGGGGTGCATTTCCGTGACCTCGAATGTGGCGCCCAAGCTCACTGCCCAGATGCATGCGGCCTGGCGCGCCGGCGATTTGAAGAAAGCCATGGAAATCAACGAGCGGCTGATGCCGGTCAATGACGCCATGTTCTGCGAAACCAGCCCCGGGCCGGTGAAGTACGCCCTTTCGGTCATGGGCCATATTCCGGCCGACCTCCGCCTGCCGATGGCCCCGATTTCGGATGTTTCGAAGCAAAAGGTCGAAGCGGCCTTGAAAAAGGCAGGCCTTATCGGGCAATAACATCGGCATTATGGCCCGTGACCTAACGACCAACCGCTTTGCCGCCCAAAACCGAAAGGCGCGGCATGATTATTCGATCAACGACACGATCGAGGCCGGCCTCCAGCTGATGGGGTCCGAAGTGAAGTCGTTGCGCCTTGGCCGCTGCAGCATCAACGAGGCATTCGCGGCCGAGCGCGACGGCGAGTTCTGGCTGCTTAACGCCCATTTCCCGGAATACGATGCGGCCAACCGCTTCAATCACGAGCCGGGGCGGCCGCGCAAATTGCTGCTCAAGAAGCGCGAGGTGGTGAAATTGATCAACGCCACGCAGCGCGACGGTGTCACCGTCGTGCCGCTCTCGATCTATTTCAACGATCGCGGCCGCGCCAAATGCGAGCTCGGCGTCGCCAAGGGCCGCCGCCAGGCCGACAAGCGCGCGGCCATCAAGGAACGCGACTGGAAGCGCGACCAGGCCCGCGTGATCCGCAACCGCGGCGGGGATTGAGTCTTCTGCTTCTGATGTCATCCCGGCGACAGCGGGGATCCATTCAGCCAGCTCCTCGGTCCATGGACCCCCGCTGTCGCGGGGGTGACAATCCTGGACTTACAGCCCAGCCACTTCCTTCACATGCATCATCGCTGTGCGGAACATTGCCGGCGTCAGCACGCCGGTATTCGTGTTGTAGCGCGAGCAGTGATAGCTATCGATGAGGATGCGGCCGTTCGAAAGATCGTGGCGGCGGTTATGGCCGAATCTGAATGCGCTGCGTTTTTCGCCCAAGGCCATCAATGTCGCGTCATGAGCGATGGCGCCAAGCGCCAGATAACAGCGCGCGGGTGAGGCTTCGAACTCGCTTTTAAGGAAGGTGTTGCAGGTCTTGATCTCGGCGGGCGTCGGCTTGTTCTGCGGCGGGACGCAGCGCACGCCATTGACGATGCGGCAGCCTTTGAGCGTCAGGCCGTCATCGGGGCGCTCATCATAAGTGCCGGTGGCAAGGCCCAGTTCCAACAACGTCGCAAAGAGCAGGTCGCCAGCCCAATCGCCGGTGAAGGGCCGGCCGGTGCGATTGGCGCCGTGCAAGCCAGGGGCCAAGCCGATGATGAGGAAGCGCGGTTTCGCATCGCCGAAGGCCGGCACCGGGCCGTTGAAATAGTCCGGCAGCTTCGTGCGGTTCTCGGCGCGGAAATCGGCGAGACGCGGGCAGAGCGGACAGTCCGGTGCTGGCGACGCAAAGGCAGCTGGCATGGCAGGTCAGGTATTGCCGGAAATCATTGGCTGGGGGGCTCATCGTCCGGCAGATGAGGATCCCGGGGCGGCTGATCCCGGCTTGGATCGCGGGGACCGGCCGCGCGCGGGTTATGAGCGCGGGCGACGACAGAGGCCAGTTCTTCAAGCTCGACGAACATATCGGCCTGCCGGCGCAGTTCGTCGGCCACCATCGGCGGATTGGAGCGCACGGTGGAAACGACCGAGACGCGCACGCCGCGCCGCTGCACCGCTTCGACCAGGCGGCGGAAATCGCCATCGCCGGAGAAGAGCACGACATGGTCGAGATGGGCCGACATTTCGAGCACGTCGATGGCGAGCTCGATATCCATATTGCCCTTGATCTTGCGCCGGCCCATGGCGTCGGTGAATTCCTTGGTCGGCTTGGTCACCATGGTGAAGCCGTTATAGTCGAGCCAGTCGACCAGGGGACGCAGGGGCGAATATTCCTGGTCTTCGACCAGGGCCGTGTAATAGAAGGCGCGGATGAGGCGGCATTGCTCCTGGAAATGCTTCAGCAGGCGCTTGTAATCGATGTCGAAGCCGAGCGCCCGCGCAGCTGCGTGGAGATTGGCGCCATCGATGAAGAGACCGACCCGTTCCTGGGCGTAGAAGCGAAGGGCCATAATGAACCTCGTCGGAGAATATGACTGAAATCAATGGTGATCATTCACGCCGACGCCAGTATGAGGCGCCGCATATCGCGGACCTTAGTGCCGTTGGCCAGTCGGGGGCAAGATTTAATGGTGCCGCCAGGTAATGGAGAAAAGTCACGTGAGTGAGGGGATCTTTATCGCCTTGGGCGCCAATCTGCCGAGTGAAGCGGGCAGTCCCATGGCGACGCTGGAGAAGGCGGTGGCCGACATTGCCGCGGCTGGTGTGGCTGTCCGGCGCCGTTCGCCCTGGTTCGAGACGGCACCGGTTCCACGCGCCGATGACCAGCCCTGGTACGTAAACGGCGTCATCGAAGTTGCGACGGATCTCCCGCCGGCGGCGCTGCTTGTCTTGCTGCAGCGGCTGGAGGCGGAAAGCGGCCGGGTGCGTTCGGTTGCCAATGCCGCCCGCCCGCTCGACCTCGACATCATCGCCTATGGCGATCTGGTGGAGGCCCGGAGTGCCCCCCTCCTGCCACATCCTCGCATGGCAGATAGGGCCTTTGTCCTGCTGCCGCTACAGGCGATCGCCCCTTGCTGGCGGCATCCGGTTTCCGGACGATCGGTTGCAGAACTCATCGCCGCCCTCCCGCCAGATCAGGAAATTCGTTTGCTTTGAGGGGGTTGCCGCAGCGCGCCGCGCCATGCACGCCCGGCATATTGGCTGCTCGTTCATGTCGCGGCCCCCATCCTTGAACCCCTAAAATCAATATAGTAGGTTCAGGCAATTAGACGAATTCCTGGAGATTATCGAAAATGGCGCGCGTTACCGTCGAAGATTGCGTAGACAAGATTCCAAATCGCTTTGACCTGGTCATGTTGGCCGCTCAGCGGGCGCGGGAGATTTCGGCCGGCGGCCAGCTGACCATCGACCGCGACAACGATAAGAATCCCGTCGTCGCCTTGCGCGAGATCGCGGACGAGACCGTGGTGCTGGAGCGTCTTAATGACAATCTGATCACCGGCCTGCAGCGTCATGTCGAGAATGACGAGCCGGAGGAAGAAGGCACGGGCTTTGGCACCGGCGCCGGCGACCTCCTCGCTGAAATGCAGCAGGCGCAGATTTCCGATGACGAAGCCGAAGAGGCCGATATGGCCATCGACGGTGAATTCGAGGATGCCGCGGAGGCCGATGACGGCAAGTGACCCGGCATCTCTGTCGTCAGTTACCTGTTTCCTGAACAAGGGAAAGGATTGGTTTCACCCCTATGACGAAGCGGTCGCTGGAGATGCGGCCGACACATCGAGGACCGCATGATCCGGCAATTCGAACTGGTCGAGCGGGTGAAATCTTACGATCCAGGCGCGGATGAGGATCTCCTCAACCGCGCCTATGTTTTTTCGATGAAGGCCCACGGCTCCCAGTCGCGTGCCTCGGGTGATCCCTATTTCTCGCACCCGCTCGGCGTCGCCGAGATTCTGACACGCCTCAAGCTCGATTCCGCGTCCATCGCCACCGGCCTCCTGCACGACACGGTCGAAGATACCGAGGCGACGCTGGAGCAGGTCCAGAATGTCTTCGGCAAGGAAGTGGCGCAGCTGGTCGATGGCGTCACCAAGCTGTCGCGCCTGGAATTGCAATCCGACAACACCAAGCATGCCGAAAATTTCCGCAAGCTTGTGCTGGCGATGTCGAATGACATCCGTGTGCTGCTGGTGAAGTTGGCCGACCGCCTCCATAACATGCAGACGCTGCATTTCATCAAGAATGCGGATAAGCGCCGGCGCATCGCCGCCGAGACGATGGAAATATATGCGCCGCTCGCCGAGCGCATGGGCATGCATCAGCTCAAAGACGAGCTTGAGAACCTGGCCTTCGCCGAGCTCAATCCGGATGCCTATCAGTCGATCATGCAGCGCCTCTCTTACTTGCGTGAGCAGGGTGCCGATATCTCAAACAAGATCATTGTCGAGCTCTCGAAGACGCTGAAGGAAGCCGACGTCGCGGCAGAGGTGTCGGGTCGTGAGAAGACACCCTTCTCCATCTGGCGCAAGATGCAGAAGAAGCGCATGGAGTTCGAGCAGCTCTCGGACATCATGGCCTTCCGCGTGATGGTCAAGGATATCGGCCAATGCTACCAGGCGTTGGGTGCCCTGCACGGCAAGTATTCGATGATCCCCGGGCGGTTCAAGGATTACATTTCGACGCCCAAGCCCAACAATTACCAATCGCTTCATACCGGCATCATCGGCCCGCAGCGCATGCGCATCGAAGTGCAGATCCGCACCGACAACATGCATGAGATCGCGGAAATGGGTGTCGCCGCGCATTGGGGCTACAAGCAGGGTGCGACCAAGATCGACGGGCGCCAGTATCGCTGGCTGCGCGAGTTGCTGGACATCCTCGAACACGCCTCCGGCCCGGAAGAATTCCTCGAGCACACCAAGCTCGAGATGTTCCAGGACCAGGTCTTCTGCTTCACGCCGAAGGGCGATCTCATCGCCTTGCCGCGCGGGGCGACGCCGGTCGATTTTGCCTATGCCGTGCACTCGCAAGTCGGCGATACCTGTGTCGGCGCCAAGATCAACGGGCGCATCATGCCGCTCAGGACCGAGCTGCAGAACGGCGACCAGGTTGCCATCGTCACCTCGAAGGCGCAGACGCCGTCACCGGCCTGGGAGCGTTTCGTCGTCACGGGCAAGGCGCGCGCCTGCATCCGCCGTTTCATCCGCACCCAGCAGCGCGCGCAATATCTCGAGCTTGGCCGCGCCATGCTGCAGAAGGAATTCGCCCATGCCGGTTACGAGTACACGGAAAAAGCCGTCGACGGCGTCCTGAAGAAATTCAAGGCGGAAGAGATCGAGGATCTGGTGACCCAGGTCGGCGAAGGCCTGGTGGGCGCCCGCGAAGTCGTCAACGCGATCTTCCCCGGCAACAAGACGCAAGTCGTGCCCAACGACAAGATCGTGCCGCTGAAGCGCGATACCAAGAAGGCCAAAGGCGGTCACGCGATTCCGATCCGCGGCCTTATCCCCGGCATGGCGATGCATTTTGCCGGCTGCTGCCATCCGCTGCCCGGCGATCGCATCGTCGGCATCGTGACGACCGGCAAGGGCGTCACCATCCACACCATCGATTGCGAGACGCTGGAGAGCTTTGCCGACACGCCGGAGCGCTGGCTCGATGTTGCCTGGGACCAGGACAAGAATTCGGCCGAGCAGCATACCGGCCGCCTCGACGTGGTGATCGCCAATCAGCCGGGCAGTTTGGGGTCGCTCACCACCGTGATCGGCAAGAACCAGGGAAATATCTCGAATCTGAAGATCATTAATCGCTCGATCGACTTCTTCGAGATCATCGTCGATGTCGAGGTGAAGGATCTGAAGCACCTCTCCAACATCATCGCCGCCTTGCGCGCGACGCCGTCAGTCAACTCGGTGGACCGGGCGCGGGGGTAAAGAAGGCCGTCATGCCCGGGCTTGTTCCGGGCATCCAGTCTGGCGGGCGGCACCAGTGGATCCCCGGGACTTCGCCTGGGGATGACGTTAAAAGTGAGTATCGGGTGAGCGCATCATGATCCTTGGCATCGGCAACGACCTCATCGACATCCGGCGTATCGAGAAATCGATCGAGCGTTTCGGCGACCGTTTCATTCAGCGCGTCTTTACCGAGGTGGAGCAGAAGAAGTCCGACCGGCGGGCGCAGCGGGCGGCGTCTTACGCCAAGCGTTTTGCCGCCAAGGAAGCCTGTTCGAAGGCGCTGGGGACTGGCTTTCGCGACCAGGTCTTCATGAAGGATATGGGGGTCGTCAACCTCCCCTCCGGCAAGCCGACCCTGAAGCTCACCAACGGGGCGCAGCGGCGGCTGGAGGAGATTACGCCGCCCGGCATGGTGGCACAGATCGACCTCACCATCACCGACGACTTCCCGCTCGCCCAGGCGATCGTGATCATTTCCGCGCTGCCTGCCCCGGCGAAATGACGGGTGCTGGCTAAACCAGCGGAAAGACAAGCGAAAATCATGTCGCTGCAACGTCAAATCGGGCTTAAAGCCTTGACTTTGCAGGGTCTGGCTGGCTTGATCCGCCCGAAAAGCATGCTGCAAGGGCATGCTGACGCCCCACCCGCTTCCGTCGAAAAAAGGCCGCTTTACCCACCATGGCGCGAAAGACAGAGACCGAGCCCAGCCAGATCCTCGAGACCGTCAAGACTATCATCTGGGCCGCCGTGATCGCCGTGGTGATCCGGACCTTCGCCTACGAGCCCTTCAGCATTCCGTCGGGTTCGATGATCCCGACGCTGCTTATCGGCGATTATCTCTTCGTCTCGAAGACGGCCTATGGTTACAGCCGCTTCTCCTTTCCTTGGGGCGTCGTGCCGCTCGAGGGGCGCGTCTGGGCTGATGAGCCGGAGCGCGGCGACGTCATCGTCTTCCGTCCGCCGGGAGAGCCGCAGACCGACTTCATCAAGCGCTTGATCGGTCTGCCCGGCGATACGGTCCAGGTCAAGGAAGGGCTGCTCTATATCAATGGCGAGCCGGTAAAGCGCGAGCGCATCGAGGATTTCGTCAACCTCGATAACGGCATCGCCTCGCCGCAATATATCGAGACGCTGCCGGGCGGCGTTGCCCACCACATCATCGAGACGCGCGGCGATCAGGGCGAGCTCGACAACACGCCGATCTATGTGGTGCCGCAAGGTCACTATTTCATGATGGGCGACAACCGCGATTCATCCAGCGACAGCCGCGTGCTTGCCGGCCTCATGCCGGTCGACACCAATACGCGCATCACCGATCCGGCGCAGCTCGGCAATGTCGGCTTCGTGCCAGCCGAAAACCTGATCGGTCCGGCCAAGGTGCTGTTCTGGTCCTATGACAACACGCTGAAGCTCACCAACCCGATTACCTGGGTGACGGCCCTGCGTTGGCGGCGTCTCGGCGATCTGGTGGAGTAGGCGGGTGGCGAAGGCTGCCCATAGCGAGCTTGCCACGATCTTCGGTCACGTCTTTACGCGGCCGGATCTGCTGGAAACGGCCATCACGCATCCAAGTGCCACCGGCCGCAACCGTACCAAGCGCGTGCGCCGGTCCACGAAGACTGCCGACCCGCGCGTTGCCGACAATCAGCGCCTGGAATTCTTAGGCGACCGGGTGCTCGGCCTCATTGTGGCCGAGATGCTGTTCGCAACCTTCCCCGAGGAAGACGAAGGCGCGCTTGCCAAACGCCTCGCTTCGCTCGTGCGCCAGGATGGATTGGCGCAGGTCGCGCAGAGTTTGGCCTTGGGCCGCTTTCTCATCCTTTCCAAGGGGGAAGAGGAAAGCGGTGGGCGTGAAAACCCTGCGACACTGGCCGATGCTTGCGAAGCGATCATCGGTGCGCTCTATCTCGACGGCGGGGTCGATGCCGCGCGGCGCTTCGTCGAGAAGCACTGGCGCCCAATGATGTCGGCCGATCTTGCCCCGCCGCAGGATGCCAAGACGGCGCTGCAGGAATGGGCACAGGCGGCCGGCCTCAATCTGCCGCGCTACAAGGTGATCCGCAGCGAAGGCCCGCCGCACGATCCGGTCTTCGAGGTCGAGGTGGCGGTCGAAGGCTATCCCGCCCGAAGCGGGGCCGGCCGTTCAAAGCGCGCCGCGGAACAGGCTGCAGCCAACCTGCTTCTGGCGCTGGTGCGGGCCGGCGATGCAGGGCAAGATCACAAGGTCGCGGCAAATCCGGCGTGATGCCGAGAAGCTCGGAAAGCGGAATTAGATGACTACTGAAACGGCATGCGGCTTCATCGCCGTGCTGGGCGCTCCCAATGCGGGGAAGTCGACCCTGGTCAACCGCGTGGTCGGGCAGAAGGTCTCGATCGTCAGCCCCAAGGTGCAGACGACCCGCGCCAAGGTGCTGGGCATCGTCATGGACGGCACCGTCCAGATGATCTTCGTCGACACGCCGGGCATCTTTGCGCCCAAGCGTCGCCTCGACCGCGCCATGGTCACGGCGGCATGGACGGGTGCGGGCGATGCCGACCAAATCCTGCTCATGGTCGATGCCAGCCGCAAGAATATCGACGACGATACCCGCCGCATCATCGACGGCCTGAAGAAGCACAAGCGCAAGGCCGTGCTGGTGCTCAACAAGATCGACCAGGTGAAGGAGCGCGAGCGGCTGCTGGCCAAGACCGCCGATCTCAATGCGCTCGGCAATGAAGACGGGGAGACGCTCTTTACCGACACCTTCATGATCTCGGCCGAACATGGCGACGGTGTCACCGACCTGCTGGCCGAACTCGGGCGACGCATGCCCAAGGGCCCGCATCATTACCCGGAAGACCATATCACCGACGCGCCGCAGCGATTCCTTGCCGCCGAAATCACGCGCGAGCATCTCTTCCGCCAGCTGCATGAGGAAGTCCCCTATGCGCTCACCGTCGAGACGGAAGCCTGGGAGGAATTCAAGGATGGCTCGGTCAAGATCACGCAGGTGATCTTCGTCGCCAAGGAAGGTCAGAAGGCGATCGTCATCGGCAAGGGCGGCGCCAAGATCAAGATGATCCGCGAGGCGGCACAGCGCGAAATGCAACAGGCGTTCGAGCGCCAGGTGCATCTCTTCCTCTTCATCAAGGTGCGCGGCTCCTGGGCCGACGATCCGGAACGCTACCGCGAAATGGGCCTCGATTTCGAGGACTGAACAGGGGCTTAGCTTTGCGTCACTTACATCGCGAGCGCCGGTAGCCATGCGAAAGTTGCAACGCCTGCCAAGCGCCGTGATGACCATCTATAAGTAATAATCGGATGCGTCGTTCCAGGATCGACCTGGGAAGGAGGTTCCCGATGACACGAGAGCTTATGCGAGGATGCCCCTGATGCGTGGGGCGGGTTTGTTGCGATCGTCGTTGCGATACTGGCGGCGCTGTTGAGCGGGCCGGCAGTGGCGGAGGAGACGGCGCGCTGCCAGGCGCATCCGCAGATGGCGCAATTGCTCTCGACACGTTACCACGAGAGCAAGGTGGGTGGCGGCATCTCCGTCGACGGGACGATGTTGGAAATCTTCGGCGGCGAGAATGGCAGTTTCACCGTCACCAAAACGCTTCCGACCGGACTGACCTGCATCATCGATCTTGGTGTCGGCTGGCAGACGAAATTGCCCAGCCTCACCGGCGACGAGGGGGCCGTTGGCCCGGATGAAAGCGAGATCGAACATTAGCGTCGAGCCGCATCGGCCAAGTGGGCGGTTGTTGCTGCCGGCGGGTCGCGGCGGCATGATGTGATCGACATCAGGCGTTCTTTCGCAAAACCAACCGGGCCGGTTCCTTGGATTTCACAGATACAGGCTTTGTCCTTTCCGCGCGGCGACATGGTGAGGGCGACCTCATTCTGGCTTGTCTGACGCGGGAGCATGGGCGGCATCTGGGTCTGGTTAAGGGTGGGGCCGGGCGCAAGAACCGGCCCGTTTTCGAGATCGGCAATCAACTCTCGCTCAACTGGCGGGCGCGGCTTTCCGAACAGCTGGGACATTTCCAGGCCGAACTGCTTGAGGCCAATATCGCGCATGTCATCGATGACGCGGATCGGTTGGCGGCGATGAGCGCCGCCGCGGCGGTGGTCGATGCGACCTTGGCCGAACGCGAACCGCATCAGGATGTGCATGACGATTTCGCCGTGCTGGTGCAGGGCCTCGTTGCCGCCGTGCCGGGCTGGGCGGGGCTCTATTTGCGCTGGGAGCTGAAGCTGCTGGCAGATCTCGGTTTCGGCCTCGACCTCTCACGCTGTGCGGTCACCGGGGCGACCGAGGATCTCATCTTCGTCTCACCCAAGACCGGGCGCGCGGTGAGCCGCCAAGGGGCCGGGCGTTATGCCGAACGGCTGCTGCCGCTGCCGGGCTTCCTGCTTCAGGATGGGCTTACGGCCGACGCTACCGCGCTGGCCCAAGGGCTGCGCCTCACCGGCCATTTCATCCATGGCCATCTCCTCCCCACACCGGCTGCCGAGAAACGCCTCACCGCCCGCGACCGGCTGATCGAGCGCCTCACGCGATAGAGTTCCTATTTTGTTCTTGACAGAATTACGCTTTATGTGTTATGCATAAAGAGGTCAAGGCAAAAACAGGATGGGTCATGCCGCCGGTCAGCAACCGCAAACCGATACCGCAGCGGCCCGACGGGGCCATGGGCGAATGGCGCGACGGTGCCTTTCATTTCGATTCACCGGACGGTGAGAAGCAATGGCGGGTCGACGCCTATCGCAGTGGCGTCCATGCCGATAATTGGCATTTGGGGCAGGCGCTCGACGACAACACGCGCGATGTCGTTTTGAGCGGTCTCGGCGGTGCGACGGCACCGGTCTATCGCGGCCCCGATGGGAACTATCGCTTCGCCAACCGGAACACGATCGAACCCGCCGATGTGCGCGCCTTGCGCCAGCAATCGTTCCAGGGCGTGAAGCTCCAGGATCTCAAAGGGCCGGCAATGCCTGGCGAAGATGTGATCGCGGCGCGCTTTGCTGCAAGTCGAGCTGCGAATGGCAACCCCTCGCCCGCTGCCAATGACAACAGGGTGCCAGCCGTTCCTCAGCCGAAAACAGGCATCGGCCGTTTCGCCGCCATGGCGGAGGCGCAAAAGGGTGCCCCCCATCCATCACCGCAGGAGGTGTTGCAGGCGATCGATGACGGCATACGCCTCCTCGCCAACGGTGCGACCAATGGCTATGCCGACAATGTAGCGGCAGCCGGCAATGCGCTTTTTGGCGATGGCAGTTTTGCCGAGGATTACGAAAAGAATCGCAGGGAAGAGAGGGCGCTAACGGAAGCGGCGCGGGCGCGTACCGGGAAAGTGGGCGCCGTCATTGAAGCCGCGCCCGGCATGATTCCCGGCTATGGCGATGCGCTAAGTCTTGTCGCCGATACCGAGCAATATATCAGACACCCTGAGACGGCCACCTTCGGCAACATACTGGGCACGGTGGTGACGGCCCTGCCGGGCACGCCCAATGTATTGGGTGCAACGCGCAAAATAGAGAATGCCGCCGAAGATGTCGCCAGGGCCGAGGCGAAGGTTGCCGGAAAGATCGACGATCTGCCGGAAAGGCCCAAGATCGACAGTGAGCCGTCACCTGAACTGCCAGTACCCAAGCCTGATCATATCCGCCTCGATCTCAACGACCCGGCATCCGTTGACACCTATTTCAAACGGTCGATCGGGGGTAATGAAGGGCCGGACGGCCACGTGATTTCAAAGCACGTCGGAAAGACCAAAGAGGAATTAACAGATCGTCTGAAGAAGGAACCTAGGATATTGGCATCTTCCAGCTTTCCGGACGTGGAAACGGCCGAGAGGGTCGTTCTGGCTGGCTTGCAGCAAAACAAGGCAGCCATTGTCGCCTGGATGAAGGAAGGGAAACGGCCGAAACTTCACATACCCTATCAGGGCAACACGCAGATCGGCATGACCGTTATGAAGGATGGCTCAGTTGTCCCAAAAACAAATGCCTTCATTAGCCTGAAACGGGACGATAAGGGCGGCTTCTATTTCTTCACGGCGTATCCCAAGTAGCGGACAGTCCGTCGCCAACTGCGGAAAGAGAATAACGATGAGTATGGAAACCTTTGCGTTCATGAATCAGCAATATCCGGCGCTGAGTGATCTCATGTTGAATATCGCTGACAATGCGGGGGAGTTCGGTGACCAACGCATTGGCGCGACGGTCGCGCAATTCGTTAACGACAACGATGCGGACTACCTGCGCCAAGCGATTGCGGAACTGGATCTGGCTTGCCGTAGCCTTCCGAGAAGTTATCAGGATCTCGAGGATTTCATGAACTACACTCTAAAATCCGAAGAAGAAGCATTGCAGACGATGCGCATGATGCGAGATCTGATCGAGAAAGGTATCGCCACCAAGAGCGCAAGACCCGGCTGAGGCGGCTATCTATTGCTATTCGCCCCTTTTCAAACGGCTGATGGCTATTGTCGCGTCAACTCGCTGTTAGAAAGAGGAATGAGTTGACTGAACGTCCACGTCAGAAATATTTGGCCAAGTACCCGCCCTTGATTTGCTCCTGGCCGCAAGCCATGCTCCGGCATCTTAAAAAAGAGCGCGGGGGCTTTTGGGGATATCATGGGTAATCGGCATTTCATCGTCATCGGTGCTGGCATCGTCGGTGTTTCGGCCGCACTTTATCTGCAGAAGGACGGCAATCAGGTCACGGTGATCGACGGGCGCGATCCGGGCGAGGGAACGTCGAAGGGCAATGCCGCGGTTATCGCCACCGAATCCTGCATACCCGTGGCGACACCCGGCATCCTGTGGGATGTGCCGAAAATGCTGATGGACCCTTTGAGCCCGCTCGCCATCCGCTGGTCCTATCTGCCGCAGATCACGCCTTGGCTGCTGCGTTTCGTGGCGGCGTCTGGCGAGAAGCGGGTCGAGCAGATCTCGATCGCACTCCGCTCCGTGCTGGTGCATGCGCTGGCGGCCCATAAGGAACTGGCGGCACTCGCCAACCAGTCACTGATGATCAAGGATACCGGCTGGCTCGGCGTCTTCGAGACCGACAAGAAGTTCGAAGGCTATCAATGGGATCTCGCCTTGCAGAAGCGGCGTGGGGTCGAGTTCAAGATTCTGCAGCAGGAAGAGATCCGCCAGTTCGAGCCGAGCCTCAACCCGATCTATCGCCACGCCGTCTATTACCCCGAGAATTCCTTCGTCACCGACAATTTCGCGCTGGTGCAGCGTCTGGCCAACCAGTTCGTGGCGAATGGCGGCAAGATCGTGAAAGCCGATGTCACCGGTTTCGAGATCGGCGCGGAAGGGCCGAAGGCGGTGAAGGCCGGTGGGCAGTCTTATCCTTGCGATGCCGTGGTGGTGGCAGCCGGCGCCTGGTCGAAGAAGCTCACCGCGATGCTGGGCCATAAGGTGCCGCTGGATACCGAGCGCGGCTATCATGTAACCCTGCCCAACGCCCAGAAGCGACCGCGCATGCCGATCTATTCCGGCGATCATTCCTTCGCCATCACGCCGCTCGATGTCGGTTTGCGCTTTGCCGGCACGGTGGAACTGGGCGGGCTCGAGGCCGCGCCGAATTATGAGCGCGCGCAGAAGCTGATGAATCACGGGCGACGCATGTTCGGCGAGCTCGACGAGACGGGCCGCAGCGATTGGATGGGGTTCCGCCCCTCTATGCCGGATTCCGTTCCCGTCATCGCCCGAGGCAAGCGGTTCAAGAACACCTTCTTCGGTTTCGGCCACGGCCATGTCGGCCTCACGCTGGGACCGGTCACGGGCCGCATCATCGCCGACCTTGCGGCGGGGCGCGATCCGGGTGTGGACCTGGCGCCCTTCCGCGTCGATCGGTTCTGAGGTCGGCGATGCGGGCACCCGACAAACCGTCGGAGGGTGGTTTCTCGCTGCGGCTGTTGCTGCCGTCGGACGCGCCGCAATACCGGTCGTTCCGGCTCAACAATCTCAGGCTCTATCCGACCCTGTTCCGGGCCGATGCAGCGGAAGAAGCGCTAAAACCCCTCGCCACCTCGGAGCGGCGCCTGAAGCCGACGCCGCTCAATCGCTGGCAGGGTGCCTTCGATGGCGGCGGCATCCTGATCGGCGCCGTCGGCTTCCGGCGCGAGCCCGGCGCCAAGCGTCAGCATATCGGGCAGATCATCGGCCTCTCCGTGGCACCCGACTGGCAGGGGAAGGGCATTGCCACCGCTTTGATGCTGGATGTGATCGACTATGCGCGGGGTCTGGGTGGGCTGCGGCAGTTGCAACTCACCGTCACCGTGCCCAATCCGGCGGCCGAACAGCTTTATGATCGCCTGGGCTTCCAGGTGTTCGGATTGGAAGAGGACGCGTTGCGGATCGGCAGCGACTCCCATCCGAAACAGCACCGCCAATTGTTCCTCGATCGCTAAGTTACTGACGAACAAAGAAAGACAAGCGGAGTCGCAGGCTTGACGTAGGGCCAGCGCCGCCTAGGATGGCGCCCGATTCACGCCTTTAGCCGAAAGCCGATTCCCCTTATGGCCAAAAAAGCCGCGTCGACCACCCCGCCCCCGCAGGGCGAGATCAAGCTTACCAACCTCGCCGAGGCCTTGGGCGAGCGTTACCTTTCCTACGCGCTCTCCACCATCATGTCCCGCTCGCTGCCCGATGTGCGCGACGGCTTGAAGCCGGTGCATCGGCGCATTCTTTACTCCATGCGGCAACTCAAGCTCGACCCAGGTTCGGGCTTCAAGAAGTCGGCCCGCGTGGTCGGTGACGTCATGGGTAAGTTCCACCCCCATGGCGATGCCTCGATCTATGACGCCATGGTGCGTTTGGCGCAGGATTTCGCCGTGCGTTATCCGATGGTCGAAGGCCAGGGAAATTTCGGCTCGATCGACGGCGATAACCCGGCGGCGATGCGTTATACCGAAGCGCGCCTCACCGAGGCCGCCTCGCTCATGCTGCAGAACATGGATGAGGACACGGTCGATTTTCGTGCCTCCTATGACGGCGAGAATCAGGAGCCGATGATCCTGCCGGCGGCCTTTCCGAACCTGCTCGCCAACGGATCGCAGGGCATTGCCGTCGGCATGGCGACCAGCATTCCGCCCCATAACGTGGCCGAGATCTGCGACTGCCTCACGCATCTCTTGAAGACGCCGAATGCGCGCATCGAGACGCTGGTGAATTTGATGCCGGGGCCGGATTTCCCGACCGGCGGCATCATCGTCGAGAGCCGCGAGACCATCGTCGAGGCCTATCGCACCGGTCGCGGCTCGTTCCGCGTGCGCGCGAAATGGGTCAAGGAGGAGATCAAGGGCGGCGGCTTCCAGATCGTCGTCACCGAGATCCCCTACCAGGTCGCCAAATCGCGCCTCATCGAAAAGATCGCCGAGCTGCTGCAGGACAAGAAGCTGCCCTTCCTCGACGACATCAACGATGAGTCGACGACTGATATCCGCCTGGTGCTAACGCCGAAATCGCGCAACATCGAGCCCGAGCATCTGATGGAACAGCTGTTCCGCCAGACCGATCTCGAGACGCGCTTCAGCCTCAACATGAACGCGCTCGACGCCAACCAGACGCCGCGCGTCATGCCCTTGAATGAGGTGCTGCAGGCCTATCTCGATCATCGCCGCGTCGTGCTGCAGCGCCGCTCGAAATTCCGCCTGGGCGAAATCGAGCGGCGCCTCGAAATCCTCGACGGCTATCTCGTCGCCTATCTCAACATCGACGAGGTGATCCGCATCATCCGCTTCGAAGACGACCCCAAGGCCGTCATGATGAAGAAGTGGAAGCTGACCGACACGCAGACCGACGCCATCCTCAACATGCGTTTGCGCGCCTTGCGCAAGCTTGAGGAAATGGAGATCAAGGGCGAGCACAAGGAACTCAGCGCCGAGAAGAAGGCGCTGGAAGTCTTGCTCGGCTCGGATGCCAAGCAGTGGGAAGCGATCGGCACGGAAGTCCAGGAACTCAAGAAGCTCTACGGCCCGAAGACGGCTTTGGGTCGCCGCCGCACCGATCTCGGCGATGCACCCTCGGCCGTGATCATCCCGCTGGAATCGCTCATCGAGCGCGAGCCGATCACGGTCGTCTGCTCGTCCAAGGGCTGGATCCGCGGCATGAAGGGTCATGTCGAGGAAGGCGCCGAGATCAAATTCAAGGAAGGCGATTGGGGCAAGTTCCAGCTCCATGCCGAAACGACCGACAAGCTGGTGATCTTCTGCACCAACGGCAAATTCTACACGATCCCTTGCGACAAGCTGCCGGGCGGGCGCGGCCATGGCGAACCGGTCAGGCTCTATATCGATCTCGGCAATGAGCACGACATCGTTGCCATGATGATCCACCGGCCGGATGAGAAGCTGCTGGTGGCTTCCCATGACGGTCGCGGCTTTGTCGTGCCCACCAATGAGATCCTGGCGCAGACCAAGAACGGCCGCCAGGTACTCACCGTGCCGGAAGGCGAAGAAGCCAATGTCTGCGTGCCAGCCAATGGCGACATGGTGGCCGTCATCGGCGACAACCGGAAGCTCCTTATCTTCAAGCTCAATGAGATTCCGGAAATGACTCGCGGCCGCGGCGTCATGCTGCAGAAATACAAGGATGGCGGCCTCTCGGACGCCAAGGTCTATACCAAGGCGGAAGGTTTGACGTGGCGCCTGGGCGACAAGATTCGCACCGAGACGCACAGCAACCTCAAGGACTGGATCGGCGAACGCGCCCAAGCCGGCCGCTTGCCGCCCAACGGCTTCCCCAAGGCCAACAAGTTCGGCTGAGATATGGCGGCATGGTCGGCGCTGCGATAGATGCGCCGACCATGCAGCACTCTACAAATCGCGGGCCAGGCGGAAGCCCAGGATGTTTTCACGGCCCCAACCGTCGACATTGTAGCGGCGCGCAAAGCGGAAATCCCACAGGCCGTCATTCCAGCTGCCGCCGCGCGCAGCATGTTCCGGGCAGGAATCGAGTTCGACAGCGCTGCCGTCTGCGGGTGCTTGTCTGTAGCTGGGGCGATAGCAGTCCTCGACCCATTCCCACACATTTCCGGCCATGTCGAAGAGCTTGAAGAGATTGGGCCGATAGGATCCGGCCGGTGCGGTGAATGCGCGTCCATCATCGCAAGGTGAAGGCTCGAGTGTCGGAAATTCCTTGTGCCCACTCACATCCATGCTGTTGCCGATATGGCAGGCATCGGCAGCACTGTTCTCGTCCCACGGGAAGTTGCCGCGGCGGCCGGCGCGGGCGGAATATTCCCATTCGGCTTCCGTTGGCAGGCGATAGGCAAAGCCGGCTTTGTTGCTCAACCACTCGGCATAGGCGACGGCGTCGTGCCAGCTGACGCAGACGACCGGCTCGCTGCCCTCCTGCTTGAAGCCCGGCGCCAGCCAATGCGCGGCATCGTCGCTTTTTCCGTCGCCGCCATCGGCGAGATAACAATCGCCATCCTCCATGTTGCGGCCGGTCGCGATGACGAAGGCCGCGAACTGGTTCCGCGTCACCTCGGTCGTCATGAGGGCAAAAGGTGCGCCGATCGTCACTTTATGGAACGGGGCCTCGTCGGCACGCCGATCCTCGTCCTCTTTCGGTGCACCCATGACGAAGCGCCCGGCCGGAATGACCACCATGTCCGGGCATTCCGGGCAGTCGCGGAAGACGCTACCCGCCTTGGGCGGCCCTTCCATGGCCTGTCCGCGGGCTGCGGATTGGTCGTTTGCCGCCACCGGCGCGATAACTGTCGGTGCCGCCGCCGTGCCATCCTCCTTGAAATAGAAGGCGCCGGTGAGCGAGGAGGAATCCCATGGCACTTGCGCTTCGCCGGTCGCAGCCATGACGGCGACACGGACATTGCGGAACATCTCCTCGATCGGGGCCGCCGCGCCGGTGATTGCCTGTGCCAGGGCCGCCGCATAAGGACTGTTGGTGCCACTGCCGTCCTGCGCCACGTCACCCGGTGCCGTCGAATAGGCGATGAAGCTGCCCTTGGGTGCATCCATGCGCGCGAGGCCACTGCTGGCCGAGCGCAGGCTGCGCGGCAGCGGATTGTTGCGGCAGGCGTCCAGGATGACGACATTGACCCGGTTACCAGCAAATTCCATCTGCTTCAGCACCCAGCTAGCATCGACGCTCTCGATCTCGGCGTCTGCCTCGCTTCGAATGTCGGCGCCGAGGGGGACAAGATAATTGGTGCCGCCGATCTGCACCCCGTGACCCGCGTAATAGAAGAGGCCGGTCGCCTCCGGTCCGGCCGCCACCAGGGCCTGGCCGAAATCCGAGATTGCTCGCTTCATCGCCCTTTGATCGGCGTCGATCAGGGTGGTTACGGTGAAGCCGACCTCGGTCAGGGCCGCGGCGATGAGGTTGGCGTCCTCGGCCGGGTTGGGCAGGCGTCCGATCGCGTCCCCGTAACCGGCATTGCCGATCACCAACGCCACGCGCGGCGCGGCCTCGGCGGCCGGCGTCGTGAGCAAAGATATCCACAGGGCGAGGGGCAGCAGCCAACGCATCTGACTTATCCCTGGACGGATCCCCCTCAGGCTAGTCGGCGTCTGCCGGCTGAGACAAGCCTGACTGATTCTCTTAGGCTTTGTTGTTGAGTAATTTTATTACCGAATTGCCGCTCTGTACGTCCCAGAATCGCCGCCGCCCCCAGAATTGGGGGCAAGCTGGCCGCAAGACCCCATCGTATGGTAGCTATGCGCGCACCGTCGCACTCGCGTTAAGTCTTTGAAAAAGACGGATTTCAAGCCGGATTCTTCTGCTTGACCGGGGGTGGGGGAATCAATATATTCCGCCCGCCTTTAAGGGGGCTGGTGGTAGACCTTTGGCGCGCAAGCGCCCCTTCAGTCTAGACGCTGTCCCCGCTTAAGCATCCGGACGACATATGGCTCCTCTGCCTTAAGAGCATGAGCAATCTGGCGTTTTTAGCGACCGCATCGAGACGCGAAAGCGTCGGTAGTTCGATGAGGTCGCGTTTGCATATGGGCAACATTTGCAATTCGCAAATCTCGCGCCAATGGGCTCGGCCCGGACGCGCGAATGAGGTGAGGAAGAAGTAATGCCGACGATTAACCAGCTGATCCGCCAGGGCCGTGCGCCCCTGAAGGCCCGTAACAAGGTCCCGGCGCTTGAAGCGAGCCCGCAGAAGCGTGGCGTGTGCACCCGCGTCTACACCACGACGCCGAAGAAGCCGAACTCCGCGCTGCGTAAGGTCGCGCGCGTGCGTCTGACCAACGGTTTCGAAGTCACCTCATACATTCCCGGCGAAGGCCATAACCTGCAGGAGCACTCGGTCGTCATGATCCGCGGTGGCCGCGTAAAGGATTTGCCGGGCGTTCGTTACCACATCATCCGCGGCACGCTCGATACCCAGGGCGTGAAGGACCGCAAGCAGCGTCGTTCGAAGTACGGCGCGAAGCGTCCGAAGTAAGGAGATCTGAGAGATGTCGCGTCGTCACGCCGCTGAAAAGCGCGAAGTTCTGCCGGATGCCAAGTTCGGCGATATCGTGCTCACCAAATTCATGAACAGCCTTATGTATGCCGGCAAGAAGTCGACGGCAGAAACGATCGTCTATGGCGCTCTCTCGAATGTCGAGAAGAAGTCCAAGGGCGGCGATCCGATCAAGTTGTTCCACGAGGCCCTCACCAACGTGAAGCCGCACCTCGAAGTGCGTTCGCGCCGCGTCGGCGGTGCGACCTATCAGGTGCCGGTCGAAGTTCGCCCGGACCGCGCTCAGGCGCTGGCGATCCGCTGGATCATTGCCACCGCCCGCGGCCGTTCCGAGCAGACCATGACCGACCGTCTCGCTGCCGAACTCCTTGACGCCGCCAACAACCGCGGCGCCTCGGTGAAGAAGCGCGAAGACACCCATCGTATGGCAGAGGCCAATAAGGCCTTCTCGCACTATCGCTGGTAAGAGCAAGGAAACCGCATCATGGCGCGCACTACTCCGCTCGAGCGATACCGCAATATCGGCATCATGGCCCACATCGATGCCGGCAAGACCACCACGACCGAGCGCATTCTCTATTACACCGGCAAGTCCTATAAGATCGGCGAAGTGCACGAAGGCACCGCGACGATGGATTGGATGGAGCAGGAGCAAGAGCGCGGCATCACCATCACCTCGGCTGCCACGACCTGCTTCTGGAACGACCACCGCATCAACATCATCGACACCCCGGGCCACGTCGACTTCACCATTGAAGTCGAACGTTCGCTGCGCGTGCTCGACGGCGCCGTGACGGTGTTCGACTCGGTTGCCGGCGTTGAGCCGCAGTCGGAGACGGTGTGGCGCCAGGCCGACAAGTACGGCGTGCCGCGCATCTGCTTCGTCAACAAGATGGATCGCATCGGCGCCGATTTCTATCGCTGCGTCGACATGATCGTCGACCGCCTCGGTGCCAAGCCCCTGGTCATTCATCTGCCGATCGGTGCGGAAAGCGAATTCGCGGGTCTCGTCGATCTCGTCGCCATGAAGGGTGTCATCTGGAAGGATGAGAGCCTCGGCGCCGAATTCGTCATCGGTGACATTCCCGCCGACATGAAGGAAAAGGCCGAAGAGTATCACGCCCGTCTCGTCGAGATGTGCGTCGAGCTCGACGACCAGGTCATGGAAGCCTATCTCGAAGGCAAGCAGCCGGACGTCGACACGCTGAAGAAGCTCATCCGCAAGGGCACCAACACCGGCGCGTTCGTTCCGGTCCTGTGCGGCTCGGCCTTCAAGAACAAGGGCGTGCAGCCCATGCTCGACGCCGTCGTCGACTTCCTGCCGTCGCCGCTCGACGTGCCGGACATGAAGGGCGTTGCGGTCGATTCCGATCAGGAAATGACCCGCAAGAGCTCGGATGACGAGCCGTTCTCGGGCCTGGCGTTCAAGATCATGACCGATCCGTTCGTCGGCTCGATCACCTTCGTGCGCATCTATTCCGGCATCCTCAACTCGGCCACCACCGTCTTGAACACGGTGAAGGAAGAGAAAGAGCGCGTCGGCCGCATGTTGCTCATGCATGCCAACAGCCGCGAAGACATCAAGGAAGCCCGCGCCGGCGACATCGTCGCCCTGTGCGGTCTGAAGAACACCACCACTGGCGATACCCTTTGCGACCCCGCGCACCCGATCGTGCTCGAGCGCATGGAATTCCCGGAGCCGGTCATCGAAGTGGCCGTCGAGCCGAAGTCGAAGGCCGATCAGGAAAAGATGGGCGTGGCGCTTAACCGCCTCGCGCAGGAAGACCCGAGCTTCCGCGTCAATTCCGATCCGGAAAGCGGCCAGACGATCATCAAGGGCATGGGCGAGCTCCATCTCGAAATTCTCGTCGACCGCATGAAGCGCGAATTCAAGGTCGAAGCCAACGTGGGTGCGCCGCAGGTGGCGTATCGCGAAAGCATCACCAAGAAGGTCGAGCACGACTACACGCACAAGAAGCAGACCGGTGGTTCGGGCCAGTTCGCCCGCGTCAAGATCCGCTTCGAGCCGCTCGAAGCCGGTGCCGGCTTCGTGTTCGAAAACTCGGTCGTCGGCGGTTCGGTGCCGCGTGAATACGTGCCGGGCGTCGAAAAGGGCCTGAAGCTCGCCAAGGAAACGGGCGTCATCGCCGGCTTCCCGCTGATCGACTTCAAGGCGACCCTGATCGACGGCGCCTATCACGACGTTGACTCGAACGTGCTGACCTTCGACATCGCCTCGCGCGCTTGCTTCCGCGAAGCCATTCCGAAAGCCGGCCCGCGTTTGCTCGAGCCGATGATGAAAGTCGAAGTCGTCACCCCGGAAGACTACATGGGTGACGTGATCGGCGATCTCAATTCGCGTCGTGGCCAGGTCCAGGGCATGGACAGCCGCGGCAATGCGCGCGTCATCACCGCGATGGTGCCGCTGGCCAACATGTTTGGTTACGTGAACACTCTGCGCTCGATGAGCCAGGGCCGTGCCCAGTACAGCATGACTTTCGACCACTATGAGCAGGTTCCTCAGGCGGTTGCGGACGAAGTCCGCGCCAAGATGGCCTAACGGAACAGCAGAGATACTGACGGAGTAAAGAAGATGGCGAAGGCTAAATTCGAGCGTAACAAGCCGCACTGCAACGTTGGCACGATTGGCCACGTTGACCACGGCAAGACGTCGCTGACGGCGGCGATCACGAAGGTTCTGGCGGAGACGGGTGGTGCGACGTTCACGGCGTACGACCAGATCGACAAGGCGCCGGAAGAGCGCGCCCGTGGCATCACGATCTCGACG
>JACPDN010000005.1 GCA_016183985.1 Pseudomonadota bacterium | reverse complement strand
GCCAGAATGAACGATCGAATTAACGCGGGATGGAGCAGCCCGGTAGCTCGTCAGGCTCATAACCTGAAGGTCAGAGGTTCAAATCCTCTTCCCGCAACCAATACCAAAAAGCCCTCGGTACACATACCGAGGGCTTTTTTGATAAAAAAATCGCCGGCGCTTGCGATGACGGAGAGATTGTGAACGCATCGGACCACAATGGCACGGCCTTCGGGGCCGTCGACGAGCGCGGTAACGTCGTCGTGGCCAAGAGCGCCGATTTGCAGCGATTGCTTGGGTATTGGCATGCCAAGCGCGACGGCAGGGCTTTCCCTCAACGCGCCGATCTCGATCCGATTGATTTGCGCTTCATGTTGGAGCGCATCGCGTTGATCGAGATCCACGGCGATGTGGACCGCCGATATAAGCTGCGCGTGGTCGGGTCGTGGTGGGTGCAGAAATATGGCTTCGAGCCCACGGGCACTTGGCTTGAGAACTGGCCCAATCCAGCACAGCGCAAGGTAACCCTCGACTCCTACCAAGCATTGTTGGCGCAGCGCCAGCCCTTGCTCCTTATCCGCAATGAGATTGCTGACGACGCGGTGTTGAATTACGAAGCGATGTTGCTGCCGTTCTCGGAAGATGGACAGCAGATATCGATGATTGTTGCCGCCATCGGCCAGCGCTAGGTCGTTAGAAACGATCGATCACGGTTACGCCGACGCCCTGGAAGCCATCTAGCGCGGCAAGGGCAGCGCCTGCTTCGTCGAGTGCAATTCGCCGCGTGATAAGCCGCGCTGGATCGATCCGCCCGGCCTTGATCATGCCGAAGATGGCCGGGAAGCGGCTCGCTGGAATACCGCGAGTCCCCATGATGCTGATCTGGCGCGAATAGACTGTCTCAAGCAGAGGGATAGCGGGCGTCGCATGCTGTTCCAGCGGCATGCCGATCTGCACATGCCGGCCGAGCTTGCGCAGGCCGCGAATCGAATTGTGGAAGGTTGTGGTGATGCCAAGGGCGTCGATCGAGACGTGAGCGCCGCCATCGGTGAGGGCACGCACATCCATCGCGACATCGCGTGACGTCGCGGCATTAAGCGTCACCGTGGCGCCCAAAGATCGCGCAAGCGTCAGTGCCTCTTCATTGACGTCGATAGCGAGTATCTGTGCGCCAAGGGCCGAGGCGATCATGATGGCCGAGAGCCCTACACCGCCGCAGCCATGAACGCTGAGCCATTCACCTGGTTCCAGGTCCGCGCGGTCGACGATGCCGCGAAAGGCCGTGGTGAGGCGGCAGCCCATGGCTGCTGCTTCGGCAAAGCCGATCATTTCCGGCAACGGTACCAGGTTGAAGTCCGCGTGCGGGACGGCTGTGAACTCGGCAAAGGCGCCCCAGGCCGAAAAGCCGATGACGAATTGATGGGCACAAATTGTAGGATCACCACCACGACAATCCGGACAATCGCCACAAGCGATGATGAAGGGGGCCGTCACGCGGTCTCCTTGTCTGAAACGCCGACATTCCGGTCCAACCTCGACGACGATGCCTGCGAATTCATGGCCGGGCACATGTGGCGGCGTCACGTCCGGATCGGCACCGTTCCAGGCGTGCCAGTCAGAGCGGCAGACGCCGCAGGCCTTCACGGCAATGACGACACCGTCGCGCGGACAGGCGGGGTCCGGAACTTCCTTGATCAGCAACGGCTGGCGTGCGGTTTCGAAAAGAGCGGCGCGCATTTGGGTAATCCTCATTGCTCTCGTCAGAGCCAAGAGTGATTGCCGGCGACGGATTCGACAAGGCCCAACGATCTGCGATGCGCGACGACCTAGTTGAGGATCCTGAGCTCGACGCCGCTTTCACGCACCGCGGCGACCGTTGCTGGATCCGGGGCGCCGGCAGTCATGATCATATCGACATCTTCGAAGCCGCAGACGCGGACGAGCGATGTTTGGGTGAATTTACTGGCGTCAGTCACGACGATGCCGAGGCGTGACGCCTTGAGGATCGCCTGCTTCAGCGCGGCATCCGGCAAGCTGAGGCCCATGATGCCGAAAGAGGGGTCGACCCCGTTGCAGCCGATAAAGGCGAAGGAGGCACGGATGCGCTCCAGGATCAGCGTACTGACCGGCCCCACAAGCGAATGCTGCTGCGGTCGCAGCGTACCGCCGGTGACCACGACCTCGACACGGGGAATGGCGCGTTCGAGCGCCAGCGCAATATTGAGGCCCGGCGTGAAGACGGTGAGATTGGTGAGATCCTCACGATCGGCGATGGCATGGGCGATGGCCATTGCCGTGGTGCCGACGTCGAGGATGACGCTGTCGCCGGGCGACAGCATGGCCGCGGCTGCCTGGCCGATGAGGCGCTTTTCTGGGAGGTAGCTGGAGACTCGGGCTTCATAATCGACTTCCGGCACGGCTTCCACGACACGCATGGCGCCGCCGCGAACCCGACGGATGCCGCCTCGCCGCGCCAGAATGTCGACGTCGCTGCGGATGGTGACCTCGGAAACGCCGAATTGGCGGGCGAGGTCGAAGATGCGCACGAACTCATGGGTCTGGATGAAGGTCAGCAGCTGCTCGCGTCGCGCGTCGGATGCAGACGATTCCATTCCAGCGGGCAGGGCACTTATGTCATCGCCGAGTGTTTCCGCCGTCATCATATCGGCTCCAAAGATATCGCACCGCACAATCCGAAACTCCGAATTCGCAGGCCTGTGAGGGGAAATACCGCAATATCGGCGGCAAATTCAATCCATCTTGACTTTCGACTTTCGATACGGAAGTTTCTATATCACAAATAGTGCGGCAATCAAAAGCCGCCGCTTCGAGGAAACGGCATGACAGGGACCGTTCATTCATGACGAGTGGGGTCGATCCGCGCGTTGGCATGGCATCGGGCGCCGCTTCCGGCGAGGTGCCGGAACTCGACATGCGCAACATCGCCAAGAGCTTTGCCAACATCCGGGCTCTGTCGAACGTCTCCTTCTCGGTTCGTCGTGGTGAAATTCACGCCCTGATGGGGGAGAACGGGGCAGGCAAGTCGACCCTGATGAAGATCCTGTCCGGGGCCTATCAGGCCGATGCCGGTGGCGAGATTCGTCTGCGCGGCGAGCCCGTGGCGATCGATGGCCCGCTGGCGGGGCGGCGCAACGGTATTGCCATCATCTATCAGGAGCTGTCTCTTTCGCCCAACCTCAGCGTCGCCGAGAACATCTTTCTGGGCGAGGAGAAAAGGCGCTTCGGCTTCATCGACCGCAAGGCCATGGAGGCCGCAGCCAAGCCGCTGCTCGAGCGCCTCGCCGCTCCCTTCAAAGCGTCCGAGCGTGTTGCCAATCTGTCGATCGCGGAGCGTCAACTGGTCGAGATCGCTCGCGCTCTCACAGGGCATCCGCGCATCCTGGTGATGGATGAACCCACCACCAGCCTCTCGGCACGTGAGGCGACGAGGCTTTTTTCCATCATCCGCCAGCTCAAGAGCGAGGGCATCGCCATCGTCTATATCAGCCACCGCATGGCCGAAGTTTACGAACTGGCCGACCGCGTGAGCGTGTTGCGTGATGGCTCGCTCATCGGAACGCTCGATAAAGAGGAAATAACAGCGGCGGCCCTGGTGCGCATGATGGTGGGGCGCGAGCTTTCTTCTTTCTATACCAAGGAGCATCGCCATCCGACAGAGGATCGCAAGCTGGTGCTCGAGGTTGAGGGCATCGGCGATGGCCATTTCATCAAGGATTGCAGCTTCGCCGTCCGGGCGGGCGAGGTGGTTGGCCTCGCAGGATTGGTAGGTTCGGGTCGCACGGAGCTTGCACGCCTCATCTACGGCGCAGACGCACGCACCAACGGCCGCATCATGGTTGACGGCAAGGAATGCAAGATCGAGACACCGCTGCAGGCGATTGATTCCGGCGTCGTTTATCTCACTGAGGATCGCAAGGCTTTGGGGCTATTCCTCGATATGACGATCCGCGAAAACATCTCGATGAGCGTGCTTGGCGCTGATGCCCTGCCGGCCGGCCTTCTCAATCTGAGGGCGGCGCAGCAACGGGCCAGTGACGCTATCCGTGCGCTTGGCATCCGTACGCTCAACGCTGCCGTGAGCGTCGGCTCGCTCTCCGGCGGCAATCAGCAGAAGGTGTTGCTTTCGCGCCTGTTGGAAACGAAGCCGCGCGTCTTGCTGCTCGATGAGCCGACGAGGGGTATCGATGTTGGGGCCAAATCTCAAATCTATCAGATCATCGATGGGTTAGCGCGGAACGGTGCTGCCGTTGTGGTGATCTCCAGCGAGTTACCTGAGATTGTCGGCATTTCCGACCGTGTGCTGGTGATGCGCGACGGCCATATCGTGGGCGAGATCGAAGCCAAGCCTGGTGCGCCGATTACACAAGAAGCCATCATGGATATCGCTACCAATACCGCGAATGTCCGCGCGGCATGAAAAAGTTGATAAGGAAAATGGGGCATGAGTGAGAGAGCGATGGAAGGGACAGTCCAGGAGTTGGAGAAAGCGTCTCTCGCGCGCAAGCAGCGTATGCGGCAGATCCTGCAGGTTGCCGGCATGCTGCCGATTCTCATCATCCTGGCGCTCTATTTCGAGTTCTCGACCGACCGCTTTATGAGTTGGATGAACCTTTCGATCGTCGCGCAGCAGGCGGCAATTAACATCGTGCTGGCGGCTGGCATGACCTTCGTCATTCTGACCGGTGGTATCGATCTTTCGGTGGGTTCGATCCTCGCTGCGTCCGCGATGATCGCGATCATCTGCTCGAAAATACCCGATTACGGGCTGCTTGGCGTGCCGGCAGCACTTCTGGTCGGTCTCATCTTTGGGCTGCTGAACGGGATCCTCATTTCAGCGATGCGATTGCCGCCGTTTATCGTGACGCTCGGCTCGCTGACTGCCGTACGCGGCGTCGCCCGCCTTCTTGGTGAGGATACGACCGTCTTCAATCCGGAACTGCCCTTTGCCTTCATCGGCAATGGAACGCTGTTTGGGGTTCCTTGGTTGGTCGTTATCGCCTTTGCCGTTGTCATCATCTCCTGGGTGATCCTGCGACGCACGGTGCTCGGCAATCGCATCTATGCCGTGGGTGGAAACCCGGATGCAGCGCGTCTTGCCGGCATCAAGGTCTGGCAGATTCTGCTCTTTGTCTATTCGATGGCTGGGCTGTTATCAGGGCTCGGCGGCGCCATGTCCGCAGCGCGCCTCTTTGCGGCCAATGGCTTGCAGCTCGGCCAGAGCTATGAGCTCGATGCTATCGCTGCGGTCATTCTTGGAGGCACCAGCTTCACGGGCGGCATCGGCTCGATCTGGGGCACGCTGATTGGCGCGCTTATCATCGCTGTGTTGTCGAACGGCCTGATCTTGCTCGGTATCTCGGACATTTGGCAATACATCATCAAAGGATTGGTCATCATCGGTGCTGTCGCACTCGACCGCTATCGCTTGCGGGGAGGTGGGCGGACATGACGGGGCCAAGGTGGCCGGCACTCATAGAAGTCGCTGGATAGAAAGTCGTGCCCGGGTGGAGGTCCAACCGGGTCCGGAAAATGCAACAGGAGGAAACATGAAGCTCTCGCGTCTCGCCCTCGGGCTGGCGGTTGCGGTCGGCCTTGCGGCCCCCGCGGCCGCCCAGGAACTGAAGAAAGTGGGCATTTCAGTCGGTTCACTCGGCAATCCGTTCTTCGTCGCCACCATCAAGGGCATCGAAGATAAGGCCAAGGCGATCAATCCGAATGTCGAAGTGACATCGGTCTCATCCGATTACGACCTTAACAAGCAATTTACCCAGATCGATAATTTCATCGCCGCCGGCGTCAACGTGATCATGTTAAATGCCGTTGACCCGATCGCGATCGAACCGGCCATCAAGAAGGCTCAGGCGGCTGGTATTGTCGTGGCCGCGTTCGATGTGGGTGCCAACGGTGCGGACGTTACGGTCATGACCGACAACGTGAAGGCCGGTGCGCTTGCCTGCCAGTACATTGTCGATCATCTGAAAGGCAAAGGCGACGTGCTCATCGTTAATGGTCCGCAGGTGACGTCGGTGACCGATCGCGTCAAAGGCTGCAAGGAAGTCTTCGCCAAGAATCCCGATATCAAGATCCTCTCCGACGATCAGGATGCCAAGGGTTCGCGCGATGGCGGTTTTGCCGTGACGCAGAGCTTGCTCACGCGCTTCCCGAAGGTTGACGGCATCTTCGCCATCAACGATCCGACTGGCATCGGGGCGAGCCTCGCTGCCAAGCAACTCGGCCGGAATGAGTTCATCATTACCGCTGTCGACGGTGCGCCGGATATCGAGGCAGAACTCAAGACCGGTACGTCGCTGATCAAAGCGTCATCGTCGCAGGATCCCTACACCATGGCGGGCCAGTCACTTGAACTCGCCGCCGGCATCCTGCAGGGCAAGAAGCCGGATCCGAAGGTTATCCTGTTGGATCCGGTCCTGATCACCAACGAGAACCTCGACTCCTACAAGGGCTGGACCTCGCACTAATTGTTGCCCGGCCGACCGCGACCTATGGGCTCGCGGTCGGCCTTTCTTTTTCCAAGGACTGACGATGTTGAAGCTGTTGCGCGAGCAAGTGCTGGAGGCCAACCTCGATTTGGCCAAAGGCGGCCTGGTCCTCTACACCTTCGGTAATGTCAGTGGGATCGAGCGTTCTCAAGGTCTGGTCGCGATTAAGCCGAGCGGCGTTCCCTACGATAAGATGAAGGTTGCCGACATTGTCGTCACCGATCTCGAGGGCAAGAAGGTCTTCGGCGATCTGCAGCCGTCTTCGGATTTGGCCACGCATCTTGTGCTCTACAAGTCATTTTTGAACATTGGCGGTGTCGTTCATTCCCATTCGGAATATGCGACCATATGGGCACAGGCGGCTCGTGCGATTCCGGCCCTCGGTACCACCCATGCCGACTATTTTCATGGCCCCGTGCCGGTAACGCGCGCCCTCACAGATGCTGAGATCCATGGCGATTACGTGCTCAATACAGGAGCAATCATTGTCGAGGCGATCGGCAGCAAGGATCCGATGGCCATGCCGGCTACCCTTGTTGCCGGGCACGGCCCGTTCTGTTGGGGGCGCGATGCCGGCGATGCCGTGCACAATGCGGTCGTGCTGGAATTCGTAGCGCGCATGGCCGTGCATACTATGGCGCTGCGGCCGGACGGTGCCGGTATTTCCCAGGCCTTGCTGGACCGACACTATTTCCGTAAGCATGGCGCCAAAGCCACATATGGTCAGGCACAATCAGGCAAGGCGCAGTGAGCATGGCATCGGTCGTCGCCGGCGTCGACTTTGGAACACTCAGCGTTCGTGTGACGCTATTCTCCGGCGAGGGCAGGGCGCTTGGCCATGCCAGTGCGGAATATCCGCTGCATCGTCGGCGCGAAGATCCGGATTACGCCACGCAATCCCATGATGATCAGATGTCGGCCCTGGCAAGTGCGTTCAAGAAGGTGCTCGGAGGCAGTGGCGTCAAGAGTGAAGACGTCGTTGCGCTCGCCATCGATACAACTGGCTCCAGCGTGATCATGGTGGGTGAAGGGCTGAAGCCACTTGGGGACTATTACTTATGGTGCGATCACCGCGCAAAATCCGAAGCTCAAGAGATAACTGCCATCGCGCATCGGGACGGGATCGAGGCGATCGACTGGTGCGGCGGTGTCTATTCACACGAGTGGGGTTTTGCCAAAGTCCTGCATTGGCTGCGGCATAACCCTGAGAAGCGCGGACAGTTTGTCACCGCGCTCGAGCATTGCGACATGGTGGCGGCGACGCTGACAGGTGTCTCTGACCCCAAAATGGTGAAACGCAGCGTTTGCGCGATGGGTCACAAATGGATGTGGAACCCGCGCTGGGGTGGCTTGCCGGCGCAGGATTTTCTCTCACGCGTCGATCCACTGCTTGACGGCATTCGGGGCAAGATCGGCGGTGCCTTTTGCACGTCCGACAAGATTGCGGGCAGGCTTTCGGACGTCTGGGCTGAAAAGCTTGGGCTGAAACCTGGCATTCCGATTCCGGTCGGTGCTTTCGACGCGCATTGGGATGCGCTGGGCGCGGGCTGCAAGATCGGCGACGTTGTCAATGTCGTCGGTACCTCGACCTGCATCATCGCTACCGCTGAAAATGTGGGCCTTATTCCCGGCCTGTGCGGCATCGTGCCTGGCAGTGTCGTTCCGCATTTGATGGGAATCGAGGCGGGTCTTTCTGCTACCGGCGATATTTTTGACGCCATTGCAAGGCGCGCCAACACCAGGATTGCCGAGTTATCGCGTGGCCTTGAAAATTATCGCGCCGGACAGACTGGCTTGCTGCGTCTCACCTGGGATAACGGCGACCGCACCGTGTTGGTGCGACCGGATCTCGGCGGCATTACGCTCGGCTGGAATCTCCTGCATACGGCGCAGGACGAGCTCTTTGCCGCCATCGAAGGTACGGCCTTCCACACCCGGTTGATCCTGGAGCGCATGGCTGAAGGCGGCGTGCCAATCGAACGGATCATCAATGGCGGCGGAATTCCCCAGCACAACCCGGTCCTCAACCAAGTTTATGCAAATGTGCTGGGCAAGCCGGTCCTCGTTCCGGACGGTGTCCCCACCGGCTTTGGCGCCGGCATCTTCGCTAGCATGGCTGCCGGCATTCACGCCGATGTCGCGGCAGCCCAAGCAACGATGTGCCTGCCGTTCCGCACCTTCATGCCGGACCCGGTGGCTCACGCCATTTATCAGCGCCTCTATCCGTTGTTCCGCGAGCTCTATCTTGGTTTTGGCGGCGTTGCGGCGGCGCCCAATCTCGGTATCGCTCTGCCCGAACTCCGGAAGATCGCCCAGGGAGGTTCCCACTGATGTCGACGCGTCTTGAGCAGAAACTCATTCGTATCCGCGCCGGTCAGTACAAGCGCAGCGATTTCATTATCGCCGACGCGAAGGATGCGGATATGGGACCGAGCATTCCGGCAATGGGCCCGCATCGTCAACCGGACGGCAGCTGGTCGCGCTACCGCACGCGCGCCGAATTCCTGGATCAGATCCGCGCCATCGTCGCTCAGGATATCGTCGACATCATGCTGATGTCGGCATCCAACCTGGAACTGCTGGCGAGCGAAGGATTGTTCCGCGATAGCCCGGTGAAGCCGGCAATTCGCGCCAACGATACCAGCGATATCTGGATCGTCCGTGGCGGCACATACAACAAATATCCGTCACTTCCGTTCCGCTCGGCATCTCTGTCGCGTGTGCTGCACGGCGGTGCGGGCTTGCGCGAAGGGGCAGGCATCATCGGCACCGACCTCGGCCTTTACTCAATCACATTCAATAACGACCTCGATGCGGATCACCGCTCTCTCGAGGCGTTCTCAGCTTTCCGCGCCGAGGCGGCTCAGCATGGCTTCAAATACTTTCTCGAAGTCTTCAACCCGAATGCAGGCCGCGATTTGGCGCCGGACATCATCCCGCATTTCGTCAATGACTCGATCGTTCGCTGCCTGGCTGGAGTCAGCAAGGCAGACCGACCACAATTCCTGAAAATTGCTTATAACGGGCCGAAGGCACTGGAAGAATTGGCCAGTTATGACGCGGGTATGATTGTGGGTGTTCTGGGTGGTGGAGCAGGGACGACACGCGACTGCTTTGAATTGTTGGCCCAGGCCGAACGATATGGCGCCAGGGTCGCCCTTTTCGGGCGCAAGATCAATTTGGCCGAAGACCCGCTCGCCATGATCGAAATGATGCGCAATGTTGCGGACGGATCGGTAAAGCCGCTGGAGGCTGTCCGTGCCTATCATGGCATTCTGGCAAAGAAAGGCATTGCCCCTGCTAGGGCTGCCGATGATGACGCGGCCATTTCCGAGACGGTATTGAAGCAGGCGGCCTGAGGCAGCAGAGCACCAAGCCACTGGATTCCCGTCCCGACCGATTGTAGAGATGAGGGCATGACGACGTCTTGCCGCGGCATCGTGACGGGGGGTACTTGGTGCGTTGATCGCAATCGCGCGATCGACGCGTGGCCGCATGAAGACGGTGTCGCCGAGATTCTGGCGACGGAACTTTATGGCGGCGGGTCAGGCTGCAATCTCGCCATTGATATCAAAAAGCTCGATCCGGCCTTTCCTGTCACAACGATCGGCCTGATTGGCGATGACGCTGATGGTCGTTTCCTGCTTGGCCAAGCGGATGCACATGGCATCGATCGGATCCGCATGGCGTTGACTAGCGCTGCGGCGACGCAATTCACGGATGCTTATGTTTCGCAGCGCAGCGGACGCCGTACGCATATCTTCTTCCAGGGCACCGGCGCCCTGCTAACGCCCGACCATTTCAGCTTCAGAGGCATTGATGCCCGTATTTTGCACCTGGGGCTTCCTGGCGCTCATAAGCTCATGGATCAGAAATGGGGTAACGATCCCAACGGCTGGGTTACAGTGTTGCGCGCTGCGCGGGCCGAGGGGCTTCTGACCAATCTCGAGCTTTTCAGCATCGCGCCGGAACGCATCAGAGCCTTGGTCTCGCCCTGCCTGCCGCATCTCGATTATCTGGTCGTGAACGACTTCGAGATCGGGGCTCTCGCCAACCTGCAGACCTCATCGGACGGCCTAACTGAGATCGGTGCCTGCATCCGCGCCGCCAAGGTCGTCATGGAGCAGGGAGCCATGCGCCTGGTTGTGGTGCACTTTCCGGCCGGGGCCATTGCGCTGGCCAGGGACGGGGAGGTGGTTTCGGCTCCTTCGTTCAATATCCCGCAAAGTGAGATCGTCAGTGCCAATGGCGCCGGCGACGCCTTTGCCTCGGGATTGCTTTACGGCCTTCATGAGGGATGGCCGGTCTCCGCTGCCTTGGAAATGGCCCATGCCACGGCTGCCGTGTCTTTGCGCGGCCTTTCGACCTGCTCGGCGGTTGAAGACTACCGCGCCTGCCTATCGCGCGCTCGGGCCTGGGGCTCCCGGCCGTCGCTTGCCCTGCAACAGGTGTCGCTTTGAGAGAAAAGCAGATGTCTGGCCGTCGGGGATTGGACAAATTCCTTGACGCCGCGTGACGGCTCGGCGAATGATCGGATGTCGATGGTTCCCCAATGGATAGATTCCAGGGGATTAATAGGGAACACGGTGCGGACGACCCAAATAGGGGCCAAAGCCGTGACTGCCCCCGCAACTGTAAGCGAGGGGCGGACGCCGAAGTAACCACTGGCCGAGAAACGGTACGCAAAAGTGCCGAGATCGGTTGGGAAGGTGGCGCCGCCAGTCACTCGTGAGCCAGGAGACCTGCCAGCGGCGAAGCGAATCCGTATTCCGGACGGGGTGTCCGCGCGGTGTGATCGAGGTGACGTCGAAAGATGCCGGCCGATCAAGATGCGATATCCCCATCCGGCGTGAATGACAGTAAGGGGATTTATTATGCAGACCATTAATCAGCTTTCGTCGACCGCCCTTTCCACCAAGACCAGCAAGCGCGCCGAAGCGCTGACCGGCGCCGTCATGGCCGCGTTCCTTGGCCTCGTCATGGTTTGGGGCGTTGGCTTCTCGCATATCGAAGCCGTTCACAACGCCGCCCACGATACGCGTCACGCCAACGCATTCCCCTGCCACTAAGGTCTCCCACATGGATACGTTTCGGCGATTGTTCATCGTCGCGGCGTTGGCTGGACTGATCAGCGGCGGTTTCATCACCGTTGTCCATCAAGTGAGCACGTCGCGGATTATCCTTGCGGCGGAGGTGTTCGAGAATGCAGCTGAGCCTGCTGCTGAATCGGCTACCGCTGGGGCGGCCGTTTCGGAGGCCACCGAAGGTCATGACCATTCGGCACATGACCATGGAGCGGCGGCCTGGGCGCCGGAAGATGGTGCAGAGCGCATTCTCTACACCGCCATGGCTGACGTCCTCATCGGCATCGCTTATGCGTTGCTGTTGGTAGCGGCCTACCGCATCTGGGGTGGCCAGATGAACTGGCGCAGCGGCCTTTACTGGGGTTTTGCCGGCTTTGTGGCGATTGTACTGTCGCCCAATCTGGGGCTGCCGCCGGAAGTGCCGGGAACAGAAGCGGCGCCGCTTCTCGATCGGCAGGTCTGGTGGGCGGCAACAGCAATCCTTACCGCCGGTGGCCTGGCGCTCATCTTCTTTGGCAAGCGATCGTTGCTAGCCGTTCTGGGCCTCGTTCTCATCATCTTGCCGCATGCCTACGGGGCACCACAGCCAGCGGAATACGCGAGTGTCGCACCCGAGGCGCTGGAGCATCGCTTCATCGTGGCGGCGACCATCACCGGCCTACTGTTCTGGGCCGCGTTGGGGGCGTCGACGGGATACTTTTACCGTCGGTTCCTGAAGGATGCCGCGGCCTAAAAGCTGCATCCGGATATGCCAAAAGAAAAAGGCCGGGCGATTGAGCAGGATCGCCCGGCCTTCTCTTTGATGGCAGGTATCAGAGTGCGCGCACGTCGTGGATGAACCGTTCGATGGTGCTGCGGATATGGGCCGTATTCTGGCCCAATAGCCGTGCCGCCGACAGCACCGTCGCGGTAGCATTCTGCGTTTGGCCGGCGGCTTGCGCCACGAAAACGACTTTCTCGGATACTTCCTGGTTGCCGGCCGAGGCTTCCTGAATATTGCGCGCGATTTCCTTCGTCGCCGCGTTCTGCTCTTCGACCGCCGCCGCGACACCGCTGGAGATATCTTTCATTTGGCGAATCTGATCGCCAACCGACCGGATCGAATCCGCCGTCGATTGGGTCGACGTCTGGATCGATTGCACCTGCACGGCAATGTCCTCCGTGGCTCGTGCCGTTTGGTTGGCAAGACTCTTCACCTCATTGGCGACAACCGCAAAGCCCTTGCCAGCTTCGCCCGCACGCGCCGCTTCGATGGTGGCGTTAAGGGCAAGCAGGTTGGTCTGATTCGAGATCTCCGTGATCAGCCGGACGACGTCGCCGATCTTGGTCGACGCGGCGGTGAGGAGCGTCACGCGTTCCGTCGTGTCTTCGATTGAATGGGTTGACGTTGCCGCGATTTCCGCCTGGCTGGCTACCTGCCGGCTGATTTCCATGATCGAGCTGGAGAGCTCTTCCGTGGCGGCGGCAACGGTTTGTACATTGGCACTCGCCTCGGTGGCGGCTGCGGCCACCTTCTGCACCTGTTCGAGCGATTCACTTGAGAGCTTGTTAAGCGATTCCGCGGTCTGATCCAGTTCATCAGCTGACTTGACGAGCGCCTGCAGGATTGCCTCGACTTCTTGGTCGAAGCCACGGGCAAGATCCGTCATCTGTGCCGCCCGCTTCTCGCGCGCCTGCTGCTGCTGGGCGGCTTCCGCTTGCAGAACCTCGTTCTTGCGCATGTTGTCGGCAAAAACCGCAACGGCACCCGCCATGTTGCCAACCTCGTCGGCGCGCTCCGCATAGGGAATATTCACCGCCGTGTTTCCTGCCGCCAATTCCTTCATCGTACCGGTGATCATGCGGATCGGTGCACCGATCTGGCGTGAAAGGACGAAGAAGAACAGCACGGCGGCAACCAGCATCACAATGGCGCTGGTGATGACCGTGCGCAGCGTCCAGGCAAGAGCCGAGGAGATTTGCGCATTGGCCTCTGCCGAGTTCGCCTTGATAGCTTCAGCCACTTCCTTGCCGGCAGCCTCAAGCTTTTCAGTCAGTTCCTCACCAGCGCCGGTCACTTCGATTGCGCGCGCTTCGTTGACGGTCGAAGGGTGCCGCATCAGCTTCAACTGCTTTGTAACCGGGCCGTCCCGCCAATCCTTGACGGCAGCGCTGATTTTATCGAGCGGGGTCAGCAGATTTTGATCACCCGCCGCATTGGCGACCGCCTCTTGCAGCAACTGATCGAAATTGGCACTGAAGGCCTGATAGCTCTTGGTGTAATCGGAGCTGCCCGTGACGAGAAGGCCGCGGATAGCTGTTTGCATCTTGGAGGCTTCAGCCAATGTCGCATTGATCGAGCTGGCCTGGCGCTCGGCGGCATCGTTGACAGAGTTCGCCTCACTAATGCGGGCCGTCAGCATGATCGAAATGGCGCCAGAAATGATGATGACCAGGCCGAGCAGCGAAAAGGCGATGATGAGTTTCTTGGCAACGGAAAGGTTGGCGAAGTTCATTTTTATCTCCGTCCCTGTCAGCTCTGTAGCCGGCGCTGCAATTCGGTAAGATTGAATTCGACCGTCACGGCGCCGATCGCTGCCTTGGTTGCCGGATCGACAGCTGTGAAGTTCACCTGCGTACGCCAGGTCTTCGTCTTGTCATCGAACTCCGGTTCATCGACGAACACCGCATCGGGGCCGACGGCGAAAGTCTTTTTGTACTTGTCCTCATCACCTTGCCAATAGTCGGAGGTGACTGAACTTTGCCCCACATTGAGACCGAACTTGTCCATCACGAATATCTCGGTGAAAAGCCCGGCCGAGCTCGCCTGGATATAGAGAAGGTAATTAGACAGCGGGCTGCTGAGGATTTCGGCGATGAACGGCTGATCGTCGGATTTGGCTTCCGTCTTCCAGGCCTCATCCATCTTGTCGATGGCGGCCTGGTCGACGCCCTCATGCTTCTTGCTGGCAGCCAGGATCGACATGATGGCGACCGGCTGCAGGATGCGCTCGCGCATATCCTTGATGATGTCCGGCGTAATGATGCTCGCAGGAATTGGCGTGGCCGCTGAGGCAGCCTGCTCTACCGCTGCTGGCGCGGCAGGTGCCGCAGCTGCTGGCGCGGCAGGTGCCGGAGCCGCCGTCGCGGCAGGTGCCGGAGCCGCCGTCGCGGCAGGTGGCGGAGCTGCCGGCGCGGCAGGTTCCACGGCCGCAGGTGCAGTGGTCGTCGTCGTGGTCGTATCTTGCGCGAAAGAACCAGGCAACCCGGAGACTGTCAGCACAGATGCCGCGATGGCGACAGCGCCGAAACGAAGCGGTTGAAACATGGCGGCTCTCAAATCAATTGGGACCGCCTTTACACTGAGCGTAACTAGTAAAGAAATGATTGCTATGCTTGGAAGCAGGTTGATATTCCTCATCTTTTGTTGCCCGGACTCCATCCCCCGAAAAAGTCGAATTCCGTACATTCGCGGTAAGGGCGGATTGCATGCTATAAGTTGTTAGGAATGATTCACCCCGAAAGGCGCGCCATGGAAGGATCGTCGGAGCAATTGCAGGGTGATGCGCCGCCAGCGAGCGAACGCGCCAAGGCAATGGCCGCACGGGCGAAGGGCGCCACGATGAGCTTCCTTCCCTATGTCTGGCGGCGCTTTCAGGCAGATGGCTGCACCGGGGTCGCTGCCGGCCTCAGCTACACGTCGCTCCTGGCGATTGTGCCAACACTCGCAATCGGCCTGGCGATGTTTGCGGCCTTTCCACCGCTCTCCGATCTACGCGACGATTTCATCATCATCCTGGCGCAGAATTTGGCACCCGACCTTGCCAATGTGGTCAGGGACTATCTCGGGACCTTCATCAGCAATGCCGGTGGTACGTCGGTGGCCGGCGTCATCGGTATCGGGCTAACGGCGATTCTGCTGATCAACACCATTCAGACGGCATTCGACAAGATCTGGGGCGTCACAAACGCGCGAAACAAGCTGCACCGCTTCCCGGTCTATTGGGCGATCATTACCCTGGGGCCGCTGCTCTTCGGTGCTTCGCTCTCCATCTCGACCTATGTCTTCTCGCTCGCCAACAGCGGCGAGTTCTACGGACTTTCGGCTGGCCTGAAGATTCTCACAGCGATCCTGCCGTTTCTCCTCGAAACGGCGGGCTTCACTTTGTTCTATCGCCTGATTCCAACCCGGCCGGTGCGGCTCATGGATGCCGGCATCGGCGCGATTTCCGCTGCAGTGCTGTTCGAGGTTTTGAAGCGTGGCTTCGGCCTTTACCTGCAATTCTTCGGATCCTATCAGGTGGTTTACGGCGCCTTGGCCACAGTGCCGATCTTTCTGATCTGGATGTATCTCGTCTGGGTCACGGTGCTGATCGGCGCGGAGATTGCGGCTGCTTTGCCCGAATGGCGTTCGGGCCGTCGCCAAGTGGGTGAGACCTTGCGGCGTGGTGATCTACTCAGCCTGTCGCTTGGGACATTTGCTGAGCTCGCCAAGGCCCAGGCCCATGGCGCCGGCATCCGGACCGAACAGCTGGTGCACAGCCTGGCGGCCGATCCCGGACGACTGGTCTGGCTGCTGGAGGCGTTAAAATCGCATCGACTCATCGCCAAGGCTGACAATGGTCGCTGGATGCTCGCCCGCGATCTCAACACCTTTACGATTCATGACGTTTGCCATCATCTGGGCATTGCCTTGGGCGAGGCGGTGGAGGAGGTGGTCCCCTTGATCGACCCGCTCATGCAGCGTATCGCCGAGACGGAGAAGGCGGCGCTCAATGAGACTGTGGCATCGGCGCTCAAGAGCATCGACGCAATTTGAAACGCCACGGTATTTTCCCTTTATAGCGACGTTCCGGCCCCCTATAACTCGGCAGATAAGTCCACCTCTTCACTGCTAGGGAGCCGCCCATGACTGCCATCATCGACCTGCACGCGCGCCAGATTCTGGATAGCCGCGGCAATCCGACGGTGGAGGTTGATGTGATCCTGGAAAGCGGCGCCAGCGGCCGGGCGGCGGTCCCCTCCGGTGCTTCCACCGGCGCTCACGAGGCGGTCGAACTGCGTGACGGCGACAAGAGCAAGTATCTGGGCAAGGGCGTCCTGAAAGCTGTCGAAGCCGTGAATGGCGAGATTTTTGAGGCCGTTTCGGGCCTTGATGCCGAAGACCAGGTGAAGATCGACCGCTTGATGATCAAGCTCGACGGCACGCCGAACAAAGCGCGCCTTGGCGCCAACGCCATTCTGGGCGTCAGCCTTGCGGTCGCCAAGGCAGCTGCAGCGGATGCCGGTCTGCCGCTCTACCGCTATGTCGGCGGCACCTCGGCCCGCACCCTGCCGGTGCCGATGATGAATATTATCAACGGCGGTGCCCATGCCGATAACCCGATCGATTTCCAGGAATTCATGATCCTTCCCTGGGCGGCCTCGAGCGGGTCGGAAGCGTTGCGCTGGGGAGCGGAGATCTTTCACGCTCTCAAGTCCGAGCTGAAAAAGGCTGGCCATAACACCAATGTTGGCGACGAAGGCGGCTTCGCGCCGAACCTCAAGAGCGCCGATGATGCACTGGCTTTCATCGTGAAGTCGATTGAAAAGGCAGGTTTCAAGCCTGGAACCGACGTCGCTCTGGGGCTTGATTCCGCATCGACCGAGTTCTTCAAGGACGGCAAGTATCAGCTGGAAGGCGAGGGCAAGACCCTCGACGCCGCCGGGATGGTGGCCTTCTACGAGCAGCTGGTGAAGGCCTACCCGATCGTCACGATCGAAGATGGCATGGCCGAGGATGATTGGGATGGCTGGAAAGCGCTCACCGACAAGATCGGGGCCAAGGTTCAGCTGGTTGGTGACGATCTTTTCGTGACAAACCCTGTGCGCTTGAAGAGCGGTATCGAAAAGGGTGTCGCTAACGCCATCCTGGTCAAAGTGAACCAGATCGGCACCCTCACCGAGACGCTGGAAGCGGTCGAAATGGCCCATAAAGCTGGCTACCGGGCGGTCATGTCGCACCGCTCGGGTGAGACGGAAGACGCCACCATCGCCGATCTCGCGGTCGCCACGAATTGCGGCCAGATCAAGACCGGATCCTTGAGCCGCTCCGACCGCATCGCAAAATACAACCAGCTCCTGCGCATCGAAGAGGGTCTTGGTTCGGCCGCTCATTACGCCGGCCGGGCGGGTATCGAAAAGATCCGCAAGTGAGGCCTGCATATACCCGCGCGACTCTCATTTTCGACTCAAACCACCGTTTCTAACGTCTTGAATCGATTTTCTATTGACGGTGGGAATCGGAGTGTGATTCGCTAGGCACATGGAAATTGGCCGCGAAATAAGGCGCCGTCTGCGCCAGGTTGCACTACCTCTCTTGGGGGCGTGCCTCTCTGCCTATTTCGTCTTCCATGCGATCCACGGTGATCGTGGCATCCTGGCTTGGCTGCGCCTTAATCAAGAGCTAAAGGCCGCGACCGCCGAAGCCGTGCAGGCTGCTGATGAGCGAGCTGCTATGGAGCGGCGGGTAACGTTGCTCTCCAATAACTCCCTCGATCTCGACATGCTTGAGGAGAGGGCCCGGGTGATGCTGAATTATGCTCATCCTGACGATCTGGTCATCTTCTTGAACGGGCAAACCGACGCTTCTCCGGCGACCGGCATTTCCACCGTCAACTAATTCAAAAAGCCCGCTTTTGAACCCATCTCGACGCTGACTTTCGGCGCGTTTTCCTATGCTGCGGCGCACCCTTGCCGAGCGCCCTAAGTAGGAAATTAACTTATCTTCGGTTAATTATAAATTTACATAGTTATATCAATATATTAGTCATGGTTGATTTGCGCAATCTTAACCACGATAATCCGCTTATTAATCGCAGCCCGTACCGGCGGTCGACAGTCCGTCTAAGCGGCCTATAGTAAACGCCAAAACCCAGTCAGGGGGGTCTAATGGCCAAGTCAGCGTCCCGCACGGCATCCAAAGCCGGCGCGCAAGTTACTCCGCAAGAGCTCATCCAATACTATCGCGACATGTTGCTGATCAGGCGCTTCGAAGAGAAGGCCGGTCAGCTTTATGGCATGGGTCTCATCGGCGGCTTCTGCCACCTCTACATCGGCCAGGAGGCTGTGGTGGTGGGCATGCAGGCCGCGGCGGAAGTGCAGGACAGCGTCATCACCTCTTATCGCGATCACGGCCATATGCTGGCTTGCGGCATGGACCCCAAGGGCGTCATGGCCGAGCTCACCGGACGCCGTGGCGGCTATTCCAAGGGCAAGGGCGGCTCGATGCATATGTTCAGCCGCGAGAAGAAATTCTACGGCGGTCACGGTATCGTCGCAGCCCAGGTGCCGATCGGCACTGGTCTCGGCTTCGCGCACAAATACAGTGAGGATAACGGCGTCAACATGGCCTATTTCGGCGATGGCGCGCTGAACCAGGGCCAAGTCTACGAAAGCTTCAACATGGCAGCGCTTTGGAAGCTGCCGGTGGTCTATGTGATTGAAAACAACCAATATGCCATGGGTACCTCCGTTGCACGCTCGGCTGCCGGCCTGAAACTCTGCGACCGCGGTGCCGCCTACGGCATCCCCGGCCAACAGGTCGACGGCATGGACGTGGTGAAGGTGAAGGAAGCGGCGGCGCTGGCGCTGGCGCATGCCCGCTCCGGTGAGGGCCCCTTCATTCTCGAGATGAACACCTATCGCTATCGCGGCCATTCGATGTCCGACCCCGCAAAATACCGGACCAAGGAAGAAGTGGCCAAGATGCGCCAGGAACACGACCCGATCGACCGTCTGCGCGAGCGCCTGCTGGCCGAGAAGGTGATCGATGAAGCGGGCCTCAAGAACCTTGACCGCGAGATCAAGGATATTGTCTCAATGGCCACCGAATTTGCTCAATCCTCACCCGAACCGGATCCGTCGGAACTGTGGACCGATGTTCTGGTAGACGCGTAAGGGGAGGGAGCAGACATGCCGACCGAAATTTTGATGCCCGCTCTGTCGCCGACGATGACCGAAGGCAAGCTGGCAAAATGGCTGAAGAATGCCGGTGACGCAGTAAAAGCCGGCGATATTCTGGCCGAGATTGAAACCGACAAGGCGACGATGGAAGTCGAGGCCGTCGACGAAGGCATCCTCGATAAGATCCTGGTCGAGGCAGGTACTGAGAATGTCGCGGTGAATGCGCCGATCGCGATCCTGCGCGGCGAGGATGAAGCCGCCGGCGCCGCACCTGCCAAGAGCGCCGCGCCGAAAGCTGAAGCGCCCAAGGCGGACACGCCTGCCGCAGTGCCGCAGGCGCCCACGATCGTGCAACAACAGCTCGCAGCCGAACCGGAATATACCGGCCCCACCGCGACGCATACGGTCCGCGAAGCCTTGCGTGATGCGATGGCCGAGGAAATGCGCCGCGACCCGAAGGTCTTCCTGATGGGAGAGGAAGTCGCCGAGTATCAGGGCGCCTATAAGGTGAGCCAGGGTCTGCTGGAAGAATTCGGCCCCAAGCGCGTCATCGATACGCCGATCACCGAGCATGGCTTTGCCGGCCTTGCCGTCGGTGCGGCTTTCGGCGGCCTGCGTCCGATCGTCGAGTTCATGACCTTCAACTTCGCCATGCAGGCGATCGATCATATCATCAACTCGGCGGCTAAGACGCTCTACATGTCCGGTGGTCAGATGGGCTGCCCGATCGTCTTCCGCGGCCCCAATGGTGCCGCGTCGCGTGTCGCCGCACAGCATTCGCAATGTTATGCCAGCTGGTACGCCCATGTACCGGGCCTCAAAGTCGTCTCGCCCTATTCGGCGGCCGATGCGAAGGGCCTGATGAAATCGGCCATTCGCGATCCCAACCCAGTCATCTTCCTCGAGAACGAAATCCTCTATGGCCAGTCGTTCGAGGTTCCGACCGATCCCGAATTCATCGTCCCGATCGGCAAGGCGCGCGTCGTGCGCCCCGGCAAGCACGTTACTATCACTGCTTTCTCCAAGATGGTCGCCGTGGCGCTGGCGGCGGCCGACATTCTCGCCAAAGACGGTATTGAGGCCGAAGTCATCGATCTGCGTACAATTCGGCCGCTCGATACGGCGACCATCATTGGTTCGGTCAAAAAGACCAACCGCTTGGTCACAGTGGAAGAGGGCTGGGCATTCTCCGGCATCGGTTCGGAAATCGCCTCGGTGATGATGGAGCAGGCGTTCGACGACCTCGACGCTCCCGTGCTGCGTGTCAGCGGCGCAGATGTGCCGCTGCCCTATGCCGCCAATCTTGAGAAGCTGGCGCTGCCGCAACCCGAATGGGTTGTCGATGCTGCCAAGCGCGTCTGCTATCGCTAATCCAGGGAGGGCTTGATGCCGATCAATATCCTGATGCCCGCCCTGTCGCCGACCATGACGGAAGGCAATCTGGCGAAGTGGTTGAAGAAAGAAGGCGATGCGGTCAAGGCTGGCGACGTGCTGGCGGAGATCGAAACCGACAAGGCGACGATGGAAGTCGAAGCCGTCGATGAAGGCACGCTGGCCAAGATCCTGGTTCCCGGCGGCGCTCAGGGCGTGAAGGTCAACGACGTCATCGCCGTGCTGATCGAAGAGGGTGAGGACGCCAGCGCGATCAGTGCTGCGCCCACGACCAAGACTGCACCTGCACCCACCGCGGCACCTGCCGCTCCTCCAGCGAAGGCCGAAGCCGCTCCGGCAGCCAAGCCTGCCGCGACGCCGGCTGCCGCCGGTGGCCGCGTCATTGCGAGCCCGCTCGCCAAGCGCATCGCCGAACAGCAGAGCATCGATCTTTCGTCGATCAAAGGGAGCGGTCCCAACGGCCGTATCGTGAAAGCCGATCTTGAAGGGGCACCGAAGGGTGGCGCGAAGCCCGCGCCGGCTGCTGCCGCTGCGAAGGCACCGAGTGCCGCACCGGCAATCCCTGGTGCTGCCCAGTTCGGCGAGCCGGAATTCGAACTCATCCCGCACACCTCGATGCGCAAGACCATCGCGCGCCGCCTGCAGGAATCGAAGCAGTTCGTGCCGCATTTCTATCTCACGGTAGATTGCGAGATCGACAAATTGCTCAAGCTGCGTGAAGAAGTGAACGCCGCTTCGCCGAAGGATGGCCCCGGTGCCTACAAGGTCTCGGTCAACGATTTCGTCGTGAAGGCTTCCGCGGTTGCCCTCAAACAGGTGCCGGCTGCCAATGCCTCGTGGTCGGATGACGGCGTGAAGATGTACAAATCGGCGGACATCTCTGTGGCGGTCGCCATTCCAGGCGGTCTCATTACGCCGATCTTGCGCCATGCCGATAGGAAGCGCATCACCGAGCTCTCGGTCGAGATGAAGGATCTCGCCGGCCGTGCCAAGCAGGGCAAATTGAAGCCGGAGGATTACACAGGCGGCAGTTTCTCGGTTTCAAATCTCGGCATGTTCGGCATCAAGTCGTTCAGCGCCGTGATCAACCCGCCGCAGGCCTGCATCCTGGCTGTCGGTGCCGGCGAAGAGCGTGCGGTGGTGAAGAACGGTCAGCTCACGGTTGCCAATGTCATGAGTTGCACACTCTCGGTCGATCACCGTGCGGTTGATGGCGCCATCGGTGCCGAATTCCTGGCGGCGTTCAAGCGCCTCATTGAACAGCCGCTGGCGATGCTGGTGTGACGATGCGTATTGGTTTGATAGTGAGTGTTGCCGTCTTGGCGGCGGCCATTCTGCCAGCGCGAGCCGACGAGTTGCGGCCGCCGCTCGAGAAGCAGTTTTTCGAGTATTTTGCCGGCCAATGCGAAAGTGCCCTCGAAACCCAGGCTCAGTCTCGCGGCAAGAAGCTGGACCAAGGCGGTCTCGGCGAAAGCATCGAGAAATACTGTGCATGCACGTCGCAGGCGGTGGTCAGTCACCTGAGTGCGGGCGAGATCATCGCCTTTGCGAATAACCCGGAAAGTGAGCCGGGGGCGTCGAAGATGAAGCCCTATTTCGCTCAGTGTCAGGGCAAATAGGGGCCGGTTAGGCGATGAAGATCTTTGCTCGAATCGTGCTGATTGCGGTGGTCGCTGTGATCGTGCTGGCGGCGTTGGTTTTCGTCTGGGGCATGCAGCGCACTATCGACGTATCGACGCCCGAGGCGCGGGCGCAGCAGATGGAAGCAATGGTCCTCGGTTGCAAGGTGCGCATGCCGGAGGTGCTGAAGAAGGCGCAAACCACAACCGCCTTGCAGCCGGCACAGATGGATCAGGCCTGTACCTGCGCCGTAAACCGCGTGATCGATACCTATTCCGTCGACGGCAAGCTGAAGCCGAGCGACGTGAGTGAAGAACAGAGCGATGCGGCGGAACTCGCCTGCATCAAGGAATTGACGGCCCAATAGAGGGAAGCTCGCAATGTCGGATACGTCTTTCGATGTCGTCGTAATCGGTGGTGGCCCGGGTGGTTATGTGGCCGCCATTCGCGCGGCACAGCTGGGGTTGAAGACCGCGGTCGTTGAGCGCGAACATCTGGGCGGCATCTGTCTTAATTGGGGCTGCATTCCGACCAAGGCATTGCTGCGCTCGGCCGAGGTCGGTCATCTCCTTAAACACGCCGACGCCTATGGTTTCTCGGCGAGCAATGTGACCTTCGATCTTGCCAAGATCGTCGACCGCTCACGCAAGGTAGCAAGCCAGCTGTCGAACGGCGTCAAGCACCTGCTGAAGAAGAACAAGGTCACGGTTTTCGATGGCCAGGGCAAGCTTGCTGGCACCGGCAAAGTGAAGGTCGAGAAGGATGGCAAGGCGGTTGCAGATCTCGCGGCCAAGAACATCATTCTCGCGACTGGCGCGCGAGCGCGCGTCTTCCCCGGGCTTGAGCCCGACGGCAAGCTCATCTGGACCTATAAGGAAGCGATGGTGCCGACCGTCATGCCGAAATCGCTGCTGGTGGTCGGTTCCGGCGCCATTGGCATCGAGTTTGCGAGCTTCTATCACAATCTGGGCGCCAAGGTGACGGTGGTCGAGGTGATGCCGCGCATCTTGCCCGTTGAGGATTCCGAAATTTCGGCCTTCGCCCAGAAGTCCTTCGAGAAGCAGGGCATGAAGATCATGACCGGCGCCAATGTGAAGGCCTTCAAGAAGGGCGCCGACAATGTGACCGCGACGATCGAGGTTGGCGGCAAGGCTGAGGACCAGACCTTCGATCGCGTCATCCTCGCGGTCGGCATCGTCGGCAATGTCGAGAATCTGGGCCTCGAAGGGACCAAGGTGAAGGTCGAAAAGACCCACATCGTTACCGACGGCTACGGCGCCACCGGCGAGCCGGGCGTCTATGCGATCGGCGATCTCACCGGTGCGCCGTGGCTGGCGCATAAGGCCAGCCATGAAGGCGTCATCTGCGTCGAGAAAATCGCCGGCGTCAAAGACGTGCACCCGCTCGACACCCGGAACATCCCCGGCTGCACCTATTGCATGCCACAGGTGGCCTCGGTGGGCCTCACCGAGCAGGCCGCCAAGGATAAGGGCTACGAGGTCAAGGTCGGCCGATTCCCCTTCATCGGTAACGGCAAGGCCATTGCCCTGGGCGAACCTGAAGGTCTGGTTAAGACGGTCTTCGATGCCAAGACCGGCGAACTCCTCGGCGCCCATATGATCGGCGCCGAAGTGACCGAGCTCATCCAGGGCTACACGGTCGCCCGGACCCTTGAGACGACCGAGGCCGAACTCATGCACACGGTCTTCCCGCATCCGACCCTCTCTGAGATGATGCATGAGAGCGTCCTTGCGGCCTATGGCCGGGCGATCCATATCTAGCGGCAAAGGAAGAAGCACCGTGACGGCGACACCGGAACTCCGCCATCCCGAAAAGGCCAAACGGCCGGATACGCCTGTCCTGCGCAAGCCGGATTGGATCCGCGTCAAGGCACCGGGCGGCGAGGAATACAACAACACCCGCAACTTGATGCGTAAGCTCGGCCTCAACACCGTGTGCGAGGAGGCCGCATGTCCGAACATTGGCGAATGCTGGTCGCAGAAACATGCGACCGTGATGATTCTGGGGTCGGTCTGCACGCGGGCCTGCGCTTTCTGCAATGTCGCAACGGGCCGGCCAGACAAGCTCGATCCCCATGAGCCGGCTCATGTTGCCGAGGCCTGTGCGGGAATGGGGCTCAAGCACATCGTCATCACCTCGGTCGATCGTGACGACCTTGAGGACGGCGGCGCTGCCCATTTCGCCGAGACCATCAAGCGCATCCGTGCGTTGACGCCCTCGACCACGATCGAGGTACTGACGCCGGACTTTTTGCGTAAGCCAGGCTCGATCGAGATCGTTGCTAACGCCGCACCCGACGTCTTCAATCACAATCTCGAAACCGTTCCGCGGCTCTATCGCAATGTGCGACCGGGTGCGCGCTACTACAATTCGCTGCGCCTCTTGAACCGTGCCAAGGAGATCAATCCGTCGCTCTTCACCAAGTCCGGCATCATGGTGGGACTGGGCGAGACACTGGAGGAAGTGGGACAGGTAATGGACGACCTGCGTGCGGCCGAGGTCGATTTCATGACCATCGGCCAATATCTGCAGCCGACCCGCAAGCATCACCATGTCGATCGGTTTGTCACCCCCGCCGAGTTCGGCCAGATGAAGCGGATGGGGCAGGGCAAGGGCTTCCTGCTCGTGGCGTCGTCGCCGCTGACGCGGTCGTCGCATCATGCCGGCGAGGATTTCGAGCGCTTGCGTGCCGCGCGTGAAGCACAATTGGCGGCGGCAAGCTGATATCGCTTTTGGCATGACCGCGCGTATCCATACCGAAGATCGGCTTTTTCCTTATAGCGCCGACCAGATTTTCGATCTGGTCGCGGATGTCGGGAAGTACCCCGAGTTTCTGCCCTGGTGCACGGGCGCCCGTATTCGCGAGCAGCGCCCCGATATGGTGCTGGCCGATCTGATGATCGGCTTCAAAATGGTGCGCGAGAAGTTCACCAGCAAGGTCTGGCTCAACCGACAGGAAAAGCGGATCGATGTGGAGTTCGTCGATGGGCCATTTCGCTATCTGAAGAATCACTGGACCTTCGTCGATATCGGGAACGGCCAGTGCCGGGTCGGCTTTTATCTCGAGTTCGAATTCAAATCCGCCATGCTGCAAAAGCTGATCGGCGTGCTGTTTCATGAAGCGGTGAAGCGCATGGTGGCGGCATTCGAGAGTCGTGCGCGGCAGCTCTATGGGCCGAGTGTTCGGTAAAATCCCCCGAATTAACTGCGCGTTACAGTGAAATAGCTCCCGCTTACGCCTTCTGTTTGAAGGATAGTACTGCGCGCTTTGCCATCGGAGTCGTCGGGTTTGATCTCCGCGGCCCGCAAATTGCTTGGCAAAATAGACCGTGATTCCAATGCACTGGGCTATCGACAGCGTGCCCCTTGAATGCACGTTAAGGATTGACCAGATTGTTAACGGAAGGGCGGTACTTTCTTCCCGAGAGTTCGAGGTCACGGTGCGCCTGATTGTTCCGTGCTTGAACGAGTGAGGCTAGCGGTTGCGCGGTTGCGGGTCGCAGGTCCCAGGGGCTAGTCTGCTGCTTATCGAGAAAGGCGCAAAAACCTATCATGTCTGACACAACGCCGAAGACCCAGAACTACCCAGTCCTCCCCTTGCGCGACATCGTCGTGTTCCCACACATGATCGTGCCGCTCTTCGTTGGCCGCGAGAAATCTGTCCGCGCCCTCGAAGACGTGATGAAGGAGGACAAGCAGATCCTCTTGGCCACCCAGAAGAACGCCGCGCAGGATGACCCTGGCGCCGGCGACATCTACGAGGTCGGCACCGTCGGTACCGTTCTACAGCTCCTGAAGCTCCCCGACGGCACGGTGAAGGTGCTGGTCGAAGGTGGCCAGCGCGCCCGTATCACGAAGTTTGTCGATAACGAAACCTTCTTCATTGCGGAAGCGGCGCTCGTCGTCGACGCCCAGGCCGAAGGGAAGGAGATTGAGGCGCTCGCGCGTTCGGTCGTTTCCCAATTCGAGCAATACATCAAACTCAACAAGAAGATTCCGCCGGAGGTCTTGGTCTCGATCAACCAGATCGAAGACGCGGCGAAGCTTGCCGATACGGTGGCATCGCATCTCGCCCTCAAGATTCCAGAGAAGCAGGAAATCCTGGAATGCGCGACAGTCGCTGAGCGCCTGGAAAAGGTCTATGCCTTCATGGAAGGCGAGATCGGCGTGCTCCAAGTCGAAAAGCGCATCCGCAGCCGCGTCAAGCGTCAGATGGAGAAGACCCAGCGCGAGTACTATTTGAATGAGCAGATGAAGGCCATTCAGAAGGAACTCGGCGAGGGCGAGGAAGGCCGCGACGAAGTGGCCGAAATCGAAGACAAGATCAAGAAGACCAAGTTCTCCAAGGAAGCCGCTGAAAAGGCGATGGCCGAGGTGAAGAAGCTTCGCACCATGAGCCCCATGTCGGCTGAAGCAACGGTCGTGCGCAATTATCTCGACTGGCTGCTTTCCATTCCATGGAACAAGCCGACCAAGATCAAGCGCGACATCAAGCTCGCCGAGAAGGTGCTGAACGAAGACCATTACGGTCTTGAGAAGGTCAAGGAACGCATCCTTGAATACTTGGCCGTGCAGCAGCGCCAGAAGAAGATCAAGGGCCCGATCCTGTGCTTGGTCGGCCCTCCGGGTGTCGGCAAGACCTCGCTTGGCAAATCGATTGCGCGTGCGACGGGTCGTACCTTCTCGCGTATCAGCCTTGGCGGCGTGCGCGACGAAGCCGAAATCCGCGGTCACCGCCGGACCTATATCGGCTCCATGCCGGGCAAGATCGTTCAGGCGATGAAGAAGGCGAAGTCATCGAACCCGCTGTTCCTCTTGGACGAAATCGACAAGATGGGCTCGGATTATCGTGGCGATCCGTCGGCGGCGCTGCTTGAGGTTCTGGACCCCGAGCAGAACGTCAACTTCAACGATCACTACCTCGAAGTTGATTACGACCTGTCGGATGTCATGTTCATTACCACGGCCAACAGCCTGCGCATGGCGCAGCCGCTTCTGGACCGCATGGAGATCATCCGCATCCCCGGCTACACCGAGGATGAAAAGGTCGAGATCGCGATGCGCCATCTGGTGCCCAAGCAGGTCAAGGACCATGGTCTGAAGAAAGGCGAGTGGCTCCTTTCGGAAGACGCCATTCGCGACCTCGTGCGCTACTACACGCGCGAAGCCGGTGTGCGCAACCTTGAGCGCGAGATTGCCAATCTGGCACGCAAGTCGATCAAAGAGATCTTGATGAAGGATCTCAAAAAAGTGTCGATCAGCCGTCGCAACCTCGGTAAGTATGCTGGCGTGCGCAAGTTCCGCTACGGTGAAGCGGAAACAACCGATATGGTTGGCGTCACGACCGGTCTCGCCTGGACCGAAGTCGGCGGTGAGATTCTCACCATCGAGGCTGTGACTGTGCCCGGCAAGGGTCGTGTGATCGCGACCGGTAAGCTCGGCGACGTGATGAAGGAATCGGTGCAGGCCGCGGAATCTTTCGTGAAGTCCCGTGCGGTTGAATTCGGCATCAAGCCGACGCTCTTCAACCGTAAGGACATCCATGTGCACGTGCCGGAAGGCGCGACGCCCAAGGACGGTCCGTCAGCCGGCATCGCCATGGTCACCACGATCGTCTCGGTGCTGACCGGCAATCCGGTGCGCCGCGATGTGGCGATGACGGGCGAGGTTACTTTGCGCGGCCGTGTACTGCCGATCGGCGGCTTGAAGGAAAAGCTGCTGGCGGCGCTTCGCGCCGGAATCAAGACGGTGCTGATCCCGAACGAGAATGAAAAGGATCTGGCCGACATTCCGGAGAATGTAAAGAAGGGCCTCAAAATCATTCCGGTACAGGCGGTGGACGAAGTGCTGAAGAACGCCCTCGTCAATCCCTTGACGCCGATCGAGTGGGTTGAGCCGCCCGAAGTCGACCACACCGTCAAAAAGGACGGGGAGGATGAGGTCGGCGGCATAGTGACCCATTGATCCAACGCTGATTTATCTCAATTAAATCGCGGCGCCGGGATGAAAAACTCCTGGCGCCGCGATTGATTTTTGGATCGACCCGGTTCTAATATCCGCGCGCCTTCTTGCGGGGATGGGCGAGCAGGTTTGACCGATCCAGTAAGAAAAGGGGTTTCCCGTGAATAAGAATGATCTCATCGCCGAAGTCTCGCAGGAGACCGGCCTCTCCAAGGCTGATGCCGCCAAGGCCGTCGATTCTGTGTTCGACGCTATTACGCGCTCGCTGAAGGCCGAACAGGAAGTGCGTTTGGTTGGCTTCGGCAACTTCCATGTCGCCAAGCGCGAGGCCAGTGTCGGCCGCAACCCGCGCACGGGCGAAGAGATTCAGATCCCTGCGTCCAAGCAGCCGAAGTTTAAGGCTGGCAAAGGTCTCAAAGACGCTATTAATTAAGTTCCAGACCTACCGGAGCAGACTCTTCAGAAGAGTCTGCGGCCTGGGGGCGATTAGCTCAGTTGGTAGAGCGTCTCGTTTACACCGAGAATGTCGGCGGTTCGAGTCCGTCATCGCCCACCATTTCCTATCTACCTTGCATGCAGATTTAGCCGGCGTAGGGATACAGCCGGTCGAGAACCGTTGCGGTGATGCGCTCGCAGCGGCTGCCAAGAAACGGGAAAGTGCCTTGCATTGCGTTGGCAAGACTTTCGTCCAGTGCCGCGCGTAGTTGCCTGCGGGCGCGATGGTGCCGCGTCTTGACGGTCTCTTCCTTGATACCCAACAACTCGGCCGTTTCTTGAACCGAACAATCCTGCACTTCGCGCAGAATGAAAACCAAGCGAAAGGCTTCGGGCAAAGTATCGATAGCTTGCTCAATAAGCAGGCGAATCTGAACGCGCGCCAACGCGGCCTCAGGGTTTTCCATCGGTTGCCCGTTCGGAAAGGCGACCACCAATCCTTCCGCCGACTGCGCGGCTTCTATGGCGTCGAGGTCGACCATTGGTCGACGGCGCCTGAGACGCCCCCGCGCTTCGTTGATGGTGATCCGCGTCAGCCAGGTCAGCAGGCTGGATTCGCCGCGGAATGATTCCAGGGCGGCAAAGGCCCGCAGATAGGATTCCTGCACGACGTCCTCAGCCTCGCTGTCGTCTGTAACGATCCCTCGTGCGACGCGGAACAGGCGCTGATTATTTCCCTGCATGATGGCGCGAAAGGCCTCACGCCGGCCTTGTCGCGCCTGGGTAACCAGCTCTGCCTCAGTCATCGCCGCGAAATCGTTCGCCTGCCTGCTGTCCATTTCCGCCATGGCGCATTCTCCTGCAAACGAACATTGGATGCCAGGGCCGGCAAAAGGTTCCGGACGATTTTATCGCTATATCGGCCGGGAACCTTTTGTGGGCCGATACCATCCAATCCCATGTCACGGGGCCGCAAACGGCCCCCTTCATGTGGAGGAGCATCATGCTTAGAAATACACTCATTGTCGGCATCGTCGCTGCCATGGCGTCCGCAGTTGCGGCATGTCCGGCGTTGGCCCAGGATGCCGCGCTTACCGACCCGCAGATTGCTCATATCGCTTACACGGCGGGGCAAATCGACATTGAGGCGGCACAATTGGCGCTAAAGAAAACCGGGAATGCCGATGTGCGCGCATTCGCCGAATTGATGGCACGCGATCACGCCGCGGTGAACGATCAGGCGCTCGCTTTGGTCAAACGTCTCAATGTCACGCCGGAGGAGAATGACACCAGCGCGGCACTGGCCAAGCAGGCCACAGAAACCACGGCACGGCTTGAAGCGTTGTCCGGTGCTGAATTCGACCATGCCTATGTCGAGAACGAAGTCGGCTATCATCGCAGCGTCAACGATGCCTTGCGGAATGCGCTGATCCCCGGCGCGCATAATGCCGAGCTCAAGGCGCTGCTGGAGACCGGTCTGACCTTGTTCCAGGAGCATCAAGCCCATGCGGAGCATCTGGCCGATATGGTGAAGTAACCATGCAGCCTTTCTCCCGGCGCGACATATTGGCTGGGGCGGCGGTGGCGATCCTGCCGCCGCCGCTCGCATGGGCTGCCGGTCGTCGGCAGGAAATCATCCTGGCCAGAATGACGTTTGGCCCTGCACCGAAGGGCCTGCAGGTCGGCGACACAATCGTCTGGATCAATCGCGATCTCTTTCGCCATACGGCGACCGCGCGCGATTTCTCCTTTGATGTCGATCTACCGCCCAATGCAGAGGCCAGCGTCGTTCTCGCGCATGCAGGTATGGTCGCCGTCTATTGCCGCTTTCATCCGGGCATGAATTTGCAGCTCGAAATATCCGAGTGACCTGTTGCGGTCAGTTGGCCTAGGACCGGCCGATTGTCCATCTGAAGCCGAGTACCTCGAAACATGCGCCCCCGACGCGTTCCTCGCGCGGTGCGGCGATGCGCTTGCCGCCCATGCGCTCGTAGAAGCCGACGGCAGCGGCATTCTCGGCCAGGCACCAGATGCTCGCGGTCCGCTTATCATATTCCCACAGTGCCACGAAGGCGGCCTGGACCAACTGGCGGCCGATTCCCATCTCGCGCCAATCGGTGGCGACATAGAGCATATAGATCTCGCCCTCGCTGGCCGGCGACCCGTCGCGGCTCGGGCCGAACGTGGCAAAACCGACGACTTCGTCATCGATCACCGCGACCAGCGTGTGCCGCCTTTCTTCAGGGCCGGCCAGCGAGCGCGTCCAGGCAATGGTGTGGCGCTGGTGGTCGAGATGGGCGAGATAGCTGTCGGGGAGTAGGCCTGCATAGGCGTCACGCCAGCTTTCGACATGGATATCGGCGATGCCTGCCGCGTCCTCGGCATGGGCGAGGCGTATGCTGGCTATAGGCCTGTCCTGGTCGGCTTGCATGCAGTCATCATGACCCTTCCCTCAGCAAAAGGAAACGCCGGCATCGGGGGATGCCGGCGAGTTGCTCTAGGGGGTCGAGATGGTCCGTGGAATCATCTGGTGGTTGCAGGAAGGATATCCAGAACCGCCACGCCACTACTATAACAGGCGATTTCTTGAAAAAGGATGACCGCCATTCCATCATCGTGTGTACAAATGCGCGGAAACGGTTTGTCTGCCCACTTTCTCACGCGATATCGGCCAGAACTTGGTCAAGGCTCGCCTTGGCGATATCGACGATCGTGGCGAGTTCATCCCGCGTCGCAATATAAGGCGGAGAGAAGATCGCAATGTCTCCTGCTTTGCCGTCTACATTACCGCCGACAGGGTAGCAGATGAGGCCATTGCCAAAGCACCGGTCACGAAAACGCTGATAGACCGCAAGGGCAGGGTCGAACGGCATCTTGCTGCCGCGATCCTTCACGATCTCGATCGCCCAGAAGAAGCCGCGACCGCGCACGTCGCCGACATTGTCATTTTTGTCGAAGGCATTGCGCAACAACTGCTCGAAATGGATCCCGTCGTCATGCACCTTTTCGACCAACCTGTCGCGGCTGATAACTTTCTGTACTGCGACGGCTGCGGCGCAGGCCAGCGTATGGCCCGTAAAGGTATGGCCGGTTAACAGCCCGCCATCCTTGGCGAACATCGGCTTCTTGAGGCGGTCGTGATAAATCGTACCGCCCAGCGGCACATAGCCGGCGCCGAGGCCTTTGGCGACTGTCATGATGTCGGGCTCGACACCGTCATGGGCGAGGGCACGCCAGGTGCCGGTCCGGCCGGACCCGCACATCACTTCGTCGGCGATCAGCAGCACGCCGTATTTGTCGCAGATATCGCGCACCAGCTTGGCATAGCCCGGCGGGGCCGGGACGCATCCACCTGCAGCGCCGACGACCGGCTCGAAAACGAAGGCGGCGACGCGGTCGGCACCCAGCTCCAGGATCTTGTCTTCCAATTCCTGGGCGCAATAGCGGCCAACCTCGATCGGGTCGATCTTCCCGGCGTTTTTGGCGAGATAGCCAGAGGGCGGGCGATAGGTATTGGCAGGGGAAAGGAGATTGGAGGGCATCAGCGCGCCTTCAAAAGCTGCGCGCCGGGCGGCAAAGCCTGAGATCGACGTGGCACCCATGGTATTGCCATGCCACGAACGCTCACGGCTGATGAACAGGCGCCGGCTCTTTTGCCCGATTGCCGTCTGGTATTGCAGCGCGATCTTGATTGCGGATTCGATGGCCTCGGAGCCGCTGCTGTTGAAGGTCATGTTCTTGAGGCCGCCGCCGCAACGTTCGGCGACGATGGCCGTCAGTTCCTCCAGCGAGTCACTGGTGAAGGTATAGCGATAGCCATGGGCGATGCGGTCGAGCTGCTTCTTGATCGCCTCATTGACCTCCGGATGCGCGTGGCCCAGGGCATAGACGGCCGGACCAGCCGAACCATCCAGATAGCGGCGGCCATCGGTGTCGATGATATAGCAGCCTTGGCCGTAATCGACCTTGGGCAGCTTGCCCGGTTCCCAGTCCATTACCTTGTCGCGCTTTGCCGCGGTTGACATTCACTGCTCCCTTTGGCTGCTATGCCATCCGGTCATGCCAAGCGGGCAGACTGCGAGTCAAGGGGCGGGCGGGAAATAAGATGACTATTCTCTATGCGGCGGAGGCCGACGAAGCGGCGCAATGGACGGATTCTCTGCGTGTGCTCGACCCGTCGCTCGATATTCGCTTCTGGCCGGATTGGGGCGACCCGGCGACGGTCGATTTCGTCATCGTCGGCGGCCGTTCGCCGGGAGACTTATCGGTTTTTCCCAAACTTAAGGCGATCCAGTCCACCTGGGCGGGGGTCAATCACTTGCTCCGCTCGCAGGGGCTGCCGCAGGGTGTGCCGATCGCACGCATGGTCGATCGGGGGCTCACCGGCAGCATGACGGAGTTCGTCGTCTACCAGGTGCTCGATGAATGGCGGCGCGGAGCGGAACTGCGCAAAGCCCAACGTGACGCCTGCTGGCTCGAGACAATGCCGCGCCTCGCCAAGGATTGCCGTGTTGGTATTTTAGGCCTGGGGACGCTTGGCACCGATATCGCGCGTAAGCTCGATGGTCTCGACTTTTCCGTCCGTGGATGGAGCCGGTCGATGAAAGAGGCCGGCGGGGGGATCCGGAGCTTTGGCGGTGCGGAGAACTTGCCGGCCTTTCTCGGCGACCTCGATATTCTGATCTGCCTACTGCCGCTCACCGCCGAGACGGAGAATATTCTCGATGCCAAGCTCTTCGGGCATCTGCCGGATGGTGCTGTCCTGATCAATGTCGGCCGTGGTGCTCAGCTCAATGAGGGGGATTTGCTGGCGGCGCTGGCCAGTGGGCGCATTCGCCGCGCAATTCTTGATGTTTTTCGGGAGGAGCCCCTGCCGGAACCGCATCCTTTCTGGCGCCACCCACAGATCACGCTCACACCGCATGTTGCTGCGATCACACGGGCCGGCACGGGTGCCGATGACATTCTGGAAAATTACCGCCGCGCCATGGCCGGCAGGCCGCTCGTCAACCAAGTGGATGTCCGAAAAGGATATTGATCCTGCTCAGGGGCTTAGCAGGCGGTACTTAACTTCGCTTTAACAGCCTGCTGGCATGCTGCTCCTGGCTTCGGCCCCAGATACGGCCGTCCCGAGCGAGGAGCAGTTCCGGTTGGCGATCAGGCGGCATCATCTCATCGAGGAAGCAAAGGTCGAGCTCGATCTCGCCTATGAGGAAGTGAAGCGCGCCGAGCAGGCCGTGATGGCCCTGGAGTTCGAATACAACGAGCGCATGCACCAGACCTCAGCTCACATGATGGCCGAGCTGATCGCCGAGAAGGAGGGCAAGCAGGAGGCCCACAACCTCGATGCGCTCTACGAGATGCAGAACGAGGCCGCACAACGTTTTGCGCTGGTGAGCGCGGCGTTTGCGATTGTCAGTTCCGTGCAGGACGAGGATATGTCCCTCGATCTCATCAAGCGCATCCTGTTCCGTCGTGACTTCCTGCGCCGCCACAAGCTCGAGGTCGACAAGCACATCCGCAGTTTCCACCGGGGCTTGCGAGAATACATGCGCAAAGAGAGCAGCCCGGAGGCGGATCAGGCCGTTCGTGCGTCCTGGTCGGAGATCGAGCGCATGACCAGCCTCCAGGCCAAGGAAGCCAAGGCCGCTTAAGGGTTCTACCGGCCTCAGGAAACCCAATCTTATGTAAATGCGAATTAGTTGCAAAGTGCGACGGCATGGGCTAGAAGCTGCACATGCTTCGCATTTCCATTCGCATTCTAAAGAGGGGCAAATGACCAAAGGTCGCAAAATTCTGGCGGGCTCCGCCGTGATCATGGGGCTCAGCGCATTCGCGGGTATGGCTGACGCCAAGGCGCCGGACGCCAAGGCCGTGCTCACCAACTACGCCGATATTGCCGAAGCGATGTATGGGGATGCGATCGCCTCCGCGGGTGACTTGCAGAAGGCCGTCGACAAGCTGATTGCCGAACCGACCGATGCGAACCTCAAGGCGGCGCGCAAGGCCTGGATTGACTCCCGCCCAGCCTATATGCGCACCGAAGGCTTCCGCTTTGGCAATCCTGAAGTCGACGACCTTGAAGGTCTCGTCAACGCCTGGCCGCTCGACGAAGGCCTCATCGATTACGTCGACAAGTCGTCCTATGGCGAGACCTCCGACAGCAACCCGTTCTACGCGCTGAACGTGATCGCGAATAAAGAGATCCAGATCGGTGCCGATAAGGTCGACGCCTCCGTCATCGACAAGAAGCTGCTGCAATCTCTGCAGGAAGTGGGCGAGAACGAAGCCAATGTCGCGATCGGCTATCACGCCATCGAGTTCCTGCTCTGGGGCCAGGATCTCAACGGGACGGGTCCGGGCGCTGGCAACCGTCCGGCGACCGATTACGACACCAAGAACTGCAGCAACGGCAATTGCGATCGCCGCGCCGCTTATCTGAAGGCCGCGACCGATCTCCTCATCGAAGACCTCGGCCAGATGCATGCCATCTGGACCCAGGACGGCGCCGCACGTCAGCGCCTGCTGAAAGGTGATGCCAATGAAGGTATCACCGGTATCCTCACCGGCCTTGGCAGCCTGTCCTATGGTGAGCTTGCCGGCGAGCGCACCAAGCTCGGCCTCATGCTCCATGATCCGGAAGAGGAACATGATTGCTTCAGCGACAACACGCACAACTCGCACTACTACGACCAGGAAGGCATGGTCGATATCTATCACGGTACCTATAAGCGCCTCGATGGCACGGTCGTGAAGGGTGCCAGCGTGAAGGATCTGGTCGCTGCGAAGGACAAGAAGGTCAGCAAGCGCGTCGAAGGCGCGCTGAAAGACACCAGCGTCGCCATGACCGCCATGAAGAAGCGTGCCGACAGCGGCAAGGAATCTTATGATCAGATGATCGGCGCGGACAATCCGGAGGGAAACAAAATTGTCGACAACGTGGTGACGACGCTCGTGGCACAGGCCCATGCGGTCGAGGCCGCCGTTACGGCACTTGGTCTCAAGATCACCGTCGAGGGTTCGGACAGCCTCGACAATCCTTCGGCCGTGGGCCAGTAATAAGGCGATAGATCGCCCATCTGGGTGCCCAACTGAGCATAACGCCCGAGGACGATCGCAGGATGGGATCTTGCGACTGATGTCAGGATTTCCGGGCCAAGGCCCAATCAACCGCCGCCGAGTGATCCTCTCGCTCGGCGGCGTCGTTCTGAGCGCCGGCTTTGGCTATGCTGGCGGCAATGCGTTTGCGCAGGCGGGAAAGGGTGCTGGCCAAAGCTATCCGCCGGCGCCGGCCATACCTTCGGATGCAAAAGTGCACAAGGCGAATTTGACGGCCATCCGGCAATCGCGGCAACTCGCGGCACCGCCGGCACCGCCGACCGATACGCTCGGCTATACCGAGGGACCGGCCATCATTCGCCTTCAGCAAGGCGAATGGCTGGAGGCGACACTTGCCAATCGCCTTCAGGAGCACACGACGATTCACTGGCATGGCATCCGCGTGCCCAATGCGATGGATGGTGTTCCATATCTGACCCAACCGCCGGTGATGCCGGGGGAAAGCTTCACCTATCGCCTTCAGCCACCCGACACCGGCACGTTCTTCTTTCATCCCCATTGCAACACGGTCGAACAGCTGGGTCACGGTCTTGCCGGCATTCTCATTGTCGAGGGCGATGAAGTGCGGCCGCATGATCATGATCTTGTCTGCGTCTATCGCGACTGGCGCATCGACGTCGCGGGCAAATATCAGCTATTGACGACCGATGCCGGTGCCAGCAAGGCCGGGACATTCGGCGATCATCGTACCATCAACGATGAAGTGCAGCCGGTCTTCAAAGTACCAGCAGGTGGCGATATCCGCGTGCGCTTCCTGAATGTCGACATGTCGCGGGTGGTCGATCTCGGTGTCACCGGTGCCGACGCCTGGGTGATCGCCACAGACGGCAATCCATTGCCGCCGCAAAAACTGAAATCATGGCGCCTCGGCCCGGCTATGCGCGCTGACCTCACATTGCGCATGCCGAAGATGGCGGGCACCCGCGTCCAGCTCGTCAATTACTATTCCGCACAACCGATCGTCATGGCGGAACTGGAGGCCGACGGCGCTGCACTCGATAGACCGGATTTCGTTCCGGCAGCATTGAAGCCGGCGCGCATTCCCGAACCGCAGATCGAAAATGCCGAGACATTTCAGTTGCGTCTCAGTGCAAGCTCAGTACCGGCCGATCTGCCACCCGATCTTGTCCTGCCGGATGGCTCGACCTTGCGCTATGCCGATGCCTTGTGCCTGACGCCGAAAACGTTCTGGGCCCTCAACGGCCAGCCCTGGCCGAGCGCGTCTCATGAAGTGCTGCCGCCACCGCTCGTCACGTTTCAGCGGGGCAAGACCTATATCGTCGAGATCATCAACCAAACACCGCACATCCACCCGATGCATCTTCACGGCCATACATTCAAGGTGATCGGCTCCAGCAAGGGCGATGTCGTGCCGCATTGGGCCGATACGACGATTGTCGCCCCGAAGGAGCGCGTGAAGGTGGCCTTTGTGGCGGACAATCCCGGCGACTGGATGATCCACTGCCATATCATCGAACACCAGGAAACCGGCATGATGGGAATCTATCGTGTCGCCTAACCCTGATACGGCACCACCCCCCACCACAACTCCTCCCCCTGAAGGGCGAGGGGTTTTCATGCACCGTCCATCTCGTCCTAAACCCTCTCTCTTCAGGGGGAGGCCCGCCAACGAAGATCGGCGTTCGCCTTCGGGGTGGGGGGCTGTCATCCTCGGCTCTGCCATCTTTTTCACTGTCCTTACTGCCGGAGCGCTTCTGGCACCCGCCGACGAGGCAACCAAGCCGCGCCGCGTCGTGAAAGTCCTCCGCGATCCGGCGCTCGGCGACGACGCCGTAGCACGGATGGAGAATGTCATCGGCCAGTCGATCTTCGAGCGCATCTGGGTGTCGGCACCGTCTTCGACCGAGGCGGCCGATGGTCTGGGGCCGATGTTCAATGCACGCTCTTGTGCTGCCTGTCACCCCGGCGGCGCACATGGCACGCTGGTCAATAAGGATGGCTCGCTCAGCCCTTCGCTGCTTGTGCGCCTGGGCGCTCGAAAAGACGGCGCTGCAGATCCTGTCTATGGCCGACAGTTGCAGACTGAAGCCGCGCGCGGTGTTCCGCGTGAAGGCGGGTTTACGCTCGACGATGCGCTCTCCCAAACCAAGCTCGCTGACGGCACCATCGTCACGCTGCGTCGGCCGACGGTGACGCTCCACGATATGGCTGCTGGCCCCTTGGCACCCGATACTGTCACGGGGCTTAGGCTTGCGCCCGCGATCCATGGCATGGGACCGCTCGACAGTATTCCGGCAAAGGCGATCATGGCCCTGGCCGATCCGGACGACAAGGATGGTGATGGTGTTTCCGGCCGCGTCCATTGGCTGGATGCCGAGCAAAAAACCTTCGGCCGCTTTGGCTGGAAGGCCATCATGCCGAGCCTCGAGGCGCAGAATTCGCACGCCTTCTTTGCCGACATGGGACTCTCCACACCACTTTTCCCGGATGCCTATGGCGAATGCACGGCGCGCCAGACTGCCTGCCGCGCAGCGCCCAGCGGTGCCTCGCCGCAATTCGAGGATCTGGAAGTGACCAGCACTCTGGTCAAGGTTCTCGACCGTTTCGTGGCAGAGGCTGTTTTGCCGGCCGGCCCCAAGCCGCTGGCGGATGCCGCGACACTCGAAAAAGGCCGCGCCGTCTTTGCCGCTGCGGGATGCCAGGCCTGCCACCACCCCGGCTATGACATCGAATGGCCGAAGGGCGCTGCAATGAAACGGCATATTTCACCCTATACGGACCTGCTGCTTCATGACATGGGCGATGGTCTTGCCGAAGACCTCATTGAAGATCAGGCAGAGGGTCGTGAATGGCGCACGGCACCGCTCTGGGGCTTGCGTTGGGCTGTCGATCATCAAGGCCAGGGCGCCCTGCTGCATGATGGCCGTGCGCGCAATATCCTTGAAGCTATCCTGTGGCATGGTGGTGAAGCCTTGCCGGCGCGCGATCATGTTGCCAATCTGTCGGCGAACGACCGGCAGGCGCTGATTTCATTTCTCTCCAGTCTGTGAAAGTGCGTTCCATGACAGACCAGCCCAACGACAAAATCTCCCGCCGACAGACCTTGGCCGCTTTGATCGCGGCCAGCATGGTATCGGCGGCAGCGCGTCCGGCGAGCGCCGCCGGCCCAGATTTCGGCGCCTTCAATGCCGCTTTCGGCGCCAAGATCGTGTTGCCCGCTTTCGATAAGCTCGTCACCGTGACGGATGCGTTCGCCAAGACGGCGGATGCCTTTGCGACGCGGCCTGACGCCGCCGGCCTCGATGCGGTCAAGCAGGGCTTCCATGGCGTCGCCGATGCCTGGGCCTCTGCCCAGCAATTCCGCATCGGCGCGCTGGCGCAAGGCCAGCGTTCCGAACGCTTCGCCTATTGGCCGGAGCGACGCAACGTCGTCGACAAGCAGTACCGCGCATTGCTCGCCGGCAAAAGCAAGGAAGGGCTCGCGCTCGATCAGATCGCTCATGCCAGCGTCGCCGTGCAAGGGCTGCCGGCGCTGGAGCGCATCCTGTATGGCGAGGATAAGGGCGCCGAGCTGTTGCAAGGTGACAGCGCGGAGCGCCGCCGCGCCATTGTTTCCGCCCTTGCGGCGAATTTGCATACGATCGCTGTCGAAGCTCAGGCGACCTGGGCCGATAATCTCAAGGATCCCACGAAGGCCGCCAATTCCTTCGCCGCTAGCCCGGCCGAAGGCACGGCCCAGTCCTACACCAATCTCCTGACCATCACCCAGATCGTGGCCGAGCAAAAGCTCGGCGTGCCGCTGGGTGGCGCCGACGCCGCCAACGCCAAGCCCAAGGCCGCCGAGCAATGGCGCTCCGGTCGCTCGGTCCGCAATATCACCCTCAACCTTGAAACAGCGAAGGGCTCCGTGCTGGCATCCGGGGGCTATGCAGATCTACTGCCGGCCGATCATGCCGGCCTCCGCGGCGATCTTGAGAAGGCTTTCGATGAGCCGATTGCGGCAGCAAAGGCCGTGGGCGACAACTTCGCTGACGACATCACCCATCAGGATAAGCGCAAGGCCGTGACCGGTCTCCTCGTAAAGGTCAATCAGCTGCGCGACCTCCTGCGCCAGCAGGTACCGCCGGCCGTTGGCATCACCCTCGGCTTCAACGAGCTCGATGGCGATGGCTCTTGATCGTTTCCTGAATCGCCGAGCGCGAGCGTTGGATCTTCCAGGCGTCACCCCAGCGCATCTCCTTGCTTGTGGCGACAATGCGGGCGGCAAGGTTGCGTTTGCCGCCATGGCGGTCAGTGACAGCGGCCGGCAGTTGTGGCGCCGCGATCTCGACTGGCGCGCGCATGATGTGATTGCCGATGCGGCGCGCAACGCCAGCGCCATTATCGGTCGCAAGCCGGGGCCGGCCGCGTTGATCTGCGATCTCGAAACCGGCGCACAGCGGCAGAGCTTGGCGCCATTACCGAACTGTACTTTTGACGGCCACGCCGTTTTTTCAAGCGACGGCGCGCGGCTCTACACCACGCAAAGCGAGGGCAAGGCGCAGATCGGCCATGTCGCCGTCTATGACGTGATGACAGGCGCTGTCAGCGCCACCTGGACGAGCCAAGGCATCGAACCCCATGAATTGCTCTGGGCTGACGCCGCGACGCTGGTCGTCGGCAATGGCGGCATCCTCGACCGCAACGCCACGGACCCGATTGAATCCAGCCTCGTCTGGCTTGACGCCGCGACCGGTACCCTGAAGGGCAAGGTTGCGCTCGACGAAGACAACGAAACACTCTCCCTGCGTCACTTAGTGCGCCTCACCGACGGCCGCATCGTCTGTGGGGTACAGGACCAGGATTTTGCAACCGATCTGCGCCCTCTGGCGCTCATCGCCGATATGTCAGGCTCGGTTGCGTTCCTCGACCTGCCCCAAGATATTCATCGCCGCATGATGGGATATGTCGGCAGTATTGCTGCCGATCCCAGCGGCTCCTATATCTGCGCGACCTCGCCGCGCGGTGGCCTCGCTGTCGTCTGGACTGCCGAGGGCGAGTATGTGGACGCGATTGATCTGCCGGATACCTGTGGTGTTGCCGGTGGGCCGGAGCCATATGGTTTCCTGCTGAGTTCCGGCCATGGGGCGCGCTTGCCCATCCATGTCGACAGCGTGGAAGGCATCGTGGCCAGGCCGGAGGCCCTGCGCCTCGATCCCTTGCAGTGGGACAACCACCTGTCGCTGGTGCGTGGCTGAGGCCGCCATGCCCGTGCTGGAAACAGAACGAGTCATCCTGCGCCGCCTGCGGCCGGGCGATCTCGAGCCGCTCTTTGCACTCTATCGCGATCCGGAAATCCGCCGCTACTTCCCCGAAGGCACATTGACGCGTGACGAAACGCAGGCCGAGCTTGATTGGTTCGTGAATGGCGGTGATCCCGCGCATCCGCATCTCGGCCTATGGGCGACGATTGAGAGAGAAAGCGGCGACTTCGTCGGCCGCAGCGGCCTTATCCCCTGGGCGATCGACGGGGCGAACGAAATCGAGATCGCTTATCTTCTCGCCAAATCGCGTTGGGGCAGGGGGCTTGGGGCTGAGATCGCGCGCGGCCTGGTGCGCCACGGGTTTGAGGTGCTGGGTCTTCAGCGCCTCATCGCACTCATTCATCCGGCGAATGAAGCATCGATCCGTACGGCGCAAGCCGCCGGCTTGCGCTTCGAGCGCAAACTCAATCTCCCCGGCGAGGAATGCGGCCTCTATGCGATCGAAGCTTAGGCCTTCACGGAATCGCGGAAGGCCGCCATGCGCGCCAGCATCATGGTGATATGGTTGCGACGGATATAGCCGACAGCCTCGAAATCATTGATCCCCAGGGCGCGCTGCGTCTCTTCCACCTCATGCAGAAACTGCGTTACTTCGTTGCGCATGTCGGCTTCACTCATCCAGCCGAACCAGAAACGATCGGTCTGGTGATAGAGGATCTCGATGAAGTCGCGCAGCATGCGCGAACCGATCGCATTGTTGACGACGTTGTGGAAGCGCTCGCACAACTCGGAAAAGTCACCGAGCGGTATTGCTCCGCGCTTGGCCAGCATCGCCTTGACGCGCACCACGATGTCCTGCAACGCTGCCATATCGGTACTGGAGAGTGGGCGCGGGTTGGTATGCCCGATCATCGCCGCCAGTTGGCAGCGCAGGTAATAGGCCTGGTCGATCTCGATGCGGTCGAGATCCGTCACGGTGACGCCGACACCGTTCTTGATGCTGACAAGGCCATCGGTGGACAGGCGCTGCAGGGCTTGGCGCACGGGCGTCCGGCTCAGGCCGAATTCGGTAGCGAGCTCTGATTCGCTGAGGCGCATTCCCGGCGGGTAGAGACGGGTGGCGATCCGCTGCCGCAATTGCTCGTAGATCTGTGCGGGGGAAACCCCGTTGCGTCCGCCGGTCGCTGTCGGGGCGGTCTTCCTGGCCCGTGTAACCGCCTTCTTGGTGCTGCCGCTCTTGCGCATGATGGAGTTCGGACCTCGCAATCTGTGTTCCATCCTCTCTATCGTGCCGGGTGGGCCTGTCAATAGAGCTGTATATAGCTTTGCGCCGCTTGCGCTCTTTTCGGTACTGGATTCCGGGAAAAAGCTGGCCATACTTGGCCAACTCTTGGGGCGGATAGCTTGGACATGGACCAGCACGTTGCCGGCATTCTTGCCGCAGCCGAACACCCTGTGCTCAAGCGCGTCATCGCGTTGTGGGATGAGAAGCGCGCCGGGCGCAACTGGCCGCGCCGCTCGGATTTCGATCCTATAGAGATGAAATACGCGCTGGGCGACATCAGCCTTTACGATGTCGAGGATAGCCCGCGCCGGTACTGGTGTCGGCTCGACGGCACAAGGCAGGTCGAGCTTTTCGGCGTCGATTGTTCCCAGCGTTATCTCGATGAGTGTTTCCCACCGGACTATTATGCCCTGGTGGCCGAGAGCTATGGTCGCACCGTCGAAGAAGGGCGGCCGCAATACTTCCAGCGCAACGTGCCTTATGCCGGTCGCATCATCCGCTACGAATTCGTGGTGCTGCCGCAATCCTCAAGCGGCGCCGAAGTAGACCAGCTCATGGTCGTCCTGACCCCGCATTGGGACTGAAACAGCCCCTTTAGGGTCGCAAAAGCCCGTTTTGCCCTGAATCTGTGCGCGGTATCACGCCGAACCTGTGCTCCCGGTCACTGCCGGAATCCCACGATCCCGCTACTTATCAAGGCAACGGGGCAACGAGGCTCCACTCGGTTGGGAAAGGGATCAGACCATGAAACACATTTTTCTTATTGCCGCCTTCTCATTGGTAAGCCAGGCCGCTTTCGCGCAGACCTATCAGCCTTACTACCAGCAGGCGGGTGCCAATACCTACAATCAGGATCTGGCCGAGTGCCAGGCTTATGCCAACCAAGTGAGCCCGGTGCAGGATGCCGCGGTCGGTGCCGTGGGTGGCGCTGCCGGTGGTGCCGCCTTGGGCGCCATCTCCGGCGCGCTCTTCAAGGGCGTTTCGGTCGGCGAGGGTGCCGCGGTGGGTGCTGCTGCCGGCGGCATCCTGGGGCTGGCTGGCGGTGCTTATACCGGCACCCAGAACCAGAAGCAGGTGCTGAACAACTGCATGCGCGGCCGCGGCTACAGCACCTATTACTGAAATCGTTGGAATCCCGCCCCTCTCGGGGCATTTGGCGGTGCCCCGCTCACTAAAATTTGAGTGTGCGGGGTGGCAGGGAACCGCTTTATAATGCGTGTGATTTAGCGCTATCTGGCGTTTCGGACCCTAGGGGGCCGGCGTCGGGACGAGAAGCAAGAAAGGACACCTAAGATGAAGCGTATTGTGGCGGCCGTGATGACGGCATCGATGCTGGGGGCTTGTTCCAGCTACAGCCAGCCGATGGTCGACACCAAGGGGGTCGATCAATCGCGCTACTCCCAGGACAATTATGAGTGCGAGCAGTACGCCAACCAGGTCAGCCCGGTCGGCGATGCGGCTGTGGGCGCCGTTGGTGGCGCCGCGGCCGGTGCTGCCCTCGGTGCCATCACGGGTGCCCTCGTAGGCGGTGTCAGTGCTGGCGAAGGCGCTGCCTTCGGTGCAGCCTCGGGCGGTGCCCTGGGCCTTGGCGGTGGCGCGGTCACCGGTGTCCAGAATCAGCGCGACGTTTATCGTCGCTGCATGGCGGGCCGCGGCTATAACGTCCTGAACTAAGCCCCAGATTTTTCAAGAAAACCCCGTCGCGGTCTTGGCCGCGGCGGGGTTTTTTTGTGACCATCCGGTTTCCCCGTGCTTTTTTCTTGCAGAGGCGGGGGATTGGTCTTTATTTGCAGTGCAGCAAAGGCCCGCCGCCTGGCAGGCCGCAGCCCCGAAAAAGAGACCATCATGGATATCAGCAAGATCAAGATCGGCGAGAACCCGCCTTACGACCTCAACGCGATCATCGAGATTCCGCTCGGCGGCACGCCGGTGAAATACGAGCTCGACAAGGATTCGGGCGCGATGTTCGTCGACCGCTTCCTCTACACGGCAATGTTCTACCCCGGCAATTATGGCTTCATCCCGCATACCCTGGGTGGCGACGGCGATCCCTTGGACATCATCGTCCTGGGGCCCACCCCCGTCGTTCCCGGCGCCGTCGTGCGTTCGCGCCCTGTCGGTTGCCTGATGATGGAAGACGAGGCCGGCGGCGATGAAAAGATTATCGCGGTGCCGGTCGACAAGCTGCATCCCTTCTATTCGAACGTCAGCTCGTATCGCGACCTGCCGGAAGTCCTGCGCGAGCAGGTCCGCCATTTCTTCAGCCATTACAAGGATCTGGAGAAGGGGAAGTGGGTGAAGTTCTCGCGTTGGGCCGAGCCGGAAGAGGCGGTTGATCTCATCCGCAAGTCGATCGAGGCCGGCAAGAAGTAAGTAATATTCGGAATAAATGCTGCGCAATACGCGCATATTTATTGCGTAATTCTTGACTTCTAGGCGCCCCTGTGCAAGATGGGAAGCGCGCGATTTCTGGATCTTCCAGCGCCGCTTCCCCCTTCCAGGAGACGGGGGTCCAAGCTGGCTTTGCGGAAGTGCTTCCCGCAACCAAGCCAAGGAGGGTGCCTAAGAAACATGACTCCACCGGCGATAAGACACCACAATCTGGCTACCACAGCAGATTGAAATCTCTGATGTGAGAACCAGGGATACCGAGGGGCCTTTCTCATGCTGCCTGTTCTGGGCAGCAGTCATGGGCCTAAGGGCGGCGGTGAAACGTGGGTTCTCCTCAATCCCGATCCGCCCAGTTAGATCCCTGCGACATAAAGACAAAGCGAAACCCGCCGGGCCGAGGCCGCGGCGGGTTTCATTTTTTGACGTCGAAGCCTTTCCCTTCATCGTCGCCCCCGGGCATAGTGCCATCCGGCGTGAAGATAAGAAGATCAGGGGCGAGGATGGCGGCGTTCGATCTTTCCGGGCAGGTAGCCCTGGTGACCGGTGCATCCGGCGATCTGGGGCGGCATTTCGCATCCGTCCTCGCGGAAGCCGGCGCGGCGGTGGCCCTGATGGCCCGACGCGGCGACGTCGTCGCTGCCGAGGCTGAGAAGCTCCGCGCGCGGGGATTGAAGGCTGTGTCCGTCACTGGCGACATCACGCTGGCCAAGGGGCTTAACGCCGCTTTTGCCGCCGCCGAGAACGAGCTGGGGCCGATCTCACTCCTCATCAACAATGCCGGAGTCTCGCTTACCACGCCGTCGTTGGAACTCCCCGACAGCGATTGGGATCAGGTCATCGACACCAATCTCAAAGGCGCGTGGCTGGCGGCTCAGGAAGCGGCCCGCCGCTGGGTGGCGGCAAAGCGCCCGGGCAACATCATCAATATCGCCTCGATCCTCGGCCAGCGCGTCGCCGCCCAAACGCTGCCCTATGCCGTCTCCAAGGCCGGGATGATCCAGATGACCAAGGCCCTGTCCCTGGAATGGGCGCGACACAATATTCGCGTCAATGCGCTGGCCCCGGGCTATATCCGGACCGCTCTCAACGACGCATTCTTCAATACCGAAGCCGGCGCCGCGCTCGTCAAACGCATCCCGCAACGGCGTTTGGGCAACCCGCAGGATCTCGACGGCCCGCTGCTGCTTTTGGCCGGCGATGCCTCGCGCTACATGACCGGCGCCGTGCTCACCGTCGACGGCGGCCACCTCAATTCCAGCCTTTAGAAAGCCCTACCCATGGATTTCTCGATCAGCCCGCGCGCTGCCGACTACGTCCGCCGCATCGATTCCTTCCTCGACGAACACGTCATCCCGCTGGAGCGTGAGCGCGCCAGTTTCGACGCCGGCGAGAATATCCGTGAGGAACTGCTGCAGCAGCTTCACGCCAAGGCGCTGGCGGCCGGCTTGTGGAACTTCCAGCTGCCCGAACATCTCGGCGGCAAGGGCCTCAAATTCACCGAGCTGGTCCCGATCTACGAGGCTGCCGGCCGCTCCATCTTCGGTCCCGTCTGTTTCAACATCGCCGCACCCGATGACGGCAACATCCATCTACTCGCGCGCGTGGCAACTCCCGAGCAGCAGCAGCGCTGGTTGATGCCGATCGTCCATGGCGAGGTGCGCTCTGCCATCGTCATGACGGAACCGGCACCCGGCTCTGGCTCCGACCCCGCTGGCATGATGAAGACGACTGCCGAGAAGCGCGGCAACAAATGGATCATCCGCGGCCACAAATGGTTCATCACCGGCGGTGAAGCGGCCGAGCATTTCATCCTGCTGGCGCGCACCGCCGACGATCCACGCCGCGGCCTCACGGCCTTTCTGTTCGACCGCAGTCAGCCCGGCTGGCGTATCGAACGCCGCATCCCGATCATGGGGCCGGAAGAGCATGGCGGCCATTGCGAGCTCATATTCGACGGGCTCGAGATAGACGATGCCGACCGCCTGATGGGTGTGGGCGAGGGGTTGAAGGCTGTGCAGATCCGCCTCGGCATTGCACGGCTGACGCATTGCATGCGCTGGCTGGGCCTTTCCAAGCGCTGCCTCGACATTGCCGTCCAGCATGTCGGCGCGCGCGAAGCCTTTGGCACCAAGCTGATGGAACATGAAGGCGTGCAATGGATGCTGGGCGAAGCCGCGATGCAGGTGCAGATGGGCCGGCTGCTCACCTTCAATGCCGCCTATCAGCTCGATCTCGGTCATCGCGCGCGCAAAGAAGTGTCGATGGCCAAGGTCGCCGTGGCTGACTGCCTGCACAAGGCCGTGGACACCGCCATCCAGCTTTTGGGTGCCAAGGGCTATTCCAAGGACACGATTCTTGAATGGATTTATCGCTATGCAAGGCAAGCGCGCCTCGTCGATGGCGCGTCGGAAGTGCATAAGATGGTCCTGGCGCAGCATTTGGCTGCTGAAGGCGCCGATTTCTGGAAATGGGGTTGAGCGTCATGCTCGCCAATAATATCGCTGCCATCGAGGCATTCCTGCGCCGCGCGACCGGCGCCAAGGAGGTCGCCGTCAAACTCGTCGGTCGCCTGGGCGGCGGCGCCATTCAGGAGAACTGGGCGGTCGATCTCGCGATCGATGGCAAGACCATTGCCGCGATCCTGCGCGCCGACGCCCCATCCGGTATCGACGAAAGCTGGGGCAAGGCGCAGGAGTTCGCCCTGCTCAAAGTGGTGCATGCCGCTGGGGTCAAGGCGCCGCAGCCTCTGTGGCTGGAGGAAACAGGATCCGTCATCGGCCAGCCCTTTCACCTGACGCAGCGCCTTTCCGGTTCCGCCGATCCCAGGAAGCTTGTGCGGGCGCTGGAGGAAGAGGAGGGCGATGCCCTGGCACAAGAGCTTGGCGCCGAACTTGCCAAGCTTCATCGCATTGCACCGGCTGCGGCACAGGCGGATCTCGCCTTCCTGCCGGCACCGGCCGCCGATCTGGTGGCAGCGCGGCTTGCCGAATTTCGCCGCCGCCTCGACGCATTGCCTGAAGCGCAGCCGGTGCTGGAATGGGCGGTCAACCGCCTGGAAGACGAGGCACCTGCTTATGCACGCGGCGGTGATGTCATCCGGTTCTGTCACCGCGATTTCCGCACCGGCAATTACCTCGTCGAGAATGCCGGCCTTACCGGCGTGCTGGATTTCGAATTCGCCGGCTGGTCGGACCCTTACGAGGATCTCGGCTGGTTCTGCGCCCGTTGCTGGCGCTTCGGCATGTATAGCGCCGAGGCCGGCGGCATCGGCCGGCGCGACGCCTTCTATGCCGGCTACGAAGCGGCTGGTGGTGCACCGGTCGACGATGGCAAGGTGCGCTTCTGGGAACAGATGGCTGCGCTGCGCTGGGCCATCATGTCGCTGGAGCAGGCAGAGCGGCATCTCTCGGGGCGCGAACGATCGATGGAGCTGGCGCTGACTGGCTTGGTCTCGCTGGAAATGGAATACGACCTGCTGATCGATCTGCGCCTGCCGGGCTTCAAGCCTGTGCCGAAGAAGCGCAATGAAGAAGGAGATGCCGCATGAAGCAGCGACCGGGCGCCGATGCGCTACTCGAGGCGGCTCTGACGACATTGCAGGAAGATCTGCTGCCGACCTTGAACGGCCGCCAGAAATTCCAGGCCGCGATGATTGCGCGCGCCATTTCGGTGGCCAAGCAGGATCTCGAAGGCGCCGCTGAATCGCGCCGCAGCGAGTTGCAGAGCTTTGCGCGTCTTTACGGCCGCGATGTCGGCGACGATCTTGCCGCCCTGCGCCGCCAGCTTGCCGCCGATATCCGCGCGAGAAAGTTCGCGGCAGGCAAGCCGGAGGAAACGCGCCTCATCGATCATCTGGTCGAAACGACGGCGACCGAACTGCGTATCACCAACACCAAATACCTCGCCCAACGCCAACGCGGTCGGGGTGCTGAATCGGCGGTGTAGGGCCCGGTCGCGCCTTACCGTCAACGCAATTAGCTTTGCACCCGCCGCATTGCCTTCCATATCGGCTGCATGTAGGCAGGATGTGTGGCCACTTGCGCCGCGGTCGTGTCGTCGATCACTATTCTGCCGGCACGAAGAGGGGGCTATCGATCATGAACTATCTCATCGTCTTTATCGGGGCGGGCATTGGCGGCGCCATCCGCCATGGCGTCAACTCGGCCACGTTGCGTGTCCTCGGTCCCGATTTTCCTTGGTGGACGTTGGTCATCAATGTGCTGGGATCACTGACGATGGGCCTTGTCGCCGGATACTTCGCCTTTAAGGGGGAGGCGAGCCAGTCATGGCGGCTTTTTCTCACCACCGGCATTCTCGGCGGCTTCACGACCTTCTCGGCCTTCTCGCTCGACACGGCGATGCTTTATGAGCGCGGCGCCGTCGGCCCCGTTGCCTTTTATGTACTGGCTTCCGTCCTGCTCTCGATCGGCGCTGTCTTTCTGGGCCTTGCCATCATGCGTTCAAGCCTCGCCTGATCGACGTTTCCACTTCGCCGCAGCGGGTTGCGAACAGAACTGGGATTGACGACTTCCGCGGGCGCAGCTGACCAACGAAAGGATCATTGTCCTCTTCCGGCGATGGATGACGCCGAAATAGGTCGCCGATACCGGAGATTCACATCCGAATCGCCTTAATGTGCCCACATGTTGTTAACAAAGCCGCCGATATAATTTGGCGGGGTGATATTGGCATATGGGGTTGCGACTGATGTGTCGCCGTTGGTTGATCAAGCTTCTCGTTTCATTGTCGCTGTTGTTCCCGTTGGTCACCGCAGCGCAGGCCGGCCCCGGCATACGCGTGGTCTTCGTGACCCATGGCCAGCCGGCCGACCCCTATTGGACGATCATCAAGAACGGCATGAACGACGCGGCGGCGAAGCTCGGCATCTCGGTCGAATATCGTGCGCCGGCAAGCTTCGATCTCGCGGAAATGAAGAAGCTCATCGACGAGGCCGCGGCGTCGCATCCCGATGGTCTGGTTGTCTCCGTGCCGGACGAGAAAGCGCTGGGATTATCGATCAAGGCAGCCGCCGCCAAGATGCCGGTCATCATCATCGATTCAGGCAGCCCGTCGCTTGCCAAGAAACTCGGCGCGCTTTTCTTCATGGGCCAGTCCGAGTTCGGTGCCGGCATTGAGGCCGGACATCGGGCGCGCGAACTCAATGTCCAGCACGCGGTCTGTGTCGATCATGAGGTCGGCAATGTCAGTCTCGAGGCCCGCTGTCATGGCTTCAGCAGTGGCCTTGGCAGCAATGTGCCGGTCATGCGGACGACATTGCAGCCGGGCGCGGTCGAGCGCGACCTGGATGCCTATCTCGCAGCCCATCCCGATACGGACTTCATCTTGAGCTTAGGCACGGTGGCCGCCGAGGCCGCTATCGATGTGGTCGGCAAGATGCCGAGCGATCGGCGACCCAAGATTGCCGCCTTCGACATTTCGTCAAAAGTGCTGGCGGCGGTTGCCGATGGCCGCATGCTGTGGACCATCGACGCACAACCTTATCTGATGGGCTATGTGCCGGTAGCGATGTTCGATCTGCTGAAGCGATACAAGCTGCGCCCGGTCGTGACGGATGGGCTCTTTGCGACGGGGCCGAGCTTCGTTGAAAAAGCCGACGCGGCTGCATTGCAATTGCTGGCGCCAGGGGTGCGCTAAAGGCTCTCGCCTAGCCCCACTGATCCTTGGCGCCGCGGCGTTTGCCAAGACGTGCTGCACCACCACTCGCATCCGGCACAGGAATGTCCGGAGATGGTCGGCCGTACAGCCAGCCCTGGCCCAGATCGGTGCCGAGATCCAGCAGGCATTTGTGTTGATCTTCATTCTCGATCATTTCGGCTACGGTCTTGATGTTGAGGCAGCGGCAGGTGGTCAGCACGCCTTGCACGATGGCCCGCTCACGCAGCGATTCCGTAATGCTTTTGATATAGGCACCGTCGATCTTGACGAAATCCACCTGCAATTGCTGCAGATAGGGCAGGGACGATGCACCCGCACCGAAATCGTCGAGACATACCAAATGCCCTGCGTCGCGCAGGCGGTTGACGGCAATGGCGGCTTTCGGCAGATCGTCGAGCTTTGCTGATTCCGTTACCTCGACGATGAGGTTGCTACGTTGCTGCCCCAGTTTCCCGGCCAATTCATCGAACATGCTGAGGAAGTTGTCGTTGAGCAGCGACCGCGCCGACATGTTGACGGCCAGGCGCAAATCCACATCCTTGGCGGCGGATTGGGAGATGCGGTTGATCGCACCATAGGCGACCGCCAGATCCAGCTCGTGAACAATGTTGATCTCTTCCGCGAACATGACGTCGGCAAAGGGTGACCTGCCGTCCTCGAAGCGCAACAGGACTTCATAATGATGGGGCGTGCGATCCTGCAAACGGACGATGGGCTGGAAATGCAGGTTGATGCGGTGCTGGTGGATAAGGTCGCGCATGGCGACGACGCGGCTCAGCACCTCCGCCGTCATGCGTTTGAAGTATTGATCTGCCGCGCTGGCATCGAAATTGTTGATGCCTTCGCTGGAGAACTTTCCGACGACGTAGGAGAGGATGCTTTCGACGTCGTCTTCTGCCAGCGAACTGCCCTGGAATGAAATGGTCTTCCCCGCGGCATGCATCGTCTCGGGGGCCAGATCGTAGGCATCGCCCACGCGGTTGATGGCAGCGACGATGAGGTTCGGGTCGGTACTTTCCAGATGGGTCACGCCGAATTTGCCATCACCAAGTTTGGTGGCGGAATTCGGGTCCAATGCGTGCAGCTTCAACTGCGCGCCAATCTCGGCCATGAGAGATTCCGCGCGTTGCGGCCCCATGACCTTGTTCAACGCGTCGATCTCGCAGATTTCAAGCAGCGTCAGGCAGGCGGACTTGCCCGATTTACGGGCCTCCTGCACAGCACGCGAGGCGGCATAGGTAAACTCGACGGCTTCGGTGAGGCCCGTGACACGGTCCCGGCGGCGCGCGCCGCTATGAGGCAGCGCGTTCAGCGCCGCGTTGCTGATACTCAGGAAATAATGAGGCTGGTCCTTCTTCAGCGATCGGTTGATGCAGGTCGAGATCGTCAGGCGCTTCTCGCCATCGTCGCCGCCGCATGGGGGATGAGCGGCATCGGCCAGTACCAGATTGAGGTCGCGGCGGCGCTGTCCTGGCATCAGGTTGCGCAAAGCGCTTTTGAGCAGGATGGCATCCGGCGTTGCCAGAAGGTCGGAAAGCGGTTTGCCCGTAATGTCGGCGGTCTCGATCCCCAAGATCGATTTAATGGCGCCGCCGGCCCATAGGATCTTGCTGGTTTCGTCCATTTCCACCAGCACATCGGCATTGGAAAAGGCGAAGCCGACAAAGCGGTCTCGTTCCTCGCGCAATCGTTCGGTCAAAGGAACGGCCATGGTCCCAATCCTGATTGTCTCACGGACTAGATTATAAAGTTGGACGTATTAGCTAGCTTGCTCGCCGCAATACTCGGGGTCTTGCCGTTAACAAGCTGTGAAACCCGACCGCAAAGGGTGTGGTTTTTTTGTAAGAATATAGTCTCAGATTCGCGGAAAAGACGAGAATTTCTGTAGGTCTTTTCCTTGGCACGCGGCCTCTGTCGCGCTATCCATGGACGAAACCATTCTCCAGGGAGACATAAATGTGGAAATTTCTGAGCGGCTTGGCCGCCGGGCTCATGGCGATTGCCGTGGCCCTGCCGATCCAGGCCAAGGCTGACGAAGCGAAGTCCCTTTTGGACCAGATTCTCGAGCGTGGCACGCTGCGGGTCGGCACCACGGGAGACTACCCGCCGTATTCCGAACTCGACACCAGCAGCAACGCCTATAAGGGCTACGAGATCGACGTCGTTACCCAGCTCGCGGCCGATCTCGGTGTGAAGGTCGAATTCGTTCCGACTACCTGGGAAACACTGGCCGCCGGCATCCAGGCTGGGAAGTATGACGTGGCTGCGTCCGGCATCACGCTGACCCTGGACCGCCTGAAGAGCATCGGCTTCTCGGCACCATATCTCGATTCACCGCTGGTGCCGCTGGTTCAGACCAAGGACGGCGCGAAATACGCGGCCTGGCGCGACCTCGACAAGGAAGGCATCCGCATCGCAGTCCAGTCCGGCACGTCGGCCGAGGAATCGGCCAAGAAGAACTTCACCAAAGCCGAGATCGTGCCGATCGTGGCGCCGGCCCTCGACTATCAGGAACTGCTCGCCGGCAAGGTCGATGCCGCCATCACCGACACCGTCTTCATCAAGAAGGCGCTGGCGCAGTATTCCGATAAGCTCGTCGCGGTCGATCCGACCCACGCCATCGAAGGCCAGCCCAATGCGATGATGACGGTCCGTGGCGACTACATCTGGCGCAACTGGCTCGACACCTGGGTCACCATGAAGGTTCAGTCTGGGTTCTTCGATGCCCTCTTTGCCAAATGGATCGCGGGCAGCTGAGCGTTTACCATTTGCGGCGTAGCAAGACCGGCCCAGCTCGCATGAACTGGGCCGGTTTGTTTTATAGAGACGGCATGTCGCGGCCGTTGATGGCATGGAAGGCCTGCAGGCGGCGATAGGCGCCGCTGCCTTCACTCAACCCCAGGAAACGCCGTGCATTGCCGACCATGATCGCGTACACCTCAGCGTCGCCAAGCGCGCAATCTTCTCGCAGGAAGCGAATGATCGACTGCGCATAGGCCTGGTAGTCCTTGATGATGCCGACCATGATCCAGTCCGTCCCAAACATCAGGTGGCGCAAGTCCGGGTCGAAGGCATGAATGAAATCCGTCAGATTCTTGGCGAGTTCGCGCCGGGCAGTGCCGTTTTCTGCTAGTGCCTCCGACCAGAAGCTGAGATCGGCATAGATCGGCGCCTCGCCATGTTCCAGGAGATATGCCCCCAGATTCCACTCCCAGCTTGCCGCGGGCATCGTCGTCACATTTGACCCGGCAGACTTCGCCCTGAAGCGGCCGAAATGTCCGAGACACACGCGTAAGCGCTGGCAATTGTCGAAGACCGATCGCCAATAATATGGATCGGCCCGCATCTCATAGCCTTCATGCGAACTGTTCGAGTCTGTCGCATGTGCCAGAATTGGAGCGTCCAGCTCCTCGCACAATTCGTAGAGAGCCTGCAACGACTGGTCGAGCTCGGCGCCGATATTGCTGAGCCGTTGGCGAACATGGGGTGGGAAATCTGCCTGCCCGCTGCTGCTGTTGTTCCACGGTTTGAACCCCATCGGCGGATAGAGCTTTACACCCAGAAAGCCATGATGAGTCAGCGATTCGCGCACGACAGAGAGCGGATCGAACTCAGCTTCGGGCAGGTTGTGCCTGAAATAGGCGGCGCGCAACGGGTCGAAAGCGATGTAGCCGTGGACGGCAACGTCCTTGCGTTGGGCGGCGATCAGGCCCATGACCCGTGCCTGATCGGAAAGCTTGGAATCGACCTTCTGCTGCAGCCAGCAGGAAAAGTCGATGGTGGCGGGCGCCACCAGCAGCGGCTTGGCGCCTAATGCGCGTTGGTCCCGGATCCAGCGATCGACCAAGGCATGCCGATACATCTTGAAGAGGGCGAACCAGCGTAGTGCACGCCCGACGAAGGTGTTGGACAGGAATGCATTTGCGGCGATGGCGCGAAACCCGCCCAACCGCATTGTACTGGCCGCCTCATCGGTCGCCGGCGATGTTCCTCCGGCTTCCATGAGATCGTCCCGCACTGCCTTGTCGCCATTACCGGCCGGACTCTCCATGTCTTGGATGGCGGCGTTGTCCTCCAGATAAGTCGCCAGCCTCCGAACAAATGTCCTCTCAATCTCGTTTTCGCTGCTTTCGGTCGCTGGCTTCGCGAGGCCCTCCAACACGCGAATTTCCGCAACGGCGGTCGGCGCCCGCTCGGCGCCAAGCAACTTGATCAGTAACCGGATGAGCGCATCGACATAGTCCTCGTTGCGCAGCTTCTTTGCGTCATTGCCATCGGACGGCAAATCCAGCTTCAGAAAGACCAGGCGGATGAATCTCTCTACCGGCAAGTCGCTGGCATTGAACATATGCGCATGGACATCGATCATCTCAGCCAATTCTGGCGGCACCTGTGGCAGTCGGAGCTGGCACGCTCCCGCATAGGATGTCGCCAGCAACGAAGCGCCGCCGCTCAAAAAGCGTCGCCGGTTTGGCATGGCCGCGCAGCGGACCGTCATGGTGCCGGAAAGAGGTCTTGAATCAACTGGTCGGTCACCGATGCACTGCTGCGCTCGCCCGACAAGTCCAATGGTGGTGCGGCCGGTTTGGCGGGTGGCTTGGGTGCTGCGGCCATGAAGGATAATTGTGTCGGATCGATCGGCTTCGACTCTTTGGTTGCCGCTGCTTTGTCTGCCATTGTCCGGAAGGTTGCTTCTTCGACCGAAGAGGCCTCCAGATAGCTTGTCAGGTCAGCGCTATCCGCGCCCTTGTCCGGTGTCGCCTCGGCCATCGTGACGGCAAGTGCATTACCTGCGCCGGATTTGGTGCTGCCGATCTTTGTCGATCCGGCGGGCTTATTTTGAGAATTTTCCACCGTCTTATTGTATGCCGCCTGAACCTTCAGGAAGTAATCGGTCGCGCCGACCAGACGGCTTACGAGCGTAGGATCCTTTGCCAGACTGCCAAGCTTGGCAACCAAGCTATTCATGGCCTTCTCGTCCAGCGACGTCGGTTTGAAAGGTGGAACCGGTTCAATCAAGATGGACGCTGCCGACGCGCTTAGTGCGGATTTGGGCGTCATTGTCTTATAGGTCTTGAGCAGGTCCGATTTTACCTTGTCGCCGACGACATCCCAGGTCGTCGCTCTAGCATTAGTCTGACTGTCGGTATCAACGGCCAAGGCTTTGAGGGCCGACAACCGATCATAATCTTCGGTCCGCGCAAATTGATAGTCGCCCATCGTTCGGTCGACATGGAGCTTCAGATCAGTGACGCTCGTCGAGGCCTTCGCAGCCAAGCGTTGGGCATCGTCCTCGCCGGCGCAACCATACAGCATGACGGCCAACAGCAAGGCAGGGGAATACAATGTCGTCTTGGTCATAGCGGTCTCCTGTCAAAGCGTACCAATACCTGCAATGATTGCTGCGTTGCCCAGGAGCTGGCCCAGCAACTCGGCCGGAATTCCCCCGGCACCATAGGCGGCCAAGGCATCGACGATTGGCTTTAGCAGTTCCTTGTAGTTTTTCGCCGTAATGGTGGCGAGTTCGATGTCATGATTGCGCCTGGCTTGAAGCACACGATAGTTCAGCAACGCAACCGGAATGCGGCCGCTGTCCCAAGACTGAGCATAGTCAGTGAGCGCGGCAGCGACATGATAGTAGTCTTGGGCATTCGCCTTGAAATCCGTCAGCGATGCCTTATCTGTTTGCGATCCAGGCTTCTGGACGGACGTAAGTGCCTTCAATGCCGTCCTCGACGCCTTGACCAGGCGTAGTTGCTCCAACAATGCGTGGAGTCGTGCCTTCTGCAATTGGATATTGACGCCGCCGAAGCGAGCCTGAGCGTCAGCAACCTCGGCTTGCTGGCGCAGTTCTGCAATCGCCATGATTTCGGCGTTCAGGCGCTCCAGCATCTTGAGCGTCTTGGTGTCATGCTCGACACCGAGAATTACATGTGCGACATCCAGGATCAACGGATTGGCTTCGCCATCCTTGCCGACCTGGATGCCCGACTTTCCCGCTTCGCAAGCAATGGTCGTCTCCTTGCTCTTGTCTGCGCCATCGACGGATTTCTCCGTGCCTGCGATGGAATTCGCGACACTTTCGCGCGCTTTGCTGTCGCCTGCCGCATCGCTGCCCGTTTCGTCGCTCGCACTGAGCGCGAGCAATTCGGCAGCCAGGCCGCATTGCGTATAGGTCAGTAACGTTTTCCAGCCAGCGGCCTGCGCCAAGGCGTTCGCCTCCGGCAGAATCTTCTTCACGTTCTCGATGGCGGACAGAATGGCGGATTTGTCGTCCTTCTTGAACACTTTCCCCAGCAGTTTTTCGAGATCGGCGCGCAACTTCTCGGCATCTCGGATGAACCACTGCCGCTGCGCTAGTTTTGCATAAAGATCTGCGGCTGTTTTGGGGACATTGCCCACCGTCTCAGGCAACTTGTCTTCCGCTCCAAGCATCTTAAGGAAGGTGGCCCGGGCGTTCCAAGCATCGCTCCGGTTCTGACACCTCAGATTGAGACCGGCCTTGTTTCGCGCGAGGCGGGCCTGAAACATCTCTACGGTCTCGGTGTCGCGGTCGGCAGCCGCCTCGGGAGGGACGGGGTTCAGCGGTGGCTGTATCGATGCCGGATCGGCCTTTGCGATCTCCGGACTTTCACAGGTCCAAGCCGGAACCTCGATCTCGCCCTGGTGGGCGGTCTTGATCGCATAGATCGAACGCAATCCTTGAATGAATTGGGCGACGTCGGCTTCCCGATCGTTCGCGCTGGCAAAAACCCGCTCCAACTGGGCCGCGCTGATTTTGTCGGTATCTTCGTCGACGAGCGTTGTCTTGCCGCTGACAAGGGTCGCAATATCGGCTTCAAGTGCTGAGTAGAATAAGGTGGCGGCCCCATTTTTTTGCGAAGCCGCGCCTGCGTCGCCTGGAAAGGGCTCGATCAACCTGACCAACTCGGCATTGCGTCTTGCGATCGTGGCATCGGTGACGGCGCTGTCCTCCAGCCCCGCAATTTCCTTCGCGTCGGCGATCAGGTTTTTGTAGCCGGCCTCGACTTCGAGATCGTCGACGGTCTTCTTCACTTCCGCCGTTTCTTTCTCGTATGAATCCTTGTGGAGATAGAGCGGCAAGCCGCAGCCGTACAAGCTGATCAAAGCTGTGGTGCAAATGAGCAAACGCCAAGTGCGACGCAATTCTGGCTGTGATGCCATGCGATCCTCCCCGTCATGAGTCTGCGTTCGCGCAGATCGATATGTTATGGAAGGTAGAGAATACTCGGAGTGTACAAGTAAAAGTGACAATCTCAAAACGGGAAAGTGTTAACAATACGCACGTATAGGTAGGTTGAATTCCCGGCGTGTACTGCTATGACACCACGATGCGCCATTGGGCGCCTTCTTTGCGGGAACCATTCCTTGGGCTTATCGTCGACGCATCTTGGCCAGTTGGGGCCGGGCCGGTCCTCTGCGGCCGTACGCCGTGCGGCAAGTCCCGCTGCCGCAACGCTCTTGGCGCTCCTGCTGACCGGCTGCGGCGACTGGACGCCGCTTACGCCAGGCACTCCGACCGGCGACAAGTATTTCTGGTTCCTGACGGCGGGTTTTCAGTTCACCTTGCTGCTCTCGCTTTATGCGATCGCCTGCGGCTCGGTCATCGGACTGCTGGGGGCAATCCTCTCGCGCAGCAGGCACCGTTCGGTGCAGCGCGCGGTCTGGCTCTATGTGGAAGGCTTCCGCATGGTGCCGCTCTTTGTCCTGCTGCTCTGGATGTATTACGCGCTGCCGATCGCGATCAGTGAACTGCCGGACAATCTGCGTTCCCTGCCGGGACTCGACATGCTCAGCCAGATGACGCCTTTCACGGCGGCCTGCATTGGCCTCTCGCTCAACGCCGGCGCCTTTCTGGTCGAGATTTTCCGCGCTGGCATTGAAAGCGTCTCGAAGCAACAGATCGACGCGGGCTTTGCTTTCGGCATGTCGCGGCCGCTGCTGATGCGCCGGATCATCCTGCCCCAGGCCGTCCGGCGCATGCTGCCGCCGATGACCAGCCAGTTCATCTCGGTCGTCAAGGATTCGTCACTCGGAGGTGCCATCGGCGTCATGGAGATCACGCGGCGGGCGATGCTATCCCAGACCCAAATTCTCCATCCGATGGAGATCTATACCTTCCTGGCGCTCGAATACATGGCGATCCTGATCCTGCTCACGGCGCTCGCGCGTTACCTCGAGCGCCGCTATCCGCAGCACACCTAGCCAAGCAGCTTTTCCGCCCGTTGCATCGGTTCGTCCGCGGCCTGGACCAGGGCCTCGAAGGCCGCCCGCAGCTGCTCGCAGCGCAAGGTCGACGCCTGCGACAGAACTTTGGCGACGATCTTGTGTCGGGCATGGAACTGCACCATATCCACCGACACCTCGCGCGGCAGCGAGGCAAGCTTGTCGGCATTGGCCTCGAACACTGTCATTGGTGGCAAGGCGAGGCTCGCCAGTTGTGCTGTTGGAATCGGTAAATCCTGGATGAGGTTGGCGGTGCCGTCGACCGCCGCCTGTGCCGCCGCGCGCACGGCCAGCACTTCGCCCAGCAGGATGGCAAGAAGTGCCTGGCTTTCCGCTTCGACCGCCTTGTCCTCCGCTCGGTTCCGATAGCTGTTCACGACAAGCGCAACAAGCCCCGCAAGGGCGAGGAAGGCAACGATCGGAATCTGAATAAGCCAGCCGCGCAAGAGATCGCGGTCCATCGCCGGCTCTTGTGTAGGCGGGGCCTGCTCGATCTTCGCCTCTTCCGATGCCGGCCTTGTCCAAAGACCCAGATTGCGGCCGCGGGCCTCGGTTTCGGCAGCGTCATAACGCGCCGCGCGCTCGCGCTCTTCGGCATTCGGCGAGGTCGTCTGCCGATAGACTGCCGCCATGCCACCGGCCAGCAAGGCTTCGGCGACATCGTCATCGCCGATCTTGCAAACGCCGGATAGATGCTTCGCATCCTCGCCGCGATCGAGCACGTTGCAAGTGAGGCGCTGACCGTCGATGAGTGCCTGCAAGGCGACACGCGCTTCCGGACCCATCGGCGCAGTCATAAGCGGGGCAGCAATGCCATCGAGCTGGAAGATCACATCGCCGATCGCGATCTCATCGCCATCAATGGCCTGACCGGTGCCTTCGAGCGTCGGCGGCGTGAGAGCTTCGAGGGGCTGAGCATCGACATCACCGACCGGCACGGCCGGTGGCGGGGGCTGCAGCGGATTCTTGGTCTTGGCGGCAGCCGGGCCGATGAGGGCGAGGGCGAGCAGGGCGGCGCCGGCCAAGCCGATCTTAATCTTCATTGAAAATCCTAGATTTTTTCAGCGTCCCTGAGGGTCTTGGTAAAGGCGTGGGGCGCAAGCGTCAATGGGGTCTGGACAGGGCCCATGAAACTGAATAAGCATTCAAGAATTGAATAAGCATTCAGCTTCAAGGGGGAGCGATGGCGACCAAATACGATGCCATTGTGATCGGCGGCGGTCATAACGGGTTGGTGACGGCAGCCTATCTCGCCAAAGGGGGCGAGAAGGACGGCAAGAACAAGCTCAAGGTGTTGGTGCTGGAACGCTATCACAAGGTGGGTGGCGCGGCGATGTCGGAGGAGATCTATCCCGGCTTCACCTATTCGACCTGCTCCTATGTGTGCTCGCTGCTGAGGCCGGAGATATTCCGCTTCCTCGATCTGCCGCGACACGGGTTGCAAGTCATCCCCTATGAGATCAACTCGTCGCCCAATCCGGAAGGCGAGGGGATCGTCACCTATTCGGATCATGACCGCACGCGTGAATCGCTGCGCCGGCATTCGATCAAGGATGCAGAGGCTTACGATCATTATGCGGCGGAGATCAGCCGGCAGTGCCGCTTCATCAAGCCGCTGCTGATGGTGACGCCGCCCGACCCCACACAAATCAACCCGTTTGCGCAGAACAAGATCAACCCCTGGGGCAAGCGCAACGATCTGGAAGGGTTGCTGAAGATCGCGCGCGAGTTCGGGCGCATGGGCGAGAAGCAGATGTATGAGATCATCCGCTTCTGGACCATGTCGATCGGCGATTTTCTCGACGAGTATTTCGAGACGCCACGCTGGAAAGGCTTCTCTGCCGCCTCGTCGATCATCGGCACGGCGCTGGGCCCGTATTCACCGGGTACGGCCTATGTGCTGCTGCACCATTATATGGGCGAAGTCGATGGGCAGATCGGCGCCTGGGGCTTTGCGCGCGGTGGCATGGGGTCGGTCTCGAAGGCGATCGCGTCGGCTGCGACTGAGGCCGGCGTCGAGATTCGCACCAATGCAGAGGTGGACAAGATCATCGTGCGCAATGGCAAGGCGGTCGGTGTTGCGTTGAAGAATGGCGAAGAGATCTATGCGCGCACGGTCGTCTCCAATGCCGATCCGAAGCGCACCTATCTGAAACTCATTGAGAAATCGGATCTCGATGCAATAGATCCCGACATCCATACCTACGCCAAGAACTTCAAGATCCGCGGCAGCTCGGGCAAGCTCAACATTGCTCTCGACGGATTGCCGCAATTTGCCGGCCTGCCGAAGGAATCGGCCTGGGGTACGATCGATATCGGTGGCGACTTCGATTACATCGAGCGCGCCTATGACGATTACAAATACGGCTCGTGGTCGAAGCGGCCGTTCCTCGACATTGTCATACCGACGACGGTCGATCCCACCATGTCACCGCCGGGCAAGCATTTCATGTCGGTCTTCGTGCAATACGTGCCCTACAAGCTTGGCGAGCAACCCTGGACGCCGGAGATGAAAGCGGCGTTTGAAAATGACGTGCTCGATACGATCGAGATGAACGCGCCCGGCTTCAAAAAGCTGATCCTGCATTGCCAGACGCGCACACCCTGGGACATCGAGAATGAAGTCGGCCTCACCGAAGGCAATATCTTCCAAGGTGAGTTGACGCTCGACCAGATGCTGTTCAACCGGCCGTTCCCGGGCCTCGGCCAATATCGCGGTCCGTTCGACAATTTCTATATGTGCGGATCGGGCACGCATCCGGGCGGCGGCGTGATGGGTGCGCCCGGCGCCAATGCGGCGCGCGAAATGCTCAGAGACTTCAAGCACGGGGTGGTGTGACATGGCCGCCAACAATTACGACGTCATCGTCATTGGCGCCGGGCATAACGGCCTTGTGACATCGACTTATCTGGCGAAAGCCGGGCAGAAAGTGCTGGTGCTGGAAGCGGGTGAGCAGCCGGGCGGTGCCGCCCGGACGCGGGAATTCGCCAAAGGCTACCGAGTTTCGGCTGTGGCCCATCTGTTGCATGCATTGCATCCCAAGATCATCGCCGATCTCGATTTGATGCAGCACGGGCTGAAGATCGCGGACAAGGCGATCGGCACCTCGGCCATGCTGCCCGGTGGCGCGCGGCTCGACATCACCTCCGACAAGGTGGCGACGCAGGCGGCCATCGCCAAATTCAGCCAGGCGGATTCGCTGGCCTATCACCCGCGCATGGAGCGACTGGTGCGACTGGCGGGTGCCTTGGGTAGCTTCCTGTTGCGCACGCCGCCGAGCCCATCGCCGAGTTCGAACGATTTCCAGACCAAACTCGCGCTCGGCATGTTTGCGCTGAAGCTGCGCATGATGGGCAAGAAGGACATGCTGGAGCTTTCCCGCATCCTCACCATCAATGTGGCGGACCTCGCTAACGATTTCTTTGAGAGCGATATCCTCAAAGGATTGCTGGGCCTCGAGGCGACGCTCGGCGTCTATCTGGGGCCGCGCTCGCCCAACACCGTCTTCAACCTGCTTTACCGCCTGGCGTCGATGGACACGAAGCACGGGCAGGGCGGTCACTTCCTGCCACAGGGCGGGATGGGCGCCGTTGTCGATGCGCTGGCGCAGGCGGCGAAGGCAGCCGGCGTCGCTATCCGCACGCAAGCGCCGGTCGGTCGCATCCTCATTGAAAAGGATCAAGCCGTCGGTGTGGTCCTGGCGAGTGGGGAGGAAATCCGCGCACCAATTATCGCGTCAAGCGCCGATCCGCAGCGGACATTGTTGCATCTTGTGGAGCCCGGCAATCTTGACACCGAGTTCCTGCGACGCATGCGGCACCTTCGCATGAATGGCTGTGTGGCGAAGGTGCATCTGGCATTGGATGGCCTGCCCGACGTGTTCCGCAATGCGCAGGGCCGGATGATCTTCGCGCCGTCGACGAATTACGTCGAACATGCCTTCGATTGTGCGAAATACGGTCGCGTGGCCGACAACCCGGCGCTCGAAATCGTGGTGCCGACGCTGACCGATCCGAGCCTGGCACCCAGCGGCAAGCATGTCATGTCGATCCTGAGCCAATACGCGCCCTACAAATTGCGCACCACCACAGCAGATGAAGCGCGGACGCAGGTGCTGGAGCGGACGCTAAACGTGCTGGAGCAGATTGCGCCGGGGGTGAAAGCCCAAGTGACGGCGTCCGAAGTGCTGACACCGCAGGATATGGAGAGCCAATTCAACCTTTCGGGTGGGCAATGGCATCACGGTGAAGTGACTCTGGACCAGGTCTTCTTTCTGCGGCCGGCCGCCTCGTTCCAGCAATACAAGATGCCGCTGCCGGGCCTGTGGCTGTGCGGGGCGGGCGCTCATCCGGGCGGCAACGTCTCGGGTGCGGCCGGCGCCAATGCGGCACGCGAGATTTTGAAGGATGTGAAGGGGAGGCGTGGTCATGTGGCGTGATGCGATGGCGCAGTTGCTACCCCCCTCTCCAGCTCTCTCCCTCAAGGGAGGAGAGGACAGCACCCAACTCGTTGTTAGGCAGTGCCTCACTTCGCCCTCCCCCCTTGAGGGGGAGGGCCGGGGAGGGGGGTACTGCTTGCAACTGATCAATGACGGAGTCATTGCATGACCCATGTTCAGCATCTGAAGCCGTTCCTCAAGAAGACGCCGTTCCATGAGCCGATGTCGGCCATGATGCATGGGGCGGGCTGGATTCGGTGGCAGGGCTTTTACTCGCCGGCCTTCTATGATTCGACGCAGTCGGAATACATGGCATGCCGCAACGGGGCCACGGTCTATGACGTTTCGCCGCTGATCAAATATGCGATCAAGGGCAAAGATGCAGCGAAGTTCGCGAACTATCTGGTGACGCGCGATCTGACCAAGATCAAGCCGATGAACGCCGCCTATACGGCCTGGTGCGACGATGACGGCCGCATGATCGAGGAAGGCACGATCTTCCGTCTGGGCGAGAACGAGTTCCTGCTCAACGCGGCTTTGCATCAGCTGCATTGGCTCAATGAAAGCGCCTATGGCTTCTCGGTCGAGATCGAGGAGGTCTCGGACACGCTCGCCGGCCTGTCACTGCAGGGGCCGAATGCGCGGGTGATCCTGGAAACGTTCGGCGTGCAGGGCATTGGCAAGCTGCCGCATTTCGGCATCATGGAAACTGCCGTCGATGGCCATTGGCTGCGCATCGACCGAGCTGGTTTTACCGGCGATCTTGGCTATGAGATCTGGGTGAAGCCGCAGGATGCGCTGTGGCTGTGGGAGAGCCTGTTCCGGACCGGCGACCCCTTGAAGATTGCACCCATGGGCGGGCATGCCCTGGAAATGACGCGCATAGAAGCCGGCTTTATTCTGGTTGATGTGGATTACATCGGTTCGCACCATGCCATCCGGCCGACGCAGCGCGTTTCACCGATGGAGGCTGGGATCGGCTGGGCGGTCGCCCTGAAGAAGGACGCCTATTTTGTCGGCAAGCGGGCGCTGCAGAAGGAGAGGGCGGACGGGTCGTCCCGCTTCATTCTCAGCGGCATTGAGATCGAGGGGCGGAAGCCCGCGCCTGGTGCGTTCCTCTATGCCGACGAGAAGGGCACCAAGGAACTGGGCCTCACCACATCCGCCATGTGGTCGCCGCTCTTGAAAAAGAACATCGCTTTCGCGCAGATTCCGCCAGCCTATACGAAGCCGGGTACGCAAATGTGGATCGAGATATGGTATCCCAAAGAAAAGAAGATCGAGCGCAGCATGGTCAAATGCTGGATGCGGAACCGCATGTTCTTCGATCCACCGCGCAAGAAGGAGATTGTGTGAGGCAATCGTGTTACCTGTCGACAGTGGATGCCCGGGTCAAGCCCGGGCATGACGTTCTACTTTTGCCGTCATTGCCGGACTTGACCAGGCAATCCACTGGCGCAGGACGGTAGGACCGCCATGGCCCGCAACCCCGGCATCCGCAATAACCGCAAAAAAGAGATCATCGAGGCGACGATCCAGGTGATCGCTGCGGTCGGCTATCACGGCACGACCGTGAGCCGGGTGGCGAAATCGGCCGATGTATCGGTCGGCCTGATGAACTTTCACTTCGAGAGCAAGGACAAGCTGTTCGAGGAGGTCTTCAAGCATCTCGCCGCCGAATATCTGGAAGTGTGGGTGACGCGCGTGCATGCGGCGCCTGCCGAGCCTTGGGCTCGGCTTGAGGCAATGGTCCAGGCCTATTTCGACCGCGATGTATTCACGGGCGTGAAGCTCGCCGTCTGGTTTGCCTTTTGGTCGGACCCGCAGCTGCGCGACAAGTTCCGTGACGCAGCGACTGCGGTCGAGCGCCGATATGTGAAGGAGCTGGAACACCAGATCTACAACATCTGCATCGCGCGTCCGTCCGGGGCCAAGCAGGCCAAGCTGGTGGCCGTGCGCGTGGCAGCGGCTCTCTCGGCCATGATCGACGGTTTCTGGCTGCAGGCGCTGCTCTATCCGAAGGCTTTCAAGGCGAAAGATGCCGTGCGCTCGTGCATGGCCTTTGTCAAATTGCTCGACCTCTATTACGAACAAAGCGAAAAGCTGGCAGCGGCAGAGAAGAAAAAGACCGATTCCTAACCCGAGATATGGGGGAGAGACGCATGCGGTTTGCGGGGAAGGTTGTTCTGGTGACCGGCGGTACGATCGGGATCGGCTATGGCATTGCCAAGCGGGCCGCAGCTGAAGGGGCACAGGTTGCGATTGTCGGTCGGGATGCGGCAAAGGCCACAGTGGCTGCTCAGAAGCTGCGGGCTGACGGTGCAATAGTTGCTTCCTTTGCTGCCGATATCGGCGTTGAGGAGAATGCCAAGAAGCTGATTGCTGATGTCACGGCGCATTTCGGGCGACTGGATGTTGTCGTCAACAATGCCGGGGCTGGCGCGCGGCGTTCGGGTGTGGAGAAGAACGATACGCCGGGCGAGCGGCTGGCCAAGATCATGTCGGCTAATCTCCATTCGGCCTATTTCGTCTCCGCCTATGCGCTGCCGGCATTGAAGGCGGCCGGTAAGGGCGCCATCGTCAATATTTCCTCGACCGCGACGCTGCACGGCAATTGGGGTTCCTATGGCATGGCCAAGGCGGCGCTGGAATCGCTGACCCGATCTCTGGCGACTGAAGGTGCGCCGCACGGCATCCGCGCCAATGCGGTATCTCCGGGCTGGATCAAGACGGAAACCACAGGCGGCAGCGGCGCCGTGGAGGATTGGGAGAAGAGTGCCTCGCTGCTGCAGCGCATGGGTACACCGGACGAGATTGCGCGCGCGGTGCTGTTCCTGGCGTCGGACGAGGCGAGTTTTGTTACCGGCACCGTGCTGACGGTGGATGGCGGGCTCACCATCACGGATTATCCCTCGCTGCCCTATCTCGATGCAGTCGGGGCGTGGAAGCTGTTTCCAGGGACGTTGGATCAGAGCGAGAAGTAGCTCACCGTTTCTTCTAGCATGCGGCTGCCGACGGGCGGATTGTCGACGAAGCGGTAGTAGGTGGCGCCGATAATGCCATCGCCAATCAAGCCATCTTCCGCCAACGGCAAAATGATGCGTTCGCCTTCACCATAGCGGTCGGCATGAATGAAGACCGCGCCGATGCCATGGGCGAAGCACGGCTCGGTCACGACTTGGCGGTGGCGGGCATAGATGTGGTCGTATTGATCGGGCGCGAAGAACTCTTCCATGCGGGCGCCGCGCACGGACTTGCCGAAGGCGTTGTTGATGTCTTCGCCCGAGAGGCGGCCGGTGAAGCTGCCAGTTCTTACGTCGAATCGCCACGACCAGATTATTGGCAGATGCCGGGCAATCTCGGTGGGATCGATCTGGCTCCAGCCCGGCATGCGACGGGCGCCACGTGCCTGGTGCCAATGCTGCGCCACGTCGCACAAGGCCGGCGATTCGATGCGTGCCGCAAATTGCTCGAAGCCCAAGATGATCCCCTTCCCTTGGTCATCGTCTCCCTGGCCGTCGTCTCCGTGGCCCGAGGATGGTCATAGCGCGGATCAGCGGGAAAAGGCCAGTGTCGCGGCGACGTAAGGAAATGGTCCTAATGAAAACGGCGCCGTGTTGCCACGGCGCCGTTCGCATATTCAGGTCGGTAGGTCTTTAGCCGCTGATGCCCGGCATCAGCTTGTTCTCGTTCTGACGGCCCTTGGAGAGCTCGGTCAGAGTGAGATCGACAGCTTCCTCGAACTTGCCCAGCGTCTCTTCGAGGCACTTCTGATCGTGCGCCGAGGAGATGAACCAGGGTTCGCGGCTGTCCGGCTCGCACATCACGCCCATGTCGATGAGGATACCGGCCATGGTGTCGTAGAAGGTGTAGTCCGAGAGCTTCCAGTTGCGGTAGGTCGTCGGTGCTTCAGCGCTGAAGAAGAGGCCGGACATCGACTGGTGACCGGTGAAGCTGTGCGGGACGCCCCGCTTGGCCAGCACCTTGTGCATGCCGTCCTGCATCGCCTGACCGTAATCGGCGATGTTCTTCAGGGCGTCGGTATCCTTGAGGATCGTCAGCGTCGCTTCGGCTGCCGCGAGGCTCATCGCCTGCGCGGTGTAGGTGCCGCCATGGGCAACGCCCTTGCCGTATTTGCGCAGAATCTCTTCCTTGCCGCCGATTGCCGAGATCGGATAGCCATTGGCGACCGCCTTGGCGACCGTGAAGATGTCGGCCTCGATGCCATAGAGCTCCTGGGCGCCGCCCTTGGCGACGCGGAAGCCGGTCTTCACTTCGTCAACGATCATCAGCACGCCGTATTTGGTGCACAGCTCGCGGACGGCTTTGATGAATTCCGGCTTCGAGGGAATGCCGCAGCAATTGCCGAGGATCGGCTCGATCAGCACGGCGGCGATGGTGTCGTGGTTCTTCTTCAGCACGTCTTCGAGGCGCTGCGCATCGTTATACGGCACCTGCCAGAAGAGCTGGCGGACGAGTTGCGGGATGCCCTGGCCATAAGGGATGACCTTGGGTTGCTTGGTCTGGTCCTTCATGTCCTCGGGATCAGCCGTCCACATGCTGGCGTCGAAGAGGCCGTGATAGGAGCCTTCGAAGGTGACGTAATTGTCCTTGCCGGTATAGCCGCGCGCCAGGCGCAAGGCGGCCATCACGGCTTCGGTGCCGGAGTTCGAAAAGCGAACGAGCTCGGCCGCCGGCATCATCTCCTTGATGAGCTTGGCGACGGTGACTTCCTTTTCGGTGCCCAGCGCATAGACGGTGCCGATCGACTGCGCATCGCGCGCCGCGGCATCGACGATGTCGTTGCAATGGCCCAGGATGGCCGGGCCGTAGCCAAGGCGGTAATCGATATATTCGTTGCCGTCCAAATCCCAGAGGCGGGCGCCCTTGCCCTTCTTCACGAAGATCGTGTTGTCGTCGCCCCAATAGCGGAAGTTGGAGCTGACACCCAGCGGCAGATGCTTGATCGCCTCTTTGAAGTGGGCGCGATTCTTATCCATTTTGCGACGCTCGGTTTTAATCGTCGTCATTTGAAAATCTCCGTGCTCTCAAAGTGATGCGGGTGTTGCCCCGCGCTCCGGTTGGGTGCTCGAATGTGCCAAAATCAGCACTTCGTCGCCGTCCGGTCATTGAATGTTTGTATAAAAAATCTATCATGTGATTCAGCAAATGGCAAGTTCACTGAATGAACATTTAATATTGCGAGTGCAGCAAAGTTAAAGATATCATGCAGTTATCTTGATTCTCCCATCCGATACCGGAAAGGTTAAAGGGCCCCATGGCCAAGGCTGAAGCGGTCAAGGAAGTTCGCCGTAAGCAATTGATAGACGCGACAATTCGCGCGATCGGGCGGGTGGGCTATGCCAATGCGACCCTGACTCATGTGGCGTCCGAGGCCGGCCTCTCCCCGGGCATCGTCAATTTCTACTTCAAGTCCAAGGAACAGCTGCTGATCGCCACCCTTGAGCAGATCGCCGAGGAGTACTCGGCCTTCTGGCAGGCGGCGATCAACAAGGGGAAGGTGGCACCCGCCGCCGGCCTCGAGGCGATGATCGAGGCCGACTTCCATCCCACCGTCTGCAACGTCGAAAAGGTCTCGATCTGGTATGCCTTCTGGGCGGAAGCGCGCAGCAATGCGAGCTATCACGACGTGGTCTCACGCCTGGAGCAGGACTATCTCGCCCAGACCGAGACCCTCTGCCAGCGCATCATCCAGGAAGGCGGATATGAAGGCGTTCTGGCCGGCGATATCGCGACCGGCCTCAACGCGATGATCGACGGCATGTGGTTCGACTGCCTGATGGAGCCCAAGGCCTTCAACCGGGCAGAGGCCAAGCGCATTTGCCGCCAATACCTCGCTTCGGTCTTTCCTGCGCATTTCGCCGGCGGCGTGAAGAAGAGCAAGAGCGACAACGACAATACGGTGGTGCTCGCGATCGACCAAGAGGTGCAGGGCCGCAACGCGCATCGCGCGCGCCTTGCCGCCGCCTTGAGGAAGCGGCTGGAGCCGGTGGGGCCGATGCGCCGCGAAGTGCTGGCTGCAGCTGCCGGCATCTCGGTGAAGATCCTGGAAAGCTGGCTCGAGGGGCGCGCCGAGCCGACGTCCTGGCAGATGGGGCGCCTCATCATCGCAACGGATGCGCAGGTCTGGATGGAAATCTATGGCCCCATCCATGACGAGGCGCAGCGCCTGTTCGAAGCACGGCTCGCCAGCGCCCAGGAACAGGCGATGCGCGAACGCGCGGCCTTGGCCACATTGGCGAACAAGACTGAATAGCGCCTCATGCCGCACAAGCTCGACCGGCTGCTGCGGCCCAAGAGTGTCGCACTTGTGGGTGCGAGCCCGAAGGAGGGCTCAGTCGGGCGTGGCATGATCACCTCGACCGGTATGGCTGGCACGCCCTCGAAAATCTATTTCGTCAATCCGGGCTATCAGGAGATCGACGGGCAGGTTTGCTATCCGTCGCTGCAGGCCTTACCTGAGACGGTCGACATGGCGGTGCTCGGCATTGCCAATGCGCGGCTTGAGGCGGCGCTGGACGAGGTGATCGCCTGTGGCATCGGGGCGGTCACCATTTTTGCCAGCGGCTATATCGAGAACGATACTGGGCCGAAGCTCACCGAACGGATCGCTACGAAAGCGCGGACGGCCGGTGTCGCCGTCTGCGGCGGCAATTGCATGGGCTTCTATCATCTCGATTTCGGCCTGCGCGTCTGCGGCTTTCCGCCGCCGGACTGGATCCGCAAGGGCAATGTCGCCTTCATCACACATTCGGGCTCGGCCTTTTCGGCGCTCTGCCACACGGACCGGCGCTTCGGCTTCAGCCTCGCCGTGTCGGCGGGGCAGGAACTGGCGACCAATGTCGCCGACTATCTCGACTTCGCCCTCGACATCCCGGCAACCAAGGTCGTGGGGCTGTTCCTGGAGACCGTGCGCGATCCCGCGGGCTTTAAAGCAGCCCTAGCCAAGGCGCAGCGCATGGCGATCCCGGTCGTTGCCCTGAAGGTCGGGCGCACGGCGGAAAGTGCGGCGCTTGCGGTGTCGCATTCGGGTGCGGTCGCCGGCAATCATGCCGCCTATCGGGCGCTGTTCGATCGCTATGGCGTGATCGAGGTTGCCAATATGGATGAGCTGGTGAACGCGCTGCATCTCTTTTCCGCAGAGCGGAAGCTCGCAGCGGGCGGCTTGGCGACCATGCACGATTCAGGTGGTCTTCGCGAGCTGGTGCTGGATCTCGGTATTGAGACAGGTGTGCCATTCGCCAGCATCAGCGAGGCGACGCGGGCAAAGCTCGCCGGCCGGTTGGAATACGGGCTGGAACCGATCAATCCGCTGGACGCCTGGGGCACCGGCAATGATTGGGCCGGCATCTTCGAAGACTGCCTGCAGGCACTGGTCGACGATCCGGACACGGCATTGGCATCGCTCTGCGTCGAGGCACGCGACGGATATTACCTGTCGGCGGGCTATGCCGATATCCTGCGCCGTGTCGCTGCGCGAACGACGAAGCCGGTCTTCTACACGACCAATGTCGGCAGCAATGCCAATCTCGACGTGATCACCAAGCTCGCCCATGACGGCGTGCCAGTGCTCTCCGGCGTGGCACCGATGCTGAGTGTCGTTGGAAAGGCGATGGCCGCACGTGATCGCCGGGCTCTTGAAAAGGACAATGTCGCGACGGCACCCGAAGGCTTGCGGGCGAAATGGCAGGCGCGGCTGAAGCAGGGCGATCTTTCCGAGGGCGAGGCGCTCGACCTGCTGGCCGATTACGGCGTGCCTGCCATGCCGCATCGAGAGGTGGACACATTGGATGCGGCGCGTCGAGTTGCCGAGCAGATGGGCTATCCCATAGCCATGAAGACGGCCGTGCCAGGTATCCTGCATAAATCCGATGTGGGCGGCGTCAAGCTGGGGCTGAAGAGCGCCTCGGAATTGGAAGCGGCCTTTGCCGATTTGTCGTCGCGTCTCGGCAACGCTGTGTTGCTCATGCCGATGATGGGGAAGGGAACCGAGGTTTCGTTCGGCATGACCCTGGATCCGCAGTTTGGACCGGTGGTGATGATCGGCGCAGGCGGCGTTCTGATCGAGATGATGCAGGATCGTCGCTTCGCCCTGGCGCCCTTTGGTGCGCGGGAGGCCGGTTGGCAGATCGATGCACTGAAGCTGCGGCCATTGCTGGACGGCAAGCGCGGCGCGCGACCAGCCAATATTGGGTCTCTGGCGCATGCCTATGCCGCATTCTCGGTCATGGTTGACGATCTGGCGGGCTTGATCGCAGAAGTGGATGTGAACCCGCTCATTGTGAACGCAGAAGGTGCAACAGCGGTCGATGCGTTGATTGTCAGCGCTGTCAAATAGGTGTGCGATCAAAGTAAAGTTCGTCACGTTATGACCCTGTTAAGGAACGTCGATTAACCTTTCCGCAGTAAATGGAAACTGTGTTGCGGGAGAGGAGATGCCGAATTCGGAAGACGTCAGGTTGACGCCCGGCCAGATCGGCGAAGTTCTGTCCATGCGACCCGAATTGGTGACCGATCAGGTTGCCATCATCGCTATTACCGATCTGGATGGTACGATCACCTACGCCAATGATCTCTTCGTCGAGATCAGCGGCTATTCGCGTGCCGAGTTGGTTGGCGCGAACCATCGCATCCTGAATTCGGGACTGCATCCGCAACCCTTTTTCGAAGATATGTTTCGGACGATCTCGGCCGGCAAAATCTGGCGAGGTGAAATCCGCAACCGAGCCAAGGACGGCCACTTCTATTGGGTCGATACCCACATCATCCCGACCTTCGATTCACTGCGAGAGTTAGCAGGCTATACCGCTGTGCGCTTCGACATCACCAAGCGCAAGCAGGCTGAAGAAGCATTTCGCAATGTCTCGCAGATACAGACGGCGATCCTGGATCATGCCGGTCATGCCGTCATCGGAACGCGTACCGATGGCACCATCGAGATATTCAATCGCGCCGCCGAGATGATGCTGGGCTATACCGCTGACGAGCTGATCGGTCGGGCGACGCCGGCGTTGTTTCACGATCCGGAAGAAATAGCAGCGCAAGCCCAGAAGCTTAGTCATTCGCTGCGACGTTCCTTTGAACCGGGCTTCGATGTTTTCGTGGCAGAGGCAATCGCCGGACGTCGCAGCGAGCACGAGTGGACATATGTGCGAAAGGACGGAAGCCGGTTTCCTGTTTTGCTCAGCGTTACGGCCCTACGCGCCGATGATGGCGCAGTGACAGGATTCCTTGGGATGGCCGTCGACATATCCGAGCGCCGGGAACGTGAAGCGGCATTGCACCGCGCTCAATCCGAGTTGCAGAACCGTCTCGCTGATCTGGAATTCGCCAACGAACGAATCGAGATGGAAGCCGCCCGTCAGGTCTCGCTGCTGGAAGACCTGGCGGTCGCGCGCGACGAAGCTCAGGCGGCGTATGCGGAGAAATCACGTTTTCTGGCGACGATGAGCCACGAAATTCGCACGCCGATGAATGGCGTCGTTGGCGTTCTGGGGCTTTTAAAATCTACCGAATTGAGCGGTGAGCAAGCCAATCTTGTTGCCACGGCGTTGCGATCGGCCAACGAGTTGATCCAGACCACGAGCGATATTCTCGATCTATCGAAGTTGGAAGCGCAAAAAACCGAACTCGAAATTGCCGACTTCGACGTACGGGAACTGATGACGGATGTCATCGGGCTGCTGCGGCCGGCTGCGATGGCGAAGGGTATCGAACTGCGTTACGAATTGTCGCCGGATCTGCCGTCATATCTGAGGGGTGACTCGCATCGCATCCGGCAGGTCGTGCTTAATCTCATCTCTAATGCGGTCAAGTTCACGCTGAACGGTTCGGTGACGTTGCTGGTTGACGGCAAAGTACTTGACAATGGTGAGGTCAGACTGCGCACGCGCGTCAGGGACACCGGCATCGGCATTGATCAGGAAGCAGTCAAGCGCCTATTCACCCGCTATGCGCAGGCCGAGCAATCGACAACGCGACGCTATGGCGGAACCGGATTAGGCCTTGCCATCTGCAAGCAGCTTACCGAACTGATGGGCGGCGAAATCGGCGTTGAAAGCCAGTTTGGCGTGGGCAGCGTCTTCTGGTTCAAGATTCCGCTGCAGCTTGGCGAGGTGCCGGCGCGAGCTTCGACACCGGTTGAAGCGGCCGACATGCTGAGCCTGCGGCTGCTTGTGGCGGAGGACAACGCTACCAATCAGTTCCTGATGCGAGCGATCCTCGAAGCGCTGGGGCATCAAGTCACGATCGCGAATAACGGCATCGAAGCGGTGGAATTGGCCAACACCAGGGAGTTCGACGCGATCCTCATGGATGTGCAAATGCCGGTGATGGATGGTCCGATGGCGACGCGCGAAATACGCCATCTGCCGTCGAAGGCCGCGCACTTGCCGATCGTAGCACTTACCGCCAACGCGATGCCGGGCGATAGGGAGAGCTATATCGCGGCCGGCATGGACGACTATGTCAGCAAGCCGGTCGATCCGGCTAAGCTGATGGACGTACTTGGCCGACTGCTGCAGTCTAGCGGACGAACAGGCTGAGGTCGGAGCCGGCGCCCTCCAACCTCGTAAGAGGTGAAGGACGCCGGATAGAGTGTTATGCAGCTTCGCGGTTCAGCGGTTGGCACATGCAATGGACGCCGCCGCCGGCCCAGGTGAACATGGTCATATCCGGGTCGTAGACGGTGAAGCCGTTGGCGCGCAGTTTGGCGTTGAGATCCTTGGCGCCAAGCGTCGAGAGAATCCGGTCCTTCCCGAGTGCCACGACATTGCAGCCCAATGCCATCGTCTCCTTGAAGGTTGCCGGGATGATCTCGATCTTCTTGCGCTTCAGGAAATCAATGATGTCATCCTCGGTCGTTTCGAGGCAGACGGCTGCTACGTGCTCATTGAGCATGCAGACCATCAGGTCGATATGGACGTAGAACTGGTCGATCGGAGCGAATTTGATTTCCCAGCCTTCATCCTTCATCCATTCGGCAATCTGGCGGGCCGAGATTTCTTCCGAACGATGATCGGTGTAGCCGATGAGGGCGGTCTTATCCGCGATGATGTTGAAATCGCCACCTTCGAAATTGCCCGAGCTCACCATGTCGTAAACGGGGATATCGTTCTCGAGATAGAAGCGCAGGCATGAGGCGTATTCGCCGCGGCGGCGGGGATTGGCCATCTGGCAGATGACGGCGCCGTAGGGCGTCATGAAGGAAGAGTCGCGGGCGTAGACCTGATACGGGTTATGCTCGTCCAGCGGCAGGAAGTGGCAGTTGACGCCGGCGCTCTCATAGGCGCTGACCATTTCGCGGTGCTGGCGCATGGCGAGCTGCTTGTCGAATTTGTAGCCCCTGCGCATGGTGTCACGGACCAGGGATGACCAAGCCGCGTTCTCGAGACCCATCCAGCGGAAACCTTCGGCCGGCCCGAGCAGCACGTCCTTGAGTGCGCCGGATTCAGAGGCGAGGTTCCACTTCTTCATGAGCGGTGTGCCGCCACCGACGACGCGGCCGCGAAGAGGTGTTTGAGTGCTGGTCATCTGATTGTTCCCTGGTTGATGAAGATGGATGGGAAAGACTAACAGCGGGGCAAGGGACCGGCCCAGGGAGTAAAATTGGACGCTTGATCCACTTTAACTCACAGGTTCGGTGCCGGCGGCGCCGGAGAGAGCGATCTCGGCCTGTAGCCAGTCGGCAAAGGCTCGGGCAGCCGGAGAGACCAGGGGTGGCAGTACAACGAAATAGGCGCCAAGGTGTTCGATCGATTGGCGGAAGGGCCGCAGTAGATCGCCGCGCGCGAGATCTTCACCAGCGGTGATCTGGTCGGCCAGGCACAGGCCGAGGCCCTGCCGAGCGGCTGCCAACAGCAGGTTGAAGTCCTGGAAATGGATAGTGCGGATGGGTTCGGCATGCGCCAGGCCTGCGCGGGCCAGCCAGCGCCGCCAATTGGCTCCCTGCGGGTCGTCGAGCAGCAAGGTGTGCAGCAGGATATCTGCCGGCGTAGCGAGGCCCGTACCGCTGTTGAGGAGTACGGGCGAGCAGACCGGGAAAGAACCAACATGGGAAAGGAGACTTGCCGTGCCGTCCTGCCATACCGGTTCGCCGAAGCGGACGGCGAGGTCGAGGGCATCGCCCAAGCGATCACCGCCCGTGGTGTCGTAACTGGCATTAGCCGCACGCAGGGACAATTTGAGCCCGGGCGCTGCGTCAGTGAACTTGGCAAGGCGCGGAATGAGCCACTTTTCGGCAAAGGCCGAAGGAACCGAGACGCGAAGCTCGCCGGCCACCGGCTCGCCTTCGAGCCGGGCGATGGCGTAACCCAACTGATCGAAGGCGTCGGCTGCGGCCTTCAGTAATCTTTGTCCCTGCTCGGTCAGCGCCAGACGGTTGCCGAGGCGTTGGAAGAGGGCGAAGCCCAACTGGTCCTCGAGATTGACGATCTGCTTGGAGACCGCTCCATGAGTGACTCCTAGCTCATCCGCGGCACGCCCCATATGCAGGTGTCGGGCCGCTGCTTCGAAGGTGCGGAGGGCGTTGAGGGGCGGAAGATGGCGTTTCTGCACGGCCGGACGCTTGTTAAGAAATGGTCGTGAGAGTGTTCACGGAATAGGCATTTCTGTCCAGGGCGGCATAAAGTCCCTGAAATAAGGCCTTTGTGAGGGGCGTCACAGCCTTTCTGCGTATCGCATCTGGCGTTTGCGGCGCGTGGTGCTACATTTCCTCCACCGCCGCGGACGGGCGACGGAGCACATTTCCAAAAGATGGGAGCTTCAAAATGAGAGTTGGTAGCCTGATCGCCGCGGCCGCGGCGCTGATGATGTCTGCTGTCCCGGCCTTTTCGGCGGCGGGCGTCAATGTCGGTTCGCTGAGCTGCAACGTGGCAGGCGGGATGGGTTTCATTTTCGGTTCGTCGAAGACGATGTCCTGCGTCTTCACGCGCGCCGATGGGTCGGCCGAAGTCTATAACGGCGAGATCAACAAATACGGCGTCGACATCGGCTTCACCAAGGAAGCGCATATGATCTGGGTCGTCTTCGCCCCGGGCAATGTCGCGCCGGGTGCGTTGGCCGGCAATTACGGCGGTGCCACCGCCGATGTTGCGGCGGGGCTCGGCCTTGGCGCGAATGTGCTGATCGGTGGCGGCAACAGCCAGATCGCGCTGCAGCCGGTGAGCGTGCAGGGCAGCGTCGGCATTAACGTCGCGGCCGGTGTCGCGCAGATCACGCTACGTCCGGGCGTCTAACGCTGCGCTGCGTTGAATAGAGAAGGGCCGCGAGCGATCGCGGCCCTTTTTCTCTACAGCGCACGAACGTCGCCGATGAATCGGCGAACTTCTTCGTTGAGCACGTTCGACTTGCTGCCGAGTTCGACGGCAGCGCTCAAGACCTCGGCGGCGGCGCGGCCAGTATCGCCGGCGGCGGCCGTGACCCCGGAAATGTTGGCGGAGACTTCGGTGGTGCCTTGACTCGCTTGCTGAACGTTGCGCGCGATCTCCGCCGTGGCTGATGTCTGTTCCTCAACGGCGCTGGCGATGGCGGTCGAGATGCGGCTCATTTCCTCGATCACTGAGGCAATACTGGCGATCGCATCGACGGAGTTCTCAGTCGCCTGCTGAATCTCGGCAATTTTCGCGCCGATTTCCTCGGTTGCCTTGGCCGTCTGGCCGGCGAGATTTTTCACCTCCGATGCCACCACTGCAAAGCCGCGACCGGCCTCGCCGGCGCGGGCGGCCTCGATCGTCGCGTTGAGCGCGAGCAGATTGGTCTGCCCGGCAATCTCATGGATGAGACCGATGACATCGCCAATCGCTCGCGCGGCAGCTGCAAGGTCTCTCACTTGCTGATTCGTCTGTTCCGCCTGGCTGACAGCCTTTTCGGCAATGCCGCTCGACTGGACGACTTGACGTCCGATCTCGGAGATGGAGGCGCTCAGCTCCTCGGTCGCAGCGGCAACTGCCTGTACATTGGTCGTTGCCTGTTCAGCGCCAGTGGCAACCACCATTGACTGGCGGTCCGTGCGATCGGCCGTCTCGGTCATGGATTGAGCCGAGTTCTGCAGCGCACCTGAAGCGGTGGTGAGCGACGCGGCGAGTTCGCCTACCTTGCCTTCGAAGCCGGCAATCAAGCTTTCCAATGCCTGCGCACGTTGCAGCTTTGCCTCGGCATCCAGTTTCGCCGCTGAATCGGCGTCGCGTTGCGCGCGGAGGGCGTCCTTGAAGACCAGGACGGTGCGGGCCATGTCGCCAATCTCGTCGCGGTTGGTCTGAGCCGGAATCTCGATCTCCAGCCGACCACCTGCCAGCTCGTTCATTGTCGCTGTCATCAGCCGGATGGGCATCGAGATCGATCGACCGATGAACCAGGCCCCGACGCTTCCTAAGGCAAGGCCGGCGATGGCGATCGCAATGGTAATACGGCGCGTCGTTGCCATGGCGAGACCGGTCGCGGTCTTGATTGCGGACAGCTCCGCATTCTGTGCGTCGCGAATCTGTTCAGCGAGAGTGGCGATTTCCGCATCTTTTTTCGGCATCTCCACATCCATCAACTGGTGCGTTTCGCCAGCGATTTTCACCAGAGATTGCAGCGCCTGACCGTATTTGAACATCGTCATGGTGAGGTCTTGTGCAGCCATACGCTGTTCCGGCGTGGTCAGTTTCCTTTGCATCTTGGCAACGCTTGTCGTGAATTTGGTGACGTATTGCTTTGCCGTGGCGATGAGCTTCGGGTCGAGGTCCGCCAGATAGCGCGTGGCCGCAAGCCGGGCCGACATCAATGCGTCCTGGGCGATCCCGGCAAGGGCAGCACCTTCGAAATTGCTCTCGGTCATGGCGCCACTCACCAGATCAGCCATGCTTTTGGCGGCTGTAGCGCCAACCGGCGTCAATTGTTCGGAAATCAGCTTGTCGCGTGTGCTGCGCAGGACGACCGACTTCTCAAAGTCGGCACCGTAGCCGGTTGCGACCTCCTGCATGCGTGCCAGCGATTCCTTCTGTGCGTCGGTCGCAGTGACGATCTGTTGAGCGAGGCCATCATGGAGACGCTGCAGGATCGCCTGCGTCGCGTCTGCAGCCTGTGCGGAGCCGTCCCGGGCATAGGTCATGACGGCGTTGCGTAACAATGCGACGTCGCGGGCGATCTGTTGTGCGCCGAGCGTGGCGCCGGAGATTTCGGCATATTGGTTGACACTGTCTTCCGTGCCGTTCGCGGCGATCACGCTATAGGCCGATACACCTCCCAGCAGGAGGAGGAGGATGCCAAAGCCCGCTCCGATGCGGTTGGCAATGCTGAAGCTGGCGAGAAAGCGGCCGAGCATGGAGAAAATTCCTTCTCTATCTTTGTCGTCAATTAGTCATACGAATGGTGAAAAGGAAGTTAAGGCCCGGTAAACACGCGGAATTTTACGAGCGTTCAGGGCGATACTAAAAGAATCGGAAAGGGGTGGCGGAGAATTAGCAAACTCTTAGTTAGGCTCCCTGAAGATCATGCCCTAGATCAATCCGCGATCAGGTCGGACTGCTAAGGCCCACCCCCACCGCCATTCAGGAGAGCGTTATGAAAGCCGGTTTTGCCGTTGCTTCCGTGTTGGTTCTGGCCACCTTCGTCAACCCCGCAGCGGCCGAGGACAAGGTGGCGCGCGGCGCCTATCTTGCCAGCATCATGGATTGTGGTGGCTGCCATAACACAGGCGCCTTCACACCCAAGCCCAATATGGAAACGCCGCTGGCAGGTTCGGATATCGGTTTCGAGATTCCCGGCCTCGGCGTGTTCTATCCGCCCAATCTGACGCCGGACAAAAAGACGGGGTTAGGCGAATGGACGGATGTGCAAGTCGTTGCGGCCTTCACGACCGGTGTGCGCCCAGATGGTCGGCAGCTGGCGCCATCCATGCCGTGGATGTCCTATAGCCATATTACGCAGGATGACGCCGTAGCGCTGGTCGCCTATCTGCGCAGCCTGAAGCCGGTGGAGCATCAGGTGCCCGGGCCGTTCGGCGTCGAGCAAAAGGCTACCGCGCCCTACATGACGGTGAAGATGCCGTAAACGAAAATGGCCGGGCAATGCCCGGCCATTTCTTAGGCGCGATATTTTACGCCAGGTAAGATGCAGAGCATCTCGTAGAGCAGATTGGCGGCCAGCAGCGATGTATTGCCGCTGGGGTCGTAGGGTGGTGAGACCTCGACCAGGTCGCAGCCGACAATGTCGAGGCCGCGGCAGCCGCGGATGATCTCGAGCCCCTGAATGGTGGTGAGGCCACCCACTTCCGGCGTGCCCGTGCCGGGGGCGGAGGAGGGATCGAGGCCGTCGATATCGAAGCTCAAGTAGACGGGGCCTTTGCCCAGCTGTTCGCGAATTTCCGCCATCAGTGGCACCAGTGATTTGTACCAGCATTCCTCAGCCTGCACGACGCGGAAGCCTTGGGCACGCGGCCAATCGAAATCCTCGGCCGAATAGCCGGTCGCGCGCAGGCCGATCTGGGCGACGCGCTTGCCATCAAGCAGGCCTTCTTCGACGGCACGGCGGAACGGCGTGCCGTGGGCGATCTTCTCGCCGAACATCGTGTCGTTGATGTCGGCATGGGCATCGACATGGACCATGCCGACAGGGCCATATTTCTTCTTCAGCGCACGCAGGATTGGCAATGCAATCGTGTGGTCGCCGCCCATGGTGAGGGGTACGCAGTTATGCGAAAGGATCTCGTCATAGGCCGCCTCGATGATGGCGATACTCTTTTCGAGATTGAAGGTGTTGATTGCGACGTCACCGATATCAGCGATGCTGAGTGAATCGAAGGGAGCCGCTCGCGTTGCCATGTTGTAGGGGCGGATGAGGCAGGATTCGGCGCGGATCTGGCGCGGACCGAAGCGCGTGCCTGAGCGATTGGAGGTGCCGATATCGAAAGGCACGCCGACAAAGGCAGCGTCGAGGCCGGCGGCACTCGTCTTGGTCGGCAGACGCATCATACTGGCGTGGCCACCGAAGCGTGGCATCTGGTTGCCGCCCAGCGGCTGGTGGAAGACTTTCTCCTGCGGAACCTTGTTCATGACCCTGACCTCATTTGTCGTAGCAAATGGCGAAACGCCGAAGGTGATGGCGAAACGCCGTCGTTGAACCCATTCTAGCATGCGCTTTCGAGCGGCGAGATTGCCTTTCAACTAGTTGAAAACACACGACTTGACCCTGTTCGGCGCGGACTCTACTCCTTGTGCGGAAACAACGGGCACAAAAAAGAAAACGTGCCATCACTGTCGGGGTTTAATCATGCGCTTTTCCCAACTGACCGATCGTGTTGCCGGCGAAGGTGCCGCCGCCTGGGATCTTCATGTCGAGGCGTTGACGCAGAAACGCGCCGGCAAGGACGTCATCATTCTGTCGATCGGCGATCCGGACCTGGACACGCCGGCGGCCATCACCGAAGAAGCGATCCGCCTGCTGCGCGCTGGCGACACGCATTATGCTGATATTCTCGGCCTGCCACGCGCGCGCGAAGCCGTCGCCAAGCAGCATAGCCGCTTGACGGGCCAGAAGGTGACGATCGACAACGTCTCCATCATGTCGGGTTGCCAGAGTGGTCTTTTCGCCGTCGCCATGACGATCTTGGATCCGGGCGATGAGGCGATCGTGCTCGAACCGATGTATGTCACCTACGAGGCGACGATCCAAGCGAGCGGCGCCAAGCTGGTTCGCGTGCCGCTGAAGGCCGCCAACAATTTCCGCCTCGACATCAACGATCTTGCCAGGGCGATCACGCCGAAGACGCGGGCGATTTTCTTTGCGACGCCGAGCAACCCGACCGGTGTTGCGCTCAATCGGACGGAGCTTGAAGGTATCGCCGCTCTGGCCAAGAAGCATGATTTGTGGGTTGTGGCCGACGAGGTCTATTCGACGCTCATTTTCGAGGGTGAGCATATCAGCATCTGCGGCCTCGAAGGCATGGGTGAGCGGACGGCGACGGTTAGCAGCCTCTCCAAATCGCACGCCATGACTGGCTGGCGCTTCGGCTGGGTGGTCGGCCCCAAGGCGTTGATCGACCACGTCGGCAATCTGGGCCTTGCCAATCTTTATGGTCTGCCGCCCTTCATCCAGAATGCGTCGGCCGTGGCGCTTGAGCAGGATGTGCCGGAAGTGGCCGAGATGCGGGAAATCTATCGCCATCGCCGTGACTTGGCGGTGAAGGCGTTGAGCCAGCTGCCGGGAATCGTCTGCCGTAGCCCGGCTGCCGGGATGTTCATGATGGCCGACATACGCGGTACCGGCATGAGCGGTCACGAATTCTCCTGGGCGTTGTTCCGGGCGACGGGCGTGGCGACGCTGGATGCAACGGCCTTCGGTCCCAGTGCCGAAGGGCATATCCGCATCTCCTTCGCCATCGATGAGATCAGCCTGACAGAAGCCTGCAATCGCATTGCGGATTTCACGCGCGAGCTGATGGAGAAGGTGGCCTAACGGTCGTATTGCGCGAGGAACGCTCGGGCAATCGACTGCATGCGATCCTGGCCGAAGCTGGGATAGTGGCCGCCATGGACGACACGGACGGGAAGATCCAGCAGGCGTTTCATGCTGGTCACGTATTGCCGCATCTCGTCCGCGTTGTCGGCGTCATAGGCCAGTTCGCCGTCATAGACGACGTCTCCTGAAAAGAGGGTCTCCGTCGCCCGCTCATAGAGGGCGATCGAACCGTCCGAATGGCCGGGCAGGTGGAAGACCTGGAAATTCCGGTCACCCGTGCCGACCGTGTTGCCTTCTTCCAGCAAGGTCTGCGCTGGGGCAGGTCTAACCTCGTACTGTGGCGCCTGCCAATCGCCGGGCGGTAAGGCGGTGAAGATGGAATCGTCAGCGACGTAATAGTCTGCGCCGGTGTTCTTCCGGGTTGGCCGCGCAAGGACGTCGGCCTCTGCCGGGTGCACCGCGCGATCGGCAAATTCGTGATGCGTGCCGATATGATCGAAATGGGTATGTGAGGCGACCGCGAGAATAGGGCGCTCGGACAGCTGCGCCACCTGTTCACGCAATGAAACCACGCCCATGCCGGAATCGATCAGCAAGTCCCGATCCCGGCCGCGCACATGCCAGATATTGCAGCGGTAATAGTCCTTGATGAATGGCTCGTAGATCCAGGTGATGCCGTCATTGAGAGCCTTGGTCTGATACCAGGTCTCGGGCGTAGCGATCATCATGATGCGCGCTTTCTTTGTGCCGCTCCATTTGCGGTCAGGCCGCCAACGACAACGGTGATCTGGTCACGCAGCCGGGAACTCAGGGCGGATTTTGCCATCTTATCCTGGGCGACGAACTGCATGAAGAGGCCATTCACGATGATGAAGAGCGCCGCGCCGGCAGCCTCGGCATCGACATCGCTGCGCACCTTGCCGGCCTTCTGCAGCGTTACCACCAGTTCTCCGACCTGGCCCGCCATCAAACGGTCATTTTCGGCGTAGCTGACTCCGAACGGGGAATCCGCCTGTGTCACAGCCGTCGCCATCGCATTGCGCCATAGCTCGCGGGTGAGATGGATCAGGGCGTGATCGACATACATGGAAAGCAGGCCGAGGATGGCGTTCAGGGCATCGTCATGGTCGCGTGCGATGTACTTTTGGCCCTTGGCGCGGGCCTGCTCGCCGTCGAGGGCAACAAGCGCCATGAGGAGATCGCCTTTGGACGAGAAGTAGTTGTAGACGGTGCCGGTCCCGACCTCGGCCAAGGCGGCGATGGCTTCGACCGAGGTATCGGCAAAGCCGTCGTTGCGGAACAGCTGGCTGGCGGCAGCGAGGATATCGCGGCGGCGGCCGGCTTTCTGTCTTTCGCGGAGACCGGTCATCAAGGTTCTCAAAAAATCTGAATTGACTTTATTTTGAAGTTCATTCACTTTTTTCGCAATAAGAAAAACGGCAGGCTTGGTTCTTCGAGGGAGACGGATGATGATCGGTTCCATGGGTCGACATATGATTTCGCGCCGCCGCGCATTGCAGGCGGGTGCCGGCGCACTTGCGTCGTTGTCTTTCATGCCGAAAGGCGCGCGCGCTGCGGATGAACTCAACCTGCTGGTCTGGTGCGACCATACCGGCGCGGCGCTGCTGGATCCCTTTGCCGAGAAGCACGGCATCAAGATCAATACCAAGGAATACGATCTGCCGGGTGTTGCCTACAGCATCCTGGAGCAGTCGCAGCCGGGCGACTGGGATGTGTTCGTCGCCGATACCGGCGACATCATGAGCGCGGTGGCGAAAGGCTATCTCGGTGAACTTCCAGATGCGGAGATGCCTTGGGCAGATATCTTCCCCGAGCTGAAACAGCCGGACTCCCATTACAAGGACGGCAAGCTCTACGCCGTGCCGGAGAAGTTCGGTTACAACACCATCGCCTTCAACAATACGAAGGTCAGCCAGGAAGAGGCACGCCAGGCCAAGGTGATGTGGGATCCGAAATATGCCGGCCGCATCGCCATCTACGACTACTACATTCCGACCATGGAAATGGTTGCGATCGCTCTCGGCATCAAGCCGCAGGAAATCACCAAGATGCATCTGCCGGCGATCAAGGAAAAGCTGGTCGAGATGAAGAAGCTGTCGTCCCTTGTGGGTGACGTGCCGACCACGCAGAACGCCTTGGTGACGGGTTCGGCGGACATCATTGTCGGCGGCGGTGAGTTTGCCGTGGCTGGCTTGATGGCCGACAAGCCGGAGCTCGACTGGGTGCTGCCCAATGAGGGTGGCGTGCGCTGGTCGCAGTCGATCGGCATCTTCAAGGACTCGACCAAGAGGGATCTGGCCATCGAGTTCGTCAAATACATCGTCTCGCCCGAAGGCCAGGGCCGCCTTGCGACAGCGGACTGCTATTGGGCGATGCCGTCGAATTCCAAGGCCAATTTGGACGACGCGCAAAAGAAGCGCTTGCGTTGGGACCAGCAGCCTGAATTCATTGCCAAATCCTATCCGTATTTCTTCGGCGATGCTGAATTGGATGCGGCGATGCAGGAAGTGTGGACGGAAGTGCTCGGTGCCTAAGACCAAACTGCCGGGCCTGAAGAGCTGGGGCCATGCCCCGGCTCTGGCCTGGACGCTTTTGTTCTTCGTGCTGCCGCTCATTGCCATGTTGGTGATGAGCTTTTCGGCGCGGATCGACGGCAAGATCGAACTGACCTGGACGCTCGACAACTACCGGGCGTTCCTGACCCGTGCCGACGGCACATTCGTCGGTGCGTTGTGGAATTCGATCGAGGTGACGGTCATCACCACAATCGTTTCGGTGCTGGTCGCTTATCCGCTGGCCTATATCCTGGCCTACAAAATTCCGAAGCAGTGGCAACGCTTCGCCCTGGTCCTCACCGTGCTGCCGTTCTGGACCTCCTATGTCGTGCGTTCCTATAGCTGGCTGCTGGTGCTGTCCGAGAACGGCATCATCAACCAGTTCCTGCTGTGGTCGGGTATCCTCGACACGCCGGTCGGCATGGGCAATAGCCGCTTTGCGACAGTGCTGGGGTTCGTGCATTTCTTCGCCATGCTGCTGACCCTGACCATCTATGCCAATCTGGTGCAGATCAAGGAAAGCTATCGCAAGGCGGCGGCCGATCTCGGCGCCAACGGCTTCCAGGCCTTCTGGCACATCACGCTGCCGCTGAGCCTGCCCGGCGTTGCTGTCGGTGCGTTCCTGACTTTCGTCCTTGCGATCGGCGATTACATCACGCCGCAGATCCTGGGCGGTTCGAAGGAGATGCTGCTGCCGCAGGCCGTGATGCTGCAGATCGGGCGGCAGGCTGATTTTCCGCTCGCCTCAGCCTTGTCCATGATCCTGATGTTGGTCATCACGGCGGCCTTCCTGGTCTTTGCCAAGCGCCTCAAGATGGAGCGCGTCTGACCATGAAGGCGCTCGGTCGGATAGCACCTTGGGCCTATCTCGCCCTGATGCTGCTCTTCATCTTCCTGCCGGTTCTAGTGCTGATCCAGTTCTCGTTCCAAGGTGGGCTGGCACCGGTGCCGCCCTTTGACGGACCGAGCCTCAAATGGTGGGCGAAGGTGCTGGCCAACCGCAAGATCACCGACGGTCTTACAAATTCGCTGTTGGTGGGCCTGGGCTCGGCCCTCGTCGCGACGATGCTGGGTTTCCTTGCCGCTTATGCGATGGCGCGGCAGAAGCGGCGCCTGTCGGCCTTCTATCAATTCCTGTTGATGGCGCCGATTACGGTCTCCTATCTCATCATCGGTATGGGATTGCAGATCACCTTCAACTACCTGGGCATTTCGAAATCGCTCTGGGCGATCGGCATCGGCCATGTGGTTATCAATTTGCCGCTGACCTTTGCCATCCTCTATGCGCAGCTTGGCGAGCATCAGGCCAATATCGAACGCGCAGCCTATGACCTGGGTGCCAGAGACTGGCAGGTGATCCTGCTGGTGACCGTGCCGATGCTATGGCCAGGATTGCTCGCGGCTTTCTTTATCGCGGCAACTCTTTCCTGGGACGAATTCGTCATAGCCTTCCTTTTGAGCCGCTTCGATGTGACCCTGCCGGTCGTCATCTGGAGCATGCTGAAATCGGGCCTGTCGCCGGAGCTCAATGCCACCGGTACGCTGGTCTTCGTCATTTCCATTCTTGCCGTCGGCGTGGTCGAATTCCTGCTGTGGCGTTCGAGGAGATCCAATGTCTGACCGCGTCGAATTGCGCCAGGTGAGCAAGGCCTATGAAGGCGTCACCGTCGTAGAGACGTTGGATCTTGCCATGAAGGCCGGTGAGTTCGTCGTGCTGCTCGGCCCCTCGGGCAGCGGCAAGACGACCCTGCTCAACATGATCGGCGGCTTTGCCAATCCGAGTGCGGGCCAGGTGTTCATTGATGGGGAGGAGGTGACGGATCTGCCGCCGGCCAAGCGGCCGACCGCGACGGTCTTCCAGGATTACGCCCTGTTTCCGCATATGAGCCTTGCCAACAACGTCGCTTTCGGCCTGCGGATGCGCCAGGTTCCTAAGGTCGATCGATTGGCCAAAGCAGCCGAGATGCTGAAGCTTGTGGGGCTGGAGGGATATGATGGTCGCGGTGTCCATCAATTGTCGGGTGGGCAGCGGCAGCGCGTGGCCTTGGCACGTGCGATGGCAGTTGAGCCCAAGGTGCTGTTGCTCGACGAGCCGCTCGGCGCACTCGATCTTGCCTTGCGCCGGCAGATGCAGGAGGAGTTGGTCCGATTGCAGCGTCGGTCCGGCGCCACCTTCGTTCACGTGACGCATGACCAGGAAGAGGCGATGTCGATCGCTGACCGGATCGTTGTCGTGAACAAAGGCCGTATCGAAGATATGGGCCCGCCGGATCGCGTTTATCTGAAACCAGCGAGCCTCTTTGCCGCGAAGTTCATGGGCGAGAGCAATGTGCTGGCTGGCCGTGTGATCGAACAAAGCGGTGGTGAGGTAAAGGTCGATACCGGACAGAGCGTCATCGTTGTGCGTGGCGACAGCCCGGTAGGTTCCGCTGTGCATCTGGCCCTCCGGCCCGAACAATTGCTGTTGGCACCGGTGCCGGACGGGATCGGCCTGGGGCGTGGGCGCGTCGAAGTGCTCTCCTTCCAGGGCACGCATTGCCGCTGCCATTGCCGCGTCGACGGCATCGATCTCGTCCTGCGTGCACCGGTTTCCGCCAGCCTGATGCCTGGGCAAGAGGTCACGTTGTATGCCGCCAAGGCAGATGTGGTCCTGCTGCGGCGATAGAGATGGCGATGTTTGGCGGAGCGCCCACGCGACCAATTGCTCCTCGGCATTAACGAGCAAGGGGCGACATATCTAGCACGTTGGGGCCAGGACTTGACGTTCCGGCGTCAGCGAGTGTCCTATGCTGCCGGTTTGTCATTTCCAACTGGGACCAGTGATCATGCTTTCGGGTATCAATGAATTCGGCCGCTTGAAGCGGGTCGCCATGCGGCGGCCGGCAGAGGCCTTCGTGGGCGATTCCAAGATCGACGCGGAATGGAAGGATCTCAACTATCACACCCGCCCGGATATGGCGAAGGCGGTGGCGGAGCATCAACACTTTGCCGACATCATCCGGAGCGTCGGCGCCGATATCCTCTATCTGCCGCCCGCCAAGGAACTGACCATGGACGCGCTCTACGTGCGCGACGCGGCGGCGGTGTGCCCCAAGGGCGTGATCCTGGCCAATATGGGCAAGAAGCAGCGCATGGGCGAGCCGGCCATTCACGGAGCATTTCTTTCGGAGACGCAGATCCCCGTGATCGGTGCCATCCAGGGCGAGGGACGGCTGGAAGGGGGCGATCTCATCTGGCTCGACGAGAAGACCGTCGCGATCGGCCGGACCTATCGCACCAATGACGAAGGCATCCGCCAGTTCAAGGCGTTGGTCGGGCCGGACGTGCATGTCGAAGTGGCGGTCATGCCGCATTACAAGGGGCAGAGCGACGTCTTCCATCTGATGTCGGTGATCTCGCCGTTGGATAAGGATCTGCAGCTGGTTTATTCGCCCTTGATGCCGATCCCGTTCCGCGAGTGGCTCTTGGCGCGCGGGCAAAAACTGGTCGAGGTGCCGGACAGTGAATTTGCCTCGATGGGCTGCAATGTGCTGGCGATCGCGCCCCGTGAGGTGGTGATGGTGGCCGGCAATCCGGAAACCAAGGCACGGATGGAAGCTGCGGGTTGCAAGGTCCATGTGATTGCGGCTGAAGCGATTTCGGTGCCGGGCGAGGGCGGGCCGACCTGCCTCACGCGACCGCTGGAGCGGCACTGAGCTAACTGCCGGGCCGGAATGAGAATTCCGGCCCGGTCAAATGAGAAAATGACGCCATCGCGACATTGACGGCGGCGCGAAATCGACAAAAATCAGTCGCCGTTAGGCAGATGGGGCTATGGAATCGGCCCTAGTCTTGCGGCCAACGCGATTGCCTCATGCTCAGGATGAGCGGGTGGTCGCCGAGTAAACGTCTTGATCCATAGGGGAATCTGCATGTCGAAAAAGGTCGGCAGCGATATCGAAATCGCCCGCGAAGCCAAAATGAAGCCGATCCGCGAAGTCGCGGGCAAGCTGGGGATCAAGGAAGAGCATTTGCTGCCCTTCGGCCATACCAAGGCCAAGATCTCGATGGATTACATCAAGTCGCTGAAGGGCCAGAAGGACGGCAAGCTGATCCTGGTCACCGCGATCAACCCGACCCCGGCCGGCGAAGGCAAGACAACCACCACGGTGGGCCTCGGTGACGGTCTCAACCGCATCGGCAAGAAGGCCATCATCTGCCTGCGCGAACCGTCGCTGGGCCCATGCTTCGGCGTGAAGGGTGGCGCGGCTGGCGGCGGTTATGCCCAGGTCGTGCCGATGGAAGACATCAACCTGCACTTCACCGGCGACTTCCACGCCATCGGTTCGGCGCATAACCTGCTTTCGGCCCTCATCGACAACCACATCTACTGGGGCAACGAGCTGGGCTTCGACACCCGCCGCGTCACGTGGCGCCGCGTCATGGACATGAATGATCGCGCGCTGCGCCAGATCACCAATTCGCTGGGCGGCGTCTCGAACGGCTTCCCGCGTGAGGACGGCTTCGATATCACCGTTGCCTCTGAAGTGATGGCGATCTTCTGCCTGTCGACCGATCTTGCCGATCTCACCAAGCGTCTTGGCAACATCATCGTCGGTTACACCCGCGACAAGAAGCCGATCTATGCCCGTGATCTGAAGGCTGACGGCGCCATGACCGTGCTGCTGAAGGACGCGATTGCGCCGAACCTGGTGCAGACGCTGGAAAACAACCCGGCCTTCATCCATGGCGGCCCGTTTGCCAATATCGCCCATGGCTGCAACTCGGTCATCGCCACGACGACCGCGCTGAAGCTTGCCGATTACGTCGTGACGGAAGCCGGTTTCGGTGCCGATCTCGGCGCCGAGAAGTTCTTCGATATCAAGTGCCGCAAGGCCGGGCTGAAGCCTGCCGCCGCGGTCATCGTCGCGACCGTCCGCGCGCTAAAGATGCATGGCGGCGTGGCCAAGGAAGATCTCGGCAAGGAGAACATTGCGGCGGTGAAGAAGGGCGGCGAGAACCTTGCCCGCCATATCGAGAACGTGAAGAAGTTCGGCGTGCCGGCCGTGGTGGCGATCAACCGCTTTGTTGCCGACACCGATGCCGAGCTCGATGCTGTGCGTCAGCTCTGCGCGGAACTTGGTTCGGAAGCCATCGAGTGCAACCATTGGGCCCTGGGCTCGGAAGGCACCGAGAAGCTCGCCCACGCGGTGGTGAAGCTCGCGGATGCGGGCAGCAACTTCAAGCCGCTCTACCCGGACGATATGTCCCTCTGGGACAAGACCCGCACGATCGCCCAGTCGCTCTATGGCGCCCAGGGCATCATCGCCGACAAGGCCGTGCGCGATCGTTTCGCCGAGTTTGAGAAGATGGGCTTTGGCCACTATCCGGTGTGCATGGCCAAGACCCAGTACAGCTTCTCGACCGATCCGAACCTCAAGGGCGCGCCGTCGAACCATGTCGTGCCGATCCGCGAGATCCGTCTCTCGGCCGGCGCCGAGTTCATCGTCGTCGTCTGCGGCGAAATCATGACCATGCCGGGCCTGCCGCGCGTCCCGTCGGCGAACCACATTCGCCTCAACGACAAGCTGGAAGTCGAAGGCTTGTTCTAAACGACGGGCGAAAGCCTCTGACCTAAAAAAGCCGGCTCTCGCGAGCCGGCTTTTCCTTTTCTGCACTATCGTGATTCGGCGCCGCCGCCTGCGTTGCCGCCACCACCGCCGGGCGATCCACCACCGCGCGCACCGCCACCATTGGCTCCTTCACGCTCCCACGCATAGGTGGCGGACGGATTGGGATTTACTAGCTCGGGCGGTCCCGGCATGTCGTCATCGAAGAGGCCGACTTCGCCGGGTTTGAGATCGTCGCCGTCATCGCCGTCGCCCTTGCTCTTGCCGCCGTTCTTGGCTCGGCGCTTGAGCTGTTCGGTCGGGCTGCCATTGCCCGGTGTGAAGCCACCGCCACCGCCGCCGAAACCACCGCCGTCTTCGTAACCGACATCGCCGGGATTGTGGTAGGGATCGATCAGATTGCCATTGCGCAGCAAGGTGTGCCCCAGCGGCGTGCCGGCGAGGTTGGTGAGGCGCCGCAGGCCGCCGCCATGCTTCTTCAGGATGTCCTGCAAGTTGTCCCAGTTCCGTTCGCTGCCGCTGCCCTCTTCGGGGTTCGGATTGTCGAAACCGTCGGCGATGAAGCCGATCGTCTCGCCGTCCTCGATGACGAAGATCATCGAGCGACCCTCGCCATCCGACCAGAACTCGACCCAATCGCCGTCATCGTCGAAATAGTCGACATGATCGAGATGCCAGCCGTATTCGGCCTTGGCCAGACGAGGTGTCGCCAGCGACAAGCTGAGCGCGACGGCGCCGGCGAGCAGGAGAGCGGATTTGCGCATGACACAGCCCTTTCGATCAGCGAGGGCCCAGAGCGGGCCTCTTCTAATTGATGGGGCGTGGTATTGACGTGCGGGGTTCGCGCCTGCAGCGGCATGATGTGACGGAGCACACGCCTTAAACTGCACCGCAGAGGAATTGCGGCAATCGACGGCCGGTAGTGTATCGGAAAGTCGGAGTTTCAGGCGCGTCGCAGACGCTGCTCACCCAGATAGGCGCTCGGCGCACTGCCAAAGGCAATTCGGAAACGGCGGATGAAATGGGAGCGCGAGGCATAGCCCGCAGCCTCGGCCGCAGCGGTCACGTTGGCTTCACCACGTTCCAGCAGGCCACGCGCGATCTGCATCCGGGCATCGGCCAGGATCTCACGAAGGGACGTGCCGTCCAGCGCGAGGTGTCGGCGCAGGGTCGATGCGCCCATGCCGAGCCGGGTTCCTAGCGTCTCAGCAGTCCAGGGATGCGTCGGCTCGGTGGCAACCATCCAGGCGACGCGGTCACGTAGAGGCAGATCAAACAGGCAGCGCGCGGCTGGATCATTGCGGAGCAGCATCAGCACCTCTGCCATACGATGATCGGCGAGGGCCTTGGCATGATCGGAAGAGGCGAGCGTCACCGCGGCATGTACCAGCGCATCGACCAATTCCGCGGTCAGCGTCACCGCCTGGCCGACATTTGTGGTTGCGCCACGCGGCTTTTCCGGCGGCAAGGCGAGGGCAGGCGGCATCTGTCGAACTTCGACCACCAGGGCCTCATAAAGGCCGCGCCGCTCGTCGGGGATGTTGACCACGTCCAGCTCAGCCCCCGTCGGTAGGACGAAGACCTGACCGGTCGTATAGCGCTGACCGGTATTGCCGATCCAGAATTCCTTGGTGCCATTGAGCACAATGCCGATGATGGCATGCTCGACCTTGAACTTCGCTACCCGCTCGGTGGCTAAGGCGCAGTAGGTGAATAGCTGGCTGCCGATAAAGGTTTGGCCATATGTCTTGCGCTCGCGCCCCGGGGCATCGGCGAGCGGCCGCAGTCGGTCGAGCAGCAGTTTGCGCAGGGCGTCTTGAGGGGTGCGGATATCCATGAGCGGATGCTAGCCGCGGGCCCCTGGATCGGCAAACAAGAAGTGAGCGTTTCAGGCACAGTTGCTAGCGGTTCCGGCGCATGGCCGGCCGCAACTTTTCGCATAATGTCGCCAGTTCAGACCCCAAGGAGACATTCATGAAACTCACGAGCCTTTTCCTCGCTCTGGCCGGTACTTTGGCTGCTGCGCAAGCCGCCAGTGCCGCTGAGGTAAAGCTGTGGCGCCTGGATTGCGGCACCATCAAGATCAAGGATCTGAACTCCTTTTCAGATACTTACCAGTATACCGGGAAGCAGCGAACACTGACCGACAGCTGCTATGTGATCCAGCACGAGAAGGAATACATGATCTGGGATACTGGCCTGCCGGCGGGCCTGCTCAAGGCGCCTCTGGATGAGTCGGCGCCGATGCAGCCAACACTCGCCGCGACTATCCCACAGCAATTGGAGCAGATTGGGCTGAAGCCTGAGGCGATCTCCATCGTGGGCATTAGCCATTATCACTTCGATCATATCGGGCAAGCGGCGGACTTCCCAAAGGCGAAGCTGCTAATGGGCAGGGCCGATCTTGATGCGATGAAGAGCGATCCATTGCCGTTCGCGGCAGTGCCGGATCTCCTGAAGCCATGGCTGCAGGATGGCGGCGCGGTCGAACCGGTTTCGGGGGACAAGGACGTTTTCGGCGATGGTTCGGTCACCATGCTGACAATGCCGGGACACACGCCGGGAAGCTATGCCCTGCTAGTCAAATTGGCGAAAACTGGGCCTGTTCTGCTAAGCGGCGATATCGTGCATTTCGAAGAGCAGCTCAAGAATGACGGCGTTCCGCCTTTCAATACGGATCGCGCCCAATCACTGGCATCAATGGACCGTTTGGCGCGCATGGCCAAAGCGCTGAAAGCCATTCTGGTGGTCCAGCATGACGCGGACGACATCAGGAAACTACCGACCTTTCCCAGGGCAGCAGAGTGAGGGCGCCGCTGGCCGGCCGCCGTTCTAGCGGCCGGCCTGGCGCCGATCCGTGGAAATGCCGAAGGGCAGATAGCCGCGTCGATGTTCGTCCGACGTGTGGCGGCGATAGGGCATGGGTGCTGGTTGGTGCTGCGGGATGGCGTCAGCATTACGATGTTCGGCAAGGCAGATTTCTTCGACGCAATCATCGAGTGCACGGCGCCAGTCTGGCTGCTCCAGTTGCAGCAGATGCCGTGTGCGGCTGCAGTCGAGTTCGGTCCGGCGCGCCGGCGCGCCCGTGACGCCGAAGCGGTTCGGTGTAATGGGGACGAGTTCCGGCGCCGTCTGATAGGGTGCCGCCCGGCCCAGGGCATGCGAAGCAAACTCGAACCAGGTTGCAGCTGGGGCGCCGGCAAAATGCAGCGTCGTTCCGCCGTCGAATTCCTTATTCATGAGGGCGAGGCCGATCCGCCGCATGGTGCTGCAGAGTTCGCGTACGGGAGTCGGGCCGGCGATGTGGTCATTCGGTACATGGACCCGTCCACCGCGCCGCCCGAGCGAGAGCATGGTCTTGAGCATGTTGTGGCCCTTGGCACCGAACAGCCAGCCGGTACGAAGGACTGCGAAATGGCGGCAATGCGCCGCGACCTCAGCTTCACCCGCTGCCTGCGCTTGGCCGAAAACGCTGATCGCGTCAGGTGTATCGGTTTCGAGATAGGCGCCGAATTTATCTCCGGCGAAGACCTGGTCCGATGAAAGATGCAGCAGGGGAATGCCCAGCGCGCCGGCGGCCTCGGCCAAATCACCGACGGACCAATGGCTGCGTGCCTGGGTCAGGGTCCGTTGGTTTTCGGCGCCATCGGATGAGGCATAGCCGATCGTGTTGATGATCAGAACAGGGGCAAGCGTCTCGAGATTGCGGCGCAATCGATCGATATTGAGAATGCCAAGTTCCAGCCCCGTCAACGCACGGACTTCAAAGCCCGCCGGCCAGATCATCTCTTCAAGTTCCTGTGCGAGGACGGCATTACGTCCGGCAATCAGGATAAGTTTGCGGTCCTGCATCTGCAGCTCCTAGGTCGGTCGGGAGCGACGGATTCGATCCCGAGAGGATAACACTGGAGCTGGCTTAAAAGAAGATCCCCACAGAAATATAACAGCTAAATCAATGGGATAAGTAGAAAATTTGAAGTAAATGCCCGTTGCCTGAGGGCAAAGAAAAAGCCGCCCCGGCCGTGCCGGTGGCGGCTTTCCCAACGAAACTTGGGTCGATTTACGGCTTTGGAGCGCGAGCGCCGATGCAGGCCGCGTCGTAATCGTTCCAACGCAGTTCGACATGGCGCCAATAGTCATTGGTCGGCGCACTGCCATTGGCAGCCGCGATATCCGGATAGTCGCCGCCGAGGAGATCGGCGACGGCGGGATCAACCGCGACGGTCGCGCTGTTCTTGTAGGCTTCGCCAGCGACCGTGCTCTCGGCCGAAGCGAGGGTGCTCATGGCGGTTTCTGCGTGGCCGCAGAGGCCGGAAACCTGCTGATTGAGCTCATATTGCGGCTTCACAGCGCAAGCCGTCAGGGCCAGCGCGCCCAGGACGACGGGCAACATAATGATCTTCATGAGACTACCCCTTTTAAGTGATTCTTGCTGCCAGACAACAACCCACGCGCAACCGCGCGAGCCCCCGATTCCGGCAAACCTCTCAACTGCGGATCAAATCATAATAATAGGTTAACCGCAAGAGTGGAGGTAACGGGAGCACCTTTCGAGCGATCCCGCCAACCACTTGGTGGAAAACGGCTTTCTCCTCAGAAAACGAGATGCTTGGCCTGCTGCACCTGTGCCAGATCCTGCACTTGCTTTAGCAACGGCACAGGAATGGGCCCGTCGATTTCAACCAGGGCGATTGCATCCCTGCCTGGAGCCGAGCGGCCGAGAGCGAAGGTTGCAATGTTGATACCGTTGTCGCCCAGCAGCGTCCCAAGTTTGCCGATAAAGCCGGGTTTATCGTCGTTGGTGACGTAAAGCATATGCGGCCCGAGCTCGGCGTCGATCTTGATGCCCTTGATCTCGACCACCCTGGGACGCTGATCCGCAAAGAGGGTGCCCGCGATCGACCGCGACCAGCGTTCCGATTGAACGGTGAGGCGGATGAGGGTGTGGTAGTCGCCCTCACGGTCATGCTTGACCTCGGTCAGGTCGATGTTGCGCTCTTTGGCCACAAGAGGCGCATTCACCATGTTGACGCTGTCCGAAAGCTGCGGCTTCAGCAGGCCCTGCAGGATCAGCGCGGTCAGGGGGCGCGTGTTGAGGGCCGCCACCTGGCCTTCATACTCGACGATCACCTTCATGATGCCGGTTTCCGTCGCTTGGCCGGCGAAGGCGCCGAGTTGGTCGGCGAGCTTCATATAGGGCTTCAGCCTGGGCGCTTCTTCCACCGTCACCGAGGGCATGTTGAGCGCATTGGTGACGGCGCCATGGAGCAGGAAGTCGGACATCTGCTCGGCCACCTGGATGGCGACATTGAGCTGTGCCTCGGTCGACGATGCACCGAGATGCGGCGTGCAAACGACATTCGGATGGCCGAAGAGGACATTCTCAGTGGCCGGTTCTGTCGGAAAAACGTCGAGGGCGGCGCCTGCCACATGGCCGCTATCGAGCGCGGCTTTCAGGTCCTCTTCGACGACCAGCCCGCCGCGGGCGCAATTGACGATACGCACACCCGGCTTGCATTTGGCGAGTGCCACCTTGTCAATCAGGTTGCGCGTCTGATCGGTTAGAGGTGTGTGCAATGAGATGAAATCAGCACGTGCCAGCAGCGTGTCGAGGTCGACCTTTTCGACGCCGAGGTCGACGGCACGCTCTGGTGAGAGGAACGGGTCATAGGCGATCACCTTCATCTTCAACCCTTGCGCCCGATCGGCGACGATGGAGCCGATATTGCCGCAGCCGACAAGGCCCAGCGTCTTGGCATAGAGCTCGACGCCGACAAACCGGGATTTTTCCCACTTGCCGGCATGCGTCGAGCTGTTGGCCTCCGGAATGTGGCGCGCGAGGGCCATCATCATCGCAACGGAGTGTTCGGCTGTTGTGATGTTGTTGCCGAAAGGCGTGTTCATCACGCAGATACCGCGGGCGGTCGCTGCCTTGACATCAATATTGTCGACGCCGATGCCGGCACGGCCGACGACTTTCAGATTTTTGGCGGCGGCGAGCACATCGGCCGTCACCTTGCTGGCCGATCGGAGTGCCAGACCGTCGAACTGGCCGATGATTTCGGTCAGATCTTTCGGCTTCATGCCGATTTTTTCGACTACTTCAATGCCACGCTCCTTGAATATCTGGACCGCAGCCGGTGACAATTCATCGGAAATGAGAACCTTGGGCATGATCAGGCTTCCTTGGCGATCGGGGTCGCATTCAGTTTGACGGTCGCATAGGCCCAGTCGAGCCAAGGCAGCAGCGCTTCGACATCGCTGCGCTCCACGGTGGCCCCGCACCAGATGCGCAAGCCTGGCGGCGCGTCGCGGTAAGCACCGATATCCAAGCCAACGCCTTCTTTTTCCAACAGGCCCACAATGTCCTTCGCGATGGCCTGCTGGCCGTCTTTGTCATGGGCCGTAAACCAACTATCCGTGATCTTAAGGCAGACGCTGGTGCAGGAGCGCGTTGCCTGATCTTGCGCGAGAAAGCCCGCCCAATCGGATCTTGCGGTCCAGTCCGCAATCGCCTTCGCGTTGGCTTCACTGCGGGCGATCAGGCCGGGCAGGCCACCGACATCTTCAGCCCAGGCAAGCGCGTCGAGCTGGTCATCGACGCAAAGCATGGAGGGCGTGTTGATGGTTTCGCCCTTGAAGATGCCTTCGATCAACTTGCCGCCTTTGGTGAGGCGGAAGATCTTCGGCAACGGCCAGGCGGGGTTATGCGACTGCAGCCTCGCAACGGCGCGCGGTGAGAGTGCCAGCATGCCATGGCCACCTTCGCCGCCGAGCACTTTCTGCCAGGACCAGGTGACGACATCGAGCTTCTGCCACGGCAGATTCATGGCGAAGACCGCTGACGTCGCATCGCAGATGGTGAGGCCGGCGCGGTTGTCGGCGATCCAATCCGCATGCGGCATGCGCACGCCCGATGTCGTGCCGTTCCAGGCAAAGACGATATCGTCGACCGGATCGATGGCAGTAAGGTCGGGCAGGGCACCGTAATCGGCGCGCCGAACTTTTGTCGGCAAGTGCAATTCGTTGATAATGTCGCCAGCCCATTCCTCGCTGAAGCTCTCAAAGGCAAGAACCGTGATCGGATTTGGGCCGAGCAGCGACCACAGCGCCATCTCGACTGCGCCAGTGTCCGAGGCCGGCACGATGCCGAGGCGATAATCCGCGGGAATGCCGAGGATACGCTTCGATTGTTCGATCACGGCAGCAAGCTTGTCCTTGCCGGCTTTCGAACGATGCGAACGGCCATGCGTCGCTGTCTTGATGTTCTGATTGTCGAGAAGGGCGGGGGGCCAGCCAGGGCGCTTGGCGCAGGGACCGGACGAAAATTGCGGCCGAATCGGCCGCTGAAGCGGTCTTGTCATAATGCGTTCCTTCCAGAACGAAGCACTCCGTTGGGGGAGCGTGGCCCACCGCCGATATCGCCGATATGCCGGACCGTGTCAAGCGGGCGATAAAAGGCGTCGCTTCTTGAACGATTGGAAAGGAAGGCCGCCTGCGGCGTCGCAACCTTTGCCTTTCACGCCGAGCTCCACTAGTTTCGGACGCGATGGTTCGTTGAGTCCGGCGCCTTTGGTGGCGGGCCGACGATTAATAGGGAACGCGGTGCAAGACCGCGGCTGCCCCCGCAACTGTGAGCGGTGAGCTTCCTGCCAAGAACGCCACTGGGATGCCTCGACATTCCGGGAAGGCCGGCAGAAAGCAGCGAACCGCGAGCCAGGAGACCTGCCATCGCTTGTTGAAACTCATGCGACCGGGCGGCGGGCCTGGCAGAGGTGGACGATGACTCTCGCTACCGATATATCTTTTGGCGATTTTTCTTTTGATGGTGCAGAACTCAATGCGTCGCTGCTGGCGCTTGACGCCGTGGCGCACGAATCCGTGCAGATGAAACTGTTGGCCTGGGTGATGGGCCTGCCGAACGGGCTCGATCCGGCGGTCGCCGCGCGGATGGTGATCAGCCAACACGATGCGCGCATCTCTGCGTCGCTTATGAAACTGGTCGAAGTAGTCGCACAATATCCGCGCGAACGGCTGGCGCAGATGGTACGCCGTCGCGGTGCGCTCAACTGATCATTCGCCAGTAGGCAGCATGTTCTTTTCGAACCAGCCAGTCGGCCTCGTCAAGTCATCAGGTGCAAACGTCATGCGGCGTGTACCGTTCATGTCCGGGCGACCGTCAACAGACCGTGCGCCGAGCCGTTCGAAGAAGCGAATATTCCGACCCCATGCGACCAGGGAGACGCGTTCGATGCTTTCGACGTGCATCACGGTTGCCATGTTGACGAACAGGGATGAGCCGAGGCGGAAGTTGCGCAGATCGGGCGGGACATAGATCGCCTGTAGGGTCGGTTCAGCATCGAGGCCGAGAATGAAGAACGCGATCTTATCCTCGTTGATGCGACCGACGCCGAGGAGGCTGGATCTATTCTGTTCGAGTGCGGTCAGGGCGTTGCCGAGCACCGCCGCATCTTCTGGAAAGAGCTGATGATACGAGACAGCGAGCTCACAGAGGTCATCGAACTCGTCTTTGCTGGTGACGGGGGATATGGTGAATGTCTGATCGCCCACAATGCTCTCCGGCCGATAGTTATTTATATATATTACGCGTAATAAGTGTATGATGGAAGAAAAAAAGACGCCGATTTCTCGGCGCCTTTTCTCTGCGACCTAGCGGAAGAGATTACTTCAGCTTGGCCGCGATCTTGGCGACGTGTTCGCCCTGGAAGCGGGCCATGCCGAGCTCCTGTTCGGAAGGCTGGCGGCTGCCATCGCCATTGGCAATTGTGCTGGCGCCGTAGGGCGAGCCGCCCTTGATCTCATCGACGCCCATCTGCGCTGCGCAGGAATAAGGCAGGCCGACGATGACCATGCCGTGATGGAGCAGGGTGGCGTGGAAGGACAGGATGGTCGATTCCTGGCCACCATGCTGGGTGGCCGAAGAGGTGAAGACGCTGCCGACCTTGCCGATCAGCGCGCCCTTGGCCCAGAGACCACCGGTTTGATCGAGGAAGTTGCGCATCTGCGACGCGGCAACGCCGAAGCGCGTCGGCGCACCGAAGATGATAGCATCGTATTCGACGAGTTCATCGACCTTGGCGACCGGAGCCTTCTGGTCGGTCTTGAAATGACTGGCCTTGGCGACATCGTCGGGCACCAGTTCCGGGACACGCTTCACGATGACGTCGGCACCGCCCTTGCGGACGCCCTCGGCGACGGCTTCCGCCATCTTCTCGATGTGGCCATAGCTGGAATAGTAGAGAACGAGAACCTTGGTCATGAAAGCCTCACGCTGACGGGGAAATTGAACCGGGGATGGTCAATACGCCCTATGTTGTTCGGGAGAGGCGGTCGAGACAATTCCCTGGCTTGTGATAAGATCGTTCACTTTTAGATGACAATCGGTGCGGAAATGGATCAATTGGCGGCGATGCGGACGTTTCGGCGGGTTGTGGAGCTGGGCAGCTTCACGGCCGCGGCCCGCGGCCTCAATTTGAGTAAGGCGGCGGTTTCCAAGCAGGTCGGCGAACTGGAGGCGCATCTCGGGGCAACGCTCATTCACCGTACTACGCGGCGCCTGTCGGTAACGGAAGTGGGGCATGCCTATTTCGAGCGGGCCGTGCGCCTGCTCGACGAATTCGAGGCGGCCGAGGCCGAGGTGCGGCACCTGCAGACCGAACCTACCGGCTCGCTGCGCCTCAGCGTGCCGAATGCCATCAGCGTGCCGCAACTTGCCGCCACCATCAATGATCTCGCCGCGCGCTATCCGAAGCTGCGCCTTTCCATCGAGGCAAGCGATCGCTTCGTGGATCTGATCGAAGAGGGCTTCGACGCCGCGATCCGCATTCGGACTGAACTGCCGGACTCCAGTCTGATTGCTCGGCGGCTTTGCACCATCCCGCGCTATGTCTGCGCCTCACCCAAATATCTAAAGAAATTTGGCGAGCCGAAGCGGCCCGAGGATCTTAAAGATCACAATTGTTTGATCTACACGCAATCACCGGCACCCAATGACTGGGCCTTCAAGATGCCCCAAGGGCGCAAGCTGATCCGGGTCGCCGGTTCGATCCAGAGCAATCATGGCATGATGCTGATGGAGCCGCTGCTGGCCGGCCACGGCATCGCCTTGCTGCCGATTTTCTCCATCGGCGAGCACCTGGCCAAGGGAAAGGTCAGGCGGTTACTGAAGGATTACCCGACGGACGCTGTCTCGCTGCATGTCGTCTATCCCCAGAACAGGCACCTGTCCCCTAAAGTGCGCGTCTTTGTCGATCTGATGGCTGAGCACTTTGCCGAGCGCCAGCCTTGGGGCGAAACCTAATTTTCGGAATTCCAGGTCGACAGATGGCTGACAGCTGATGTTGCTAGGAAGCCCAAGCGAGCTTTGTGGCGCCCTGGACGGGCCTGCTGAAAGCTGCAAGTCTTGATGAGCATTCCGGTTTCATAGGCATAAGATGAAGAAACTGCTGGCCCGCATCGTCATTCCGATCATCGCGGCTCTCGCGATTGGCCTGTTCTTTGCGTCATCGGTCGAGCATGTAGATGGCGCGACGTTACCGGCGCATACGGCCAACATAGCCAATGGCGAACTGCTCTATCACATCGGTGGCTGCATTTCGTGTCATCGCCCTGCAGAGGATAGCGGGGCAGACATGTCGTTGCCCTCCGGCGGCGCGCCCTTGGTAACGCCGATCGGGACACTTTTTCCGCCCAATATCACGCCGGACAAGGAAACCGGGATCGGCAACTGGACGGAAGCGAACTTCATCGATGCCGTGCAGCACGGCGTTTCTCCAGCGGGAACGCATTACATTCCTGCCTTCCCTTATATTTCCTATGGCCGGATGAAGGCTGAGGATGTGTTGGATATCCGAGCTTATCTGATGACCCTTACTCCCGTCGTTGCGGCCCGAAAGGAAGGCGAGCTTCCATTTCCCTGGCTTTTGCGTCGCGGCATCGGGTTATGGAAGAAGTTGGCCGTCCTGCCGCCAATCGAAGCGGATGCCAGCCAGTCACAGAGTTGGAACCGGGGCGCCTATCTGGTCAACGGCCCGGGCCATTGTGCCGAATGCCATACGCCACGCAACGTCATGATGGTCATGGACCAGACTCATGCCTTTGCCGGAGGACCGCATCCGGAAGGCAAGGGGCAGGTGCCCAACTTGCGTGATCTCCTGGGGCGTAAGAAATACAAGGATGTGGATGAACTTGCGAGCGCACTTAAAGAAGGCGAAGAAGGCTACTACGAAGGCCTCGCCAAGGGCGGCATGGGTGCTGTTCAGCAAAACATCGCAAAGCTGCCGGACGACGATATTCACGCCATCGCAGAATATCTTGGTAGCCTGAAATAGAAGACGGCGGCCACGCCAAGCGGGCCGCCGTTCTTTTGCTCAGCGGAAACTGACCGAAGTCAGTTCGTTTTTTCGCGGTACTGCTTGTGGCAAGCACCGCAGGTGCCGCCAACCTTCTCAAACTGCGCCCCGACGGTTGCAAGGTCGCCGCCGCCGGCCGCCGATGCCAGCATCGTTGCTTCGGCCTGCAGCGACTTTGCTTTGGCAGCGAAATCATCCCAGTTCTGCCAAATCTCCGCTTTGGCGCCATCATCGGGGGCGTCGGAGCCTTGCGGGAACAGGTCGGGGATTTTCGCGGCGATCTCGGCAATCTTCTGGGCTGGCGCGCCAGCATCGGCGGCACTTCCGTTGCCGCTGATCAACTCCTTGATCGCCTTCATATTCTTGCCCATTTCCTTCATCGCGCCCGACCGCGGCGTTTCGGCGACAACTTGGGCCGCGACACCGCCCAGGACCGCCGCAACGGCTGCGGCGCCGATCAGCAATTTCATGCGCATCATTTGGCTTTTCCCTCCGATTCCAGAGTGATGGCTGTGAGGGAAGAGAAGGTATGCCGATTACGGCATGCTCAGAAAGAGCATGGGAGCGGGCTCACGGAGTTGTGAAGTATTGGGGTCTTTTTGACTTGAAATGACTAAATTGTCATCAAACCGTCATTTTTTATCCCATCTTACCCTGATTAGGATCGCGCCGAATGCGGTTGGGGACCATGAAGAACCGGGAAATCGAATTGAAGCTGTCGCTGCCGGACGGCGGCGAAGGCCTACGGCCCGCCGCCTTGCGCCGATTGCTGGGGGCATCCAAGCCAGCGCAGGTGCAGGAGCTTGAGACAACATATTTCGATACACCCGACAGCTGGCTGAAGCGTCACGGCATGGCGCTGCGCATTCGGCGCAACGGCCGGCAGCGGATACAGACCCTGAAAGTTCCCGGCGACGCCGTGGATGGGTTGCAGTCCTTTGTTGAATTCGAGACGGAAATCAAAGTAGCGCGGCCGCAAATTGATGCGGTCGCTGATGCCAAGTTGCGGCGGCGCTTCGAGAAGGAGCGGATATTCGATAAGGTGCGGCCTCTTTTTACGACCCGTTTCGAGCGGGCTGGCTGGTTGATCAAGCGCGGTGAAAGCGAGATCGAGGTAGCCTTTGATCGCGGCGAGATCAGTGCCCGGGCGGCGCGGCTGCCAATCGGCGAGATTGAATTGGAGTTGAAAGCCGGGGAGCCGGTCGATTTGTTCCACTGTGCGGAACGGTTGGTGGAAGATGTTCCGGCGCGCCTCGGCCTTGCCACCAAGGCAGCGCGCGGATATGCGCTGATTGAAGGGGCACAGGCAGTACCCGTGCGTGCGGTGCCGATGGAGTTGCCGCGCAAGGGCAGAGCAGGCGACGCTTTTGCGATTCTGGTGCGGAATTGCCTCGACCAGTTGCGCGCCAATGAGGCGGCCATAGCGCAGTCGGAGGATGACGAAGCCATCCATCAGTTTCGCGTTGCCATTCGCCGTTTTCGTGCCGGGATCGGGGCATTCCGGGAACTCATCGACGATGGGGCGCATGCTGGCATGTCGATCGATCTGCGCTGGTTGCAGCGGCAGTTCGGTCCGGCCCGCGATCTCGATGTGTTGATTGCCGATACTTTGGTGCCGATGCAGATACGTCTGCGCGGACAAAAGCCGATCGCGGCCCTGCTCGAAACGGCGGAATCTGCTCGTACAGAAGCTCGTCGCCAGGCTCATCTGGCCCTGGAAAATCCGCGCTATGCGGTAATGCTGTTGCAGATCTATCGGCAATTGCTGACTGATAGCTGGCGCGGGCAGGGTACTGACGCGGCAGATGGTCTGAACATGCCGGTGCGCGATTTTGCAGATGCCTGGCTCAGTCGTGCCCATAAGCGGCTCGTGCGCCTCGGTGGCGAGCATGCGGCTCTGTCGGAGGTCGACCTCCATCGCCTGCGTCTCTTGGGCAAGAAGATGCGCTATGGCGCACAGGCCTTTGCTTCACTCTATCCCAGCAAGCGCACCGAGAAGTATTTGCTGCATCTGGGCGACATTCAAGATCACCTCGGATCGCTCAATGACGCCGTCGTCGGCCGCCATCTGCTAGTCGATCTTATCGGTCGGTTGGAGCGTGCCGGCGCCTTGTCGCAACAGGAGATCGGTCAGTTGGAGGGCATCGTTCTGGGCTGGCAATCGCATCGCATCGCCCAGGATCTCGGCGGCTTCCAGGAAACCTGGGAGGCCTTCCGGATGCAGAAGAAATTTTGGCGTGATAATTAGCTCTTCGACAGCTCTTTCGGTGCTTTGAAGATGCGCAGCCGGCCCTGTTCGTCGTCAAGTTCACGCCAGTGGGTGATATCGAAATCGATCACGGCGATGGCACCGGTTGGAAATTTGTCCTGCATGCGCTCAAGAGTCTTGGGCTCGCCTTGCGCAGACAGCCAGTGGGCGAGGCTGCCGATGCCGGGATTGTGGCCGATGAGCAAAATGGTCGCCGCGTCCTTGATCTTGGCAAGTGCCGCCAGCATTTCGCGTGGCAGCGCCATGTAAAGGCAATCCGCCATCTGGACAGTGACATCCTTGGGAAGGTTCGGACGCAGCAGTTCGAGTGTTTGTGCCGCGCGTGCCGCGGTTGAACACATGACCAGATCCGGGAGCAGTTTCTGCTCCTTCAGCCAGCGGCCCACAGCCGGTGCTGCTGCACGGCCCCGATCGGAAAGTGGGCGGTCGTGATCAGCGACATCCCCCGCATCCCAGGCGGATTTTGCGTGCCGCATAAGGATCAGTGTCTTCATTCTGTCATCAAATTGAAGTAATTGATTTATAAGGAATACCCACCACCAATCGAGTGTTCTATACTGTAGGCGAGGTGGCCACCCGATGCCAGCGGAGCTTTTAAAAGGCCGTGCAAAGGAATGGCGGTATGGAACAGGATCGGACAAGTACAGGAAGTCTCCCCGTGGACGATGCACAATTGGTCGAGCAGAAATATCAGCCGGACGCGTTAAATCGCTTCATCAACCGTGAACTGTCCTGGCTGGCCTTTAACGAGCGTGTGCTTCAGGAAGCCGGCAATAAAACGCACCCGCTGCTGGAGCGCGTCCGCTTCGTCTCCATTTCAGCCAACAACCTCGATGAATTCTACATGGTGCGCGTCGCCGGCCTTCGCGGGCAGGAGCGGGCTCATGTCAATGTCATCTCCGCGGACGGCCTGACGCCGATCCAACAGCTGGCGGCGATCAACCAACGCTCTGGCGAGCTGATGCGCACGCAGCAGCTGCATTGGCGGAACCTGCGCGAGGAGCTGCGCGAGAACGGCATCTCGGTCGTGGAACCGGCCGAGGTGACAGGCGCCGAGATGGAATGGCTAGACAGCCATTTCATGGATCAGATTTTCCCGGTTCTGACGCCGATGGCCGTCGATCCGGCGCACCCATTCCCGTTCATTCCCAATCTGGGCTTCTCGGTCGTGCTCGAGCTGCGGCAGGTAAGCGACGGCAAGCCGATGCGGGCGCTCATCATGCTGCCCAATCTGTTGCCGCGCTTCGTTCGCTTGCCGGGCCGCGATCCCTACAATGTCCGTTTCCTGACACTGGAATCAGTCGTCGGTCTCTATCTCGACCGGCTGTTCCCGGGCTTCGAGGTGATCAGCAAAGGCTATTTCAGGCTGATCCGCGACAGCGAGATCGAGGTGTTGGAAGAAGCCGAAGATCTGGTCCGGCACTATGAAACGGCGTTGAAGCGCCGCCGCCGCGGCTTGGTGATCCGCCTCAAGGTCAATGCCGAGATGCCCGAGGACCTGCTGTCCTTCATCATCGACGAGCTTGATGTCGATCGCGAGGACGTGTTCGTGCTCGACGGCATCATCGGTCTTGCCGCGACCTCGCAGCTCATCATCAGCGATCGGCCGGACCTCAAGTTCCAGCCCTTCAATCCGCGTTTTCCGGAACGTATCCGAGAGATGGGTGGCGATTGCTTCGCTGCGATCCGCACCAAGGACATCGTCGTCCACCATCCGTACGAAAGCTTCGACGTGGTGGTGCAGTTCATTCTTCAGGCTGCGCGCGACCCGAATGTCGTTGCGATCAAGCAGACGCTTTATCGCACCAGCGATGACAGTCCGATCGTCAAGGCGCTGATCGAAGCCGCTGAGGCAGGCAAGTCGGTGACGGCCCTGGTCGAACTCAAAGCCCGTTTCGACGAGGCGGCGAATATTCGCTGGGCACGTGATCTTGAGCGCGCCGGCGTGCAGGTCGTCTATGGCTTCGTCGCCTTGAAGACTCATGCCAAGGTTTCAATGGTGATGCGGCGGGAAGGAAATGCGCTGAAGACCTACGTGCATTTTGGTACCGGCAACTATCACCCCATTACGGCGAAGATTTATACCGATCTCAGCTTCTTCACCAGCGATCCGGGGCTCTGCCACGACGCGGCCCGTCTGTTCAATTACATGACCGGCTATGCCCGGCCGCAATCGACCGAGAAGGTTGCCTTTGCGCCGAGCACGTTGCGTACGACCATTCTGAAATTGATCGATGACGAAATCGAGCACGCGAAGGCCGGACGCGCCGGTGTCATCTGGGTGAAGTTGAATTCGCTCGTCGATAGCGGTCTCATCGATGCGCTTTACCGCGCGAGCCAGGCCGGCGTTAAGATCCTGCTCATTATTCGCGGCATTTGCTGCCTGCGGCCGGGCGTCAAGGGCCTGTCGGAGAACATTCGCGTCAAAAGCATCATTGGCCGATTCCTCGAACACTCGCGCATTATATGTTTCGGTAACGGCCATGCGCTGCCGTCGCGTCATGCGAAGGTGTTTATTTCCTCAGCCGACTGGATGCCGCGCAATATGGATCGGCGGCTAGAGATCATGGTGCCGATCGAAAACCCGACCGTCCACCAGCAGATTCTCGATCAGATTATGATGGCAAATCTCAAGGACAATCTACAAAGCTGGGAACTCGATTCCGAAGGCGCGTACCATCGACTTGCCCCGGCCGAGGGCGTCGTCGGGTTCAGTGCGCATACCTATTTCATGACCAATCCAAGTCTGTCCGGCCGCGGATCGGCATTGAAGAAGCAGAAGAAAATTTCGAAACTGGATTTGCCGAAGGCCGATAAGTGACAGCATCTCTCCGTAAGGCAGCCGCGACCGCCCGGGCCACCAAGTCCGGGCGCGTGGCTGTTATAGATATCGGCTCGAACTCCTTGCGGCTCGTCGTTTTCGATAAGCGTTCGCGCTGTCCGGTCCCGGTCTTCAACGAGAAGGCGCAACCGGGATTGGGAAAGGGATTGGAGCGACACGGGTTGCTCAATCCGGACGGAACTGTGGCAGCGATCGTCAACATTCGCCGCTTCGTCAATATGGCGGAAGCGATGGGCGTCGATTCCATAGTGCTTTTGGCGACGGCTGCCGTGCGGGATGCGAAGGATGGCAAATCCTTTGCCCAGCAGATTGAGAAGGAGACTGGCCGCAAGGTCCAGATCGTCAGCGGAGAAGATGAGGCAAAGCTATCCGCCATGGGTGTGCTCTCCGGTATTCCCGAAGCGGATGGCCTTATGGGCGATCTGGGCGGCGGCAGCTTGGAGCTGGTACGCCTGGAGCAGGGAAAGATCCGTGAGCAGGTGACATTGCCGCTGGGGCCGTTGCGTCTGGTGGAAGCGACCAATGGCAATGTCGATGAGGCTCAGCGACTTATCGATCGGCAGCTCGAGAAGCTCGGTTGGCTTTCAGAGGTGAAGGGAAAGACGCTCTATCCCGTAGGCGGTACCTGGCGCTCATTGGCACGTATCCATATGGAGCAGACGCACTATCCGCTGCATGTCATTCATGAGTACCGGATGACGCGGCGGCAGAGCGAAGAACTTGCCAATGTGCTAGCCCATCTTGGCAAGAAGTCGCTTGCCAATATTGTTGGGATGTCGCGCCGCCGTCTGGAGACTTTGCCTTATGGGGCACTCGTCTTGGAAAGGCTCATCAAGATGGTGAAGCCGGAATGTGTGCTCTATTCGGCCTATGGACTACGCGAGGGCTATCTCTTCAGCACGCTTGATCCAGGGGCGCAGCAGGGCGATCCACTGCTGGTTGGCTGTGCCGAAATGGGTGGTGCGGATGGTCGCTTCGGATCGGTGAGTGACCTGCTGGACGATTGGTTGGCGCCGCTGTTTCGGTCCGAAGGCAAGGCACGGGCACGACTGCGTGAGGCCGCTTGCCTGCTGTCAGATATCGCTTGGCGTGAACATCCGGATTATCGTGCCGAACATGCCTTTCTGCGCGTGCTGCGCTTGCCGGTCGCCGGCATCACTCATCCGGAGCGCGTTGTCCTGGCGCTGGTTATTGCGGCGCGCTATGGCGGCAGTCAGGATGCAACCTACGCACAGCATCTCATTGGCTTGCTGGAAGACAGCGACAAGGCATTCGCCGCGAGGGCCGGGGCAGCTTTGCGATTGGCCTACGCCTTGTCCGCGGGCACGGAGCGTATGTTGAATCTGACCTCGATCGAAAAGCGTAACGATCGCCTGGAACTGCATCTGCCCAAGGATGGCGGGGCGTTGTTCGGCGAGGCCATCCAGCGGCGGCTAGATGCGGTGGGACGCGCGTTCGGCTTGCCGGTCGCCATCGTTTAGAACAGCTCAAATGAAAACGCCCTGCTGGGAGCAGGGCGTTCACCGGTTCACTGCCGATCGTTTCAGGCGATCGGGTCGATCAGCGGTCGGCCAGCAAAGAACGCATCGAGATTGTCGAGCGCCTTGAAGCCCATGGCATTGCGGGTGTCGATTGTGGCGCTGCCCAGATGCGGCAGCAGGAACACATTGGGCAGTTCGCGATAGGCGGGATTGAGGTTCGGCTCGTTCTCAAACACATCGAGACCCGCCGCAAAAAGCTTGCCCGACTTGAGGGCAGCAATGAGCGCGGTATCATCGACGAGACCGCCCCGGGCCGTGTTCACGACGATGGAGCCGTTCGGCATCGTGGCGATACGCTCGGCATTGAGCCAGTGATGGGTCTCGGGACCACCGGGAGCGTTGATCGACAGGAAGTCGCAATGCGGCAGCATGTCCTCGGCCGTCTTGTGATAGATGGCGCCCTGCTCGAGGTCCGGGGCGAGGCGGCTACGGTTGTAGTAATGGATCGTCATGTCGAATGCACGAGCGCGCTTGGCGACCGCTTGGCCAATACGGCCCATGCCGAAGATGCCGAGGCGCTTGCCAGTGACGTGGACACCAAGCATGTAGACGGTCGACCAGGACTTCCATGTGCCCTCGCGCACGGCCCGCTCGCCTTCATAGGCGCGGCGGGCGGCACCGAGCATGAGCAGCAGGGCAATATCAGCGGTGGCGTCGGTGAGCACGTCCGGGGTATTCGACGCCTTGATGCCCTTAGCCTGGAGGGCCGGCACGTTGATATGTTCGAAACCCACAGAGAAGGTCGCGATCATTTTGATCGAAGCTGGCAGTTTCTGCACCAGTTCCGGCGTGATTTTATCGACCGGCGTGACAAGCAATGCATCTTTACCCTCGGCCCGGGTCAGGAGCTCATCGGCCGACATGACATGGTCGTCTGCATTGAACTCGGCATCGTAATGGGCGGAGACGCGTTTGGTCACGTCTTCGGGCAGGCGGCGCGTGATCAGCAATTTGGGCCGGGCGGTCATATGGTTCCCCTAGGTCTCGGATTGGCCCGACGGTGAATAGTCGGAGGGCCGTTAAGGCATCGATTGGTGCCGTCTATCATGCAAAACAGCCACATGCCATACTTGCCAGGAGCGGCTGCAACTGCCTTCTGAACGACAAGAAAGGGCGAAGACTTTGTCGATCTGGCGCAAATTCTCTTTGTTTGGGACGGCTATGGCATTGGTCCTTGGTGCAGCCCTACCGGCGCAGGCCGATCTATTGCCGCACAGGGTCGTCTATACCCTGGATCTGGGCTCCGGTGGCGCCCTGACCGGCGGCAACGGCCTGATGACGTTCGAGATCAAAGACGTCTGCGACGGCTGGGCCATGGACCTCAAGGCGGAGATAGCCCTGGCCGGCGAAGATGGGGAGATCCATCGGTTGGGGTGGAGCCAAGTCAGCTGGGAAGCGAAAGACGGCAAGCGCTACAGGTATTTCACTCGTGAGCTTTCCGACAATCAGGAGACGGCGCGCCGGCGCGGCGAAGCTCGCCGGGAGGCCCCGGCCGGGCCCGTCAAGGTCGTGGCTGACCTTCCAGAGCAGGCCGAATTCACTCTGCCGGAAGGCACAATGTTTCCGATCCAGCATACCGAGGCACTGATCAAGGGCGATGCTGGGGGAGAGCCCTATGTATTGGCCCATCTCTTCGACGGATCGATCGGCAATTCGGCCGTGGAAGTCGGGACGGCCTTGGGGCAGGGGACATCGGATTGGAAATCGCCAGGCAAGAACTTTCCGGATCTAAAGGGAATCCGATCATTCCCGGCAGCTTTGGCTTTCTATATCAGCGGGTCGGCAGAGGGCGTGCCCGATACCGAACAGAGCATGCGTCTCTACAGCAACGGTGTCGTGGGCAGCCTTACCTTCACGCTCGGCGATCTCAAGGTCCACGCCATTATGGATGAACTGACGCCGCTGGCGCCTGAGAACTGTTGACCTGCGTCACTTGGTCGGCTTCAAGCTGCGGCCTTTGATGATTGCGTCCTTTCCGAGTTTCGCTCGGACACTGTCCATTGCCTCCTCTACCTTGCGTCGGCGGACAGCATCGGGATCGCCGAGATCGATCGGGTCCGCGTCCTGGGCGTCATGTAGCGCATCCATCCCAATGCCGATAAGGCGGTACCAATCGCCAGCCGCTTCCTTCTGCAAGAGGGCGAGCCCGGCCCGGTAGAGGGTCTCAGCAAGTTGGGAGGGCGCAGGCAGGCGCGTCTGACGGGTTACCAGGCGGAAGCCGGCCGTTTTCAGCTTCAGATGCACAACCTGGCCGGCCAATCCGGCCGATTTGAGGCGATAGGCGACCTTTTCGCAGAGCGGCCACAATTCATTGGCCAAGGCCTCGGAATCGGCAATATCAATGTCGAACGTGGTCTCCGCGGAAATACTTTTGGCTGCGCTGTCCGGCTCGACCCGGCGGCGGTCGAGGCCGCGCGCGAGGTGCCAGATATGGGCGCCCATCTGTCCATAACGGTTAGCGAGTTCCTCGATCGGCATTTGCTGGATCTGGCCCATGGTAGTGATGCCGTCGCGCGCCAGCTGCTCGCGCATAACCTTGCCGACACCCCAAATCATGCCGACCGACCGGTGCGCCAGGAAGGAAGCCGTTTCTGCCACGCCGATCAGGGAAAAGCCGCGGGGCTTGTCCAAATCGGACGCGAGCTTGGCCAGGAACTTGTTGTGGCTGAGGCCGACCGATACCGTCACGCCGATGTCCGCTTCGATCCGCCGGGTCAGGCGATTGAGGGACTGGGCCGGGCTCATTTTGTGCAGGGCGACGGTACCGGTAAGGTCGAGGAAGGCCTCGTCGATCGAAACCGGTTCGACGAGCGGTGTTAGCGCATTCATCAGCTGGCGGATCTCGCCGGCAACGCGCCGGTACTTTGCCATGTCCGGCGGGAGAACCACCGCTTCAGGGCATAATTTCCGTGCCGTGAACATGGGCATGGCGGAGCGGACACCGCTCATCCGGGCGATATAGCAAGCCGTTGAAACGACCCCGCGATGACCACCGCCGATAATCAGAGGCCGGTCGCGCAACTCCGGCCGGTCGCGCTTCTCGACGGCCGCATAGAAGGCATCGCAATCGACATGGCCGATACTCAAACCTTCGAGTTCAGCGTGGACGATGACCCGAGGGGACCGGCAGGACGGGCAGCGCAAGCGGCTCGGCCCCTGTTCTTGGGCGGGTTCTGGACGGGCTGGCTCTCCCTCGGAAATGTGAGGGGTAGGGAAAGATGTTTCGCATTCGCGACAAAGCCCGGACACTGCCATGCTCCCAAGGACACGCCGCAATTCCTAACGACGATCGGATTCACCTTGGAATTTTCGTCGAACATTTACTAATATGGCATTGAAAAGTCGGCGGGAATAGGGTCGAGTGACATTTATGCCGACATCGTGGAGTCGGTTGGGGTACCGGTATCTGGGCCGGTGGGAGGTTTTATGGCAGACCAGCTTACGTCCGAAGAAAAGCGCAAGAAGGCCGCGTCGAAGACGATCCTGATCGTCGAAGACAACGAACTCAATATGAAGCTTTTCCACGATCTCATCCAGGCACAGGGCTACAACATCCTGCAGACCAAGGATGGCATGGACGCATTGAAACTGGCGCGCCAGCATAAGCCTGACCTGATCCTGATGGATATCCAGCTTCCTGAGGTATCGGGGCTGGAAGTGACGAAGTGGATCAAGGAAGACGACAACCTTCGGGCGATCCCGATTATTGCCGTCACAGCCTTCGCCATGAAGGGTGATGAGGAGAAGATTCGCGAAGGTGGGTGCGAGGCCTATATCGCCAAGCCGATTTCTGTCGTCCAGTTCCTGGAGACCGTCGATCGTTTCCTGCAATAACGCGGCGGGCTGAGTAATGTCTGCTCGCATTCTGGTCGTCGACGACATTCCGGCGAATGTCCGTTTGCTTGAAGCCAAATTGGCGGCCGAGTATTTTGAAGTCGTGAGTGCTGCCAGCGGCAAGGAAGCGCTCGAGCTTATCGAAAAACAGATTCCCGATATTGTTCTGCTCGACGTCATGATGCCGGAGATGGATGGCTTCGAGGTTTGCACGCGCATCCGCGCCAACCCGAAGACGCATTTCCTGCCTGTCGTGATGGTCACGGCGCTGAGCGACCCCAGCGACCGCGTGCGCGGGCTTGAAGCTGGCGCAGATGACTTCCTGACGAAGCCGGTCAACGATCTGGCCTTGTTTGCGCGTGTCCGGTCCCTGGTACGTCTCAAGATGATCATGGACGAATGGCGCATGCGCGAGCAGACGTCGGGGCAGTTCGATCTTCTCGGCTCGAACGAGCCCGAAGTAAACGAAGATCGCAATGCCTCAGTGCTGCTCGTTGAGAGCTTCGCACCGGCTGCACAACGCGTCGTCCAGGTTCTGGCCAAGGACGAAGACAGCGTTGAAGTGACGGACAGCCTTGCCAAAGCGCAGGAACTGGCGGCCGGTAAGCGCTTCGACCTCATCATCACGAATATCCAGGTGGGCGGCGAGGATGGCTTACGGCTTTGCTCGCATCTGCGGTCGCAGGAAGAAACGCGGCAGGTTCCGATCCTCCTCATCGTCGAGGAGTTCGATATGCCGCGGCTCATCAAGGGTCTCGATATCGGCGCCAGCGATTACCTGATGAAGCCGATCGATCCCAACGAATTATTGGCGCGTGCGCGCATTCAGGTTCGCCGCCGACGCTATCAGGACCGCCTGCGTGCCAATTACGAGCGCAGCCTGTCACTGGCCCTTACCGACAGCCTGACAGGGCTCTACAACCGCCGCTATGCGATGCGCCATCTCGACGGCCTGATGGACCGAGTGAAGGACAGCGGTAAGGCACTGAGCGTGCTGGTCTGTGACCTGGACCGCTTCAAGAATGTGAACGATAGCTACGGCCATGCAGCCGGTGACGAAGTCTTGAAGCAGTTTGCACAGCGGGCAACAGCAGCGATGCGTAACTTCGACATGGTGGCGCGTACCGGTGGTGAAGAATTCGTCTGCTTGTTGCCTGATACCGACGGCCAATCGGCACTTAAGGTCGCTGAGCGCCTGTGCAGGCGCGTCTCTGAAACGCCTATGAAGGTCGACGGCGCGCCCAATGGCGAGCTTTCGGTGACGGTCTCCGTTGGTCTTGCCGCCACGACCAATGTCATGCCTGGCGACGAATTGCTGAAAATTGCCGATGCGGCGCTTTATCGGGCCAAGCAAAGTGGCCGGAACCAGGTCGTCGCCGACCCCAGCGCTCTGCTTTAAGCGGCTTCGGCTCCGTAATAGAGCGTCACCACGTGCCGCGCTTCGGCGAAGAACAGCCAGCGTTCGGTGACCGTACCTAGGGCATTCGTCAGTACGGCAACGATCAGCAGCCACAAGCTCAGCGTTGGCAGCAAGAGAGCCAGGATTACAGCCACGAGCGGGATGGCGAAGGCGCAGAGCCAAGTTATCCGCCGCAGTGTCGCGACATGCTTGCGGGCGACCTTGAAGCCCATTTCCTTGAGGAGATAGTTCTCTTCCGTGTGTGGCGCGGCAAAGAGTCGAACCGCCCCAAAGCGGCCGAGACCTGTCGCCGAACCAGCGGTTGACCTGCCGATATCGGTATCGACGAAACGCCAATATCCAAACTTGATGCCGGCGGCGATAGCTACAAACGCGATGGCGAGCAGGGCTGGCAACGGGCTACTGAGTGCGAACAGCGAGCCAAGGAGGCAAAGCCACAGGCCGCCGCTGGCGAAGCCCATGCCGAGATAATTGGGTAGCGTCCAGCCATTGTTCCAGCGCCGGATCGTTTTCAGGCTGGCATAGATCATGGCAGTGGCGCAGATCGTCGTTGTGGCCAGGGCGACCAGGAAAACAGCCGGCAGCCACCAGATCTGTTCCCAGAAGACCCAGCCAAGAGCCGTGATGCCCGCCGGCAGATATGTCGCGACGGCGAGAACGCCTTCGCGAGAAAGCCAGGAGGACCGCCACTGGGAAAACGCGCGCCAAGCGCGCTCTGGCCGCCCGAGATGATAGGTCGAGGACAGCAGGCCCGCGGTTATCGCGGTCAACCCGGCGAGAAAGCCGGTAATGCCGAACCAACGTTCCGCCGGCAGCAGCCCAATCAAGGCAAGCATGTTCATCAGTGCCAGGAGGGCATAGCCGGCACCAGATGCGCTGGTAAAGAAGATGACCGAATAAGCTGGATACATGCGGCCTCAGCGGGTCAGAAGGCGGTCGACCCAGCGCAAGAACGGATGCGCCGACAGATCGGCCTGCTCGGCCACAGGGCCGGTATGGCACGGCGCACCATTGGTGCCGCCGCTACCGACCTTCCGCGGCCGAGGCGGCAGGTATTTGTTGGTCGGCCGATATCCCATCTCCGGCATCAGGTCATATCCTTCGCGCTCCGCCACCAGCTGCGAAACGCTGGAGGTCGGGTCACCAAGATCGCCGAAGTGGCGCGCGCCGACCGGGCATGTCGACACGCAAGCCGGTACTCGTTCGACGGTATCCAGCGTTTCGTTATAGATGCGGTCGACGCAGAGTGTGCATTTCTTCATCACGCCGACGTCTTCGTCAAACTCACGCGCGCCGTAGGGGCAGGCCCAGGAGCAGAGCTTGCAGCCGATACAGAAATCCTCATTGACGAGCACAATGCCGTCGGCGGCCCGCTTGAACGAAGCGCCGGTCGGGCAGACCGTGACACAATCCGGCGTCTCGCAATGCAGGCAGGATTTCGGGAAATGCACTGTACGGCCGTCGGCGCCTTCGCCAGCCTCGAAGGTATGGATGCGGTTGAACCAGACGCCGCTTGGCTTTTCTCCAAAGGCGTCGAAGTCGGTGAGTGGCGCCATGTGGCCGCCCGCATTCCACTCCTTGCAGTTGACGGCGCAAGCGTGGCAGCCGACGCAAATGTCGAGGTCGATGACGAGGCCAAGGCGCCGTGTCGCGGGCTCGGTCGGAAGCGACGTCATTCTGCCGCTCCTTTTTTTATATTTGCGCCATAGCGAACGGTTCGATCAAACGCGCCGCCACGTCGTGGCTGAAGCGCAAAGCTGGGCTCGGTTGCGCCAGACTCTTCGACGGTGCATTTGCGAAGCTTGATTTTGAGGTCGAACCAAGCCGCCTGGCCGGTGACGGGGTCGGAATTCGTATAGCGATAACCATCTTCGCGCGGCGGCAGCAGCTCGCTGATGACATGATTGAGCAGAAAGCCGGACTTGGCTTCAGGAGCTTCGGGCACCAGATTCCAAGCACCTTTGCGCTTGCCGATGGCATTCCAGGTCCAGACGGTTCCGGGATGAACGCCGTCCATCAGCTTTACCTCGGCCTTCACCTTGCCATGCGCGCTTTCTATCCAGACCCAATCACCATCCAAGAGGCTCAGCTCCGCTGCTGTTGCACGATGGACGAAGAGGGGATTGCGTGCCTGCAATTGCCGCAACCAAACGTTATGCGTTCCCCAGGAGTGGTACATATGCATGGGCCGCTGCGTCAGGGCATGCAGTGGATAGCCGTCTTCTGTTTCGGCCTCACCCAACGGCGGGTACCAGATCGGTAGTGGATCGGCGAAGGACCGGATCCGTGCGGAGTCATGTTCGTTGGTCGGCTGTCTGTCGCCAAAGCCTTCCGCCGCGAGCTGGAAGCGCCGCATGGGTTCGGAATAAAGCTGCAGGACCATCGGGTCCGGGTTGTCGATCAGGCCGCGCGCGGTGGCCCATTTCAAGTAATCAAGATTGCCGAAGCGATTGAAACGCGCATTCTCGGGAATCTCCATCTCGTGAAAGCAGCCATTGGCGATATAGCGGTCGATCTGGTCCGGATTGGGCTTGCCGCGGCCTTCCTCCGTCCCATCGCCGCGGAAGCCACTTAGCATGCCGATGCCCGGTTTGCGTTCATGCTTCAGGATGTAGTCGCGCAAGCCCCCAGGATACAACGCGGTGCCGTCTTCGGTAACCATGCCGGGAAGTTTCAGCCGCGCGCCCAGATCGAGCAACACGTCCTGGAAGGCCCGCACGTCGCGATCCGGTTTCATGATGGGCTGGCGAATGGCATCGCCAGCAGCGTCCGCATGGCTGATTGGCCGGTCGAGCAGGGAGATGCAATCCCAGCGCTCGAGATATGTTGTGTCCGGCAGGACTAGATCGGCGAAGGCAACGGTCTCGGAATAGTAGGCGTCGCTATAGATCACGTAGGGAATGCGATATTCGCCGGTAGCTGGATCCCTGTCTTTCAGCATGTCCATGGTTCCCGCCGTGTTCATCGACGAGTTCCAGGCCATATTTGCCATGTAAAGGAAGAGGGTGTCGATCGGATACGGATCGCCTTTCCAGGCATTATGGATGACCATGTGCATCAGGCCATGGAGGGCAAGCGGCGCTTCCCAGGAATAGGCCTTGTCGATGCGCAGCGGACGTCCGAGGCTGTCGATCAGCAGGTCTTTGGGGCCTTGCGGGAAACCGAGCGGCATGCCGGCAAGCGGCTGGTTGGGGCCCACCATGGGCGATGGTGTTGGGCCGGATCCTGGAACCTTCGGGAATGGTGGCTTGTAGCGCCAACCGCCCGGGCAATCGACGCTGCCCAGAAGCATCTGCAGGACGTGAATGGCGCGACAGGTCTGGAAGCCGTTGGAATGGGCCGAGACGCCGCGCATGGCGTGCATGGAGACGGGGCGGCCGATGAAACTGTCGTGGCGACGGCCAGCCCAATCGGTCCACGGCGTCTTGATCTCGATCGTCTGTTCGAAGGCGACGTCCGCCAGTTCCGCGGCAATGCGCCGGATGGTCTCGGCTGGAATGCCGATCTGTGGCGCGACGCGATCCGGCGCGTAGGCCTCGTCGAGATAGCGGGTGACCAGCAGATCGAGGACCGTGCGGGCAGGGCGCCCATCCGGCAGGCTGACGGGGCCAACCAGATGCGGGCGGATATCCGGCTGTAATGCATCGACGAAGGTACCGGAATCGCGATCGAGGCAAAGCGGATCGCCTTCCTGATTGCGATAGATCAGGCCGTGTTCTTCCGTATCCGGCGCATTGATCACCAGCCACGGTGCGTTCGTGTATCGCACCAGGAAATCGAGATCGATCTTGTCGTTCTGCAATAATTCATGGATGAGTGACAGAACGAGGAGGCCGTCGGTTCCAGGCTTGATGCCTAGCCATTCATCGGCGATGGCCGAGTAACCTGTACGGATCGGATTGACCGAGACAAATTTGGCTTGATTGTCGGCCGGCCGGCCTTTCAGTTGGCCGAGGCCGATCTTGATCGGGTTGCTGTCGTGGTCTTCGGCAACACCGAACATCAGGAAATATTTGGTGCGCTCCCAGTCAGGCTCGCCGAATTCCCAGAACGCCCCGCCGAGCGAATAAAGGCCTGCAGCGGCCATGTTGACCGAACAGAACCCGCCATGGGCCGCGAAATTGGGCGTGCCGAACTTTGAGGCCCACCAGCCGGTCAGTGCCTGGCTTTGATCGCGGCCGGTGAAGAAGGCGAGTTTCTTGGGATCGGTGGCGCGGATCTTCGCCAGTCGGTCGGTCGCGATGGAAAGGGCCTCCTCCCATTCGATCTCGACAAACTCGCCAGCACCTCGTTCACCGACGCGCTTCAGCGGCTTGGTCAGCCGTGCTGGCGAATATTGTGTCATGATACCGGCGGATCCTTTGGCGCAGAGCACGCCTTTGTTCACCGGATGATCACGATTGCCCTCGATATAGCGAATCTGGCCATTCTTGAGATGGACCTTGATGCCGCAACGACAGGCACACATGTAGCAGGTGGTGGTCTTTACATCGTCGTCTGCGGGCACAGAGTAATCGATCGGTTGTTCACCTGCACGGGGTGCAGGCGCGTCAACCTTTTCGGCCAGAAAGCGCGGCTTGGTCATTGTTGGATATGCGACCTGGCTGGTGAGATGATCATCAGTATTCGCTGAATACTTCCTTGAAGATACGCCAGATTTCGTCGATGTCAGCCTTTGTTGCGACAAGAGCAGGGGCGCAGATACCGGCATCGCCGGTGAATTTGATGTGCAGACCCTTGGCAAAGAGTCGCTTGGTGACATCAAAGCCACGCTGGCCGGGGCGTGCCGCGGGGGCCAGATCGATACCGCACAGCATGCCGTACCCACGAATATCCGTCACGGCCTTGACGCTTTGCAGCGAATACATGCGGTCGAGGAAATAGGGCGACATCTCGGCGGCGCGCTCGAAAAGCCCTTCCTTCTCATAGACGTCGAGGGCCGCGATGCCGGCGGCACAGGCCGCAGGATGCGCTGAGTAGGTGTAGCCGTGGAAGAACTCGACCGCGCCATCCAGTGCTGAACTGGTGACGGTATGATAGATCTTTTCGCTGACTGCGACAGCGCCCATCGGCAGCGCGCCATTGGTCAACGCCTTCGCCATGGTGATGATATCCGGCGTCACGCCGAAGCTCTGTGCGGCGAAAGCTTTGCCGGTTCGACCGAAACCGCAGATGACCTCGTCGAACACCAGCAGAATGCCATTCTTGTCGCAAATTTCGCGCAGGCGTTCGAGATAACCCTTGGGCGGGATCAACACGCCGGTCGACCCGGCGATTGGCTCCACGAAGCAGGCCGCGATCGACTTTGGCCCATAAAGGTCGACAAAGCGCTGCAGGTCATTTGCAAGATCGGCGCCGTTTTCCGGCTGGCCCCGGGTGAAACGTGCTTCGGGCTGCCATGTATGGCGCAGGTGTGCGACGCCCGGCATGACGGCGCCGAAAGTTTCCCGATTGCGGACCATGCCGCTCAAAGAGACGCCACCGATATTGACGCCGTGATAAGCACGTTCGCGGCTGACGAAGCGGGTCCGCTGCCCTTCGCCCTTTGCCACATGATAGGCGAGGGCGATCTTGATGGCCGTTTCGACCGCTTCCGAACCCGAATTGCAGAAGAAGACGTAGTCGAGATCACCTGGCGTGATCTTGGCGACCTTCTGCGCCAGTTCAAAAGATGAAGGATGACCGACCTGGAAATGCGGCGTGTAGTCGATCTCCTTCATCGAGGCATGCACTGCCTCGATGATTTCATTGCGGCCGTGGCCGGCAGCACAGCAGAACAGACCGGATGAAGCGTCGATCAGCTTCTCGCCCTTGTGGTTCCAGTAATGCATGCCCTGGGCCTTGACCATCAGGCGCGGCTCGGCCTTGAAGTCCCGGTTCGAGGTGAAGGGCATCCAGTGGTTTTCGAGGGTGTTGGCGGTGTACTGCATAGTGCCTCTCTGCCGAATCGAAAAAGCCTGATTTCACAGATCTATTTGCGACAATCCTAGGCTGTCGAGCAGGTGAAAGCCAAGGGGGCAGGCAGACCGAATTCCGGGTGCCAGCGAACGAAACGGCAGGCCTGCTAGGCGGCGCCTTCGCGGCGTCGAAGGATTTCCGTGACCAGCTCGAAGTCGGCCGGCTTATCGACATCGATCGGCGCTTCCGCGAAGGGCATGAGAACCGGTCGAATGCTGGCACCGGTCAGTTTCGAAACGTGAGCGAAGGCGTCATCAAGGCTGAGCTGCCCGCAGATCATCCGCAGCAATGCCAGCGGGCCGATTTCCCAGACCAGTCGCCACGGCTTCTTGCGATGCCGCTCCATGCGTTGCCAATACTGGGTGACCTTCCGCGCGTTGTTGCCGCGGGCCAAGAAAAGATTGCAGCCGCTGAAGCGCCGGCCCTTGAAGCGATAGAAGGTGCGAATGGCATCAGGATAGACGGCAGTCACGGTCTCGGCCTCGGCGAGGCCGACGCCGAGTTCCGCATCGTCCGGCGTGGCGCGCAGCATGTGAGTGACCATCGCCGCCGTCAGCAGCGGATGGTCGGCGGTCGTGGTAAGAAGCGGTCGCTGTAGGCCGATCAAATCGAGAGCCGCGCCTAAGCTCGCGGCTGGGCTGATGGCGGGTTTGACAATCCGGATCGCGCCACTCGCCCGTGCAGCGGCCAGTTCCGGTATGCCGTCGAGCAGGCTAACGTCATCAATGCAGACGTGAATGTCGCCAATGCCATCGACCTCACGCAAAGTGCGATAGAGACGCAAGAGCATCGGGACGCCATTGATGGGGGCTAATGCCTTGTGGCTGACGCCGGTCAAAGTAGCAACGCTGTCGCCCTCGCGGCGGTTGCCGGCTAGAATCAGAGCATTAAAACGCGGCTCAGGCATGGCGCTCAAGCCAGCGATTTCTCGTAGATGCGGTAGGTCTTATAGACTTTGCCACCGACGCCTTCGATGACACGCCGCATCGGTGCATTGTCCTCAAGTATCCACGACATCTCGACGCGTTCGAGGCCACGCTTGAGGAACGGCTCCTTTAACCGGTCGAACATCAGCGGCAGCAGCGTCGCACCAAGGACGGAGCCGTGATGCTTGCGCCGGATGCCCATCAACGGAATGCGGCTGGTCTTCAGCTTGTTGGTCTTCAGGCGCCACAACAATTTGACGACGTTAAAGGGTAGCAGGCTGCCATCGAAATCGCGGATCGCTTCCATCAGATTTGGCAGGCAGACCAGCATGCCGGCGGGTTCGCCCTTCACTTCGGCGATCACGACAAGATTGGGATCGATCAAAGGCTTCATAGACTTTGCCGCGGCAGCGATCTCATCTGCCGTGAATGGGATCATGCCCCAATTGTCCGCCCAGGCATCATTGAAGATATCGAGGATGATGCCGAGATCGCGGGTGTAGTTCTTCATATCCAGGCCGCGCATACGGATCGTTCCGTCCGCCTGCAGCTTCTCCAGCATGCGCGACGAGCCCACCGGCTTATAGGCCGTCTTGTTGAGGTCGTAGGCGACCACGTCCTTGAGCTTGACGAAGCCGGCCGCTTCGACATTTCGGCCGGCATATGGTGCGTGATAGGGCATCATCAGCATTGGCAGGTTGTCGAACCCGTCGACGAGGAGGCCCGTTTCTTCATTGGTGCAGAAACTCAAGGGACCGACCATGCGGCTGGAACCCTGCTGACGGAGCCAGGCTGAGGCCGCGTCGACAAGGGCTTTGTAAATCGTGGGGTCATCTTCGGCATCGATCCAGCCGAAATGGCCAGTACCGGGCCGCAGCTTCTGCTCGAGCTGGCAGACCTGCGCGGAAATACGGCCTACAATCTTGCCGTCGCGTTTGGCGAGGAAGAGTTGGGCCTTGGCATGCGTGAAATAAGGATTTTTGCCGGGCGTCAGAACCTCGGCCCGCTCCATGTCGAGCGGGGCAACATAGCCGCTGCTGCCGGCGTATAGACGCTTAGGCAATGCAATAAATGCCTTTAGCCCGGCCTTGTCGGTGACCGGAACAACTTCGATCTGTGCCATTTCGGTCTACCCCTGCAATCGGGAAAGGATCAGGCGGCGGGGCCGCTGTCGGTGGCGTTGTCAGTACGGAAACGACGCGGATTGCCGTCGCCACGGGTGTTGTTCGAGAGCTGCGCCACCCAAGGGTAACGTTCCGCCATTTCAGCCGTGTAGCCGATGTTGAAAACGGTCGGACTCTTCGGAACCGTGCTGGCTTTGGCGTAATAGGTGCGGCCGAGGCGATCCCAAACGAAATTGGTGATGCCGTAATTGCCCTGCTCATTGTGGAAGTGATGCCACATATGAAGCTGCTTCAACCGCTTCATGAAAGCCGTCTTGGGGCTGGTATTGAGATGCTGCACGCAGTGACAGAACTCGTAGAAGCAGGTGGTGAGCAGGCCGGTTGCAAAAGCCATAGCAGCCGCGGCAGGGCCACCGACCGCGTAACCGATCGGCATTGTCACGATCGCGATTGTCGGGAGTGTGGTGTAGAGCGCGCCAAACAGCACGACCAGATTATGCGGATCCTGATGATGATCGAAATGGATGCGTTTCCAGGTCTTGGCGGTCAGCGGCGACTTGTAGAGGAATTGGCTGTGGAGCACCCAGCGGTGGAGCACGTACCAGACCAAGGGGTAAACGACGACAGCGAGCGCGACAGCGATCAGCAAAGGCAGCCAAGCCGTATACCAGCGATAAACGAAATAGAGGCTGACTGCCGCCAGCCCGAAATAGGCGTGAACAGACGGGTAGGTGACAAAGGCTGCCACCAGATCGGCCAGCGACATGCGCGACAGGTTATGGGTCCGGTCTTTCCAGAAGCCGAAACGAAGCATGGCGGTCGACTCACTACCTAATTGGAAACGGGCTCAAGTTGCGGCGGTAATCTAGTTGCATCAAGGCGTTAGGGCAAGCAAACGATAGCCCAATACGCAGTGGCCATGTCTTTACGCGGGATCTGCCGCGATGGGGCGATAGGTCGCTAGAATCCATACCGTCCGGCCACCATGGTAAAGACAGGTAAGCGCTTGCCATAGAACGATGAAATAGAATGCCTGGGCTCCCCAGCCGGCGGCGTATGCCACGGTAAATAAGGGCAAATTTATATTTCGGCGCGAAATGAAAGTGCGCACGAAGCTGTCGATCGCGGCATGCGTATGCAACCCACGCTTATATTTCGCCCGGTAGACTGCCAGGATGAGCCGATCGAGGACGTAAAGGGCCAGCATCCACCACGCTGCCTGCCATAACGGCTCACCGAAATCGGCAAGCGACCATCCGCCTAAAAGTCCGACCGCCCAGCCGAAATACCAGAACGGTGGATGGACAATATCCAGGCCATGATCGAGCACATTGCCGATCGCGGAATCAGTAAAGGTGAGGCGGGCAAGCTTTCCATCGACAGAATCAAGCACACTCATGCCATAGGCGCAGGCAAAGCCCCACCAGAAATACCCGCCTGCGCAAAGCGGCACGGCAAGGATGGTGAGGATGATGCTGACGATGGTGACCGTGTTGGGATGGATGCGCGCGCGGGCAAGCGGTGGGACCAATGCCCAAACCAAAGGCGGGTAGACGTATTTGGTGAAGAAGTCGGTCGAGCCTTTGTAGTTCGACCAGAAAAGGAATTTCTCGACGTTTTTCCGCTCGGCCTGGGTGGTGACGGAGAACAGGTAGAAAGGCAGCGAGCGGCGCAGCTTGGCAACGAAGGCAGGGAAGTCCTGCTGCCGAATCTCCGGCAGTCGTGCGGTCACTGCGTCGAGCGTCGGTGCATCGAGGAGCTGCACAGCATCGTCGGGTTCGATCCGTCCAATCGCTGCTTTGTTGGCTCGGACGGCGCAGCTGCCGGGACGCTCGGCGAGAAAGCTGTAAAGACGTGCATCGGCCAGCGTTGCCGCATCGGTGACAATCAACGGCTCGCCTGCGGCAAGGGCCTCCTTCAGCCGATCAACACAACTGCCCGGTCCGGAAACGACCCGCACGGGGCAGTTGAGCCGCGGTTCCGGCACCCAGATTGGAGCAGTACCCGAGCCAATATCGACAATCACTTCGCTCAAAGAGAGTTTCTGATGCCTTGCAGCTTTCAGATGCCGTTCGATCAAGCTCATGCCAAAGACGCGCTCGGCGCCGATGCGCCCCGCGTCGATCCACAACTTCATGGCTCAATAGCCTTCCTGCTTGATAAGCCAGGCGCCGCCGATCGCGGCGAAAAGCAGGATCGGCAACCAGGCCGCCAGGAAGGGCGGTACCGCGCCTGATTCCCCCAAGGACAAGACCAAGCCGTCTGTTAGAAAATAGAGGAAACCCAGACCGAAACCGACGGTCATGCCCATGGCAAGGCCTCGCTCGCGCCGATGCAGCGAGTGCGCCACGGGGGCGGCAAGCAGGATCATCAGGATAGAACTTACCGGCAGTGCGATACGCTTCTGCAGCCAGGTTTCGTAAAAGTATGTCGGCCGCACACCGACCTGGGTGGAGGAGATGAAACCATGGATCTTCAGCAAAGGCATCGCCTGCGGCTTCTCTACCAGATCTGAGAACTCCGCCGGCGTGAGATGCGTCGGCCAAACCCAAGAGTCCGTCCGCGCGGTCTGTGCCGCCTGCCCATCTGGAATGGTCGTCGTCCAGACGTTGCTCAAAGTCCAAACTTCTTTACTCGTGTCATAGTGAGCGTCATTGGCAAAAACCTGCTTCACAATCTTGCCGCTATCGTCGCGCTCGTAGATTCGAAGATGGCTGAGTGTTGTCCCGTCTTGGCCGACTGCACCGGCTTCGACGACGGATTTGCCCTCCTGGACGAAGAGCGGTTCATCCTTTGCTTCATTTTTCGATTTCGCGCGCTCAGTAGAGAGGTCACGTTGAATCAACGATTGGATGGATATCGGGACGATCTGGTCGGCCAAAAAGAAATGCAGGACGGCGACGATGCCCACAGCAGGCAGGAATGCCCAGAGAACGGTAAAATATGGAGCTCCGGCCGCTTTATAAGCCATGATCTCGTTATCCCGTTCCATCTTGCCGAGGGTAACAAGCGCCCCCATCAATACGGCGAAAGGCACCAGGAACGACATGATTTCAGGCAGCCGCAACACGGCGTATTCGAGCACTGCGCTCATCTGCCCCATATGGTCCTGCAGGATGTCGGCGCTGTTGTTGAGCAGGTCAAAGAGCTGCAGCAATGCCGTAAAGCCGATGAGCAGCAGCAAGAACTGCCAGAGGAAACTCTTGAGGACATAGCGCGTGAAGGTGTTCATTCAGCGGCCTCTTGCGAGCGACGCGGCAGGAAGCGGCGAATGTGTCCCCACAACCAGTTGGAACCATCCGAAATGGATTCAAACACATGTGCGAGCGGGTCCGCGCCGGGGCGAGAATTGGCAAGGTAGAACAGCCAAGTGCTGATAGCGCCAAATACCAGGAATGGCAGCCATAGCGCCGCAGCCGATCCCAGCATCCCGCTTCCCACAGCATCTCTACCGAATTGCAGGATCTGGAAATACGCGACGAGAAAAAGGATGCCCACCAGCATTCGGACGCCCTTGGATGTGCGGCGCGACGATACACCGATCGGCATGGCTAAGAGCGGCAGGAAGATGATCGATACGGTGCGTACCAGACGACTGTTCAGTTCCGCCTTTATGTCCTCAATATGAAGCGTGGGCGGTGTATTGAAATAGGCATGAATGAGTTCGAAGAAGTCGAGTTCGCTTTCGCGGTCGCCGCGGTTCCGGAACGGCTCCGGCGCAACCGTATCCATCGGCAGCTTGAGTTCGGAGAATACGACCGCCTTGGCTTGGTTAGTGCCCGGTGTGGTCTCGGTTCGGACGCCGTTATGCAGGGTCAGTACGAGGGATAGATCTGCGTTCCGCTCCAACTGACCACTCTCGGCAGTGGTGACGAGATCTTGGCCGTTCTCGTCCACTTCCTTGACGAAAATCTGAGAAAGCTTGCTGCCGCCTTCGGAAATGTCACCAATGAGGATAGTTTTGCCACCAAACCCGCTGAAGAAGGCGCCCCGTTCAATCGCGGAATCCCAGGCAGTCTCGACGACCAGGTGAACCAAGGCACGGTAGGCAAAGCGCGTGTATGGCTGCAGAAAGCCAATGAGATAGGCGCTAACGATGGCCAAAACGATCGACAATGCCAGGATCGGCATAAGCAGCCTGCGGAGGGACAAACCGCTCGCACGCATGGCATCAAGCTCGCTATCTGAGGAAAGGCGCATGCTGGCGTAAAGGACGCCGACGAAAAGGGCGGCCGGCACGGCGATGCCAAGATAGTGCGGGACTAGATTGGCGAGCATCTTGAGAACGATATTGAGCGGGCCACCTCGATTGGCGAAGAGATCCAATAGTCGAATCAGACGCTCAAGCAGCAACGCCGCCATAGCGATGCCGACAGTAGCCAACAGCGGCAGAGCCACACGCTTCAGAATGTAAATATCGATGCGAAGGAATTTCATGAAAGCGCTGTTGCCTCAAGCCCTATCACGGCGTGGGTATCCATCAGGCGGCCGCTCCGGCAGCCGAGACCTCTTTTGATACTAACAAGGGAATCGACATGGCCATACTCCCTTGTGCCTCGAAGCCATCCTGTGTTGCATTGAGGCCGCGAATATCGATCTCCAACAGCCAGCCGTCGCCGTTTCGGCTGATCCGATAGAGATGATAGCGCGACGCGTCCTTGTGGCCCGCCGCGACTGCAGATGCCGAGGGGACGCCAATGACAGGAATCGGCCCCTTTGACGTTTGAATCCGTCCAAGCCCGGAAACATGGGTATGCCCATGCAGAATCATCTCTGCCCCGGCATCCTCCAGCACTGCCTGAAATTCTTTAGCATCCAGGAGTGACTTGCGCTTGTAGGCACCGCCACCAAAGGGCGGGTGATGGATCAGAACGACCCGGAAGAGACCCTGGCGTCGCAGGGCCTGCAATTGTTGGCGTAGGCGGTCCAATTGCGCGTGGCCCAGCCGTCCGGCGGCAACGAAAGGGGGCATCGGCACCGCCGTGGACGTTCCGATCAGCGCTATGTCGCCAAGCCGGCGAACAAAGGGGAAGTCTGCATGCGATTGAGGGACGGCAGTCTCGTTTCCTTCATTCCGCTCGCCGGTCATATAAGGCGCCCAGCAGGCCAGCGATTGCGCCCAAGGCATTTCGATATAGGCATCATGGTTGCCGGGAATGATCGTGACATTGGCGGGTGTGCCGACGCCCTCCAGCCAGTGGGCTGCTGCCAGAAACTCAGCCGGCAGGGAAATATTGACGAGGTCGCCAGTGATCGCGATGTGATCCGGCGCCTGGCGTTTGAGATCCGCGACCAACAGCTTCAGCACTTCCGGCCTGTGAATATTGACACGATTGCGCGTCCAGGAAAAAAAACCTGAAAGACGCTTATTGGCCAACTCCCGCCAGCCGGCAGCAGGCAGGGGGCCCAGATGGGGATCGCTGAAATGTGCCAACGTATAGGCAGTCACAGGTCGTTCCTTACAGGATATGCTGTCGGCCGGGCACCGGTTCAGGGGTGCTTTATCTGGGCCGATTATCTCGTTCGGTCAAGCTTCTAACAGCAAATACCGAGCATCGCGGATTTGGCTAGACGACGTGACCCAATCGGCGCTAACAAAGCCAGCTGCAGCCGCTGATGACAATAAAATGTTATGGTAATTCAATTGGATAGGGAACTCGCGCCAGTCTTTGTGCACGAGTCGAAGGAAATCGTTTGGGGCCTTACCCCAAAGGCGCGGCTGGAACGTGCCTTGCAACGGATCGGGGACGATGCCCGTGCCGACTCAGGCGGTCTGATTTTCCGTGCCGACATGATCTTCGACGAGGCCCTGGTCCGGGCATTGATCCAGCAGCCAGGCAGGGCGCTGCTCGACGGGCATGGCCGGCCGGTCGCTGCACATTGTACAAAGGCTGGAAAGCTTGACCAGGTGACGGCTGCAATCGAGCGCGGCCGGCGGGACGATCTGCCCACCGATATCGTCTGCCTCGATGCTGCCGGCCTGGCCAGCAACTACAACAAGGCGCTGCGCCGCAAGGGCGCCCCTTATCTCTTCGCTCTTGATGAAATGTCGACGCACGAGATCGAGCGTCGGATGTATCTGGAATCGTATAAGGGCATCACCGACGTCGTGACGAAACACGTCTGGCCGGTGCCAGCGCTCTATGTGACGCGCTTTTGCGCGCGAGCCGGCATTTCTCCCAACATGGTGACGCTGGTCAGCTTCATCTGCGTGCTGCTTGCCACGTGGCTATTCTGGATCGGTGAATTCGGCACCGGCCTCATCGCTGCCTGGGCCATGTGTTTCCTTGATACCGTCGACGGCAAGCTCGCGCGCGTGACACTCACTTCCAGTAAATGGGGCAACGTGTTCGATCACGGCACCGATTTGGTGCACCCGCCATTCTGGTACTGGGCTTGGTATGTGGGGCTTGGCGGCGCCGCGGCTGTAGAACCCTGGACATTCTGGGTCATCATCGCCGGCTATATTCTGGGGCGCGGTCAGGAGGGCCTGTTTATCTGGCAGTTCGGTATCGAAATGCATATCTGGCGGCCGCTTGATTCCGGCTTTCGCCAGATTACAGCACGCCGTAACCCCAACCTCATCATCCTCAGTATCGCTGTCATTTTCGGGGAACCAGCCCTAGGCTTTGAAATCGTCGCCTGGTGGACGATCCTTTCCTTCTTGTTCCATTGCTTGCGGATCGGTCAGGCCTACGTAGCGCGCGCGCGTGGCAGGCGCTTGCAATCCTGGCTTACTGAGGCAGCCTGACGATGGTGCGGATCGGCGTCATCAGCAATGCGCACAGCAAGCGCAACAAAATGTCGATGCGCAAGATTCACCAGCTGTTGGCCCAGCACCCGCAAGTCAGGCATCGTTCCTTCCAGCACATCAGCGAGTTGCCGGGCTGCCTGGCCGAGATGGCTGCGGCCGAGATAACGCATCTGGTTATCAGTGGCGGCGACGGAACGGTCCTGGCAACAGTATCGGCGCTCCTTAACAATAGCCCTTTTGGTCGGCAACCTTGCCTGAGCCTTCTCTCGGCCGGCATGACGAATGTGATCTCGCATGAGGTGGGGCAGCCCGGCTTGCCGGCCGATGGCCTGAAGCGTCTGGTGACGAAAGTTGAAGCAGGCAAGGCGGGAGAAATTCTCGAGCGGCCGGTATTGTCGGTCGATTTCGGCGACGGGCGCGTGATGGAGCGCGGCTTCCTGATCGGCGGGATTGGCTTCTATCAAGGCACGAGGCTTGTCCGTCGCGACATTCACTCGCTGGGGGCCAAGCAAGTCTTTGCGGCGAAGCTAGGCATCGCTTGGTCGATTCTGAAGATCCTCATGTTCGGGCCCGGCCCCCGTTCCGGCTTTCATGGTGAGACACTGGGGCTCACGATTGACGGGCAATCGGAGCGGCGGGAGTGCTTCATTTTCTTGGGCTCGACTCTCAATTCTGTCTTGCCAGGCGTGGTACCGTTCTGGGGGGAAGGGCCTGGTCGTCTGCAACTGACGACCATTGATTCACCGCCACGCCGCTTTGCCGCGGCCGCGTTGTCGGTACTGCGCGGCAAGCCCAAGCCTTGGATGAAGGATGCCGGCTACCTCAGCCGTCGCATGGAAAAGCTGGAGCTTGAAATCGAAAGTCCGGTCATGATTGATGGTGAAGCTTTCCAGCCGCCCGCAGACGGTCGCATCGTGATCTCTGCTGGGCCGGTCATGCGTTTCCATCGGTTCTGAGCGGGAAGGAGCTCGCGCAACATGGCATCGGACGCTGTCGCTGCCCTGATTGCCGCCGAGCTGCACATGCCGGCGGCGGCGGCCGCTCGCGCCATGGCGGATCATTGTCGTGCGCGCCATGAGAATGCTGCGATCGGGATTCTTTTCTACGGTTCGTGCCTGCGGCAGTCCGATCAGGCGCTGGGCGACGCATTGCTCGATTTCTACGTCATCGTCGACGATTATCGGGCGGCCTATGGCAGCCCGCTCTTGGCACTCGCCAATGCCCTGCTGCCGCCCAATGTGTTCTATGTCGAACTGCCCTGGCAGGGGCTGAAATTGCGGGCTAAATACGCGGTCATATCGCTGCGACAATTTGCCGACGGGTGCGCTGCAAGTGCGCGAAATGTCTCGATCTGGGCCCGCTTCTGCCAGCCGACGCGCCTTATTTGGTGTCGCGATGGCGCGACGGATACTGCATTGACGGAAGCATTGGCCGAGGCTTGCCGTACGATGTTTCGCAACGCAGAACCTTTGCTTGATGCGCAAGCCGCACACGATCCGCTGGCTGTCTGGCGCGAAGGATTCAAGGCAACCTACGCGGCCGAACTTCGTTCGGAGAAAGGCGATCGTGCATTGTCGATCGTTGCGGCCGACGAAGCACGTTATCGCGCTATCGGCAATTTGCTGCAGGAAGAGGCGGCAGGCCAGAAGATGCCGCGCGAGCTTGCGGTGGAGAATTGGCAGGGGCGTCGGTTCATTGGCAAGACGCTCAACTATCTGCGTCTTATCAAGGCAGCTTTTACTTTCGATGGGGCCGTCGACTATGTGATGTGGAAGGTGCGCCGGCATTCTGGCGTCGTGGTGCCGGTCAGCGACTGGCAACGCCGGCACCCGTTGCTGGCGGCACCTGGCCTCGCCTGGAAACTTTATCGGCGGGGTGCGTTCCGGTAACGCGCTATTGGCGCAGGAGGAGGATAAAATGGCGACAGGGGCGGCTCTGTACTTTCTGGCAATGGCCAGGAACAACGCCTGGGCCAATCACCGCCTGCTGAAGGCCTGTGCAGCGCTCTCGCCTGCGGAGTTCGTTGCAGAGCGGACCAGTTTCTTTCCTTCGATCGTCGAAACCTACAACCACATTCTGGTCGTCGACTGGTTCTATGTCGACGCGCTTGAGGGCGGAACGCTGGGGCCGAAGGCCTGGGAGAGCGAAGTGCCGTTTCCCAACTTTACTGATTTCGAGAAAGCACAGCGGGCGGTTGATCAGCGCCTCATAGCGCTGTGCGACAGGCTCGATGATGGAGGTCTTGCCAAGGATATTCGGATGCACCGCGAGACTCATGTGCAGATCGATCGTGCCGACCGGGTACTGCTGCATCTTTTCGAACATCAGATCCATCATCGTGGCCAGGTACATGCGATGATGGCCGGCAGTGCCGTGAAGCCGCCGCAGCTCGACGAGTTCTTCTGTGCGGGGGACAGCAAGTTCCGGGGGGCGGACTTCGCCGAACTTGGCTGGCGGGAAGAGGGCGTCTGGCAGGGCCTAGATGGGCGCTGAGGAGAAAAGAGCCGATGCTTGCGCATCGGCTCTATGAGACAGGTCTTAGGTTACCTACTCGAGAAACTTATTCCGCGGCCACCGCGTGAGCCGGCGATTTCAGCAGGCCGAGTTCGCGGCCGATATCCGCCAGGATCGACACGACACGCTCAAGCTGTTCCGTGCTATGCGCGGCGGAAACCGAGCAGCGGAGCAGGGCGGTGCCCGACGGTGTTGCCGGCGGCAATGCCAGATTGACGTAGATGCCATTGAGCAGCAGTGCACGCCAGGCGCGAGCGGCCAGAGCCGGATCGGTGAGATGCACGGCGACCACCGGGCCCTTCTGCTTGCCGACGGCAAAACCGGCATTCTGGGCGCCGTGATAAAGCGTGTCGACGTTCTGCCACAGCTTTTTCATCAGGCCCGGATTGGCACGCAGTTTCGCCAGTGACGTCCGCACCGACGCGATCGTGGCAGGCGGCAGCGAAGCGGTAAACATATACGGGCGGCAAGCGACACGCAGGACGTCGAAGTCTTCCATGTTCGAAACCAGGAAACCACCCACGGCGCCCATGCTCTTGGAGAAGGTGCCGGTGATGAAATCGACTTCTTCCAGCACGCCATCATGCTCGACCAAGCCTTGGCCGGTCTTGCCGAGGACGCCCATCGAATGGGCTTCGTCGACCAGGATGTATGCGTTGTGCTTCTTGGTGACGGCAACGAATTCCTTGAGCGGGGCATGATCGCCCAGCATCGAGTAGATGCCTTCGACGACAACGATCTTATTGCCTGGCTGATCGGCAAGGCGCGCGAGGCGCTTGTCGAGATCGGTCGGGTCGTTGTGTTTGAAGCGGATCACGGTCGCCGAGCCCAGCTTGCAAGCATCGTAGATGCTGGCATGGCTATCGGCGTCGATGATCAGGAAATCGTCCGGACCGGCGAGCGTCGAGATGGCGCCGAGATTGGCCTGATAGCCGGTCGTAAAGACCATGCAATGCTTCTTGCCGTAGAAATCTGCGAGATCGGATTCGAGCGCCTTATGGTCGTTATACGAACCGTTAGCGATGCGCGAGCCGGTGGTGCCGGTGCCACTCGTCTCAAGCGCTTTCTTGGCGGCCTCGATGCAATCGGCATCGAAGGTGAAGCCGAGATAGTTGTTGGAACCGCAAAGAATGGTGCGACGGCCTTCGATCATCGCCTCGGTCGAGGAAACGATCTTATCCATCTTCACACCGAACGGATCGGCGCCGCAGGTCTTCACGGCGGCATGCAGCTCGCGCTGCGCCTTGAAACGATCCATCAACCCCATCTTACGCCCCCTTCTTTGAATCGATCACGGTCTGGGCAAGCTGTCCGACCGTGGCAATCTCGGGCACCATGTTGAGCGGAATGGAGACGTCGAACTTGTCTTCGAGCTCCATCAGCAAATCCATGACTGCCAGCGAGTCCATGTTGAGGTCACGGGCGATATCGGTCGCCGCGGTGATCTCGATATCGGACTTCTTGAACGGCACCAGCGCGGTGGCGATCTCCGCCACGACATTCTCGATAGTGGAATTAGAAACCTGCGCTGCGCTCGCCGTCACGATGCCGGACCAATCTTTTCTTGTTGTCGAATCTGTTAACGTCGGGAACCCCTTAGGCACGAAAGCGACTCAAGCCAACCTGCCTGCAGAGGTTGTCGTAAATTTCGCGGCTAAAGTTAAATGACGAATTGTTACCGAATGTAACAAGTGAGCGATTCCAGGGTATTAGGCCCCGAGCCTAACCTTACAGCAAAGCTTCGGATCGATACCAAGTCAGGGTGTCGGCAAAGCCGCGGTTAAGATCAAAGCTGGGCCGCCAGGATGTGGTTTCCGCCAATTTTGCGCCGGAAGCGACCCAATCGGGGTGATAGAGCTCGGCCAGTTTGTCGAGTGACAGAACTCGGGGCGTTCGTGTCAGCTGCGAGACCAGGGTCACCGCGCCGGCAACGCCGGTCATCAAGGGACGGGGCAGGCGGAGCGCCAACGGTTGGCGTCCGAAGCATCGCCCAAGAACATGGTTAATTTCCGGCCAGTCATAGCCGCCCGGATGGCCGTCATCCAATTCGATGATCCGATGCGGCCAGTTGCCGGTTCCAAGCAACACCACGATGGCGGCCGCAAGATCCGAAACATGGATGGTCGAGACCCTGGTGCCAGGGGTTGCCGGATAGGCGGAAAGGCCAAATTTTGTAGCCTTGAAGAGCGGCAGCAAGGCCAGGTCGCCTGGCCCGTAAACCACAGGCGGACGCAGGGCGATCCAATCCCGCGCGCCCGCCAGAACGGGCAGTTTGTCTTCTCCGGCGCGCTTACTCGCGGCGTAGGGGGACAGCTGCGGCTCACGTGCTGCCAGCGAGGAGATATGGATGAAACGGGCCTGGGGGGCGGCCTTTTGAGCGGCTTCCAGCAGCCGCACAGTACCGCTCTCGTTCACTTTGAAGAATTCGAGCGGTGCTAGTGCCTTGGTAAGGCCCGCGCAATGGACAATGGCATCGGCGCCGGCCACCAAGCGTTCCAGCGCCAGGCGGTCATCAATATCGCCGAGCACGACTTCGATTGCATGATCCGGCATCAGGGCCGCCAGGGGCATGCGCCGGGTCAGAATGCGAACGCGCCAGCCAGCGCGCGCCAAATGGTGGACTGCTGCCGCACCGACAAAACCGGTGGCACCCGTGACGGCAACCAGCCCGGTCATCTGGATGGAACCGGAAGAAAGCTAGGCGCTGATGCCAAGATCGGCGTCCGCGTACAGACCCTGAAGGTAATTGGCCTTGGCCTTGGCCCGCGACAGCTTGCCGGAGGAGGTTTGCGGCAGCCCCTTGGGCGGTACCAGTTCGATGCGTGCCTCCACACCCATCGATCGCTGCAGCAATCCGGCGATGTCCTGTTTCAGCTTGGTTCGCGCGGCAAGATCGCTTATCCGGCATTGGACAAGCACGACGACCTGCTCTTCATCTGCTTCGCCCAGCACCGAGAAGGCGGCCGCATCGCCACGACGCAAATCCGGCAATGTTTCCGCCGTCCATTCCAGATCCTGCGGCCAGATATTGCGGCCGTTGATAATGATCAGATCCTTGGCGCGGCCGGTGATGACGATCTCACCATCAAGCAGATAACCCAGATCGCCGGTGTCGAGCCAACCGTCGATGCTTAACGCTTCGGCGGTCAGTTCCGGCTGGCGGAAATAGCCGGCCATGACACTCGGCCCGCTGAAGAAGATGCGACCGACACGGCGCTCGGGCAGCGCATTTCCGGCTTCATCGCGGATCTCGAAAGTGTGAAGCGGCAGCGCCGGGCCACAGGCGACAAGGCTGCGGGCCGATTTACCGGGCGCAACAGGGTTGGCAAGCTGGCTCTCAAGGCCGCCACGATCGATGTGGTCGACGCGGTACTCCTGATCCAGACGCGCGAAACTCATCGCCAGAGTGGTTTCCGCCATGCCGTAGCTCGGCACGAAGGCCTTATGCTGAAAACCGAACGGCGCAAAGGTATCGCTGAAGCGATGAAGGATGGCGTCTTGCACCATATCGCCGCCGATGCCGGCGCCGCGCCAGCTCGACAGGTCACCGGCAAAATCGCTGTCGCCACGCATGCGCTTCACGCACAACTCGTAGCCGAAAGTCGGCGAATAGGCGAGTGTGCCTCCATTCTCCGAAATCAGTTTGAGCCAGGTGAGGGGGCGCCGGGCAAAGTCGCGCGTGGCGATGTAGTCGACGGAGACCTGGCCGGTCGCCGGCACCAGCAGGAAACCCACCAATCCCATGTCATGATAGAAGGGGAGCCAAGAGCTGCATCGGTCTGTGTCGACAATATCCAGCCCGTGATGCGTGATCGCATAGGCATTGGCCATCAGCACGCGCTGATGAATCTCGATGCCCTTTGGAAAGCGCGTCGAGCCGGAGGAAAATTGCAGATAGCTGGGTTCATCGGCAGCGAAGGGGCGCACAATGCCCTTGTTTGCCGGCATGGCAGCGAGATCGCCTAAAGTGCCAACATGGCGCAGGTGCGAGAGACCCGCCGCGGCCTCGCTGAGGAAACCCATGAGGGAGGCTGGGCCGAGCGCCGCGCTGGCCTCACATCCCGACAATTGCTGGCGGAGCTGCGCGATATAGGCTTCGCGACCGCCAAGGCTGGTCGGAATCGCAACCGGAACCGGCAGCAATCCCGCATATTGCGTGGCGAAGAAGGCGATCACGAAATCGGGATCGGTATCGGCAATCAACACGATGCGCGAACCGCGCTCCAGGCCCAAGCCGGCGAGTCGTTGTGCGACATCCCGTGCCCGGTCGCGCAATTCGGCATAGCTCAGCACATTGGCAAGGTCGCCCTTGGCCGTGTAGAAGTTCAAACCGGTGGCGCCGCCCGCGGCATAGTCCAGCGCTTCCCACAGCGTATCAAAACTGCTGCGACGGTGTTTAAGGCTGGTATTCGTGGTCGGTGTCGGTTGCAAAGTCATCTGGTCTGAGTTGTTTTTTTCTGGCTCGAACTTAGAATAATCTAGGTACCGTGGGACTTTAGGTCGCAGTTCGGCGAATTGCGCGATGGCCTTACGACCCCTAGGATTTCGCGGTCCATAGCAAAAGTCCGGACCTCGGACAAGGCATTGCGCATTGGACGCGCGGAGTGGACCATAGATTGAGCGCGTCCGTTTTAGGGAAGTTACCTAATGAAGACCTCGGATATTGAACTGTCGGTGGGCCAGCGTTCCGGCAGCAACGAGCCAAAATCCGGTGCCAGTGCGCTTTTTGATTGGCTCTTGCCGAAGCCGAAGGCGAAGAAAAAGAAATTCAAGGCGGGCACACCTCCGGTTGCAGCGCCAGATACGAAGACCAAGGTCAGCCAGTCCGTTGCGGCTGTGCTGGATTTGTTGCGTGCCGATGGTGCGCGGCGCGTTGCAGTCCATAGCGACCAGGCATTTTACGAAGCATTCCAGGCCGAAGCGGGTGGGATCGAGACGTTTTGGATTTCAACCGATATCGTTGGCGACCAGCCCAAAGGTGCGCTTCCGGTGAACGCCGCGACAATCAGGGATTGCGATGCGATCGTTGCAGGCGGGGCGGATGTGGGGACCAAGTTCCGGTATAGCTTGCGCCTGGCCCATGCCCACGCGCCCAGGACACCCGTTCATTGGGTCGCCCAGAATTGGGAATTCTGCGCCGGCACAGCCGCGGTCCCCCTGGAAATCGACGATGTCGACGCCCTGGCCTTCAATCACTTCGAAGAATTCTTTGGCATCAAGGATCCGCTGCAATTTCGTTTCGAAATTATTGCCGAGGGCGAGACGCGCCGCTCCTACCTGGTGCTCGGCCCCAGCGAGTCGGTGAATCTCAATCTCAAATCCCTGATGCCGGATCGCAAGGGTGCGGTCTGCATGAAGGTTTTTGTGGCGCATCCTTTCCTGACGCGCGGGCGGCACTATCGCTTCCGCGTCTGCGGCGATGTTTTCTGGAAGGACAGCTTCACGATCATTCATGGCTCGCATCAGTTCTTCAAAAATCCAAACAAGGTGCAGCCGTTCCGCTTGATCGATTCCGTCGTACGCAGCGGTGAGGTCGTGATGACGGTGCCCAATTACGATCTGGACATGGGGGCCGATGACGAAGTGAAGATTGGCGTCGGCGCAAACAAGACGTCGATCAAGCGCTCCCGCGTGCGACCGGTTGAAGAAGTGCATTTCAAGCGTGCTGCAGGTGCCGCCAAGGAACGCAATTATTTTGCGGCTTCCTATGCGGGATACGGAACTTCTTTCTGGTACGCGCTGGATCAGGGCTTCTCGCAGCAACCGGGTAAGGTCGGCTCCATTGCAGCAAACCACCTCTGCCGTGTGGGTGTCGACAACCGCAACGACATACTTTTCACGCCGGATGAAAAACGTATCGTGGAAACGGCAATCAACGCCGGGTTTATGATCCATCCATGCTGTCTGCCGGTCACGAGCATCAATGACGCTTTATCGTTCGGCTTCAATTTCGACGCTTCGAACCCGCCCTTCGACGATTACTGGCTGCGCTTCTATGACCGTAATGGCAGCCTTGTCGGTGAGATGCGCTATCACAAGGATTTTGTCGGGCCTGCCTATCTTGATGACGTGATGGCCGGATGGTCGAACCCGCGTAAATCCGAGGTAGTGACTGCCCTTGTCTGTCCGGATCATCTCAAGATCGGCCTGGCGCCGCAGCGCCTGGTCACGACATCGGATATGGCTGTGCGTCACCGCCTGACCGGCGACCAGGACTTCACTGAGTTCCAATCGTCCTGGCGAAATGTCGGCGCCGACATTCCGACCTTGCCGCATTGGCTTCACCCGTCGATCGGAATTATGGGGCGGACCAACTTGATTGGCCGTGTGCGCACGCGTGACGGATTCCGCACGGGCGTCTATGTCGCCAATGCCAGTGGCAACCTCAAATACGACATGCCCGCCAAGGTGGAGATCGCCGCGATCAACAATGCCGGCGAGAGGCTCAGTTACTTCGTCACCTTGCCAGCCTTTGCGTCAGAGATCGTGTGGATGGATGATGTGTTGCCGACGCTTCGGCAACATGTCGGCGCGGGTGGCATTGCGGCGCTGCAAGTGAAATCGGCCGATGCAGATCTTACGGCGCATGTGCTCGGGCTCTCGCCGAACGGCGCGGTCGGCCTGCAGCATCTCTGGGGATACTGAGCGGGCATGGGTAAATGGGGGGAAGGGATTCGGCGCGGCTTGGCGTCGCTTTCCTTACGTGTCTGGCCATCGATCGATAACAAGGCGTGGGAACTGGCCCAGGTTGCGGACAAAGCACTTGGGTCGGCGCTTCAAGTGCGCGTGGCACCGATGAAGGTCCGCCGCAAATTGGCGGCAGAGGCGGTTGGCCCGATCAAAGGGCGTTTCTTGGTCACGGGTCTGGGCGAACTCCCCGCCGCTCCGATCGATGGCCTCTATACCTACATGGACATGTCCGATATTGCCCGCTTCGGTCAGGATTTTCCAAAAACACGCCTATATCAATGGCTTAAAGCAAGCTGGGTGGCCGGCCGGCCGGTCGAAGGGCGGGGGCGCATCTTCAATTCCGAAACTGAAATTGCCGAATACTGCCAAGTCTATCTCGACCTCTACAATTCGATGAAGCGGGACGGGTATCGCTATAGCGGGGATGACGATATTTGCCTTGGCATCGCCGCCGACGGCGAAATTATTCATGTTCGACGCGGCACGCATCGCATGGCGACGGCGCAAATACTTGAGTTGCCAAGTGTTTCTGCAAGGATTACCCATGTGGACCGAGCCTGGGCCAAGCGGTTTGTAGGGAACGGCCGCAATCGTGCCCCAACAGTCCTGGCTGAGGCGATCAAGGCAGCAACGAGCTAATCCGTGCGAGACGTATTCAAGATTTTCTTTCATACCGGCTGGCGCCAACAGCTGCTGATCCTCTTCGCCTTGCTGGTCTCCGGAGTCGTTGAGATCGTGGGTATTGCTACGCTGTGGCCGATCGTCGGCCTCATCGGCGGCGAAACCCACATGAAGTCCCATGTGATCGACGAATACGTCCGGTGGGGGCTTGCAGAACTCAATCTGCCGCTGACGATCGAAGTCCTGCTGCTGATCATCGTCAGCGCGGCGACTTTGTCGTTTGTCTTCGGCACGGCGGGCGCGGTCTTTGTCGGCCGCAGCGTCGCCAACTTTGGCATCAGTGTTCGTTTGCAATTGATCGACGCATTGGTGCACGCCAAATGGAGCTATTTCGTCGCTCAGCCCATGGCGCGCTATACGGCGGCAGTCAATTCAGATGCCGATAGGGCCTCGCTGGCATTCAAGGCGTCGGCCTTGTGTCTTGCGGGATTTATCCAAACGATTGTGCTGATGGGCATGGCGCTTTTCGTATCTTGGCCATTTTTCCTTGGTGCGATCGGCGTTGTCGCGGTCCTATGGCTTGGCGTGGGACGATATATGCGGATGGCCAAGAAGGCCGGCCGCGGTAAGTCGAAGCACAATCTTGCCCTGTTGCACGCGGTGACGGATGCGCTGACCAATGTGAAGGCGCTGAAGGCGATGAATCGCCACAGTTTCATTGGCCATACCTTTGCCGTGCATGTCGAGCGCCTTCGACGCGCTACGCAAGCCGAGACGTACAGCACCAGCGCCGTCAGGGCAATTCAAGAGCCGCTGTTCACAATTCTGATTCTTGGCGGTCTTTTTGTCGGGCATTCGATGCTAGGCATGGATTTGCGTGTCATGCTCGGCTCGACATTGCTCCTGAAACGCATTGCGGATTCTATCGGCAGCGTTCGTTCGAACTACCAGCGGATTGTACTTGAGCGTCCGTCTTTCTGGCAGCTCGAGCATCTCTTGAACGAGGTGCGTGCGAACAGGGAGCATCTCTCTTTGGGCAAGCTGCCCAGTCTTCCGACAACGATTGAGCTTGATAATGTCGGCTTCTCCTATCCGGGCAAGCGCGTCATGCACGATGCCAACGCCGTGCTTCCTGCAGGAGAACTGACAACCATCATCGGTCCTTCGGGGGCCGGAAAAACAACGATTGCCGACCTCGTAGCGGGCCTGCATCAACCAACCGAAGGCTCGGTCAAGGTCGGCGGGCTTCCTTTGGCGGAAGTCGACATGGCCGGCTGGCGTCGTCAGCTGGGCTACATCCCCCAGGACAGCATTCTGTTCAATGACACCATTATCAATAATATTACCTTAGGCGATCCGGCAATATCCCGCGGGCAGGTCGAGGCCGCATTGAAGGCGGCCGACGCGTGGGGCTTCGTCTCAAAGCTTCCTGGCGAAATCGATTTTACGATTGGCGTGCGTGGAAGTTTGCTGTCGGGCGGGCAGCGTCAGCGGTTGGCCATTGCCCGAGCGCTGATCGGCGATCCAAAGTTCCTGATCCTCGATGAAGCGACCAGTGCGCTGGATAAGAAAACGGCGAAAGAAATCAGCCGTGCTGCACGAGCTTTGACGGGTAGCAGAACCATCCTGGCGATCACGCACCAGGCGCTGTGGGTGCGGGCGGCTGACCGCGTTTACGAGATCCGCGACGGGAAGGTCACGACAGCTCCAGCCGGCGTCACCTGAGGCATCTGGGCCGCTGCATTCGTAACCCCGTCCGAACTGTCTTCGAACACGGTTCCCTGATCGATACGATAGACCCGGTCCGCCAGTGCGACCCAGGCAGGTTGGTGTGTAATGGCCAGTACGGTTAGCTTGCCGCGCTGCCTGCCGACTGCAGCGCAGATTTCGGCCTCCGTCTCCGGATCAAGCGCGCTGGTCGCTTCGTCGAGAATGAGCAGGGCCGGCTCGGTCACCAGCGCGCGGGCTAGTGCAATTCGCTGCCGCTGACCGCCGGACAGCAGCACACCGCGATCCCCCACCGTCGTGAAAAGCCCGTTTGCCAGTTCGGCAACGAAGCGCATGGCGCCAGCCATCTCAAGTGCTCGTATGGCATCGGCTTCGGTGATGGTCGGATCTCCAAGCGTCACATTGGCCAAGATGGTGTCATTGAACAGGAGAATTTCTTGCGGAACGTAACCGACCTGACTGCGCCAGCGACCGATATCAAGTTCTCGGATAGGGACGCCGTCGAGAGTTACATGGCCTTGCTCCGGCTCGAACAAGCCAAGGATCAAGTCGGCGATGGTTGTCTTGCCAGAACCGGATTCACCGACGAGGGTCGTTATCGTGCCAGCAGTGAGCTCGATCGAAACATTACGCAGGACCGGCGCCCGACCATAGGAAAACGTGACGTTTTCGAGGCGGCATGAAGCCTTCAGGCTGGGAGTGCCCTTGCCCTTAAAAGATTCTGCAGCAGCCTCGGTTTCGCGCAGCGTATCCATGAACGACCAGTAGCCTACTTCCGCATGTGCCGATTCGCGGGCTGAGCGATGCACTTTTGCGACGGAACGTGTGAGGCCGAGAATCAAAAGCCCCGACACAAGGACGCTGGCCAAGTCCAGATGCAGCAAGCCGACAGCGGCGTAGGCAACGCCGGCCAACATGACGATGATCAGCAGGTCCGGCAGCTGTCCGGCGAGCTGTTCGAGCAGGACCAGCTCGCGAAGCGATTCACGCAGGGACTTCGTCTCGTTGCGAAGCTCTTGAATGAGGGCTTCATGTCGATGCATGGCCTTCATCGGCTTGAAGCTTACGACCACGTCGTTGAGGTCGGTGACAATCGTCCGGCTGGTCATCAACATACGTCGTGCGAATGTGCGCGAACGGCGGATAAGCAGGCGCATCGTTACACCGACGATAATTGCCATGAACGAACCCACGAGGGCAATTTGCCAGTCGACAACAAAGACGATGATGGCGAAGATAGACGCCTGAATGGCCGCAATGATCAGGTTCAGGGAAGTGCGATAAATCGCTGAACCCCAGTTCGCCTCATTGGTAATGGCGCTCGCAAAGCGCCCGATCGGGTTGACAGTGTAATAGGACCACCTGGCCGCCAGCATGGCGTCGATCATGCGAGAGCGCATCTCGGTGGCGATTTCCGCCACGAGAAAGCCAACATAGCGGCTGACGTTTAGCGAAATGATTGCCTTCAGGACGGCGATCGCCCCCAGCAACAAAATGAGCGCTCCCAGGGTGGGCGGAACATGCAGCACGTCGAGAGCCGCGAGAACAAAGCGCTCTGCCTTGTTGGGCTTTTCCGTGGGGTCGCCTGAGACGATGGTCAGAATCGGGAACAGGCTGGCCACGGACAGCCCTTCCAAAAGGCTGGCGGCCATGACGCCGATCATGACCGGAACCTGGCGCCACAGGCCATGTTTGCGGATGACTCGAAAAGCATTGGTCAAGGCCGAGGGGGCCTGCTTTGAATCGAGGGTATCTTTGCGTTCGCGGTGTTCGGGACCGGCCAAGGGCTGTGCCTTTAGAATGACTTACTGGCCGCAGGGGCCGCTTTTTGGGTTGTGATACATCCATCCGGAGGTGTCAATTGCTCCGGGTGCGACTAAAGCGAATAACCATGCGCAGTTTGCGGCAAATCGGCGCATTATCAAGCGGTTCGGTTGCCCGAGGGTAGGGGGACGACTATCATCCCGGGCCGTGGGCAGGACAGGCCCATACGGCCGCCATTTGGGGGTATCTGGTGCAGTACAAGCTCTTTATCCAGTCCAACGACGAACAATATTTGGGCGCTTTGGTGGCCGGATATGCCGCCAAGCGAAACAGCAAGCGGCCCAATGATTTTGATGTGCAGATCATGCACTTCAAGGACTATCCCTGGCTCCACAATCGCGTCGGGCAGAAGTTTCTGCGTGGCTTGGAGCACCGAGTCTGGACGGATGCCGATCTGCAATCCTTCACGCCGGTGCGCTTCACGCCGCCCAAGGCCATGGGGTATCAGGGCCGGGCCATCGTCATCGATCCGGATTGCTTCGCCGTTGGCGATATCATGGAGCTGTTCACCCGCGACACGAAGGGCGCGGGGCTGATGTGCTGCATGCGGCCGGCCCTCAAGGAGATGCCGCCCTATCGCGCATCGAGTGTGATGCTGCTCGATAATGCCAAACTTACGCACTGGGACGCCGAGCAGACCTTCAATGAACTCTTCGAGTTCAAAAAGGATTACCTGAAGTGGATCAAGCTTGAATATGAGGCCGATTCCAACGTGGGCATCCTCGAACCGGAATGGAACGATTTTGACCATTTGACGCCGGCGACCAAGATTTTGCACACGACCTATCGCCGCACGCAGCCCTGGAAAACGGGCCTGCCGATTGATTTTTCGATTCGCGAGAAGCCGAAGAAGTCCTTTACGGGCAACATCGTGAAGGCGATCAAGCGGGGAATCGGCGCGTCGCGGCCGCGGGCGGTGAAAGACGGTTTCTATCAGCCGCATCCCGATCCCAATCAGGAGCGACTGTTCTTCAGCCTGCTGACGGAGATGCTGGAGAAGGGCGTCGTCGATATCGCGATGGTTGAACGCGAAATGGCGCTGAACCATGTGCGCCATGATGCCCTCGATCTGTGCCGCAAACTGGCCGCTTGACGCAGCGGCGACCGAACGTCGCTGCGGCGGGTTGTCGAATTGTGGGTAGTGGCAGGTCGGACGATAATGCAACCGTTCCGATGAAATTTTCCCAGATAGCCGGCAGTGCCGCTGTCGGGCAGGAGTGGAGATGAAATCGATGTTGGCAGCCACGGTCGAGCAACGCGCGCCGCATATGCTGGAAGGTGTCCGACCCGAAGATGTGGTGAGCGAGCCATATGCGCATTACGCACGCCAGAATGTCGTGCCCACCAATATCTACGAGCAGTTGGAAGCCGAGTTCCCTGGCCTTGACACAATCCTCAATGGCCGGACCGAACCAGGCAGCAATGTCGCCGTCCGCCTCACCGTCAAGCAGGTGCTCGGAGATCGCCGGTTTTCACCGCTGTGGCGGGAGTTCTTCGAATATCACACCTCCGGTGACTATTGGCGAAATGTAACGCGGCTCTTTGGCAAGCATCTCCGCACTGAATTTCCCGATCTTGAAGAGAAGATCGGCCGTCGTTTTGAGGATTGGCGTGTCGTGCCGCGCGGCTTTGCCGGCGAGGCGGATATCCGTCTCGACTGCCAATTCGTGATGAACACGCCGGTGCGCCAAGTCACTAGTGTGAAGACGCCGCATGTCGATCTCTGCGACAAGATTTTCTCGGCGCTGTTCTATTTCCGGGACGCCCGCGACCAGGTGAGCGGCGGTGACTTCGATATCTATCGCTGGCGGCGTGAGCCACGCTTCGTTAAGCATCGCTCGCTGGATCGTGACGTCGAGCTCGTGAAGACGGTGACCTACGCTCCCAACTCTTATGCCTGCTTCGTGAACTCGCCGCTGGCGATCCACGGCGTCAGCCCGCGCGGCATCACCGATATTCCGCGCCGCTACATCAATTTCATTGCGGAATTGCCCTTCAAGGCCTTCGAGCCGAAGCAGCTCAGTCGCTTGCAGCAGATCTGGTACTCGAAGGAAATCAGTGCTGCCGTCCAGGACGACAAGTACTGATCGATTCAACCCGCGAGAACGACAGCGCCGCCCATTTGGGCGGCGCTTTTGTTTTTAGTCGACGTGGTTGAGAGCGGCTGCGACATCGGTCGGGCGCCGGTTTTTGAGATGCGCCCGGTCGATGACCAGGATCCAGAAGGTTCGCACGCCGTGATATGCGGCGGTGAGAATCTGCCAAGCGACAATCAGATAGAAAGCCTCGACAGCATAACCCAGCACATAGCCGATGATAAACATCGGCAGCGTGATGTTGCGCCGCGCGATGAAGGTCCGCATGCGTCCATCGAGCTTTGAATGGGTATGAAACGCCCGCTGAAAGAAGGTCGGATAGACCTTCAAGATCAAACGATCGACGACATAGAAGGCCATGACCAGGATCGTTGCGATCCCCAAGGTCGACCCCCAACCCAATGTCGCCAATCCCAGGCCATAGGCCCAGGACAGATACCAGAAGGGCGGGTGAACCATGTCGAGGCCATGATCCAGGAAATTGCCGAGGCGTGAATCGGTGAAGGTGAGCCGCGCAAGCTTGCCGTCGACGGAATCTAGAACGCTCATACCATAGGCCATGGCAAAGCCGGTCCAGAAGGACCAAGTTTCACCGATCGCCCAAATGGGAATGGCGCCCAGAGCCAGGATGATGCTGAAAATGGTCACCGAATTGGGATGGACGCGGGCTCGCGCCAACGGCCCTACCGAAATCCAGACGAATGGCGGGTAGACGTAGCGGGTAAAGAAGTCGGTCGAGCCTTTATAGTTCGACCAGAACATGAATTTCTCGACCTTGGCCGCCTTGTCCGCGTCCTCGACGCGGAACATGTAGTAAGGAATGGTACGGCGCAGTTTCCGGATGAACCCGTTAAATTCGTCTTGCTGGTAAGTGCGCACCGTACCGGCAGCCAGGAGCTTGGCGGCCAAGGCGGGAATGTCGTCGCCTTCGATCCGGACATCCGGCAGCCTGTCCCCTTCAAGGCGGATCATGGCTGCCCGCTCACCTTCTTTGGGAGCGAGGACGGCAACGGAATCAGCGAGGCCCGCCAGCGACGTATGGAGGCGGGCGTCAGGAAGTGTCGCTCCATCGAGCAAAAGCACGGCCTCGCCGGACGCTTCATTCAGAAAGTGCTGCAGGCGTCCGACAAAATCACCAGGGGTCTGGCGCCACTCGATTGCAAAAGCCTCATCGAGGCTGGGGTCGATCCGCGGCTTTTGTCCTTCGGCGCCCAGATCAACGACGATCCTAGCCGGTCGGGGCAGGGAGCGCTTGAGCGCTTGCAGGTGGCGCTCCACCAGCGTCAGGCCAAAAATTTTCGGCACCCGTCCACATTGGACGGCATCGATCCAAACCAGCATTTACTAGAATTCCCAAGGAAATTTCATGGCGGCGTCATATCACGCGGCTTGTGCCGGCCTCAAGCTTCAGCTCTTGCAAAAATAGGCTAATATACCTAATTGCCTTGTGCGATGCGCTGCCAAAGGGCTCGTGCCCGCTCTAGAACGTTTTCGCGCTCATCGCACAACGTGTCGAAGGCCCTGCCGAGATCACCTGCCGTGGACGTATTTGCATCGCCCAAGGGCCGCGCAATGCCGAGGCTCAGCAGGCGTGTTTCGACCTGATCGATGTCCCGGCGCGGCCGGGCATTCCCGCGCCTGGTCCAGAAATCATAGAGCTTGTCCAAGGGGTCGGCGGGCAGATCGGCATCCTGGCGCGTCTTGCGCCTGAGCCGCCAACTGCGCGAAAACGCAGATTTCAGCCCCGGCTTCACCTTTGGCGCAATCTTCGCGAGATGGAAAAGATAGAGCGGTTTCTGGCGCGTTGCTGCCTCAGCCACCATGGAGGCGCTATCGATCGAAATAACGAAGCTATCGGCCAACGCCAGCATGGCCGGATAGGGGTTCTCGCCTTGCGGCGTGAACGGAAGGAAGAGGCATCGCCCTGGAAGTGCCTCCTGCAGGCCAGCCTGTAGGGTCGCCGCTACTTCCGCCGGGGTCCGGGGCGAAGTGGTGACGATGAGGCTTCCTCCGCCAGCGGCATAGCTGCCAAGTTCCCGGACCATGCGTTGGCCCTCCTCGACACCAAGGGCGAGTTGCGGCGTGGGGCCGCCAACCATAACGGCGGTCCAAGGACGGGGCAGAACGGCGAAGCGGTCGTGCCAAGCGGCGGCGGCCCGGCCCAGCGCCTCGGCGTCAACGGAAACCAGGGGCAGGGTGATTTCAATCACATTCCCGGCCTCGGGCAGGTTGTATTGAGGGGTCGTAACCACGAGGTCGAACAGGCTGAGATCAGTCCGAGGGCGCCCGAGATGTATATGAAGAATGCGCTTGCCGGCCTGCGCCCGAATCCAGCGCGTAACCGGTACCGAACGTCGACCGATGGCGATAATCGCGTCCGGCCAGGGCGGCGACAGTTTGTCGGTCCGCTCCAGGTTGACGCCGGTCAGCGTGGCGCCACGATCCTTAAAGTCGATGGGGCAGCTATCGTCATAACCGATCTGCTTGGCTTCAGTCGGCCAACCGAGCGCGTGCCCGAGGGCCAGAACCTGGGCATTGTCGCCGGCCCGTTCGCCAAGGATCAACCAAGTGTTGGGGGGCGGGAGTGGGATGGTATCGTTCATAGCCGACGGACCTTAGCAATCGAATCGAACAGAGCCAAGCAGGCCGAAATTTCTACCGGGACGCGCTTTAGCGCCCAAATGCTGTCGCAATCATCATGTATCAAATCACTTCGTCGACGCTATAATCGGTCGTCATGGATTTGCGGGACGGGCAAATCGATTCAGACCTCGATCATCTGACTTCGACTAGGGTCAACAGCCACACTCGTTCATGCGGGAACATTGACATGCGTGCGCCCATCAGCCGGCTCGGCTTCCTTCTCCTCCTCGTCCTTCAGTTTCTCATTCCACAATCCGCCAAAGCCCTCGACCTCACCGATATTGCGCGAGAGGCGGCAGCCTACCGTGCCGAGATCATCGCGGCGGCAAAGGGCGAAGATCCGCGCCGCATCGACGTGCTGATCCAGCAATCCAAATCGGAAGCCGATGCGCATCGGTTCCAGGAGGCAGCGGCATTGCGCGCACGCGCTATAGGGCTGGGCGACGAGAGCTACGATAGCTGGATCACGCTCGCCAACCTGCTTGATGGTGCTGGCGAAAAGCGCAAGGCGGCGCTGGCAGCCTACCGCGCCTTCGTCGAGACGGATCAGTATGAATTGCAGGCCAACTCCATGAACATGGTCGCCAAGCAATTCGACAACCTCGATGAAAAGCGACTGGCGCTAGCGGCCTACGAACAGGCGCAGCGCTACAATTACGATGAACAGGCCGCAAGCCGGGCGGAGCAGATCCGGCAAATGCTGGCCTTTTCCCTGACGACGACCAAAATCAGCACGGAAGGCGAAACGCCGGAGGCTTGCCTGGAGTTCAGAGGTGACCTTGCGACGCCGGACGTGGTGAAATACGAAGATTATGTTCGCATCGAGCCGGAGGTTAAGGCGACCTATCGCGTTTCGGGCGCACAGCTCTGTGTCGGCAATCTGGCCTTCGGCCAATCCTATAAGATCACGGTACTGAAGGGGCTACCGGCACTTGACGAGCAGAAGCTGACTGAAAATGAGGAATGGGCCTTCTCGGTCGGCGACCGAGCTCCGAGTGTTGGATTTCGCAATCAAGCCTATGTTCTGCCCAAGATCGGCAGCACGGGCGTTCCGCTGATCACGGTCAATGTCGACAAGGCCAAGCTGCGCCTGATGCGCATCAATGATCGGAATTTGATCAACGAGCTCTATGACGGCCGTTTTCTCAATAATCTGGAAGAATACGACAGCGAGCGCATCGCCGATAAATCTGGCGAAGAAATTTGGACAGGTGAGATGGACGTTGCCAACGACCGCAACAAGCGCGTCGTGACGGCCTTCCCGATTGACGAGGTCGTGCCGGATACCAAGCCCGGTATCTATATCCTGATGGCTCACAATGCTGCCGATGAAGAAAGCCAGGATGATTATTCCTGGCGCTGGCAGCCGCAGGCGACACAATGGCTCATCGTTTCGGATGTCGGCCTGACGGCTTTCAGTGGAGCGGACGGGCTGAATGTCCAGGCGCGCTCGCTTGAGACCGGCCGCCCGGTGCATCGGCTGGAACTGCGCCTGATCGCCCGCAACAATGAGATTCTCGGCAAGGTTCTGACCGACACTGCCGGGATGGCGCATTTCGACCCAGGCCTGCTGCGTGGAGCGGGTGGCCGGACGGCGACGGCTGTCATGGCGTTCCGCCGCGACGGCGACTTCAGCTTTCTCGACATCAGTGGCCCAGCCTTCGACCTCTCGGACCGTGGGGTCGGCGGCCGCACGATGCCGCAGGATATCGATATCTTCTTCTACACCGATCGCGGCGTTTACCGGCCCGGTGAAACGGCGCATGTCATGGCGCTTTCGCGTGATCCTTCCGCCACTGCGCGCAAAGACCAGAAGCTAACTTTCCGCCTGTTGCGGCCGGATGGCATTGAAGCCAAGCGGTTTGTGGATGTCGCCGATACGGGAGGTGGCTACAACGTCGATGTGGACCTTCCGTCGTCTGCCCGCACGGGTCCATGGACGCTGGAGGCCTATCTTGATCCCGAAGGGGATCCGCTGAGCAGCACGCAGTTCCTGGTCGAAGATGTCGTGCCAGCGCGCATTGAGGCAAAGCTGACGGCCGCCACGGATGTTCTGACGCCGCCGACGCCGCTGCCGGTGCAGATTGATGCGAAGTATCTCTATGGTGCACCGGCGGCCAATCTGCTGGTGAAGAGCGAAGTGGTTATCGCCGCCGACCCAACGCCTTTCCCGGGCCAGCCGGGATATCGCTTTGGCTTGGCGGACGAAAAGGTCGAGGCTGAGCGGCTGACCTATGACGACACGACGACGGACGACCAGGGTCATCTCGAACTCGATATGTCATTCGATACTGTGCCGGAGGCTCAGGTTCCGCTGGCAGCGACTTTGCGTGTCGAGGTCTACGAATTCGGCGGACGGCCGGTCATTGAAATCCTTACCAAGCCGATCCGCGACAAGGATCTCTATCTGGGTATCAAGCCGCTTTTCGCCGACGATCAGACGCAGGAAGGATCGCAAGCGGAGTTCGAGGTGCTGGCGCTCGGTCGTGACGGCAAGATCAAGGCACAGCCCAATCTGTCCTATCGACTGGTGCGCGAGGACTGGGATTATGTCTGGTTCTACCGCGACAATCGTTGGGACTATGACTACATCGTGCGTGACGCGGAAGCATCGACCGGCACGCTGGATGTGGCGGCCGATCAACCCGGCAAGCTCAGCCTCGGCGTCAATTGGGGACGCTATCGTCTGGAAGTGTTCGATCCGTCGAGCGGTGCGGCGAGCTCCGTCCGCTTCTACGCCGGCTGGTGGTCGGCGCCGGGAACCGGCGGCACGCCCGACAAGATGCAGGTTGTGGCCGATAAGGAACTCTATCAGGCCGGTGACAAGGCTGAATTGAGGCTCAGCGCGCCGTTTGCGGGCGAAGCCCAGGTCACCATTGCGACCGACCATGTCCTCGACAGCTTCAGCGTCTCGGTGCCCAAGGACGGCAAGACGATCAATGTTCCGGTCGACAAGAAATGGGGTGCTGGCGCCTACGTCCTGGTCAATGCCTATCGCGCCGGTAAAGGCAATGAGCACGGCCCTGGCCGGGCGATCGGCCTCACTTGGCTCGCCATCGATCCGAAGCCGCGCACGCTCGAAGTGTCCATGACCGTGCCCGAAACGATGAAGCCACGCCAATCAATCGACGTGCCGGTAACGGTTGCCAATCTCGCCGGCAAGGCGGCCTATCTCACGATTGCCGCTGTCGACGAAGGCATCCTGCAACTCACCGATTTCGAAACGCCAGACCCGATCGACCACTACTTTGGCAAGCGTCGTCTCGGCGTCGAGATCCGCGATCTCTACGGCCAGTTGATCGACGGGAAGGAAGGCAAGCGCGGCACCATCCGCAGCGGTGGTGACGGTGAAGGTCTCGCCAAGCGCGGTGCGCCGAAGGAGATCAAGCTGGTGGCGCTGTTCTCTGGCATCGTTAAGCTCGATGCCGAGGGCAAAGCGACGGTCAAATTCGATGTACCCGATTACAATGGCCGCCTGCGCCTGATGGCCGTTGCCTGGGATGACCAGAATGTTGGTGCGGCCGAAGCGCCACTGATCGTTCGCGATCCGGTCGTGGCACTCGCCTCGGCCGCCCGTTTCCTTGCACCTGGCGACAACAGCAACCTTTCTCTGTCCATTCAGAATGTGGAAGGTGCGGCTGGCACTTATCAAATCGACCTGAGTGCCACCGACAACCTGCGCCTCACAGGTGAAACCCATCTTGAACTTGAACTCACGAAGGGAGGCAGTCATGACTGGCGGACTGGCGTCCTGGGATTGGCCGTCGGTGAAGGCCACATCACGATGGCCATGAAGGGGCCCGATGGTTTTGCGCTGACGCGGGAGATCAATCTGCCAGTACGGCCGGGTCAGGCGGCCGTCAGCCAGACGTTGACGCAGCGCCTGCTGCCGGGCGCACCGTTGAAGATCTCGGCCAATGCCATGGCTGATTTCCTCCCTGAAACGGCCGACCTTCGCCTGTCGTTCAGCCCGCATCCCAATCTCGATGTGCAGAGCGTGTTGGCCAACCTCTACCACTACCCCTATGGCTGCTTGGAGCAGACAACGAGTGTTGCTTTCCCGCTGCTCTTCACCAACGAGGTAGCGGAGATCTGGAGTCTTGAGAACAAATATGCCAAGAGCGACCCGAAGGAAGTGCAGATCGCTATCGGTCGCATTCTCGAGCGGCAACGGGCCGACGGCCTTTTTGGTTTATGGACCAGCTTCAGTCCGCCGGAAAACTGGCTCTCGGCCTTTGCCATGGACTTCCTGACGCAGGCACGGGCACGTGGCTATGACGTATCGGACATCGCCTATAGTCACGGCCTAGATGGCCTGCGGTATGTAGCGACCGATTACAATAACGACAGCGCCGACAATCTCGCCGCCAGGGCCTATGCCGTCTACGTGCTGGCCAAGGCAAAGGAGGCGAAGCTCAGTGAGCTGCGTTACCTCGCTGACAATTACCTGGATCGCATGCCGACCGGCCTTGCCCTCGCACAATTGGGTACCGCACTTGCACTCAATGGTGACGTTGCCCGGGCCAATGCGGCCTTCGACGCGGCACTACTCGCGGCGAACCGAGCACGGCGGCATCTGATGGATTACGGCTCCGATCTGCGCGATATCGCCGCCATCGTCACGCTGCTGAGCGAAGCGAAGCTGCCGGGGCGGGATCCGACGACCTATCTCGACACCCTGGCAGGCTTGCAGGCCGCGCGCGGCTACCTTAGCACCCAGGAGGAAGTCTGGATCCTGATGGCGGCAAAGGCGACGACGTCTTCCTTGCAGCCGGAAGTCAGCATCGATCGGGATGCGCAGGCGGTCGTGAAGCAGACGAAACCCTATTACCTGCACATGGCCTCGGATGAACTGGGGGCAGGCTCCGTGTTTACTAACACGGGCAAGGAGCCGGTCTATGCCAAGGCAACAGTCGCCGGCGTTCCGATTGCCGACCTGCCGCCGGAGCAGACGGGCTTCGAGATCAACCGGGTCTACTACACCCTGACCGGCGAGCCGGTCGACCTGAAGAATGTCCGTCAGAACGATGTGCTGGTGGCGGTGATCAGCGGCAAGGTAAGGGCGGCAGATCAGCGCCGCGCGATGGTGGTGGATTTATTGCCCGCCGGGTTTGAGATCGAGAACGAACGGCTGACCGACACGCGGCGGACTGGCGATCTGTCGTGGCTGCCAACCCTGGCCGCACTTAACTACAGCGAGTTTCTGGATGATCGATACATCGGTGCTCTCGACGTCGACTCTGCCAACGAGACCGGCAATTTCAACGTCGCCTATATGGTGCGTGCGGTAACCCCCGGCACCTATACGGTGCCGGCGGTGCAGGTCGAGGATATGTATGCACCGGAAGCGCGGGCGCGCGGTGGCCGTGACGCCCTGACCGTGGCGCCGTATTGATCTTGCAGCCATGTCGGTCCGGCCACATCGACTGAAGCTCTTCACCGTCATTGCCAGCGGGTTGCTCCTGCTGGCAATGACGGGTGGACTTCTCGCCGATGCACTTTATCCACCCTATATGGGACGATTACGGGATCATTCGACGCTGGTTCTGGCTTCGGACGACAGTGTGCTGCGCGCCTTCGCAACGGCAGACGGGGCGTGGCGCTTTCCAGCCGAGTCCGACACGGTCGATCCGAAATTCCTGCGCTACCTGAAGACATTCGAAGATGGCCGCTTTGGATGGCACCCTGGCGTCGATCCGCTGGCGATTGTCCGGGCGGGCTATCAGGCGTTGGCGGCGGGAGAGATTGTCTCCGGCGCATCGACACTGACAATGCAGACAGCCCGCCTTCTGGAACCGCGGTCGCGCGGCCTGCGCGCCAAAGCGATCGAAGCTCTCCGCGCATTGCAGCTGACCTGGCGACTGGGTGGGGAAGGAGTGCTCAAGATCTATCTCACCCTGGCGCCCTATGGCGGCAATCTGGAAGGCATAAGGGCCGCCAGTTTGGGCTATTTTGGGAAGGAACCACGCCATCTCACCGAGGCGGAGGCAGCGCTTCTGGTCGTCCTGCCGCAAAGCCCGGAGCGCTTGCGGCCGGATCGTTTCCCGGAGGCTGCCAAGCGCGCGCGGGATAAGGTACTGGCGCGGCTGCTTGCCGAAGGCGATCTCGACGAGCAAACCTATCGTGCCGCTATTGCCGAGGCCATTCCATCGCGTCGGCTGCCGGCCCTGAGCGATGCACCTCATCTTGCCGAGCGGCTGCGCCAGGAATTGCCGCATGAGGCTGTGATCCATACGACCATCGACCACGATCTGCAGCGCAACCTGCAGCGCTTGCTGGCGCGGAGGTCGACAGGTCTTGAGGCCGGTGCGACCATCGCCGCACTGGTCGTGGGCAATAAGGATCGCCGGGTTCTGGCCTATCTTGGGTCGGCCAACTATTTCGACCGGCGCCAATTCGGACCGATCGATATGGTAAGCGCCATTCGTTCACCGGGTTCGGCTCTGAAGCCGTTCATTTATGGAATGGCTTTCGACGAATTGGTGGTCCACCCCGAAACGATCATGGTCGACCAGCCGATGCGCTTCGGTGAGTGGGCGCCGGAGAATTTTGACCACCTTTTTCGAGGCGAGATTTCGGCACGCGAGGCATTGCAGCTGTCGCTCAACCTGCCGGCGGTCACTTTGATGGATGCCATCGGCGCGCCGCCCTTCGCGCAAAAGCTTGCCAATGCCGGCTATCCGTTGCATCTGCCCAAGGAAGCGGGGCGGCCTGGTCTCCCGATCGCCTTGGGAGGTGTCGGTGTGTCGCTTGAGGAGATGGTCTCACTCTATGCGGCGTTCTCCGAGCAAGGAACGGTCCGCGCGCTGCGCTTCATCAAGGACCAGCCACTCGCTGCGGCGACACAGTTGATTGGACCGTTGGGGAGCTATTACGTCACCCGAATTCTTGAAGACACGCCGCCGCCGGCAAGCTGGCTTGCCAGCGCCAACCGACGACAGGCCAGCCGCATCGCCTATAAGACCGGCACGTCTTATGGTTATCGCGACGCTTGGGCGATCGGTTACGCGCGCGATTACACGATTGGCGTGTGGGTGGGGCGGCCGGACGGCTCATTTTCCGGTGGCCGCATGGGCCGAGATGCTGCGGCGCCATTGCTGTTCGAAGCTTTCGATCAATTGCCGCCGAGCGATAGTGCCTTGCCGGGCATACCGCCCGATGGGGCTTTGCTGGTCGGCAATACCGGTTTGCCGGCCAATTTGCGGCGCTATGACATCGGGCCAGCACTGAGCGCGCTCGATCGACCGCAGAACCGGTTGCGGATCGCGTTTCCGCTCGATGGTTCGACCGTACCCGTACCTGAAAGCGAGACGCCCGTGCCGCTTGTCCTCAAGGCCGAGGGCGGAAGCCTGCCGCTGCGCTGGCTCGTCAATGGCAGGCCGGTGGCCTCACCACCCTATCTGCGGCAGGCGCAATGGGATCCGGATGGGAAGGGCGCACAGCGCGTCACCGTCATCGACGCTGGCGGTCGCACCGCCAGCGCAGAAGTCTGGCTCAAATAGCCGATCGGTCGCCGTTCTGCTAGTGGACGACGGTCACCGGGCAATGTGCATGCGACACGACGTCCGCCGCGACCGATCCCAGAATGAGACGCTGGAACTCGCTCGTGATACCGGTGCCCATCACGATATGATCGCACTGATGCGCATCAGCAAAGGCGACGATGGCGTCGGCGGCGTTGCTGCCGGCCGCGACGACACATTCGAACTGGTTAAACGCGCGGTCTTTAGCGATCTCCGCTGCCACATTGAGCTGGGCGGCAACCTGCGCATCGGCCGACGCGCCGATATCCGAACGCCAGAAGGAACGCCGACGAACACGGTCCTGCGGGCGCATGTCGACGGTGAGAAAGGTCACGGTAGCTCCGGTGGATTTCGCCAAGTCGACCGCACAATCGGCGGCGTGTTGCGCCTGGTAGGATCCGTCGGTCGGACATAAGATGTGCTGCGTCATGACGCACCTCCATCATGCTCATCAAGGGCGAGCAAGCCCACTTCTTATGTAGGCCATAAGACGGGTTTTTTTAGAGGCGTGAGCAGGATTGCGCGCGAAAAAGATCGCGATCATCGATTAATGATGATTAACGACCTCAATGCCACAGGCCCTCACGCTTCAGGTCGTCCATCACCTCAACGATGCCTTGCCGCAAAATGTCGACTGCCGCGTCGATCTGCGCGCGATTGATGATAAGCGGTGGCGACATCACGACTAGATGGCCCATGGGCCGGGCCAGCAGGCCTTTTTCTTGGCATTTCTCGAAGATGCGCTTGCCGACATTCCATTCTGCCGGTGGCACGGCCTTGTTCTTCTTGTCCGACGTGCATTCGACACAGACCATGAAATGGCTGCCGCGCACGTCACCCACCATGTCGATAGCGGTCAGTTCGCTGAGACGCTCATGGAAATAGGGGCCGGTCTGACGGACGTGGCCGCAAATATCTTCGCGTTCGAATATATCGAGATTGGCCATGCCCGCGGCGCATGAAACTGGGTGCGCCGAATAAGTATAGCCGTTGGCGAAGACCTGGCCGCGCCCCGCATTATCAGTCAATGTCGAGTAGAGCCGATCAGAAACGATCATGGCGCCCAGCGGCACATAGCCTGAGGTCAGGCCTTTGGCGCAGGTGATGATGTCCGGCTCGATGCCGAACACTTCCTTCGATGCGAAAATATGACCGAGGCGACCAAAGCCAGTCACCACCTCGTCCGAGATATAGAGGACATCGTATTTGCGGCAGATTTCCCAGGTGCGCTTCTGATAGCCGGGTGGCGGCACGATAACACCGCCCGAAGCCAGCAGGGGTTCTGCAATAAAGGCCGCAACTTTGTCCGGGCCAAGCTCCAGGATCTTGTCTTCCAGATCCTTCACCTTGGCATCACAGAAAGCCTCCAGGGACATGCCATCCGGCCGGCGATAGGGGTTCGGTGCCGGCAGATGATGAATGAAGCCGGTCTCGAGATCCATATTGCCGCGATCGGCGGGCTTCCCGGACACCGAAGCCGTCAGATAGGTGGAGCCGTGATAGGCATATTCGCGGGTGATGATCTGCTTCTTCTGCTTCCGGCCATGGAAATTGTTGAAGAAGTGGACGAAACGTAGCGCCGAATCAACGGCCGTTGATCCGCCGGTCGTGAAGAACACATGCTTCAGATCGCCCGGCGTGTATTGTGTCAGGCGCGCTGCGAACTCGATCGCCGGCGGGTTGCCGATCATGCCGAAGGGCGAAAAATAGGCCATTCGGCGGGCCTGCTCGGCCATCGCATCCGCGATCTCGCCGCGGCCATAGCCAGCATTGACGCACCACATGCCACCGATGCCGTCCAGCATCTTCTGGCCATGAACGTTGTAGACGTAGGCGCCTTCGGCCGCCGAGACGATCAGCGGATCCGCGTCCTTGGTCAGTCCCAAATCGACCCACGGGTGAATGAGATGCGCACGATCCTTGGCGGCAAGGTCGGCCGCATCGAAGGCGACATTGGGCAGCATGGGGAGTGACTCCAGAATGGCGGTCAGTTTGCGTTCAGCGGCTTCTTGGCAAGCGACTTGGCGTCGTCGATTTCGTCCTCAGTCATGTTTGCCGTGAGCACGGAGAGCAATTGCTGCGCCCAGATGCTGGTACGGTCCCCCGCCGGCCCTTTTGCGGCCAGGCTCGCCCAGCGATAGGCCTCGACGTTGTTCTTCGGAACGGTGGGGCTGCTGAAATAAAGATTGGCCGCCTGGTACTGCCCCTTGATGTCGCCTTTCGACGCCGCCATCAGATACCATTGCAGCGCCTGGACGTCGTCCTGGGGCACGCCCTGGCCGTAATCGTACATGTTGCCGACCAGCACCTGCATGTTGGTGTTGCCCGCATCGGCCTGGGATTTGAAGGTCGTCAGGGCCTCCTGATAGTTGCCTTGCTCGAAAGCCGCCCAGCCGGAAGCAACTTTGTCGTTGTTGGCGGCTGCGTCACGGCCCAAATTCGCCTGCTGGCTCAAAGAGTATTGCGAGGCAGCACCAGTCGCGGGTGCTGCCTGCGTCGGCGCTGCGGCAGGGGCAGGGGCAGGGGTGGTAGGGGCGGGAGCTGCGGCAGCGACCGCAGGCTGGGTTGCGGTGGCCGGCTGCGTGCTGGCGGGAAGGACGGGGGCCTCGCCGGTGCCGCCACCGATAATCGGTATTGTGGCGGGTGCTGCTGGCGCCGCCGGTTCAGCCGAAACTGACGGTGTCATGTTCGGTGCCGCGCCGCAGCGGCGATAGGCGATGCCCAGCAGCGATTTCGGCATGGCCTGCGGAATGCTGACAATGATCATCTTATCTGGGCCGCTGCGCTGATAGGTATATTGCTGCGGCGCACCGTCGCTACCGGCCGCGTTGACGACGATGTTGTCACCGGACACCTGATAAGTGGCGGTGAGGCGTACGGCGACTTGGCCATCGAACCAGGACAAGGTCTCGCCTTCGGTGAATTCAATGCCGCCGCCTTTCGGACAACCGAGCGACGGACCTTGCCATTGACCGATCAGCCAATTGCCGTCAGCGCGAGCCGCCGGTGGCTGAGCTGGTGTGACGGCGGCCTGCTGGACCGCTGCCGGGGTTGGGGCGGGAGGAGTGGCTTCCGTTTGTGCAGGTGCGGTCGCCTCGGATGTCGCCGGCATCGTCACCTTATTGTTTCCGAGATCGAGTGCAATGGGTGCATCGCTGCTCGGTGCGGCTGCGACAGGGGCTGGTGCCGGGGCATCGGGAATGACGAGTGAGTCATCGGTTGCGGCAGAGCCGGAGAGCGTGGCCGATTGCGAGCCATCGTCCACCGGTTCAGCCAGATTGCCAGTTGTCGTCGGCGCACCAAAAGTCTGCTGGGGCGTTACGACGGCCGTATCAACCGGGGGTGTCGTTGCTGGCCGGAGGTGGGCAAGAAGTGCGGCTGATTGCTGATCGCCGAGGGCAGCAGCCTTCTCATACCATTGCTGCGCCAGATTGATGTCGTAGGGCACACCATGCCCGGTAGCATATTGGTTTCCAAGATTGCGCATCGCCAGGGGCATGCCCTGCTGGGCCGCCATTTCGTACCAGCGGGCCGCTTCGGCATTGTCCTCGGGAACGCCGAGGCCGTGGTCATAGAGGGCGCCAAGGCTGTTCTGAGCGACGGCATCACCCGCTTCGGCCAGAGGTAGCCAAGCGTCATAGGCTGCCTTGAAATCACCTTTGTAATAGGCGTCCACCCCGCTCTGATAGTCGGCCCAGGCGGGAAGGGCGGCCATAGCGACCGCTCCGACCGATATGGCAAGGCGCAAACAGCCACCGACCATGAGATTGCGCGCGATTCGGATCACAGATACCCCCAAATGCCTTCGAATTTCCTCACCATAGCGCCGCAGAATGGGGGAACAATCCTTAAAACGGCTTGTCACCCGTCGCAGACTCATGTCTTAACATCCAACCCGATTTTCGGAGCCGAGGGAAGCATGTTGCGCGAGGGGTGGAAGTCGTTGACTTGGCCGATTTGGGCCATTTTTCTGGCTCTGAGCATAGGCATTGCAGCGCCCGCTGCCGATGCGCGCAGCGTGAATGTGCTGGTCGATGTGACCAGCGGTGCCGTCTTGCGCGCCGACGGTGCCAACGCGCTCTGGTATCCCGCATCGCTGACCAAAATGATGACCGCCTTCATGGTCTTCGAGGCGGCAAAGACTGGAAAAATCCAACTCAGCGACAAGATTACGGTTTCGGCCAATGCGGCCGGCCAGTCGCCGACCAAGTTTGGTTTTAAAGTCGGGCAAAAGATTACGGTAGAACAGGCTCTTACGGCCATGATCGTGGTCTCGGGGAACGATGCTGCCGTGGCGCTGGCGGAAGCTATCGGCGGCAGCGAAGAGAATTTCGCCTTGATGATGACCCATACGGCGCATCGGATCGGCATGACCCGCAGTGAATTCAAGAACGCTTCGGGCCTGCCGAATGCAGGCCAGGTTACGACCGCGCGCGATATGGCGCAGCTCGCCCTGCGCATCTTCGAGAATTATCCTGAGCACTATCATTTCTTCGGCAAGCGCAGCGTCACGATCGGCGGGCGGACACAGCCATCGGTCAACGGCATTCTGTCGTCCTATCAGGGGGCCGATGGGATGAAGACAGGCTTCACCTGCGGCTCGGGCTACAATCTGGTGGCGTCGGCCAAGCGCGACGGTCGCCGGTTGATCGGCGTGGTACTTGGCGCCGGCAGTCGGGGCGAAAGAGCTGCCTTGATGACCCAGTTGCTCAATACAGGTTTCAAGGTCGGCGAGGCTGGCCAAGCAAAACTGCGCGACATGGCGGTCAAGGTGTCGGCCGATGAGCAGGGTGCGCCGCCGATCATCCTGAAGGGCGGCGATTGCGATCAGCGCGTGGCGGAAGAAGGCAACTCAACCATCACCTCGACCGCCCGCATTTCTGGCTGGGGCGTCGTCTTCGGTGCGTTCCCTAAAAAAAATCAGGCCGAAAGCACGATTGCGACGATGAAGGCGAAGCTGAAAGGGACGATCAAGAAGGGCCGTCCGGCGATTATTCAGCGCACCTGGGAAGGTATGACCCGCTACTCGGCGCTACTGGTTGGGCTGGATCAGGCCGATGCCGGCAAGGCTTGCAAGCAGGTTTGGGCGGAAAAGGGTTATTGCCTCGCCCTCAGCCCTGCCGTGCTCTCCAACCCGGACGCCGAATGGCGCTGAGCCGTTTGATCACATTTGTTTGAGCAGAGTGGCGGTGGTGGAGCCCGCTGCCGCCAAAAAATGTTAAAGTGGGGCCATGACGATGCCTCGCCTCATTCCCGCATTTCTATTCCTTGGATCGCTCGCTTTGGCGGCCTGCGCTACGCCAGCGCCACCTCGGCCGGCGATGCAGCCGCTTTCGGTAGCGGGCGATTTTGGTTTTAGTGACCGGGATGTCGATAGCGACACCGTCGAGATCACATATCGGGGCGCTGAGGTGAGACTCTCGGCCAGCAATCCGCGCGGCGACGCGAAAATCGCGTCGGAGAAAGACAAGGTGCACGATCTGGCTTTGTTGCGTGCGGCCCGGATCGCGCAGGAGCGCAGCATATCCGCCTTTCGTGTTGTGTCAGAGAAGACGGATAGCGATATCGACGTGCAATCCTACCCGCACTGCTCGGCAGCACCCTTTTGGGGCTATCCCGGTTATGGCTTCTATGGCCACAGACACGCCTATGGTTACGGCGGCTGGCCCTATTACGGCTACCCATGCTCCGAGCGTCGCTGGGCGTCCGGCAAGGCGGTGTCCATTCTGACCGTGGATCTTGTGGCGAAACCCGTCGCCGGCGATCAGTCGCTTGATACGGCGGAGACGATCGCCAAGCTCGAAAAGATCTATGCCGGTGCTACCTACCCTTGAGGTCTATTGCGGCGGCTGGGCCGCCTGATTCTGGTCTTCACCATTCGGTTTTGGATTGCGGATCGCTATGACTCGTTCCGCGGCCTTTATGGCGCCGGGTTCAAGCCGCCCCTCCAACTCGTCCACCAGAGCAGACGCCTTCTTTGAGTCTTGCCCTGGCTTCATTCGATCGAGGGCGATCCGCGCCCAAACATAGGCTTCGAGATCGTTCTTCTCGGCGCCGTTGCCGGCTTCATAGAGTTGCGCCATGAGCAGGGATGCTTTGGCATTGCCGGCCTGGGCTGCTTTCAGGGCGTATTCGGCACCCTTTTTGGCATCCGGTTGCAAACCGTTGCCGCTGACCAGCATACGGCCGACTTCATATTGCGCGGCCGCATTGCCGGCATCGGCCGCTTTAACGATCCACTTCAAGGCCATCATCTGGTCCTGCGGGACGCCCTCGCCATCCTCATACATCAGCCCAAGATAATATTGGGCTCCGAGATGTCCGCGTTCAGCAGCCTGCTGATACCAATAGGCGGCCTGCTTTGGATTCTTTTCCACGCCGTCGCCGGAGTAATAGAGGTTGGCCAGGTTGAACTGTGCGTTCGGATAGCCGAATTCGGCCGAACGCTGATACCATTGAGCTGCTTTGCCGGGGTCTTTCTCCACGCCAAGGCCCTTGTTGTAAAGGACGCCGATATTGTTGATGGCTTCGGCGTCACCTGCTTGTGCCTTCTTCCACCATTCCTGCATGGCCGTCGCATAATCGCCATGCATGAAAGCGGCGGAGCCCGGATCGATCGCGCTCTGTGCCCAACTGGGCTCGGCCAGCATCGCTGAAATGGTGAAGCACAGGACCGGCAGCCAATGTGCTTTTTTCATGTCGTCGGTTCGTCCTTTGGCGAGTTTTCGCGCAGCAGGCCGCTGGGCTTCGCGATATGGGTGAAATCGTCAACACTTAGGCAGTGGGTCACGCGCCCGGCATCACCCAACGGATAGAGCGCCCACTGAAAGAAATGATCAGTTCGATCGCGCCAGTCGACTTGCGATAGGCCAAAGACGGGTTGTTGCGTTTCATACGCCCGCACGTAGAGCAAGAGATTGAGCCGCTGATGGAGTGGGCTCCAACCTGTTTCATCAAGCCACTTTCCGGAAAAGTCCTCGCCGGAAAAGCGTGCGACTTCCGTCCCGATCAGTCGATAGCGGAGGCGGAAGGGGTTTTCATGAAACTCAATGACCGACAGATAGGGAAGCACGTCACGGAAGCTCAATGGGTCGAGCTCGGCACGGCCGGGATACGGCCGCCCATGGCACAAACCGGACCAGACAGTTTCGGCACGATCGATCACCTCGGAAGCAATTTGCTCCCGCGGGCAGAAACAGATCAGCCCCTCAATCCAATCCAGTTCCGCCATATACCGGCGCCGTTCATCCACTAAATGTCGCAGATTCTGCCCTAGTTGCGTCAACCCGGCCAGTTCTATTTGATAGAGGCAACCAACACTGGAAGGGTAACCGCGCATCATGAGTGAGATCGAAAACCCGCCGAACGCCGCGCCGGAGGGACCGGAAGATCTGACGCCGAAGAAGCATGGCCTGGGGTTGGGCGCGCGGCTGCGCAACTATTTCCTGGCGGGCATCCTCATCACCGCGCCCGTCAGCCTGACCATCTATATCGCTTGGCTGTTCATCAACTGGGTCGATCAGACAGTCCTGCCGCTGGTGCCACCCGAGTACAACCCCGAGAACTATCTGCCTTTCTCCATCCCCGGGATTGGGCTGATCATCGTTCTTATCGTGCTCACCTTGATAGGCGCCATCACAGCGGGCCTTTTCGGTCGCCTGACGCGGCAATTGATGGAGAGCATTCTCAACCGCCTGCCGATCATTCGCTCGATCTACAGTGCCATCAAGCAGATCGTCGAGACGGTGCTTGCCAATCAATCGGCCGCCTTTCGCGATTGCGTCTTGGTGGAGTTTCCCCGTCCGGGCGCCTGGACCTTGGGTTTCGTGACTGGCAGCACGCCGGCGGAGGTCAAAGAATCGGTTGGAGAGGATCCAGTGACCATCTTCGTGCCGACTACGCCCAATCCGACCTCGGGTTACCTCATCTTCGTGCCGAAAAAGGATGTAAAATACCTCGACATGTCGGTCGAGGACGGGATCAAGCTGGTCGTGTCAGGCGGTATCGTGGCACCCGGCAAAGCGGTGCCGAAGAAGAAGGCTTCAGCCTGACCGGATTGTCTTCACCACGGCGTCCTTCTCAAAGAGATAGAGCAGGACGCGCAATGCCAGCCCGCGCTCACTGACCAGTTCCGGATCCATCTCCAGGACCAGGCGCGCATCATCGCGGGCGATCTGGATGAGATCGGCATGGGCTGTCAGATCTGCGATGTGGAATTCTTGCAGGCCGCTCTGGCGCGTTCCCAGAAGCTCGCCTGCACCGCGCAGCTTTAGATCCTCTTCTGCGATACGGAAACCGTCCTCGGTGTCCCGCATGATCGCAAGGCGCGACTTTGCCGTTTCGCTTAGAGGTGTTTGGTAAAGGAGAATGCAGCTCGACTTTCCGGTGCCGCGCCCGACGCGGCCGCGCAGTTGATGGAGCTGCGCCAGGCCAAAGCGCTCGGCATGTTCGATCACCATGACGGTCGCTTCAGGCACGTTGACGCCGACCTCGATCACGGTTGTCGCCACCAAGATGTCGATTTCTCCAGCCTGGAATTGTGCCATGGTCTTATCGCGATCGGCAGCCTTCATCTGGCCATGGACCAAGCCAGCGCGCAGGCCAAAGATGTTCTTGAGCATCTCATAGCGTTCGCTGGCAGCTGCCAGATCGATCACCTCGGATTCGTCTACCAGCGGGCAAACCCAATAGATGCGGGAGCTATGTGCAATGGCGCGCTTGAGCCCGCCGGCAACCTCGTCCAGGCGATCGATCGGAATGGTCCGCGTATCAATCGGCTGTCGTCCTGGCGGTTTCTCGGTGAGGCGCGAAACATCGATGTCGCCATAGGCGGTCAGCATCAAGGTGCGCGGAATAGGCGTCGCCGTCATGACGAGGAGGTCGACGCCTTTGCCCTTCTCCGACAACGCGACGCGCTGCTGCACGCCAAATCGGTGCTGCTCGTCGACCACCGCCAAGCGCAGATCGTTAAAGGTAATGCTCTCCTGAACCAGGGCGTGTGTGCCCACGACCAGAGGGACATCGCCGGAAGCAAGCCCTTCCAGAATGCGTTCACGTGCTTTGCCCTTGTCGCGGCCGGTCAGCAGTTCCAGGCGCAGGCCTGCGGCCCGAAGGAGCGGCTCGAGGGTCGCAAAGTGCTGTCGCGCCAGGATATCGGTCGGCGCGAGGAGGGCGGCCTGACCGCCGGCTTCGGCAGCGATCAGCATGGCAAAGAGCGCAACCACGGTCTTGCCGCTGCCGACGTCACCCTGCAGCAGGCGCAGCATGCGCTGAGGCGAGGCCATGTCCGCTGCAATCTCCTCGATCGCCTGGCGCTGCGAGGGCGTCAAATCGTAAGGCAGCTTTGCTTTGACACGGGACGTCAGTGCCCCGGTTGCAACACAAGGTCGGCCCGCCAGGCGCCGGTTATGCTGGCGCACCAAAGCCAATGCCACTTGGCTCGCCAGCACCTCGTCATAGGCCAAGCGCTGCCGGGCGAGGGTATCCGGCCCTAGATCGGCGGCGCCTCCCGGGCGATGGATCGTTTCGATAGCCGCCTTCCATTTCGGCCATTGATGGCGCTTCATCACATGCGCATCGATCCATTCGGGTGGCTCGGGCGCGCGTTCGATGGCGGCGGCCACGGCTTTCAGCACGATGCGGGGGGTGAGCCCCGCAGTCAGGCCATAGGTGGGCTCAAGCTTCTTGATCTCGCCCGCGCGTTCCGGCGGCAGGATGTAATCCGGATGGACCATATTGAGGGTGCCGGCATAGCGCTCGACCCGCCCGGAAACGACCCGCCATTCTCCTGGCGGTAACAGGTTCTTGAGATAATCGACCCGGGGGTTGAAAAAGACCAGATCGACGGCGCCGGTATCATTGACGCAGGACACTCGGTAGGGCTGGCGCGGGCGCTGTGGTGCCAGATGGATCGTCACCTGGACCTTGAGCGTGACGGTTGCGCCATCGGCGACATCCGGAATATCCGGTTCTTGCTGGCGCTCCACCAGTCCCGTGGGGAGATGCCAAAGCAAACCGACCACGCTGGGGCCGGTCAATTTCTCAAATAGCTTCCCGAGCCTCGGCCCGATGCCGGGCAGGCTGGTCACCGACGCAAAGAGCGGGTAAAGGATTTGCGGGCGCAAGGGAATCCGGGTTCGGCTGAGGCTGAAAACGGCGCGATTCTATGCGCCAAACGTAAAAGAGGAAAGGGCATCGACATGGAGGAATTGGAGCGGCAGCGCAAAAAGCTGATGTTCCAATGCCATCACCGTGGCACCAAGGAACTTGATCTGGTCCTGGGGCCTTTTGCCGATGCTCATCTGGCCGACCTCAATGCCGACGAGTTACGCGTTTTGACTGCTTTTCTGAGCGAAATCGACCCAGATATCTATGACTGGCTTTCCGGCCGCGAACCATTGCCGACGCGGCTGCAAAGCGCGATGACCGAGCGCCTGGTCGCCTTCGGCCGGCTGCGTTTGTCGGGCGAGGGCGCCTGATGCGCGAGAAGCTGCCGTTTGATGTACCGGAGGCCGGCCGCCACGACGTTGCCGGCGTCCCCGACGGTCACGATGCGCAATTGGTCGCCGGGATTGCACGCGCACGGACGCTGAACGGCGTGCTGCATGTCGCCCGCGACGATCTGCGCATGACGCGCATGGTCGAGACGCTGAAATTCGTCGCACCGGATCTGGAAGTCCTTTCTTTCCCGGCCTGGGATTGTCTCCCCTACGACCGTTCGTCGCCGCATCGGGACATTCTGGCGACACGTATCCAGACTTTGAGCGCCCTGGCGGCCACTGCCGCCGCCGGCAAACCGCTGCCGATCGTCGTCACCACCGTCGGCGCATTGCTGCAGAAGGTGCCGGGCGCCGCTGCTTTCCGGAATGCCGGACTGGATCTTGCGAAGGGCAAGACCCTGTCGCAGGACGAGTTGATGACCTATCTGCTCGGCAACGGGTATTTGCGCAATGCGACCGTGTCCGAGCCGGGCGAGTTCGCCTTGCGTGGCGGGATAGCCGATCTCTATCCCCCGGGAACGCCGGCACCGTTGCGGATCGACTTCTTCGGCGACGAGATCGAAGACATTCGGCTGTTCGATCCGCTGACGCAGCGAAGCCAGGAAAAGCTGGATCGGTTTGAAATCAAGCCGGTCAATGAAGTGACCTTGACCCCTGCTGCGATCGAAGCCTTTCGCACAGGGTATCGGCAGACCTTCGGCTCAAGTGGCGCGGACGATCCGCTTTACGAGGCGATCAGTGCTGGGCGTCATTATCCCGGCATGGAGCACTGGCTGCCGCTATTCGGCACGCCGTTGGTCAGCCTCGATTCCTATCTGCCGCAATGCGTGATCACACTCGACCATCAGGCGGACGAGGCCAAACGCGCGCGGCTCGATACGATTGCCGATTTCTATTCGGCCCGGCGCGATCTGCAGCGGGCGGACAGGGAGTCTGGTGCCGCCGCCTATAAACCACTGCCGCCCGAACTTCTCTATTTGGCCGATTCCGATTGGCGCAACTTTGCCAGACGTCACACGGTCTTCGCTTTTCATCATTTCGGCACCGGCAGTGAAACTAATCTGCGGGCGATGGGTGCACCCGGTCTCAATTTCGCCGAGGCGCGGATCAACCCTGACATCAATGTTTACGAGGCCGCGGCGAAAGCCATCAAAGCCGAACAGCTGACTGGCAGGCGCGTGCTGTTGACGGCCGTCAGCCAGGGTGCAGTCGAACGTATCGGGCACCTGCTGAGCGAACATGGGCTGGTAAAGCAGGTTTCTGTCGGCAGCTTGGCTGAATTCATGGCCTGGCCGCGGGACACCCTGGGCAGGGCGGTTCTGGGCCTTGAGCAGGGATACAAGGCCGATGACCTGTTGGTCGTGACCGAGCAGGATATTCTCGGCGACCGCCTCACGCGCACAGTCGCGCGCAAGCGCAAGACCGAGACTTTCCTGGCGGAACTCGCGAATTTCGCTGCAGGCGATTTCATCGTCCATGTCGATCATGGCGTCGGCCGCTACGAAGGGTTGGAGACGCTTGATGTCGGCGGCGCGCCGCATGACTGCTTGCGGCTGATTTATGCCGGAAATGACAAGCTTTATGTGCCGGTCGAAAACATCGACGTCCTCACCCGCTATGGCGGGGAGGAGGCGATCGTTGAGCTCGACAAGCTTGGCGGCGCCGCCTGGCAGGCGCGGAAAGCACGCGTCAAGCAGCGCATCAAGGATATCGCCAACCATCTGTTGAAGGTGGCAGCACAGCGTGCCATTCGGGAAAGCGATCCCTTGCAGGCACCTTCAGGTCTCTTCGATGAATTCTGTGCCCGTTTCGCCTTTGCCGAGACCGAAGATCAGCAGCGGGCCATTGACGATGTTCTGACCGATCTTGCTGCCGGCAAGCCCATGGATCGATTGGTTTGCGGCGATGTGGGCTTTGGTAAGACCGAAGTGGCGCTGCGCGCAGCTTTCGTCGCGGCCATGAGCGGCAAGCAGGTCGCCGTGGTGACGCCGACAACCTTGCTCTGCCGCCAGCACTTTAAGACCTTCAGTGAACGCTTCCGTGGCTTTCCGATCCAGGTGCGCCAGCTCTCACGTCTGGTGGGCAGCAAAGAAACCAAGGAAACCAAGGAAGCGATCAAGGAAGGCAAGATTGATATTGTCATCGGCACTCATGCGCTGCTGGCGAAATCGATCGAGTTTGCGGATCTCGGTCTTCTTATCGTCGACGAGGAGCAGCATTTTGGCGTCGGCCAGAAGGAACGGCTGAAGGAGCTGCGCGGCGATATCCATGTGCTGACCCTGACGGCGACGCCGATCCCGCGCACCTTGCAGCTGGCACTGACCGGCATCCGCGAGATGAGTCTCATCACCACGCCGCCGGTCGACCGGTTGGCGGTGCGCACTTTCGTGCTGCCTTTCGATCCGGTCATCACCCGCGAAGCGATCCTGCGCGAGCAATTCCGTGGTGGGCAGATTTTTTATGTCTGTCCGCGGATCGAGGATCTGGAAACGGTCGCCGAGCGTATTCGCAAGCTCGTGCCGGAGGTGAAGATCGTCACGGCGCACGGCCAAATGTCGGCGACGGCGCTCGAAAAGGCGATGACGGCCTTTTATGACCGTTCCTACGACATGCTGCTGGCAACCAATATCATTGAATCCGGCCTCGATATTCCGACCGCGAATACGATGATCATTCACCGCGCCGATATTCTGGGCCTCGCTCAGCTCTATCAGTTGCGCGGTCGTATCGGCCGCTCCAAGCTGCGCGGTTATTGCTATCTCACGACCGTCCCCAATAAGAACCTCACCGAGGCGGCGCAGAAGCGGCTCGAGGTCATGCAGACGCTTGATCAGCTGGGCGCCGGCTTCACGCTGGCGAGCCACGATCTCGATATTCGCGGTGCTGGAAATCTGCTGGGCGAAGAGCAATCGGGACAGGTGCGTGAGGTCGGCGTCGAGCTCTATCAGCAACTGCTTGAGGAAGCCGTCGCGGAGGCGCGTGGCGATCTTCGGGCACAGCAGAAGCAGGAATGGGCACCGCAGATCAATCTCGGCACGTCGGTTCTTATCCCGGAGGCCTACGTCACCGATCTCTCCATCCGCCTTGGCCTCTATCGCCGCATCGCCGGCTTGGAGAACGACCAGGAAGCGGAAGCCTTCGCCGCGGAGATGATTGATCGTTTCGGCGCCTTGCCGAACGAGGTCGAAAACCTCTTGCGCATTGTTGCAGTCAAGCGGCTCTGCCGGGCTGCGGGGATCGAGCGCATCGAAGCCGGCCCGAAAGGTGCCGTGCTGTCGTTCCGCAACAACCGCTTCGCCAAGCCCGATCGGCTCATCGATTTCATCTCGAAGCGCTCAGACATCATGTCGGTCCGTCCGGATCAAAAGCTGGTCTATCGCCAGGACTGGCTCGACGCCGATACCCGTGTCCAAGGTGTGCGCAAGCTGATGGACCGGCTCGCCGACATGGCGGCGTAGAAGCTCAGGAGGCCAACTTTTCCTTGTCGTCTTCGCGGGCGAGGTCGAACATGGAATAGAGCACTTCCGGCTCCTGCGCGCCCGAGAGGCCGAAGCGGCCGTTGAAGATGAGATAGGGGACGCCGGTGATACCGAGCCGTCGCGACTGGAAATCCTCGGCCAGCGCCAGGTCGATTTCCGGGATGCCTTCGACTGCAGCATGGGCCGTATCGGCCGGCAGGCCCATTTCTTCAGCAAGGCTCACCAGACGGTCTGGATCACCGATATCGATGCCTTCGAGGAAATATGCAGTATAGAGACGGTCGAGGAGGGCAGCTTCCCGCCCGAGGCGCGCGGCCACCTGCAGCAGACGATGCGAGCGCAGGGTGTTCGGCGTGCGCTTGATCCGGTCGAACTGAAAATCGATGCCCTCATTGCGGCCGACGCGAGCGACACTGTCAAAAACCCGCTGCGCTCGCTCAAGGGAGCCGAATTTCGCGGTCATATATTGGGCGCGATCGATGCCGGCCATGGGCATTCCGGGATTCAGCTGGAAGGCGCGCCAGCGGATAACAAGATCCGGCTGCGGCCGATTGGCAAGTGCACGCATCAGCCGGCGCTTTCCAATGTAGCACCAGGGGCAAACGGTATCGGCGAAAATCTCCAGCAGCATCAGGTTATTGTGGGTGCGGCCCGCCGATCTGGCAAGGGAAGTTATGCTAAGCGAATGCCTTGGGGTCCAGGAACCGGCGAAGGACGTTCAGTGTAATCCTGGAAACATTGTTGTCATATTTATTGTGGCTGAGGGAGCTGGCCCAACCGATCGACCCGGTCGAGAAAACGGCGCCGCCGCTTGCCGTTTCGAAGAAGACCAGTTCCGCGCGGCAACGGTCGCTTTCAATCGCATCCAGCCCGGGAAAGCCCGCCAGCAATTCCTCTGGCGTTAGGAGAAAAGTGTTCGAATGTTCAACCGATTTGGCAAGGATCAGGGCGTGAGCTGGCGTGCCAAGTTCCGGATCCGATGCATCGAGCTCAAGTCCGGCAGCGCCCCCTAGGATGCCGAAATCGCCGATCCGCTCTTCCGGCCCGACGCCGTCGAAAATGAACGCAGCGCGGGGATCGAAACTGTCGGCCAGGCGCGTGTAATAGGAACTGGCATCAAAGCCTTCGGTGACAAAGCCGACACCGAACATTTTCTGCGGGGCACGTCCTTGGCTGCGCCACAATCCGCCGAACTCACCGGTGAAGGCATGATAGCGCTCGCCCGGCGGCAATTCGTAACAGCGGGTGCCGGTCTCACCGCGACGGACCTCGATCGCGGCGGGCCATTCCGGGTTAGTGGCAATGCGCCAATAGAAGCCGTTGCCGCCGAGATACATCAGGCGACCGCCGTCCTTCTGGTAGCGCTCGAAAGCGTCCAGCATCTGGGTCGTGTGATATTCGGGATGCGTACCGGCGATGACGCAGCGATAGCCTTTGAGTAGGTCAACGCCCTCAGCGTGGATCCGGTCGTCGGTGATGACGTCGTAGGGCTGGCCGATGGCCTGTAGCCAATCGGTGATATGGAGGTCGGCGTTGAAATTCCAGATCGCGCGTTTCGGCCGGGTATTGAGGATCGGCCGCAGCCAGGAAGAATAGCTGGAGCCGGAACCGTCGCGATGCCGGTCATAGAGCGAAACGCCGAAATCGCGCCGCTCTTTCAGGAACTGCTCGGCCGGCCCCAATTCCAGCAGCGCGCCATAGCAGACTTCCGAAAGCGAATCCTCATAGCCATGATGCGAATTGGCATAAGCGAGGTAGGTATAAGTCGAGGCGAGCAAGGCGACCGAGGCCGTGACTTTACCCTTCGGCGGCAGGATGAAAAAGGGCACGACGTCCTCGCCACCATCAGGCGTGGTCAACTCGCAGGCGTAAATTCCGCTCGCGACGTCGCCCGGCAACTCCCATGTGAAGTCCGTGGCCCAGCCCATGTCGTAGAGATCGTCGCAATGGAAATGGATAGCTCCATAGAGATCCGGGCGCTCGCGCCAATTCGTGGTCTCGCCATGCCAATTCGATCCCGTGACGGCACGCGTCGGCAGGTTGACCAGCTCGCCATCGAAGCCATTACCGCTTTGATCCCGGACGGTCCTGGCTGCCATGTCGCGGCTGAAGTCCCATCGGGCGATGCAGGGCTGTGCAGCCCAACTGGGGTGGCTGATCCGCAGCGGATCGAGATAGCCGGCATAAAGCGCCGGCGCCTCGATCTTGCCGTCAAAATGCAGCTGCGATTGCCGACGGTCTGTTATGCCCGGCATCAAGGTTGCACCGACAGTGAGCGTCGCATCGGTCATGTCGGGCAGAGCGAAGGGTATCACGGCGGAACCGTCGCTATGTTCCGGCTCACCAAACTGCCTTTCAAGCGGACGTTGCGTCACGATCAAACGGCGGTCGGTGGCATCGTAGCTGGCAGCGATCAAATACCAGCGCTTGGGCATCAACGGCCGGCCGGTCCCTAAAGTGATTTGCCCACGACCGTCGCCGACCGTCGCTGCGCCGGCACCGCTGCGATCGAGGCTGAGAGAGACACCGCGCATAGAGCCGGCATGCGCCAGATCGTGACAGGCGATAATCGTCTGCGGAGTTTCCTTGTCGACCCAGTGCGCTTGCACGATGGCAGCCAGTGTGAAACCTGCCGAAGCGCGGAGGGCAGCCGGCTGCTTTCCCAACATATAGGAGCCGACATCGATCGATTGTTTGCGGCCCGAATAGCTGCCATTCACCTTGGCTTCAATCGGGAGAACTTTGTAGCCGGGGCTGGTCGGGCCGTCATCACCGCAGATGAGCCGCACAATGCGCGCATCGAAAGCGCGGGCGCCTTCCTCACAGGAAATCTTGAAGTCCAGACGTTCGCCGGGGCGTGCCGAAGGGCGATCCGTATAGCCGACGATCTTGAGCATGATTTTTCAATCCAAAGGAAGATCTTGGCCGGTCAGCCGCTGCCAGCGGAGCTTGAAAACCTGCCATTCGGCATCGACGCGGTCTTGGAACACGTGGCCGGTGAGCGCCATCGAATCCTGCGGCCGGCGACCCAACTGGGCAAGCCTCCAGGGGCCGAAGCGTCCGTCGCGCAGCAGGACGTAATGGCCCTCGAAAGGCTCTGACCGCATGCGATTGAGAACGCGCTGCAATTCAGCACTGTGGCGCCCGAAGGGCTTGCGCTTGAATTCCTGCGCCAAGTCGATGCGGCTGGGGTCGATCTCATACATGGGACGCGACCCTAGCAGAACCCGCTGATTCGGCGCAGCGCCTCATCAAGCGTCTCGACGCGCTTGGCAAAGCAAAAGCGCACGACGCTGGTCACCGGATTCTCGGCATAGAACGCACTGACCGGGATCGAGGCGACACGTGCCTCTTCGACCAGCCGCATGGCGAAGGTTACGTCATCCATGCCGGCGAACCGCCCCTTAGAGAGGTCGATGTTGAGGAAGTAGGTGGCCTGGGAGGGGATGACTTCGAAACCCAGCTTAGCGAGACCCACGGCGAAGCGATCCTGTGCCGCCTGGAAATCCCGCCGCATGCCGGTGAAATAGTTGTCCGCCTTATCGAGGCCATAGGCGACAGCGGCCTGCAGATTGGGCGGGGTCGTGAAGGTGATGTACTGATGCGCCTTTGCAACCACTTTGAGGATATCCGGAGCGGCGCAGACGAAGCCGACCTTCCAGCCGGTGAGGGAGAAGATCTTTCCTGCCGACCCAATCTTGAGCGTCCTGCGGCGAAGCTCAGGCAGGGTCAATGTGGGATTGTAGGCAACGTTGTAGAAGAGCACATGCTCCCAGACTTCGTCGCAGATCAGGATGCAGTCGTGTTCGACGATATATTTGGCGAGCAGATCGAGATCGGCCCGCGAAAAGACTGAGCCGGTCGGATTAAGCGGATGGTTGAGCAGGACAACCCGCGTGCGGCTATTGAAGACAGCTTTGAGCTGAGCTTCGTCGAGACCCCAATGCGGCGGCCGTAGCGAGACGAAACGCGGCACGCCACCGGCCCGCTTCACCAATGGCAGATAGGCATCATACATCGGTTGGAAGAGCACAACCTCGTCGCCTGGTTCGATAAGGGCTAGCAGCGATCCCGCCAGCGCCTCGGTCGCTCCCGAAGTCACCATCACTTCGCCTTCCCAGTCCAGATCGAGCCCATGAAAGCGTTTGTAATGGCGGGCTATGGCCTGACGGAGTTCGGGAATGCCCATCATCGGCGGGTACTGGTTCCAGCCATCGACCACGGCGTTGGCGGCATGCTCGCGCACGTCGATGGGCCCTGGATCGTCGGGAAAGCCCTGGCCCAGATTGACCGCGTCATGTTGCCGGGCGAGGCGCGACATCGTCTCGAAAATGCTGGTAGAGGTCTGGGCAAAGATCGGATTCATGCGAACGCTCGTAGAAGAAGGCGGCGGAAAACTTGTGCGCCGCCCAAGTGATCTTTGTCAACCCACTGTTATAGCGCCAAAAATTGCCCTGCTGTAACACCGCGACAGCAGCAACCGAATGGATCACTATCAGGCGAAAGGAGTGCCCGTCTTGTATCCCTGGCTCGATCGGTCCGGCCAAGTTTCATGGCTGAAGCTTAGTATTTTCATCGGTATCTTGCTGCCGGGCCTATGGGCTGCCTTCATTTGGGCGAACGGTACCCCCCCGGCTCCGGGTGCATTGGCAACCAGCGCCATGCCGGTAACCGCAGCCCTTCTTCTGATCGGCCAGTGGTCGGTGCGGTTCCTATTGATCACGCTTGCCATTACGCCACTGCGCCGGATCGGGGCCTGGCCCAAGGCGATTACACTGCGCCGGATGCTGGGCGTGAGCGCTTTTTTCTATGTCGCCATTCATCTCACCCTCTACATCGTACAGCAGAACTTCCGCCTGAGCTTTGTCGCCAGCGAGGTTGTGCTGCGCATCTATCTTACCATCGGCTTCGTTGCATTTGTCGGCCTGTTGATCCTCGCCATCACATCGACCGACCGCGCGATGCGGCGGCTCGGTGGCAGAAAGTGGCAGCGTCTCCACTATCTGGTCTATCCACTTACCGTGCTGGGACTGGCGCATTTCTTCATGCAATCGAAGATCAACGTCAGCGAGCCAGTCTTGATGAGTGGGCTTTTCATTTGGCTGATGCTGTACCGCGTGGCCTATCGCTGGAATGGTGATCAGGGACTATCACTATTGCAATTGGGGGCGTTGGCGGTTGGAAGCGCGTTGCTCACCTTGGCGGGTGAAGCGCTGTGGTATCAATTGGCAACCGGCATTGGCGGCGAGCGCATACTGGCCGCGACCTTCGATTTCAGGCATGTGCGCCCGGCGTGGTGGGTGCTTTTGGCGACAGCAGCGTTCGTTCCTCTCAAATGGGCCGCGGATCGTTATTGGAGCCGTCAACGAGTGGCGAGGGAACAGGCCCCGGTGGCTGCCTGACACATTTCGGGCTTTTGTTGGTGCAGTGCTGTGCTAGCTTTGGGCAGGGGTCTGGACAGGACAGCATGTGAGAGCATTCGACGAAGCCATTATTATGCACCCCACGCTGCGCGGCCTGTTTCGCTACTGGCGGAGCCTGTCGCGGGATGGGGCATTGCCACTACGGCGCGACCTAGATCCCATCGCCATGCGTCCCTTTCTGCCGCATCTCTATCTTCTGGATGCCGGGGCTATGCCCGACGATTTGCGCTATCGATTGGCCGGCACGCGTATCGTCGAAGCCTTCGGATTTGACCCCAGCCGGCGAACGCGCGCCGACATTCGGGCCGAGCACGTCCGTCCGGAGCGCCGCAGTGAATTTGATCGAACAAGCGCTGAAACACAGCGCATCGTGAGTCAGCGTATCGTCGCCTATACCCATGATCACATGACCTCCTATACCAAGGACTTCATGTGCTACGCCCGGCTCAACATGCCGATTTCCGAAGATGGACTGGCGGCAACGGGCGTATTCGGTGCCATCTATTCCTCGACCGATCCCGACCCGTTTTGGGACGTGTTTGCCGACATGCATGTGGAAATATCTGTCGATACCATCCTGAAGGGGCCGGTCTAGCCCAGGGTAATCAACCGCGATGAGGTCGCGTCGACGCAAAGCCGACCTTGTAAAATTCGGTGATGCGTCTGCACGTCATCGAGCTTGTCGATCCCCGCTTCGAGGAGCGAGGGGAAAAGCCGCAGGCCCCAATTGCCAAACTGATTCCATTCGCTCGCTAGCTAAGCAGCCGTCATCTTCAAGCCGGCGACGCCCCCTACAATGGCCAATGCACACAGAACCTTGGCCACAGTCAAAGCTTCACCAAGCAAGGCAAAGCCAAACAGGACTGTGCCGAGTGTCCCAATGGCGGTCCAGATGGGATAGGCCACGCTGACGGGGATCGTCTTTAGCGCCAGTGTCAGGAAACCTATGCCACAAATGACCGACACGATTGTGACGACGGTCGGCCCCAGCCTTGTGAAGCCGTCCGCATATTTCATGCTGAGCGCAAAGGTCACCTCAAAAATCGCCGCGGCGGCCAAATAGATCCAAGGCATGCACTGCTCCTATACATAAATGCATCTCATCTATTTGAGATGTCGCCCCTTCATATTGGCGCCAAAGGCGGATCGACAAACGCGAATTTCTCAGGCTATAGATGAATGCAGATTATCTATTAGAGGAATGGAGAGATGCGCGATCTGCCGCCACTCGGCGCCTTGCGGGCCTTTGAGGCAGCTGCGCGGCAAGAGAGCTTTAAGCGCGCTGCTGTCGAACTCGCGGTCACACCGACCGCCGTGAGCCACCAAATTCGTCAACTGGAAGAGAGCTTGGGTGTCGCTTTATTCCTGCGCCAAACGCGCAAGGTCGTGCTGACCGCAGAAGGGCGCGATCTTTATCCAGCGATACGTCAATCGCTCGACAGCATGGCTGAAGCAGTTGGCGCCGTTAAGCGACGGACGCAGCGTCGCGTTGCGACCTTATCGGCGACGGTGGCCTTCACGGCTAAGATCCTGGTGCCGAAGGCCGGACGTTTCCGGACACTCAGCCCGGGCTGGGATCTGCGGCTGCACGCATCTGACGATGCGGTCGATCTCGCAGCGGGCGAGGCTGATGCGGCGATCCGGTACGGCCTTGGCCACTATCCCGGACTCACTTCCGTGCCGTTGCTTACAGATCACTTTGCACCAATTTGCAGTCCGCATTTGGGCCTGAAGCGCGCCGGCGATTTACCGCGCGCAACTCTCATTCATTTCGAATGGGGGCCGATGGCGACCAAGATCAGCGTGCCGGCTTGGCGCACCTGGAAGGAGCGGGCCCGCATGCGCACGCTCGATGCCGAAGCGGGTATCACCTTCAATGACGAGAACAGCGCGATCCAGGCGGCGATTGCCGGCCAAGGTGTCGCACTTCTCAGCCTTGCCCTGGTTGCCGATGAGCTCGCGAGCGGTGCGCTCGTTCAGCCCTTTGGTCCGGTGCTTGACGGCCTGCGTTACGATCTCGTCTACCCCGTTGGCGGGGAGACGCGTGCGCCTGTCGCTGCGTTACGGAACTGGGTTCTTGCGGAATGGGCCAGCGAGCCTGAAGCGCGGTAAGGACGACGCAAAATTCACTTCTGCGCTATCGTCCTTTAAATCAGCACGTCCTTATCGGCCGGCCGAAGTTGAGTGCGGGTCGTCTGCTGCTCCTTCGCCGGTCCAGCGTAGCGCCGCCTGTGCGACAAGCTGGGCGATGCGCTCGGATAGTACCGGATCAGAGACGGCGCGGGCCAAAGTGACGCCGCCGCTGAGCATAGCGAGCAACACGATCGCCCGATCCTCTCGGGAGGTGCCATGTGCTTCTGCATGACTGTTTCCGGTCAGTCCCGTGGCCACTTCTTCGACCAGGCGCTTCAGTTCGGCCGTATAGGCATTGCGTGTTTCTTCGTCCGCGCGCATGACGTCGGGAGATAGGCTGGGTAAGGCACAGCTCTCGCCGAGATCGCATGTCCGCTTGTAGCCCAGGTAGAAGCCTACGAAGGTCGTCATCCAACCCCTCGGCTCGCTGGCTTTCAACGCCCCAATTGCCTGCCGCAGCTCGCCCAGGCCAAAAAGCACGGCCGTACGAAAGGCCTCGCTCTTGGATTTGAAGTGGCCATAGAAGGCGCCATTGGTCACGCCTGCGGCCTTCGTCAGGGCGTCGATGCCGGCGCCTCCATAGCCCGCTTCCCGAAAAACCCGACCCGCTGCCGCGATCACCTTAGCCTTGGTTTCTCGCTTATGTTCAGCACTATAGCGCATGCGTGGCCTCTTTAAGAGCGATTTCTCTTTATGTCTTGTATAGAGAGTAATCAGTATGTATAGATAGAGAGCATTTGGTATATATCAAATGCCGGCGTGTTCAAAAGGAGAAAAGTCTATGCCCATTACACTCACCCTGCCGGAAGGCCTGCTGTCGCCAGAAGAGCAGGCCGAGGCCTTTGCCGGGCTCACCGAAGCGGTCTTGGAAGTTGCTGGCTTGACCGGAAATGCCTTTATGAAGGCGAACATCATCGGCTCGATCAACGTGCTGCCGAAGGAGCAGGTGCTTGCCGGCGCTAAACCAGTCGCGGCCGTTTTCGTCGAACTCAAGCTCCCGGAAATCGCGTTGGCCACATCTGCCGCGAAAAAGGCCTTTATCGAGAAGGCGGCCGATGTCGTCGAGAAGATCGGCGCCGGACGGCTGAAGAGAGAAAATATCTGGTCGAACATCGTCTACGCTCCCGAGGGCGCTTGGGGGATAGCGGGACGTAGCTACGGTAATTCCGATCTCGTCAAAGCTATCGAAAGCGCCGCGGCATAACGCTTCCCGGACCTGGCAACATTTGATGATACCGGGCCGCGCACAGCATTTGTCTGGCGCGGCCCGGCACCGCGTGGAGATCATGCATGCAGCTCGCGAACTATCTCTTCTTTACCACTCAATGCGAGGCGGCCCTTGCCTTCTACACGGAGTGTGGGCTTGGCCGCATTACGGCGCTCATGCGCCATGGTGACCACGGCATCCCGATCGCCAGCGAGGCAATGAAAGGCAAAGTGATGCACGCCCGCTTCGAGGGGCCAGGACTCCTGTTCTTCGCATCGGACAATCACGATGCAGAACCGATGCGGGGATCTTCTCACATTCTCATCATGGATGATCGTTCGGCGACCGACAGACTGTTCGCGAAGCTCGCCAATGGCGGCAAGGTAACGACGCCGCTCGCGGTACAGCCATGGGGAAGTTATTACGGCAAACTCACCGACCGGTTCGGCGTCCAATGGATGTTGGATTGTCTCTCGTAGCCACATTCGGCGGAACGTGGCGGAAGGGGTGGGATTCGAACCCACGGTGAGCTTGCACCCACGGCGGTTTTCAAGACCGCTGCCTTAAACCACTCGGCCACCCTTCCGCATGCCGGGAGGTGCTTAGCGGCCCCGGCGGTGCAAATCAAGGGCGGCGCCGGCCGAATGGGCCTGGCGCCAGCGACGGCTCGGGGTAAATCGTTCAGCATCACGACGCACTGCCACTTAGGCATTACGAATAGAGGTTAATCGGCATTTTATATGCGCGTATTAGGCACAATCAGAGCCAATACTAAGTCCCCGGAACGGCTGCGATATCGGACTTGTGATCTTGCCTATTGGCGCTTGGACGGATAGGTTAAGTCCTCATATTTCCACTATATCTTGATGATTCTGGGGTCCGGGCGGTCCACATGCGGGGGTTTCGAGGTTTTCAACGTGTTCTGGTGGCGATGGCGCTGCTGGGCTTGATGGCAGCTTGTGCCGAGACCAATCTCGCCGTCGAGACCACGAAGGTCGTTACGCGCCAGGAACCCGAGGTCACCGGGCCTTACAAGGTCGGCAAGCCCTATCAGGTGGGGGGCGTCTGGTACTATCCGCAGCCTGATTACGGCTATGATGAAACGGGCATCGCTTCCTGGTACGGGCCTGGTTTCCACAGCAAGGCGACGGCCAACGGCGAAACCTATGACGAAAATGATCTGACGGCGGCACATAAGACGCTGCCCATGCCATCGCTGGTACGCGTTACCAATCTTGAGAACGGCCACTCCATCGTCGTGCGCATCAATGATCGCGGCCCCTTCGTCAACAACCGCATCATCGATATGTCGCGCCGCGGCGCCCAGCTGCTTGGCTTCGAGCAGAACGGGACCGCCAAGGTCCGGGTCCAGGTCATGAAGGACGAGAGCATGATGCTGGCTGCAAAGGCATCCTCTCAAGGCGGCGGTGATTCATTCAGCCCGGCCCCGCAGGCAGCACCGGCTGGTACGGTGACGGCCCAGGCCCTGCCGCCTGCCGGTGGGGGCGCCGTACCGGCACCTGTCCAGCCGTCCCAAACGGTTAAGACGTCGGCCGTTGGCAACGTTCAGGTACCGAAGCCGACGGGCCAGGTCTCCGTGGTGCCGGTTAAGCCAAGCAATATCTTCATCCAGGCGGGTGCCTTTCTACGGCAGCAGAACGCACAGCAGCTGCAGATGAAGTTGACCAATCTTGGCCATCAGACGCGTATTACGCAGTTCCTGCTCAACCAGCAGCGTTTCTACCGTGTGCAATTGGGGCCAATCGGATCTGTCGAGGAGGCCGACGCCTTGCTCCAAAAGCTGATCGACACCGGCCATCCTGACGCACGGATCGCCGTCAATTGAGCGGGCGCCGGATGTTGCTTGACGTCGCTGAGGCCGAGGGTCAATTTGCCGCGCTAAAGCGCCGTCGGGGCGCGAGTCTATTTGGGTTTCTGAGGTCGGAAATATGCTGAAGTCATTGCTGGCGGGTATCGTCGCGACGGGTCTGGTGCTGGGCATCGCCCCTCGTGCGGATGCTGAACCGCTCGTCACCAACGCACAGCACGCCTACATCGTTGATTACACGACCGGTGCCGTCCTTTTCGACAAGCTCGCGACCGAACGCCTTCACCCGGCGTCGATGAGCAAGCTGATGACTATCTACATGCTCTTCGATGCGCTGAAGCGCGGCGACGTCAAGTTGACCGACACGTTCCATGTCAGCGAGAAAGCCTGGTCCACCCAAGGCTCGAAGATGTTCGTCGAGATCAATTCTTCGATCGCGATTGAGGATCTCATCCGCGGCATCATTATCCAGTCGGGTAACGATGCCTGCGTCGTCGTTGCCGAGGGGCTGGCTGGGTCGGAGGAAGCCTTCGCCGATCGCATGAACAAGAAGGCCAAGGAGATCGGCCTGACCGACAGCAACTTCGTCAATGCCTCTGGCCTGCCGGATCCCAATCATCTGATGACGGCTAAGGATTTGGCGATCTTGGCGCGTCACCTCATCGATGATTTCCCTGAATACTACAAGTTCTTCTCCGAGCATGAATTCACCTGGCACGGCATCAAGCAGGGCAACCGCAACCCATTGCTGTACCGGCAGGGCTCGGGGGTCGACGGCCTGAAGACCGGTCATACCGAGGAGGCGGGGTTCGGCCTTACGGCTTCGGCCGTCCGCGACGGGCGCCGCATCATCATGGTGGTCCATGGTCTCAACGGCATGCAGGAGCGCGCCGACGAGGCTGGTGGGCTGCTCGATTGGGCTTTTCGTGAATATGGCAACTACACCATTGCCACACCGGGCACAGTTCTGGGCGAGGCTGAGGTTTGGATGGGGGCCGAAAAGACCGTACCGCTCACGGTTGAGAGCGATCTCCTCGTCACCCTGCCACGTTCCGAGCGTGAGAAGATCGTCGCCAAGGCGGTTTATCAAGGCCCAGTCGCCGCGCCCATTGCCAAGGGTCAGGAGATTGGTGAACTGTTGATCGACATCCCCGGTATGCCGCAGGCAAAGGCCAAGCTGGTTGCCGCCAAAGATGTGGCGGATCTTGGCTTCGGCGGTCGTGTTGCCGCCGCTATGCAGCACTTCGTCTTCGGCTCGAATTGATCTGCTGATGCCGGCAGGGCCGCTGCACTTCATTACGTTCGAAGGCGGCGAGGGCGCTGGCAAGTCGACCCAGATCCGATTGCTGGCGGACACCCTGCTGGCCGCCGGCCACGCGGTCGAGGTCACGCGCGAGCCCGGCGGCACCGAAGGTGCTGAACAGATCCGCAAGCTACTGGTCGAAGGCGGGGCCGGTCGCTGGCAGGCCGAGACGGAAGCCCTCCTGCATTTTGCTGCCCGTGCCGAACATCTGGCGCGCATCATTCGGCCTGCTCTGGCAGCTGGTAAATGGGTTCTTTGCGATCGCTTCGCCGACAGCACGCTGGCCTATCAGGGCTACGGGCAGGGTCTCGATCTCGACTGGCTATGGGCCCTGCGACGGCACATTGTGGGCGCGACGGAGCCGGGCCTCACCGTCGTAATGGACTTGGCCGTCGAGAAGGGATTGGCGAGGGCGGAGACCCAGCAACGCTACGAGCGGATGGGCATCGACTTCCACCGCCGCTTAGGCGACGGTTTCCGGCAATTGGCTGCCGCAGATCCAGAGCGCTGCCGAATAGTCGATGCGGCGCGAGAGCGGGCCGTAATCGCCGCCGACATTGTGGGCTTGATCCATCAGCGTTTCGGCATCAGCCTCTAGGCCATGAGCGAAGAAACCGCTGTTCCGGGGCCGGAAGCCACTCCCTATCTTGTCGGTCATCATGGGGCCGAGGATTCCTTCCTGCGCGCTTATCAGTCGGGCCGAATGCCCCATGCCTGGTTGATTACAGGCCCGCGCGGTATCGGCAAGGCAACACTCGCCTTCCGGATGACGCGTTTCCTGCTTAGCCATGGGCTCATGGCACCGACGGCGGAACCGGCCGGGGCGGGCCTTTTTGGGGATGAACCGGCGCCGGCCGCCGCCCCCGAATTAGCCGATCTGGACATTCCGGTAGATCATCCCATTTTCCGACGCGTCAGGGAGCTTTCGCACTCCGATCTCAGGGTGCTGCGCCGCACGGTGAACGAAAAAACGGGCAAGCTTCGCGCAGAAATCACGATCGACGAAGTTCGTGGAGCGATCGACTTCCTCCACATGACGCCCGGGGAGTCCCATTGGCGCGTCCTGGTCGTGGATAGCGCCGACGAACTCAACCGAAATGCCGCCAATGCCCTTCTGAAGATCCTGGAGGAGCCGCGGCCGCGTACCGTCATCCTGCTGACTTCCCATGCGCCGGGCCGGCTGCTGCCGACGATCCGCTCGCGCTGTCGCAAATTGGCCCTGGAGCCTTTGCCGACCGAGGCGGTCATCGCCGAATTGAAGCGGCATGGGGTTGATCTGGGCAGCACTGAATTGGCCTTGTGCACGGCCCTTGCCGAGGGGTCAGTTGGGCGGGCGATCGAGTTCGGCAGCGACAGCAGCGGGCTCGATCTTTTCCAATCCATGGCGCAGCTGCTGTCGACTTGGCCGAATTATGACCCGAACATCCTGCATCGCTTGGGCGACAAGCTGGCCGGGAAGGGCGGCGAGGGACAATTCGAGATCGCGGTTTCGCTCCTCGACTGGTGGCTGACCCGTTTCATCCGCTGGTCTGCGGTGCAAGATCCTCAAATGCCTGAGGTTTTTCCCGGCGAAAGCGGGCTGATGCGGCGCTTGATGGGGGCGGCCAGCCTTGATCACTGGCTGCAATCATGGGAAAAGGTCACTCGGCTGTTCGCCAGGGTCGCCAGCGCCAATCTGGACCGAAAGCAGGCCTGGGTCACAGCGTGGCTTGTTCTGGCATCGCCGGGGCGGTAGCCCACTTTATCGTCATGGTTGGCCGTCCGCTGTGGTTGACCATCCACGAGTTTTTCGCCTCAGAAGAAAAGCAACTCGTGGATCCCCCGTCTTCGCGGGGGATGACAGCAAAATATGACTACGTTGGAACAAATCATGTCGAAAGAGACGTTCTATATCACCACCGCCATCGCGTACCCGAACGGTGCGCCGCATATCGGCCATGGCTACGAGCTGATCGCCACGGACGCGATCGCACGTTTCATGCGTCTGGATGGCCGCGACGTCTTCTTTTTGACCGGCTCCGACGAACACGGCCAGAAGATGCAGCAGACCGCTGAACGCGAAGGCATCAGCGCCAAGGAACTTGCCGATCGCAACACCGCGCGCTTTCGCGATATGGGCCCTGCGCTCAACTCGTCGAATGACGACTACATTCGCACGTCGGAAGAGCGCCACTACAAGACCTGCGCCGCGCTCTGGCAGAAGATGGAAGCGGCCGGCGACATCTATCTCGACAAATATGCCGGCTGGTATTCGGTGCGCGACGAAGCCTATTACGACGAAAGCGAGCTGACCCTCAACGCCGACGGCAAGCGCTTTGCGCCCACCGGCACACCGGTCGAGTGGGTGGAAGAGGAGAGCTATTTCTTCCGCCTTTCCAACTACCAGCAGAAGCTGGTGGATCTTTATGAGCGTATCCCGAATTTTATCGGCCCAGATGCCCGCCGCAATGAGGTGATGAGCTTTGTCAAAGGTGGTTTGAAGGATCTTTCCATCAGCCGCACGACCTTTGATTGGGGCATCCCGGTGCCGGGCAATCCGAAGCACATCATGTATGTCTGGGTCGACGCGCTCACCAATTACGTGACCGCGACAGGTTGGCCGGAGACAACCGGCCAACGCGCCAAGTTCTGGCCGGCTGATGTGCATATCATCGGCAAGGATATCGTGCGCTTCCACACCGTCTATTGGCCGGCTTTCCTGATGTCGGCCGGCCTGCCACTGCCTAAGCGCGTTTTCTGCCACGGCTTCTTGTTCAACAAGGGCGAGAAGATGTCGAAATCGGTCGGCAACGTGATCGACCCGTTCAATCTCGCCAAGGTTTATGGCATCGACGCGATGCGCTATTTCTTCCTGCGCGAGGTGCCGTTCGGCCAGGATGGCAGTTACAGCCCGGAAGCGATCGTGCAGCGTATGAATGCCGATCTTGCCAACGACCTTGGCAATCTGGCGCAGCGTTCGCTGTCGATGATTGCCAAGAACCTCGACGGGAAGTTGCCGGAACCCGGCGCACTCAACGACGATGACAAGGCAATGCTGGGACAAGTTGACGCTCTCATCGCCAAGGCGCGTGAGAGCATGGGCGATTTTGCGCTTCATCAGATACTGACCTCGACCTGGGCCGTGGTGGCCGAGGCCAATCGCTATTTCGCCGGCAATGAACCCTGGGCTCTGCGCAAGAGCAATCCGGAGCGCTTCGGCACGGTCCTATGGGTGACGGCCGAAGTTCTGCGCCAGGTGGCGATCCTCAGTCAGCCGGTCATGCCGGAGGCGACTGCAAAGCTGCTCGATATCCTTGGCATTCCAGCAGGCGAACGCACCTTCGCGCATCTTGGCGGCAAGACACGGATCAAGGGCGGCACGACCTTACCGGCGCCGACAGCGATCTTCCCACGCTTTGTCGAGGCGGAAGAGGCCAAGTCGTGAGCCTTAATCTCGTCGACAGCCACTGCCATCTCGATTTTGAAGATTTCGGCGAAGATTTCGACGCCGTCCTGGCGCGTGCCAAGGAGAACGGCGTCGAGCGCATGCTGACGATCTGCACGCGCGTCACCAAATTCGAGCAGGTGCTGAAAGTTGCCGAGGCGGGTGAGAACATCCGCTGCACCGTCGGTATTCACCCGCATGAGGCTGAGAATGAGCCGAATGTCGATGTGGCGCGGCTTGTGGAACTCGCCAAGCATCCCAAAGTCGTTGGTATCGGTGAGGCTGGCCTCGACTACTTCTATGACAAGAGCCCGCGCGAGCGGCAACAGGAAGTCTTTGCGACCCATATTGAGGCGTCGCGCGCGACCGGGCTACCGATCGTGGTGCATAGCCGCGATGCGGATGAAGATACGGTTCGTCTGCTGCAGGAAGGTGCCAAGAAGGGCGGCCTCACCGGCGTCATTCATTGCTTCACCTCGACCCAATATCTGGCCGACGCGGCGCTGGAAATGGGCTTCTATATCTCGCTGTCCGGCATCGTGACGTTCAAGAGCGCCGCGGCACTACGCGAGGTTGCCAAGACGATTCCGCACGACCGCTTGCTGGTCGAGACGGATTCACCCTATCTGGCGCCGATCCCGATGCGCGGCAAGCGCAATGAACCGGCTTTCGTGAAGCATACGGCAAGCTTTGTTGCCGATTTCCTCGGCCTGTCGCTGCCGGATCTCGCCGCAAAGACGACTGCCAATTTCGATCGCCTATTCACCAAGGCGGCGACATGAAGGTCACGGTCCTCGGTTGTGGCGGCTCCGGTGGCGTGCCGCTGATCGGCCCGGGCTGGGGGCAGTGCAATCCGGACAATCCGAAAAACCGTCGCCGACGAGTGTCGATCCTGGTGCAGCAGCATCACACCAACATCATCTGTGACAGCAGCCCGGATTTCCGGGATCAGGCGCTCGATGCCGGCATCCATCATCTCGACGCCGTGCTCTATACGCATGATCATGCCGATCATACCCAGGGTATCGACGACCTGCGCTTCGTGCGCAGCAAGGATAAATCGATCGACAATCGCATCCCCGTCTATGGCTCGACGGAGACGTTGTCCACGCTACGACATCGTTTTGAATATGCCTTTGCCCAGAACAGCAAAGGCTCGGGCCATCTCTACAAGCCGTTCCTGCAATCCTATCTCGTGAACGAGCAATCGTTTCGCGTAAACGGCATCGACATCACGCCGTATGAGCAGGATCACGGTTTCGAGAGCAAGTCGACCGGCTATCGAATTGGCAATGTAGCCTATTCAACCGATTGCGTAGAGCTGCCCGACAAGAGCCTGGATAAGCTCGAAGGGCTCGACCTCTTCATTGTCGATTGCCTGCGCTTCGAGCCGCACATAACGCATGCTCATTTCGACAAGGCGTTGGCTTGGGTGGAGATGCTGAAACCAAAGCACACCATCCTCACCCACATGAACCATATGGTGGATTACGATGTGATCAAGGCAAAGTGCCCCGCCAACGTCGAGCCCGCTTTTGACGGGCTCGCCGTCGAGGTGCCTGATTACGTCAGTGTGGTCTGACGCGGTGCTACTTCAACACGCCCTTCTGCTTTGCTGTATGGGTGGCAATGAGATCCATGATTGGCGGCGACAGGCAATCATAGGGCTCCAGTTTTAGCTCCCGCAGCCGCCCGCGCACCACGCCCATATTGGCCGGATCTGCGCCGCTCTCGATGATCGACGACACGAAGGCCGCGAATTCAGGCGGCGACCAGCCTTCCTCATCTGAAAGTTCGGTATGAACGAAGTCGAGGCCATAGAGGGGATGGTTCTTGTTCTCGATGCGCGCATACATATGCGTGCCGCAGCCGGTGCAAGCGTAGCGCTGCAGGGGCGCGTTGGTATCGACGACCTTCAACTTCTCGGCATGCTTTGTGACACTGAGCTTGTCACGCGATACGACGGCGATCTGGCTGAAAAGTGCCCCCGCCGGCTTCCAGCACTTCGTGCAGCCACAAACATGGTTGTGCGCCGTCTGTCCGCCGACCTTTACTTCGACCTGGTCTTTGGCGCATTTGCAGTGGAGAGTGCCGCCGGCGAAAACCGGCTTTGCCGGCTTGAACCCCTTGTCGACGGCCGGATGAATTGAAACAGCCATTCTTTCTTCCTCCCAGAAATCTTATGCATTCCAGAACGACGTCGTGATCCTAAGCCCGTTTTGCGCGCAGGGTCGAGGAGAAGGTAGGGTCAGAATATTTCGTTTGCGCTTTCTACCGCGCCTGCGAAAAGATCGCGCCGAGCTTGCCAATACGGGGAGACGTCGATGGTCACGAAATTGCAAACTTATCGCCTGGACTCGTTGCCTCAGGTGCTGCCGTTCTGCTCAGCAGTTCGTGCCGGCGACACGATCCATGTTTCCGGCGTCATCGGACATTTGCCGGGCGAACTCAAACTTGTGCCGGGTGGGTTGGAGTCCGAGGCACGCCAAGCTCTGACCTATATGAAGGAAGCGCTTGCCGCCGCCGGTGCCAGTCTCGACCGCGTTGTCAAATGCACGGTCTATTTCGCCGACATGGGCGACTTCTTCGCCTTCAACAAGATCTACGGCGAATTCTTCGGCGATCACCAACCGGCGCGTTCCGGGATTGCCGTTGCTGGCCTCGCCCTGGGCGCCCGCATTGAAATCGATTGCGTGGCGATACTCTAGCCCAGATCGAAGAAGACGCGTCCTTCCATTCGGTCGAAGCGATCGCGCTTGGCGCCCAGGCTCGAGCGATTGACGGCAATGGCACCGATCACTGCATCAAGCGCATCGCCGCCTTGGTTATCCAGCAGCATGTTGCGCATCGCCCGTTTCGGAGGTACCAGAAAATCGCGGGCTATCAACAGATCGAGAATGCGCTTGCGGGCGTCTCGATGCTTCTTTGTCCGGCCCTTGTATGAAGGGTAGCAATCGAGACGGATCAAGCTGCATGCGGCACAGACTTCGACAATCGTCGGCCTGCCGGCGGTGCGCGTCATCTGCGGCCAGACCCTTACTGCATCTCCTGCAACGAGTGGCGCCAATAGATGGCCGATCCCCCACCAGGTTTGGCGATAGAGACGCAGGTTGAAGGAATTGAACGGCGTCCTATCTTCGCGATCCGTGCGGCGCTTGATTTCGAGCCCGCCCGTCGCCTGATGGCAGAGATCGTGGAAGCTCAACGGGTCGACGAAGCGCCGCCGGAAATTGAGCGCAAAACTGCACCAGTCCTTGGCCGAGACCAGATCGATCGGCAGGCTGAAGGGAAAGTCGCAGCCGGCAATGGTGTCGGGCTCCGCGACGATGTGCCGGGCCAATGCGGCAATCGCGATCTCGGGCAGCCGGCTGCCGCCATGCAGATCGATTGCCGGGCGACAGTCATCGATCTCGATCGGCCCGTCGGTGCGTCGAGCCTCAGCGATCCAGATCTTGCGGCCGGCATCCTGGGCGCCAGAGAAATCGATACCGAGGATCCGCGTCACCTAAATGCCTTACTGGGCGGTCAGCGCCGTTGCCAGATGAGCAAGGGCACGGGCCACCGAATGAGCGCGCACCGCGTCGCGATTGCCTGGGAAAACACAGCGCTCGACCTGCGACCATCCGTCCGTGCGGGCAAGGCCGATATAGACCAGGCCGACAGGCTTCTCCTCGGATCCGCCGCCTGGCCCGGCGATGCCGGTGATTGAGACAGCAACATCGGCGCCTGAGCGGCGCAAAGCCCCGCGTGCCATCTGCTCCGCCACTTCCGAGCTGACAGCGCCTTTTTCGATGATAAGTTCTGCCGGCACACCAAGGCTTTCGCTCTTGGCCTCATTGGAATAAGTCACCCAGCCGCGCTCGAAGACATCGGATGACCCGGCAATGGCTGTGAGACTGGCCGCTACCAGTCCGCCGGTGCAGCTCTCGGCCGTCGCGATCTTAAGGCCGCTCTGCCGGTAGAGATCGAGAAGGCCGGCGACGTCCATGGCGAGATCCTCAGGCTGTGATGGGCAGGGCGACGGTTGCCGTCGCCTGGGCGGCGATGCCTTCGCCGCGGCCGGTAAAGCCCAATTGCTCGGTGGTCGTCGCCTTCACGCTCACGCGGTCGAGCGCGACTCCCAGGATTTCCGCAAGCTTGGCCTGCATGGCGGCGCGGTGCGGCCCGACCTTTGGCTTCTCGCAGATGATGGTGATGTCGCAATGCGCGATGCGCCCGCCCTTGTCGGCCACCAACTTCGCTGCATGGGCCAGGAACTTCCATGACGCGGCGCCGCGCCATTGCGGGTCCGAAGGCGGGAAATGCTGGCCGATATCGCCGGCACCTATGGCACCCAGGATCGCATCGGTCAGCGCATGCATGCCGACATCAGCGTCGGAATGGCCTTCGAGCTTCTGATGATGGGGTATCGTCACACCGCACATAATGACGCCATCGCCAGGTATCAGGCGATGCACGTCGAAGCCATTGCCGGTTCTGTATTCCATCTGCTCGCTCATCAGGCGCTCCGCGCGTTCGAGGTCGGCCGGAGCCGTGATCTTGAAATTGTTCTCGTGTCCCAGGACGAGCGCAACCTTCATGCCGGCTGCTTCGGCAACGGCGGCGTCGTCGGTCATTTCCGGTCCGGCGGCCAACCGCCGATGCGCGTCCAGCAGCGGGGCGAAGCGGAAGCCTTGCGGGGTCTGCGCCCGCCATAATCCGTTGCGGTCGACCGTGGCGCCGCTGAAAGTGGTATCGCCATCCGCGGCGCCACGCTTCAGCGTGTCGACCACCGGCACGGCGACCAAGGCACCGTCATGGGTGGCAAGGGTATCGATCGTCCGGTCGATCGTGCCGGCATCGATGAACGGCCGCGCCGCATCATGGATTAGCACCAGATCGGGCGTTTCGCCGGCGAGGCTTTCGAGCCCAAGCCGGACCGAATCCTGACGGCGCCCGCCACCGGCAACCGGGGGCATCAGATCGAGTCCCGCTGTTGCAGCATCATAGAGATCGCGCAGGGCATCGTTGATGACGACCCGCACGCCGCTAATGTGTGGATGGGCAAGGAAGGTTTCGAGACTATGGCGAAGCACGGTCTTGCCGCCCAAAGGCAAGTATTGCTTGGGCATGTCCGTGCCCATGCGGCTGCCGCTGCCGGCTGCGACGATAAGGGCAAAGACCTTGGGTTTTTGGGGATTCTGAGCCTGTGACATGATGGCTCTCTAGGGCATCCGATCTGGTTTGCCAAGGGGGCGGCGCCTCACCATAATGCGCGCCATGTCGAGCCCCCTGAATCTGCAAATCGCCGGCCTGCTGACTCTTTTGCCGCTAGCTGTCCTCGCCATCACCGCCAAGCTGCAGCGCAATTTCCAGTTCTGGCTGTTCCTGGCCGCTGCCATTGCCGGCAGCGGCGGCGTCTTCGCGCAATCGATGGCCCATGGCTGGGAAGCCGGGCTTTCCGCCAATTTATGGGCGAGCTGTGCCGTCTCGCTGCTCGCCTTTGCGGCCCTCAGCGCGGTGAATGGGGAAGCCTTTCGCCTGGCAGCACTCTTGCTGCCTTATCTGGTCCTTTTTGCACTTTTGGCGCTGCTCTTTGCCTCATTCAGCGAGCCGACGCCTGCCATTGCATCGGCGGCTTGGTTCCGTGCCCATGTGGTCCTGGCTGTGGCAAGCTATGGCGTCCTGACGCTAGGGGCGATTGCCGGGCTGGCCGTACTGGTTCAGGAGCGAGCCCTTAAAAGGCGCCAATCGGGCTGGGCCGAACGCGCCTTGCCGCCGCTTCTGGAGGCGGAAGGATTGCAAATCAAATTGTTGACCTGGGCGGCCATTTTCATGGCGGCGGCTCTTGCCAGCGGCTTTGCCAACACTTTCATGGAAAGCGGATCCTGGCCGGAACTCAGCCATAAGGTGCTGCTTTCGGTTCTCGCGTTCCTGGTTCTGGTCGTGCTGCTTGTTACCCATCGCATGACCGGAATCCGCGGCCGGCGCGCCGCCAGATGGGTTCTGGCGGGCTATTTGCTCCTTACCCTGGGCTATCCGGGCGTCAAATTCGTCAAGGATGTGCTGCTCGGCTGATTTTCGACGCCCCACAGCTTTTTTGTTGCAATTGCGAGAGAACCGGTTAGAAATCGCCTAAGAATTAGGCATTGAAATCGGTTGCCTGAAAAATGAGCATTCAGATTGGTCCCATTAAGATCGACGATCCGGTCATCCTCGCTCCGATGTCCGGCGTCACCGATATGCCGTTCCGCCGCCTGGTGAAGCAGGAAGGTGCCGGCCTCGTCGTGTCCGAGATGATCGCCAGCGAGGCGATGATCCGCCAGGCCCGCCAGACGATGAAGATGATCACCAACTGCGCTGAAGAGGCGCCGATGTCGGTGCAGCTCGCCGGCTGCGACCCGCGCGTGATGGGCGAGGCAGCCAAACTCAACGAAGATCGCGGTGCGGCCATCATCGATATCAATTTCGGCTGCCCGGTGAAGAAGGTCGTGAACGGCCAGGCCGGCTCGGCGCTGATGCGCGATGAAGTCCATGCCGGCAAGATTCTCGAGGCGACCGCGCAGGCCGTGAAGCTGCCGGTGACGCTTAAGATGCGCATGGGTTGGGATTCCACAAACCTCAATGCACCGAGCCTCGCCCGCATTGCCGAGGCGAGCGGCATCAAGATGATCACCATCCATGGCCGTACGCGCGCGCAGCTTTATACCGGTGAGGCGGATTGGGGCTTTGTGCGCAAGGTCAAGGAGGCTGTTTCAATTCCGGTTGTCGTCAACGGCGATATCACGACAGTCGATAAGGCGCGTGAGGCGCGCGATCTCAGCGGCGCCGATGGCGTCATGATCGGTCGTGGCGCTTATGGCCGTCCATGGTTCCCCAATCAGGTGATCCGCTTCCTGAAGGACGGAGAGCGCTTGCAAGACCCACCATTGTGGCGCCAATACCAGCTGCTCATGGCCCATTACGAAGCCATGATCGAGCATTACGGACGCGATACCGGCCTCAAAATCGCGCGCAAGCATGTTGCCTGGTATTCGAAAGGCCTCACCGGCTCGGCAGAATTTCGCGTGCGCATCAACACGCTGGAAACACCGGAGGCTGCCATGGCCGCCATCCGCGAATTCTATGAACCGCAGTTGGATCAGCAGGCAGCCGCATGAGCAGTGCCGCGCCAGCTTCTGCAATCCCCAAGCTGGCCCTGGCACCCGGGATCCGCAATCTCCCATTGCTGCCCGACGCATTGGCACTGCTGGAAGCGCTGCCGCTCGCCATCATCGCCCTCGATGCAAATAACCGTGTCTCAAGCGTCAATGCGGCGGCCGAAGCCTTGCTGGGGTTGAGCCGCGCTCAGCTGATCTCGAAACCACTCAACGAACATATAGCCGCTGATTCCCCGCTCTTCGCCCTCATTGACGCAGCGCGGGCGGGGGCCAGTGCCGTGGGCGAGGCCGATATGTCATTGTCTGGCCCCCGTTTGACGATCGAGCATGCGGCTGTTGATGTCGCGATGCTGAGTCAACCCGCCGGTCATGTCGCCGTGCTCTTGCAGGATCGTGGACTGGAATGGCGTCTGGCGCAGCAAGCGGTCAGTCGCGACGCAGCGCGTTCGGCAAAGGCCATTGCGGCCATGCTGGCGCATGAGGTCAAGAATCCGCTCTCCGGTATCCGTGGCGCGGCCCAATTGCTGGAATCAAAGATCACGCCGGGTGATCGCCAGCTCACTCAGCTGATCTGCGAGGAAACCGACCGCATCGTCGGCATGGTCAACGGGCTGGAGGTCTTTACGGACTCGCGGCCCGCCCCGATGCAGCCGGTCAATATCCACGAAGTTCTGGAGCATGTGCGGCGCTTGGCCCAGGCTGGTTTCGGCAGGAATGTGGCGTTCCGTGAGGAATACGACCCGTCGCTGCCACCCGTGCTCGGCAATCGCGATCAACTGATCCAGGTCTTTCTCAATCTTTTCAAGAATGCGGCCGAGGCAGTCCCGGAAACCGGCGGCGCTATCGTTCTCAGCACGCGTTACAGGCCCGGCCTTTCGGTCAGCGAGCCCGGCACGGCGTCTCGCCGTCGCCTCGGTCTTGTCATCACCGTGCAGGATAATGGCGGTGGCGTGCCTGAGGCGTTGAAGGCACAGCTGTTCGAACCCTTTGTCAGTGGCAAGGCAGGAGGCAAGGGGCTGGGTCTTGCTCTTGTCGCCAAGATTGTGACTGACCATGGCGGGCTGATCGATTGCGATAGCCAGCCGGGTCGAACCATCTTTTCCGTGATTCTACCAATCGCCGATGGCCGTGGAGACGCATGATCCAATGAGCAAGACCGTTCTCATCGCAGATGATGACCGTGCCATCCGAATGGTGTTGAGCCAGGCGCTCGCCGAACGTGGCCATCAGGTCAAGACTGCCGCTAACGCCGCAACCTTATGGCAGTGGGTGAAAGGCGGGGAGGGTGATGTCATCATCACCGATGTGATGATGCCGGACGGTGATGGCCTCGACCTCGTCCCGCGCATCAAGGCCGAACGTCCCGACATTCCCATCATCGTCATGAGCGCCCAGAACACGATCCTCACCGCCATCAAGGCGACGGAGCGGGGCGCCTTTGAATATCTGCCCAAGCCGTTCGATCTTGGGGCGCTGACGGCAGCGGTCGATCGTGCCTTGACGCGTCCGCGCAATGACAGCGTTGCCACCGCGACGAACACGTCGGTCAAGGAAGACAAGCTGCCAATCATCGGCCGTTCCGCCGCCATGCAGGAAATCTACCGCGTGGTCGCCCGGCTGGTTGGCACGGATATGACGGCACTCATTCATGGTGAATCCGGCACCGGCAAGGAGTTGGTGGCGCGGGCGCTCCATGATTTCGGGCGCCGTCGCGATCGACCCTTCGTCGCCGTCAACATGGCCGCTATCCCGCGCGAGCTGATTGAAAGCGAACTCTTCGGTCACGAGAAAGGCGCCTTCACCGGAGCCATTCAACGCGGCATTGGCAAGTTCGAGGCGGCGACCGGCGGCACGCTTTTCCTCGACGAAATCGGCGATATGCCGCTTGAGGCGCAGACCCGGCTTCTGCGTGTGCTGCAATCAGGCGAATTCACGCCCGTTGGCGGCCGGACGCCGATTCGGGCCGACGTGCGGATCGTGGCGGCGACGCATCGCGACCTGCGCCAGCTCATCCAGCAAGGCCGCTTCCGCGAAGACCTCTATTACCGCCTCAACGTCGTGCCGATTACGCTGCCGCCGCTGCGCGACCGCGTCGAAGACATCCCCGACCTCGCCCGGCATTTCCTTGAACTCATCGCTACGGAGGGCCTGCCGCTCAAGACCCTCGATCCGGATGCCCAGACCTTGCTGAAACGGCATCGTTGGCCCGGCAATGTGCGAGAGCTCGAGAACCTGATGCGGCGTATCGCGGTCCTTTATAGCGAGCCCGCGATTGACGCCCGGATTGTAACGGAGCAGTTGAAGGCGCAGGAGCAGGCGGCCAATGTGGGCGCCAAGGCCACGGACGAAACGCTCGGCCAGTCCGTTGAAAAGCACCTGCGGGCCTATTTCGATGCCCATGAGGGAGCCTTGCCCGCGCGCGGTCTTTATGATCGAATCCTTCACGAGATTGAACGGCCGTTGCTCTCCATTTCCATGGAAGCGACGCGTGGTAATCAGATCCGGGCCGCCGATCTCCTCGGCCTCAACCGCAATACCCTGCGCAAGAAGCTGAAGGAACTTGAACTGCAGCCGACACGCGGGAGCCGCTAGGCCGTGACCGAGACCCATCCCGATTTGGTAGAAAGGCCGCGTCGGGTCTCGCGCAGTCGTGCACTCAAGCGTTGGGCTGTGGATATCGGCTTCGAACGGTTGTTTGCCATTGCGCTGATGTTACTGGGTGCGGGTCTTGGACTTCTCACCTATTTGGCGCTGACCGATGTCTGGGATACGGACGAACCGGCACGCACTATCACCTGGCTGCTGACGGGTGATCTTGTCGTTGCTCTGGCCTTGGCGACGATCATCGCGAGGCGGGCAGTGCTGCTATGGATGGGCCGCCGCCGCGGTTTGGCCGGCGCCCAGCTCCACGCCCGAATGGTCGTGATGTTCGGCCTTATCGCCGTCCTGCCGACCATTGTCGTTTCAATCTTTTCCGTCGCATTCCTCAATTTTGGTCTCAACGACTGGTTCTCGACACGGATCAGTAACGCTGTCGAATCGTCTCTTAATGTTGCCAATTCCTATCTTGCGGAATCTCAGCAACGTATCGGGGCGGATACCGTCGCCATTGGGGCCGAATTGCGTGCAAATGGGCTCATCGATATCAACGACCCGGACCAGTTCCAATCGAGCTTCGATCGCCAGCTCAATCTCCGGAACTTGTCTGAAGGAATCATTATAGACCGGCGCATGCAGATTGTGGCGCGCTCCAGCTTCAGTGTTTTGATGGAGTTTGATCTCGACATTCCGGAAGAGTCTTTCGATCAGGCCGACCGCGGTGAAACGGCGATCATCGTCTCACCCACCCGCGACCGCGTTCGGGCATTGGTCGCATTGGATCCAGTCGTCGGACTTTATCTCTATACTGGCCGATTGATCGACGACCGCGTGCTGAGCGCCGTTCGGGGCACGGAAGATGCAGCCCGGCTGTATCATAAACTGGAACGAGATCGCTCCTCATTGCAGATCACGTCTGGCGTCATCTATGCCGTCTTGGCGCTGTTGATGTTGCTCGGTGCAGTCTGGTACGCCATCATCTCGGCGAGCAAGCTGGTGAAACCGGTTTCGCGCTTGGCCTCGGCAGCCCAGAAGATCGGCGACGGCGACATGTCGGCCCGTGTTAGGGTAGGGTCGCGCAATGACGAATTTGCGGCGCTCAGTCGGACATTCAATGTCATGGCGTCGCAATTGCAAAGCCAGCAGGCGGCCCTCATCGCGGCCAACCGCGATCTCAACGACCGCAGCCGCCTCACCGGTCTCATTTTGTCCGGCGTTTCTGCGGGCGTGATCGGTGTTACCGAAAACGGCATTGTCGACTTTGCCAACCGCTCGGCGTCGACGCTTGTCGGTCAGGATCTGGAGCAGGGCATCGGACAGCCTATTGCGGCCTTGGTTCCTGAAATGGCTGAGTTGTTGGGACAAGCACAGCATCGCAGTTCAGGCGTCGCCGATGGCCAGATTTCTTTGAACCGGAATGGTGCCACCAGCACCTTCCATGTCCGCGTGGTGTCCGAACGGAGCGAGGACGGTCACATGCGCCTGGTCATCACCTTCGATGACGTTACGGAGCTGCTGTCGGCGCAGCGCAAGGCGGCCTGGTCCGATATCGCCCGGCGCATTGCCCACGAGATCAAGAATCCGTTAACCCCAATTCAGCTGTCAGCCGAGCGGTTGAAACGGAAATACCTGAAGCAGATTACCGAGGATCCCGAGACCTTCACGGTCTGCACCGACACCATCATCCGGCAAGTTGGCGACATCGGGCGGATGGTCGATGAATTCTCCGCCTTCGCTCGCATGCCGGCGCCGGTGCTCAATCCGGAAAGCCCTGTCGCCCTGGCAAAGGAATTGGTCTTCCTGCAGCAGAGTGCGCATCCCGGAATCGAATACTCGCTCGACCTGCCCGAGATTCCGGTCATGATCCAATGCGATTCGAGCCAGTTCAATCGCGCACTGACAAACCTGCTCCAGAACGGCGCCGATGCGATCGAAGGTCGCATGGAAGAGGGGGACGCGACTGGCCGGGATGGCCTCTTGACGCCGGGGCATATCCATTTATGGATAAGACGCGAGAGCGATGCATTGCTTCTCAGTGTTGCCGACAACGGCAAAGGTTTGCCGAAGGAAGGCCGCGAGCGCCTGACTGAACCCTATGTGACGACGCGCAGCAAGGGAACCGGTCTGGGGCTAGCTATCGTCAAGAAGATCATGGAGGACCATGGTGGTCGTTTGTCGTTGGCAGACCGTCCGGGTGGCGGGGCGGTGGTGACGTTGAGTTTTCCACTCGATGCACCGCAAATGCGGTCGCCGGACAGTGCCGATACGGCCCCCGGCCTGCAGATTGCCAGCAGATAGTCACCAGAAGACAGAATGGGGCAGTGACGTATGGCGCGGGACATTCTCATCGTCGATGACGAGGCGGACATCCGCTTGCTCATCAGCGGCATTCTCGGCGATGAAGGCTTCCAGACACGCGAGGCAGGGGACAGCGATGCGGCCCTGGCGCAATTGCGCACCCGGCGGCCAAATCTCATCGTCCTCGATATCTGGCTGAACAATTCCGCTCTCGATGGCATGGGACTGCTCGAGATCCTGAAGGTCGAGTTTTCAGACATTCCCGTCATCATGATCAGCGGCCACGGCAATATCGAGACGGCCGTGACAGCCATTAAAAATGGCGCCTATGACTTCATCGAAAAGCCGTTCAAGTCCGACCGCCTGCTGCTGACGATCGAGCGTGCGCTCGAAGCGGCGCGCCTGCGCCGTGAGGTCGAGGAACTGAAACACCGCGCCGGCGCAGAGGGTGAGCTTATCGGCTCATCTCAGGCCATTCTGCAGCTCCGTCTCGCCATCGAACGCGTGGCACCGACGGGGAGCCGCGTGCTCTTTTCCGGCCCTCCGGGCAGCGGCAAGGAGGTGGCGGCCCGCCTCCTGCACAAGCGTTCGAAGCGCGCTACCGGGCCGTTCGTCGTGCTGAACTGCGCCACCATGCATCCCGACCGCCTGGAGATCGAGCTCTTCGGCCAGGAACGGGACGGGGAAGGGGCTGCCAAGATTGGTTTCCTGGAGCAGGCGCATGGCGGCACCTTGCTGCTCGACGAAGTGGCCGACATGCCGCTCGAGACCCAGGGCAAAATCCTGCGCGTCCTGCAGGAACAGACTTTCGAGCGCGTCGGTGGCAAGACCCGGGTCGAGGTCGACGTCCGTGTGATCGCCTCAACCGCCCGCGATCTTCAAGCCGAAATGACGGCCGGCCGCTTCCGGCAGGATCTCTTCTACCGCCTCAATGTGGTGCCGATGCGCCTGCCGCCGCTGAAAGAGCGGCGCGACGATATCTTTGATCTGCTCGAATACTTCATGGCCCGCGCCTCCGAACAGACCGGCCTGCCGGCGCGACGTCTCGCCGAGGATGCGATTGCCGTGCTGCAAGCCTATGAATGGCCGGGCAACGTCCGCCAGCTCCGGAATGTCATCGATTGGATTCTGATCATGACTGGTGGCGCACCGGACGAAGCCATACGCGCCGATATGCTGCCGCCGGATATCGGTTCCGTCTCCATTGCACCGACATCGCTTGCCGATGGTACCGAGGTCATGTCGCTGCCGCTGCGCGAGGCGCGCGAGATCTTCGAGCGGCGTTATCTCGAAAGCCAGGTGGCACGCTTCGGGGGAAATATCTCCCGCACCGCCAATTTCGTCGGCATGGAGCGTTCGGCGCTTCACCGCAAACTGCGCTCGCTCGGTATCAACACCAATGAGCGTGCCGAGGGACTGAAGCCCGAGGGCGCCTGATGTTTGCCGGGCTTGAAATTACGATACCGTCATCCCCGGGCGAAGACCCGGTGATCCACTGCCTGGTCGGCAAGACTGGATGCCCGGATCAAGCCCGGGCATGACGGCTTTGGGGAAATATCATCATGAGGAAATGCTGAAAAATGGGCCGTCTCGCCTATGTCAACGGCCGCTATGTGCCGCATGCTCAAGCCATGGTCCATATCGAGGACCGCGGCTAGCAATTTGCCGATGGTGTCTATGAAGTGGTGCCGGTGATCGACGGCGTGCTGGTCGATGAAGCGCCGCATCTCGACCGCCTCGGTTACTCGCTGCAGGAATTGCGCATCGCCTGGCCTGTCACTCGGTCGGCGCTGAAGCTCATTCTGCGCGAGTTGATGGCGAAGAACGGTTTGCGGCGTGGCCTCGTCTATTTCCAAGTGACCCGCGGCGTCGCGCCGCGCGATCACAAATTTCCGGCCAGCGCCAAAAGTGCGCTGGTGATGACCACCAAGCGCACCAATCCACCGAGCGAAGCCATGCTGCGCGACGGCGTTGCCGTTTCCAGCCAACCGGACATCCGCTGGACGCGACGCGATATCAAATCGATTTCACTGCTCCCCAACATCCTTGCCAAGCAGGCAGCGACTGAAGCAAAGGCCTTCGAGGCTTGGCTGGTAGGGCCCGATGGAACTGTGACCGAAGGTTCCTCGACCAATGCCTGGATCGTGAAGGACGGCGCCGTCATCACCTATCCCAAAGGCCACGACATCCTGGGCGGCGTTACGCGTCTGTCGCTGCTGGAACTTGCCGCCAAGACAGGGGTGAAGCTGGTCGAGCGCAGTTTCACGCTGCAGGAAGCGCTTGCCGCCGACGAAGCCTTCCTGACATCGTCCTCGGCCTTCATCCTGCCGGTGACCACAATCGACGGGCAGAAGGTCGGTAGCGGCAGGCCGGGACCGGTGACCCAGCAGTTGCGCCAGATCTATGTCGAGAATGTCGCCCGCCAGGTGAAGGCCGCGTCATGAACCGGCGTCCGACCGTCCTGCTCTTCGACTGGGACAACACCCTGGTCGATTCCTGGGGCGTCATTCACGCCGCCATGAACACGACGCTTGAGGAGATGGGACATCCGCGCTGGTCGAGGTCCGAGGCGGAGAACCGCATCCGCGCCAGTTTGCGCGACAGCTTCCCCAGCCTCTTCGGCGAACGCTGGAAGGAGGCCGAGAAGATCTTCTATGCAGCCTTCGAGCGCCTCCATCTTCTGGAACTCCAGCCGCTCGCCGGTGCCGAAGATCTCCTGCGCTGGGCGTCGGGTGCTGGCTTCTACATGGGGGTCGTGAGCAATAAGCGCGGGCCCTATTTGCGCAAGGAAGCGGCCCATCTCGGCTGGAACAAATACTTCACGGCGCTTGCCGGGGCAGGGGATGCCGCCCATGACAAGCCCGCCCGCGAACATGTCCAGAAGGCGCTCGACCCGGGTGAGCTCCAGCCCGGCAAGCATGTGTGGTTCATCGGCGACACCGATATCGACCTCATTTGCGGGCATAACAACGGTTGCGTGCCGGTCCTGGTTCGCCCACAACCACCTCACGCCGGGGAGTTCGGCGAAGCGCCGCCACAGCACTATTTTCCTGCCCTTTCAGGACTTCAGGCAGCCCTCGCGGCCCTTTAGGCCCCATCCCGGCCGATTCACGCGGGACAGAAGTTTCATTCTGTCAAGTTCTGTGTTAACCACTCTATCGGGCCACAGGGTGAATTCCTGGGTCATGGTCCCGGTCGGGAATGGCGGATCGTGAGCAGGCACAAAATAACGAAACGGCTCAAAACGGGCCCAATGAGAAAAGGATAGGACGATGGCAAACGAAAAATCGCAAAGCGTCCAGGACGTCTTCCTCAACAATATCCGCAAGAACAAGATCCCGGTTACGATCTTCCTGGTCAACGGCGTGAAGCTGCAGGGCATCGTCACATGGTTCGACAATTTCTCCGTGCTGCTGCGCCGCGACTCTCATGTCCAGTTGGTCTACAAGCACGCGATCTCGACCATCATGCCGGGTACCCCCATCCAGCTCTTCGAGCCCCAGAAAGAGGGCGACGAGGCCTGATCGGGGCGCAAGCCACGAAAGTTGGAATTTGACTGCAACAATTGATCAGACCGGCGGCGCGCATACTGACGTCGACGGCATCCGCCATGGCGATCGCGCCTTGGTCATTCATCCGGCCTTCAAGACCGGCCCCCGCGCGCAATATAGCGGCGGCCGTTCGCCGGAAACACGCCTTGAGGAAGCCTGCGGCCTTGCTCGCGCCATCGATCTCAACGTCGTGGCGGGAGAGGTCGTGCGCGTCAACGATCCCAAGCCCGGCACTTTGCTGGGGCTGGGCAACGTGGCGCGCATTGCCGAATTGATCCAGACGGAAGAGGTCGAGGTCGTCATCTTCGACGCATCGCTGACACCCGTGCAGCAGCGCAATCTTGAGACTGAATGGAAGGTGAAGGTCATCGACCGCACCGGCCTTATCCTCGAGATCTTCGGCGAGCGCGCCCGCACGCGTGAAGGCCAGATGCAGGTCGAGCTCGCGGCGCTCTCTTATCAGCGATCGCGCCTGGTGCGGTCCTGGACGCACCTTGAGCGTCAGCGCGGCGGCTTCGGCTTCATCGGCGGTCCCGGCGAAAGCCAGATCGAAATGGATCGCCGTCTGATCGACGAGCGCATCGTACGCATCAAGAAGGATCTCGAGGACGTAAAGCGCACCCGCGCGCTGCATCGCCAGGCCCGCAAGCGCGTGCCTTATCCGGTGGTAGCCCTCGTCGGCTACACCAATGCCGGCAAGTCGACATTGTTCAACCGCCTGACCCGCGCCACCGTGATGGCGGCCGATCTGCTGTTCGCGACGCTCGATCCCACCATGCGGCGCGTCACTCTGCCTTCTGGGCGCGAGATCATCCTCTCCGATACGGTGGGTTTCATCTCGGATCTGCCGACCGAGTTGGTCGCAGCCTTCCGGGCGACGCTGGAAGAAGTGTTGGAAGCCGATATCATCCTCCATGTCCGCGATGTGGCGCATCCCGAGACCGACGGGCAGAAGGCCGATGTCGAGGCGGTTCTGGCCGGCCTCGGCATCAGTCATGAAGTGACCGACACGATGTTCGAGGTCTTGAACAAGACCGATCTTCTGGATGATGCCCGGCGCGACGCCTTGGCGGCCCAGGCTTCGCGCGATGCGCGGCTGAAGCCTATTTCCGCAATCACCGGTGCGGGCCTCAACGATCTGCTCGCCGCCGTCGACCAGCGCCTCTCGGCGCAGCGTCAGATCGCCCAGTATCGCCTGCGTCACGAAGACGGCGCCGCCATGGCCTGGCTCCATGCCCATGGCGAAGTTGTCGCCCGCGCCGATACCGAGCAATATACCGAAATGACCGTGCGTCTCGCGCCGGAGGATATCCAGCGCTTCGAACGCCAGTTCCAGAGCGCCACAAAATACGAAGGAGAGCCACAATGAGCACGATTCCCGTTCCCACCCGCGCGGAGGTCGTGAACGTGCTCGAGGCCGTGCTCGACGGCACCAGCAGCCGTCTCGCTGCCGCCGAATGGGCGGTTGAGGTGCAGGAGAATATCGAGAGCGAGGATCCCGAAGCCGTCGACCCCGAAATGTGGCACCTGCTGCGCCTCACGGCTTCGCTCGATGTCAAATCTGGGTCCGACTATCTCCACAGCGAGAACGACGTCCGCGAATGGATCGAGGGTCGCAAGTGAGTGCAACGCCGCCGCGAATCGACCTTGTGAAGGTTGCCGATCTCGTCCGCGAGGTGGCGGCGGTCGAAATCCTGCCGCGCTTTCGCAATCTGAAGGACGGCGATACGCGCCAGAAATCCCCCGGCGACTTCGTGACCATCGCCGATGAATCCGCCGAGATCGCCTTGACTCCCCGCCTGCTGGACCTGCTGCCCGGTTCCGTGGTGGTGGGTGAGGAGGCAACGGCCAAGGATGCCGCCGTCATGCATGCGCTGGCTGCCGAGGCACCGGTCTGGGTGGTCGATCCCATCGATGGCACCGGCAATTTCGCCGCTGGCCGCGAGGGCTTCGTCTCCATGCTGGCCCTTATCCAGGCCGACGATATTCTGGCAAGCTGGATCTATCACCCGATCACGGGCGAGATGACGATCGCGGAGAAAGGTGGCGGCGTCACCATCGACGGCCGCAAGATCGACCGCTTCACGCCAACCGATGCGCCAAAAGGCATCCTGGCTTACGGCGTGCGTGGTGCGCCCGGCATCGCGGCCCAGGTCGATAAGCGCCGCGACCGCTTGAACCAGGTCAAGAGCGCACGAGCGGCCGGCATCGATTACGTCCGCATGGCCAAGGGTGAGATCGACTTCACCTTCTTCAGCGGCATCATGCCCTGGGACCACGCTCCTGGCGCCATGATCATCCGCGAACTCGGCGGCCATATCGCCTATATCAAGGGCGACGAAACCTATCGCCCCAGTCTGGCGCTGTCTGCCGCCGGTATCCTTTCCGCCACCAGCAGCAGCACCTGGCGCAGCATCCACGAGACGCTGTTTGGGGAAGGGTAAGGTGAATTTTCATTTGTCATGGCCCGCGCAGGCGGGCCATCCACGAGTTTAAGGTAGCTGACAAAAGCAACTCGTGGAGCCCCCGCCAGCGCGGAGGATGACAGGGTAACACTCAGGGAGCATCATCAATGAAACTCACCTTCCTCGGCCTCGGCGTCATGGGCTTTCCCATGGCCGGCCATCTGAAGCGCAACGGCCACGAGGTCACGGTCTATAACCGCTCCGCGGCGAAGGCTGCCAAATGGGTCGAGACCCATGGCGGCATATCCGCACCGACGCCGGCCGAGGCCGCCAAGGGTGCCGAGATCGTCTTTGCCTGCGTCGGTAATGATGACGATCTGCGGTCGGTGGTATTCGGTCCGGATGGTGCCTTCGCCGGCATGAACAAGGGTGCGCTCTTCGTTGACCACACCACGGCCTCGGCGGAAGTGGCGCGCGAGATTGATGCTGCGGCTGCCAAAGCCGGCTTTGGCTTCCTCGATGCGCCGGTCTCCGGTGGCCAGGCGGGTGCCGAGAACGGCAAGCTCACCGTCATGGTGGGCGGTGCGCAAAAGGATTTCGACCGGGCCCGTCCCGTCATCGATTCATACGCCCGTGCTTGCGAGCTGATGGGGCCGGCTGGGGCTGGCCAGCTTGCCAAGATGGTCAACCAGATCTGCATCGCCGGTCTCGTCCAGGCCTTGGCTGAGGGCATGCATTTCGCCCAGAAGGCTGGTCTCGACGGCAACAAGGTGCTCGACGTCATCTCCAAGGGTGCCGCCCAATCCTGGCAGATGGAAAATCGCGGCCGCACCATGCTAGAAGGCAAATTCGAGTTCGGATTCGCTGTCGACTGGATGCGCAAGGATCTCGGCATCTGCCTCGCCGAGGCCAAGCGCAACGGCGCCCAGCTTCCCGTGACGGCACTGGTCGACCAGTTCTACGCCCGCGTTCAGAAACGCGGCGGTGGCCGCTGGGATACCTCATCGCTTATGCAGCCGTTGAGTGAGCCTTGATCTTCTCCATCGTCATCCCCGGGCGAAGTCCCGGTGATCCACTGTTGCAGTTGAGGGACTGGATGCCGGGAACAAGTCCGGGCATGACGAAATAAGAAGGAGCCAGCCCATGACGATCGAACCCGACACCAGCCCCGAATTCCTCGCCGGCCTGCTCGATCAGGAAAAAAGCCTGGCCTTCAAGCAATTCGATAACGAGACGGCCATTGCCTTGGGCCTGCTGTTGGTCGATATGGCACGGGACCGCGCGCTCGCTATCGTCATCGACATCACACGTGGGGCACAGCAGCTTTTCCATGTCGCCATGCCTGGTTCCTCGGCCGACAATGACGCCTGGATTCAGCGCAAGGTCGAAACCGTCAGGCGCTTCGGCCATTCCAGCTATTACATGGGGCGTTCCTGCGCGGCCAAAGGCGTGGTCTTCACCGAACGCTATTATCTCGACCCCATGCGCTATGCCCCGCAAGGTGGCAGCTTCCCGATCATCATCGCCGGCACCGGTCCGGTGGGAACGCTCACCATCTCTGGTCTCGCTCAGGCTGACGACCACGCCTTGGCCGTCGAGGCGCTGAGCAAATTTCTGGCCCAGCAGATCTAAAGCCCCTCGCCCCGCGATAGCGGAGAGAGGGGTTGGGGTGAGGGGACTTCTAGGCCGCGAACAACAGCTTCGCCCGTTCCAGCGCACCGTTATCCACCTGCACGTCACCCGGTTTGTTGCCGTAGCCGAGCAGCGATCCGCCCCAATTCATCTTCAGGTATTTTGCCGTCCATTGCAGACAACCCAGCAAGGGTTCTGCCTGGGCGGTATCCAGATCGCTCAGCATGGTGACCGCCCACATCGTCTTGCCACCCATGCGGCTGCGGAAATCATAACCCGGCACGCGCATCCAGCCGCTCCAATGGTCGAGATAGAGCTTGGCATCGGCAGGCAGACCATACCAATAGACCGGCGCCACAAAGACGATGTCGCTCGCTGCCAGTGTCGCCTCAAGCAGCCGGCGGGCATTTCCCTCCGGCACCGGATAGATGCCGTCACCGCTATGCCGGATGTCCGCAAAGGCGGGCAGGGGCAGATCCGCATGGCGCAACCAAGTCTGCTTGGCGCCGGTTGGCAAATGCTTGGCCGCGGCCTGCGCCAGCGCTTCGGTATTGCCGTTACTACGGCTGCTGGAGGACAGAAACAGAAAATGGCGTGGCTCGGTCATGGTCGTGAACTCCGCTTAGTGTAGGCTGCCTATGCCTTGAGCCTCGCCCCCGGCGCCACAAATGACAAACGACAATCCTTGCGTTTCGGGTTAGTTTTGCTCATCTGAAATCTGAGCGCGCCGATATCGATGCCAAACCGATCACGCCTAACCGGCCTGCCGCTTTCCGCCTTGCGTGCTTTCGATGCCGCAGCGCGCCTCGGCAGCTTCAAGGACGCTGCCGGCGAATTGGCCGTGACGCCCGCAGCCATCAGCCACCAGGTGAAGGCACTGGAGGCGCGCCTTGGCGTCACGCTCTTCGACCGGCTCAATCGCGCTCTGCGCCTGACCTCTGCGGGCAGGCGTCTTGCCCGGGTGACGGCAGATAGTTTCGGTCGGCTTGAGCGCGGCTTGCGCGCACTCGAGAGCGCCGGCGTGGTCGCGGGTGCCGCGACATTGACGATCAGCAGCGCGCCGTCGATCGCCGCCAAATGGCTGGTCCCGCGTCTCCACGGCTTTCAGGCAGCCCATTCCGATATCGAACTGCGCCTGCAATCCGGCGATACCCTGGCAGATGTCACTGCCGGCACGGTCGACATTGCCTTGCGCTATGGCGCCGGCAAATACGGCGCCGGCACGGCCGAGGACCGGCTGTGGCCGCAAGGCAGCATCATTGCCGTCTGTGCCCCAACCTTGGCACCCATCGGCAAGGTGGCGGAGGTGACGAAACATCCGTTGTTGCGTACCGCCATGCCAGCAGCACGGCGCCGGGCAGGGAAGGGTACCGGCCAGGACGAATTCGGGGGCTGGGTCGCTTGGCTGGCGGCCGCCGGGCTCGATCCTGCGGCTATCCCGCCCAAGACGCTGCGGGGGCCGCTTTTCGGCTCATCACATCTTGCCATCGATGCCGCACTCGCTGGACGTGGCCTTGCCTTGGCGCCGCGCATTCTGGTGGCGGATGACCTCGCTGCGGTTCGTCTCATTCAGCCGTTTCCGATTGCGATACCCGACCCCTTCACCTATTGGCTGGTCTACGCCGCTGCCCGCGCCAAGGAACCGCGCATCCGCGCCTTCCTGCGCTGGATCGGACAAGAGGCGGCGTTGAGCAGGAAGCAGGTCAAGTAATGGGTCGCCACCTCACCACCATTGGCTTCGATGCCGACGACACGCTCTGGCAGAATGAGCAATTCTTCCGCCTCACCGAACATCGCTTCGCTGCCCTGCTCGCCGACCATGCGCCTCCTGAGACGATCTCCAGCCACCTCTTGGAGGTCGAGCGGCGCAATCTTCAATTCTACGGCTACGGTATCAAAGGCTTCACCCTCTCGATGATCGAGACGGCTTTGACCCTGACCGGGGGCAAGGTGCCGACGACCGCGATTGCCGAGATCCTCTCCGCCGGGCGCGAGATGCTGACCCACCCCGTCGAGACCTTGCCACATGTACGGGACACGCTCGAACGGCTCCATGGCGCCTACCGGCTGGTGCTGATCACCAAGGGCGATCTCTTCGACCAGGAGCGCAAGCTCGCCCAATCGGGTCTCGGCGACTTCTTCACGGCGGTAGAAATCGTCTCGGAAAAGTCGGCCACCACATATCGGAACATTTTCGCCCGGCACGGCGACGGGGCGGAGCGGGCGATGATGATCGGCAATTCCCTCAAGTCGGACATCGTGCCGGCCATCGCTGCCGGCAGCTGGGCAATCCACATCCCGCATGAGCTGACCTGGGCCTTGGAGCACAGCGAGGCACCGACGGATGCGCAGCGCTTTCGTCAGCTTGACCATCTCGGTCAGTTACATGCGTTGATTAGTGAAATTGATGTTTAGATAATAAGTTAGATCACTAAAGTGCTATAGTTTATTGATATTAAATAATAGATATAAATCAATATCTCGATTTGAAACTCGCTTGACAATTGCATGCGTCATGCATATAAATGAACGCAAAGCAGTCAAACAGGCGAGGACGCCATGTTATCCCCCCTTTCACCCCATGCTCCTTTTGCCCTGATCGGGGTGCCGATCGATTCAGTGGGCGGGGTTGGCGGCACGGAGCTGAGTCCGGCCAGCCTGCGCTCTCAAGCCGCTTGGAGCCGTGTTGTCGCCGATGATCGGGGCGATCTTGCTGTTCGCATTCGCGACCGGGTGCGGGATCCGGGGACCGGCATTATTGGTTCGGCTGACGTTATCCGCACGACCGAAATTCTCCGCCACGAAGTCGCGCGCTGCCTCCATGACGGCTATCGGCCCATCCTGCTCGGTGGCTGTTGCACCCAGGTCGTAGGGGCCGTCGCCGGCGCCCGCGATGCTTTGGGTCGTGTCGGCATCGCCTATCTCGATGGCCATCTCGACCTCTATGACGGCAAGACCTCGCCAACGGGGGAGGCCGCCGATATGCCGCTTGCCGCCATCCTCGGCCGTGGGGCTGCCCCCTGGATTGCCGCAGCGGGTGGTGCCAGCGTCAGCTCCGCGGATGTCGCCTTGCTGGGGCCGCGCGACGTTGAAGACGCCGCCAGCCGCGGCTCACTCCTGCCCGAGGATTTCCAGCCCGCCATCCCCCTTTGGACCAATCTCGACATCGCAGACGAAGGACCGGCCAAGGTGGCCGGTGAAGTGGCCCATGGCTTCGAAGCCGCCGGCCGGCCGTTCTGGCTGGCCGTCGACGTCGACATTATCGACCAGGCGGCCTTTCCCGCGACCGACTACCTGATGCCGGGCGGGTTGAGCTGGGAAAGCTTCGCGATTCTTTTCAAAGGCTTGGCGCGATCTCCTCAGCTCTTGGGCGTTTCGTTCGCCTGCTATAATCCCGAAAAGGATTCGGGCCTGCGCGACGGTAAAAGGCTCGCTGAATTGGTCGTAGACGCACTTGGGGACAGGTAATCATGAACAAGGCCGACACGCGCACTGCCAATCTTTTGGGTGCTTTGTCACTGATGATGAGTGACGCCATGACCGACGAACTCGGTGGCCTCACCGACATTTGCGACAGCGATTGCGCCGCCCTCATTGTCATCGAGCAGAACCCGGGCATCACCGTCGACCGCCTGGCAAAGATCGTGCGCCTGTCGCAACCCGGCGCGGTGCGCATGATCAACCGCCTGGTGGAAGAGGGCCGGGTGGAACGCCAAACGGGTGTCGATCGCCGGGCGCGGCCCTTGGGGCTGACGGCCGAGGGCCAGCGCATGGTGCGCGCCATGCTGCTCGGGCGCGAGAAAGTGCTGCGTGGACCGCTCGATGCCTTGTCGCCCGATGAGCGGCGCACCCTCGAACATCTGATGGAAAAGATGTTGCAGAGCCTCGTCACCGACGAAGCCGCATCCGATACCGCCTGTCGCCTGTGCGACGACCACGCTTGCCCGCAGGAGCGCTGCCCGCTGACACCGGGCTGCCCGAAAGCGGCCTAAGAAAGTGATCGGATATGGCGCAATAGCTGCCAAGTAATCCGACCCCTTACGACCTACATCCCCTTTAGGCGTCTAGCGCAGAGGAGAATCTGCCATGGGACATCTTGCCTTCGCCGCAGCCGTTGAAGCGATCATCGCGGGGTTGCTCTATCCGAAACTGCCACGCCCGTTCCGTTCGACCGAAAGGCCAGGGGCCGATTTGCCCGATACGGCATCAGCCGCATCGGGCGGTTTGGACGGCGGGCGGAAAAGCCAGAAGCTCGGAAAGCAGGCACGTCATGGCAGCCGCTGGTTCGTCGCTCAGCAAGCGCCGTAACCGGGCCATCAGGCACGTTCCTCGGCTTTGACCTGGATCCAGGCTTCCTCCATGCGCTCGAGACCGGCCGTGGCCGGCTCCGTGCCGGCGGCTTTCAGGATCGCCTCGACACGGCGGAAGCGGCGCTCGAATTTGACAGTGGCCCGCCGCAGCGCCCCCTCCGGCTCGACCTTCAGATGCCGGGCGAGGTTGGTAACGGCAAAAAGTAGGTCGCCGACTTCCTCCTCGATCGCCGCCTGATCGGCATCGTCGGTGAGTTCGGCGCGGATCTCCGCGATTTCCTCCTCGACCTTCTCCAGCACCTCGGCGGCATTGCGCCAGTCGAAGCCCACCCGGGCGGCGCGCTTCTGCAATTTCTCGGCCCGAGCCAAAGCGGGAAGGGCGGCGATCACACCGTCGAGGGCAGATGGCTCGCGCCCGGACGCGGTGGCGAGCTTGGCCCGTTCCGCCGCCTTGTGAGCCTCCCAGGCCACGGTCTGGGCTGCGGCTGTCTTGATTTCAGTGCTGGAAAATACATGAGGATGACGTTCTATCATTTTGTTATTAATGGATTCTAGAACATCTCTCATGGCGAAATCGCCGGCCTCGGATGCCATCTGCGAATAGAACACAACCTGGAACATCAAGTCGCCTAGCTCGCTCACCAAAGCCGGCATGTCATTGGTCTCGATCGCCTCGGCAACCTCGTAAGCCTCCTCAAGTGTATGTGGCACAATGGTCCGGAAGCTCTGCTCCAGATCCCACGGGCAGCCGGATTTGGGGTCGCGCAACCGCGCCATGATGGCGAGCAGTTTGTCGAGTTCGGCAGCGGCGGTGGTCATCGGCGGTCATCCGGCAAAGTGAGGCGGGGCGGCACTATAGCCAAATTGGATAGGCCGATCGACATTTGGCACTTGTGACGCAGACCCAAAGCCTTAGCCTCCTTACCCATGATTCCGATCATCGATGCGCGCCCGCTTTTCGGTCCTGCCGGCCCCAGCCGCAACGCAACTGATGCCGCAATCCTGTCGGCGGCGACCGATAGCGGCTTCATGATCCTCGACCATCTGCCGTCACCTGTGCCGGTCGAGCGTCTGCTTCGCCTCTTCGATCTCCCGGCCGAGACAACCCGTCGCCTGTGGCGCCAGAAATTCGAACCCGCCAATGCCAATGTCTATCGCGGCTGGTTTCCGCTGCAAGATGGCCGTCCGACTTACAAGGAAGGCCTGGATAGCGGTCCGGACATCGCGCATGGATCGGCACGGATTCAGCTTGGCGATCCGCTGACCGAGGCGACACCATCGCCGCCCGAGGCAACGCTGCCGGGATGGCGCGCTGATATGGGCCGCTATTACACGGCGATGGAGGTGCTCGGCCTCAATTTGCTGCGCAGCATTGCCCGTGGCCTGAAACTACCGGAAGAGACCTTCACCCCGGCCTTTGCGGGCGGCATCTCGACCCTGCGGCTGCTGCACTACCCGATCCGCCCGGCTCATTCCTTCATCGGCGTCGAGGCTGAGAAGATCTGGGTCAAGCACCAGGGCCGCGAGGTCGATCTGGTGGCCGCCCCGCACATAGACTCAGGTTTTATTACCCTCCTGCGCCAACATGGGGTCTCAGGCCTTCAAGCCCTCGGCCGCACGGGCGACTGGATCGACGTGCCCCCGCGGCCCGACAGCCTGGTCATCAATTTCGGCAAACTGCTCGAGCGTTGGACCGGCGGACGCATCAAGGCGACCATGCATCGGGTGGTCGGCGCGGGTCGGGGAGCAGGGCAGGCGCGCCACTCCGTTCCGTTCTTCTTCGAACCGGCTGTCGATGCACTGATCGCACCGATCCCGGCCTTGGGTGGCAACTTCGAACTCTTCCTCTATGGCGATCTGGTGTGGGACGCGATGATGAAGTTCGTCGAGTTCGAGGGGCTCGACCACCTTCGGCCCCAAAAGGGTCAAAAAGGGGCCCAGCTAAACGTTTAGCTAAACGATTAGCTGAGCCATTCGGGATCAGGCGTTGAAGCCGCCGTCCATGGTGAGGGATGCGCCAGTGATCGACCGCGCCTCGGGGCCGGCGAGGTAGCTCACCAGCCCGGCTACATCCTGCGGCGTCCCGAAACGCGGGATCGCCATCAGGTTGCGCTGCCCATCCGCCATCGCACCGTCCTCCGGATTCATGTCGGTATTGGTCGAGCCTGGCTGAACCAGATTGACGGTGATGCCACGGCTCCCAAGATCACGCGCCAAGCCCTTGGTAAGGCCTGTTAAAGCGGTCTTGCTCATGGTGTAGAGGGTGAGGCCGGGGAAGGCGGAACGCTCGGCGAGATTGCTGCCGATCGAGATGATGCGCCCATGCTCGCTGAGCAGCTTGGACGCAGCCTGCGAGGCCAGAAAGACACCGCGCACATTCACATCCATCACTCGGTCGTAATCCGCAACCTCAAGCTCGGCAAAGGGTTTGTGAATAACCATACCGGCGGAATTCACCAGAATATCGAGCCGCCCGAACTCCTTATGGACTTTGCCGACCGCATCCGCAATCTCGGCCGCGTCACCGCTATCGGCCTTCAAAGCCAAGGCCTTGCGGCCCAGTTTCCGGATTTTTGCCGCGATCTTTTCGGCGGCGTCGGCGCTTGCCGCATAAGTGAAGGCGACATCGGCGCCGTCAGCTGCGAGACGTTCGGCGATGGCCGCACCGATACCACGGCTGCCACCTGTGACGATGGCAACTTTTCCCGCCAGAACAGGTTCTTGCGTTGTATTGCTCATGTTTCATGCCCTTTTATTTAGTGATCGATACATATTTAATGGTCCGCTTGCCAAATGAAGGCAAGTGAATTATTTATCGATCACTACAATAATAGAGATCGTCGCTCTTCATGGCTGATGCCACCACCACGCGCCGCGGGCGGCCCCGCGCTTTTGACCGGGACTCTGCCTTGCGTCGTGCAATGGAAGTCTTCTGGACCAAGGGCTTTGCCGGCGCGTCGCTCAGCGATCTCACCACCGCCATGGGCATCAATGCGCCCAGCCTCTATGCCGCCTTCGGGACCAAGGAGGAACTGTTTGAGGCGGCGGTCGATCTATATGCAGCGACTGAAGGACCGATCCTGTGGGGGCATCTCGCCCAGGCGCCGACGGCGAAGGAAGCGGTGCGGCGGCTGCTCGACGCCTCTGCGATCGCCTATACCGATCCCAAGAACCCACCGGGCTGCCTGGTGGTGCTGGGGGCGATCATCGGCGGCGACCCGGGTGACAGCGTTGTGGCAAGCCTCGCCGCGCGCCGCGCCGAAGGGCTCGACCAGCTCACGGAGCGCATCGAGCAGGATGTGCGGGCAGGGCTGTTGCCAGAGGGGCTCGATGCGCGCGCCGTCGCCAGCTTCTATTTCACCGTGCAGCAAGGCATGTCGCTGCAGGCCCGCGACAACCCGAACCGCGCCACCGTGCGAGCGACCGGAGATGCCGCCATGCTGGCCTGGGACGGGCTGGTGGCAGCGTCGGTGACGCGGCGCTAGTCATACCCAGGCAGCAAAGTTAGACCCAATTCACTTGGGTTTCCATATATCAGAGAGTCGCATAATATATATTATGGAAAATATTGGATGGGTGATCTGGCGGCGTCTGGCTTTTAACAGCTTGGCCCGAATCCAGCCACCCTGTCTGAGTGACGAGAGATCGCTGCCATGGGCGCCAAATCGGTCGCTCTCGCAGAGCGGCCGCTGCGCCCAGCCTTCAACTATTTCAACGGCGCCAGCCCCATCATCTTCGAGGCGGACACGACCTATACCGGCGAAGAGATGAAGCATGCCAATACCCGGCCCACGAACTCTCGCACGGCGTCATCACCGCCCGCCTCGCTTCCGGCCTCAGGCGCTGGCTACTCCGGCAGTCGCAGCATGTCGGCGGCGAGCGGCATGGCCTCCGTTGCGATCGGCTCGTCCGAATACTCCCAATCCTCGATGGCGATCGCCTGGCGAACGGCACCGTCGACCGTAAGCGGGAACATGGCGAACTTCACCTCAAGGAAATTGCCCGAGCGTGTCGGCCACAGATAGGCGCTGAAACAAGGCTGTCCGGTCTCCCAGCAGCGCCGATAATGCGCCTGGAGATGCGCCGCGGCGCCGCCACTTTCGTCCGTCTTGATGAACCGGTCGAGATAGGTGCCGACCAGGGTGAAGCCATTGATCTCATCGACCTTGGTACCCGTCAGGCGATATCGCACGCGGAACGGCCCTGGCTCGAACTCGACGATACAGAGATAAGGCAGCAGCTCCCGCATTGCGGCAGGATCGATCAGCGCGCGCTCCGGCGCGGCCCCATTGGCCAAGCTGAGCCAATAGGCGTGCAGCCGGTGGATATTGGGAATGTCGGCGTGGTCCCTGAGAGCGGCCATCTGACCTATGCGGTTCAGCGCAAACTGTCCTGGCAGACTGGCAGGGAAATGCCGGAAGCGGCAAGCATTTATCGCCGCTGCTGGCTGACAGCGACCGTCTTTTCCGGCACAGTCGGCGCCGGCACCAATGGATTACAGGTCCGGATATGCTCTTCATGGTGATCGAGCGGTTCAAGGACAATGACATGGTCCCGGTCTATCGCCGGGTGCGTGAAAGCGGCCGGTCGTTGCCTGATGGCCTGCGTTATGTCGACAGCTGGGTCGAGCCGAATTTCGGCCGCTGTTTTCAGTTGATGGAAACCGATGATGCGCGCTTGCTGCAAGCATGGGTGCTGGGCTGGCGCGGCCTTGGCGTCACCTTCGAGATCGTGCCGGTGGTGCCCAGCAAAGACACGCGCGAGGTGGTGGCGCCGCATCTCGACATGCCGGAGTGAGCGCCCGCTATTTGTCGTTCCAATCTTTCTTCGTTGCAGCGACGCGGGCGTGCTGAGACGCCCATGGCGTGAGGTCGCCCATTGATGGCGAGAGCCTGGGTTCGATCCTGCCATAATCTTCGAGTGCGATGAACTGGTCTGCGGCATCGCCGCCCTTGCTCAGCGGAAAGATCGCGAATTCATAGGTGAAGGGGTCGCCATGAATCGTCGGCACGGTCGTATATCCGAAGACCGGCAGGCGCGTACTATAAACGCGAGCGTAGTGCCCCATCCAGTCTTCGGTCGGATCGGGCGGCAGAAGCGAGGCGAGATCGCGGCCCGTGATATCGAAGCCGGTGATATTGGCGACGACCGTGCCCACCAGGCGATAGCGCACGTTGAACGGATCCTGCAGGCATTCCGAGATGAGCAGGTAAGGTAGGAGCGCCTTCAGCTCGATTGGATCGACATCGGCGCGGTCGGGCATTGTCCTGGCGCCGCGCTTAGCCTCCCACCAGCGACGAAGATCGTTGATCTTCGCCGACGTAGCGGCACCGAAATCCGGCCAAAGCGGCATGCCCCCTCACCCGTTCCCGGCTGACCAAACGGCGCCGTCCATGATCGCGGCAATCCTTTGAAGAAGGTCCACCCGTCTCAGGCTTTCTTCAGGAACTCCGTGCGCAGCACGAGACCCTTCACCTTCTCGACATTGCATTCGATTTCGGCCGGGTCGTCGGTGAGACGAATGCTCTTCACGCGCGTGCCGCGCTTCAAGGTGATGGAGCTGCCCTTCACTTTGAGATCCTTGATAAGCGTGACGGAATCGCCGTCCTTGAGGATGGCTCCGTTGCAGTCCTTGACGTCTTCCATGTGTCGGCTCCTGGCCAGCAATTGCGGTGATTCCCCGCCTTATAGCGCCCCCATCGCGCCTCAACAAGTAAACGCCGGATAGAGTTCGGTTGCCGGGCGCGGGATGCAGGCACACGTCGTCTTCCCATTCTCGGGCGACTGCGCGGCGTTGGTGCAGACGCAATGACCGCACCCAGCACGCCATAACCGATGACAAACGATACGGGTTTTTCTATACTTCATATCTCTGCCAGGTAGTAGCTATTGGAACACGAAACATAGGTTAGGTATGTTCAAGAAGATCGTTGCAGCCGCTCTGATGCTGGGGCTCGCGGCCGGCTGCGCCACCGAAGGGAAATCGGTCGGCCAAGTCACCATCACAAATGAAGTCTGGGGCTATTATCAGGAATATCTGCGCGATATTCAGCCCAACAAGCCGGGTGCTTTCGCGGTCTCGGTCGATGGGCACAATGCCTATTACTACTATTGCACCGACATTTTGTGCATGGCCGGGGTCAGCTATCGCAAGGGTGCTCTCGACGGCTGCAAGCGCTGGGGCAAGGAATGCCTGGTCTTCGCCTATCGCGACGACATTCAGGTGAGCTACAAAATCGAGGACTGAGCAAAGAGCGCGCTATGTCGCAGGAGCGATGACGTTTTAAGGCATGTCGATGACGGCTTCTGCCTGTTTTGCGGATGTGCGACCCGCAAGAATGATGCATGAGCCTTGCGACGCTGACACTTGGTCCCCGCGATAGTCTCGCCATCGGCCGTGCTGCCTTGGGTGGTGCGTTGCTGGTTTGGCGGCGTCTCCCTGCCCTCGTCTCTCTTTGCGCTCGGGCCGATGCGTTGTTGCGCACGGGGTTCGAAGGCGATCCCCTGACCGCTGAGCAACGCTTTGCACCCGATGAATATCTGAAGCGCGTGCGGCGCCTGCGGGCGATCTTCCGGGCTGATGAGGTCATCAATGTGGCCTTCAAGCGGGCGCTGACCGAGACAGGCCTTGGTGCCGGCGATTGCTATTGGGATCCGTTGCAATTGCGCGTGGTGCCCGCGCAAGGGTCGCATCACGGCCGGCGCATCATGCCGCTGCCGGCCCATCGCGACAATTGGGGCTCCAATATCGGCCAGCAGATCAATTGGTGGTCGCCGCTCTATCCGGTGAGTGAGGGGCGCACGATCCTGTTCTATCCGGCTTACTTCGATCGGCCCGTGGCCAATAGCAGCGCGGAGTGGGATTTCGACACGCTCAAACGGCTGATGAGCGAGGGCAAGGCCGAGCAGTATCCCGTGCTGCCGGTTCTCACGGAAACACTGCCGGCGGATGCGGCAGAGGCAGTGGTCATTGAGCCTGGCGACATGCTGGCCTTTTCCGGCCAGCACCTCCACGGCAGCATCGCCACCGATACGTCAGCGACACGCTTCAGCGTCGAAAGCCGCACGGTGAGCCTCGCCCATGTCAGCACCGGCCTCACCGCCCCCAACGTTGACGGCCGTGCCCCGCGCGTCGTGCCTGACTGGTTCGAGCATGTGGTGAGTGGCGAGCGATTGACGCTGGCGATAACCAAGTGATCTGTCATGGCCCGCTTTAGGCGGGCCATCCACGAGTTCCTTTGCAGCGTAAGACCTAACTCGTGGATGCCCCGGCCAAGCCGGGGCATGACAGGTGGTGCTTCAAAACAAAAGGCCGGGCACTTGCCCGGCCTTTTGCATCTCGGTGATGTTGCTGCTTAGGCGCCGGTCGTCGCGTCGCTGCGGCGGTCGGTGTAGATGTAGAGCGGCTTTGCCTTGCCATCGACCACTTCGCGGCTGATGACGATGGCTTCGACGCCGTCGAGACCCGGCAGATCGAACATGGGCTCGAGCAGAATGCTTTCCATGATCGAGCGCAGGCCGCGGGCGCCGGTCTTGCGCTGAATTGCGCGGCGGGCGATGGCGCCCAACGCGTCTTCGGCGAATTCCAGGCGTACGTCTTCCATTTCGAACAGGCGCTGATACTGCTTCACCAGCGCGTTCTTCGGTTCGGTCAGAATTTTGATGAGCGCCGGTTCATCGAGATCCTCGAGCGTCGCCACGACCGGCAGACGGCCGACGAATTCGGGGATGAGACCGAACTTCAACAAATCCTCGGGCTCGACCTCTTTCAGGATCTCACCCGTGCCACGCTCGTCCGGACCACGCACATCGGCACCGAAGCCGATCGCTGAACCGGTCCGGCCGCGCTGGCTGATGACGCGCTCGAGGCCCGCAAAGGCGCCGCCGCAGATGAAGAGGATGTTGGTCGTGTCGACCTGGAGGAATTCCTGCTGCGGATGCTTGCGGCCGCCCTGCGGCGGAACGCTGGCAACGGTGCCTTCCATAATCTTCAGCAAGGCCTGCTGCACGCCCTCACCCGACACGTCGCGGGTTATCGACGGGTTGTCGGACTTGCGGCTGATCTTGTCGACTTCGTCGATATAGACGATGCCGCGCTGCGCCCGCTCGACGTTGTAGTCCGCGGCCTGCAACAGCTTCAGGATGATGTTCTCGACATCCTCGCCGACATAGCCGGCTTCGGTGAGCGTCGTCGCATCGGCCATGGTGAAGGGCACGTCGATGATGCGCGCCAACGTTTGCGCAAGCAAAGTTTTCCCACACCCCGTGGGGCCGACCAGCAAGATGTTCGACTTCGCCAATTCGACGTCGTTATTTTTGCCGAGATGAGCGAGGCGCTTGTAGTGGTTGTGAACCGCGACCGAGAGGATGCGCTTGGCGTGGCCCTGGCCGATCACATAATCGTCGAGGACTTTGCAGATATCCTTGGGGCTCGGCACACCGTCGCGGGACTTCACGAGGGTGGTCTTGTGCTCCTCACGGATGATGTCCATGCACAGTTCGACGCATTCGTCGCAGATGAACACCGTGGGGCCGGCGATGAGCTTGCGAACCTCATGCTGCGACTTGCCGCAGAAGGAGCAGTAGAGGGTATTTTTGGAGTCACCGCTGGCGGATTTATTCATTTCCGATCCATTCGAGCTGCGGGCAGCATTGATTCAATTGGCTGAATCGCCCGGTCATTGGTCAATGTAGCCCCCCGTTCCAGGCCCTTACAACGTCATTTTGCAATAGAACAGGGATTTGAGCACTTACCGGGAACAAATCAGCACCCGGAATACGTTTCACAAGGCCATTTTGCGCATAGCTTCGTCCACAAAAGGTTAAGGCCCGGCTGGCGGAAAATCCGACAGACCGGGCCATGACCATAACGAGAACGGGGCCTTCGCGTTTCAGTGCTTAGGCAGCCTTGTCCTTGCCGTCCTGCATCGGCGGGCGTTCGTTGACCACCTCGTCGATCAGGCCGAATTCCTTGGCCTCTTCCGGCGTCATGTAGCGGTCCCGCTCCATGGCGTTCTCGATCGTGGCAAGATCCTGGCCCGTGTGGCGGACATAGATCTTGTTGAGGCGATCGCGCGTCCTGAGGATTTCCTTGGCGTGGATTTCGATATCCGTCGCCTGGCCCTGATAGCCGCCCGAGGGCTGATGGATCATGATGTTCGAATGCGGCAGGCTGAAGCGCTTGCCTTTGGCGCCGGCAGTCAGCAGCAGCGAGCCGGCCGAAGCGGCGAGACCGATGCACACGGTCGAGACTTCGGGGCGGATGTACTGCATGGTGTCGTACATCGCGAGGCCCGAGGAAACGACGCCACCCGGCGAGTTGATGTAGATCGAGATTTCCTTATTCGGGTTTTCCGATTCAAGGAACAGCAGCTGAGCACAGACAACGCTCGCCATGCCGTCATTCACCGGGCCGACCAGGAAAATGATGCGCTCCTTCAAGAGGCGCGAATAGATGTCGTAGGAGCGCTCGCCGCGATTGGTCTGCTCGACCACCATCGGCACGAGGTAATTGTTGTAGATCTCGACGGGATCTCTATCTCTCATCATCCACTCTCAAGATGGGGCTAAGCGGTCATCCGCGGGGCGCGAATGGCGACTCACCCGAAGCTTATGAAGCGCGATCTTAGCGAGTGGCGGGATTCTGGCAAACCGTTCCAAACTGGGGACGGCTTGCCAGAGTCGCATTCACTTAGTCGCGGCGGCCCTTGAGCTCCGCTTCGCCTTCGGCGGCAAATGCCTCGGGCGAAATCTTGCGCTCGCTGACCTTCGCACGCTCGAGGATGAAGTCGACGACCTTTTCCTCATAGAGCGGCGCGCGCAGCTGATTGAGGGCTTCCGGCGAACGCTGGTAGTACTCGATCACCTGCTGCTGCTGACCGGGGTAGCGCTGCGCTTCCTGAATGAGAGCGCGGCTCAATTCCTCGTTCGGCACCTGGATGTTGTTCTGCTGGCCGACTTCCGACAGAAGCAGGCCCAGCTTCACGCGACGTTCGGCGATGTCGCGGTATTCCTTCTTCAGCACCTCTTCCGACTTGCCCTTGTCTTCCTCATCGAGGCGGTCGGCCTTCATGTCGGCTTCGATCTGCTGCCAGATGGCGCCGAACTCGGCCTCAACCAGGCTCTCCGGAAGAGTGAAATTGTGATTGTCGGCGAGAACGTCAAGGAGCTTGCGCTTCACGCGGGCACGGGCGACGGCGCCGTATTCCTTTTCGATCCGTTCGCGGGCCTGCTTCTTCAGCTCGGCAAGATCGGTGAGACCCAGCGACTTTGCCAGTTCGTCATCGACCGGCACGTCCTTCAGGCGGCGGACTTCCTGCACGGTGACGGCAAAGCTTGCTTCCTTGCCGGCGAGATCCGAATTGCCGTATTCAGCCGGGAAGGTCACCTTCACGGTCTTCTTGTCGTCCTTCTTCGAGCCGACCAGCTGCTCTTCGAAGCCCGGGATGAACTGACCCGAGCCGAGCTCCAGATAGTGACCTTCGGCCTTGCCACCTTCGAATTCGACGCCGTCGATCGAGCCCACGAAATCGATCACGGTGATGTCGCCATTGGCGGCCGTGTCATCGACCGGGTCCGAGGCGCGCTGGCGCTTGGCGATGCGCTTCAGGCTTTCGTCCACTTCGGTTTCCGGCACATCGACACCGACGCGCTCCAGCGAAATGGTGGTGAAGTCCATCGGCGTCACTTCCGGAATGACTTCCATGGCGACCGAGAATTCGAGATCGGCACCTTCCTTGAACTCGCCCACCAGCTCGACCTTGGGCTGGCCGGCCGGGCGCAGCTTGCGCTCGGTGAGGAGCTGCTGCGAGCTCTGCTGGACGCTCTCATTGAGCACTTCGCCCATGACGTCCTTCTCATAACGCTGCTTTAGGAGCGTCATCGGCACCTTGCCGGGGCGGAAGCCGGGGATCTTCAGCTTGTGGCTGAGCTCGTGGAGCTTGCCGTCGACCTTCTCACGCAACGCGGCGGCCGGGACGGCGATCTTGTATTCCCGCTTCAGACCCTGGTTGAGGGTTTCGGTAACCTGCATGGCAGCACTCTTTCAGACTTGGGTTCAAAAATGCGTTGTGGTGGAATCGCCGGAGCCCAAAGGCATGCAGCGCCATGCACGAAACGACCATCCCCACGGATTGGACGGGGCCTGGATTGGTGCGGGCGAAGGGACTTGAACCCCCACGACTTGCGTCACGGGAACCTAAATCCCGCGCGTCTACCAATTTCGCCACGCCCGCTCTTCAACAAGGTCGCTTCGAGCGGCGCCGAAGCACGCCCGTCGGCCCCGGTTCGCACCGGTTCCGGGCCGGGGGTGTAGCCCAGCCGAGCCGGAGCGACAAGCGAAAAAGCCCTAATCGGCCCGGAGGATGACGGTCAGGGATGCCGCTAGAGAACCCCGCCGGCCCAGCGAAGCCGCCACCAGGGCCCGGTGGCGGCCATCCCCTCGCCCACCACCCGCCAGCCCAGGCGCCGATAAATGGCAAATGCACGCTCGTTTGCCTTGTCAGTCTTCAGCTCCAAATCGCCCTTCACAAGCTTCCGGACTTCAGCCAGGAGCGCTCGCCCGGCTCCCCGCCCCTGCCAGGCCGGTTGGATGTAAAGAGAATGGATGAAGTTCGTCGGCCAATATACTGATATATATCCGACAATTTTGCCGTCGATCAGGGCGACCCATTGCTCTTCGCCGATGATGCTATCGGCATAGGCGGTAGCGGTTTTGCCCTCCGCGGGCTCATTGGCGAAGGTCGCAGTCACCGTCTCGATGAAGATGCACGCGCAGGCCGGCTGATCAGCTGCTTCGGCACGCCGGACCGTTACGGTCATGCCAACTCCCGCAAAAGGCCGGGTACGGTGCCAGGAAGGTCTTCGGCGATCAGGCCGGCGCCCAGGGCAAGGCCCGCCTTGCCATGGAACCAGACCGCCGCACCGGCCGCCTGATAGGCCGGCATTCCTTGCGCCAGCAGCCCCAGGGTGAGGCCCGCCAGCACGTCGCCCGATCCGGCCGTGGCGAGGTAGGGGCTGGCGACATCGTTGATGAGGACGCGGCCATCCGGCGCGCCGATGACGGTATCCGCCCCTTTGAGCACGATCACCGCCTTGGCACGGCGCGCGGCGCGCTTGACCCGCTCCACTTTGCCCAGCTCCGGCCCGAGGTCGGGAAACAGGCGTGCAAACTCACCTTCATGTGGCGTCAGCACGATATCGCCCCGGCCAAGGGTGAAGAGATCGTCTGGGCGATCCGCAAAGGCCGTCAGGCCCCCACCGTCCACCACAGCAGCCCGTCCGGCAGACAAAGCGGTTATGACGGCCTCCCGGGCGGCGGCATCAGGAACGAGCCCCGAACCCACTAAAACCGCTGAGATGCGGCGATCCATCAGGATTTCAACCAGATCCTCCGGCCGAGCCGCTGGCTTGGCGATGATCCCCGGCTGGTCGGCCATGTAGAGCGGCAGTGTTGCAGCAGGTGCCGCAACACTGAGCATGCCTGCGCCAATGCGCCGGCCGGCCAGCGCCGCGAGACGCCCTGCTCCGGGCATCTCGCTGCTGCCGATCACCAAGGCATGGCCACGGCTGTATTTGTGGTCGAACGGCCCGGGTTTCGGCAAGACATTGCGCCAGGCCGCCGGGTTGTTTCGGAACGTCATTTGACCGGATGGCAGGAGATCCCGATCGAGGCCGATCCCCGCCACATCGAGGGCGCCGCTATGGTGCCGGCCCGGAAAAAGGACGTGCCCCGCCTTGGCCCAGCCGAACGTGACGGTATGCGACGCGTGGACCGCCATTCCCAGGACGCGGCCATCGTCGGCTGAAATCCCGCTTGGAATATCGACCGCCCAGATCTCGGCGCCGGATCGATTGATCCAGTCGATTGCCTCGGCCGCTTTTCCCTCAAGCTTTCGATCAAGGCCGATGCCAAACAAGGCGTCGACCACCAGGGCTGGCCTTGGAAACGCGCCGGTATCGAAAGGCAGCAATTGGCCGGCGGCGATCCAGGTCTTGGCAGCCCGGGCCGCGTCTCCATCGTAATCCTCAGGATGGCGCATCGCTGCAACGCCGACCTCGTAGCCGGCCTGGCGCAACAGTTCGGCAGTGACGAAGCCATCGCCGCCATTATTGCCGGGTCCGCAAAGGACAAGCACAGGACCGGCCCCAGCCGGATGCGCCAAGCGAATGGCATCGGCCACGGCGGCGCCGGCCAGGCGCATCAAGCCATAGCTGTCATTGCCACGCGCAAAATAAGCCTGCTCCGCCGCGCGCATCTCTGCCGAGGTGACGAGGGGTTGTACGTCGGGTGGCATGATCAGTTGATGACGGTGCGGCAGAACTGCCCGCTCATCCGTTCGTGGATCTTGTCGCACATCTCCTGGGCGTCCTTAAGCGTCGGATAGGGGCCGACATAGATCCGATAGACCGTGCCGGATGCACTGACAAAGGGCCTGACGGTCAGCTCGGCCTTGTCCAGATTGGGCCGCAGCTGCAGCTTGAGATTTGCAAACTGCGTTTGCGCCGATGGGCTCGTACCGCGTTCGTCGAGCCATATATGGAATACCTTTTCACGAGGCGACAGAGTCTCCGCGACGGGAGCCTCCGGCTGGACGCCATCCGCGCCGATGCTCTCGTCAGCGGCCGATGCCGCCTCGCCGTGATCAGCGGCTTCAGCTTCGCTTGTACCAGTGGTTTCAGTGGCGGAGGATTCGGCAGTAGAGGCTTCCGAAGCAGGCGCATCTTCCGCAACATGCGCGGTTGCGCTTTCGGCAGCCTCCGATGCTGGCGTTGTTTCGTCTGCAGCGGGCGCTTCTTCGGCGTGCTCTTCAGCCGGAGCCGCTTCGCTGGCGGCCTGCCCGCCTTCCGCCGGCGCCTCGGCCGTCTGAGTGGGCTCGGCCTCACTCTCTGCGGCCTCACTCTCTGTCGCCTTGCTCGCAGCCACTTGCCCGGTTTCGCCGCTCGGCGCGGCCGCGGGCTCTTCGGTCAGTGCTGCGTCGCCCTCACCGGAGGGCGCTTCTGCCGCGGCACCTTCGGCCGCTTGCGGCTCAGCACTGTGCCCGGTCTTCTCTGTGGGCGCCGGGGGCTCGGCAGTTTCGGCTTGCTGGCTGGCCTCAGTCGAATGGCCCTCGGCTTCCGTTCCGGCGCCGGCAGACGCCTGGGCTTCGGCCTCTGCAGTCGCCGTCGCCGGCTTGGGCAATTCAGTCAGCTTCTGCTTGGCCTTCAAGCTGCCGGCAGCGGCAGCCTTTTCAAGCCACATATAGGTTTGATCGGGATTCTTGGCGACGCCATGCCCAGTTCGGTAGAACTCTGCCAGGTCAATCTGCGCTTCCACGAGCCCGTTCTCGGCCGCCTGGGCGATCCAGTGAGCCGCCTGTTTCTCGTCCTTATCGACCCCGTCGCCCCGATCAAAGAGCAGACCCAGATTGTATTGCGCCTGGGCATGCTTTGACTCCGCCGCCTTGGTCCAAAGCTGTACGGTCTGTTTCTTGTCCGAAGGCACGCCATTGCCCAGCATGTACTGGACGCCGAGGTTGAACTGGGCCGTGGCGTTGCCTGCCTCGGCCGCCTTGGTCCAATAGGCGATCGCCTTGTTCTGGTCCTTCTTCACCCCGAGGCCGTCGGCATAGAGCATGGCCAGATTATTCATGGCCGGCGCAAAGCCCTGCTCCGCCGCCGCCTCATACCATTTCAGCGCTTGGGCAATATCTGGCTTGGTACCGCGCCCGCTTTGCAGCAATAGGCCGAGCGCGTGCTGGGCGCGCTTGTCGCCTTCCAGCGCCGCCTTCTTCCATTCAACCAGGGCCTGCTCAAAGGCCCCGGCATTGAAAGCGTCGAGGCCGCTCTTGTAATCCGCACGCGCCAGATCGGCGCCAGCGCTCCAGAGGAACGCGGCACAGAGTGTGGTCGCCAGCAGGCGACGCCGAAGGGTCCGACTCAGCTTCATGACTGTTAATATGCCGTCCGGTCGCTGCCGGGGCTAGTGCCGGGTGAGGATTAGTGTCGAGTGACGGGGGCGGCGTCCGGCCGGGCCGGCTGGCGCATATCGGCGGGAATGACCGGGCCGCCCTGGTGATGAATTATCCGCCAGGTGCCATCTTCCTCGGCAAAAAGGTTCGTACAGGCGATTTGGCCGCCGCCAATGACCTCCAGCCCGCAGGCGATGCCTATGCCGCCGACCAGACTCATTTGCCGTGGCACGAAAGCGATCTCGCTGGGATGGCCATGGAGGAAGATCTGGCGCCAGGAATCCAGGATATCGATCCTGGAGAGGAGCGGTGTCGCACCTGGATGAAGGCAGGATACCGGCAGCTTGGCCGCCCAAAGGCGGCGCATGGCATCAAAATCGGCCCTTGCAAAGGCCTGATAGAAGGCCGCATTGGCAGCCTCGAACGCATTTGGGATCGGCATCGGCATCCTCTGTTCGGAGGATATCATGCATAATCCAAGTGCCGCATCGCGTCGATGGGGCGTCCGTTCTGTTTAGTTGCCGCGGGTTGACGTGCCGCCCGAGCGGCCACCACCTGAATTCGACGAACCTTTCGGTTCCCTCGACGGTTCACGCCCGCCACGGCCATTGCGGTCGTCGTCGCCACCTTCGCCAGTATCGCTGGCACTGCGGTCGGGTAAGCTCAGAGCATCGAAACCGGCGGGCAGAACTGGTGCCGCGGCAACCTGAGTGATGCAGTTCGGCAGAACGGTGACCTGCATGCCGGTCATGGCCAAAGCGGATTTCTTGCCAGCGCAGCCGGAAACTTCGACCGCACCGGAGACCACGTTTACTTCCGTTCGGCCATCTGGCCAGACATAGATAACGAGTTCGGTGCCGCGGATCACCATTGTGGCAGTCGGCGTATGCAACCGGACGTTTTCCTCAGTTGTCATCTTGCCGCCGATATAGCGAAAAGCCCCGACGGCGAACGATATCTGCGCCGCGCCAACCGTTGTCGAAGGGTTGTAGGCGAAACTGTCGAGGCGTATTTCGGCGCCACCACCAATCTGGACCGTCGTATCGTCAAGGAATTGCAGCGCCGTCGACCCGTTCGCATCGGTCTTCACCGTGTCCAGCGCAAAGACGCTGTCGGAGAAAAGAATGGCGTGCGAAGTGGTCACACCTTGCGGTTCGGCAACGGCGCCTTTGTACTCGCGCTGCACGACCTCACCGATGCGCGGTTCGGCGGCATGCGTCTGCGTCATCAACGCGAGCGTGACGACGGAGAGCGAAAGCGTGGAGCGTGTCTTATGCTTCATGGTTATCCGACCGGCTCAAATCTGTCCCATGGGTTCGTCGCGCAATCCGGCCGACTGGTTCAACCCTTTGATATCAGTCGTACATGACCGGCAAATTGGCCAGATCTGCGCCGGTCGACGCAACCGCAGCCGGCGCTTCTGCTGGCCAGTGGTTGAACACCAGAATGGCGATTGTACAAGTGATGAGAGCCAAAGCGGCAACGCAGCGCGCCATGATCGGAGTCCAGTTCTATCAAGGTGAATGGACTCAATTTAGGCTGCCGAGGCGATTCCGACTGTGATCGGGGCCACAGCCGGTATCGATTCAGTGAGGGCGCAGGTTAACGATTGCGATTAGCCAGCTTTTCGAGCTTCCCGGCGGCGGCGAGCGGCGAACCCAAGCCCGACCAGCCCGGTCGCCAGCAACGGCAAGGCAGGAGGGATCGGCGTTTGAACGACAGTGAGATCGTCCAAGGCAAATTGATGCCCACTGACACCGAAAACGGGCACCCCGCCATATGACTTGAATGTCAGCTGGTCGATGCCAGACCAGTTGAACAACAAGGTCGCGTAGAGTGCGGTAGAGAGGGTCACGGTCGTGGCATAGAGCTGCGCGCCATTGCGGTAGCCGGCAATATCTAGCTTCAGCCCCTCGTTAAAAGCGGCCGTGAGTGAGGCGCTGATGAAGTCGAATGTCGAGCTGCTGCTGAGCGACGCTGGGTTGGCGAACCCGTTAAAGGCTACATATTGCCCCGAGGATGCGCCGTTGTCGTAACCATTGCCCGGATATTGCGGATATCGCTCGGCGCCGTCGAGGACGTAGAAATTCGTCCAATTCAAATCGCCATAACCATCCGGAACCTCCACCTGTGCGCCAGGTGTGCCGACGCTTTCAAAGTCGAGCGTCGCAGCCGTCGCTGCGAAAGGAAATATCGCGGCCGAAGCTAGAAGGAAAACGCCGGCAAATAGGCCGCGCAGACCACCGCCAAACATCATCGACCTCCTCCTGCCGGCAGGCTCGGGAATTTCCGAATAACACGACGCGAATTTGTGATGGTCAGCAACGATAGGTAGCAGCAGTGTGGAGGTCAAGCAACGCCTAAGCGTCAGATGCACGACACCGGTCGCAGTGTGGCGCTCCAGCAACGAAAGCCGAATTCTGCTCAAAAAAACATCGGCGCGGAATGCTCCGCGCCGATGCAACGCTAACTGGCACGCCGATTAATTCAGCACGCCTCCGTCCTCACCACCCTCGGTCGGATCGCCCGGGGAGTCGCCTGAACCGCCGGTGTCGGGATCAGGCTCTGGATCCGCGCTAGGGCCTGGATCCGCAGCGGGAGGGTCTTTCGGATCATGATCCTTGTCGTTCGCGCGACCACCGCGATCATTGTCACCGCCGCCGCCGGGGCCACCTTCACCCGAACCACCACCGTCATCATTGCCACCGGCGGCCGTCGAGAATTCGCCGAGATCGTCTGGCACATCAAGGGCGGCGAGATCTTCCGGAACCACGCGGGCCACCGTGACGCTGGCCGTGCAGCTCACCGGCACAATCACGCGCTGGCCGGCAACGGCAGGAACCGCATCTGGCTTGTTGCAAGGCGCCACGTCGACAGCGCCGCTTACGACGTTGACCTCGGTCGTGCCGTCGATACCGACATAGATGACAAGTTCGGTGCCGCGGATGGTCATGGTCGCCGTCGGCGTGACGAGCTTGACGTTCTCGTCGCTCTTCATTTTGCCGCCGACATAACGGAAGGCACCGACCGCCATTGAGATCTTGCCGGCACCTTCTGTGCTGGTCGGGTCGAAGACGAAATCATCGAGCTTCACCATCGCGTTCGGACCGACGTCGAAGCGCGTTTCATCCAGGAACTGCATCTGGGTGGCGCCGCCCTCACCTGTCGCAACGGTATCGAGCGCGGATACCTGATCCTGGTAATGGATTTCCTTGCTGTCCGGCAGCCCGTCGGGAGTGGCCGTCGCGCCGCGATAGTCCTGCAGGATCACATGGCCGATGACGTCGGCCGATGCAGTCGAGCTCAGCATCGTGGCGAAGCTGGTGAAAGCAAGAAACAGGGTTCCCGGCGTCAACGCTCGTTTGAGCGCTGATTTACGGGCATTCGCCATGGTTCCCGGAATACGGGTCATTTCGCTACCTTCCATCCTGACAGGGCACGCGGGCAATGCCACGCGATGCGTTCCAATTTTTAACGAATTGATAACGAATTTTAGCTAAGGGCCGGCTGAAAATCCAGGGCAGGCAAGCTCTGGCCCCACACTTATTTGTAGCTAAACGACCAGTGAGGGATCGTTTCATAATCTTTTAGGATCGCCTGTGGCGAATTGGCCGCGCCTCGCCCTCACCTTGACCATTTTGGCGCTGCGCCGCAACATCGCGCGACTCAAGCAGCCACCCAAATAAGGATCCGCCATGATCGGCCGCCTCAACCACGTCGCCATAGCCGTTCCGGACCTGGACCAGGCTGCAGACCTCTATCGCAAGACGCTGGGTGCCAAGGTTTCCGGCGCGGTGCCCCAGCCGAAGCACGGCGTCACCGTCATTTTTGTAGATCTCGGCAACACCAAGCTCGAATTGCTGCATCCACTGGGCGCGGACTCGCCGATCGCGGCCTTTCTCGGCCGGAACCCGGCCGGCGGCATCCACCACATCTGCTATGAGGTCGATGATATCCTGGCGGCCCGCGATCAGCTAAAAGCAACCGGCGCCCGGGTTCTGGGCGATGGCGAGCCAAAGATCGGCGCCCACGACAAGCCGGTGCTGTTCCTGCACCCCAAGGATTTCCTAGGAACGTTGATCGAGCTCGAACAGGCGTGAGTGCGTAAATATGTCAGGAATAATGACGCAGATTTTTATGTTCCTGGTGATCTGGTGGCTGACGCTGTTTGCCGTCTTGCCCTGGGGCATCCGCCGCACGGAGCAGAACGAAGCTGGCCATGATCCCGGCGCTCCCGCTAATCCGATGCTGCTGAAGAAGGCGATTATCACGACCGTGATCGCAGCGATCATCTGGGGTGTTGCTTTTTTGTTCTTCCGCGTCTATGGCTTCACGCTGCTGGAACTGATCGACAGGTTCGGTTTTTGAGAGGGCGGCGACATGAGCGGTTATTGCGTGGTGGCGCCGGGCCATGAGTTTCACGGCCCCTATCACGAGCATCATTACGGCTTCCCGATTGCGGACGACAATGAGCTGTTTGAGCGCCTGGTACTGGAAATCAATCAGGCCGGACTTTCCTGGCTCACGGTCCTCAAGAAACAAGCAGCCTTTCGCGCGGCCTATAGCGGCTTCGACATCGCCAAAGTGGCCCGTTATGGCGACAAGCAGCGCGAGCGCTTGCTGAACGATCCCGGGATCATTCGCAATAAGCTCAAAGTGAATGCCGCGATCGAGAATGCCAAACGCATTCAGACATTGCAGAAGAACCATGGCTCCTTCGCCGCCTGGCTCGCGGCACATCATCCGCTCACCAAGGCGGAATGGGTGAAGCTCTTCAAACGCGAGTTTGTCTTCACGGGCGGGGAGATCGTCGGTGAGTTCCTGATGTCGATCGGCTACCTGCCCGGGACGCATGCCGAAACCTGCCCCGTCTTTGCCAAGATCGCCAAGCTTGGCCCGCCCTGGTTGAAGGCGGCCAAAAGCGGGATGAAATACTGAGCCAAATGGAAAGAGGCAGATCCTATCCGGATCTGCCTCTTTACGGACCTGAAGAAGAGGTCCCTCCCCCACCGAACTTTTGAACCTTTGGTCGTCCCAGAACTTGGACCGTGCGGTCTCTATTAGCTCTTTTATCCGCCGACTCCCCAGCCGGCGGACAGAACCCTAACCAAATTTCAAACGGAAGTCACGGTGGCTTTTATGGAGCCAGGCGTTTGGCGAGAGCGGCCGGGTCGCACGCCAAAATGAAAACGAAACGAAAGACCCGGTGAAATAGAAGCAAGCGGATTCAATCGATGGTTCCGCGTACATGAAATGTTGCGGCGCAACAAATTCGCTCTACGTTACGGTGCCGTGGCTTCAACGGCGATCGGAAGCTGCCCAGGTTGCGAGCGCAAATTCCCGTCCGTTGGAGAAACTGTAGGCCGCCGGATAAGAGTCTTTGTCCGGCTCGGCATAACCGATCTTGGCTGCTTCGGCGAAGTACCTGGAAGCGTTTCTCTCGTCGCCAGCAAGCATGGCGCCAAGGCCTAGGTAAAATTCCGCTTCGGCCATTCTTTGCCGCGACAGCCTCGGATCAGGCGTGTCTGCCGCCGCCAGCAGATCGGTCGGCTTTCCGCCACGCACCAGCCATCTTAGAACGGGTGTGGGCCAGATATCGTTGGCGTCAGCAAGAATGGCGATGTCAGCTGGAATCGGCGCGTTTGACGCCTGGGCAATGAATGCGGCCCAGAGAGCTCCGTATAGCTGGTCAGGATAGGTGGCGCGGTATCGGCCGATAGCTGCGCTGGCGGCATCGCTCTCCCCATTCATTAGCAGAAGGCCGGCCTCGAAGAGTTCGCTGTGGCGACGTATCGGCGATTGCTGCGGCATGGCCTTGAGCTTGGCGATGGCAGAATCAAGATCACCGCCCAGCAGAGTCGCCTCGGCGTCAAGGAGCCGGCAGCTGTCTTCCCAGTCATCGTTCATCGGGAGCCCGCCGCAGGCCTCTATCGCTGCCTCCGCCGATTTGGCGGCGAAGTTGGCCAAAGCCAAGCGATATCGCGCATAGGTCATGTCCGGGTGCAACGTCACCAGTTTGCCAAAATCCTCGATCGCCTGCGGATAGAATTGCAGGGCCATTCTCAAATCACCCCGCTCCTGCAGTGCCTCGGCATCTTCGGGCCCCTGTAAAAGCGCCTGGTCGTAGCTGGCGAGGGCCTCCTGGTTGCGGCCGAGCCTTGCCATGACTTTGGCGCGCCCCTTCCAGATATCTGTCCTTTCCGGTGGCAGACGGCTGGCCATCTCGTAATCCTTCAAAGCCGCCGTCAGATCCCCTTGGTGCGCCCTCGATGGCTGTGTTGTAGGCGCTGAGCGCCTGACGCTGCTCGCCCTGCATTTCGTAGATCCGGCCCAGATCGCAGTTCAGTGTCCGCAATTTGGGGTGGGTTCGCATCGTTTCCTTGACGAAGGACAGAGCTTCGTCGAACGGCATCACATAGGGTGCATAAGTGGCCGCATTGCGGGCAGCGCAGTTGTTGTCGGGATCGAGGCGCATACCTTCGGCATAGAGATCAAAGGCCTCGCGGTATTTCCCGTCTTCGGCCTTCAGGCGCGCTCGCTGGCAGGCGGCGCGGCTGGCTGTCTTGTCGTCTTCACCCACGTCTGCAAGAGCCAGAAGTGCCTTTTCCTTTTGCCCACGCATTTCGAAAAGGTCGGCGCGCACCGCTTTTGAGCAATCGGTGAGCGGCCCCAGTTTCTCAGCTGCCTCAATTGCCGCAAGACCTTCCGCGGCCCGCCCAAGATCCCGCAAAGTCGCGGCCCGCGAGCAATAGGCGTATTCGCTGGGACGGAGCGCGATCGCTTTGTCCGAGAGTTCCAATGCGTCGGCGAGCCGGCCATAGCTCCTGGCGAGATTGGCAAGATTGATATAGGGCGAGGTATTCGTCGGATCGATCTTTGACGCCGCGGCAAAGTCCTTCATCGCAGCATCGACATTGCTCATCCCCAAATTTGCCGTGCCCCGGTTATTCAGTGCCCAGGACTGGTGCGCTTTCATCATCCCGCCCTTGGCAAGCAGACTGTCACAGGCCTTGAAGCGGACGATCGGATCGTTCGACATGTCGCGGCAAACCGGCCAATCCGGGCCATAGTCGCCTTCGGTCAACTCCTGCGGCGGGGTAGTTGATGGCGTGGGCTCAGCCGCAGAAATTTGTGGTGCGACCGGATCCACTGAGACGTAGCCGGCGATTGCGCCAACCGCAACCGCGAGAACGAAGGCCACCGCAATGAGAAGATGCGATCCCCTCACGGCGCCATCTCCTGCAATCTCGCGGCACCGACCGCCATTTCAAGGATGTCATTGTCGTTCACAACGGCGGGTTCGCCCAAGAGTGTGGTCTGCGCCATGCCGAAAGCAAGGCCCGCATCGCGCACGGCGACAAGATGAGCTTTGATGGACGTTGCCGGCGCGCTTGTCGCAAGCCCCCACTCGGCGATGTAGAAGTGCGCCTGTGCAATGCGCGTCGCCTGCAATTCGACAGGTGCCTGTTCGATCTGGGTGAAGATGTCGGCTTCCGTCGCCGTGCCGGCAAAGAATGCAAAGACTGCCGACGGCCAGTTCTTATTCAATTCCTTGGCCTTTTCCGCCGCTTCGCCTTTGTCAGCCGCCCCATCGCGATACTGCGCCAGAAATCGCCAAACCAATGCGCGAACGCCCAGCCGGTCGAGCTTCAGCTGCTCGGAGAAATCGCCGGCAGCCGCCTTGTAATCCTGCAGCACATAATTGGCGGCACCCCGAACATCCCATAAATGTGCCGTCGCATACTGACCACCAAGCGCCACCTTACCGTCCTCGCGAGCGGCCTCGAAATGCTGCGAGACTAACGCCGGCCCCATGCGCCACAGTCTGATTTCATCGCGCGTAGGCGCCAGTTCCAGCGCCTTGCTGTAAGCTTGATAAGATTCCTCATTGCGCATCATGTTGGTGAGGATTTGTCCCATCGTGGCGAAGGCCTCGACGCTCTTCGGATCGAGCTCGGACGCTTTGATCACATCAGCCAGAGCCCTCTCATTGTCGCCTTTGCGCACATAGGCAAGACCGCGCTGCAGTAGCGCGTCTGGGTCGTCGGCATTCTCGGCAAGCAGGGCGTTCGCTGTCGCCACTTGCTCGTCCGCTTTGCCGGTCCAGTGATTGTTAAAGGCGAGATAGCGCCGCTTGATGTCGAGGTCGTTCGGGGCCAGGCGCAAGGCCTCCTCGAAATCGGCCTGGGCGAGTTTGCGGAGCACCAGACTGCCCCCGTCCCCTTTCAACTGTCCGGAAATGGCCTGAGCCCGATGAGCCAAGGCATCGGCGCGGACCTCCGGCGCCAAGGCCTCATCGCGCCCGACAAAACCGCAGGCCTCGACCCGTAGGCGGTCCGTCGCGTCTTGCGCTCGGCACAGCGACAGATAGTCGGTCTGCGCCTGTGCAAGGCCAGCGATCGGACCGGCGAGCAGAAATGGCATCAGGACAATGAGACGCCCACGGAACGATGAAGATCGACGCATATGATTCCCGCTCAGCCAAAGGTTGCTTAACCATAGCGGAGCGCAGCGCTTACGCAACTTTTGAGATTTGAGCCAAATGCGACACCGCGCGGCCTGAGGAGACCTTGCAAAAGACCTGTTAAGTGTATGGAAAAATGGGGCGAGTGACGGAACTTGAATCCGCAACCTCCGGAATCACAATCCGGCGCTCTAACCAATTGAGCTACACCCGCCACCGGGGGCATGTCCGGGCAATGGCCCGGCACGCGGGCAGCGATGTAAACGACCCTACCCCCGCCGTCAAGGATTTGCAGGGCCGCAGGGGGTAAAACCCTGCTGTCGCCCAGGTATAACAATCCGTCGCGTAGAGCCTCTCAAGGGCCGCCGCCAGACCTAAACTGCCAACCCGTTCCAGCCTGGAAGAGCCATGGCTGGTAAGACTTTTTACCCGGGGAAAGACCAATGCTTCAACTTGCCAGCGGTATGAGCCGCCTTGGAACCGAATCCGCCTTCGAGGTGCTGGCCCGCGCCAATGCGCTCCGCGCCCAAGGCCGCAGCATCGTCGCCCTATCCATCGGCCAGCCGGACTTCCAGACCCCCGCCCATATCGTCGAAGCCGGCATCAAGGCGCTCAGGGACGGCCATCACGGCTATACCCCGGCCAATGGCATCCCCGAAGTGCGCCAGGCCGTCGCCGACGACCTCAATCGCCGTCACGGCATCAACTCGGTCGACCCCAACAATGTGCTGATCGTGCCGGGCGGCAAAGTCACCATGTATTTCGCCATCATGATGTTCGGCGAGCCGGGTGCGGAGATCATTTACCCGAATCCGGGTTTCCCGATCTACGAATCGACCATCAAGTTCTCAGGGGCCACCCCGGTGCCGCTGCCGCTCCTTGAGGAGAACGGTTTTGGCTTCAAGGCAGAGGACGTGCTCTCGCGCATCACCCCGAAGACGCGCCTCATCATCGTCAACTCGCCGGCCAATCCGACCGGCGGCATCGTCGAGAAGGACGAGATCGACAAGCTGGTGAAGGGCCTCGAGAAGCACCCGAACGTCGCCATCATGTCGGACGAGATCTATTCCGAGATGCTCTATGACGGGAAGGTCCACACCTCCTTCCTGAAGTATCCGCAGATCGCCGACCGCCTGATCATGCTTGATGGCTGGTCGAAGACCTATGCCATGACCGGCTGGCGCATGGGCTATTCGGTCTGGCCGAAGAGCCTGATCGAGCATGCAACGCGCCTGTGCATCAATGTCCATTCCTGTGTCAACGCTTCGGCCCAGTGGGCGGGCCTCGCCGCCCTCACCGGCCCGAAGGACGAGGTCGCGAAGATGATGGTGGCCTTCGACGAGCGCCGCCGCTTCACGGTCGCCGAACTCAACAAGCTGCCGGGCGTTTCCTGCATCACGCCCTATGGTGCGTTCTATGCCTTCCCGAACATCAAGGGCACGGGCTTCAAATCAAAAGCGCTCGAAGTGGCTCTGCTCGATGAGGCTGGTGTTGCCAGCATTTCCGGCACAAGCTTCGGCTCATACGGCGAAGGGTATCTTCGCATCTCCTATGCCAACTCGATCGAGAATATTGGCGAGGCGATCAAGCGGATCGGCAGCTTCCTGGAGAAGCGCAAGGCGGCCTAACGCGGCTTAGACCGACGCAAGCGAAAAGGGCGGGTGGAGCTTAAAGCCTCACCCGCCCTTTTCATTTGCTGCTGACTGACTGTTGCGTCAAGCCGTCGCCAACTTGGCCGGGCGCGCGCCGTAGCTGTTGTCGCCTGCAGTACCCGGCATAAACAGGATCAACAAGCCGACGATCCCTTGAATAGCGCTGATTGCCAATGCCACGCCATGCAGCGCTTCGACGAATTGTAGCAGCGCGGCGACAACGCCGACACCGATCACGACGGCAGCGAACTTGCCCGGCTTGTCGAAATCCTGCAGGCGCTTGGCCATGAGGCAGTAATAGGGATAGGCGACGATCGCATAGAGCGCGAGAACGAAAACGCCGCCAAACGGCCCGAGCAAGCTGGCGAGCAGATAGGCCACGACCATATACGGCACAGTCAGCGCGAGGCTGAAGCCGAAATACGGCAAGCGGGCAATGCGCCCCTGATCGGTGAGGTAGATGCTGCGCAGGTCCATGGACATTTCCTTGCATAGGGTCGGCGGACCATCAGGGTGCGCCGTGGATATGCTGGTTGTGTCGTGGCTGCACAGCAGAAGGTTCACGAAAAGCTGGGTAAAAAAAGAGCGGAGAAAACATGAGCTTCCTCCGCTCCGATATCCTTCGTGAGCTGGCTCAGGCCGGCTGTGGGCCGTATTCGTTTTCGCCAGCCGTGCCCGGCAGGAAAAGAATGAGCAGTGCAAGCAGCAACTGCAGCAGGCTGAACAGGCTGCCAATCCCCGTCATTGAAGCGCTCATTGACAGCAACATGCCAAGCACGCCGATGGCGATGACACCCCAGGCGTATTTGCCGGGCTTACCGAAATCCTGCAGGCGCTTTGCCATCAGATTGTAGAACGGCAGCACAAGCACCAGGTAGAGCGCGACGCCTATGAACAGGCCGGCGACGCCCAGAACCATGCCAAGCACGGCCACCACGGCGAAATAAAGAACGCCGAGCAAGAGCGAGTAACCAAAGTAAGGCAACCGGGCGAGTCGCCCCTGGCTGCTGAGATAGATCGACTGCCAATTCGACAATGACTCCCCCCACTATTGATGAACGTCCCCGGAGGCACGATGCCGAAAGGCCATTTCAAATGCAATCCTGGCCGCGATCTCCCGCATCGCCGCGGATCGGAGGCAGAGAAGCAGCCGGGGTGGGATGCAAATAAGTATCGGTCTTAATTCGCTGGCCGGATCTGGTCTCTATCTCACTATTACGTGTGCGCATCACAAAAAAAGCCCGACTCCCGGGACGAAGCGCGTTGAATTTTACGTTTATGCTCCATAGTCCCGATCGGGGCATTTCGGATCGGAAAGCCACACATGGCAACAGACCCGGCGATCGTTTCCGCCGCCAATATTGAGCCGGCACTTCTGGCGGCGCTGAAGGCGGCCGTACCGGATCAGGTTGGCGACGACCTCGTCCTACGCCTGCCCGATGGCCGGGTCTTCTATATTGACGGCTTCTTTGCGGCAGATGAGTCCGGAGATGGCCAGCCTCCCCTCCCCGGCGCCATCCAGCTTGACCGCGACATCGCCGATCTCCTTCTTGGCGCTGAGGATTTGGATACCGCCGCCGGGCCCGACACACCTGCAGCCCCCGAAAGCAGCGGTGCCGGGTTTATTCAATTCGACAATGCTGCGGCAGCCGGCGGCCCAGCACTCACCGGGCGCACCGCACCACAAAGCGAGGGGTTTGGCGAGGGGAATGACGGGGCCGGCCAGAGTGCCACGCTCCGCAAGCCACTGCACCGCTTCGACAACGACACCGATACGGGTGACACGCATCAGGCTGCGGGTTCGACCTCGGTCTTTCACCGCTTCGGCGGCGGCGGGCTTGCGCCGATCGGCAGCATTTCGATGTCGGCTGGATCTCTCGCCTCGCCGTCCTTTGCATTCGCTATGAATCTTCAAGACCTGGTGAATGTTCACCAACTAGATGACCACACCTATGACAACCGCTTTCCGGGCCTCGTTCACCTGTTGAAGATTGGGGCGGCCTATGACTTCGAGACTCTGAAGCAGCTGTTCCCGGCCGCAGCAGATCCGGTCTACGGTCAAGGCGTGTTCGATTATTACAAAGTGCTCTATCAGCAGTTTGTGGATTATGTCGCAGGGCGCGATGTGTGGATCGGATTCGCTGAGACGGACGGCATGCACAGAAATGCCGGGCCGGGCGAGGGTTCGGCTACGCTTTTCAGCGCTGACAATGTCATTTTCGGCACAAGCACGACCAGCTATCCGAACAACATTGATGTGCTTTCGGGTTACGGCGGCAATGACGTCATTGTCGCTTATAACGGATTGAACTATCTCGACGGTGGCGATGGCAACGATACATTTATCGTTACTCAGCCCGTCACGACGGCCGACATTCACAATGGAGACTACCTGCCGCTAACCCAAATCGACGGTGGCGACGGATATGACACTCTTGTGATTCAGTTGATGGATGGCGGCTACCTGATCGACCCGCGCCTCTATCCAAGCGGAATTACCAGCATTGAGGCTCTGACAATCTCCATCTATCGGGATGATCTCGGTGTTCCGCCCTTCCTTGTTACCGATACGCGGGGCTTCGCTCTGGAAGGCTATCCGCCGGTGATCGTTCTCGATGCTGGGGTCATTGCCGATTGGGGCGGCACCCTCACGGTCAACGCAGCATTCGGCCGTGTGCATCTGGCCGATCTCGAGATATGGACGAAGCTGCCGGATGATCCGGCAAAGCCCGGATACACTCTTTATGCTGCGCAATATAACGGACAGGTGGTGTCCCTTGCGATCGCCGACACTGTTGAGCAGCCGATCGCCGACATCATCAGCGGCACAAGTCATAATGATGAGTTCGTTTGGGCGATGCGCAGCCTGACAACTTATGACGGCGGCGGCGGCGACGACACGATCACCAGCAAACTCACGCCATATGCTACGGCCCCGGCGAGCCACGGAGTTTTCGATCTTGTTGGTCCGGACACGCCGATCTTCAAAAATATCGAGATCATTCAGTTGGTGGCCGGCGATCAGATGAGCCTATCCGCCGGTTCTGTTGCGGCGGTCACAGATGCGCGCAACACGCTGTGGGTCACGTCCGACTTCGCTATCGAGGAATTACCTGCAGCCGGCAAGCTACTGATGACCGACGTGGCTCTATGGCAGTCACTTGGCTATGTATCGTTGATCACCGACACCAGTTCCAACAACCCCACGCACCGAACCGGCGCGGTCTTTACGGCCAACATTGGCAATGAGACGGTGACCCTCTTCGTTTCCGCCGGCATCGAACTGCCGCTGACTCTTGATACAAGCCATCTCAATACCTGGTCTATTTGGTATGACGGTGTCGTCGCGCTACCCCCACCAGCCTTCGTGGCGGATCTCGATCTCATAGATTTCGGAACCGGCACGTTCTCAAAATCCTTCACCTTTTCGCTCGATGATGCGCGCGAGTTCGCGGGTGCGGATGGCAAGATCAGTATCGTCACGGACGATCCCTACGACGTCGTCACATTCGCCGACCCTGATCACTGGGCCTTGGATGGGGTCGAACGCGGGGCCAATGGCGCACCGGATTTCTATCTCTATACCGGCCACGATGGGGTCGGCAGTGACGTCACCTTGCGCGTGCAGACCGACATTATTGAACCGCTGACAACATTGCACCCGACATCCGGTGACGACGTTCTGCGCGTCACCGAGAGTATCCCGCTCAATATAGATGGCGGCGATGGATTTGATCGCCTGCAAATCCTCGGCAAGAATGAGGATTTTGCAGGCCTCATCGATTTGGCCGAGATGGATGCTCAGGGCCCGTCGGATATCGAGTTTATCGATCTGCACAATGGTACAACGAGCAAGCTGCAGCTCGATGTTGAAGCCGTCGCGCGTCTTTCCGGCAGCGATGTTCTCTTCATCGTCGGCGATCACGATGGAGACGCGATTGACCAAGTCTATTTCCAGGACAATGCGAATTGGACTCGGACTGGCGCCATGGCGTCGCCGGACCCTGGAGGTGTCGATTGCGTGCGCTATGAGGCGGACGCTGTCGTTAACGGCAACACGGTCCATTTGACTGTAGCTATCGCAAACGACCTCATTCAGCCCTTCGGCTAAGAAGCGCTGCGCCCTCCCCTACCAATTCGAAGGGCGCCCAGAAGATCGGATGGGCAAGATAATCTTCTTGTTCCGGCGCCAGCAGATCAAGAATTGACAGACGCAGGGCCGCCGCCTTGCCAATCTGCGGCTCGCGCGCCAGATGCTGCAGAGCGCCGGTCGTGAGCTGAACCGCCGCCACTGACAGAACCTCCCATTGTGAGACCAGCAACGCGCGCGATCCCGCAAAGAAGAATCCCCGCGCCAGGCCGGAAAGCCCCTCGGCACCTGGTGTGCCGTCAGCTGCAGCAGTATTGCAGGCAGACAGAATCACCCAATCCGCATCGAGCTTGAGTTCTGCAATCTCGCCTGCCGTAAGTAGACCGTCATCTGGACCTTCCGCCGTAGAGGGCGGCGTCAATACCAAGCCGGGCTCCCGCAAACGGCCGAAATCGCCCGCGACCAGCCCATGTGTTGCGAAAGCAATCACCCGATAGTTCTGCAGCGCCGTTGATTTAACCATGGCCTCAGTTGCGGCGGTCGACGTCACAACAGCGGTTGGCGGTGCCTGCAAAGCCGCGGCGAGGGTGCTGAGTTCATCCGCGGCCTCCGGTAGTGGCGGCAGCGAGCGGAGCAGTTCCGCGGTCGTGGCGTCGGCTGCCTCCGGTGTCGCGGTCCCGGCCAGAAGCGGATCTCCAATGCCCAGAAATGGCTCCTTCGCCGCGCTGGGCCGTATGCCGCTTCTAAACGTCAACAAGGCGCCGACTTCGGGCAGAATGGCGATGTCATGATCGCGAATGAGCCAGGGCAATTCCCTGTAACCGGCAAAATCCTCCGGCGGCGCTACCTGGCGGCTTAGCAAGGTTGCAAATGGCAAGCTCTGCAGCGTGCCATCCGGCACGATGATCAGGTGCGCCTCGTCGGGACCAAGATGGGCTGGCGCGATCAGACCGGCATAGAGGTCGGCAGCAGCGTCGGTAGCGAAAGGCAGGATATCGGAGAGATCAGTGACCGCCTTTGGATTGACCGTTGCCCGCAACGCGCGGATGCGTTCGCCGAACCAGAAATCATCGTGGTCAATGGAGGCAAAAGTGGCACGTTGCTTAGTGACCACCCATAAAAACGATTTGTCTTCGAGTGTGAGATAGGACAGCAGTACCTCTTTGCCATGAAGCGCCTCGCGTATCTCGGCAACACTTGCTGATGAGCCGGCCGTCTTCGCCGCTTGTGCCGGATAGGATTCTGCAAATGACGAGGTTGCGCTGGCCGCGGCAACGCGTAGCCGCTCGACGTCCCGCTGGGCGGCCAGGAGATCGGCATGGGAATCCGCTGCAACGACCTGGGCAGACAAGGCGCGCTCCGCCATTTGCCATCGCAACACATCCTCTTGAACGAGGCGGAGCGCCTTTGCTGCTTCGGCGTTATCAATGCTTTGCCGTTGTCCTAGATCAGAAATCGCTCGGCCGGCAGCTGAGGCACGCGCCAATTGACCGACGGCAAAGGCTTCCTCCACGATATCGGCATTATCGCCAGCATTTGTTTGCTGTGCCTGGTCGAGGATGACGACGTGGCGGCCAAGCAAACGTCGAGCTGCTTCGACCTCGTCGATCGGCATGCCGCCGCCGAGGGATTGCATGGCTATGCGCTGACGCATGACGGCCGTAACAGTTTCAATTTGCTGGCGGGCGTCGCCGACGTCTCCGCGCTCGGCTAGCGCCATGGCACGGATACTACGGACGTCGAGACTAGCGATGTGGTTTGATCCCAGCGCCGCCGTCCGGATCCCCAATGCGTGATCCAGCAAGGTAATCGCTTGCTGCGGCTGCTTGTTCGCCATGGCGAGTTCCGCCCGCCCCAGCAGGACATCGCTCATCGCATAGCTCTCAGCGCCGAAGATATCTGTCAGAATGGTGGCGGATTGATCGAGAACCGACTCCGCGTCGGCAAACCGGCCGGTGCGTCGCTCAACCTCCGCCAACCAGACGCCGGCCCCCGCCATGGCGCGGCGATTGCCCGTTTCGGGCTTGCTCCAGATGTTCATAGCTGCCCGCAGATCTGTGGACGCGGCCGCAAGATCGTTCTGCCGCAGCTTCGCGTAACCACGATGCAAAAGCGCTGTTGCCTCTGTTTGCCCACCTTGGCCGGAGCTTTGTTGCGCCAACGTGACGGCACGATCGAGCGCTGCTATGGCAATGGACGTGCGACCGGTCGCATAATAGACCTGACCAAGATTGACCAGGGTGACCGCGAGGGCCGGTGCATAAAACCGGGGATCCTGGTCATAAATTGCAACAGCGTGCTGCAACATGGTCGTGGCCTTAGCGTATTGCCCGGCACTAAAAAGACTGCTGCCCAACGCTGTCTCGACGCGCGCCGTCTCAGCATGATTGCGCCCATAAAGACCCGAAAAGATTTCGCGTGCCTTCCGCTGCGCCGCCAATGCGGGCTCGTAATCATATTGGCGAAAAAACAACTCGCCTTTGACCGACTGATAGAGCGCGTTCAGTCGTGGCGAAGAGGCGTCTAGGCTCAGCTCGAGACCGGCAAGGCGCGCTGTCGCCTCGGTTAAGAGAAAGGCTCGGATCTCAGCCGTGGTGAGCGTCAGCTCGGCCTCAAGCAGCAGTGGATCGTTCGGAGCCACGCGCTTGCCGATAGCAATGCCCTTCATCAGCGCCAGCTGCGCCCGCGAGGTATCGCCGCGCGCCAGGGCGATGGCCCCAAGTTGGAGATAGATGGCCGCGGAGGCCGGTTGGGCGGCGGGTGCTCCCGCCGGCAATCTCTTGAGTGCCTCGCGCAATGGTGTTTCAGCGGCTGCCAGGTCACCGCGCAGCTGTGCGATATGGGACAGCCGGATCGATGCGGCGCCGACAATGTCCGGCTCCTTGGCTGCGGCCAGGATAGATAACAGTTGTTGCTGTGCTCCAACAAGGTCGCCAGCGGCGATCGCATTGTCCGCCGTCGCCAAAATATCCGTGCCTTGTGCCAGGGCCGGCTTAGAGACCAGCAGCCAGCACAGGCACAGGCATATCAAGCAGCGGCGCAGCATGGCTCCCCTTCCGGTTGCGGCAACAAAAACGTGCAGGATAAGCCCCCGGAATGCAATCATCTCGCACTGGCCGCTTCACAGTGCCGCCCCCGTTCGGTATGTCTTGGGCATGCCAGTGCTTTCGACGTTCAGCCAGTTGCCCATGCCGACCGAAGCTGACGCGGTCATTATCGGTGCCGGGATCCAAGGTTGCGCATCCGCCTATTACCTCGCCAAGCGGGGTTTGAAGGTTGTCGTCCTGGAAAAATCGCGTATCGCTGGACAGCAATCCGGGCGTGCCTGGGGTTTCGTCCGTGCGATGGATCGGGATCCTGCCGAGACGCCCTTGATGATTGCCGGGCTGAAGCTGTGGCAAGAGCTGGAGAGCGAGCTCGGCACCGATTTGGAATGGCGGCAGGACGGCAACCTGTTCCTGGCCGGTGACGAGGCAGAACTTGCACGGTTCGAGATCGGCGCAGCGCGCGATCGTATTTTTGGTATAGATACCAAGGTCATCACGCCGCAAGAAGTTTCTGCGCTCATTCCCGGACTGGTGGATCCCGGGCCAGGCGGCCTTTGGGGACCGAAGGAAGGCCAGGCCGAGCCACGCAAGGTTTCACCCGCCTTTGCCCGGAAAGCCACTGAGCTGGGCGCCCTCTTCTTTGAAGGCTGTGGTGCCGTGGCGATCGATCGCCAAGCCGGCGCGGTTGCGGCCGTGGTTTCCGAAGCCGGAACGATACGGACCAAGAATGTCGTGCTGGCCGCCGGAGCATCCTCCTTCCGCGTTATGCATGGTCTGGGGCTGTTCTTACCGCAGCAATTGGCGCGCTTCACTTGCTCGCGGACCAACCCGCTGCCGCCGCTCAGCCGGATCGCCTTCTATGGCCATCATATCGGCTTTCGGCAGCGGCCGGATGGCAGCCTCAACCTCGCGGAAGAACTCAAGGTCGATGTCGACCTGACCCTTGACCGCTTTCGTGCGCTCCGCTCGTTCCTGCCCTCACTATGGGATAACCGCAGCGCCACGACTTTCTGCGTCAATAGTGTGACGGTCCGTGACCTGCTGCATCGCCTGCCCTGGCGCCCCGAAGCGCGTATTCCCTGGGTCCATGATCGCGACCCGGTGATCCCAGCCAACATGCGGCGGGTCCGCAATGCACTTGCACAGCTCGCGCGGCTGTTCCCGACGGCGGTCGGTGTACAAGCCGTGGAGAGCTGGGCCGGCAACGTCGATCTTATGCCGGACGGCATCCCCGTACTGGGCCCGGTTGCGCAAGTGCCGGGTCTCGTCCTTGCCACCGGCCTTACCGGTCATGGCTTCGGCATGGGGCCGATCGTTGGCAAGCTGACGAGCGAAGTTATCGCCGACGGCAAGCCAAGCCTCGATCTCACGGCCTTCCGCTTCAGTCGCTATGCCAATGGCAAAATCGGCCGTTCGACGACGCGTTACTGATCGCTAGAGAATTTCGGCCATAGCGGCAGCGGCGGCTTCCGCACTCGACATGGCGCCCTCGAACCATCCAGCGGCCTCTGGCGCGATATCCGAGCTTGCAAAGGCCAACCGTCCCGTTAGGCCCCAGGTTTGGGGCGTCAGATCCGCGCCACGTGCTGGTGCCGATAGCCATGTCCCGCGTGCGCATGGGTCAGCGCACCAGTCATGCCAATCCCAGCCGACCAACTCCGCGCCAGGAGCCAATCGCTCGACGGCCGCGGCGACATCGCTGCGCCGGTCCGGATGCCAACGACCGTCATCAAGACCGAAGCCGACAGCGAGAACGGCCCCACCTTCGGCCTGATATGGCACAAACAGCCACTGCAGAGATTCAAGGCCGCCCGTCGCCAGATAGCCTGTCCGAGGGCCTTTGAGGCGGAGCCACAATTTCACCGCACGACCGTCGTGGCCTCGATGGGCCGCACTCTGCTGCTGTGGGGAAATCGTGCCACCAAAATCGATATCCCGAAGGACGTTGAACGGCAGCGCGAAAATGGCACCGCGCGCTTCCAATGACCGGCCGTCCCGCGCCGTCACACGGACGCTGTCAGCCAGTTCCTCAACCTTCGCCACAGGAAAACCAAGCTGAAGCTTGGCGCCAGACGCTGAAATCATGCGTTCGACAAGGATCGAAACGCCTGGCGACAGGGTATGCGTCAAAGCCTGCATCATCCCCTCCGGCGTGCCGTCGATATAGCCGCAGGATGCCAGGAACTCGCCAGCCGATACGGTTGCCGGATCACCGGAGCCGGAAATCGTCCACCAGGCCATGACCTGCGCGTCCGTTGCGCGGTTGGAACGGTGGCGGGCCATATATTCATCGAGGGCGATCGCCAGAAGCGGCGCTCCGCTGCTATCGCAATCGTGCCCCTCCTTCAAGCGCTTGGCGTCGGCAACAATGGCTGCAATCACGCGGTCGTAGTCGGCGCGATCTGCCCGGCCGACGGGACCATCCGAGCGCAGCATTGCGCCGTCATGCCAGCGGCGATCTGCGACCGGGACTGTCGGCACCAGATCGACGCCATGCCGCCGGCAGGCGTCCTGCATGCGGGGGTGCCAGGGTGTGATCCAGGATCCGCCAAATTCCAGCATCGGCGCCTGATTGCCAAAACCTCGGGTATAGCCGCGGCCACCGACATGGTCTTTGGCCTCGACAATGAGCACCGAACGGCCGGCAAGCCCTAGCTTTTCGGCGGCATAGGCACCGGCAAGGCCGGCTCCTATAATGAGAATCTCCGTTTGCATGAGGCGGATCCTGCCCGGCCATCTGGCACGGCTCAAGGGTCTAATTTTACTACTGCACAATATTTGTGCAGTCCTGCCTCGAATCCGGGCAGCAAGCCGAGATCGGCCAAGCAGTAGCTAGGATTTACAGTGGGTTAACGGCTGGCACGAGCTTTGCTCTATCGCGCGGGCAGCCTCGATGTGGCGCAAGTAGCACTGGCAACAACACTGGGGAATCCCATGAAGAAAATCGAAGCCATCATCAAGCCGTTCAAGCTGGATGAAGTGAAAGACGCCCTCCACGAGGTTGGCATCCAAGGCATCACCGTGACCGAAGCCAAGGGCTTCGGCCGTCAGAAAGGCCACACCGAACTCTATCGCGGTGCGGAATACGTCGTCGATTTTCTCCCGAAGATGAAGATCGAAGTCGTGCTTGATGATGCATTGGTTGAACGCGCCATCGAAGCCATCCGTCAGGCCGCCGCAACCGGCCGCATCGGCGACGGCAAGATCTTCGTTACCAACATTGAAGAAGTAGTCCGCATCCGCACCGGCGAGCGCGGCCTCGACGCCATCTGATAGAAACGCAAAATATCACCTCGAAACGCAAGGAAACTCCCATGTCCGACGTTAAGAAAATCCTCGATCTCATTAAGGAACAAGACGTTAAATACGTCGATTTCCGCTTCACCGACCCGCTCGGCCAGTGGCATCACCTCGCCCACCATATCTCGACGGTGAATGAGGATCTGTTGACCGAAGGCGTGATGTTCGACGGTTCGTCGATCGCCGGCTGGAAGGCCATCAACGAGAGCGACATGACGCTGGCACCCGATCTTGGCACCGCCGTGCTCGACCCGTTTGCTGCGCAGACCTCGCTCATCATCTATTGCGATGTGCTCGAGCCGCTGACTGGCCAGAACTACGCTCGCGATCCGCGCTCGATCGCAAAGCGCGCCGAAGCTTTCGTGAAGAGCTCGGGTATCGGCGACACCATCTATGTCGGCCCGGAAGCCGAATTCTTCGTCTTCGATGATGTGCGCTACAAGGTCTCGATGAACAAGACCTCGGTCGAGTTCACGTCGGAAGAAGCCCCCTATGTCACCGACAAGCGCTTCGAAGAAGGCAACCACGGTCACCGCATGCGGGTGAAGGGCGGCTACTTCCCGGTGGCGCCGCTGGATTCCGCCGGCGACCTGCGTGCCGAAATGCTGACGACGCTTGCCGCCATGGGCGTCGAAGTCGAAAAGCATCACCACGAAGTGGCCCCGTCGCAGCACGAGCTCGGCGTGAAGTTCGGCACCCTCGTCGAATGCGCCGACGCCATGCAGAAGTATAAGTATGTCGTGAAGAACGTCGCTCATGCCTATGGCAAGACCGCGACCTTCATGCCGAAGCCGGTCAAAGGCGACAACGGTTCGGGCATGCATGTCCATCAGTCGATCTGGAAGAACGGCCAGCCGCTCTTCGCCGGTAACGGCTATGCGGATCTCTCGGAAATGGCGCTGTTCTATATCGGCGGTATCATCAAGCACGCCAAGGCGCTGAACGCCTTCACCAACCCGTCGACCAACAGCTACAAGCGCCTGATTCCGGGTTTCGAGGCGCCGGTGCTCCTTGCCTATTCGTCGCGCAACCGTTCGGCTTCCTGCCGCATCCCCTATACGGCGAGCCCGAAGGGCAAACGCGTCGAAGTCCGCTTCCCGGATCCGACCGCCAACGTCTACCTCGCTTTCGCGGCGATGGTGATGGCGGGCCTCGACGGCATCGCCAACAAGATCCATCCGGGCGATGCCATGGACAAGAACCTTTATGACCTTCCGCCGGAAGAGCTGAAGCAGGTTCCGACCGTGTGCGGCAGCTTGCGCGAAGCGCTCGACTCCCTCGCCGCCGACAATGCCTTCCTGCTGAAGGGCGATGTCTTCACGAAGGACTTCATCGATGCCTATCTCGAGCTGAAGTGGGAAGAGGTCTACGCCCTCGAGCACACTCCGCATCCGATCGAATTCGAAATGTACTACTCGTCTTAAGAGAATCCTTGCGGCAGTACCAACTAATGCGGCTGGGGCAACCCAGCCGCTTTTTTTGCGCCGCAACACGGAGATAATTCCCCGTGGCAACTTAAGGAACAATTCACTGTATTCACCCACAATGCCCCCAAGGTTTGTCAGGGGGCATTGATGAAGAACAAGATGTCACTTCGTACACGGCTCCTCATTGCCAGTGTCGTGGCTGTTCTTGGGCTAGCGATCACGGCTGGGCTGGGGCTGTTTGGTATGGACCGCAGTAACACCGGTCTCGATATCTCCATTACATCGACGAGCGCCGTCCTCAATCAAAAGCAGGCGGACATGATGCATGATGCCCTGCGCGCCGACGTGCTGTTCGCCCTGGTCACCGGGCCCAAAGGCGCGCCGGAGGACCAGCAGACCATCAAGTCGGATCTGGCCGACCACGTGGCATCGTTCGAGGAATCGATTGCCAAGCTTCAAGCTCTGCCACTGGCCCCCGAAATCCGCAAAGCAGTCGATGATGTCGTCTCGCCTCTCAACGCATACATTGCGGCAGCCAAGGAGATCGTGCCCATCGCCCTTGCCGATACCGTGGCCGGGCGCGAGAAATTCCCGCAATTCATGGTCGCCTTCACCGATCTCGAGGGTCGAATGGAAGCACTGGGCGAATTGATCGAGCAGTTCGGCAACAGTGCCGGCGCTGAAGCCCAGAGCACCAATGCCAAGCTCGTCATTGTCATTGCCGCTGTCTCGGTGCTAGCGACCATCATTCTTCTTGCCGTCAATTGGGTCATCGCCGGTAGCATCACAGGGCCGATCCGCGGGATGATCATGGCGATGAGGCGTCTGGCCGGCGGCGAGCGCAATGCCGACGTGCCTGGCCTCGATCGCGGCGATGAAGTCGGCCAGATGGCGCAAGCAGTGCAGGTGTTCAAAGAAAATGCCATTCATGCCGACGGGCTTGCCGAGAGGCAGGCACAGGATCAACAGCGCCGCGAAGAACGAACCCGGCAGATCGAGACCCTGTGCCAGGATTTCGATCGGCAGGTGACGAAGCGGCTTGAAACCGTGGTCGGCGCCGTCGCGGAGATGCAAAGCACGGCCCAATCCATGACCCAAGTCGCAGAACAGACGGCGACCGAGGCTGGCCGCGTCACCACGACAGCGGAAAGCGCTTCCTCCAGCGTCAATTCAGTCGCCGCCGCCACCGAAGAACTCGCGGCATCGATAGGCGAGATCGGTTCGCGGATGATGCGCTCACGCGAGATCGCGGGTCAGGCAGCCAGTCAAGCCGTGACCACCAACACACAAATCCGGCAGCTGGCGGATGCCGCTCAGAAGATCGGTGCGGTCGTGCAGATGATCACCGACATCGCCAGCCAGACCAACCTTCTCGCTCTCAATGCGACGATTGAAGCAGCACGCGCGGGCGAGGCCGGCAAAGGCTTCGCCGTGGTCGCATCGGAGGTCAAGAATCTCGCCAATCAAACCGGCAAGGCGACCGAGGATATTTCGCTGCAGATCAACAACATCCAGAGCGAAACCGGTCAGGCTGTGCAAGCGATCGAAAGCATCGCCGGCACCATCGAAGAGATCAACCAGATCACCGGTAGCGTCGCCTCCGCAGTCGAGGAGCAGAATTCCGCCACCAAAGAAATTGCCGAGAGCATCGAGCGCGCTGCCAACGGCACACGCGATATGTCGGCCAGTATCCAGACTGTTACGGATGCCGCCAACCAGACAGGTGCGGCCGCCGGTCAGATGTTGGGCTCCAGCAACTCCCTCTCGGCCGAAGCGCGGGCGCTACGCCAAGAGGTCGAACAATTCTTGTCCGCTATTCGTACGATGTAGATTGGCCCGGTCCATCAGCAGCGCAAGTCAATTTCACTTTCACACTGAGTAGCTATCATGACTATCAAACAAAAACTCCTCACCTCGGGCGTCGTCGCTGTCATTCTTGTCATCATCGCGAGTGCCGTCGGCATCGTCGGCATGACCCGCACCCGCGACGGTGCTACTGACGTGTCAACCGTGGCAAGCGCTTTGCGCAGCCAGTTGGAATCGGATTTGATGCGTGCGGCGTTGAGCGGTGACGTGCTGGCCGCCCTGCGCGAGGGCCGCGCCGGTCATAAAGACATGCAGCCCAAGCTCGAAGCGGTGACAGCCGAACATCTCGACCGCCTCACGAAGCGCCTGGAAGAGCTCGCCGGGAACGGTCAGCTGCCCGCCGACCTTCAGACCGAGGCACAAGCGGCCGTCGCGGCGCTCACAGATTACGGCGCCCAGGCGAAGGCTCTTGTGACCCAGAGCTTCACCGAAAACTACAAGGCCAACGACCTGCTAGCGCCGTTCCTGAAACTATCAGACACGATCGGCACGCAGATGGTCGGTCTGACAGAAAAGTTGGACGAAGCAGCACGATCGACGGGCGCCGTAGTCGATGCAGGCTATCGTAGGCAGCTGTTCCTCGCTGGCGGCGTGTCGCTGATCGCCGCCTTGGTTCTAGGCATCATGCTGTTCCTCACGGCACGCTCGATCGTGAAGCCACTTGCAGAGATGCGCGGTGCCATGGGACGCCTTGCCGACGGCGAGGCCGATATCGAGATCCCTGCCCTCGGCCGGACTGACGAGGTGGGTGCCATGGCAAGTGCCCTCGACGTCTTCAAGGCTAATGCCATCCGCGCCCAGGCAAACAGTCGGCAGCAGGCTGAGGATCGCGAGCGCCGCGAGAAGCGCGCTGCCAACATCGAAACGCTATGTCGCGAATTCGATCATCTGGTCACCAAACGCTTGGAAACGGTGAGCGGCGCCGTGGCACAGATGGAAGTGACCGCTCAGTCGATGTCTGACGTCGCCGAGCAGGCGGCCGCCGAGGCCAACCACGTCAGCAGCACCTCGGAAGCCGCTTCGGGCAGCGTCAATTCCGTCGCCGCCGCGACCGAAGAACTAGCCGCATCGATCAGCGAGATCGGGTCGCAGATGATGCGTTCTCGCCAGATCGCGGGCGATGCCGCCAATCAGGCGCTGGCAACCAACAGCCAAGTGCAGAACCTGGCCGATGCCGCACAGAAGATCGGCGCTGTGGTTCAGATGATCACGGACATCGCCAGCCAGACCAACCTTCTCGCCCTTAACGCGACCATTGAGGCTGCACGCGCAGGTGAGGCCGGAAAAGGCTTCGCCGTGGTGGCATCCGAGGTCAAGAATCTAGCGACTCAGACAGGCAAGGCAACGGACGACATCTCGCAGCAGATCAACAGCATCCAGACGGAGACAGATCAGGCGGTGCAGGCGATCAAAGGCATTGCCGGCACGATCGAGGAAATCAACCAAATCACCTCCGGTGTCGCGGCCGCAGTCGAAGAACAGAGTGCCGCCACCAAGGAGATCGCGCGCAGTGTCGAGCAGGCGGCGAGCGGCACGCGCGACATGTCGGCGAGCATCGTCACCGTCACTAACGCGGCCGGCCAGACCGGCAATGCGGCAGGGCAAATGCTGGCATCGAGCAGCGCCCTTTCCGGCGAGGCAAAGGCGCTACGCCAGGAAGTGGAGCAGTTCCTGCAGAATATCCGTGCGATGTAGGAAAGGTCAGGCGTCTCGATAGTTCGCCGCGACCCTGCAGTAATGCTCGGCGGAATAGGCGAAGTACGCCATTTCCTTGTCAGTGAGCGGGCGCATCAGTTTGGCAGGTGACCCCGCCCACAGTTCGCCCTTGCGAATGCGCTTCCCCGGTGTCACTAGCGCGCCGGCAGCGACCATGGCGCCGCTTTCGACATGGACACCGTCCATCAGGCAGGCCTTCATGCCGATGAAGGCACCATCTTCCACCGTGCAGGCATGCAGCAAGGCCATATGGCCCACCGTCACATCGGCACCGATCGTGGTTTTCGTGCCTGCTGCCCCTTCCCTCTCGTGATTGACGTGGATAACGGTACCATCCTGGATATTGGTTCGGGGACCGATCTTGATCGTGTTGGAATCGCCGCGCAGCACGCAGCCGAACCAAATCGACGCCTCGGCATCGATCTCGACTGCACCAATGACGACGGCCGTCGGCGCAATGAAAGCATCCGCCGCAATCTTTGGCAGCACGCCCTTATAGGGCATCACGGTCCCCGACATCGTCAGAGCCTCAGCATCAGGCGAATGTTCTGGACGGCGGCACCGGAGGCACCTTTGCCGAGATTATCGAGGCGCGCCACCAATACGGCCTGCCCCGCGGCTTCATTGGCGAAAACCCGGAGTTCCAACTTGTCGGTATCATTGAGCGCTTCTGGCTCCAGCTTGCCACTGCTCTCGGCATCCAGCACTGAAACCAGCGCGGCGCCGGCGAAATGGGCCGCGAGCTTCGCCTTCAGATCCGAGGCCTTGGGCTTGCCCGGCAGCGTATCGAGGTGAAGCGGTATTGAAACCAGCATGCCCTGGCGGAAATGCCCGACCGACGGCACGAAGATCGGCCGCCGTGTGAGCTTGCCGAACTCCATCAGTTCGGGCACATGCTTATGAGCAAGGCTGAGGGCATAAAGCTCGAAAGCCGGACCACCATCCTTGTCGTGGGCCTCGATCATCGACTTGCCGCCGCCGGAATATCCACTCACCGCATTGACGGTGATAGGATAGTCGGCCGGGATCAGGCCAGCGTCGACCAGCGGGCGCAGCAGAGCAATGCCGCCCGTCGGATAGCAGCCGGGATTGCTGACCTTACGTGCGGCCGCGATGTTGTCGGCGTGGCCGCTCTCCAGTTCCGGAAAGCCATAGACCCAGCCCGGCGCCACGCGATGGGCAGTGCTGGCGTCGAGGACCTTCGGCGCGTTGCCGCCAAGACTGTCGGCAAGCGCCACGGATTCCTTTGCCGCATCATCGGGCAAGCACAGCACCACCAGATCGACTTCGCTCATGATGGCGCGGCGTGCGTCCGGATCTTTGCGCTTGTCGCCAGGCAGGCTCTTCAACTCGATGCCCGGCACATGCTGCAATCGTTCACGAATGCCGAGACCTGTCGTGCCAGCTTCGCCATCGATGAAGATTTTCGCCGATTTCGCCATGTCGCCCTCTGTGAATGGGGTCGGATTGTGCCCAAAGAAAAAGGGGTGCGCAATGCGCACCCCTTTTCGCCAAACCTGGCTGGCAGACGCGCTTAGCGCTTCGAGAACTGGAAGCTGCGGCGAGCCTTGGCCCGGCCGTACTTCTTACGCTCGACGGTACGGCTGTCGCGGGTCAGGAAGCCCTCGGCCTTCAAGGGACCACGGAGGTCCGGCTCGAAATAGGTGAGCGCCTTGCTGATACCGTGACGGACGGCACCGGCCTGGCCCGAGAGACCACCACCGACGACGGTGACGGTGACGTCGAACTGGCCAGCGCGGTTCACGATGCCGAACGGCTGGTTGATCATCATGCGGAGCACGGGACGGGCGAAATAGACCGTCACGTCGCGGCCGTTGACCGAGATCTTGCCGGTACCCGGCTTAATCCAGACGCGAGCGATGGCGTCCTTACGCTTGCCGGTCGCGTAGGCGCGGCCCTGGGCGTCGACCTTGCGCTCGTGCTTCGGCGCGGCGGCCGGCGCAGCGGCGCCAGCAGCAGCAACGCCACGCGTTGCACTGCGGAGATCCTTAAGATCGGTGATCTTCTGCGGTTCTTGCGCCATGATTACGCAATCCTCTTGTTCTTCGGGTTCATCGCAGCGACGTCGAGCGTCACCGGCGACTGACCTTCATGCGGGTGGGCCGAACCGGCATAAACGCGCAGGTTCTTCATCTGGGCGCGGCCGAGCGGACCACGGGGGACCATGCGCTCGACGGCCTTGATGATCAGGCGTTCGGGATGCTTGCCGCCAAGGATCTTGCCCCAGGCACGCTCCTTGATACCGCCCGGGTGACCGGTGTGGTAATAGAAGATCTTGTCTTCCAGCTTGTTGCCGGTGACACGGACCTTCTCCGCGTTGATGATGATGATGTTGTCACCGCAATCGACATGCGGCGTAAAGGTAACTTTGTGCTTACCGCGGAGATGGTTGGCGACGATCGACGCCAAGCGACCCAAAACGACGCCTTCGGCATCGATCAGGACCCACTTCTTCACCACCTCGGCCGGCTTGGCGGAAAAGGTCTTCATGACACTTCACTCAAGCGTAATTGCCGTCGAAGGGACCGCCCCTTCGCTCTCGCAGCGGGTGATAAAGGCTGCGCCGGAGACTGTCAACGAGAATGTCATCGGCGGTTTAAATTCTCGTCAATAGTTTCAATGAGTTAAGGTGCGGTATCAAAATACCACTACACATGCTTATGGAGTTCTGGACATTTTTAGACAGCCTGTCAATTATGCTGGAAATCAATCACTTAAGGTAGGGAAAGGTGCCTGAAGTGGACCTAGCGGCGCTCTCCGACGAGACGCTGAACCAGCATTTTATGCCCAGAATCGCGGTGCCCGACCACGAAACCTGGCTCAATGAGGATCTGGCGACTTCCGGTCAGGTCCGCCGGAAACTCGCGGCCGAGGGACGAGCCAGGCTCGATTGTCGCTATGGGCCGGGTGGCCGCCAGTTCATCGACGTCTTCCCAGCGGCCTCTCCGGCGGCACCCATCGTGGTCTGGATCCATGGCGGCTATTGGCGGGCCCTGTCAAAAGAGCACTATACCAACATCGTGCCACCCCTGCTCGCTGCTGGCGCAGCGGTCGCCTTGGTTGGCTATGATCTATGTCCCGCCGTGACTTTGACCGAGTTGCTGGCCCAGACCCGCGACGCTCTGCATTGGCTGCGCGCGCATGCGCCAGAAATGCAGGGCAATCCCGACCGGATCGTGCTTGCCGGCAATTCCGCCGGCGCCCATATCTGTGCCATGGCCCTGCAGCATGACTGGTCGGGCGAGAGCTTTCCTGCCGAGAGCATCCGCGCCGCCGCCCTTATTACCGGGATATATGAGCTATCGCCCGTGCTGCGTCTTCCCATCCAGCAAGAGGTTCGCCTGACACAGCGGGAGGTCACCGATCTTTCGCCGCTGAAACTTCCCGTTCGATCTAAGGCGCGTGTCCTTGTCGCTGCGGGCGCCGATGAGCCCGATCTTTGGATCGCGCAGTCACGCAGCTATCATCAGAAATTGATTGGCGCCGGCGTGGATGGCGCGTTGATGATCGCGCCGAAGAAACACCACTTTTCAATCACCCGGGAGCTAAGCGACCCGCGAGCGCCGCTGACTGCCGCCGTGACCGAGCTATTGCACGCATGACCGACTACACCCGCACGAGCAGCGCAATCTATGACCGCATCGGCAGCGGTTACGACCGCACACGTCGCGCCGACCCCACGCTCGCCGCCGAAATCGCCAAGCTGCTAGATGTGCCGTTCCCGGAGCCGGTGCTCGACATCGGTTGTGGCACGGGCAATTACACGATCGCCGTCGCCGACCGCCGCGTCGTCACGATCGGATTGGATCAATCGACGCTGATGCTGCGCCGCGCGCGGGTCAAGGAACCGAGGTTGGAATGGGTTGCCGGCGATGCCGAGGCCCTGCCTTTCTCTGACGGGAGCTTTGCCGGCGCGTTCTGCACCATGACATTGCATCACCTGCGGGATTTCGACGCGGTATTCTCGGAAATTGCCCGCATTCTCAAACCGGGCGGCCGCTTTGTTGCTTTCACGGCCTTCCCCGAACAGGCTCAGCAATTCTGGCTGAATGCCTATTTCCCGGAACTAATGCGCCGTGCAGTCGAACGCATGCCGAGCCGCCAGCGGATCGAAAGCGCGCTGGCAACGGCAGGCCTTCGCCTTTCCGAACTCGTCTCCTTCAACGTCCCGGAAAAGCCCGTCGACTTTGTGCTCTATTGCGGCAAGCATCGGCCGGAGCTCTATTTCGACGCCAAAGTGCGCGGCAACATCTTCGCCTTCACGGCGCTCGATCTTGGCCAGGAAATTGGCGAAGGGCTGGCAAAACTCGATGCCGATCTCGAAAGCGGTAGCTTTGCTGAGACCCGCGCCAGCTTTTCAGATACGTTGGGCGATTACGTTCTGCTCGTGGCAGAGAAGCGCTAAAAAGCCTCGCCAAGCGGCATCAGTCGCAAACCTTTGCGCAAATGACGATAAGGCAAAGCGCGGTTATCGACCGGGTTGTCGCCGGCGGCCGCCACGATCAAAATTTCCTCGGCGATAGGCTGAAAGTCTGCCCGGAAATGGACCGAACTTTTCAGTGCCAGAATCTTTGCCGCGGCGGGCTCGACGCCCAGATGCCGCAACATGGCCTGATCGGCTGCTTGCTGCTTGCGGCTGGTGATGACGATCCGCGTGCCGCCAATGCCGAGCAACGCCATCGCTCCCAGTTGCATATGGTTGCCGCGATAGAACGGTCCGGTCGCTTTGAAGCTGCCGTCGCCCAACGCCAGCACTTGGAACCGGCCCCGGAATTTCTCTAATCCCGGGGAACCGCACCAAGCGCCGATCCCGCGCTCGAAGCTGCCATGCAATCCGACCTCATGGGCGATGCGCGCCGTCTCCGGATCATAGAGGTTGGCAAAGACAGCGCCTTCTGCCTTTAGGCTGACCAGAGCCTCCAGCAGATCGACGGAGTCCGAGTTGCCGCCGGCACCCGGATTGTCTTGCGTGTCTGCCAGAATGATCGGCCTGCTCGCCGTAGCACTTTTGGCCATGGCATAACGTACGGCCTCATCTTTCTGCCAGATCTTGCCAGCGAACTCTCGTTCCGCCGCGTTGACCACGCTTATCAGCCTGTCCGCTTCAGCTTCGGCCAACGCAGCATCCTCGGCATAGACCACGACCGCAGGACCACATTCAGCGATGTCAGCCGGCGGAAAGCCAAAAGCAAAAGAGGCACTGGCAGCACGCCCCTGCCCCTCCGCTTCCGCCACCACGCGATAAAGTGCGGCCGCCGGATTGATCAGGGTGCATTGCCATGGCAACGGCACCAGGAAATCCGCCCGCCGCATCGCCTTGGCTAACGGACCGTGGCGCAGCAAACGATCCATGATTTCGGCCGCACGACCGCCAGTCTCGGCAAGGTCAACATGCGGATAGGTGCGACAGACCACCAGTGCTGACGCGTGCCGCAACATGCGCTGCGTCAGATTGGCATGAAGATCGAGGCTGACGACAATTGGCAATTGAGGACCGACAACCGCCCGGATGCGCTCCAGCAATTCACCTTCGCCATCTTCATGATGTTCGGTCACCATGGCGCCATGAAGATCGAGATAGAGCCCGTCCAGCTTCGGTTGTTGACGGATGAGTTCGATCAGATCGGCAGTGATGCGCTCGAAGGCATCCTTTTCCACATGCGCGGACGGCGACGCCGAGCACCACAGCAATGGGACGAGGTCGTGCCCCTGAGCTTTGGCCTGATCAATAAAACCCGGGAGTGGCAGGTTGATACCCTGGAACGTCTCAAAAATGGCGTCGCCCCGCGTGAGGCCAGGCCAGCCATCCGCCTGCTCGAAGTCCTGATAGCTTGCCCGCACCGGGGCGAAGGTGTTTGTCTCGTGCTGAAAGCCGCCAATCGCGATCCGTGCCATGCTCAATTGCCCAATTGGGCCCCCTTCATAAACCGGCCACACCCAAAAGCATTTTGGGAAGATAATCAATACTTGGCGCGGATGGGCCTTTGTGAAATCCTCACCGCCCGTGAGGAATTGGGGCGACGACTCGCGATGGCACAAGCACCTATTTTCATGATTGAGGACGTCGATACGGCGACCCAGCATGCAGCCACGGCCATTGCCGAGATGGCTATGCGCGAGATATCGCCGACGCCGGGTAACTTTTGCGTCTGGTACAATTACATATCGGGATCGGTGCCTGAGCTGCGGCGCGACTTGGACGCATTGTTACTGAGCGGCAAGACCGTTTCGGCCAGCAATATTCAGGATCTCTTTGACAAATACTTCCGTGAGCCAGATGCAGAAGAACGCCTACAGCAAACCGGCGACGAACTGCAAAATACACTGGCGGACGTCATTCGCCAGGTCACTCAGGCCGGGCTGGATGCGAACGAATTTGGCAAGACGCTGACTAAAGCGAACAGTTCGCTTGGTGCCGGGCGGATCGATGCTGGCGCAATGAAGGATTTGGTGGGTGAGTTGATCGCCGCCACCAAATTGATCGGCCAGCGCAATCAAGCGCTGGAGGCGCAACTGAAGCAAAGCTCGACAAGAATCACGGGACTGCAATCGCGGCTCGAAGCGGCGCGGCGCGATGCCCTGACCGACGCTTTGACTGGCATCGGCAATCGCAAGAGCTTCGATCTCGCAGTCCAGTTTCGGGCGCAACAAGCGACGGAGCAGCAGAGCGAGCTTTGCCTTCTGATCATCGACATTGACCATTTCAAGAAATTCAACGACAGCTTCGGCCATCGGGTCGGCGACCAGGTCTTGAAGCTGGTCGGCAGCAAGCTGAAGCAGGCGATTAACGGAAGCGATAGCGCGGCACGTTATGGCGGTGAGGAATTCGCCTTGCTGATGCCCCAGACCAGGATACCCGAAGCGGTCGACCGGGCGGACAAGTTCAGGACTAGCCTGGGGGCTCATTCGCTGAAGAACCGAACGACCGGTCAGGTCTATGGTGCGGTGACCGTGTCTATTGGCGTTTCACGCTATAAAGCCGGTGAGCCTTTGGAGGAGTTCATTGTCCGCGCTGACCAGGCCCTCTATCGCGCCAAGAAGGAAGGGCGGAACCGCGTGATTGCCGAGGCTTCATAGGCGCACAAGGCGATTGCTGACGGCATTCGGTCGCTGGCCGTTTGCCGGGAAGTGGGTGGCGAGAATCGTCGATAGCACGTCGATTGCACCGTGGTAACCCGCTTCAACCTCTCCCGAACGCACCTTTGCCGCAAACGCGTCAACAATACCCTGCCATTGCGCTTGATCGACTTTTGCGTCGATCGCAGCGTCGGCGATGATCTCGACATGCCTCTCAGCGACGCTGACGAAGAACATGACGGCATTGCGTTCCGGTGTATAAGCGAGCCCCTGTTCCAGGAAGATCGCGTGGGCCAACCGTTGCGCCGAGCCGCGCAGAACATGGCCCGGCGTCAGCCGATCTCCCAAGGGTGTCAATTCCAGGCAGAGCAGCAGAACGAGAAATATCCCAAATTCCGCCAGCAATACACGTGACGTATCTGACCAGGGCACCAGCGCCCAAACCAGTATTCCCGCCAGAAAAGCGCCAATCGTCGCCAAAGCGATACCGGTCGCACGATACTCTCCAGCTCGACCAGCAATGACAGCTACCAGTTCCGCCCGTGAGCGCAACTCGGCTGCCATAATCGCAGCCTCTATCCGGTCTTGAGCCTTTTCATCGATCATGGTGCCTCCCTCCTACCATTTGCCGCTGGCACCACCGCCACCGAACGAACCACCTCCGCCGGAGAACCCGCCACCGGAACTCCCGAAGGAACTCGACCCCGATGAAGAGCCCCCCGTGCTCCTGGCAACATACCAGATGTAGCGTTTGCGCTTCTTGTCCCAGCGTCGACGCAAGCTCATCAGCAAGCCGAGCGCCACGGCCCCGCCAAAAAAGACAAATGGAACCACAGCATCCGGTATTGTGAAGCCATGGGTATTGTCATAGGCGTAGTTGGGCTTGGCCGGTGGCTCATAAGTACCGCCAAGGGCGGCAAGGATGGCATCGAGCCCTGCGGCAACGCCGGCCTCCATATTGCCCTGCTTAAAGTGCGGGATGACGTCAGATTGGATGATCTCGTTGGCCGTTGCGTCCGGGAGGGCTCCCTCCAACCCGTATCCGACTTCGATCCGCACTTCGCGATCGTTTGGCGCTACCAAGAAAACGATGCCGTTATCCTTGCCCTTCTGCCCGATGCCCCAGCTTCGGCCGAGCATCAACCCCCAATCTTCGATTGGTCGCCCCATGAGATCCGGCAGGGTGACAACAACAATCTGGTCTGTGGTCGCTTTTTCGTGAGCCTCGATCTTGGCTGAAAGTGCTGCTTCGACCGAGTCAGAGAGGATATCAGCGCTGTCGACAACACGTCCGCTGAGCGCCGGGAGATTTGGAGTTTCGGCCAAGGCAGCCGAACCCAAGCAATATTGCAACAATAGGATGGATATCGTGACCCGTAGAAGTATTTGGATTGCCGTTACCATTTTCCTGTCGCTCCCCCGCCTCCAAATGATCCCCCCATCCCACTGAAGCCGCGCTCTTCGGAAGGTGATCGCCAATCATCAGCGAGAGAGTCGCGCCTGATATCTCGACTGCCAGCCTGCAGGGTTTGATACACGCCTTGATTGTCGTCAAAAACGCTCGTTGTTCGCTCATCTTGAAGCGGTGGGTAGGCTGCCCGAGTTCGAAAAGTGCTCACATAGGCAATCACGACAACGAAAATGACGACAAAGCCGCCGAGCAGAACAATCAGCCCAACTGTGAGCTCGGTGTCGAGAGAGAGATCAAGAAAACTCAATGCATTCGGCTGCACAATGACCTTTGTCAGTCCATCGATTGTGGCGGTCAAACCTTCCGCGTAGCGACCCTTGCGCGCGGCTGGCAACATATATGCCTGAATGATATGGCTGGCGACCGCATCCGTAATCTTGTCTTCCAGGCCGTAGCCAACCTCGATGCGAACTTGGCGGTCATTTGGTGCCAGGACGATGACGATGCCATCGTCTTTGCCGCCGCGGCCGATTTTCCACGTACGGCCGAGGGTCAGTCCCCACGTCTCGATTGAGTCTCGACCGAGATGCGGCAGGCTGACCAAAACCATCTGAACTCCTGTCCGAGCTTGGACTTTTGCCAGTTGATCTGTCAGATCCCTCTTCTGCACGCCAGAAAGTATATTGGCCAAGTCCATGACACGCCCCGTCAGCACCGGAACCTGTGGCCCAGCCCAAGATGCTGACGCCAGGACAAGGAAGGCGAGACCAATAATGGTGCCAAACCAGCGGGGCATCGATGACCGTATTAATTACCGCTCGTGCCGAAATCGACTGTCGGTACTTCCTGCTTGGCCGGATCGACCTGCAATTGCTGCATTGGCTCGCGATCGGCATAGAGCAGACTCTTCCACACGACGCCCGGGAAGGTCTTCAGTTCGGTGTTATAGACCCGCACGGCATCAATGTAGTCCTTTCGCGCCACGGCAATTCGGTTTTCGGTGCCTTCGAGCTGCGCCTGCAATGTTTGGAAGCCCTCTGTGGCCTTCAGATTGGGATATTGCTCAGCCACCACCATCAGCCGCGACAAGGCCGAGGTCAAAGCCCCCTGGTTGGCCTCAAACGCCCGCATCGCCTCGGGGTTGGTCAGCAGATCGGCCGGCAACTGCATGGACCCGACCTTGGCACGGGCCTGAACGACCGCTTCCAGGGTGGACTTCTCGAAATCCGCTGCGCCTTTGACGGTCGCAACAAGGTTGGGCACCAACTCGGCGCGGCGCTGGTACTGGTTCAACACCTGCGCCCAGGCCGCATGAGCGCTTTCTTCATGCGTTGGAATTTTGTTGATGCCGGTGAAACCCCAGATCAGCAGGACGACGACGAGGCCGAGAATGCCTAAGCCAACAAAACGCATGAGTTATCTCCAGCGGCCAGATTAAGCCTTCCAATGGGGAGGGATGGTACGGGTGTAGTAAGGCAAGGCCTCAATGCCCCCGAGCCAGGTCTGGATCTTTTCAGGCATTGCTGCCCGAGCGATGCCGAAACCTGCGGCTCGCTCTTCGGCACGTTGCGCCATTCGGACATAGGGATAGGCTGCGTAGTCGGCGAGACCAAGCTCTCCCGCCAGATAATTTCCTTCGAAGCATTTTGTCAGCCGGTCCAATTCTTCCAGCATCAGCTTTCTTGCGGCCGCCGATTTGTCGGGATCTCGCTCGGCCGGCGTAAGATATACTGCCTGCTCCATAAGTTCATTGCTGGCGGCGGCCAGATAGTTGTCCGCCTCATTCACCATGCGCCGTACCTTTGCCCGAGCCTTGACATCTTTGGGTAAGAGCGGCCGATCGGGATAACGCTCTTCAAGATATTCGATGATCGCCGACGACTCCCAGAGAGCAAAGCCATCATCCAGGATCGCTGGAACACGTCCGCGCGGATTGATGGCGAGGAACTCCGGTGTCTTAGTATCATTGTTGTCGAAGCTGAGACGCTTCGCTTCAAAAGGGATGCCCTTATGCTCGAGCGCCAGCCAGACCTTCCAGGCATAAGGTGACCCGGATCCGAAATAAAATGTCAGCGACATAATGTTGTTTCCCTAATCTGCGGTGATTCTCGCGAAAGAATAGTGGCCTCCTATCGTGCCGACTATCGCCTTTTTGCGTCCTATGTAACGTCGCGCGCTAGATCAGCATTTTACCGTCATTGCCGAGCCTTCCCCCGGGGATTACAGCAACCATCAGGCGCCGCACGAGCTCTCCAGCGCCGAGTGGCAAGACGATTGTCTCTTCCGAGAATGACACTTTATCGAAGGCGCCCCGCTTTCGGTAAGCATAGGGTGCCCTTTTATCAATCGCCCTGTCATAGGTCGCGGCAACAAATGCGCAATATTCGGGCATACCCAGTTGGTCGAGGTATTTGCCCGTATAATCCATGCCGGATAGCGATGCGAGAACGGAGCCGTCCAGGCGAAAGAAGTACCGTCGCGGATTCGCTTCAACATCGACCAATGTCACGTAGCCGAGGATGAACTTAAATTCGCTTGGCTCGATGTCAGACGGTGTCGGCATAGAGCGGCCGGCACATTTGTCACGCCAATAGGCCAGCAATCGAATAAGCCGCTGGTCCTGCAGCGAGTCCAAACAGCTATCGGGTATGCTCGTCATGGTGCGGCCGCGGCCCATTCCGCATCGGATGCCGGAGTGCTTTGCGAAAGCGGTTGTAGCGGTACCTGCAGCAGGTAGAAGACCGAAACCGGAGACATATCGCTGATGATGAAGCTGAACTCGGCACGTTCGCCCGGCGCCACTTCCAAGCCACTGAAGCCTAGCGTGTCCTCCGGCTCGTCAAAGCGCTGAATCTTGGGGAAGTTACTCTTGGTATAGTGCAGGCCAATATAGGAGTTCTGGCCAAAGCTGAGACCGTCGCCATATGGCGAATGACGTGTCGTGACCTCACGCAGTTCCATCTGATAATTTCGCCAGACATGACCGCTGTCGTTAATAACGATCTTCTTCATCGCGAAGGCCGCCACGTGCTGCGACCCGATGCGGTTGCCAAAGTCGCGACCGAAATTCCGGATCGTCAGGGTGATCGCGCGATTGCCGGTGACCCGCTCGACGACCGTAATGGGATCCTCCAGGGTTCCCGAACCGCTCACTTCGACCAGATCAAAACCGCCGAGCTCATCCGAAAAAACCAGCCCCTGGTGCGAAATCGGTGCAGCAAGTGCTGCTGGGGCGCCCAGCAACAATAGCAGGAGGGCCGCAGGGCCCAGGGATGGCAGCCAGACGCGACACATTCCGCCATTATGGCGGCTGGGTTCGCCCCGGCAAGCCCCCGTCAGATGCCCTTCAGATGCTGGCCAGACGGCCCATGGCTTGGGTCAATTTATCCCTGGTTTGCTCGATTTCAGCCAAGCGCTGGCGCTGCTCTTCAACCACTTCCGGGTCCGCTTTGGCCACGAATTGCTCGTTTCCGAGTTTACGGGAGATCTTTTCGGCCTCGCCGGCTGCTTTATCCAGGTCCTTCTTGAGACGCGCCCGCTCCTTCTCCACGTCGATGACGCCGGCCAGGGGCAACAGAATGGTGGCCTCATCGAGGACGATCTGGGCCGCCCCCTTTGGGCCTTCCCCACTCAAGAACTCGATGCGATCGATGCGGGCCAGACGGCGGATCAGATCTCCATAGGCCTCAATCCGGCTCTTGGTGTGAACTCCCGCGTCGCGCAGCAGAATCTGCACCTGGGCGGCCGGCGGCACATTCATTTCGGCACGGAGCGTACGGATTTCCGAAACGAGGCGGATGACCCAGTCGAGATCGGCACCCGCCTCTGCATCGACCGTCAGCTTTGAGAAGTCGGGCCAGGGCTCACCAATCAGCAGGCTGGTGTTGGCAGAGCCCAATTGCGGCCAAAGCTCTTCGGTGATGAAGGGCATGAACGGATGCAGCAGGTGCAACAGCTGCCCCAGCACCCAGGCGGTGCAGGCGCGGGTTTCGGCCTTCAGCTTCTCATCGTCACCTTGAATGATCGGCTTCGTGAACTCGACATACCAGTCGCAGAATTCGTTCCAGATGCAACGATAGAGGGCGCCGGCCGCGTCGTTATAGCGATACTGGCTCATCGCCTGATCGATGGCGCCGGCGCAGGCCGCAAGGCGACCAATCATCCAGCGATTGACCGATGCAGATACCCCTGCCGGATCGAATGCCGGATCGGCCTGGCATTCGTTCATGAGGCAGAAACGGGTGGCGTTCCACAGCTTGGTCGCGAAGTTGCGATAGCCTTCGACGCGCTGTTCCGACATCTTGATGTCGCGCCCCTGGGCCGCCAAGGCGGTCAGGGTAAAGCGCAGCGCATCGCAGCCGTATTTGTCGATGATATCGAGCGGGTCAATGACGTTGCCTTTCGACTTCGACATCTTCTGCCCGTGCTCGTCGCGTACCAGAGCATGGATGTAGACCGTCTTGAATGGCACATCGCCCATGAAATGGATGCCCATCATCATCATACGGGCGACCCAGAAGAAGATGATATCGAAGCCGGTAACAAGGACATCGCCCGGATAGTAGCGAGCGAGTTCGGGCGTTTCCTGTGGCCAGCCAAGAGTCGAGAACGGCCACAGCGCCGAGGAGAACCAGGTGTCCAGCACGTCGGGATCGCGCGTCAGCTCAACTGTCTTGCCGTAATGCTCCTGCGCCGCGGCCTTGGCCTCGGTTTCATCGAGAGCGACGAAGACTTCGCCGTCAGGGCCGAACCAGGCCGGGATCTGATGGCCCCACCATAGCTGACGCGAGATGCACCACGGCTGGATGTTACGCATCCATTCGTAATAGGTGTTCTCCCACTGTTTCGGCACGAAGACTGTCTTGCCCTCTTCCACAGCCTTGATCGCGGGCTGCGCCAGGGTGTGGGCGTCGCAATACCATTGGTCGGTCAGCCAGGGTTCAATGACCACATTTGAGCGATCGCCATAGGGCAGCATCAGGGTGTGGTCGTCGATCTTGTCGACGAGGTCGAGAGCTGCAAGGTCTTCAAGCACCATCTCGCGCGCCTTGAAGCGGTCGAGGCCCTGATACTTCGCTGGCACGTTCTCATTTAGCTTCGCGTCGCGGTCGAAGATGTTGATCATCGGCAGGTTGTGCCGCTTGCCGACCTCGAAATCGTTGAAGTCATGCGCCGGCGTGATCTTCACGGCACCCGAACCAGTTTCCGGATCGGCATGCTCGTCCGCCACGACCGGAATCAAGCGGTCGGTCAGCGGCAATTTCAGATTCTTGCCAATAAGATCCTTGTAGCGATCGTCCTCGGCATTCACCGCGACGGCCGTATCGCCCAGCATGGTTTCCGGGCGCGTCGTCGCTACGACCATGAAGCGACCCTGCTGGCCGTCGACGGGATAGCGCAGATGCCATAGCTTACCCTTGGTCTCCTTCTGCACCACTTCGAGGTCGGAGATCGCGGTGTGGAGCTTGGGATCCCAGTTCACCAGGCGCTTGTCGCGATAGATAAGGCCCTGGCGATAGAGATCGACAAAGACTTTGCGGACGGCGTTGTTGAGGCCCTCGTCCATGGTAAAGCGTTCGCGCGGCCAATCCGGCGAAGCACCGAGACGACGCAATTGGCGTGTGATCGTGCCGCCGGATTCCGCCTTCCATTCCCAGACCTTTTCGAGGAACTTCTCACGCCCAAGGTCCGTGCGCTTGACGCCCTTCTCACCAAGCTGCCGCTCAACCACCATCTGGGTAGCGATACCGGCATGGTCGGTACCGGGCTGCCATAGGGCATCCCGTCCCTTCATGCGCTGATACCGGATGAGGATATCCTGAAGCGTGAAGGTGAGTGCGTGGCCCATATGAAGGCTGCCCGTCACATTGGGCGGCGGCATCATGATGCTATAGGGCACCTTGTTGGACGTCGCATGGGCGGCAAACGCCCCGGACTTCTCCCACGCATCGTAATGCTTCTTCTCAACCTCGGCCGGTTGGAACGTCTTTTCCAGCATCGCTGGGGAAACCTCTAAATAGGGAATATTCAAGCGTTGGCGGGAGTTATAACGATCCCCGCGCCCCAGTCAAACAGCCGGAATACCGGCCTTTGGAAGGAAATATGGCCTGGATCAGGCCCGTTTCAGCTCAGTTCAGCCTTGCGCGACAAGCGTTCGACCTCACGCCGGACCAAACGCTCAACGATTTCCTGAAGATGCTCGTCGAGCCACTCCTTGAGCATCGGTTCAATCGCCTGGCGAACCAGAGTTTCGACCAGAAGACCATCAATTGACGTAGTTCTGGTCTGGGCGAGCTGCGGCTTCTTGGCAACCAGCTGAGCCATAACTGCTGAACTGGCAGCAGCCACGTTCGGCGATACCAGATCACCTTCCATATTGACGTCGGTACCCGGAACGACCGGCTCAACCGGCATCCCATCATCCGCCATGGCATCCTCAGATTCAGCAGCTGCCGGCTCCGCGACGTCCAGTTCAATGTCGGCCGCGGGCTCCTCAGGCATCGCCGCGACAGGCTCCGGCGACGGGTCCAGGTCCGGTTCGGGTTCTGGTAGCGGAGGAGCTGGAGGCGGCGGTGAGGTCACTGCCGGCGCCGGCGCAACCGGTGCTGGGGCGGGTGGCGGAGCTTCTTCCTGCAACTCGACAACATTGCTGTCGCCGACAACCATGTCGGTCAGAACAAGCGCGTCATCATCCTCTTCGGATTCTTCGGCTGCATGGCCATTGACTGCCGGCGCCGGAGATCCCTCTTTTGGGTCGCCGTCTTCCGAGATAATGCGCCGGATGGAGGCAAGGATCTCCTCCATCGACGGTTCTTGATTGCCCTTGGCGTCCGACATTCACCAATCCCTGACCGGGTCACTCTCGCCCGGGACCGCATTTACGGCTGCAAAGAAGCAATCGTCATGCCGAACCGAGTCGCTCCCAGTTATGCCGGCTATCCTAACGTCTTTATTGGTATTTCTCAAGAAATGGGAAACCGCGTATTCGGTTCCACTAGATATGGCGGCAGTTGGCCGAGGCAACTGGCCCCGGCCATTGCCCTATTCCACCGAAGGGCCGGTCCCGATGAACTTATTTCGGACGTCGTCATAGTGCTTCTGTGGGTCATAAATGCCCACGTCGAGCGCCAAATTCTTCGCCGTCAAGCGCCCCACTGAGGCCAGAACCTGATATCGGGCAACCACGAGGTTGGTCTGAGCCTGAACCAGGCTGACTTTGGCGTTCAACGCTTCGAGCTCAGCATCGAGAACGTCGAGCACGGTACGCGCACCAACCTGCTGTTCCTGCTTCACACCGTCCAGGGCGACCTCGGTGGCGCGTACCTGCTCCTTGAACGAGTCAATCTGGGCCAAAGCTGTCTCATAGGTCCGCCAGGCATCTACGGCGCCCTGCTCGCCGGCACGGACCGCTTCGTCAATCTGACGGCGGCTCTGCTGATATAGCTGCTTGGACTGCCGCACGCGGGCATCCGGCGCACCGGCCTGGTACAATGGAACGCGCAGCACGCCCAGAATCTGGCCCTCATCCTGCGACTGCTCTGGCGCACTCTGCTCCTCGCTGCGCGTCCATGAGCCTTCAATCGATACCGTCGGCAGCAATTCCGAAAACGCGACGTCGATGTCATCCTTTGCGGCATCAGCTTGATACTTCGCCGCGACCACTGCCGGCGTGTTGACCGACTGCGACACCGCCTCGTCTTTGTTTGACGGGATATCGAGCTTGTTTTCCGGCATCTTCAGGTCCGTCGGCTCCTCGCCGATAACCTGGCGATAAACGGCCACGGAGGCGGTAAGATTGCCTTCCGCTGCAATGCGATCGGCAATCGCCCCCTGCAGGCGGGACTCAGCCTGTGCTACGTCTGTACGTGTAACTTCGCCCGCGTCGAAACGATCTCGCGTCGCCTGCAACTGTTGCCCGATGACGTTCTCGTTGTTCCGGTTGAGCTCCAACACAGCACGATCCCGAACCACCTGCATATAGGCCTGGACAGCCTGGAACAAAACCTGCTGTTCCGTGTCCGCAAGGTTCGCCCGGCCAGAAAGAACACGATTCTCCGCAGCCGAGGTCGACGACACAGTTTCAAAACCACTGAAGACTGGCTGCGAGACCGTGACGCTGAAATCGCGCGATTCAAGGTTCTGGTCTTGCAGCATCGGCGTATTTTGTTCGATCCAAGTCTTGCCGCCTTGTGCTTGCCCGACAACGGTCGGACGCCAGCCGCTCAGCGCTTCCGGCACTCGTTCATCGGTTGCACGCAACTGGGCGCGTGCAGATTCGAGCGTCGGGTTACTTGCATAGGCCTGCGACAATGCCTCATTGAGATCAACGGCCAAGGCCGGCGTCACGAAAGTGCCACACAGCATGACCACAAAGATCGCCGTTGCTGTATTTCCGAGATTGCGCCGCTGCATGATCCTCAACCGTCCCTTCCCGTTCACTCAATCCAAATCAATTAACTAGTACCGCGCCATGTCGGGCTCAATTTCGCACGCCCAAGCATCAATGCCGCCAGCCAAATTCACCGCATTCTCGAACCCGTTCTGTCGCAGCCACAACGTAGCACGATAGCTGCGCATCCCATGATGACAGATCATTACCATGGTCTTGTCATCGCTCAATTCCCCGGCACGACGTTGCAGATCACCGAGTGGAATCGACCGGCTCTCTGCAATGCGGCAGATATCGATCTCCCAAGGTTCGCGCACATCAATCAGTTCGAGCTCTGCACCACCAGCGATAAGGTCACGCAAGGCTGCAACATCGATCTGAATGCCAACGTCCATACCCATGACGCTTGTGGTCAGAATGCAAAAGCAGCTGCGGGCTCGAAACCAGACAGCAGCGGCGTATTCGCATCGAATAGAACGCGCGTTCCCGTACCACCGGTTTCGCCACGGGTCACAAGAACAGCATGACCATTCGTCACATTATTGTTGCGCAGTACCGTCGCCAGCTTCCCTTGTTGCTTCAGTTGCTCAAGCAGGCGTTCAGGTATCTCTGCCACCGCGCCTTCGATGAGAATGGCGTTATATGGGCCACTCTGCGCGTAACCGTCCTTGAGCGTGCCAGTGACAACATTCACAGCAACATCTTCGGCACGCAGAGCAGCACGCGCGTCGGCGGCCAAGGCATCGTCATTCTCAAGAGCCGTAACGACTGCCCCCAGACGCGCCAGCAATGCTGCGCTGTATCCGCCTGCGGCGCCAACGACCAGCACGCGGTCGCCAGTTTGGACATGAAGGCCCTGCACCAGGCGAGCCAATACCATGGGTTCGATGAGATAGCGACCGTTGCCCAACGACAGATCATCGTCCAGATAAGCGCGCGGTTGAAGCTCCGGCGGAACAAAGCGCTCCCGCGGCAAGTCCGCAAGCGCTTCGATCAGGCGCTCATCCGTCACTTTATTGGTGCGGATTTGACCGTCGACCATAAAGCGCCGCGCCGCTGCATAGTTCTTTGCTGCGGTGGTGCCAACTGCTGCCGTAACCATTGTAATGCCTCCTGAATCGTCGCGGAGTCAGATCGGTACTTTCCGCCGGCGAACGATAACTGGCCCAGCGAGTCATAGGGCCACTTCCATTGTCGGTTTATAGCGGCATTGCCGCATTGCGACAAGCAGCGCCAGCGCAAATTAGCGGGCGGTCGAAACTGCGACCGGCTCGCCAAGTTTCTGATTCTTGTCGAAAAAACAGGAACATGGCCAATTGAATTTTACCTGCCCCTGCCCGCTTTCGCACTCTTGACCCTGGACCGTCCTAGGCTCTATACGTGCGCTCGCCTTTCGGCGCGTTCGCGCCCGCAGGCCCGGTGGCAGAGTGGCCATGCAGAGGACTGCAAATCCTCGTACGTCGGTTCGATTCCGGCCCGGGCCTCCAAAGTTTCGCCCATCTCTTCACGCCCATCGATGCCGTTCCCCGCCAGCCGCCGGTGCGATGGCGGTAAAGAGCAGATCTGATACGGCGGAAAAGAAAAAACCCCGCAGCTTTCGCTGCGGGGTCGATTTCCGAACACTAGGCTTTCGCCAGGCGTTATTCGGCGTAGTTGACTTCGTCCGGCGTAGCTTCCACCGGCATCTGAGCGCCGACATACTGTACCAACTCGCCTTGTGCACCGATGATGCGGAAATTGGCGAAGGTCTCGAAAGAACGCGCCGAGATCAGATCGTCCTTCGAGAGGAACAGATCGTTGGCGGCATCGAGCAAATCGAGCAGGCCGCGCTGGCCGATGTCGAACTGCTGCTGATAGACGTCCTTGGTTTGCTGGTTGGCATCGACCTGCTTCTCAAGGTTGGCGATGCTTTCCTGCTGGGTCTGACGATCAGCCCAGGAAACGCGGACGTCTTCTTCAACTTCGCGCTCGCGCTGACGAAGCTGCTCGAGCTGCTCGTTGATGTGCTCCTTGAATTCCTTGGAGCGCGCGATGTCAGCGCCACCCTTGTACAGATTGTACTGGACGTTGAGCAGAGCCGCGGCGTTGTAGGTGTTGTCCTCGCGGCCATTGGCGTGCTGCGAAGTGTTGCCCGTCACGTCCAACTTGACCTGCGGCCAAAACACCGATTCCTCAACGTCGAGCTCAGATTGGGCCACCTGAATGTCGTGCTTCTCAAGCAAGACCTTCGGGTTGACCTGGAGGCCGCGCGCAACCGACTGCTCGACATCGGCCGGGATAGGCATGTCGGTAGCGGTGTTCACTGGCTCAAGATCGCCGGCCGGCTGGCCGATGACGCGCTGGAAGGTCGCCTGCGAGTTGCGCAAGTCGCCCTGGATCTGAATGAGGCTGGAACGCGCCGTCGCAAGGCGGGCTTCGGCCTGACGAACGTCAGCGATGTTGCCACCGCCCAGCTCAGCCCGTTTCTGCACGAGACCGAGAATTTCTTCGTGAGCGCGGACGTTTTCTTCGGCATTAGCCACACGCTCGGTGTGACGCTGCACGTCCATGTACACTTCCACAGCGTCCAGCGACTGAACTTGCGCCTCGTCCTGGATGCGCTCGGCCTGCGAGCGGATACGGCCCTTCTGGCGTTCGACTTCGCTGTCGATGGCGCCGCCGTCGAAGATCTGCTGTTGCAGGCTGACCTGCGCATTCTGGGTAAAGAGCACGCGGCCATGGTCGTGCGGGCCCTGGTTGAGCGTCGCATCCGGATGGTCGACGCCGCCATTCTCGGAGAACTCAGGCCCCATGTTGAATTCGGCATCGATCTGCGGGAAGTACTTGCCACGCGCCTGACGGAGTTCATGGTCGATCGAGCGGCGGTTCTTCACCTGCTCGCCCACGGTCGGGTTCGTCGTCACCACAAGCTGGATCGCTTCCTTCAGCGACATCGCCTGGGCGCCATTCACGCCAACGCCGAAAGCTGTACCAACAACGGCGCCAAGCAGCAGCGCCTTCGTGATGCGCGTCCGCGTAACTTCAATCATGCTCGCTACCCCCAAAGCTGATCCCGGTCTTCATTGACAGCGTCGATTCGGCGCCGGGATGACAACAAATTTAGTTGTTAATCATATTTTAAGGCAATTCCACTTAGTCGCTTTTACCTGATTTAGGCATTTGATGCAGCAACTTTTTCTTACCTTTCCGTCATCGCTTGCTCGCGTGCCTTTAGGATTGGTTTCAGCAAATATTCTAGGACTGTCTTCTTTCCGGTCAGAATATCCACAGAAGCCGTCATGCCCGGAATAATAGGCAAATCCTGGCCTTCCTTGCCCACCAAGAAGTTCTTGGTAGTACGTAGACGGACTCGGAAATACAACTCTTTCTTTTCATTTTCGATGGCGTCGGCGCTGATGTCCTCAACTGTCCCGTCGAGCCCGCCATAGATGGAAAAGTCATAGGCCGTAATCTTAACCTTTGCCGGCTGGCCGGGCGCGATAAAGCCGCGGTCCTGAGGGCGGATATTGGCTTCGATAAGAAGATTGTCCTCAATCGGAACGATTTCCATGATGTCCTGGGCGGGCTGAATAACACCGCCGATCGTCCGAATTTTGATGTCCTTCACGGTCCCCTTGACCGGCGATAGGACTTCAGTCCTACGTACCTTCGCGCCAGCATCCTTCATCGATTCAGTCACTGTCGACAGGTCGGTCTGGTGTTTGGCGATTTCCTGCGCGGCCTGCGCGCGATAGGTCTGGACAGCCTCGGCCCCCTTTGACTGGGCCGCCTGCAGAGCCGCCATGGCCGCCGGGCGTTCAGCCTGGGCGTTTTCGATATCGGCCTGGAACTGCTGCACCTGCTGCTGGCCTTCCAGCACTTCGTTCTCACCCGCGCCGCCGGCGGCGCGGAGCTTGATAAGGTTGTCGAGACGCTTCTGCGCCGTGCCGATCAGGCTGCGGGCAGATTTGATCTTGGTGTCGATGGCGCGAACTTCCTGCTGGCGCTGCGCCACTTCGTCGTTCAGCGTCGCCTGCTGCGAGCGGAGTTGGGCCGCGCGCACAGTGAACTGGCCCTTTTCCGCCGCCACCTTGTCCGGGTATTTCTCAACCAGATCCTTGGGGAACTCGATATCGTCCGCCGACTTCACACCGTCGATTTCGGCCTGCAGCCGGGCGATCGCCGCCGTCGCAATATAGAAGCGCTGCGTCAGTTCCGCCAAACTCGCCACCGCCGTGTCGTTGCGGATGATGAGGATCGGTTGCCCCTTCTCCACTGTCTGGCCGTCGCGGACCTTCATGTCCTCGAGAATGCCCCCGTCGAGGCTCTGGATGACCTGGGTCTGGCTTGATGGCACGACTTTGGCCTCGCCGCGCGTGATGACGTCGAGCACGGCATAATTCGACCAGACGAGGAACACCGCGCCGACGATGAAGATAGCCAGCAGCAACAGATGGCTGAAGAGACGCGTACCTTCCTTTTCGGAAGTAGCCGGGTCAATCCAAAGATCCTTATTGGTAATCGACATTTGGGTCAGCCTTCATTGGCGCGGATGCGCCCCTTCATGAGTGCATCGAGCACGCCCGCCTTCGGCCCGTCCGCTACCACCTTGCCACGGTCAAGCACGATCAGGCGATCGACGAGAGACAGCATTGAATTACGATGCGTCACCAGCAGCATCGTCTTGCCTTGGGCAATCTCGCCCAGTCGAGCCTTGAAGGCGTTTTCCGTGGAGTTATCCATCGAGCTGGTCGGCTCATCCAGAAGCAAAATCGGCGGATTGAGCAGCATCGCACGCGCAACAGCCACCGATTGGCGCTGGCCGCCTGAGAGATAACGGCCGTTTTCACCGACCGGCATGTCGTAGCCGGAGGGATGCTGACGGACAAACTGGTCGACACCGGCAAGCGTCGCCGCGCGAATAACCGACTCTTCGTCAACATAGGGCGCGCCGAGCGTGATGTTATCCTTCACCGAACCGAAGAAGAGATGCGGATCCTGCAACACGCAGCCCACGCTCTGCCGAAGATCAGTCGGGTCAAGCTGGCGGATGTCGACGCCGTCGACCAGAACAGCGCCTTCGGTAGGCTCGAAGAGGCCGAGAACCAGGCGCTCGATGGTCGTCTTGCCAGAACCGATACGCCCCACAATGCCGACACGCTCGCCCGGTTGAATGCGGAACGAGATTCCGTCGAGTGCCGGCACCTGAGCGTTCGGGTATTTGAATTGGACATTCCGGAACTCGATGGCGCCTTCGATGATCGGGCGACGCAGGAAGGTCTTGCCATGTGGCCGTTCAATTGGAAGAGCCATCATGCGGTTGAGGCCCTTGAGCGACGTCCAGGATTGATGGAAGCGCACGATCAGGCCGGCGATCTGTCCAAGCGGAGACATGGCGCGACTGGTCAGCATGGAGGCCGCGACCATCGCACCGGTCGTCAGTGCCGGCGTATTGGAGGCCGGGTCGTGGGTGAAGATCTTGTAGCAACCGACAATGATGACGCCGGCAAAGGCAAGGTTCGACGACATCATCACGAAATTGACAGCAATGGTCGACCAGAACCGCGAGGTCTTGGCCGATTCAGATGATGCCGCCACATAACCGTCCCAGTCGCGCTGCAACTGGCCTTCGGCGGAGCTGGCCTTGATCATGTCGAGGCCGTTGATGGCTTCGACCAGGGTCGCATGCTTCTGCGCACTCTCGCGGTAAGAACGCTCAACGGCGCGCTTCATGGGGATCTGCACCAGCACGCTCACCGCGATCACGAGCGGGATGAGCACAGCCGGAACGATGGCAACCTCACCAGCAATAACCCAGACGATAACAAGGAAGATGAAGACGAAGGGTAGATCGATGATGGCCGAGAGCGTCGCCGACGTGAAGAAATCGCGTAAGGACTCATAGGATTGGATGTTGCTGGCGAAGGCGCCGGCGGATTGCGGGCCGGCCGCCATGCGGATCGACAGCATCTGCTGGAAGAGCGCCGACGATACCTTTCGGTCGAGCGATTTACCGGCCATGTCGAGGAAATAGGCGCGCAAGGTCCGCAGCACGAAATCGAAGAAGAAGACCAGCAGCACGCCGGCCGCCAGCATCAATAATGTCTCCTCAGCCTTGTTTGGCACGACACGGTCATAGACCTGCATCGAAAAGAGTGAGGTACCGATCGTGAAGAAGTTGATCAGAAGGGCAGCGACGACAACCTCGAGATAGACCGGCGTGTAGCGCATAACATTGGCCCAGAACCAATTGCGGCCCTTGGCTTCGGTCATATCGGCGGAACGGTTATCGAGGCGGATCTTCGGCCGTACGACCAGCATCTGGCCGGTATAAAGCTCGAGCAGCGATGGCAGTGCGACGGTATGCGAGCCATCCATCGTGTCTGGGGTCGCCACTTCGACCTTGCCGTCCTTAGGGACGGATAGCATGACGCAGGCCTTGCGATCCTTCAGCAGCAGGACAGCAGGCAGCGTCATGCTGTCGACCTTGTCGAGCTTCTTTCTCACTCTATTCGCAGCCAAGCCAACGCGGTCGGCTGCACGCAAAAAGAGATCCGGCGTCAGCCCCTCTTCCGAAATCGGCAGTCCGTGCGAAATGGCAGCGGGTGAACGCGGGTTGGAAAAAATACGCGTCAGGATGACAAGGCAGGAAAGGAGCGGATCGTCCCGCATACTGGGGCCGGAATACTCGGCCGGTGGTCCAGCCGGTGCTGCGGCGGCCGGGACGCCACCAAGTTTCATGCCGGCGGGCAGACCGGCTGGAGGGATAGCGCCTGCCGGAATGGCCCCCGGGGGAATGGATCCGGGAGGGATCGCGCCCTTCCCGCCCCCCGCAGCTGCGGCGATTTGCGCTCCGGCAGCGGCCGAGGCCGCTCCCGCGACGGTTGAATGAGCTGCCGCACCTAAAGGCTGGCCAGTTGGCGGAGTTGTTGCGGACGCAGCGGATACAGGCTTCACACCGGAAGCCGAAGGTACCGAAGAAGTAGCTGGGGCGGTCGCGCCGGGCTGACCGGTGGTGGGGCTCGATGACATCAGCTGAAGTCCAATTCTTTCAGGCCATTCGGCGCGCCTTTTACCATATTTCTAGGCGCACGTAAGGCGGTGCTATGTGACCCAGGGCACGTATTGGACAAAAAAGAAAGGAGGCCTCACCGGAATATGCAGGAGCCTGTTGCACCGCACCAAAGCGAGCAATTCCGCCCTTTCCACGGCCCGGCCAAGCCTCCGATCTCCCCTTCCCACAACTACGCTCGCCCAAGAGCTTAGGCGGATTTGGTTAACTGGAGGTTTCACCGGGCGTGATATCGGCCCCGAATCGCCAAGGAAGCCGCCGCCAAAGAAAAAGGGCGGGACCCAAAGGCCCCGCCCTAATCATTTCTGAACTGCGAGCGTCGTTAGATGACGTCCAACCCGCTCTCGACCGCAACCTTCACCGACTGATCGCCGCTCTGCCACAGAGTGTAGGTATGCGACGCACCAGTCACGGCGTCGGTGTAGTTGAAGGTACCGTTGCCTGGGGTGCCGCCATTCACGTCGACCTGGGTGAAGCCGTTGAGGTCGACGTTGTCGACTGCACCGCTAGAGTTGTCACCGATCACGAAGAGATCGATGTTGTGGTTGGTGCCATTGACGTTCACCGTCACATTAGTGGTCCCAAGGACATCCGCCACGTTCAGCGTGACCGTACGGTCGCCGTTGTGGTTGCTGTCACCGAGGTCAACCATTTCGATATTGACCATCTTGGCGTCCGACCCGGTGTTGTCGAAGGTAAACGAAGTCGTCGCCTGGAGACGGTCGAAACCAGAGCCACCGTCGCGGAAGTGATCGGCAGCGTCAAACACCAAGGTGTCATTGCCACCACCACCGATCAGGACGTCGATACCGCCGCCGCCATTGATCGTGTCGTTACCGCTGTTGCCGATGATGATCTCGTCATTGGCACCACCGGTCAGGGTGTTCGACGATTCGTAGGTGATCGTCGCTGCCGGAGTGTTATCCGTCAGAGCACCGTCTGACAGGGTGTACGTCATCGACGTCGTTTCACCATCGCCCAGCTTGTTCGAACCGCTGCCGATATCGAGATCGAAAGTGATCGCGGTACCTGCATGGGCCGGGGCGGTGTCGAAGAACGTGCCTTGACCCGCTCCGGCTGCAGCGCCGGTAATCGTCAAAGTGTTGTTCTCCGCATCCGTGTCGTTGCGGAGCAACCAGCTATCCTGGATGGTGATCCCACCTGCCTCGTTGGTGATGATCCGGTCCTGGCCGATCGACGGTGCCTGGTTGGGTTCCGCCACATCGGCAACGCTGATCGTGATCTGGTCAACATCGGTCTTGGCACCGCCCGAGCCGTTATTGCCACCGTCATTGGTGGTCATGGTCAGCGTGACCTGGCCGTTGAAGTTTGCCGGCGGCGTGTACATCAGCGTTTGCAGCATCGCGTTGATGTTGGCCTGCGAACCGACAAGGATCAGCTGCGCGGTGTTGCCGTCCCCGTTGTTGCTGCCGTTCACCGTCACGCCGTCGCCGTTGTTGTTGTTGACGGCCAGCGTGCCGGACCCGTTCGGCACCGAGACGGTGACTGTGATGTCGTCGGTACCGGCATCGACGTCGCTGACGCTGAGCGTCGTAATCGCAATCTGCGTATCTTCGTCACCCGAGACATTGCCGACCGCGTTCACCGGCGCATCGTTGACACCGTTGACGGTAACGTTGCAGGTCGCCGTCGATGTCAGGCCGGAGGGATCCGTGATGGTGTAGGTGAAGCTCGCCGCACCCGAGAAGTTCGCGCCCGGTGTGAACTCGACATTGGCACCATTGATGACCGCCGTACCGTTGACGCCATTTTGGACCGAGAACATCGAGATCGCGTCACCGTCCGGATCGCTGTCGTTGCCGAGCAGCGTCGCGATCGGGATGATGATCACCGTGTCCTCGTTACCGCTGGCAGTATTGTCGGCCGCCACCGGCGCATGGTTCACGTTGTTGATCGTGATGACCAGATCGGCGCCACCGGCAGCATTGTCGCCATCAACGCCACCGCCGACATCGACGTCACCATCCGCGTCCATCGTGCCGTAGTGGAACACGACGTTCTGCGTCTGGGCAACGGCGCCCGGGGTGAAGGTATAGGCGCCGGTCTCCATGTTGAAGACCATCCGGCCGAACTCGGTGTCGAAGCTGACCACATGGCCAATGACCGAGACGTTCGTGCCGACACCGCCAACCGAGAGCGCATTGGCCGAAACACCATCCCAGCTGAAGGCCACGTCAAACGCGCTGCCGTTGCCGTCATGCGAGAGGGTGTAGATGTGGTTGGCACCGTCGCCATTGGCGTCCGCCGTACCCGGAGCACCCGGCACGCCGTTGTCGCCCATGCCGGAGGTATCGACACCCGTCAGCACATTGCCGGTGATGTCGCCGGAGCCGATCGTGCCTTCGAGTTCGGCCGCGAGGCCGTTCTCGTTGGTCACAATGATCACTTCGCTGGCCGGGTTGTTGTTGCCGTCCGGATTGGCGACATCGATCAGATCCTGATCCAATGCGTCGAGACCCGGGCCGACACCAACTGCGTAGACCTTGGTGACGCCGTTGTTTTCAAGCGCGTTGTCCCACACCGTCTTCTGGGCGTTGGTCAGCGAGTTGTTGTTGCCGCTGTCACCGTCGATGGTCGGCGTACCATCCGAGAGGAAGTAGACCGTGGTCGGCGCGCCCGGGATCTTGCCGTCATTGTCGGCCAGGCCCGCGCCACCGAAGGACACGGCGTCCTCATAGCTGGTGTACTGGCCCGCCGGGTCGTCGCTGTTGATGTAGTTCATCGCCTCCGCAGGCGTGCCCCAGAACTCCATGCGCTGGCCGTCCGAAGCGAACTGCACAATCAAGACCTTCACGTCGCCGAGCTGGTCGTACTTGTTGAGCAGGTTCTGGATCGCCGCCTTGGCCAGGTCGAGACGCGTCTCGCCATTGCCGCCGACGACGTCATCCATCGAGCCGGAACGGTCGAGGATGATCATGACATTGTTCTGCTGGGCGCCGTTCTCATCGCCCGCGTTCGCGTCGTTATAGTTGATCGGTGCGAGATCGACCGGCGCGTCGACAGTTGTGATCGTCAGGACCGCCGGGTCACTGTCGCCATCGCCGTCGACCAGCTTATAGGTCACCCCGAACGACCCGGCCGCGCCGTCCGTCTGGATGAACTCATACTCACCCGTCGGCGTCATCGACATGGTGCCGTGGCCGGGGATGTTATGAACCGTGCCGTCGGCCGCATAGGTATTGCCGTCGATGGTGAAGCTCTCAACCTTGCCCTTCGGGAAGCCTGCATCGACATCGGCACCCGACGAGTCGTTGTCGGTGACATTGCCGGTGATGGCGACGCCAAAGGTAACGACGGCATCGCTGTCGTCCACCGCATTGGGGGCGTCATCCGAAAAGCTCATGAAGACGCCATTTGGTGTCGTTACGCTCACGGAGTCACCGTCGCCATCCGTGGCCGTCTTGGTCACATAGACAAGGCCGCTCACGGAGACGCTGTCGTTGGCGTCGTTCGGGTCGGCATGGACCACCGCGCGGGCCTGATCGAGCGTCATATTGCTGCCACTCAGAACCAGCGTGAAGACCACATCGCCGCCGGCTGTCTTGCCTTCGATGTTGTTGCCGACCTTGTAGAGCAGTACCGCTGCGTTCGTCAGTGTATCGACAAGACCGGAATTTGTGCCGTCGACAAAGGCCGCGCCGCCGGCACCGGTCAGGCTGTATGTGACCGAACCGCCATCCGCACCGAGCGTCGCCGTCGGGAAAATAACCGAGACATCAGCCGGTCCGGCATTTGCCGCCAGATTGGTCTCATCGACATAGAACCCTGCCGAACCAACATTGGCTGCCATGACTGGCATGTCGTCGTCGATCTGGATCGCGATCGCAGCATCGGCATGGTCGCCGTTGCTGTCGGTCGCCTGCAGTGGAACGTTGAGCGACAGATTGTCTTCGGTGCCGGCCGAGCCGTGCTTGAGCGACTGGAGCAACGTGAAGGTCCAGGTGCCGTCGCCATTGGCATCCGTCGCACCCAGGCCGACCTGGAACACCCAGTTGGCCGGGTTCGAGGCATCGCTGCCTTGGACATAGCCGACCGCCGTATGGGCGTCGATATTGTGCCACAGGACGTTGGCGCCACCGGTGGTGTCGAGGCCCGTATCAGCGCCCTCCGTCGCGTTGAGCGCCACCGTGCCCGGCGTGTCGCCGAAGAAGTTGGCGTCATAGTGACCGGTGCAGCTGGCGCTGTCGCCACCGAGATCGTCGCCATTTGACGGTGTTGGCAGATCCTTATTGCCGGCGGCGAGGAAGTCCTCGTCCACCAGGCCGTAGCCGCCTTGCGCCGTCTGATCATAGGTGACCGTCAGCGTCGGCACATCGTTGCTGTCGACCGTGATGGTGACGCAACCATTGACATAATCGCCATCGGCATCGGTCACTTTCGTGTCGAAATGCAGTACCGCGTCCGCATTCCCGTCGATCGTGCCATAGAGCTCGAAGTCATACTCCTTGGTCTCGTCATTGAGCGTGATCTTCCAGATCACCTCGTCGCCAGCCTTGCCGATGACGGTGTTGCCGTCCGGGCTCAGCGTGTTGACGATGCTGACGCCATTATGATCGTAGCCGCTGTCGCCCGTCGTGATGAAGGCGATATCGCCAGCACCGTCGGCGCCAAAATTAGCGCAGATGGAGCCTGCGATTTCAGTCGGCAGGAGCACTTCCTCGACGAGATTCAGCGTGACCTGCTTGACGTTGTAGTCGGAGCTGTCGCCGGAGTCGTTGCCATTGCCGTCCGTGGTGCCCGGGAGTGCCGCAAAGCGGATCTCGTCGAAGCCACCGGCCGGGCCGTCGATATGCAGGTTGAAATTGCCGCTGGTGCTGGTCGCGACGAAATTGGTCGGACCGGCCACAAGGACGCCGTCCTTGTAGAGGCTGTAGGAGCCGACTTCGTTGCCGACGGCACCTTCGGTCGAGAAGAAGACGTTGATCTCGACATCGGCCGACGTGGCCCACTTGCCCTCGGCCGCCTCGCCTGCATTGTTCTGCAGTTCGAAGATCATGACTTCCGAAGTCGTGTCGCCGGCCTCGCCGTTGCCCATATAGTTGATTTCGTTGTAACGGCCGCCATCACCGCCATCGACCGCCGAAGTCACGCCAAAGCCCGGCACGCCCGCCTGGTTCTCGTTCTCGTTGAGCGATGCGCCGGCATCGCCCGGTGCTGCAACGCGGATCTCGACCATGTTCGAGATGGCCGGATAGTTCCCGGGATTGACGGTCACATGGCCCGCATCGACGACCGCCGTCTGCGACGGCTCGTCGATATCGCCTTCGACACAGCAGGCGGTCGGGGCGTCGTCGTCGACCGTGACCTTGATAGTCGCGGTCTTGGTGTCGCCGTCACCGTCGGTCGCCTTGACACCGAACTCGAAGTTCAAGTTGTCTTCGTAGCGGGTCTCCGGGCCATTGTTCTGGTTGTTGGCGTCGTTGAACGGATGCTCCAGCGCCTGATAGAGCGTGAAGGCCCAGTTGTTGCCGACCAAGGTCAGCTCGAACACCTTGACGCCCGGGTTGTCGGCACGCGTGCCGGTAATGGCGCCATTGGTAATCGCAATGTTGATGGCACCACCGTCAGCCGTCGTCAGCGCGGCCAGCGGCACGCTGTCGCCCTTGCTGTTCTTCACCGCAACGCTGGTGAGAGAGAGCGAGCCGCCGTCGGCACCGAAATTGACAGCCAGCGAACCACCAGCTGACGTCCCATTCGGGCCGTCGCCATTGCTGGCCGCATTCTCGCCGTTGTCCGGGTTGGTGTCGCCATCCTGCTGGCCGTTGGCAAAATTGGTCGCCGTGGTCAGGAAGTCCTCATCGACCTTTGCATTGTTGCCGCGGACCTCAATCTCGGACGGAACATCGTCTTTGATCTTGATGGCGAAGCTGTCACTCGATTTGTCGCCATCCGAATCCGTCACGGTCGCCGTGAAGTTGACCGTCTTGCTGTCGCTGCCCGGATTGTCGTGCTTGATCGACTGCACCATGTCGAAGGTGAACGAGCCGTTGCCGTTCTTCGTAATGGTAAAGTAGATGTCACCCGGGTTGTTGACATTGACGCCGTTGTAGCCACCGGCACCGTTATCGACCAACACGATGGCTTCGCCATTGAGATTGGTAAGAGCCGTGTCGAGGCTGAGCGTGGTCGTACCAGGTTGGTCGGCACCGACGCCGCCGGCGAAGCCAAAGTCGAGATAGAAGGTGGTGTCATCGCCGCTGTCGCTGGCGATACCCGATTCCTTCACTTCATTGTCGTCGCCCGGCTTGTTGACGAACTTCACCTCGAAGCCGTCGGGGCTGTCGTCGTCGACGCGGACCACGATGCCGGCCGTGACTTCGTCACCGTCGCCATCCTTGGCGCCGATGGTGAAGCCGAGATCGATATCCTGGGCGTTGTCGTTGTTCTCGCCGCCCGGATGACCATGCTCGAGCGCTTGGTAGAGGTCGAAGCGGAAATCGCCCGTATTCGTGTCCAGGGTCAGCTTGAAGACGATGTTGGCCGGGTCGGTCGGATCCCCACCGACATAGCCGACCACTTCGCCAGCACTGTTCTGATGGAGGAAAACCTCCGCATTGTCGGACGAGCGGAGCACGCCCGCTGACATGTCCTGGGCCAGCAGCTTGATCGAGAAGCCGCCATTGCCGTCGGCACCGAAATCGACATTGACCTTGCCGGTCGCATAGCTGAGACCGACGAGATCGCCATTGGTCGGCCAGGAGCCGTCGGCGTCTTGGTTGCCCTTGTTGATCCAGTCTTCGTCGACGATGGCAACCGGCGAACCATAGCCAACGTCATGACCGAAGAACTTGAAGTAGCTGGTGTATTCGACGCACTCGACCTTGGGGCCGTCATCTTCAAACGTGACCTTGCCGCCGATATCCACCGACTTCGAGGCCACATCCTGGTCGAAATCGGTCACCGTGACGACCGCCTGCAGGGCGCCGTCGTTGATGCTGATGCCTTCGTCGTTGCTGTTTGTATCCGGATGCTTCAGCGGGATGTACTGGGCAACTGAGAGTTCGCCGTCCTGGTCGATCGAGAGCGCGAAGGCGACCGGACCGGCCTGATTGCCGACATGGCCGACGACGAGGCCGTTTTCGTTATAGAGCAGGATCGCCGTGCCATTGAGGTCGGTAATGCCTGAATCCGCACCGTCGGTCGTCTTGATGGTGAGGACAATCGAGGCCGGCTCATCGGCATTGGCATCGCCACCGAAAGTGACGACCGGGTTGCCGGACTCGCCCCAAGCGATGATCGAGCCGAGGTCCTTGAAGCCCTGCGGCGCCTGGCTATTCCATTGATCGTCGTTCTGCAGCCACTTGGTTTCGTCGATGGTGACGTTGTCGGTGTGGCACTCGCTGATCCAGGCGCAAGGCAGATCGTCAATTACGGTCACCGACAGGTGGCCATTGACGCTGTCGCCATCCTTGTCGGAGGCGGTGAAGTTGACGACGATCTCGGTCGTGTTCTCACCGTTGCCAGCCGGATGATCAAGCTGATCGATCAAGGTCAGCTTGAAATTGCCGTCATACTCGCCGCCTGTCTTCGTGAATTCGACCTTGAAGATGTCGCGTCCGTCGGTGGACGTGGCCATCGCCACGCCATTGGCGTCGGGCTGGCCAAGAACCACGTCGAAGCCCATCGACTTCAGCGCAACGCCGAGGCTGAGGTTGGTGAAACCAGCGCCTTCATCGGCGCCAAAGTTGACACCGGTGGCACCGGAGACCGTCAGGCTTTCCTTCGAATTGTCGCTACCATTGGCAAGATCGTCCTCGTTCAGCGTGTTGACCTTGCACAGCGAGACATTGTCGATATAGCCGCCCAGGCTGTCGCTGGAGCCAACAGCGCGGAATTCGAGCTTCGACAGATCCGGCGTAGCATCGTTTTCGCCAGCCTGAACCTGATAGGTGAACTTCACCCATTGGCCCGGAGTTTGGCCGCTGCCATCAAGCGTCGCGATCAGTTGGCCGTCGAACCAGACTTCGATGCCATCGGTCGCGGTATCGCCCATGCGCGGCGTGTACCAGACGCTGAGGTCGTAGAGGTTGCCGTCCTCGGTCGTGACGTCCTGGACCATGTTCGAGTTGTTGTTGGAGTCGAGCTCCACCAACTGCTGGCCATCCTGCGGATTGCCGGCGGCATGATCCTGGACCTCGATACCGTCGCCGGAGGTCGAATACCAGCCCGGAATGCTGCCAAAGATACCGTACGAACCGTTGGTGACGTCGGGAAGCTCGAAGCTGCCGTTGATCAGCAGATTGTCGCAGGTGCAGCCGCTGAATACCGGCATGTCATCGTCGACTTTGATGATGAGCGAACCGCTAGCGGAATCGCCATCGGAATCCGTCGCCTTGTAGACGAGGTCGAGAATGAGGTTGTCCTCGAAGCCCGAGCCCGTGTCGCCGGCCTCGTTGGCACCGTTGTCGAACGGATGATCAAGCTGGTCGAGCAGGGTGAAGGTGAAGTTGCCCGTGGCATGACCGTTCACGGTCTCAACCACAACGCTAAATACGTCGCGGCCATCGGCCACGCCGGTCAGCGTGTGTGTCGCCTCGTCCCAATGATAGACGACTTGCGCGCCGAGCGAGGTCAACGCAATGACGCCACCGGCGCTGTTCCGAGCTGTTGCGTTATCACCCTCAAGGCTCGCAAAGTCGATCGAACCCGGCTTGTCGACACCGAACTTCACACCAAACGCACCGTTGATGACCACGCCACCATTGCCGTCGCCCGGCGACACGATGTCGCCAACGCCGTTCGGCAGCGCATCTTCGTCAGCGTAGTAGCAGACGTCCCAAGTCTTCGGCGCATCGTCGACCACGGTCACTTCAAGCTGGGCCTGGACGGTGTCGCCGTCAAAGTCGGTCGCTTCGAAGTAGACCAGCTGGCTGCCGTCCTGGTTATAGAGGTGGATGCCGTCATTGGCGGTGTTATTCTCGCCGTTGACGTCGCCGCCTTCGGTATTGTGGATCTGGTGATATTGCACGAACACCAGTTCGCCCGAATCCGGGTCGAGACGCAGCACGAACACCGGAATATCGGAACCGGTCGGGGTTTCGGCAACCAAAGCTTCGCTATAATCGTTGCCGCCGCCATCGCCCAGCACCGGCGGGGTCGCCATGCCGATAATGGTGTTGGCGTCGAGCTGATAGGCATAGACGGTGAGCTGGACGACGGTGCCGTCCGGCTGTTCAAAGTCGATCGTCCAATTGGTCGCCGCACTGTCAGCAAGCGAGGCTTCAGTAATGACGCTTTCGCCCTCGCCGAGGACCTGGCCCGACTTCATGAACAGTTCAAAGGCCTGCTTGTCCGTGCCGCCATCGTCGGTACCGAGCAGGTTGCCGTTGGCGTCGTAGTTGAAATTCGAATTGTCGGTGCCGACGCCGGCATCATTGTCGTGCTGGAACTTGGTCAGGCCGGCCTGGTCGTTGCCGCCTTTTTCGCCCCAATAGTCGTCGCCGCCCGCCTTGCCGTCGGCGCCGAAGCTGACGTGAATATAGGTCTTGGCAACACCAAGCGCATCGGCATGGAAGCAGCCATCGCTCAGGAATTCCGGCGACAGTTTGCCCAGAATGCCCTGCTGGTAGGAAATGTCGACATCCTCGCCGCTGGCCGTGCCAGTGGTGATGTCTTCGAGCATGTTCTCGATCTTGTGCTCAATATGGTGCGCACTCTTGTTACCGACATCGTCGGTATCTTGCACGCTGCCGTCCGGCAGGTTCGAATCATAGTCGGTGTGCTGAACGCCCTTGGATTCATCGTGGCCGATGGTCAGGTTCGCATCGACGATCTCATAGGGGATGTTATTCCAGCAACCATAACGGACGCAGCCCAGTTCGGGGTTGTCGTCGACATCGTGGAACACCAGTTCGGTACCCGGAACTGGCGTAACCGAACCGTCGCTGTCGCGCAGGAAGAACGGAACTTCGATATCCAGGATATCGGTGATATTGCCCGACGGGTCGACGTCATTGGCGTTGTCCGCGACGCCCGGAACGTTGTCGATCACGCCATAGATCGTGAAGGTCAGCGGGATTTCAGAATTGCCAGCCGGATTAAGCTCGGTGGCCGTCGCAGCGTCGTCATCGATCGACAAGGTGAAGACGATGACCGGCACCTGAACATGGCCCTCGGTCTGGCTGAACGATTCTTCATAACCGCAGTTGCAGGCATCGTCGAGATAGTAGGCAACGACCATCTGGCCGTGACCGTCGCCGGCGCCGGGGAAGGATTCGGGCACTTCCGGCAGCAGCAGATAGGCAAGCTCGTGACCGTGCGAGGTCAGGCCCTTGTCGAGCAACTGTTGGATGATCGGCGTGTCGCCCGTGTCGATGCCATCGCCATCAGTGTCAAAGGTTACCTTGCCCGGCAGATCGGCAAAGAACTGAGCTTCAATTACAGCAGTCGACGATAGTGGCTCACGATCCTGGTCGATGCCGCCATCGGTATCGCCGTTGTTGTCATCCGTATAGGCGCCGCCGGTCTGCGAACCTTCTTCATGGTCCTGCGTATCGAACGGATCGTTGCCGTCCTTGTGGGTACCGAAAGTGGCGCACCAGGCGTTCGGCAGCAGCGGGCCGTCATTGCCTTCGCCACCGCTGAGGCGCTGCATGATCTCGTAGCCGTTGGCGGGGGTTTCCCAGTTGCCGCTCAAGCCATGGGCCGAAAGCGATTCGCTTTGCGCACTTTCCTGGTCCTCGGTGACCGGCGTACGGCCTAGATCGTCCTCGTTGACGACCGGACCTTGCTTAACGCCGATCAGCACCGGCGAGGTGTCAACTTCATCGGCTTCGATGATATCGACGAACTGACGCTGGATCAGGTTGTAGTTGAGGGCCGTCGGATCGAGGCCGCCGATGGCATTGAGGCCGCCGATGCCGGCATTCGGGTCGAACGGGCTGAAATTGCCACCGTTGTTATCGGCGCCCGTGCCCTGGTCGCCGGCGCCCGGACCGGCCGCTGTCTGGATGTCGAGGTTGGGATCGGTCGCGGCGAGGACGGCGGCGACGTCAACCGACTTTCCATCATTGCCGAGGATGGTGATGTCGCCCTGCCCGGTTGCGTCGGCATAGCCGACCAGAATGACCGTGACGTCACCGACTTTCACTGCGAGGTTGCCGTTGTCGCCAAGACGCGCCACCAGACCGTCGGTCGGGAACGGCAATTCCACCGTCTCACCCGGGGTCACCTGGACCCGGACCACGTTTTCACCTTGCGGAACCTGGACCTGCACCGGTGCGCCGGCCTGAGTCAGATGCGCCTGCTCCACGTCGCCTTCGTGGATCGTCGAGGCGGTGTTCACGGTGTCGGTGTGGTTGGTGGTGGTGTCGGTGGCCATAGCTCGCTCCAATCGGTCGTTAACCATGTGGAGGGATGGCGGAAATTTATTTCCTTGATCGCGGAATATTTCCGCATCCCCTGACTGTTGGAGTGACAATAGGAGCGTCCAGGGACACGCTCAACGCTCGCTCTTAAGCAATCAATATACGATTGTGTGTGCGGGCGTGTTTTTTGGGAAAATTTGGAATAATTTCGTCTTGTAAAAGCACTGCTTTGTCACGGCTTTCAAAATGCAAGCAGCAGTTGCGGGCCAGCGACCTTCGCCGGCCTAGCTAAAATATCAAGCAATTTCAATCATCAGAACATAGGCCAAATCCCCCTCTGCTCGGCGCAGAATCGGGCAGATATTGGCCTTGGCCATAATCAACCGCCCCGGGCGGAGGCAGACGATACGGGCGGGGTAAACCTGGTTCCTGCCCTGCGCAAACTGTTCGACAATCTGCCCCAGTGGCAGGGAGGATTTCACCTGAAAGTACTGGTCAAGCGGCTTCCCTACGAGCGCCGATTCACCAAGCCCCAGCCATTTCTGCGCGGCCGCGTTGGCCTTGAGCATGACGCTTTGACCATTAGCCACGAAAGCTGGAACGGGGCATGCGTCGGCGATCAAAGAGGCTGAAACACCTTGTCCCGACATGGACTGTTGACGAACCCGGTCTTCAAGATCGGATATCTGCTGTTTCAGCTCCGCAAGGCACTGCGCCCGCACTGTCGCCGAGAAATTGCCTTCATGATTGGTGGCAGTTGAGAGCTCGTCCACCAGCTGGTTGAGACGCACCCGCCGACGCGCGGCGGCCTGTTCCAAAGCTGCCCATGAGGCCTGATCGAGCTTCAGCGAATAACGCCGTCCGCGATACTGTACCACGCGATGCACGAGTTTCGGATCGGGCAGCGCCTTTGCCAATGCTGCCGTCGACTCACGTTGCAACTCCATCCGCCGTAACCCCTTATTTACTGACGATTCGGGCTGTGACAGGGCTGTGGTACGCGGTAAAATTGAAACGACGCGCGCAACCCGCTCCCCCACGATGAGCACACACTGCAGTGTGACACATTTTAGGGGGAGTTGACTAGTGCCTCATTTATGCTTTCAGCCAAGCCCGCCAACTGGCTAGAATAGCGAAACATTCTGCCTTGGGGGGTCGGTTATGCCTTTTGTGATGCGGGACGGGAATGGTCAAGTCATGGCCATCTACCGGGAAATGGCTGCTGGCGCCGAGGAATATCTGCCGCCGACTCACCCGGCTGTCCAAGGCTTTCTGCAGCAAAATGCCGGCAACCAGCCGCAAGCGCAGGGCGATAAGCCGTCGATGTTGCAGTCTGACCTCGACATGATCCGCGTCTATGAGGATCTGACCGATATCTTGATCAGCAAGAATGTGGTGATGCTGACAGACTTCCCGCCGGCGGCCCAGGACAAGCTTATGCGACGTAAACGGCTCCGGTCGTCGCTCAGCCCCATTACTGAACTGCTTGATGGCGCTGACGACGAAGATCAGGAACTTCCCTGAGAATGCCGCAGGGACGCTGCTCAGCCGATCTCGTGTTCGACTGAGATGCTGAGACCCGGCGAATAATAGAGCTTCGTACCATCTTCAAAGACCCAGTACTGCAAGCCCTTTACCTCAATGCCGCCGTCAGTGATGTGGGATTCGGCGATGCCGCTTTCCAACAAGCGAAGGTCGGTCACAATGTTGAGGCAGGGGTCGTCGCCCTCGTTGAGGATGACAATTTCGCCATTCGCATCCGGAAGAAGATCCGCCAGGTTGAGCGTGAATTGCGACCCGTCGGCGACGGCCGCCGTCTCGGCTCCGGTAATATGATCGTTGTTTGCGTCGATCTCGTTCATGGCTGCGCTCATCCCTATGCGCTGCAACATCTAAAATACTACATAAAAGCTAATTGAATCGATTCCATACCGCAATCCCCGCCAACCAAATCGGGTAGTCCTCATTTTCTTCTCACAAAACTTGAGAATATCTGCATACTAAATTGATTATAAATAATAATATCAACCATTCATGACAGTAAACTATTGCTTAACCATACCTCAAAAATGTGAGCTTTGGCCGATTTTTAGACAAATACCTGCTTCTGCGAGTTGAATTCCGACATCAAACAAGACCATTGTTCTCAATCAATTGGAGGGGAATCGGCGGACTTGAACAAGCAATCGCAGTCATATGCCCCCCACGACGGCCCTCCGGAGCCAGGCGAGACACCGGACCCTTCCGCGTCACGGCCAAAGGTCTTGGTATTTTGGAAGAACCAGGCAGTGCTCGCGGCACTCGCGATTTCCTGCCTCGTTGCAATCTTGCATGTGACTGCGCCAGATTTCCTTGAGCGCATCGAGCGCATCGCCCTCAACACCCGCTTCCTCATTCGCGGCCCCGAAGCGCCCAGCGGTGACGTCGTTGTTGTCGGCTATGACGAAGCCTCAACGAAGGCATTGGGCCGTTGGCCCGTCAGCCGGCGTATCACGGCGCAAGCCATCGATCGCCTGGCCGCCGCTGGTGCCAAGACCATCGCGATGGACTATCTGTGGCTGGAACCGGAACCCGATCTGCCGCAGGACGTCCGCGCACGCCTGATGGAACTCGCGAGAACTCTGCCTGCCGATAGTTCCGCCACACAGCAGACAACTGAGCTTGTCCAGAGTGCCACTGCTGACCAGTCATTGGCCGAGGCCATACGACGCGCTCGGAATGTCCTTTTGCCGTTCTCCTATTCACCTGATAGCGGCACCCCCCAAACACCCAACTGGGTCGTCCCCTGGCATTTCGTTCGGACGAAGCCTGCCTGCGACCCCGCCAACACTGTGCAGTTCGGCAACACCATGCAGGCTCCATTGCCGTCCCTGTCCAGCGCAGCCGTTGGCGGCGGCAGCGTCAATATCAATCATGATGTCGACGACGCGCCCCGCACTGAATACCTCGCGACCTATTTCGATGACGATTGCTTTCCATCGATGTCCTTGGCCGCGACCGCACACTATCTCGGGGTCGACTGGCAGCAAGTTCGCATCGATTTGGGTAGCGCCGTTTATATTGGCGCGGATCGTACCATCCCGGTCGATCCAGATAACTCCGTTGTTGTGAACTATTTCGGCAACGCGCGCGCCACGCCGACGGTTTCGTTCTCCGACGTCATTGCCGGCCGCTTCAACGCCGATACATTCAAGAACAAGCTGGTGCTACTCGGCACGAACTTCCAGGGCGGCAGCGACTTTGTCCAATCGCCCTTCGATGCGGAGCTTCCAGGTGTCGTCCGTAACGCGACGGTGGCCGAAAGGCTGATCCACGGTGGCAACCTGACCCGCCCACAATGGAGCTCTTATGTCAGCCTGACCGCCGTCATATTACTGGGTAGCATCGGCGCCTTTCTGGCACGCCGCCTCCCGACGATGGCAGGTGCTGCGGGAAATGCAGGCTTGGTTGTTGCCTGGTCGATCGTGACATATCTCGCCTTGTTCCCTGGTGGAATCTGGATCAATTGGCTCTACCCAGTTATTTCCGTCGTTCTCAATGCCGGCGTCCAGCGCACTCTGCGGAACATTAGTGACGAGGAGGCCCGTCGACGGGCGGAACAGGGGCTGCGCGAAAGCGAAGAGCGCTATGCGCTTGCAGCACGCGGCGCCAATGATGGCCTGTGGGACTGGGATCTGATCAACAATAGCCTCTTCACCTCTACACGCTGGCAGCAAATGCTTGGCTTGCGTGCCAGCCGCATGTCAGGGCAACCGGGCGACTGGTTCGATCGCGTGCATCGCGACGATATTGACATGATGCGCGCCGCGATCGATGCCCATCTCAAAGGCAGCTCGACGCATTTCGAGCAGGAGCTGCGCATGCGCCATGGCGAGGGCAACGACCGGTGGATGGCTATCCGCGGAATGGCCGTGCGCGATGCGACCGGCCGCCCAACCCGGTTCGCCGGCTCGATGACCGACATCACCGCCCGCAAGAAGGCTGAGCAGGATCTGCTCTTCAACGCGTTCCATTCACATCTCACCAAGCTACCCAATCGCACATTGCTGGTGGAGCGGACCGAGCAGGCATTGCAGCTTTGGGCGCGCGATTCCGGCTCCGACGTGATCGTGGCAATCCTCGATATCGACCGCTTCGGGCACTATAATGAAACGCTCGGGCAGAAAGTCGGCGACGATATTTTGATCACCCTCGCCCGCAATCTCGAGGAGCAGATTCGCCCGGAAGATACGCTGGCCCATCTCGGCGAGGACGAATATGCGATCACCCGCTTTGTCGCCGGCAATGTTGAAGAAGGCGCCGAAGAACTTATCGTGATGCTGAAGACCGTGATCGGCCAGCATATGGAAATTGCCGGCCGCCCGATCGAGATAGAAGCCTCTATCGGCTATGTCTTGGCATCGCAGGCCGCGGGTGCCGTTGGCGACGAACTTCTTCGCGACGCGAATCTGGCCCTCTATCGCGCCAAGGCCCAAGGGCGCGGCCAAGTCGTCCGCTTTGAGCCCAGCATGCATCAGTCGGCCATGAAGCGCTTCGGCCTGGAGGCCGATATGAAGCGCGCGATCTCGGCCGGCGATCAGTTCGAGTTGTTCTATCAACCCATCATTGCGTTGCAGGGTGGGCATCTTCATGGTTTTGAGGCGCTTATCCGCTGGCGCCATCCGGACCGCGGCCTGATTTCGCCAGTCGACTTCATTCCGTTAGCTGAAGACACGGATATGATCATCGATATTGGGCGCAAGTGCATCATGGATGCGGCGCGCCAGATAGCCGCTTGGATGCCGGCCGAAGGTGATCCGCCACAGATTGCCGTCAATGTATCCGGCAAACAATTCGCGGCTGTCGGGCTGGTCGAGGATATCGAACGCGCCTTGAAGATAACTGGCATTCCGCCGCATACGCTGAAGCTGGAGATCACCGAAAGCCTCATCATGGACAATCCCGAACGCACCAATGAGGTGTTGCGTCGGATCATTGCCCTTGGCTGCAAGGTTTCGATCGACGATTTCGGGACCGGATATTCCAGCCTCAGCCATTTGCATCGCTTCCCGTTTCATACCCTGAAGGTGGATCGCTCCTTCGTCATGCGCATCAACGACAGCCGCGAGGGGCTTGAGATCGTGCGCGTCATTTCTAGCCTCGCCCATATCCTGGAACGTGATGTCGTGGCCGAAGGCGTGGAGACGGAAGAACAGGCTGCCGAGTTACGGCGCCTCGGCATTCAATTCGGTCAAGGTTACCTATTCGCCAAACCACTACCTGCAGGTGAGGCTTCGGTCTTTTTGGCGCGCAACCGGGCGAAGTTCCATCACTGAGCATTCCGGTCACGATCGGCTTTGATTCCGTCCCCAATCGGATCAAACTGGTCGCCAGACAGACTGCGATGGAAATCGATCAGGACCGGGCGAGAAATGAGCAAATTGCGGCAAAACATAGAACGTGGCGTTGACCAAGGACTGGGCCGGGAACCGGCTGATCTGGTCATCAAGAACACGCGCTTTCTCAATGTCGTTACTGGCGAGATCGCCAACGGCGACATCGCCATCTGTGGCGACCGGATTGTCGGTACCTATGAAAGCTATCGCGGCAAGCGGGAAATCGATGGCCGCAATTTCACGGTCGTTCCTGGATTTATCGATTGTCACCTGCATGTCGAATCCAGCCTGGTGGGACCGGCCGAATTTGACCGCTGCGCGCTGCCCCGCGGCACGACAACAGCTGTCTGTGATCCGCACGAAATGTGCAACGTCCTGGGCAAAGAGGGGCTTGAATTCTTCCTGCGCAGCGCTGAACAGACGGCAATGGACCTCCGCGTGCAGCTTTCCTCCTGCGTGCCGGCAACGCATCTCGAGACGGCAGGCGGTCGCCTTACTGCGGCAGACTTGGTTCCTTATCGCCAGCATCCGAAGGTGATCGGGTTGGCGGAGTTCATGAATGCCCCCGGGATCTTCAATAAGGTGCCGGAGGTCATGGACAAGATCGAGGCCTTCTGGGGCCAGCATATCGACGGCCATGCTCCGTTGATGAAGGGCTATGAACTCAACGCTTATCTTTCCTGCGGCATCCGCAATTGCCATGAGACAACAAGCGCGCCGGAAGCCTGGGAGAAGCTTCGCAAGGGTATGCAGGTCTTTATCCGCGAGGGTAGCGCCTGCAAAGATCTGCATGCCTTGGCAGAGATCATTAGCACCACAACGGCACCGTTCCTCGGATTCTGCACGGATGACCGCAATCCGCTTGATATCGCACAGGAGGGGCATATCGACCACCTCATTCGCGGTGCCATCAAAGCTGGGGCTCCGCTTGCCGATGTCTACCGCCTGGCCTCTTGGTCGGCGGCACGCGGTTTTGGCCTGATCGACCGTGGCCTTATCGCGCCCGGTCAGCGCGCGGACCTTGTCCTGCTCAACGACCTGGAAACTTGCGATGTGGCGCATGTTCTTGCCGGCGGGCGCTGGGTCGATGAGGAAATATTTGACGGGCGCGCAATGCCCGCCCCTGTTGGCTATCGATCGATCAAGCTTGGCAAGGTCGAGGCCTCGCTCTTCCGCGTTCCGGCCAACGGTCCCACAGGGCCCGTCATTGGTCTGCGTGAGGGCCAGGTTCTGACCGACTTTCTCACGCTAACCCTGCCCTATCGCAACGGCGAAAGGCTCGTGGATATCGGCAATGACGTGATCAAGGTCTGCGTCCTGGAACGGCATGGCAAGAGAGGGTCGGTCGGACGCGGCTTCGTGAAGGGCCTTAAATTGCCGCGTGGCGCCATCGCCTCATCGATCGGACATGATAGCCACAATATCTGCGTGGTCGGCGCTGACGATTCCGACATGGCGATCGCCGTCAACCGACTGATCGATCTGGGTGGTGGTTTCGTACTGGCGGCTGGTGGGGCCGTTTTGGCTGAAATGCCGCTGCCGCTTGCCGGTCTGATGAGCGACCGGGATTTCCGTACGGTTGCCCGTGAAATCGAGGCATTGCGCCACGCCGTCCGCGACCTCGGATGCCCGTTGGCAGAGCCATTCCTACAGATGGCCTTCCTACCACTTCCCGTCATTCCACACCTGAAAATCACCGATCTCGGTTTGGTGGATGTTGATAAATTCGAGCTGATTGCCGCCTGAATTGGCATGGCCGTTCAGCGTTTTCTGGCCCTTGATCGGGCCGGGTAAAGAATTTAGATTTCACACCAACTGGTGAATTCTACGAGGAATATAATGGATTTCCGGCAGGGCTTCGTCGACACAATCGGCAATACGCCGCTTATCAAGCTGAAGAAGGCGTCCGAACTCACCGGCTGCACCATTCTGGGCAAGGCGGAATTCCTCAACCCTGGCGGATCTGTGAAGGATCGTGCCGCCTTGGCGATTATCCAGGATGCCGAAGAAAAAGGCCTCATCCGCAAGGGCGGCCTGATCGTCGAAGGGACGGCTGGCAATACCGGTATCGGCCTCGCCCTGGTCGGCAATGCGCGGGGATACAAGACCCTGATCATCATCCCTGAGACCCAAAGCCAGGAAAAGAAGGACATGTTGCGGCTCGCCGGCGCCGAACTGCGCGAAGTGCCGGCCCTGCCCTACAAGGATCCCGGCAATTACGTGCGCGTCTCCGAAAGCGTCGCCGAGGAGCTCAAGGAAACCAACCCTAACGGCGTTATCTGGGCCAATCAGTTTGACAATGTCGCCAACCGCAAGGGTCACTATCGCACGACGGGCCCGGAGATCTGGAAGCAGACGGATGGCAAGGTCGATGGTTTCGTTTGCTCCGTTGGCACTGGCGGCACGCTTGCCGGCATTTCCATGTTCCTTAAAGAGCAGAACCCGAACATCAAGATCGGCCTCGCCGATCCGGAAGGCGCTGCGCTCTACAGCTATTTCAAGACAGGTGAACTCAAATCCTCCGGCTCCTCCATCACGGAGGGCATCGGCCAGGGCCGTATCACGAAGAATGTCGATGGAACGCCAGTCGATATTCCCTTCCAAATCCCCGACGCGGAAGCTCTCCCGATCGTGTTCGATCTCCTGCGGGAAGAAGGCCTCTGCCTCGGCGGCTCCAGCGGCATCAACGTAGCCGGCGCCATCCGCCTCGCCAAAGAACTCGGCCCAGGCCATACAATCGTCACGATCCTTTGCGACTTCGGCACGCGCTATCAATCCAAGCTGTTCAATCCTGCCTTCTTGATCTCCAAGGGACTACCAACGCCGGGCTGGCTCTAGTTGTAACACTTCTCCACCCCAATTATGATCGGCGCCCAGCAACAAGAAGCGTCGATCGGGATGGAAGAGCTATTTCGTCAGGATTCATATCTCCGGACTTGTGAGGCGGTTGTCACCGCCAGCAGCGCCGAAGGTATCGCACTTGATCGCACTGTGTTTTATCCGACAGGCGGCGGCCAACCCGGTGATACCGGGCGGCTACTCTGCGCCGACGGCAGCCGCATTGAGATTGTCGATACGCGCAAAGGCCCCAACCCCGGCGACATATTGCATGTCCCGGCGGAGGGCAGCGCTCTTCCCGCAATCGGCACCAAGGTAGACGCTGCCATCGATTGGGACCGTCGCCACCGTTTGATGCGCATGCACACATGCCTGCATCTCCTCTGTTCGCTTATCAAAGGCGACGTCACCGGCGGGCAGATCAGCGACGGCAAAGGCAGACTCGACTTCAATCTGCCGCCTGAGACGACCCTGGATAAGGTTGCCCTAACCGAGGCACTCAACGCCGTTATAACTAGCAATCACGACGTGACACCGCGTTGGATCACGGACGACGAACTGGCCGCAAGGCCAGAACTCGTCCGCACCATGTCTGTGAAACCGCCGAGCGGCCACGGCAAGGTGCGACTGCTCGATATCGCGGGAATCGACTTGCAGCCCTGCGGTGGCACGCATGTACGCAATACGTCCGAGATCGGCCTGGTCGAGATCGTCAAGATTGAGAGCAAGGGCAAGATGAACAAGCGCGTCAATATCGCCTTCAAGTAAGTACGGATCGGTCATGACCAGCCAATACGCAAATCCTCAATTTCTTGTTTCGACCGAATGGCTACAGGCCAATCTCTCCCAGCCGGACCTGCGCATCGTCGACGCCACCTATTATTTGCCGATGCAGAACAAGGATGCGCGGACGGAGTACAACGAGCGGCATATTCCCGGCGCCGTCTTCTTCGATATCGACGATATTGCAGACAAGGACACCACCCTGCCCCATATGCTGCCCTCGCCCGAAAAGTTCGCTTCCCGCGTTCGGCGTCTCGGCATCGGCGATGGTAACCGGGTCGTTGTCTATGACGGCACCGGCATGATGAGTGCCGCGCGCGTCTGGTGGATGTTCCGTGTTTTCGGGGCCAAGGAAGTTGCTGTTCTGGATGGTGGCCTGCCGAAATGGCTGTCCGAAGGGCGGCCCGTTGATGACAATCAGCCTAATCCGCGCGAGCGCCATTTCAGCGCTCGCCTCGATAACACTCAGGTGCGTTCGAAAACGCAGATGCTGGCCAATGTCAGCAGTCAGCGCGAACAAGCTCTCGACGCCCGTGCCAGCGGTCGCTTCAATGCAACCGAGCCTGAATTGTGGCCAGGGCGGCGCTCGGGACATATTCCGGGCGCAAAGAATCTGCCCTACACGCAGCTTCTGAAGCCAGACCAGACCTTCCATGACGCCGACACGCTGAAAGCCAAATTCGCAGCGGCCGGCATCGATCTCAAAAAGCCGGTCATAACGTCTTGTGGGTCCGGCATCACTGCTTGCGTGCTCGCACTTGGCCTGGGCCTCATCGGGCATCGCGACGTGGCGGTCTATGACGGCTCATGGGCTGAGTGGGGATTGCCCGGCGATACGCCCGTCGTGGCTTAAATCGCCACCACTCGGCTGGAATGCCGACGCGCATGATTGAGCGCGTCGGCGATCAGACTCTAAACGAGATCGCGCTTGATCACTTCGCGCCAGTTGCGGCTTGCAACGCGCTCGTCGTTCTCAAAGGCATCCAGTTGGGCAGTCATGATAAAGTCATCCACCGTCGACGTCATGCGGCACGTCACGTCGACACGAATGTCCCAGCCGGGGCGCGACTGAACATAGCTTTGCTTGCATGTGTATGACGCACAAAGCGGGTCAGTCGGGGAGATCCTCAGATCGCGGCGAATATTGTGCAGGACTTCCGTACCGATGTCGTCAAAGCGCTGCCGCCCTTCGCCGAAGACGCCTTCGCCGTCGGTAACGTAAGTGACGGCGCCATTTACCAGGTCAAATGACACTTCTCGGGTTACGTTACCGGCTGGTGTAATTTGAGTCATCGGGGTCGCGGGCCCAGCGGCAGGTTTGCCGAACGGATCCACGCCATCAGTGGACTGCGGCCGACGGTGTGGCAAAGACAATCTGCTGGCACCGACCACGATCCCAAGCGTCACAACTTCCGGCGTCGGCCAGATCAATGGCCAATAGGCACTGGTCAATGCAATCCGAATTCGATGACCTGCTGCAAATCGATGCCCGCAGGCACTTAACACAAGCTTGAAGCGATAGCGCCTACCCGGCTCCAATGGCGTCGGTTGGGCATGGCATTCACGATGCGTCAAATTGATGACTTGGTAGCTGACACGCAGCGACTTGCCATCGGGAGCCACATCGCATAGCCGCGCACAAAGCTGGGCGACCGGCTTGTTGCTGGTAAATTCAAGATCAAGTTCCGGCGCCCCCAGGACCTGCATGGCCTCCTTGAGCGGCGCCGTATCGAAGACCAACGCTCCCACGTCATCAAGACGTTGGTCGGCGGGCAATTCGCCAATACAGCCGGCCCCCATCCATTCGCCGCTTGCCAGTCCGACATGCTGCGGCGTGCAAAGCGGCAAGCTCTCTTCACTGCCTGCGATGGGTGCAAGCCCGTCCTTGTTCAGATAAAGCACCTCGGCCGCAATACCGGTGGACGGATAGCTCGCTTCGGCCACCCAGTGTCCCGGGTGTCGGGTGCGGGTCGTTTCCGGCGCCGTATAGTCTTGCATCCAGGCGCGCAGCATCGGCCCCGTATCGGCCCCGTTTTGCTGGCCCTTCAGCCATCGATCCCACCAGGCAACGGCGTCCTGCAGGAAACCGATCGCCGGCCCCGGCGTGCCGTCTTGCGGGTAAATATGCGCCCAGGGCCCGATTACGCCTTTGCGTGGCACCTTTAAGTGCTGCAGCATTCGCGGCACAGCATTGGTGTATGAATCTACCCACCCACCGATCAGATAGACCGGCACCTCGATCGCGCTCCAATCCTCGCAGATCGACCCTTGTTGCCAATAGGCGTCACGGCGCTGATGTTTGAGCCAGAGAGCGGGCCAGAACGGCATATTCTCCAAACGCTCGCGCCATTGCTCTCGCCAGCCCGCACCAACCAGTTCCGGATCGGCAGGGCGACCCTGATAGGCCAGCATGATCGTGCCCCACCACAGATTGTCGTTGAGGAGGCAGCCGCCCATATAGTGGATGTCATCTGCATAGCGGTCATCGGTGGAGCAGACCGACAATACGGCTTTCAGCGCCTTTGGTCGTCGGGCAGCAACCTGGAGGCAATTGAAACCGCCCCAGGACTTGCCCATCATGCCGATATTGCCGTCGCACCACTTCTGCGATGCCATCCAGTCGATGACTTCGAGAGCATCGTCCTGCTCTTGCTTGAGATACTCATCCCAAAGCAGACCATCGCTCTCACCCGTACCACGCATATCGACGCGGAGCGCCGCATAGCCATGGCCCGCGAAATAGGAGTGCATCGGCTCGTCGCGCGCCCGCGTACCGTCTCGCTTACGATAGGGGATGTATTCCAGGACCGCTGGTACCGGCTTTTGCTTGGCCGATTCTGGTAACCAAAGGCGAGCGGCCAGGCGGCATCCGTCCTTCAGCGTAATCCAGAAATGTTCGGTAACTTCGATCTTTTGCGGCAGTGATACAGCTTCGGCCATGAAGAAAAGCTCACTTAGCTTTGGCCTGCCGTTTCTGCAGCAAGTTCGTCAACCAATCCGGATCCATTTCCGGAACGGAAGACAGCAGCAATTCGGTATAGGCCGGGTATGGGGGCGATAGAACCTTGGTCTTCTGGCCCTGTTGTACCACTTTGCCCTGGTTCATGACCACAATCTCATCGGCGATGGCCCGGACCGTCGCGATATCATGGGTAATGAAAAGATAGGAAATTCCGAATTCCACCTGCAGGCGCAGGAGCAGCTTCAGGATTTCCTCCTGCACGATCTGATCCAGTGCCGAGGTGACCTCGTCACAGATGATGAGGTCCGGCTTCGCCGCCAAGGCGCGCGCGATGCAGACACGCTGCTTCTGGCCGCCCGATATCTCGCCCGGCAGACGATCCATATAGCTGTCGTCGAGCTCGATCATCTTGAGGAGCTCAGAGATGCGCAGATCAAGCTGCTTGCCACGCAACCCGTGATAGAACGTCAGTGGGCGGCCAATAATATCGTAGACCCGGTGGCGCGGATTGAGCGCCGTATCTGCGCTCTGATAGATCATCTGAATACGGCGCAGGCTTTCCTTGTCGCGCTGCGGCAGAGCCGGCGGCAGCGGGGAACCGTTGAACTTTACGCTGCCCTTGCTGGGGGGCAGCAGGCCGGTCACCACGCGCGCCAGTGTTGACTTGCCGGAACCGGATTCTCCTACCACAGCGACCGTCCGGCCGCGCGGCACGGTGACGGAAACGTCATCGAGAATTTTTACCGCGTTGCCGTACGCCGCGTCGACATGATCGACCTGCAGAATCAAGTCATCCGTCGTCGATTCCTGCTTGGCGAGCTTGCGGACGGCCCAGAGGGATTTCGTATAGACTTCTTTCGGCTCCGCAAGCATATCCCGCGTCAGCGCTTCTTCCACCAGCTTGCCGTGCCGCAGCACCATGATGCGATGCGCCATCTGCGCCACCACCGCAAGATCGTGGGTGATATAGATCGCAGCTGTATTGAATTCTTCAACGATGGATCGAATCGAAGCCAGCACCTCGACCTGGGTCGTCACATCGAGTGCGGTGGTCGGTTCGTCGAATATGATCAGGTCGGGGCGGCACGTCATCGCCATCGCGGTCATCACGCGCTGCAACTGCCCGCCTGATACTTGGTGTGGATAGCGCATGCCGATTGTCGTCGGATTGGGCAGGCGCAGACGACCGTAAAGATCTTGCGCATCGGCAATCGATTCCGCCATGCTGCGAACACCGTGCTGCGTTTCCGTCTCCACCGTCTGGTCGATGAGCCGGTGCGCCGGATTGAATGCCGCAGCGGCACTTTGTGCGACATAAGAGATCCGCGAGCCGCGCAATTTACGCCGCTCTTCATCGCTTGCCTTCAGCAAATCGATGCCGTCGAATGTCACGGTGCCGCCGTTGAAACGGCAGCCCGGGCGAGCAAAGCCCATGGCCGCGACACCGAGCGTCGACTTGCCGGCGCCGGATTCACCGATCAATCCCAGCACCTCGCCCCGGCGCAAGGTCAGATCAATACCCTTGACGATCTGATGCCAGACGTCGTCACTCTCGCCCTCAATCATGACGCCGCGCATCTCGAGGAGGATTTCTCCCTTGGCGCGCGCCGTGCGCTTCAAATTGTCATTGCCCATCGCGCAACCCGCTTGTCTTGTTGAGGAACCAATCGACAATGAAATTGATCGCCACCGTCAGGAGCGCGATCGCGCCCGCGGGCAACAACGGCGTAATATCGCCATAAGTGATGAGCGTCGAATTCTCGCGCACCATCAGGCCCCAATCCGCAGTCGGCGGCTGCAGGCCAAGGCCCAGGAACGACAGCGCGCTGATCGTCAGAAACACGAAGCAGTAACGCAGGCCAAACTCAGTAACCAAGGGCGGCATGATATTGGGCACGATTTCGCGAAACACGACCCATCCGATCTTTTCGCCACGCAGCTTCGCTGCTTCGACAAAATCGAGCGCCACCACGTTCATGGCGACGGCGCGCGTCAAACGGAAAACACGGGTGGCATCCACAATGCCGATGACCAGGATGATATTGGTTGCCGTCGGTTGCTTGAAGATCGACAAGACCATCAAGGCAAAAATGAGGCTTGGAATAGCCATAATCGCGTCGACCAGACGGGAAACGATCTGATCGAACCAGCCCTTTAGCAGCGCACAGAGAACACCAAGCAAGCCACCGGACACGAATGCCAACGCCGTCGCCGCAAATGCAATTCCCATCGAGTTCCGGGCGGCAAAGATCATGCGGGTCAGCATATCGCGCCCGAGCTGATCCGTTCCCAGGTAGTAGGGAGCCTCCCAGGGCATGAACGCGTCGCCCATGACTTCAGCTTCTTTGAACGGCGCAATCAGGGGAGCAAATACGGCAAACAGAACATAGATTGCCAGCACGATCATGCCGAACCAGGCCGTGAGCGGCGCCTTCTTCAATTCGCGCAGTGCCGTGGCAACCTTTGATCGCCGCGCCTTTGGAACCTTCTTGTCCATCACAGCTTCAGCCATGCCTTAACTCCTTGGTCCGTCAGCCCCGCATCAGCGCGGATGCAGAAGGCGCGGATTGGTCGCGATCGAGATGATGTCGGCGGTCAGATTCAAGCCGATATAGGTGACGGCGAAGATAAGCGCGCAGGCCTGCACGACCGGCATATCGCGCGTCCGCACTGCGTCGACCATCAGCTGTCCGATGCCGGGATAGGTAAAGACCGTCTCCACAACCACGACACCGACGATGAGATAAGCAAGGTTGAAGGCGATGACGTTGACGATCGGCGCCCAGGCATTGGGCAAAGCATGGCGTAGGATGATGCGCGCCTTGCTGATACCTTTTAGCCGCGCCATTTCAATATAAGGGCTAGCAAGCAAATTGATGATGGCGGCCCTGGTCATGCGCATCATGTAGGCGACGATAACCAGGGTGAGGGTCAGCGAGGGCAAAACGCATTTGTAGATGCGCGTGAAAAATTCGGTATCGGCATCGACTGACGCGAGGCCCGGAAACAAACGAAGCTTCACGGCCAGAAACAGCATCAAGATATAGGCCATGAAAAATTCCGGCATGGAAATCGTACTGAGCGTGACCGCGTTGACGACCCTATCGAACAGCGAATTTCGATGGAGTGCTGCGAGAATGCCAAGCGCCAGCGCCAGCGGCACGGCAATGAAGGCCGTCATCAACGCAAGGAACAGCGTATTAGCCAACCGCGGCATGATGATTTCGGCAACTGTGCGCGTATAGCCGACGCGGCTGGTATAGGATTTACCGAAATCACCCTGCACAGCACCGGCGATCCAATTGCCGTAACGGACATAAGCCGGCTTATCGAGGCCAATCTCTTTCTGGAAGGCCTGCACCGTCTCCGGTGTCGCGGACTGCCCAAGGATCGCCTTGGCGAAATCGCCCGGCAGGAGCAGAACCATCACGAAAATCACGATCGAGACGATGAAGAGGGTCAGCGCTCCAAGCCCCAACCGGTGCAAAATTGTGCGTGTAATCGGATGCATCGCGCCCCGCTGCCGATGGCAGCGCCCCCTTGCTCAAGCATTCCCAAAGTCGGCAAAGCCGTCTTTCGAAAAGAAGACGGAGCCGGGATCCTAGGAATCCCGGCTCCAGTTCTCTTTAGAAGTGGATTTATGCCATCCACCAGCGTGAGCAGATCTTCATACCATCGACGTCCCAGTTCGACAGCAGATCGCCATGCGTCACAGCCTTCGAATTGGCCGACACATAGTTGTTGAAGACGATGTTGATCAAACCACCATCGTCATGCACCAACTGCTGCATTTCGGCGTACATCTTCGCGCGCTTGTCGGAATCAGTTTCCGAACGGGCGGCGACGAGCAGTTCGTTGAAGCGCGGATTCTTCCAGAACGTGTCGTTCCAGGGAGCATCGGCCGCGTAAGCCTGCGTGAACATCCAGTCGCAGGTTGGGCGACCATTCCAGTACGAGGCGCAGAACGGCTTCTTCAGCCAGACCGCGTCCCAATAGCTATCCGCCGCTTCCTGGATGACGTTGATGTTGATGCCGGCCTTGGCTGCGGTTTCTTTGAACAGCGTGCCCGCATCGACCGCACCGGTAAAGGCCGCATCCGAGACCGAAAGATCGACCGTGAGGCCCTCCTTGCCAGCCTTCTTCAGCAATTCCTTGACCGCATCCGGGTTGAAGGTGTGGATCGGTTCCGGATTGGTCGCATACTGGATGCTAGGTGCGATCGGGTTGTCATTACCCGGGCTCGCATAGCCGTGGAACACCTTCTTGGCGATCTCATCGCGGTCGATGGCATTCTTCAGGGCGTTACGCACATCCGGATTGTCGAACGGCGCAACCTGGGTGTTCATCACGAAGATGTAGTGCCCGTAGCCGGTGACAATGTTGACGTTGACGTCCCGATTCTTCTTCAACAGGTTGACGGTCTTCAGATCGCAACGATCCATGAAATGGATTTCGCCCGAGGTCAGCGCATTGGTACGCGCAGCGACGTCGGCGATGACCTTGATCTCGACGTCGTCGAAATAGGCCTTGCCATAGAAGCCGTCATAACGCTTCAGCTTAGCACCAATGCCCGGTTCGAACTTCTCGATCGCGTACGGGCCGGTGCTGATGCCCGATTCCCAATCGACCTTGCCGTCGGCCTTCATCGGCATCGTCTTCAGGTGATAGTCGCTGGCATAGAACGGGAAGTCGGCATTGCCGCCCTTCAGCGTGAAGACGATGTTATCGCCATCCGCTTTGACGTCTTCGATGGTATCGACGACCGATTTGGCGGCCGACTTTGAATCCGGACCCATATGGTGCTTGATCGAAGCGACGACGTCGTCCGGCGTCACGGTCTTGCCATTATGGAAGGTGACGCCCTTGCGCAGCTTGAAGACCCACTGCTTCGCATCATCCGACGGCTCAAAGCTCTCGGCGAGATCGCCGACAATATTGCCGGCCGCATCCATCTCGGTGAGGCTGTTGCCAGAGGCGCCCCAGCCAACCGTCCCCGTCATCTGATCCGGATAGGTCGCCGGATCCAAGGAATCCGTCGTGGCGCCATGGCCGAGGCCGATCTTGAAGCTACCGCCCTTCTTCGGCTCCTGCGCGTAACCTGCGCGGCTCAGCACGCCCGTGGCCAATGCCGTGGACACGCCCAATGCCGTTGCACGACGCATGAAATCGCGCCGCGAGACACGCTTGGCAAAAGCGGCCTGCTGCAACTCTTCCCATTGATTCATTCTTGTCTCTCCCTAACGGCCGAACCGACCGACCCCATGCCGACCGGTGGCAAACCCTGTTGAGATGGGCCCGCGCTCACACGGCACAGGCTCCGTTGGTTTCTTCTAGTTAACCCATCATGGGAGTGCCTTCGCAAGAAATCTTGATGAATTACGACATCCCACCATTGCTATGCGACACAATGACCGGATCGTGAAGGATTTTTCAGGCCGCCGGTCTCTGCCGCAGATGGATCGCTGCACGGATCGCACTGCAGCAAGAGCTGAGCTCCTGCGCCGCTGCCGGAGAGAGATGGACAAGGCGCAAATAGGTATGCGGAAGGCCGTAACCACAAGTATAATCGCACGGTATGCCAGCATGACGCAGGCGTTCGGCAAACATTTCGCCATGCGGCAAAATCGGGTCCATTTCCGCGGTCGCTATGAAGGCGGGCGGCAATCCGGCAAAGGATTTGGCAGAAAGCGGCATCGCATAGCTGTTAGCAGCCAGGTTCTGCTTGCCGAAATACGCCTTCACATAATGGCTGACCGAGGCCGGTGAAACGCCGCCTGACTTTCCCACGGCAACTTCGGTCGTCAATGCCGGATATATCAGGGCCTGCAATAGGATACGCGGCCCACCATGGTCCCGCACCCACATGCAAAGCCCAGCCGCCAAATTGGCGCCGGCGCTGTCGCCAGCCACCACAAGCCGTTCCGAATCAAGGCCATGCTCCCGCCCTTCACCGGCAACCCAATTCAGTGCCGCCAGGCAATCCATTAACGCGTCGGGAAAGATGTGCTCCGGTGACAGGCTATAGTCCAGGCTGAGTACGGCGACCTCTGCTTCTGCACAAAGACGGCCCACCGGCAGGTCGTGGCTTTCCGGCGAGCCCAGCATCCATCCGCCGCCATGAAAATAGACGACGACGGGAAGGCTCCCAGCCGCGTTGCGATGCGGCGGCCGATAGAGGATCGCCCGGCATTCCCCGCCAGGCGTGGAAATCTGGATCGATTCTACGGTGACACCGGCTGGACGCTCGGCGTGGTATCGCTGCCAATAGGCATCATAAATGCGCCGCTGTTCAGCCATCGGCAAGGCGTCGTAAGCCGGGGTGAAGACCTGGTCCGAATCAACGATGAAGGCAGCGACGGCGGCATCAGCCGGCTTGATGTCCTGTTTCATTCCGCTTTCGTCCCAGCTCTCCCCGGCTCTTGCGTCCGGCGCGGGCGACACTGCATCATCCCGCCGCATAACTCAATTCATCAAGCTTGACCGATCGATCATGCCGCCAGCACCCGCCAACGACCAGACCGTGACGATTGGCTTCCTGCTGATGCCGCTCTTTTCCATGATGGCCTTCGTCTCCGCCATCGAGCCACTGCGCGTCGCCAACCGCATGGCTGAACGCCAGCTCTATCGCTGGGAGGTGATCTCACGCGATGGCAACCCGGTGACGGCATCCAACAACATGTCACTGGCGGCCGATCACGCGATATCGAAGCACCCCAGCTATCCCATGCTGGCAATCTGCGCGAGCTTCAATCCCTTGCGCCACTTCGATGCAACACTGAAGCAATGGCTGCAGCGTCAGAACGCTGCCGGTATTGAACTCGGGTCGATCGACACCGGTGCCTTTCTGCTCGCGCGCGCTGGACTTCTGGATGGATATCGCGCCACTACCCATTGGGAAAGCCTGGACAGTTTCAGTGAGGCTTTCCCCAAGGTCGAAGTCGAGAATGCCCTCTATGTCATTGACCGCAACCGCTGGTCCTGTGCCGGCGGGACGGCGTCGCTCGACCTCATGCTGCATATGATCAGGCGACAACACGGCCATCGCCTGGCGGCTGCTGTGTCCGAACAATTTATCCACCCGGAAATCCGTGGCCCCGATGATCGACAGCGCATGGAGCCGAAAGAGCGCCAAGGCATCAGCCATGCCGGTCTCTCGCGCGTCATCAAGTTGATGGAATCGCGCCTTGAGGAGCCGGTCATGAGTGCGGCTCTGGCCAAAGCAGCTGGCATGTCGCTGCGGCAGCTCGAACGCCTGTTCGATCGCTATTTCGGCATGTCGCCGCGGCGCTATTATCTCGATCTGCGCCTGCAGCGCGCACGGTCCATGCTGCAGTACACTGATATGTCGATTGTCGAGGTGGCTGTCGCCTGCGGCTTTGGATCTGCGGCACATTTTTCGCGCAGTTATCATGCTTGGGCCGGCAAAGCGCCAAGTGCTGAGAGACGCCGGCCAGCCCTCGGAATCATGCCCGTTCTTCGCTAGTGCGAGAGTTCAGCGTATGGCGAAATTAGTCAAACGCTTGTCGTAACGCGTCAACACGAAAAATGGCCTCCGCGCCAGCATCCGGCCCATCTGAAGATTCCCTTTCATGCCGCAAAGAAAGAGCCAGTCATGAATTACGAAGTGATCGTCACCTGCGCCGTCACCGGCGCCGGCGATACTGTTGGCAAGCATCCTGCCATTCCAGTGACGCCGAAGCAGATCGCCGACGCCGCCATCGAGGCCGCCAAGGCTGGCGCCACCGTGGCCCATTGCCATGTGCGCGATCCCAATACCGGCAAAGGCAGCCGCGATGTGAACCTCTATCGCGAGGTTGTCGATCGCATCCGCTCCTCAGGCACCGATGTCATCCTCAACCTCACCGCCGGCATGGGCGGCGATCTTGAGATTGGTGCGGGCGAAGACCCCTTTAAGTTCGGCAAGGCAACCGACCTCGTCGGCCCGATCGCCCGCCTCGCCCATGTCGAAGCCTTGCTGCCGGAAATCTGCACGCTCGATTGCGGCACGCTCAACTTTGGCGACGGCGACTACACCTACATTTCAACGCCAAACATGCTGCGCGCAGGCGCCAAGAAGGTGCAGGAACTCGGTGTGAAGCCGGAACTCGAAATCTTCGACACCGGCCATCTGTGGTTTGCCAAGCAGATGCAGAAGGAAGGCCTTTTGGGCGACAATCCGATGCTCCAGCTTTGCCTTGGCATTCCCTGGGGCGCTCCTGCCGACACCACGACGATGAAGGCGATGGTGGATAATCTGCCGCAGGGCGCCATCTGGGCCGGCTTCGGCATCGGCCGGATGCAGATGCCGATGCTGGCGCAGGCCATGCTGCTGGGCGGCCACGTCCGCATCGGCCTTGAAGACAATATCTGGCTCGACAAGGGCGTTCATGCCTCGAACGGTTCGCTGACCGAACGCGCCTGCGAAATCATCACTCGCCTCGGCGCCCGCCCGCTTACCCCGGCCGAAGGCCGCAAGAAGCTCGGCCTCAAGGCCCGTAGCTAATAAACTAAGGACAAAGACATATGATCACCAATATCAAGAAGGCTGCCGTCATCGGCACCGGCGTCATCGGCTCCGGTTGGGCAGCGCGCTTCCTGGCCGCTGGCCTCGACGTTGTCGCCTGGGATCCCGGCAAGGGCGCCGAAGAGCAACTCCGCAAGAACGTTGCCAATGCCTGGCCGGCGCTCGAAAAGGTCGGCCTGAAGCCGGGCGCATCGCAGAGCCGCCTCACCTTCGTATCGACCGTCGAGGAAGCCGTGCGCGATGCCGACTTCATCCAGGAAAGCGCACCGGAGCGCGAAGACCTGAAGGTGAAACTACACGCCCAGGTGACTGCGGCCGCGAAGCCCGATGCCATGATCGGCTCGTCGACCTCCGGCCTGCTGCCGTCCGACTTCTACAAGGACGCCAAGAACCCGGAACGCTGCATGGTCGGCCATCCGTTCAACCCGGTCTACTTGTTGCCGCTCGTGGAAGTCTGCCCCAGCAAGTGGACCTCGCCCGACGCCATCCAGGCCGCGATCGCGTTCTACAAGTCGCTCGGCATGCGTCCGCTCCACGTCCGCAAAGAAGTTCCGGGCTTCCTCGCCGACCGGCTGCTCGAGGCGGTGTGGCGCGAAGGCCTGCACATGGTGAAGGACGGCTACTGCACCACGGGCGAACTGGATGACGCCATCCGCTTCGGTTTCGGTATCCGCTGGTCGTTCTTTGGCATGTACATGATCTATCACATGGCCGGTGGCGAAGCGGGCATGAAGCACTTTCTGGAGCAGTTCGGCCCGGCGCTGGAGCTTCCCTGGACTCATCTCAAAGCCCCGCCGCTCACCGACGACCTCATCAATAAGATCGTCGAAGGGACCGAGGCTCAGGCCGGCACGCATTCGATCAAAGACCTCGAGCGCCTGCGTGACGATTGTATCATCAGCGTGATCAACGCGATCACCGAGGCTAAGGCCAAGCACGGCTGGAAGTACGAGGACTGATGCGATGAGCTCATCGCCCAGCCGTATCGGTTTGAGGCCGCATCGCGAGGTGGTTAGGCCCGAATGGGCCGACTACAACAAGCACCTCAACGACGCCTTCTATCTGGTCATCTTCAGTCATGCGACTGATCACATGATGGACCAGATCGGGCTAGATGCGGCGGGGCGAGAGCGCAGCAATCACTCGCTGTTCACGGCCGAGCTTCACCTCAATTACCTGAAAGAGGTGAAGGTTGGCGCGGAAGTGCGCGTGGAAACAACGTTCCTTGGCCATGATGCCAAGCGTCTCCACATTTTCCACACGATGTATGTCGGCGACGGGACCGAGCCGGTCGCCACCAACGAGCAGATGCAGCTCTCGATGGACATGACTGGTCCGCGTGTCGCGCCGTTCCAGCCGGATGTCCTGGCTGCAGTCGAGAAGATTGCCGCTGAACACGCCAAGTTGCCGAGGCCCGCGCAGATGGGTCGCGCGATTGGAATGCCGCCTAAGAAAGGGTGACGATCATGAATTTCGGATTGACCAGCGAGCAGCAAATGCTCGTCGAGGCAACGCGCGCCTTTGTGGACGCGGAACTCGTGCCTTTTGAGAACGAGGTCGAAAAGACCGACAAGGTTCGTCCGGAACTCATCAAGCAGATCCACGAACGCGCCATCAAATCCGGCTTCTACGCCGTGAACATGCCCGAGGAGATTGGCGGTGGCGGGCTGGATCACATCGCCCTCACCCTTTTTGAGCGTGAATTGGGCCGCACCAGCTTCGCCCTGCAATACGCCGTGCATCGCCCCAGCAACATCCTGCGCGCCTGCAATGACGAGCAGAAGGAGCGCTATCTGCTGCCGACCATCCGCGGCGAGCGCGTTGAGTGCCTCGGCATCACCGAGCCCGATGCCGGTTCCGATGTGCGATCAATGAAGACCCGTGCCGACGCCGACGGCGACGACTTCATCCTCAACGGCACCAAGCATTTCATTTCTTACGCCGATGTTGCCGATTACATCATCCTCTTCGCCGCTTCCGGCGTCGAAGAGACCAAACGCGGACCGAAGAAGCTGATCACCAGCTTCCTGATCGACAAGGACACGCCAGGCCTCGACGTGCGCATGGGATCACGCTCCGTGAGCCATCGCGGCTTCCATCACTGCGAACTGGTTTTCGACAATTGCCGCATCCATAAGCGTCAGGTTCTAGGCGAGGTGCATCACGGCTTCGATGTCGCCAATACCTGGCTAGGTGCCACCCGCCTGACCGTTGCCGCGCAATGCGTCGGCCGGGCGCAACGTGCCATGGAAATGGCGACCGAATGGGCTGCAACCCGCAAGCAGTTCGGCCAGACCATCGGCAAATTCCAAGGCGTATCGTTCAAGCTTGCCGACATGGCCACTGAGATCGAAGCCGCGAACCTTCTGGTCATGCAGGCCGCCTGGAAGACGGCCGAGGGCTCGGTCCAGGACCAGGACTACGCCATCGCCAAGCTATTTTCGACCGAGATGCTCGCACGCGTCACCGACCAAGCCGTCCAGATCTTCGGCGGCATGGGGCTGATGGAAGAAACCGGCATCGAGCGCTTCTGGCGTGACGCCCGGGTGGAGCGCATCTGGGACGGCACTTCTGAGATCCAGCGCCACATCATTTCGCGATCCCTGCTCCGGCCGTTCGAAGCCTAAACAGCGGCATAAATATTCTGCTAACCAATTGCGACTTTGCTGCAAACCCTTAGCGAGACATTAACGCGCGATAGGACCGGGGCATTTTCGGCGAATCCTGCGCTTTATGCACACGGATGTATGCAGTTTCGGAGCATTGCCCCATGCTACCCGTTCCCGGCAGCGGTACATCTTTCCACAGCAACTTTGCTGGGGAAGACCACTCACATGGCGCAATTGGTTAAGCTTGGTAAGTTCCTGGCCGAAATCGATGGCACGCATCTTGTGTTCTTTGACGCTGCCGGCAACCCATTGGGCCAAGCTCAGGATCTCGATGTCTCGACTGCGGTTGCTCTTCCGGACGGCACCAAGTTGGCACCGGAACAGCTCGCCGATCTGATTGCCGGCAATGCCGAAGCATTCGCCGACTTCAAGACCGCTGCGGGCGGTGACACGCCAGGCGACCAACCCAGCCAGGCCGATAGCGGCAGCAATCGCTTCGCCGTCTTCGAAGATCAGACCGGTTTAGGCGGCCTGACCTCCGTGGGCGGGCTTGGTGCAACTGACGAGCAGCCTGAGCCGGCCCTCGCGGCACGTGGCCACGTGGACGACCTCACCAGCTCGCTAAACACTGAACCGCCAGTGTCCTTGACGAACGACCAACCGCAGGATCCGGCGCCGCAGCCACCAACCGATGAAGAACCTGCGCCGGAGCAGCCGCAAGATCCGGCACCACAGCCGCCAACCGATGAAGAACCTGGCCCCGAGCAGCCGCAAGATCCAGCGCCACAGCCGCCAACCGATGAAGAACCTGGCCCCGAGCAGCCGCAAGATCCGGCACCGCAGCCGCCAACCTATGTCGCACCGGAAGCGTCGGCGACCAAAGGTGCGGTCGAATATCACAACGATGTTGAGAATGGTAAGCAAAACCCACTCGGCGACATTAAAGTGGGTGACTACCTCACCCGCGGCGGGGACGAAGGCAAGTCCATCGACCCGACCATGGTCAACGGTGTGGACAATCAAAACCTGACGCTGGCCCAGACGGCCGAGGTGAAAATCGGGTTCGTTTCGGAAGCTGCGGGCTACAAATCCATGGTCGGCGTCTACCAGTTCGACGACAGCGGCAAGATCATTCCGGGTACCGTGCAACTCGTCTGGCTCGATGCGAGCCAGATCCATCAAGGCACGGTTGGAGGAGCTCTGAGCAAGGATTTCCTCGGCAATTCGCAGCCGCTTGAAATCTCCCTTGGCAACGTCGCAGCCGATAGCAAGCTCGGCTTCTTCATTATCGCCGATGGTGCAGCCAACAACGACAATCAGAAGCTCCTGACATCCCTTGCGGGCGTAAGCAAGCAGGACAACTACACAGACGACCTAACCACCATCAACAAGCATATCAGCTTTCAAACCGATCAGGATGGCAACGGGCATGTCCTCATCGATGGAAAGCCGCTGGCTGGCAATGTCTACTTTACTCACGACAAATCGCTCAACACCGATGCCAACAGCAATGATATCGAGCATTCTCTATCCGGTGTCTCGAGCCAGAATGACGGCAAGCTTTATGTCGGTTTCGAAGATCAGGCGCGTGGTGGCGACCACGATTACCAGGATCTGGTGATCAGCGTCGATATGGGCAGCTACAATATCAATAAACTGACCCAGACCGTCACTCAGCCGACGGTTGATCTGTCAGATGCGGACAGTTCGCATCTTTCCAGCGCCGCAATCACGACCTATGGCTTCCATGCCGAAGATCACCTCAACGTGCCCCACAGTGACCTGTTCGACGTTCAGCTCACCCATGACGGCAACGACCTGACCGTCACCATCACAGCGAAGGCCGGGACCGAGACCATCGGCTCGTTCGAGGATTTCATCAATCACATCTATTTTTCGACCACCAGTACCGATCTCGATTATCGCGAGATCAGCTACGAGGTGACGGACGCGGACGGTCAGCATTCCAATGTCAGCACTGTGCCGATCGAATTCTCATTGAGCGACGGCGGCGCTGGCGCTTCCACACCGGCCCAACCGGGCGGCAGCGACGATGTGCTGCACCTCAACATCCAGGAAATCGGCCAGTATCACGACATGGGCGCCGGTCACGACACAGTGCAGCTGGGCCACGGCAATATGAGCTTCGGCCACAATGATGCACAGATGCTCGATAATATCGAAGTGATCGACGCAAAGGGTGCCGGCCACAACGACATCTCGCTTTCGGCCATCGATGTGCTCGATATGACCGATGGCGACCATCATCTCACCGTTCTCGGCAAGACAGGCGACAGTCTGACACTGACCGGCGAAGGTGGGCACAATTGGACGGTTACCGATCAGGGTGCCGACTTTACCACCTACAGCTACAACGACGGCGTCCACCAGGCCATCGTCGAAGTCAGCAACCAGATGCAGCAGACCGTCGTCTAGACGACGGTCCGCCTGTCTGCTCAGTTGCCCTTGAAGTCTGCCTTGCGCTTCTCGGAGAAGGCCTTGACGCCTTCCTTGGCGTCGGCCGATTCATCGGCCGCTTCGTAGGTTTTCATCTTTCCAGACCGGATCAGCTTGAAGCTGTCTTCGATCGATTCCGCCTCCATATAGCGAATACATTCTTTGAGCGCCTGCACGGTGACGGGCGCGCCGGTCGCGATGAGATCGGCCCACTCACGCGCCGCTACCATCAATTTTTCCTTTGGTACGACCTTGTTGACGAAACCGTAATGCGCGGCTTCCTGTGCCGGCATGCGACGGCCGAGCAGGAGGATCTCCATGGCAATATTGTGCGGCAGCCGCTTAGGGAGGCGCTGCACGCCACCGGAATCTGGAACGATGCCGAGCGGCAATTCGGGCAGCGAAAATTCAGCATGCTCGACAGCGATGACCAGGTCGCAGGCCAGCGCCAATTCCCAACCGCCCCCGATGCACAGGCCGTTGACCGCTGCAATGACGGGTTTGTTGAGATCCCAAAGCTCGGTGAGGCCGGCGAAGCTGCCGGGGCCGTAATCATGCTTCCACCACTTGCCCACGAGATTCTGGGCGGCGGCAGCCTTCAAATCCCAGCCCGCCGAGAAAATCTTTTCGCCCGCGGCCGTGACGATGCCAACGCGCAAATCCGGATCGTCGCGCAGCAGGCAGAAAGCGTGCCCCAACTTGCGCGAGGTTTCCATATCGATCGCATTGACCTTGGGCCGATCGAGCGTGATTTCCAGCACATGGCCCCGACGCTCGACCTTCACGGCTTCCGACATTTTCGTACTCTCCCTGATACGCGGACGATCCCATTTGCATAGGCCGCGCATCATGGATTGAATGACGAATTCCGACAAGACCCGCTAGAATTACGACATCCGGCCGCGCCTCAATATCAGCGATCGTTGGCCCGCGCGCCGCCCACATCCGGTCTGCCGAAACGGGCCCAATCATTGTGTCGCTTATAGGAGGAATCTGACGACGCGCCGGTTCCGCTCTCCACGCGCGCCGGTGCGCAGGAGGTCACGAACATCGCCAGTGTCATCACCACGGCAACAGCCACCAAGTTGTGCGTCATCCCACACCTCCAGCGGGCAGTCCTGCCCTCCGATCCTCCGTCTCCACATTTCAGGACACTCAATCACTGCATCGATTTTCTACAGCGGGCCAACCATCCTGAAGTGCGGGGGCAGGTATTTTCATCATACGAAGGTTCTTTGTCCTGGGCTCATCAGCAAGACGTGGCGCCAAACTGATGCGGGGTTACGGCTCGTCAGATATTTCACAGTATGAGTTGTGTTAATAGACCCATTTTGAAATGCGGCATGTATGAATCCTTTCAGTGCATATTCCAGCAGCACGATAGAGATGGGAAAGGCGCATCGTTATCGTTCGCCATGCTAACCTATTATAATTTCTCAGCCGTCTAACAGCATTGCTCGCCTGGATTAGCCTATTCTTATTTCACACTAGATTTTTACGTGTTAGTTTTAATATCACATTTCATGCGATTAATTCAATTGACCCACGTCCCACACGTGCTACATCCTTTCACATAATCAACGCGTTTGTGGCGCTCGATAGTGTGAAATTGACCCGCCAGGATTACCGCAATGCAGATCGACGCCTTGGCATCCAATGTTCTTGCCGCCCCGCTGCACACATCAGCGGATCAGGCGGCGCTTGTGCGCGAGTTGAATGTGCGATTGGAGGGCGCCGCGCCGCTTAAGATCCTTGAAGCGGCAATCCACGAGATATTTCCGAACAAAATCGCTCTTGTTTCTTCCTTCGGCGCTGAATCGGCGCTGCTGTTGCATTTTCTGGCCGAGATCGACCGCGCCACGCCCGTACTCTTTCTCGATACGGGAAAGCATTTTGACGAAACGCTTATGTACCGCGATATCCTCGCGGGGCGTTTCGACTTCAAGGATCTGCGTTCAATCGAACCCGACACGGCCCTCCTTGCTCGGCATGATCCGGACGGCACGCTGTGGCAAACCAATCCCGATCTTTGCTGCCAATTGCGCAAGGTCGATCCATTGCAAAAAGCTTTGGAGCCGTTTGACGCCTGGATCACGGGCCGCAAGCGCTACCAGAACCGCACCCGAGCCGGCTTGCCGACCTTCGAAAGCCTTGACGGGCGCATCAAGGTCAACCCGCTGGCCCGCCTCAGCGCGGCCGATATCGAAGCCGCGTTCAAACAGTTCAAGCTGCCCCAGCACCCCCTTTACTACGACGGCTTCAAATCCATCGGCTGCAAGCCCTGTACTTTGCGCGTCGCCGATGGAGCCGACGCCCGCTCCGGCCGCTGGGCCGGTACCGACAAGTCCGAATGCGGTATCCACCGCTGATCCGAAAGCAAGAAGCGAAAAATGACACAAGCTCAGCAAAGCCAATCCGACCTCGATCAGCTTGAGGCCCAGAGCATCTTTATTTTGCGTGAGGCCTATAGCCGATTGAAGCCGATCACCATGCTGTGGTCGCTCGGCAAGGATTCGAATGTCATGCTGTGGCTGGCGAAGAAGGCCTTCCTCGGCCACGTCCCCTTCCCCCTCACTCATGTCGACACCGGCAAGAAGTTTGCCGAAATGTACGACTTCCGGGACCGTTACGCGAAGGAATGGAACCTTAATCTCATCGTGCGCGATTGCCCGCCGGTCGAGGAGATTGACCCAACCCTACCGCCCGCCGCCCGCTCTGCGGCGCGTAAGACAATCGGCCTCAAGCGCGTCATCGAAGAGTTTGATTTCAAAGGTGTCATTGCCGGCATCCGCCGAGATGAACAAGCGACCCGTGCCAAGGAACGCGTCTTCTCCCCGCGTGCCGACGGCGGCGCCTGGGACTTTCGCGATCAGCCCGCCGAGTTCTGGGATCATTTCAACGCAAGCCTGCCGGATGGTGCCCATATGCGCATACACCCGCTGCTCTCATGGACCGAGTTGGATATCTGGCGCTATGTCCAGCGCGAGAACATTCCGCTTGTACCGCTTTACTTCTCAAAGAACGGCAAGCGCTATCGTTCGTTGGGTGACCAGGATATCACCTCGCCGGTCGTCTCCGACGCGAGTTCGCTCGACGAGATCATTGCCGAGTTGCGCTCCACCAAGACATCTGAACGTGCCGGCCGCGCGATGGATCACGAGCGCGAAGACGCTTTCGAGCGTCTGCGCGCCTCGGGTTACATGTAAGCGACGGCGCAAGGAACCGGATCATGACCGTTCTCCCCCTCAAGACCGCAAAGACCAACGTGAACAACGCCAATGATGACGCGGCGCCGACGCAGGCGCGGTTTCCATTCGCCATCGTCGGCCATGTCGATCATGGCAAATCCACGCTGATCGGCCGCCTGCTGCACGACACTGGTAGCCTGCCGGAAGGCAAGCTGGCGGAACTTCAGGCGGCTAGTGACAAGCGGGGCGGTACGCTTGAATGGTCGTTCCTGCTGGACTCATTTCAGGCGGAACGTGACCAGGGCATTACCATCGACACCACCCAGATCTTCTTTCATACGGCCAAGCGGCCCTATGTCATCATCGACGCGCCGGGCCATAAGGAATTCCTGAAGAATGCCGTTTCTGGCGTTGCCCAGGCACAGGCGGCACTCCTTGTGATCGACGCTGCCGAAGGTGTGCGCGAGCAATCCAGGCGCCATGCACTGATCCTTCAACTGCTCGGCCTGCGCCAGGTCGCGGTTATCGTCAACAAGATCGACCTCATCGACTTCGACCCCGTGCGGTTCCAGGCGGTCGCTGATGAGATCACAGCGTTCCTGGCCGAACTTGGCCTTACGCCCAAAGCCATCGTGCCGATTTCCGCCCGACACGGCGACAATGTGGTGGAACGCTCCACCAAGACCCCTTGGTACCGGGGCGAAACGGTAGTGGAATTGCTGGACGGCTTCGAAGCCAACCGGCCGGCCACAGAACTGCCGTTGCGTTTGCCCGTGCAGGACGTGTTCAAATTCGATCAACGGCGCCTCGTTGTCGGGCGCATCGAAAGCGGCCGTGTCAAGGTTGGCGACATGCTCACCTTCGCGCCGACCGGCAAGTCCGCCAAGGTGGCAAGCATTGAAACCTGGAATGCCGCGCCCCAGATCGCGGCCGGCGCCGGCCAATCCGTTGCGCTCACACTTGATGACGAACTCTTTATCGAGCGCGGCATGGTCGCCACACATGCCGAACGTCAGCCCCATCTCACTCACGAGGCGTTACTGCGTCTTTTCTGGCTCGACCAGGCGCCTCTCGAACCTGGCGACCGCATCACGCTCAAAGTGGCAACGTCGGAATACACCGTGGCTGTCGACGGCATTCGCGCTGTCATCGACGTTGACTCTCTTGAACGGCAGGTGGCCGACCGTGTCGGTCAGAACGGCATTGCCGAAGTCCTGGTCCACAGCCGATCGCTGATGGCGGTGGACCTCGTCGACGAACTGGCGAAGACCGGTCGGGCGGTTCTTGTGCGCGACGGCGATATTGTCGGTGGCGCCGTCATTCTGGGTCGCTCCAGCGAAGCGAAGCTCGCCGAAGAGCCGCGCTTGATCTTCAGCCCGGATCACTTGGTCACCAACACCGCCCGCGCTTCCGCAAACGGCCATCAAGGCGCTGTCATTTGGCTGACCGGCCTCTCCGGTTCCGGTAAATCGACGCTCGCCATGGGCTTGGAGCGAGAGCTCTTCGCCAAGGGCCGTCAGGTCTACGTCCTGGATGGCGACGCTCTGCGGTCGGGTCTCAACAACGATCTTGGCTTCGGCCCCGAGGCTCGGGCCGAGAATATCCGCCGTACCGCGGAAGTGGCGAGGCTTTTTGCCGATGCCGGCCTGATCGTCATCACCTCGTTGATCTCGCCTTATGCCATCGAGCGTGAGCGGGCGCGCAACATCATCGGCCCGCACTTCCACGAGGTTTATGTGAAGGCCGACCTTGCCACCTGCGAAGCGCGAGACCCCAAAGGTCTCTATGCGCGCGCGCGCGCCGGCGAGATCCGGAACTTCACCGGCATCGACGCTCCCTACGAGGCGCCGAAGGCTGCCGATCTGGAAATCGACACCTCTTCCGTCGCCCCGGAAGCCGCCCTGTCGACATTGCTCGGCTATGTCGACGACGTCGTCCACCCGGCAAAAGCAGTGCATAGCGCCAAGGCCTAAGTCAGCCCAAGGCCTCGTTCAAAACGGCCTCAATCCCCTTCGCCAGCTCGCGCTGGCCGAAGGGCTTTGAGAGGATGTGCAACCGCCGTTCAGGCTTCTCCGGCAATTCGGCATATCCGGTCGCGAGAAGGATTGGCACTGTCGGCCAGTCCCGCCAAACGGCGCGCGCAAAATCCAACCCATTCATCTGCGGCATCGCCATGTCCGTAATGATGATGTCGAAATCCGATTCTTGGGCCAGAATCTTCATTGCTTCCTGCGCCGAGCCAGCCTCTTTGACCATATGGCCCATGTCTTCGAGCATGGCGGCTGTATTCATCAGCACCAACGCATCGTCGTCCACGGCCAAGATGCGCAGCCCGCGCGGTGTTACCGCTGCTTGATCTGGCTGCTCACCCCCTGCCGCTACAATTTCATTTTCTGTAGCCGCTGGAAGCCATAGTTCGGCTGTCGTTCCCGACGCAGGCGCGCTTCTAAGGACTAGTCGCCCGCCCAGCTGTTCCAACAGGCCATGTACCTGGGAAAGGCCGAGCCCCGTCCCTTTGCCGATGCCCTTGGTCGTGAAGAATGGTTCCTTGGCGCGAGCCAGTGTCTCCTCGTCCATTCCGCTGCCGGTGTCGCTGATGCTCAAGCAGACGAACCGGCCCGCGGCCAGGTCATGATCGTTGCCAGAGGCAATTTCCGCGTTGCGCGCGGTGATAAACAGGGAACCGCCGTTCGGCATGGCGTCTCGCGCATTGACGACAATATTCAGCATGGCCACCTCCAACTGATTGGCATCGGCCATAACCGGATCTATCTCCCGCGCAATGTCGATTGCCACCTCAATGGCCGGTCCTAGCGACCGGCGGATGAGATCCTTGATGCCCGACACCAGCGCTGGCACATGCACCGCTTGCGCGTTGAGCGTTTGGCGACGGGCAAAGGCGAGCATGCGCTGCGTCAACGAGGCACCGCGATTTGCACCTTGTACGGCATTGTCGATGAAACGGGCCAGTTTGGGATCGTCCGGAAGCCGTTTTCTGGCCAGTTCCAGGCTGCTGAGGATCGCCATCAACAAATTGTTGAAGTCATGCGCGATCCCGCCTGTCAGCTGCCCGATCGCCTCCATCTTCTGCGCCTGAAACAAGGCCTCCCGCGTAGCCCTCAGTTCAGCCTCCGCCGTCATTCTCTCCGTGATGTCGCGCGTGATCTTGGCGAATCCGATAAGGGCTCCATCTTCGCCGCGAATGGGGTCGATGATGACACTGGCCCAGAACCTTCGGCCGTCCTTGCGTATCCGCCATCCTTCGCGCTCGAAGCGGCCGAACTCAAGCGCCTTCGCCAAGGCCATTTCCGGCGACCCGGCGGCGCTGTCCTCCGGGGTATAGAACTTCGAGAAATGCTGCCCCAGAATCTCGGAAGCGGCATAGCCCTTCAGGCGCTGCGCTCCGGGATTCCAGCTCGCAATGTAGCCATGCGGATCCAGCATATAGATTGCGTAATCGGTGAGCGCATCGACGAGGAGCCGATATTGATCATCCATCGTCCCCAACGGAGCTTGCGGAATCTCCTCTTTCCCCAAAATCGCCATGATCGATTGCTTCCAGCCTTTCCCCGGAAGCAAACTCAGCAAGGGTGCTAAAGTTCCAAGAATGGTGCCCGCTGCCGGACTCGAACCGGCACGACGCTTGCGCATCTCGAGATTTTAAGTCTCGTATGTCTACCAATTCCATCAAGCGGGCGGTCAGAATCGTGGCCGACGCAAGCGACATAGCTTGTTGCGCTCTTAGTGGCAACTTGTCCCGCTCTCGGCCTCAAATTTGGCATAACGAAACACAAGCAGACGCAATACCCATTTGCGGCAGTCGGGATAGTCGTGGTCGTTACAGGAAAACCACAACCATTTGCCCATGACGCACCGCACAATCAAGCTGCGAACTTCTGGCAATCTGCCGGTGCAAGGCGCATCTCGTAACGGAGGCCCAGCTTGGGACGCGACGACCGCTTGGATCTCATTCGGGGCTATGCCATGGGCGTCATCGCCCTCACTCATCTCAATGTCATATTCGACAATCTGGGAATGCAGGAGCGCCAACTTCCTGTGCCAGGCGATTTCAGCTTCACCTCCGCAGCCGAGCTCTTTTTTCTGCTGTCGGGCTACATGGTCGGCATGATCTACCTCGGTCGCGGCAATGTCGTCGCCAAGACCATTACCCGCGCCGGTGAGATCTATCGGATCAATTTCGTCGCCTTTGCCATCGCTCTTGCAATCGCGTGGTTCGGCGGGGCTGAACTCGCGACAGCGACCGATGCGGATTACACCCTCGCCGCACCGTTGCGCGGCATTGTCGAATTCCTCCTCATGCGCCAACACCCCTATCTGCTGGGCGTACTGCAGGTCTATGTCATCCTCATGCTGCTGACGCCGCTCGCTGCCGGCCTGCTGGCGCGCTCGCCTTATCTGCTTGCCATTCCTTCATTGGCACTTTACCTCGCCGTGCAGATCTATCCGGAATGGAACCTTTATGGCGGCGGCCCGCACGATATGCCGCGCGTGTGGAACTTCAACCCATTGGCCTGGCAACTGCCATTTTGCGCCGGAATGATGGCTGGGCGCGTCCGCTTGCATACACATGCCTTCAAGTGGATTGGCGCTGAAGCCTGGCGTCCCTGGGCGCTCATCGCCGTCGCCATCGTCTTCGTCGTTTTGCATCGTCTCGACGTCCGTGACCTGATCGACATTCCGTTCACGGACAAGGCCAATTTGGGCGTGACGCGCCTCGTAAACACCGCAATATTATTGGGTGGGTTGGCGGCGTTGCTGGCACTCGGCCGCAGCTACCTTGGCTGGTGGCCGTTCCGGCTGCTGGCGATGCTTGGACGCCAAACGCTTTACTGCTACGCAGCCAGCATCGTTCTGACCTATGCGGTCGGCTGGATGTGGCTCAGCAGCGGACGCGCTTATCTCGCCTACTTCGCAAGCGCGGTCTGCTTGATAGCCCTGCTTCTTGCAGTCGCCTATGGCCGCGAAAGGCTTACAAAACGCCCACAGCAGCCGGCCGCGGCAGGCACCTGACGGGTTAAACCGCCGGCTCGCCCTCGATCGGTTCTGCACCAAGCTTCTTGATGATGGCGTGAAGCGCAATGGCGGCTGCATCAATCTCGGCCTTGTTGGTGCCACGAATGACGAAGCTCGCGCCAAACTTGCCTTGCCGGAAAAATGGATAGGAGCCAATCTCGAGGGCCGGATGCCGATCCTGCAGCTCGCCCAAATCCTTGGCGATGACACCTTCACCGATATAGCCGGAGACGGTACGTGACAGCACCGGATCGCCCCCTTTCAGGCGCCCCTTGAGCCCGTCGAACATGGCCTGACATATGCGCGGCACACCAGCTAGAACAAAGACATTGCCGATCCGGAAGCCCGGAGCAATCGAGACCGGATTGTCGATAAGCTCGGCACCTTCCGGCGTATGCGCCATACGCATCCGTGCCTCGGTGAGATTCTCCGGTCCGTAATGATCGGTCAGCAGCTTTGCTGCAACCGGGTGAAGGATCAGCGGAATGTCGAATGCCCTTGCGATCGAACCGGCGGTAATGTCGTCATGTGTTGGCCCGATCCCACCCGTCGTGAAGACATAGTCATGGCGGGTGCGCAACTCATTCACTGTCGCGATGATGGTGGCTTCAATGTCGGGAATGAAGCGGCCCTCGGTGAGGCGAATGCCGATCTCGGTCAGGCCGGTTGCGATATATCCCAGGTTGAGATCCTTGGTGCGGCCCGACAGGATCTCGTTGCCAATGACGACAACCGCTGCCGTCACGATTTTCACGTCGCTCATACCGACCCTCTATTGCCGCACATACCCGAAGGCCTGCATGCATTCCTTGACGACATCGTCATAGCGCTTTTCGGATTGATAGCCCGACATGCCGCTATCGGCCAGCGGATCGCCGAAGGCACCGCTACCCTGTGTCGCTGCGATGTCCTGATCGATGCCACGATCGACTTTGGTCTGGGCTCTTGCTTCCGCCTCGCAGGAATCGAGATCCGTGCGTGCCTGATCCGGATCGGCCCCCGGCTTCGTCCAGCTTCCGCCCTGGTCAAAATAAGAGCAACCGTTGAGCAATCCCAGGATCGCGGCAAAAAAGACGAAACGGCGCATGATTGAGACCCTTGTTGAAAGTGCGGATAACTTGCCGGGAATGGCGGCCTGATGCAACAAGGGGCCCTCCGGCACGTTTTCCAGTGAGCAGAACGCTGCAATCATGCTTTTCGATCCACCCCTCCAGCCGGCGCGATTGGTCCGTCGCTACAAGCGCTTTTTGGCCGATATGCTGCTGCCCGATGGCCGGACGGTGACGGCCCATTGCCCTAATCCGGGGTCCATGCTGGGTCTTGCGGCCCCCAACTCGCCTTGCTGGCTTTCGACCAAGGCAGCAAAGGGCCGAAAGCTCGATTTTGGCTGGGAAATCGTCGAAACACCCGACGGTGCCAAGGTCGGCATCAATACCGGCCATGCCAATCGGGTCGTGGCCGAAGCCTTGGCCAAAGGCGCTATTGCCGGCCTGCCAATCACGGGCCAGTGGCGTGCCGAAGTGCCGTTCGGCACCGGTACGCGGTTCGACTTTTGCCATACGGCGGATGACGGCACGCTGACATTCCTTGAGGTCAAAAGCGTCACACTGTCGCGTGCACCGGGCTTGGCCGAATTCCCGGACTCACGGACCGAACGCGGTGCCAAGCATCTGCGAGAATTGATGGTGGCACAGAAGATGGGCCATCGCGCCGCGCTGCTCTTCCTCATTCAACGAGGCGATTGCCGTGAAATGCAGGCCGCCGCGGATGTTGACCCGGCCTATGCCGCTGGCCTTGAGGCGGCCCGATCAGGTGGCGTTGAAATTCTCAGCTATGCCTGCGACGTCGCCACCACCGGCATTTTCCTAACGAATCCAATCGCTTTTCGAGCATAAACCAACGGTGGCATGCCTTTGCAGGGGTTGCGCGACCCTCGAGCGGGGCGTATCTATCGTTAACTCTATTGATATGTTTTAGGACAAGCGAAGCAGCCGATGCAAAAAAAGGACGTGGAGAGCGACTGGATCGATGACGGTGAGAAGATCAAGCTGCATAAGGCAGCCGACTTCGCCGCCATGCGCAAGGCCGGGCGTCTTGCCGCAGAAACGCTCGACTTCATCACGCCCCATGTCGTCCCCGGCGTAACGACCGAGGCGCTCGACAAGCTTTGCCACGATTTCATCGTTGAGCGGAAGGCGATCCCCGCCCCTCTCAACTATCGGGGTTTTCCGAAATCCATCTGCACCTCGGTCAACCACGTGGTCTGCCACGGCATTCCCGGCGCGAAGAAACTCCTGGATGGCGACGTCGTCAATATCGACGTGACCGTGATCCTCGACGGATGGCACGGCGACACCAGCCGCATGTACAATGTCGGCAAGGTCGGCGTGCAGGCGCAGCGCCTGACGGACGTCACTTACGAAGCGATGATGCGAGGCATCGAGGCGGCGCAACCGGGTGCAACACTAGGAGATGTCGGTTACGCCATTCAGAGTTTTGCTGAGAAGCAGCGCTTTTCGGTCGTGCGCGACTTCTGCGGACATGGCATCGGCAAGGTGTTTCATGATTCCCCGTCCGTGCTTCATTTCGGCCGCAAAGGCACCGGCCCGGAGATCAAGCCAGGCATGTTCTTCACCGTCGAGCCGATGATCAACGCCGGCACTTGGCAGGTGAAGATCCTTGATGACGGCTGGACGGCGGTTACGCGCGACAAGAAACTCTCGGCCCAATTCGAGCATACCGTCGGTGTGACCGAAACAGGTGTCGAGATCTTTACAACTTCGCCAGCGGGGCTCGATCGTCCGCCCTATGCCGCCTAAGGCCGAAAGCGACACCGAAACTACCGAGAAGCCGCATTATCACGGCCATCGCCAGCGGCTGCGCGAGCGCTTCCTGAACGGCGGTGCTGACGCCCTTGCCGACTACGAATTGCTGGAATTGCTGCTCTATCTCGCTATTCCGCAACGGGATGTGAAGCCACTCGCCAAAGACCTCATCCAGCGCTTCGGCAGCTTTGCCGGCGTGATGGCGGCAGCACCCGGGCAGCTGATGGAAGTTTCCGGCATCAAGGAAAACAGCGCCATCGCCATCAAGACCGTTCAGGCGGCGGCCCTGCTCATGCAAAAGCAGATGGTCCTCGACAAGCCGGTCCTCAGCTCATGGAAAGCCGTCCTGGAGTATTGCCATTCCGTGATGGCGCACGAGCAAAACGAACAGTTCCGCCTGCTTTTCCTCGATGGAAAGAACGCACTGATCGCCGACGAGGTGCAAAGCCGCGGGACCGTCAATCATGCGCCCGTCTATGTGCGCGAGGTGGTGAAGCGGACGCTGACGCTCGGCGCATCATCGATCATCATGGCGCACAATCATCCGACCGGCGATCCCACTCCATCACGTGACGATATCGACATGACCCATGCGATCCAACAGGCTTTGGAACCGGTCGGCGTCCAGGTCCACGATCACATCATCATCGGGCGCAAGGGTCATGCCTCGCTGCGTTCCATGGGTCACATGGAACCCGCAAAGCGCCGCCGCTCATAAGGGGCACCGATCTTGACCGCAGCCGACAACGCCACGCGCATGCCCGTCGCCTTCATTTCGCACGGCAGCCCGACGCTCGCCTTCGACAACGTGCCAGCACGCGACTTTCTGGTCAGGCTCGGCTCGCTCCTGCCGCGCCCGAAGGCCATTGTGTGCATATCCGCACATTGGGAGGCCGCGGTCCCCAGCGTCACCGGCAGCGATACACCCGGCACGATCCACGATTTCTACGGCTTTCCGCAGGTGCTCTACGAACTGCGCTATGATGCCCCGGGCGACCCGGCATTGGCCGCGCGGATTGTCGGCCTTCTTGAAGCCGGCGGGCATGCGCCGGCGATCGATTATGATCGCGGCCTTGATCACGGGGCATGGTCACCGCTTCTGCTTGCCTATCCACAATCAGGCATACCGGTCGTGCAGCTGTCTTTGCTGCATCGCCATTCGCCTGCCGATCATATTGCGCTTGGGCGGCTGCTGGCACCCTTGCGCGACGAGGGCGTCCTCATTCTCGGGTCCGGCGGCGCGGTACATAACCTGCGGGCATTGGATTGGCACAACCAGTCCGGCATTCCGGAATGGGCAAGCGCCTTCGACGATTGGCTGACGGCCAATATCGTTGCTGGCAATTTCGACGCCCTCAGTGATTATCGCGTGCGAGCACCCAATGCCTCAATCGCACATCCCAGCGAAGACCATATTTTGCCACTCTTCGTATCGCTCGGCGCGGCCGCCGGTAATCTGGCTACTATCGAGGGTAGCCAATTGCATCGAGGCTTCACCTTTGGCAGCCTCGGGATGAGCAGTTATGCCTGGGGTCGATAGGCCGCCTATCCAATCGGTTGAAATATTTCCGTCTCAACGAGAAGTGTGCATTGTTTTAGTAAATTAGACTACTATTAGATACTACTTATCAATTGATTGAAATAATTACATAAAAACGCGGCAGATCGGCGGCCAATCGATCAAATTCCGCCGATTCAGCGCGGATTGGACTCACACCATAATGGCAGCGCAAAGAGCCCGATTTAACATTCTAGTAACGATCCTCCCCCTATCGTTTTCAGATCAAAAGAAAGCCCAAATTGCCCGTTTGCGACCCCGACCTGAAACATCCACAACAACACGATTACGAGAAGCTCCTTGATCGCCACTGACGTTCGCATGCTGGTCGATCTTGCCCGTGACAAGTCCAGTCAGGGTAGATCCAGCCTTGTCACCGCCATTGGCGATCTGATGGACGATTCCGGCCGCATCCTGACATTGCAGGAAAAGGCTTTGATGAACGATATCCTGAAGAAGCTCATTCAGGATGTCGCGCGGCCCATCCGCAAGGCTCTTGCTGAAAAGCTGTCCCAGTCACCAAATGCGCCGCACGAAATCGTCAATCTGCTGGGCAATGACGAATTCGATATCGCCTCGCCGGTCCTGTTGAAGAGCGATCTTCTGAGCGACGAGGATCTCGTCGAGATTGTGCGCCATCGCACGCTCAGCCACCGCCTCGCTATCGCCATGCGCCGCAGTGTCAGCACGGTTGTCAGTGACGCGCTCGTCGGCACCAGTTCGGTCGATGTCATCAAGGCACTGCTGGAAAATCATGGTTCCCAAATCACCGAAGCCACCATGTCCTATCTGGTGCAGCAGTCGGAAAGTGTTGACGAATTTCAGGAGCCGCTGCTGCGCCGCAAGGATCTCCCCGTCGAATTGACCAAGAAAATGTATGTGTGGGTGTCGGCCGCCCTGCGCCAGTACATTGTTGAGCATTATCCGGTCGATAAGGCTGAGCTGGACCTCACCGTGGCCAAAGTCGCCGAGGACGTTGCGGAGCACGACGGCGAAAGTGCCGCGCGTGCTGAGGATGCGGCGATGGCGCTCGCCGAGCAGCTGGCAAAGCGCTCCGAACTTACTGCCGATATGCTGGTCAAGACGCTACGCCGGGGCGAAATCGCCCTGTTTGAAGCCATGCTCGCGCAGATGATCGGGCTCCGCCCGCAGGTTGCCCGGAAGCTTATCTATGAAGACGGCGGCGAAGGCCTCGTGATCGCCTGTCGGGCGAGCAATATTAATCGCACCGATTTCACGGCCCTGTTCCTGATGTTGCAGCGGGCTCGACCGACTGAGCTTGCCAACAATCCCTATCAACTGTCGCGATCGATGGAAATGTTCGACCGCCTGAAGCCGGACACGGCACGCAAGGTGGTCGAGCGCTGGAAGATCAATCCGTTCTTCCTGAAATCCATCCGGCGGCTGGAAAACCAGTCGCGCTGAGGTGGGCATGCGCGAGAAACTCCGCCTGGTAAAGCCAGAGCCGGTTGTCTCCCGCCAGCCAACCGCCGAGCAGATCAAACAGATATTCGCGCAAAGGCTGTTCGACTTTACCTCGCCACTCTATCTGGTGGACAAGGACGGACGGCTGACATGGTGTAACCTGCCCTATCGCCAGTTGGGAGAACGGTTGGCGCTGCGCGACGGCGTGGTCGAATTGCTGCCGATCGATGCTCTGTTGAATGAAGCCGAGGATCGGGGTCGCGTCATCCGCCGAGACATTGCGGTGACGCTCGATGGCCAGTCGCAGATATTGTATGCCCATCACGTCCCGATCGCCGACAAGCAAGGCAAGACGAATGGTCTGGCCGGCCTGATTTCACCTGTCGATACCGCCACCAAGATCGCCGCTGATCTGGCCGTGGCACAGGAGCGTTTCGACGATATCGTTCGGTTGACGTCGGACTGGGTCTGGGAGGTCGATCCGGATCTTAACTTTACGATGCTGTCTGATCGCATCACCAAAATTCTCGGCTTCCTGCCGCAGGAATTGGCCGGTCGACCGCTCGGCGCTCTTGCCGATGGCGAAGCAGGTGCCATATCCCTCCGCCAGCGTTTTGCCCCGATGACGCCATTCCGCGATCATCGGCTTGAGGCACTGACAAAGTCAGGCGAGACACGCCTATTCCTCTTGAGCGGCGTCCCGACATTTTCCGCCGCGACGGGCGCGCATACCGGCTTCCGCGGCACGGCCAATGACATTACGGACCTTGTCCGTCGCGAACATTCCTTGATCCTGGCCAAGGAAGCGGCCGAGATCGCCAATCGTGCCAAATCGGATTTCCTCGCCAATATGAGCCACGAATTGCGCACGCCGCTCAATTCGATCATTGGCTTCGCCGATCTCCTTGCGCGCCAGGTATCTGAAATGCCGGCCCGCAACCAGGCAACCGAATATGCGCAGGACATCCAGTCTAGTGCCGATCAACTGCTCACGATGATCAATGACATCCTCGATCTCTCCAAGATCGAGTCAGGCCGCCTGCATCTCAACGAAGAAGAAATCTCGGTCCCGATGCTGTGCGACCCGGTTATTCGCTCGATCCAGGACCGCGCCCGCGCCGCCGACCTTATCCTTGCCATCGAAATTCCGAACGACTTGCCGCTGATTCTGGTCGACCACCGCCTCACGCGCCAGATCCTGGTCAATCTGCTGTCGAATGCGGTGAAATTCACACCGGCAGGCGGGAGGATCGCGCTCCGCGCCTTTCGCGAGGAGAACGGCGGCCTTGTCCTCGAGATCGAGGACAACGGCATCGGCATTCCCGAAAAGGACGTGGATCGCGTCCTCGAACCTTTCATCCAGGTGGAATCGCATCGCGCGCGGCGCTATGGCGGGACCGGACTGGGACTCGCTCTATCCCGCCGCATTGCGGAATTGCACGATGGCCGTCTCAGCTTGGTGAGCCGACAGGATCACGGCACAAAGGTTGGCTTCCATATCCCCGCCAGCCGCCTCTGCTGACCAAATATCAAGAAGACAAGCCGCTCGGTCGCGGGGCTTATCCCGCAAAGCCATCCAGAAATGCCACTAGATTGCGTCCCAACTCGGGGCACAGATAGCCGCCTTCCTGCACCAGAACGCAAGGCAGGTTCAACGCGGCGAGCTTGGCGGCAATGCGGCGAAAGCCATCCTCCGTCACGGCAAGGCCCGCAAAAGGATCTCCCTCAAAGGCATCCAGGCCAAGAGCTACAACCAGGGCCTCGGCACCGAAGTCCTTCACCTTCGCCAAACCCACCTCAAGGGCGGCCAGGAAGGCAGTATCGCCGCTTCCCAACGGCAAGGGCAGGTTTAGGTTGGCACCCTCACCGGCTCCGGTGCCGCGCTCATCCGCATGTCCCCAAAAGAAGGGATAGAACTCAGCCGGGTCAGCATGGACAGAAACAGTCAGTACGTCACCGCGGTCATAGAAGATGCCCTGCGTGCCATTGCCGTGATGCAGGTCGACGTCGACGATAGCGACTTTGTTGAATTGGCGCCGAAGCATCTGCGCAGCGACGGCGCTGTTGTTGATAAAGCAGAAGCCACCGGCCATGTCGGCAAAGGCATGATGCCCAGGCGGACGACACAGCGCATAGGCGGCGCCTCGCCCATCCAGCAGGTGCCGCGCGGCAGCAATGGCGCAGTCGGCGCTGGCCAGGATAGCGTCGAGGCTGTCAGCATCAATCGGGCAGGCCGTGTCGGCCATGTGGTAGCCGGCCTGGCCCACCACCGAGCGCGGATAACCGACGCCCCGGCTGTTGGGATGAATATTGGGCACAATGGTCTCTGAGGCACCCGGCAATTGCCGCCAGCGCTCGTGACCGGTTTCAAGGAAATTGAGATAGCGGTGGTCGTGCACGGCGGCGATAGCGGCACGATCACCGGCTGGCGGTGCCGTCACTTGATGTGCCGCCGCCAGCAAGGCCGCCTTCAGCGCCGTGGCGCGCTCCGGCTTCTCCGGACATGGCCTCCATTGTCCACGCACCAGGAATTCGCGCGGCGCGTGGCGCAATTGGATGTCAGAGAAGAAAACCTGCATGACCCGGCCTTCGCTGCGATGTTCGGGGTCGCAGCATCGACCGGGTCATGTAGGCAAGGCAAGCGCTATTCGGCCGCGAGCCGCGCAGCACTGCCCGATTGGTCAGCCAAGTAGTTGAGGGCCTCCTGCACGCCACCAGCCTTATGCGGGATCTTTGCGGCCGCCAGCCCCATCTCAATACCGAACAAGGCCCCACCCAGCATCAGGTCGTTGGTGTCACCAAGATGCCCGATGCGGAAGGCCTTGTCCGCCAGACGCCCCAGGCCACCACCGAGCGGCATGTTGAAGCGTTCCAGGATGAGCTTGCGGAAACCGTCGGCCGAATATCCTTCCGGCATGAAAGCCGCCGTGATCGATCGGCTGTAATCCTTCGGTTCGGCACAGACGACCTCAAGGCCCCAGCCCCGGATGGCACGGCGCGCTGCTTCGGCATGGCGGGCATGACGGATAAAGACATTCTCCAACCCCTCGGCATCGATGAGGTTCAGCGCCTCCTTGAGACCGAAGAATAGGTTGCAGGCCGGCGTATAGGGAAAGTTGCCGCCGGTATTGCCGAGCAGCGGCTCCCAATCCCAGAACGAGCGCGGCATCTTCGCCTGCTTCGACGCTGCAATTGCCTTCTCGCTCACGGCGCAGAATGCCAGACCCGCCGGCAGCATCAGGCCCTTCTGCGAGCCGCCGATGGCGACGTCGACACCCCATTCGTCCATGCGGAAATCGGCGCTGCCGAGGGACGAGATGGTATCAACCAGCAGCAGCGCCGGATGACCCGCGCGATCGATCGCCTGGCGGATTTCGGCCACCCGCGTCATGCAGCCGTTCGCCGTTTCGTTATGGACCAGCAGCACGGCCTTGATTTTCTTCTCGCGGTCCTCGGCGAGTGCGGCTTCAATCGCCGCGGGATCAGGCGCACGACGCCAATCGGTTGCGATGGTCTGAACGACAAGGCCAAGCTTCTTCGCCATCTGCGTCCACAGCAACGCAAACTGGCCGCTATCGAAGCCCAGTACCGTGTCCCCGGGCGACAGCGTGTTGACCAGGGCAGACTCCCAGGCACCCGTGCCGGAGGCGGGGAAAATCAGCACCGGCTGCGTCGTCTTAAAGACGGGCTTGATACGGGCCAATACTTCCGTGGCCAGGCTGGCGAATTCCGGTCCGCGATGATCGAGCACGGGCGCCGCAATCGCGCGCAGGACACGTTCGGGAATATTGGTCGGTCCCGGGATATTCAGGAACTGCCGACCGGGCTGATAGCTCATCGTCTCTCCCCATGCGTTTGTCGCTTGTCGAGAGAAGCGTGAGGCCGGCGTCGATGTTGGGCTGGTCCGAAAGCGACGCCGATCAATGACCAAACGCCGACATCGTGCCGAAAGTGATGCGTGAGTTGTTACTTGTCCGACTGGATAATTAGCGCGTCGACGGCCACGGCGCCATTGGGCAGAACCATCAGCGGATTGACGTCGAGCTCGACGAGGTCGGCACGATGCGCCTCGGCATAACCAGCCACAGCCATGACAGCGTTAACAACAGCCTCGATATCACCCGCCGGTTTGCCGCGATAGCCACGCAGCAGCTTGGCGATCTTGAGGCCGTGGATCGCCTTCTCCACCGTCTTGCGTTCGGTCGGCAGTAGCAGCAATGCCGAATCCTCAACCATCTCGACCAGGATGCCGCCGGCACCGACCACCAGCGCCAGGCCGAATTGCGGATCGCGCTTGATGCCGATGATGAGCTCGGCAATCACGTCCTTGACCATCGCCTCGACCAGCACCTGCTCGATCCTGGTCCCTGGCATATAGGCGGCGACGCTTTCATGCATGCGCGCGACGGCGGCTTCGACTTCCGCCGCAGATTTCAAATTGACCGCGACGGCGCCGGCCTCCGTCTTGTGGGCGATGACCGGGGCCGCAACCTTCACCACGACCGGGAAACCCAAATCGGCCGCGGCCTTGGCAGCATCCACCGGCGCCACGATGCGGCTCGCCGGGGTTTTGAGGCCGAAATGGCCCAAAGCGGCCTTTGCCTCATGCTCCGAGACGATGTGTGTCGGTCCATTCAGGACGGGGGTCTGCGGCATGACGAGCGCATCAGCCGAGCTTGCTTTCAGGTCTTCCCGCTGGCGCGCAAAGCGTGCGGCGGCGGCGAACGCTCGCATTGCCTCGGGCAGCCCCTGCATGGGGGCGGCATGCTTCTTCGCCATCCGCGCCCGCACTTTAGCCGGCAGCAATTCGGGAAGCGTCGCCGTCACGATCGGCATTTTGCCGTGCGTGGCGCAGGCCGCCATAATGGCATTGACCGATGCGTCGCAGGCCTTTTCGCTGGCCGCGCCATCTGTCGCATAGTCGAGGATCAGCATGCCAGCGTCATAATCGCCACGCATCACCGTGCCGAAGCATTTGGTGAGCAGATCCTCATGACTCCACAGCGACGTGTTGTAATCGAGCGGATTGGTGACGCTGGCAAAATTCGGCAGCTGCGTCTTGAGATCGGCCACTTGCTCGGGGCTGTGCGGGTTGAGCGGCACGTCCAACTCCTCCGCGAGATCCGCCGTCATCAGGCCGTCGCCGCCCGAGCAGGTGAAGACCGCCAAGCTCTTGCCCTTGGGCAGGCCGGCAATCGAGATCAGCTTCATCGTCTCCAGGAGGTCTGGAATGGAATGCACGCGGATGACCCCCAGGCGATCGAACAACGCATCGTACATGCGGTCACTGCCGGCAAGCGACGACGTGTGGCTCATGGCAAGCTGGCTGCCCAGTTCCGATTTGCCGGCCTTCAAGGCGATGAGCGGCTTGCCATTGGCGAGCGCCTTCGCGGCGGCACGGGAAAAGGCCGGAATATCGCTCACCGCCTCGATATAGAGGCCGATGGCATTGACCTTTGGATCCTCGGCCAGCGCATCGACGAAATCGGCGACATTGAGCACCACCTGATTCCCTGAAGTGATGACATAGGCGAAGGGCACCGAGCGGTCATTGCAGGTGAGGTTGAGGGCGATATTGCCGCTCTGCGCCACCAGCGCGCAGCCCTCCTCGACGCGCTGACCGTTATGGCCCGTCGGCCACAGCACGATCCCGTCGAGGTAATTGAGAATGCCGTAGCAATTCGGCCCAACCACAGCGAGATCGCCAGCCGCGGCAATGAATTGCTTCTGCAGCTCCACACCCTCACCGCCCACTTCGGCAAAGCCGGCGGCATAACAAATCGCCCCACCCGCGCCCCGGGCGCTCAGTTCCTTCAGAATCTCGATCGTCGCCTCGCGCGGTACGGCGATGAAAGTGGCATCGGGCGCTTCCGGCAGATCGGCGATGCTTGGATAGCATTGGCGTCCGCCGAGTTCCGGATATTTGGGGTTCACAACCCAGATCTCACCGGCAAAACCGGCGTCAGCGCAGCGGCGGATCGAATCCGCCATCGCCTGGCCGCCGACGATGCACACATGGCGCGGCTTCAGAAGGCGCCGGATGTTCTGCTGCCGCTTCGTAAGATTACTCATCTGGGGGGATTCCAATTCCATCGTGATCCGTTAGAAGTGCTAATACCAAGCTGAGAGGGTATGAGGCAAATCGCCATTGGCTTGATGAAAAACGACACCACACGCGACACCCGGGGACAGCCATGAAGCACGACATCATTATCCGTCACGGCCATATCATCGATGGCAGCGGCAGCAAACGCTTTGCCGCAGATGTCGGCATCGTCGGCGACCGTATCAGCGCCATCGGCGATCTGTCGGCGGACAGTGCCTTCGAGGTGATCGATGCCACAGGCTGCGTCGTCGCCCCCGGCTTCATCGACTGCCATGCCCATGACGATATCGCCCTGCTGGCCCAGCCGGACATGCCGTCAAAGGTGAGCCAGGGCTGCACCACCGTCGTCATCGGCAATTGCGGTTTCAGTGCGGCGCCCCTTACGCCGCGCGAAAGCTATCCACACGATTTCCTGCTGGGTGACCAAAGCTATTATCGCTTCCCGCGTCTTGCCGACTATTTCTCGGCACTCGAGGAAGCGCCTGCCGCCGTCAACAGCGCTGCCCTCGTGGGCCACTCGGTCCTGCGGGTCGAATGCATGGACCGGCTCGATCGGCCGGCGACCGAAGCGGAAATCGCCGCCATGGCCGAACGCCTGCAACAGGCGCTTGCCGACGGCGCTATCGGCTTCTCCACCGGCCTCGAATACCCCAGCAACAAGGCAGCCGACACACGCGAGGTCGTGGCCCTTGCACGGCTCGCCGGCGAGGCCGGTGCCGTCTACACCACCCATTCCCGCAATTACGATGCCCAATTCCGCGCGGCGCTTGAGGAAGCGATCGAGATCGGCCGTGCCGCCGAGACCCCCGTGATCCTCTCTCATCACCAGGGGGATGGACCGGAAAACATCGGCCATACCGATTGGTCGCTGCCCATGATCGACAAGGCGCGCGAGAAGCAGGCGGTCGCCCTCGACGTCTATCCCTACAACGCCGCTGCCACGATCATCGACCCGGCCTTCGTCATTTCGGCGGCCCGGATCCTCATCAGTTCCTCCCAGCCGCATCCCGAAATGGCTGGCCGCGAGCTCGATGACATTGCCGCCGAATGGGGCGTCGACCGCGATGCGGCGGCCCTGCGGCTGGTCCCAGGCGGTGCCATCTATTTCTGCCAGGACGAGGCCGATGTGCAGCGGATCCTGCAATACGGCCCGACCATGATCGGCAGCGACGGCCTGCCTGGCGGGGAAATCAACCACCCCCGACTTTGGGGCAGTTTTCCCAGGGTTCTTGGCCATTACGCCCGCGACCTCGGCCTCTTCGACCTTGAAACCGCAATCCACAAGATGACCGGCCTGACCGCCCGGCGCTTTGGCATCATCGATCGCGGCAAACTGGCTAAAGGCGCCTTTGCCGATGTCACAGTCTTCGACCCCGCGACCGTCATCGACCGCGCCACGTTCACGAGCCCGACCGAACCCAGCCTCGGCATTCGATTTGTGCTTGTAAATGGGGCCTTCACGTGGCGCGACGGGGGTGCTACCGGCGCACGTCCAGGCCGCCCTTTGCCACGTCGTGCCGCGGTTCCGTCACAAACGTTAAGCGCGCCGCAACCATTCTCCATCGCGGACTTTTGACGGAAACGCACACCTTTGTGACGCCATGGCATTGGCGACTCATTAACACTCGCGCTATATCATAAGGGCGCTGTGCAAGCGGAAATTTGCCGCAGCCCGACTCCCCAGTGACTGGCACAACAATGGACTTTTTGAAGGTCAGCAAAGGCGTATTCCGTTCGATGGCTTCATCGGATCGGCTGCGCGCGGACCTGATCAGCCGACGCAACGTGCTCTTCGGCCTTGGCGGCGCTGCCTGCGCCGCCGGCGCCATCGGTTTCGGCCTGCCGCTGCTTTCCGCGCCGGTCCGCACCAGCGCCCAGGAACTGAGCTATTTCCGGGTCGGTGCCGGCGCTCCAGGCACGCCAATTTATGAGCTGGCCGGTCTCATCGGCGGCGCCATCAGCAATCCGCCAGGGACGCGCAGCTGCGACGAAGGCGGCTCCTGTGGCATTCCGGGCATGATCGGCTTGGCCCAAACCAGCTCCGGCTCGGTCGAAAATCTGGGCCAGCTTCGCTCCAAGATGGTTGAATCGGCGGTAGCTCAGGCGGACATCGCTTATCTCGCCTACAGCGGCAAGGACATCTTCAAGACGCCTGGCAAGGACGCCGATCTGCGCGCCATCTGCGGCCTAGGTCGGCTCAATGTGAAGATCATCGTGGGCCCGCAATCAGCCGCAAAGAATGTCGTCGAGCTCAAGGGCTTGCGCGTCAATCTCGGCGCCGAGAACAGCGATAATGCCGTCACCGCCCGCCAAATCCTCGCTTTCCACGGCCTCAGCACCAAGCGGGTGAAGCCCAGCTATCTCGACTTCCCCGCCGCCTCCGAAGCGCTCGCCGCCGGCAAGATCGACGCCATGATCGTCGTTGACGCGCTCGATAGCCGTGACGTGACCAATCTCGCCAACTCGATGCCATTGCGCTTCCTCCCCATCGAGGGCGAGCCGGTCAACAAAATGATGAAGAGCTTCGGCTTCGTCGCCGCCGGCGTCATCAAGACCGGCACCTTCCGCAATGTCCCGGAAACGCGGACGGTTGAACTGGTGGCGGTCTGGCTTGTTCCGGCGGCCCTCGATGCCGAGATTGCCTATGAGCTGACCCGCGCGGTTTGGCTGGAAGCCACGCGCAAAAACCTCGACCAGGTCTCCGCTGCCGGCAAGGCGCTCGATCTGCAGCTCGCCATCGCCGGTGTCAGTGTGCCGTTCCATGCCGGCGCCCTCAAATACTACGACGAGCACGGTGTGACCCGCTTCCTGCCGGCCGCGCTGCGGGCCGATCCGGCGATCAAGACGAACTGACCGTCCTCTTCTCCCGGTAAAATCTCCGTCCGACGAAACCAAAACGCGGCTTGCGTTGTTGATGGGGCAGTTCCCGCGACCTTCCCGGACCTTGTCGTATGCTGCGCCTGTTCCCGCTGCTACCCGCCCTATCTCTGCTTGTCGCCCAGCCCTTGCTTGCTTCCTGCACGACCATGCGCGACAGCAAGCCTGACCGGACGGCGACCGAGCAACTCCTCATCTCGACTGCCGCGGAGAAGCAAGCCCAGAGCATTGATTTCGGCGTACCGTCGGGAAAGAAGGTCTTCGTCGAACCTGCGAATTTCGAAGGCTACGACGCCAAATACGCGATCGCGGCCATCCACGAACAGGCCCTACGCCAGGGGCTACGTCTCGTCCAAGACAAGAAGGATGCCGAGTGCATCATTGAAATCCGCGCCGGCGCTCTCTCAGTCGATCAGCAAGATATGCTGATCGGCATTCCAAGCTTCGAACTGCCCGTCCCCCTCGCCGGTGGCGCCTTTGATTTCCCCGAGATCGCCCTCTTCAAACGCGGCACCGAGCAAGGTGTCGCGAAATTCTCGGCCACTGCCTATGACGCAAAGGAAGGCACGCTCATCGCGACGGCCTCACCTCCTGCCAGCGCCTCCTACCAGCAGGAAACCGTGCTGCTCTTCTTCATCTCCTGGACTGAAGACGATCTCAATCGACCGGAAAACTAAGCGCCGCACGCTCACGCAGCTGTGACAACCGCATCGATATGCGCAAAGGTTAACTGCTCTCTGGCCCGATACGCACTGCAATCGGATGAAAGGGCGCGATGCGCCGCTTTCTCCGCCAACCTGACGATCTCTGCTTAAACATATGTTCATGCCGCTGACGAACCCTGTGCTTGCAGGGGAATCAGTCAAAGGGTCGCGTCATGGATCATCGCTGTTTTGCAGGTCGCGCCTATCGCGGCGTCCGGCCGGTCGCCATCTCACTTATGCTTGCCAGCACATGCGTGGCGCCAGCACTGGGAGACGACGCAAAAAAGAAGCCGCTGAAACTTGCCTTCCATGTCGATGTTCTCAAGGACCATGCCGAACGCGAAGCCGAGGATAAAGTGGAGGGGCCTGCAGCACCGACAGCGATGGAATTTATCGGCCTGCCTTTGACATTCGGTGAGCGAGACGCGGCCATCGATCGTGGCCCTGGTGTCGAGGCAGGCCTCTACGCCGGTTATGAGACAAAGCTCGATGACCGCCTCAGCCTCTCTGCCGTCGCCTCCCTGGCCAAGACAAAATATCTCAGCGACGGATGGGGCACCGACGTGGCGAGGGCCGAAACGAAGTGGCGTTACGGTGATAACGACCTGGCGCTGAATTTCGAGCCGAGTTGGCGTGTCACTGTTACCGAGGCAGAAATCGTCGCCCACGATTACGGTGCCGCACTCCGCCTCGAGACAGGCCTTGCGGACGGCCTTCGCATGGTCAACGGTCTGCGCTATGGCGTTCATGATGCGACCGCCCTGGGCGATGATTGGTCGACCGGCACCGCCAGCACGGCCCTTGCCTATCGCTTCGGCAAACATGCGTCATTGAATGTCGCCTTCGATGCGACCTATACGCTTTCGAAGGAGAATGGACGCAAGGTCACCAATATCGATGATCTGGCCGATGTCGCCAGCTCCTTCGGCCCTGTGGTCGCCATGTCCTTCCCGATCTCCGACGAGATCGAATTCGCCGGCAGCTTCCGCTATTGCCGCAGCACCGACGAGCTTCCACGCTTCTCCAGTGATGCGCGCCAGAGCGAAGACAGCCAGCACCTCGACTTGCGCGCGACCTGGCACAATCGGGATCCCATGATCCGCGCCTTCGACATCAGCGCCGGCTACGCTTTCGACCACCTCGATACCACGGAGCAGGATGCCGAGACGCTGGCCCACGCTGTTACGCTCGCCTTGGCCGTCAATTTCTGAGTCTGAAGATATCCAAGCCGAAGGTGTTCTTTCGCCCGAGCGGCGCGGCACCGATGGAGATCGGACAATGGGCCAGTAGCCTCGCGCCCTACCCCACGACTTCGACCCGGATCCGAAACACGCCCGGTTCCGGCTCGCTGCCTTCCAGAAGCTTGTTTCCGGTCATCTCGCAGAAATGAGCGAAGTCCTTCGGCGCGCCCGGATCCGTCGCATCCACTTCCAGAATGTCCCCCGCCGAAAGCTCTTTGATCAGCTTCCGCGCCTTAAGGACCGGGATCGGGCATTTGAGGCCCCGGGCATCGTATTGGCGAATCATGCGGTTGCTCCTTCGCGGGCGGCCTGGTTTTCACGGCGCGCCTGCCAGGATTCCAGCAGGCTGGCGCTGACGATCAGGATACCGCCCAAAATCTTATGCCATCCCAGTTCCTCACCGGCGAGCCAGGCAGCGGAGCCGACGCCGACGATGACTTCCGAGGTCATCAGGATGCTGGCGCGGCCGGGCGAAAGGCGTGCGGCGCCCCAAAGGCTAAGGACCATCGCAGGCACCACCCAGATGAAGCCGGCAGCGGCAATCCATGGCAAGGCGCCGATCAGCGTCGCGGCATGGGGCCAGTCAGCAGCGCCATATCGGCTGCCGATCAGCAGATAGACGGCAAGCCCGATCGGCAGCGCGCAGCCGAATTGGGCGATGCTTTTGTCGAGCACGGAAATCTGCGACCACATGCGCGCGGTTAGCAGCGCCACTGCCCAGAACATGCCTGCGGCCAGCCCCATCCATTCGGCAAGGTTTGAGGGCCAGGGCGCGCGGCCACCGACACCTTGGAGAATGGCAAGGCCCACCAGTGCCAGCCCTATCCCCGCCCACCGGATCGGCGTGAGCGGCGTTTTCATGAACACCCGCTCCAGAATGGTGGACCAGATTGGGCTCAAATAGAACAGCAGGATGATGACGCCGACTTCACCGAGCACCACGGCGACGGCGAAGAAGATGTTGCAGCAGGCAAGCGAACCGCCGCATAGCAGCACGCGCCAGCCTCCGTCAGCCAGCTGGCGGCGGCGCGTGAACAGGAACGGCAGCAGCGGAATGAGCGGCACGCCATAACAGAGTGCGCCGGCAAGCGCTGCCGGAATCCCCTGCGCCTCGACTTCGCGCAGGGCATACCACATCGACCCCCAGAAAATGGATGACCCGATCATGGCAAGGCTTGGCCACAAGGTGCCGCTGCCGGGGATGGTTTGTGAACCGGGCGTCATGGTGTCAGGCAACCTGCGCCCAGCCGGAAAGCTTCGCCGCCAATTCCTGCTGCGGAATTACGTCGTATTCGTCCTCGTCGAGCACAGCGACACCATCCAGCAGCAGCCGCTTGCGGATCTCTTCCAGTTCCGGGTCACCGAAGGCTGCAGCGAGGCCGCCCCTGAGTGCCGCCACATCTTCGACCGGCAGGCTGAGGCTGGTGATATAGGGCAGGCACGGCGCCATGGCGGTCCGGTCCAGCACGCGCAAGCCCTCAAGCTCTTCCGGTGCCACGGCCGCGATCAAGGCCCAGCTCACGCAATCGATGGCACAGAAATCGGCGAGATCCTGTTTCACCATTTTTACCGATTGCCGGTGTGCACCGCTTTCGATCGCCCCCCGCAACAGGCCATTGGCGACGCCCTGCTCGGCCAGATAGTGCTTCAATATGTTGCAGCCGGATTGCGAATCCTTGCTGTTGAAGGCAGCAACCCGACCGGCAAGATCGCTGCCCTTCGCTGCCGTATCGCCTTCGCGCACGATGATGAAGGAGCAGTAATTGCTGCCTTCGCAACCCGGCGCGTCATAGCAAGGCGTCGCCAGATAGCGCACCTGGTCCTTGAGATCATGGGTGAACGGGAAACCGCAGGTCTGCGCAAAAATAAGATCACTCGACCGCCACAACGCATAAGAATCGTCAGAACGCGTCAGCTGCTCCGGCAGCTTTGTGACGCCGGCCGCCGCGAAATGCCCGCGCAAGGCTTGCCAGAATGCGTCGGTCGTTTCCTTGAGCTCCGGAACGTCATACATCGGCAGCGCCGCGATCATGGGATTTGGCTCTTTGGCTGGTGGATGCGATCAGAAGGGCAGCGCATTTCCGCCCGTGCCGGGAAATTGCGGCAACTTGTCGGGAATCTCATAATAGTCGCCCTTGTCGGCGACGAAGATGTGGTGCCGTTGCCGCGGCGCGATCGGCGCCTCGAAGACGCCGGCCGGCATGGAAACTGTATCGGCGCCGCTGCGCGCCCAAAACAGCGATGAGCCACAGGTATCGCAAAAGCCTCTCCGCGCCGCGTCGGAAGACTGGTACCAGGCCACGTGCTCCCGGCCGGTCAGCGCGATGTCTTTCCAATAGGCTTTGGTATAGGCGCCTGCATGCCCGTGCCAGTGACGGCACTGGCTGCAATGGCATTGGCTGATGTCGCGCAGCTTGCCGGCGACCGTGATCGTTACCTTGCCACACAGGCAGTGGCCGCGGTGAATGTCGATGGCGGCCGGCGGTGCAACGGCAGCGGCCGGTGCGATGGGGGCGGCATTCGCCGAGGATTGGCTGAATTGGGGCAGGCCGTCGCCAATGTCGTAGTAATCCCCCTTGAAGGCGACCCAGATATGCTTCGAAAGCTGCAGCCCGCTTGGGCCATCCAGGGAGCCCATGGTGATATCGAGGCCACTATCGCCAACCTTGCGCCAGAACAGTTTCGAACCGCACCGGCGGCAGAAACCCCGCTCGGCGCCGCCGCTGGACGGGTACCAGGCGACATGCTCCGCCCCTTTCAGATACACCCTGTCGGCCGGCGCCGAGGTATAGACGCCCAAGGAACCATGCCAACGGCGGCACATGGCGCAATGGCAGGCGGCAGGGGTGGCGAGATCCCCCTCGATTTCAAAGCTGACGGCGCCGCACAGGCAGCGGCCGCGATGCATTTCCAGCGACATTAACCATTTCCTTCCGCGCCGGAGCATAGCCGCCGCGCCGGGTGCAACCAAGGCCCACGCATGGCGGGTATAAGTATTTCTTCATTGCTGGCCACCTATACTTTGGATACCAATAACCCTAGAAACCTAGCGCCCATTTGAGGCACATGACCGCCGAGACGCACGCCGCTGAACCCTTGCGGTTAAATAAGGGTGAAATTGGCCGCCACGCCTATGAGGCCGATATCCCGACTTTGCTTTTGGCAGCAGGGATATACGCCGCCTTTTTTCTCATCACTTGGAACTTCCATGCGTTGCCCTGGTGGGCAGCCTTGGCGCTCGGTGCCTCGACGGTCTGCCTTCATGGGTCGTTGCAGCACGAGGCGGTGCATGGCTATCCGTTCAAGTCCCGGCGGCTCAATCGCTGGATCGTCGGCTGGTCGCTATGGCTGTGGATCCCCTACGACATCTATGTGAAGACGCATACGCGCCATCACATCGACCAGGATCTGACCGATCCCTTCCTCGACCCGGAATCGAATTACCTGACCGAGGAACAGTGGGCTGACATGTCGGGTCTGCATCGTGCCGTGCGACAGGCGATGCGCACGCTGGCCGGCCGGATGCTGCTGGGGCCTGGCTACTATACCATTGCATCCATTCGGGAATGCGCCCGCGACCTCTCATCCGGCGATCGTTACCGGATCGTCCCCTGGGCCTGGCACTTCTTTACCATGGCGATCATCCTCTATTGGGTGATCGGCATCTGCCAGATCCCGTTCTGGGCCTATGTCGCCTTCTTTGCTTATCCCGGCACATCCATGGCCCTGGTGCGCTCATACGCCGAGCACCGCGCCACCCCCGATGAGAAGACCCGTTCGATCATCTGCGAGGCAGGAGCCTTCTGGGGCTTCATGTTCCTCTATAACAATCTGCACGCGCTCCATCACGCCGAGCCCGCTTTGGCTTGGTACAAGCGCCCGGCGCGGTACCGCCAGTTGAAGGCCCAGCTGCTCGCCGAGAATGGCAATTACTTCGTCCCCGGCTATGGGGCGATTGTCCGGGCCTATTTGTTCCGCCCCAAGGAACCGATCTTCCACCCGTACAAAAAAGCCAGCTAAACGTTTAGCTAATCGTTTAGCTGGCTCCCTTTTAGGCCGAAATCGGCCCTTGGAACGGTAGCGAGCGGAACCGCTTGCCCGTTGCTGCAAAAATCGCATTGCCGATCGCGGGGGCCAGAGGCGGAAGGCCCGGTTCGCCGATGCCCGAGGGCGGCTCGGCGGAGGTCACCAGATGCACCTCGACCACCGGCATCTCCTTCATCCGGGTCGGTTCGTAATCGTCGAAATTGCCCTGCTCGACGACGCCGTCCTTGAAGGTGATCCGATTGCGCAATATCGCCGACATGGCAAAGCCGATGGCGCCTTCGACCTGGGCAGCGATCACATCCGGATTGATCGCGATGCCGACATCGACCGCCGCCACGATGCGGCTGACCTTGAAGCCGCCCTCCTGGGCCGCGACCTCTGCTACCATACCAACATAGGAACCGAAGGAATGGTGCATGGCGATGCCCTGCCCAGTCCCTGCCGGCATCTCCTTGCCCCAACCGGCCTTCTCGGCGGCGAGTTTCAGAACACCCGCTTCCCGCGCCCCCTCCTTGAGATAAGAGAGGCGGAAGGCGAGCGGATCCTGGCCGGCCTTGCCTGCCAGTTCGTCCATGGTCGTCTCCATGACATGGGCAGTGTGGCTGTGACCGACCGAGCGCCACCACAGGACCGGCACCTCGGTCTTGGCGTTATGGACGTCGACCGCGAAATTCTCGATCTGGTAGGGCGTCTCGGCGACACCCTCGACCGTAGTCGCATCGACACCGTCCTTGACCATCATGCCTTCGAACGGCGTGCCCACCAGGATCGACTTGGCGACGATGGCATGTTGCCAGCCGGTGATCCGGCCATCCTTCAGACCAGCCTTCAGCTTGTGCAACACCATCGGGCGATAGAGGCCGCCCTTGATGTCATCCTCGCGCGTCCAGACCAGTTGCACCGGCGCCTTGCCACCGATCGCCTTGGCGATATGCGCGGCTTCGACCGCCCAATCGGCAAAGGCATTGGCGCGACGGCCAAAGCTGCCACCGCTCAGCAAGGTGTGGATCTTGATCTTGTCAGGCGTGGTGCCCAGCACCTGGCTGACAGCATAGTCGTCGATGCTCTGGAACTGGCTGCCGCCCCAGATTTCGGCACCATCCTTGGTCAGCTCGATAACGCAGTTCATCGGCTCCATCGGCGCATGCGCCAGGAAGGGGAAGACGAATTCCGCTTCATGGACGTCGCTGGCATTTCCCAGCGCCGCCGCCGCGTCACCACGGCGATCCGCCTTGAGGCCCGGCTTGCCGGCAAGGTCGCGATATTCCGCCAGCATCTCGTCGCTGGAACGGCCTTCGGATTTGTCGAGCTGCCAGTCGATGGTGAGTGCTTCACGGCCCCGCATCGCTGCCCAGGTATCTTTCGCCAACACGGCAACACCGCTGGGGATCTGAACGACGTCGACCACTCCGGCGATCTTGCGTGCCGCCGCATCGTCGACCTTGCCAGCCGTGCCGCCGAAGCGTGGCGGTCGGGCGACCATGGCGACCAGCATGTTCGGCCGTCTGAAATCGAGCGCGAAGATCGCCTTGCCCGTCGTCTTGCCCGGCGTATCGAGGCGCGGCAGTTTCTGGCCGATATACTTCCAGTCTTTCGGCTCCTTCAACTTGATCTCTTGCGGCACCGGCTCCTTCATTGCCGCCTCGACCAATTCACCCAAGCGCGCCGATTTTCCGGACGGGTGCTTGAGGACACTGTTCTCGACCGTGATCTCGGCAGCCGGCACATTCCATTGCTTGGCCGCTGCGGCGACGAACATGGCCCGCGCCGCCGCACCGACCTGGCGCATCTGTGTCCAGGAATTGGCCATAGAGGTACTGCCGCCGGTGCCGATATAGGACCCGAAGAACAGGTTGTTGAAGACTTTCGGATTATTTGGTCCATGGTCGAAGCGCATCTTCGACCAATCGGCATCCAGTTCCTCCGCCACCAAGGTCGAAAGGCCCGTGCTGACGCCCTGCCCCATTTCCAGATGCTTCAACAGCACGGTGACCGTGTCGTCGCTGTCGATACGAAGGAAGAAATTGGGATCGATCACTGGCTTGGGCGCCGCTGCATCCCCTTCCGCGAGGGCAAAGCGGCCAAATGGCACGAAGGTGCCAAGGACAAAGGTCGCACTGGCAACGGCAGCACCTTTCAGAAAGGCGCGGCGTGACGTCGGCATATCAGCTTGACGCATCTTCAACATCGCATCCTCCCTCTATGCCAGTGACTTGGCAGCTTCGTGGATCGCGGCGCGGATGCGCTGATAGGTGCCACAGCGACAGATATTGCCCTCCATGCCGGCATCGATATCCGCATCCGTCGGCTTCTCGATCATCGAGAGCAAGGCGATCGCCGACATGATCTGCCCGGACTGGCAATAGCCGCATTGCACCACATCAAGCTTCTGCCAGGCCGTCTGCACGGCCTTGGCCACTTTGCCATCAAGGCCTTCGATGGTGGTGATCTCGCTGCCCACCACATCGCCCACCATGGTCGAGCAGGAACGGCGCGATTCACCGTCGACATGAACGGTGCAGGCGCCGCATTGAGCGACACCGCAGCCGAATTTCGTCCCCGTCATGTTGAGCCGGTCCCGCAGCACCCAAAGCAGCGGCATCTCCGGCTCGACGTCGAGATCGTGGTTCTGACCGTTAATATTGAGGGTAATCATCCGATCCTCCTTGTCCGGTCCGTTATTTCGGGCATTCGCTGCCGCCGGCGAGCCATGTCTTCACATGCTCGGTCAGCTCGGCGCGTGGCATGGCGACCGGCATGCGGCCCTTGCCGGGAGTCCAGCCCCAGCCCACCAATTCGTCTTCAGCAAAGTGCGTCACCAGCTTTTCGGCATTGCGGTTGCCGTTCTTCTTCGGGTCACGCAGCTGGCGGCAGATATCGCCTGGGGAAAGGCCTTGCCAATTCATCTCCAACGGCGCCAGCGACCAATGCGGCGCACCCGGCACGCTCGAGGTCGGGTTGTTGCCGGTCTGGCTATGGCAGGTGGTACAGCGCATGCCGGGAACGCCGAGATTGTCCTCGCCACGCACCACCAATGGCACATGCAGGCGCCGCTCATCGCCCTGAAGAGGCGAATTCACCTGATGGCAATTCAAGCACCGTGGGTTTTCGAGCACGGTGGCGATCTTGTCCCAGGCTTTGAGACTGTCGGCGGCGCTCGCCGTGCCTTCACCATGGCTGAGATTGTTGCTGGCCTGCCAGAACAGCAAGGCGGTCCCGAAAACGACGGACAGAGAAATGACGGCAAATTGTCGAAGACAAATCTGCGCGAAACGCATCAGCGTCTCCTATTGGCTGGCGGCCCCCAAATGGAAGCGGCGGACGAGACATGAATTGGAGCACGAATTCGAATGCGGACAAATGCCCGATCATCCGCTTTGTTTGCACAAAACTGCGGGATGTATTTCCCATCCTTCACGTCATGGCCGGGCCAAGCCCGGGCATGACGGTAGGTTTAGGTCGGACATCAATGCCTTTCGGCGTCAGTCACTGGTGACAAGGGCCAAGGCTCGGCGCTGACGCCGTTGACTGTGGTGCCACCCTGCGCCACTTGGGAGACATAGTTCAGGAAACCGGCAGGGAAGTTGAGGGCCGGTACACTGAGCGCGTCGAGTTTTTGTGCCATCTCAGATGTCAATTTCACGTCCAACGCACCGAGATTGTCATCAAGCTGTGCAAGTGTTCGTGCACCAATGATCGGCGAGGCCACGCCGGATCGTGCCGATAGCCAGGCCAGGGCAACACGCGAAGGAGTGGTGCCGAGCCTTTCAGCGATCTCGACCAACGCATCGACAATGTCGTAGGTCTTGTCGGTGAGTGCCGCCGTCACCCGTTCACCTCGACCCGCCTGGACGTTGCCGCCACGCCGATACTTGCCCGTGAGTGCGCCGCCCTTCAACGGCGACCAGGGCGTAATACCAAGACCGTGGTCAAGCGCCATCGGCACCAGATCACCCTCCACCGTCCGTTCCAGCAGCGAGTATTCGATCTGCAACGCGATGAGTGGCGCCCAGCCACGGAAGCGCGCGATGGTCTGCGCCTCGGCACATTTCCAGGCCGGCGTGTCGGAGAAGCCGATATAGCGGACCTTGCCGCTGTCGACGAGATCGTCGAGGGCGCGCATGGTTTCCTCGATCGGCGTCAGCGGGTCCCAGGCGTGCATCCAGTAGAGATCGATATAGTCGGTCTGCAATCGACGCAGCGAGTTCTCGCAGGCGCTGATGATGCTCTTCCTATTGGCACTGCCACCATTGGGATCGCCGCGATAGAGATTGCCGAAGAACTTGGTAGCAATCACCGCCCTATGGCGGCGTGCTGAATGGCGTCCCAGGTGATCGCCGATGATCTTTTCCGAATGGCCCTTGGTATAGATATTGGCGGTATCGATGAAATTTCCGCCACGGTCGAGATAGGCATCGAGAATTTTGTTCGACTCATCGACCGATGCTCCCCAGCCCCATTCCTCACCAAAAGTCATGGTACCGAGGCAAAGCGGTGAAACGCGCAGGCCGGAACGGCCGAGAGTCACGAAATGATCAAGCGGCATGGTGCACCTTCAAAACTAATGAAGGCGCGCATGTGATCACAATCAAGGTCGGTACTTAATACCTGTTCCTGCGAGATGCTTGCATGATTCTGCCGGAAGGATCGGCCCAGACACTGGGCGTCGCTACTCCGGCAATCCCGCCAACCTAAGTCCCTCGCCAAACCGCGCCAGGTCTTCCTGCCGGCGGAAGGGATAGCGCTGCTGGATATTGGATATGCGCGCACCCGGATCGATCTGCTGCATATGGGCGAGGTTCTTCCGGGCATCCTCCAAATTGCCCGCAAGTGCCGCGCAAGCCGCCATGATGCAAAGCGGATTGAGATAGTCGGGCCGGGCACGCAAGGCAGCCTGAGCCCATGATTGCGCCTCGGCATAGCGGCCCGCGAGAAGGTACGCCCAGGCCGCTCCCGTCTGCATGTTGAAGAATTGTGGATCCTGGGGACTGAGGCGCATGGCGCGCTGCATGCGTTCCAGCGCCGCCTCCCAGTCGCCGAGCCAGACCTTGGTCCAACCGCTGAACAGCCATCCCCAGGTGAGATTGGGGTCGAGGATGAGACCCCGCTCGATCATGGCATCGCCATCTTCCAGTTCGCCGACCACATAGCCGAGTGCCATCCCGGCCGTTACGAGCGCCAGCGGATCGTCGGTGCCGAATTGTGCCACATGCTTGGCAAGGCGGACGGAATCGGCAATTTCTTCTTCCCGATCCTTCACCCATCCGCTGACCTTGCGCTGGGAATAGCAACGCGCCACCATGCCGTAAGCCGAGATGTAATCCGGGTCGAGCTCGATGGCACGGCGAAAGTGTTGCAGCGCCTCATCGCTCGCCTCCTGCGTCCAATGATGCACGCTGGCCATGCCCCGCAGGAAATGATCATAGGCGTCCAGGCTTCCCGTCGCCTTGCGTTTCGTGCGCTCGATTTCCGCGCGTTCCAGTTTCGGCGCGATTGCACAGACCACGCTGGTCGCGACTTGATCCTGCAGATCGAAGACCTCGTCGAGCCCACCGTCGAAACGGTCGGCCCAAAGATGCGCGCCAGTCGTCGCATCGATCAACTGGCCGGTGATGCGCACGCGATTTGCCGCCTTGCGCACACTGCCTTCAAGGACATAGCGCACACCGAGTTCACGGCTGATCTGCTTCACGTCCACGGCACGGCTGCGATAGGTGAAACTGGAATTGCGGGCGATCACGAACAGCCAACGCATGCGCGACAGAGCCGTGATGATCTCCTCCACCATGCCATCCGCGAAATATTCCTGCTCCGGATCGCCGCTCAAATTCTGGAATGGCAGGACGGCAATCGACGGTTTGGCCGGCAGTGGTGGTTCGACCGGAGCCGCGGCCTGCGCCGTGACGGGTGCTGCGGCTGATACCGCCGGTTCCGTGTGTTGCCACCGCAATGCTTCATAGAGCGCCGTGGTTTCCCGTTCCGGCTTCACGCCCATTTCGGCATGCAACCGGTCGCGCAGCGCTTCAAACAGCCTGATCGCCTGCGCGGTCTCACCCCGGTCGACATGGATCTGCATGAGCGCGCGGCTGGCCGCCTCGCGCAGTGGGTCGAGTTTCACGAGGCGCCAGGCGGCGCTTTCGCGCATGCCGATCGGCACCGACGGCCGCAGCAATGCCGACAATGCCTCCTCATGCAGCCGACGCAAACGCTGGCGCTCGACCAGCAGCCAGGCTTCGAATTCGGTACTGCGCAGATTGATGTCTTCCAACAGCTCGCCCGCATAGAGCGCACAGGCCCGCTCCAGCGCGTCCTGTGACTGCTGGCGCGCCAGGTGTTCGAAATCGGTGACGTCGCTGGACAATCCGCCCGGATCCAACCTGACCGATTGCCGGTCCGCAAACAGTGCCGCCTGCGCGGTGTCACCCAGACATTGCCTGATGCGAGTCAAGGCGTGCTTGAGGCTGTCTCGCGCCTGCGCCTCGCCATGGTCGCCCCATAACAGGCTCGCCAGCTTTTCCCTTGATTGCGGCGCACTGCCGGACAGGGCGAGCACCGCCAGCAAGGCGCGGTCCTTCTGACCGGGCAAGTCCACCGGCCGCCCATCGCCGAGCGTCAACTCGAAGGTCCCAAGAAGTCTGAGCGCTGCAACCGCCATCCGGTACTGCCCCCGATGCGATGCCACATGGCCGCCGTCCCGCTTGCCTGCCGCTACGCCACCCGGACAGGCCCATGAACGACGCCCGCAATGGGATTTAACGGAGTTTTCACGATGAAAACAACGTCCGTTTCCCGATCGGCATATCCCTGGGCGGCCCAATTCCCGCGCGGTCCCCCGGTCAAATCCCGCCCCGCGGCTACAAAGATCTCATCGCCGCAACCACCGGCGACAGGGCCAAAGAGCAGGAGGAACGGCCATGAGACCCTACCCGGAAGACATGAACCGGCACGATCCCGCCGAGGATTGGAGCAGGCCGCAGCCGGTGGGCTGGCTCAGCCGATCGCCGGTAACCATTGTTACCCACGGATGTCCCACGACGCAGGACGATCATCTCATCGGCTTGCAATCAATCGTCGGCCGTTGCGTCAGAATTTTGCTCGATTTCGATTTTCCGCACCTGCGGATGCCGCGCCTTCACGGGCCGGCCAGCCTGTTGCGCCAGCTGTTCTAAGGAGATCGACCATGGCCATGACCAGTACCCACATTCCAACCGCACTCGTCGCCCACCCATCACGCCTGTCATTCAAGGCATGCGCGGCGAAGGTCGCCGCTTATACCAGCCGGTTGATCATCACATGGCTCGACCGCCAGGCGCAGGCGCGCGAGCGGCGCCAATTGCTCGGGCTCTCGGATATGGCACTGAAGGATTTCGGTGCCAGCCGCGCCGATGCCGAGGCGGAAGGCGCCAAACAGTTCTGGCAGGCGTGATGGAAGCAGACGTCAGATCTGCTTCACGCCACCCTCAGCCTTGCGGCGGCCGATGAAGTCCTTCATGGCATCGTCGATCGCGGGATCGATTGCCGGTGCTTCGAACTCGGCCAGGGCCTGCTTCCACAAGGTGTTGGCGCGCTGTGCCGCATCCTGTGCCCCGGCGAGGCGCCAGGTCTCGTAATTGCGCCAATCGGAAACGAGCGGCGAATAGAACGCGGTCTCGTAGCGCGCCAGCGTATGCGCGGCACCAAAGAAATGGCCGCCCGGTCCGACCTCGCGCATGGCTTCAAAGCCGAGCGCGTCCTCCGAGACGTCGAGCGGCATCATGAACTCGCTCATACCCTGGATCATCTCGGCGTCGATGACCATCTTCTCGAACGACGCAACCAGGCCACCCTCCATCCACCCGGCACCGTGCAGGATGAGATTGGCATGGCCCATCACGGCGCCCCACAACGACATCTGGGATTCATAGGCCGCCTGCGCGTCGACCGCATTGGCAGCGCAGGCATTGCTGGAGCGGTAGGGGAAACCGTATTTGCGCGCAAGCTGGCCGCCGGCCATGGCGGCACGGGTATATTCCGGCGTGCCGAAGGCTGGTGCCCCAGTCTTCATGTCGACATTCGAGGTGAAACCGCCATAGACGCAAGGCACACCCGGATTGACCATCTGCGTGAACGCAAGGCCAGCCAGCGCTTCGGCATTGGCCTGTGCGAGGGCACCGGCAATGGTCGCCGGTGCCATGGCACCAGAGAGCGTGAACGGCGTGAGGACGATCGGCTGCCCCGCTTTCGCCATCGCCTGCAAGCCTTGCAGCATAGGCGTATCGAGACGCAAAGGCGAGTTGCTGTTGATGATCGAGAAGACACTCGGCTCCTTGGCCAGTTGCTCTTTCGAGATACCGCGCGCAAGCGCCATCAACTCGATCGCATCCTCGATGCGCTCATTGCCAAGCGAATACGGATGCCAGACTTTGTCGGTGAGTGTTGCCGCCACATAGAGCGCATCGAGATGACGGGTACTCGGCGGCAAATCGGCGGGCTCGACCGGATAGCCGCCCAGGAACTGCACGGCATTGAGTGACTGTGCGAGCCGCACGAGATTGCAATAATCCTCGAAATTGCCCGGGCGGCGGCCCTTGTCGAGATCGGAGACGTTGGGTGCCGAGGCAACGGAGCCGAAATTGATATGGTTGCCACCGAAGGAGAGATTATGCGCTGGGTTGCGCGCATGCAGCGTGAAAGTCTTCGGCACCGTCTTGATCTTTTCCATGATCAAGGCAGGATCGAAGCGCACCAGATTAGAGCCGGCTTTCACCTCGGCCCCGTTCTCCTTGAGGATGCGGAGCGCATTCTCTTCCAGAAACTCGATGCCGAGCTCCGAGAGGATACGGAGCGACGTTTGATGGATCGCTTCGATCTGGTCATCACTCAAGACCCGGACCGGATCGTAATTGTTGCGATGGTTGCGCCAGGGGAGCTGCTTCAGCCCTTTCGCCTGCCTGGTGTTGCGGCGACCGCGCGCCTCGCGCGCTGCTTCCCGTGACATGATAAGCCTCGTTGGGTGTTAACGTCTGTCACCAAACTAGCAAAGGCAGGCGAATTCCGGGCACCTGAAAGTCTCATACGGTGCATTCCGGCTTGTCATCGGGCTCAAACGGAAACGGCGCCCAACCGACTGGCGGGGCGCCGCTTACTCCTTCTCTATTGTCATGCCCAGGCCGCGCCGGGGCATGACAAGTAAGCGATAGTTCGCCTAAGCGTTAGTTCGCCTGGGCAACCTCGGGGGCGCCGACGCCTTCCTTGAGGTTGATCTTCTTGCTGGTTGTCTGGCCGGCCGTGATCACGATCTGCTCGCTGCCCCAGAGCTTTGCACCCAGACGCGCCACCGCGAGATAGCGGCCTTCCCGTAGCATCATGGTGGGGTCGGGCTTGGCGCTGCTGGCGACCAGCTCATAAACACCGGGCGCATTCGGGCGCTGGCGCAGGATCTGCCAGTTAAGCGCCTCGGCCTGGGTCTTCTGCTTCTTGGGCTTCAGCGCCGCGAGCTTCACATAACCGGCATAAAGGTTGAGTGTGTATTTCAGCGACTGGCCGGCCTGGATCGGAATAACCAGATCGGCCTTGGCATCCTTGAAATGTGCGCGCACGACATAGGAGCCGCCGGGCAAGGTGAACTGGCCGACTGCGGCCCTCTGCTCGGTCAGCTTCTCACCGTTTTCGGTGGCGCCCTTCTGATACTTATAGACTTCCCACAGGACCGGCTCCTTGATCGGCGCCTTGCCCTTGCTGAGTTTCAGATTGATGGAAAGTTGGGCCGGCGGGCCAGCCTCAGGCTGTTTCGAAGCGGTCGCTTTTGTCGGATCGGCGAGCACCAGCGAACGCGTGGTCGCGGACTTGCCGATGAGGATTGCCTGGCTGCTCTCGATTTTGCCGAGTTTGGCAGTGACCAGGTATTGGCCGGGATCGAGCTTAGCGACGAAGCGTGCGCCGGTGCCGCTGGCAGCCGCCTTTGCTTCGGGCTTGCCGGTTTCCTTGTTCACCTTCACCACGGACCAGGCGATGTCGCCCTTCACTTCCGCGCCGCCGGCCTTTTCAACCGCGAGCAAGGTGACTTCGGCTGCTTGTGCCGCCGAGATGGTGAGACCGACAACGACAGCAAGGCCAGCGCAAAATGCCGCTAGCGAAAGAATGAGTGAGCGCAAAGCCCGCCCTCCAGCAGTTGGAGCTATTTTTGGAGAAGTAGTAGATACCGCATCGACTCCCATAGGGACAAGCCCGACGGCAGACTATGCGGGTGACATCGTTAAGATGTCACAAGCCCTTGCAAAGGGACATTTTTCTCCAACCGCGCCAGTGAGGCGGACGCGCTTTGTCGGGGGCCTTAGCCGCCGAAGCCGGAACCGGCCAGGAAGCCCGCAAGCAAGGCGCCGCCGATCATCAGGAAGGCTGCCACTGCGAGGCCGCCGAATGCTTTAAGTCCAGGAAGGTGTTTCATGATCTTGGTCTGATAACTGAAGCTATTGTCGTGTTGTTGGGCCGGGCCCGTCGGTCGCATCGGACGGGGTTTCGGTTCAAGGGAAGCTGGGCGGATCAGCGGCGGAGTGCCAGGAACGCCTCCATATGGAATGCCATCTGCGCCGGCGGATAGGAATACTCTCTCCCAACGGGGCAGGCGCGCCGGGCGAGGCAGCCGCGTTCACGGCACTCCGTCCCCGCCGGGCTGTCGACATGACGGGCGCAGGTCCGATCGTCGAAGCCGGTTTCGCTGAAGGCGCCCACCGGGCAGGTCGAAAGACACGGCCGTGCAGCGCAGCTGATGCAAGGCGATCGGGCCTGCATCGGCACCGGCAACCCAGGGTCGTCGGCCAGGAGAAAGGCCGCGCGATAGGCGTGCCACAGCCCATAGGTTGGGTGAATGAAGATCCTGAGCGGCGAGACGTGGACCGGCTCGGCCCGCGCCGCCCAGCGCTGGAATGGATGATAAGGCGGCCCATCCGACGGATAGACCACTTTGGCGGCGAAACGCGCGGCGACGGGATCCAGCGCGTCACGCGTCCAGTTGTCGAGCGGGTGCTCGGCGTCGTGTGCCCGCGCGTCTGAATCGGCAAAGGCCGGCCACATCGCACCACCGATATTGCCGATGAGAAGCACAGCACGCGTTGCACTGCCATCGCCCAAAAGCGGCACCGTGTCGCCGCTTTCGGGCACAAAGCCACCGCGCAACGCCATTCCGAGGGGCGCAAGAGCATCATGAAGCGCGGCGAGCATCGATAAACCTGGGTGAGACCTGGACCGGAATGTTTCTGCCCCTTAAACTGCACGCGATTTTGGCAAAATGATGTCGAGGATGCGCCGCCATGGACTCTGAATCCGTCAACTTCATCCGCATGGAAGACGGCACCTACGAGGAATACCAGTTTCTCGATCGCGTCTATCAGAAGCTCAACCACGAGCTCGCCGACAATGTCCTTGGCAATCTCAAGCTGCTTGAGGGCGACAAGATGGGCTATAAAATCGACCGCTATCAGCATTCCCTGCAATCAGCGACGCGGGCGATGCGGGACGGCACCGATGAAGAAATGATCGTCTGCGCCCTGCTCCACGACATCGGCGATCTGCTGGCGCCGGAAAACCACTCCGAGCTCGCCGCGTCGATCCTGCGGCCCTATGTCTCGGAGGAGAATTACTGGCTGGTGAAGCACCACGGCATCTTCCAGGGCTATTACTTCTTCCACCATATCGGCCTCGACCGCTTCGAGCGTGAGCGCTATCGCGGCCACCCGATGTTCGAGAAGACCGCCCTCTTCTGCCAGAACTACGATCAGAACAGCTTCGACCCCACTTACGACACGGCACCGATAGAGGCGTTCGAACCGATGGTGCAGCGTCTCTTCGCCAAGCCGCCCTTCGGCCGCGTCCGGGCGGCGTAGAGCGATGATCCGACGCCTGCTGATCCCGCTTGTGTTGCTGGCGGTTGCCTTCCTATGGGCGCCGCAATTGCTCGAATCCGCCAGCAACCCCTGCGACGCCCTGGAACAGAAGACCATCGCGCTGGAAACCGGCGGCAACGATCTTGGCAGCAATGTCCTTCAGAACCTCTCCGGCGGCGCGCTGGCCGAACAGGCGATGCGCGACAAGTACCGGAACCTGCCTGTGCCAGTGGCTTGCGCACTCGAATACTGGAAAAAGAGCCTCCGCCTCGGCAACTGAGCCGGTTAACGCGGTGAGGCGCGTCACATTGACGCTCTTTTATTAGACATTTCCACTACTTAAGTCCGGATCCAAGCTGTGGGCCGGATCACAGACGGCCCGGTCCCGTTAAGCCTAGATTGGCAGCATCGAGACGGCGGCATCGCCCGAATCGAGAGCTTGCCAAGAGGTTCGATATGTTCCGCATCATGAGCATCGCCACGCTGGTTTTGATCGCCCTGTGCTTCTTCATCGGCGCTGGCCTCGCCTTCGCCGACGAAGGCAAGACCGACATCAGCACCGGCACGGCGCAAGAGCAGACCATCGATGCCTCGCGCCCGGTCGAAGACTTCTACGAGCCCAACCTCGCCGAGCGCGACCAGGACAAATACGATTTCAGCGACTATCTGAACGGCGGCTCGACCAGCCCGGCCGTCGATGCTGAAACCATCGAAGAACCGGAAATCAAGCGCGACGCGCCGCTCGAGATTTAAGCGGCCACGCTGCCGATCTGCATGCGTGGATTGGCACTGGGCGTTGCCCGTTCGCGACGCGGCGTCTTGCCGAAGAAGTCGCGATAGCACTTGGAGAAATGCGACGCCGAGACGAAGCCGCAGGCCAGTGCCACGTCGATGACCGACATGTTGGTCTGCAGCAACAAGAGACGCGCGCGGTGCAGGCGCAGTTCCACGTAATAACGTGCAGGCGAGCGATGCAGATACTTCGCAAACAAGCGCTCCATCTGGCGGCTGGACAGCCCCGCCGCATCGGCAAGTTCCGCCCGATCCAGCGGCTCTTCCAGATTGGCCTCCATCTGCTGGATGACCTGGATGAGCTTGGGATGCCGCACGCCGAGGCGCGCGGTCAGGGCCATGCGCTGGTGGTCGTGGCGATCGCGGATACGCTCGTGGATGAACTGCTCCGAGACCGCCGCGGCGAGCTCATGTCCGTGCTGCTGCGAGATGAGATTGAGCATCATGTCGAGCGCCGCCGTGCCGCCTGAACAGGTGAAGCGGTTGCGGTCGATCTCAAAGAGTTCCGACGTGGTTTCGATATCCGGGAAATTCTCCGCAAAGCTCGCCAGATTCTCCCAGTGGATGGTGCAGCGATAGCCATTGAGCATGTTGGCTTTGGCAAGGATATGGGCGCCGGTGCAAAGTGCCCCGATATCGGCACCCTGCCGCTCAGCGCGGCGCAAATGCGCAAATACGTTCTTGTCTTCGTAGAGATGACCGTCGACGCCGCTGCACAGCACGATGGTCTCGTAATTAAGGATCTGTTCGACCGAACCTTCCGGCGTCAGCGGAATGCTGTTCGAAGCGGCAACCGCCTTGCCGTCGGACGAGTATAGGTGCCAGCGGTAGAGTTCCTTCCCCGCCACGCGATTGGCGAGACGCAATGGCTCGACGGCGGACGTGAAGGCGATCATCGAAAAATTGGGCACCAGCAGAAACGCAATCTCCTGCGGCAGCTTCACTGGCAAATCACCGAACACGGCCAACCCCCATCGAGTAAGTTCAGCGAAAAATGAGGGCTGGGAAATATCTCATTTCCGACATGTCGTCCACAGGCAAAATGGCGCACACGCGACATTAATTGGACCCATCGGTCAGGAATCGGCCGTTTTCCGCCATTGCGCCAATTTCTTGTAATGACGCGCGAATAATAGCTGCATCCCCACTAACACCATGGCTATGAGGGCAAAAAACTCAAAAGCCTATGCGCTGTGCCAACTTGACCCACGGCGTTAACGCGACATTAGATGGCGCGGGGTCGGGGGATTCGCCGCCATTGCCTTGGCATCATCCGCAACCGTAAAACACGCACCATACCCAAATCGCGCGACAGCTTGTCCGGGAAACCCCCAAATCGGGAATGCTATGAAGCAGAACTATTCGATTTTCAGCCTGGTCCGGAACGCCCTCAGCTACCACCAGGGCTGGCAGGAGGCCTGGCGCAGCCCGGCGCCGAAGCCGGAATACGACGTCATCATCATCGGCGGCGGCGGCCATGGCCTAGCGACGGCCTACTACCTCGCCAAGGAACACGGCATCACCAATGTCGCGGTCGTGGAAAAGGGTTGGATCGGTGGCGGCAATACCGGCCGCAACACGACCATCGTGCGGTCGAACTATCTGTGGGATGAATCGGCTCATCTCTACGAACACTCATTGAAGCTGTTCGAGGGCCTCAGCCAGGATCTCAACTACAACGTCATGTTCAGCCAGCGCGGCCTGATGAACCTCGCGCATACGCAACATGACATGCAGGCCCTGCGCCGGCGCGTCTACGCCATTCAATTGAACGGCATCGACAGCGAGATCCTGACGCCCGAGCAGATCAAGGAAATGGTGCCGATCCTCGATTGCTCATCCAAGGCGCGCTATCCGATCATGGGTGCAAGCTTGCAGCGTCGCGGCGGTGTCGCCCGCCACGATGCCGTCGCCTGGGGCTTTGCCCGCAAGGCCGATGAGCGCGGTGTCGACATTCTGCAGAACACCGAAGTGACCGGCTTCAAGATCGTGGGCGGCGTTGTGAAGGGCGTCGAGACGACGCGCGGCTTCATCGGCGGCAAGAAGGTCGGCATCGTCGTCGCCGGCCATTCCGGCGTGATGGCGGGCCTTGCGGGCTTCCGCCTGCCGGTCGAGAGCCATCCGCTGCAGGCCCTCGTTTCCGAACCGATCAAGCCGATCCTCAACACCGTCGTCATGTCGCCGCAGGTCCACGTCTATGTGAGCCAGTCGGACAAGGGCGAATTGGTGCTGGGCGCCGGTATCGACGCCTACACCTCCTACGCCCAGGTCGGCTCGCCCTTCATCATCGAGAACCAGCTCAACGCGCTGACCGACCTCTTCCCGTGCTTCGGTCGCCTGCGCATGCTGCGTCAGTGGGGCGGCATCGTGGATACCTGCCCCGACGCCTCGCCCATCATCGGCAAGACGCCGGTCGAGAACCTGTTCATCAATTGCGGTTGGGGCACGGGCGGCTTCAAGGCGACACCGGGCTCCGGCAACGTCTTTGCGCACACCATCGCGCGTGGCGAGCCGCATCAATTGGCCCAGCCCTTCGCGCTGGAGCGTTTTACGACCGGCTACCTCATCGACGAGCACGGCGCCGCCGGCGTCGCGCACTAATTCAAGCAGACGAGACAATCAGATGCTTCTCATCTCCTGCCCCTATTGCGGTCCCCGCGACGAGCATGAGTTCGCTTACGGCCACGAGGCGCATATCGCGCGCCCGACGCTGGAACAGCAGCAAACCATGTCAGATGCCGAATGGGCCGATTACCTGTTCATGCGCAAGAACCCGAAGGGCGTTCATTTCGAGCGCTGGGTGCACAGCCGCGGCTGCCGCCAGTGGTTCAACGTTGCGCGCCACACGGTGACGCACGAAATCGTCAAGGTCTACAAGATGGGCGAACCGGCCCCGAAGCTGGAGCAGAAGTAACATGAGCGCCCAGAAGAACCGCGTCGCCACCGGTGGCCGCATCGACCGTTCGAAGCCGGTCCGCTTCAGCTTCGACGGCAAGACCTATTACGGCTATCAGGGCGACAACCTGGCCTCCGCTCTTCTCGCCAATGGCGTGACGCTGGTCGGCCGGTCGTTCAAATATCATCGCCCGCGCGGCATCGTGACCGCTGGCCCGGAAGAGCCGAACGCGCTCGTTGAAATCGGCACCGGCGCCTATCGCGAGCCGAACACGCGCGCGCCGCAGGTCGAGCTCTATGACGGCCTTGTCACACAGAGCCAGAACCGCTGGCCGAGCCTCGATTTCGACATCGGCGCGGTCAACTCGGTCATGAGCCGCTTCATTCCGTCGGGCTTCTATTACAAGACCTTCAAATGGCCGAAGGATGGTTGGCTGTTCTACGAAAAATTCATCCGTCGCGCCGCCGGTCTCGGCACGGGTTCGACCGAAACCGACCCCGATCGCTATGACAAGGTCTATGGTCATTGCGACGTGATGGTGGTCGGTGGCGGTCCCGCCGGTCTCGCTGCGGCCCTCGCCGCCGGCCGCGCCGGCGCCCGCGTGGTGCTGGCCGACGAGCAATCGGAACTGGGCGGCTCGCTGCTCTCCGAGCGCGATCGCACCATCGACGGCAAGCCGGTCAATGAGTGGGTCGAAGCTGCCAAGGCGGAACTCGCCGGCATGCCGGAAGTCCGCGTGCTGACCCGCACGACCGCTTTTGCCTATCTCGACGCCAACATGCTGAGCCTGGTCGAGCGCCTCACCGACCATATCGGCCCGACCGCGACGGGTCCGCGCCAGCGCCTGTGGCGCATCCGCGCCAAGGAAGTGATCCTGGCGACCGGCGCCATCGAGCGCCCGCTGGTCTATAGCGACAACGACCGCCCGGGCTGCATGCTTGCTTCGGCCGCGCGCATCTATGTCAATCGCTATGGCACAACGCCGGGCCAGCGCGTGGTCATCATGACCAACAATGATACCGCCTATCAGACGGCCCTCGACCTCACCGCCGCCGGCGTCTCGGTCGCGGCCGTCGTCGATCTGCGCGCCAATCCCACCGGCGGCCTGCCCCAGGCAGCCCGCGCCAAAGGCATCGAGATCATCGACAATTCGGCGATCACCCAGGTGAAGGGCAATAAGCAAGTGCGCGAGGTCGAGGTGCAGAGCCTCACGAGCGATGCCACCGGCGTCGTCGGTTCCGCCCGGCACATCTATTGCGACACGGTGCTAAGCTCGGGCGGCTGGCAGCCGACCGTGCATCTCCATTCGCAGACCCGCGCCAAGGTCGTCTGGGATGACGGCATCCAGGCCTTCATCCCGGGCCCGATCATGCCCGGCCAGAACAACCGCTCGATCAGCTCCGCACGCGGCGTCTTCGGTCTCGATGCGGCGCTGAAGGAAGGCCATCAGGCCGGTGCGGAAGCCGCGGCGAAGTTTGGCTTCAGCAACGTCACCGGCAATGCGCCGAGTGCCGAAGCTGAACCCGAGAGCCAGCCGCTGCGTTCGGTCTGGATCGTGCCCTCCAACGTGCCGGTCGGCCAGGGCGGCAAGCATTTCGTCGACTATCAGAACGATGTCACCGCCGGTGACGTGAAGCTCGCACATCGCGAAGGCTATCTCTCGGTCGAGCATTTGAAGCGCTATACCACGATGGGCATGGCGACCGATCAGGGCAAGACCAGCAACGTCAACGCGCTCGCCATCATGGCAGGCTTGAAGAACGTCTCGATCCCCGAGGTCGGCACCACGACCTTCCGCCCGCCTTACACGCCAGTGACCTTCGGCGTGTTCGCTGGTCCGGACAAGGGCGACTACCTGGACCCGATCCGCAAGACGGCGCTGCATTCCTGGCACACCGACCACGGCGCACCGTTTGAGTGCGTCGGCCAGTGGCACCGCGCCTGGTACTATCCGAAGTCCGGCGAGAGCATGCATGACGCGGTCAATCGCGAGGTGAAAGCCACGCGCGATTCCGTCGGCATCTTCGACGCCTCGACACTCGGCAAGATCGACATCCAGGGCCCGGATGCGGCCTGGTTTCTCAACATGGTCTATACCAATGCCTGGACCAAGCTGGAGCCCGGCAAGTGCCGCTACGGCTTCATGTGCGGTGAAGATGGCATGGTCTTCGATGACGGTGTCACCAGCCGCATCTCGGAAAATCATTTCCACATGACCACCACGACCGGCGGCGCACCGCGCGTGCTTTCCTGGCTTGAGGAATGGCATCAGTGCGAATGGCCGGACAAGCAGGTCTATTTCACCAGCGTTACCGAGCAATGGGCGGTGATTGCCTTGAACGGCCCCAACGCCCGCAAGGTGCTGGAGAAGGTCGTCGAAGGCATCGACATTTCGGAAGAAGCCTTCCCGTTCATGACCTGGCGCGATTGCAAGGTTGCGGGCGTCAAGACGCGCATCTTCCGCATCAGCTTCACCGGCGCCCTCTCCTTCGAGCTCAACATCCCGCCGAGCTATGCCCTGCAGGTCTGGCGCGCATTGATGGATGCCGGTGAGGAGTTCAACATCACACCCTACGGCACCGAAGCGATGCACGTGCTCCGCGCCGAGAAGGGCTTCGTGATCGTCGGCCAGGAAACCGACGGCACGATGACGCCGCAGGATCTCGGCTTCGAATGGATCATCGGCAAGGCGAAGCCGGATTTCATCGGCCGCCGCTCGCATCTGCGCTCGGACACGAAGCGGACCGACCGCAAGCATCTCGTCGGTCTCCTCACCGAAAACCCGACGGAAGTGCTGCCGGAAGGTGCCCAGGTCGTCGAGCATGTCAAAGACAAGCCGCCCATGACCATGATCGGCCATGTGACCTCCAGCTATTGGAGCCCGAATGCGGGTCGTTCGATCGCCATGGCGGTGATCAAGGACGGCCGCAACCGCATGGGTCAGACCGTCTACCTGCCATATGAAGGCAAGGTCGTCGCCGCCAAGATCAGCAAACCGACCTTCCTTGAGGATGGAGCCCCCGCCAATGGCTAACGCTTATGCCCGCCGCAGCGCATTGCAGCACTTCGGCCTCACTGCCGCTGCCGCCAAAGGTGACGTCGCCGGTGCAGATCTCCTCATCGGTGAGGCCGCCCATCGCACCATCGTCAACATCCGCGGCGATGGCGGCGATGCCTTCAAGGCGGCGGTTCGGTCAGTCACCGGTGCCGAGCTGCCGGTGACACCGAACACCACAGCTGCGGCTGGCGATTTCCGCATCCTGTGGCTCGGCCCCACCGAATGGTGGGTCGTCAGCGCCAATGTGGATTCGGCCAAGCTGGCGGACGATCTGCGCCAGGCCTTCAACGGCCAACATGCCGCCGTGATCGACGTGTCCGAGAGCCGCACAGTGATCAACGTTTCCGGCCCCTCCGCCCGTGACGTGCTGGCCCGTGGCTGCAGCCTCGATCTGCATCCGCGTGTCTTCGGTCCGGGACAATGCGCGCAGACCGGCCTCACCAAGGCCAACATCCTGCTCGACCAGGTTTCGGACAATCCCAGCTACGATATCTATATCCTGAAGAGCTTTGCCGACTACCTGTGGCAATGGTTCTGGCTGGTGGGCCGCGATTTCAAATTTGCCATTCGCGCTCACTGACCTACTGATTACGAATCAGTTGCTCTAGGAAGGGCCGCTCTTCGGAGCGGCTCTTTTCTTTTGTGCACTGCAAACAGCGCCCACGCCTCGTTTACAGCAGACAATCCAGGCCCTACCCTTGCGACACGGCAACAGGTCGGAGGGGAACGGCCATGTCCAACTCGGTCAGCGTTTCAATCGCCACGAACAGCGTCATCACCATATCGAAGTTGTTCGGCTTCCTGACCACGGGCTCGCCGACCCTGTTTGCCGAAACAATCCATTCGGCCACCGACGTCATAAACCAGGTCTTGCTGAAAGTCGGCGAGGTTAAGGCCCAGCGACAATCCACGCAGCTACACCCCTTCGGCTTCGGCAAGGAACGCTATTTCTGGGCCCTGGTCTCGTCGATCTCAGTCTTGTTTCTGGGTTGCGGCGTGTCCATTCGCCACGGCATTGAGGCGCTGAGCCACCATGAGCCCGGCACGCCTTTTTCCAATCTCGCCATCGGCCTGCTGATCTTCGCCGGCCTTCTCGAGCTCTATACGTTCAGGGTCGCTTGGCATGAACTGGGTGGCATGTCCGGTTTACGCGCCGCACGGACCAACACCACGGTGCTTGCCGTTCTGCTGGAAGATTCCGTGGCGCTGCTCGGCATCGCTATTACGCTCTTCGTCGCTTTCTGGTCCCGGCTGGTGGAGCCGGCCCCGCTGATGGATGCGATCATTTCCATCTTCATTGGCCTGTTGCTGGGCTCCATGGCGCTCATGCTGGCAAAGCTCAACAAGGACGTGCTCATCGATATCGCCGATCTCAAAATCGACGCCGAGATCGAGCGGGCCATCCGCGAGCGCGCCGGCATTGAACTCCATGTGGCGTCGAGCCTGATGGATTCCGAGCATTGCCTGCTGTTCGTTCATGTGACGCCGTCGACCTTGCCGGCGAATGTCGATTTCGCGCGCCTCAACCTCATCGGCGACGAGATCAAAGACCACATCGCCAAAGCGCTCGGCAAGACGGTCGACCATGTCTACTGGCAATTCCCGCTTGCGCAATCGGCAACAGGTCGGGGAGAGAAGGCATGAAGCCGTTCCTGCGCCTGCATCGGCATATCGATCCCGGCGATACGCTGGGTGAGCTTATCTTCGGCATGATCATGGTGATGACCTTCACCCTCGGGGCGCGCCTGCTCGGCGCCGATGAGCCGACCGACGGCCGCGAGTTGATGATCGCGGCGCTGGGCTGCAACATCGCCTGGGGCATCATCGACGGCTTTCTCTATCTGCTGGGTGCCGCCTATGAGCGCCGGCACAAGGCCAACGGTTCTGTCACTTCGGCAGAGCCTATTGGCCTCCATGCCGGCGATTTCCGTGCCGCCGCCATCATCTGCATCCTGGTCATCCTGACGGCCGTCCCCGCCGCCCTGCCCTTCATGTTCCTGGATGACAGCTATGTGGCACTCCGTGTTTCAAACGGATTGATGACGCTGTTGCTCTTCGTTGTCGGCTATCGTTGGGGAAAGCATGTCGGCGCCAGACCGATCCAATCGGGTCTGCTGATCATGTCGATCGGCGTCGCCTTGGTCCTGGTCGCCATTCCTTTGGGTGGTTGATAGCTGGGCCTTTGCTGCATTCGCGAAGATGAGCGGCGCATGAGGGGGACGCGTTAATAGGGGGGCCACACCCGGCATTCGGCGTGCTATCCAGTTGGATAACAAATCCCGACAGCAACTCCCGCGTGCCCTCCCCCATGACCGCGCCGACCACCAAAGCCCTCTACCGTGCCATGGCGTTCATGGCCTTCGGCGTATTCTGGTTCTCCGTCCTCGACGCCGTTACGAAGCGGCTCACGGAAGGGTATGGCACGTGGCAGATCAGTGCCACGTCGCGCATCATCACTGTCAGCGTCATGCTGGTGATGATCCTGCATCAGCACCGCAGCCCGCTCGTCCTGCGCAGCAGCTTCATCAGGACGCATATGCTGCGCTCACTCCTCATCGTCGCCACGACCTGGACCTTTTTCGAATGTCTCCGCTACCTGGAACTTGCGGATGCCATCGCCATCGCCTTTGCGGCACCCCTCTTCATTACAGCCATGTCCGGCCCGATTCTCGGCGAACAAGTCGGTTGGCGCCGATGGACCGCCGTTGTCGTCGGTTTTATCGGCGTGGTGGTGGCCGTTGAGCCTGGGCGGCATGGCATCAGCTGGGGTGCCCTCCTGGCCCTCATCGCTGCCATCACCTATGCCATGGGCCAGATATGGCTGCGCCCGCTCGCCGGCCGTGAGCAGGGCCACAACATCATTTTTTATGGAACGCTGTTCAGCGGCCTGATCGTGCTGGGGCCTGCCATCCATGAATGGAAATGGCCAACCAGTGCCTTTGACTGGATGTTGTTTCTGGTTCAAGGCAGTTGCAGCACCTTGGGCCAGCTCTCCATGGTGCGTGCCTTCCGTGTCGGTGAAGCCTCTCTGCTGGCGCCATTCGAATATACGGCGCTGATCTGGGCCGGCCTTTTCGGCTACATTTTCTGGGGCGACGTGCCGACGCTCCAAGTATTGGCCGGTGCCGTGATCATCATCGGCGCCAGCCTTTACATTGCGCACCGTGAGGCCGTCAAACGCGGCGCTGCGTCATGACGACGACGGCCAAGATGCTCTCGCCCGCCGGCGCCATGCTGTTCATGGGCCTCGGCGTTCTCCTGTTCGGCGTCGCCGATGCCAGTGTCAAATGGCTGACCAGCGGCTACAGCACCTGGCAGATCCTGGCGGTCGGTCGCGTGCCGGCATTGGTCGTGGCCATCGGCCTTACCTGGCGCGCAACCGGCAGTCCGTTCAAAGTGAAGACGTCCCACTTCCGCTTCCATGCCATGCGCAGCGTCCTCATCATGTTGACGGGCTATACCTTCTTTGAAGGGTTGCGCTTCCTTCCATTGGTGGATTGCATCGCCATCGCCTTTGCCGCACCGCTCTTTGTCACCGCCCTCTCCGGCCCGCTCATCGGCGAGCGTGTTGGTAGCAGGCGCTGGGCGGCCGTTGGCGTGGGCTTCGTCGGCGTCGTCGTGGCCCTCATCGCCAGCCCACGCGCGAATGGCAATTTCTTCAGCCAACTCAACCTCGGCGCCGTTCTGGTCCTGGCCTCGGCCTTCTTCTACTCCCTCACCCTCATCACCCTGCGGCGCATCTCGGGCAAGGACAGCTCGCATAACATTCTCTTCCACACATCCACCGCGACCCTGGTGATCGTCTGCCCGTTGGCAGTCATGGAATGGAACTGGCCGAATGCGGCCGATTGGGGTGTGCTCCTCCTCCAGGGCGGCAGTTCGGCCGTCGCCCAATTGTGCATGATCAAGGCCTTCCGCAGCGGCGAAGCCTCGATGCTGGTGCCGCTGGAATACACCGCCCTCATCTGGGCCGCCTTTTTCGGCTGGTCGATCTGGAACGAGATTCCGACCTTGCAGACCCTGGCCGGTGCGGCGATCATCATTGCCGCCAACCTCTACATCGCCCAGCGCGAGGTGCATCATGCCCGGAAGAAGGACATCGTCCCGGAAAATCCGGCTCTTCCTGAATAGCGCGGCGCTGCTCGGCTGCCTCGCAGCACCGGCTGTAGCCGAACCCCTCCGCATGAGCGGCCAGGAAATCTACGATCTCTTCAAGGGCAACACCGTACACGGCGACTGGGCCGGCACCGAATACTGGAGCTATTTCGGCCCCGACGGCTGGACCACCTACAAGACCAAAGGCGCGCCCTTACAGACCGGGCGCTGGAGCACGACAGCGACGCAATATTGCTCGATCTGGGGCGAGGCGCCGCCGGCCTGCTATGACATCCTCAAAGACGGCTGGACCCTGATCTGGGTCACCCGCGACGGCAACCACTACACATCGACCTGGCTGCAGGGAAACCAGACGCCGCCGAATTAGAAACTCGGCGTCTCTTCGAAGGAGAGCATCTGGTAAATCGGGTCGAGATCGTGAACGCCGTCGGCCCAGAAGTCGAGATCACGCAGGCGCCCGTCGCGCACCGAATAGGCCCAGCCATGGACGCTTAAGGGCTGGCCGGCCTTCCAGGCATTCTGCACGATCGTCGTATGGCAGACATTGCGCACCTGTTGGCGAACGTTCATCTCGCACAGCATGTTGAGGCGCCGCTCGATATTGGGCTCGGCCTCCAGAACCTCGGTGTTGGCGGCATAGACGTCCTTGATCTGACGCAGCCAATTGTCGATGAGGCCGAGTTCCGTGTTGCCCATCGCCGCCCGCACGCCGCCGCAACCGTAATGGCCACAGACGATGATGTGCTCGACCTTCAGCACGTTGACGGCGAATTCCAGGACTGACAGGCAGTTGGTGTCGATGTGATAGACGAGGTTCGCGATGTTGCGGTGAACGAAGATCTCGCCCGGCGGCAAATCGAGAATCTGGTTCGCCGGGACGCGGGCATCTGAACACCCGATCCAGAAATATTTCGGCGCCTGCTGATCGGCAAGGCGGTTGAAATAGTCCGGATCGGCCGCAACCTTGCGCTCGGCCCATTTCCGGTTGCGCAGGAAAACCTCGGCATGGGTCTTTTCGGTCATATCCTGGCCCTTGATTTCCGCGAATTCGGCCTCATTTCCCCGCGCGTCTCGCCGGGGGCTAGGCAGAATGAACTGCCTCGCATACCATGCCGCAACGCATCAAAACAATAGGATCCGAACCCTTCATGGCCGGCGCATCTTCGTCCAAAGGCATCAAACTCCTGGTCGATTTCGGCCCTCTGGTGGTGTTCTTCATCGCATATAAAGCGGCCGGCCTGATGAGTGCCACCGTTGCCCTCATCATCGCCACGGTTATTGCGCTCGCCATCGGTTATATCGCGACCAAGCGCCTTGCCATCATGCCGCTGATCACGGCTGTCGTCGTCGTTATCTTTGGCGGCCTCACTTTGTGGTTCAATGACGCCGTTTTCATCAAGATGAAGCCCACCATCGTGCAGGGTATCTTCGCCGTGCTGCTGTTTGGCGGCTTGGCTCTGAAGCGCCCGACGCTACAATATGTCATGGGCGATGCCCTGCAGCTAACGGAAGCGGGCTGGCGGATTTTGACCCTGCGCTTTGCGCTGTTCTTCACAGCTATGGCGATCCTCAACGAGATCGTCTGGCGCAATGTGTCCGAAGACCTGTGGATCGACTTCAAAGTGTTCGGCATCCTGGGCCTCACAATCCTCTTCAGCCTCAGCCAGATGCCGCTGATGAAGCGGCATATGATCGAGGGTGACGAGGCGGCCTGACCTTGCCGCCTTTGTTGACCCTCCTTCCGCATATGAGCGCCGGTGCCGCGATACTCATCTTCGGCACGGTTTTTCTGGCGGGCTTCCTGCGTGGGTTCACCGGATTCGGCTTCGCCTTGGCGGCCGTGCCGGTTCTCACCCTTTTTGTCGCCCCGGCGGCGGTCGTGCCTGCCATTCCGATTGTCGCCATGGTCGCCGGCGCCGAACAGCTGCCGCGTGCATGGAAAAGCGCCAATTGGCATGCGATCTACCGCCTCTTGATCGGCGCCGTCATCGGCGCGCCATTGGGCGTGCTGGCCCTCACCTATTTCTCCGCCAATGTCATGCGTGTCATGATCGGCCTGGTGCTGCTGGCCGCCGTCCTTGCCTTGTGGCGCGGCTATCGCTTCACGCGGCGGCCGCACACGGGGGCGCAGATCGGTATTGGCGTTGCCTCGGGCATCTTGAACGGCGCGACCGCCATGGGTGGCCCGCCGGTGATCCTGTTCTTCCTTGCCTCGCCCGAAGGCGTCGTCGTGGGGCGCGCATCGCTGCTCGTCTATTTCTTCTTCATCTCCGCCTGGAGCATCGTGGCACAGGCGGTGGCCGGCCTGCTCGACCTCAAGGTTCTCATCCTGGCCTTGCTGATGATCCCAGTCATGGCCGTGGGCAATGTGTTGGGCGACCGCCTGTTCAATCGCGCGAAGGCCAGTACCTATCAGCGCGTGGCGCTGGCTTTCCTGATGGTCATTGCCGTGCTCGCCATCGGCAGGGCGTTTCTCGGTTAGAGCTGCTCGTCAATCGGCAGCAGGCCCATGACATCGATGAGAAAGCGGCGCCAGACCGACGTGCCGGGATCGGTATCGTATGTCACCTTTACCCCGTTCGTCTCGGCGCTCCAGACGACATCGCCGCGCGCGTCGAGCGACAGCTGGAAGGCGCTGCCGGGTGCAACGCCCGCATCCATGAACGCCGCCAGTTCCCTGGCGAGAACCGGACTGTCCACCATCACGCCGATTTCCGTATTGATGAAACGGGACCGGGGATCGAGGTTGAAGCTGCCGACGAAGACCGTCTGGCGGTCAAATACCAGGGCCTTGCTGTGGAGGGCTGATCGTGACTTGCCCGCGGCCAGCGACCAGGCGCGCTTCATATTGCTGTCCGGCCGCAATTCATAAAGCTCGACACCCGCTTCGAGCAGGGCTTCGCGGGTGTTGGCATAACCGGCATGTGCCGCCAACACGTCATTGGTCGCGGCAGAATTCGTCAATACACGCACCGTCACGCCGCGCGCTGTCAGATGCTTCATCATGTCGACACCCCGGTCGAGCAGGATGAAGTATGGCGATTCGATCAACACCTCTTTGCTTGTGTGATCCAGCCTGTCGACAATGGCGTCGGTGATGACAAGGCTGCCGGCGTCATTGTTGACGCGTGTCGGATCCTCGACCAGCGCCCGCCCGGGCGCCCAGGTAAAGGCGTCCCGCAACAGCGTCAGATCCTGCCGCAGCTTGGCGATCTGCTCGTCGACCGCAAAGGGATAGCCCGCATCGGCAACGTTCCGGCTGAGCTGCGCGCGTCGTTTGGTAAATTCGTCGGTGCTGGCCTTCTCGCCGACCACCGCACCAACTGGCACGGACCATTCGCTGTTCCAGAACCGATCGAAACCGGATGAGAGATCCTGGACGACCGGCCCCGCCATGGCGAGGTCGAGGTCGCGGAAATTCTGGTCCGGGCGGACGCCGAAATAGGTGTCGGCAATGTTGCGGCCGCCAGTGATCCCCAACGCGTTGTCCATGATGAAGAGCTTGTTGTGCATCCGGTGATTGACGCGGCCGAAATCGGACAGGAAGCTCGTCACCCGCCACCGCCTGTTGTGCACCGGATTGAAGAAGCGCACCTCGATATTGGGATGGGCGTCGAGCACGGCGATGCTGTGGTCGAGCGCCTCGTTCTGATAATGGTCGTCGAGCAGCAGCCTGACCCGCACGCCACGGTCAGCCGCAAGGATGAGGCGATCGGCCAGAATCCGCCCCGTCGTATCCACGTCCCAGATGTAATACTGCGCGTCGAGTGTCTTTTCGGCGAGGTCCGCCATGGCGAGGCGGGCGGCGAAGGCCTTGTCATCTCCCGCCACCAGCGCAAAGCCCGACTGTCCGGGATGCTGCACGGCGACGTCCTGCAGCATGGCTCCGACGGACGTCGTTTCCGGCCGATCCAAGGCCGCGCTGGCGGTCCGTGGATAGTCCCAGTTCACCGTCGTGCCGCAGCCACCGAGGAGAACCGCCAGCGCAAATACTGCAAACCGCAACCTGGGCAGGCGAGAAATAAGACCCATGCTGATGGCCGTTCCCCCGATAGTCTGGCCCAATCTCTACATGTGCTTGCGGCCGGCGCAAAACAAAAAGGCGCCGCAAGGGCGCCTTTTCGCTGGTTCATATGGGCCGGTTTAGACGTTGCTGTCCGGAGTCGCGGCCTTTTTCTTGGCAATGAATTCCTTCAGCGCCTCGTCGACGGCCGGATCGAGGGCCGGGGCCTCGTAATCGCCCAGCATGCGCTTGAAGATCTTGTTGGCGCGCTGCGCGGCATCCTGGGCGCCTTCCGCTTCCCACTGCTCGAACGAGTTGTTATCGGCAATGTTGGAGCGATAGAAGGCCGTCTCGAAATTGGCCTGGGTATGGGCGCAGCCCAGGAAATGGCTGCCCGGCCCCACTTCGCGGATGGCGTCGAGCGCCTGGCCGTTCTCCGACAGATCAATGCCCTTGGCCAGCGTCTGCATCATGCCGAGCTGGTCGGCATCCATGATGAACTTCTCGTAGCCGGCCGAGAGACCGCCTTCGAGCCAACCGGCGCCATGCAGCACGAAATTGGTGCCCGCCTGCAGGGTCGGCAGCAGCGTCTGGGCGCTCTCATAGGCCGCCTGGGCATCGGCGATCTTGGAACCGCAGAGCGAGCCGCCGGTGCGGAACGGGATGCCGAGGCGACGGGCGAGCTGGGCGCAAGCCAGCGACACCAGCGTCGGCTCCGGCGTACCGAAAGTCGGCGCACCGGACTGCATCGAGATCGAGGAGGCAAACACGCCGAAGATCACCGGTGCGCCGGGATTGTAAAGCTGGGCCGTCGCCGCGCCGGCCAGAACCTCGGCCAGAACCTGGGCGATGGTGCCGGCCGCCGTCACCGGGCTCATGGCACCCGCCAGAATGAACGGCGTGGTGATGCAGGCCTGGTTGTTGCGGGCATAGACCTTCATGGCACCCAGCATGGTGCCGTCCCAGACCATCGGCGAGTTCGCGTTGATGAGGCTGGTCAGCACCGTGTTCTTGGCGACGAAATCGGCGCCGAACAGGATCTTGGCCATCTCGACCGTGTCCTCGGCGCGTTCCGGCGCCGTGACCGAGCCCATGAACGGCTTATCGCTGAGCTTGATATGGCTGTAGACCATGTCGAGATGCCGCTTATTGACCGGCAGATCGACCGGCTCGCACACCGTGCCACCCGAATGATGAATCGAGGGCGACATATAGGCGAGCTTCACGAAGTTCTGGAAGTCGGCGATGGTCGCATAGCGGCGGCCGTTATCGAGGTCACGCACGAAGGGCGGGCCATAGACCGGGGCGAAGACCGTGGCGTTGCCGCCGATCTGCACGTTCCGCTCTGGGTTGCGGGCATACTGGATGTATTGGCTGGGTGCCGATTTCTGCACGATCGAGCGCGCAAGGCCGCGCGGGAAGCGGATGCGGGTGCCCTTCACATCGGCGCCGGCCTTTTTCCACAGCTCAAGCGCTTCCGGCTCGTCCCGGAACTCGATGCCGACTTCCTGCAGGATGGTGTCGGCATTGCGCTCCATCATGGCAAGGCCTTCTTCATCCAGCACCGTCACCAGCGGAATCTTGCGGACGATATAAGGGTTCTGGACCAGCTTGGGCTTCTGACGCTGCGCCCGGCGCGCGTCGGCGCCGCCGCGCGCACGCCTGCCGCCGCCGGCTTCCGCTGTCTGTTCCGCTGTCGACATTTTAAAGGCCTTTCCCGTGAATCAAACTAATAGAGGGATGACTAAATCGTCGCCCATATCGGCACCGGACGCCCTGTTGCTCTAGCGAAAGCGCGACAATGCCTCACCAGATCGCGCCAAATGCGCCATTCCGGAAAACGTTGATTTTGCGGCGCAATACCGGGACTTGTCCTATTTGCGTCACAATTGGGCCAGCCACCCGCAGGGTGGCCTACAGAACCCAAATTTCCTGCGAAAACCGGCGCATAGCGCCCACTTTCTCGGCCCCTTGTCGCGGCCCATTTTGCTAATGTCGCAAACAGGCAGCAATCGCCCCACCGCCGCCATATAGTCTCGCGCAAATTACCACTTCGGAGTCACGGGAAATGGCAGAGTTTCCGGCTAAGGCCAAGGTCGTCATCGTCGGTTTGGGCGGCATCGTCGGCGCGTCGATCGCGCATCACCTGGTCGAACGCGGCTGGGACGACATTGTCGGCATCGACAAGTCCGGTGTCCCCACCGATATCGGTTCGACGGCCCACGCCTCGGACTTCTGCTACATGACCAGCCACGACTTCCTGTCCTGCTGGTCCTCCCTCTACTCCATCGATTTCTACAGCAAGCTCGGCCATTACGACCGCGTCGGCGGCCTGGAAGTCGCCCGCGTCGGCGACACCGGCCGCATGGACGAAATCAAGCGCAAGGTCGCGTCTGCCAAGGCCTTCGGCACCCGCGCGCGGCTTGTGACCCCGGCCGAGATCAAGAAGAAGTTCCCGCTCATTGAGGAAGACAAGGTCCAGGGCGGCCTGTGGGATCCGGATGCCGGCCTCGTCATCCCGCGCTCGCAGACCGTCGCGGGCAAGCTCGTGGAACAGGCTGAAGCCGCCGGCAAGCTCCAGGTCTTCGCCCATACCGCGGCGAAGTCGCTGGTGATCGAGAACGGCCGCGTCAAAGGCGTCGTCACCGACCGCGGCACCGTCATGGCCGATTACGTCGTGGTGAGCGCCGGCCTCTGGGGCCGCCTCATCGCCGAAATGGCGGGCGAGGATCTCCCGGTCATGCCGGTCGATCACCCGCTGTGCTTCTTCGGGCCCTATGACCAGTTCAAGGGCACCGGCAAGGAAATCGGCTGGCCGCTGCTGCGCGACCAGGGCAACTCGGCCTATATGCGCGACACCGGCGATCCCACCACGGCCGAAGGCGGCATGATCGAGTGGGGCTATTACGAAGAGAAGAACCCGCGCATGGTCCATCCGCGCGATCTTCTTGAAAAGGAACAAGCCCGCCTCTCCCCCTCGCAGCGCGATCTCGACATGGAGCAGATCCTCGAGCCGCTGGAGCGCGCCATCGAACTGACGCCGATCCTGGGCGAACTCGGCTATGAGGAGAAGCGCTCCTTCAACGGCCTGCTGCAGGTGACCACCGATGGCGGCCCCTCTATCGGCGAAAGCCAGAAGGTGCGCGGCCTGTGGTACGCCGTCGGCGTCTGGGTCAAGGACGGCCCCGGCATGGGCAAGCTCTTGGCCGATTGGATGACCGATGGCCGCACGCCGATCGATCACAACAAGATCGACTTCGCCCGCTTCTATCCGCATATGATGGAAGAGAGCTTCATCGAAGGCCGCTGCGGCGAAGCCGCGCGCAAGATCTACAACCCGGCTGTCCATCCGCGCGAACCCTATGACACCGGCCGCAACGTGAAGCGCTCGCCCTTCTACGAGCGCGAGAAGGAACTCGGCGGCTACTTCATGGAACTCGGCGGCTGGGAACGTGCTCATGGCTACAAGGCCAATGAGCATCTCCTCGAAAAGTACGGCAACCGCGTGCCGGTGCGTGCGAACGAGTGGGACAACCGCCATTTCTGGCGCGTCTCCAATGCCGAACATCTCGCCATGAGCGAGGATTGCGGTATCGTCAACCTCTCGCACTTCTACATGTTCGACGTCGAAGGTCCGGACCATGTCGAACTCATGGAATGGATCTGCGCCGCCAAGATCGGCGGCGACGCTAATATCGGCAAGGGCATCTACACGCACTTCCTCGATGACGAGGGCATGGTGCGCGCTGACCTTACCGTCATCCGCATGCCGGACCGCATCCGCGTCATCGACGGTGCCGATGCCGGCCCGCGCGATTTCCACTACATCCGCCGCATGGCCGAGGATAAGGGCTACAACGTCAAGGTGACCGACGTTGCCGCCGAGTACATCACCATCGGCATCTGGGGCCCCAATGCCCGCGTGACCCTGCAGAAGGTCGTGGAAGACCCGGCCGGCCTCGAACCCGCAGCCTTCCCCTTCGCCGCCATCAAGCAGATCAAGATCGGCGGCAAGAACGTCACCGCCTTCCGCATCTCCTATGTCGGCGAGCAGGGCTGGGAACTCCATATGAAGTACGAGGACGGCCTCGCCGTCTGGGACGCCCTGCGCTCGACCGGCGTCATGGCTTTCGGCGTCGAGACCTACGCCAACAGCCGCCGCATGGAAAAGAGCCTGCGCCTGCAGAACGCCGATCTCTTGACCGAGTACAACCTCATCGAAAGCGACCTGCAGCGTCCGAAGGTCAAGGAAGCCGACTTCCGCGGCAAGGCGGCGAACATCCGGCACCGCGCGCTGCCGAACCAGGTGGCGATGCTCTGCACCCTCGTGATGACCGATAACATCGACAGCAAGGGTGTGGCCCGCTATCCCGTCGGCATCCTGCCGGTCATGGACCCGGAGACGAAGGAGACCCTGGTCGACGACCTCGGCCGCCGCTCCTTCACCACCTCGATCGCCTACGGCCCCACCATCGGCAAGAACATCGCGCTGGCCTACCTCCCCTGGTCCTATGCCCAAGTCGGCCGCAAGCTCATCGTCGAATATTTCGGCGAACACTACACGATGGAAGTGGCGGGCGTGGGCTACAAGCCGCTCTATGACCCGGAAAACCTGAAGCCGCGTACCTGATAGCGAGCTTCAGTCCGACCCAAACAAAACGCCCCGGCCGAAAGACCGGGGCGTTTTTTTGGCGGACTTGTCACTCGCATGGCGGGTCACGTATATTTCACATCAATTAAAAGTAATAGTTAGGGGGCGCAAAGCAATGCAGCTGCTATCCTTCCGCGTGCGGAATTTCCGCAACATCAATGACTCAGGGGATGTTCATATTTTGGATCCGCTGAACTGCATCGTCGGCAAGAATCAATCCGGGAAAACATCACTGCTTAAGGCCCTACACAAATTTAATCCCCATCAGAAAAATATCGCCTACGACATCAACAAAGAATGGCCCCGCGGCAGACGTAGACAAAGGGATGCCAATACAATCGTATGTGAGTGCACATTTGCACTTGATCAAAAAGAACACCAACAGCTGACAAATCTCAGTTGGCGCGATTCAACGCCCGAGCACATCACTATCGGCCGACGTTACGATGGTCAGCTCTCGTTCATTGGTTCGCCGCTTGAATGCTTTCCTGATCGCCCTATGAAGCGATCGCTTCAAGAGGCAGTAAAGAAATACACGGCACCTAATTTAAAGATAGGAGGCCATAAATTTATCTCTCAGCTGCAAGTCGCCTACCAACGAATTGAAGTTCTTGTCCTCAACGGCGAATTTGGCCGAGCTAAAGAAGCTCTCGCAGAAGCTCGGCGCCAGTTGAAGTCTGAGTTCTCAAGCGACCCTTCTACACAAGGAGCGGAGCAATCGACGCTTCAGCATTTTACAATTACTACCAATGAACTCCTCGCTGCCGTTGAGCAGCTTCCTACGTGCAGTGCCATTGCTCTGAAATTTGTTCTCCGGAGCGTTCCCATATTTGTATACATGGACGAGTATCGAGAATTTTCCGGGCGCGCAGACTTGGAGCAATTGAGTTCTCGGCTAAAAACTCAAAAATGTACGCGCGAAGATGAGACGATTCTAATGCTTCTCAATCTCGCCGGACTTGATCTCAATAAACTCATTGCGCAAGGAAAAGACGCCCAGCAAATCGAAGAACGTCAGCATGATTTGCAAGACGGTGCTAGGAACATCACGCAAGCTGTCTCAAATCGCTGGGGCCAGCACAAATACAAACTTGAGTTTCGCGTTGATGGACAAACTTTCTTTGCAAACATCGAGGAAATAGATAAGGGCATGGGGATGGTGCCATTCGAGGAGCAGTCCCAGGGCTTTAAGTGGTTTTTCTCCTTCGATCTGCACTTCATGCATGACAGCGAGTCATCATTTAAGAACTGCGTATTATTGCTTGATGAGCCAGGCCTACACCTCCATCCAGGGGGGCAATCAGATCTCTTGAAGAGGCTGGATGCGTACGCAGAACTCAACACCTTGATCTACACTACTCACTTGCCGTTCTTGGTCGATCTACGCGAGCCTAAACGATTGCATATTATGACTGAGCGAAATGGAGGAGCTGAGGTCACCGATAATTTATCTGGGAGCGGAAGTGACGAACGACTGACCCTCCAGGCCGCTCTGGGAATGACACTTGGTCAGCATTTTTTGGTTTCTCAGAAGAATCTTGTGGTCGAGGGTGTCGATGATTTTTGGATCTTGTCAGAACTATCAAGCCTCTTAACTCGCTCAGCACTTCCATGCATCAGCGACGACATTCTGATCACCGCAGCAGGAGGCGCGTCAGAGCTAGTTTATCTTGCCAGCTATATGATCGGGCAGAATCTAGACGTCTTCGCGTTGTTCGATTCCGATGATGCAGGACGAAAAGGCGAAGAAAAACTGAGAACCAAATGGCTTACAAAATACAAAAACACGAAGGCAGTCACTGCGCTTATCGGCGAGGTCGTCGGGGCGGAAGGAGATTTTACCCTGGAGGACCTTTTCAGTGACGTCTATTACTTGCAGGCATTTGAACGCACTCATGCAGACAAGCTGCGAGCCGCGGGCATGGTGTCTTTAGAGCTTCCGCCAGGGTCTGGTAACGTGCGAAGGCTTGTAACCGCATGCGAAAGTCATCACATTCGATTTAACAAGGCATCAGTCGCCAAGAGTATAAGAACTGATATACAGAAAATGAAATCAGTAGACGAATTGGATGCCATTGGCCCTGCGCTAAAAGATAACGCTGCAAAGATTGTGGCTCGCGTCGCCGAAGCGCTTTGCCGTTAGTGTTTAGTATAGTAGGCCCAAAGGAAACTACTTCGCAATGTCGTATACTCCGCCACCCACAACCATCAGTTCGCAGGCCCAGGCCTTGTTGCGTGACGCGCCGGAGATCGTCGCGAGGTCAATGGAACTAAGAGCCATTCAAGAACGGCGCAAGGCGAGTGCCGCCTTCTATGTGCCGGATGCCTTGCGCCTCGCGCTCGACCTCGGCGTGACACTGGCAGAGGAAGTCATCGGTGGGGTGCCGACGCAGGTGGTGACGCCGGCCAACATCGTCGGCAACAGTGCCATCCTTTATTTCTTCGGCGGTGGTTATGTGCAGGGCTCGCCCGATGAGGATCTCGCCATCACGGCGCGGCTCGCGCATCTCACCAAGCGCAAGGTCTATGCGCCCTATTACGCTTTGGCGCCGGAGCATCCCTTTCCGCAGGGGTTGGAGAATGGCCTCTCCGTCTACCGGGCACTCGTCGCGCATTATGGCGCTGCAGCGCTGACGGTCGCCGGTGAGTCTGCCGGCGGCGGCTTGGCGCTGGCGCTGCTCCTGCAGGTCGCGGAGAAACCGGCGAAGGCCGCGCTGATGTCGCCCTGGTCGGATCTCACCAAGACCGGCGATACGCTCTCGACCCTGGTCGGCAACGATCCCTGGCTGCATTACGAACTAACGCTCGAACCCGCAGCGCGGGCCTATGCCGGCAGCCGCGATCTCACGGCGCCCGAAGTCTCACCGATCTATGCAGATATCCCGAAGGATTTCCCGAAGACCCTGATCACCACCGGCACGCGCGACCTGTTCCTCTCCGACTGCGCGCGCCTCTCGACCAAGATGCGCGCAGCCGGCATCGCTTGCGAGCTGCGCGTCTGGGAAGGCATGTGGCATGTCTTCGAGTTCGAGGCCGATCTCCCCGAGGCGGAGGCCTCTCTCAAAGAGATCGCCGCCTTCATCCTGGATTGACCGGCGCTATCTCGGCACGAACATCCGCCGCAATGTGTCGTCCTTCAGCTTGAAGTGATGGAAGAGTGCCCCCAGTGCATGCAGCACGATGACGGCGATGAAGAGCGGCTTGCCGATTTCATGCACCTCGCCGATCTCCTCATTGACATAGACCGCCAGCAGGCCGGTGACGGGCACCGCGATCAGCAGCAGATAGAAGACGGCATGGATGATCTTCGCGGCCTTCAGCTGCAGGCCGCTGCCGACCGGCTCCGGCGCGCCTTGGACGACGCGCATGAGGACACGCAATGCCACGAGTACCAGGATCGCAATGCCGACCCAATAATGCGCGCCGGCGAGGAACTGGTCCGTCGCGTCCGGCGTCTCGCCCCGGGCGATCGCCCGGTCGACGGCGCCCATGCTCTCGCCGAAAATCAGTTGGAAAAGAACCAGAAGTGCAATCACCCAATGCAGGCCGATTTGCGCCCCCGAATAGCCCTGTCTCAGAAATTGCGACATGTTCGCATCCCTCATGCTTGTCTATGCTTTGCTCGACTCGAAGCGAGCCAGAACATCCATGACACGCGCGGCATAACCATATCCTGCTTGCGGTTTTCTGTCGCGGCTCCGCATTCTTCAACCCGCCTCACTGCGAAGGACTATCAAATGCAGGCACCGCGCTATCCGATCGAGACCGATCGCCTGGCGATCCGACCGCTGGCCGAGACCGACCTTGCCGATGTGATCGAGCTCTATCGATTTCCCGAAGTCCTGCGCTATCTCTATGTCGGCCCGCGCACGGACGAAGAGATTGCGGCATCCTTCGCCGAGCGACGCGCGAAGACCGCCTTCAAGGCCGAAGGCGATCGGCTGATCCTCTCCGTCGAGGAAAAGGCGACCGGTCGCTTCGTGGGCGAGATCGTGCTGGTCTGGCTGAGCGAGGCGCATCGTTCCGCCGAGATCGGCTTCATCATCCACCCGGCCTTTCAGGGGCGGGGCATGGCCGGCGAAGCGATCGCACCGCTGATGCGCTTCGGCTTCGAAGACATGAACTTCCACCGCATCATCGGACGCTGCGATGGACGCAACGCCGCTTCGGCTCGCCTGATGGAAAAGCTGGGGCTTCGGCGCGAGGCACATCTCGTCGAGAATGAATTCATCAAAGGCGAATGGACCGACGAACTCGTCTTCGCCATGCTGCAGCGGGAATGGCGCGCCAGCCGATAAGAGCGATGAGAAATTGACGTGGCGGCGATGCAGGCTTGCATGGCTCCCCACCCGTCGGTCAGGTCCGTCCCGTCCTCGGCCGGCGACCGGAAATCGTTTGCATGCAAATATCCTTGCTCGACAGGTATTTGAGACCGCAGCCTCGACATTTCGGCTTGCCCTTGCGAATGGTTCGCAATAAAGATGGGTGGCGCCATCCGCCGAATTCACACCGCCCTGCGCGGGATACCGCCTTGCAGGTGATTGATATTCTGTCGTTTTCCGGTTAGACAGCGCGCATCAACTGTTTAATGCTGCAATGCAAAATGTGCCGCCGGAATCGGGCGGCCCGATGATGTGGTGAAGAGAAGAGATCATGAGCAATCTGTTGCAGGCGGAAGTCACCGACGTTCACCATTGGACCGATCGCCTGTTCACCTTCAAGACCACCCGCGACCCCGCGTTCCGTTTCGCCAGCGGCCAGTTCACGATGATCGGCCTCGAGGTCAACGGCAAGCCGCTGCTGCGCGCCTATTCGATCGCCAGCGCCGCTTATGAGGACATGCTCGAATTCCTCAGCATCAAGGTGCCGGACGGCCCCCTCACCTCGCGCCTTCAGCATCTGAAGACCGGCGACAAGATCCTCGTCGGCCGCAAGGCCACCGGCACGTTGCTGCCGACCAACCTGCTGCCGGGCAAGCATCTCTATCTGCTGGGCACCGGCACAGGCCTCGCCCCGTTCATGAGCCTGGCGAAGGATCCGGAAGTCTATGACCAGTACGAGAAGATCATCCTGGTCCACGGCGTGCGCCACATCAACGAACTCGCTTACGCCGACTTCCTGGAAAAGGAATTGCCGGCACACGAACTCATCGGCGAATTGGTGCGCGAGAAGCTGATCTATTACCCGACCGTGACGCGCGAACCCTTCAAGCATAACGGCCGCATCACGCATCTCATCGAGAGCGGCAAGCTGTGCGACGATATCGGCCTGCCGCAACTCAACTCGGCAGAAGATCGTATCATGCTGTGCGGCTCGCCCGCGATGCTCGCCGATCTGCGCCCGCTGTTCGAAACCCGCGGCTTCACCGAAGGCAGCGTCGCCCAGCCGGGCCACTACGTCATCGAAAAAGCCTTCGCCGAGCAGTAAGGCTGAGACGCTTCAAGCCGCGATATTGATGATCGTGTCACCGGCGCGGATCGCCCGCGCCGGGATGGCCGGTACGGCCAGAATCTGCCGATAGAGCGGCGCGAAGTCGCGGCTCATGGCGGCGAACAGTTCGTCATAGTTTTCCAGCACGAAATAGGTTTCCTGGAACGCATCGATGCGAAAGTCGGTGCTCATCACGCGCTGCAGATCGAAACGCAGGCGCTGCGGCTTTGCTGAGGTGACGCTGTATGCCGTCTCCGTCGCTGACGACAGCATGCCGGCGCCATAGGCCTTGATGTTGCCGTTCTCGCGGATGAGGCCGAACTCGGCCATGTACCAGAACAGCCGCGCCAGGATCTTGGTGGCGCCCATCGCCATCGCTTCCTCGCCCTTGCGCCCGTACTCCTGCAGATAGTCGGCAAAGATCGGTTGTGTCAGCAGCGGTACGTGACCGAAGAAATCATGAAAGACATCGGGCTCCACCAGATAGTCGATCTCATGCTCCTCGCGGATCCAGACGGTCACCGGAAAGCGGCGGTTGGCGAGATGGCGGAAGAAGGCGTCGTCGGGAATGAGGCCCGGCACCGCCACGATCTCCCAGCCGGTCAATTCACGTAGCCGCTTGCTGGCCGCCTCGAAATTCGGAATGCGGTCAGCCGACATGTCGAGGTTCTTCATACCGGCGAGAAACGCGCTCGCCGCATAACGCTGTGCAACTTCGCTCTGGCGATGGAACAGGCGCCGCCACAGATCATGCTCGGCCGCCGTGTACGCGCCCATGTCCTGCGCCATGCTGAAATCGGCGGCACAGGTCGAATAGTCGCCGCGCAGCTTTTCCTGGGTCGCCAGCCAATCCTTGGCGGAAGCCGGCTGCACTGAGGGTCGGGACTGAAGATCAAGCATAATGCGCTCCGCGAATATCCGATGCGCGATTGTGCGCCGCCCCGGCGGGTGTTTTTCGCCAAAGATCGGCTCCATCATTTACATATTAGGTCTTTTCACTACGATATGGCGATCTAATGGAGCAATTCACCATGTCTGAACTGGACAGCATCGATCTCAAAATCCTCCGCATCCTGCAACGCGATGGCCGGATCGCCACCACGGAGCTTGCCGAGCAGGTCGGATTGTCGGCGACACCCTGCGCCCGGCGGCTGAAGCGGTTGGAGGATGATGGCTATATCCGCGGCTATCACGCCGTGCTCGATCCGAAGAAGGTCGGCTGCGGGCTGCAGGCCTTCATCAACATCCGCCTCGGCGACCATGCGGAGAAAACCGTGGCCGGATTCCAGTCCGCCCTGCTCCGCCGGCCCGAGGTCGTCTCGGTCTATGCCATCACCGGCAGCAGCGATTTCCTGATCCACGTCATGGCGGCCGACCTCGATGCCCTGAGCGAATTCACCACCCGCACTCTGCTGCGCATGCCCGGCATCCGCGACACGCAATCGAGCATCGTGCTCTCGGTACTGAAGGCCGAGACCGCAGTGCCTTTGAATGCTTCCGTTACTTAGCTACGATGGAGCAAGATTGATCGAACGCTAGTAGCAGACAAATTTCTGGCCACACGCGCACCTGTTGATGCTCGGGAAAGTCCAATGAAAGAACCATTCTCAGGCAACGAACATTCCGCCACAGCAAGTCGCAAGGAAGTCTATGAAGGCCATCCTGAAGTACACCACTACACCAACCTAGAAGGAGTCGCTGGCATCTGGATTAGTCAAAAGATTCGAGCCACGCGCTTCGACTGTCTGAACGATTCTTCGGAAATTGGCCTATTCCGACAATACTTGCGGTCGGCACTACCAAAGGAATTCTCGAGACATATCGAGCAACAATCCTCAACAAATGCAAAGATGCGTGCTTGGGTTAAGTCAAATGGGGGAATCGCAAAGCTTGCTGAAGAAGGAACAAAATGGCTTGCAGAGGCCCTCTACCGCACAACGTATGGCGCCGACTTAGTGCCTTCAGCTAATTCCTTTGCCATACCTTTTATCTCCTCTTTTTGCACGCACTGCGATATCGACCAAGAATACGAAAGAGAGCACGGTCTCTTAAGTCAGTGGCGTGCCTATGGTCGAAGCACGCCATGCGCCATAGTCTTCGACACGAAGCGCCTGACTGATCTTCTAAGAAAAGAAAGGGCGCTATTCGGATCTTTTCGGCAAGTTATCTACAGCAACGACCAACTAAATGCCGACAAGATGTTCTCGCCTCTTATTAGGAAAATTGTTCATGCGTGGACAGCCCCAGATGAAATGCAAGTTAAGGAGAATCTGGAGGATTGTTTTACGCCTTTCGTCAATGATTCAGCATGTTTTAAGCATCACGCCTTTTCCGAAGAGAATGAAGTCAGAATCATCTCGGTTCCACAAAGATCTCATGGGTTGCCTGCCGATGATCCAGATAACTTCTCGCTTCACCCGCTCATAAAGGAATCGCAGAAACCCATATTTGACAGTCAATCCCAACGCGTGCGCTATCGAATGCATCTGTTTGGTGGAGTCGATGAAATGCTCCCGATTCGAAGAATTATTGTTGGTCCGTCCAGTCGACAGAATGCCGTTTATGAAGAATTGCGACGTTTGATCGACGGAAGAGTGCCGATATCAACCTCCCAAACACCATACCTCGACTGACTTCAGTTAAACACTGCCTGAGAAACTGTCCGCGAGATAAGCCTCGCGCGCCGCATCGTTGCGAGCTGAGCGCAGATAGCGTTTCCACGCCTGCTGCTCATGCCAGACGGCGCCCATTTCCCAGACGCAGAACGTGCCGCGATGCGTGCCCTCAACAGTGAAGAGCGCGAAATCGGGATGTGCATCGCTGATCTTGGCGTAGACGGATTCCCACAGCTCGTTGTTGCCACGCCAGGAGCTGACCAGCAGGAAGTAGAATTCGCGCCCGCAGCGATGCAGGATGACGAAGCCAAGATCGTCGCCGAGGTCGAGCGAGGAATGCGTTAGAAAGTCCTTTGCCAATTGATGAATCTCGGCCGGTACGGGTTCGTCGGCAGGTGCCAGGTCGTACCATTTGAGGCGGGCCTTGCCGTGGCGGATGATGCCACGCGGCGTTACCAGCTTGTCGCGATGACGATAGTCGGCAGCGACATTGTGCATGTCATTTCTCCTTCGCCGCCGCGCATTTTTCGCGTACGAGGCGGTCGAGGCTGGCAAGCCCGCGATCGTTGATGCCGAGGCCCAGCAGATGCTCATGGGTCGTATGGAGGTACTCCGCATTGCTGCCGACAGGCCCGCAGGCGCAGGCGATCATCTCCGCCGCGTAATCGAGTGAATGCGGCCTGAGATAGCGTTCGTTGGCGCGATTGGCGACGAAGGTGATGCCGCGCAAGGGGCCGAGCGGCGTCTTCAGATTGATCCAACGCGGCCGATAGCCGCCGGTCACCATCTCGCGCCGCCAGAGGCCTTTGAGATCGTCATCCACCGTCGCATCATCGAGGCGATACGCCATGCCGCGGCAAAGCCCGCCGCGGTCGAGCGCCAGCATCAGGCCCGGGCATTCCTCGGTGCCGCGAAAGCGGCGCATGACCAGGCAGAAGCGCCGGTGATACCCGGTCAAGGTCGCGAGCCGGCTCTCGGCCGATTTGAAGGCCGGACGCCAAAGCAGCGAGCCGTAGCCGAAAATCCAGATCGGCCCGTCGCGCTCGGCAAGGATGCCGTCGAGGGAGGCTTGGCGTTCCTCATCCGTGAGCCAGCCTGGCGCCGGCACGTCGGGCCATTCTTGGGCGGGCCATTCTTGAATAGGGTCGGGGGTATTTTCGGAGGGTGCCATGACGGGCAGTTTAAACAATCTCTTGCCTTGAACCAGGGACAGGAAAGACATAGGTTGTTCCTAGATATAACAATGTCGTTATATGAAGAACATGGCGCGAACGAAAGCGCCCACGACCCGGGAATAGCCTGATGACGAACCGTTTCCTGCGCCTGTTGGCGGAAAAGCCCTTCCTGATGGCCGATGGTGCCACCGGCACCAATCTGTTCCAGGTGGGCCTCCAGGCGGGCGACGCGCCGGAATTGTGGAATTTCGAGCATCCGGAGCGGATCGAGGGGCTGCATGAGGGCTTCGTCAAAGCCGGGGCCGATATCATCCTCACCAACAGCTTCGGCGGCACCCGCTATCGCCTGAAGCTGCACAATGCGGAAGGTCGCGTACTGGAGATCAACCAGCGCGCCGCCGAGCTCGCCCGCAAGGTCGCTGACCGCAGCGGCCGTGATGTCGTGGTGGCCGGCTCCATGGGCCCGACCGGCGAATTGCTGCAGCCGCTGGGCGCCCTCACCGAGGAAGATGCCGTGGCTGCCTTCCGCGAGCAGGCCCTGGCGCTCAAGGCCGGCGGGGCCGATGTCCTTTGGATCGAGACCATGTCGGCCAAGGAAGAGGTTTCGGCGGCCGTCAAAGGCGCTGCCGCCGCGGGCCTGCCGATCGTGACCACGATGAGCTTCGACACCAATGGCCGCACCATGATGGGCCTCAGCCCCGCCGATTTCGTCGATTTTGTCCATACACTGGACCCGAAACCGGCAGCCTATGGCGCCAATTGCGGCGTGGGTGCCTCGGATCTGACCGCGACCGTGCTGCAGCTGGCGGCGGCGGCCCGCCCTGGCGATGTCATCATCGCCAAGGGAAATGCCGGCATCCCGTTCTTCGAGAACGGCAAGATCAAATACAACGGCACCCCCGACCTGATGGCCGATTACAGCCGCTTGGCCCGAGATTCCGGCGCCCGGATCGTCGGTGGCTGCTGCGGCACATCGGCCGAGCACCTCGCGCATATGCGCAGCGCCCTCAATGCGTATACGCCAGGCGAAAAGCCCAGCGTCGACACGATCGTCGCCCGCCTGGGTGCCGTGACCGCTGGGGCGACGGCCCAGCTTTCGGGCGAAGACCCGATCCAGGCGACCAAGCGCGCCCGCCGACGCGAGCGCACATCGACTGGCGACGTCGCGTTCTAATCCGCTATAACGGCGCCAATTCCATACGTCATCCCCGGGCCCAGCCTCTGATTTGAGGAATGGCCGGGGATCCAGTCTATCGATCAAGCACTGGATCCCCGGGACTTCGCCCGGGGATGACGTGTTTCTGAGACCAGACAGATAGTTAGAAAAGACATGACCTCCCTTACCACCCAGCTCAGTGAGATCGCCGGTTCCGTGTTCAAGGAACAGGGCCTGGACCCCGCCTTTGGCCAGGTGATCGTTTCCGGCCGCCCGGATCTCGGCCAGTTCCAGTGCAACGGCGCGCTGGCTGCCGCCAAGGCCGCCAAGCAGAACCCGCGCGCGATTGCCGAGAAGGTTGCGGAGGCGCTGAAGAGCAATCCGATCTTGCGGGACGTTTCGCTGGCCGGTCCCGGCTTCATCAATCTCAGCCTGACCGACGACTATCTGGCCCAAGCGATGAATCGCGTTGCCGGTGACGCCCGCCTCGGCCAGCCGGTGAAAGCGAAGCCGGAAGTCGTCGTGCTGGATTACGGCGGACCGAATATCGCCAAGCCGATGCATGTCGGCCATCTGCGCGCGGCGATCATCGGCGATTCCATCCGCCGCATCTTCAAATTCGTCGGCGACGAAACGATCGGCGATGTGCATATGGGCGATTGGGGTCTGCAGATGGGCATGCTGATTTCCGAACTGGAAATCCGCCGCCCCGACCTCCCCTATTTCGACGCCAATTTCACGGGGCCTTACCCGAAGGAAAGCCCGGTGACGCTGGCCGAGCTTGAGGAGATGTATCCGAAGGCGTCGGGCGATTGCAAAGCGGACCCGGCGCGTCTGGAACGTGCGCGTCAGGCGACAGCAGAACTTCAAGACGGCCGCCCCGGCTACCGCGCCGTGTGGCAGCACTTCTTCGATATCTCGGTCGACGCGATGAAGCGCGACTACGGCAATCTCGGCGTCTATTTCGATCTGTGGAAGGGCGAGGCCTGCGTCAACGACCTCATCCCGCCGATGGTCGAGGAGATGAAGAAAAAGGGCATCGCCATCGAAGACAAGGGTGCGCTCATCGTTCCGGTGAAGGAAGAGACCGACAAGCAGGACATCCCGCCGCTGATCCTCATCAAATCGGATGGCGCCGCGATGTACGGCACGACGGATCTTGCAACCATCGTCGACCGCGTCAATTGCCAGAATCCGGATCGATCGATCTATGTCGTCGACCATCGCCAGGGCCTGCATTTCGTGCAGGTGTTCCGCGCCGCGATCAGGGCCGGCATCAATGGCAAGGGCACCCTCTTCCATCTCGGCTACGGCACGATGAACGGCACCGACGGCAAGCCGTTCAAGACGCGCGCCGGCGGCGTCATGCGTCTTGATGACCTCATCCAGATGATGTCGGGCGAGGCGTTGAAGAAACTCAACGAGCACGGCCTTGGTGCCGATTACACCGAAGCCGAGCGTGACGACATCGCCAAGAAAGTCGGCGTGTCGGCGCTGAAATTCGCCGATCTGAGCAACAACCCGATCGCCAATTACGTCTTCGACATCGATCGCTTCTCGCGCTTCGAGGGGAAGACCGGCCCCTATCTGCTCTACGCCGCCGTGCGCGTGAAATCGCTGCTCAAAAAAGCTGAGGCGCAAGGCGACAAGCCGGGTGCCATCTTGCCGCCGGAGACTGGCGAGCGCGATCTGGTGCTGATGCTGGGACACATGCCAGACGCGGTTGCGTCTGCCTATGCGGAGTTGGCGCCCAATCGCATCGCCGATTTCGCGTTCAATCTGGCGCAGACCTTCAGCTCCTATTACAGCGCGTTCCATATTCTCTCCGAACAGGATGTCGCCCGCCGCCGCTCGCGCCTCGCCTTGGCGGAACTGGTGCTGAAAGAACTCGAACTCTGCCTCGAGCTGCTCGGCATCAGCGTGCCGGAGCGGATGTGATGACGACACTCGCCACGGAGCGGCTTCGGCTGCGGCCGTGGCGGGAGACGGATAAGGCACCCTTCGCGGCGCTCAATAACGACCGCCGCGTCTATGCGACACTTGCCGGGCCGATGGCGCGGGGCGATAGCGATGCTCTTGCCGATCGCATCATTGCCCATATCAGCGAGCATGGCTGGGGTTCACGCAAGATGCACGCGACGACTTCGATCACCCGATGCTGGCGGCGGAGCATCCGTTGCGGCGGCATGTGCTGTATCGCAAGCGGGGCGGCTAGATTGCGTTGACGCCCGTCACCTGGCGCCCCCTCTCCCTAACCCTCCCCCACGTAGGGGGGAGGGAACTCCAGCCGGTCTGAACTCAACCATTATCGCATCCTCGGTGAAATCCCCTCCCCCCACAGTCGGCGCATGCCGACATGCGTCGGCGTGGGGGAGGGTCAGGGAGAGGGGGTTAGCGATGACTTTCTCCATCCGGTCTCCGTTTTCTCTTCCTCAAGATCCCCACGCGACACCGCTCGGGCAGTTGTGCCGGCCGTGCGTTTCGGCCGTGACGGGTGCTGCTGCCTGCAGCACCGAAGGGGAATCCGGTCACCGCATCGGATCCGGCG